>NZ_JARVGZ010000008.1:0-5402 GCF_040460055.1 Bacillus cereus group sp. MG4 | reverse complement strand
TCTTTTTTTTTTATGTTTTACGAACAAATTTTCGTACACAAATTTGTACACTAGTGTACAAAAATTTGTACACTAGATTCTCGGTAACCCTTGATATGACTGGCTTTTTTTTTTTTTTCTTCTTACTCTTATATATATAGTATCTAAACTTCGGTATAAATGTGTCTAAATTGTGAACAACAAGTTATGTTTTTATAACTATTAACTGCTAGAAGTTCCGCAAGGAACAGGTTGTATTTTCTTTCATTTCATTTCAGAAAATCTCCACCTTCAACAAAATAAAAACCATTCTAATTTTAGAATGGTTTTTATTTTGTTTTCCTTGCCCAACTTCTTTCGGCACGTTTGTTTATGGTGCTAAGCTGACGACGAAAAAGGAAATGTTAGATTCTTCAGCTTACACATACTATTGTACGTGCCGAACCGCTTGTGCTATCGTTCGTATATTTCACTTATATCTTATTTTGATACGCAAATCATGGGGGCTAGCCCCCAAACCCCCAGCTAGCTTCCGCCAAAAAAGTAAAGGGAAACCCTCTTAAACATAAGTTTTTAGGAATTATGCAATGTTGCATATCCGCTATAAAAATAGACATAGATATGCTATTCTGTAAAAGAGTACTTTCTAGTCTGTATAGTAGTAAGTCGTGTATATGAAAAAAGGGGGTCTTCTGCGTTTTGCAGGAGGCCCTTTTTCTGTGTATAAAGGTGACTAATATGAAATGAAAAATGAACATAATAATGATTGGTCTATATAAAATATGCAGCAACATAAATAAAGGTGAAAAGAAAAAAATAATAGGGAATCTTGTTGGTTAGGTTTTAATTTTTTTGGCGAAGACTTGTCGAAGACAAGAGTTCTTCGCAGGGAGAGAGGAAGTCGCAAAAGCGACGACGCGATCCCTTTTGGCGCTAGCCAAAAACAGGGGGATTTTGAAAGGGGGTTTACCCCCTTTGCACATGGAACTTTGCTTGCAAAGTGTAGTGTGTTACACTGCTTTTAATCCGACAGTCCTCGCCAATGGGAGAAAGGTGGGTATAATTTCGTCATGAGCTATTCCATAATTCGTATGCAAAAATTCAAGCAAGGTGATATTAAGGGGTTGCAATTTCACCATCAAAGGGAACGAGAGAGTCAAACAAATCCAGATATAATTCCTGGGGCGCAAGAATTAAACTATGATTTAGTAAACAATCAAAATATTGATTATAACAAGATCATTGAGGAGAAAATCGCGGAGCGAGTCGCACGAACGGTGCGAAGAGATGCTGTTATCATGTGTGAGTTTCTGATTACAAGTGACAGAGAGTTTTTCGAGGAGCTTACACCAGACAGAGAACGAAAATTCTTTGAAACAGCATTAGATTTCGTTAAACAGGAATATGGAGAACAAAATGTGATTCATGCAACTGTACATAAAGATGAGATGACACCACATATGCATTGTGCAATTGTACCAATTACAGAAGATGGACGATTATCGGCAAAAGAATACTTTGGAAAACGACAACAATTGATTGCGCTACAAGACAATTTTCAAAAACATATGGTCGAAAATGGATTTGAATTAAAACGTGGGATTCCAAGTTCACGCAAACACGTTGAAATGGGGCGCATGAAGGTCGAGGGGGTATTAGAGAGTACCAAAGTACTAGAAAGCGATAAAAAATTGTTAGAGAGCGAACTGGGCGCCTTAAAACGAGGGATAATGGAAATATATAAAGAGATACATAAAGTAGATGAAATTGAAGCAGTAGAAAAACATGCTGTATTAAATTTACCGGTGTTGAATTTATTAGAACAAGGAACAGTACGATTACGGCAACAAGATGTGCAGGATTTAAAACAATGGGCGAAAGAGTCGATTGTACAAAAACAAGAAATGAAGCAATGGAAAGAAAGAACAACACAAACAATACAAGAGAAAGACGTAAGAATTCAGAAATTAGAAAATGAAATAGGGATAGGAAAGCAAGAAAATACACGCTTAGTGGAAGAATATAAAAAAGCAAAAGAAACAAGTAAGACTTGGGAACAGTTATATGAAATAGCAACAGACAGTGAAAAGGAAATACGAGGTATGGTAAAACAGGCAGGATTGTATGAGTTGCTGGAACAATTTCAAAAAAGAATGAAAGAATTTAAACAAATAGTAGAACGCTATTTTCAAAAACGTCCACAAAGAACGGTACATGTTTTAAAAGAGATGGTAGCCAAAGTGTACCCTAGGTTTTCTGGATGGAATCCAACAGTACTAGAAAAAAAAGAAAAGGAAATGGCTGTTGTTGATAATACAGATCATACGCTGTATTTTCGAGAAGGACATAGTTTAGAAAAAGTAAAAGAGTATTGTGTAGATGCATTAGTAAATAAAAAGCGGCTGCAAGAAGGATATCATGTAGATATTACGGTTCATGGAGAAACGTTCCAGCAGATTTGGAGACAAGCGCAGTATCAAGAACAACAATTTCGAAAAGAAGTGGAAAAAGAGTTTGAAGGAGATGCAGAGAGAGTTGTGAATCGTTTAGAACAAATGGTGGAGGAACTAGATCCATCGATAACAGAAATTCAGTATGCTTTTTCAGTGAAAAAGGACAAATCTTCCTCTGTATTTCAAGAAGGACAAAAATTAATAAAAGGGATTGGGTATCGACCAGAACAATATAAAGAAGCGTATCTAGAACGATTAGTAGAAACACCAGTAAAAGAATTACTGAAGGTATGGAAATACCAAAAACAAAAGGAGAAAGTACAAATACAAACAAAAGAAAAAGAGCAAGATAGAGGTCTTAGTTTATAAGGCGTTCTGAAAATAACAAAATATATGGTATACTCATATAGCTACATTCGAAAATGAAAATGGGTTCAGGTTGTTGTACGAATGAACCGAAAAAAGCCAATTCCACTTACACGGGGAATTGGCTTTTTTCTTAAGCTGAGTGAGTAAATAGTACGAAACACTAATAGAGTTATAAACCATTTTACATGTACAAGAAAAGTATAGCATGGAACCAGAAAGAAAAGAACCAGAATAAAAGAATGCTACAGAGCGGTTAAGACGGAAAAAAAAACGTAGTCTTTTGGGAGAAGAGAGAACCCTTGTCGTATAATCCGAAGGTGTAGGGGGCGGGAGCGAATTTTCCCCGCCCCCTGCATCTTTGGGTTACAAGGGTAGAGGCTCGCTCCCATAAGGAAACGGCTTTTTTTGAGTATTAAGGAAGCGGATAATGAATTAGAAAGTTTTTTTAAAGTGGTGTAAAAAAGAATGAATTGTTGTCTTCAATGTAAACTTTTAAACATAGCTTTACTTTCAAACTATTGATTTTATTGAATTTTTAAGGAGGTTTTAGAAATGTGGAGAAATCTAGAAAAAAGCATCAAAGGTAATTGTGTTTTGGGTTAATATAATATTAAGGTAACTTTCTTAAGTAAGTATTTAAGGGGTGAATAATTTGAGTTTAACATATAAAAGACCATTAATTTTTATAGTTTTACTGTATATTGTGTTAATAGTTTTTAACTATGTAAATTATAATCATTTTAATTGGTTTGAAAATCTTATAAAAACACTATTTATAGTAGTGTTTTTTGAAATTATGATGTGGTTATTTTCTTCAAAAAAAACAACCTCTAGAAAATAAGAGGTTGTTTTTTTATAAATCACCATGTTTTTCCGGTCCAGCCTTCTTCTTCATAAATACATGTACCTAGATACCAAGCAAGTTGACCAGCTAAACTAATTAAATTACCTTTAACGCCTAATTTTATCATTTTTCTAGCTGCTAATTCATATTCTTTGTTAGTAATATTAGCAATAATAGAACCTAAAAAACCTACTGATAGTACTTCTACATAATTTGCTATAAGTTTTCTTTCTATACAATTATCTACAGCTTCTGTTTCTTGTTTGAATGGATCTTCATAGCCAGGCGGTGTATTCACACGTTGAATTTCTTGTTTCAATTGTTCTAATTCTTCAGTTTTACCATATTTGTTTTCTATCATATCAATATCAATATTTACTATTCTTCCATGTTTATCTTTAACTGAAGCTTCTTCAATAACAAATTTTAATTGTGCAGCTACTTCTTGTACTAATTGTTCTTCTTCATTATTGATTTCTTGAGCTTTAGATATTCCAGTGAAAGAAGTTGTAAACAAAGCAAGTATGAGAGCCATTGATACAATATTTTTTAATATAACCTTCATTTTCAATCCATCCCTTTTCCTTATTTGTGATTTTTTACTGGTGTTTTCTGGTGCATTTCTATCTTAATACATAGGTTTATAAAAATATACACCCTTCAGAAAGCAAAAAATGATGGAATTGAATGTCTTACTTCTTTTAAAACCGCAGTTTTAAGATAATTACAATTTGATTATTTGAATATTATGTGTTTTATTTATCAATTTAATTGTGAATTTAAATATAATGTTAGATATAGATGATAGGTTAACTATTTTTAAGGGTACAATTTTTGAGGACAGATTATTAGGATATCGAACTCGGGGAAAATGTAAAAGGGTCAGACTAAATATAACAAAAAAAGCCATTCATGCTATAATTGAGTTGTCTAAGCTACAACTATAGTCAAGAGGCTTTTTTTATCTGTAAAAGATTATTAGAGTGTTAGACTCAAAGAAAATAATTCTAATTACATAATAACAAAAGAAAAGTCTCTTTGCTAGTTGTAAATACTAGGAAGAGGAGAATTTCATATGACAAATCCTGAGAAATTCAGACAAATATTAAATCAAGCGGAAGATAATACAAGGAAAAGAGATATGAAAAGACAAGAAAAAATACATAATAATCATTGTACTAGTTTACAAGAAGAACAGTTAGGACAAGCATTAGAGACTTTACAAAGTTTAACTGGTAATGAGTATTATATTGGGCGTAAAAGAGATCCATTTGTTCAAGTCGAATTTTCTCAAATTATTCAAGCTAATTTACGTTATTTAATTAAGACTGGATATTTAACAAACGCTGAACGGTTATTACTTTTAGATTTGTGTTGTTATGTGGAGATTGGAACTCATGTTTTAGTAGAAAAAGATGTTACTAATGTTAACAAAGATATAATTAATAACGCTTCAGTTACTTATTTAGCGGACGAAACATATAGAACAAGACATGGTTTAAGCAAATTAATGACTAGTTTAAAAAACAAAGGAATTTTAGCTTGTGCGGAAAGTGGATTTAAAGATGAAACAGGACGTGTTTGTACGAAACGTACTTGGTTAGTGAATCCTAATATAATTTGTGCATCTAGAAAAACAGCTATTGATAGAGTGACAAAACATGTCTTTAAAGATATATTACAAAGTTTTAAGATAGAAGGTTCTTCTGAAGTACATAATTTGCCTATCTATTTTTTCTAAGAAATGCTCTTGCATT
>NZ_JARVGZ010000007.1:0-6094 GCF_040460055.1 Bacillus cereus group sp. MG4 | reverse complement strand
GTTGTCTTTGTTTGATTTTCTTACGTTCTTCTTCTGCCATCCATGAAAGTATTTGTAATACGAGGTCTGATACAAATGAACCCATATCGTCTTTGTGTTTCGTTGTATCTAGTAATGGCATATCCAGTACAACAATATCAGCTTTGATATCTTTCGTGATTTCTTTCCACTCTTTTTCTATCTCATCTTTGTTTCTTCCAAAGCGATCCAAAGAATGTATGTATAGTATATCGCCTGCTCTTAATTGATTTTTTAATGTTTGATACATTTCTCGATTGAAGTCTTTACCGCTTTGTTTGTCTGTGTAAATGTCACGTTCTGCAATACCTTGCTCAAGCATGGATTCTTTTTGTCTGATTTCATTTTGCTCTTTGCTACTTACTCGTACATAACCAAATTTTTTCATAGTGTTCATTTTTTATTCCTCCAGTAATTTAATTGTATCATTTCTATTCGTAAAACACCCATCAACTAAACGAACATTCGTAAAGTGTTTTTATATGAATACGAACAATAAATATGACCGTTTTCAGGTGATTTTTAAGTGTTCGTAAAAGTATACAAATACGAATACCTATAAGTTTTGAATTCTATATTTTTATCATCTCCTTTCATGAAAAAGATACGGACAATCCTTCCGAACCGTTGTCATAGACCCCGGTGGGCTCGAAACGTTTTTCAAATCGTTTAACTCATATAAATAGCTTGTCACAAAATTTTTCAATTTTTTCTCTCCTATAGGCATTTTTACAATTGAATCAGTGATTTCACCTATTAGACCCACCTTGAGAGGTGTTTTGTATCCGTTTGGAAACTTTGTACTCGTATGGGTAGACATAATCCTTATCAAATGCTTATGTTCCTTCTATCAAGCAATAAAGGAGCAATAATATGCAGAAAACAACTAAAGAACTTGGAGCAGTGTTACGCCAAAAAAGAACGAATCAAGTGCTATCACTACGTGATTTATCGGAGGTTTTAGATATAGCAAAAACATTGTTACAAAAGTATGAAACAGGTAAACGAAACATTTCTAGAAAGCACTTCCCGATTATCGTTAAGTACATTAACGGTGAATATGACGAAGGGATCCGAGAAGCTCGTTTAGAGGTGTTGCGTAAGAAGTATGCCCATTTAGAAGGTCGGAAAGGTCTAGAATTTTGGGATGTATGAGTACGATGAAGATCAACGCAACTATTTTCGTAGCTTAATTGCCGATTGGCGACGACAAAATGAATTGAAGACAACAAGTGAGTCTATACGGCTTGCTAATTTGGACCGCATAAAGATGCTAGAATACATGATTTACTTACCAAAACAAAAATGACTACTGAAGGAGATATGCAAAATGATGCAATATAAACATACTGACGAACAGAGACAACTTTTACAGGAAAAAATCAACAAGCTAAAACGAGAAAATGGGCTAGGTTCTACGTTATCTAGTCAAGTCGAGGCAAATGAGCATGTAATCAAGCAATTGGAGATGTTCATGAATCAAAAAGTATGTGTAGGTGAGCAGAACGTGTATTTCAATCCGATTAAAGAGGGGCTTAACAATCCAGATTTCCGTTTTCCTTGTGCGGAATAATGCTTTTTTGAAGGAGTGGACTACGTATGGTGTTGGTCAACGGTAGCGGACTGTAAGGAGCATAAGGAGTTGACCGACTAACTATACCAAGACCCTTTTATGTCCTCCAAAACAACCGTTTTGGGGGTGCCTACCGGCGAGGGAGCCCCTTGGACAAGGGGTTGGGGATCGAGCTATTTGAAGGATAAATAGTGAAACGGACTAGGGGTGTAAAAATTCCACCCCTCTTTTATTTGTTTGCAGATGATTGTATGGTTTAAATAAACAAGTTGAAGGGGGATTTTGAATGAAGAAAACAGATGGAGTGGAAGAAGCTAAACGTCTTGAAAAGTTAAGAAGGGAAATGGAAGAGTTTGAAGCTGGTTTTCCGGATGGAGTATATACAGCTCCTTCTTCTCCTAATGAGCCTAGAATTAAAGTGAAAGAAATGTATCAGTATTGTAGAGAAAAGGGTGTTGATCCAGAAGATTTAACGGATGAAGAAAGAGAAAAATTCCTTGTTTATCCGAATGGGGGTGAGAATATCTCACGATGAGGGACGGGGTTTTAGCCGAAGGTTTTTGGTTTCATGTAGACAAGGTCAATCGTTGATGTTAAGCTTTTTTTAGGGTATGCCCTGCGGAATGCTCTGTATAGTAACATAGAGGTGAAAAATACAGAAAGGGGGAAATGATATGCCAAAAGTGGTTAGAGGAACTGAAAAGAAACGTTCGAAGGCGTATAAGTTACATCCTAAGACAATTGAATTGATTGATAGGGTGGCGAAGGACAGAGGTATGACACAAGCTGATGTAATTAATACAGGTGTTAAAATGCTATTTTCCGAACGAGTGAAAATTGAGAGCTGAAAAAGAGTCGGTGTGTCCCTTGGTAAGTAACTACGAAATCACCGTCCACTTTTTAGACTATAAAGATCTGTTCACGCCTTGTCATCACTGGTTTTATTGGGACAAAGAGAGGTGAAAAAATGTTATCAGAAATTGAACAAAGGCAACTGGATAAAAAACTTAGATTATCTCGGACAGAACGTTATGCCTGTCAATCTGTTGCGAAAAAAGCATTACCGAATGAACGTGTTTCAAAGTGTTTGAGTATGTTAGTTCCTGGATCTTCGAATGTTCCGGTTTGGGAACATAAAAAAACAAAAAAAGCATTTTACAAAGGTCTTGTTGTTTGTGGTAGTGTTTGGAATTGTCCAGTTTGCGCAGCTAAAATTAGTGAAAGAAGACGTAAGGAGTTACAACTAGCTTTTGATATACATAAAAATGATGGTGGTTATATTGCTTTGTTAACTCTTACGTTTAGTCATAAGAAAAGTGATAAATTAGAAGACTCATTAAAAAAATTCGGAGAAGCTACTAAACGTTTTTTTAGTGGACGAGCTTATAACAATATTAGAGATGATATGGGGCTAATTGGTAGAATTCGAGTTTTTGAAATTACATATGGTAAAAATGGTTTTCATCCACATGTACATGTCGCTTTATTCTATACAAATGATGTTGACTTAAAGAAAATCAGAAAAGAAATGTTTCCACTTTGGGAAAAAGCATGTTCTAGTGCTGGATTAACTGTGAATTACCGACGGGGGCTTGATTTGCAAGCTGGAGACAAAGCTCAAGAATATCTTGCTAAACACGGTACATGGAGTTTGGAGCAAGAACTTAGTAAAGCACATATTAAAAAAGCAAAAAATGATTCTATGACGCCGTTTGATTTTTTAAGACAATATCTTGAAACAGATGATAAAAAGTATTTGAATTTGTTTAGAGAATATGCACGTTGTTTTAAAGGTAAGCGTCAATTGCAGTGGTCACCAGGCTTAAAAGAGAGATTTGAAATGGAAGATAAAACTGATGAGCAAGTTGCTAAGGAGAAGATAGATGAAGCTGATTTGTTAGGTTTAATAGATTACGAGCTTTGGAAGAGAATTTTAAAATACGATAATCGTTCGTACTTCTTGGATCTATGTGAGAAATACGACTTTGAAACAGCGGTGAGTATTATGTATGAGTATAAATTTGATAAAAATAAAAAAAGCTCTCATTGTCCACCAAACAATGAAAGCTACTAAGTAAATCTATCTAAACTAAATTATATATCACAAAAAAAGAGCAGTCCATAGGGGCTAGCTCTTTTTTATTATGAATCAAACTTACTAAAGGAGTAACCATAAGTTAACCATTTAAGTCTTATAACACAATTAAATTCAAGGATAACTTAGTGGAATCAACTATAATCTGTCTTTTTCTAGTAGATTATCCTTGATTATGATGGATTCTAATTTATTTTTCGTCCTTGAATTTCCATTCTTTTTCCTTTTTGTGCTTCATAATTAAATCATAAAACTGTTCATGACTTTTATATTTAATGAATTCAGATTGTGGAGCTTGAGTACGTTCTCCGTATTTTTTACTAATTTCTCTGAGTTCTTTATTGTTGATTCGTTTCATGGCATTCACTCCTTCTTATTTCCAAAACTCATACCATTTTTTTTGCTGAGACGTTTTTATTTCCTCTTGAACAGAAGTAGCTGCAACTTTTAAACGGGCTTGTTTTTCTTCTTGAAGTTGTCTGATAGATTCCATTAGCATGCGATCTCTATTTTCTAGCCGGTCTTCAATATATTTTTGTTGATGATCTAGTCTATCTAGAAGTAGTCGGTTAAATTCTTGTTGTTGATCAAGCTTTTTTTGCATTTCTATCAGTATGTTTTCTAATCGTTCATCATGTTCATGTTGTTCATGACTGTCATGAACGTTTGGTTCTACAGTTATAGTTAATGGTACTCCGGCATTGGATAAGGCTTGATCGACTTCATTAACATTTTTACCTTGAGCATATAAATTTCGAATTTGATCAATTACGGTCATACATTCATCATGTAGATGATATTTCTTGTGTAGCTTTCGAACCTTTAAATGGTGCCCGTGTGTCCTTATGTATCTTCTAATAGTTTCAACCGGTATTCCTGATCTTTCGGATACCTCTGATACGGTTATCCATTCGTTTTCAGACGGCATTTAAAATCGCTCCTTAAATTAGAGTGGGGGAACATTTATGAAAAGCTTTACGGTTACACGTTCATGGTCATTGATGAGTCACTGAGTCATGAGTGTATAATTCTTGATAAATGTTGATTTTCCTGTAGTCACGGTCATGAACGATTCAAATGACAGTCATAATGTAAGTGGTAAGTAGTAAGTGATAAATAATAAGAAATAAAAACTTATTTAAGATTAAAATTTTATTTTAGTCATTTAAAAGTTTGATATAATTGCCAATTTGCTCGGTTTACAATGCATATGAGGATGCTATAATGATGGTAAGTGGATGCAGTAAAACCTGAAAGGGAGCATTTTGAAACCATTTGTTATTATAATCCAACTTTCAAAACACAGGTCAGGTCAAATCAATAATTAACTGGTCATTAATTATTGGCGAACAAATACCTATAGTAAGAATGCAAGAAAATATGATCTGAAGTGAAGGTGATTAATTGAATGACAACTGTTCAAAGTGCGGAATTGCGCGAATCCTATTGATTACTGGTAAAAGCAAAAGTTAATGATCATGCTTTTTAATCAGTAAATTTTTTCATGAACGCGCAAACTAACGGGGAAGAGACGCCGCCAAGCGTCTCTTCTCAAAAAAAAAGGGGAAGAGGATGCCGGTCAAGCATCTCTTCCCCTTTTTCATTTTTTCTTATATGCCATCAATCATCTTTGCAGTTACACTTACTGGACGGATTTAGTTAGTCTAACCAAGGTCCTAAGGTGAGTGGTCAACTCAACACCTAGAGCATAAGATGCAATATTAGGACATAATAAGAATGGCCCGAAAACATTAGTGACAACGACAAATCATAAAGCTTTGAAGATTAAGACGCCAAGCATTATCTTATGGGGATACTGCTTGGTATTATCGAGATACCGCTTTCGATAACTTTAAAACTAAACTCGAAAAACTTGGTTGTTATCTGTACATACTGGTCGCCAGTAATTAGTCCCATATATAAAGCTACATGGGGAAATACAGTGAAACTCAATATTCCAATGGCAAAAGTGACAGCGATAAGAATCAGTGCAATCCCGATTCCTCGTTGAGGACGTCGGTTATTCGGATTGGTCGTGGATGCAACCCTTCCAGAAGTATTTAAAAAGTTCATTTGATATTCTCCAACTACCGCCGTAAGTTGGTAACTTTAACCATGGAGCTTATTTTATTTTACCATTTAAATTTGTTCATAGTAGAAAAGTTTCATATTATTTTTTATTAACAAAAAAAATGAGCAGGGGGCTTACCTTTGCTCATTTTTTTGTTCCATTTCCTTTACTAGTTTATAGAATGTTGTACGTTTCATTTCTGCTTCTTCTATGGCTTTTGTAGCGGTGATTTCTCCTGCTTTCCATTTTTGATGTGCAGTCAAAAATTTTTCATCTGCTTCTGCTTTTGGTCTGCCGAATTGTGTACCGTTTCTTAAAGCTATGTCTATTCCTTCAC
>NZ_JARVGZ010000006.1:0-6504 GCF_040460055.1 Bacillus cereus group sp. MG4 | reverse complement strand
TTCACCCCTTTATTATATCCCTTTAAAGTCCCCTTTTCTATTTTAAATATATAGTCCTTTTTTCACCCTTTTGAATACCCTGAAAATATACAAAAAGAGAGCCAACTGTAAAAGTTGACTCTCTTTTATTTTTGGTTCATGATTTGCAAAGCACGACTTACATTCACTTTCCCATTTCCATATTCAAGTGGATTCCCCAAAGGAATTGCCGATTTCTTTAATAACGCTCTTAATTTTTGGTTAGACATCATTCTATCATTTTCTAATAACAAAGATGCTACACCCACTACATGGGCCGCTGCCATTGAAGTTCCACTATCTAGCTTATAATCACCGTTATTCCATGTACTCCATATATCAACGCCTGGAGCCATTAATTCTAACTGTTCCCCTTTACTAGATAAAAACCCCCGTTGATTTTTATTATCCAACGCTCCAACCGCCATTACAGAATCAAATTTAGCTGGATAGGTAATCGAATTCCCTTCTTTATATCCTTCATTCCCTGCGGATGCAACAAGTAAGATCCCTTTCTCATACGCCTTATTCATAGCTTCTTCAAAAAATACAGATTCTTTCTTTCCACCTAGACTCATTAAAATAATATTCGCCTTATGTTCAATCGCCCAATCTATTCCCTTTACAACCGTACTGTATTTTCCATTGGCGTATTTATCTAACACTTTTACTGCATATAAATCCGTATCGGGTGCAATCCCTGTCATACCCATATTATTTTTTTGCGCCCCAATAATCCCTGCTAAATGTGTTCCATGCCCATTATCATCATCAAAATCTGAAGCATTCTCAACAAATGAAATCCCATCTTTTATCTTTACATCTGGATGCTCTCGATCTATCCCAGTATCTAAAATCGCAACAGAAGTTCCTTTTCCCGTTAAGGGAGAAACTCCTTTTTCTTTCGTATGTAACACATTAAACATCCCATTATGTAAAGAATCTTCTGTTCCATTTGCTTTTACATTTCCATCTTCTTCTACTTCCACAATTTCAGCATACTGTTTCAAATTATCACTTGGATCATAAGAAAATTCCGCTTTTACAATGGGTAAATGAGAATACACCTCTTTTACTTCTCCACCTTGTTGTTCAATCAAACTCTTATCAACATTATCTTGAAACAGAATTAAATACTCATTTTTCTTTACTAACTCGCTCGCAAAAGACGTTACATTTCCACCACATGCTCCAAATAACAATACAACTACCATCATCCATTTTTTCATTCGTTTATTCTCCCCATTACACAGAAAAACAAGGCGCTTTAAGCGTCTTGTTTTTCTGAATCTGCAATTAAATATTCACAAAGTTCTACATATATTTTTTGTTGCTTAGTACGTTTTAATAAACTTAAAGGATTTACTTCTTTTGGTAAAACCTTTGAAATTAAAGTTTCAAACTCTTTAAAAGAAGGTTTATTATCTAAAAATAGACTTTCTAAATCCGGAATATCAAGATGAGAGTATTTTGAGATCATAGAATCTTTATGGGCATCCATATACTTATCACTATCATGCGTTTTTTCTGTACTTCTTACAGATAAAGCCGTTAATACATTAATAAAAAATGTATGTTGTTCCCTACTAATATCATAATCTAGTATATAATCATACAAAGGATTAGCATCCATATCTACCATCTTGTGTAAAATTTCAATCTTATATTTTAAAAACTCATATTCATTTTGTCCCAATTCTAACTACCTCCACTTATTATAAAATAACAAATAAAATCCCCTCAGCTACTACATCTGCTGTAGAAGCTGAAATGCCACATTCATCAATTAAATAGTTTTTCAAACCTCTTTTAGCTACATTCTCTGTATACTCTAAATAATGAGCAATTGATAAACGGTTTTCTTTTACAGCATTTTTATAAGATGCTTTCCCAAGATATCCAAGAAGACTTTCTAAAGCTTCTCCTCCCCATTTCAATCCATAAATTAAGCCTTGTTTTTTCCAACCTTGAGCTGTCACTTCACCATCATCATCCAAAGAAACTAATTGATTTAAGTCAGTCGCTTGAACATTTGTTTGTGGGAAATTCACCACATTATTTTTTACAGGTGTTTCTATTTCAGCTGCAAAAGAAGATAAAGGAGCAACTGTTAAAAGTGCTGCGAATGCCATTGTTGCTGGAATGATTTTTTTAAATTTAGATTTAATATATAACATGTATAATTCCTCCAAAAACTTTTATTTTTTTATACCTTAACAACCTTATATCTCAATGGAAGAATAAACAAGTCTGGTTATTCAAACCAAAATTAGATATATTTAAAAAGTAGAATTGGTTTTGTTAACCAAATAAAAGAAATTATCAATAAAATTAATAGTTAATAAAATGAATTATACAAAAAAAGGCATCCATTTCTTACAAATAGATGCTTCCTCATTATCAATTTTCTACTTCCACTTCTTCTTGTAAACTACCGTTATATTGCAACTTTTCCTCTTCTGTTAACTCTACATACTCCTGATGAAACTTCAACAAATCAGAATTCCATTTCGCAATAATTTTATAAAAGTACTCGTTCTTATCTTTGTTCTTATACTTGTCCAATTCACCATTTTCGTATTTCAAAGCATAATCTTTAAACATACCACTATACACAATAAGTTGACGCCCTTTTAATCCAGAATAAAACACATCAAACACGTCTTGACTACTTAACATTTCATAATCTTTTGCCGAATACTTTGCAACCTCCGCAACTGCATTTCCTTCTCGAATTAATTCCACTTTCTGAATATGTACTTGTGTTATCTCTATTAGATCCGTCGCTTCTCTCCACATCGATAACCATTCTTTTTGTGAAATATAAGATTTGGCATCTGTAAAATAAGATTTGTTCACACAAAGCAAAACATGAAAATGCGGATTGTAATCATCACGCTCTTTGTTATATGTCATTTCTAATTTCCGAATATACCCTTTGATAGACCGTCCTACATTTCGTCGTTTAAATAATTTATTAAAAGCTTTATTAAATCTATCAATCTCACTTCTCACCATATCAGCTTTAATATTTGGTGTAGTCAAAGTAAGAAACAAAAACTCTTTCTTTTCCTCATTTTTGACAGCTTCCATCATCGTCGCAATCTTCATCGCATCTTTACACGCTTTTCTCCAAGCACAAATCGGACAAAATCGATTTTTACAAGGATTTGAAGCTATTAACTTACTTTTCTCTTTATTACGAGTTGAAATGAATTGATTGAACGTACTACAATCTTTAAACAATTCACGCCCACCCTCACTCAATTTATTTTCTATAAATTTATAGATTTTCAAATTTTGCTTCTTCTTCGGTTGATACTTACCAACAATTTCACCTTGATTTTTATTTGTCATATTTGATATATTAGTCCCAGTTGAATAATAAAAAAGGGTACACAAAACCCTTTGAAAGAGACTTGCTCCTCTCATGTGATTTTATTATTTTTTTCTCGACAATTAAAATAATAAATCACTATGCTAGGCTATGCAAGTCTTTTTTCGTCCAAACCCTACAGCCACAAGGCCCGAAAGCATACAAAGGCACCGATTTCCGTGCGGAAATAGTTACCCTTGTATTAAAATAGAAATTTGGCCCCAAAAAACAGGCCAAATTTGCTCTCAAAAACGACCAAAAACCGGTCGAAAAACAACCCCAAAAATCGAAGTTTTTTTAGCCCCTTTTTCTAAACCCAAATTCCACATCCAAACCTCGTACATATTTCAAATAATTTTTCAAAGAGGGAACACTATGTAAACTTTCTATGTTCGAAATCGTAGTAACAGATAATCCACTTCTTTCTGCCAACTCACTTTGCGTTAACTCTTTTTCGATTCGATAACGCACCAACGTCCCAATGACCCTTGCATACTCAGATTCAAATTCATCCTCACTTCTCTCTAAAACTAACAACTTTATCCATGTATCACGTCGAAATTGTGCATTTTTTCTCTTTCCCATTCATTTTTCACTCCTGTTTCAAAACTTACAAACCAACTCTACAGCAAAACCTCGGGCATTGTCCGAACCTACAAGGGACTCGTCCCTTGATTCCCATATACAAATTCCTAATCCCCACTCACTTAAAGTTCTCGATTAAACACAAAAAAGCTTTTAACACCCCTATCGTCCTGTATGATGAGTTTCAATCTTATTATGTCTTTTTGTATTACTTCTGTTTTTAAAGCCATCAGGAATGACGCTGGGTGTCTTAAAACGAATGACTGACTACGTATCCAGCTTGTATATCATTTTCTATACAAACTTTACGTTTTATGCGATACAATGACTTATGCCATATCTTGTCATTCACTTGCTATGGCATAAAACAAAAGGTGATCGTTCAAGTCGATTCTTTTTCTGAAAGTGTTCGATTGTTTTTAGTTATGAGGGCAAACTATTCTCATCGTCACAACAAGCACAAACACCTGATATTGACATACAACAGCATGTCGATATCAGGTGTTTGCTTTTCAACGTTCCATGTCATACCCACGATTTTTACTCACTGCCCTCTTATTTTCACGTTCATGCTCACGTTCAAATTGATTGTCTACGCCCTTCATATCCAATTCATTCTTAATAAGCCCTCTAAACGCCTTAAATTGCTCTTTAAAGACTTTTTTCGTATTTTCGTATAAAACCCTTATATTCGTCTGCAAATCTCTTATATGAGCCTTTAAATAGTGTATATCGCCCTTTAACGAACCAATTTCAAGCGTAGCTGACACCAATTCCTTTTTTAACTGTTCATTTTCTTTCGTTTTTTGATAAACTTCTTCACGAAAATTTTCATTTTCCTGAACGAGATCTGTTGTCTGCAAACGCTCATAATCTTTTTTTACAGTGACAGCTGCACTTACCAAATCTTCCAGATAGGTAATTTGTTTTGGTGTATAAACATAATTCCCTGTTTCTTTTTCAATAATTTCTGGTTTCCCAATAAATTTTGGCTTTACCTCAGTCTTAATCTCTTTCTTTTTGCTTCTTAGATTCATTTTCTTTTCAGGAACATGCTCACTGACTTTTACAAGTTCATCTTTCTTTTTAGCCATTTCTTTTTCTAGCCATTGAATTTCTCTTTCTAAATCTTTTTTCTCTTTGTACTCATTCACATCTTTATACTCATTTGTACCAACTAATTTTCGTTCAATACCATGCTCTTGTAATATTTTTTCTAACGACTGAACTTCTTTTTCTCTCCAATCATCAAAAGGACGCGTTTTATCTAGTGTTACATCTTGTTGCATAATAGCTCGGTCAAACGATACTTGCTTTTCAAGTCCTCGCTTATAGCCACTCGCCACAGGCACAAAATTTACGTGCATATGAGGACTTGCCTCATCATTATGAATCACCGCATTATACACTTTCAAATTAGGATTTCTCTTTTCGAAATCCTTGAACCACTCCAATAAAATTTCATTCGCTTTTTCATAATCAGCACGGTAATTAAAATCTTTCATGTCACCAATTTGCACAATCATTTCTTGCTGAAGTGAAGTTTTTTTACTAGATTGAATGTGTTTGTAATAATCATCAATTTTTCGATCATTCCGTTTTTGTTTGGCATTATATTTCTCCAACACTTCTCCAAATTCTCCTTGGTACAATTCCTTTATATCTTTCTGAACAAGATATTTATTTTCATGAGAACGAGATTGATTAATATGCGAATTTCGCTCCTTTTCCTTCTCGTTCATCACCCTATTGTTGTGTTTAATATTGGTTTTATTCGTTGCTTTTTTGAGAGAAACCGACATGCTCATACCCACTCAACTCCTTACTATCACTATACCAAAAGCTTTGTTACTTTTGCAAAGTAACCTTTTCTGTATTGTGACACTTCACTCCGTTACGCATACACAATGAAAAGGCTCTGCGAGGCTCTTTGGCTTCGCCAAGTTACGCCACAGCGCAACAAAGACCTTGGGGTTTCGCCCCCAAACGCCGACCAAGGGATGCCCCTTGGATCGCAATACAAACATCCACCCACCAACCTCCCAATCCTGGGAGGCTCCCTCGCCGGTAGGCGTTCCCCAAACAAAATGTTTGGAGAAACTGCCAAGAGGGTGGACTATCCGATGCACGTGTCCACTCCTTATCCTCCCGCCCCTTTCGGGTTCGGTCCGGTACCGTTGACACTTATCTCTACATCCTTCTCTACTCCAGTAATCGTTTTGCGACCGCAATCAATCGCATATTAAACTCTCTATCTAGCGTGATAAAATCTTTCTTTCCTTGTGTCCGTTCAAGCAATTCTTGTAACACCAATTTATCCTCTTCTTCTACACTGTCCTTTTCAACAATTATGGGAATCTCTTTAGGAGGTCTAATCCGAACACCTAATGCCCTCATTCTGACATAGTTCGAAACGCTTGTACTGTTCATTTTAGCTAACACCTCTAAACGTCCTTTTTCTTCTTCAGAAACATATAATTTAATTTGTTCTTTCACCATTTTTAAAATCTCCTTAAGATATATTT
>NZ_JARVGZ010000005.1:0-6579 GCF_040460055.1 Bacillus cereus group sp. MG4 | reverse complement strand
TAAATTTGGATTCCGTTCTTGAAACGCTTCTGCATACCGCTGTAGCGCTTCTTTTTTTTCTTCCCTACACATTGGATCATCTTTGCCTTCTCCAATCGCTACAACCAGTTCTCGTTGTTCATGTACTTTTTCACTTTTACTGATTTTTTCGTAGTAATTTTGAATCTTCCGGTCATTCCGTTTTTGTTTCTTGTTATATATATCTACTGCTTTCTGAAACACCTCTTTGTACACACTCCGAATGTCCTTTTGAACAAAATACATATTCTCGTCTAACCTGGATGGATCGATACCAGGATTTCCATACATATTTTCTCGATTATTATGACTCATTGAACTTTTGTGAGATTGATTAAATGAGATAGAACGCAACACCACCTACACCCACTTTCCTAGAATGATTGATACCAAAAGTCTAGCAAAGCGACGAAGTGGGGTCAATTAACGTAACCCTATACGTATATTGACGCTATCGCATCAAATACATAGGGCTCTGCGAGGCCCTTGTCGGCACTGCCGAGTCACTACGTGACCAAAGAAAAGATCTTGGGCGTTGCCCAAACCCACTGGGGAAACTTTCCCCAGACCCCCTTTATCGAACTCCCCAACCCCTCAATCCTTGAGGGGCTCCCTCGCCGGTTGGCGTCCCCAAAACATATCGTTTTGAGGAACTGCCAAGAGGATGATAAATCTGTTACACGAGTCCATTCCTTAATGCTCCTTTCATGGGTCAGCACAAATCGCTGAACCATTCCAGTCCGCTTACCATGGACTCTTACCCTTTATTTATCTTTCTTCTCCCAATAGTCGTTTTGCGAGTTATTCCAATCGCTCATTAAATCCTCGGTCATACGCAATATAACCTTTCCCCTGTGTTCTCTCTAAAATTTCTCTCAATACCTTTTTATCTTCTTCTTTCAATCCTAAACCATCTGAAATTAACTCTTTTGGTTGTCTAATTTGAACACCTAAAGCTGTTAATTTTGTATAACTTGGAACTGTCATAAAATAGATCAAAACGTAACTGTTTTAACACAACAACAAGGTTTGGATATAATAAATATAGTAATTCCTTAATATTCACTTCATTCCTCTTACAATATATATACTTCTATTTGGTATAATAAATCAAATAGAAGTATATATATTGTAAGTAACATACTGTTAATTCCTTGGAGGTCTTACTATTATGTTTAAATGCTTAAACGCTCAATGCACTACTAATTTAAATAATTTAAAAAACAATTCACAAATCCCTGTAATATTAATCGCTTTCAATAATGTTACTTATTTAGATAATATGCTAAAACAATTGGAACAGAAAAAAATAAAGAATGAAAATATATGGATATGGGATAACCATTCTACTTATCCTCCTTTACTTGAATTTTACGAGCGAATATCCAATAAATACAATTTAATTCAAAATGATAACAATTATGGGCCACGTTTTTTCACCAACCCTTTAGTATGGGATTTATTACCTGATTTTTTTGCCGTAAGTGATCCTGATTTATCTTTTAATAAACATATGCCGAATGATTTTTTGGAATGTTTAAAGAATTTAACGGTTGATCTTTCTGTATTTAAAGCAGGTCTTGCTTTAGATATTTCTTATGATACGAATTTTAATGAAGAATTGCTATTAAAAGTGCGTAACATAAAAGTTAGAGAATGGGAAAAACAATTTTGGATTTCTCCTTTACAAAAATATAAAAATCCACAAATTTATAAAGCTGATATTGATACAACTTTTGCTGTTTATAATAAAAAACTCATCACAAATGGTTTTTATAATGCAGTAAGAGTTGCAGATAATTTTACATGTAAACATTTACCTTGGTATAAAAATAATACGATTTTAGAAGAAGAAAAAAAATTATATAATACTCAATGGTCTTCTTGGGAGATATAAAATAAATATTAAATATAATTCATAATGGAGGTTATAACAAATGACTCACAATATAATGTCTATTGTCAAAAGAAACGCTAAATTTAACATCATAGCTAGTTCCAACAGTATTGAAGCTTGGAATTTAATAAATAACAATAAATGGGAAGAATATACTTTTAATATTTTAGACAAATTTTTAAATAAAGACTCTAACTATCTTGATATCGGAGCTTGGGTTGGGCCAACAGTTTTATATGCAGCAAACTTAGCTAAACATGTATATGCTATCGAACCTGATCCAATTGCTTTTCAAGAATTAAATAATAATTTACACTTAAATCCTTTAGTTTCTCCAAAAATAACCCTTATTCAAGCTGCGTTATCTCCTCAAACAGGTACTACTAATTTATATAAAGGAAATGAATATGGTGATTCTACTTCTAGTCTTATTCCAGCTAATTCAGATCATGCTTGTGTCGTAAATTGTATAACTATAGATGAATTAATTACTACATATAATATTAAAAATTTAAATTTGATTAAAATAGATATTGAAGGCAGTGAATACAAATTAATTCCATCTATGAAAAAATTTTTAGAAATAAAAAAACCCACATTGTATCTTTCTTTACATCCTCCATTTCTTAGAAAAACACTTATTCAACAATATACTTGTAAAAACGAATTAGAATATAACTACAATAAAATAAATAAAAATTTGATAGAAAGTTTACACATGTATAAATACATCTATGATATTAATGGCAACCGTATAAATAAAGAAAAATTATTAAATGAAACTAATTTCCAAGAATTTTTATTTACAAACGAAAACTTATAAAGATTGTTATTATTTATTCAAATATATATTAAAATAACAATTAGGGAGATATATATGAAATATCATACTAAAAAATACAAATATACAAAATTTCCAGATTCAATAATTAAACAAGTATTAAACCTCATTACAAATACATATAAACAAGGGACTCTCTATTTAACTTTATCCGAAAATAACAACATAACTAGTTATAAAGATTTAAATACTTTTTTTAATAATTATAATCAAAATAATTTTATAACAAACATTGAATATCTCGTAGATAGAATACTAAAAGTTAAAATTACATTTAATATGTACCACACCGATATTTCTATACTGTATTGCACAGCATTTGATTCTAATATAGCTTTTGAATTATTGGGAAATTATCACAAAAACAAACCTTAAGTTTTACCCAACCCCTTCAAAAAAATTTTCTTATAACGTTGCTTTCGAAAAAGCGTAAACGATTGAAGAACTTCGAAAACCCACTCCTGAAGGAGTGGGTTTTTACATATTTAATACTTGTGGTGTTAGTTGATTTTCTAGTGCTCAAAAAACACGAAAACCAATACGTTTTTTCATTTGAAATAGAAAAAATGGTAGATCCCAAAATATTTTTGAATGATATAAAGTGAGTTTTTGGGGACCTATTGGATGAATTCCCTTTATTTGTAGACCCTGTAGTGACCAAAAAAAATGAATTTATTTTAACTAGCATCACAGGTATTTAATATATTTTTAATGTAAATATTGTTTTTGAATCTCATTAAAGGATGTAAGTAAATAATTTACTTGATCATTACAACCTTTAGGAAACAATATTCCTAATCCATTTGAATGTTCAAAAGAAAAACCAGGATTTTCTCTAATTAATTCTGCCCACAATTTATATACTCCAAAATTTCCATGATAAACAGTTATATCATGAAATAACACAACTCCATTATTACTTAATTTAGGTAACCATGTTTCATAATCATGAGATACTGCTTCATACGTATGATATCCATCAATATGTAAAACATCTATTGTCTTATCTTTAAAATTATTTAATGTATCATCAAAAGTAGATCTTATTAAATCCCCTATATTTTTATAATATTTTTGAGTTAAATAATTTACAGTTGTATAAACTTCTTCTCCATAAAAACCTCCATGTTTATCTCCTTTCCAAGTATCTATCGCATGACATACTGTCTCACACTTTTCATCTTTAATAGCTTGACAAAAACTAAAAAAAGACGTTCCATAATATGTTCCTAATTCCACAATTTTTTGAGGTTTTAAAAAACGCACTAAATCATATGCAAAATTAGTGTGTCCTCCCCAAGGTCCTCCTTTAATATTTGGACGTTCAGTTTCATATTCAAATTTAGGATTATGTTTTATCCATATCATAATTATACATCTCCTTTTATAGAGTAATTCTCTATATATTTTTGTTAATTATGAAAATTAAAGCATTAAAATTCCCTACATAGATTATTAATAATCTAAATAATGTTTTATGCCATATTAAAAAATAATTCAATGTCTGACTTTTATTTTTTGGTAAAAGAATAAAGAACAATAGGAAGCGAAACCAGAGACTAGGCTCCTTATCTGTCTAATTTCCTTGTTTTTGGGAGTGAGTGCTGGCTGGGGGTTTTGGGGGCTAGCCCCCAATAATTTAACGTAACTTTATATAGCATACGTGAAATTATTAAACGATAGATCTAGGCGGTTCGGCAGATACAATTGCTAGTCCAAGCCGAACATACCAAAATTCTCGTTTTTGGTATGTTCGGCTTGGCGAAATATTCACATCTGCCGAATTTCACTATGCAATAGAAAAAGAGTGGAGATTTTTTGAGTGGGGTTCTCAAAAAATACTACTCGACTATTGCATGGTGGAAAGCCCCTTAATTTATATAGAAAAGAGTAAGTAGTAGTTTAAAAGTAGAATAAGCCTTGATATATAGCTATGAAAGCGCTTACTTTTTGTTGTATTTTTTTACAACCTTTGTTGTATTTTTTTACAACAAAGGTTGTACTTTTTTTACAACAAATGTTGTACTTTTTTTACAACATTTGTTATACTTTTTTTAAAATCAATTTGAAAGGTTCGGTAAAATGCCAAAACAAAGAACTGAGAATGATGTAATTTATAACGGTAAAAGAAGGCTACAAGATTTAGATACAGGTGAAATATTTGAAGTTGATGATATTGTAAAAAAAACACCAAGAAATGGCTTTATGATTACGTATTTAACTGCAATAGTTCAATTGATAGACAGTTTAGGTAATAAAAAAATGCAAGTAGTAAAATACATATTAGAGAATATGGATAAATCTACAAACACATTAATTATCACTACAAGAGAATTATCAGAAAAAAGCCAAGTCTCAATCAAAACTGTTGTAGAAACATTAAAAACATTAGAACAAGCTCAAATTATTACGAGAAGAACTGGAGCTATTATGATACATCCAAGTCTAATACATCGTGGTAAAGACACAAAAGAAAAATACTTACTTGCTAGATTTCAAGATTTTAATAACAATAAAACTCCAATTAATGAAGTAGAATAAACCGCTTTAAAATCAATCCTAAAGCGGTTTATTCTTTCCCTATTTTTTTTTACATTTCTCTATCATAACCTCTACTACGTTCTTTTTTTGGTTCTAGTTCTTTTATAGATTGACTAATTCCGTCACTTAATCCAATTTCTGTATCCACTTTTTTAGCTAAATCCTCATTCCCCATTTTCCAAAGCCAATAACTTGTATAATTCGCAATCGCATCTACTAATCGATTTCCACGTTCGTTAAGCGGTTGCCCATATTCCTCCTTATCATATTTCATCATACCAACTGCTTTCGCCACATTTGTAAAACTCAATTTCAATCCTTCATACATTTCATTCACTTTGTTCAACGTTCGTTTCAAACGACTATTCTCCCGCCTTAATACATTCACTTGTTCTTGTAATCCTTGATTTTCTTTCCACCATTTTTGACCATTCTCAATAGTTGCTTCTTTCCCAATCAAATTCCTTTCTCTTTGATTCACTTCTAATTCTTTATAACTTATATCCAACTCTTTTTGATTTAACAATTCTTCCCTTTCGTTTAAACGCGCCTCTTGAGACTCTAGTAATCTTTTAGACTCCTCTATGGCACTTAACCCTTCCTTGATGCTAGAAACGCCCCTGATGCGATTTGAGAGTTTCTGGACATCTTTCTTCGTTAAAATATAATTTCCTGTTTTCACTTCTTTGTTTTTGAACAAACCGACTTTTTCTGTTTCTACTTTCAATGTTCTTATATCCAATAAAGGAAACCCCTGTATGTCCTTTTCTACCTGTTCCTTCGTTTCTTCTAATTTCATAATCTGTTCTTTTGTATCACCTACTTGTTTTTGTAAGTCTTTCCGTTCTTGTTGTTGTTCTCTTACAATCTGTTCTAACTGACCTTGTACTGTTTGTAATTCTTCTACTTTTCCCTCCGACTGTTTCACTTCTTTGTCTACCTGTTGTAAATAGGTTTCTTTTTCCTGTACTTGCTTTTCTACAACGGACTTTGTTTCTGCATATTCTTTGTATTGTCTCACTTTCATGTACTTATGAGACCCTATATTCGCCCGTTCAAAATCTGGTATGTATTCTTTTGCCAACGTTTCTATATAAGCCGTTTCTATCTGTCTCCAATTCGCAATAAGTTCCATTCCTTTTCCTTCCACACCTTGTTCTTGCAAGGCTCTATCCATTCCAACACGCTTCGTTAATCCCCGACTACTTGCAAAATGTGGCACATAGTTGATATGAAGATGTGGATTCGCTTCATCATCATGTAACACCATGTTATAGACAGC
>NZ_JARVGZ010000004.1:0-78772 GCF_040460055.1 Bacillus cereus group sp. MG4 | reverse complement strand
TGTTCTTCTGACAATCCTTCAGGTGAAGAAAGAATGGTTTTCAGCTTTTTCTCTTCTTCCTTCGTAATAAAATCCTCTTTGCGTAGGGCCCGATTCGGTGGAGTAATTCCCTGCATTTCTACAATAGGACTTGGAATATCCAAGAACTGATACAATTTCTTTAACACGACTGCAATACGATGAATGGTTTTCTCTCCATACTTTCGTTTGTATATGAGTTCCTGAAAATAGGCTTCAAAATCCTCTTTATCTATCTTGTTCCATACGTTCTTTTCTTGAAAACGGTTCGATGTTTGCAGCCATCTTCCAAAGTCCTCAATATCATAGACGTATCGTTTAATTGTGGATGCTTTTCTTCCACGACTAGCTAAAAAGAAAGAAAAATTTTGTAAGGTATCCTCAAATTCTTTTCTATTCATGTACCTATCACCTCACTTTTTCTGTATGATTTTAGTCCTGTACAGTTTTCATTTCAGCTTAGCTGGGTATTTCCAATCTCGCTTATCTTGTTTACCAGGTTTTGTTTTTGGCTTCTTTCGCTCTATTTTGTTCTTCACCTGATTTTGTTGTTCTAATGTATCTAACTTTGTTTGCATTTTCTCCATCTGTTCTTTTACTTCTTTAAGTTCCAACTTGATTTCTGATAACAACCTTAAAATGGCATCACCTTTATTCATAACAACCACCTTATTTCAGAAGATGAATATTTTCTCAATATATAACAGATTGAATTTTCTGTTTTATTAAGTATAATTAAGAAGAATAACGGTCATTATTCCCTTCTCGAAGGACGGACTATGCCAATAGAACCGTTCTTTTTTTGTTAATACCTTTTATTATTTAGAAATTTATTATACTATAAATTTGAGTAACTTTCATTTCATCTGTTACCTATGAACAGACTATTTCAATAGTCTGTTCTTTTTTATTTAACAGTTCGCAAAGGTACACCTTTTGAAACTGTGAAAAATATACGAAAACTTCGTTCCTAAACCTCGAATTCGTGTTTTAGGAACGTTTCTATAAAAATGGCACCTTTCGGTCTATTTCTCTGTTATACTATCATCATATAAACAAAATTGAAGGGGTTCACGTATATTGAATAACAGAAAATTCGGATATATAAGAGTGAGTAGTAAAGAGCAAAATGAAGGTAGACAAATCGAAGCGATGCGAAAAATTGGAATTGATGAAAGAGATATTTTTATGGATAAACAATCTGGAAAAGATTTTAATCGTCAAAATTATCAACTTGTCAAACTGATGTTGCGAGAAGGAGATATTTTATATGTGCAATCACTTGATCGTTTTGGCAGGAATAAAGAAGCGATTTTAAATGAATGGAAGGATATTACAAAAAATATAAAAGCACACATTGTCATTACAGATATGCCTTTGTTAGATACAACAAAATATAAAGATAATTTAGGAAATTTGATTACTGATCTTGTACTTCAAATTCTTTCTTGGTTGGCAGAAGAAGAGCGTACCAAAATCAAAACACGTCAAAGAGAAGGGATTGATTTAGCAAAAAAACAAGGAAAACACCTAGGTAGACCCAAAGCGGAAATTACCCCTGCATTTATCACTGCATATGATATTTGGAAAACTGGGTCCATTACAGCAGTGGAAGCAATGAAGAACGCAAATGTGCCCAAAACTACGTTTTATCGACTGGTTCAAAAATATGAAGATCAACTAGCAAAATAACCAATAGATGGGAAGAAACATCATGTTTGTACTTGGCATAGATATTCTATTGGGTTATCTTATCATGGGAATAATCGTTGCATGTATTGTTTGTTATCTCGAATTTAGAGAGTAACTTTCTCAATACCAATATGAGGGTGTTGCAAAACTAAAATAAATATGCAATGTTATGAATCAGAAAAACTAGCTGAACATGTAATAAATAGCGATTTTGACCATACCAACGTGGCTGTTCCAGCCCTTTATCTTTGAGATGACCAAACTGTTGTTCAATTTTCCCACGCTCTTTCATCAACTGTTTGCCAAAGATGGTTTGTGCAAAATGAGATAATACACGGCGATGTGTACTTTTGCTTTGTTCGCCATTACGTGGGTTAATTGGATTCACCGCAAAAATATCACATGTTTTTGCAATTTCATAAATGCGCTGACTATCATAAGCAGCATCTGCAATGGAAAATAACACATTTTGATTTTGTATATCTTGAAGCAATACAGGAGCCATTTTGCTATCATGTACGTTCGCTGTTGTAAATGCATACGACAATACAACACCTTCTGGTGTAGAACAGACATGAGCTTTATATCCCTTATACCAACCATAACGAGTAGATTTCCCCCATTTTGCTTGGGAATCATATAAACTACTCCGTAAGGCAGTGCTATCAATTAAAACACACGGAATTAATCCTAAATTCATTTCTTCAAGAGTTTGTTTATGAATCAACGGAATACCTTCATTGCGAAACCAAGTTCCTACACGTGAGAAAGTGGATATATGAGGAACAAAGGAAAGACCACAAGATACACGAAATGAAGGATATTGATGCAAAAAGCGAGTTAACTTACGTAATGAATTGATTTGGAATACCGTTTTCACAAAAAAACATTTGAGTAAAGCTTTTCTACAGATAGGTGGGCGGCCTGTAATAGGCGGAACGCCTCCAATGGTTAAACTGTCTACGTAGGCAAATAAAATGTGTAAAATGGATTGATTGTGATCAAAATTGGTTATCATACTAGTAAATCCGTCCTTTCTGGAGATAGTTTAGGGTACTATCATTCTTCCAGGAAAACGGATTTTTTTATGCATTTATTTTTGAATATTTATGAGTTTTGCAACACCCTCCAATATATATAATTTCTAGTAAAATAAAAGATGCTAACATTTATACTAGCTTTTTATAACTTTCTCCTAAACACCACAGGCCCCTACTTGTGGTGTTTATTTTTATATCAAAAGCCACTCATTGAGCAATTGAATGAAAAGCAATAACAAATAAAAGGATATTTTTATGTTTTCTACCCCTCATTGACATCAGTGCTGATGAGGTTGCAAAATGTAGCGAAGCCACGATACTATCAAGGGGATCCCCTTGATAGTGAAATGTTTATATAGTAATTATAGTGGGATTCTATACGTATCAATATTTTTAAACAAATGTTTGATTCGGCATCCTTCATGCGAAACCAATGTAGATTCGCTACCATTCGTCAATATTTTGTATACACTTTTTGAGAAAGGAATCCTCTTATGTATAAATCCGATTTCATTGCTTTCTTACTATTCCTTATTTCCTTTTCTTGTTACCTCATATATATAACCAACAACCCACCCTATGTGCATCCAGTCATTTTATTATCTATTATGTTGATTACAATTGTCGGTATCATTCTTTTTAGTGATTTTCATGATCCAACTTATATAAGATACATACTTCTCATTGGATTGTTCCTGTATCTCATTCTTATATGCCTTACAATTTCGAACATACCAGACAAAAACAGTCTTTGACATTATGGGGGTTGCTTATGCAATATAATGGATTTGAAAAACAAAAGAAAGTAGCATAATTTTTAAAAATGCTACCTATCTAGGTTTATTTGCTATATTCATTTTTAAGGACACAAAATATTTTAAGTTTTTTTCGCTAATATGCACGAAAGCTCATTTTGTTTCCGTCCTTACGTTGATGGGCATGTATGGTGCCCCTTATATGGTTATAGAAGCATATATTTAATGGCATTTCTCCGAAAAATCCAAGTATCGGGAGACTTAACATATCGACGATTATATTATTTTAAGATGATTTTTGATGTGTATAAGTAAGTATAACAAAAATATTTCGGGGAGAACAGACTATATATTTAAAAAAAAACAGTCTATTCTTAATTTTAGGCGCCACTAAAATTAAGGGGAATCATTAATATGAAAAAAACAGTTCGTAATTTATTTATTGCATCTTGTCTTGCAGGAAGTGTATTACCTGGAGTTGCAAATGCTTCTACCGATGTAGATCCTAAAAATAGTAAAAAGGAATTAACAGAAGCGAATACGTATATAGCTGAAGTCATAAAGATTTCAAACGGTAAGGCTGAAAAGGTTCCTATTATGCAATATGAACAAGAAAAGAGGGAATCTAATAATAAACAAAAATTAGCAGCAATACAAAATAACAATACAGGCTCTATTGCAGCAATGGCGAATAGAAAAGAATATAAGCCAGAGAGAGAGTATAATTTTTATATGCCCTCTCAAAGAGCGAGTGCAACAATGAACTGTCCGGCTAATGGAAATGGTTGCTCTATAGCGAAGACATATGCCATTACACAAACAGAGACCTGGGATGCTGGAGGCGGATTAGATATAAAATTTGTAAAACTAAATGGAGGATATCATTGGGCTGAGGCTTTAACCAACTCTAGTACGTATAGTTTTAATTTAAAACCAGGACAAAGGGGGTTCATTGGTTTTGAAGCTAAAAGATTCTATACTACTGGAGTGGTAAATACGTATAGTGACATCTGGGGGAACCTTATTTCTTCAAATCGGATTTCAGGTAGTACTCCGGTAGCAGTACCTGGTACTTCAGAATTAGATGGTGTAATCACACTAAGATTAGAAAGATAATTTTCACGCAAGAAGGTTAGCGAACTAAAACATTTAGAGGGTGTTGCAAAACCCATAAATATCCAAAAATGCATGCATAAAGAAAGCCGTCTTCTTGGAAGAATGATAGTATCCCAAACTATCTCCAGAAAGGACGGATTTACTAGTATGATAACCAATTTTGAGGAAAATCAATCGATTTTACATATTTTATTTGCGTACGTAGACAGTTTAACAATTGGAGGCGTTCCGCCTGTTACAGGTCGCCCACCAATCTGCAGAAAAGCTTTACTGAAATGTTTTTTCCTGAAAAATGTATTCCAAATTGATTCTTTACGCAAATTAACTCGTTTTTTACATCAATTTCCTTCATTTCGTGCATCTTGTGGGCTATCTTTTGTTCCTCATATTTCCACCTTTTCACGTGTAAGCACTTGGTTTCGTGAAGAAAGTATTCCAGTCATTCATGAAAAGGTTCTTCACGAACTTAATTTAGGGCTAATTCCTTGCGTCTTAATTGATAGCACGGCCTTACGAAGTAGTTTGTATGATTCACAAGCAAGGTGGGGGAAATCGACTCGTTATGGTTGGTATAAAGGATATAAGGCTCATGTTTGTTCTACACCAGAAGGTGTTGTATTGTCATATACATTTACAACAGCGAACGTACATGATAGCAAAATGGCTTCTGTATTGCTTCGAGATATACAAGATCGAAATGTCTTGTTTTCCGTTGCAGATGCTGCGTATGATAGTCAGCACATTTATGAAATTGCAAGAACGTGTGACATCTTTGCCATGAATCCAATCAATCCACGGAATGGTGAACAAATCAAGAGTACACATCATCGTGTATTGTCTCATTTTGTACAAACCATCTTTGGTAAACAGTTGATGAAAGAGCGTGGGAAAATTGAACAACAGTTTAGTAAACTCAAAAATAAAGGGCTGGAACAGCCACGTTGGTATGGTCAAAATCGCTATCTACTACATGTTCAGCTAGTTTTTCTGATTCATAACATTGCATATTTATTTTAGTTTTGCAACACCCTCTAACCTAATTTCCAAGAAATAGAGGTGAATGTAGGGTGGCTAAACCTTTTAAAAAAAATAGTCGTTATATGGTTGGGTTGGACAGTCTCAGGGGCCTAGCTATACTAGGTGTTATGTTGTATCATATTAATTTTAATTGGATGCCTGGAGGATTTTTGGGGGTTACTGTATTTTTTGTACTTTCAGGTTATTTAATTACAGATATTCTAGCGATAGAGTGGAAGAGAAATCAGAGAATTGATTTAAAAAAATTCTGGCTTAGTAGGGCAAAGAGATTGCTTCCGGGAATGCTCGTTATGCTCGTTATAACGTTGGCATGGATTACGATTTTTCATAGCTCTTTACTTGAAAAAATGCGCGGAGATTCATTAGCGGCATTATTTTATGTTAGTAACTGGTGGTATATTTATCATAAATTATCGTACTTTGATAATTTTAGCCAGCTTTCTCCATTGAATCATTTTTGGTCGTTAGCAGTTGAGGAACAATTCTATGTTGTTTGGCCGTTTATCATTAGTTTAGGGCTTTACTACATAAAAAAACAATCCCGTATGATTTTATTAATTTGTCTGGGAGCCGTTGCTTCCGCTTTAGCGATGGCAATTTTGTATGAACCTGGAGCTGATCCGAGCAGAATATATTATGGTACAGATACGAGGGCCTTTTCCTTACTTATCGGGGCGGTACTTGCCTTAGTTTGGCCAAGCAATAGGCTAGCAAATAAAATTATCCCAAAGGCGCGTTTCATTCTTGATGTAGTGGGGGGCATTGCCCTTATTATTATTTTGGTTATGTTTTGGAAGACCAATCAATATGATCCATTTCTATACAAGGGAGGAATGGTTCTCTTATCAATTGCAACAGCATTGTTAGTGGCAAATCTAGCTCATCCAGCTAGTCGTATTGCTCAATTTTTACGATTTAGACCTTTACGTTGGATAGGGATAAGATCGTATGGCATATACCTCTGGCATTATCCAATTCTTACATTGACTACTCCAAAGGTAAATGCTGAGGATTTTTCATTAATAAGAGCACTCCTTCAATTTCTTCTCATTATATTGATTGCGCAAATTTCATGGAAGTTTATTGAAAAACCAATCCGACAAGGTGCGCTCCAGAACATTCGGTTTAGGAACTTAAAATATCAACATTTCACTTTAGGTGTTAAGTTAGCTTTAATTTGTACATTATCCGTTTCGTCGATAGCCGTCGTAGGGTTATCCAAAGCTAGTAAGGCTAAGGAACATTCTCAACAAGATAAGGTGGAAACAGCACAAACACAACCGGCGCCACATCCAGTTGCAGTTTGGGAAAATCCAAATCAAGAGACGTCTCAAAAACAAGGGGAATCAAGAGAAGTACATTCTGCGCAACCTAAAAATTCACTCACAGTTACTGCGATAGGCGATTCCGTTATGATTGATATTACTCCGTATTTAAAAAATACTTTTCCTGATATTAGGATTGATGCGCAAATTGGTCGCCAGCTGTCAAAAGCGATTCCGGTAGTTGAACAGTTAAAATATGAAGGGAATTTAGGAAACTATGTCATTATTGGATTAGGTACAAATGGAGCCTTTACTACTGAGCAACTTGTCTCATTAATAAAAGTAATTGGAAACGAACGTAAAATCATATTTATTAATACGAGAGTACCACGTCCATGGGAATCAATCGTGAATGAGAGACTGAAAGTTACGGCATCTGAATACCCGAATGTAACTCTAGTTGATTGGTATGCAGCAAGTGCTGGAAAGAAAGACTACTTTGCACCTGACGGTGTGCATTTAACCAAAATAGGTGCAGAAGCATACGCAGCACTTGTAGCCAAAGCAGTGAAGTAATAATGAAATATGTTTTAATAATTTTTGGTTCCACCACATCGCTATTAAGCTAACAAGTTCTGTTGCAAAGTTCGAAAAAGTATACGATAATTCACAAAATCTGGTTAGATTTTAAGTACCCTGAATAACTCCTATAATTCCTTGCACGCCGCAAGAGAGAAATCAAGAATGTGACTTCTCTTTTGCTTATATATAGCATGAATCGTTTCGATTCCTTTTAATGTACGTGAAGCATGGCGAAGATTTTGAAAGGAATCAAAATCCACTTATTGATTACCCTGAATGGGTTCCGCAAATTTGGAACTCATACTAAAATATTTACATAATCTCTAGTACGTTAAAACCCTTTGAAAAACTGAAATCGTTTTTCAAAGGGTTTTGTTTTTTAATATAATGTGAACATATTGTACACATTATGCTGATAGATTTCTCCATTTGTTTTAAAAGATCCAGAAAACGTTCTTGTCTCAGGGACATATCTTCCCCCATTTGTTTCTGGATATGCGGATGTTTGTTTACAGGAAAAAGAAAGATTCAAAGGGAGTTGAAACGAAACTTTTCCATTTTTATCCGTTCGTTTCTTTGCATACTCTGTATTGTCCTTTTTATTATAGATTGTAAATTCTACATCTGCTAAGTTGTTTCCAGGATAATATTTAAATCCCCCGGGCTCACTATGATCATATTTCCATTCCATAGCTGTCAATGTAATTTCTAATGTTCCCACTTCACTTTTTTGTGTTTGTAGTGATGGTTCACTAGCTGCTTGTACATTTTGCGTTGCCGCTGCACTAAACAGAACTGCACCTGTTACAAAGGGTACAGCTAAAAATCGAATTGCATATTTTACAGTTTTGTTCATTCTATTTCCTCCTTCATATATGAAATGGATTGTTCCTAATAAACATCCATTGTTCTCAATTTGTCTCCCTCGTAACAATTCCAAGTTTTACATAAAATAGCTATCATGATGATAGATTCAGCTTTCATTCTTTTCTATTTCACCATGAATCAATTATATATAGGAAATTCTCATATTAGCGAAACTTAAATGCATCATTAACGATACTTTAGTTACATTGTAAATGGATTTCATATGACATACAAGGTACTATCTGTATTTCTCAACCTACGCATATTGCGAATCAGAAAACAATGTCTCCCTGTGTAGAACAGTGAAAAATCGAAACAACGCAGATGTATGGTGATTTTATGATACTTATTTTTCCTATATATGTTCTTAACATGAGATACAGGTAAGAATCAGAAAAAAGAATTTCATATTTTATAAGAAATCTATAGAATATATTTCTCATGTTTTAGGTTATTGACACCAAATTTTATCCTCTCTAGACTAAACATAAGATCACGTCCGAATTCGTATCAAAAGCTTACCAATCTTAAAAATTGGCAAGCTTTTTTTATTTCAGCCTGTTCATGTGATCATACCTATAAGGGAGGCGTTACCAAGTGACATTGTTAGAAAATATATTGACGCATAATGAAACATTTGTACAAAAACAAGAATACGAACCTTTTTCTACGACCAAATTTCCAAATAAAAAGTTATTGATTGTAACCTGCATGGATACCAGACTGTTAACATTATTACCACAAGCATTGGGCTTACAAAATGGGGATGCCAAAGTCATAAAGAACGCAGGCGCTGTGATTTCCCATCCTTTTGGTAGTATGATGCGGAGTATCATACTGGGCATTTATGAATTACAAGTGGAGGAAATTTGTGTAATTGGTCATGAAGATTGTGGCATGGCGGGTTTGCAAGCAGAGCCCCTATTAGACAAGGTACGAATGCAAGGCATTGATTCCACTTGCATTCGTACCTTACAACATGCAGGAATCGATCTATCTACATGGTTAACCGGTTTCCGCAATGTACAAGAAAGTGTCCAACATAGTGTAGAAATCATACGCCAACACCCCTTATTACCATCTTCTGTACCTGTGCATGGACTTGTCATTCATCCCGAAACAGGAAATTTAGAAGTCGTTGTAGGGGGATATTCCTACGCACATACAACAAGTCCTTAAATACATGCAGGAGGAGGAGGAAAAACGATGAGATTTTCAGGCAGATATGCAGGATATAACCTCGCGAACTTACAAAAAGATATGTTAGCAGGATTGGTGGTAGGAATCGTAGCGATTCCGCTTGCTATGGCATTTGCCATTGCTTGCGGTGTACGACCTGAATATGGTATTTATACGACGATTATCGCAGGAATTCTCGTATCCATATTTGGGGGATCAAAATATCAGATTGCAGGACCAACAGGCGCATTTGTACCGATCTTACTTGGGATTGTAATGCAATATGGCTATGAAAACTTATTAATTGCTGGTTTTATGGCAGGAATTTTACTTATTTTAATGGGCGTATGCAAACTAGGAAGGTTTATCACATTTATTCCGCGACCTGTCATGATTGGGTTTACAACGGGGATTGCGGTCATTATTTTTTCTGGACAGATTGCAAATTTTTTAGGGCTGCATCACCTGGAAAAACAAGAAACCTTTTTTTATAACATGAAAGAAATTGGGACAAATATCACAGATATGAATCGGTATAGTATCCTTACCGCTTTTCTGTGTTTAGGAATTGTGATCGCAGCTACAAAATGGTTACCTCGAATTCCAGGCGCTTTATTAGGATTGGTCATTTCAAGTTTGATCGCAATCCTGCTATTTCCGAATCAACTTGAAACGATTGGGACTACATACGGCGATATTCCACATCAGCTACCAGATTTCCAAATGCCTGCCTTTACATGGGAGAACATCCTTATGTTACTGCCAGCAGCCTGTATCATTGCGGCATTAGGCGGGATTGAATCATTGTTATCTGCCATGGTGGCAGATAACATGGCAAATAGTAAACATAATAGTAATAAAGAACTGGTGGGACAAGGAATTGCCAATATGGTGGCACCATTATTTGGCGGCATTCCTGCGACGGGTGCCATCGCTCGGACTGCAACAAATATTAAAAATGGAGCGACTTCGCCAGTATCAGGCATGATACACGGAATGGTAGTATTACTGGTTTTATTATTTCTATCTCCGCTTGCCTTTCATATTCCACTGGCTAGTATGGCACCGATTTTAATGGTCGTTGCTTGGAATATGAGTGAGAAGCATGAGTTTATTCATGTTCTGAAAACAAGAACGGGGGACACCCTAGTACTTGTTTTGACGTTCCTATTAACCGTTTTCACAGATCTTACAACCGGAGTAAGCGTGGGATTACTCCTTGCTTTTCTTTTGTTTATTGGAAAAATGAGCAAATCTTTACGTGTTCGAAAAGTATTGCCAGATCCAGTAGATTCCTATGTCAAGTCAGACATCGTCGCAAATGGGAAAAATTGTCCGCAAATCAGTATCTTCACCGTAGAAGGTCCCTTATTCTTCGGTACCATAAAGGAGTTCGAAACGTCTATAGAATCTGCCCTACAGTCTAACGCTCACATTCTTCTCCTACGTATGGGAAACGTGTCTTTTATGGATACTTCGGCAGAATCTGCAGTAGAACACATTCGAAAGAAGATGCTAGCAAAACAAGGAACCCTTTTGATTTCCGGTATCCAGCATCAACCGAAAGAAATATTCCATCAAACAGGATTATACGAAAGAATTGGCGAACCACACTTTTTCACACGTACAGGAGTAGCATTGCATTTTGCACTACAAGAATTAGAGACATCCAAATGTAAGGGCTGTAAACAATTTGCCTTTCAAGAATGCACGACACTTTCTGAACAATCTACAGAAACAGACTTAGACAGGAAACGTTCTTCCGTGGAAATTAACCTGTAAATCATAAAGTAACATTAGGAGGATAGATTGCTATATCCTAGCTATTCGTTTGTTTATAAAAGACATACATTTTTAGAGGGCCTTTCTATAAAAGGCCCTCTTTTTTTCTCTTGTATACCTCAAGAAGAAAAATAGGTTCTGTTGCAAAGTTTAAAAACGATTAAAAATTATGAATAGTCTATACCTCATCTTGTATATTTCATACGATTTATTCTTCCTATTTGTATTTTAATTCTATATTTTTAGGGTAGTGTAAAACTTTGCAACAGAAACGGCATTTGATATACAAATCATGAATTTAATTTTCTGACAATATGAGTTATACTATTTAATAAGCTTTGTGATAATCTGTCATTTGTCTCCTTCTTAAGATTGAGTGAACTCACTCAATCTTTTTTTATTTTTTCTCGTATTTGACCTTGATTTGCAATAGGGGTTTATTTCCTATTGCAGCGTATTACCTTAGGATTGGGACGGGAATTACTTATATTGTTTGTTGTCCCGAATTTAAAAGGTAACTTTCTCAATACGAAAAGAGGTAGATGCCCATAACTAACGCCGTGGGTATTTACCTCTTTTTCAACATGTTAGAAACGATATACTACATAAATGCTTTTAACAATTGTGTCACTAATGGAGCAACTCCCCCAATAAATGTTAAGACTGCGATTGCAATTATACATGAGTAGAGAGAGAACAAAATATGCAATTTCGCATATCAAAAGATCTTTGATATGTCACCAGAATTATTTTCTTCCGACATCCGAGCTAACTTGCACCGTTTTTTATGTATACGACGAAATAACTCATCTACTTCTCCTTGTGTCATGTCCTTTGATACCTCTAAAGTTCGATGAAATGTTTTCTTCCACAAAACTTGTAACAATTTGATTTGTCGCCCCGAAACAAGACGGCCTTTTTTCTTTGTCTCTCGCTGTTGTTTTAGCATTTCCAATTCTAATATTCTTTTCTTCATACATAAAAAGTCTTGTGGTATATCTTCTTGCAGGCCTACCTCTCGTAGTAAACGATAAAAATGATTTCTATGTTTTAACGTAGAACTTCTTTGGCGCATGGCATGTTCAATTTTTTGCAATACCTGCTTACACGAGATACGGTCCATTTCAAAACCCATCTTCTCCCACTTAAAAAATACAGGGGAACCTTGAAAATATACCATCAATATCTCCACAAATGAATCTGTCACAATCGATGTATCTTCTGTCACACATGCATATTTCGTGTCTTCTAAATAGTAGCGCAATACTTTACATAAATCAGAACGAAAACTCCCCTGAAACGAAGGGGTTAGCTCTACATATACCATCTTACATACAACCCTTTCTATTCTGTCAACATAGCTAAGCACTTAAAAATTATAGTAACACTGCTTTTTGGGGACATTGGCTGCAGTTTTCACCTGTTAGGATAAACGATTCGTTATCCACCCAAAGGATTCAAATGTATTCGTATAGATTTCTATCCCCTTAGATGATATACACTAAAAATATATGCTCTACCTGGATATATTCAAGTAGAGCATAACATATACTTTGGACGAAACCGTTAGTTAGATTACATGAATTTTGATACAATCATGGTGCCAAAGGTAATAAAAGCCGCTTGTATCAAAAAGATTACAACAACTGGAATAGAAGATTTTACTGTACTTAATCCGGCTACTGTTCGTAATCCCATCCAAATTAAACATAAATACCATAAATAAAATACCTCAAATGCGCTAGCCATTCCATGGAGTAGTGTACCTTGTTGGAATAATGGGGATAAGTTCGTATATCCTGTTATATTTCCACCAAACATACGTGTTAAAATTGCATTGAATAGATCACCAATAATCAGTACAATACTTGCATACACTATAATAGCAAGTACCATCTTATAAGACGTATCATTTCCAAAAAACATGAGAAAGACTTTATAGATCATTGCTACTAATAAGGTTCCGATAAGCGCCCCGAAAAAACTAGTTCCCATCGCCTTACCTATCATCAATCCCATAGATTCTTGCACATCACCCAGTTGTTTCTGTATTTCTATCATTTCCGCAGTATTTTGAGCGGCATAAGAAGAAATCCCTTTTACAATTGCTTGAAAAAAAACAACTAAAAAGAAAGCACCCCATACTTTTTGTGTGACCTTCAGTTTTGAAAATTGCACACTCGGCGAAAGAAGCATGCCCCCTAATGATGGTCTTTCTTTCCATTTCCCTTTTACTACGTTTGTTTCCATGTTTTACACTCCTCATATTTTATATCCTGTATGGTTGAATAGCATTTCTATCATACAAGTTAATTACTCATAACGTAACGCTTCAATCGGATCTAATTTCGCAGCTTTATTCGCTGGAATTAATCCGAAAATAATCCCCAATGTCATGGAGAATAGTACGCCGCCAACGACAACTTCCCATGAAACAAGCGGTGGCCACTTCGCAAATGTGGAAACGATATATGCCCCGCCATACCCAAGACCAATTCCGACTAAACCACCTAGAAGCGTTAACATAACTGCTTCAATTAAAAACTGTAATAAAATTTTACTACGCGTCGCTCCAAGTGCTTTACGTACTCCAATTTCGTGCGTACGTTCTGTTACAGATACGAGCATAATGTTCATAACACCAATACCACCAACGACTAGTGAAATACCAGCGATACCGCCGATAATCATTGTCATAATACCGGTCATCTTTGAAATACCTTCTTGAAGTTCTTTTAAATTCATAACTTCGTATTTACCAGTTGCCTCACTCGGTTTACGACTGTTTAAGACATCTGCAGCTTTTTTACCTGCTTTTTCTAAGTTATCTACATTTTTTGCTTGAACAGAAATATTTTGAATTTCATCTTTTCCATACAGTGTCGGCCATAATGAAATTGGAATTAATGCTTCTGATGGTCCCATTCCCATAAACTCGTTATCTGATTTGTAGACACCGATAATTTGCATCGGTTGACCCTTCATTTCAATAATTTTACCGACTGGATTGGCATCCTTACATACCTTTTCCTCCATTTGTTTACTAATCATGACAACGTTATTACCTTGATCCACATCTGATTCTTGTAAAGAACGTCCCTTTAACAACTTTACTTTATTTACTGAAAAATACTCACTGTCTAATCCAGTAATACTCACCATTTCTACTTTATCTTCAATATCAAGTGGTTCCATACTTGAATTTGTTGTTACAACATGTGAGATTTCTGGAATTTTTTTAAGGTTCTGTTGCAAAGTTTGAAAAAACATCAACCTGCTTACAAAATACGGTTGTAGTTTAAGCAGTTCTAAATAACTGCTGTAATTCCTTGTACGTTGAAAAAGAGAAGTCTGGAATGTGACTTCTCTTTTGTTTATATATGGCATGAACCGTTTCGATTCCTTTCAATGTACGTGAAGCATGACGCAGGTTTTGAAATCCTGCGGATTTAACAAAACGTCGTTTGATATGTCTATGGTCTTGTTCGATGAGATTATTGAAATGCTTAACAGTACAATGTTTCGTATGCACATAAAAGCCATTATGTTTTAGTTTTTTAAACGCACAAAGTAAAGCATGAGCCTTGTCTGTTGTGAGAACCGTTGGTTCTCCAAAAGCTTTCACTAACCTTTTCATAAACATATAGGCTGCTTGATGATCTCGCTTTTTGCGAAGTTGAATATCCAATGTGTGACCTTCCTTATCAATCGCACGATAAAGATAACGCCACTTTCCCTTGACTTTGATATAAGTTTCATCTAAATGCCATACGGAATGTGCTGATTTATTTTTCTTCTTCCAAATTTGATAAATGATATTTCCATATTCATGGACCCAACGCATAATAGTTGTAGGATGAACTGAAACACCACGCTCTCTCAAAAGTTCAGATACGTCGCGATAGCTTAAAGAAAAACGACAATAGTAGCCGACAGCTACCAAGATAATGTCTCTCTCGAATTGTTTTCCTTTAAAATATCCCATATGTTAGGCTCCTCATCTCATTTTTCTACAGTCTAGCTCAGCTCCAAAAACTTTGCAACGGAACCCTATATACCAACTGAAAAGAAAAATATGCTAGTAAAAATTTCAAAGATTAGAGGTTTAACAGATACTAGATTAAATACTAATTGTACTTGGGCACAACATATGACTGGCGAAGCTGGTGTTTTAGCTCTTAATCGCCTAGAAACTCATTATAAATATTTACAAGAAAATGGTCTTACAGCTTCTATCGAATATTTCCAACAACCCGAACACAAAATCAACCTTTCACATTTTGATAAAGAGGATATTTATGTAGTAACTGATGGCAATCATAGAACAGTATTTGCAAAGATGATAAATGCACCATATATATTTGCTGAAGTTGTACAGTATAAATATAATTACACATCGGAAAGTTACTATTTACATTATAAAAAATTATTGAAAAATTTAGAGATAAGTGCAGAAAAATTAAATTTCCACATACAAGATGGGAGAATCATGTATAAAAACGTCCTTATAAACACCCACGACATTCCATCTTGCTCCAGTTTAAATTTCACTCAAGAAATAATGCCTTTGGTAAATAATCGATTTAAAGACATACAAGATCAGTTGAATTTTATGGAAAAGAGGATGCGTTTATTTCATTTTTTGAATAGCAAGTGGAAAATTGGAATCTGTAGTTTCCTGAGCCATGTACGCCATGTAGATGATTTAAAAAATGCTATGAATAAAGATTTGCTTTACAGCTCACTGGCCCAATTATATGAGGATGGATATATGTATAAATAAGAAATGTATAAAAACACTTTAAATTGGGGGATAAGGGATGAGTAATTTCAACTCTTTTTATAATCATCTTGGAATTAATAAAAATCAACCGCCAAAAGGCATAGATCATAAAATGAATATTTATCTCAATTTCATAGATTTTTGTTGTGATAAGTATGAAGAGGATAAGTTAGTAAAGTGTACCAAAATCACTAGTACCCATCATGGTAAATATACAAATTGCACTGTTATAGAAGCATTTGAAAAATCAAATCCTGGAAGTTACATTTTAAACAGGTATATAACAGAACCCGAATATTTTGAAACATATATGAAAAGTCCGCCCATGAAGCGTGTAGAAATGAATCGCGCTGGTTTATATGAGAATACTATCCAACTTGCAGAATACAAAAATCATTTCATGGTAGCAGAAGGAAATCATCGTGTTCTATTTGCGAAAGTCGTAGGGATTCCAGAATTATATGCTACTGTAACCGTGTATAAAGATTCCCCTCAAAAAATTAAACTGTATGAAAAAGCAAAAAAATTAGGTTTTCATTTAGAACCCAACTCCACAGATAGAAACTTCACCGATGTTTATATTTACTCAACATACAATTTTGATAGACCTCTTAGCGAAAAGATTGATACCTTCTATAATCTAGAAGAATTACATCATTTTTTGCAGATATTCGAAAAGGTTCCTTTTATTGAAAATAGAGGTACGATACTTTCTGATTTATTCCATCATACTAGGGAAAAGCGCATGGAAAAAAAGTTCATTATATTTTTAAAAAACTATTTTCAACAGAATCATATAAATAATATACTACTACATGAAAAATTTTTAGATCGATATCAACAATATATGTATCTGAGACAGATAATTACAGAACACAATAGTACATCAATTGATTAACAAATTCCACACATATAAGCATTAATTTTTATTATGCACGTAATCCTTATGCCCCCTTTCGGGGGCTGGGAAAAAAAGTGTTCACAAAATTTCTTATAATTCTTTGCGGGCTAGTCTTATCTAATATTGTATAGTTAAAACTTACATCTAAAACCGATAAAATTTTATTTAAACACGTCAACAATCGTCACATAAATATGTCTGGGCTTTATCTTTTTTGCCGCTTGATAGGATGCATATCCGGCTAATACTTCATATCGTTTAGAGCTTTCTTTTCGTTTTACGATAATTTTTTCTGAGAATGTCTTCTTATTCTCATAGTAACGGATTTGTTCTTTAATCTCTTCTTCTCTTATACTCGCTTTCTGCGCATCTGACAACGCCCTGATTCGGTCCATCCGCATCTCTGTTAATGGATGGTGTACCTGAAATGTCTTTCCATCAATGGTTACTTGAGAGTTAAGTTTTGCTGGAAGGTTTCCCCTTCCTTGCTGTAATTGTACTTTATACAACATTCCTTCTTGTGAAACATGGACTGTCCGACATATTGTTGTTTTATCCCATGACCAATACATGCGATCCATTTCTCTATGACTTACAAGTACAAATTGAGAACAAAATTGTTGAAAATAAGATAAAATTTCCTGTTTCGTAGAAAATAAGTTTCGTTGAAGAAGATCTTGTTGCAATTGGTTTTTCACATCTCGAATGACAAACGTTGTTTCATTTTTGCAATCAGGACAAATGATTCCCATTTTAGACTGTATTTTTTTGATAGCAACCACTTGCTTATCACACCGCTGACCACATTTTTGACAAACACCATCGTATTTGGTATGTAATTGCTCTACACGCTTTGATACAGTAGATTTTATTTTTAATGCATTTCCCTTGTCTTTTTTTTCATGTAACTCTAGTTCTTTTTCTTCCTGTTTTTGTTGTGAATGAGAGCGATACATGATGCGTCTCGGAGCGAAAGTATACACTTCTTCTGGTAGATGGTCCATCTTTCCTTCCATCATAATTTCATTTGCATCAGACAAAGTATCTCCTCCATCCGCAATCATTTGTAGTAGTTGCTTCCACTGTTCGGGACGAATTAATGTTGTTACTTTAACGGCAACTTTTTCCTTACCGATACATGTCGTTTGTTTTGTAAGATCATGAAATTCCATTGCAAATAAATATTCTGGATCATTGGCCAGATGGCGAACATGAGAAGGTTTTCCTTTCACCGTCAGTTGAATCATTTTGTTTTCCCCCTTTATCAAACCATAAAAATTTATTCTATCTATAAAACCTACTGCAACTTACTGTACAACTTTTCTGGGTTGTGGACGATATAATGTATCTACCAAATGGTTATACTCACTTCTTGTAATTTCTTTGTTATATAGCTTAATTAATAACTCTTTATGTGCTTTTGAAAATGCTATTTTGTCAATGAACTTAGGATACATATAACGATTCTCTCCACTTCCGATAAATAATTAGGTTTATTTAATTTCATCCTATTATCATAATATAAATTTTCAAGGATGCGAATATGACATTAAAATAAAGTGAGTTGATCATAGCATATATCTGTTTCATTTTCACATATCACTTCAAACTTGTAATGTGTGCCCATACGTCTTTTAATTTCACCTTTTACCACTTCAATAGCCTTTTTAGCAGAACAAGTGTATATCATGATTTCTGTGGGCGTATATCGTTCTCCACTGGGTGCAATAATTGTATATCGAATCTGATAGTTGCGAGTCACACACTCCACCATTTTCCCCTCCTAAAATTGAGAATATCTTTGTTTATTATACAATTTTACAACTCTATGTTCGCTCCACTAATTTTTGCGATATGCTTCAAGCAATCTATAACAGGATATCGAATTAAAGATTTAGATTGTGCGAACTGAATTCCTTCTTTTTCAAGCAAAGAAACGAGCTGTTCAATGCTCATTTCTTTGCTTTGTATTTTGTTGAAATATTGTAACACAATACTTTTCCACTTATATGATGGACTATGGAAATATGCTTCTCCGTTCACTGCATGATTAAAAATACGATCCATTTTTTGTTGCCTCTTTTTTTCTTCTAATTGTTTTTCTAATGACATCATCACAGCTCCTCTAAATCTGTCGATATAATTTCAACAGGTTGTTGTTTTTCATGGTGCAATAGAGTCTGAATTTGCTCCTTTAAACGGAAACCGTCCTCTGGTTGAGCAAGTATATAAGTCCACTATAAAATATCATCATGTATAAATCACTTCGAGATACCCGATAATGTTTGTAAAAAACATTAGGGGAGAAAATACGCTATGTCATATAAAATACAAAAATCACAACCTTTAACAATATCAGATTTACGAAAATTAGAGAAAAAAGAAAAACACACTTCTCGTCAACGACGTATTACAGCTGTTCGAATGGTAATGGAAGGATATACAATGGTGGACGTAGCGGCCATACTTGGTATGCATCGTCAAAGCGTTGCTAGTTATGTAAAAAAGTTCAAAGAACATGCATTGGAAGGATTACTTACTCGTAAACAAATCCCAGGTAAAAAGCCGTATTTAACTAAGAAACAACAGGAAGAATTGAAGCAACTCATTTTACATACAACTCCAGCGGAGTTGCAATTCGGTCAAGAATCTTTCTGGAATACACGCAATATCCAATACATCATCAAAGAGAAATTTACGATTTGTATGTCACGTGAAGGCATCCGTAAAATGTTACATCGGATGAACTTTTCCTATACAAATGCTACTTATGTATTGAAAAAAGCGAATAAAGAAAAACAAATACAGTTTCAAAAACAATTAGATATGAAAAAAAAAACTTAATTGATGAAAATACTGTACTCTTGTATCAAGATGAATGTCACTTTAGAGATAGTCAAACCGTTCATGCTACATGGTTTGCAAAGGGGAAACAAAAGAAAATTGCAGTATTAGGAAAGCGTATTTCAACGTCTTTATTCGGTACAATTGATGCAATCACTGGTAAATTTCTCTGTACAAAAGCAGAACGCTGTAATGCTGAAACGTTTCAGCACTTTTTAACATATGTGTTAAAAGAATATAAAAATAAGCACGTCGTGCTTGTATTAGATAATGCAAGGTATCATCATGCTAAATTACTGAAATCCTTTTTACGAGAAAATAACCGCCGTCTAACTTTGCTGTTTTTACCCCCATATTCCCCGAACTTAAATATGATTGAACGTGTATGGAAGGTAATGAAGGAAAATGTATTAGCAAATTGTTATCATGAAACGATGGATCATTTAGTGGATTCAATCTATCAATTTATAGAATCTATTGATAAAAATCCTGAGGCAATCCTCAGTCGTATTCAACGTGCAGATATGTCGATTTTTTAAAGAGGACTTATATAAATACGACTTCAGATACGCTTCACCATTCACCGTATAATTTACATCGAAAATGTACAAAGTGGTTCCTCCTGTTCCAGCTTTTCATTAGAAACCTTTGTATACTTTCCATGACGTACGACTTGTCTTATATCGATATCTTTATCAAAAGAATGTTGCATGCTTGATATATCTACAATAACAGTGTTTTCTAATACACTCACTACATAACCTGTTAACATGATTGATGGATTCTTACGGTAACAAAATTGTACAACATCATCTAACATAGCCTTGTATTTTTCTTGCTTCATAAGTATTTTCCCCTTTCGTTATACGGTCATTAGTTTTGTAGCTTTATAAGCTTTGGAAATCCCTATCCACTGATACATTCGATCTAATTTCCCATCAATTTCTACCAATCTAATAATCCCTTGCTTCACCAATTCATCTAAGTACTTACATACAGAGACATACATTCTTGGCTTTCTTGTGGTATATCTGTCTTTCGGAGCATCATGCTCTTTCATTAATAACTCACATAGTACCCATGCACTAGACACCCCTTTTTGAAGATAATGTAATATTGTTTCTTGATGTGTATGCATAAATTCAAATGAAGGTTTCACCTGGTTTTCAGTGGAACGATTGTTTCCTTCTTGAAACAAATCTAGAGAAATTTGATCACTGTCTTGCTTCGTCCCTATGTCGTGTACTGATTCAAGTGATCTAGGTGGTGTATGCAATTCTTGCAAAAATATAGATATTTCTTTTCTTAACCGTTTGAATTGTGTATCTAGAAGTGGTAACCCCGCATCTAATTGTTGATGTATGTCTGCCGGAAAGGAAAATCTCTCTGGAAGATAGGACAACTCATCTTCTAAACACCAATTATTCTGTAGCTTCACAAATAGCTCGTCACGCCCATAATCAATAGCTGCAAATCCATCTTTGATTTGTTTGACGATGTGCGCTGGAAGTCCTGTGTGTTCCGCAAAATGAGTAATACCAAACCGTCTGGTTTCTTTTGTAGTTTGATGCTGTACGATATATTGATAACGAAGTGGTCTACCGCATTCACAAGGTGTATTGGCATTTCTTTCGCCATTATCAATGTATTCTATTAATACCCATTCATCTAAAATGCTCTGAATTTCAGCGTCCGTTGCATGATTCGGAAGCACAATTCCTTTGTCTAAAGCCATGACATTAGCAAAAGCAGTTTTTTTGCCACGTTTCACATATTGTTCGAGGAAATTTTTTTGTTTTTCAGTAAGGGAGGCAAGTATGTTTGAACTTGTTGTATCATCCAGTATGATTTTAGAAACCATAACAGATACCACCAATTACATATACTGTTACAAATAGAATGATAGGTACAATAAATACCCCGAAAAAGTAAATTTGTGATTCTACACGACCATCAATTCCAAACCATTCACATACCGCATGGTAATGTGTAGTAATCACCTGTTTGATACCTGTACTATCTTTTTCTACTGGAGAATTTTGTGTTATAATAACCTCATCATTTTTAATTTTTAAAGTGTTGAACATTGTTCCCTCATCCTTTCTAAATTGAAAATGTTTTTATGAAAAGTCCTCGATTTGCTGTCCAAGGCGGAGAGGACTTTTTGACGTTCTCTTACTTACTCAGATGGGTGTTGAGGTCTATATTTTTTTCTTGATCGAACCAATTCTTGTTTTAAGAGATCAACATCTTTACGCCAGTACAAATTCACCTGTCCAACTTTAGAAATAGGAATAATCCGACTTTCCGCTAACAATTGAGACATACGTTGCTTCGAAATAATTAATACTTTCCTTGCTTCTTCTGATGTCAAAATTTCATTTTTACTCCTAATATGGTACGTGAAATTTTATATTTGTTTAGTAAAAAATCAAAACATACTATTCTTTGTCTTTCGACTCAAATTACTTTTAAACTTTCATTCTAAAAATCATATAATGTTTAACATTCAAAACATAGAAAAGCTTAAACCCTTATATATCAACGGGTTTAAGCTTTTTATTTTGTTAGCATACCCTTTGCAACAAGTTGCCATTAGAATAGTGTATCAGCAACTTGTAGCTACTTATATGAATGCTAGATTCCACAAAATTATTACATATTTTTTTATTTTTATTTCTTATTCAATATTATGCTCAACTATTAATAAAATTCCTATTTTCAGTGACTTTTAAAAAATGGGATTATTGGACAAACTATAAGTAAAACACATAAGGAAGTGAATTTGATGAATTGGTATTCTAAACCTAGATCAGCTTTAGGGCGCTTTTTAGATAGACATAAAATTACACAAGAAGAACTCTCTTCAAAAAGTGGTGTAACTCGTTCTACTGTCAGTCGATTGTGTAGTTTGGACAGCGTATCACCGACAACTAAGAATTCAAATCGCATTATAAAAGCTTTAAGGAACTTAACTGGAAAAAGTGTAGATTCTACTGATTTTTGGACATGAATTAACTAAAAACATCTTCCATCACAAATGTTCTCATAAATACATTTTGCTTTATAGCGTATTGCTCTAATTTAGATTGCCGATAGTTTGATAATGTAAAAAAGATAATTACTGGAACAATAGCATTCTGTCTTTTATAGATATCCGTTATATGGCCATATAACTGTATTTTATGCTCGTTTGCCTTCATATGTTGCATACGATCTATTTCAACGAAATGGGGAACATTCCCCTCAAAATACATTGCGTCAGGAATGATTTGATGCCGTTGACCATTGATTGAAAACTCGATAGGCCTTTCTGTTTTCCATTCTGGAAACCCAAGCCACATCCAGCTTTCGTTTCGCATTAATATATGCTGTAATTGACTACTTTTCTTTACTTCCTTTGTAATACCTAATAAATCCCGTCCCTTTTTGTTTAAATAATATACGTGTTCCCGAGCCATTTTTGTAATGTGACAATATGAATGTAGATCCTTTAATACACGATTTGCATTTCGAATACTCCCTAGACAGTGGATGGCTTGCAATTGCCTCCTAGTTGCAAAATCCAACTTACTCAAAGTGGATAAAATCTCGATTTGTCTCGCTTTCTGTTTGAGTGTTTGATGTCTCATTACGTTTCACCACCTTGTATTGCTTCAGTAAATTCCACATGTCTTTATCCTTCAAATAAGGTACTTGAATTTCTTCTGTACGATCTGTTTTAAACAATGCTCTTCCTGGAAGGGAAGGCAGATCCTCAAGACCTGGTTCATCCAAAGCGACTTGTGAAGCAACCGCTGTTGGTAATCGAAAACCAAGCTTTGCATCAGCATTTTGTTTGATCTGTCTTGGCAAAGTATCCGAAGTAGGATATTGCGTACAAAATATGAGCCGGAATCCCAAACCACCTCCGATTCTTGCGATTTCAGATAACATCTCCTGGCACATAAATAATACATCCCGTTGTTTTTTAGGTAATCCTTGTGTAGGACAAAGATTTGCTCCTTCATCTACTATGATGAAGCAACGTTTTTTTATGGCCGTATCTATGATATTGGTAAAATAGGACTTCTTCATCATTTCAATCTGTTTTACCATCTTTTCACGTACTTTCACCAACATCTCTAACGCCTGTTCCGGATTTTCAGCTACTTCTACTACTTGAGACAGTTCTTTGTAAGGACTAAATTCTAGACCTTCCTTCAGATCTATAATAAAAAAATTCACGTGTTGAGGTTGTTGTAAAATTAAACTCGTCATCACATTTTTCAGGAATACTGTCTTTCCAAACCGAGTCATACCCGCCACGCACATATGCGGTGTTTTCTCGAAATCATGATATATGTGTTTATCTAATGATTTCCCCATCATAACTCTCCATGTGTGCTCTTTTAACAGATCCTTAGACCAATTCCACATTTCAGGTATTTGTTGCTTAAATACACGAATATGAAGCTCTCTTTGATGAAACGATATTTTAACAGGTTTATATAGTCCTTCTTCTAATACTTCAGCTAATTTTTTGATAAGTTGACTTGGCACGCCGAGTGGTAACTTGTAAACATAATTCATACTTATGTCATCTTCTATTTCTTTTATAAAAATAGGGTATTGTAATTCACCTTTATGCTGAACACATATCTTTGCAATTTCAAAAAACGTTGCAATTTTTTTCTTATCACTCATTCCTTTACTTTTGTAAAAGTAAGCTACTGTTATAAAGGATGCTGGAATTAATAAAAGTGACAGCATTCCCTCCATACCTCCTTAAGGTAGTTGAGCCTGTATGGAAGCTTAGAAAAAACGTTTAAGATGCGCTATTATAATCATTTTCAACTACCAGATGTAATACTAACGTAGAAATACATCTAGTATATCCATTAGAACGTACCAAACACTCCCTATTAACAAACATTTAAGACCCGCACGTAGCAACCACCCTGGAAGGTAAAGACCTTTCTTTTTCAGTAATTTAATCCCCAAAACTGAAGCTCCGGTCACACCATAAACAACCCCTAATTCTCCAATGATTGTCATGTTAGCCCCATCCTTTCGGTTTAATAGACAAATTCCCTTGGCGATTTCTATATAGTTGATAATCTTCTAATAGTTCATTCCAAGACAATGCGTGTTCATCACCATATAGCTCTTCTTCTATTTTTTGACTTAAATAATAATATCCTCGGTACTGTCGGTCCAGGTATACTTCATGGCGTAGCATATGCTCTTGTATTGCACATATGTCTTCTCCCTTTTTGGTGTTTTTGTACATTCCCTTCAAAGTCTGTGAAGAATACAAATAAGGGGTATTATACAACATCTGATATTGACTCATCCATGTCACCTTCCTTATTAAATTCCAACTACACTAAATACATATGTTTACAATAAACATTTTTGAATTTGTACCCGAAAAAGGACAAACAAAAAAGGTACTTTCATAACAAAAGAATCCTCTTAAAACAATGAACATCCTAAAAATAAGATATTCTTCATATAACTTTTTGTATTTCATTATATTCCAGGACAACGAAATGCAAAATTGCATGAATGATTGAAAGATTGTAAATGTTATACTATAAAGGAGAAAAATATATATTCATATTATTTTGTTCACATTCACTAAACACTCCACTATAATTAATATATAATTCTAAATATTCAAAATAATATTGAAAAATACATCTTAACAAGATGGACGATTTTGTTATCTGCTATTATATATTATAAGAATATTCCCTTTATTGCGGGATGATGGGGAGGATTATATGAACGTTCAATTAAAAGGTAATGAACAACTTACGGAATTACTAAATCAATGGTATTTACAGATTCGTGCACGGGACAGAGAAAAATCTATACATTCAAAAAAAGAAATTGAAAAACAGCTTGATAACTTAAAAAACAACCAAAGTTTACTTTTTTATTATTCACTTTTAGATTTTCGATGCGATTATCTGATTAATAATTTAAATATTTCTAAAAAAAGTTTTGATATGATTGAAACTTTTGAAACCCCAAAAGAAGACTTCTTAGCATACTATTATCACTTTTTCAAAGCTATTCACTCGAAAGCGATTGGTAGTTATACTTTGGCTGAAGAACACTATACCAAAGCAGAATCTTTACTTATACATATTCCTGATGAGCTTGAAAAAGCCGAGTTTTACTATAATTTAGCTATATTCCATTACCACATTTACCAGGCGCTTTTGGCTACAAAATATGTTACAATTGCAAAGGAGATTTTCTTAAAAAATAACGATTGCGAACTAAAAATAGCCTATTGTGACAACCTTTTAGGATTAGCTTGTACTCACTTGAAAGAATATAAATTAGCAGAGGAATATTTTATTTCAGCCATAGATTTATTCCGCAATTTTGGTAGTGAGCGTGATATTTTAATTAGTCGTCAGAATATAGGATTAATGTATGCAGAACAAAAACAATCCAGTTTAGCTATAAGATATTTATCAGAAGTAAATCAAAAAATGCCGGGAAATTATAAAGCCCTCTTTGTTGAGGCTAAACAAAGAATTAATTTAAAAGAAACAGAAATTGCACTTGAACTTATTCAAGAAGGTTTACAAATTTCTGAATCATTAGGATTCAATGAATATCAATATCGTTTTAAGATTATGAAGAGAATATGCAAAAATGATTCAACAGAATATTTAGAAAAAGAAATATTAGCAGGAATGGACTACTTTAAAAGAGAAAACTTATGGACGTATGTACAAGAATACAGTGAACTATTAGCTGTAAAATTTCATGCTGAAGCAAACTTTGAAAAAGCTAGTACATATTTCTTTTTAAGTTATGAAGCAAAAGAAAAAAATTTCGGAAAGGAGATTCTAAAATAACATGAAAAAAATGAAGATCATTTTAATGGGGATTATGACAATGGGAATTATGGCTCTAGGTTTGCATTCTCCTATGACAGAAAACTCACAGCAGGCAAAATATACAACCGTAAGTTATGCAGATGGCAACACTGGCTAAGAATATTATTGATGAGAAGGGAAGTAGTATCATTACAAATTCAATGATGCTACTTCCCCTTTCTCCTTCTTCGGATTCTGATACTACGCAAGAAAATAAACCAAAAGACTCAATGTACATATAACACTTCCTACAATAATTAGCAAACTAAAAACACCGATTAACACATACCCCAAAAAATAGAAACCAAGTGCTAAAAAAGCTATAATTAGTAAAGATCCTAATATCTGTAAAATAACAAATTTCAACAAATATAATGCACTGAATACAACTCCAATAATCGCTATATAATACCCTGAAGACTTTAAAACCCTTAAAAATTGTTTTTGCTTAACTATTGGAACTCCCATATATGTTCATCCTTCCTTATCAAAAATACAAAAATGGAGTGCCTTCTCTAATAAGTAAGCACTCCCTCATGTCATTATGCATCTTGTTGTTTTTTGCTTCTTCTCATAAAAATGTAACTTTTAAAATTCATTTTAGAAAATTATTAATTCGTCCACTTGTTCATATCTATATTTCTTTCTATAGGCTTATTTACTGGATCTTCTTGAGTTTTTTCTTTCGATTTTTCAATATGAATATTTTTTGGCTGATTATCTTCATTTGCAGTTACTATTGGGCTTTTAACTTCTTCAATTACATTACCCTCTTCTGGCTGTTTGTACGTTAAAGGTGATTTGGAAGGTAAACCTCTTGGGATATCTCCTTGTAGCATGCCTTTTGCACTTAACAAGTCTTTAGCCATTCCAAGCTTAATCTCTTCGTTATCGACACTTTGTGTCCCGTATAACGCTATAAAATGTTCTAACACCTTTCTTGTAGCTTCATTAGGGTTTTCCTGTGATTCTATCCAAACAAATAGTTCTGGACATCTTTGACGCATTTTCTCCGATAATGGAATTTGAATCGCTTTTGGTTTAGCCATCATAATCACCTATTTTACTTGTTCTTTTTGAAATGCAATTGAACTAAATACTGTCATGCCTTTAACATTCATTTCCGTTGCGTTCTTAGCATTAATCCATAATATTTTAATTTTTTTAGAATCACAAATTTCTTTTAGATCTTCGAAAAGATTTTCTTTTAATTGGATACTTCCACCGCCATAGACAACCACGACTTCTACGTCATATTTTAAATCTTGTAATTTAGTTTCCGCAGTATCTAATACTTCATCAGCTAAATTAAATTTAGCTCTTGCTAAGAACTTTTTAGCATCTTCATAATATTTAGGATGCTCTTCTTTTAGATATCCGGCAAACTCTTGTCTTTGTATAGCAAAACCCCATTCATCTTCGAAATCTTTTTTAGCACGTTCAATCGCATGACCTATACCATGTCTTTCTCCCGAACTGTGATCATTATCATAATCATAGCCTTTTGTAACAACATATTCTGTTGTTCCGTCACCAATGTCTATGTGTAGAAGACGTTTTTCTTGGAAGTATTCACCCGTTATATCTTTCATATCATAAGTTTCTTTAAACTCATTAAATATGTCATCATTTCTATATTTCCCATTACCATCCTCGATTAAAGCAAATAGGGCAATAGTCCCTTCTTGTACAACAATTACTTTTTCAAATTTCAAAGTTGCATAAACTCTCAAATCACCTACAGTTACCGTTACATGGTGACTACTATTTGTAAACCTTTCAGAGAGTTGTTTTGCTTTTTCTTTTGTCCATTCACTAGCTGGTAAAGCTGTAACCATAGAAACAATTGCTTCTATATTTGTGCCTTCTTCTATTGAGTTTTGATTTTTAAACATATCTTGAACCGAACGACAAGCAATTGCACTAACTGTTGTCATAATTGTAGTATCTTGTCTATGCTTACCACGGTTTGATTTAATGTTAAGATTCTGAAGATCTTCACCAGAACGAATGGCACGTTCTCCTACAAACACCCTTTGAGCTACTTGACCTTTCAAAGCTGATGAATTAACAGTAACATCCATATTATGAATTAATCCATGCACTAATTCTTCAATTTTTTTATCTTGCGGAACAGGCTCTTTATACACATAACTATATGTGTTTGGAAATTTTATCATTTCTCCATTAATTGTAATCTTCTTCTCGGAATTCCCATTGTCATCTTCTACAAAATAATTGAATTTCATTTATATTACCCCTTTCTTATTGAAAAAAATTTATTTTAAATCATTTCAATTTACCTTAATTACATTTTACTATAATTAACCAGAAAAATCAACATAAATAAATGAAAATAAATCATTTTAATTTAAGGTGATTTATTTTCATTTAAAACAATTTATAATTCGGGTGTAACTTCAAAAAAGATTATCTAATATATCCACCCTAATTTATTCTAATTTAAAATAATTTATTTTAAATGTGTTATTTCCAAAATTCCCACCACTTTTTTTCTTTTTGTTTGTTTTGAGATGCTACTAAAAGTTGTTTAGTTTCTTGTATCTCTCTAACATGTGTTAATAGCAAATTATCCCGTTCATTGTATCTGTTCTCCATGCGTTCTAACCGTTCGGCATTCATGATTTCAATACGTTCGAGCTGTTGAATTTTCTCTTTTAGTAATATCTGTTCTTGAAGTAATTGTTCTATAAATTCTTTAGGTAAATTCATTACGTTCTCTGAAAGAACGCTAGGCGTTCTATTACCATCCTCTAAATCATTATCTGTTTCAACTTCAGCAAAAGGAACAGATAAAACAACCTTCACGGCTCCTTCAATACTCATTCCAGCCTCTTGGATCAGCTTTTTCATCTGTTCTAGTACTTTAATATCCTTTTGAACAAAAGCACGACTATTTTTTGCACCTTTTACAAAAGAATATTGTTCCTGTTCTAAAGCTATACACCATTTCCTAAGCGTACTTGTACCTATTTCTAAGCGTTCGGCAACATCTTTTGTCCAAAATGAGCGTTCTTGCAACTGTTCGCCCTCCTTTATTTTTTATATAGAACGCTTCCACATTAATTGTTAAAAATCCTATAATTTTATTTTTTTCTATATAAAGCGAATCCCTAAACTTCGTTAAAAATTGCTATTTAAAATTAAAACGTAAGCCTTTTCACAAAATCTCAATAAATGAGTTTGTAATATGTTTTAAATTGTAAATTTATAGGGAATCTCTTTAGCTTATTTTAGCTTGCTTTAATTATTATCAGTAAAAAGTATTTCCTCCCTAAGGAGTGACAAAATTCACTTTTTAAAATACAAATTAAATATGAAATTACTTTATTTATTAAATCTTGTTTTAAAAAAGTAAAACCAATAAAAACATTAGAAATAAAATACAGCCTTTGATGCTTACTCTCACAAGCGATTTAGAAATATAGCTTAGTAAATTTCTAGGTTAAAATGTGGGTAAATTAGGGGGTATTCATTTTTAAAAGGGAAGGCTTTTTTTACTAGAATTTTAAGCGGAATATGAAAATTCTAGTAAAAAATGTGGTTGTTTTTTTCTTTAAGTGCTTGAAGAAACTTAAAGAAAGTGGAGGATTAATAAAGACATGACAAATAGCCTTGCTATGTGTGATTTTTTCAAGCAAGGCTAAATGATAATTATTTTTTTGAAAATAAGGTTTACAGGTTCGGAATAAGCATTTTTTTGAATAAATCGAATGGGATTGTACTATTATTCTTTTTTTCTATCCCCGTTTTCGCAAGACGTTTTTGAGATTCAATTATTCTTTGTTTTTGATAAAACTTTAATTTCTCACTAAACATTGTCATAAAATGAGCAGGAGCGCTATAATCAGCTTTGTTATCTCTGAACCATTTAACAGATTCTTCAAAAGCCCACGCACCAGACGTTTCTAAGTTATTTAAATCTGGTGGCAATCTTAAAGCAATAACATAAGCATCTTTTTCAGTTAAATTTGTTACACGTTGACTCATTATATGGTGGTAAGCTCTTTTCTGATCTTCACTTAAGTAAGTGTTTAAATCTTCTTCTCGCTCTGTTTTAATATCAAAAATATCTAATCCATTAGAGGAAACAGATATTTGGTTTTCCTTTTCAGGTTTACTTTTTTCTTGAGAAATTTTCTTCTTTAAAAACTCTGTAAAAGTAGAGCATATATCAATAGCTAAAGCCCATTTTACCTTGAAGTATTCAATAATTTTTAAATAATTGTTATGTATAGTCAAGATGTAAACGGAAGGAGCAATCTTTCCGTGCCGTCTTACCTTTATTTGTTGGCATACTCCTAAATCTTGCAGCCAATTCAACACGTAATTAATAATGGGTTTAGAAATCCCCGATTTTTTACAAATGTGTTCTTGCCTTACTTGGGCATAACCTTCTTGTACCAAATAAGATAAGATAGTCTCAAAGGCTTCAAATTGTCTTTTGGTAAGGTAATCTTTTGTGGTAACACCTTCATATTCATCATGGACAATATTATCAATATAAGTAGTAACTTTCTTGATTGATTGATTAATAGTTCCCGGTGTTTTGGGTAAATGTTTAATTCGAGGACTTAATTCAGCTTTTGCGCGACTAAGCAAAAAGTTGTTTAATAACACAGAAAAAACCTCCTATTTTTTCCACCACAAAGAAACAGAAAAATGCTGGAAAAGTAGAGGTTTTTATTCACATTATATTTTTTACATGCTATAATAAATATGTAGAAAACATAATTATAAATAAGCCCCCTACTCTGATTGAGTTTTTAATTGGTTCACCGGCCAAAGTGATTTGCCAATTAAAAATAGGTTGTGGTAGGGTTTATTTTTTTGTTTTTTATTTTTTATTTTTAGTAACTTTAATAAGGTTATATTTCTTTATATGTCCTATTGTATAACTATTATTATGAGATATCAATCGTTAATGTAAGAATAGAAGAATGTAACCTATGAAAAGCCTCCGGTTAATTTGAACTGGAGGCTTTAATTTCGTATTGAATGTATTTTCTAAAATTCATATATTCTTCTTGTAATTTGTCATACTTATAGTTAATAAATTCTGTATATTCATGAAGTTGCTTCTCTAATTGCTCTTTTTTGCTTATTGGCAATGCAAGTAGATCTTCATAAAGATCTGTTGTCATAAAAGGTGGCTCGTGACTTTGTTCAACTTCTTGTTCCTTTATATTAATATCCTTGTTTATTTGATTTTCTTCTAAAAACAATCCCTTGTCTTGAATGGTTTGAGTATTGCCAACTAAATAATCTGTACTGACCTGGAAAAGATTCGCTATAACTATTAAAACGTTATATGGAGGTTCAGCCCCTTTATTTTCCCAATTTGAAACAGTTGTTTGAGCGAAACTTGTTCCACTAACTTCTCCTATTTTTTCACCTAGCTGTTTCATACTCCATCCAGCTTCTAGTCTTAATGTTTTTACACGTGCACCAAAAATACTCATTTTTATTTTTCCTCCCTCTTAATTTTATGATATGTTGTGCGTTTTTTTGTAGGATATACATTTGTTATAACTCCGAAGAGGGCTTGTAACTTAAAAAGTGATAAGAAAATAAAAAGCTCCCAATAAAAAACAAAAAAGTAGTTGTTTTAACTTTAAAAGTGATATATGATACACGTAAGGATAACCGAAAGGAGGTTATGAAATGTCTTTAAAATACGAGAGAAAGGCCCAAAATTGTTCATTAGAGTTTATTTCTCAGATATTAAACATTAGTCCCCAAGTGCTACATTCTATAGAGAAGGGCAGGTCCGGAGTTAATGCTGAACGAGCGGAAAAAATTTCCGTTTTTTTCAACAAGCCTGTAGAGTACTTTTTTGTACCAACGTATTATCGAGTTCGGGAATAACCTAAAAATAGTTACTTTTATTTTGATAAAGATACAAAGTAACCATATAAGATTTATTATAGTAAAAAAAATCATTAATTCAAATAGAATTAATGGTTCAGAATTATTGACCTTTGAAAACTGCATAATATGAGGGAGCTGTTAAGGCATGTTGAAACGATCGTATCAAGTGTTGCTCATTGTCATGAGTACGCTTCTTGTTGTCTTGAATTTAGTATTTCCACTGACGAAAGCAAGTGCTGAAGTCATCAATCATGAGAAATACGAAATGAATTGGAGTTATAGCCCCATGTATGGCAAAGACCTTCGGACCGAACTATTAAAGAATAAGAGTGGTCAAATTGCGTATTGCCTTACATATGGACTTCGTTCACCTGGGGGTGAAGATCTTCCAGAGATGGGACGTACAGACAATGTTGTATATAAAGTTCTTCTAAATGGATATCCGCAAAAGAGTCCTGAAGAATTAGGTGTTTCCGATTGGAAAGAGGCGCATTACGCGACCCAGCTCAGTGTTTGGGCATCATTAGGTCAAATTGACATTAGTGAAGTTCAGCATAAGAATGCGAATGTTGCAAAAGCCGTAAAATCAATTATTGATGGGGCAAATGCAAGCCAGGAAACACAAGAAATGTTCATGAATGTAACACCCACAGATAATCAAGAAGCAAAGTTAAACGGTGAGTACTTTGAAACGACCTTGTACCAAGTAGAAAGTAATGCGAAAAGCGGTGTATTTACAGTACAACTAACAAGTGCACCAACTGGAACGAAAATTGTTTCCGCAAACGGTGAAGAGAAACAACAATTTAACCTAGGGGAACAATTCCGTATCCTTGTACCAAAATCCTCTCAGAGCGGTGACTTTTCCTTGAAAGTAACTTCAACTCTTTCTAAGTTGCATGCAGTAGCTTATAAAGGTACTGACACAGTACAAGATGCAACGGTTTTATTAGAAAGAAATGAGGAAAAGGTAAGTGCTGATCTACACGTAAATTGGAAATCCCTTGGTGGATTAAAAGTTGTAAAAGTAGGGGAGCAGAAAGAATTGCTACAAGGTGCTGTATTTGAAGTCTTGAATAGTGCAAGCGAAAAAGTTGGCACAATGACTACAAATGAGCAAGGTACAGCAAGCCTTTCAGGTTTAGAAATTGGAAATTATACTCTGAAAGAAGTAAAAGCACCGACTGGTTATGTACTGAATAACGAACCGCAAAAGATTGAAGTGAAAACGGATGAGGTGGCAACAATCACTGTAGCGAACACGAAAGTAAAAGGAAACATCGAGATTAAAAAGCTAAGTGACAGTGGAAAAGTGCTTCCGAAGGTAGAGTTCACGGTATATACAGCGGATGGAAAAGAAGTTACGAAAACCAATACAAATGAGCAAGGAATTGCTCAAGTAAAGGATCTTCCATATGGGCAGTACTATTTTGTGGAGACGAAAGGTGTAGAAGGATACCTTATTAATAAAACGAAGTACCCATTCCAGATTAAAGAGCAAGGAAAAACACTTTCATTTACTGTTGAAAATAAAGAAGTGAAAGGGAATGTGCAACTTCTCAAAGTAGACGGAGAAAATCCTGATAAAAAACTAGAAGGTGCAACATTCATTCTTCAGGACAGTAAAGGAAAGAAAATCAGTGAACACAAGACTGACAAAAATGGTTTGATTCAAGTAAATGATTTATCGTTCGGATCATATGTGTTTGTGGAAAAACAAGCACCAACCGGTTATGTACTTACAAAAGAACCAATTCCTTTTAACATTTCTGAGAATGGGAAGACAATAGAATTAACCGCAAAAAATAAAGGTATTATAGGCTCTTTAGAAATAACAAAGGTAGATGTAGCGAATGGTAATAACAAATTGCCAGGTGCTGAGTTTACTATCTATGATGTGGCTGGAAAAGAAGTAGTCAAAGGTAAAACGAATGAACAAGGCATTGCGAAATTTGCAATATTACCTTATGGCAAGTACACATACCGTGAAACGCTCGCGCCAGAAGGGTATTTAATCAATGAGGAAACCTTCTCATTCGAGATTAAAGAAAATGGCCAGATTATTAAACATACGGTGAAGGATGAGAAGAAACCAACGCCACCAACACCAGAGACACCACATCAACCGGAGCAACCACAAAAACCAGAACAGCCAGAAACACCACAACCTCAGGCACCGGAACAACCAAAAGTAACAGAAAAACCGGTCGTTCCACAGGTGGAACAGCCACAAGCGATTGTGACGAAGGTGCAACCAGAACAAGCACCAAAGAAAGTAGAAGCTCATCTTCCAACAACAGGCGGTAAAGCGGAAAATCCATATATAAAATGGATCGGGCTTGCATGTATCGCATTTGGTGCAATGGGAGCTGTATTCGCAGTAAGAAATCGTAAGAAAGCACAATAACTCCAAATAAGAAAGGGAGAATTGCAAGATGAGACAAGAAAATATGACGAAAACCCAAGCTCATTTCAGTGAAATAGATGAAAATCCGCTTGGTTTTTTTGTTGGCTGTCGGAATGCATGTATACTTGCACTTCCCATTTGGGCAATTGTGTTTTGGATAGGGAACAAGGTGTAAGAAACCGAAGGGGGATGAAATGAGATGTCAGGAGTCTACATCGGTACAACCAAACAGCCATTTATTTTGAAGGAGCCAATGGTTAGGAGTCGTTCAAATACATGGATTGAAGGGAAACTGGGAAACGGAAAGATGCATCGTAAGGGTGATTGGCTTTCCGAAGATCTCATGCAAGCAATTTCAATCGCACAAACGGTGGTCAAACCAAAAGAACGATATGATTTTTGGATTGAATCCGCTACAAAGTTGTTGGCAGGTAGTATTTTGTATTTGGATCAACGGCATAAGGACTTGTATTACTTAGATTTAGAACAGGTCAGAGCGTTCATACAAAAGGTCAACAATCAGAAGACGTACTTGTCGGAAATAACAGATTCGCTCGATCAACGTCATCCAGCCTATCAAATTTTTAAGGTTTTGGTTTTATCAGCGAATGAGACAAGAGAAGGAACCATTACAAAATTGCTAGAGGTATTAGATGAACATGTAATGAGGAATGGAAATCTGGAAAAGAAACGGGAATATTTTTGGTTTCAATATTGAGTAAGAAGTTTCAAAGAATGAAATAAGAAAGGAGACATAGACATGCTAGGAGTGATTCGAAGGTGCTCAGAGCTTCTACAGGCGGTTGGAATTTTTGATCGAGGAGAAAAGGGTGTGGATGTGACAAAAGCTTCTCAAGAAGTTTATAGGACAGTGATTGAGGGTGTCAGGAAAGCTAAACAAAAGTTTATCTTTATTTTCGATCCAACGAATCAAGTGTATGAAGATACACATCGACAGAAGCTAGCGCAAGGATATCACATTGTAAAGCACAATTTGTTAAGTGATACAGTGTTCTTAGATTATGAAAATAATCAAAAAGTGATCATGTATGTCAGTATAGATACGGTTACTAGTACGTATGAAGATAGAGGTGAGGCGTTATCTCATTTTCTCCACTTTCTAACTGAAAAGAAGAAAATTCGACCGATTCATCTCGTTTTTTATCAATTTGATCTTTATCCTATCCCTCATATAGAGCAGTTTTTAAAAGAAAGTGCTACCTATAATATTCGAACTTCCATCGTAGTAGAATCTCATTCCGTTTTACAGCGTATATACGGAAAACATGGGGCAAAACGAATCGTTACATCGTGTCAGACAACAGTTCTAGTATAGTCTTACCTTTCAAAAATACTCTTTTTACTTCAGAAAGGAGAAAATTTATGAAATTGATGGAAGCAAATGCGGAAGAATTTCAAAACATGAAAGTAAAACCATCCAATTATCTGATTGAAAAAATTACCGAAGGTCAACATCTCATACATCGAGAAATAGCAGAATATGAAAGAGATGCATTTCGAGAAGCAACTCTATTTGAATACAAAGGGAAAAGTTTTTTACCAGAAATTACGAAGTGTTCATCTGAAGCACAGGCAGTATTAGCCGTACAGTCTTATTGGCAGGGTATTAGGGAATTAAACAGAATCGTATAAGATTTTCGGGATTTCACAGTCATTCATGATATATAGATGGCTAGAAAACTATACAAGGTGAAAGGGGGGATTTCAAGTCCTTCCCTTTGAAGGAGGCGATAGACATGGGAAAAGAGCAAAGACTTGCATTCTATGATATATCGTCGTCATGTGCACAAAGTGTCAAAACATTCGATGGCAAAGTGTATCAGCTAAAAGGAGCGGTAGCGGTAGAAGATACAACAGGAAACATTGAGAGGGTCGCAGAGATCTATTACCGTGTCCGTTCAGTCATGGATGAAAAGCAAAAAATAATTGCCAAAAGAAGAAACCAAAGCGATGAATTGACAACCGTGCGCCAACGGCGGAAATAAAACGATTTTTGAGAACAAACAAGCGGTTTTGGAGTGTGCTGAGATAGATAGCTTTATCCGATGATAATGGAAAAACCAACAATTTCGCAACTATTTTTATAGACGTTCAAAACGAAAGTTTTTCCTTATCAAAGCACAATTGCCCTTTGAAAAATTCACATGCGTGCCCCTTTTTAAAATGGTCACTTAAAAAGTTGGGTATACGATTATCGTTCGAGGAGTGGGTACGTAAAACTCGTCTATGGGTTCTGTTGTAAAAAATCAGAACTCATACTTGTGACCAAGATACGATATATCAATGATCTGTGCGGAGTATTAGCCGTGAGGAATATCCCTTAATGACATTCTGAAGAAGCGGTGAACATCAAAAACAGTAGATATATAAGGTTCTACGTACATGCCAAAACGTTGTGCAATATTGGGCTTATTAGGATTAAGTCGGGATTGATTCTGATATGCATGCCAATATAGGGTTTACCATATCCGCCATAAATGGTAATTTTTCATTTTTTTCCTAATATTCTTGCTATAATGATAACCAGATGTGGAGAAATAATCTGAACTCTCAGTAGACTCCAAAATCGCTTGTTTAATAACATAGGGAGGTCAAAAGTATGACTCAAAAATCAAAAATCATTGCCGTTATCGTTGCATTGGTTGCCGTTCTAGGGATTGGTTCCACACTGGTATTTTCTAATAGCAAGAAAGGAGAGCTTGAAGAATTAAGCCCTCAAGAAATTAAAAAATTCATGTCACAGGATGGAACGGGATTTGTAGTTTACTCTTTTGATAAAGAACAAAGAGATTTCTTTACAAATCAAGTAAAAACAGTTTTTGAAAAGAACACTGTAAGTGGCAAGGAGTTAAATAGTTATCATCCTGGATATGACGGAACTAAAGGACAATCTTATTATGGGGTAAAACAAAGACCAGATACATTAGCGTATTATCAAAAAGGAGAACTAAAAAAGGAAATTCCCTTTGAAAAATACAAATCATCTGATTTAGAAAAAGAATTAGATGTGTTTGTCCGAAATATGAAGGAAATGTATATCGACAAATAAGAGGATAGAAGGGCGGTGTGATAAATTGCCTATTCCAACTGTTACACAAAGAGATTTAAAAAAATCAAGAGATTTGGTAGAAAAGTTACTGAAGGTCAAAGGAGAAAGCTATCAAAATTGGTTACACGCACAACATCAACAGTTCGTTGAAGGAAATCAAGACTTAATCTTAGAAGCGCTCACTCTATTTGTAGAAGAAGAGAAAGGACCTAGTAGGGTACCTGAAGGTACGGGTACACTTTCTCAGTCAAATGAAGTTGTATAACACAAATATAAGGAGAGTGTAAGAGATGTTTAAATTAAACAACTTGATTTTAGGTGCTGGAGATGGAATGTCTAGTTTAGTTAGTACAGGTGAAGCAGTTTTAACCTGGGCACAACGCTTAGGAATTATTAGTGCAGCTATCGCATTTTGTATCGGTGGTTACTACCTTATCTGGGGTGGTGAGCGTGGAAGACACCAGAGTAAAGGCTGGTTTATTGGTTCAGCTGTAGGGTTAATTATTGTAATGGGTGCAAAAGGATTGGCAGAAGGAATTAATAGTAATATCAAGTTTGGATCTATCCTGTTCTTTTGGATGTGAAGATACAACAACATATGTTTTGGTAAAGAAGCTATGCACTTGTATAGCTTCTTTTTATATGCCATAAAGCGTTAGAAAGGAGAGGGGGAAATTACTTATGTTAGAGGTCATGTTTACCAAAAGCGCAACACCAGAGATTAAAAGTTTTCAAAAGATGTCCTTACAGGATGCTTGTAAGATTACCTATCGACTGGAACAAGAGTTACAGGAACAACAAAATATTATCCATGTAGATTTTCACATTTTAGATCAAAACAGTGAAGAGATGTATGCAGGGACATTGTCCCTGGGTTCTGGTTATGCTTCTCATTTGTATGAACATGTAGAAAATAAACTTTCTTCTATGGAAATGGGTGAAGATCAAGAGAAGCAAAAAGAGGCACTTTTACAACTCATGAAACAAGATATCGAAGAATTTTTACAAGAGATTGCTCCACCAGAAGAAATAGAAGAACCAGAAGAGAAAACCAAAGTGAAAGGGGAACAACAAGACAAAGGAGATATTCCTTTAGAAGAGGGAAAAGGGAACAAAAAACATCTGTTTCAAATAATCGGAGGAGCAATTGGAGGAATCGTAGTAGGAGCTGTGAGTGTGTTTTCCTTGTATGCTGTACCATCTAAGCCAGTTGAAGCAACAACTCAACCCAATACGCATTTAGTTAAAGGACTTCAACAAGCTTCGATTCAGCAATATCCAAAGGCAATTCAAGAATTTGAGCAGTTGGATTATAAAGAACTAGATAAGGAGAGTCAAAAAGCAGTTTTATTCTCTTACTTATTAAGCGGAAAAGCAAATAAGGCCTTACAGTATGAACCGAAATTTGCTGAGAGTGTTGTGAGCTATTATGTAGCGATTGATAATTTGAAAAAAGTAAATGAGATTCAAGTCAAAAATGATGTGATTGACTTTGAAAAAGCAGTGTTGGCAAAAAAAGATGGAGAGGTTGTTCGTCTAAAAGATAAGGTGAGTATAGATGGTCGCCGGGAACAATCCATTGTAGATGCATATTTGAGACTGAAAAAATATGAGGATTGCTTTATCTTTGCAAAAGCACAGGGCAATAAGAATGTGATGAAACAAGTGAAGGAAGTAGAAAAGAAAGAAGTGGAGCAATCAACAGTACCAGATGAAGAGAAAAAGAAAAAGATTGAAAACATCGATAAAGTATTGAAGGAAATTTAAGGGAGGAAATGAAATGCCAATCGATTATAAAAATGTTTTAAAAAAGATGGGACTTACGGTTACAGCGACTTCTTTGTCTGTAGGGATTTTATCCGGATGTAGCTTGTTTGGTTCAGAGCAAAGTAAGAAGACGGATAAAAAAGCATCTGTTTCTAAAAAAGTGGAAAATGAGAAAAAGAAACAAGAAGAAAAGAAAGAGCCGGAAAAGTTAGAAGAAAAGGATTTTGCTTCTTTGACAGAAAATGCTGTGAAGAGTCAGGAGTCTAACAAAAATGTAGCATTTGTATTAGATCATATGGAAAAGCAACAATTAAACAAAAAAGATAAACAGATTGCAAGTCATATCAAAAATTCAGATGAAGCGACATCTCGTGTCGTGGCTATGTTAGACCAGGAGTTGTCAAAATCGAGTCATTTGAATACAGATGATGTTGCGATTGTTGCATCGAATAGTATTCCAACAGAAACGAAAGGTAATCAACTTGTATTTGGAAATATAAAAGATACAACAGTAGCTAGCATCGGAGATGTAATCCCACAAGAAAATGTAAAACCGCCTGTTATTGAAGAAAAACCTTCTATTCCATTACCAGACCCGCCAACAGATGGAGGAGATAAGCCAAAACCTCCGGTAGACCCGCCAACAGATGGGGGAGACAAACCGAAGCCTCCGGTAGATCCGCCGACAGACGGAGGAGACAAACCGAAGCCTCCGGTAGATCCGCCAACAGATGGAGGAGATAAGCCAAAACCTCCGGTAGATCCGCCAACAGATGGGGAAGACAAACCGAAGCCTCCAGTAGATCCGCCGACAGATGGAGGAGACAAACCGAAGCCTCCGGTAGATCCGCCAACAGATGGGGAAGACAAACCGAAGCCTCCGGTAGATCCGCCAACGGACGGAGGAGACAAACCGAAGCCTCCGGTAGATCCGCCAACGGACGGAGGAGACAAACCGAAGCCTCCGGTAGATCCGCCAACAGATGGGGGAGACAAACCGAAGCCTCCGGTAGATCCGCCAACGGACGGAGGAGACAAACCGAAGCCTCCGGTAGATCCGCCAACGGACGGAGGAGACAAACCGAAGCCTCCGGTAGATCCGCCAACAGATGGAGGAGATAAGCCAAAACCTCCGGTAGATCCGCCGACAGATGGGGGAGACAAACCGAAATCATCCGTTTTAGTTTAATGATAGAAGGGAAAGAGTAGGGTGAACATATTGGGAGTTATATGGCTTGTTTTGTTATCGCTGTTCTTTATTCATGGGGTACGTAAAAGAAGTCGGAAAGTATGTACGTGCATATTACTGATGACGTTCATTTCTCTAACCATAATGTTTCCAGATATGTTAGATGTCGCAAAAACATTACTAACCCCTATATCGTTTGAAGAATAATAAGATATTGTACAGGAGCTATTGAATCAAGAAAATATAGTGAAAACAAAAGGAGACAAAATTCAACCAACTTGTGTATAAAGAATGATATAAGGGGGATATAACATGTTTCAAACAAATGAGATATTGAACATAAAGGAAAATTTAAAGATTGTTGGCGATATTGCTACAGGTAAAACAACAATTTTAAAAGAACTTGCTATCAAGTTGGATAACGTACTGGTTTTAGATTTTATTGGTGAGTATGAAGATCTTAAAGAATTGTTTAAAGGAGATAAGTTAAATGTTATAAACCTGTGCGATCGGGCCTGTCCGAAAGTGGAATTGAGCAAAGAAATAATTGATTTAGCTAAACAGCATGACTTTGTAATAATTGATGACACATTTTATTTATTTGCTGAAGAAGTAAATGGTTTTTTATCATTTTTACAACAAATGAAAGAGGCAAACACAAAAATCATAGCCAGTTTTCAAACATTACCTCCAATAGAAATTGATATTAAATTTCCTCAATTCATTATGCTTAATCGATGAATACTTTTTAAGTACAAATTAGGATTTCGTTTAGAAAAGATAGCAAGCTGGTTGGATATTCAACCAGCTCTTTTTATATAGAAATTTATAGGAGAAATAGAAATATGAGAGATGGAGGAGAGGTTATGGAATTACAACCAATTGTAACAATTCCCAAAATAGATTGGTTGCCAATAGAAGTTGTGTTTGTATTCCCTATTCTTATTTTAACAATAGTTGGTATCTTGGGAATATATAAAGAGTATTCATTAAACAAAAATAAAAAATAAATTTTGTCATATATGTTTCATGCAATTTGAATTTTGAATAGAAAAGGGGGATTTGGAATGGATCATATAAAGAAATTGGCTCGTAGTAATCATGTTCATTTTTTAGGATTACTTTATTTGTTAATAGTCGGGATGTTTGGTTGGTGGCATGGAATTACATGGTATCAAGGGATAGGAAGTTGGATGCCCTGGTATCAAGAGTCAAGTATTGCTTTTGAGAGAGCAGATATGTATCTTTTGATGACAGTTCTTTTGATTGGAGCTAGTTTCATGACAGGGGTACTAGTAATGGGTCAGGACTATAAAAAATTGACTATCCTTAAGGTAAGCTATTTGTTTGGATTATCGACATTGATGTTAAGTGGTGTTTGTGGCGGTTTTCTTGCTTTCGGTTTCTTTCTCGGATACAAAGATGGAGCTTTTTATCCGTTATTTTTCCTTGTAACAGGTATTGTAGTTGGTTTGCAAATAACAAGAATAGCCTTAAAACAGACGTCACAACCTGAAAAGAATACTTTGGCACACGAATGATAAATAAAACGGATCACAAGCTGGTTAAACCTTCAACTGGCTCTTTTATTTTCTAAAAAGGAGGAAAAATGGATAGCGTACGGGAGAAAGTTAAGTTTAGGAATTTACACTATTTTAGGCGTATTAGGAATTACTTATATCATGTGGGGCGTAAATGATTCTGGATATGAATGGACAAAAGGTCATACAATCAATGGAATTACTCTCTTTGGTATGTTTTATGTCTTAATGGTTCTGTTAATACGTTTCATTATGGATAGAAAGTTGACGAAAAAAATATTGTTATTAGAAATTCCATTAGCAATTGTAATAGCAGTTGGTTTGATTGCTAGTATTGCATTTGTAGCAGAACAGAAAATACATTCTCTATCTCTTTTTATGGCTGTTTTATTAGTAGTACCTGTTATATTAAGTTTACTGCGAATTGGGTACTCACAATGGAAATTTTACAAAGAAATGGAATGTAACTTGAAGAAAAGAGGTCAGATATGATAGTAACGTATGTAATGTTTTTGTTGGGATTTATTGTGCTGATGTTTATTTTCTACACGGTAGAGGTTCAAAAAATGATCCAAGACACTATATATAAAATTTGGGAAAAAGACAAACAAAAGATGATAAGATAATATGAAGTGACCTCCTAAATTATCAAGTCAGGGATTTTAACCCATAATAATGAATGAAAACAAACACCATGAATGGGGTTATACCCTATGATAATAGGAGGCCACTATGGAAAATATAATCTATATTGGGATGGATGTCCACAAAGAAAGCTTTAGCTTATGTGCATTGCACGGAACAACTGGGGAAATTGTAAGAGAAGCACGATGTGCTTCAAATGTATCTCTCGTAAAAAAATTCGTAACTACTCAGCTTCCTCAGACAAAAAAGCATGCTAAATACATGTTTCCAATTCGAAAACATGAAAAAAAATATGCCCATAAGAGAAAGAATCTAGATCGAATCGAGAATTTCTCTTATGAAATCGTGCAATTCCAAGGAACCGTTCCGGTTTCTATAACCTGACCTATCGCTTGTAAGACAGATTGTTTTTGTTTTTTCATGGTGCTTATAAAGCTTCGTATCTGACAAAAAGATTCTGCGCCTTTCTTACTTCGAAACGTTCCAGACACTTTCTGTTTGACTTTCGTCATTCGAATATCCCGTTCTGCTTGATTGTTATCAAATGGAATGTCTGGATGTTCTAAAAATGCTAGAATTCTGTCAGCATATTTGACGAAGCGATTCCATAAATTTTGAGCAGGCGTCTGTTTTCCTTTCTTTTTTGGTTCTGAAGAAAATACTTGTTTTTCTTTTAATATAGCTTGATAGGCAGTCGACAGATTCTCTTGCTCTGCTTTTGGCAGGAGTCCTTTGTATTGTTTTTTTAGCGTTAAGGCTTGCGTTAAAAACTCCTGCATCTGTTGTGCCCATTTTTCTCCGGTACTATCTATAATTCCTTGTAAATCTCGTAAGAGGTGGGCATTACATAATACGTGACGACAATCTGTATACGCATCATATGATTTCCAACCATCATGCATCGCGATTCCAGAAAAAGACGGCAAGATTTCTCCAGCATCCATTGCTTCTTTTCCGCGTTTTTGATGAATATGTTGCAATGTCACCTCCGGTGTACTGGCAGTATGTAACCATTGTGTTTTATTTTCTACACGCATACCGGTTTCATCAAAATGGACAACAGAAGACTGAAGGATCTGGTCTTTTACTTCTTGGAGAAAAGGCTGCAATTGAGCCGAAAAACTGTTTGTATGATTGACTAACGTTCCTTCACTGATAGAATGTCCAAAACAATCTTGAAAGAATTCTTTTGTTCTTTTTAAAGAAAGACACTGATAATGCGTTAAATAGGGGATTAGTCTTTTTATATTTGGACCATATTGAACAGGACGAGAGACAGTAGAAGGAAACTGGGATTCTTGAATAGAATGGCAATGTGGGCATTCTTTTTGTTCCACTTTATGTTCCGTCACTTCTATCTGGATAGGTGGTAAATCATACACTTGGCGAATGCGGTATCCTTTTACAGGCTCATGGTCTAAAGAAGTATAGCAACAAGTACAATAGGTAGGAGAATATGTAATTGTATGGTCTGGAGTCGCTGTCAAACCAAGAGTATGTCCTTTGTGGCCCAACTGGCCACCGGTTTGACGCTGGGATGATTTTCGCAAACTTTTTGTAATAGGCTTACGAAAACCATCTGTAGAGGGTGGTTTATGACTATTTGTAGAGTTTTTTTTTGAACGATTTTCTAATTCTTCTATACGCTCTTTTAAATTCTGTATTTGACTTTCTAATTGATGAACAAAATCGCAAATAGCTTGAGGTCCCTTTTGATAGACAGCTAGAATTTCTTGTTTTTTCAACATAAATACCACCTCCTTGTATGATATATCTAGTATTCACACAAAAAGTACATATCAGACTAGTAAATGAAAAAAGCCTCCGTGAGGAAGCTGAGTAGTTACAAAAATTCGTTGAGAAACTAAAAACAAAATATGGTGAAGATATAAAAATTAAAGCTGGATATGAGGCGGGTTGTTTAGGGTATTCACTTCATAATCTTCTTGAACAAAATGGGATTGATTGTGATATTTTAGCTCCAACAACCATGTACAGTTCATCTAAAAATAAAATGGTGAAGAATGACAAATTTGATGCTAAAATGATTGCTCTTAACTTAGCTAATGGCACCTATAAAGAAGTATATGTTCCAGAAGAAGAGGATGTTGCCGTAAAAGAGTATATCCGCATGCTAGGTGATTTTAAAACGTCATTGAAGAAGATGAAACAACAGATAAAAGCATTCCTTTTAAGACATGGCTATGTGTATGAAGGAAAATCAAGCTGGACAATCGCTTACATGAAATGGTTAAAGAATCTTGATTTACAAGGATTATTCAAAGAAACGTTAGATGAATATCTATTACAGTATGATGTTCTAGTTGATAAAATTGAGCGATTCAGTCTGAGACTAGAAGAATTATCTCATAGTGAAAGATACGAAGAACCCATCGCAAAGTTAAGATGCCTAAAAGGTATAGATACAACATCGGCAATGACTGTTCATGTGGAAATTGCAGACTTCACTCGTTTTCCCACGGCTAAAGCATTTATGACTTATGTAGGATTGACGCCAAGCGAAAGTTCTAGTGGAGAAAAAATCAGTCGACGTTCGATTACAAAACAAGGCAATTCGACCGTTAGGTCTACTCTTGTAGAATGTGCAAATGCATTGGTAAAAGGAGCAATCGGATTAAAATCGAAACGAGTGAAAGCGAGACAAAAAGGGCAACGAAGCGAAGTAATTTCCTATGCAGATCGGGCAGTAGAAAGGTTACAAAGAAAATATCATCGAATGATGTATCAAGGGAAACCCAGAAATGTTGCTATTACAGCGGTTGCAAGAGAACTTGGGTGTTTTATCTGGGGGTTAGAAACAGGAAAAATTTAAAAAATCAAAAAGGGATATGAAGTTGATTCATTCATTGTTAGAGACCAAAGGTATCAATTGATGGCATAGGTGAGCTTCAGAGATAGTGAATTACAGGTCTGGCTATCTATGTCCCTCCTTTTCTGGCGCAGCTGAAATTCTGATAAACAAGCTATTTATTAGAATGTGAAAAGATGTGATCCACGCAATAAGATTATAAGAGCCTAACGACGGACCATTAACCTGAGGTAACCAATCCACGAATAACAGAGTGGTTAACTGTCGATAGATCTTATTTCTGAAGCTTTTGTATGCCATCAAGAAAAAATATTATGGTTGAAAAACTATTGACAAAGGTCACTTCATAACAGGAGGGGATAACGTGCATGTGCAACAAAAAGCGCCACTCAAGTATAAATTAGCTGAATGGAAAGTACTCATCCCGATGAGTACTTTTTTGTTTAGTGGAATCTTTCTTATCGCAAATTTTTTAGGAAACATCATCGTAGAAGTAGTGAAAACAACTTTTTCGGATTTATTACATCCAAAACCTTTTCATATTGGAATAGAGGATCTATATACCTTTGAACATCCTTTTTTCCTATATCTGATTTTATTCTTAATTGCGAGCTTATGTACATTGCAATTCACTTATAAAATTCGCTCAAGCTTTAAAGACTTGAATCAGAATCAAAAAGACTCCTCCCGTTTTGCGACTTTAGATGAAGTCAAACAGCAATATCGTGCCATTCCAGATAAAACAGAACGATATGAAGGAAAGGGTGGCGTTGTCATTTCTCGTTATGATGTGGTTTCATGCAAATCCATTTTAAAACAAGCAAAAAGGGTTATAGATGCAAAAGGGATGGAAAAATGGGGAGAAATTAAGAAATTAAAAGATAGTGCAAAGGCAGGACGATTATTAATTGATGATGGTGCAGTTAGTAACCTAATCATCGGTACAACAAGGTCTGGTAAAGGGGAAACCTTTGTATTTCCAACGATTGATGCGTATTCTCGTGCAGAAATACAACCCTCTATAATCGCGAATGACCCGAAGGGTGAATTGCTGGCAGCATCTAAAAAAACGTTGGAACAACGAGGTTTCCATATTGAAGTTTTAAATTTAATTAATCCTTTAGAGTCCATGAGTTATAACTTGCTTCAACTCATTAAAGATGCCTACAAACAAGGAGATACAGCGACAGCACAAACACTTTGTAATACATTATCCTACTCTCTTTACTACAATCCAAATGTAAAAGATCCATTTTGGAATAATAGTTCGATGAGTTTATGTAATGCATTAATTTTAGCGATTATAGATAAATGTATAGAGGAAAAAACAGAAGATAAAATTTGTATGTACACGGTTGCTAATATGTTATCAGAGCTTGGTTCGAAAGAGATTGTGATTGATAAACAAGGAAATACGAAAAATGTATTAGATATATATTTTGAAATGCTTCCGGCTGATAGTGTAGCCAAAATGCAATATGCGACTTCGAATTTTGCGAAAGGTGGCACAACACGAGGTGGTATTTTTAGTACAACAATGAGTAAACTATCCATCTTTACATTCGAAGGGATTGCAAAAATGACATCCCGTAATAATATCGATTTGAAGCGAATTGGCTTTGGGAAAAGCATACAAGGAAAAGGAACACCAAGGGTGCGGGTACAAATTATATTCCCGGATGGTTCGAAAGAGAGTATCAAAACAGATACAGAAGGACGTTTTGAACTGAACTTTAAGCAAAAAGTAAAGAAGGGACAACGTATCCATGTAATGGAAAGCGAAACAAAGAAGAAAATGATTGTAGAAGTTCAAACGATTAACAAGGATACAGGTGAAACAACATATAAAGTTGCCGAGAAGCAAGATGGATTACAAATTGAAAACATTGTTATTTTCGAAAAACCAATTGCGGTCTTTATGATCGTTCCAGATTACGATTCTAGTAATCATGTGATTGCTTCTATCTTTATTAGACAGCTATATTTTGTGCTATCTAAGTATGCTGGTTTAGCTCGTGGTGGGAAGTGTCATAGAGAAGTAGTTTTCCTTTTGGATGAATTTGGTAACATGCCACCGATTGATGATATGGGGAATATCGTTACGGTTTGTTTAGGTCGAAATATTCGCTTTAACCTAATTGTGCAAGCCCTTCCCCAATTAAAAATGAAATACGGAGACGCAAGTACAACGATTCAAGACAATTGCGGGAATCAAATCTATATTCAATCCGGGAATAAGGAAACCGCTAAAGAAATATCCGAAAAGTTAGGAAATCAAACAATCAATTCGTTGTCTCGAAGTGGAAAAGGATTGTCTATTGATAAGAGTAAAACGGAAGGAATCGATACAAAACCATTATTAACACCAACTGAGTTAATGAGATTCCAAGAAGGAGAAAGCGCCATTATACGCTTTATGAAGCGTCGGGATAATAATTTTGAAAAGATAGAGCCGTTTCCGATTCTAAATCGTGGGAAAACAGTCATGAAATATCGCTGGGAATATTTATGGGATGATTTTGATACAGACCAATCGATTTTAGATATCGATATTCGTTCTTTACATGAATATGTGAATCCAAGGGACCTCATTATTGACTTCTTCCCAAAACAAGAAGAGGAACCACCTGAACAAACAGAGGAACAAAAATTAAATGTAGCAGTATCTGAACCAAAACCAGTTCCGCTTCCTTCAGAAGAGGATCCGGAGGAGCCACAATTTGCGGATATTGATGAAGATATTGAGATTCCTGAAGAGGCGTATGCATCTGAGCCGAGTTCAGTGTACGAATCAGAACCGTCTAGTCCATTTGAGCCACTTACCTTAGAAAATTGGAAGCATAAAACAGCAGAAGAATTCTTTGAAACACATCGTTCCATTTGGAACATCATTGAAAAACAATGTATGAGGCAATGGAACAAATCATTAGCGGATATTCAAGCAAGTACAATGGAAAACTTTATTGATGAGCTGAAGATATTAGTGACAACAGGAGAAATTGATAAGAATATTTATCGTCTGATTAACGGGAAATACGGTGAAGTTATGGATAGTTTACTAGAAAAAGAAGGCGTGAAGGAGGAAGTATGATGCAAGTAACCAATCCCTTACAACATATTTTGCAAGTTTACGGGAAACAAGTAAAAGCGGGAAAAGAAGTGATGATTGGGCTTACAAATGGTGTTGTGTTTTTACAGCCAGGAGGAGTCGGTGAAGCACCGATTGTCATTCGGGTAGATGAAGTAGATGAGCATCTTGATATGACCATACAAGAAGTATTCGGAGCGTAAGAGAGGAAGGTGAAATCATGAATGATGAAAAAGTCTTAGAAATATTGAAGATGTTTAATGATTATTTAGAAATTGGTGGCTTTATCAATTATATACTCCGTTCGATTGGTTGGATGATTATTATTGGATTGTCATATCTGGTAGATGCATTAGAAGGAATCACAGATAAAATTCTTTTAGTTAAAACGTTGTTTGCTTCAGAAGAGGTACAGTCTTTTGTACGAGATTTTCAACCAATTTTGTATGTACTATTTGCTTTTTCACTGATTTATATTGGATACACATTGATATTTAATAGAAAAACGAATCGAGAACAAATTGCAGTCAACATTTTTATTAGTATGGGTGTAATTGTGTTACTGAGTACAGCTATGATGCAAGCAGATAAGTTTACAGATAAAGCGATTAAGGCGGTGGATCTCAAAGGAAGTGGAACAACAAGTGAAAAAATTATAAAAGATGGTCTCACGGATGTAGCACAGTTCGATATAGAAAAGTGGAAAACGACAAAATTGAAAGAACCTAATAAAATTCCACAAGAGAACATTAGAAGAATTGATATTTTAGAGAAAATAGATAAGGGTTTTAAGATAGATAAAGATACAGATTTATCAGGTGATGGAAAAAGAATCTTAGAAAAGAAAATGAGTATTGCACCAGATGGAAAAGAAGTGCTCATCGATTTGAAGAATGGTTGGTTTGATTTTTGGCCAGATAAATATTATCGATGGGACTGGGAGTTCTGGAAAATTGCTCCGTCTCTATTTGTCATTGGTATGACCCTGTTATTTACAGCGATCAAACTTGGGAAATTGTGTTTTGAACTAGCCTTCAGCTACATTCTAGCAAACTTAGTTGCACCGGCAGATGTGGCAAACGGACAGAAGACAAAGCATATTCTTCTTAATATCTTAAATTCTTTTTTAATTATGATTATGATCTTTATTTCATTAAAACTTTACCTCATCGGTATGAATTATATTCATGAAAATATGAATGGGATTGCTTACGTCTTGGCTTTAGTTTGTTTAAGTCTTGCGGTCGTAGATGGTCCGGTTATTTGTGAACGCATCTTTGGTATTGATGCAGGACTTAAAAATGGCTGGGGAATCGTTGCAGGTGGATACGCACTTGGAAAAGGACTTAGTAAAGCGACCGGCGGTATAGCGTCGAAGGCTGGCAACATGTTAAAAAGTACAGGTAATGGTGCATTACAAGCAGGTGCGGGTGCCGCCGGCATCGCAAACGGATATAAAAATGCAGGGAAAACAAATGGTGGTGAACAAAAGGAGCAGAAGCAAGCCAAAGAACAACAAGGTAAAGAGAATGGAAAAGAAGGGAAAGAAAAGCAAGGCAATGCCGATGGCGGGGCAAATGGAACCGGTCAATCAGGTTCTGGAACAGAAAAAAGTCAAGCGTCCCAAGGCGAGGCAGGCGGTGGCGCAATGTCCTTGCAAGATGAAATGAAATCGTCTGGTTTTGATAAAGAGGTTAAAAATGAAGGGCAGGGTTCTTCAGCGAATGTATCCGGCGGAATGCAATCTGGAGGTAGTGGAGCGCCAACAAGTGCACCAGGCGGAAGTAAACCTGGGGGTAGCGGAGCGCCATCAAGTACACCAGCAACATCTCAACCAGGTAGTAGCGGAATACCAACAAGTGCACCAGAATCATCTCAACCAAGTCATAGCGGAGCACCATCAAGTGGTGAGAGCTCTTCAAGTTCATCTCGTCCAGTAGATACAGCGCCATCTTCTACAAATGATATCCCAGCACCGCAAAGAGAAAATCGTACAATTGGACAATATGCAAAGGATCGCCTTTCCAATGCTTTTCATAATTCTCCAACGGTACAACAGACAAAACGTTCTTATCAACTTGGACAAAATACAGGGGAGAGTTTACGAAACAAAGGTCAAAATAAGGGCGAGAGTCAGAAGCCAAATGTAAATCAGAATCCAAAAAGAGATCCTAGAAAAGATGCATAGGGTGGAGCACAGTAAGCATACAAGGAATGCTTACTTTTTTTCGGTTTGAAAAGGAGGAAATGTAAATGGCAAGTTATAATATTCCGAAAGAAATACGAACGGAATTAAAGATTAACAAAGCGTTATTTTTATTTGATCTACTGTTTATTATTGGGCTTGTGGTTTTCACCATGACAACGAAGCCTTTGATTCATCCCATGTTTCAAATTCCATATTATATTTTTATGTTGATAGTAGGAGTGATTTTGATTGTTCGTCCAAATACAAATCCACAAAAACGGATGTTTGAGGCATTGTTTATTGCGTTAGCCAGAAAGCGTTCTACGTATTGTGCAATTGACCAGGAACAAGACTGAAGGAGGAAATGGGATGGCATTATTCAATGAAAAAGAAATGAATAGACAGGTAGAAAAGAAGAGCGAAACCAAACCTTCTCCCCAACCACTAAAACAAGAAAAGAAACCAGGCGAGGTAGTGAAAATAAAAGGATTTCAAGAAAAGAAAGAAACGCAACCTTTCGTTTCTCCTTTGAGAGAAGAAGTCGTGCCGGTGAAGAAAACAAAGAAAAATATGATGCAACATTTAGGAAATAAGAAGCAAGAGGTTGTACAAAAAACAGCGAAGATTGACGAGGATTCGGGAAGAGTAGGGAAAAAGGAAAAAGAGAAAAAAGTAAAAAAAGCTAAAAAGCAAGAAAAACCACCTCATATAAAAAAGAGTATTGCAGAGATTATTCCAATTATTGATATCACTGAAAATGGCGTTTTTGAATTCCGGGAAGAACAAGGTTTTGTAGATATCTTGCAGATCCAGGGAACTGATATTTACTCCATGAACGAGGAAGAAGCTGAATTTGCGATTTACCACCTCGCACACTATTACCAATCATATCAAGAGTCCATCAAAGTTGTATCTATGAATTTTCCTGTTTCTACAGAACCGCAACAACGTTTTCTACTCAAGAAGATTGAAGCGTGTCAGAATCCATTATATGAACGTTTCCTCGTACAAAAATTGAAAGAACTTCAATATTTAGAATGGGGGCGCACAAACCGGGAGTACTTTTTATTTGTGTATGGTGAGAATGAACTGGTTGTAAAAGAACGGGTCGAGTCGTCAAAAAGGTACTTGCAACGATGTATACCATTATTAGAAATGGAAGAGGAAAAGAAAATAGAAATTCTATATAAATTGCATAATCAAAACTCGAAAATTGGTTCGAAAAAATAAGGAGAGGTGATGGGTGTGTCTGTACTAAATTTTTTGAAGAGAAAGAAAAAGAAAGAAGAGAAAAAAGAAAAGAAACAAATTAATAAAGAATTAGTTTCCCAGATTCAACCGCAAGGGGGCATTCACTTTAAAGAATTATATGTGCAAGGTGGAGATGGATTACAAACTTGTATTCATGTATACGGGTATCAAACGACAGTAAATGACTTTTGGTTAGAACCTATCATGAATATGCCGAATGTAATTACAACGTTAGATATTATAAGTGACAGCCGAAAAGTAGTGATTGAATCCATTAATAAATCAATGGCAGAACAAAGCGTTCGACATGCGAACGCAAAAGAAAATATTGAACGAATTGAAGCGGAACAACAGTTTAAAGAGTTGGAACAGTTGTATCAACAAGTATCCAAAGGAGAGGTGCTGAAGCGAGTTCATTTACGTATTTATATTTCGGCAAGAACGATGGCGGAGTTAGAAAAACAAGCAAAAGAAGTCATGGAAACACTAGAATCTTATAATTTTAGAGGTGCCATATTCCTAAATGAACAAGAACATGAATGGGCTTCCCTCACATCAAGTTTTGAGATGCAAAAGCAATATATTAATAAACGAAATGGAAAAGAAGTGCCGGCTCTTTCTTTAGCTGGAGGATTCCCGTTTCACTTTACATTCCTAAATGATCCATACGGTATTTACTATGGCACAACCAAAACAAAAGGGAGTGTCATTTTTGATTTGTTTCATAAAGATGCACAGCGAAAAAGTTATAATGCGGTTGTAATCGGGAAAATGGGAGCTGGTAAGTCAACCTTGCTGAAAAAAATCATGAGTGATTATGCGATGAAGGGTTATAAAATCAGAGGATTTGATATTACAGGTGAATTTGAAGAGATTGTACGAGAGTATAATGGAAAACAATTTGCACTGGATGGGTCACAAGGACAAATTAATCCGCTTCAAGTGTATAAGACGGCTGAAACTGAAGAAGGTTCGTTTACCCAGCATTTATCTAAAATGAGTATCTTTTATCGCTTTATTGCGCCAGAAGCAAAAGATGATGAGATTAAGGAGTATGAGAATTTACTGCGTAAAATGTATGTGGCCAAGAAATTATGGAGTGATGAATCGGAAGCTGTCAATCGTATTACGAGCTTACCAGCAAGTGAATATCCGATTTTCTCCGATTATTTACATTTTGTTCGTACAGAATTATATGAAGATATAAAGAAAGGAATCTACCGTTCTAATGTGAGTCCGACTCGTAAGGAACGGTTAGAACTGATTGAATTAAACCTTATTAATTTAGTAGACAATTATGGACATTTATTTAACGGTATTTCCACGATAGAAGATTTCTCTAAAGAGCAAATCGTCTTTTTTTCATTACGCCATCTTATGAGTTTAAAAGAAGAAATCTATCAAGCACAGATTTTCAGTGTGATGAACTTAATGTGGGATGAGATGCTAGAAAACGGAAAACCGCAGTGGAAAGCGTTTGACAGAAAGGAATTAAAATTTGAAGACGTAATGCGTTTTCTCATTATTATGGATGAAGCACATCATTTGATAAATACAAGTGAACGTAGTCAACATGCGGTGGATTTTACGATTAAGTTTAGCCGAGAAGCACGTAAATATTTTGCAGGGATTGTATTTGCGAGTCATTCCATACGAGACTTTGTACCAGAGGATGCAAGTGTGGCCGCGGTAGAAAAAATTAAGACACTCTTTGAACTTACGCAGTACAAATTTATTATGCAACAAGATAGCAACAATCTAGATATGTTACGAAGAGTGTTTGCGGGGCAAATCAGTACAAGTGAACTGAATGAAATACCGTTTTTACCAACAGGAGATGTGCTCTTATGTATCAGTGCCGTAAAGAATATTTTATTTAAAGTCGATGTGACAGAAGAAGAGTTAGCGTTATTTGGAGGAGGGGCATAATTTATGCATCTTGTACTAAAAATCATTCCGAAAAAGTGGCTCGTTATCATTTCTCTTTGTCTACTTTTTCTCCTTGGAACGATTCTATTAGGAGCTACAATGACACTCATCGGTGGAATGGAGGGGAATAAAAAACAAGGAAACATTACATACCCACAAGGTGGTATAGGGACGGCGAATGTTTCGGCTGAAGTATTGAAATGGGAACCGACAATTCGGAAGTATGCCCAGCAATTCGGTGTCGAGGCGTTCGTCCCGTTAATGCTTAGTCAAATGATGCAGGAGAGTGGCGGACGTGGACTCGATCCGATGCAAAGTTCCGAAGGAGCTTACAATACAAAGTTTTGTAAAGGGCCCAATTGTATTACAGATCCAGACTACTCTATTTGGGCTGGTGTACAAGAATTTAAACATGCGATAGAACGAGCGGGTGTAACGGGACCAGGTGATATGGATCATATTAAAACAGCCTTACAAGCCTACAACTTTGGAACAGGATTCTTCGACTTTATTGCAAAACACGGAGGTAAATATACAAAAGAATTAGCCATTCAATTCTCCGCAGAGCAATATCAAAAGGTAAAACATACAGGTATGTATCGTTGTGTACGACCAGAGATGATACCCTATGGGGCGTGCTATGGCGACGCGCTCTATGTTGATGCGGTGTTGAAATATTATACGCCTGGTGTGCCTGTTAACGGTGGTGGAGGTGTCGTAGGAGGCGGTTCTTCCGGCTCACAAGTTGCTGATGTGGGGCGTCAATGGATAGGACGTTCTACCTATGTATTTGGTGGCGGACGGAACACAAATGACATCGCAAGAGGCATCTTTGATTGTAGTAGTTTTGTACGCTGGGCGTTCGAACAGGTAGGGATGAATGTAAGTCCCATGGGGGCTGTAAGTACAGAAACCTTGAATAAAATTGGCACACAAATTTCACCAATGGAAATGAAAGCTGGCGATGTGATTTTCTTTGATACGTATAAACATGACGGTCATGTTGGCATTGTAATTGACCAGAATACTTTCATTGGTTGTCAAACAAACAAGGGTGTTTCAATCGAAAATTTATCAAACCCATACTGGAGTAAAGTATTTAGTGGGCATGTGAGACGCTATTAAAAAATATAGTCATCCTAAATAAACAAATGCAAGTGAAGGAGGCGGAAAAAATGAGTAAGCCGATTGAAAAGGATAAAAGAATATTTTGGTTTATAACGCTTGCGATTGTGATTGCAGGCGTTACTTTTTTGAACATCTTTCTGTACGCTCGTAACGATGAAATAGGAGATTTAAAACGATTAAAAGTTCAAAAGCAGGTGTTGCAAACTGAAAATGAAGAGCTCAAAAAGAAAGTGAAGGAAACACTTCCTTCGGAACAGGAACAAGAGCGACAAGCTTATCTTTCAACGGTAGAAAAGTTTATTCAGTTGTCGTTTCATCGAGAAAAACAAGGATATGAGGAGCGAAGAGTACAAGCAAAAAAACTCATGAAGGAAGAAATTTTTCAGCTCTTTTATCCAACAGATACATTTGAAATGGAAGAAACATATGTATCCAAACCATCTGATATGAAGTTGTATTTACAGTCTTATATAATTGGTGCTTCTCAAGTAGAAATCATTGCAGAATTTCAAAATACATTGACCATTGGAGCGCAAGGGAAAACGGATAAAACAAAAAATGTGATGAAAGTTACGGTACAAAAAAATCAAGAGAATTGGCAAGTAACCAATGTCGAAGAACTAACAGTTCAAATCATTCCATCCTAAAAAAGTGAGGTGCTAGATACATGGAAGTTGTAAATAGTGGTGTGAATTTAAGACGAAAAAAGTCATGGATATATGGTTTGATTGTAGGATTTATATTGGTCGGTTTTTTCTTGTTTTTTACCTCGAAATTATATGTTCCCTACGAAGAACCAGTTTATCATACAGAACTAAAAAAGCCAGTTGCGTTATTTGGAAGTCGAACAATGACAGTGGAAAGAAGAGCGTATGATCCGGCTTCTCGTACAATAGAAATGTTTCTTCATGTAGAGGGAGGAGATGGAGAAAAATATCAATTCCAAGCACAAGAAAAAGCAAATCCAAATCTTCAATTACCAGTGAAAGTTGTATATCAAGATGATGAAAATATTGTTGTACAAGTGAAAGAGTTATCCCGAAAATGGCAAGCAGTTGCGCTTGATGTGTTTGAAAAAAACAATCGAGATGTGACACTAGAGATAGAGAAAAAGACGGAAGAAGAAAAAGAATCTTCAAAAGAAGATGACAAGCAAACGTTCTTAAAGTCACTCTTCTCCGATCAAAACAAAACGGATATAGAAGAAGGAATTTCACAAAAAAATAAAGGCTCTTATGCGAAAGTGTTTATAGGGGTTGAGCAAAAAACGTTAAAAGAAAAAGTAAAACAATACGATGCAATGATGAAACAAGAAGCATCCAAACAAACACAGTGGCAAGAGCAAATTACGGAATGGAAGAACGATTCTAAGTACCAAACGGAAACAGAAAAAATGGAAACAGATGCGAAAATCAATTCAAAAGAAACGAATATTAGTCAGTCAAAAGAGAAAGTTGAACTATATAAATGGGAGCAAGGACAAATCAAAGAGAAGATTAAAAAATTAGATGAGAAGGCGAAAGATGCGGAGCGGTTATGAAAAAAGTCGGGTCGACCATGACTCGACTTTAGTCGTTTTTGAGTCGACCACGAGTCAACCTATGCAGAAAAGTGGGTCGACCGTGACTCAACTAAAGGGGAATTTGAGTCGACCTCGACTCGACTTTTCGGAGTTCTTCTTGTTCCCACGGTTTCGCTAGGCTTTGCCTAGCTTCACACCCTAGGTGGGAACAAAAACCCCTTATGCTCTTCCCTCTCTTTTTGAGTGGAGATCCCGAATTTAGAGGAGGAAATGAAAATGGAGGTAAGAGTTCGAAATATGAATCCAGTTGCGGTGAAACGAATTGATGAAATTGCAAAAGCAAAAGGGCTTTCAAGAGATAAATTCTTGAGAGGTCAACTAGAGACCTTAGCGTTTTATCAGGAACAACAAAATCGTGAATTGTATCTTCAACAGTTGATAGAAAAAAATATCTATGCGATGGAAAAATGTTTTGAGGTTGCACGAGAGATGGATGCGTTTTTAAAAATGATGACACAGGATGATGAGGCATGAGTCAATCGACAAGTCCTTCACAAGCAACAGTGACACCAGGGGTTGTAACGGTCTCTAAATTTGTGACAGCGGATGGAGAAAGTTTTCAAGATTATGTGGAATATATCGACAGAGAAGAAGCAAAAAAAGAAGGGCAGGCACATCAAAGAATGTTCTCCCTGTACCAAGATTACATGGGGAATTCTGAGAAAACCTCAGCTCTTTTTACAGAGCAGAGTAACAGTTTGGATAAAAAGGAAAAGAAAGACCTAAAAACGATGTTTCAGCTCGCCCAAAAGAATAACAGTATCATGTGGCAAGATGTGATCACATTTGATAATCAGTGGCTAGCAGAACATGGCATATATGACCCGAAAACACGAACAGTTGATGATAAAAAATTGATGGATGTTACCCGCTTAGCGATGAAAGAAATGTTGAAAAGAGAACGATTAGAACATACAGCGGTTTGGTCAGGAGCGATTCATTATAATACAGATAACATTCATATTCATATCGCAACAGTGGAGCCATATCCAACGAGGGACCGTGGCAAAAGAAAACAAACAACATTAGATGCGATGAAAGCGAAAGTGGCTCAAAATATTATGGATCGTGGGCAAGAACAAAAACAGATTAACGATTTGATTCGAAAGAATATGGTTGCAAAAAAGAAAGAAGATTCCACATTCACATGGCGTAATCGAGAATTGAAACCATTATTCCAGTTCATTTATAAACGCTTACCAGAGGATAAAAGGCAATGGCAATACAGTTACAATACATTGCGTCCCCTTCGTCCTTATCTTGATACGTTAACGCAAAAATATATTGAGAAGCATCATAAGGAAGATTATAAACAGTTTCTTCAAAAGTTAGACAAAGAAGTGGATGTGTTAAAGCGAGCGTATGGAGAAGGATCCGGTGATAAGAAACGATATGAGAATTATAAGGAAAATAAAATAGAAGAGCTTCACAAACGAATGGGAAACGCATTTTTGCAAGAGATGAAAGCGTACGATAAGGAACGACAGCGCATTGATAAAATGTTAGACCGAAAGCCTAGAGAGCGAAAGAACTTTCAGCAAAATGTTTCGATGCAATATGCACTTAAAAAGATGGAGGGCGCATTTAAAAGTGAGTATGACAGTTGGAAAAACCAGCGTTATTATGAGCGCCTTCAGAGAGATATTCAACAACAAAATGAGAGGGGATATGAACGATGAAAGAAAACGAGGTAAAGCGGTTATTTACGATTGATGAAGAAACAGATCATTACTTTAGGGCTTATATGGAAGAACATCAAATTCGATATAACGGTGTAGCACTTGCTAAAATGTGTAGAGATCATGAGCAAGCAAAACAACAAGAATGGTCGCTTCGATATATTACAGAAGTTGTGACAAAACATCTTCATGAAGTATTAAAAGAAGAGCTGACAAAAATTCGACTTGGTACCAATAGTGCAGATAAAAATACGCAAATGTTACTTGAGTTTATGAATGGGATTTATGAACATGAAAATTATCAAGGAGTTTGTACAACTGATATCGTAGAAACAGAAGCGACAAAGCATATAAGAAAAGTAGTGGAGGATAGAATTGCACATAAAAGACAAAAGAAGATAGATCATCAGGCGTCCAGAGGACAAAATGAAACAATATTTGTACCTGTTGATGAAATCAATTGATAAGGGAGTGAATGAGAGATGGGACCTTCAGGAATTGAACCAATTGTAACCGTGCCCAATTCGTTAGGTATGGTTGCTGTCTTTCTGTTAATCATTTGTGTAGGAGTAATCAGCATGTTAGTCATTGAAAAGGAATGGAAACAACTTGTGCGTTTATTGGTGTTAGGTTGCATAGTAGGTGTAGGGGTACTCTGTTTATATGTAACAAAGGTTGTAACGGATTCATTGTTTTTGTTACACTGCGCAGTGATTACAATTCCATTCGTATGGATAGGTAGCATGGTAGAGTGGAACGCAAAAGTGAAGAACAAGGAATTAAGATAGGTATCTTATATCAGAAAAGGAGAAGCGAAGATGTTATTATTTCACGAAGACATTGAAATTGGAATTATAAAATTTATTGGCGAAAGAGAGGTCACATTTCAAGTCGGCAATCAAGAAGTTACAATTCATTTAACAGAGCAGGAAGAACAAGAGTTATTCGATTATATTGAGCTTCCAGAAAATGATTTACTTATTCCCATCAACATGAAAACAAAGAAAATATGTGTTCCAAATGATTTAGAAACATGGAATGAAGAAACAATGGATGAATTAATAGAAGCTTCATCAAAGGGAGCGGAAAACAATGAGTAAAAAGCGTTCCCCTGTTTCATTTGAAGAGAAAAAACAAAAGGTAGAAGCACTGACGAAAAAGATGGAAAAAAGTATAGAAGGTTACTTTCGTTCGCCAGGAGATTTAAAAGAGTATTTATCATTTATGGCAAAATTTTATCGCTATTCACCATCTAACATTGCATTAATACAGAGTCAATTTGAGGGATCCAAAGCCGTGGGTTCCTTTTCCTTTTGGAAAGAAAAAGGATTTTCGGTTAATAAGGGTGAGAAAGGGATACAGATCCTTGTTCCGAACCGGACAACAGCAAAATTTAAAGACAAAACGGGAACTTGGAAACCTGTTGCGAAGGCAAGTAAAGAAGAGAAAAAACAGATTGAATTTAAAAAGGTAGAAGTCAAACCAGGTCGTTTATATTTCTCTGTCGGATATGTGTTTGATGTGTCTCAGACGAACGCAAAAGCTGAAAATCTACCCCGTATCTTTCCGAATCGTTGGCTAGAAGGAAATGTAGGAGATTACAAGAGTTTATACAAAGGGATGGAAGCTATTGCTGAAAAAAACGGTGTAAAAATTATTGAGCCGAAACAAGAACTTGGGGTCGCAAAGGGGGTGAGCTACACCTTAACGAAAGAGGTTGCCTTGAATCCGAGGAATAGTGAATTACAAAATGTAAAAACGCTTCTTCATGAACTAGCCCATGCCAAACTTCACACAGCAGAAACGCACATGAATTACTCAGCACCTGAAAAAGAGTTTCAAGCAGAGATGACAGCTTATACGGTTTCTTCCTATTTTGGAATTGATACAAGCGAGTATTCATTAGGCTATTTAGCGAACTGGACGCAAGGCAAAGAGTTAAAAGATAAATCCAAATTACTAAAAGAAGTACATGAAACTTCTACTGAGTTTATTGAAACGATTGAAAACACTTTGGAAAAAGAGAAAGAACAAATACATGAGAAAGAGGTGGAAAGTATGGGGGATATAAAGGATATGGATCATGATAGTTTGAAAGAAACACCGGCTCATTTGGTAACGATTGAAGTCTTGGATAAGGATATACAAGGTGAGGAAGTTGCAAGAATACACATGATGGATGCAGTCACAAACGATATAAGTTATTTGTCAGTATGGAATGCAGATAAATCGAATCGTGAAGATTTATATGTTTCGTTAATGGAGAAGTACGGTGAACGAGAAAATGTATCCTTGGATGAAATTTTAAGACCAGATGTATATGAAAAAGTCCAAGATTCTATTTTTGATGGTAAAGGTAATCAATCATTTGTTGTAAATCAAAAGGATGCACAGATGAGCTTAGATGAACTTGTAAAAGATGAAAGATATGGCGTTTTAATCGATAAGGCAGAGGAGCAAAAGAATCCAGCGTTTAGTGAAAAAGAAGTGGAATTATATAAAGAAATGAAAAAAGAAGGATATGCACCGATTGGCTCTCTTGAAGAAAAATTAAACCCACTTCCGCACACAGCTAAACATGTTACGGCTTCCATGGAAAAAGAATTGAGTGGAAAATATGAATCGTTTAAGCGAGCGCAATCTCATGAAACAGTAAACGATATTGATAGTATTATCCATCGTGTACAAATGGAAGAACGGTATTTTGCGACGAAACATGTAGCAATTGATAATGAACTCATCACACAAGAGTCTGTCACACAATTAGAACATAAAGTGCAAGAAAAGTTGAATAAAGAAGGAGTTATGGCTACAAAACAAACCGAATCTAAAGTGGTTGATCGAGAAAAACAATTTGAACCATTCGCGAATTTTACGCAGTTCCAAAATGTTGCAAAGAAAAAGAAACAAGAAGTGGAACTAGAACGATAGATGGCTTAGTTAAACAATTGAATCAAGAAAGAATACCATCACTTATCGTTGGGGGCGAAAAGTGATTTTTTATTTTAAGGAGGAATGGAAGATGAATATACAAGAACAAGTCAAACAAGAAGATGTAAAACATGCACTATATGAATATGCGATGAGTACGGCTGGAAAGGAAAAAGAGCGGTTTCTAAAAGAGAATATGCATGAGGTGGAAAGAGGTGTTGAACCAGGTATGACGCGGTTGTCTTTCCCTTCTATTACAAGTGAGATGAACTGGGGACAAGGGGATGTAACAGTTGATATTCATCATGATAGTGGAATCGTAAAAGTATATGAACAAGATATAGATGGTGAGAACTGGTCGAAATCTTCTTTTCAATTAAAGGGGGAAAAGGCATTTTCTGATGTAATAAAAGAGCAAACAGAAAAGCAAAAAGAAACACATCAAATCGTAAAAAATATACCGAAAGAATTAGAAACTCGCTACCGATCATTTGTAGAAGCTAAAAGACAAGAAGATGAATACAATACAGACAGTATGCTGAGAGTGATGCGTACAGAAGACAAATATACGACATTACGGAAAACAGCAATTGAACAAGGAGTAATTGCTGAAACATCCATTCAAAGGATGGAATATAATGTAGAACAGTCTTTTGAGCCTTTAGAACAATTACAGAAAAAAGATAAGGTAATGACACCAAAAGAAAATCCGAAAGATTCCTATAAAGAGTCATTTAAGGAACAAGTACTAGAAGAGATTGCTCCTTCCCGGGAGGAGGAACAATATAAAGATCAGTATAAGACTGAAGTATTGGCAATGCTGGGGATTGATAAAGAGAAGTCCTCTGATTCCAAAGAACAGGTTTCAAAAGAAGTGAAGAAGGAAGGTCGTCCAGGGCAACAAGAAGTAACGTATACCAAGAGTCGAGAAGAACGTGTGAAAGAAATGAAAGAGTTCGAGAAAACACATTCTTATCCTGAAGTATATCGATTGAAAAAAGAAGCTCTTCAGGAATTAAAAGGGCTGAATCTAACAGATTCTCAGCGTGAAAAGTTAACTAACCTGGAAAAAACTTTAGATCAAGAAAAACAAGATTATGATAAAAATAGTAAAAAAGAATCTGGCCAGGAGAAAGAACCGAAAAACCAAAATAAATTCGCACAACTTTTTCATCAATTTAAAGGTGTGAAAAAGAAAGAGCAGCCAAAGGAAACGGAAATGGAACGTTCCTAATAGACACATTGCAAGAAGAGTACTGTAAAACAGTGCTCTTCTTCTTTTTAACAACGAAGGGGGAGAAAAGAATGGTAAATATCGTTGAGATTGTAGACATCGATTATACGGGCGTATGGGCAGAAACGAAGGATGCAGAAGAATTGATTTTCATTTCTTTACCGAAAGAAAAAATTCAAATTGCACATGAGGTACTGTCAGAAAAAAGACAAATGTATGTCTTTCTCCAGAAGGATTGGGAGTGGAGAAAGATGTCATGAATCCGTGGTTATTTGCTGGCTGTATGTTGCTTGTGGTTGTGACAATGAATGTTTGCATATGGATGGGACAATGTGCAATAAGACGATTCAAACTACGAAAAATGAAGCGTCAAAACTAATCTTTTTACATACATGAGGAGGAATGGACGATGGGGAAAACATTATTTATTGCGGAAAAGCCGAAAGTTGCATACGAATTATTGAAATCACCACGTTTTCGAAATGCAAAAAAACATATGGGTAGTAAACCGTATTATGGCTACTTTGAAAATCAGGATTATATTATTAGTTGGTGTTCGGGTCATTTATTAGAGCTAAAACATCCAGAAGAAATAGATGAAAAATACAAAGAATTTAAGTTTGAGCATTTACCAATTTTAGTCGAACCAGAGTATAAGGTGAAACCTGACTATGTTGAACAAATCAATATTTTAGTAGACCTGTTGCATCGTCAGGACGTAGATCATGTGGCTAACGCCTGTGATGGGGATCGCGAAGGTGAACTGATTTATCGTGAAATATATGAGTATGCGGGCGTAAATAAAAGGCAATCTCGTCTTTGGCTTTCTTCTTATGAACCAGTCGAATTAGAGGCAGGTTTGAATAGATTAGAACCAGGGGAACGCTATGACGGACTTGCAAACTCCGCAAAAGCAAGGCAATACCTGGACTATCTTCTTGGAATCAATGTAACGAGGGGATGCACAACCAAACTTGCTAAAAATCAATTTTTATTAGCAACAGGGCGTGTGCAAATGTGTCTGTTACATGAGATTTGGCAACGTGAGGTAGCTATAGAGAATTATAGAGAGCAAACCTACTATAATCTAAAACTCATCACAGACAATGGCTTAGAGGCAGTTATGAAGACAGAAGACCAGTTATTAGATCCGGCTCCTTTGCAAAAGCTTGGGACAAAACTAGTCGGTACAGCATTAACCGTAACGGAGTTTAAGGAGAGTACCAGAAAAAAGAAACCAAAATTGTTATATAACCTGACGGATTTGTATAAAGAGGCGCATTCAAAATTGAAAGTGAGTGCAGAGACCGCAAAAAAACATATTCAGAGTTTATATGAAGAAGGTTGGATTTCGTATCCTCGTTCATCGTCCAGGCACTTGCCAACGGAAAAGGTAGGCAGGGTACAAGAAGTATTCCAAGCCTTGCAGTCTACTAATTATGCCGATTTGGTGCACCTTGTAGATACGCATATCATTACAGAAAAACATGCCACTTTTAACGATGAACTTGTCGATAGTCACTTTGCCATCATCCCGACAACAAAACCATATGACGGGACCAATCGAAAACCATTAGAAATTCAATTATATGATTTGATTGTAAAGCGATTTATTGGGAACTTTATGTCACCGGCTGTTTATTTGGTGCGTGAAGCACAGTTTATGGATCAAGATGAAAATATATACAGTACAAAAGAGAAGGTGCTTCAAGAGAAGGGATTTTTAAGCGTATTTCACGAGGAAATGGAAGAAGGGTCTGTGGAAAGCTTTCAAATCCCTTTTTTATATGAAGGAGACTCATTCCAAATCGTAAAACATGACCTCATTCAGTCCAAAACAAAGAAACCAGCATTTCATACAGAAAGTTCGATTTTAACGTTTATGGAGACCGCCGGTCGTAAATTAGATGATGACCATTTAAAAGAGTTAATGAAAGGAAAACGGATTGGAACAGTCACAACAGAAGAGACATTTATTCCTAAGCTTGCAACGAGAAATTACATCACAGTTACCAATGGCCAAATTCGAACTACGAAAATTGGTCGTGCATTTGTAGAAAAATTTCCGATAGATGAAATCAAAAATCCAGCTTATACGGCTGAAATGGAAGGGATGATTCATATGATCGAAAAGAAAGGAATGCCATACGGTGAATTTGTGGAGAATACGAATACATTTGTAAAAGAAACGGTTGCAAAGCTTGGAGAAACAGAAGAAAAAGTGGCAGATGAAATGATTTTGAATTGGAATCAACAAATTGAGGTATGCCGTTGCCCATGTAAAAAGGGCAAGATTCTTCATAAAGGAAACTTCTATGGTTGCAGTAATTATCCAGAGTGTGAGATCCGCATGCCAAAGAAAATTAAAGAGAAAGCAATTCCTGAAGCACAAGTAAAAAAGCTGTTTGAAAGTAAGAAAACGGATCTGTTAAAAGGCTTTAAATCGGGTGAGAAAGAGTTTTCAGCATATTTGGTGTTAAGAGAAGGGAAAGTACAATTCCAGTTCCCGACGACAGATGAGCTGTCTCTTGGTAAGTGTCCAGAATGTAAAAAAGGAGACATCCTTCACCGAAAGACATTTTTCGGATGCACAGAATATAAAAACGGTTGTAAGTTCATGTTGCCAGCAAAAATTAAAGAAAAAGCGATTCCTCCTTCACAACTGAAAAAGATTCTGAAGGGGCAATGTTCAGACTTCATTCAAGGATTTAAAGGAGAAAAGGGTGAATTTACAGCAGCACTTTATTTGGATAAGGAGGGTTTAAAGTTCCGTTTTCCAACACTTGAAGATCGTACACTAGGAAAGTGCCCGCTTTGTAAGAGCCGAGTGATTGTAGGGAAATCAAATTACTTATGTGAGCAGTATAAAAAGACTTGTGAATTTATTATCCCAGGAATGGTGTCTGGAAAGAAAATTAGTAATAATCATGTGATCAAATTATTAGAGAAGAATATGACCGATCAAATTAAAGGATTTGAGTCCAAAAATACAGGGAAGAAATTTGATGCTCGTTTGTCATACAGTACACAAGAAAAACGATTAAAATTCCTATTTGGAAAATAAATGATGCAGAGAACTGATAAAAACGGTTCTCTTTTTTTATTCTTGAAACCATTCACAACAAAGGGAGGTGCCAACATGACATATCGACTGGCGGAGGAGGAAGTCATGAAAGCAAAAGATGTGGATTTGTTGTCGTATTTAGAAGCCAAAGGGGAGAAATTTCAAAAAGAGGGAAACTATTACCGACATACGGAGCACGATAGCTTGTTAATTCGTGACAATATGTATGCATGGAATAGCCGAGGAGAGAAAGGATATGGAGCCATTAGTTTTGCGAGAATGTACTATGGTATGTCTTTTCAAGAAGCTGTCCGTGATGTGAATTTTGGCGATTATCCGACTTTTACATCTTCTAAGGAAGAAGAGCCGAAACAAAACGGGCCATTCCGTTATCCAGGACATTTAGAAGTCCAGGATAAACAAGCGATTAAAAAATATTTAGTCCAGGAGCGAAAAATTGATTCTCGCTTAGTGAATTGGTTGATTGGGCAGGATCTTATCGCACAAGATAAAAAGAAGAATGTTGTGTTTAAATGGCGAGAACAAGGTGGAACAGGAGATATAGTAGGTGCAGAACGACAAGGAACGGTTAAGATGGAGAATAAGCGAGGCTCTTTCAAACAAATCTTACCGAATGGAAAACCGCATACAGGATTTACAGTGGATGTTGGGAAACCAACATCCATTTATTATTTTGAGAGTCCCATTGATCTTCTTTCCTATTGGACGTTACAACAAAATCGTCTTCAAAATGCAAGGCTAGTCAGTATGAATGGTCTGAAGATGAAGACGGTTCTACGTACATTTAAAGAGGCAAAAGATGAAGGACTTTCCGTGAATCGAATTGTCCTGGCAGTAGATAATGATAAAGCGGGGAAAGAATTTACGGAAAAGATGGGAGCTTTAACGATTACACCACGTGTCCAAATGCATCTTCCACCACAGGAAAAAGATTGGAATGATGTACTGAAGGTAGTCATACAATCAACAGAAAAACAGCAACAGCCTCATAAACAAGTGCAATTAGAACAAAGGCAACCAATACTGAAAAAGGAGATGGAGCGAAGTGTCTAATACATTACCAATGCCAGGTATACTACAGCTTTTTTTGTATGGAATGGGTCTTTATATGTTCTTTCATATCTTCAAATGGAGTGCTGGAAAAATACGTGAAATTCGAATTCTGAAGAGGATGGCGAAGTCGGGGATTCGTTACATCGACAAAATGGATGGATTTCAATTTGAGGTATATCTAAAAGCCCTTTTTCGAGAGCTTGGATACCGCCCAGAGGTCACAAAACACTCTTGTGACTACGGTGTGGATGTCATATTAAAAGGAAAAAATCGCATTGTAATCCAGGCGAAACGATATGGGATAAAGAATCGAGTTGGGATTCGAGCTGTACAAGAAGTGTATGCAGGGAAAGCATACTACAAGGCTGATGAGGCATGGATTGTAACAAATAGTGTATTTACAAAGCAAGCTGAAGAACTAGCAAAAGCATGCCAGGTGAAACTCATTGATCGTTTGGAGCTTCAGAATTTGATTAACAAAGTGAATCCAGAACAAAAAGCGGAAACTGTTTATACGCAAGTAGATCCGGCAGAACGGAAATGTCCGGTTTGTAAAAATCAATTAGTCATTCGATATTCCAAGAAAAATGATAATAAGTTTTTTGGTTGCTCTCAATTTCCTTCTTGTACACATACTGAAGCAATTAATAGATGAGCTGAGAGGACTATATTCAGTTCATCTATTATTTTATTCCAAAAAATGAGGTTCATATAAAAAACAGATTCCCAGATTACCTTGTATCGGATTTTATTATTGACCGTAATGTAATAAAGTATCTGGTGAATTAAAAACTTATTTAAAGTGGAATATGAGCCTCAAAGGATGTTTTAAAGGGTTTCTTGTTAATTTATATTAATTTGCACTTATTCTGTTGTGTTAAAAAAATTCAGAAATTTCAAATCAACACCTTGTAAGGTCATGTGAAAGGAGTTATGATGACCTTATAAGAGCGAAATTGATAAGGGGGATTGCAATGGAAAAGAGGTTAGTTGAAGTAATCCGAGACTTAAGACATTTCCTTATAAGAGGTCAAATTGATTTCCATTTTAGTAATTTTAAGTATTATCAAATGTTTTGCTATGCATTAGAAGCAACTGGTACGCCGTATTGTTTGCAGGTCAATGAATTAGATAGAAAAATGATAGTAATTAAAATGATGTAAAGAAAAGGGGAGATTAATGATGAAAATCAATACGCCGGAGTGGTTATCTTTGAGTAAGGAAATTAAGGTTAAACTCATTCGTTTGGCTATTTTAGAATCAAGATTTAAGTATCAAAAATAAAACCCCTCCGTTGCAAAAAAGCAAACAGAAGGGAATTTGAATGAGTGTGAAACTATGAAGGGAATCTAGCACATTCCCTTCATGAACTAGTATAGCATAAAAGGAACACAATAAAGGAGATATTCATGAAAGAGATTGAAAAGTACATGACGCCAAGTGAAGCATCATTCTATTGGGGAATTCCCCGTGAAACGCTGAAACACAAAATCAGCCCTTCAGGTATGACTGAAAAGAAAGTAGTAGAGTTACAACGGATGTTAGATGAAGGCTTAATCAAATTCTTTTTACATCCGAAAGGAAAGCGGAAGGAATGGATTATTAGCCGTCAAGCCATGTATGAATGGTTTGGTGAACCTAAAAAATAAAGGGAACTAAGGGAGGAAATAAACATATGTCTTTAAATCGTACAATTTTAGTTGGTCGTCTTACAAAGGATCCTGATTTGCGTTACACGCCAAATGGGGTTGCGGTCGCAACATTTACGCTAGCTGTTAACCGTCAATTTAAGAAGGATGGACAGCAAGAAGCAGACTTCATAAATATTGTAGTGTGGAAAAGAATTGCAGAGAATGTAGCAAACTTTCTAAAAAAAGGGAGTTTAGCTGGTGTAGATGGGCGTCTTCAGACACGTAATTATGAGGGGCAAGACGGGAAGCGTGTATATGTGACGGAAGTGGTTGCAGAGAGCGTACAATTTTTAGAGCCACGTAATAGTGGTGGAGGAGAACGTAATTCATTCAATCAACAGCCAGTAGGAGCTGGTTTTGGTAATCAAGGTTCGAACTCATTTAATCAATCTAGTAATTCTGGTAACTCTGGATTTAAAAAGAATGATGATCCATTCTCTAATTCAGGTCAACCAATTGATATTTCGGACGACGATTTACCTTTCTAACAAGTTGTTAGTGTGTGTTTCTGGATGTTCATGTTTTTGATTTTTGGAGAAACCTTATTAAAATAGATTGGATAAAAAGGGAGAGATTTGATGAAATCAACAGGAGTAGTTCGCAAAGTCGATGAATTGGGGCGTATTGTGCTTCCTAGGGAATTAAGGAATACCTTAGATATAGAGGCTAAAACACCAATTGAAATTTTTGTAGACGGAGAGAAAATTGTTTTACAGAAGTATCAACCTGATGGAATTTGCATGGTGACAGGAGAAGTTTCAGAACGTAATTTTGTATTAGCAAACGGTAAAATTATTGTCAGCTCAGAAGGGGCAGATTATCTGATGAAAGAATTGCAACAGCACTTAGTGAAATAAGGAATGGTTCATATGAAAAAGAAGAGAGATGAAGAATCCCTCTTCTTTTTATGTATGGTACTCTATTTTACAGCCTCTTTTAGGCTTTTCCCCGCTTTAAATGCAGGGGTTTTTCCTCCAGGAATGAACATTTCTTCTCCTGTTTGAGGATTACGTCCTGTACGTGCAGAGCGTTCACGTACCTCAAATGTACCGAATCCAATTAATTGTACAGAGTCGCCTTTTGCTAGAGCTTGTGTAATTTGATCTAGAACAGCTTGCACAGATGCAGTTGCATCTTTTTGTGTTAAGTTTGCTTCCTGGGCAACTTGTTTGATAAGTTCTGTTTTATTCATGTGTGTACCTCCAGGTAATGATTCATTTTAGGTTGCTATTATAACGTTTTTACTAGAAATGTACAAATTCTCGTTTTTCTTGCAGAATCCGTTTTTGTGTAAGCATTTCTTCTCAATAATCGGATCGTTTAATCTTTTGCAAAGATTCTATTCCAAGTTGCAAATCACTTTTTGCCATTACTTTTTCATAGGTTCCGTCTTTTAATTTTTCTGTTATAGCTAAAATATCGGTTAAAATACTGTGTAACTGTTGCACTTGTCCTTGAAGACGTTCAATTTCACTTTGCTCGATAGGTGTTAAACGCTCTTCTTTTTTCCATTTGGAAAGCTGTTCTTCAAATATCCATACAAATTCAAGTTGTTCTGTGTAAACATGGATGGTGCGCTGAATTATTGCATCATTCAACACATGAGGTTTGCTAAGGGCTTCTAAAAGATTTACATATTGTTCTTTAGCATCTGAAGATTGCCCATCTATTAGGTTTGCAATGATAGGCAGGTTTTGGATAGGTTGCCAATTTGGTTGATTCTCCATATATTTTTTCCTTCCTTTCCTTTATTATAAGAGAATGATATCACAAAGAATCCGGATTTACAGGAAAGGTGTAGTTACATAATACATAAGAAGAGGGCTGGTTAGAAATGAGGGGGAAGATGAATGAAAAAGAAAGTATATGCTGTGCGAAAAGGAAGGGAAACCGGTATTTTTTATTCTTGGAAAGAATGTGAGACGCATGTAAAAGGGTATTCAGGTGCTCAGTACCGCTCTTTTCCTTCTAAAAAAGAAGCACAACAATATTTGTCATCCACTCTCATTCAAAATAAAAAGCACCAGGTATCCCCTCCTTCTCAAAACATAAAAGAACAGCCAACAAAGTTACATTCTTCAGGTGTTTCACAAGAATCCATCGTAGAAGTTTATATTGATGGAAGTTATAACATGAAGCGAAAAATTGCAGGATATGGCTTAGTGATGATTGTTCAAAACCAAGTGTACTTAAAGGATTTCAGTGCCTATCCCTACTCAGATGTAACAGCTACTCATAATGTAGGTGCTGAGCTTATGGGTGCAAGACGTGCGGTAGAATTGGCTTTAGCGAATGGCTGGAAACACATGATTTTGTACTATGACTATACAGGTATTGAAAATTTCGCAACAAAAGCTTGGAGAGCTAAAAACCCTCAAACAAAAGAGTATCAAGATTTTATGCAAAAATACATGCGGAATATTAAAATACAATTTGTAAAAGTTAAGGCTCATAGCGGTAATGAATACAATGATTTAGCTGATCGTCTTGCGAAATATGCAACGAATTTATAAAAATAGTTGGGTATGAATCCAATAATTAAAATATGTATACTATTTTATTGTTTATATTTTTGTTATTTGTCTGCTATTGACAAAATGAGAGGTAGATTTTATAATTCGAAAGTGTGTTCGTGATTCTTCGCTGGCACAAGCAAGATTGTTGTGAAGGATCGGGTGGTAGAGCCAGCAACTTTCGTAGCATTTGGAATAGCTGTGTTTGTGAAGAATAACACGTCTAATTTACTAGCATACAATTATTTAGTATATTTATGAATAAATTGCATATAATAGTATTATCATCTAGAGAAAGTTACATAAAAAAGGCATCTTCCTGAGGAAGATGTCTTTTTTGCTGTTCCTAATTATATGCCCATATAAGATAGGATGTGATAAAATAGATATGAAAAGATAAAGAAATGAATTTGATGGAGGAGACGTATAAAAAATCACATAAAGGAGGAAAAAGAAGATGAAAAATGTCTTTTACACGGGGCCAAATGAATTAGAACGTGTTGCAGAAGTATTAAGGGTATTAGCACACCCTGTCCGTCTCCAAATGGTACATCAATTAATAAAGAAAACGTCATTAAATGTTTCTGAATTACAACGGTATCTTGCCATGCCACAATCCACTGTTTCGCAACATCTTGGCAAGTTAAAATCACATAAAGTCGTAGCATACGAGCGAAAAGGATTAGAAGTATTTTATCGAGTGGACGATGAAAAAGTGAAACAAACGCTGAAGATACTTATAGGCTAAACAGATAAATTCATTTATATGCCTAGTCATGTAAGGATGAAAATAATGACCGAGGAGGGGATTCTTCTATGAGTGGGAATTCACATTACAATTATATAACAATAAAAGAACTTATCTTTATCCATGCCTATGTAACAGGGGAAGAAATCCCATCTTCACAAGCATTACAAATACTCAAACAGTTTGCTTCTGAAATACCAGGTACCATCAGACAAACTCGTCGGTATCGTATACGGGAAAACGGAGAAGAATTGTTCGGATACTATAGACAGAAGCAGCCCAAATTATTTGATAAACAAAAATTATACACGTATGAAGAGTTGAAACACCGAGCGGTGTACTATTGTTCTTCTCATTTGACGGTTCATCTTTAATCCGTATATTTTGTTTTATTAGTTTTAGAACCCGAGAAAATCGTTCATTTTTTTGCGGAAAGGGAGAAAAACGGACGCTCAGATGCCTTTCTAATGAAAGAAAAAGACAAAGTGAATATATTTACATGTAAAAAGACGAAATCCCTGCACAGGAACTGATAAGGAGGTTAAAAAGATTTCAGGTAAAATCCGCGATAGAAAAAGACATAAAAAGATAGGTGCATGTTTAATCCTAAAAAAAAAATTTCACGTACCGCAATGTATTTGAAAATAAATTCCCCAAAAACATCTTCACAAGGGTTGCTTCTTCTCTCTCTTCTCCGATACAATAGGCATATAGATTCTTTGCTCATCCCCCGAAAAAGGGGAATAAAAAAACGTATAGTATACGAAACAGAAAGGTGACTCTAACCATGGATCAACCTTTAGTCAATTTGCGAGTTGATTTTGCTTTCAAGCAATTATTTGGCTCAAGAGGAAATGAACAAATTTTAATGCAATTTTTGAACGTGATTTTAGCGTCTTCGCTCTCTTCACCGATTCAAACCTTACAAATAGAAGACCCGCACTTGCATCGAGAATATGAAAAGGACAAATTGTCCATTCTAGATGTATTAGCAACTTTAGACGATAATACTCAAATTTCTATTGAAATACAGCTCAATGACCAACATGATTTTTTAAAACGTAGTTTGTATTATTGGAGTCGCTTATATGCTTCTCAAATGCAAAAAGGTGGTTCTTACGATGCACTCAGAAAAACCATCACCATTAACATTTTAAACTTTCTTGTTTTCTCAGAATACGAAACATTTCATACAACAGGAAAACTGTGGGATATCAATTTACAAAAGTTACTCGTAGACGATTTAGAGTTACACGTAATTGAAATTCCAAAATTAATGGCACAATGGAAAGAAGAACAAGTGAATCCGTGGGAAGACTCTTTTGTGAGATGGTTACTGTTACTATCCGCAAACGAAGATACACAATTAACGCATACACTGGAGGAAATCGCCATGAACCGAGATCCGATTTTAAAAGATGCGATGCAAAAGTGGGAAAAGATGAGCCAAGACCCTGCATTCCGTATGTCATATGAGGCGAGACAAAAGGCTCTTATTGATGAAGCTTCTAAGTATAAGTATGCCGAAAAGAAAGGCATGGAAAAGGGACGAGAAGAAGGGCTTCAAGAGGGTATGGAAAAAGGAAAAGAAGTAGGCATTCAAGAAGGGAAAATTCAATTGATCCAGGGCATGCATAAAAACGGCATGGATATCGAAGATATTGCGAAGTTTACGAATCTGGATATGTCAGAAATACGCCATATTTTAGACAATTAAAGTGTACGGTACACTTTTTCAAAAGGTTAGTTGTTCCACTGAAGCTTCTAAACCTAAAGAACTAATATTTAAAAGTAAATTGAATATTCAGAAATATATAGACCGAATGAACTTTTTTATGCTACACTTAGCGCAACCGATACTGTACTACCTTTTGCTCCCTGATTTGTATAACAAGTTAGGGAGCTTTTCGTATGTTTCATGTTCTACGACTATTCTTGGGGTATGACAACCAAAAGCGAAATATGGGGCCATATGCAAATATATTCCAATTAAACTCTTGATTGGTAGTTCAAAAGAATCTACAAATATAGTGGATTCTTTTTTATTTTTTCTAAAGAAAACCCGATAATGAAAATTCCCGTTGTCACAAAAACGACCATTTTTGTGACAGGGGTGGGGATCAAGAACTGAAGTCAAGTGAACTAGCAATCTCGCTGTCACAAAAATATGTAACAAAATTATTTTGTAACAATACCTATTTCATATCGTTTTTGATACAATATAACAGAAAAGGAGGAATTATATGAAGTTTGGATATATGCGGGTATCTACCATTGATCAAAATTTAGACCGCCAGGAACAGCAACTAATAGACGCTGGGTGCGAGCGTATGTTTTTTGAAAAAGTAACAGGAACCAAACGAGATCGTCTGGAGCTAAATAGAATGTTAGAGTTTCTGCGTAATGGAGATACAGTAGTAGTAACAGACCTGACTCGACTTTCACGTTCTACAAAGGATTTAATTGAGATTGCCGAGATCATTTCTCGAAAAGAAGCGAATTTAAAAAGCTTAAAAGAGTCCTGGCTTGATACAACAACTGCACATGGAAAAATGCTGTTTACTGTTTTTGCTGGTATTTCTCAATTTGAACGAGATTTAACTTCAGAGCGAACAAAAGAAGGGATTCTGGCAGCAAAAAAAAGAGGCAAATATCCTGGTAGACCATCTGTAGACAAAGAAAAATTAAGTTATGCATTTTATTTAATAGAACAAGGAACAAGTATCACAGAGGCTGCCGAAAAAGCCGGTGTATCTAGAATGACCCTTTATCGAAACATGGACTAATAAAAGATTGTATTAGTAGTTAAATTCATATAAGGAGTTTTTTTATGCCTAGTATTGAAGATACAGCTTATCCTCGACTGAAAAGTAATCCATCCCAAAAAGAATTACAAGAGCTATATTCTCCTACAATTGAAGAAATTCATTGGATGAAGCCACATGTAAAAGGAGATGTAGCTAAATTAGGATTATTCGTTTTACTAAAAACATTTCAACGATTAGGATATTTTCTTCCTGTAACAGAAATACCTGAAGACATTGTCATACATATTGCTCAAAAAATGAATCTTACTCTTGTATCACGAAATGATTTACAGAAATATCATAACTCAGGTACTCAAAAACGTCACCATGCCTTGATTAGAGAATATAAAAACATTCATTTCTTCAATGACCAAGCTAGAAAAATTATGACTGATACAATGAATCAAGTATCATCAACAAAAGACGACTCAGCCGATTTCATTAATGCTGCAATAGATGAATTAATTCGTCAGCGTTTTGAATTACCTACTTTTTCTACTTTAAATGAGACAGCTAAGAGGTTGCGATCTCAATCGTACCATGTGGTGTATGAACAAATATATCAATCGATACATGAAAACGATAAAAATAAGATTGATTCTCTCTTTCAAACGAATGATGGTACGGTGTATACTCCCTGGCATCATCTCAAGCAAGATGCCAAAAGTCCTACTATAAAGCATTTCAGGGAATTAGTAGCACAAATGGAATGGTTAATGGATCAAAAAGTAAATACTACTATACTGAAGAGTATTCCTTCTGTTAAAGTACGACAAATGGCCTCGGAAGCCAAAACGCTCGATGCAGCACGAATGAAAAAAATGGAACCTAAAAAACGATATGCACTTGCTCTCTCTTTTATCCAATCTCAACTCGCCCATGTTTTAGATAATATTGGAGAAATGATGGTTAAGAGAATGATGTCCGCCCGTAATAAAAGTCGTGATCAGTTACAACACTATCAAATGAAGAACCAAAAACGGACCGATTTGTTAATTACAACTCTTCATGATGTCATTCTTGCTTATCGTTCAGGAAATGAATCTCAAGATAAAATGGAAGCGATTGAACAAGTAGTAGGAAACCGACATGAGGAGATATTACATGATTGCGAATCACATCTTGCTTATAGTGGTGATAACTACTTTGTCTTTGTCTGGGATTATTATAAAAGTAGTCGTTCTACGTTGTTTAAAATTTTAAACACGGTTTCCCTACGCTCTACAAACCAAGATCAAGGATTAGAAGATGCGATTGCGTTTTTAAAAACTCATCAAAATTCCCGAAAAGAGTCTCTTTCTATCGTAAGTATTGAAAAAAAGGGATACTGGAAAAAGGAAATAAAACCTCTACTCGATTTATCGTGGATTCCTGATGCATGGTGGAGATGGATAGCTCCAAATCGAAAATCTGGGTGTTATCCAGAAGAAGTGAATCGCCGTCACTTTGAAGCTTGTGTATTTACCCAAATTATGTGGGGTTTAAAATCTGGAGATATTTACATTGAGGGAAGTGAAAAATACGCTGATTATCGACAACAACTTATCACTTGGAATGAATATGAACAAAAATTATTGGATTTTTGTCATAAAAACAATCTCCCCTCTACAGGTAAAGAATATGTAAAACAATTACGGAAAAGGTTTATGAAAATAGCAAAGAAAACAGATGCTTCTTTTCCATACAATAAACAAGTGCGTATTGAGAATGGTGAAATTGTTATTGGAAAGTCAAAGAAAAGAAAACCTTCTCCTAAATTAAAAAGTTTAGAAAAATATATTGCTCAAAATCTAGTTCCCATCAATGTTTTAGATATGCTAGGTGATACAGAACATTGGTTAAACTGGACTCGATTTTTTAAACCCATTTCAAAACATGAGGCTCGATTAGAAGATCCGATTGAACGCTATTTAACTACTGTGTTTTGCTATGGTTGTAATCTAGGGCCTGTTCAAACTGCAAGATCATTAGGAAATATGGACCGAAGGCAAATTTCATGGGTAAATCAAAGACACATTACGACAGAAAATCTAGATCAAGCAATCCAATTCATTATTAATTCCTATAACAAATTCGGCCTACCTAAGTATTGGGGAGACGGGAAAAGCGCATCTGCTGATGGAACAATATGGGCCTTATATGAACAAAACTTGTTATCTGAGAGGCATATCCGTTATGGAGGATATGGGGGAATTGGCTATTATCATGTTTCTGATAATTACATTGCATTATTTAGTCATTTTATACCGTGTGGTGTATGGGAAGGACTTTATATACTAGATGTCTTAATGAATAACAATTCTGAGATTCAACCAGAAGTCATTCATTCTGATACACAAGGACAAAGTGCTACCATTTTTGGATTATCTACCTTAATGGGAATCGAGTTAATGCCACGAATTCGAAATTGGAAAGATTTAAAAATGTTCCGTCCAGATAAAGAAAGTCGATTTAAGCATATTGACGATATTTTTACCGATGAAATTGATTGGGATTTAATTGAAATCCATTATAAAGATATGCTACGAGTAGCCATGTCAATTGAAGTAGGAAAAATTACCCCTTCAACTATCTTAAATAAGTTAGGAACCTATAGTAAGAAAAACAAATTATATCAAGCGTTTCGTGAATTAGGACGTGTGATTCGTACCATGTTTTTATTAAAGTACATAGCTGATGAACAATTGAGACGTACCATTCAAACGGCTACAAATAAGAGTGAATCATTTAATGGGTTTACCAAATGGCTATTTTTTGGCGGAGAAGGAGTCATTACTGAAAATAATAGAGAAAACCAAAGAAAAGTGATTAAGTTTAATCATTTAATAGCCAATTGTTTAATCTTCTACAATGTATTTGCATTAACACAAGTGTTACATGCTTATCGGCAAGACGGAAATGAATTGGACGAAGAAGTATTAAGCGAACTAAGTCCATATATCACAGCTCATGTGAATCGGTTTGGCAAATATGGAATTGATCCAAATAGACAGCCACCGGATTTACAGTTTGATATGCCAATTTACCAAGTAGCTAATTAACAAAAAGGGTATGTGGCGAATAAAAACTTCTTCACATGCCCTTTATAAATTGGAATATATTTGCATATGGCCCCATATTTCGCTTTTGGTTGCCATACCCCATTCTTTCTACAGTGCAAAAGGTTCCATCGTTACATTTCTAAAGATAAATTTATACTATTTTAGTATGCCATAGAAATTGATTCTTTTCAAACTATTTTCCATGTGAATGCTGATTTGCATATTCTACATAACGCTTTACTGATAAATGAGAAAGGAATCCTGTTCTTTTTATGATTTCCTCTGTAGACATATTTCTTTCTAGACAACGTAGAATAAAGGTATTCCGTAAGTGCTGTGCGGAAATTCCTTTTCTCAGTTGCGCTCTGGCTACTTCTAATCGAATCATTTTTTGTACAGCAATGGCTGTTAGTGCTTTCGGAGCATCATTGTCATACACCCAGCGAAATGTACCTCGTTTAAAATCAAATGCGACCAATAAAGGATCCGTACTATGATATCTAGGACGAACTGGTTCAGGTATCGCTTTATAGTACGTAAATAAACGTATTTTATCCTCTTCCCTTAACATGATCCTTCTCTCTGTCCCTTTGTTATGTAAAACAGTAATCATATTCTTTCCAAAGTGCACCTGTTGCATCTGTAACGACACAAGTTCTTGTAGTGTAAGCCCATAGTCCAAAAGAAGTGATAGGATGGATACATTTCGATCTATGAGAAGCGGTCGAACAGAAAGT
>NZ_JARVGZ010000003.1:0-124854 GCF_040460055.1 Bacillus cereus group sp. MG4 | reverse complement strand
ATACAAGCGTTATCATAACAGTTTCCTTTTCTATTCATGCTACATGTCATTCCATACTGTTGTAATTGATTTTGATAATCGTTGGAAGCATATTGACTTCCCCGATCAGAATGATGCAAGACAGAACTTGTCGGTTTCTGTCGGAAATAGGCTTGTTGTAAAGCTTTCAATACTAATTCTTTTGTCATCGTACGATCAGCATGCCAGCCCACAATTTTTCTAGAATACAAGTCCATCAGACTTGCTACATAAATCCAGTTTGATATTTTAACAATCTTTAAAATTGTCTATACTGCTTACCATACAAATAGGTAAAGGGGCGGTTAGATAATGGCAAAGTTACATGTATCAACGAAATATGGAATTACTGTACACGATTTATTACAAGAAGAGCGTAAAATGAAGAATTCATTTTTCAAACAACTTCTTATGTCCGTACGCCTGGTAATGGAAGGGCACTCTGCTACATCTGCAGCTCAAATTATAGGGATTTGTCGTCAATCTGTTTCTACTTATGTGCAAACATTCAATTCCGATGGAATTGAGGGCCTATTAGAACGTCGTTATCCACCCGGACGTACTCCTTATTTATCTCCCGGTGAAGAAACAGAAATTCGAAACATGCTAATAGAAAGTACACCGAATCAAGAAGGGATTGGACCTGAAACTCATTGGGATACTCGTGTCCTTCAATACTTGTTAGAGGAGCGTTACCATGTTTCTATGTCTAGAGGTGGAATTTGCGATATGCTACACCGTTGGGGATTTACTTATACAAGGCCTACTTATCGTTTGAAAAAAGCAGATCCTCTGAAACAACAAAAGTTCTTACAAGAGCTTAACTGGATAAAAAAAACTTATCCAAAGATATGATACTGTTCTATGAAGACGAAACGCATATACGTGATTATCAAGCTCTACATACTTCGTAACTACTCAGCTTCCTCACGGAGGCTTTTTTCATTTACTAGTCTGATATGTACTTTTTGTGTGAATACTAGATATATCATACAAGGAGGTGGTATTTATGTTGAAAAAACAAGAAATTCTAGCTGTCTATCAAAAGGGACCTCAAGCTATTTGCGATTTTGTTCATCAATTAGAAAGTCAAATACAGAATTTAAAAGAGCGTATAGAAGAATTAGAAAATCGTTCAAAAAAAAACTCTACAAATAGTCATAAACCACCCTCTACAGATGGTTTTCGTAAGCCTATTACAAAAAGTTTGCGAAAATCATCCCAGCGTCAAACCGGTGGCCAGTTGGGCCACAAAGGACATACTCTTGGTTTGACAGCGACTCCAGACCATACAATTACATATTCTCCTACCTATTGTACTTGTTGCTATACTTCTTTAGACCATGAGCCTGTAAAAGGATACCGCATTCGCCAAGTGTATGATTTACCACCTATCCAGATAGAAGTGACGGAACATAAAGTGGAACAAAAAGAATGCCCACATTGCCATTCTATTCAAGAATCCCAGTTTCCTTCTACTGTCTCTCGTCCTGTTCAATATGGTCCAAATATAAAAAGACTAATCCCCTATTTAACGCATTATCAGTGTCTTTCTTTAAAAAGAACAAAAGAATTCTTTCAAGATTGTTTTGGACATTCTATCAGTGAAGGAACGTTAGTCAATCATACAAACAGTTTTTCGGCTCAATTGCAGCCTTTTCTCCAAGAAGTAAAAGACCAGATCCTTCAGTCTTCTGTTGTCCATTTTGATGAAACCAGTATGCGTGTAGAAAATAAAACACAATGGTTACATACTGCCAGTACACCGGAGGTGACATTGCAACATATTCATCAAAAACGCGGAAAAGAAGCAATGGATGCTGGAGAAATCTTGCCGTCTTTTTCTGGAATCGCGATGCATGATGGTTGGAAATCATATGATGCGTATACAGATTGTCGTCACGTATTATGTAATGCCCACCTCTTACGAGATTTACAAGGAATTATAGATAGTACCGGAGAAAAATGGGCACAACAGATGCAGGAGTTTTTAACGCAAGCCTTAACGCTAAAAAAACAATACAAAGGACTCCTGCCAAAAGCAGAGCAAGAGAATCTGTCGACTGCCTATCAAGCTATATTAAAAGAAAAACAAGTATTTTCTTCAGAACCAAAAAAGAAAGGAAAACAGACGCCTGCTCAAAATTTATGGAATCGCTTCGTCAAATATGCTGACAGAATTCTAGCATTTTTAGAACATCCAGACATTCCATTTGATAACAATCAAGCAGAACGGGATATTCGAATGACGAAAGTCAAACAGAAAGTGTCTGGAACGTTTCGAAGTAAGAAAGGCGCAGAATCTTTTTGTCAGATACGAAGCTTTATAAGCACCATGAAAAAACAAAAACAATCTGTCTTACAAGCGATAGGTCAGGTTATAGAAACCGGAACGGTTCCTTGGAATTGCACGATTTCATAAGAGAAATTCTCGATTCGATCTAGATTCTTTCTCTTATGGGCATATTTTTTTTCATGTTTTCGAATTGGAAACATGTATTTAGCATGCTTTTTTGTCTGAGGAAGCTGAGTAGTTACCTTTTTTGTTTAACTAAGCTGAGTAGTTACGTCGTTTTTATATTTCGAGGGAGATATTTGTAACTATTGAGTCTATTGTTCCGTTTTACAATCCTTCTACATAGCACTATATAGACTTAGCTGATTTATTTAATTTGGGATGATATAAAAAAACACCTGATAAAGTAATACAGATAACGTAAATACATGGTGCTGTATCAAAAAGATACTGTGCAATTAGATATCCTATTTTATCATTTACTGTTATTGTACTCATACGTGCCAAGTAAACCTCATGACTTATTAAAAAAAGAGCATTAAACATAGAAATACTCCAAATAAAAAAGAATGATTGTGAAAATAATTTATATAATGAATACCCAGTAAGTCCTATACCTGCTAATACAATAGGGAAAATATTGAATGTGTTTTCAGGAAGTAAGATCACTCGCTCGGATCCTACAGGTAATTGCAAAATCAGCCATCTATACAAAGCATATATCCCTCCAACAATATTCCCAATCTTTCCAAATTTTATAGCGTATTTGTTCCACTTCAACTTTTATCACCGTCTCTTTTAGTATTAATATGCATAATATTTGGTGTTATACCCCATATAATACACCTTGGTTTTAGTATTACATATACCAATTTAAGCTATACATGTAACTAGGTAATATTTATGTATATATAAATATCTTCTGTAATTCCTCGCTAATTGTATAATGTTTTAACGTATTAAACAAGCCTGGTATCAAAAATATAAGTATTAATAGAACGAATTAAATAAATGGTTTTATTGACCAAAAACAAATAGTTAATATTTATATAAATAAAAAAACCTCTTAAAATGATATAATCCCCTTATAGTAAACAGGAAAATGAAAGCACATTAACCTGTTTACTATAAGGGGATTATTTTATGGGGAAAATTAGAGTCTCTTACGATGTAGAATTTAAGAAAAAGGCTATAGATTTATACTTAAAAGAAGGCATGAGCCATAAAACCATTGCGAAATAATTAGGTATTCATCACTCGGTTGTAAGTCGTTGGGTGAAACACTTTGAAACTGAAGGAATCAAAGGACTAGAAGAAAAACGCGGTAAAGCGAAAGGAACAGGTTTAGGTAGACCAAGGGTTAGACCCGAAGATCCTGAAGCTAAGATTCGACAATTAGAAGTGGAAAATGAAATGTTAAAATAGCGATTAACCCTAAGAACCTGTTTAGAACCTATGGTATAATCTGTACAAAAAAGGATATTTATCTATGATACATAATTATACAAGTAACGTTTCACGTGAACAGTTTGAACTCATTCGAGAAGATTTGGAACACGCACGAAAAAGGACGCGTCCACGCACAGTTGATTTATATGAGGTATTCTGCGGTGTTCTGTACGTGCTTACCAACAGGCTGCCAATGGCGCAATCTACCAAGTGACTTCCCAAACTGGCAAACGGTGTATTTCTACTATCAGATTTGGCGAAAAACAAACGAGAATGGTATAAGTCTTCTCGAAAAAGTGCATAAAAAAATTGGTTGAAACCTATCGTGAGCAAGATGGACGTAAGAATCAGACAAGATTCTGCATCGTAGATGCACAAAGCGTGAAAAACACATGGATAGCTGGTGAAAAGGGTTATGATGCTGGAAAGAAAGTGTTAGGAATCAAACGTCATATCGCTGTAGATACGAACGGTCTCATTCATACGATTGATGTAACAACTGCGAACATAACAGACCGAGAGGGTGCCATCCAAATGTGTGAAAGGCACAAGAAAACATTGAAAAAAGTGATGTTACGTCAATAAAATAGGCACAGAAAGTTTAAATTATGCAGCCTCTGATTCGTACATACATTCGTAACTACTCAGCCACCTTTTGGTGTCTTTTTTTATTTTACTTGTTTCATATGCCTCCCATTTGTAAATACTGAGTATATCAAACAGGGAGGTGAATAGGATGATCCATCGAAAAATCATTTTAGATGCATATAAAAAAGGACCTGAAGCTGTTATTTCTTTATTTGAAGAAACATTTTCTAAGTTAGAAAAACGTATACAAGAACTAGAAAATGCTTCAGAAAATGCTTCAAAAAAAACTCCAAAAATAGTCATAATCCACCTTCTACAGATGGTTTGGGTAAGCCCGTTACAAAAAGTTTGCGCAAACCGTCTCATCGTCAAACCGGTGGCCAGTTGGGCCACAAAGGACATACGCTTTATTTGACAACGACTCCGGACCATACGATTACCTATTCTCCTACACATTGTACTTGTTGTAACACTTCCTTACACCAAGAACCTGTAAAAGGATACCGCATTCGCCAAGTGTATGATTTACCACCTATCCAGATAGAAGTGACAGAACATAAAGTGTCACAAAAAGAATGCCCACATTGCCATTCTATCCAAGAATCACAATTTCCTTCTACTGTCTCTCGTCCTGTTCAATATGGTCCAAATATAAAAAGACTGATTCCCTATTTAACGCATTATCAGTGTCTTTCTTTGAAACGAACGAAAGAATTCTTTCAAGATTATTTTGGGCATTCGATTAGTGAAGGAACGTTAGTCAATCATACAAACAGTTTTTCGGCTCAATTGCAGCCCTTTCTTCAAGAAGTAAAAGACAAGATCCTTCAGTCTTCTGTTGTCCATTTTGATGAAACCGGTATGCGAGTAAAAAATAAAACACAATGGTTACATACCGCTAGTACACCGGAGGTGACCTTGCAACATATTCATCAAAAACGCGGAAAAGAAGCAATGGATGCAGGCGGAATTTTACCGTCTTTTTCTGGAATTGCGATGCATGATGGTTGGAAATCGTATGATGCGTATACAGATTGTCGACATGTATTATGCAATGCCCATCTCTTACGAGATTTGCAAGGAATTATAGATAGTACGGGGCAAAAATGGGCTCAACAGATGCAGAAATTTCTCACGCAAGCTTTAACGCTGAAAAAACAATACAAAGGAAGTCTGCCAAAAGCAAAGCAACAGAATCTGTTTACTGTCTATCAAGCCATATTGAAAGAACAACCAGTCTTTTCTGCAAAATTAAAAAAGAAAGGAAAGCAGACGCCTGCTCAAAATTTATGGAATCGCTTCGTCAAATATGCTGATAGAATTCTAGCATTCTTGGAACATCCAGACATTCCATTTGACAATAATCAAGCGGAACGGGATATTCGAATGACGAAAGTCAAACAGAAAGTGTCTGGGACTTTTCGAAGTAAGAAAGGCGCAGAATCTTTTTGTCAGATACGAAGCTTTATAACTACCATGAAAAAACAAAAACAATCTGTCTTACGAGCAATAGGCCAGGTTATAGAAACCGGAACGGTTCCTTGGAATCGCACAACTTCATAAGAGAAATTCTCTATTTGATCTAGATTCTTTCTCTTATTGGAGTATTTTCTTTTCATGTTTTCGAATCGGAAACATGTATTTGGCCTGTTTTTTTATTTGAAGAAGCTGAGTAGTTACAAAAATTCATTTTCCTTTTTTAATGCCTGGATTTCTCTTCGTAAAGAACGTAGTTCTGTCATATCAGTTCCCTTACTATCTAAAAGTGGAGAAGGATATTTTTTTATCCATGAATTAAGAGTCCCATGTCCTAGATCAAATTCTCTTTGAATACTAGAGATTGTACGCCCTTCTTTGATTACCAATTCAACACATTGTTTTTTAAACGTTTCATCATACTGTTTTTTCATCTGAAACACCTCTTATATAGAATAATTTATCCCTATACTGTGTTCCAGTTTTACTGTACCACCTCATTTGGGAATGGTTAAAAGAAAGCATCATCTCTAACCGTTTTCATACATCACAAGAGGAAATACACGCATCTGTAGTATCCTTTTTAGGATATATCGCCCAATGTCCCGAAAAGGTTTTACAAAGGTTAGGCGTTGAACAACTGTTAAAATATTAAACTTGAGTTATATAGTTCGCCTTTTTTGTTGGTTTATCAGGGCTTCCATAAGCTCACCACTTTCAATACATAGATATGTACGCATATAATACAAAAATAGAGTGCTTCCTTTAATAAGTAAGCACTCCATCATACGATTATTTGTCTTGTTGTCTTTTTCTTATACTTATTTCACTCATTTAGTTATGTCCTTAGAAATCTATCTCTTCACTATCTTCCTTAGAAATCCCACCAATAACTTCCTTAGCGTCAATAATTCTACCTTCTTGAAGTAATGGCTCTTCAGCTTTTATATCGTCCTGTTCCGGGGCTGAAACAAATCCACTAGTAAGTAGAAGATCCAATTTACTCTCAACTGTATCTAACAGGTTTAATCTTTGTTCTACATTATCTAATTTTTGTATTAATTGCTCATAACGTTTTTCATTTTGTACTAATTCAACAACAAATGATGTTAATTGCCTACCACTAGCTTTTTCATTAAGGATCTTATATACATCATCAGGCATATTATCAGCACGTAATGCCATCTTTCTATTTTTAGCCATTATCAGCACGTCCCTTTATTCTAAGCTAACTGTCCCTTCATCTCATCAATTGCTTTTAATTCCAACGCAGCTAGGTTGATTGTACGTGATGTTGGAGCAAATACTTCCTTCTCGTTACTTTGAATAATATCATTCAAGAAGAAGTGATTGTTTTTAGCAGCTGTTTCAGACATATGATCTAATAAAGCAAGACGGATATATGGCTCTAAAACTGGAGCTTCGCCTCCAATATAGATGAATTTCAATACTGTATTTGTACTTGATGGAATGAATACATCCAACACTTTAGCAACTAAAATTGTTGCATATTCTTGTAATGCACCTACAATTTCAGTAGTGAAATCATATTCTTCGCCAGTATTTTCATTCGAAAGCACATACTCCTGATTTTTATAATTATTAACAATAAATTTCTCTAAAGTTCTTAGATCTTTAAAATATTGAATTAATTTTTCTTTTCTAAAACGCTCTAGGTATCCTAAGAATGGCTCAATATCAATCACTTGGAAAGAATCTCTATGTTTAGGTGTAGTAAGACCCTTATCTAATTGCACAGCATCTGTCGATCCACCGCCAATATCAGTTAAGACAACTTCATAATCATCAAATTTCTCAGATTCATAACGTTTTTCAATACTAATTACATTTGAATTTTTATCTTTTAAAACCATTTTATATTTTAATGAATGTCTAGCAACCTCTGATTCATTTCTACATTTTGCTGTATTAACCGTAATCGTTAAATCTCTTTCCATTCCTGGTGTTAACACTTTAACTTTATGTTCACCAATAAATCTTTGTTCCATCTTTTTATGGGCAATGCTAAATTTCTCTTCACGCTTTAAAAGCCAAATTGGTAGCATCATATTCATGTTTTCAATTTCAACTTCATTATCGTCTTTATCAGCGTTAAGTGCATGATAATATGCAATTGCCCCTAAAAAGCTTATGTATGGGATAGGGCTATTAATTTTATCGTGCATTTTATTCACATGAGAGTTTGCTAATTGATTATCTTCAGCTAATTTCCCTACTAAATAATAAGATTCTCCACCCCCAATTTCAGTTGAGATAAGTAATCTATCTAACAAATCTTCTGGTCTAGAAATACGATCAACAAGTAAAACCTCAGCTTTTTTCTTTGAAATCTTAACTACATTAGTTGCAATTTCAATATAATAACCATCAACCATAAAATTATTGAAACTATTTCCGAAATCCGCTACTTTTCTTCCGATTTTCATTTAAAATTCCTCCTCCACACTTTAAATACGACTTAAGTATGACCATTAATTATATTTTAGCACAATTAACCAAAAATAAAAACACTTTTTGTAACAAGTGTGACTTAAATAGTACCTGTTATCCAAGTTAACTTACACGTTAAAAAAATTAACAAATTAACAAGGGAATACCCTGTTTTAAACGAATTAGACAGATAACGGTTAGATGTCGACATGACGGACAACAATAACGATGAATAACGGTAGGGTGGTGAAAAGATAATGGATAGGGAAGAACCTTATAAAAAGACATATTCCCTCGCAGATATTGCTAGAATACTTGGAAGGCCACGCACAACTTTACAGGCATGGCGAGATCAATTTAAGCCATATTTACCTACCGTGGCTGGAACAAGAGGTCGTACACTAAGATATGAAAAGGAATCATTAGGGCTTTTTAGATTAATTGCTGATATGAAAGATGTACAAGAGCCGCCAGAATTAATAGGGCAAATGTTGAAACAAAATATAGATTATATTGTAGTAGAAGAGGTTGACGAAGACGACGGAATAACAAAACCAATTATCCGGACAATGTATGAAGGCATGAATAAAATTATTATCCATTTTGAAGAGCAAAAAGCTATGAATATGGAAATTTTAAAACGCATAGACAATTTAGAGCAAACTAATCAAACGCTAATGAACAAGATTGAAGAACAGCAAAAGACTATTTATGGAAAAATACACAATAGGGATCAGCAGTTATTAGAAGTCGTTCGGGAAATACAAGAAACTAAAAAAATGGTTGCATCTACTCAACAAGAAAAATCATGGTTTACCCGATTATTTAAGAAATAATTTATATTAAATTCAATGAAAAATTAGGGAATCCTGTACATTTTGTACAGGATTCCCTTTGTATGTTGAAAAAATGCTAAGCCTCCCTAAAAAATCACAAAAAAATAAAGTATTATAATAAATCTTGTTTTAAAAATTAAAGAAAATAAAAACATTAGAAATAATTTTTGGTCCCCTATGCTAACTATAATAAGCTGTTAGAGGTTTCTTCTTAGTAAATTTCTAAGTTAATTCGCCAGTAAAAATTCCAATATTCAGAACTTAATAAGGGAAATAATAATAGTTCATAGAAAATGGATGCGACATTTGAAGGTTTTTATATTGATAAATAATAAGGGTAACTACTCAGCTTCTTCAAATAAAAAAACAGGCCAAATACATGTTTCCGATTCGAAAACATGAAAAGAAAATACTCCAATAAGAGAAAGAATCTAGATCAAATAGAGAATTTCTCTTATGAAGTTGTGCGATTCCAAGGAACCGTTCCGGTTTCTATAACCTGGCCTATTGCTCGTAAGACAGATTGTTTTTGTTTTTTCGTAACTACTCAGCTTAGTTAAACAAAAAAGCATGCCAAATACATGTTTCCTGTTCGAAAACATGAAAAAGAACACACTCCGATAAGAGAAAGAATCTATATGAAATAGAAACATTCTCTTACGAAAGAGTGGTATTCCAAGGAACCGTTCCGGTTTTTAACACCTGACTTATCGCTTGTAATACTGATTGATTTTGTTTTTTCATGGTGCTCATAAAACTGCGTATGTGGCAAAATGATTCTGCACCTTCCTTACTTCGAAACGTCCCAGACACTTTTTGTTTGACTTTCGTCATCCGAATATCTCGCTCCGCTTGATTGTTATCAAATGGAATATCTGGACTTTCTAAGAACGCTAGAATTCTGTCAGCATACTTGGCAAAGCGATTCCATAAATTTTGAGAAGGCGTCTGCTTTCTTTTCTTTTTTTGTTCTGCAGAAGGCACCTGTTTGCCTTTCAATATAGCCTGGTATGCGGCAAACAGATTCTTTTTCTCCATTTCTGGAATATTTCCCTTGTATTGCTTTTTTATTGTCAAAGCTTGTGTAAGGAATTCTTTCATTTGTTGTGCCCATGTTTCTCCGGTACTATCTATAATCCCTTGCAAATCTCGCAAGAGATGGGCATTACATAAAACATGGCGACAATCTGTATACACATCATACGGTTTCCACCCATCATGCATGGCAATTCCAGAAAAAGAAGGCAAGATTTCACCTGCATCCATCGCTTCTTTTCCGCGTTTTTCATGAATATGTTGAAATGTCACCTCCGGTGTACTCGCAGTATGTAACCATTGTGTTTTATTTTCTACTCGCATACCGGTTTCATCAAAATGGACAACAGAAGACTGCAGAATCTGTTCTTTTACTTCTTCGAGAAACGGCCGCAATTGAGCAGAAAAAGCATGGGTATGATTGACTAACGTACCTTCCCTTATCGAATGGCCAAAACAATCTTGAAAGAATTCTTTTGTTCGTTTCAAAGAAAGGCATTGATAATGTGTTAAATAAGGAATCAGTCTTTTTATATTTGGACCATATTGAACAGGACGAGAGATAGTAGAGGGAAACTGGGATTCTTGGATAGAATGGCAATGTGGGCACTCTTTTTGTTCCACTTTATGTTCTGTTACTTCTATCAGGATAGGTGGTAAATCATACACTTGGCGAATGCGGTATCCTTTTACAGGTTCATGTTTTAAGGACATGTCACAACAAGTACAATGCGTAGGAGAATAGGTAATCGTATGGTCAGGAGTCGTTGTCAAATGAAGTGTATGTCCTTTGTGGCCCAACTGGCCACCGGTTTGACGCTGGGATGATTTTCGCAAACTTTTTGTAATAGGCTTACGAAAACCATCTGTAGAGGGTGGTTTATGACTATTTGTAGAGTTTTTTTTTGAACGATTTTCTAATTCTTCTATACGCTCTTTTAAATTCTGTATTTGACTTTCTAATTGATGAACAAAATCGCAAATAGCTTGAGGTCCCTTTTGATAGACAGCTAGAATTTCTTGTTTTTTCAACATAAATACCACCTCCTTGTATGATATATCTAGTATTCACACAAAAAGTACATATCAGACTAGTAAATGAAAAAAGCCTCCGTGAGGAAGCTGAGTAGTTACATTTTTTCTTTATATTCACGATCATTTTTTGTCATCTCTTTTATTATATCTTGAATTGTGTTAGCGCTAACAATCGGGAATAAGGTATCTTGAATAATCCCTTCGGGATGTTCTACAGTTGCTTTTAATAAGCTTATAATATGTTTATTTTTTCCTTTTACCCGTTCCAATTCTGCAATGGCTTCTTTCCGAGTTGTATTTTTAGCTCTATTTTTGATTTTAAGTGTAATTTCATCTAATAAATCTGCTAAAGAATCAATGACTTTCCCATATTGGTGTGAAAAAAGGATAGCTAATAATGTATAACGAATGTGGGACGGATGCGCACGTAATTCCGTTACAGTTTCTGTTGCTGCGCGGAAACGATATTTCTTTTCTAACTTTGGAGGTAAATGCTGAAATAGTCTAGGAGGAATTTCTAATTGTTGGATGGCTAACAGTTTTTTTAATTCTGTTTCCATAGTATTTACACTCGGTTTACATGCAGACGATAAAAGATATCGAAAAGATAACTGATTTGAATTTGTTTTTTCATACATGATGTCTACAATTTCTAAATCCTCATTTGATTGCACATCTAATAATGCATCTAATCGACAACAAGTTGCAACGGATAATTGTTCGGAAATTGTATAATATAAATCTTTCTCATACGTATCAATAGCGGAATGAATCATTCGTTTTAAACTACCTTTAGAAGGTGGTTCTACTTTCCATTTGCGAAATAAATGATAAACTTGATCAGATAAATCCTCCATATCATGTGTAAATTGTACTTGTTCTTTTAGCAATTGTATCAATTGGAGATTATCTTTTGAAGTAAGCTCTCTGAAACCAAAGAGATCACGAATGGTTTTTCGATGATCTGTATAACTTCTTTCTTTTCCGCCCCATTTATAATGTTCAAAAAAATCTTCAGGTAAGGCATCTATTTGATGTGCTAAATGTTGAACAATATCTTTCGAGATATCTTGTTTTTTGCTTGGAAAACGAGCTTCCTGTTGAAAATATTTTAGTAAGACAGCAAATCCCAGCCGATTGGCGTTTGTTTTTTTACTCAATACTAAATGACGTTCATTTGGTAACAGCATATAATTCTTCTTTAATCCAACTTTTTTTCAATATTTCCCCTCATCTCATTACATTTATTTAATAAATAGTATAATTGAGAGAGAGCATTACCTTCAAGAACACCCTGTTTTACTATTATTGGAAAAAGTCCTGCGGACTAGAGCAGCTATATAAATCCAGTTTGATATTTTAACAATCTTTAAAATTGTCTATACTGCTTACCATACAAATAGGTAAACGGGCGGTTAGATAATGGCAAAGTTACATGTATCAACGAAATATGGAATTACTGTACACGATTTATTACAAGAAGAGCGTAAAATGAAAAATTCATTTTTCAAACAACTTCTTATGTCCGTACGCCTGGTAATGGAAGGGCACTCTGCTACATCTGCAGCTCAAATTATAGGGATTTGTCGTCAATCTGTTTCTACTTATGTGCAAACATTCAATTCCGATGGAATTGAGGGCCTATTAGAACGTCGTTATCCACCCGGACGTACTCCTTATTTATCTCCCGGTGAAGAAACAGAAATCCGAAACATGCTAATAGAAAGTACACCGAATCAAGAAGGGATTGGACCTGAAACTCATTGGGATACTCGTGTCCTTCAATACTTGTTAGAGGAGCGTTACCATGTTTCTATGTCTAGAGGTGGAATTTGCGATATGCTACACCGTTGGGGATTTACTTATACAAGGCCTACTTATCGTTTGAAAAAAGCAGATCCTCTGAAACAACAAAAGTTCTTACAAGAGCTTAACTGGATAAAAAAAACTTATCCAAAGATATGATACTGTTCTATGAAGACGAAACGCATATACGTGATTATCAAGCTCTACATACTTCTTGGTTTCTTCGTGGTAAACAAAAACAAATCCCTACATATGGACGTCACGCAAGCGTCATGTTATTTGGTGCAGTAAATATGTCAAATGGGTATTTGCATTGTATGGAAGCTACTGCTTGTAATGCGACTGCCTTTCAGGAGTTTTTACAATATGTTGTAAAAGAAAACCCAAAGAAACACATTGTCATGTTATTGGATAATGCTCGCATTCATCATGCAAAGTTATTGAAACCTTTCCTAAGACAGAACAGCCAACGGCTGACATTGATCTTTTTACCACCCTATTCGCCGAATTTAAATTTACTGGAGCGTATTTGGAAATGGTTAAAGGAAAACGTCATCTCTAACCGTTTTCATGCATCCCAAGAGGAAATACGTGCATCTGTAGTATCTTTTTTAGAATATATCGCTCAATGTCCAGAAAAAGTTTTACAAAGATTAGGCGTTGAACAACTGTTAAAATATTAAACTGGATTTATATACATACAACCAGCCTTCTTTCGTCGATACATAGGTAATATCGGCTACCCAAACTTGATTTGGCTTTTCTACCTTGAATTGACGATCTAACACATTGTTATGTACCGGATAAGAATGTTTGGAATTTGTAGTAGCTTTATATTTTTTTACAGTTCTTGATTTTAACCCTTGTTCTTTTATGATTCTTGCCACTGTTTTTTGTGAGATACGCCTGCCCTTTTGGCGTAAGATGGACGTTACTTTAGGGCTTCCATATAAACAACGTGATTCTAAGAAAATACAGTGTATTTCTTTAGTGACTTGTTCTCTTTGTACTTGCCTGGGATTTTTAGTATGATTTTTCCATTTGTAATATCCGCTTCGGGATACATGTAGAACTTGGCACATCTTCTCCACTCGGTATGTGAAGCGGTGTTGATGGATAAGTTGAAATTTTACCGATGGTCTTTCGCGAAGAAGTGCATCGCCTTTTTTAAGATTGCATTTTCTTCCTCTAAATCTAAAATACGTCGCTCCATCTCGTTTGTTTTTTGATCTTCAGAACGGAACGTTCGTTGCTTTACAAATTTGGGCTCTTTTTTATATTTCTTTACCCAACCGTGAAGGGTATTTACTGAAATCCCTAATTCTCGAGCAACTTGAGCTACAGTCTTTCCTGTTTGTAAAATATGTTTTACGCTTTGGCGTTTAAATTCTTCTTCATATTGTTTTACTTTCCCCATGTAGACACCTCATTTAGTTCATTTTTTATCATATTAACCTGTGTCTACTTTTTAGTCTAACATCAGTAGACAGAGTTGCTTATTGGCAGATGTGGCAATTTTATTGAAAAGATTTTAAACAGATTCTAAGGAAGTACTTACTTGGTTAGAGGATAAGGGTACAGATGGTTAGAATATCCTTTATTGCAGAATTTGGTTTTGTCAATTAGGTACAGTACGTGAAATTTTATAGTTATTCTTTTTTCTTAACTAAGCTGAGTAGTTACAAATTATCTATCGCATATTAGATCAACGATCTCGTTTTATTGAATATTCAAAATCCCCTTCATAATTACCCCATTCAATTTCATATTTCTTTAGCTACTGTTAAAAATTTTAATAACATGTTGCTTATTTTTCTATGCCCTTTTTAAGTCATCACACACATATTAAGATTGCTTACCTCTACAGTACATATGAAGTTTGGCATGATAACTCGATTCTTTTTACAGAAAAAAGGGAGACGCCTTTCCCTCCCTCAATAAGTATTTTTATTTTAAGATATTAAATCATTCCTTTTAATATTAAACTTAAAACTGACATAGTGAGTGCGCTAATAATAATTCGTAAAATCCAAGTTGTATTCATGCTAATCTTTTCTAATTGCTTATTAATTGTGGCGATGTCTTTCTCATTAATTGTTGTGCGCGTTTCTAAATTACGAATATCTTGCATAATTTCTTTGTGTTCTACTTTTAAACTGTCGATTTTTACATATACACCTTCCAATACATTCACATCCCCTGAAAATTTTAATAACGTAGTCTCCACATGATATGAGACAACCCTATCTATGGTGAATGCATCGCAGAAATTCCCATACAAAAGCCGTATTTTGTGCAAAATAAAAACCAGCTATTTAGAATCATTAATTTTCTGGTTCTGGTGCAAAAACTCTAAAGGTCTTGCAAGTATGTGACTGCTAAAATAAAATCAACAGATTCTGATAAATAAAATTGAACACTTTTTCAAAAAATACAAATCTTTATCACGTATGATAGAAATATATATTTACGTGGTGGGGGAATGGAAAGGTGGATAAATGGGAAGTGTACGTGGAAATTCATAGACTTAACAAACTAAGATTTGATGTGAGTAAAATCGCAAAAAAATTAAATATTTCACGAAATACAGTGTATCGTTATTTAGAAAAAGAACCGGGTGAAATGGCAATTTGGATGGCGAGTACAAAAGTTCGAACCAAAAAATTAGATGCGCATAAAGATGAAATTTTATGCTGGCTAGAAGAGCATCCGGACCTAAGTGCCGCACAGATTCATGATTGGTTAACAGAACGTTATCCTAGCTTAAGTGTTGGGGAGAGTACAGTTAGATTATATGTTTCTTCCCTACGGGAAGACTACCAGATACCCAAAATTCTACAAACTCGAAAGTATGAAGCAATTCCAGATCCGCCCATGGGTCATCAGGCACAAGTGGATTTTGGAACTTGTATGGTAACAAAAGAAAACACGGTCATTCGATTATGGTTTATTACATTTGTTTTAGCGCATTCTCGCTATAAATATGTGGAATGGTTAGATCGTCCTTTTACGATAAAAGATGTCATCCATACACATGAAACTGCATTTCAATTTTTTGGTGGTATGCCGAAAGAAATGGTGTATGATCAAGATATTTTAATTAGTAAGAACGAGAATGCCGGGGACCTTATTTTAACAACAGAGTTTCAACAGTATGTAAACCAAAGAAAATTGGTAACTACTCAGCTTCCTCACGGAGGCTTTTTTCATTTACTAGTCTGATATGTACTTTTTGTGTGAATACTAGATATATCATACAAGGAGGTGGTATTTATGTTGAAAAAACAAGAAATTCTAGCTGTCTATCAAAAGGGACCTCAAGCTATTTGCGATTTTGTTCATCAATTAGAAAGTCAAATACAGAATTTAAAAGAGCGTATAGAAGAATTAGAAAATCGTTCAAAAAAAAACTCTACAAATAGTCATAAACCACCCTCTACAGATGGTTTTCGTAAGCCTATTACAAAAAGTTTGCGAAAATCATCCCAGCGTCAAACCGGTGGCCAGTTGGGCCACAAAGGACATACTCTTGGTTTGACAGCGACTCCAGACCATACAATTACATATTCTCCTACCTATTGTACTTGTTGCTATACTTCTTTAGACCATGAGCCTGTAAAAGGATACCGCATTCGCCAAGTGTATGATTTACCACCTATCCAGATAGAAGTAACAGAACATAAAGTGGAACAAAAAGAGTGCCCACATTGCCATTCTATTCAAGAATCCCAGTTTCCTTCTACTGTCTCTCGTCCTGTTCAATATGGTCCAAATATAAAAAGACTAATCCCCTATTTAACGCATTATCAGTGTCTTTCTTTAAAAAGAACAAAAGAATTCTTTCAAGATTGTTTTGGACATTCTATCAGTGAAGGAACGTTAGTCAATCATACAAACAGTTTTTCGGCTCAATTGCAGCCTTTTCTCCAAGAAGTAAAAGACCAGATCCTTCAGTCTTCTGTTGTCCATTTTGATGAAACCGGTATGCGTGTAGAAAATAAAACACAATGGTTACATACTGCCAGTACACCGGAGGTGACATTGCAACATATTCATCAAAAACGCGGAAAAGAAGCAATGGATGCTGGAGAAATCTTGCCGTCTTTTTCTGGAATCGCGATGCATGATGGTTGGAAATCATATGATGCGTATACAGATTGTCGTCACGTATTATGTAATGCCCACCTCTTACGAGATTTACAAGGAATTATAGATAGTACCGGAGAAAAATGGGCACAACAGATGCAGGAGTTTTTAACGCAAGCCTTAACGCTAAAAAAACAATACAAAGGACTCCTGCCAAAAGCAGAGCAAGAGAATCTGTCGACTGCCTATCAAGCTATATTAAAAGAAAAACAAGTATTTTCTTCAGAACCAAAAAAGAAAGGAAAACAGACGCCTGCTCAAAATTTATGGAATCGCTTCGTCAAATATGCTGACAGAATTCTAGCATTTTTAGAACATCCAGACATTCCATTTGATAACAATCAAGCAGAACGGGATATTCGAATGACGAAAGTCAAACAGAAAGTGTCTGGAACGTTTCGAAGTAAGAAAGGCGCAGAATCTTTTTGTCAGATACGAAGCTTTATAAGCACCATGAAAAAACAAAAACAATCTGTCTTACAAGCGATAGGTCAGGTTATAGAAACCGGAACGGTTCCTTGGAATTGCACGATTTCATAAGAGAAATTCTCGATTCGATCTAGATTCTTTCTCTTATGGGCATATTTTTTTTCATGTTTTCGAATTGGAAACATGTATTTAGCATGCTTTTTTGTCTGAGGAAGCTGAGTAGTTACGTTCTTTTTAAAGAAAGACACTGATAATGCGTTAAATAGGGGATTAGTCTTTTTATATTTGGACCATATTGAACAGGACGAGAGACAGTAGAAGGAAACTGGGATTCTTGAATAGAATGGCAATGTGGTTGTTTTGTGCAAGCAGAAAATACAGAGAGTTGCAGCGAAAAGTGCAGAGGCTAGCAGCTCGATTTTTAAATAGTAATTCTAGTGTTTCCAGAAGACAACGCATTGCGTAAACGATAGCTTTCTCCCGTAAATGCAATGATGTGGGCATGATGGACCAAACGGTCCACCAATGCAGAAGTAAGTCGATTATCACCAAATATACGATTCCATTGACCAAATTCTAAATTCGAAGTAACTATCACACTTTTTTGCTCATAACAGTCGGCAATAATATGGAATAGGAGCTCCGCTCCTTGCTTTTGAAACGGTACATAACCTAGTTCATCTAAAATTAAGAGATCACATGATTCAATTTGTTTTTTTATACGAGTTAGATTCCCTTGTTTTAAAGCTTCTTCTAATATGCCTACTAAATCAGCTACTCGAAAAAACTTTACCTGATATCCTTGTTCACAGGCCTTTAAACCTAATGCTGTTGCTAAATGTGTTTTTCCGGTTCCAGGAGATCCGAGTAATAAAAGGTTCTGTTTTCCTTCAAAAAATCGCAACTCACTAATATGTTCTTTGCTTGTCGTAGAAGGTAAATGAATTTGTTCACCCCATTCATAATCTTTCAACCATTTTAACTCTCTAAATTTTGCTTTTTTTATTAAAGTTGATACTTTTTTACTTTGTCGAGCTTCAATCTCTAAGTTTAAAATATCCTGTAAGAATTGTTCTTTATTTTCAAATACAACTTCATCATAATGCTCTAGAATAGAACTCAAATGTAATACTTTACAAGCTTCTTGTAGGTTTCTGTGTATCATAGTGAAAATGAACTCCTCTCTAAAGTTGGACAGAGTTTTCGATCGTATTGTTCTAAATCCGTTTCATAATCCACTAAAACGGATGGTGTGTGTTTCTCTTCCCATTTCTGCGGATAAGTTACTTGTTTCGCTTGTAATATGCCATCAAGTTCATAAGGAGTTTTTGATAGCCACTCCTCATTTTCTAAAACAATATGTAATTGTTGTAAAGAATACTTTTTGAGTAATCTTTTTATCCCTACTAAGCGTGATTTACGCTCTTCCGTTTGGAAGAGGAGATAATCCTGAACTCTCATAGGTAAGTATTTAAAATATCTTGAATAACGTACTACACGTGGTTTCTTTTCCCAATCTTCAAAAATTTCTTCCCAAGGAATGGGCCTATTTGTATGCATGTAAGCTCTATATTCTTTAAAGATTACTTCTCCTTCAGAAGTAAAACATGTAAATTGATCCCATTCTTTTTTTATGACAATAACTTGTTTGACATTTGTTTTGCGTAAAACAAATCGTTCTTGATCTACTGTAATTTCTCCATATTTATTTACAGTTGTAGTATCTAGTGAAAAGACCGATAGGTATTCTAAAGGCAATGGCTTTAATGCATTTTTATCATCTTTCCACAACTCCTCTATCATGATTTTCTTATCATAATGCGGTCGTTTTTGATCCTCTAATGCTTGTACTTCTAGCCACTGTGCAAGTTGTGAAAAACTTTCCATAACCGGTGAAGTTGTAAACCAATTATTACGTGTATAACTAACTTTACGCTCAACATTACCTTTTTCATGCCCGCTATAAGGGTTACATGGTTGTGTTTCAAAGTTATAATGCATTTGAAATTGTAAAAACGCTTCTGTATAAATACGATTTTCACCTTTTCCTATGGTGATTACAGCGGCGGATAGATTATCAATCCTAAGGTGTGTTGGTACACCACCTGCTTGATGGAATAGCTGTTTTAAGCCTTCTAAAAAGCATTCCTTATTTTCGCTGGTAATGGATAAGCAAATGCTGCATTGCTATGGGGAAAGCTTAACAATAGTACTTTAATATCTTTATATGCTCCATCTTTGACAACTGTCATATTTCCAAAATCAACTTGTGCTTCTCCAGGAGGATGTTCTAATCGTTCGTAACGTTTTTCTTTTGCTGTTTTTATTTGTGGTCTTCGATGTTGGATATAATCACATAGGGTTCGATACGAACCTTGAAACTTATATTCTGTTTTTAATTGATTAAATATCTTTTTACTTGTTCTTCGTTCCTTACGGCGAAGCTTACTATCTTCCTCTAACCATAAATCTACAATTTCACCAAACTCACTATCATACATCATTCCTGTTTTTGTACAAACTGGACCAGTATCCGAAGGATACACTTCTTCATCAGCATACTTTTTGACAGTTCTCCAATTCTTTCCTAGTTTTCTTGCAATTTCAGATATACTTAAATCATCATTTTCTCTTAAATGTTTGATATAATGGATTTCAGGCATTGTTAGCATCCTTTCTAGTCCTCCTGTTTCGCGTGGTAACGAAAACAGTAAGGGATTTATTAAGAGCTGACAAGCCTTTTTTTATGCACTGTATCTATGTACAAAATCGTCGCTCGACTCTGTACTTTTATTTTGCACTAAACAAATGTGGGCATTCTTTTTGTTCCACTTTATGTTCCGTCACTTCTATCTGGATAGGTGGTAAATCATACACTTGGCGAATGCGGTATCCTTTTACAGGCTCATGGTCTAAAGAAGTATAGCAACAAGTACAATAGGTAGGAGAATATGTAATTGTATGGTCTGGAGTCGCTGTCAAACCAAGAGTATGTCCTTTGTGGCCCAACTGGCCACCAGTTTGACGATGAGACGATTTGCGTAAACTTTTTGTAACGGGCTTACGCAAACCATCTGTAGAAGGTGGTTTATGACTATTTGTAGAGTTTTTTTTTGAACAATTTTCTAATACTTCTATACGCTCTTTTAAATTCTGTATTTGATTTTCTAATTGATGAACAAAATCGCAAATAGCTTGAGGTCCCCTTTGGTAGACAGCTAGAATCTCTTGCTTTTTCAACACAACTATCACCTCCTTGTATGATATATCTAGTATTCACACAAAAAGTACATATCAGACTAGTAAATTAAAAGAGCCTCCGTGAGGAAGCTGAGTAGTTACGAATTTTTATAAATAAATTTTTTTAAGTCCTGCAATTCCCTACTCGTTGGGATAATTGAAATTCTAATAATGGGGATTTCCGCCTGAACACTTGAAAAGGTAGTAATAATTAAATCTATTTTTAATAGTGTGTAATCGTACGTATTTATATCATTTATGTCAACATGCACAAAATGGAAAATTGAACCGAAATACGATGTGAGGATACCTTTTAAATAAAGTTTCCATTTCTCCCCATCTTCAATTAGTAGTAAAACTTGAATATTAATTGATTGTTCTATCATACAAATCCCCTCAATCTGAAGGGTTAAAGTCGCAATTTCTTCATTAGAAATAGAGGTTTTAATAGAATATTTATTGACCCATTCAGTATAAATATTTTTAATTTTGTAAAAGGTGTCTGTATGAGCGGCCATTATATAGGGGACTGTTACATCCTCTGGAAAATTAAGATTCGGGAAAAAATGGTATTTAGAAAGAATTTGTTTTAAGTATTGTATTATTGCAAAGATAAGGTCGGAATTGTTTAGGAGCTCACATCCGAAGGTATATTCTAATTTGAGTATAAGCTCCTTAATATCCCTATAAATTGCTACGTCATTATTATAAAAGTGTTGAAGTACATTTTTCTTGTATGCCAATAAGTTCTGATGAACATATTTTGAACAATTAACAGCTATTAAAATGAAAACTATTTCCTCTATACTGAATTTTTTTCGAAAATCTATTTCATTTAAATGAAATATCTCCTTATAAGAAGGAGTATCTATTACTTTGTTAATTAGAGACTGATTCAATGCAAGTATAACACCCTTTTTTTTCTGATCAGATATAATAGCTATTAAATACATTAATCTTCTTTTATACAGGGGATATAATTTTATTCCTAGTTTCTTTTCTATCTTTAATACATATAGATAAACTTCTTTTTCTTTCTGGGTTGTAAAGGGCCATTCATGATCTGTGTAAGAATTGATATAAAATTCTTGATACATAAAAAGTATATTTATTGAATCACCATGAATTTTTAGTGGTTTACGTTTTAAATACAAATCAAATTGACTTAAGTATGTTTCTGTACTTTTTAAATAGACATATAACGAAGCGGGTGATATATATATATATTCGGATATTCCGGAAATACTAGTGATATTTGTTTTGAAAAGGGTATCTAAAATTTTAAAGGTTATTTCATTTCTAATAAATAAGGAATTTAATTCAGAACAAGAACTATCTGCAGGTTTGTGTAAAATTACTCCTTTCCCTTTGCAAACTTGTAAATTCCAATTAGAAGGTAACAGCCCTTTAATAATTACAATATCTCGTTGAACAGTTTTAGTTGAGCAGTTTATTTCATTTGCAATTTGTGAGAAAGTACGCCATTTTTTATCTTTTAATAAAAAAAATAATAAATCTTTTTGTCTTCTTATTAACATGGGTTAATGTTCACCTAAAAGATAGGTAGTCTCCTTTCTAAATAGTGTAATAATATATTTGTAAAGTGAATATTGAATTCCTTTTACATAACGTCCTGATAGGTTATTTATACAAGTTAAATAATTTTAAAAAACAAAAAATTAATATTTCCAACAAATTTACCGAAAGAATTCTTCTTCCTCCAGTGTATGAAGTTCCTTGATACGTTGGCATATAAGACTGTGGGAAGAACATAGAGTGTGAAAACCAAGCCATTAGGTTCCTGTGTAAAATGTCCCCCGTACCAGGGGGCATCTAAGCGCCGGACACCTAGGAGTGGAATTCCTCGAAATAACGATCAGGGATACAGAAGGTTACTTTCTTCGTGGAACTGGGAATCTCCCACTTCAAGCCTTGCTAAGTCTAAGTGGGGGGAGGTCAATTGACTTCAAAACCCAAAAATATATTTTACTAATTGTTTTGAACATGTTGTTGCTTTAAAGCTTCTTAGAACAATTTTACCCAAATAATTCATTTTGGATTTTTAAAATAGCTAGGCTGTCAAATAACCATCATATAAATTACCTTCTCGCAATATTAGTTTCATTAGTTATGATTTTGTTTTTTTGGGAACAGTAAGTTATGTTTTTTTAATTCTCGGTATAAACTACTTACATGACAACCTATTTTTTGGAAATATAAGGATATTCTATTCCTTGTTCAAATAAGATTATAACTTCCTTACATTTATTATCCCACCTTTCTTCGGGGGTCAATAGAGTTTTACACCTTCGCTTGAATGCTTTTTCATTTAAGGTAGTTAATTCCTTTCCAATATTACACTCTTCCATACAATATTTAGAGGGCATGTATTGAAATTGGCAGTTTTTACAATGATGTTCTTGCAAATGAAAGAAATGAATCCTGCTTGGAACAGGTCTCATATATGTAGAGCTCCTTTCTGAATTTTAATATATCTTTGCGATAATTTTTATTTAATATATATTATATCCCCCCACCTTTTTGGTGTAAACAACTAAAAAGGTGGGGGGATATAATTTCACTGTACGCTTTTTTTGGTGCCAAAATGATTCTTGAACTCCTTGTATGAGCTAACATGCACCTTGAAACTGGTGTTAAAATAGCTTGTTAATGCGGCCGGTGTTTCCCACAAAGTTTTCTTGTGATATACTCACCTATGCCATAATTTGTTGTGGCATAAAGGTTCTGGTGCAAAAAATCGAAACGATTTGAAAGTATTCTTTCAAACTAGACTATACTGGTACTATATAAGTCCTCTTTAAAAAATCGACATGTCTGCACGTTGAATACGACTGAGAATTGCCTCAGGATTTTTATCAATAGATTCTATAAATTGATAGATTGAATCCACTAAATGATCCCTCGTTTCATGATAACAATTTGCCAATACATTTTCTTTCATTACCTTCCATACACGTTCAATCATATTTAAGTTCGGGGAATATGGAGGTAAAAACAGCAAAGTTAGACGGCGATTATTTTCTCGTAAAAAGGATTTCAGTAGTTTCGCATGATGATACCTTGCATTATCTAATACAAGCACGACGTGCTTATTTTTGTATTCTTTTAATACATATGAGGGTGTTGCAAAACTCATAAATATTCAAAAATAAATGCATAAAAAAATCCGTTTTCCTGGAAGAATGATAGTACCCTAAACTATCTCCAGAAAGGACGGATTTACTAGTATGATAACCAATTTTGATCACAATCAATCCATTTTACACATTTTATTTGCCTACGTAGACAGTTTAACCATTGGAGGCGTTCCGCCTATTACAGGCCGCCCACCTATCTGTAGAAAAGCTTTACTCAAATGTTTTTTTGTGAAAACGGTATTCCAAATCAATTCATTACGTAAGTTAACTCGCTTTTTGCATCAATATCCTTCATTTCGTGTATCTTGTGGTCTTTCCTTTGTTCCTCATATATCCACTTTCTCACGTGTAGGAACTTGGTTTCGCAATGAAGGTATTCCGTTGATTCATAAACAAACTCTTGAAGAAATGAATTTAGGATTAATTCCGTGTGTTTTAATTGATAGCACTGCCTTACTGAGTAGTTTATATGATTCCCAAGCAAAATGGGGGAAATCTACTCGTTATGGTTGGTATAAGGGATATAAAGCTCATGTCTGTTCTACACCAGAAGGTGTTGTATTGTCGTATGCATTTACAACAGCGAACGTACATGATAGCAAAATGGCTCCTGTATTGCTTCAAGATATACAAAATCAAAATGTGTTATTTTCCATTGCAGATGCTGCTTATGATAGTCAGCGCATTTATGAAATTGCAAAAACATGTGATATTTTTGCGGTGAATCCAATTAACCCACGTAATGGCGAACAAAGCAAAAGTACACATCGCCGTGTATTATCTCATTTTGCACAAACCATCTTTGGCAAACAGTTGATGAAAGAGCGTGGGAAAATTGAACAACAGTTTGGTCATCTCAAAGATAAAGGGCTGGAACAGCCACGTTGGTATGGTCAAAATCGCTATTTATTACATGTTCAGCTAGTTTTTCTGATTCATAACATTGCATATTTATTTTAGTTTTGCAACACCCTCATGATATTATATGTTTTGTATGTTTTATATAATAATTGTTTTATATGTTTTATATGTTTATATGTTTTAGGAGGCTGAAACATATTGATATATAAGGGATTATGACACTTATATATAACAAAAATGGTTTTAAAGATAACAAATTTGGTTTTACTTATAACAAAAATGGTTTTAAAGATAACAAGTTTGGTTACCCATATATAACAAAAATGGTTTTAAAGATAACAAATTTGGTTTTACTTATAACAAAAATGGTTTTAAAAATAACAAAAATGGTTTTAAAAATAACAAGTTTGGTTGCCTATATATAACGAAAACGGTTCTAAAGATAACAAACTTGGTTACATGGTCAATACAGGTATTTGGGCACTTTACATAATTTGTAACTACTCAGCTTCCTCACGGAGGCTCTCTTAATTTACTAGTCTGATATGTACTTTTTGTGTGAATACTAGATATATCATACAAGGAGGTGATAGTTGTGTTGAAAAAACAAGAGATTCTAGCTGTCTACCAAAGGGGACCTCAAGCTATTTGCGATTTTGTTCATCAATTAGAAAGTCAAATACAGAATTTAAAGGAGCGTATAGAGGTATTAGAAAATCGTTCAAAAAAAACCCTACAAATAGTCATAAACCACCTTCTACAGATGGTTTGCGCAAACTTAACAACGACTCCGGACCATACGATTACCTATTCCCCTACGCATTGTACTTGTTGTAACACGTCCTTACACCATGAACCTGTAATAGGATACCGCATTCGCCAAGTGTATGATTTACCACCTATCCAGATAGAAGTGACAGTACATAAGGTGGCACAAAAAGAATGCCCACGTTGCCATTCTATATAAGTCCACTATAAAATATCATCATGTATAAATCACTTTGGAATACCCGATAATGTTTGTAAAAAACATTAGGGGAGAAAATACGCTATGTCATATAAAATACAAAAATCACAACCTTTCACAATATCAGATTTACGAAAATTAGAGAAGAAAGAAAAACAAACTTCTCGTCAACGACGTATTACAGCTGTTCGAATGGTAATGGAAGGATACACAATAGTGGACGTAGCGGCCATACTTGGTATGCATCTTCAAAGCGTTGCTAGTTATGTAAAAAAGTTCAAAGAACATGCACTGGAAAGATTACTTACTCGTAAACAAATCCCAGGTAAAAAGCCGTATTTAACTACGCAACAACAGGAAGAATTGAAGCAACTCATTTTACATACAACTCCAGCGGAGTTACAATTCGGTCAAGAATCTTTCTGGAATACACGTAATATCCAATACATCATCAAAGAGAAATTTGCGATTTATATGTCGCGTGAAGGCATCCGCAAAATGTTACATCGGATGAATTTTTCCTATACAAATGCTACTTATGTATTGAAAAAAGCGAATAAAGAAAAACAAATACAGTTTCAAAAACAATTAGAGATGGTAAAAAAAAATTAATTGATGAAAATACGGTACTCTTGTATCAAGATGAATGTCACTTTAGAGATAGTCAAACCGTTCATGCTACATGGTTTGCAAAGGGGAAGCAAAAGAAAATTGCAGTATTAGGAAAGCGTATTTCAACGTCTTTATTCGGCACAATTGATGCAATCACTGGTAAATTTCTCTGTACAAAAGCCGAGCGCTGTAATGCTGAAACATTTCGGGAATTTTTAACATATGTATTAAAGGAATACAAAAATAAGCACGTCGTGCTTGTATTAGATAATGCAAGGTATCATCATGCTAAACTACTAAAATCCTTTTTACGAGAAAATAACCGCCGTCTAACTTTGCCTTTTTTACCTCCATATTCCCCGAACTTAAATATGATTGAACGTGTATGGAAAGTAATGAAAGGAAATGTATTAGCAAATTGTTATCATGAAACGAGGGATCATTTAGTGGATTCAATCTATCAATTTATAGAATCTATTGATAAAAATCCTGATGCAATTCTCAGCCGTATTCAACGTGCAGACATGTCGATTTTTTAAAGAGGACTTATATAGTTACTTTATTTTAATTCCATATTTTCAGGCGATTCTAAAGCCTGGCGGTCTCTCCATGCTTCTAAATCTCGTGTGATTACAGTTGACAAAAATCCAGTATATCCAATCGCTATTGAAAAACTGAAGAAAGAAAAAAGGGATGTCCGTAAGCATCAAAACTAGAAAACTTAAATATTTGAATAACATTGTAGAACAAGATCATCGCTTTATTAAGAAACGTATACGTTCTATGTTGGGATTCAAATCGTACCAAATGGTTGTGTCTATATTACGTGGCGTAGATTTGAAATGGAGTTCGTCCGTTTCTAAAAATAACGGTATTTTATCATAAAAAACCCACATTAAATAGGCGAAAAAAGTCTTTTTGAAAATGACATTTTTATAATGATAAAAGTGTATGCGTAACCATGATGATTCTTACTTATAAATGTTGGGATGTTCTCTTTACAATCTTGTAATTGGTAATTTTTCCCCATTGTATGATTTGACAGAATCATTTACATTATTAACTTCAAGGAAGGAGGCTACTACTATGTTTCAAATATAGATACAGGTAATCTAATAGAAATCCAAACACCTATTTAAAAAGATTTTGTAATCAAAAGGAGCTATGTAATGAAAAGTATTCTAAAAGTACTCTTGGTATTAATCATGTTTAGCAATATTCTCCCTCTGAACGTGGTTAAAGCAGCACAACAATATGGTATGGAATTTATTACAAAAGTAGAACTTTCAGATGAAAATGGGAAACAAAGAGAAAAGTTCTCTATCCATGACAATGTCAAAGTAAAGTTTGAGTGGTCCCTTCCAAACGATAAGGGTAACTACTCAGCCACCTTTTGGTGTCTTTTTTTATTTTACTTGTTTCATATGCCTCCCATTTGTAAATACTGAGTATATCAAACAGGGAGGTGAATAGGATGATCCATCGAAAAATCATTTTAGATGCATATAAAAAAGGACCTGAAGCTGTTATTTCTTTATTTGAAGAAACATTTTCTAAGTTAGAAAAACGTATACAAGAACTAGAAAATGCTTCAAAAAAAAACTCCAAAAATAGTCATAATCCACCTTCTACAGATGGTTTGGGTAAGCCCGTTACAAAAAGTTTGCGCAAACCGTCTCATCGTCAAACCGGTGGCCAGTTGGGCCACAAAGGACATACGCTTTATTTGACAACGACTCCGGACCATACGATTACCTATTCTCCTACACATTGTACTTGTTGTAACACTTCCTTACACCAAGAACCTGTAAAAGGATACCGCATTCGCCAAGTGTATGATTTACCACCTATCCAGATAGAAGTGACAGAACATAAAGTGTCACAAAAAGAATGCCCACATTGCCATTCTATCCAAGAATCACAATTTCCTTCTACTGTCTCTCGTCCTGTTCAATATGGTCCAAATATAAAAAGACTGATTCCCTATTTAACGCATTATCAGTGTCTTTCTTTGAAACGAACGAAAGAATTCTTTCAAGATTATTTTGGGCATTCGATTAGTGAAGGAACGTTAGTCAATCATACAAACAGTTTTTCGGCTCAATTGCAGCCCTTTCTTCAAGAAGTAAAAGACAAGATCCTTCAGTCTTCTGTTGTCCATTTTGATGAAACCGGTATGCGAGTAAAAAATAAAACACAATGGTTACATACTGCTAGTACACCGGAGGTGACCTTGCAACATATTCATCAAAAACGCGGAAAAGAAGCAATGGATGCAGGCGGAATTTTACCGTCTTTTTCTGGAATTGCGATGCATGATGGTTGGAAATCGTATGATGCGTATACAGATTGTCGACATGTATTATGCAATGCCCATCTCTTACGAGATTTGCAAGGAATTATAGATAGTACGGGGCAAAAATGGGCTCAACAGATGCAGAAATTTCTCACGCAACACGCAAGCTTTAACGCTGAAAAAACAATACAAAGGAAGTCGCCAAAAGCAAAGCAACAGAATCTGTTTACTGTCTATCAAGCCATATTGAAAGAACAACCAGTCTTTTCTGCAAAATTAAAAAAGAAAGGAAAGCAGACGCCTGCTCAAAATTTATGGAATCGCTTCGTCAAATATGCTGATAGAATTCTAGCATTCTTGGAACATCCAGACATTCCATTTGACAATAATCAAGCGGAACGGGATATTCGAATGACGAAAGTCAAACAGAAAGTGTCTGGGACTTTTCGAAGTAAGAAAGGCGCAGAATCTTTTTGTCAGATACGAAGCTTTATAACTACCATGAAAAAACAAAAACAATCTGTCTTACGAGCAATAGGCCAGGTTATAGAAACCGGAACGGTTCCTTGGAATCGCACAACTTCATAAGAGAAATTCTCTATTTGATCTAGATTCTTTCTCTTATTGGAGTATTTTCTTTTCATGTTTTCGAATCGGAAACATGTATTTGGCCTGTTTTTTTATTTGAAGAAGCTGAGTAGTTACAAATCAACTATAACAAAGTTACTTTATTTGTTATAGTAAGTGTAGCAGTAGAGGTAGTAAAGAAAGGACGTATGTAGATATGTCTACAAATCAAAATTTACAAATTAAAGAGAATAATATTGTTTCCAAATCAAATACTTTGATTGAAGCCAATTCACGTTTGAATTTAGTTGAACAAAAAATATTACTTTGTTTGGCTAGTAATATTGAACCCAATGATCGGGATTTTAAAACATACACATTCCCAATTAAACAATTTCATGATCTACTTGGTTTGAGTGGATCTACTAAATATACAGAGTTAAGTAAAATTACAAAGGAATTACTATCTAAAGTAATTGAAATTCGAGCAGGGGAAGAATTGATACAAGTATCTTGGCTTTCTTCAGCAATTTACAATAGAAATAAGGGGACAATTGACATGCGTTTCGATCCTTTATTAAAGCCATTCTTATTAGAATTAAGTAGTAAATTTACAAGCTATAGATTGGCCAATGTTGTTAAATTAAAAAGTACATATGCTATACGTATTTATGAACTACTTAAGCAATATGAAGATTTAAAAGAACGTACAATTAGTTTGGAAAATTTAAGGTATTACTTAGATGCAATGGATGTATACCCTAACTATGCAAATTTTAAGCAACGTGTGTTGAAACCTTCTCAAAAAGAATTAAACCGAAAGACAGACATTTCTTTTGAATTTGAAGAAATTAAATCGGGCAGGAAAGTACATAAAATTAGATTTATTATCCGTGCCCAGAAAAAGAAAGATCCTGAGTTAGCCTATTTTGAAAAGAAATTGGATAAATTTCAACAGCCCAATACATTTGAACAAAAAATAAAAAGATTTGAAGAACGTTGTAAAGAAAAAGTGTTTCCTAAAGTATTTAAGAAATGGGAAGTTCATAAAGAAATTGTATTAGAAATAATTGAAGATATACGTTTTCGTTCAGATATTGATTCACCAATCGGTTATGTAGAATTTATTCTAAATTCCCGATTAAAAGAACTGTCCGATCAAGAGATACCAAACCTAGGCGATCAAATTGAAAATGAGTCTCATAATAGTAGTATATTAGAGGTTGAGAACATTATAGATTCAGTTATTAGTAAATATTCAGCATCTACAGGGGCTGTAGCTACATTTTTAGTTAAAGAGACAGCAATTGAGGAACTAGTGAGAGTAGTTGCGTTAGAAGAAGCTGGGGCTATTTGGAAAGAGAATGAAGCGTTTGTTATGGATAAAATTTATGAATTTATTAAAAAAAATAGAAGTAAGAAAAGATATTAGTGTTATATGAAAAAGGTTCTTTCATTCCGAAAAAACTTTTTTAACTATATAAATCCAGTTTGATATTTTAACAATCTTTAAAATTATCTATACTGCTTACCATACAAATAGGTAAAGGGGCGGTTAGATAATGGCAAAGTTACATGTATCAACGAAATATGGAATTACTGTACACGATTTATTACAAGAAGAGCGTAAAATGAAAAATTCATTTTTCAAACAACGTCTTATGTCTGTACGTCTGGTAATGGAAGGGCACTCTGCTACATCTGCAGCTCAAATTATAGGGATTTGTCGTCAATCTGTTTCTACTTATGTACAAACATTCAATTCCGATGGAATTGAGGGCCTATTAGAACGTCGTTATCCACCCGGACGTACTCCTTATTTATCTCCCGGTGAAGAAACAGAAATTCGGAACATGCTAATAGAAATTACACCGAATCAAGAAGGGATTGGACCTGAAACTCATTGGGATACTCGTGTCCTTCAATACTTGTTAGAGGAGCGTTACCATGTTTCTATGTCTAGAGATGGAATTTGCGATATGCTAAACCGTTGGGGATTTACTTATACAAGGCCTACTTATCGTTTGAAAAAAGCAGATCCCTACATATGGACGTCACGCAAGCGTCACGTTATTTGGTGCAGTAAATATGTCAAATGGGTATTTGCATTGTATGGAAGCTACTGCTTGTAATGCGACTGCCTTTCAGGAGTTTTTACAATATGTTGTAAAAGAAAACCCAAAGAAACACATTGTCATGTTATTGGATAATGCTCGCATTCATCATGCAAAGTTATTGAAACCTTTCCTAAGACAGAACAGCCAACGGCTGACATTGATCTTTTTACCACCCTATTCGCCGAATTTAAATTTACTGGAGCGTATTTGGAAATGGTTAAAGGAAAGCGTCATCTCTAACCGTTTTCATGCATCCCAAGAGGAAATACGTGCATCTGTAGTATCTTTTTTAGAATATATCGCTCAATGTCCAGAAAAAGTTTTACACAGATTAGGCGTTGAACAACTGTTAAAATATTAAACTGGATTTATATAGCTTAGTAATTCCATATCATTTGGTATCTCTAGCATTTTAATGATATTTTCCATAATCTATACCCACCTTCTTTATTTGAGTATAATTATAACATTTTATATTCACCAAATATGCGTAAGAACCAATTGCTGCTTGCACAAAACAGCGAATGCGGTATCCTGTTACAGGTTCGTGGTTTAAGGACGTATTACAACAAGTACAATGCGTAGGAGAATAAGTAATCGTATGGTCCGGAGTCGTTGTCAAATGAAGCGTATGTCCCTTGTGGCCCAACTGGCCACCGGTTTGACGCTGGGGTGATTTGCGCAAACCATCTGTAGAAGGTGGTTTGTGACTATTTGTAGGTTTTTTTTTGAAGCATTTTCTAGTTCCTGTATCCGTTTTTCTAATTTAGAAAATGTTTCTTCAAATAAAGAAATAACAGCTTCAGGTCCTTTTTTATATGCATCTAAAATGACTTTTCGATGGATCATCCTATTCACCTCCCTGTTTGATATACTCAGTATTTACAAATGGGAGGCATATGAAACTAGTAAAATAAAAAAAGACACCAAAAGGTGGCTGCGTAGTTACCGAAATTCTTTAAAATTTGATAACTTTTTCGTCGATTCGCCTCCGATTTACCTTACATTTTATAAAATAGAGATAAAAAGAAAAGAGGCGAATGCTTATGTATCCATTAGGCTCAGAGAATAATCCGATTATAATCAAAGTAAGAACAAGAGCACAAGCAGAAAAAATAGCCACGATTTGTGATGAATATGATTTTTATGACATGATTAGTTTAGAATTAAATGAAGATTTAACTGATTTGAAAAAAGCAATTAAAGGACGCACACGTCCAATGGATATATATTGGTGTTATGTCAAGAAAATAGACACATTAAACAGAGACATTTTATTCGTTACGCAGCTTGAGATTGTTGTTTTTCATAAAACCTTTTTTCAAATTGAATCGGTGATACATACTTCCGTGCAGAATGGCTACGTTTTCGATTGTAAAACACTTCAATATATTTAAAAATGTAACTACTCAGCTTCCTCACGGAGGCTTTTTTCATTTACTAGTCTGATATGTACTTTTTGTGTGAATACTAGATATATCATACAAGGAGGTGGTATTTATGTTGAAAAAACAAGAAATTCTAGCTGTCTATCAAAAGGGACCTCAAGCTATTTGCGATTTTGTTCATCAATTAGAAAGTCAAATACAGAATTTAAAAGAGCGTATAGAAGAATTAGAAAATCGTTCAAAAAAAAACTCTACAAATAGTCATAAACCACCCTCTACAGATGGTTTTCGTAAGCCTATTACAAAAAGTTTGCGAAAATCATCCCAGCGTCAAACCGGTGGCCAGTTGGGCCACAAAGGACATACTCTTGGTTTGACAGCGACTCCAGACCATACAATTACATATTCTCCTACCTATTGTACTTGTTGCTATACTTCTTTAGACCATGAGCCTGTAAAAGGATACCGCATTCGCCAAGTGTATGATTTACCACCTATCCAGATAGAAGTAACAGAACATAAAGTGGAACAAAAAGAGTGCCCACATTGCCATTCTATTCAAGAATCCCAGTTTCCTTCTACTGTCTCTCGTCCTGTTCAATATGGTCCAAATATAAAAAGACTAATCCCCTATTTAACGCATTATCAGTGTCTTTCTTTAAAAAGAACAAAAGAATTCTTTCAAGATTGTTTTGGACATTCTATCAGTGAAGGAACGTTAGTCAATCATACAAACAGTTTTTCGGCTCAATTGCAGCCTTTTCTCCAAGAAGTAAAAGACCAGATCCTTCAGTCTTCTGTTGTCCATTTTGATGAAACCGGTATGCGTGTAGAAAATAAAACACAATGGTTACATACTGCCAGTACACCGGAGGTGACATTGCAACATATTCATCAAAAACGCGGAAAAGAAGCAATGGATGCTGGAGAAATCTTGCCGTCTTTTTCTGGAATCGCGATGCATGATGGTTGGAAATCATATGATGCGTATACAGATTGTCGTCACGTATTATGTAATGCCCACCTCTTACGAGATTTACAAGGAATTATAGATAGTACCGGAGAAAAATGGGCACAACAGATGCAGGAGTTTTTAACGCAAGCCTTAACGCTAAAAAAACAATACAAAGGACTCCTGCCAAAAGCAGAGCAAGAGAATCTGTCGACTGCCTATCAAGCTATATTAAAAGAAAAACAAGTATTTTCTTCAGAACCAAAAAAGAAAGGAAAACAGACGCCTGCTCAAAATTTATGGAATCGCTTCGTCAAATATGCTGACAGAATTCTAGCATTTTTAGAACATCCAGACATTCCATTTGATAACAATCAAGCAGAACGGGATATTCGAATGACGAAAGTCAAACAGAAAGTGTCTGGAACGTTTCGAAGTAAGAAAGGCGCAGAATCTTTTTGTCAGATACGAAGCTTTATAAGCACCATGAAAAAACAAAAACAATCTGTCTTACAAGCGATAGGTCAGGTTATAGAAACCGGAACGGTTCCTTGGAATTGCACGATTTCATAAGAGAAATTCTCGATTCGATCTAGGGTGTGTCTAAAAACTATTTCTATGATAGGATTACCTCAAATCATTTAGAGAGGGGTATTTTCTATGACGCCACGCCGCTACGAACTTACAAATGAACAATGGGAACAAATCAAAGACTTTTTCCCACCGTATTTTACTGGTCGTCCGCCTAAAAGGAGTAATCGTGAAATGTTCAATGCTATTTTATGGATAGCTAGGAGCGGCGCTCCCTGGCGTGATTTGCCGGACCATTACGGATTATGGAAAACCGTGTATGCTCGCTTCTGCAAATGGCGTGATGAAGGTGTCTTACTGACTATTTTTCAAGAATTAAATGCTGAACCGGATCTTGAAAACCTCAGCATAGATTCAACCAGTATCAAAGCGCATCAACATAGTGCTGGTGCAAAAAAAAGGCTGTAAATCATGAGTGTCATCAGCATATTGGCATGAGTCGCGGTGGAAAAACTACCAAAATCCATGCAATTGTTGATGGTTTAGGCAACCCCATTTTATTTCATTTGACTGGCGGAAATATTTTTGATAGCACTCCTGTTTGCGAGCTTTTGGATGAAATACCGATTAAGGGCAGCAATATTCTTGGTGACAAGGCCTATGGTTCTCATACGATTCGTAACTATATTACCGATCATGAAGCAACCTATACCATTCCACCCAGGTCAAATGCGAAAGCTCCTTGGAATGTGGATTGGTATTTATATAAAGAACGCCATTTAGTGGAGTGTTTTTTCAATAAAATCAAGCATTTCCGTAGAATCGCAACACGTTATGATAAGCTGGCATCTTCTTTTTTAGCCTTTGTGTATATCGCTGCCATTTTTCGATTAACACAATGAACAACAGTTTTTAGACACACCCTAGATTCTTTCTCTTATGGGCATATTTTTTTTCATGTTTTCGAATTGGAAACATGTATTTAGCATGCTTTTTTGTCTGAGGAAGCTGAGTAGTTACTTAAAAATACTGGATTTTGCTTCTTCTCGTGTTCTATATTTTTTCGGATAGACCCATTCTTTTTTTTAATACACTATGAAAAGATTCAATCACTGCATTATCATAACAATTTCCTTTACGGCTCATACTTACTTGGAATTTTTCTTTTTTTAAGATTTTTTGATATTCATGAGAAGCATATTGACTTCCTCTATCGCTATGATGAATGATGCCTTCGGCAATCGTTTCTTGGGCTACAGCGCGTTGTAATGCCTGGATTACTATATAAGTCCCCTTTAAAAAATCGACATGTCTGCACGTTGAATACGGCTGAGAATTGCATCAGGATTTTTATCAATAGATTCTATAAATTGATAGATTGAATCCACTAAATGATCCCTCGTTTCATGATAACAATTTGCTAATACATTTCCTTTCATTACTTTCCATACACGTTCAATCATATTTAAGTTCGGGGAATATGGAGGTAAAAAAGGCAAAGTTAGACGGCGGTTATTTTCTCGTAAAAAGGATTTTAGTAGTTTAGCATGATGATACCTTGCATTATCTAATACAAGCACGACGTGCTTATTTTTGTATTCCTTTAATACATATGTTAAAAATTCCCGAAATGTTTCAGCATTACAGCGCTCGGCTTTTGTACAGAGAAATTTACCAGTGATTGCATCAATTGTGCCGAATAAAGACGTTGAAATACGCTTTCCTAATACTGCAATTTTCTTTTGCTTCCCCTTTGCAAACCATGTAGCATGAACGGTTTGACTATCTCTAAAGTGACATTCATCTTGATACAAGAGTACCGTATTTTCATCAATTAATTTTTTTTTACCATCTCTAATTGTTTTTGAAACTGTATTTGTTTTTCTTTATTCGCTTTTTTCAATACATAAGTAGCATTTGTATAGGAAAAATTCATCCGATGTAACATTTTGCGGATGCCTTCACGCGACATATAAATCGCAAATTTCTCTTTGATGATGTATTGGATATTACGTGTATTCCAGAAAGATTCTTGACCGAATTGTAACTCCGCTGGAGTTGTATGTAAAATGAGTTGCTTCAATTCTTCCTGTTGTTGCGTAGTTAAATACGGCTTTTTACCTGGGATTTGTTTACGAGTAAGTAATCTTTCCAGTGCATGTTCTTTGAACTTTTTTACATAACTAGCAACGCTTTGAAGATGCATACCAAGTATGGCCGCTACGTCCACTATTGTGTATCCTTCCATTACCATTCGAACAGCTGTAATACGTCGTTGACGAGAAGTTTGTTTTTCTTTCTTCTCTAATTTTCGTAAATCTGATATTGTGAAAGGTTGTGATTTTTGTATTTTATATGACATAGCGTATTTTCTCCCCTAATGTTTTTTACAAACATTATCGGGTATTCCAAAGTGATTTATACATGATGATATTTTATAGTGGACTTATATAGTTCTTTCGTCATACGAGCATCTATATAAATCCAGTTTAATATTTTAACAGTTGTTCAACGCCTAATCTGTGTAAAACTTTTTCTGGACATTGAGCGATATATTCTAAAAAAGATACTACAGATGCACGTATTTCCTCTTGGGATGCATGAAAACGGTTAGAGATGACGCTTTCCTTTAACCATTTCCAAATACGCTCCAGTAAATTTAAATTCGGCGAATAGGGTGGTAAAAAGATCAATGTCAGCCGTTGGCTGTTCTGTCTTAGGAAAGGTTTCAATAACTTTGCATGATGAATGCGAGCATTATCCAATAACATGACAATGTGTTTCTTTGGGTTTTCTTTTACAACATATTGTAAAAACTCCTGAAAGGCAGTCGCATTACAAGCAGTAGCTTCCATACAATGCAAATACCCATTTGACATATTTACTGCACCAAATAACGTGACGCTTGCGTGACGCCCATATGTAGGGATCTGCTTTTTTCAAACGATAAGTAGGCCTTGTATAAGTAAATCCCCAACGGTGTAGCATATCGCAAATTCCATCTCTAGACATAGAAACATGGTAACGCTCCTCTAACAAGTATTGAAGGACACGAGTATCCCAATGAGTTTCAGGTCCAATCCCTTCTTGATTCGGTGTAATTTCTATTAGCATGTTCCGAATTTCTGTTTCTTCACCGGGAGATAAATAAGGAGTACGTCCGGGTGGATAACGACGTTCTAATAGGCCCTCAATTCCATCGGAATTGAATGTTTGTACATAAGTAGAAACAGATTGACGACAAATCCCTATAATTTGAGCTGCAGATGTAGCAGAGTGCCCTTCCATTACCAGACGTACGGACATAAGACGTTGTTTGAAAAATGAATTTTTCATTTTACGCTCTTCTTGTAATAAATCGTGTACAGTAATTCCATATTTCGTTGATACATGTAACTTTGCCATTATCTAACCGCCCCTTTACCTATTTGTATGGTAAGCAGTATAGGCAATTTTAAAGATTGTTAAAATATCAAACTGGATTTATATAGCATTTATAATTTGTTTATTTCTTCCCAAACGATCTAGTGATTGAATGTATAAAACATCTCCATTTCTCAGCATACGCTTCATAAGTTGATATTTAGGACGAGGGTGTTGCAAAACTAAAATAAATATGCAATGTTATGAATCAGAAAAACTAGCTGAACATGTAATAAATAGCGATTTTGACCATACCAACCATAACGAGTAGATTTCCCCCATTTTGCTTGGGAATCATATAAACTACTCCGTAAGGCAGTGCTATCAATTAAAACACACGGAATTAATCCTAAATTCATTTCTTCAAGAGTTTGTTTATGAATCAACGGAATACCTTCATTGCGAAACCAAGTTCCTACACGTGAGAAAGTGGATATATGAGGAACAAAGGAAAGACCACAAGATACACGAAATGAAGGATATTGATGCAAAAAGCGAGTTAACTTGCGTAATGAATTGATTTGGAATACCGTTTTCACAAAAAAACATTTGAGTAAAGCTTTTCTACAGATAGGTGGGCGGCCTGTAATAGGCGGAACGCCTCCAATGGTTAAACTGTCTACGTAGGCAAATAAAATTTGTAAAATGGATTGATTGTGATCAAAATTGGTTATCATACTAGGGTGTGTCTAAAAACTGTTGTTCATTGTGTTAATCGAAAAATGGCAGCGATATACACAAAGGCTAAAAAAGAAGATGCCAGCTTATCATAACGTGTTGCGATTCTACGGAAATGCTTGATTTTATTGAAAAAACACTCCACTAAATGGCGTTCTTTATATAAATACCAATCCACATTCCAAGGAGCTTTCGCATTTGACCTGGGTGGAATGGTATAGGTTGCTTCATGATCGGTAATATAGTTACGAATCGTATGAGAACCATAGGCCTTGTCACCAAGAATATTGCTGCCCTTAATCGGTATTTCATCCAAAAGCTCGCAAACAGGAGTGCTATCAAAAATATTTCCGCCAGTCAAATGAAATAAAATGGGGTTGCCTAAACCATCAACAATTGCATGGATTTTGGTAGTTTTTCCACCGCGACTCATGCCAATATGCTGATGACACTCATGATTTACAGCCTTTTTTTTGCACCAGCACTATGTTGATGCGCTTTGATACTGGTTGAATCTATGCTGAGGTTTTCAAGATCCGGTTCAGCATTTAATTCTTGAAAAATAGTCAGTAAGACACCTTCATCACGCCATTTGCAGAAGCGAGCATACACGGTTTTCCATAATCCGTAATGGTCCGGCAAATCACGCCAGGGAGCGCCGCTCCTAGCTATCCATAAAATAGCATTGAACATTTCACGATTACTCCTTTTAGGCGGACGACCAGTAAAATACGGTGGGAAAAAGTCTTTGATTTGTTCCCATTGTTCATTTGTAAGTTCGTAGCGGCGTGGCGTCATAGAAAATACCCCTCTCTAAATGATTTGAGGTAATCCTATCATAGAAATAGTTTTTAGACACACCCTAGTAAATCCGTCCTTTCTGGAGATAGTTTAGGGTACTATCATTCTTCCAGGAAACCGGATTTTTTTATGCATTTATTTTTGAATATTTATGAGTTTTGCAACACCCTCTTAGGACGTTTAAAATCTTTTCCACTAGCTCTTTCAATAAAGATATACTCTTCAAGAATACCTATTTCTGATGCAGTCGCAAGTTGTCTCTCAACAGATTGATCTTTACTACTTACTCTAATATAAAAAAATTTCCTCATTAGGTATCCCTCTCCCATTTTAAATTCCAAACAATAACTGTAATTATTATATTTTAACGTCAAATTATATACAATTCTAATGACATGTTTCAAAAGTGATTATGTTATAATTATGAAACATTAAAACCTAATCAAACTCACTATGTCAAAAAGTATACTTTTTGACATGGTGCATAAATATAGCTAATTCCCCTTTTTCGGAGATTCGGGCAAAAACACCCTTCATTGTACATTAGTGAACATTTATTCCAAATTAGTGTATGTCAATTCGTACCTTTTCAAGGTATTAAAACTTTGTAACAGAACCATTATTTGATATATCTCTGGTTCCACTTTTTAAAAAAATTAAGGATAGGATCAAGAAACAACATCAATAGTATTAGGACTCCAATACAGTATTCAGGAATTGTCATACTAAAGAAATGGATCGTTATATTTCTTAATGCATTATAAAAACTCATACCTAGAAGAAGATCAAACATTATGGTAAAGAGAATACTTAATAAGAAGAATAAAAAAAATATACCGTATATTTTCATATGAGTCACTTAACTCCTTTAGTAATGATTTGTAATGTCCCTTTATTTTCTTTCAAAAAGACAGCGTTGTTCTGTTGCAAAGATTTACAATACCCTAAAAATATAGAATTAAAATACACATAGGAAGAATTAACTGTATAAAATATACAATATTATGTATTAACATTCATTGCTTCGGATTGATTTTTAACCTTGCAACGGAATCCATTTTAGTATAAAGAGAGGTAAAGCGCGATGCAAGGTGTAGAACATCATGAAGGTAACGAATCTTTTTGTTATTCGATTATCCCTTTTTTAGGGTATTCATTAAATCTTGAGCCCCTTCATGAATCAAAATCAAACGACCATTATACAATTACATGTGATTCTCACATGTTTGTCCTGTTATAAAACAAGTTTTTGCTTGTTGTTTTATACGAATTTGTCCTTCTTGGACATAGATTTTTACAGGGGTGTTGGGAACTAAATCAAATGTTTTTCGCATTTCTTTTGATAACACAATACGTCCTAAATTATCCATCCTACGAGTGATGCCAGTTTTTTCATAGAAAACCCTCTACTTTCCTTTTTTGTAGTATGCTCAATTTTCCCCGTGTATACATTTGTATTCGATTGGAAAACTCTAATTTTTCATTGGTCAGGAAAAAATGACACTTCATGTCCCCTTATAGGGGTAGAACCACATGCCCATCAACTTAAGAATCTTTACTACCCACAAGTGTAAAAAAACGTTATTCTTTCTAAAAAGCTAAATATATAAATCCAGTTTAATATTTTAACAGTTGTTCAACGCCTAATCTGTGTAAAACTTTTTCTGGACATTGAGCGATATATTCTAAAAAAGATACTACAGATGCACGTATTTCCTCTTGGGATGCATGAAAACGGTTAGAGATGACGCTTTCCTTTAACCATTTCCAAATACGCTCCAGTAAATTTAAATTCGGCGAATAGGGTGGTAAAAAGATCAATGTCAGCCGTTGGCTGTTCTGTCTTAGGAAAGGTTTCAATAACTTTGCATGATGAATGCGAGCATTATCCAATAACATGACAATGTGTTTCTTTGGGTTTTCTTTTACAACATATTGTAAAAACTCCTGAAAGGCAGTCGCATTACAAGCAGTAGCTTCCATACAATGCAAATACCCATTTGACATATTTACTGCACCAAATAACATGACGCTTGCGTGACGTCCATATGTAGGGATTTGTTTTTGTTTACCACGAAGAAACCAAGAAGTATGTAGAGCTTGATAATCACGTATATGCGTTTCGTCTTCATAGAACAGTATCATATCTTTGGATAAGTTTTTTTTATCCAGTTAAGCTCTTGTAAGAACTTTTGTTGTTTCAGAGGATCTGCTTTTTTCAAACGATAAGTAGGCCTTGTATAAGTAAATCCCCAACGGTGTAGCATATCGCAAATTCCACCTCTAGACATAGAAACATGGTAACGCTCCTCTAACAAGTATTGAAGGACACGAGTATCCCAATGAGTTTCAGGTCCAATCCCTTCTTGATTCGGTGTACTTTCTATTAGCATGTTTCGAATTTCTGTTTCTTCACCGGGAGATAAATAAGGAGTACGTCCGGGTGGATAACGACGTTCTAATAGGCCCTCAATTCCATCGGAATTGAATGTTTGCACATAAGTAGAAACAGATTGACGACAAATCCCTATAATTTGAGCTGCAGATGTAGCAGAGTGCCCTTCCATTACCAGGCGTACGGACATAAGACGTTGTTTGAAAAATGGTAACTACTCAGCTTCCTCAGACAAAAAAGCATGCTAAATACATGTTTCCAATTCGAAAACATGAAAAAAAATATGCCCATAAGAGAAAGAATCTAGATCGAATCGAGAATTTCTCTTATGAAATCGTGCAATTCCAAGGAACCGTTCCGGTTTCTATAACCTGACCTATCGCTTGTAAGACAGATTGTTTTTGTTTTTTCATGGTGCTTATAAAGCTTCGTATCTGACAAAAAGATTCTGCGCCTTTCTTACTTCGAAACGTTCCAGACACTTTCTGTTTGACTTTCGTCATTCGAATATCCCGTTCTGCTTGATTGTTATCAAATGGAATGTCTGGATGTTCTAAAAATGCTAGAATTCTGTCAGCATATTTGACGAAGCGATTCCATAAATTTTGAGCAGGCGTCTGTTTTCCTTTCTTTTTTGGTTCTGAAGAAAATACTTGTTTTTCTTTTAATATAGCTTGATAGGCAGTCGACAGATTCTCTTGCTCTGCTTTTGGCAGGAGTCCTTTGTATTGTTTTTTTAGCGTTAAGGCTTGCGTTAAAAACTCCTGCATCTGTTGTGCCCATTTTTCTCCGGTACTATCTATAATTCCTTGTAAATCTCGTAAGAGGTGGGCATTACATAATACGTGACGACAATCTGTATACGCATCATATGATTTCCAACCATCATGCATCGCGATTCCAGAAAAAGACGGCAAGATTTCTCCAGCATCCATTGCTTCTTTTCCGCGTTTTTGATGAATATGTTGCAATGTCACCTCCGGTGTACTGGCAGTATGTAACCATTGTGTTTTATTTTCTACACGCATACCGGTTTCATCAAAATGGACAACAGAAGACTGAAGGATCTGGTCTTTTACTTCTTGGAGAAAAGGCTGCAATTGAGCCGAAAAACTGTTTGTATGATTGACTAACGTTCCTTCACTGATAGAATGTCCAAAACAATCTTGAAAGAATTCTTTTGTTCTTTTTAAAGAAAGACACTGATAATGCGTTAAATAGGGGATTAGTCTTTTTATATTTGGACCATATTGAACAGGACGAGAGACAGTAGAAGGAAACTGGGATTCTTGAATAGAATGGCAATGTGGGCATTCTTTTTGTTCCACTTTATGTTCCGTCACTTCTATCTGGATAGGTGGTAAATCATACACTTGGCGAATGCGGTATCCTTTTACAGGCTCATGGTCTAAAGAAGTATAGCAACAAGTACAATAGGTAGGAGAATATGTAATTGTATGGTCTGGAGTCGCTGTCAAACCAAGAGTATGTCCTTTGTGGCCCAACTGGCCACCGGTTTGACGCTGGGATGATTTTCGCAAACTTTTTGTAATAGGCTTACGAAAACCATCTGTAGAGGGTGGTTTATGACTATTTGTAGAGTTTTTTTTTGAACGATTTTCTAATTCTTCTATACGCTCTTTTAAATTCTGTATTTGACTTTCTAATTGATGAACAAAATCGCAAATAGCTTGAGGTCCCTTTTGATAGACAGCTAGAATTTCTTGTTTTTTCAACATAAATACCACCTCCTTGTATGATATATCTAGTATTCACACAAAAAGTACATATCAGACTAGTAAATGAAAAAAGCCTCCGTGAGGAAGCTGAGTAGTTACCGTATGCCTTAACATATGCGCATGAATCCCGTAATTTTCAAACACTCTTTGAGCAGAACGTTTTGATAAGCGGTTCCCATAATTGGAAAGAAATAAAGCACCTTGAGAATCTGTTCGACTTTGTAAATAGCGTTGTAAATGGTACCGACTTTCAACTGGTAAAGGTATTTTTCGTGAAATACCACCTTTGCCATCTTGAACGGTTAAAAATTCAGATCTTTCTCGCATTTCTATATCCTCACGATTTAAAGCTACTAATTCAAAAATACGTACGCCTGTGTACAGGGTTAAATAGATAATGGCTATATTCCGAAGATTTTCAGATTGTTCAACTTTTCTAAGTAATTGATTCCTTTGATTTCTGGACAGAGATTTAGGAGAGATGTGACGAATATGTCGGAGCTCCGGTCGTTTAATATCGTGAAGTAAGTCCTCACGATCAATGAAATGAACATATGAAACAATAGCGCTAAATTTTGGCGTAATCGTTGTAGCTTGATTTCCGCAACCTGATAAGAAATAAATATATTGTTGAATATCATAACGAGTAAGATCTTGTAAGGAACTATTTTCATGTACTAACCAAGAATGAAACTTTCGAATATGCCGTTTATAATCTTCAACTGTAATTTCTCGTTTACCTTGTTCTAAAAGATACGTTCCAAACCCTTCGAGTTCTATGTCACTTTTTTTCAAGCTTAAACCTCCTATTTTTTATTATATTCAGTCTAATATTAACAAAAAGTGTCACAGAATAATAGTTCTGTGACACTTTTGTTAATATCTCTTTTTAGAAGGGTAGGGTGTGGCAATATCTAAAAATTAGGTTGTTGCTATGGACGATTAAATTATTTAGACGTTTGAGCTAAAGGTGAAACCACTTTAATACCACAATATTTTTCTGAATATTCAAAAATGTTCGTTTTACTCGGAGATGCTGGTTCTACCCCATGCCCATCAACTTAAGACTTTTTACTACCCCCAAGTACAAAAAAACGTTATTCTTTCTTAATAATCTATGAGAAAGGGTGACGTTTTTTATGAATCTCTCGATTCAAGAGGAGTTACAACCATTTGCAGAAGAATTACAGCGCTATATCACACCCTAATTTTTGGAAGAACTAGCAAGAGAGATGAAGTTTGTAAAGAGAAAACGCAAATTTTCGGGGTCAGATTTAGCTACCATTTGTATTTGGATTAGTCAAAGGGTGGCCAGTGATCCTTTAGTACGATTATGTAGTAGACTTCATGCAGTTACAGGTACTGTACTTAGCCCGGAGGGCTTAAATAAACGATTTAACGAAAAATCAGTGTTATTTTTAAAACATATCTTTTCTTTGTTGTTACAACAAAAAATCTGTGAACAGACTCACATTTCTAGCCAACTTTTTGCGCATTTTAAACGCATTCGCATCATGGATGCCACTATGTTTCAAGTACCCCATACTTTGGAACATATATATCCTGGTTCAGGTGGCTGTGCGCAAACAGCTGGGATCAAAATTCAATTAGAATATGATTTGCATAGTGGACAATTTCTTAATTTTCAAGTGGGACCTGGAAAAAATAATGATAAAACATTCGGAACAGAATGTTTAGATACGTTACGGCCAGGCGATTTATGTATTCGTGATTTAGGGTATTTTTCATTAGAGGATTTAGATCAAATGGATCAACGGGGTACGTATTATATTTCGCGGTTAAAGTTAAACACAAACGTATATGTAAAAAATCCAGATCCGGAATATTTTAAAAATGGTTCCATTAAAAAACAATCAGAATACATACAAATCAATGTCATACAGATTTTGAATCAACTCCAACCAGGGGAAACGATAGAATATCAGCAAGCTTATATTGGAGATAAACAGCAGTTATTTTCACGTCTCGTTTTTCATCGTTTAACAGCGGCACAATTACAAAAACGCCTAGAGAAAATTGCAGAAAAAGAAAAGTCAAAACACAGAACCTATTCAGAGAAAAGTAAATTAGTAGCTGGATTAAATGTATATGTGACAAATGCACCTTGGGAGTGGGTTCCGATGGAACAAGTACATGAATTGTATACATGGCGCTGGCAGATAGAAATTGTTTTTAAAACGTGGAAATCATTATTTGATATAGATTATTGTCGCACTGTCAAACAAGAAAGAATAGAGTGCCATTTATACGGAAAACTAATCGCTATTTTCTTATGTTCTTCTACCATGTTTAAAATGCGTCAACTTTTATTACAGAAGAAGCAAAAAGAATTAAGTGAATATAAAGCAATTGGAATGATTCAAGACCATCTATTTCTCCTCTATCAATCTATACAAAACACCCAAGAGATAACAAAGCTTCTAATCCGCCTGTTCCACCTTCTACAACAAAACGGACGGAAATCTCATAGATACGAAAAAAAGACTATCTTTGATATTATGGGTGTTATCTATGAGTATAGTGGATGCAGCAAGCAAAAGAAAGCTGCATAAGAAAAAAATGAAACCCGTTAGGGTTTATTTGGCGTGTTTAAATTTAATAACTGGATCCCTTGTAGGGACAGTTTTAGTTCAAATGAACAAAAGTTAATATTGTGTTTATCCTTAAGTTGATGGGCATGTATCGTGAGGCCTGGTAGACCAAAAGCAAAAATTACACCTGCATTTATCACTGCATATGATATTTGGAAAACTGGGGCCATTACAGCAGTAGAAGCAATGAAGCAAGCGAATGTACCCAAAACTACGTTTTATCGACTGGTTCAAAAATATGAAGCTCAACTAGCAAAATAACCAATAGATGGGAGGAAACATCATGTTTGTACTTGGCATAAATATTCTATTGAGTTATCTCATTATCGTGATAATCGTTGCATGTATTGTTTGTTATCTCGGATTTAGAAAATAATTTTCTCAATACCAATATATATAATTTCATGTAAAATAAAGATGCTAACACTTATACTAACTTTTTATAACTTTCTCCCAACCACCACAGGCCCCTACTTGTGGTGGTTATCTTCATATTAAAAGCAACAAATGGGCGATTAAGTGAAAAGCATTAACATGCTAAAAATATATTTTCACGTTTTTAGCATGTTATGAACTGCAAGCTACCTCACTATTCTTAGTAATTGTGTTACTAATAGTATTGACTTTATCATTGCGAATACAATGCTATTCCTCATTTATCATCTTATTTCCCCCCCTTTTCTCTTTACGATACACGTCATAACACGTTTTGAAATATGTACTTTTTGCATATTTCTGTTTTGAATATGTCTATAAATCAACCTACAAATTACAAATCAATTTATTGAGGTATATCAAGAATGGCAATGCGGAAAGATTTCATCTGTCAGAGCGATAAGAAAATATGATATAAAATGTTCTTCTTTTTATAGACTAGTAAAAGAATATGAAGGACAAGGAAAATGGAAACATCCAGCTGAAACTGAATGATATTTAAAAGGCAGCCAATCGAATTTCTTCCTATTATATAAGAAGGATAATTGGTACTTTAGCACGCCCTAGCATTCCTAATCATGTCTTGCAAAATTTGACGAATACGCAACACGTGTTAAGGGGATTCCCTTGATAGTTTTTGGGGACTATTGTCCATATCAAACTCTTCGTCGGGCTTCTCGTACAATAAAAGGAATGGAAAGTATTCATGCTATATACAAACAAAAGAGAAGTCACATTCCGGACTTCTCTTTTGCGACGTACAAGGAATGACAGCAAGTATTCAGAATCCCTTAAACGTTAATCACATGTTGCAAGCAAGTTTAATGTTTGTAAACTTGCTTGCAACATCACTTATGACATCACGGCTTTTAAAAGAGGAAGAGCAATTCCCCAAAGTGTGAATAGAGTAAGTGTAAGCGTCATATATATGCCCCCTTTCCTTCTAAAAGGATATTTTTTAGTATAAGTATACTTGGATTTTTTCTCAATAAAAAATAGTATCAAAATGAAAAATATGCATAATTACATATTTAAGAGTTAAGAAAGCATCACGTATTTGCACAAAGGCGCAAGACGAGCGTATACCTGATTACAGATATTTGTCCTCTTTCCTCACTATAATAGAAAAATGATTTACATAAAATGAAGGAAGATGTATTACTTGTTCTTATTCTACAACACCAGAATTTGTAAGTGTGACATGATAAGATGTATGAATAGAGAAATTCGGATACTGTTCTTCCCATTCTTTTTCTTGAAACGATCGATTCTCTTCTTTCCACTTCTTTCCTAATCCTAACGGATCTGTATGCAATACTTGGAATTGCTGAATCAAATATTGACTTTTTCGTTTTAAATCTTGTTCTATTGCTTGTTCTATACGTTTGACAACATGCCGTTGCTGCAAATTTTCATTACCTGTGATTTCTTGTATACGCCCTTTTATATGAACATCAATGAAGAAAGCGGGTGTTCCTTGATATGTTTTTAGTGTGTACTTTGGTTGAGATACAATATTTTGTATGACAATAGAATTCGAACCGTAAGAAAAGGTATGCATATCAAAAGCGTGCTTTTCTAACAAACCCTTGAAAATAAATAAGTCCTTCGCTTTTACCTCTCCAACCATCTTTTCCCCTTTAAATAAAGCGACTCCAGTAATATGTATTTTTCCATTTGTATGCCTCACAATGGGGAAAAATGTGTCACTTCCTTCTTGATAAAATTTAAAGCTACTGGCATGTAAATTCATATGAGGCAATACTCCTTGATCCATATTATGATTTAACAATCGATACAAATAAAGCGAAACATTTTCCGTTGTTTGATACGGGTAGGTGACGAATTTTTTTACATCCCCTTCTATAATGGCAATTTGTAAAGCATGTCCAATAGAAGCTTCCCTCGTTAATACATCAATAGACGCAGACAATCCTTGCTTCGCTAATGATTGAGAAAATAATGCAACGCGTAGTTGGCCACTCACTAGCGGACGTCCCGCTTGTATATTTGCAAGTTGTTTTGCTCCTTTCATGGAATGCGCAGTACTTTGAAATATTTGTACTTTATTTCCTTTTGTACGCTGAGGAGCAATAAACGTCATCCGTAGTTGTTTTTTATACGCTTCAAATATGACCGCTTGCACAAGGTTTACATCATCAATGATTGTTTTAGGGAGACAGCCACTGCCTAAAAAGAATACGATGCATCCAATTAACATTCTTTTTACATAAAATAATTTCATTTGATTTCACCTGTCTATCATTTTAAAACATTAATTTTTTTGTATATACAAAAGAGATACTTAGACTTTCATAACCCCCTCCGAGGTGATAGTAAGATAACCCCTAAAATAGAATCGTATACAAATTTATTTGGGTTACAAACCAATGCTTAAAAAATAAAAATGACATATCGATCGTCACATCCATACACATTTATTTGTAGTAGGAAAAAATTTCATCCGTGTTTTTATCATGTACAAAAAGAGAGACATTCAATCTATCCTTTTGTATATCTTGAATATTTTATTTTTGAGGCTCTGTTGCAAAATTTCAAAAAACGAATTTCTTGTACAAAATACGGTTATCGTTTAAGAAATTCTGAATACTTGTCGAACACGAGGCGTTTAGAATGTGGTTGATGAGAGCCCTTGTTTTACAAAGTTAAATATCCAAGGTGTATCTGTCTTATTTAATCTCACAATAAAGATAGTATTTCTTGTAAAATAAAATTTTTATATGCCTGTCTTCTAAACCCACAAACTGAGTCTATGAGGTTTCTTCTGTCTTCGCTTTTTCATTCAAACAATAAACAGGATTTAAATGTACACTTTTGCCTATCATAGTTTTTTGCTTATATAACAAACTAAGAACATGACAATGGTTCCTTTAACCAAACGCATCCCTTTTTACCTCAAATACACTCTTCAGATTCACCTACAATCGACTTTAAAATACCCTGTCGATTTAATGCGAACCCACGATGCTATAAATGCCCTTAAAATGTTTTTAGGTAATTTTCGTATCATAAAAGTGCAAATAAACACCTTTTCGTTCTTAAAAAAAATAGTAACTACTCAGCTTCCTCACGGAGGCTTTTTTCATTTACTAGTCTGATATGTACTTTTTGTGTGAATACTAGATATATCATACAAGGAGGTGGTATTTATGTTGAAAAAACAAGAAATTCTAGCTGTCTATCAAAAGGGACCTCAAGCTATTTGCGATTTTGTTCATCAATTAGAAAGTCAAATACAGAATTTAAAAGAGCGTATAGAAGAATTAGAAAATCGTTCAAAAAAAACTCTACAAATAGTCATAAACCACCCTCTACAGATGGTTTTCGTAAGCCTATTACAAAAAGTTTGCGAAAATCATCCCAGCGTCAAACCGGTGGCCAGTTGGGCCACAAAGGACATACACTTCATTTGACAACGACTCCTGACCATACGATTACCTATTCTCCTACGCATTGTACTTGTTGTGACATGTCCTTAAAACATGAACCTGTAAAAGGATACCGCCATTCGCCAAGTGTATGATTTACCACCTATCCTGATAGAAGTAACAGAACATAAAGTGGAACAAAAAGAGTGCCCACATTGCCATTCTATCCAAGAATCCCAGTTTCCCTCTACTATCTCTCGTCCTGTTCAATATGGTCCAAATATAAAAAGACTGATTCCTTATTTAACACATTATCAATGCCTTTCTTTGAAACGAACAAAAGAATTCTTTCAAGATTGTTTTGGCCATTCGATAAGCGAAGGTACGTTAGTCAATCATACCCATGCTTTTTCTGCTCAATTGCGGCCGTTTCTCGAAGAAGTAAAAGAACAGATTCTGCAGTCTTCTGTTGTCCATTTTGATGAAACCGGTATGCGAGTAGAAAATAAAACACAATGGTTACATACTGCGAGTACACCGGAGGTGACATTTCAACATATTCATGAAAAACGCGGAAAAGAAGCGATGGATGCAGGTGAAATCTTGCCTTCTTTTTCTGGAATTGCCATGCATGATGGGTGGAAACCGTATGATGTGTATACAGAGTGTCGCCATGTTTTATGTAATGCCCATCTCTTGCGAGATTTGCAAGGGATTATAGATAGTACCGGAGAAACATGGGCACAACAAATGAAAGAATTCCTTACACAAGCTTTGACAATAAAAAAGCAATACAAGGGAAATATTCCAGAAATGGAGAAAAAGAATCTGTTTGCCGCATACCAGGCTATATTGAAAGGCAAACAGGTGCCTTCTGCAGAACAAAAAAAGAAAAGAAAGCAGACGCCTTCTCAAAATTTATGGAATCGCTTTGCCAAGTATGCTGACAGAATTCTAGCGTTCTTAGAAAGTCCAGATATTCCATTTGATAACAATCAAGCGGAGCGAGATATTCGGATGACGAAAGTCAAACAAAAAGTGTCTGGGACGTTTCGAAGTAAGGAAGGTGCAGAATCATTTTGCCACATACGCAGTTTTATGAGCACCATGAAAAAACAAAATCAATCAGTATTACAAGCGATAAGTCAGGTGTTAAAAACCGGAACGGTTCCTTGGAATATCACTCTTTCGTAAGAGAATGTTTCTATTTCATATAGATTCTTTCTCTTATCGGAGTGTGTTCTTTTTCATGTTTTCGAACAGGAAACATGTATTTGGCATGCTTTTTTGTTTAACTAAGCTGAGTAGTTACAAAAAATAAAAGAGGATTGTATTTTTAGTATAACTCCTGTAAGGTAAGCGCATAACATACAAAACATACGTCCAGGAGTGTGATACACAATGAAACCTATTTTAAAAACCAGTATAGCTTTAATGCTGTTCTCTCTTTCTCTCATGGGATGTCAGTCACCACAAGCAAAGCCGAAACAAACATCTTCACTAACCGAACAACAAGTTATGGCAGATGCTTGGTATCAAACGGCTGGAGAAGTCAAAGCGCTCTATCATCAAGGGTATAATATCGGAAAAATGAAATTAGATGCGGCACTTACCAAAGGTACCGAGAAAAAGCCTGCCATCGTTTTAGACTTAGATGAAACAGTCGTGGATAATAGTCCGTATCAAGCCATGACAGTACAAGAGAAAAAAGGGTTCCCTTATAAATGGGCGGAATGGATTCAACAAGCGAAGGCAGAAGCTCTCCCTGGCGCAGTTTCCTTTTTACAATATGCAAATGAAAAAGGTGTAGCAATCTACTACATTTCCAATCGCAAACAAAATCAATTAGATGCCACTTTACAGAATTTACAGAAGTTGAATATTCCGCAAGCTGATAAAGAGCACGTCTTATTACAAGGACCAGGGGAAAAAGGGAAAGAAGAGCGAAGAAAGAAAGTGGCGACAGAAAACGATATCGTTCTATTTTTTGGAGATAATTTATCTGATTTTACCGGATTTGATGAGAAATCTGTACAAGATAGAAATCAAGCGGTCGAAGAGATGCACGAAGCATTTGGAGAAAAGTTTATTATGTTCCCGAATCCGATGTATGGGGATTGGGAATCCGCTTTATATCAATATGATTTTAAAAAGTCAGATGCTGAAAAAGATAAACTCCGTAACGATGCATTGCGTGTATTTGAAGATGTGAAATAGCGGTCAAATAGAGGGATGTTTACTATTTATTTTATAAGCTGTGGTAAGCTGTCATTTGGAAGGTTGAGCGCATTCGCTCAATCTTTTTTCCTATTTTTTACGATCCCATGATTAGATTGCAACATATGACGAATACACAATATCTATCAAGGGAATTGCCTTGACGGTAAATTGTTAATGTATCAACTATAGAGGGCTTCTATCCCAATCTTTATGTTTTAAACAAACGTTTGATTCGGTGTCCTCGTACGAACCCCCTACGGATTCGCTGTAATTCGTCAATGTTTTTACATATATTTTTTTAAGAAAGGAACCCTCGTATGTATAAATCTAATTTCGTTGCTTTCTTACTATTTATGATCTCTTTTTCTTGTTACGTCATCTATGTAACCAAGAACCCGCTCAATTTGCATCCCGTCGTTTTATTATCTATTATGTTGATTACAATTATAGGTATCATTCTTTTTAGTGATTTCTATGATACAACTTATATGAAATATATACTTCTCATGGGATTGTTTCTGTATCTCATTCTTATATGTAGTACACTGCTAAACATCATATGAGTGTGGATGTACAATAACATACCAGCATTTTTTTACTTGCCTCCTAAGGATAAGTGACAAATAAAGGTTCTGTTGCAAAGTTTGAAAAAACATAAACTCACTTGCAAAATATGGTTAACGTTTAAGGGAGCCTAAATAATTGCTGTGCATGCAATTAAAAAAGTCTTACCAAATGCTACTTGTAATAGTTTAGCAGATACGATTTTAGGAGATTAATAGCATTTTATGCCGCTATTATTAACCTAATTTCCAAGAAATAGAGGTGAATGTAGGGTGGCTAAACCTTTTAAAAAAAATAGTCGTTATATGGCTTAATGACAGGGTAGCTGCTCTAGTCCGCAGGACTTTTTCCATTAAAAGTAAATTGGGAGATAAATGCTATGGTGTAACTGTAATTTCTGTGGCACTCTCTTTTTTTACTTGCCTCTTTGCTCTGATTAATGTACTTTTTGAAATCCCCATTTTTTCTTCCACTTCTTTGTAAGAATGATTATGTAAAAGAAATAAAGCATGTTCTATTTGTTTCTTATTATATTTCTTTGGTCGCCCTTCTTTAAAATTAGGATTTAGCTTTGCAATTGCTTTTCCTTCTTGTGTACGTTCTACAATCATATCTCTTTCGAATTCCGCAAATGCGCTCATTACATTAAATACAAGCCTACCTGTTGGTGTATCTTCCACTAATCCCATATTGAGTATATGAACCTTTACACCTTTTTCAAATAGCGTTCTAATTATATGTATCGCATCAACTGTTGAACGTGCAAAACGATCTAGTTTTGTCACAACAAGCGTATCCCCTGTTTTTAATATAGATAATAATTCCTGAAACTTTGGACGATCTGTTTTTGTTCCAGTAAACTTTTCAGAATAAATTTCTTCACAGCCTTCATTTTGCAATGTTTGAATTTGAGACCGCAGGTCCTGGTGTAATGTACTTACGCGTGCATAGCCATATTTCATAAAAATTGCTCCTTTTACACATAACTTTAGACCTTAAGTTATGACACCGGTCTACATACTGATATTACAGCACTTCAAAAACAGAGTCAAAACTTAAGAGTTATGAAGCTTTTTGTAAAAAGAAAACATTTATGTTAATGATAAACTCATATTTTTTACTATAACTGGAAACAATCTTGCGGACCACAGCAGTTACCCTGTCACTAAGCCATATAGAACAATAAAATGAATACAATTTTAAAAATTGTAGCCCGCTAGGGTTATTTCCTCTGCACTTTTTTATAAAGATTCTTACTATTCCATAGTCGGAGAAGAATTCTTATGTATTTTTGTCAATTTAGTTTCCTTAGCTTGATGGCGATGTTGCCGTACCCCAATTAGCCTCCATTTCTGAAAAGCTTCATTAAAAAGCAGAGAACCATCATCATTTTTTTAATACATTTGATGGAATAAGATTAGATGTTATTATTCCTTTTTGAAATGAATGGACAAATGAAATATGGAAGGAGTGATCGTGTTGCATAAAGAACAAGCTTATACATTTTTAAAGCAAGTGTATCAAGATGTTATCTTAGATTTGAAGTTAGATAAAATATCAGATTATTTTAGTGACCAATATATGCAAGTTACGGATGGTACAGAGGTGAATATACAAGGGTTTCATAATCATATGGAAACTTTAAAAAGTATAGTAGACACACTGGCATTGTCACCTTTTTACGATTTTTTATTTGATGAAGAGAAGCAGACAGCAACGCTAAGATATGAGATTCATGTAAAGAAGAAAAATGGGAATAGTGGTGTCGTAGAAATCATAGCGATTTTTGAATTGAAAGAGGGGAAAATTTTACGTTGTAATGAACTAACTCGTTCCTTACAACCTGATGATGAATTTAATACCATTGGAAAAATTAATAAAAAAAATAACACCTAAGTTTGCATGCACATCATATGTTGCGAAGCCAAAACCTAAGCTCAGGTTTTGGCTTCGTTTGGCTAGCATACGGATTATGTTCATCGTATGGAAACAAATTTACTTCCTTCCATACATGCTAGCATGTATCTCAATAAGAACTGGCAGATGAGCAAAAATAGTGCATACTAACATTGCAAGCTTTTTATGCACTTTTAAATACTATCCATATTCTTATAACATCGTTGATACATCATTCATATAGTCCACGCTTTTTCAAATGCTCACGTAAACTACTGGCGCGACATTTCAACCGTTTTGCAATTTCCACATATCCCATTCCTGTATTCCGTAACTGAACCGTATCCTCACACAATTGATCCCATTTCCATTCTGCATTCTTTGCTCTCACATTTTCCTCCCCAGACAAATGCTTTCCTAACTGGTATACTTCTTTCCCCCATTTACAATTTGCAATGCAATGTTGATAGGAGCCGAATAGATATTCACATCCACGGCAATGCTGTTCTTGTATATTTATAATTTGAATTCTCGTTTCTTTTGCATTCATCTTCCATTCTCCCCTATGTTTCTTTTTCCTTATGATAACAAAAGAAACATATTTTGTTTATGAAACTAATTCCGGCGCTAAAATAGCTTGTTTTACAATTTTCGACACAAATAACTCATGGAGCATCTTATTCTTTTGTAACATGTATCCAAATTTTAATTGAGAAAATTCGGATTGTGTTTACAAGAGGAGAGACTCGATTTATTATATGCGTATATATAAATTGAAAATTTAAAGGAGGTTTGTTATGCAAGCGAAAATAGGAGAAACAATCGTATTTGAAAGAGATGGTATGGAGATTACTGGTATCGTGATCAAAAAGTATGAACGATCCCTATTAATTGAAATTGTAACCGCTATGGGTGGCGACTTTCCATATGATAGAACCGTTGTGAATCATAAAAAATATCGACTTTGTATAGACCAGACTAAATAACGGGGAGACTTTTTATGTATAAAAATAAGCGAGTTTCATTTTAAAAAATAATAATTCTCAATGGTATTGATGTTTCTTGTTTCATGATATGGAACTTGATTACGAACCGCTATGTCTAATTAGGATGAATCGTAATACGAGATTTTAGAAATATAAATGGGTAAGGTCACTGAAGATAGAGCGATACAAAGGTAATCCCCCTCCGCTGATTCAGAGGATAATCAATCGAAATAAGGAGCATACAGTGTATATGGAGTTGTATTTCACCTACGAAAAACACCTATTGTATTTAAAGGTATCTAAAACCTTTATAAACGGTTAGTAATCGATTTATTCGTTTTGCTATTCAACTTAATTTAAAACGCCTTACAATAGAATGTCAGCGCCACAAATGAACTGACAGCGAGAACGTTTGGTTGTTATAACCAATTCGTATGAATTATTGGTTGTAACGCCAGGTGCTTTTTCTGCAGGTACACACAATAAATTAGATGCATTGACTTGAGAAACGCCTACTACCTCTACAAAAGGAACCAAAACAATTCAGTCCATCTATCAACATGACCTATTTTTTCTCGTTTATTAAGTCCAATGCAATGAAACTACAGTATCAAAAATGTGCAATGCAATATTCCTTTTTATTATATAAATTGGACGCTAACATTTTGTCTGTTTTTTGGACAAAATAGAAATGCTATATATTGAAGAATTTCTAGGTTTTATCATGCTAATTCGCTATGATAATAATTGAAAAAAGTAAAGTAAGAGTTATTTTTGGCATTCTAGGAAAGAACCTGCATGATAGGGGGCTTTTTGTGTATGTGCGCGCAATAAAGGGGTTTATATATAATGCGGAGTAAAAAGAATGCACTTAAAGAATGGAAAGCGGATGTCCAAGTGATGCGAGAAGAAAGACGCTTGGAAAAGAAAGTGAGAAAAAAGAATAAAAAAATATAGTATTCCTGGTCATACGGCTGATTTTATGAATGGACGGAACACCTATTATAAAAATCATGGCGTATGGAAGCAACACAATAAATAATACAAAGAAAACAGCACCCCAACGTTGTATCTTTGCAAAATTAGAGATGTAATTTTGAACAATTTTGATCGTCTTTTCACTTTACAACAGAGTCTCCCAATATGATAAGACAGGCGCATAATGATAACATTGTACGCCTGCTTTTTGCTACATCCTAGCATGTAGCACACAGTAAACCGTTTAAGAAGAGTTCATTTCTCATGCATGTGTATATGAAATCCAGTGTTTATATAACATGTACATACACTTGAAATGTCCCTATAATCGAGGAGTCCCCTTGCCATTCACGCCAGTGCTTGAATTGAAGTCTATGCTTGCCGGCATGTATGGATTGAAATTGAAATATGCGTATTCCCCCATGTCCACTTGCCCCTTCGCTTATACTGTTAAGGTGAAATGTTTCTGCAAGTAAATGGACGCCTGATATATTACAGGCAGTCCAACGATAGCCTGTAGTGGGGTTTTCTATCAATTGTATAGAAAATAGTTGACCTATAGGAAGGGTGATAACTTTTCCTTGATCCTTTTGTGTCAATATAACTACGGGTTGACTATGCGACATGATATATGGCTATCTCCTACTATCCCTAGTGTGCATGATAGAAGTTCGATTTGTGAATTGCTAACTATGGATAAAAAAGATACTTACTCATTTTATTCTGTCATGATGACGAGGTAAGCTTCACCAAACATACATTTCATTCACAGTTTCATTACTTTCTGTATAATTCACAGTTCTTTGGTATTCGCATGCATGCGATGCTAGCATAGATAATGCAATACCGGAACTCATTGGAGTGCTAAGCAGTTTTTTCCATATATCACCTGATCGCATCATAGAGCCTGTACTTTGTGTGGTAGCTCGTACAGCATCAACCTTTACATTATCTTGTTTTATAGGAGTATCGTTACTATCAATCATTTTATTTGATGCAGTAGGTGGTAATTGTGTTGGATAAACTGTTTGTGTTTCAAACGAAGGTTGTTCTGTTCGTGTTTTATTTTCCTGACTAGAAAAAACAGAAATATCCGTTAGCACTTGATTGCTTTCTGTAAATTGTACCGTATATCCGGATGCTTTTGCTGTGATTAGCTGTGTTAACATAGACAAAAAGATAGTATCATTACCGGCATGTATTTTTCGCCATCCTGTATTTTTTAAATACACCCATGCATTGCGTTCTGTAGCATGTGCCCATAGTCCTGTAATGAGATCTTCATTGGCTTGCTGATTTGTCATAATTCCATCGACACCATGATTTGCCCAACTATCAATGCCACACTCTCCGTAAGCAATCCGGAAAAATCCTTTTTCGCCCCATTGTTCACCCCAGCTATTTTTACAAATCCAACACCCTTGTTGATCATCATAGCCAATAATCGTGACACAATGTCCACCAAGACTGGATCCTGTTATATGTCGATAGACCCCACCTTGATAGTAATAAAAATCTTCGTATACATTAAAACAAGCACTTACAGGTCCTTTTGTTGCAATCCATTGTTTGATTGCGGCAGGCTTCTGCGTTAAATCGGTATATCCAGTGATTTTTACAAGTCTATTGTTGGCATCGGAACATAATCCGCTACAATTTTGTTTTGCTAATCCTGTACTATAACTATAGCAGGATTCATCTACAATGCCTTTCGTCCGTAGGGTCTCGTACGCATTTGCAGGCCACCATCCATTATTACAATTACGCCCTTCATTATAGCCGTAACAAAAAAATAATTGTGCCTCACTCAAATCAACTTCTTTATTTGGATTATTGTCTTGTATACGCCATCGGCTTTCTAGCGTTGCAAGGGCTCCAAAAGAGACGCAAGAACCACAATTTTTTTGGTCTTTAATCGGTGTAATAAAATTTTTCCCATCAACATTACGCCAATCATATTTTGTAGGAGACCCGTCAGCTTGTAATACTTGTTGTTGGATAGACTGTTTCATACCTTTTACATAATGTTCTAGATCTTCAAGACTTTGTTCATGTGGAGGAGGTATTACACCTAATCGTAATTTTTTCTTATCGGTTGTAAGTAAGGAAATAGCTGCTTCGCCAGCTATCCAAGGACTTTCTAAAGATGTTAAAGCATTTTGGATACCTTTTAAATTGATGTTGTTCATCGGCATTATACATTTCCTCATTTCTTTTTATTTTTCTACATATAACTAGCAAACAATAAGTAAGTTCGTTTAAAAATAAAGTGTCATGTGGACTATTCCATTCACTATAATAACTATTAAGATGTAGAATGTACTCTCATTATTCTATAAATACCCTCTCTGACTTATGAACTGTTATGCATTGAGAAATTATTGTAGAGATTGTTTGTGGCAAATTTTTAATGTGGATACACTGTAAGTGAAATGTGCTAAATAGAATAATCTGAGGACTAGAATTAACGAATCAGCGTAGCTTTTTAATATGTAAAACATTATAACTTATAGTCGTCATATTATGATTTTAACAAATAAATGAGGAATACAACGGCTATGAGATTAATAGGAAATAACCTTAAGAAACCATTTTCATGATACATTAATTATCGTAGCGCTGCATAATTTTTTTTATCTATACCCAACTGTACCAAACAATTAACAAGATAAATAGTTGACCATCTATATTTCTCAACCTACTCATTATATAAATCACTACTTTTTTCTTATATACTAAACCTGTTCTTTCATTACCAAAATTAAGGGGGATGTTTTTCATGAAAGTATTCAAAAACATAACGAGTCTTTTGTTGGCAGGCGCGATTGGAGGGAGTAGCGCAGGAATGATACCACTATATGCCAGTGCAGAAACTACAAAAGGAGAGCAGAGTTATACGCAATTTCTCACAAATGAAGGAAGCTCTCATTCATTGGGATTCGGTCAAACACAATCCACGATAATGAAATGGAATCTAACAGTATCGATAGACACGTTAGGGATGGCTGAAAAAATGAATGGTTTATTACAACATACTACATTTCAAAATATAACTAGAGAAATGACAGATCAGACATTTATTTTTGCAAAAAACCGTTACAATGTGATGGTATTTACATCAGATTCTAAATTTCAACATCATTTTCAAGGTATAAAATTCCATGCGAAGCTAAATTATTATGGCACAAATTACGATGTGTATGCATTTGAAAATGGCACCTTCAATACATACAATCAGGAGGAAACGAAACCTTGGGCATGGGCTTATAAAGGGTGGTTACAAAGCAACACTACCGGATCTAGCATTCAATTTTATTTGCCGAAATTAGGAGCATAAATGTATTTCGTATCAAACAAAAATAGACAGGAGATATATGATGTGTACATATAAAAAGGCGATTTGTTGCGTACTCGGAATTCCTTTGGCATTAGGATTTGGAGGCACGATTCCCCATATAGTGAAAGCAGAAATGAGTTTACCGTACAAAGAGGAATGGAAACGTCCTACTATCATTACACAAGAAAACAATGGGGAACATATTCACATATCTACAGGACAGTTCCTCTCCCTTTCCCTTGCTGAAAATCCAACGACCGGATATCGCTGGACAACAACAAATATAAATCACCAAATTCCTTTAGTAGGTGAACATTTTCAACCTAACAATACGGGAGACGGGACAGTAGGGAAACCTGGAGTTCACAAATTTCAGTTTAAAGCTATCGAACCTGGTGTCACAAAGCTACAATTGAAAAAATGGCGCTCATGGGAAGGAGATTCTTCTATTATCGACACGTTCTATGTATGGGTACATGTAGAGACACCTGAATCATCCGTTTAAAGGGATAGGGAGCTCTAAAATAAACCATGCGAAAAAAGTATGGTTTATTTTTAAATGAGTATATCACCTACCACTGTTCGTTTAACATTCAACAAACGAGAGAATGTAACTCTTTGGCAATACAATTAGTATTAGAAATATATGTATTACAATGAAGATAGTAAATGCTTTGAATAATTAGGGGACGTTTTTAAGACATAAAGAAAAATAATTTCAAATGCTATTATCAATACTTACTGGATTGATGTATCATCCAATACATCAAAGATACAGGTTATATTTTATTACTTTTTCAAGCACATGCCATGTACTATTGTTATACCTTTTACATGGTATATAAGTATCATCAGTATTCATTTTTAAGGAGATGTAGTTTATGTCAAAAATATTTCAAATGGATGCTACTGATTATGAGAACCATGCCGAAATTTTAAAAAGGTTAGCTCATCCTATGCGCTTATTGATTGTACAAAAATTGATTACCATGGGTTCTTTAAATGTTGCTGAATTGCAAAGTTTTATGTATGTACCTCAATCCGTCGTATCACAACACTTAAGTAAATTAAAAACACCTAAAATTGTATCGTATGAACGAAAAGGTTTAGAAGTTTATTATAAAGTAATAGATAAAAAAATAATTGATATTATACAAGTATTAGGATTATTAAAATCATGTGATATTGATGAAGTCAAATGGTGAAATATTCTCGTTATCCTTGTTTTGTACGCAGATTATTCCGTAAGATATTTCTCAACCTATGAAATCTAGTAAATCAAAATTCATTATTGTATGGTTGTATATGCCATATACAACACTTTATTGGAGGGGTTTCACAAGATGAAATTGAGAAACAATAAATCTATTGTTATTCCAGGTATACTTGCTTGTTGTAGTTTTATGATAGGGGCTCCTTGTTCTGCTGCGGCGTTACCAGCAGGGAAAAGTATAGATTATTCTTCAAGACAAGTTGTGGAGGAATTACAAAATCAACTAGGCAGCTCTACAACGTATCAATACACAGGATCGGAATGGTTAGATATCTCACAAGTTTTTCAAAAAAATAATACCGTTTACCTTCGATTAGCTCCAGAGGGAGCGATGGATGCACCAGGACCATTAGTTTTACCTAAAAAAATGAGTGACCTATTCCTAAAAAATACAAATAATTTAAAAGGATGGTATATATATAAATATATGCGTTATACAAGTTATCCATATGTACAAGAACTTCGATTTGATTTTTATAATAAAAATCAGCAATATCAAGGAACAGCATCCACTACTTATTGGTTACCTTAAGTCCAGTATCACTAATGTAAAATAGTATTTTTGGATGGGACATGTCATCATGGATGGAACATACGATTCCAAATGGAATGCGTATAAATTGTAAAAAGATCAAGGAATGCCTCAAAAAAACGGGCAGGTTTTGCCCGTTTTTTTGAGGGCATAGTGCAATGAAATATGTGAAAGTAACTTAAGTTGATGGGCATGTATGGTGAGGCCTTATATTAAAAAACAAAACCCTTTGAAAAACGATTTTAGTTTTTCAAAGGGTTTTAACGTACTAGAGATTATGTAAATATTTTAGTATGAGTTCCAAATTTACTGAACCCATTCAGGGTAATCAATAAATGGATTTCGATTCCTTTCAAAATCTTCGCCATGCTTCAAGTACATCAAAAGAAATCGAAACGATTCATGCTATATATAAGCAAAAGAGAAGTCACATTCTTGACTTCTCTTTTGCGGCGTGCAAGGAATTACAGGAGTTATTCAGGGTACTTAAAATCTAACCAGATTTTGTGAATTATCGTATACTTTTTCGAACTTTGCAACAGAGCCTAATAATGTTATAAATTTTGATAGTAGTTACAATAAAATGTATTAAGCTTTAAAACGGCTTGTAATACTTTTCTTGGATCATCTTCTTCAAGCATTTGTGTGATGGATAAATAATATAACCTGTCATTTAATTGATTTGATTTTATAGTCATTCTTAAACCTTTAAGTTCGTTTAACATTAAATGATATCTTTTAGCATCTTCAGGATTACTAGGAATATTTTGTTTTATAATACGCTCACAATCTAGAGCTAAACTTATAAATTCATGATGATTTGTCACGGTATCCTCCTAATAATTTTTTATTGTAACCAGTAGTTATCTACCTTATTAATCCAGTATTGCATAGCCCCACCTTCCCTATATTCTTGAACTTTCAAGGTATTGAGTTTGAGAAGCTGTAATTCCTTTAAGTATTCAGCTCCCTTCAGGTACCGTGATTTTATATTGTATATTGAGCGGATTCCCCCAAGCCTCTAATACGGCTAACTCATTTCTAGTTTCATCAATATTTCTTTCTTTATCTCCCCACCAATAACCAAGACCACGTTTAGATTCTGGTTCACCAGCCTTGCTTCTTCTATATAATGTAAGTGCCTGATCAATCTCTATAATTTCTATTTTTAATTCCTTAAATGCTAATACGTCTGCATTTGTTCCTTTAAAATCGAAATTAGAAAATCCTGAAGAACGTATGACCTCGCTTTTTAAACTTGCTCGTTCCATTATACTCAGATTTAAATTATCTAATTTATCTAGGACCTGATTCATTTCTTGAACTGGCCAATCATTCAAATCATTATTTCTAATATAGCTGATTTTTTCTCCTAGATTAGTATTATCATTAAAAACGCTAATCATTTTCTCAATATTACTTAAATGGCTGTTGTTTTCCTGTGCATATGTAACGGATACAGGAAGATAAACCAGGAATAAAATCAACATAGTCATACTAAAAAAATATTTTCTCATACTTAATTCGGTTCCCCTTATATGAATCTATTTTTAACTATTTCAATTTTAAAGCGTTTCACTTTGTGCACCAGAATCCGTTAGCTTAATACAATGTGATGGAACCAAAAATTAATAAAACATGGTTAATTTTTGGTTCACCGCTTTGGCTACAAGTGCTGCGTATGCTGCTGCACCTACTTTGGTTAAATGCACACCGTCAGGTGCAAAGTAGTCTTGCTTTCCAGCACTTGCTACATACCAATTAACTAGAGTTACATTCGGATATTCAGATGCCGTTATTTTCAGTCTCTCATTCACAATTGATTCCCACGGACGTGGTACTCTCGTATTAATAAATATGATTTTACGTTCGTTTCCAATTACTTTTATTAATGAGACAAGTTGCTCAGTAGTAAAGGCTCCATTTGTACCTAATCCAATAATGACATAATTTCCTAAATTACCTTCATATTTTAACTGTTCAACTACCGGAATCGCTTTTGACAGCTGGCGACCAATTTGGGCATCAATCCTAATATCAGGAAAAGCATTTTTTAAATACGGAGTAATATCAATCATAACGGAATCGCCTATCGCAGTAACTGTGAGTGAATTTTTAGGTTGCGCAGAATTTACTTCTTTTGATTCCCCTTGTTTTTGAGGCGTCTCTTGATTTGGATTTTCCCAAACTGCAACTGGATGTGGCGCCGGTTGTGTTTGTGCTGCTTCCACCTTATCTTGTTGAGAGTTCTCCCTAGCCTTACTAGCTTTTGATAACCCTACGACCGCTATCGCCGAAACGAATAATGTACAAATTAAAGCTAACTTAACACCTAAAGTGACATTTTGAATTCTTAAATTTTTAAACTGAATGTTCCGGAGCGCACCTTGTCGGATTGGCTTTTCAATAAACTTCCATGAAATTTGCGCAATCAATATAATCAAAAGAAATTGAAGGATTGCTCTTATTAATGAGAAATCCCCAGTATTTACCTTTGGAGTCGTCAATGTAAGAATTGGATAATGCCAGAGGTATATGCCATACGATCTTATCCCTATCCAACGTAAAGGCCTAAATCGTAAAAATTGAGCAATACGACTAGCTGGATGAGCTAGATTTGCCACTAACAATGCTGTTGCAATTGATAAGAGAACCATTCCTCCCTTGTATAGAAATGGATCATATTGATTGGTCTTCCAAAACATAACCAAAATAATAATAAGGGCAATGCCCCCCACGACGTCAAGAATAAAACGTGCCTTTGGAATAATTTTATTTGCAAGCCTATTGCTTGGCCAAACTAGGGCAAGTACCGCTCCGATAAGTAAGGAAAAGGCCCTCGTATCTGTCCCATAATATATTCTGCTCGGATCAGCTCCAGGTTCATGCAAAGTTGCCATCGCTACAGCTGAAGCAAGGGCTCCTAGACAAATTAATAAAATCATACGGGATTGTTTTTTTGTGTAGTAAAGCCCTAAACTAATGATAAACGGCCAAACAACATAGAATTGTTCCTCAACTGCTAACGACCAAAAATGATTCAAGGGAGAAAGCTGGTTAAAATTATCAAAGTACGATACTTTATGATAAATATACCACCAGTTACTTACATAAAATAATGCCGCTAATGAATCTCCGCGCATTTTTTCAAGTAAAGAGCTATGAAAAATCGTAATCCATGCCAACGTTATAACGAGCATAACAAGCATTCCTGGAAGCAATCTCCTTGCCCTACTAAGCCAGAATTTTTTTAAATCAATTCTCTTATTTCTTTGCCACTCCATCGCTAGAATATCTGTAATTAAATAACCTGAAAGCACAAAAAATACAGTAACTCCTAAAAATCCTCCAGGCATCCAATTAAAATTAATATGATACAACATAACACCTAGTATAGCTAGGCCCCTTAGACTGTCCAACCCAGCCATATAACGACTACTTTTTTTAAAAGGTTTAGTCATCCTACATTCACCTCTATTTCTTGGAAATTAGGTTAATAATAATGGCACAAAATGATAGTAATCCCCTAAAATTGTATAAGCTAAACTATTACAAATAGCATTTCGTAAGACTTTTTTAATTGCATGCACAGCAATTATTCAGGCTCCCTTAAACGTTAACCATATTTTGCAAATGAGTTTATGTTTTTTCACACTTTGCAGCAAAACCTAAAATCCTATACTTGAAAAAATTGTAGCCCACTATGGTTATTTCGTAGGCATCTTTTTATAAAGATGCCTGGTATTCCATAACTGAAGAAGAATTTATACGTATTTTATCGTATTCGAATATATATGACAATCAAAAATGGTCAAAGAAAAAACACTCTTACGAGTGTTTCCCCTTGACTTGATAACCACTTCAATTTTAATAACATATGATTTTGTAGATGTATATACGGACTTAGCCCATCCTATATCCATTCTATCATAGATGTTTCGTGTTTTTGTTGAGAAAATGATAAGAGGAATGTTTTCATTACACACAGTATCTAGCCATTTAAATAGAATATATTTCTCAATACACTGGCAAAGGTTAAAAAAATGATTTGCCATATATATAAGTACTGTTGGGATGATTTTAAACCAATAAACGATAGGCCAAAAGCTCATACAAGTTAGATACCTTTATATTGGTACAATCCCAACAAGACAAAAAAGAAGAATGGAGGAATAGTTATGAAAACTATTTGTGTTTTTCATGAATCCTTGCCATAGTCAAACCATTTGGTTTCCATACTCTATGAGAAAATCTGAACCATCATGTGACAGTCAACTAGAATTTTTGATTTTTGAAATGGAGGAATTGGATGAAACGTATAGGTAAGATTATGATCATGTTGTTGTGTTGTACGATGTTAGGTTCCGTACATGTTGTACAGGCAAGTTCTATACAAGTTTCTAGCAAATTAATTGTATCTAGGCCGGTTAGTAGCGTAGCGCAAGGTATGCTTGGGAATGCATGGGTACCACCATCCAATCCGAGCCCATATGATTTACATTTACATTCATCGAAAATAAAACGACAATATATGTCCCAAAAACCTTTTCACAAGCCATATCTCTATACTTCAAATTTGTTCCCTACACCATTTCAAATCGACCGATCGATTCAACCACCTGATGAGAAACTAAACTTTGCAACGCTCACTGCTACATCAGCCACTCAACAAACATATACGATGGCACAATTACAAGCACTTAGCTATGGAAACCTTGTACAAGTACTTTCAACCATACGTTGGAGTGACATTACGGATTTATTTCAATTTAATACAGACTCACTCGCATTCTATCAGGATAAAAGTCGTGTTCAATTCTTAATTCAAGCATTAGAAAAAAGAGGAGCGACGTATACCGCAACCAATTCAAATGGGATAGAAACGTTAGTGGAAGTATTGCGTTCAGGATTCTATTTAGGCTATTACTATAAAGAGCTTGCCTATCTCAATGAGCGAACGTTTCATGATACATGCTTACCTGCTTTACAAGCAATCGCAAGCAACCCCGCTTTTCGACTTGGAACAATGGAACAAGATCGAGTCGTGACGGCTTATGGGAATTTAATTGGAAATGCCTCGAGTAATCCAGAAATTGTATCGTTAGCGGTTCCCATTTTAAATCAATTTAATCAAAATTTACAAATGTACGCGAAAGAATATTCAAAAGGAACAGCGGTATACAGTCTCTTAAGTGGCATTGACTATGATCTTCAAACGTATTTGTACCAAACGGGTACATCATCTAACCAATCACCTTGGTATGGGAAAATAAACACCTTTATCGATGAGATTGGAAAAATGGCATTATACGGTCAAGTCAATGCCGACACGGGATGGATTATTAATAATGGAATTTATTATACAAGTAGAATGGGTGTCTTTCATGCCACGGCACAAAAGGGATTACAAATTATTACGAATGCATTACAAGTGTATCCCTATTTAAGTGAAGCATATCTAACTGCCGCTCAACAAATTGACGAAAGATATAATGGAAAAGATTATAAAGGAAATCTGATTTCGTATAAACAAATCCAAGAAGCAGGGAAGAAAAAATATATACCGAAAGCTTACACATTTGATAACGGATCTATGATCATTCGAACGGGCCAACAAGTAACGGCGGAGAAGGCCCAAAGACTCTATTGGGCGTCGAAAGAAGTCCAATCCCAATTTTATCGTGTAGTGGGGTCGGATACGCCATTAGAGCAAGGACATCGCGATGATATTTTGACGATGGTGATTTATAATAATCCAGAAGAATATCGGTTGAATCGTTTATTATATGGGTATGACACGAATAATGGTGGGATGTATATTGAACAAGATGGAACCTTCTTTACGTATGAGCGAACGCCACAGGATAGTATCTTTAGTTTAGAAGAGTTATTTCGTCATGAGTATACACACTATCTTCAAGGACGTTATCTCGTTCCAGGGTTATTTGGTGAAGGGAAGCTCTATGAAAATGAGCGTTTAACTTGGTTCGAAGAAGGTGGTGCAGAATTTTTTGCTGGATCTACCCGTACCCATCAAGTTGTACCAAGAAAAACAATCGTTCAACAGTTAGCGGTGAATCCTTTGAATCGATACACTTTACAGCAGACCTTATACGCCACGTATGGAAATTGGGAATTCTATAATTATGCGTTTGCCTTGCAGTCCTATCTGTATGCAAATCGATGGGATTTATTTTCTCAATTGCACCATATCATAAAAAATAATCAAGTGATACAATATGATCAATATCGTGAAACAGTAAGTAAGAATGTGACACTCAATACAGCGTATCAAAACTATATGCAGATGCTAATTGATCATCAAAAAGAATATACCGTTCCAGCCGTTTCAGATGAGTATTTACAACAACCAACAGCGAAGCCCTTGGCAGAGGTACAAAAAGAAATTACCAAAATTATACCGCTTCAAAATGCGAATATGACAGAGCAACAATCTGACTTCTTTCATACGTTTACCTTACGAGGTACGTACACAGGAAAGAAAACAGCAGGTGTTGAGTCCGATTGGAGAAATCTAAATACTGTATTAGATACCATACTGGAACAGTTATCTACGAAATCTTGGAATGGCTACAAAACAGTGACAGCCTATTTTACAAACTACCGAGTCAATACCAATAATCAAATAGAATGTGAGATTGTTTTTCAAGGCATTGCAAATAATATAGTAGAATCCAAAGAACCAAATGAATCCATTCAAGGGGCAACGCCACTACCTTTTCGAACAAATTTTAGAGGTCACTTTGATTCAAATAATTCCTTAGATATTTATCAATTAGATGTGCAATCACCAACCAAATTGGCTATTGAGGTTACCAATCAAAATCAGATTCAAATGAATTGGATTCTATATCATGAAAAGGACTTAAAAAATCCAGTAGCGTATGCCAAGTTTCAAGGACAACGATTATTTGAAACGTATACGGCACAACCGGGGAAATATTATTTGTATGTATATAGTTATGATAATCAATCAGGTGGGTATCAGGGGCTTGTTACAATAGAATAGAAAAGGTTTGAATCGCTATTCTTGTACAGTATGGAGTGTATATCCATACTGTTTTTTAGTTTTCTCCTCTTTTTTATAAATTTATTTCTCAACTTCAAAGGATTGCATCTTTTTTACTCGTTTTATATGATTCACATAGAGTTTTGTTGTGGAAACCTTGGAATTACCCCATTATTCGTTCACTTACCTATTTTGCAGAAAGTAAAACAGGTAAGCTAATAAACTATATGTACTACATTCTATTCTGAATTGTTACATAATGAAAAATATAGGAGGGTTCTTATGAGTAAAAGAAAAAAATGGTGTAGTAGTTTATTCATCCTGTTAGCCATAAATTCTATACCAGGTATGTCTGCACAAGCTGATGAGCGACATGTACAACATACCTATAGCACACAAGATGAATATCTATATATGGGAACGACCTTTTTACAGTTACAAGACATGTTTCAACAAAATGGAAACGTATATTATCGATTCGCACCACCAGGTGCAATGGATGCACCAGCCCCAGTGGCATTACCGCCTCATATTGGAGAGAAGTATCTGATACGCCCAGATTCTTTGCAAGGATGGGTAATTCAAACCTATATGAAGCAAAGGGAAGTTTTGCCAGGAAGATGGGTACAAGAAAGAAAATTAGATTTTTATAATCAATTTAGACAGTATCAAGGAACTGCGTATCACCAATATAGAGTTCCCCTATAAGATGACAAATAAAACCGTTTATTTATCCAGTCCATATAAGAAACAACCGTATGATTTTGTTCGATATATTACAATAAAAAGTCCCGAATAGTTTCTATACCTAAAATACAATCAAAAAATAACTCGGCACAAAAGTTCCGAGTTATTTTTTGATACCTAATGGTGGACTTGAACATTTATGTATGAAGAAAAGATTATTGGAATTAGAAATGCTAAAACAACAGTAAGAGAAAAGAACGTCGTCCAGGTGGGTTTATACTAGACGTATTCAAACAAGAGATGGCCGAATAGATTTTTAAAGGACTGTACCATTATTTATTTTCTCTTTTTTATAGACCATAAAAGTTTTTTTGCAGACACGGTACATACACTGTGTTCTCCTTTTGTCTCCCATTTAAAGAAGAAACGTTAAAAAGGAAACATTCATTGTTTTGTGCATCACACTTGCGTTCTTATTTTGTACAAAGGTTTTGATAGTATGAAATGATTTCTATATGAACGCGGGGAAGTGTACATAGCCACTCCTAGAGAACACCCTATATAGATTGAATCCTTATAGTGTATTCTCTTTCTTTTGATATTTTGTCTTCAAACAAAACAACAAAAAGAGTATAGGAATATAGATATAAATTAAATAAAATGTAAAACGTGAAGTTTGTGTAATAAATGTATTAATGCTATGCTGATCTTGGAGCAAACAGGCGATGATAATATTCAAACCTAACAAGATCAGTAACGTATATCTTTGACGAATCCCCGCTATTTCTCGCATGCCCCGTGTACAAGCCCAAAGGGGTAAGATGATACTTGTCACCATCTGCCAAGCGTATATTGATACCATAAGGGTTTCAAACCTTTGTAGGAAAGGAAATGTAATCACTTGAGAAAGCGACAGTTGGGACCAAATGAGATGCGAAAGTTGTTTTTCATTAAAACATGCCAATGCAGAAACGAAGGTTAAGACATATAACAGATTCGAAAACAGCAAACCATATTGTGCGAATTTATGAGATTCTTTAGGAGTGTGAAGAAAAGGAAAAATCATAAGAATGATTTCGGAACCAGCCATCGTATAAACGGATTTTTGCATCGCATCCGCAATATCCAAATAAGAATGGTTCAAAATAGGTGTAAAATTATCCCAATGTCCATATGATCCTAAACAGTACACACAGAGAGCTGCATAAAATATGGAGATAAATATAGAGACAATACAGATTGCGGTCATTACCCGAAATCCTGATGAGATAATGTAATATACTAAAATAGACAAAATAATCGCAAGTATAAGGGTAGAAGCAGTAGGAAACATCCATACTTGTACGATTTCAATATAAGTTCGTAAGATAGAGGTACTTACAATAAAGAAATAAACGAGAAATAGAAGATTCAAACATGTGCCGATAAATCCGCCAAACATATACGTTTGAAGTTTTAAAATACTTCCGTTAACCCAAGAGAGCATACGATACATCATCCACATTAAAATATGTAAAAAAAAACCTGCTAGTATGACTCCAATCCAGCCATCATATCCTGCTTTTTTTGCGACAATTCTAGAATACCCCAGTACACCAGCTCCAAATTGCGCACTATGTATCAAAAAAAATACGTAACTACTCAGCTTCTTCAAATAAAAAAACAGGCCAAATACATGTTTCCGATTCGAAAACATGAAAAGAAAATACTCCAATAAGAGAAAGAATCTAGATCAAATAGAGAATTTCTCTTATGAAGTTGTGCGATTCCAAGGAACCGTTCCGGTTTCTATAACCTGGCCTATTGCTCGTAAGACAGATTGTTTTTGTTTTTTCATGGTAGTTATAAAGCTTCGTATCTGACAAAAAGATTCTGCGCCTTTCTTACTTCGAAAAGTCCCAGACACTTTCTGTTTGACTTTCGTCATTCGAATATCCCGTTCCGCTTGATTATTGTCAAATGGAATGTCTGGATGTTCCAAGAATGCTAGAATTCTATCAGCATATTTGACGAAGCGATTCCATAAATTTTGAGCAGGCGTCTGCTTTCCTTTCTTTTTTAATTTTGCAGAAAAGACTGGTTGTTCTTTCAATATGGCTTGATAGACAGTAAACAGATTCTGTTGCTTTGCTTTTGGCAGACTTCCTTTGTATTGTTTTTTCAGCGTTAAAGCTTGCGTGAGAAATTTCTGCATCTGTTGAGCCCATTTTTGCCCCGTACTATCTATAATTCCTTGCAAATCTCGTAAGAGATGGGCATTGCATAATACATGTCGACAATCTGTATACGCATCATACGATTTCCAACCATCATGCATCGCAATTCCAGAAAAAGACGGTAAAATTCCGCCTGCATCCATTGCTTCTTTTCCGCGTTTTTGATGAATATGTTGCAAGGTCACCTCCGGTGTACTAGCAGTATGTAACCATTGTGTTTTATTTTTTACTCGCATACCGGTTTCATCAAAATGGACAACAGAAGACTGAAGGATCTTTTCTTTTACTTCTTGAAGAAAGGGCTGCAATTGAGCCGAAAAACTGTTTGTATGATTGACTAACGTTCCTTCACTAATCGAATGCCCAAAATAATCTTGAAAGAATTCTTTCGTTCGTTTCAAAGAAAGACACTGATAATGCGTTAAATAGGGAATCAGTCTTTTTATATTTGGACCATATTGAACAGGACGAGAGACAGTAGAAGGAAATTGTGATTCTTGGATAGAATGGCAATGTGGGCATTCTTTTTGTGACACTTTATGTTCTGTCACTTCTATCTGGATAGGTGGTAAATCATACACTTGGCGAATGCGGTATCCTTTTACAGGTTCTTGGTGTAAGGAAGTGTTACAACAAGTACAATGTGTAGGAGAATAGGTAATCGTATGGTCCGGAGTCGTTGTCAAATAAAGCGTATGTCCTTTGTGGCCCAACTGGCCACCGGTTTGACGATGAGACGGTTTGCGCAAACTTTTTGTAACGGGCTTACCCAAACCATCTGTAGAAGGTGGATTATGACTATTTTTGGAGTTTTTTTTGAAGCATTTTCTGAAGCATTTTCTAGTTCTTGTATACGTTTTTCTAACTTAGAAAATGTTTCTTCAAATAAAGAAATAACAGCTTCAGGTCCTTTTTTATATGCATCTAAAATGATTTTTCGATGGATCATCCTATTCACCTCCCTGTTTGATATACTCAGTATTTACAAATGGGAGGCATATGAAACAAGTAAAATAAAAAAAGACACCAAAAGGTGGCTGAGTAGTTACAAAAATACATAAATTGGAGATACTTGATATGCATTATTAATCTTCATTGTTTTTTACTCCCGCTATCTGGTATGTGATACAAATGAAACAATATCCAAATAAAAAAGTAAACGAAAAATACCTTCATGATAGATGTGTTATATATAGGGGGCGCTATTTGGGCAATGTCGATCCAGATCGTGTAATCTGGGGTTGTACGTGAATACGAATTTGACAAGTAGAGAAATATTGTTTGCCATTCTCCCAATCACCCTCTATCTCTTTCCATTTTTTGAAGTGTTGTCGTTGATACTTGTCTCCGATTCCCATGACATCTAATTTATATTGTTTTTGTAGACGCTTTGTCGTAGTTTGTAATTGTTTTTTCATGTCTTTTGCCAATACCTGATTGAGTTGTTCCATTGAAAAGTGGTGAGCTAGGGATGGATGAAGTTCTGCAATCTTTCCATCTACTGTTACATATATATCGACCTTAGGGTACCTGGGATTTGTAATATCGAGTTCCGTACGCTGGTGTACACGGTGAAATTCATAGGTGATGCGTTGTTTACTCATAGGAACAGTAACAATTCCCCTTAATTTTGGATTAGTTATATATTGTAAGGCCGCTGTATCCTGTTCGTTTAACATGGAAACTAAACGATTATAGGGCAGAACCACTTAATTCTACCCCTTGTTTTGTTCGAAATACAACCGGAAGGAAAAAGCTTTTCTTTGCAATGATTTTACTGTGAATATCGCCAATTCGCTTTTTCTCCACCATTTGTGCACTTTTTTTCGTATGTTCCGATAACATCCAAACGTACTTAGCAGGTAAATATTCAGGACCTGCGCTTTGTGCTAAAATTGGTTCTGCACGCCCCTTTGATACAAATAACCGAATGTTTCTTCGCATTGCCTCATCACGTGTATAGACATCTAAAATATTTTGCAGCATATAGGGTGTTCGTAATACCTTTTCAGAAAAGATAATCACTTGTATATGTGGAAAAAATAAAGGGCGACTAATTCTTTTGGCAATCATGCGGAAATGTGCAAAAATACTTTCACCTGTAGAACTTAGATTTATGAAATTTTTTTGTGTAGCTGTTCCACGCTCTGAGTTATTAAGTGTGTTGGGTAATACCATTTGATAGGTCCCTTTAATGGCTGACTGCGGTGCTTGATCATAGGCAGCACCAACAATAAAGCCTAATTCTTCGATTTCTCTTCGTTCCGCACAAGCACATAATAAACAAAAAAGAGACCCAACAAAAATGAGTTTCAGAATAGCGTTCATATCTACTCCTTATGTTAAGAATTGGTATGTATAGTAGCGTGTGTTGTTTGAATCAAAATTATGTAAAAAAGCAAAAATATGACTAGCATCAAACAAAGTTCATGCAATAAAAATGGGGTGATTCTATTGTTTATCTATTAGGCCTCACCATACCATTTTGGGAAAATTGTACGTACATTTAGACACGATTTGAACAAAAATAACCAATTCTTTAAACGTTAAGAAGACGAAACATTAGCGCTTTTGAGAAAGAGAACAAAAATAAGGAAAAATATATAAAATAAGAAAATTTTAGTCTTACATTTCATTATGAAACATATATATAATAATATGGGAGGTTCCTGTTCCTCCCGTTGCACCTGTGTGTGAAAAGTAGGGCTACTATTTATACGTATATAAATATGGCTCTACTTTTATAAGTTTTGTACATCATATAATTTTGAAAAAGGTGGTACACCATATATTTCATCTGATTGTTCTTCTTGTTTTAAAAATGGGCATAATATCCAGTTTTTAACGGAGGGTAAAAAAACGGACACTCAGATTCTTTTCTAACAACACAGAAGGAAGGGGTTAATACATTTACATACCCGAAGAAAAAAACGGCATATACAATGCGAGGGGGCGTATAAAGGACAGTGAAAATTTTAGGGAATAGTTTGAAATTTCACGTACCATGATATTTTAAAAAATAAAAACCAATAAAAAACTCACAAGGGTTGCTTCTTTCCCCTTTTCTCCGCTACAATGGACATATACATTCTTTGCCCCTCTCCCCGAAAAAGGGGAATAACAAAAGACGTATAGAAGAAGAAAGGTGACTCACGCTATGAATCAACCTTTAGTCAATTTACGAGTCGATTTTGCTTTTAAGCAATTATTTGGTGTACAAGGACAAGAGGAATTACTGATTTCTTTTTTAAATGCAATCTTGCAGGAATCATTATCTACACCGATTGTATCCTTAAAAATTGAAGACCCACACCTCCATAAAGAATATGAAGAAGATAAATTATCCATACTAGATATATTAGCGACACTTCAAGATGAGACAAAAGTCAATATTGAAATTCAGTTACGAAATACACAAGAAATTGTGAAACGTTCCTTATATTATTGGAGTAAATTATATACATCTCAATTAGAACAAGGGATGCCTTATCGCTCTTTGCGAAAAACGATTGCCATCAATCTATTAGACTTTCAGCTCTTTCCTCATTATGATGATATGCATACCGTCGGACAATTTTGGAGTCAACAACATAAGGAAGTGTTACTTGAGGACCTAGAAATACATTTCATTGAGATTCCAAAGTTATTAAGACAATGGAGAGAAGAAAAAATTAATCCGTGGGAAAATGAATTTGCTCGTTGGTTACTGTTACTACCAGCGCATGAAGATGAACATTTGACCCACACGCTGGAGGATATCGCCATGAAGCAAGATCCAATGTTACAGAAGGCAATCCACAAATGGGAAAATATGAGTCAGAGCAGTTCGTTCCGTCTCGCATATGAAGCAAGGGAAAAAGTGTTATTTGACGAGCAAGCGAAATTAGCACATGCTCGTGAGGTCGGTATAGAAGAAGGTATTGAAAAAGGAAAAAAAGTAGGGCTTCAAGAGGGTATTGAAAAAGGAAAAGAAGTAGGCATTCAAGAAGGAAAAATCCAACTGATCCGTGGCATGCATAAAAATGGCAAGGATATCGAAGATATTGCGAAGTTTACAAATATGGAACTGTCGGATATACGCCATATTTTGGGACAATAACAGGTAGGCATCTCATGTAGGGGTGTCCACCTGTTATTGTCTGATTATTCAGGGGATTTAAAGTGTATTTCTCTCCTACTAAACAATTGATTGTACTGTTCCTGTATACTTTGGAGTTGTAGGCTTAATCCTTTTGCGAGGGATGTCACCTTTGGGTCTTGTTGTAAGATGAGCAACAATTGGGATACTTCTATAATCATTTGATGGATCTCATCTACTTCTTCTGTCTGCCAATCCCCAAAAATTTGTTGAAGGATAGACTCGATGAGGCTCATCTTTTGATCGATTTCTTGTAATACCTGCGTAGAATCACTAGGCCATGATTTGTCCACTCTCATCCATCCCCTGTCTTCAGCATTTACGCTTAACATACTCATATTTCTATGTCATTTTGACGGAGTAGGAGAAACAGACATCTGTCCATTTCCCCTACGGAGGTTTGAAAAACGTCAATTATCTATTTTCAAATGGGATCCTTCGATTGAAAAGGAGTATATATCTTACTAGTCCTATAGACTTAGTGATATACAGTATGAGCATTCCTAATTTCCAGTAAAATATCCGCAATTCGTTTGCCGTTTTTCAAAATCATGCGGTCTTTTGTATATCCATCTATACATTGTCCTAATTCTTGATTTAACATCACTTCTATTTCACCGCTGTCTTGTATGTTACTTGTTAGCAAAGTAGGTTGCTTACTTAAAGAGCAATACAATTGTAATGTTTCAGCCAAAGATGTTACTAATGGTCTCAACAAGACATCATATGGCGGGAGCATATCCGCAACGATTTGTTCATTTAAAACAAAATGAACGCGATTCTCCTGTACATCAAATCGATATAAGAAAATCATATACACAAGCCCCCTTTTAGGGGTACAGCCGAGATACGTGTAAAAATAGGTCATAGACTTACTTTTATTCCCAATTAGTTTTGGAATCGGATTTTTTCTTTTTTGGCTTTGTTAAATTATATTGTTGATAATTGAGATATAAAAATGACTTATCAATAGATAAGTCATTTTTTAATTGCCAGTTCGGCTATTTATTATTCTCAGGGACCTTTTGGCTTCATTTCTTATAATCGGCTGATCATCATTTTTTTCGATGTCCAAAAGAGTGTGAATAACATTGATATCGTTAAAACTTTCAAAAGCTCTAACCAATTTCCATCGAGTAATATCATCTTTGAAATTGGCCTTTAAACATAGTAAAAGTGCATCGATAATTTGATGGTTTGAATGTAGTTTTTGGTAAAAACACATAAAGCCTATTGCATCAATGACTTCTCTAATTGCAAGAATATTATCTGTTTTTAGTACATCCAATAAAATTGGTAGAATCTCTTTTTTCATATGAGCTAGAGTTCTAGCGATAATATCCCTCGGCAAAGGATAACTTTTCTTATTGAAACCATTAGTAGGTAATACTTTATGTTGATTATTGCCTATCTGCCCTAAATATTCGACCATCATCTTAGCAGACTGAACATTACCTTTTGAAAGTGCGTCACATAATTCAATTTTTGTATAAAGTTTGTTTTCTTGTGTAAGAGTTTGAAGAAACAAACGAATCAAATTATCATTTAAATCCTTTTTCTCTGATAGTAATTTTATAGCGATAGTTCTTTTATATGCTTCTTTTGATTTAATCATTTCTAATAATTCAAGATTTGAGTGAGTATTATAATGTTGTAAATCTTCAAGTGTAATTTTCCCGCGGCTTTTTAATTGAGAATCCGAACTTTTCATTTATACCTCCATATAACTGTCTGAATTAGATATGGCGTTCTTTATTCTATATACAGTTTGCCTAGTTATACCGTTTTCTTTTGCAATATGAGAAATGGCTTCGCCATCATTTAACATTTCAACTACTCGATTGTATACTAATCTTTTTTGAGGGTCCTTTGCTGTTGGAGAATAGATAGTAGGTCTTCCTTTATAGACACCTTTCTGTTTGGCTATCGAAATTCCTTGTGCCTGTCTCCTTTTCGTTTCTGTTCGTTCCTGTTCCGCAATCATAGCCAAGATTTGAATAATTAAATCCTTGATGAATTTATCTAACAAAGAATTTCCAATTGCTTCTGCCATAATAGGTAGGCTAGTAATAATTAACTTTACTTCCTTTCTCTTTAGATAATTAACAGTCTCAATAATTTCATCATAATTACGTCCGAGTCTGTCGATAGCTTCTACCATAAATGTATCTCCACTTCGAACAAATTGTAGCGCCTCTTGAAATGCCTCTCTATTATGAACAGATGCACCAGATTTTTGTTCCGTAAATATTTTTTTCGCTCCAAATTCTTTTAATGTTTGTATTTGTCTATTTAAATTTTGATCTAAAGTTGAAACTCTAGCATAAGCAATTTTCATTTTTAAAAATCCACCTCATTTTCTAACCTATTATCATACACCCTAATCATACAATCGAAAGCGAGTGTTTTCAATAACCGACCGATGGATGATTAGGGTCTACCCATAATAGACATTTTTAAATGTTTTATCGTAAGATGAAAGAATCAACGATTCCATTGCGATAATTTTAATCAGGAGGAATACCAGTGACTTCAATTGAGCGTACTGCATATCCCAGGTTCAAACAAAATATATCTAAGAAAGAACTTGCAGCAATTTATACAATTACACATGAAGAAAATATATTTGCACATCGTGTAGCACGTGGAAAGAGTTCAGTTTTTATTTGTTTAGTTATGTTGAAGTCTTTTCAGCGATTAGGTTATTTTCCAAGCCCTAAAGATATTTCACCAATGGTGCTTAAACATATTCAATCATGTCTTAATATACCTGATGAAATGGAACTTAAATTCAATCCAAAAGCATGGGAATAACTATTTTTCCCTATTAGGGGTCACCATACATGCCCATCAACTTAAGAACGGAAATAAAATGAATTTTTTTCATATAAACTAAAAAGTTCTTAAAATATTTGATTTTCTTAAAAATAGACATACTAAATAAACCCTAACGGGTTTCATTTTTTCACTATGCAGCTTTCTTTTGTTTTCTCAATCCATTATACTCATAGACAACACCCATAATATCAAAGGCTGTTTTTTTCTCGTATCGATGAGATTTCCGTCCATTTTTCTGTAGTAGGGTAAACAGGCGGATTAGGACCTTTGTTATCTCTTGGGTGTCTTTCTGCGTAGCTTGATATAACAGATATAGATGATCTTGGATCATTCCAATTGCTTTGTATTCACTTAATTCTTTTTTCTTTTTTTGTAGAAGTAATTGCCGCATTTTAAACATAGTAGAGGAACATAGGAAAATGGTAATGAGTTTCCCATATAATTGGCACTCTAATCGTTCTTGCTTTACCGTAGAATAATGATCTATCTTGAATAATGATTTCCACGTTTTAAAAATAATCTCTATTTGCCAACGTAATGTATATAATTCATGTACTTGTTCCATCGGAACCCATTCCCAAGGTGTATTCGTCACGTACACGTTTAACCCCGCTATCAATTTACTTTTTTCTGAGTACGTTCTATTTTTTGATTTTTCTTTTTCAGCTATCTTATCTCGTCGTTTTTGAAGTTGTTTTTCTGTTAATCGATTAAAAATGACGCGTGCAAACAGTTGTTGTTTATCACCGACATAAGCATTTTTTAATTCAAATGTTTCTCCTGGTTGTAATTGCTTCAAAATCTGTTTTACATCGATTTGTATGTATTCCGATTGTTTCTTAATTGCACCATTTTTAAAGTATTCTGGGTTTGGATTTTTCACATATACATTTGTGTTTAATTTCAATCGAGAAATATAATAGGTGCCACGTTGATCCATTTGATCTAAATCCTCTAATGAAAAATAGCCTAAATCACGAATACATAAATCTCCTGGTCGTAAGGTAGCTAAACACTCCGTACCAAATGTTTTATCATTATTTTTTCCTGGTCCTATTTGAAAGTTTAAAAACTGTCCGCTATGTAGGTCATATTCTAATTGAATTTTGATTCCAGCTTTTTGGGCACATCCTCCAGAGCCGGGATATACATTCTCTAAAGCATTTGGCACTTGGAATACAGTAGCATCCAGGATACGAATGCGTTTAAAATAAGAAAAAAGTTGGTTAGAGATTTGAGTTTGTTCACATATTTTTTGTTGTAACAATAAAGAGAAAATATGTTGTAAAAACAAAACTGCCTTTGTATTTAAACGTTTATTTAAGCCCTCAGGGCTAAGAAGAGTACCAGTGGCTGCATGAAGTCTACTACATAATCGGACTAAGGGATCGCTAGCCACTCGTTGACTAATCCAAATACAAATTGTAGCTAAATCTGAGCCAGAAAACTTACGTTTTCGTTTTATAAATCCAATTTCTCTTGCCAGTTCTTCTAAAAATACAGGTGTAATGTATCGTTTTAGTTCTTCCGCAAATGGTTGTAATTCATCTTGAATCGAGAGATTCATAAAAAACGTCATCCTTTCTTATCTAGCTTGTTAAGAAAGAATAACGTTTTTTTGTACTTGGGGGTAGTAAAAAGTCTTAAGTTGATGGGCATGTATGGTGAGGCCTATGAGCCTATGACATATAATCAAACAGAACTTTTCACTGAAGTAAATCAAGAGGTTTTTAAATCGACAGGGAAGCAAATCACCCATCTTGGATGGCAAGTCGTGTTTGGAAAAGAAGAAAATGAAGAGAAAGAGAACCAAAAAGAACAGACGCTTTCACTTGTAGAACAAGGTCAAACTGTAGAGACAACAGAAATCAAGTTACATGAAGGGAAAACACAACCGCCTAAACTATATACAGAAGGGCAATTAATTACAGTGATGGCAAAGCATGATATTGGCAGCGAAGCAACGAGATCAGGCATTATAGAGAGAATCAAAACACTGTTGTATATCAAAATTGAAAAGAACATCGTATATGTAACCAATAAAGGGAAAATGATGGTGGAAGCCATTAAAGATACCGCAATCGGTTCACCAGAATTAACTGCAAAATGGGAAGTATATTTGAAGGGAATTGGAGAAGGGAAGAAAAAGGATAAGCCTTTCGTAGAAACCTCCAAAAAGTTAGCACAGAAACTCATCGACGAAGCAAAAGACCAAGTAAATGCATGGGCAATAAATGATTTTGTAGAAGATAGAAAAACTGAACATCATATAGGAGAGTGCCCATCCTGTGGAAAGCCAGTCGTAGATAAGAAAACGATATATGGTTGTTCAGGATATGAGAAAGACAATCTAAAGAGTTGTAAGTTTTCTGTTTCGAAAGAATTTTTAGGACAGAAAATTAGTGAAAGTAATATGATAAAGCTGTTAGAGGGTAAGAAAACGACGTTGTTGAAAGGCTTGAAAGGGAAATCAGAAAAGGAATTTGATGCGTATTTAAAATTGGACGCTGGGAAAATTCAGTTTGTATTTCCGAAGAAAAAGAAAGTAGCAAGTACAACGGAATAAGAATGGGGACTCTACAGTGAAGTCGTAGAGTCTTTTTTATTAATAATGTGACACGAATCTTTACATATACGGAGAATAAAGCGCACTATATTAAAGAATAAAAAGGTTTCCCTTGCCTTTTGGGAGAGAGGTTGGCTCGTCGTGTGGGGACGAGGCCCCACGGTTTGAAACGTCTGGTGACGATGGATAAAAACTAATTAGGAGGACGAAAGGCTAGCGGTTTGGCTCGTATACTGGGAAGATCAAGCCGATAGAGAAAACACTTACTTTTGGGTATGTCGGCTTGGCGATGCCATTTCACGAGCCAAAAAAAGTTGGGCAAGGATTATTTTTACTGCAGTTACGGAGTGAAGCAGTAAAAATAAAAGGTGGAGATTTTCTGAAGCATAGCGAAAGAAAATACGACCTGTTCCTTGCGGAACTTTTAGCCTTTTAAAGGTAGATGTTTTTTGTTTTGCTTATTTTTTGAATATTTAAAAACGGAAGAATGTTATAATTGTAGGAGAGAAAAAGGAAAGTAGTGATACATATGTTGGCTATCCAAAAACAGAATCAGCAAAAGAATATTGAAAAAGAGCCATTGTTTAATTTTCAAAGTATAGATGAATATTTACATGGTTTGGTGAAATCGAAAAGTATCTTTAGTTTGTGTTTACTGGTATTGATAAGTATTGCGGTGATATATATTCCATATGGTGCTACATTAAAGATTTGGTTGAAGGATATTCCGATAGTGTTGAAATCAATCATTAAGGCATTGGTATATACAGGCCCAATTGTTGTTGTCTTTTGTTATCTTTTTAGAGATGTTATAAAAGAGTTGTTTCATAAAATGTCGTTTAGACAACATATGATATGTGTGATAGCTGCTATAGTACTAATTGTATTGGGTTTATATTGGGTTCTGTTTTTAAACAGTGTAATTTCAATTAATCCAGCCACAAATGTGATGAATAAAAAAAGTGAGCAAGAAATACTTTTGAGTATTCCAGGAGTGTTTATTCAACTATTGGGTGAAAATATTATGTTTATTTCATTCTTGTTATTTTGGTATAAATGCATGGAATACTTAAAAATAAGTAGTAAAGTGATAGTTGGCGTTTCAATATTCTTAGCAGGAATTACTTTTGGTGTGATGCATCTGACTGCTTATCAATTCAATATTTTACAATGTATTTTAATAATTGGTATACCAGCTACGACTCACCTTTTGTGGTTTGTTACATATAGAAATATGCACATGGCATATTGGTTACATGTTTATTATGATTTAATCCTGATATTGTGGGGAGTTTTGGGATGAAATTGGTTTCTATAAGAAATGAGAGCAAGTAATAGATTAGATAAAATCTTAGAAAAAAGACGAACCGGTTAGCACGTCTTTTTTTGTTTTGAAGGAATGATAGACAATTCCACCTATAATCATGTTAGGTGACTTCATTCTAGAGTGGCAATTAATATGGTAGGGTGGAATTGTTAGTCCTAATATATCCTAAGTGAAATGTTTTTATGCAGAAGTTGGTTTATTCAGTCCACATAGAGTCCAGTTATGGTAAAATATAGAGGACATATGTATAGTGAGATTCCAATTCTATTGATGAATTGGAATCATTTTTTACATTTAGCTGTTCGAGGAGAATAATCACGCATAAAAACATACACGAATTGATCTAATTCTTGGCTACATGCAAGAACAATGGGGTCTGTATATCCGTATGCCTTTACCAACTGTCGCAGTTGTTTCTTTTTTTCTTCGATTTGTTTTTGTAAGTGGGTAACATCAGATGTAGACAGGGGAAACCTCGCTATTTCTACAGATTGATGTCAACTTTTTATAGTATATGCAGTTTTTTAAAAATGAAAACGGTCACATATGATGTGAGATAGTCTATGTGTACAAAAGGAGGACATTTCTATGAAAGCAACAGGTATCGTACGGAAAATGGATGAGCTTGGTCGAGTTGTGATACCGAAGGAAACGAGGCGCACACTCAACATTCACGAAAAAGAACCATTAGAAATATTTATAGAAGGTGAAACGATTATTCTACAGAAATATCAATCGTATGGTACTTGTCCGATTACAGGAGAAATTTCTCCCCAGAATATCAAACTAGCGGATGGAAAGCTGACGTTGAGCCCAGCAGGAGCGAAACAGCTGATGGAAGAATTAGAACAATACAAAGTAACGGTATGAGAAGAATAGGGGGCGAACTCGTTGGAAATGAAATTACAAGCATTCCAAAAGGATAAAAGCAAGAACATGCTATCTTTGCAGGAACAATTGTTGCAAGAGGCGTTTCAAAAGAGGAAGGATATCACTTTAATTCTGTTAAAAGGATTGCATGTAAAAGGAATGATAAGAGGATTTGATACTTATTCTGTTTTAATGGAAGTTGAAGGAAAGCAACAGCTTGTATATAAACATGCGATCTCCACGATTCGCTTCTAAAATAAAACAGTAGCATGATTCCTACTGGATTCATGCTACTGTTACAGAAAGATTATTTAGCGTTTACAGCTTCTTTTAATGCTTTTCCTGCTTTAAAGGCAGGTGTTTTTCCCGCAGGAATAGTAAGCGCCTCACCAGTATGTGGATTGCGTCCTTCACGTGCAGCACGTTCTCTAACTTCGAATGTACCGAAGCCAAGTAGCTGAACATGTTCTCCAGTTTGTAGTGCATGTTGAATGGATTCTAATACTGCATCTACAGCAAGACTTGCTTGTGGCTTTTTTAGTTCAGATTGTATTGCGACTTGTTTGATTAATTCTGATTTGTTCATGAGTCACCTCTTATTGTGATATATACTTGTTTCAGTATAAAGGGAGAAAGAGAACGGTGCAAGATAGTTTGTAAGTGTAACATGTTAGATTCTTTGCTAACGAAAAAACGTGTATATGAGAAAATACCCTGAAAAAAGAATGAGGCGAAAGAAGATGACAAATGTTTTTTATATGGAGCTCAACGATCTTAATTATGAACTCGAGCGAAGTGCGGAAATACTGAGGGTATTGGCACATCCTGTCCGTCTACAAATTGTACATCAATTATTAGGGAAAAATGCTTTAAATGTTACCGAATTACAAAAGATTTTAAAATTACCACAATCTACGGTTTCACAACATCTTCATAAAATGAGAAATCATAAAGTGTTATCACATGAACGCAAAGGAACAGAAGTATTTTATCGAGTGGACGATAAACAAGTGAAACAAACGGTTCACATACTGATGGGATAAACAGATAGCTTTTTGTATCTGCCTAGTCATGTACAGATACAAAAATAGAACGAGGAGGGGATTCTTTTATGGGTGTAAATTCATATTACACGTATATCACAATAAAAGAAGTCATTTTTATTCATGCCTATGTGACAGGGGAAGAAATTCCCTCTTCACAAGCATTACAGATTCTAGGACAATTTAATTCTGAAGAAATATCAGGCACAATTAGAGAAACACGTCGGTATCGTATACGGAAAAATGGGGAAGAATTGTTCCAATACTATAGACAGAAACATCCGAAATTATTTGAGAAACAAAGATTATACACGTATGAAGAGTTGAAACACCGAGCGGTGTATTACTGTTCGTCTCATTTAATGATTCACATGTAATTCAGGAAGCACAGGAGAATGCCCTGATCACCTAAATACCACCAAAATGGTTATTATATCCAATTCATTAGTCGAGAGGGATAAAAATGAACGCCCAGATTCCTCTCTAACGAAAGATAAGAAGGTTCTGAATACGTTTGAGTCTCGGAAGGCAAATAGCTATCATACAAGGAGATAAGATAATGAAAAGATCGGTAGTAAATATTTTAGGTAGAAAGGGATATAAATCAGTGAGGATAGGTGCATATACAAGAAATATATAAAATTTCACGTACCATAATGTTTATAAAAACAAAACACAGTAAAAATAACAACAAGGGTTGCTTCTTCCTTCCTATCTCCGCTACAATAGATATATACTTTCTTTGCCCATTCCCCCGAAAAAGGGGAATAACAAAAAAGACAGAATATGAAATAAGAAAGGTGACTCACTCTATGAATCAACCTTTAGTCAATTTACGAGTCGATTTTGCTTTCAAGCAATTATTTGGTGTACAAGGACAAGAGGAATTACTGATTTCTTTTTTAAATGCAATCTTGCATGAATCCTTATCTATACCGATAGTATCGCTAAAAATTGAAGACCCACACCTCCATAAAGAATATGAAGAAGATAAATTATCCATACTAGATATATTAGCTACACTTCAAGATGGGACGAAGGTAAATGTAGAAATACAGTTACGAAATACACAAGAGATAGTAAAACGTTCCCTGTATTATTGGAGTAAATTGTATACATCTCAATTAGAGCAAGGGATGCCCTATCGTTCTTTACGAAAAACGATTGCGATTAATCTATTAGATTTTGATCTCTTTCCTCAATATGATGACATGCATACAGTCGGACAATTTTGGAGTCAACAACACAAGGAAGTGTTACTCGAAGATTTAGAAATCCATTTCATTGAAATTCCGAAATTGCTACAGCAATGGAGAGAAGAAAAAATTAATCCGTGGGAAAATGAATTTGCTCGTTGGTTACTTTTACTACCAGCGCATGAAGATGAGCATTTGACCCACACACTGGAGGACATCGCTATGAAACAAGACCCGATGTTACAAAAGGCAATCCACAAATGGGAAAATATGAGTCAGAGTAGCTCTTTCCGTCTCGCATATGAAGCACGGGAAAAAGTGTTATTTGATGAACAAGCAAAATTAGCACATGCTCGTGAGGTTGGGAAAGAAGAAGGGATTCAAGAGGGAATGGAAAAAGGGAAAGTAGTAGGCATTCAAGAAGGAAAAATCCAACTTATCCGAGGCATGCATAAAAATGGCATGGATATAGAAGATATTGCGAAGTTTACGAATATGGATATGTCGGAAGTACGCCATATTTTGGAACAATAAAAGAGAGACATCCCATCGCATGAGATGTCTCTCTTTTATTGTCTGATTATTCAGAAATATTTCGGGGTATTTTGCCCTTACTTAACAATCGATTGTACTGTTCCTGTAGACTTTTGAGTTGTAGACTTAATCCTTTTGCGAGTGATGTCATTTTTGGGTCTTGTTGTAATACAAGCAATAACTGCGACACTTTTATAAGCATCTCGTGAATCTCATATACTTCTTCTATCAAACCGTCTATATAAACCTGCTGAAGAATAGACTCAACTCTGCCCATTTTTCCATCAATTTCTTGTAACAATTGTTTAGAATTACCAGACCATGACTTGTCCACGTATAATCCCTCTCCTGTCTTCGATATCTATTTGTATCCAACTTACTGATAGTTTTCGTGTTACTATGGAAAAATAGAAAAGGAAACCTGGAAATTCAAACGATATACTTCTTCTGTTACATTCTTTTCAATTGTTTTTATAATTGAAATTTATATATGTATTACTATTCCTGTAAGTTTAGTGGTATAGGGTATAAGCATTCCGAATTTCTATTAAAATATCAGCAATTCGTTTGCCATTTTCTTTTACATCAAATCGATATAAGAAAATCATTTACACATAGCACACCCTTTTCATATGATGTGTGAAGATATAAGGGAGAATAAGAATCGTATACGGTTGTATCATCCGCTCATCCCCTCAACTGAATAAAAGAATGGTCTATATTCATTATATATCAGGGAAAGTCACTATTCAATTTGTTATTTCATTTTAGCTGGATATTTCCAATCTGGCTTATCTTTTTTATCAGGGTTTATGTTTGTTTTTTGTTTTGGTTTCTTTTGCTCTACTTTGTTCTTCACTTGATTTTGTTGTTCGAATGTATCTAATTTTGTTTGCATTTGTTTCACCTGTTCTTTTACTTCTTTAAGTTCCAACTTAATTTCGGATTGCAATCTTAAAATGGCATCGCCTTTATTCATAACAACCATCTTACTTCAGAAGATGCGTATTTTCTTAACGTGAAATAGATTGAATTTTCTGTTTGATTCGGTATAATAGGGGTAGAACCAGCATCTTCGAGCGGAATGGACATTTTAGAATATTCTAAATACAACCCCTTGATTAATGATGCTGGTTCTCCTTTTAAATGGCCATTCTTTTATCCATATCTAAATGAAATTCACCATATGGGTTAATGTGAGAGTAAATCATAGGTGTAAGTGCCCGATAATCTTCTTCGTCCAAACGATTTTCCCATTCATCTTCGCTGAGTAGTTGTTGGATGATTAAAGTATTAATATAAATGATGCAATTTTGAATTAATTGTAAGCTTAACATGGCAACCTCTTGCTCTTCGAGCTCATTACGACGTATTTCCCCACCTTGGCCATAAAAAATAAAATCACTTGCTGAATGCCAACTTTCAACCGTATTCAATCCAGAATGGATTTCTTTTCTTAAGTGTTCTGAAGCTAAATAATCGCACAAAAACATTGTTTTAATCACTTTTCCTAATTCTTGAAAAGCTAAAAATGTTGGATGAGAGCTATTCTTAGAGAATTTTTTCAAAATGGCTTCTGTATCAGCTGTGTTTACTCGTAGCGCTGTCGCATACTTAACCATTTCGTTGTATTGCCGCTTAATTAAGTCCCAATTAATAGCTCGTTTTGCAATGACAGGGGACAAATTTTCATAACAATCTGTTGTAGAAGCTTTATAAAGTTTTTGAGACTGAATATTTTTAAAACGTGGCAATAGTTCAAAACCTAGTAAATGACAAAAGGCGAATCCAACTGTACTTTGACCATGTGTATCTACATAATTACGATCTATCTCTTTATCCGTATCATGATTAAGTAATCCATGTAACATGGCAGCAACTTCAGAAGAATTAGGTGCGTTTACTTGAGAATAAATGCACATTGATTTTTCCTCAACATGCCAATAAACAGAAACACCTGGCCCACGATATCTAGGAAACCATTGTGTCCTTAGATTTTGATCGTAAGCTACTACGCGTGAGGAATCTGAAGCACATGAAGTGGTACCTTGTCCCCAAATAGGTTCGGCTCGTTCAGTTAAAATTGCATTTACTATCCTTTGATTTGCAATTCTTAAATTTTCTACATGTATGTACTTTCTTTTCACATATAAAAGTGCTTTATATTGCATGCTGGCATCACTAGAAGATACCCGTTTAATTCCAGTATTTGTCCCTATGCCATACAAACAGAGCAATAATCTTTTTTGGATTTCATCCCGATCTAATCGTTCGTGAGTAGCTAAGCTTTGGAAGTGATTGATAAAACCAGTCCTTAGCGCTGTCTCTTTCAAAATATCAATCAAATTTGTCATCCACCAACGGTTGGACAGTTCTCTTTTTAGATGACCTAATTGTTTCGGTTCTGGGCTTAATTCATTTGGAGCTATAGATATCCACCCATTATGTTTACTTAAAATTTTCACTTTTTTATTCTTAGGAATATTATTATTTAACATATCTAGTTTTGCACGTAGTTGTTGTTGTAAGTCATCTATTTTCTCTTGAGATTCTAAAGGTTGATTTAATTCTTCATAATGTTGGATACGATTTTCCTCAAAATCAGCTGGTAAATACTCTTCTGGATTCCGATAACGATGAGAAAAAGTAACCCAAATTTCTCGACATTTCAATTTATCTTTTAAAGCATGTAAAACGCAAATTTCATAGTTGATTCGATTCACACGTATATCTCCATTTTTATCTTCTGTTACAACTAAATCATACCATTTCCTTGGAATGATTTCTGTTCCAAGCGGAATATCTTCATGCGGTGAAAATGTGATTTGTTTGGAACCATCATAACTTCGTAGAAGTTCAATCGCTTCAATAACAGGCTGGTGAAGATGATTGTTAGACTTAAAATTAAGCAGTTTTAATATCTCTGTTACTGCAGTACGATAAGAACTGCTATAAGAATTTCGAATTTTCCAGTGAACTTTTTGTTGATACATAGACTTTTTATACTTTAATTCTTTAACAATATCCTCAAGGATTTGTGGCTTTACGACTGGAAACAGGGTGTCTTTTATAGTCCCTTCGGGATTTTGAAGTGCTGTTTCGAGCAAATCAATTAACATTTTGTTTTTTCCAAACACTTTTTTTACCTCTAAAATCATTTCCATTTTTACTTTTTTCTCAGCACGACCATTAATTTTATGAATAAGGGTAATAAGAAGCTCAATTAAGTTGTCATTTAATTCTTTTATTTTTAACCAGAAAAAAGTGGCGAGTAATGTATACCGAATCGGATTCTTGTGACGTTGCAACTCGGTTTTATCCTCAGAAATAGCACGTAACCTGTATTTCTGAAGCACTTTAGGTGGTATTTTAGAAAATAAATTCATAGGTAGTTCTAAAGCTAGCAAAGTTTTTAATTTATCAAGTTCAGTAAATAATGTGGCTTGGCTTAAACGTCCAGGTCCCATTGTTAATTTTCGGAATGTAATTTCTGATGTTTCGCTTTCATTAGAACCGCTTTCTTGATTTTCTAAATGTCCCCAATAGTCCAATAAATCATCAATTTTTTTCAAAGTACTAGTTGAAAGATTTTTATACGTTTCTTGATAAAAATCTTGTTCTCTTTGAAAAATAAGTTGCTGAACCAGTTGATTTATTTGCCACTCAGAAGGAGCTACAATTTTCTCTGTTCGATACTTGATATATAAATGTTTCTTCAATAGAGTAGTGTCTAGATTATATTCGTAAACTCGATTATAGAGCCATGTTTGAATGTATTCTCGGTCTTCATCTTGCTCTTCTTTAAAACCAAAAAATTGAAGGATTTCTTGCTTATGTCGATGGGTAGTACGAGAATCAAATTGGTAAGATGAGTATAATTCTAAAGGTAGTTGTAATTGCTTCTCAATAAAGTGTAACATGTTCTTAGGAACTTCACTTTTTCCTGACGGAAAACAGTATTCTAACTGAAAATATTTCAGTAGAACCGCAAAACCAACTCGAGTCGTTTTATGCTTACTTGTAACTAACGCTAATTCTTGAGGATTTAACATAAAAGCCTCAATTTCTTCGTTAATATTTAATTGTTGTTTCATAAAGTACTCCTATCGTTGAAAGACATTGTCTATTGCATGTTCTAAATCGGTCATTGAAGGTGCGGCATAGCGTTTAGTTGTATTCACATCATTGTGTCCCATTAACTCGGCAACTGTTGCAATGTCGATACCAGAAGCTACTAACTCTCGGCCATACGTATGTCTTAACATATGCGCATGAATCCCGTAATTTTCAAACACTCTTTGAGCGGAACGTTTTGATAAGCGTTTCCCATAATTGGAAAGAAATAAAGCACTTTGAGAATCTGTACGACTTTGTAAATAGCGTTGTAAATGGGGTACAGCCGAGATACGTGTAAAAATAGGTCATAGGCTTACTTTTATTTCCAACTATGACCTATTGAGCTTATATAGGGATCGTTTCTTCTATTGGTTGAGGAACTTTCTTTAAATCAATTACATAATCCCCAAAGCGTTTTATATGTCTAGTCATATAAGGACTTAGCGTTTCTAAATCTTGGCGTGCAAAGCGATAACCTTCTTTTTTTAGTTGCCATAAAATCATAGTGATATCCACTACATTTTGAAAAATTACGGAATTGGTGATTAAATCGTTGTATTTAATACGTTTTTCCTGTTCAATTGGATCGTTTTCCGTAATAATACCATCGCCACCAAAAAACAACCATTTTGAAAAACCATTATAGGCTTCTACTTTATTCGTACTAGCTGTAATTTGTTCACGTAATTTCATATCTGAAATATATTGAAGAAGAAAGATTGTTCGAATCACTCTTCCAAGCTCTCGAAATGCTTGATATAATCGATTTTTCTTACTGTTACTACTTAATTTTCTAAGAAGCGTCGAAGGTAAAATTTTTCCCTTTTTAATTGAAACAACCACTTGGAATAAGTCTTTCCAATGTGTTTCAATCACTCTCCAATCAATTACATCTTTAAATAAAGGGTCTATATGTTTGTAGTTTGTATGCTTATCTGGACGGAAAAATTTTAAATCTTTCCAATTGCGAATTCTAGGCATAAGATGAATTCCTAATAGATAGGATAAGGCAAATACAGGTGTCGATTGTCCTTGTGTATCCGCATGAAGAGTATCGGGTTGAATATCAGATTTATTTTTTAATAGCCCATCAATAATATATACCGCTTCCCAAACACCACAGGGGATAAAATGACTAAAAAGGGCGATATAATTATCCGCAACATGATGATAGGCAAGTCCTCCATATCCGCCATAACGGATGTGGTATTCTGATACTAAATTTTCTATATACATATCATGTTTCGTTCCATCAGCTGAAGCTACTTTTCCCGTTCCCCATAGTTTTGGTAGACTAAATGTATTATATTGATTTAAAACATCCTGAAGTGCCGTATTTAATTTCGGAATATGAATATGTCTACGATTCACAAAAGAAAGCATGTGAGCCGTCATCGTATTACGCATATGTTTGGCTGTTTGCGTTGGTCCTAAATTACATCCATATCCGAATGTAGTAACAATATAACGTTCCGTAGGATTTTCTAATTTAGGATCAGATCCGGATAAAGGACCAAAATGTCTTGTCCAATGAGTCCAATGTTCTACATTACAAAGTATATCTAATACGGTTCGCTCTGGTAAACGTTGTATAATTTCTTTTTCTAATAATTTACTACTTGTAGATACATTTCTTCGTGCTAATCGTTTTAAAATAGGTTCGCCATCTTCTGTTATAATCACTTGTCCGTTATTTGGATAATTTAAATCTACCGTATTGGCAACAGAAGTTAATTTGTGTTTTAGTTGTTTAACAAAATTAGTAGGAGATGAAGGGAAATTAAGTTCTTCGCAATACTCCTTAACTATCGGTTCGCATTCTTCCCAAGGTAATAACTGTTTCCTATAATCAGCGTATTTTTCAGAACCTTGTACACTTACGTCACCTGTCTTTAATTCGGAAGCCAAATAGGAAAATATACAAAGTTCCAGACGTTTACGATACAATAAATTAGAGTCTTTTCCAACTCGAAGAGTTTGTCTCCATTGCTCGTTTGCGAATGATAAATCAAGATTAGTAGGAAGCTGTTCTACTCTCCGATTTTCATTTAGCAACAAAAATTGTAAAGCTTTTATAAGAGAATCATCCTGAGTCGTTGAATCCAATTCTAATAATGAAATCAATCGAAATAGAGTCTTTCTGTGACTGTTATAGAACTTTTCTAATAAAGGAAGATAATTATTCCTGTTATACGCCGAAATGGCTAAGCAATCTTGTTGCAAAGAATCGATACCGCCTTTTTCTTCAAATAACTCCGTTATTTTACTTCCTATCATGTTCGTATCATCATGCGTATGAGTTGTATGTAAAACTTCACTCAATATAGAAATAAGGTTTTCACTTATAGAACGTTGCTGTTCTCGTAAAAGGGGTATGGCAACCAAAAGCGAAATATGGGGCCATATGCAAATATATTCCAATTTATAAAGGGCATGTGAAGAAGTTTTTATTCGCCACATACCCTTTTTGTTAATTAGCTACTTGGTAAATTGGCATATCAAACTGTAAATCCGGTGGCTGTCTATTTGGATCAATTCCATATTTGCCAAACCGATTCACATGAGCTGTGATATATGGACTTAGTTCGCTTAATACTTCTTCGTCCAATTCATTTCCGTCTTGCCGATAAGCATGTAACACTTGTGTTAATGCAAATACATTGTAGAAGATTAAACAATTGGCTATTAAATGATTAAACTTAATCACTTTTCTTTGGTTTTCTCTATTATTTTCAGTAATGACTCCTTCTCCGCCAAAAAATAGCCATTTGGTAAACCCATTAAATGATTCACTCTTATTTGTAGCCGTTTGAATGGTACGTCTCAATTGTTCATCAGCTATGTACTTTAATAAAAACATGGTACGAATCACACGTCCTAATTCACGAAACGCTTGATATAATTTGTTTTTCTTACTATAGGTTCCTAACTTATTTAAGATAGTTGAAGGGGTAATTTTTCCTACTTCAATTGACATGGCTACTCGTAGCATATCTTTATAATGGATTTCAATTAAATCCCAATCAATTTCATCGGTAAAAATATCGTCAATATGCTTAAATCGACTTTCTTTATCTGGACGGAACATTTTTAAATCTTTCCAATTTCGAATTCGTGGCATTAACTCGATTCCCATTAAGGTAGATAATCCAAAAATGGTAGCACTTTGTCCTTGTGTATCAGAATGAATGACTTCTGGTTGAATCTCAGAATTGTTATTCATTAAGACATCTAGTATATAAAGTCCTTCCCATACACCACACGGTATAAAATGACTAAATAATGCAATGTAATTATCAGAAACATGATAATAGCCAATTCCCCCATATCCTCCATAACGGATATGCCTCTCAGATAACAAGTTTTGTTCATATAAGGCCCATATTGTTCCATCAGCAGATGCGCTTTTCCCGTCTCCCCAATACTTAGGTAGGCCGAATTTGTTATAGGAATTAATAATGAATTGGATTGCTTGATCTAGATTTTCTGTCGTAATGTGTCTTTGATTTACCCATGAAATTTGCCTTCGGTCCATATTTCCTAATGATCTTGCAGTTTGAACAGGCCCTAGATTACAACCATAGCAAAACACAGTAGTTAAATAGCGTTCAATCGGATCTTCTAATCGAGCCTCATGTTTTGAAATGGGTTTAAAAAATCGAGTCCAGTTTAACCAATGTTCTGTATCACCTAGCATATCTAAAACATTGATGGGAACTAGATTTTGAGCAATATATTTTTCTAAACTTTTTAATTTAGGAGAAGGTTTTCTTTTCTTTGACTTTCCAATAACAATTTCACCATTCTCAATACGCACTTGTTTATTGTATGGAAAAGAAGCATCTGTTTTCTTTGCTATTTTCATAAACCTTTTCCGTAATTGTTTTACATATTCTTTACCTGTAGAGGGGAGATTGTTTTTATGACAAAAATCCAATAATTTTTGTTCATATTCATTCCAAGTGATAAGTTGTTGTCGATAATCAGCGTATTTTTCACTTCCCTCAATGTAAATATCTCCAGATTTTAAACCCCACATAATTTGGGTAAATACACAAGCTTCAAAGTGACGGCGATTCACTTCTTCTGGATAACACCCAGATTTTCGATTTGGAGCTATCCATCTCCACCATGCATCAGGAATCCACGATAAATCGAGTAGAGGTTTTATTTCCTTTTTCCAGTATCCCTTTTTTTCAATACTTACGATAGAAAGAGACTCTTTTCGGGAATTTTGATGAGTTTTTAAAAACGCAATCGCATCTTCTAATCCTTGATCTTGGTTTGTAGAGCGTAGGGAAACCGTGTTTAAAATTTTAAACAACGTAGAACGACTACTTTTATAATAATCCCAGACAAAGACAAAGTAGTTATCACCACTATAAGCAAGATGTGATTCGCAATCATGTAATATCTCCTCATGTCGGTTTCCTACTACTTGTTCAATCGCTTCCATTTTATCTTGAGATTCATTTCCTGAACGATAAGCAAGAATGACATCATGAAGAGTTGTAATTAACAAATCGGTCCGTTTTTGGTTCTTCATTTGATAGTGTTGTAACTGATCACGACTTTTATTACGGGCGGACATCATTCTCTTAACCATCATTTCTCCAATATTATCTAAAACATGGGCGAGTTGAGATTGGATAAAAGAGAGAGCAAGTGCATATCGTTTTTTAGGTTCCATTTTTTTCATTCGTGCTGCATCGAGCGTTTTGGCTTCCGAGGCCATTTGTCGTACTTTAACAGAAGGAATACTCTTCAGTATAGTAGTATTTACTTTTTGATCCATTAACCATTCCATTTGTGCTACTAATTCCCTGAAATGCTTTATAGTAGGACTTTTGGCATCTTGCTTGAGATGATGCCAGGGAGTATACACCGTACCATCATTCGTTTGAAAGAGAGAATCAATCTTATTTTTATCGTTTTCATGTATCGATTGATATATTTGTTCATACACCACATGGTACGATTGAGATCGCAACCTCTTAGCTGTCTCATTTAAAGTAGAAAAAGTAGGTAATTCAAAACGCTGACGAATTAATTCATCTATTGCAGCATTAATGAAATCGGCTGAGTCGTCTTTTGTTGATGATACTTGATTCATTGTATCAGTCATAATTTTTCTAGCTTGGTCATTGAAGAAATGAATGTTTTTATATTCTCTAATCAAGGCATGGTGACGTTTTTGAGTACCTGAGTTATGATATTTCTGTAAATCATTTCGTGATACAAGAGTAAGATTCATTTTTTGAGCAATATGTATGACAATGTCTTCAGGTATTTCTGTTACAGGAAGAAAATATCCTAATCGTTGAAATGTTTTTAGTAAAACGAATAATCCTAATTTAGCTACATCTCCTTTTACATGTGGCTTCATCCAATGAATTTCTTCAATTGTAGGAGAATATAGCTCTTGTAATTCTTTTTGGGATGGATTACTTTTCAGTCGAGGATAAGCTGTATCTTCAATACTAGGCATAAAAAAACTCCTTATATGAATTTAACTACTAATACAATCTTTTATTAGTCCATGTTTCGATAAAGGGTCATTCTAGATACACCGGCTTTTTCGGCAGCCTCTGTGATACTTGTTCCTTGTTCTATTAAATAAAATGCATAACTTAATTTTTCTTTGTCTACAGATGGTCTACCAGGATATTTGCCTCTTTTTTTTGCTGCCAGAATCCCTTCTTTTGTTCGCTCTGAAGTTAAATCTCGTTCAAATTGAGAAATACCAGCAAAAACAGTAAACAGCATTTTTCCATGTGCAGTTGTTGTATCAAGCCAGGACTCTTTTAAGCTTTTTAAATTCGCTTCTTTTCGAGAAATGATCTCGGCAATCTCAATTAAATCCTTTGTAGAACGTGAAAGTCGAGTCAGGTCTGTTACTACTACTGTATCTCCATTACGCAGAAACTCTAACATTCTATTTAGCTCCAGACGATCTCGTTTGGTTCCTGTTACTTTTTCAAAAAACATACGCTCGCACCCAGCGTCTATTAGTTGCTGTTCCTGGCGGTCTAAATTTTGATCAATGGTAGATACCCGCATATATCCAAACTTCATATAATTCCTCCTTTTCTGTTATATTGTATCAAAAACGATATGAAATAGGTATTGTTACAAAATAATTTTGTTACATATTTTTGTGACAGCGAGATTGCTAGTTCACTTGACTTCAGTTCTTGATCCCCACCCCTGTCACAAAAATGGTCGTTTTTGTGACAACGGGAATTTTCATTATCGGGTTTTCTTTAGAAAAAATAAAAAAGAATCCACTATATTTGTAGATTCTTTTGAACTACCAATCAAGAGTTTAATTGGAATATATTTGCATATGGCCCCATATTTCGCTTTTGGTTGTCATACCCCTAGTCGGCATCATCGGATTTTTATTCGTGCCAGTTGTACATGCTGAAACAGAAACATCATTTCAAACAAATAATTTCTCTACGTATGGCTTGGGTTTAAAAGATACTAAAATGAAAAAAGATATACCCGAGTATACACCATCTATTTCTTATCTCACAAAACAAGAAGCAACCAAACAAAAACAACAGGGCATTCAAAATCCAAATATTCTTCCCAATCGCATTGATTTACGTGAATATTTTTCAGAAGTACGAAGTCAAGGGAAGTTTGGTACATGTGTCCCATTTGCTACAACTGCTTTAAGAGAATACTATATTGCAAAAGATGCAGGAGCACGTGGAACAGACATTACGTATTTATCGCCCTCTTATATTTATTATCCAAGTGGGCCAAAGGACGGTATGTATTTCGAATCAGCCTTTCAAATTTTAAAACAAGAAGGAGTACCTCCAGAAACAGAACGCTTGTATGATTTAAATCCAGAAAATACAAACCAATTTAAAGAACCCCTTACAGCCTTACAGCAACAAAATGCAGTACCTTATAAAATTAGTTCCTATCAAGCTATACGTCAAGCAAATATGATTGCTGATATAAAGCAAGCAGTAGCCAATCAAGACCCTATTTTAGTGGGAATACATGTATATCCCAACTTTGATGCAACTTCTACATCCGGAATTGTACCACCTGTTACAGAAAGGAAGTCCAGAGGGGGACATGCTCTTGTGGTCGTGGGGTATGATGAGGCAAACCAATGGTTCATTGTAAGAAATAGCTGGGGGACAACATTCGGGGACCAAGGATATGCATATATGCATTATCAGACATTATTAGATATGTCAAATAGTGTGGCGTATGTGATTAAGCCTACGCAAAAACAATATCCACCATTTGGTGTGAAAATGACAACGACAGGTATAAATCCTTCTGAAATCAAATTCAATATAGCAGCGAAAAATGCGACTGCATACGATTTGTATAAAAATAACCAAAAAATCCAGACCTTTACGACAGCTACTATTACAGATTTAAATATTATGCCGGGGCAATCTTATATGTATCATGTGGTAGCAAAAAATACGATGGGAGAAACCCGCAGCTATCCTTTGTCTATTTCAATTCCACCTATCATACCGATTAAACAGGCTAGTTGATATCAATGATGAAGAATAAGGTAATAGCTACTTTTTGTGATTCACTCAAAGCTGCTCGTTTTCCCCCGTTTAGCATGTTTTCTGATTTTTTTACATCCGGATGCAACTTTTTCCCTAGTCTATATAGATGTTCTCCAACCTTACAATTCTCCATACAATATTTCGGTGACCGATTTGTTCGCTGTTCACACGCAACACAATGCTGATCTAGTAAATTTAAAATATGAATCCTGATGTCTCTTGCGTCCATTTCGTATTCTCCTAGCTTTCTGATTTTCTTTTATTATACCGAGGATCATTTTTTATGAATATAGTTGAGAATTCTTTAGAATTCACACCCTGCATATGGAGGATATGTTAATATTAATCTAATAGGTTTTAATTTTCTGAATTATATAAGTCCTCTTTAAAAAATCGACATGTCTGCACGTTGAATACGACTGAGAATTGCCTCAGGATTTTTATCAATAGATTCTATAAATTGATAGATTGAATCCACTAAATGATCCCTCTTTTCATGATAACAATTTGCCAATACATTTTCTTTCATTACCTTCCATACACGTTCAATCATATTTAAGTTCGGGGAATATGGAGGTAAAAACAGCAAAGTTAGACGGCGATTATTTTCTCGTAAAAAGGATTTCAGTAGTTTCGCATGATGATACCTTGCATTATCTAATACAAGCACGACGTGCTTATTTTTGTATTCTTTTAATACATATGTTAAAAATGCCTGAAATGTTTCAGCATTACAGCGCTCGGCTTTTGTACAGAGAAATTTACCCGTGATTGCATCAATTGTGCCGAATAAAGACGTTGAAATACGCTTTCCTAATACTGCAATTTTCTTTTGCTTCCCCTTTGCAAACCATGTAGCATGAACGGTTTGACTATCTCTAAAGTGACATTCATCTTGATACAAGAGTACAGTATTTTCATCCATTAAGTTTTTTTTATTATATCTAATTGTTTTTGAAACTGTATTTGTTTTTCTTTATTCGCTTTTTTCAATACATAAGTAGCATTTGTATAGGAAAAATTCATCCGATGTAACATTTTGCGGATGCCTTCACGCGACATATAAATCGCAAATTTCTCTTTGATGATGTATTGGATATTACGTGTATTCCAGAAAGATTCTTGACCGAATTGTAACTCCGCTGGAGTTGTATGTAAAATGAGTTGCTTCAATTCTTCCTGTTGTTGCGTAGTTAAATACGGCTTTTTACCTGGGATTTGTTTACGAGTAAGTAATCCTTCCAGTGCATGTTTTTTGAACTTTTTTACATAACTAGCAACGCTTTGACGATGCATACCAAGTATGGCCGCTACGTCCACCATTGTATATCCTTCCATTACCATTCGAACAGCTGTAATACGTCGTTGACGAGAAGTTTGTTTTTCCTTTTTCTCTAATTTTCGTAAATCTGATATTGTTAAAGGTTGTAATTTTTGTATTTTATATGACATAGTGTATTTTCCCCCCCTAATGTTTTTACAAACATTAGGGGGTATCTCGAAGTGATTTATACATGATGATATTTTATAGTGGACTTATATAGCTCATTTTATGTGAATAGGGGTGGGGAAGATGGATAAACAAAACATTTTGTCGGAACTAAAGAAAGGCATGGAAGCGGTCATTTGTGAAATAGAATTACAGGAACAATCAATTGTAAAAACTGAGGAGGTTCTACAGAGCTACCTACATGTGATGAAAGGTGTCCTCCGTTTACCAGATGTAACAATCGTACAAACGACCAATAGAGAGAAGGAATCCACAGAACCGGAGACGAATACCCTGCATACAAATTCTCTTGCTAAAACAGAACCCTTTGAAAAGAGGGAATCTTATGTATTTCAGCGTAAATTAAAGGGCGGAGAATTACAAGGAACAGGATATTTTGTTCCCGAACGCATCGTCAGGGCGATAGAATTAGAGCATGGAGATTTCGTGTATGTAACAGAACATGCACCTGTGTCGGATGGGCGGTATAAGCATAGATTTGAAGTGGCCGAAAGGCGACATATGCCACCAAATGAAGAACGTGGTTGTTGTTCCTATGCCATTGTAGAATATGATGAAACACGACAACAATTTTTTGTGGAGAAAGATATGCAACAGAATCGTATATATGTCAATGGAGCTCCTCATCGATTTTGGATCCCGCCAAAAGATGCTGCTTCTGTCGTCCAGGGAGATATTATTGATCTTGCCTATTTCAAGAGTTCTCCAGACATTGTCAGGGTTGCTTGGACGTATCCGTCTAGTTTTGTAAATGATTTTAGTAAACCAGCCCGTATGAAGAGAAAGCAAGAAAAAAATCAAAAAGAGTATGTACAAACGTTGGAAGGAAAGACAATTTTGATGGTAGGATTTGAACCAGGTCGAGCAGCCATTGAAGAAGAAATTACCGTTAGAGGTGGAAATTTTCAGTGGGCGCATGGGAAAAAGGAACGAGAAGTTACATTACGCAAAATGATACGGAATGCAGATATTGTCATACTCATGTTAGAACATATGGGACATGGTGGTGCAACCTCCGGTTCTAAAGGTGTGGTACGGATAGCAAAAGAATTAGGCGTTCCCTTTGGTACGACACATACATTAGGGAGAAGTTCTTTTGTCCATAACGTTCACCGTATACTAGGCATAGATAGTGTAAACATGCAATCCGTAAGCTAGGTGAAGAACGAAAAGAAAGAACGGTTCTATTTCATAGTCCGAAATTAAGTTGGAACAAATACAAATAACGTTAGATACATTCGAACAACAAAATCAAGTGAAGAACAAAGTAGGGCAAAAGAAATCAAAACAAAAAACAAACATAAACCCTGATAAAAAAGATAAGCCAGATTGGAAATATCCAGCTAAAATGAAATAACAAATTGAATAGTGACTTCCCCTGATATATAATGAATATAGACCATTCTTTTATTCAGTTGAGGGAATGAGTGGATGATACAAACAGTATACGGTTCTTATTCTCTCTTATATCTTCACACATCATATGAAAAGGGTGTGCTATGTGTATATGATTTTCTTATATCGATTTGATGTAAAAGAAAATGGCATTCAATTTGTTTTAAATAAACAAATTGAATGCCATTTTAATAGAAATTCGGAATGCTTATACCATATACCACTAAACTTACAGGACTAGTAATACATATATAAATTTCAGTTATAAAAACAATTGAAAAGAATGCAACAGAAGAAGTATATCGTTTGAATTTTCAAGTTTCTTTTTCTGTAACTACTCAGCTTCCTCACGGAGGCTTTTTTCATTTACTAGTCTGATATGTACTTTTTGTGTGAATACTAGATATATCATACAAGGAGGTGGTATTTATGTTGAAAAAACAAGAAATTCTAGCTGTCTATCAAAAGGGACCTCAAGCTATTTGCGATTTTGTTCATCAATTAGAAAGTCAAATACAGAATTTAAAAGAGCGTATAGAAGAATTAGAAAATCGTTCAAAAAAAACTCTACAAATAGTCATAAACCACCCTCTACAGATGGTTTTCGTAAGCCTATTACAAAAAGTTTGCGAAAATCATCCCAGCGTCAAACCGGTGGCCAGTTGGGCCACAAAGGACATACACTTCATTTGACAACGACTCCTGACCATACGATTACCTATTCTCCTACGCATTGTACTTGTTGTGACATGTCCTTAAAACATGAACCTGTAAAAGGATACCGCATTCGCCAAGTGTATGATTTACCACCTATCCTGATAGAAGTGACGGAACATAAAGTGGAACAAAAAGAGTGCCCACATTGCCATTCTATCCAAGAATCCCAGTTTCCCTCTACTATCTCTCGTCCTGTTCAATATGGTCCAAATATAAAAAGACTGATTCCTTATTTAACACATTATCAATGCCTTTCTTTGAAACGAACAAAAGAATTCTTTCAAGATTGTTTTGGCCATTCGATAAGCGAAGGTACGTTAGTCAATCATACCCATGCTTTTTCTGCTCAATTGCGGCCGTTTCTCGAAGAAGTAAAAGAACAGATTCTGCAGTCTTCTGTTGTCCATTTTGATGAAACCGGTATGCGAGTAGAAAATAAAACACAATGGTTACATACTGCGAGTACACCGGAGGTGACATTTCAACATATTCATGAAAAACGCGGAAAAGAAGCGATGGATGCAGGTGAAATCTTGCCTTCTTTTTCTGGAATTGCCATGCATGATGGGTGGAAACCGTATGATGTGTATACAGATTGTCGCCATGTTTTATGTAATGCCCATCTCTTGCGAGATTTGCAAGGGATTATAGATAGTACCGGAGAAACATGGGCACAACAAATGAAAGAATTCCTTACACAAGCTTTGACAATAAAAAAGCAATACAAGGGAAATATTCCAGAAATGGAGAAAAAGAATCTGTTTGCCGCATACCAGGCTATATTGAAAGGCAAACAGGTGCCTTCTGCAGAACAAAAAAAGAAAAGAAAGCAGACGCCTTCTCAAAATTGTAACTACTCAGCTTCTTCAAATAAAAAAACAGGCCAAATACATGTTTCCGATTCGAAAACATGAAAAGAAAATACTCCAATAAGAGAAAGAATCTAGATCAAATAGAGAATTTCTCTTATGAAGTTGTGCGATTCAAAGGAACCGTTCCGGTTTCTATAACCTGGCCTATTGCTCGTAAGACAGATTGTTTTTGTTTTTTCATGGTAGTTATAAAGCTTCGTATCTGACAAAAGGATTCTGCGCCTTTCTTACTTCGAAAAGTCCCAGACACTTTCTGTTTGACTTTCGTCATTCGAATATCCCGTTCCGCTTGATTATTGTCAAATGGAATGTCTGGATGTTCCAAGAATGCTAGAATTCTATCAGCATATTTGACGAAGCGATTCCATAAATTTTGAGCAGGCGTCTGCTTTCCTTTCTTTTTTAATTTTGCAGAAAAGACTGGTTGTTCTTTCAATATGGCTTGATAGACAGTAAACAGATTCTGTTGCTTTGCTTTTGGCAGACTTCCTTTGTATTGTTTTTTCAGCGTTAAAGCTTGCGTGAGAAATTTCTGCATCTGTTGAGCCCATTTTTGCCCCGTACTATCTATAATTCCTTGCAAATCTCGTAAGAGATGGGCATTGCATAATACATGTCGACAATCTGTATACGCATCATACGATTTCCAACCATCATGCATCGCAATTCCAGAAAAAGACGGTAAAATTCCGCCTGCATCCATTGCTTCTTTTCCGCGTTTTTGATGAATATGTTGCAAGGTCACCTCCGGTGTACTAGCGGTATGTAACCATTGTGTTTTATTTTTTACTCGCATACCGGTTTCATCAAAATGGACAACAGAAGACTGAAGGATCTTGTCTTTTACTTCTTGAAGAAAGGGCTGCAATTGAGCCGAAAAACTGTTTGTATGATTGACTAACGTTCCTTCACTAATCGAATGCCCAAAATAATCTTGAAAGAATTCTTTCGTTCGTTTCAAAGAAAGACACTGATAATGCGTTAAATAGGGAATCAGTCTTTTTATATTTGGACCATATTGAACAGGACGAGAGACAGTAGAAGGAAATTGTGATTCTTGGATAGAATGGCAATGTGGGCATTCTTTTTGTGACACTTTATGTTCTGTCACTTCTATCTGGATAGGTGGTAAATCATACACTTGGCGAATGCGGTATCCTTTTACAGGTTCTTGGTGTAAGGAAGTGTTACAACAAGTACAATGTGTAGGAGAATAGGTAATCGTATGGTCCGGAGTCGTTGTCAAATAAAGCGTATGTCCTTTGTGGCCCAACTGGCCACCGGTTTGACGATGAGACGGTTTGCGCAAACTTTTTGTAACGGGCTTACCCAAACCATCTGTAGAAGGTGGATTATGACTATTTTTGGAGTTTTTTTTTGAAGCATTTTCTAGTTCTTGTATACGTTTTTCTAACTTAGAAAATGTTTCTTCAAATAAAGAAATAACAGCTTCAGGTCCTTTTTTATATGCATCTAAAATGATTTTTCGATGGATCATCCTATTCACCTCCCTGTTTGATATACTCAGTATTTACAAATGGGAGGCATATGAAACAAGTAAAATAAAAAAAGACACCAAAAGGTGGCTGAGTAGTTACTCAAAATTTATGGAATCGCTTTGCCAAGTATGCTGACAGAATTCTAGCGTTCTTAGAAAGTCCAGATATTCCATTTGATAACAATCAAGCGGAGCGAGATATTCGGATGACGAAAGTCAAACAAAAAGTGTCTGGGACGTTTCGAAGTAAGGAAGGTGCAGAATCATTTTGCCACATACGCAGTTTTATGAGCACCATGAAAAAACAAAATCAATCAGTATTACAAGCGATAAGTCAGGTGTTAAAAACCGGAACGGTTCCTTGGAATACCACTCTTTCGTAAGAGAATGTTTCTATTTCATATAGATTCTTTCTCTTATCGGAGTGTGTTCTTTTTCATGTTTTCGAACAGGAAACATGTATTTGGCATGCTTTTTTGTTTAACTAAGCTGAGTAGTTACCTTTTTCTATTTCCCCATAGTATAACATGAAAACTATCAGTACGTTGGATACAAATAGATATAGAAGACAGGAGAGGGATTATACGTGGATAAGTCATGGTCTGGTAATTCTGCTCAATTGTTACAAGAAATTGATTGGAAAATGAGCAAAATTGAATCGATTCTTCAGCAGGTTTCTATAGATGGTTTGATAGAAGAATCATATGAGATTCACGAGATGCTTATAAAAGTGTCGCAGTTATTGCTCACCTTACAACAAGACCCCAAAATGACATCCCTCGCAAAAGGATTAAGTCTACAACTACAAAGTATACAGGAACAGTACAATCAATTGTATGGTGCAGAAGAAATGCGCCGTTAATATCCAGAATAATCTTTGTTATTGTCTCAAAATATGGCGTATATCCGATATATCCATATTCGTAAATTTAGCAATATTTTCAATATCCATGCCGTTTTTATGCATGCCACGAATTATTTGCTCTCTTTCGGCTAATTTTCCTTTTTCCATGCCTTTTTCCATACCCTCTTGAAGCCCTTCTTCTTTTCCAACTTTTTTCCCTTCTTCTCGCCCTTTTTTCTCTGCATATTTATATTTAGAGGCTTCATCAATAAGCGTCTTTTGTCTTGCTTCATATAGCATACGGAATCCAGGGTCTTGGCTCATTTTTTCCCATTTTTGCAGCGCATCTTTTAAAATCGGGTCTCGGTTCATGGCGATCTCCTCCAGCGTATGCGTCAATTGTGTATCCTCATTGGCAGATAATAAGAGTAGCCATCGTACAAAGTCGTCTTCCCATGGATTGACTTGTTCTTCTTTCCATTGCGCCATTAATTTAGGGATTTCAATGATGTGCAACTCTAAATCGTCTATCAGTAGTTTTTGTAACTCAATATCCCACAGTTTCCCTGTTGTACGGAACCCTTCGTATTCTGAAAAGACCGGAAAGTTCAAAATATTAATGGTAATCGTCTTTCGCAATGCATCATACGAACCACCTTTTTGCATTTGAGAAGCGTATAAGCGACTCCAGTAATACAAACTACGTTTCAGAAAATCATGTTGGTCATTCAATTGTATTTCAATTGCAATTTGGGTTTCGTCATCTAAAGTTGCTAATACATCTAGAATGGACAATTTGTCCTTTTCGTATTCGCGGTGCATATGTGGGTCTTCTATTGTCAGCGATTGAATCGGTGAAGAGAGCGAAGAGGCCAACGTCACGTTCAAAAATTGCATTAAAATCTGTTCATTTCCTCTTGTTCCAAATAATTGCTTAAAAGCAAAATCCACTCGTAAATTCACTAAAGGTTGATTCATAATATGAGTTACCTTTCTTATTTCATATTCTATCTTTTTTGTTAGTTCCCTTTTTCGGGGGAATGGGCAAAGCATATATATCTATTGTATCGGAAAAAGAAGAGAAGAAGCAACCTTTGTTGTTTCTTTGGGTGTGTTTTGTTTTTTATTATGGTACGTGAAATTTTACAAACCGCTTGTATATGCACTTATTCTCACTAATTTGATAGTCAAAAAATCCTACACTTTTTAGCTATCGCTGACGTTTATGTTGATATGAAACAATATGATTCACCATTAAATTTGATTGTAGAGCCTAAATATGGTGGAAAAGAGGCTATTGAACCAAATCTGTTTTGTTGTTGGAAAAATCAGCTTTCTTTGTTAAAGTACAAAGAACAATTTATAGTGAAAAAGTCATGAATGAAAAAATCAGTCGGTATGAAGTATTTTATTATTCAGAGATCTGAAAAGATTTTTAGTGACAAAATAAAAATACAGATTAATAATAAAACGTCACTTATTGGGGAGACTTTTGAATTATAAAATAAAAGTCTTAATGAAGTTTTTTTCATCTTAGTCTTGATTTCTTTTTATCCATTTGCCAAAGTCAGATAATAATATGGTTTAGTCATGGCAAATAGATAAGTATCACTTAACTCTTTTTTATTGGCATTTAATTCATTCATTTCTAAAATACCTTCTAGTTTAAAATACAATTTTTTTGGTATAGCATGACTTTGAATGTTAGCAGCTTCACAACGAATTTCCACTCTGTTTGCTGTTAATTCTTCAAAGGCAAATTTTACAAGTCTATGTACTCCTTCAGTCATGTATCCTTTTTTACTAAATTTAGAATGAATCCAATATCCAACTTCAAATTTAAGTATTTCCCAATTAATTTCATGAAAAATTGCAAAACCAATAAATTCACCAGTTATTTTTGAAAACATTAAGTATGGTAATGTGGAACGTTGTAGAAATTGGATATTATAATTTATAATGAGCGTTTCGATATTTTCTTTTGTAGGTGTTTGTTGTAGCGATTTTATCCATGGTTTTAATTCAGCTATAGAATGGCAAATCGCTTCATACACAACTATCTCATCTCCAGGTTTTGGAACCCGTATAATTAATCTATTTGTAGAAAACTGAGTAGGTATCTTTAATATCAATTTGTTCATAATAATGCGCTCCTAATATTGACAAATTCAAAACAGAAGCTCTGCATCAAGCTTCTGTTTTGAATTCTATCGTGAATTACCAAAAAAGGGTTGGTGGTACTTCATCTGGTAATGGAAATTCTGGAATCATAGAAATTTGTTTCATGGGTATATCCTCCTTCCTTATCATAATTTTATTTGTATGAAATCACCAAGTTATGGGTGGTATTTCTTCTAATATTGGAAATTCTAACATCATAAATAGTTCTCCTATGTACGAAAATTTTAAATTTTATGAAGAATATGCAAAAATTTTAGCAGGTGATTTTCTGCACCTAATTGATTGTAGGTCTATACATTCGAAATTACAACTAAAAATATGTCCTATGACAAGGGTCAAAATCAACTGTTACAGGATCAGAATATTCAAAGGTTCTGGTGTAAAAAATTGAAATGCTTTGAAAATGGTCTTTCAAACTTGGCTATATTGGTACGACTACTAAAAAAAGGTGTGTGATCCGTATGGAACCAGAAAATATATTCAAATGGAAACATTATCAACCTGATATCATTCTATTGGTTCTGTTACAAAAAAATCGGATAGAATGAAAGACGCCAGATTATCTCACAATAGTCATCTTTCTGCAGGGTATGCAAATAACGTTGGTAAGCTGCAGCGTAAGAAAATAAATCGATTCTAGAGGAAATTTAAACTCGAAAACAACAGAAGATGTCACCATATATTCCAAGAAGATACGCTTGCTTTAAAAATGAAGTTTTCAATCAAACAGGGGGAAGAATACATGCCCATCAACTTAAGAGAACAAATAAAATGGAATTCCCTTCAAAAGAGTTACAAACTGTTCAACAGATTGATTATTCTTAAAAATCCGCATGCTAAATAAACTCTAACGAGTTTTATTTTTAAAATTATGCAGCTTTCTTTTGTTCCCTAGCTATACTATACTCATAATGAATACCCATGATATCAAAGACCGTTTTCTTCTCATATCGATGAGATTTCCGTCCGTTTTTCTCTAGAAGGTGGAACAGGCGGATTAAAAGCTTTGTTATCTCTTGGGTGTTTTGTATCAATTGGAAAAGAAGAAAAAAGTAATCTTTAATCGTATATATGGCCTTATATTCACTCCGTTCTCGTTTCTTTTTCATAAGAAGCAATTGCCGCATTTGAAACATGGTAGAAGAACAAAGTAGAATGGCAATCAGTTGCCCATACAAATGGCATTCCAATCGTTCTCGTTTTATCTTTTTACAATGATGGATATGAAGGATAATAAATCATACTCACGCTGTATGGCTGCATCCTCCCGCACCAGGATAAATTGATGAAAATATATCCGGAAGTTGAAATGCAGTTAAATCTAAAATACGAATACGGGTTCTGTTGCAAAGTTTGAGAAAACACAAATTCTTTTACAAAATACAATTATAGTTTAAGCGGTTCTGAATAACTCCTGTAATTCCTTATACGTCGAAAAGGAGAAGGATGGAATATGACTTCTCTTTTTCGACGTATATAGCATGAATCGTTTCGATTCCTTTAATGGTACGGGAAGCATGACGAAGATTTTGAAATCCTGCGGATTTAACCAAACGTCGTTTGATATGTCTATGGTCTTGTTCGATGAGATTATTGAGATGCTTAATGGTGCAATGTTCCGTATGCGCATAAAAACCGTTCTTTTTCAATTTTTTGAACGCACAAAGTAAGGATGGATCCTTGTCTGTTGTGAGAACCGTTGGTTCTCCAAAAGCTTTTACTAATCTTTGCATAAACATATAGGAAGCTTGATGATCTCTTGTTTTACGAAGTTGGATATCCAAGGTGTATCCTTCTTGATCAATCGCACGATAAAGGTAACGCCACTCTCCTTTGACTTTGATATAGGTTTCATCTAAATGCCATACGAAATGTGCTGATTTATTTTTCTTCTTCCACATTTGATAAATCAAATTTCTATATTCATGCACCAAACGTATAATCGTTGTAGGATAAACCGATACACCACGTTCTTTTAAAATTTCAGATACGTCACGATAGATTAAAGAAAAACGACAATAGTAGCCGACGGCTACTAAAATAATATCTTTCTTGAATGGTTTCCCTTTAAAATATCTCATTTTGGATACTCCTCACCCTATTTTTCAAAAATTCAGCTTACTTTCAAAAACTTTACAACAGAACCGTCTCCTCTCTACCTTTTGTATCTCTTGGATATCAATAAAAGGATACGACACTCGCCAAGCATATGATTTACCACTTATCCAGATAGAAGTGACTAACTATAAAATAGTGTAGACTATTACCTTACAACTTAATATACAAAACTAAAGTTATTATCATTTAATAAAGTTACTTTATATTCTGTTATATTCCTTTACATGATGTATATAATGATTTCTGACGTGATAAGCAATAAAAGGAGGAAATTACCCATGAAAAAAATATGTCTTATTGGGTTGGTAGCGACAACATTATCAACGAGCTGTTTTACTAGCGTAACGGCTCTAGCGGCACCAAATAGAGGGTGTTGCAAAACTAAAATAAATATGCAATGTTATGAATCAGAAAAACTAGCTGAACATGTAATAAATAGCGATTTTGACCATACCAACGTGGCTGTTCCAGCCCTTTATCTTTGAGATGACCAAACTGTTGTTCAATTTTCCCACGCTCTTTCATCAACTGTTTGCCAAAGATGGTTTGTGCAAAATGAGATAATACACGGCGATGTGTACTTTTGCTTTGTTCGCCATTACGTGGGTTAATTGGATTCACCGCAAAAATATCACATGTTTTTGCAATTTCATAAATGCGCTGACTATCATAAGCAGCATCTGCAATGGAAAATAACACATTTTGATTTTGTATATCTTGAAGCAATACAGGAGCCATTTTGCTATCATGTACGTTCGCTGTTGTAAATGCATACGACAATACAACACCTTCTGGTGTAGAACAGACATGAGCTTTATATCCCTTATACCAACCATAACGAGTAGATTTCCCCCATTTTGCTTGGGAATCATATAAACTACTCCGTAAGGCAGTGCTATCAATTAAAACACACGGAATTAATCCTAAATTCATTTCTTCAAGAGTTTGTTTATGAATCAACGGAATACCTTCATTGCGAAACCAAGTTCCTACACGTGAGAAAGTGGATATATGAGGAACAAAGGAAAGACCACAAGATACACGAAATGAAGGATATTGATGCAAAAAGCGAGTTAACTTACGTAATGAATTGATTTGGAATACCGTTTTCACAAAAAAACATTTGAGTAAAGCTTTTCTACAGATAGGTGGGCGGCCTGTAATAGGCGGAACGCCTCCAATGGTTAAACTGTCTACGTAGGCAAATAAAATGTGTAAAATGGATTGATTGTGATCAAAATTGGTTATCATACTAGTAAATCCGTCCTTTCTGGAGATAGTTTAGGGTACTATCATTCTTCCAGGAAAACGGATTTTTTTATGCATTTATTTTTGAATATTTATGAGTTTTGCAACACCCTCCAAATAGTCAGCAAGTCCATACTCAAGGATTAGCTGAGGTACATACACTCTCAAACTCTATTAGAATGCTAGGAATACAAGCACCATTAATTCAGGCTTATGGATTAGTCATATTACAACAACCGGATGCAAAAGTTGAAGCGATGAGCAGTTTGACTAATCATCAATCTTTTGCGAAAACAAATGTCCGTGAATGGTTAGATGAATATAATCCGCAAATTTTAGCCATGAATCAAGAAATGATACGATGCAATAATCGATTTAACGGTTACTACAATAAATTATTGGATTTGCTTGGGAGTCTAAATAATAATGAACAAGCGAAAAAGGATTTTATCACGGCTGTTGATCAAATGCAACAACAAGCACAAGCAGCATATGAACATTTAGAACAAACGAATTCTTCACTTGAGCGTTTCAAAGTACAATTAGTAACAGACAGTAAAGTTTTATCTGAAAAATCAAATATCGCTATTCAATCGCTTCAAGGCTTAGTGACAGGGTAACTGCTGTGGTCCGCAAGATTGTTTCCAGTTATAGTAAAAAATATGAGTTTATCATTAACATAAATGTTTTCTTTTTACAAAAAGCTTCATAACTCTAAAGATTTGACTCTATATTTTATATGCAGTAAATGCAAGGTATTGCTCGGTGTCATAACTTATGTTTATAAACAGCAAAAAATTGAATGATTTTTGATGAAATACTGCATGCTTCAAAATATGCAATCTAATTTTACTTTTAATGGGAATTATTCTGCGGATTAGAGCAGACACCCTGTCACTAAGCCTAGAAGGTGGTTTATGACCATTTGTAGAGTTTTTTTTTGAACAATTTTCTAATACTTCTATACGCTCTTTTAAATTCTGTATTTGATTTTCTAATTGATGAACAAAATCGCAAATAGCTTGAGGTCCCCTTTGGTAGACAGCTAGAATCTCTTGCTTTTTCAACACAACTATCACCTCCTTGTATGATATATCTAGTATTCACACAAAAAGTACATATCAGACTAGTAAATTAAAAGAGCCTCCGTGAGGAAGCTGAGTAGTTACGCTTCTTTTCCGCGTTTTTGATGAATATGTTGCAATGTCACCTCCGGTGTACTGGCAGTATGTAACCATTGTGTTTTATTTTCTACACGCATACCGGTTTCATCAAAATGGACAACAGAAGACTGAAGGATCTGGTCTTTTACTTCTTGGAGAAAAGGCTGCAATTGAGCCGAAAAACTGTTTGTATGATTGACTAACGTTCCTTCACTGATAGAATGTCCAAAACAATCTTGAAAGAATTCTTTTGTTCTTTTTAAAGAAAGACACTGATAATGCGTTAAATAGGGGATTAGTCTTTTTATATTTGGACCATATTGAACAGGACGAGAGACAGTAGAAGGAAACTGGGATTCTTGAATAGAATGGCAATGTGGGCACTCTTTTTGTTCCACTTTATGTTCTGTTACTTCTATCTGGATAGGTGGTAAATCATACACTTGGCGAATGCGGTATCCTTTTACAGGCTCATGGTCTAAAGAAGTATAGCAACAAGTACAATAGGTAGGAGAATATGTAATTGTATGGTCTGGAGTCGCTGTCAAACCAAGAGTATGTCCTTTGTGGCCCAACTGGCCACCGGTTTGACGCTGGGATGATTTTCGCAAACTTTTTGTAATAGGCTTACGAAAACCATCTGTAGAGGGTGGTTTATGACTATTTGTAGAGTTTTTTTTTGAACGATTTTCTAATTCTTCTATACGCTCTTTTAAATTCTGTATTTGACTTTCTAATTGATGAACAAAATCGCAAATAGCTTGAGGTCCCTTTTGATAGACAGCTAGAATTTCTTGTTTTTTCAACATAAATACCACCTCCTTGTATGATATATCTAGTATTCACACAAAAAGTACATATCAGACTAGTAAATGAAAAAAGCCTCCGTGAGGAAGCTGAGTAGTTACATTTAACTTTTATAGATGTTTCAGTATGGTTTTTAAAAACGATAAAACCGACTTGATTTTCAGCTAAAACCCATTCACCAACGTTCATAATTACCCCTCCATTTTTATACAAAATTCAAATTGTAATACGTTATCAGTCAAACTTTCATCAGTGGAGGTTTGACTGATTAACTATCTAAAATATGCAATTGCTTTTAGAAAACATCTTCTCCATCAATCCAAGTTTCATAGCCTTCAAAGTCAACTCTTAGATCACATCCGTTCTTGCTATATTTTTTATCTAATATTTTACCTGTGGCTCCGAGAGGAATATCTGGCTCATAAGAAGATGAACTTAATTCTATTCGCTGACCGATTTCAAATTTATCAAATATATCCTTATACTTTTTTTCTTGTTTTTTATGAAGTTCTTCAATACTCAAATTAACTACCGTATTCATAATTCATTCCCCCATTTTATATAAAATTCAAATTGTATAAAGATTTCTCAAGCTTCTCTTCTATGCTGACGTTGTACCTTTGATATCTTCATGGTCTTCTTTTTCGATTTTTGAATTTGTTCTTCCATATATTGAAGAACACGAGCTGTAATCTTTTCTGGAAAGAATTCTTGACGTTCTAAGAGAATATTCTCAATTACCCATGCTTTTCTTGTGTAATACTCATACTCTCCACCCGTTTCATTTGCAGTAACCTTTAATTTTTTTTCTGTTTTAGATGCTTTATTGAGCAATTGCAAACCATAATACGTTTGACTGCGTGCTTCTCTGACTTCTTTTAGCAACAAATACAAATCGTACGTGTGATACTGTTTCAATTCACCTACAGACTGATTAATATGCTCTAAGAAGATATGCTGTTGCATTGTTGTAAATTCAAAACGCTCACCATTTTGACAAATCTGTAGCATACCTGTTTGTTGTTCCCGCATATGACCACCACAGAATTCACAAATCTCTTGTACTACACCATTCTTATCAATTTGTATGGAAGTTGCACAGTATGGACAGTTCACATTTACAGAAGCGGGCATACACGGTTTTCCATAAACCATAATGTTCCGGCAAGTCACGCCAGGGTGCACCGCTTCTGGCTATCCACAACATTGCATTGAACATTTCGCGATTACTCCTTTTAAGGGGACGTCCAGTCGTGTACGGTGGAAAGATGTCTTTGATTTGTTCCCATTGTTCATTTGTAAGTTCGTAGCGGCGTGATGTCATGGAAAATACCTCTCTTTGGATTGTTTGAGGTAATCGTATCATAAAAATAGTTTTTAGACACACCCTAATTCTTTTGCGAGTTCTTCTAAAAGAGAAGGGGTTAAATGACAGCACAGTTCTTCAGAAAATAGTTGTAATTCATCTTGAATCGAAAGATTCATAAGAAAACGCCATCCTTTCTATTTAGATTTTTAGAAAGAATAACGTTTTTTTTACACTTTGGGGTAGTAAAGATTCTTAAGTTGATGGGCATGCGGCTATACCCCAGTATGGAATGCAAGGTAGCATGAGCAGAAAAGGGAACTGTTATGATAACGCTTGTATCGAATCATTCCATGGTGTCTTGAAAAAAGAACTTATTTATCAGCAACAATATCCAACACGTGCGCAAGCACAGCAAGATATTTGGGAATACATTGAAATTTTCTATAATCGTAAAAGAATTCATTCAGCGAATGGTTATTTATCTCCGACAGAAAAAGAACGTACGTACGGGACAAGAGCTGCATAATTAAATTTATCTGTGTCTATTTTATTGACTTAATATCACCAGAACCAAGTAATTTATGGTATACAATACCATAAACATCGCATATTAAAAATATCATATCTTTATAAAACTTATGGTTATATAGTACACACAATTTCTTATAAAAAGGAGTTTATCTCATATATTCCCGAATACACATTTTATTATTTATAAGCTTTTGGTTTTTTAAAATTTTATCCGAGATATGACATGCCCCCACATAAAAATTTCTATGTACAAAACAATACTTATCAAAGCTAAAGGAGAATCAAAAATGGAATGTAAATTTCATAAAACGAGCAGAGGCATCACATGTAAGAAAGAACAAAAGGGTGCTGGTAAAGGCATGAATCTTCTTCATTCAGATATAACAAAAAATCTTGACCATATAAAACAAGAGTTTGGTAACAGCCCTGATATTAAATTTTGTAAAATAGAAATAGGAATATCCCTTAAAATAACCGTTGTGGTAATGTATATAGATGGATTAGTAAATAAGGGCGCAATGGATGATTGGATTTTGCAATCGTTGAAGGATGATCTGGATGAGACTAAAATCCATGACGTTTGTGAACTATATAACAGGATAAAACAAGATGTCTTGGTGGTGGGTGAACTACAAAGTATTTCACGTTGGGATGAATTATGCTTGTCGATGTTATCGGGAGACACGATCATTTTAATGGATGATTGGCCCGAAGCGCTTAGTGTTAACACAAGAGGGGGGGAAACCCGTTCTATTACAGAACCAACTTCCCAAGTAACGATACGTGGTCCGAAAGACTGCTTCACTGAATCCATCGCAACAAACATTTCTCTTGTTCGTCGGCGGATCAAGAGCTCGAAACTTTGGCTGGAAATAACGAAAGTAGGTAGCGTGACTCAAACCGACATTGGTATCCTGTATATAAAAGACATTGCCAGTGATAAACTCGTGCGAGAAATCAAACAACGTTTAAATTCCATTGAAATAGATGCAATTTTGGAATCAGGTTATATCGAGGAACTCATTCAAGATGAGACATTCACTCTTTTTCCAACTATCTATAGTACAGAACGTCCAGATAGTGTGGTAGGCAATTTACTAGAAGGGCGAGTTGCCATTCTGGTGGATGGAACACCTTTTGTTCTCCTTTCACCTACTGTATTTTTTCAATTTTTCCAATCACCCGAGGATTACTATCAAGGTTTCGTCATTAGTACATTTTTACGATTCTTACGTTTTTTTTCTTTTCTTGTTTGCCTATTGGGAACACCCGTATACATCGCCGCCCTTTCGTTTCACCAAGAGATGATTCCAACCTCTCTTCTCTTGAGTCTTGCTGCGCAAAGAGACGGTGCTCCTTTTCCATTATTAATCGAGGCGTTGTTAATGGAGGTAAGCTTTGAAGTAATACGTGAGGCTGGATTGAGAATGCCACGAGCGCTAGGTCAAGCGGTTTCAATCGTAGGCGCTTTAATATTGGGTCAAGCGGCTGTGCAAGCAGGTATTATATCAGCATCTATGGTCATTATCGTGGCAGCATCAGGGATCGCCAGTTTCACCATACCTTCTTTCAGTTTAGCCACTACTCGTATTTTGCGTTTTCCTTTCATGATAGTAGCGGGGATACTGGGTTTTTATGGTGTTATGCTCGGTACGATTATGATTATAGGTCATATGTCCAGTCTACGCTCTTTCGGTATTCCTTATCTGGCTCCTTTTGCACCATGGGTTTCATCAGATCAAAAGGATACCTTATTCCGTTTTCCATTATGGTCCTTTTTCACAAGACCTCGACTTATTAGTCGGCAGAATAGAACCAGGATGGCACGCGATCTTCAATCTTCTCCCAGTCAAAACATGAGTAAGGAGGATATGGATGAGAAATAGCAAGTGTATCATTGTCATGTTGGTTATAACTACGGTCCTACTTACCGGCTGTTGGGATAGCAAAGAAATAAAAAGTTTGGCGATTGTCATGGCACTTGGCATAGATAAGGATGCAGAAAACAAAGGATACCGAGTATCACTTCAAATTGCTAACGTAGGTGAAGCAGCGGGAAGTATCGAGGGGGGATCTGGATATTCCACTCCAATCACAGTTTATACAACAACGGGACGTACGTTATTAGAAGCCATTCGAAAAACATCAAAAAAGGTGCCCCGGGAATTATATTTCTCCCATTTACAGCTTGTCATTATCGGGGAATCGTTAGCAAAAAAAGGGATCTCAAATCTATTCGACTTTTTTGAGAGGACCCCTGAAACTCGCCTTACTTCTATGGTATTGATCGCAGAAAGAGATGAAGCCAAACAGATCCTTGAAACGCTCACACCTATTGAGAAACTCCCCTCCAACAGTCTTTCTACAAAAATGAAATTAACAGAAAAGTTGTGGTCAGAGAATACAAGGGTAGAAATCGATGATATCGTTAATGGATTGGGGAAACAAGGAAAACAGTTGGTGATAAGTGGTGTAAGACTGGATGGAGACTCGCTAGAAGGAGATGAGAAATCGAATGTCGAAAAAAGCAAACCTTCTGTTTCTGTTAATATCGGTAGATTGGCCCTCTTCAAGGATGGGAAACTCATGCGTTGGCTTCCGAACAGACAAGCAAGAGGAATTATATTGATTCAAAATAAGATGAAGGGGTCCACTATAAACCTCAATTGTCAAAAGAAAAAAAATGCCATTGGTATTGAAATACTCCGTTCCAAAACGAATGTGACAGCAAGCCTTCATCACGGGAAGCCAATGTTCCATGTCAATATACATGAGGAAGGAATTATAAGCGAGGTACAATGCGCTCTCGATCTGAATCAGACAGTTATCATCAAAGAGTTGGAACGACAATGGAGAAATAAAACAGAGACAGATATCTTAGCAGCAGTCAAGTTAGCACAAAACGAGAAAAGTGATGTTTTAGGATTTGGAGAAGTACTCAATCTCTCGCATCCAAAAGTATGGAATAAATGGAAACATGATTGGAATCATACTTTTTCTGAAAGTAAAGTGGATGTGACTGTGAATGTAGTTATTCATCATTCAGGTATGCGAACCAAGACGTATCATACGAAAGAGACCAACGAATAAATATACAAAAAAGGATGTGAGGTCTTGGAAAAAATCAAAATAAACGCAGTACAATTATTCGCTTTAATTATTTTATTTGAATTTGGAAGTGCACTTGTAGTTGGCGTGGGGATGGAAGCAGAAAAAGATGCTTGGCTTGCTGTTCTACTCGGTTTGGCATGTGGAATGGCCATGTTTATTGTTCATGGTACGCTGCATCGCTTCTTTCCCAATCTGCTTTTTACAAGTTATATACAAAAAATTCTAGGGAAATATATTGGCTGGCCCATTGCTCTTTTGTATACGGCATATTTTATGAATGCGGCTGCTAGAAACTTACGAGATTGTAGTAATCTGCTAAACATCGCCTTATATGATCTAACTCCCCTATTTGTACTCAATCTTTCCATGACCCTGGTAGTCGCCTATTTGATTTATAAAGGAATTGAGGTGCTAGCTCGAACAGCTAGCATATACTTTATGATATTAATCATCATTGGAGTAATAGGGACTATTGTTTTATTTTCCTCTCGAATTATTCATGTCCCCAATCTTTTACCTATATTAGAAAAAGGTTACAAACCTGTATTACTAACAGTTCCGCAGACATATTTTTTCCCTTTCGCAGAGATGCTTGCTTTTTCAATGGTGCTTCCATATTTGAATAAACCTAAACAAGGGATTCCGATTGGGTTATGGGCGATGATGGTAAGCGGAGCCATCTTGAGTTATACAGTGGCACTTGATGTGGGGGTACTTGGTGTGAATATTGTTAGTAGAACGCCTATCCCTTTGTATACGGCATTAAGTAAAGTGGGCATTGGAGATTTTCTACAACGTATAGATGTAATTGTTATGTTCGCTTTAATTATCGGGAATTTTTTTAAGGTAGCGATTTATTATTATATATCCGTGATCGCAGCGGCAGATCTTTTTAAAGTGGAAAAGCATCATAAACTTGTATTTCCTTTTGGAGTGACGATTCTTTTTTCTTCCATCATCATTTCAAGCAATTTCTCAGAGCATATAACAGAGGGCTTACAAGTCATCCAGTTCGTATCCATTCCTTTTCAGACGGGTATTCCTATTCTTCTTTTAGTGGTGACGCTTTTTCGTAGGCGTCTTCGAAATACGGCTTCAGATCGGACACCGTCAAATTCAGACACGTAACAGGATGAGTTACCATTATTTAAGTTCCGTTTAATGTTTTAACATCGATAAAGGTGGATAGACACTGGCAAAATTATACGTAACCACAAATGATGTTAGACTAAAAAGTAGACACAAGTTAATATGATAAAAAATGAACTAAATGAGGTGTCTACATGGGGAAAGTAAAACAATATGAAGAAGAATTTAAACGCCAAAGCGTAAAACATATTTTACAAACAGGAAAGAATGTAGCTCAAGTTGCTCGAGAATTAGGGATTTCAGTAAATACCCTTCACGGTTGGGTAAAGAAATATAAAAAAGAGCCCAAATTTGTAAAGCAACGAACGTTCCGTTCTGAAGATCAAAAAACAAACGAGATGGAGCGACGTATTTTAGATTTAGAGGAAGAAAATGCAATCTTAAAAAAGGCGATGCACTTCTTCGCGAAAGACCATCGGTAAAATTTCAACTTATCCATCAACACCGCTTCACATACCGAGTGGAGAAGATGTGCCAAGTTCTACATGTATCCCGAAGCGGATATTACAAATGGAAAAATCATACTAAAAATCCCAGGCAAGTACAAAGAGAACAAGTCACTAAAGAAATACACTGTATTTTCTTAGAATCACGTTGTTTATATGGAAGCCCTAAAGTAACGTCCATCTTACGCCAAAAGGGCAGGCGTATCTCACAAAAAACAGTGGCAAGAATCATAAAAGAACAAGGGTTAAAATCAAGAACTGTAAAAAAATATAAAGCTACTACAAATTCCAAACATTCTTATCCGGTACATAACAATGTGTTAGATCGTCAATTCAAGGCAGAAAAGCCAAATCAAGTTTGGGTAGCCGATATTACCTATGTATCGACGAAAGAAGGCTGGTTGTATGTAGCAAGTCTGATGGACTTGTATTCTAGAAAAATTGTGGGCTGGCATGCTGATCGTACGATGACAAAAGAATTAGTATTGAAAGCTTTACAACAAGCCTATTTCCGACAGAAACCGGCAAGTTCTGTCTTGCATCATTCTGATCGGGGAAGTCAATATGTTTCCAACGATTATCAAAATCAATTACAACAGTATGGAATGACATGTAGCATGAGTAGAAAAGGAAACTGTTATGATAACGCTTGTATCGAATCGTTCCATAGTGTCTTAAAAAAAGAGCTCATTTATCAGCAACAATACGCAACACGTGCACAAGCACAGCAAGATAGTTGGGAATACATTGAAATTTTCTATAATCGTAAAAGAATCCATTCAGCGAATGGTTATTTATCGCCGGTAGAAAAAGAACGTATGTACGAATCGCGGGCTGCATAATTTAAATTTTCTGTGTCTATTTTATTGACGTAATATCAGATTTGGAACACGCACGAAAAAGGACGCGTTCACGCACAGTTGATTTATATGAGGTATTCTGCGGTGTTCTGTACGTGCTTACCAACAGGCTGCCAATGGCGCAATCTACCAAGTGACTTCCCAAACTGGCAAACGGTGTATTTCTACTATCAGATTTGGCGAAAAACAAACGAGAATGGTATAAGTCTTCTCGAAAAAGTGCATAAAAAAATTGGTTGAAACCTATCGTGAGCAAGATGGACGTAAGAATCAGACAAGATTCTGCATCGTAGATGCACAAAGCGTGAAAAACACATGGATAGCTGGTGAAAAGGGTTATGATGCTGGAAAGAAAGTGTTAGGAATCAAACGTCATATCGCTGTAGATACAAACGGTCTCATTCATACGATTGATGTAACAACTGCGAACATAACAGACCGAGAGGGTGCCATCCAAATGTGTGAAAGGCACAAGAAAACATTGGAAAAAGTGACAACTATACTTTGTGATGGCGGATATACGGGCTCATCCTTTGCACAATCCATAAAAGGAACGATTGATTGTTCGGTTGAAATCATCAAACGCTCTGAACTTCACAAATTTGTTGTGTTACCAAAACGCTGGATTGTGGAACGCACCTTTGCTTGGTTAGAAAATTACCGTAGAATGTGGAAGAATTGTGAACGAACACTTGAAAATAGTAGACAGAGTTGCTTATTGGCAGGTGTGGCAATTTTATTGAAAAGATTTTAAGCAGATTCTTAGGGATGTAAAAGGAGGAATGAAAGTCGTATCCAAAACGAAAAAATTCGAAGTCATCCATGAAATGACAAAAACAGGTTATACAATGACCATTCTATGCGATATTGTTGGTGTAACCAGAAGTGGCTACTACAAATGGATAAAACGGCATACGACGCCTTCAAAAAAACAATCCGAGGATATCGAAATTAAGAAAAAGATATTGGAGTGTCATAAAAAATTAAGAGGAATTTATGGATATAGAAGAATACAAGTGTGGCGGAAAGCCACATATAACCTTCATTTGAGTCATAAGCGCATCCAAAGATTGATGAGTGAACTAGGTATCAAAGCCATAATTAGGGAAAAAACGACCTTATTACGGAAAAAACGAAGCTTATGTGATTTCAGAGAACCATCTAAATAGGGAGTTTCAAGCTTCAAAACCCAATGAAAAATGGGTAACCGATATTACCTATTTGATTTTCAATGGACAGCGCTTGTACTTATCCGCTATTGCAGAGTGTTTTCATTTACGCTCCTTCCGTAAAGCGAATGAGGTCAAACTTGCCGTGCGTAAATATATGCACTTTTATAATCATCAAAGATTTCAAAAGAAATTAAATAACCTGAGTCCATATAAATATAGAACTCAGGTTGCTTAGTTGCTCTTTTTAAATACTGTCTACTTGACAGGGGGCACTGCATGGGAATCTTCGCTTTTTATTTAATTTATCAATTATTTGCATCAAAATAATTTTATCAGATTTTGTATCGTATATAAAAACATATTCTAGAATGAAAGGTCATCACTAAAGTTAATTTTCATTAAAAAACCTAGAACGGCCTAGTCTAAAAGTACCAGGAATACTGGAAATTCGAAATAGCGTAGATGAACATGCTAGTGGTTGATCTTGAATACCTGGAACATCTATTCGAATAGCCCCCGACCCTGAATTTCTAAATGATAATTTATCTCCTGCCTGAAGTGCAGCTAGAAATGTGAGTTGTGCGGCAATCGTTCCCGGTGCAGAGTTAGTATACAGCACTGTTCCTAACGGCGGAGTACCATTTACCAATAACTGCATGGTGTACTGTGTACTGGGATTATTATTATAAGGTGTATAAAAATATGAGATAAAATAGACCCCTGGGACACCTATTGTAATGATATTATCCGCTAATGTCATTCCATTTTGAACATTTATACCTAGTAAAGGGAATATTTCTCCACCGTTAACGATTATTGGAGTTCCATCCGCTGGGCTGAGTGTATAATAATCACCAAACGATTCGATTATACCCGTAGGTCCTTGAGGTCCCGTAGGTCCAGTTGCACCAGAAGAAACAAGAGACGTATAGTCTGGAGATTCCCCTGGAATCCCTTGAGGATCTGCCGTATTGACCACATATACTGCGCCTTCATATATGACAATGTCACCTGGTTGGTACAATCCTGTATTATTTGGATCAAAAGGCTGCGCACCTTCAAAGCTTCCAGTAGGCCCTTGAGGTCCCGTAGGTCCAGTTGCACCAGAAGAAACAAGAGACGTATAGTCTGGAGATTCCCCTGGAATCCCTTGAGGATCTGCCGTATTGACCACATATACTGCGCCTTCATATATGACAATGTCACCTGGTTGGTACAATCCTGTATTATTTGGATCAAAAGGCTGCGCACCTTCAAAGCTTCCAGTAGGCCCTTGAGGTCCCGTAGGTCCAGTTGCACCAGAAGAAACAAGAGACGTATAGTCTGGAGATTCCCCTGGAATCCCTTGAGGATCTGCCGTATTGACCACATATACTGCGCCTTCATATATGACAATGTCACCTGGTTGGTACAATCCTGTATTATTTGGATCAAAGGGCTGCGCACCTTCAAAGCTTCCAGTAGGCCCTTGAGGTCCCGTAGGTCCAGTTGCACCAGAAGAAACAAGAGACGTATAGTCTGGAGATTCCCCTGGAATCCCTTGAGGATCTGCCGTATTGACCACATATACTGCGCCTTCATATATGACAATGTCACCTGGTTGGTACAATCCTGTATTATTTGGATCAAAAGGCTGCGCACCTTCAAAGCTTCCAGTAGGCCCTTGAGGTCCCGTAGGTCCAGTTGCACCAGAAGAAACAAGAGACGTATAGTCTGGAGATTCCCCTGGAATCCCTTGAGGATCTGCCGTATTGACCACATATACTGCGCCTTCATATATGACAATGTCACCTGGTTGGTACAATCCTGTATTATTTGGATCAAAAGGCTGCGCACCTTCAAAGCTTCCAGTAGGCCCTTGAGGTCCCGTAGGTCCAGTTGCACCAGAAGAAACAAGAGACGTATAGTCTGGAGATTCCCCTGGAATCCCTTGAGGATCTGCCGTATTGACCACATATACTGCGCCTTCATATATGACAATGTCACCTGGTTGGTACAATCCTGTATTATTTGGATCAAAAGGCTGCGCACCTTCAAAGCTTCCAGTAGGCCCTTGAGGTCCCGTAGGTCCAGTTGCACCAGAAGAAACAAGAGACGTATAGTCTGGAGATTCCCCTGGAATCCCTTGAGGATCTGCCGTATTGACCACATATACTGCGCCTTCATATATGACAATGTCACCTGGTTGGTACAATCCTGTATTATTTGGATCAAAGGGCTGCGCACCTTCAAAGCTTCCAGTAGGCCCTTGAGGTCCCGTAGGTCCAGTTGCACCAGAAGAAACAAGAGACGTATAGTCTGGAGATTCCCCTGGAATCCCTTGAGGATCTGCCGTATTGACCACATATACTGCGCCTTCATATATGACAATGTCACCTGGTTGGTACAATCCTGTATTATTTGGATCAAAAGGCTGCGCACCTTCAAAGCTTCCAGTAGGCCCTTGAGGTCCCGTAGGTCCAGTTGCACCAGAAGAAACAAGAGACGTATAGTCTGGAGATTCCCCTGGAATCCCTTGAGGATCTGCCGTATTGACCACATATACTGCGCCTTCATATATGACAATGTCACCTGGTTGGTACAATCCTGTATTATTTGGATCAAAAGGCTGCGCACCTTCAAAGCTTCCAGTAGGCCCTTGAGATCCTGTAGGCCCTTGAGGTCCTGTTGGTCCTTGAGGTCCAGCACCAGATTCTCCTGCAGTTACGTTAAGAGCCTGTAATAATGCCGTTAAGAGTGTTTGTAAAGTAGTAGGATCGAGTATGAGCGTAGAAAAAAAGGAAGAAAGACCATTTAAAAATTGTTGGAGTAATTGTGAGATTTGAGAAGGAGAAGCATTTGGGTCCTGTAGTAATGTCACAATATTTTGTAGGAGTTGTTTTAAAAACTCCGTTTGTGGATTGGAAGGAAAGGTATTCAAAATCGCTAAAAATTGAGAAAGTACATTTTGTAACCCCGTTACATTTGCTGGATTCGTTGGATCTGTCAAATACACTTGTAATAGGGAAGTCAGTTGCTGTAATAATTGTTGGAGTTGTTGGGACTGTATTGGATCAACAGGAATACTTGGCGAAGGTCCTTGGGGAATGTTATTGGACGCCGCATCGATTAAGGATTGAATAAGGGCTTGCAAGGTCGCCGGATCTAAAAGTAATGTTCCGAAGAAAGAAGAAAGACCATTAAATAATTGAGAAATCAATTGGGAGATGAGACTCGTATTAAAGTCCGGGCCTTGTAATTGTGCAACGATATTTTGAATGAAAATTTTTAGGGATTCAGTTTGCGGGTTGGAAGGAAAGGTATTCAAAATCGCTAACAGTTGATTGAGCTGTTGTTGTAAATTAGCCGCTGTATTTGCATTTGGATTTCCAAAAAAGGCTGCAAGGGCATGGGCTAATTGCGCTAATACCGCCTCTAACCCTTGTATTTGTCCTGGCTCTACAGGCACCCCAGGTGTTGTACCTTGCGGTGTACTATTTATAATACCTTGTAAAATTAACTGATATAGTACTTGTAAGGACGTGGAAGGCAGATTTGAAGCGCTTCCTACTGCGGATAAAGATTGTAAAAAGAGCTGGGATAACTCTGAAATTATTTCTACTGGTAATGTGGGATCCTGTAATGCCGCTAGGAGCTGCTGCAGTGTTTGAATAGAGAATTGTGTTTGAGGTGTTTGTGGAATGAGACGTTGTAAAAATGTGAGTAATGGCCGCAAAGTAGCTTGTAATGCTGCACTCATTTGTGCGTTTGGATCTGTAAAAAATGCTTGGAGTGATGAGTTAACAGCTTGTAAAAGCTGAGGGAACTGTTGCTGCTGTTCTAGAGAAAAAAAGACCTGCGGCGGACAACAGTCTCCGGATGCTGCAGGAAAGGCATGAGGAAAAGGAAACTGACTACAGGGACCCGGTTTAAAAAAAGAATGATCCATACATTATAACCTCCTTATTGTATCGAATATAATATGATTCCAACTTGTTAGCATATGCCATGGAACCACAATAATTAGTATATTCTCAGTAAAGGAAAAATGTGTAGTGATGTGTGTGGAAAATGTTAAGTTTTGACTCTGTGATATTACGTCAATAAAATAGACACAGAAAATTTAAATTATGCAGCCCATGATTCGTACATACGTTCTTTTTCTGCCGGCGATAAATAACCATTCGCTGAATGGATTCTTTTACGATTATAGAAAATTTCAATGTATTCCCAACTATCTTGCTGTGCTTGTGCACGTGTTGCGTATTGTTGCTGATAAATGAGCCCTTTTTTTAAGACACTATGGAACGATTCG
>NZ_JARVGZ010000002.1:0-130212 GCF_040460055.1 Bacillus cereus group sp. MG4 | reverse complement strand
AAGGGTAGGGGATTGGAACTATAATGAGAAAGGGTGAATAGCATGAAACAGATAAAGGTATTATATAGTGTCGTTGGTGTATTACTTCTTGTCGTGGGAGTGATGGCTGGAATCATCGTAGCTAAAAGCGGTGATTCCTCTCCTACGGAACAAGTAGCAAAACAGGAAGTACAACAAACCTCTCAAAAGAAAGAGCAAAAAAAGAAATTATCGGCTGATGATGTAACAGTCGTGGAGCAACGCACGAAAGAATATTTAGATCCCTATGTACGGGTAGAAGGGGTGAAAATTTCTGATGAAATGGTACGTGAGATACAGCAGAAGTTTTTAACGAAGCGGGTACAAGAGGAAGTATTACCGAAGTATGCATATCTTGCAGATTGGCGAGGAGCGACACAACAAGGGAGAATACAAACTTATCAAATATTAGATACATATAGTCAAACCGACCAGCCCAATCAAATTATTACGACATATGTGAAATATAGTAAGCCTGCTACTGTTTATGGACAATCCGTAGATGTTGAATTCTGGATAGAATGGATAGAGGAAAATAAAGAATGGCGTATCAATAGTAGTTCGAACTGGATAAATTTATCTACAGGCGAAATGATTCCTGATGCAAAGCCAATCTCAAATAATAAGCGCAAAATTTTAAAAGAGGGGAGAGAAATTCGATTTTAAATCAAAAAAACGGTATGGAAAATACCGTTTTTTTGATTACCTTAAATTCCTTTACCGTGACTGTATTGGACAAGAATGGTATTTGATTTTTGATCAATTCCAATTTCTTTGAAATTGAGGTTAGATAATCCTAATGAAAATACTCCAATACTCATTATTGTAAGAATGATAATTTTTACTTTTTTCATTTTAATTCCCCCAGTTAGGTAAACATTTTTTTGATTGCATAACTTTTATAAAAGAATTCGTTAGACTTTTCTGGATTATTTTCATTGAGATAACGGATTGCCAGCTCTTCACTATATAATTGAATTTCTCTCCATAATTTATGTTGTTCTAGATATTCTATAGCTTTGGTTATAATGATTTCCAATTTTTCTACAGGTATATTTTCAATGAAAGCAATTAAAATATTGTAATGATGTCTATATTCTTCGTTAGCATATTGCATACCTTTCTGTAAATATTCTAATGCTTGTGAATTACTATTTGTTTTATAGTATTCACGGGCTAATAAATACATTGTTTTGTAGTCTTTTTCATTTTCAAAAGAATTTAAGAGGTACTCTATTGCCGAATCGGGACGGTTTTGCTCAGAATAGAGCAATCCTAAATTGTATTTTACTTTTAAAACCAACTGTTGCTCATTACATGTTTGGAATGTGTCAATAGATGAAAGTAAAAACTTTTCAGCTAATTGCCACTTTTCTAATGTTGTATAGGACATTCCTAACGTGTTTTCACATGCAGCTACCTTTATTGTGTAGTCTTTCGATTGAGAAAAATAACTAATACAATTATTGACGTGATAGATTGATAAAATTGGATCATCTAAGTAGTAATAATAAAGAGAAGAGCGATAGTTGAATTCTGCCACTTCACATTCATCTTCTATAAATGGTAGCATTTTTTTTGTAGTATCAAAATAGCATTGCGCTTGTTCATAATCCCCAGTGTTCATTCTATGTATAAATTTAAAAAAATTATAATAATAATTGAGTTTATGGTCATTAGAGAAATCAGATGCTTGTAGCTCTAAATCATATTCATATTCTTCTAATAAAATTGTATATCTAAAATGAAATAATAGATATAGAGTATATAATGTTTTGTCCTCTTTAAAAATGGAACTATCAATGGAATGATAGTATTCGGTAGCTTCTTTTACATGTTGTTTGCGGATTATTGAATACCAAATGTCTAATTGGTTGAAAAGTTGGTTTTTAGAATTTGTTTGTACTAATTTCATTTAAACGCTCCTTTTTGAATAATCTTAATAACTAGGTCTCTTTATTATAATATATAAAGAATTTTTATAATATTGAGAAAAAAGAATTCGCAAAAAATTATAGGCATACATTAAAATTTAAATAACACCTCGGTTTCGAAGTCTATGAAAATTAAGGGAATTTGATAATTGACAACCAATTACTTAATTTATTGTAATGTTTATAGAATGAATAATAGAAAAACTATTAGTTTAATTTTAATGAGTATCTATATGGCTAGTATAACAACCAAAATTCCTTTTTTGTAGAAAAAAGGAATTTTTTGTTTGTGAAGAGTATTTACTATTATATAAGTGTATGAGGAGGTGAAGAATATTTGGGTGGATGGTTATTAATGTTTCTTGTTTTATTTGGTGTATGTGCTGTAATAGCAATTCCCTATGTGTTGTTGGAATTAGCTGATTATATGGAAAAGAATCCAGTTCCAGATTGGATACAAGGGATTACTGAATTTCTACTTGGCTGGGAACCGCAAATGTTTCATCCCTATATACCAGGGACAATAAAAATAATTGCTGTAGGCGGTATGATAATTGCTACAATTTACTTCTGGATGCGTTATAAGGAAGAGGATAATGCGATTGCACAACTATTAGCTTATGGCTTTGGAATTGTTAGTATATGTTGGTTAGTAAGCAACGTTATTATTAAACCAGCAACAACATATATCGCTAGTCTATTTCAGCCTCTTGGCAGTGGTTCATATTTACTGTTTCTACTGGTTATGGTTTGGATTATACATAAATCCGTAAGATCATAGCGATTATTTAAAATGCTATTTCTAATAAGGAAATAGCATTTTTTATTTGTCCTTTTTTGGGTACAAATTCAAAAATACATATTATTATCATATGTATTTAATGTACCTAGAATCTTATATGGATGGTGAGAATACATGGGACAATATCAAATGTTGTACAGTACACCGTATCTTTATTCTTCTCGCACTTTGCAACAACTGTACAAAAGTGCGAGAAAAGAAGAGGATATAACAGCGATACAGGAGCACATGCTACGTCATGACGTATATTTAAATCGACAATACCGTGGATACCATTATTTGAGTGAAAAGATTGAGGATAATTTGTACGGGACTGAACATCTTGTATCATGGAATGAATTATTGGAAGATTACCAGTTATACAAGGATTCTCAAGGGAATTTATCCATTCAACCGAAAGGATGGCGATAACATGACCATTGTAGGCGAATTAGGGGTTGTATATGGCGTGACAGGTGCAACCGTTATGGGTATTAAATTGCTGAAAAGAAAAGGGCTTCACCTTCCCGATTGGGTGCCACGTGCGGGTCTTAAATGCTTGTTGATTGGCACGGTCTGGTATGTGCTACGTGATATGCTCGATGTATTTCTACGCTAGTATTTCATCGGGTAGTTGAAGGGAGCTGTCGCAATGCATGGAAACAACTTCTTTCTTATGTACTACATAACCCCAACTACCTCTAGGGAGGTATGGAGTTTATGTTTTCGCTTTTGGTAATTCCAGTTACTTTTTTAACAGTAGCGTATTTTTTTAAGGGAAGAGAGCTAAGTGATAAAAAGAAAATCAAAGCGTTTTTTGAAATCACGAAAGTGTGCGTACAACATAAAGGAGAAATGCAGTACCCCGTATTTTTGAAACAAACAGAGGATGATATTAGTACAACATTTGTCTATCGGCTGCCATTAGGTGTGCCGAGTCAGCTCATACAGAAGTTAGCGCAAGTATTAGAGGAAGGGTTGTATAAACCCGTAATGATTTCCTTTCAAAAACGGGAGCTGTTTATACGAGTATTCCAGCAATGTATTCCTGAAAAATGGCATTGGTCGAGTGAATTGTTACGAGAGAAGACATGGAACGTCATTATGGGAAGAGCGTTAGATCGAATGATTTATCATGATTTTGAAAAAACACCGCATATGTGCGTGAGTGGGATGACTCGTTTTGGCAAGACAGTTTTTCTCAAAAATATGATGACCAGCTTAATTTTACAGCAACCCAGTCATGTGAAATTCTATGTGATTGACTTAAAAGAAGGATTGGAATTCAGCCCTTACAAGGACTTGGCACAAGTAGAAGAAGTGGCGGAGAATCCCATGCAAGCATTTGATATGTTGACACGAATTCGTGAAAAGATGGTGGAACAGGTAGTACGCATGAAAGAATCTTATTTTACCAACATTGTAGATACACCAATCAAAGAACGCTATTTCATTATAGTTGATGAATCAGCGAACTTGTGTCCAACACAGGGATTGCCAAAGCAAAAGAGAGATATGCTCTATATGTGTCAAGAAATGTTGTCTGAAATAGCGAGGATTGGCGGAGCATTGGGGTTTCGCTTGATTTTTTGTACCCAGTACCCGACTTCTGATACATTACCGAGACAGATTAAACAAAATAGTGATGCCAAGATTGGATTCCGCTTACCGACCGTAGTGGCTTCACAGGTGGCGATAGATGAAAGTGGATTAGAAGAACTTCCATCCATACCAGGGCGAGCGCTTTTCAAAACAGATCGTGTAGAAGAAATTCAAGTGCCTTATCTGTCCAATAAGGAAATGTGGAATGCATTAAAACAGTATAAGGTGGTGAAACAAATTGAAACATCAAAAACTGAAACAAAAAGCGAGACAAATCGAGATTTTATCGAGTTTAAGTAAATTGGAATTTGCGTCTAGACGACAGTTGCAAGCCATTCATTGTCTAGGTAGCATTCGGAATGCCAATCGTATTCTGAAGGATTTACGCTCCTACTGTCATGTGACTTCGCACAACCGAGAGTATGTGTATTATCTCAATAAAAAAGGGATGGCACTACTCGGCATACAGGCAAAAGAAAGAAAAAAGAAGCATCAATTAGAACATATTTTATTGCGAAATGAAGCATGGATGTGGCTAGATTTTCCTGATTGGAAAACAGAGCAAGTCATCACTCTGCGCTATCAAGGAGAAGAAAAAACAATTGTTCCAGACGCATTTTTCACAAAAGACAATGTCCCTCACTTTGTAGAAGTAGACCGACTACAGCATATGAAAGTGAATGAAAAGAAAATACAGTGTTATGCTTATTTAACTAACATTTATCAGAAGCAACAGCAAATTAAGCCCATCATCATCTTTTGTACGATATCTGAATGTAGGGAGAAGCAATTAATGAATTATGCGCTGAAACATAATGTGTATGTGCAAACATATTTAATGAAAGACGTATGGTAAGCATTTACTACTCTAAAAAAAATCTTCATATTTAACATCTTTTTTCAATATCCTTAATCCTTTGTTAATCTTAAAAATTGTAGAATATTTAGGTTGATAAGATTCTTCATTGCATATTCTAGAAATCGTTCCTCTACTTAATTTTGAAGTATTTTCTAAATCTAATTGAGTGATGTCTGACTGTTTGTCTATCCAACGCCCAAATTTGCTTCTCTTTTTACCTAAATTAAACCAGTTCATAATTAACACCCTTATATTTTAATAGTTGCTACAAGGTTGTCCAAGATGTCCAATTTTTATGCAGAAGAAACATTTGGACATAAAAGTGAATGCTGATGAATAGATTAATAATAGTAAAATGGATAATTAAAATGTAATTATTTTGTGGAATATAGCATACATATTAATAGCTACAAGTTGCGACTACATTGAAGTATAAATTGCAACTTGTTGTAAAGGGTATGCTAGTAAAATGAAAAAGCGAAAACTCTTACTCTCGCAAGGGGTTTCGCTTTTTGTATGAAGTGAGGAATTGGAGATGGTTAAGAAGGAAACTAATAATTTCACGTACCATAATGTAAAAACATGTAAAATAAAAGGCGAACATCTGAAATAAGGGGGTTGCTCTGTCATCCTGTCGATATTTGCTGTATAATAAGGAAAATCAATTAATATGACTTCCAATATGCGGAGTTTAACATGTTTCACTTTTTTCATAGTAGCTTCAACAAAAATCAAAATCCCTATGTATAGCAGGCACACAATACTGACGTTGTATTGTATGCCTGCTCTTTTTTTAGTATAGGTAAGGCGTAGCAAAGCACACAGTCTTGGCAACGGAATGGCTATAGAATAAGAGAGTAGTAGCGAGGTGTGTAAAGGGAATCCCCTTGAGAATCACATGCATGTTTCATGCGATTCCAAGGGGATTTTGTGTAGGAACACATGATGAATTTTCCAGTATTCCTCTATATGAGTATATGATACAATCAAGGTGTTCCGTATATTCCATTATATTGAACACCCATAGCAAATGCCTACAAGCAGGAGGCATTTGTTTCGATTTTTCCCTTCAGGTAAGCTAACGACCTGAAGGGTTTTTATCGTTAGAAAAGGGACAGTTGGATGGGTTCGTGTTCTTCTTTTTCTTGATTTGTACAAGAGATATGTCGATTGTATCCCTTCCCTAATCTTCGCTGCATTTCATCATCTAGTAATTGAATCGCACGCTCTTGTGAAGCTGTATACATGACTACTTCTTGTGTCGGGTATATTTCTCCACTTGGTGCTACGATGGTATAAGAAAGTGTATAGGCACTAATTTTCAAAAAAACGCCTCCTTATTGCGCATAATAGTGAAAGCAATAGAATACATACGTGATGAGGACACCTACAAATATGATACCGTATAATTTTAATCCGATCAGTGCGCATTTAGAAAAAATAGATAATCCTTTTTTTCTAAATGTAAATAAAACACCAGCCAAGAATAAGACAACAGAACCACTTATGAGAAAACTAATCAATATTTTCACCTCTTTTTTTGTGTATGCTGTATGATCGGTTATAGTTCTTCCAAATCTGTTTCCATCATGTATACAGGTGCAACGTGTTCTTGTTCCAGCAAGGTTTGCAACGGTTTTTGGAGTTCAAATCCATCTCCCGACTCAGCCAACAAAAAAGACTTTGAAAAGTTGTTTCCATCCACAGAATAGCTCACATCAAATAGGTACATACTTACTGTGCCACCTTTTCACAGGATTTGAATGGAACGGGTTTATATTGTTCATGTCGAACAACTCGGCGTCCATCAAATCCAAGTTGGAAAAAGGATTCCATTTCAGAAATATCTATAATACTAGTATGTTCAAGTACTTTTATAATATATCCTGTTACTTGCAGAGAGGGGTTATGACGGTAAGGAAATGTTACATAATCTCCAACATTGATTTTGTGAATGCTGCCATTAGAAGCCATAGTAGACACCTCCCATCACGTACGTTATTGTGAATAGAATAATAGGTGCAAGAAAAGTACCGAAAAAGTATAGTTGAGACTCGTTACAACCATCAATTCCAAACCATTCACACAGTGCGTAATATTTGGTAAGTAGCTTATTTTTTGGCGTCTGAGGTGTCTGTTGTGGTCTTTCAGAATGTGATACAATAGCTTCATCATTTTTAATTTGTAAAGCGTTTGACATATTTGTCATCCTTTCTGAATGGAAATGATATTGTGGAAAGTCCTCGCAGTCTTGGTGGGTGCTGAGGGCTTTCTATTACCTTCTTTTTTCTTTACCATAAAGACGTTCCATCGCTTCAACAGTGAATAAATATTCTCCACGTTTGTTTCCGGGTTTCAGGAAATACTTAATTAATCCTTGTGTTTTTAACTCGTCGATTATAGGACTATTTTTAATCCGCATTCGTAAGGTGGATTCGTTAATATTCCATCGATAGCTTGCTTCGTTAGTGGTCATAACATCTTGTAGTTTCATGTCATTCATATGCATCTCCTATATGTTGTAAAGGTCTAATGTCCTCTTTTTCCTATATTATAGGTCTATTGTAATGACTTATAAGTCAATTGTAAATTGATATTTTCAAAAAAATATATTTTTAATTGAACGAACTTGAATATCGAGATAAAATAATGCAATGTGACAAAATGTTCAAACAGAAAGGGAGAGAGGCATCGCATGTATCCCAAATGGATTGACAAAATGGCATTTTCAAAAGTACATCAAGAGTTATTAATTCAGTTGTATAGAAAGCAAATCACACGAAGAGAATATGATTCTTTGGTGAATGAGCTATATGTTTTAGAAACAAAGGGGATCTCAAAATAAAACATAAAAAAATTATTTTGAGAGGTTTTTGATATGGAAATAGAATGGAGTGAACTGTAATGAGGGGCAATAAAAAAGAAGAGCAAATACAGAAATTCATACTTATGCAAGAAGAAATCCGGCTATGGATTGAATATGTATTTCAGCAATGGGAGAGCAAGAAACAAGAACAGCACAATTCATTTCCGAAATTAGCATATATAGAGACAGTAGCATTTGAAAGCTCAGAATCATATCAAGAAATAAAAAGACTTTCTGTAGGAATGGTGCGGGAGATGAAAACATATAAAAGAGAAAAATTATTGCTACAAATAACGGAATTGCATCAACATATGCAAAGCATTGTGTCAGCTGTCCTAGAAACGATACAAAAATATTCTGCATCCTAATTAATATATATGGTGATATCCCATTTGAAAAAGTATTGTAAGTGAACAGTAAGTAATAAAAAAAGAGTAGCTAATAATGGCTACTCAAAATGGAATACATATTATGGATGATTAACAGTTTTCTCATACAAGCTGTACTTTATACAAAAGGTTAAGAAAATTATAGGTGGTTTGTATCCTTTGTCTGTTTTTATTTTAAGCATGTTGTTTCAATTTGGATCGAGAACTGGTATTGTTCGTGTGATTCTTCTTCTAACAAAGTAGCGAGCGCTTGTAATTGGTGAATGACTTTCTGTTTTGATTTACGGCCTGTATAGTGGATATGAAAGGATTCTGGAATAGAAGGCTCTATCGGTGCTGACGGAATTGTTGTCGGTTTAGTTTCTGAAATCACGGGTACATCTTGCATTGGGATGGTTGATGGGAGTGTTTGCGTTTGAGCTGGTTCGGTGGAATGAGTATATTCTAGAGTGTTAGGTGTATCTTCTTTGGGAGTAGTTTTTTCTTTTCCTTTTCGTTTTGCCTGCATGTGCCCTTGGGTCGTAATTTCATGTTTTTTATACAAATCATAGAGTTTATTTTTATAGGTTCCTAATCCTTCTAAGATTTCTTTGATTGAAAAGTGCTCTTTCCAATATTGTAGTCGCATCTTTTGTTCTTCCACAGGTAGTGCTTCTAAAGAAGCCAAAGGCAAGAATGTGTTGAGTTCCTCAATTTTTACGATTTCTGTCAATGAAAATCACTCCTCTAAACAGGGTATGGTGTATAGATTCGATAAAAAGACGAAATTCCCTTTGAACAAAGAATGAGAGTGGTAGTGCGAAACTGTTTTTTGTGAAAGTAATGGAAGGAAAAATATAATTTCTGAAAAGTTGAAAAACTATTGCATCTATATCTATTAAACGTTATAATGAGAAAAATTCTTTATTAGGGAAGGGGATTTATACATATGGCCATCACAATCGCTGTGTTAACATTTTTAGGAGCCGTTATTCCAGCAGCTATAGAATTATTAAAAGTACTAGGTACATAGTCTAATCCCATCTTTTTTATCTTGTCATATATATAAGTAGGATAGATTATTATCTTGTTCCGGAGTAATTAGCATATGAGTACCTGTTCCGTAAACATGTGCTGGCTCATCATCCTGATTGGTACGCCTTGGTTTTGATACCAAGGCGTACTTTTTGTTTGAAATCCTTGTAAAGGCCTTGAAAAAGATTACATGGTGTTCGTTTTTTCATTTGTTTTAGAAAAAGAATTATATAACATATAGCGATTAGATGTTGAATAGGTCTCGTATGGGTAGAACAGGTTTATAATATGTTTTCTGCCACTTCGATGCCAAGTAACGATCGTACATGTTCTATATGATTGGCGATTGTAACTGAGGTTGAACCAGCAAATAACAAGCCAATGGCAACACCATCATTTGTCGTGATTAAAGAGCCAGAGTCTCCGCCCGAAGAAAGGTTGGTTGTGACAATTTGATCTCGAAACCGTGCAACCCTACCACTTCCGTAATTTACATCGACGGTTGCGTTTACTGCAGTGATGACGCCATGTGTATGATTTGTGGTCCGTCCCGTTTTCATGACGCGTGTACCGACGGTAACATTTTGTTTTCGTCGCCAGCCTTGCACAGAACCAATCCAATGAATGGAACGATCTATCTGATGAAAAGGTGCTTCTGCAATCGCGGCATCAACGAGATTGTTTTGATTTTCAAGTGGTACTTGTGAAGAAAAGGTAATTGGGATAAATCTTGATAAGGTCGCAATCCGATCCGCTGGATCGCTCCCTCCATCAATCGGGCCAGGTTGTAAAATAGGATCACCTATGTTCGCGTTATTACTATTCGCTAAGACATGATTGTTACTTAGTATATAGTATCGATTTGGGATACCATATCCATGTGCTGGCGGATTGGTAGAACCATTCGGTAATATATCATATACGCAAGTCGCAATCGTACCTGCCGTCACATTTCGATGAGCAACGCTATACCCTCCTTTTGCTGGGCGAACTCGAGTGGAAAGGGCTTGTGTATCAACTTGTAATGTTTGTTGAGTCCCAGCAAATAGATATCCTGTTTGAATGACGTCGGTTTTGATTCCATTTATTTCTTTTGGAATGACTTGATTGGTTTCTAATGTTTCAACAGGTAGTTTTTGGTCTACAAATACAAGTAAAGAAGGTGTCCCCGTCATAACCCCATTTACCTGTTGAATACCGGCTCCAATGCCTGTTACATTCCGAAACTGTAAGAAATCATCCTCTACACTTTGCTGCACTTTTTGAATGTCTTGTTGTTCCTGAACAGTCAATACCTTTATATTTGAATGTTTTCCCATAACAATCTCCCCCTTATCCTGTGTAATGATTTGTAATGGTCCCCACTTCTATAATGTTCGTGGGGTATGTTTCTAATTGTGTAGGTATTTGTTCCACTGCTTTTAATTGAGAACGTGGTACTTTTTTCGAAACAAATACTTGAATTACTTCTTTTCCTTGTACAAATCCCATTCCTACTCCTACAACATAAGGTAAACGTAATAAATCTGTTTCATATTTGCGCACAACTTGTTCTAATTCCATCGGACCGCTCCCTCTTCATTTAGATGATATATTCGGTTTGTCTTCGATGGTTTTAAAAAAATGGTGTATGACACCACTATAAGTATTTAACTATACTCCTGTATTTTCCTTCTTGAAGCATAGATGAGAGAGAAAAAAAGAGACCTTCTATAGAAAGTCTCTCTAAAAAACTTATTTTGTTTCCTACTCTTACAAAATAAGTTACATAACAGCTTACTTATAAAGTACTAGAAATTTTCTATATAAAAAAGCGGGAAAATATGTAAAAATATAGAACTTTGGAATATAACATTGCAAAATATAAGCCCCACTGAATTATAAACAGGGCTTAAGCTATTGATAAAAGCTAGATACAATTCTTCCTTTTCATATTCAGCAGTAACAGATGGTGTACGAGTATGTATTCATATTTTGTAGACAAACGAACATATAGGATTAGAAATATGCCTATTTATTTTCTCAATAGATTCCCTGTATTTCTACATAAAAAATGATAACAAAATGATAACGCTCTTATTATAATAGACAGCGTGGAAAGAACTTCTGAGAATGTCTTACATGTCTGCATTCTACAATTAAAAATGAAAGGCGTGGAAAAGATGATGAAAGGGTTATCAAAATTTACATTAGCTGTCTTGATTGGCTGCAGTATCATTGTTGCACCGCAAGCCCATGCAGCTGGTCAAGAAAAAATGACTGCTATGAACCAAGAATTTCTACAAAATGACCAATATGTCTATAATGGCTATCGTGTAAAGGAAGTAGGAAAACCAGCCATCTATTTAGTGGATAGAGGCATGAAACGTTACATTACAGCTTCAGATACGTATAATCGTATTTTTAAAAATTGGGATGGGGTATTAGAATTTCAAAGCTTACATACGATTCCAAATGGAAGAAGTATTGATCCGGATATGGGATTAGTACGGTTTGAAAAGGATTCGTTCCTCTATTTTCTTGATAAAGATGCGACTGGAAAACCAATGAAACGCTGGATTACGAGTCCGTCTATCTTGAACAAGTATGCTTTTCATTCAGAGGCAGCTATGCTTCCTCAGTGGATGAAAAATGCTATACCAAATGGCGCAGCTATTCGTTAAATATAAAGATTCCTAACATAAGTAATAGAAAATAGAACTTTATTTTTTATAAACTTGTATGCTAGCTATGGAATTTAGAATCTTTATACATACAACAAACAGAGGCGTATACCAAAGTACCTTCTGTTTGTTGTATAAGAAGAGATTCTGGGTTCTATCTTAATAAAAATAATGATTGGAATCATCCGAATTGGAGGCTATTCCATGTAAGGGAACCTCTCAATTTTTCATTTTACATACATATATGATGCGCTACTTGTTACAAGAAGAAGCTATCGCATCATTGGTACCTGTATACAGATAGGCGTCACTCATCCAATACCCATTTGTGAGTTGATTCCATCTATTTGTGCTCCCCTTACGACCAGTAAATGTCGCCCCATTTACGGTACAAGAAACCGTTACAACCTCTCCATCATGAAGAGAACCTACAACCGAATAGTTCGTACCAGGGCCTGTACGAAGGTTTACTGTACGCCCTCCATTGGCATCTATAATTCCTTGATTCGCCAGAAGTTTTCCGTAATTATACAAAGTATTGCCTGTATATCTCATTGTACTCCCATGCATCGCATAGCCATTATAAGGAGAGGTTTCAAAGAATACCCAGCCACCTAGTTCTTTTCCATGTAAAGGGATACGCGTATTGCCCTGCAAGAGGGAAAAATGCACATGGCGACCACTTGCATATCCACCACACGATACATCCGTCCCCGTATACCCTAAAAAGGTTCCTTCTTGGACTGGCTGACCATTTGGTATCATATTATTCCACAAATGATAGTAATCCGTGGCATATCCATTTTCATGATAGATACGGATCCAGCCTCTGTTATTTGCGCACATGGTGTAAGCGATGCCATCCCCCGCAGCTAACACGCGTTGGTCTCCGCCATATAAATCAAGAGAACTATAGGGTCTATCTGATCCTGACCATCCATGAGGACCGCCAGACATCACCCAAGATTGTCCTTTTTCGTAAGGTAACCGAAGTTCAGGTCTATTCTGTGAGAGGGCCTGCGCATGCCCAAGTAAAGAAAATGCCTTTTTTTCTTGCGCGCTCATCATTGCATCGGGAATTTGTTGTGAAAGTTCGCTGAACAAATCCATCCCTTCTAAAGCGACTTGCCAATTTGTAGTAGCGTGTTTCGCAATAAAGAGTTTTCCTTCTGGAAATGCGCCTGTTACATTGGGGGCCAATATCACTACAGATCCAAATGCCCAGTTTTTATCGTTGGATAACCGCTTCACATTCACCTGCACTTGTGTATCTGTAATCTGTGATTCTTCCCCTAGTGTCTTTTTTTGTTGCGATAATTCCTGTAAAACAGCATGTTTAATCGACGTTTCTGGTGTTTGTACGGGTAGTGCGTTCTTCATCGGTTTTGGATTGTCTTGTCGTAATATTGAAGAATACCCCACTCCTATTAGTAGTAATACTAGAAATGCACCAAATAAAATCCATCGAGATTTCTTCTGTAACTTCATCTTTTCACCCCCTACCTTTATAAAAATAGCTTTCATAAGGGTTATATGCCATGTTCTAGCATTTATTTATGAGAAAATTGTGTGGGTAAGTATTTTATATTAGAGAGTAAGAATGAAAAACAAGATGTTAGGGATACACGTAACTTTGTATAGCGATGCATTTCTGAAAGCTAGATGACCACAAAATTTTCTCAATATGTTGTGTTTTGATTTTCCATATAAACTTCTCTCTATTCGTGCTATATCTATATCAAGGGGTTCTTACATAGATTAGAAATAGAATAGGAGGAACAAAATATGTCATTCAAAAAGAAATTAGGGGTAGGAGTGGTTTCTGCCGCTCTTGGTTTATCTTTCATCGGTGGGGGAACATATGCCTATTTTAGCGATCAAGTGGTAACGAATAACACATTTACGGCGGGTACATTAGATTTAGCTATGCAACCTACTACTTCATTGGATTTAAATCAGTTGAAACCAGGGGATAAAATATTAAAAAAATTCAACTTAAAAAATAGTGGTACGTTAGCTATTCAAGATGTTGTGATGAAAATAGATTATACGGTAAACGATGTTCTAAAAAATAATCAGGCAGATGATTTTGGTAAGCATATAAAAGTACAATTCCTTTGGGATTGGGATCCAGCAAAGAGCCCTGTTTATGAAACAACCCTTGCAGAACTAAAAGAACAAGGATCAGAAGTCGTTTCAAAGAAAGTATTTGCATCCAAGTGGACGGAATCACGAGGGTTACAACCTGGGAAAATGGATTGGTTTTGGATGAAGTTTATATTTGAAGACAATGGAAACGATCAAAATATGTTCCAAGGAGATAGTATTGCTTTGAAAATGGAATTCCAAGCAAATCAAACAGAAGGAAGGGAAAGATAAGAAATATTGCACAGAAAATAATGTATCAAGCTATCGTATAGAGTAATTTACAAATTCAAATGATACATAAAAAACCGTTATATTTGTTTCATTATAAAATGTAACGGTTTTTTATAGATTTCTATCCCTTTTTACTATTCTTTTGATCCTACATTCTTTCATATCATAATCGTATTTGTTTATCTGTTCATTTACAAATAGGGAATTCCGCCTTTAGCCATGCTAGATAGCCACCTTGTACATTTATTACGTCCTTTACACCATGTTTTTGTAATATACTTGCTGCAATAGCGGAACGTATACCAGAACGACACTGTACAATAATCGGACGATCTTTTGGAATGTCTTGTACATGCTCTGTCAAGTGTTCTAGCATGATATGTTTGGCATGCGGAAGATGTCCCTCGTTCCATTCCGATTGATTTCGAACATCAATAACGGGATGGGTTCCCGATTGTATAAGAGGAAACAATTCTTGAACAGTTCTTTCTTCATACGTCTCTAATGACTCTATATCTTCCAGTGTGTTTGAAGGCATATAGGCTATCGTACGATCTAGTCCAATTGCTTCCAAATCTCTCCGTACCTCGTTTATATTTGCAGACAGAGGATCGATAACGATGATAAGGTCCTGGCTATCCTCTAGGAGCCAACCACACCAGGTTGTAAAAGACTGGTTATAAGGAATATTCAGGGACCCCTTTACGTGACCAGATGCAAAAAACGTTGGTTCTCTTGTATCAATGATTTGTTGGTCGGTATGTGCTAGTTGTTGCCATGCAGGGAAAGAATGTATTTCTTTTATGAGACCCTGTGTACGAATCGGCGGACCATCTTGATTGATTCGTTTCATTTTAGAAAAATAAGGTGGTGGTTCCGGCTGGCCACTTAATACATGCATCACAAAAGAATTTTGTTCCTCTGTTTGAAAGGCCCAATTAAAAAGTTTCTCATAGCCCATTGTAGAAGAGGGAATGGCGCCTAATGATTTTCCGCATGCGCTACCAGCACGATGGGAGGGCCAAATTTGTAGGTATATCGGCATCGTTTTGATTTTTTGGATCGAATGAAATAAGTCTTTGGCACTACTCTTCGCATGATGTGGAATACCAACAGCGGTTTCTAATAAATCTGGTCTACCTACATCACCAACAAATAGAAAATCTCCTGTAAAAATCCCTATCGGTTTGTCATTGGTTTCATTATGCTGTTTTGTATCTATGACTAGAAATGAAATACTTTCAGGCGTATGTCCTGGCGTGTGAATAACTTGAAATTGAATCGTACCAATATGAAATGCACTACCACCTCTGACAAGATGGTATGGCACTTGATCGAGATACTGATACTGCCACGTACTGTCCCCTTCAGCTGATGCATAAAACATTGCGTTACAAGATAACGCAAGCTCTTTTGCACCAGATACAAAATCAGCATGAATATGTGTTTCCGTTACCGCAATGATGTCTAATCCTCGCTTTCTAGCAAATTCCATATATTGTTCGATGTGACGTCCTGGATCGATAACGATGGCCACTCCGTGATCCTGGCACCCCATGATATAAGAAGCATGAGCCAATTTTTCATGATAAAAACATTCTAATAACATACATCAGCCCCCTTATATTTCAAACTCTTTTTTAACCAGAATTCCTTTTGACAATGTTTTATTTCTTATACAATGCCTTTTAGCATATATCTCCAATATAGAAAAGGAAGTGCATATCTCTTTAACAAAAACATACTATATCTTTCTTTTGATTGATCAAACGGAAATGTTTCTTGTTCTTCCTGATGATAATCAAATTCTGCTAAAATCAAACTTTTATATCCCGTGACAATGGGGCAAGATGTATAGCCATTGTATGTCGCTTGTACCTCCTGTCCCTGTAAAAATGCCAACAGGTTTTCTCTTACAACAGGGATTTGTTTTCGAATAGCCGCCCCCGTTTTAGAAGTTGGCAAATTGGTACAATCCCCAATCCCAAATATATTGGGGTACCGTACATGCTGCAGTGTATAAGGGTTTATATCTACCCATCCTTCTTCGTCTCCTAGTAAACTATTCTTGATCATATCAGGTGGTCCCATAGGCGGGACAACATGTAAGAGGTGATACGGTATGCTTTCTCTATTACCTGTTTGTATATCTTCAAAAATCGCTTCTTTTTTTTCAGCGTTAATTTCTACTAAATTCTGATGAAAGTTCGTTATAATTTGTTTCCTCTGAATTACCTTTTCTAAAGAGGAAGCATAGCGAGGTACATGAAAAATATGTGGATTTGCTGTTTGAAACATAATCTTACTTTTCTCCCGGACACATTGGCGACAAAAGTATTCCTCGGCTAAATACATAATTTTTTGGGGTGCACCGCCACACTTGATAGGGGTATTCGGATGCGTAAAGATAGCGTTTCCTCCTTTAAATTGTTGGATTTCTCTCCAGGTTGCATCCGTATAGTCATACGAATAATTACTACAAACCCCATTTTTCCCAATCGATTCTTTCAATCCTTTAATGTGATTCCAATGCATTTGAATACCCGCAGCTACAATTAACATTTCATAGGCAATAACAGTTCCATCCTCTAGCAGCAACCTGTTTTCTACAGGGCTTATTTCCACAACGTTCCTTTGTATCCAATGTACGCCTTCTGGAATGAGGTCGGATTGCTTTTTCATCGTTGCTTCTTTTTTGACAATCCCAGCTCCCGCAAAGGTCCATAGTGGCTGGAAATAATGTGTTTGAGCAGGGTCTATGATGGCCACCTGTTCTGTTAATACAGGGGCATGACGGAGTAAATGAGCAGCCAAGGAAATCCCAGCTGTACCAGCTCCGATAACAACAATTGTATATGCTTGTTTCATGTTTATTCACGTCTCCCAAAAGTTTATTCGAACGTATGTCTTCCGTTCTACTGTAATTGAAAAACAGCACTCACAGGATTATGATCACTATGTGTAAACTGTAAATCGTGTCCCTTGACTTGAAGGATTTCCACATTAGGTGAGACTACAAATCCATCAATAATGGTCACAAAACTTTTTCCTTTGATGTATGCCGTACGATTATCGCGTACCGTATACACAGAAGAATCTACAGCCCATTGAAACCCTCCTTCTGTAAAATCTTGGGGCAAACGCACTAACCATTTGGGCCAGGCGGCTAGAAATGCGGGGTCTTGTAACTGAATATCTGACAGTAGCTGATTCCAGTCGCCACCTATAATCACATAATCCCCCTTCTGATACTGTGTATGCATATACTGTTTTATGTATTGCAGTTGTTGTTTGCGGATATTCCCACCTGCATCATATGCCGAGACATGTAGATTTACGATTCGTAAGTTCTTTCCATTTTCAACCGGGATCATGTGTTCTACCATCGTACGATCTAAATCAAAGAGTTGTTTGGGCCAAGGTTCTCTCCCTGGTAATTGAAAACGAGTTGCCTGTTGTATGAAGTAGGTAGAAAAAGTAGCCAGTCCTGATTCCACATATCCCATGGGACGCAAAAAGGGAACCGGAACCCATGGATTCCTATAATTATAACCGAATGTAGAAGCGTGGTAGGATAACTCCTGTTGAAAAAATTGATATTCATTTTGATCAAAAGAACGGAATGCTTTGATATCGACTTCTTGTAACAAGACAAAATCTGCATGGTCTTCTTTTAAAAAGGACGACATGTGCTGTAAATTCTGTTTGGTTTGTTCTTTACTACGAGAACGTGAGCCTGTTCCTCCGTCCATGAAGAAATCTTGTTTTGCATCTAATCCTGCGTAACCAATGTTGAAGGTAGTAACTTGGAATGGCGTATAGGATGGTAATCTGTTTTCTTGCGAGTTTTCTATCATAAGATTTACAGATTCGGATGGCTTTTTATGCTTCCATGTAATAAAAGCTAAAAAGATGATAGGCAGTCCGAGCAAAACCAATGAGAAAGTAACCAATATTCGGGTTCCCCTTTTCATCCTCTTCCCCTCCTTTTTCTATGTTCCTAGACAATCCTGCCAGGTCTCCCCATTATATATCGGATATAAGGGAAGTATTTTGAGAAATATCTCGAAACGGCTAGAATAAAAGGTTTTTCTCTTTTGGAGACCGAATATCATGAGAAATTATATGTACAAAAGGGGGCCGAGAAGATGTAATCTTCATTTGAAAGTGTATGTAAAGATAAAAACATGAGGGGGTATTCATTTGAAACATTGTAAAAGACTACTGCAATCCTTTCTTTTGCTTTTCTTATTTTTCATTTTTTATAACGCACCTTCTGTATCTGCAGAAACACATCCAAATTACGGAAAGGTATTTCCACCAAAAGAAACATTCCAGCCAGGGGATTGGTTTGTGGGAGCAACGCCTACACAGGTAGATCCTACCAAATCACCGATTGTATTTGTGCAAGGAAAAAACGGAAAGGCAAATGATTGGTATGGAGATACTTACTATCATGGAAAAAATACGATGTATGACCTTGCTTACGATGCTGGCTATCAAACTGCTTTTGTACAACTGTACGATGCGGCGGGAACAGGGTCGGTAAGTCCTTGGACAAATGGGAAACTATTAGCTGCAAAATTAGAAGTCATTTCGCAACATTTTGGAAAAAAAGTCAACATTATCGCGCATAGCAAAGGGGGCATTGATACACAAGCGGCTCTTGTACAATATGGGGCGCATCGTTTTGTGGATAAGGTCATCACACTTGGATCCCCTCATTATGGGACACATCTAGCAGATTTATCCTATAGTTGGTGGGCGGGATGGCTTGCCTCTTTACTAGGGCAACAAGATGAAGGAACGTATGCGTTACAAACCGGGGAAATGGCACGATTTCGTTCGATTATTGATAGTAATCCTGCCACAAAATCCAATCAATATTACACGATAGCAGGAACCAGTTGGGGGCCTACTTTTTCTGCTTTATCTATGGGAGGATTGTATTTGTCACCATATGGAAATAACGATGGCCTTGTCAGTGAATGGAGTACCACTTTGCCGTACGGTGCCCACCTTTTTTCTGATGTTACATTAGATCATGATTCAATTCGAACGGGAAGTGCCGTCTTTTCTCGCATAGAACCTTACTTACGAACGAAAAAAATGGGGCCAGCATGGTCACCGTCTGCCGCGCCTTCTAGGAATGAGCCCTATACAGAGTTAGGACCGACAGAAAACCAAACGGTTTTAGGCGGAGAACTGATCCCACATCAAGAAAACCGCGCTGTGTTTTCTGTGGATACATTGACATCAGGAACTGTATCGGTTTTGACTGCGCGTAAACAAGTAGAGATACAACTTATTTCGCCATCAGGGAAGGTTTACACCAAACAGGATGCGGTAGTAACAACGGGTGATGATACCTTTTTTAAAGGGGCCTTTATTCATACATTTCAAATAAAAAGTATGGAAGTGGGAGACTGGAAGATACGTATGAATACGAAAGGGAAAGATGCTTATTTAGCGATAATACAGTATCAACAAGAAGCACCTTTCCATTTGAAAATACCGGCTAAGCTGAAAGCAAATCAAGCAAAATTACAAATCCAATCTGCTGATAAAAACCCAGTTGAAGCGGAGGATGTCTCTATGACGGTTCGAATTGTCGATGAGACAGGTACACTGATTTCACAATCTGATGGCGTTCAGCAAGTAGATGCACATACGCTATCTACCACGTTACAGCATATAGAGCAATCCGGTGTATACAATCTTACCATTGATGTGAAAGGGAAAAATAAGGCGGGGCATCCATACACACGTACGATTATACGTTCTATATATATTGAGAAGTAATATATATATTAAAATTCTATAAACAGAAAAAGGTGCCCCTAGGAGCACCTTTTTCTGTTTATTACATGTATTCATTTTCAATCTTATCATGATCCATGTAACTGTTTCTGGACTAGGATGGTCCATACCCATGCATGTTCTAATAAGAAAGGTATACAAATAGTGATGGACCTTGTAGGATTTGAACCTACGACCGGACGGTTATGAGCCGTCTGCTCTTACCAACTGAGCTAAAGGTCCTTAGAAAAGCATATGGATAAGGAGCATATATGTATTACATACTCTTTTTCTTAGCACTCATTATTTTTGGAAAAAGAAAAACACTCTCATGAGTGTCTTCCTTTGACTTGATAACCACTTTAATTTTAATAACATCTCTTGATATACTGACAAATATACATAAAATTCCTATCTAGATTGATTCTATCATATGTACCTAACATTTTTGTTGAGAAAATAATCGCGCTCACTATGACTTCGCACATACACAGCTGATATATGTGATGGGAGAAGGAACTTACTGTGAATTATTCAGGTACCATTTCAAAAGTGACAAACTCTTCAAGATGTTGTAACGTATCATGAAATTCATTTTTATCAAAGGATGCACAGCGCCCCCTCACTTGTACCACTTTTCCCTTTTCATATTGAGGTTCAAGATATGTGATTACAAATATATCTACATTACGATCTGGAAAACAGTAAAAAATCACTTTTTTTCCGGACCAAGCTAATGGATAAATGTTTTTTAATTTTTTCCTTGTGGCTTCATCTCCAAGATGCGGTGCAGTATCTGTTTGTCCTACAAAATCAGTTCTTTGTTGATGAACAGTTTGTAATAATGCCTGATTCACATCAGTAAAAACATAGTCCCCTTCGTCTTGTTTGAACATAAAATACATACGTGAATGATGTTTCTCATAGTCTTGCAGCAACTCTTCTAATAATGAACATAAGACCATTTTCATCTCTTTTTAATCCCTTCTGTGAGAATGATAGAATATAGGTTTATTTTAATTCAAATGTTGAGAAAAAACAAATTAAAAATTCTGAATTTTAAAGTTATTTTTATTACCCTCGAATATCTACTGGTCTGTAATTACATTGCTCCTAAAAAGTTTATCCCTTCGGAATATGCATGATCTTACACATTCATTTTAAGCGCCATGCACCCTATATGTAATAAAAAGTTGTTACATATAGATTACAAAACATCTTTATTTCTCAATCATTTAGCTATAAGGACAATATGTTTTTTCTAATATAATAAACTTGGTTCATTTCATACAAATTATAAATAAAGGGGGTTTTTTATAAAAACATCTAACAAATTCTATGTTATTCTCAAGCAAATTAGCCTCCATTTATGAAAAACTTCATCAAAAAACAGAGAACCACTATCATCTATTTAATACATTTGATGAAGTAAGATTAGATATTATTATCCCCTTTTGAAATGCATGGACAAACGAAATATGGAAGGATTGATCATGTTGCATAAAGAACAAGCTTATACATTTCTAAAACAAGTGTATCAAGATGTTATTTTAGATTTGAAGTTAGATAAAATATCAGAGTATTTTAGTGACCAATATATGCAAGTTACGGATGGTACCGAGGTGAATATACAAGGGTTTCATACTCACATGGAAACTTTAAAAAGTATAGTAGACACACTAGAATTGTCTCCTTTTTATGATTTTTTATTTGATGAAGAGAAGCAAACAGCAACGCTAAGATATGAGATTCATGTAAAGAAGAAAAATGGGAATAGTGGTGTCGTAGAAATCATAGCGATTTTTGAATTGAAAGATGGGAAAATTTTACGTTGTAAGGAACTAATTCGTTCCTTACAACCTGATGATGAATTTAATACTATTGGAAAAATTAATATAAAAAAATAATACCTAAGTTTGCATGCATCATATGTTGCGAAGCCAAAACCTAAGCTCAGGTTTTGGCTTCGTTTGGCTAGTATACGGCTTATGTTCATCCTATTGAAGCAAATTTACTTCCTTCCATACCCACTAGCATGTCTCTCAATAAGAACTGGCAGATGAGCAAAAATACCGCATGCTAACATTGCAAGCTTTTTATGCACTTTTAAATACCATCCATATTCTTATAACATCGTTGATACATCATTCATATAGTCCACGCTTTTTCAAATGCTCACGTAAACTACTGGCGCGACATTTTAACCGTTTTGCAATTTCCACATATCCCATTCCTGTATTCCGTAACTGAACCGTATCCTCACACAATTGATCCCATTTCCATTCTGCATTCTTTGCTCTCACATTTTCCTCCCCAGACAAATGCTTTCCTAACTGGTATACTTCTTTCCCCCATTTACAATTTGCAATGCAATGTTGATAGGAGCCGAATAGATATTCACATCCACGGCAATGCTGTTCTTGTATATTTATAATTTGAATTCTCGTTTCTTTTGCATTCATCTTCCATTCTCCCCTATGTTTCTTTTTCCTTATGATAACAAAAGAAACATATTTTGTTTATGAAACTAATTCCGGCGCTAAAATAGCTTGTTTTACAATTTTCGACACAAATAACTCATAGAGCATCTTATTCTTTTGTAACATGTATCCAAATTTTAATTGAGAAAATTCGGATTGTGTTTACAAGAGGAGAGACTCGATTTATTATATACGCATATATAAATTGAAAATTTAAAGGAGGTTTGTTATGCAAGCGAAAATAGGAGAAACAATCGTATTTGAAAGAGATGGTATGGAGATTACTGGTATCGTGATCAAAAAGTATGAACGATCCATATTAATTGAAATTGTAACCGCTATGGGTGGCGACTTTCCATATGATAGAACCGTTGTGAATCATAAAAAATATCGACTTTGTATAGACAAGACTAAATAACGGGGAGACTTTTTATGTATAAAAATAAGCGAGTTTCATTTTAAAAAATAATAATTCTCAATGGTATTGATGTTTCTTGTTTCATGATATGGAACTTGATTACGAACCGCTATGTCTAATTAGTATGAATCGTAATACAAGATTTTAGAAATATAAATTGGTAAGGTCACTGAAGATAGAGCGATACAAAGGTAACCCCCCTCCGCTGATTCAGAGGATAATCAATCGAAATAAGGAGCATACAGTGTATATGGAGTTGTATTTCACCTACGAAAAACACCTATTGTATTTAAAGGTATCTAAAACCTTTATAAACGGTTAGTAATCGATTTATTCGTTTTGCTATTCAACTTAATTTAAAACGTCTTACAATAGAATATCAGCGCCACAAATGAACTGACAGCGAGAACGTTTGGTCGTTACAACCAATTCATATGAATTATTGGTTGTAACGATAGGTGCTTTTTCTGCAGGTACACACAATAAATTAGATACATTGATTATCGCAACAATGCATGAATCTTTTTAGCTATGCCTGATTGTACAAAATAGTGGTTCTGGTGCAAAAAATTCGAGGAATTGCAAGTAATCTCTAAACTTTGGACATACTGATAGTATTACTCTATAAAAGATGTGTGATTAGTATGCAAAGGGATAATTTGTTTAAATGGAAGCATTACCAACCGGATATCATTGTATTAACTGTACGTTGGTACCTACGGTACAATCTAAGTTTTCGAGACTTGGTGGAAATGATGGAAGAAAGAGGATTATCCTTAGCTCATACCACGATTATGCGCTGGATCCATCAATACGGGCCGGAACTGGATAAACGGATCCGACGTCATCTTAAACAAATGATTCATGGCGAGTGGATGAAACGTACATAAAAGTAAAAGGGCAATGGGTGTATTTATACCGCGTGGTTGATTCTGAGGGAAATACGATTGACTTTTAGCTCAGTAAAACTAGGAATCATAAGGCTGCAAAGCGATTCTTTAAGAAAGCTTTGCAGTCTTTTCATGTCTCAAAACCTTGTACAATCACAATTGATAAAAATCCTGCTTATCCAGTTGCCATCACTAAATTAAAGAAAGAGAAAAAAGTGCCGTTAGGCACTCAAATTCGACAGATAAAATATCTAAATAACGTAGTGGAGCAAGACCATCGGTTCATTAAAAAACGTTTACGCTCTATGTTAGGATTTAAATCTTTTGACACAGCTATATGTATTCTTGCAGGAGTAGAAGCCATACATATGATAAAAAAAGAACAGGTTGATTTACGGAATCAGTCTGTTCAAAATCAAAAAGAATTTATTCATCAATTATTCGGATTAACAGCGTAAAGAACGATTCCGATAGGAATCCCCATTGCTCTTTGGAATGTATCCTTTATTTGCACCAGAACCATATGACGGAAATGGTATATTTTAGAGGGGCACAGAAACCCATATAAAGAGATGGGGGATCAAGTTTTTGTAAGATACCTTGTTGTAGACAACACTGGCGTTTTACTTTCACCTGATAGTGGGCTAGGTATTGGAGGAAGGGGGTTACGTACGCATCGCGTGCAGTTTTTTCGTAAAGTGTTCAAAATCAATAAGGAGATATACAAAATTTTGTATATCTCCTTATTCTTATTCTATATTTGTAGTGTCCAACTATGGCACAGGACTTTATTACGTGTGTTTTTTATGTTTGCTTTCATTCAATACGCCATCAGCTAGAAATTTAATGCTAGCTCCAATACTTAAAGCAAATATAACTCCCCCTATTTTAGTCTGATAGAAATTAAATATAAATAATACAAGAGAAAGTACAATACTTAAGATGGCAATCATATAATACTTATTCATAGACTCACTCCTTTTATTGTAATGTTGAAAGAGTTTTATTTCGAATCTCATAGATAAAATCACTTAGTTGATTTTTAAACTCTTCAATATGAGTAACAAATAGTAAACTATTTCCTTTTTCAAGAAAGGTAATTAAAACTTTATATATTTCTTGTTGAGAATTTTTATCAAGTGCTGTAAAAGGTTCATCTAATAATAGAAGGTTAATATTACGACTAATCATAGAGATAAGAAAGAGTTTATATTTCATTCCCAAAGAATAAGTATGTACTTGATCATGTAAAGATTCTTGACTAAGTTCAAATAAATCACAGTACATTTGAACATTTTTCAGGTAATTCTCTTTATCTTTTATTTTCCACAAAGAGCATATATACTGAATATTTTCCCATCCTGTAAGTAAATCAAAAATGGGTGGGTTGTTAGGAATAAAAGCGGTAGTTCTTTTGAACGCTAACAAATCAATTTGTTTTTGATTCTTATAAATTTTTGTTTCAGTTCCTGTCAGTATATAATTTAACAACGTAGTTTTACCAGAGCCATTTGCTCCGGTGATACAGTAGGATTTTCCATCTTCAATGACTAAAGAGGATTCTTGTAATATTATTTTATTTTCAAATTGTAATCTCGGTACTTGAATCTTATATGTCAATATCTATACCTCCAAATAATTGAACCATGTTTAAGCTGATAACTATAATAAATAAAATGGATAAAATAATTTTTGAAAATTTTGTACTAAACCCTACTAATTTCGTGAATCCAACATACATAGCTATACAAACGAATCCAACACTTAGTAATGAGAATACTACAAAAATAAACTGAGGTAAATCTCCTCCAAAATTTATAATGGTTAGAAAGTTTAATGCTTGTGTAATTAAAAAGATTGAAGTTCCTGATAATATTACACTATACATTCTTTTTATGGATAGATCCGGTTTATTCATTAGACCTATCAATGACCAAAACATTGTAAAAATAAAACATAGTATGAGTATAAAGGGTGTTATCATTGCCGTTATTAACACCAGTATAGTTAACCAATCTTTGAATTCATGAAAGGATTTGAAATTGAAAATAATTGTAGATAATAACGTGTTAAAAAATAATAAAGAAACAATATTAAATAAAACAATCTTTTTTTTGTTATTAAAAAATGAACTAGAATTCTTTTCGTTTTCTTTCATAGAAATTCTCCTTTTAAAATGAACTATAGTAACCTTCAATTAAAGATGCGAATCCACAACATATCGATGCAATTAAAATCACACTTCCTATTTCTAAATAGACTTTTTCCCAAAAAAAGGATACGGTTTTTATTTTTATTAGAATATAAATAGGTAAACAAGTAATAGAAGACATTAAAAATATGGACAATAATTCGGGTAATGCGTGTGGTAAAAATCCAGTGAATATAGGTGAAATCCCTACACTTTTAAATATCGTATATAAAGTCTCACCAACTATTACGCCGTTAAAAACGACAACAAAAAGGGAATAGACACCTCCTGTTAAAGTACCTATAACTAAAATACTGAAAAGCACTAAAATGTTATTATGAAAAACTGTAGATGTATCTAACTCTTTTGGGTGTAAATGAATAATTTGATCATTTACAGAGAAACATCCGTAAATAAACCCACTCAAAAATAATAATAATTGTAACAGTATGAATAACTTCCAAGGAAAAATTATAAGTTTGGTTTTCATTTTTTCACAACCTTAACCATGTAGAGTCAAATTTTTTAATGTTATTGACAGCATAGTTTTTTGAAACAAATATAAATGCTCCGCTTATTAAAATATAAAAGATTACATAGGTAGAAAAAATATAAAACATCACTTGTACTGGAATCTGCATAAATAACAAGAAATATAAAAAATATAATAATGGTAGAACTAATATCTTTCGTGGTAGGGCTTGCATTTTATTAATAAGTTCCTCTTCTTCTGTGGCGCCCACATCCATATAAGTAATATAGTCTGTTTTAATTAGAAAGGTAGTGGCCCACATTTGAACGATAGGCACTAATATGAATGTAATACATATTATGATTATCCCGAAGATATATGTAATATGTATAAACATCATATATATAGTAACCATCAACAAACATATGGTAGGAATACTCATTAAAGTATACATGAGTAAAATTTTACTTCTATATAATGGATATATACCTGTTCCAGAAAAACGAAATAGTATAATTTTTTCTTTTATTGCACCTAATAAAAATAATTGAGGGTACTCTGTTCTTAATTCAAAACAATGATTAAACATAATTAACAATACTAACGCCATAAATAGTAAATATTCTAAGACATTATCATGTGAAGATTGAAATAAGTTCACAAAAAGTCCCATATAAAATAAAGATTCATATGTAAAAAAAATCATTTGAAAGAATTTTGGTGAAATTAAAAACCTTTCTCTTTCCAATAATGTAATTTCAAATCCCAAAATATCATCTTTAAATATTCTCCTATTAAATGATGAATATAGTTTTGAGAAATAATACAGTAAATCTTTTTTATTTGTTAGTGAAACTATAAACCTATTTAGTAAAGGTTTACTTTTTATAGATAACACAAGTGCTATACATAGCAATAAAACGAAGCTCATATACGGTGAGAAAATGATAGAATCACAAATTGCCTTTGATACAAATAATATTTTATTTATGCTATCTTGCAAGGGATGCATAATGGAATGAAAAAACTCTTGTGTAACTTTTTCTGCATAATCTTCATCCGTTAAAATCTTAGATGTAATAATACGCTCACGTACTACATAAAATGGTGTTTTTAAAATATCAACTAATTTGTAACCTAAGAAAAAAAAGAGGCATGAAAATACAGCATAAAATAAAAAGCGAATGGCTCCTATTGGCCTTTGAATTTTACTAATGAAATAGGAAGCGGAAATTTTATTAAATAAAGTGAATATGAATATTAGTAACAATATACAATTTGTAAGTGAAATAATTGTATATATAAATCCTTTTAAATACATGTTCAATAGCAACAAGAGAGATAGACTACTAATATTTCCAAACAATGCCCATAATAAAGAAGAAAGCATGTTTAAATTGTAGATTTTCTCCATAGAAAAAAGGCTGTAGATGTATATGTCAGACTTCAACAGTGCTGTTTCTTTATAGGAAGCAATTGATTTTATAAAGCAAGAAATTATGAGAAAGCCAACATTTGTATATAGAATATTCCATATATATTTCTCGTTAAATACAATAGTTGAAATATAAAACATAAAAATACCTATGGCTATTTTAAGTAACATACTACAAAGAATTAAACTTCTATTAGATATACGTTTGGTAAAAGCAAATCTATTTAATATTGCCGAATATTGAGTTGTAAATTTCAATTTAAAATCTATTGCTAGAAGTTTTAATATATTCAAAACGACCTCCATTATTTTTTATATTTAATGTAAGAAAGAGACTGAATAGTAGTATCCAGTCTCTTTCTTCATTTTAAAAAATTAATAAGCAATTGCAGCTTTTTTCCCTTTTTCTTTAGCTAAATCCGTAAGGTATTTTCTAATACCTTGTGCTCCAGCTGCAGCAACTAGAGATGCTCCACCTGTTCCAAGAGAACCAATTAAAGCAACAAGAGAAACACCCCAAGAGATATAGTCAAGCCATGCAAAGACTTGTGCAGCCGCTACAGTAGATAAATTGAATTCTTTTACTAAATTCATTTCAGGTAAAATTCCTAATAAGAATGCATATGAAGCCAATAAAGCACCACCTACTGCAAGTAAAGCACCAAAGCTGACTGCTCTTCCTTTAACTGAGTATGTCATAATATCGCCTCCTTCCAAATGTAATCCTAATATATAAATTTAAATATCTCAATATCTTTTTTTGTCCATAAAATGCACAAAAAAATTCTTATGAATTTTTAAAACACAAAACATATAAAAATCCCTTACTTGAGTAATGAAGTCAATAAAAATTACATGTATAGTGTATTTATATGCAAAATTCATAAAACATGCAATATTGCATGCTATCTTCATATTAAAGTTGTGCTATATTAAATTGTTAATACATTTAACACATATCATTACATCAAAAGGAGACATCGTATGCAATCAACTATCATTCCCCATTCAAAACGGAAGAAAAAGTGGATTATTATCGGGGTTATTGCACTAATTGTTATTGTAGCAGCAATTAATATTTTTGTTATGCAAGGTAAGAAGAAAGGTGCATCAACAAATGCTGATGCTGTAAGTTTTGAGAAAGTGACAGAGCGTAAGCTGAATAATACAAAGTTAATTTCTGGTCAGGTGAAGCCTGGTAATATTGAAAGCTTCTATGCAGATCCGGCCAAAGGAAAAGTGAAAGATATTGAGGTAAAAGAAGGGCAAGAGGTAGAAAAAGGTACGAAGTTATTCTCTTATGACAATGAAGAGATTAACCTTCAAATGAAGCAAGCTGAGCTTGATCAGAAGATGGCGGATATGCGTTATGATCAAGGGAAAAAGAAGATTGATTCACTCAAGAAAGAAATTAAGAAGGCAAAAGATAGCGGAGCTGGGAAAGAAGTAACAGATCCGATGGACGAGCAAGTAAACGAATTAGAGATAGCTCAAAAGACAACTGACCTTGAGAAAGAAAAAGGAAAGTTGCAGAAAGAAGAGTTAAGTAAGAAGCAGAAAGAGCTTACGATCTATAGTAATTTCGCTGGTGTTGTTCAAAAGTTAGATAAAGATGCGGCACAAAGTTCATCTCAAGCGTTAGGTGGTCAAGGAAAATCGTTTTTACAAGTAGCTTCTAAAGATCCATTCCAAGTTCAAGGTACGTTAACTGAGCTTCAGAAGTCACAAATTCAAAAGGATCAAACGTTCACTGTAACGGCGAAAGCAAATAATAAGAAGAAGTGGACAGGTAAGATTACAGAGGTAAGTGAGTTCCCAACAAGTGCAGAGATGGCGCAAGCTGGCGGCATGGGTGAAGCAACTCAAAATATGTCCCAATATACATATAAAGCTAGCCTTGATAGTCAAGATGGTTTATCTCCAGGTTATCATGTTTCCCTGCAAGTAAACTTAGAGAATAAGACGATGATTGCTGTTCCAAGTAAAAGCATTGTAGAAAAAGGCGATGATGCATTTGTTTATGTTGAGGATAAAGGGAAGCTTCGTAAACAAAATGTGAAAAAAGGTTCTACTGATGGAGACTGGACAGAGGTTGTAGAAGACGTAACAGTGGGGCAAAAGGTGGTTAAAAATCCTTCCGACGATGTGTATGACGGAATGGAAGTGAAAGAGAAATGATTACGTTAAATAATATTGCTAAAACGTATTATCAAGGAAAATTGGCGGTGCCGATTTTGCATGGTATTAGTTTAACGATTCAGAGTGGTGAGTTCGTTTCGATTATGGGACCGTCTGGTTCTGGTAAGTCGACGCTTATGAATATTATTGGTTGCTTAGATCGTCCAACAGAAGGCGAATATATGCTGAATGACGTGAATATCTTAACAGCAGACGAGTCAAAGCTTGCTTTAATTCGTAATGAATATATTGGCTTTGTATTCCAGCATTTTAATTTACTGCCTCGTCTTTCCGCAGTGGAAAATGTTGAGCTTCCGCTCGTATACGGTGGCGTGAAGAAAGCGGAGCGTCACAAGCGTGCTTTGGAGGCGTTAGGTAAAGTTGGATTAGCAGACCGCGTGCATCATTTACCAAATGAGTTATCCGGTGGACAGAAGCAGCGTGTAGCGATTGCAAGAGCGATTGCGAATAACCCAACGTTCATTATGGCCGATGAACCGACTGGTGCACTTGATACGAAGTCTGGTGAGCAAGTTATGGATATTTTCACGAAGCTTAATGCAGAAGGTACAACAATTGTTATGGTTACGCATGAAGAGGAAGTAGCAGCGTATTCTTCCCGCCGCATTGTACTGCGAGACGGGAAAGTTACAGAAGATAGAAGGTGTGCGGTATGAGTTTACTAGATAGTATAAAAATTGCCCTATCTTCTATTTTAGCTCATAAATTACGTTCAGCTCTTACGATGCTCGGTATTATTATCGGGGTAGGTTCGATTATTACGGTCGTTGCAATCGGGCAAGGCGGGGAAGCGGCATTGAAATCGCAGTTTGTTGGGGCAGGTAATCAAACAGTTCCGATTCATTATAGTGCAGATATAAACGATCCTTTCGGTATGGGAATGGTAGAAGCACCGAAGATAACTGAAGAAGACATTTTTGAAATTAAAAAAATTCCAGAAATCGCACATGTGGTAACAACAAATTCAACCATGGAACCACTTGATATTGAAGATAAAAAAGAAATGGTGAGTATTACGGGATTAGATAGTGAGTACTTTGCAGTAAATAAAGTAAAGTTGTTAAAGGGACGTTCTTTACAAGAATCAGATGTGGATCAAGGTAATAACGTTGTCATGATTAGTAAACAAATGGAAGAAAAGGTGTTTAAGGATACCAATCCAGTCGGTAAAATTATTGAAATGAAAGGTCAACCGATGCAAATTATTGGTGTCTACAAATCAGATAATGAGTTTATGGGAATGGGACCATCAGAAGCACTAGTTCCCATTTCATTATGGCCGACACTGTATGGAAAAGATGAAATTCAAAATATTTCTGTTCAAGCAAAAAATGTAGATAATCTAGAAAAAGCAGGTAAAAAAGCTGCAGATGTTTTAAATAGTCGTAAACCGACTGATGCAACTGGTAAATATGAAGTTATGAATTTAAAAGAAATTCAAGAAGGTATTTCGAAGATGACCGGTATTATGACAATGATCATCGGTGGTATCGCTGGTATTTCATTAGTCGTTGGTGGTATTGGTGTTATGAACATTATGCTCGTATCTGTAACAGAACGTACGCGCGAAATTGGAGTACGTAAAGCACTTGGAGCGACGCGTAGTAAAATTTTATTACAGTTTTTAATTGAAGCAGTTATGTTAACGCTTCTAGGTGGTTTAGTCGGAATTGGTCTTGGGTATGGCGGGGCATATATCGTTTCCACATTTGCGAAGTGGCCACCGCTTGTTTCATGGGAAGTTGTCGTTGGCGGCGTACTATTCTCCATGACACTGGGGATTATTTTCGGATTAATTCCAGCGAATAAAGCTGCGAAATTAGATCCGATTGAAGCGTTACGTTATGAGTAATTAACTTGTATGATAGAAATGCTATTCAACCATACAGGATATAAAATATGAGGGGTGTAAAACATGGAAACAAACGTAGTAAAAGGGAAATGGAAAGAAAGACCATCATTAGGGGGCATGCTTCTTTCGCCGAGTGTGCAATTTTCGAAACTGAAGGTCACACAAAAAGTATGGGGTGCTTTCTTTTTAGTTGTTTTTTTTCAAGCAATTGTAAAAGGGATTTCTTCTTATGCCGCTCAAAATACTGCGGAAATGATAGAAATACAGAAACAACTGGGTGATGTGCAAGAATCTATGGGATTGATGATAGGTAAGGCGATGGGAACTAGTTTTTTCGGGGCGCTTATCGGAACTTTATTAGTAGCAATGATCTATAAAGTCTTTCTCATGTTTTTTGGAAATGATACGTCTTATAAGATGGTACTTGCTATTATAGTGTATGCAAGTATTGTACTGATTATTGGTGATCTATTCAATGCAATTTTAACACGTATGTTTGGTGGAAATATAACAGGATATACGAACTTATCCCCATTATTCCAACAAGGTACACTACTCCATGGAATGGCTAGCGCATTTGAGGTATTTTATTTATGGTATTTATGTTTAATTTGGATGGGATTACGAACAGTAGCCGGATTAAGTACAGTAAAATCTTCTATTCCAGTTGTTGTAATCTTTTTGATACAAGCGGCTTTTATTACCTTTGGCACCATGATTGTATCAAAATTCATGTAATCTAACTAACGGTTTCGTCCAAAGTATATGTTATGCTCTACTTGAATATATCCAGGTAGAGCATATATTTTTAGTGTATATCATCTAAGGGGATAGAAATCTATACGAATACATTTGAATCCTTTGGGTGGATAACGAATCGTTTATCCTAACAGGTGAAAACTGCAGCCAATGTCCCCAAAAAGCAGTGTTACTATAATTTTTAAGTGCTTAGCTATGTTGACAGAATAGAAAGGGTTGTATGTAAGATGGTATATGTAGAGCTAACCCCTTCGTTTCAGGGGAGTTTTCGTTCTGATTTATGTAAAGTATTGCGCTACTATTTAGAAGACACGAAATATGCATGTGTGACAGAAGATACATCGATTGTGACAGATTCATTTGTGGAGATATTGATGGTATATTTTCAAGGTTCCCCTGTATTTTTTAAGTGGGAGAAGATGGGTTTTGAAATGGACCGTATTTCGTGTAAGCAGGTATTGCAAAAAATTGAACATGCCATGCGCCAAAGAAGTTCTACGTTAAAACATAGAAATCATTTTTATCGTTTACTACGAGAGGTAGGCCTGCAAGAAGATATACCACAAGACTTTTTATGTATGAAGAAAAGAATATTAGAATTGGAAATGCTAAAACAACAGGGGGTATGACAACCAAAAGCGAAATATGGGGCCATATGCAAATATATTCCAATTAAACTCTTGATTGGTAGTTCAAAAGAATCTACAAATATAGTGGATTCTTTTTTATTTTTTCTAAAGAAAACCCGATAATGAAAATTCCCGTTGTCACAAAAACGACCATTTTTGTGACAGGGGTGGGGATCAAGAACTGAAGTCAAGTGAACTAGCAATCTCGCTGTCACAAAAATATGTAACAAAATTATTTTGTAACAATACCTATTTCATATCGTTTTTGATACAATATAACAGAAAAGGAGGAATTATATGAAGTTTGGATATATGCGGGTATCTACCATTGATCAAAATTTAGACCGCCAGGAACAGCAACTAATAGACGCTGGGTGCGAGCGTATGTTTTTTGAAAAAGTAACAGGAACCAAACGAGATCGTCTGGAGCTAAATAGAATGTTAGAGTTTCTGCGTAATGGAGATACAGTAGTAGTAACAGACCTGACTCGACTTTCACGTTCTACAAAGGATTTAATTGAGATTGCCGAGATCATTTCTCGAAAAGAAGCGAATTTAAAAAGCTTAAAAGAGTCCTGGCTTGATACAACAACTGCACATGGAAAAATGCTGTTTACTGTTTTTGCTGGTATTTCTCAATTTGAACGAGATTTAACTTCAGAGCGAACAAAAGAAGGGATTCTGGCAGCAAAAAAAAGAGGCAAATATCCTGGTAGACCATCTGTAGACAAAGAAAAATTAAGTTATGCATTTTATTTAATAGAACAAGGAACAAGTATCACAGAGGCTGCCGAAAAAGCCGGTGTATCTAGAATGACCCTTTATCGAAACATGGACTAATAAAAGATTGTATTAGTAGTTAAATTCATATAAGGAGTTTTTTTATGCCTAGTATTGAAGATACAGCTTATCCTCGACTGAAAAGTAATCCATCCCAAAAAGAATTACAAGAGCTATATTCTCCTACAATTGAAGAAATTCATTGGATGAAGCCACATGTAAAAGGAGATGTAGCTAAATTAGGATTATTCGTTTTACTAAAAACATTTCAACGATTAGGATATTTTCTTCCTGTAACAGAAATACCTGAAGACATTGTCATACATATTGCTCAAAAAATGAATCTTACTCTTGTATCACGAAATGATTTACAGAAATATCATAACTCAGGTACTCAAAAACGTCACCATGCCTTGATTAGAGAATATAAAAACATTCATTTCTTCAATGACCAAGCTAGAAAAATTATGACTGATACAATGAATCAAGTATCATCAACAAAAGACGACTCAGCCGATTTCATTAATGCTGCAATAGATGAATTAATTCGTCAGCGTTTTGAATTACCTACTTTTTCTACTTTAAATGAGACAGCTAAGAGGTTGCGATCTCAATCGTACCATGTGGTGTATGAACAAATATATCAATCGATACATGAAAACGATAAAAATAAGATTGATTCTCTCTTTCAAACGAATGATGGTACGGTGTATACTCCCTGGCATCATCTCAAGCAAGATGCCAAAAGTCCTACTATAAAGCATTTCAGGGAATTAGTAGCACAAATGGAATGGTTAATGGATCAAAAAGTAAATACTACTATACTGAAGAGTATTCCTTCTGTTAAAGTACGACAAATGGCCTCGGAAGCCAAAACGCTCGATGCAGCACGAATGAAAAAAATGGAACCTAAAAAACGATATGCACTTGCTCTCTCTTTTATCCAATCTCAACTCGCCCATGTTTTAGATAATATTGGAGAAATGATGGTTAAGAGAATGATGTCCGCCCGTAATAAAAGTCGTGATCAGTTACAACACTATCAAATGAAGAACCAAAAACGGACCGATTTGTTAATTACAACTCTTCATGATGTCATTCTTGCTTATCGTTCAGGAAATGAATCTCAAGATAAAATGGAAGCGATTGAACAAGTAGTAGGAAACCGACATGAGGAGATATTACATGATTGCGAATCACATCTTGCTTATAGTGGTGATAACTACTTTGTCTTTGTCTGGGATTATTATAAAAGTAGTCGTTCTACGTTGTTTAAAATTTTAAACACGGTTTCCCTACGCTCTACAAACCAAGATCAAGGATTAGAAGATGCGATTGCGTTTTTAAAAACTCATCAAAATTCCCGAAAAGAGTCTCTTTCTATCGTAAGTATTGAAAAAAAGGGATACTGGAAAAAGGAAATAAAACCTCTACTCGATTTATCGTGGATTCCTGATGCATGGTGGAGATGGATAGCTCCAAATCGAAAATCTGGGTGTTATCCAGAAGAAGTGAATCGCCGTCACTTTGAAGCTTGTGTATTTACCCAAATTATGTGGGGTTTAAAATCTGGAGATATTTACATTGAGGGAAGTGAAAAATACGCTGATTATCGACAACAACTTATCACTTGGAATGAATATGAACAAAAATTATTGGATTTTTGTCATAAAAACAATCTCCCCTCTACAGGTAAAGAATATGTAAAACAATTACGGAAAAGGTTTATGAAAATAGCAAAGAAAACAGATGCTTCTTTTCCATACAATAAACAAGTGCGTATTGAGAATGGTGAAATTGTTATTGGAAAGTCAAAGAAAAGAAAACCTTCTCCTAAATTAAAAAGTTTAGAAAAATATATTGCTCAAAATCTAGTTCCCATCAATGTTTTAGATATGCTAGGTGATACAGAACATTGGTTAAACTGGACTCGATTTTTTAAACCCATTTCAAAACATGAGGCTCGATTAGAAGATCCGATTGAACGCTATTTAACTACTGTGTTTTGCTATGGTTGTAATCTAGGGCCTGTTCAAACTGCAAGATCATTAGGAAATATGGACCGAAGGCAAATTTCATGGGTAAATCAAAGACACATTACGACAGAAAATCTAGATCAAGCAATCCAATTCATTATTAATTCCTATAACAAATTCGGCCTACCTAAGTATTGGGGAGACGGGAAAAGCGCATCTGCTGATGGAACAATATGGGCCTTATATGAACAAAACTTGTTATCTGAGAGGCATATCCGTTATGGAGGATATGGGGGAATTGGCTATTATCATGTTTCTGATAATTACATTGCATTATTTAGTCATTTTATACCGTGTGGTGTATGGGAAGGACTTTATATACTAGATGTCTTAATGAATAACAATTCTGAGATTCAACCAGAAGTCATTCATTCTGATACACAAGGACAAAGTGCTACCATTTTTGGATTATCTACCTTAATGGGAATCGAGTTAATGCCACGAATTCGAAATTGGAAAGATTTAAAAATGTTCCGTCCAGATAAAGAAAGTCGATTTAAGCATATTGACGATATTTTTACCGATGAAATTGATTGGGATTTAATTGAAATCCATTATAAAGATATGCTACGAGTAGCCATGTCAATTGAAGTAGGAAAAATTACCCCTTCAACTATCTTAAATAAGTTAGGAACCTATAGTAAGAAAAACAAATTATATCAAGCGTTTCGTGAATTAGGACGTGTGATTCGTACCATGTTTTTATTAAAGTACATAGCTGATGAACAATTGAGACGTACCATTCAAACGGCTACAAATAAGAGTGAATCATTTAATGGGTTTACCAAATGGCTATTTTTTGGCGGAGAAGGAGTCATTACTGAAAATAATAGAGAAAACCAAAGAAAAGTGATTAAGTTTAATCATTTAATAGCCAATTGTTTAATCTTCTACAATGTATTTGCATTAACACAAGTGTTACATGCTTATCGGCAAGACGGAAATGAATTGGACGAAGAAGTATTAAGCGAACTAAGTCCATATATCACAGCTCATGTGAATCGGTTTGGCAAATATGGAATTGATCCAAATAGACAGCCACCGGATTTACAGTTTGATATGCCAATTTACCAAGTAGCTAATTAACAAAAAGGGTATGTGGCGAATAAAAACTTCTTCACATGCCCTTTATAAATTGGAATATATTTGCATATGGCCCCATATTTCGCTTTTGGTTGCCATACCCCAAGTAGATTTTGGGAATATGACAGTTGTAAAAAACGGTGCATACAAAGACATTAAAGCACTTTTACTGAGCTTTCCTTACAGTAATGCAGCATTTGTATATCCATTACCATCTGAAAATACGGAATGCTTTTTAGAAGGCTTAAAACAATTATTTCATCAAGCTGGTGGTGTACCAACACATCTTCGAATTGATAACTTATCTGCCGCTGTAGTCACAGTAGGAAAAGGCGATAATCGAACTTATACGGATGCATTTTTGCAATTTCAAATGTATTATAACTTTGAAGTGCAACCTTGTAATCCTTATAGTGGACACGAAAAGGGGAACGTTGAACGGAAAGTCAGTTATACACGAAACAATTGGTTTACGACCGCTCCGATTATGGAGAGTTTTTCCCAACTCGCACAGTGGTTAGAAGTACAAGCAATGGAAGATCAAAAACGTCTACATTATGAGAAGGAAGTCATGATTGAAGACCTTTGGAAGGATGATAAGGCTGCGTTGAAGCCATTACCTTTGGAAGACCTAACGGTCTTCTCAATGGACACAACAACGGTAAATAAATATGGAGAAATCACAGTGGATCAAGAACGTTTTGTTTTACGTAAAACGAATGTAAAACAAGTAATTATTATTAAAAAGGAATGGGATCAATTTACGTGTTATACATCGGAAGGTGAGAACATTTTCACAGAATACAGACCGTATATGCACACGAATAGACCGATTCCATGGGAAGAAATTTTTGAAGATTGGGGAAGGAAACCACGTGTTGTTCGTTATTCGAGATTCTTTAAATATTTACCTCAGCGGGTTCAAGATTATCTGCTCTTTCATAAGGATGAAAGAAAAGCTTGTTTAACAGGGTTAAAATATTTAATTCAAAAATACTCATTACAGCAGCTACACCTACTGTTAGAGAATGAAGAATGGTTGAAAAAAGCCCCTCACGAACTCGATATCATATTGCAAACCAAACAAGTGACGTATCCACAAAAATGGAAAGAAAACCATACGCCATCTGTTTTAATAGATTACGAAACAGATCTTCAGCAATATGATCGAAAGCTTTGTCCAACTTTAGAAAGGGGTTCATTCTCATTATGATACAACGAAATCTGCAAGACGCCTGTAAATCATTGTATTTAAGTTATATCATGGATCATTATGATGAAATATCTTTTGAAACCAAAGAACAATTTCTACGGGATATTTTCAATATAGAGATTGAATCTCGTCAAACGAAAAAAGTAGCAAACTTAATCAAAAAAGCGAAATTTCGAGAGTTAAAATGGCTCAAGAATTATGAATGGAGCGAACAAATTCATCTGCCATCTACAACGAGTCAAGAACACATTTGTGAATTGCGATTTTTTGAAGGGAAACAAAATCTTTTGTTACTTGGATCTCCTGGAACTGGGAAAACGCATTTAGCTACAGCATTAGGTTTGAAGGCTTGTGAACAGGGATATCAAGTGAAGTTTTTCCGTGTAGCAGATTTAGTAGGCCTATTAGAAGAGGCTTTAAAACAAGGGAATTTAACCCGTATCAAGAAGCAAATTGAAGCCTGTGATTTATTAATTTTAGATGAACTAGGTTATGTACCCTTTCAAAAGCAAGGAGCGGAGCTCCTATTCCATATTATTGCTGACTGTTACGAACAAAAAAGTGTCATAGTTACTTCAAACTTAGAATTTGGTCAATGGAATCGTATATTTGGTGATAACCGGCTTACTTCTGCATTGGTGGACCGTTTGGTCCATCATGCTCATATCATTGCATTTACAGGCGAAAGTTATCGTTTGCGAAATGCCTTATCTTCTGGAAATACTAAAATCGAGATTTAAAAAGGTAGCTGCAAGCCTCTGCACTTTTCTCTGCATTTCTCTGTACTTTCTGCTTGCACAAAACAACGGTTCCTTGGAATCGCACAACTTCATAAGAGAAATTCTCTATTTGATCTAGATTCTTTCTCTTATTGGAGTATTTTCTTTTTCATGTTTTCGAATGGAAAACATGTATTTGATATGCCTTTTTTCTTAACTAAGCTGAGTAGTTACAATTTTTTCTTTATACTCTCGACTGTTTCTCGACATATCTTTGATAATATCTCGAATGGTGGAAGAGTTTACAATTGGATATAATGTATCCTGAATGATTCCATTTGGGTGATCAACAGTTGCTTTTAACAAATTAAGAATGTGTTTATTTTTTCCTTGCACTTTTTCTAATTCTGCCACTGTTTCATTACGAGTTGTATTTTTCGCTTTATTCCCAAACTTAAGCGTGATTTCATCTAACAAGTCAGCTAGATAATCGATGATTTCAGATTGGCGATGATAAAATAAGATAGCAAGTAAGGTGTAGCGAATAGATATTGGATGTGCGCGTAATTCTGTTACTGTCTCAGTGGCTGCACGAAGTCGATATTTCTTTATTAATTTTGGAGTCAAATTGTGAAATAGTTCATTTGGAATTTGAAGATGTCTAATAGCCAATAATTTTTTGACTTCCATTTCCATCGTATTGACACCGGGTTTGCGGGGAGAAGATAGTAGTTGTCGAAAAGCTAAAATATCACTTTCTTCTTCATTTAAGATTACATTATCATGTGATTCTAATAAAGCATCTAAACGAGCACATGTCTTAGAAGATAATTGTTGATAGGTGTCCTGATACAAATTCTTTTCAAAAGTATCGATAGCAGAATCAATCATTCGCTTTAAACTCCCGATAGAAGGGGGTTCCACTTTCCATTTGCGAAAAAGACTGTATGCTTGGTTTGTTAAGTAATCCGTATCATGGGTAAAGGGAACTTGTTCTACTAGCCATTGTTCAAAGCGTTCATTGTCTGTACGTGTAAGTTCTTGAAAACCAAAGAAATCCCTTATATTTTTTCGATGTCGAGTATAAGTCTTTTCTTTTCCACCCCAGCGATATTCTTTAAAACGCTCAGGTGAAATATCTAATTGCTTAGCTATATATTCAATAATTACTTTGGGAACATCTTGTTTTGTACTAGGAAATCTAGCTTCCTGTTGGAAGTATTTTAATAACAAAGCAAATCCTAAACGATTTGCCTCTGTTTTATTCACCATAGATACATGTAGTTCATTTGGCATTAATAAAAAGTCTGTTAAAAGCTCGTCTTCATTCCAATTCTTCTTCATAGGTTCTCCTTCTAATTTGCGTAGTTTACTACTATTATAATTTTAATTAAAGAGAACCACCAACGAAAAACTGAAAATTATTATAATTATATCATTTACACTTATTGGTATTTATCTGACGGACTAGATCAGTAACCCTGTGACTAGGCCTTAAGGGGATAATATAAGATCCCACAAAGCAATTTGTTCTTTTTTAATCATATGCATCGCTTCTACACCACTTAAGATAGACACAGCCGTTTGGAATGATTTGAATCCCAACATAGAGTGTATCCGTCTTTTAATAAAACGATGATCTTGTTCCACAATGTTATTTAAATATTTGAGTTGTCTCGTTTGGATGCCTGCAGGCATCTTTTTTTCATTCTTCAGTTTTTCAATAGCGATTGGATAAGCTGGATTTTTGTCAACTGTAATCACACGAGGTTTAGAAGCATGAAGAGACTGCAGAGCTTTCTTGAAGAAACGCTTTGCAGCCTTATGATTTCTCGTTTTACTCAGATAAAAATCAACCGTGTTTCCTTCAGAATCAACGACGCGATATAAATACATCCACTGTCCTTTTACTTCTATACACGTTTCGTTAACCCTCCATGAATCGTTTGTTTGCTGTCGGATACGCTTATCCAACTCCAGCCCATATTGATGAACCCAACGCATAATGGTTGTATGGGCTAAGGATAATCCTCTTTCTTCCATCATTCCCAACAAATCGCGAAAGCTGAGGTTGTACCGCAGGTACCAACGTACAGTTAATAAAATGATATCTGGCTGATCATGTTTCCACTTGAATAGATTTTTCCTTTCCATACTGATCACACACCTTTTATAGAGTAATACTATCGGTATATTCAAGGTTTAGAGCTTACTTGCAAGTATCTTCGTTTATTTGCACCAGAGCCAAACTTTGCACAAGAACAAAAAAGTACTTTTTAAAAGTACTTTTTAAGAATGATGAAAATGTAAGCGTCAGCAGATGCCTGTATACTTACAACCGATGAAATATTTTTTCATTAATTTTGTTTTTTGGTAATTTTTTCTGGTTTTATACTATGCCACCATCTTTTAAACTATTAACTTCAAGGAAGGAGGATGCTAATATGTTTCCAATATAAAAATAAATAATAATGTTAAAATATCTGTTTAAATTAATATTCAATTTAAAAGGAGATGTGTAATGAAAAATTTTCTAAAAGTACTCATGGTATTAATCATGTTTAGCAATGCGTTCCCTCTGAACGTGATTAAAGCTGAAGATGAAGAAAAAACATATGGTATGGAATATATTACAAAAGTGGAACTTTTGGATAAGGATGGAAAAGAGAAAAAGGAATTTTCTATTCATGAAAGTATCACGGCAAAGTTTAAATGGAAGCTTCCGAATGGTAAGGATGTCAAAAAGAACGATAAAATGATTATACAAGTTCCTAAGGAATTAAAAGTACCGACGGGTATTCAGTTTGATGTGCGTACACCTACTGGTGCTGTTCAGGCTAACGCGATAACGAATTCAGACAATAATACAGTCACCTTAACTTTCACAGAAGAAGTACAAAAATCTAATGTACAGGGTGAGTTAAAGTTAACGTTAAAGTGGAATGAGAAAATAGTAAAGGCAGGAGAGCCAGTAAATGTTGTTTTCGCACAGAACACTATCGCTATCCCTGTTCGATTCGCACCGCCGCCGCCTCCTGGGCCACCTGGACCACCAGGAGAGCCAGCCCCCCCTCATGTAGCTCCATGGGATTGGGATATACAAAAGAGCGATGGAAAGGCAGATCCTAGGGATGAACAGATTATCAACTGGACTATCAAAATGAATGGAAAAATGACATCGATTAATAATGCGGTATTCACTGACTTTGTCGGGGAAAACCACGAATTAATTAAGGACTCTGTAAGTGTGATCAGGGGAAAATGGGGTTCTCAGGGTTGGATAATAGATGAGAAGAAGGTAGAGCCGGGTATTCAAATAAAAGACAGGGATAGCAAAGGTGAGCAGGCATTTAGCATTAGCCTTGGTAATTTAAATGAAGAGGGGGTTCAGGTAACCTATCAAACTAAAATATTAGATGGCTTTAAAGCTAAAAAATATCATAATAGAGCTCAACTGGAAGGAACGGAATTCTTTAAAGAAGAATCTAAAGTTTATGAAGCCAAATTTAGTGCAGGTGGAACTGGGAGCGGGGAACTTGGATCATTAAAAATTTTAAAAAGAGATGCAGATGACTCTATGAAATACTTAGGAGGGGCTGAATTTAAGCTAGTTGAAAAAGATACTAAAAAAGTTGTACAAGAAAATATAACTACGGATAAATATGGGAGTGTATTAGTTAAGGGTTTGAAATACAGAAAATACTTACTAACGGAAACAAAAGCACCTGAAGGATATGAACTAAATACAGAACCAAATGAGATTGAAATTTCCGAAAATAAAGGCGAAGCTATAGAGATTACAGTAGAAAACAAACCCAATCGAGGTTCTATGGAAATTACGAAAGTGGATGCCGCGGACGGAAATACTAAGCTTCCAAACGCAGAATTTACGATTTACAACGAGCAAGGTCAAAAAGTTGCAACAGGGAAAACTGATGAAAAAGGAATTGCCACATTTGAAAATCTTCCGTTTGGTAGGTACAAATACCGCGAAACGATTGCTCCGGAAGGTTACTTGATCAACGAGACTGAATTTACTTTTGAATTATCAAAAAATAGGAAAATCATCCAGCAAACAGTGGAAGATGAAAAGCTTCCTTCTATTAAAACAACAGCAACTGATAAGTATGACGGTACAAAAGAAATGCACGCAAATAAAACTGTAACGATCCAAGACAAAGTAGAGTACAAAGACCTATTAGTAGGTAAAGAGTACCTAGTTAAAGGTAAGTTAATGGATAAAGAAACGAATAAACCACTAGTTGTAGGTGGAAAAGAAGTAATAGCGGAAGCGAAACTTACACCTGAAAGACCAACTGGCTCTATCACATTAGACTTTACGTTTGATGCGACTGGTTTAGAAGAGAAAGAAGTAGTAGTATTTGAAGATTTAATTAAAGCAGGAAAAACAGTTACAACACATGCTGACATTAACGATGAAAGTCAAACAATTAAATTTGTGAAACCAGCTGTACAAACAACAGCGACAGACAAGGCGGATGGTACAAAAGAATTACACACAACTACATCTGTCACAATCCAAGATAATGTGAAATACGAAAACTTAGTTGTAGGTAAAGAGTACACGGTAAAAGGTAAGTTAATGGATAAAGCTACTAACCAGCCATTACTTGTAGATGGGAAAGAAGTAACAGCGGAAGCGAAACTTGTACCAACAGAAGCAAACGGTTTTATTCCGTTAGACTTCACATTTGATGCAACTGGTCTAGAAGAGAAAGAGGTAGTAGCGTTTGAGGATGTATGGTATGGCGATTTAAATGTTGCCACACATGCTGACATCGAAGATAAAGGTCAAACAGTGAAATTTGTGAAACCAGCCGTACAAACAACAGCGACAGACAAGGCGGATGGTACAAAAGAATTACACACGACTACATCTGTCACAATCCAAGACAATGTGACATACGAAAACTTAGTTGTAGGGAAAGAGTACACGGTAAAAGGGAAACTAATGGATAAAACTACGAACCAGCCATTACTTGTAGATGGGAAAGAAGTAACAGCGGAAGCGAAACTTGTACCAACAGAAGCAAACGGTTCTATTCCGTTAGACTTCACATTTGATGCGACTGGTTTAGAAGAAAAAGAAGTAGTAGCGTTTGAGGATGTATGGTATGGCGATTCAAATATTGCCACACATGCTGACATCGAAGATAAAGGTCAAACAGTGAAATTTGTGAAACCAGCCGTACAAACAACAGCGACAGACAAGGCGGATGGTACAAAAGAATTACACACGACTACATCTGTCACAATCCAAGACAATGTGACATACGAAAACTTGGTTGTAGGAAAAGAGTACACGGTAAAAGGAAAATTAATGGATAAAGCTACGAACCAGCCATTACTTGTAGATGGGAAAGAAGTAGTAAAGGAAGAGAAACTTGTACCAACAGAAGCAAACGGTTCTATTCTGTTAGAATTCACATTTGATGCAACTGGTTTAGAAGAGAAAGAAGTAGTCGTGTTTGAGGATGTATGGTATGGCGATTCAAATGTTGCCACACATGCTGACATCGAAGATAAAGGCCAAACAGTGAAATTTGTGAACCCAGCCGTACAAACAACAGCGACAGACAAGGCGGATGGTACAAAAGAATTACACACGACTACATCTGTCACAATCCAAGACAATGTGACATACGAAAACTTGGTTGTAGGAAAAGAGTACACGGTAAAAGGAAAATTAATGGATAAAGCTACGAACCAGCCATTACTTGTAGATGGGAAAGAAGTAGTAAAGGAAGAGAAACTTGTACCAACAGAAGCAAACGGTTCTATTCTGTTAGAATTCACATTTGATGCAACTGGTTTAGAAGAGAAAGAAGTAGTCGTGTTTGAGGATGTATGGTATGGCGATTCAAATGTTGCCACACATGCTGACATCGAAGATAAAGGCCAAACAGTGAAATTTGTGAACCCAGCCGTACAAACAACAGCGACAGACAAGGCGGATGGTTCTAAAGAATTACACACAACTACATCTGTCACAATCCAAGACAATGTGACATACGAAAACTTAGTTGTAGGGAAAGAGTACACGGTAAAAGGGAAACTCATGGATAAAGCTACGAACCAGCCATTACTTGTAGATGGGAAAGAAGTAACAGCGGAATCGAAACTTGTACCAACAGAAGCAAACGGTTTTATTCCGTTAGACTTCACATTTGATGCGACTGGTTTAGAAGAGAAAGAAGTAGTAGTGTTTGAAGACGTAGTATACGCTGATAGTGTAGTAGCGGCGCATGCTGATATCGAAGACAAGGGTCAAACAGTTCAATTTGTGAACCCAACAGTAAAAACAACAGCGACAAACAAAGCAGACGGTATAAAAGAAATGCACACAAATCAAACTGTAACGATCCAAGATAAAGTGGAATACACGGATCTAATTGTAGGGAGAGAATACACTGTAAAAGGTAAGTTAATGGATAAAGCTACAAATAAACCTCTAGTAGTTGGGGGTAAAGAAATAACAGCGGAAGCTACGTTTACTGCGGAGAAGAAAGACGGTTCGATTACACTAGACTTCACATTGGATGCTTCTGAACTACAAGGAAAAGAAGTAGTAGTATTTGAAGACGTAGTATACGCTGATAGTGTAGTAGCGACGCATGCTGATATCGAAGACAAGGGTCAAACAGTTCAATTTGTGAACCCAACAGTAAAAACAACAGCGACAAACAAAGCAGACGGTATAAAAGAAATGCACACAAATCAAACTGTAACGATCCAAGATAAAGTGGAATACACGGATCTAATTGTAGGGAGAGAATACACTGTAAAAGGTAAGTTAATGGATAAAGCTACAAATAAACCTCTAGTAGTTGGGGGTAAAGAAATAACAGCGGAAGCTACGTTTACTGCGGAGAAGAAAGACGGTTCGATTACACTAGACTTCACATTGGATGCTTCTGAACTACAAGGAAAAGAAGTAGTAGTATTTGAAGACGTAGTATACGCTGATAGTGTAGTAGCGACGCATGCTGACATCGAAGACAAAGATCAAACAATTCAATTTGTGAACCCAACAGTAAAAACAACAGCGACAAACAAAGCAGACGGTATAAAAGAAATGCACACAAATCAAACGGTAACGATCCAAGACAAAGTGGAATACACGGATCTAATTGTAGGGAAAGAATACACTGTAAAAGGTAAGTTAATGGATAAAGCTACAAACAAACCATTAACAGTTGATGACAAAGAAATAACAGCCGAAGCTACGTTTACTGCGGAGAAGAAAGATGGTTCTATTACACTAGACTTCACATTGGATGCTTCTGAACTACAAGGAAAAGAAGTAGTAGTATTTGAAGACCTATTATATGAGGGCTACATGGTAGCAGTTCATGCTGACATGGAAGATAAAGGTCAAACAGTGAAATTTGTGGACCCAGCCGTAAAAACAACAGCGACAAACAAAGCGGATGGTTCTAAAGGGCTAGATGCAAGTAAGCTTGTAACGATTCAAGATAAAGTGGAGTATACGGATCTAATTGTAGGGAAAGAATACACTGTCAAAGGTAAGTTAATGGATAAAGCTACAAATAAACCTCTATTAGTTGGGGGTAAAGAAGTAACAGCCGAAGCTAAGTTTACTACGGAGAAGAAAGACGGTTCCATTACACTAGACTTCACATTTGATGCTTCTGAACTACAAGGAAAAGAAGTAGTAGTATTTGAAGACTTATTATATGAGGGCAACATGGTAGCAGTTCACGCTGACATTAACGATGAAAGTCAAACAGTTAAGTTTAAAGTGAAGCCAGAACAACCAAAACATGAAATTGCACAAACTGGTGGTTCTGTTTCAAAACTTCCGCTGATTGGATTTGTATTACTTGCTGGTGCTTTCTTTGCACTAGTATTAGCAAGACGTAATAAAAAAAATAAAGAAAACTAAAATACAACTTTCAATTATTTATAAAGTAACTAGGAGCATAGTCATTCACCAGCCAACCATGGTGAATGACTATGCTTTATTTAATTTTCGATTCTGTTGAAAAATTTTCCAAGTGAAATTAAAATGTAAGAAAAATGATTCGAGGAGCATGATGCATGAAATATTTGTAACTACTCAGCCACCTATCATCAGACAAACGCGTCGGTATCGTATACGGAATATTGGAGAAGAGCTGTTACCATACTATAGATAGAAACATCTGAAATTATTTGATAAACAAAAATTATACACGTATGAAGAGTTGAAACACCGAGCGGTGTATTATTATTTTCCTCATTTGACAATTCATCGTTAATCCATGTATTCCATCAGCTTATTCTTTTTATTAAAAAATAGTAAAAACATCCAGTTTATTTGTGGAGATTATAAAAAATATATACTCAGGTTCCTTTCTAACAAAAGGAAACGACACAATGAATGCATTTCGATGTAATAAGACGAACGCGTCGAGTAACAACTGATAAGGATGTTTAAAGAGAACGGAGGGAATATCCGGGTAGAAAGGGTACAGGAAATAAAGAATATGTGCATGTTTAGGGAACATATTATAATTTTACGTACCGTATTGTTTATAAAAACAAAAAAAACTCAACCAAAGCTAACAAGGGTTGCGTCTTCCCTCCTTTCTCCGATACAATAGACATATAGGTTCTTTGCCCATCCCCCGACAAAAGGGATTAACAAAAAATCATATAGAATATGAAATATGAAATATGAAAGGTGACTCACTTTATGAATCAGCCTTTAGTGAATTTGCGAGTCGATTTTGCTTTCAAGCAATTATTTGGTGTACAAGGACAAGAGGAATTATTGATTTCTTTCTTAAATGCGATTTTACATGAATCCTTATCTACACCGATTGTATCTCTAAAAATTGAAGACCCACATTTGCATAAAGAATATGAAGAAGATAAATTATCCATACTAGATATATTAGCGACACTCCAAGATGAAACAAAAGTCAATATTGAAATTCAGTTGCGAAATACACAAGAGATTCTGAAACGTTCCTTGTACTATTGGAGTAAATTATATACATCTCAATTAGAGCAAGGTATGCCTTACCGCTCTTTGCGAAAAACCATTGCCATCAATCTATTAGACTTTAAGCTCTTTCCTCATTATGATGATATGCATACAGTCGGACAGTTTTGGAGCAGGCAGCAGAAGGAAGTGTTACTCGATGATTTAGAAATCCATTTCATTGAGATTCCTAAATTGTTACAACAATGGAGAGAAGAAAAAATTAATCCGTGGGAAAATGAATTCGCTCGTTGGTTACTCTTATTACCAGCGCATGAAGATGAACATTTAACCCACACGTTGGAGGACATCGCCATGAAACAAGACCCGATGTTACAAAAGGCAATCCACAAATGGGAAAATATGAGTCAGAGTAGTTCGTTCCGTCTCGCATATGAAGCACGAGAAAAAGTATTATTTGATGAACAAGCGAAATTAGCACATGCTCGTGAGGTTGGTATAGAAGAAGGTATGGAAAAAGGTATGGAAAAAGGGAAAATTCAACTGATTCAGGGTATGCATAAAAATGGCATGGATATAGAAGATATTGCAAAGTTTACGAATATGGATATGTCGGAAATACGCCATATGTTAGACCGTTAAGATGTATGGTGCACTTTTTCAAAGGGGCAGTTGTTCCTGCTGGACCTACTGGATCATCTAAACCAAAAGAACGAATCTTTATCGGTGGATAGAAAATTCAAAAAAATATAGTGGTAATGAATCTAGGGTGTGTCTAAAAACTGTTGTTCATTGTGTTAATCGAAAAATGGCAGCGATATACACAAAGGCTAAAAAAGAAGATGCCAGCTTATCATAACGTGTTGCGATTCTACGGAAATGCTTGATTTTATTGAAAAAACACTCCACTAAATGGCGTTCTTTATATAAATACCAATCCACATTCCAAGGAGCTTTCGCATTTGACCTGGGTGGAATGGTATAGGTTGCTTCATGATCGGTAATATAGTTACGAATCGTATGAGAACCATAGGCCTTGTCACCAAGAATATTGCTGCCCTTAATCGGTATTTCATCCAAAAGCTCGCAAACAGGAGTGCTATCAAAAATATTTCCGCCAGTCAAATGAAATAAAATGGGGTTGCCTAAACCATCAACAATTGCATGGATTTTGGTAGTTTTTCCACCGCGACTCATGCCAATATGCTGATGACACTCATGATTTACAGCCTTTTTTTTGCACCAGCACTATGTTGATGCGCTTTGATACTGGTTGAATCTATGCTGAGGTTTTCAAGATCCGGTTCAGCATTTAATTCTTGAAAAATAGTCAGTAAGACACCTTCATCACGCCATTTGCAGAAGCGAGCATACACGGTTTTCCATAATCCGTAATGGTCCGGCAAATCACGCCAGGGAGCGCCGCTCCTAGCTATCCATAAAATAGCATTGAACATTTCACGATTACTCCTTTTAGGCGGACGACCAGTAAAATACGGTGGGAAAAAGTCTTTGATTTGTTCCCATTGTTCATTTGTAAGTTCGTAGCGGCGTGGCGTCATAGAAAATACCCCTCTCTAAATGATTTGAGGTAATCCTATCATAGAAATAGTTTTTAGACACACCCTAGTTATGCTACACTCAGTATAACCGATACTGTACTACCTTTTACTCCCTCATTTGTATCATGAATGAGGGAGTTTTTCGTGTGTATCATGTTTTATATCTTTCGATCCATTGATTATTAATGTATAAAAAGAATAGTGATAATGGCTATCCTTTCTCCAGTGCAAGAGGTCCAATCGTTACATTGCTAAAGATAAACGAATACCATCTTAGTATGCCATAGAAAGAGATTATTTTTAATTCCGCATGAACGGTTAATCAGGCTCCTACCTCAAAATCCGGCGAATCTGAGGCAGTTCTTTGGAAAATCACTGCCCGTTCCTGCTTGATTATTTCACTTTATTTGCATTTTGATTCTTATACTCTGTGTAGCGCTTTAATGATAGATGAGAAAGGAATCCGGTTCTTTTTATAACCTCGTTTGTAGATATATTTTGTTCCAAACAGCGTAGAATATAAGTATTCCGCAAGTGTTGTGCTGAAATTCCTTTTCTCAGTTGCGCCCTGGCTACTTCTAATCGAATCATCTTTTGTACAGCAATGGCTGTTAGTGCTTTCGGAGCATTATTGTCATACACCCACCGAAATGTGCCTCGTTTAAAATCAAATGCGACCAATAAAGGATCCGTACTATGATATCTAGGACGAACGGGTTCAGGTATCGTTTTATAGTACGTAAATAAACGTATTTTATCCTCTTCCTGTAACATAACCCTTCTCTCTGTTCCCTTGTTATGTAAAACAGTAACCATGTTCTTTCCAAAGTGCACCTGTTGCATCTGTAACGATACGAGTTCTTGGAGTCTGTGTAGTAATGGAACAAGAACGGCAATAAGGTTTAATCACATTATCAAAAATGAAGATTTTTGATAACAATAAAAACAGTGTTAAATAAAGCTTGAATACGTTAATGCTGTGTTATCAAAACTATTATTATAATCAAATTAACAATAATAACCGTTTTTGATAAATTTAATAAATATTGGGTTTTTAATCAGCAAAATATTTATTTTTTTTGATAAAAAAACCTATTGTTAGCTACTTTGAAGTAAAAACGTAGGTTATTGCTGTTTCTGTTCTGTTACTACACAAACCCCAAATTTATGGAATCGCTTCGTCAAATATGCTGATAGAATTCTAGCATTCTTGGAACATCCAGACATTCCATTTGACAACAATCAAGCCGAACGGGATATTCGAATGACGAAGGTCAAACAGAAAGTGTCTGGGACTTTTCGAAGCAAGAAAGGCGCAGAATCTTTTTGTCAGATACGAAGCTATATGAGTACCATGAAAAAACAAAAACAATCTGTCTTACAAGCAATAGGCCAGGTTATAGAAACCGGAACGGTTCCTTGGAATCGCACAACTGAATAAGAGAAACTCTCTGTTGGATCTAGATTCTTTCTCTTATTGGAGTCTTTTCTTTTTCATGTTTTCGAATGAAAAACATGTATTTGGTATGCCCTTTTTCCTAATTAAGCTGAGTAGTTACGTAAATTTAACATTATTAATAGTAAAAAGGTCCATTGTATAAGACAAAATTGAAGTGTATTTTTTATATATTAAGTGTTATTATTTTAAAAGTTGTTAAAGGAGTACCATGATAAACAGAAGAAAATATGTTATAGATTTCATAGAAAGTATTAATGTTTAAATTAAAAGATCCAATTGATATGTTAAAATCAATCGGATTGAAAGTAGATTGATTATGTATATTTTACTTTTTATTGATTTAATTATGTTTATTAAAAATAATTAATAGTTAATGTGCTCAATACAAAGATTAAAAACTATTATTTTAAATGTATAAAAAATAGAGGTTTTTGTAGTAATGGAATAAAAATAAGGTTTAATTATATTTCAAAATATTTATTTTGTGATAATAAATTGTTTCTTGTTTTAAAAAATATAAGTTATTTCTGTTTTTATTTTATTACTACACAAATCTGAAATTTATTATTTATATATTAGAATTCAAATAATCGCGGATATAATTTTTATTTGTGTAGACAACTTTTATTTTATAAGAGAGGGGGATAAAATAGATGGAATTTTTAGATCCTATTTTCCAAATCGCAGATACTTTCTATACAAGTTGGGATACTTCTGAAAAGGTATATAATGCAGCAATGGCTGGTGCTGATGCTTGGGCATTATATGCTATTATTGCTGGAGCCGTTGGACCACTTGCAATTGGTGCTGGTGTAGTCGCGTATATGATTAAGAAAAAAATTAAAGGCTTTGCACGGGCGGCTGCTATAGCTTGGTAACCAATGAAACAGAAAGTCTATGATTATTATCATAGACTTTCTGTATTTTTATTTAGTGGAGGTTTGTATGGAGGTAATAAAGAGAATATTTGTTCTTGTTTTAATGCAGCATATTTTACATTTCCGCTGGATTATTAGTCGTTTTAATCCTTATGTAGTTTTAAGTTCCAAAAAAATCTTAAATACTATTATTACTGTCTCAATTTTGTTGAGCATTAGTTATTACTTTTTATTATCAATATTTATTTATTTATTTAAAATGAATGATATTAATATTTCTCTAAGTTTAATGGAAAAGCTATTTTGTTTATATTATCTATTAATGTTTTTTTATTTAATAGGAAATTCATTTAGGGAAGTATACATTCGATCATTTTTTTCTAATGATTATAAGTTGTTGAGGCTAAGGAATTTGGGTTCTTTTAGCATTCATTTTGCAAAGCTTGTGGATGCTTTTTTCTTGGAAATAATTATCTTAGTTATTCCTTTTCATATAGGAATGTATTTTTCAATAACTAGGGCTTTTAATCTGGAAATCCCATTGAGTTGGTTTTTGGGGATTTTTAGTATACCTATTTTAGCTCTTTTAGTTAGAATGATAACGATGATATTAATGTATATATTTGGGAATAAGACAGCGGATTGTTTTTCAATTTATACAAAGATTTTGTTTTTGGGTTTTCAACTTTTGTGTACTGGCGTTATATCTTTTACTATAGTTTCTTATATTAAAGATAGAAATATTTTAAATGCCTGGATAAATATATTAAGTACATCGAATTTTAATCCGTATTTTATATATTATTCTCATATAGTGATGATTATCATAATACTAGTTTTAAGCCTTATAATATTGAGTTTATTACATCGATATAAAGATCAATTAGAATTATACAAATTGAATAATAATGATCACTTTCTCCCGAATAAAGGAAAATATCTTAGTAAATTATTTATGTTGGAAAAAACATACTCTAAAGTGCGTAGTCTTATTTTAAAAGATTTGCTTTTATTAATTAGAGGAGAAAATTTATCATTAGGTTTTATTAAAGCCGGTCTTATTTCGTCATCTGCCTTTTTAGGAATATTAATTGCTCTTTCTCAAAATTTTTCAGCTAATAAACATCAAGGGCTTTTCATTTTACTGATTTTAATTCATCAAATGATTTTAGCAGCTTTGTTAACTATGGGGTTGGGAAAGATCTGTAGCTTAGATTTTGAGAGAAATTGGATTTTTGTCTACTATTCGAAATTGAAGAACCCTTATTTTATTTATTGGGCAAAAGGGTTACTACATTTTCTGATTTTATTTTCAGTTTTAATTTTGTCTACTATTCTACTGTCAATTTATTTAAATAGTTCTTACTTAGGTTCAATTGTTTTATTTATTAGTGCATTTTGTATTTGTTTAACTGGAACTTTGAGTTTTTTAATTGGAAGTGTATGTTTTCCTAATTTCACTTGGGAAAGTAAAGATCAAATTAATACGTCATTTTTAGGTCATGTAACTGAGAATATATTTATTCGTTCCTATGAAATGATAAATATTAGTTTTATTGGAGTAAAAGTTGTCTTTCTATTTGCTGAAAAGATTACTTTGTCTATATTTTTACTTTCATTTTTAAAAATCATTGCGATTACAACAGTAATTTGGTGTTTAATTATTTTCTTAATTTTAAAAGCACCTTTATGGAAGGGATGGAAAGTTAAGTGTTAATTGTAAATAAGTTAACACATCAGTATGCAAATACAGATGTGAAAGCATTAGATTCAATTTCATTTTCATTAAAACAAGGGGAAATTGTTGGCTTATTGGGACATAATGGAGCAGGTAAAACCACTCTATTGGAATGTTTAAGTAGCCTTCAAAAATCACCTAGAAATGTTATTACCGTAGATAATGTTAACTTATATAAATATCATCATATAAGTTATATACCTAATGATTTATATGTATATAACATGTTAACTGTATTAGAAACTTTTATTTTTATGGGACGGTTACATTCATTAAGTACTAAAAAAATATTAGAAATAGTGAATCCTCTGTTAGAATCTTTTTCTTTATTAGATAAAAAAGATGAATATGTTAAAAATCTATCTTATGGTATGAAGCAAAAAGTATCTTTAATATTAGGGGTTCTTGATTCACCTAATTATTTATTGCTTGATGAGCCAATGAATGGGTATGATGCTTTGGCAACTAAAACCACAAAAGAATTTTTGGTTCATTTAGCAAAAGATAAATCAACTGGAATTTTATTATCTTCACATCGTTTAGATATTGTAGAAGATATTTGTGATCGAGTTATTATTATAAATCAAGGCGCTTTGATTTATGAAGGAGCAATCTCTACTTTAAAGAATAGTAATTCTTTTGAAGAAGCATTAATAAATATTACTACAGGTGAAAACATTAATGGAACTATTTAATATAAAAAAACTAAACAGTAGATGGTTTGTTAAAAATACTATTTATAAGCTTTTTTCATTATCTTTAATATTGTATATAATTTCATTTTTTATAGGTTTTAGTCTATCTGAGAGTATCGGAATTAAAATAGATAAGCAAATAGCTGTGCCTCACAGTTTTTTGTATTATATAGATCATAATTTAAAAAGCGCGATGTATTTAGGTAGTGGTATATTATCATTTTCACTAACTACAATTTGGTATTTATTTATAAATGGTTGTTTCTTAGGGGTGACGTTTGCTGGAATTAGTTCTATTCATTCATATGGATTTGCTTTAGGTAGTATATTAACTCATGGTGTTTTTGAAATTCCAGCAATTAATTTGATAGGTGCAGTTGGTCTATATCCTCTTTATTTTATTTACTCCATATTAAAAAACAAAAAAGTTCTTTTCATAGTGCATATAAAAAATATAATTTCAATGATTATATTTTCGCTGTTTTTGTTTGTGATCGCGGGTATTTTAGAGGCATACATTTCTCCTATGATTATTGAATGGATGAATAAATAGGATGAAATATAGAATTATATTAAAGGAGAATTTTTGTAAATATGATGAATTTTATTAATATATTTTTTTCACCTAAACAAGTATTTGAGAAAAGGTTAACAGAAAGCAATGCTTTGTTGCCTCTTCTTTTTATAAGTTGTTTTTCGGTTATTTTATCTGTATGTACAGTTTTGACTGTAGGTGAAAAGGTTTTACTAAAAAATAACATGGAGTATGTAAAAACAATTGTTTTGGCTTTTGCGGTAGTAGCAGGTATATTTTCACCATTAATGGGTGTTTTAATTAATTCTATTATTAATTATATTGCTTTAATAGTGAATGACATTCATATTGAATTTAGAAAATTAATGATTATTGGTTTTTATGCCTATATGCCTGTATTATTAGAAGTTTTATTAAAATTAATAGTATCACTATATTTAAAAGAAAGTATCCAATATTCTCCGACATCATTAGGGATGTTTTTATCAAATCAAAACTCTGTATTGTCAGGATTCGTGAATAGCTTTAGTGGTTGTATAATATGGAGCGTAGCTATTTATATTATTGGAGTGTTAGTTTTAGCTGAAGAGCAGAATATAAAAGCTAAAAGAAAAATTGTTACGATACTTATTTGTACCAATTTGATTTTGACTATAATTACATCTTTAATATTTTCACCATTTATTTAACATGTTTGATTCCAACAAAATTTACTACTGAAAGGAGACATACTATGCAATCAAATATCATTCCCCATCCAAACAAGAAAAAGTGGATTATTATCGGGGCTATTGCACTAATTGTTATTGTAGCAGCAGTTAATATTTTTATTATGCAAGGTAAGAAGAAGGGCGCATCAACAACGGCTGATGCTGTAAGTTTTGAGAAAGTGACAGAGCGTAAGCTGAATAATACGAAGTTAATTTCTGGTCAGGTGAAGCCTGGTAATATTGAAAGTTTTTATGCAGATCCGGCCAAAGGAAAAGTGAAAGATATTGAGGTAAAAGAGGGACAAGAGGTAGAGAAAGGTACGAAGTTATTCTCTTATGATAATGAAGAGATTAATCTTCAAATGAAGCAAGCTGAGCTCGATCAGAAGATGGCAGATATGCGTTATGATCAAGGGAAAAAGAAGATTGATTCGCTCAAGAAAGAAATTAAGAAGGTGAAAGATAGCGGAGCTGGGAAAGAAGTAACAGATCCGATGGAAGAGCAAGTAAGTGAGTTAGAAATGGCACAAAAGACAACTGACCTTGAGAAAGAAAAAGGGAAGTTACAAAAAGAAGAGTTAAGTAAAAAACAGAAAGAACTTACGATTTATAGTAATTTCACTGGTGTTGTACAGAAGTTAGATAAGGATGCAGCGCAAAGTTCATCTCAGGCATTAGGTGGTCAAGGGAAAGCATTTTTACAAGTTGCTTCTAAAGACCCGTTCCAAGTTCAAGGGACTTTAACAGAGCTTCAAAAGTCACAAATTCAAAAAGATCAAACGTTCACTGTAACTGCGAAAGCAAATAATAAGAAGAAGTGGACAGGTAAGATTACGGAAGTAAGTGAATTCCCAACGAGTGCAGAGATGGCTCAAGCTGCTGGTGAGGGAACTCAAAATATGTCTCAATATACATATAAAGCAAGTCTTGATAGCCAAGATGGTTTATCTCCAGGTTATCACGTTTCTCTGCAAGTAAATTTAGAGAATAAGACGATGATTGCTGTTCCAAGTAAGAGCATTGTAGAAAAAGACGAAGATGCATTTGTTTATATCGAAGAGAAAGGAAAGCTTCGTAAACAAAATGTGAAAAAAGGTGCTACTGATGGAGACTGGACAGAGATTGTTGAAGGCGCAACAGTGGGGCAAAAGGTGGTTAAAAATCCTTCCGACAACGTGTATGACGGAATGGAAGTGAAAGAGAAATGATTACGTTAAATAATATTTCTAAAACATATTATCAAGGGAAATTGGCAGTGCCGATTTTACATGGTATTAGTTTAACAATTCAGAGCGGTGAGTTTGTTTCGATTATGGGACCGTCTGGTTCTGGTAAGTCAACGCTTATGAATATTATCGGTTGTTTAGATCGTCCGACAGAGGGCGAATATATGCTGAATGATGTGAATATCTTAACTGCAGATGAGTCAAAGCTTGCTTTAATTCGTAATGAATATATCGGCTTTGTGTTCCAGCATTTCAATTTACTGCCTCGTCTTTCGGCGGTGGAAAATGTTGAGCTTCCGCTCGTATATGGTGGCGTGAAGAAAGCAGAGCGTCGTCAAAGAGCTCTGGAAGCACTTGGTAAAGTTGGTTTGTCAGACAGAGTTCATCATTTACCGAATGAGTTATCAGGTGGACAGAAGCAGCGTGTCGCTATTGCGAGGTCGATTGCGAATAATCCAACGTTCATTATGGCCGATGAGCCGACAGGTGCACTTGATACGAAGTCTGGTGAACAAGTTATGGATATCTTTACGAATCTCAACGCAGAAGGTACGACAATTGTTATGGTTACGCATGAGGAAGAGGTAGCCGCATATTCTTCTCGTCGTATTGTACTAAGGGATGGGAAAATTACAGAAGATAGAAGGTGTGCAGTATGAGTTTACTAGATAGTATAAAAATTGCCTTATCGTCTATTTTAGCTCATAAACTACGCTCGGCTTTGACGATGCTTGGGATTATTATCGGTGTAGGCTCTATTATTACCGTCGTTGCGATTGGGCAAGGTGGGGAAGCTGCATTGAAATCTCAATTTATTGGGTCAGGTAATCAAACGGTTCCGATTCATTATAGTGCCGATATGAATGATCCTTTTGGTATGGGGATGGTAGAAGCACCGAAAATAACTGAAGAAGATATTTTTGAAATTAAAAAAATTCCAGAAATCTCACATGTTGTAACAACAAATTCGAGTATGGAACCACTTGATATTGAAGATAAAGTAGAAATGGTGAGTATTACTGGATTAGACAGTGAGTATTTTTCAGTAAATAAAGTAAAGTTGTTAAAGGGACGTTCTTTACAAGAATCAGATGTGGATCAAGGTAATAACGTTGTTATGATTAGTAAACACATGGAAGAAAAGGTATGTAAGGATGCCAATCCAGTCGGTAAAATTATTGAAATGAAGGGTCAACCGATGCAAATTATTGGTGTCTATAAATCAGATAACGAGTTTATGGGAATGGGATCATCAGAAGCACTCATTCCAATTTCATTATGGCCGACACTGTATGGAAAAGATGAAATTCAAAATATTTCTGTTCAAGCAAAAAATGTAGATAACTTAGAAAAAGCAGGTAAAAAAGCTGCAGATGTCTTAAACAGTCGTAAACCGAGTGATGCAGCTGGTAAATACGAAGTTATGAATTTAAAAGAACTTCAAGAAGGTATTTCAAAAATGACCGGTATTATGACAATGATCATTGGCGGCATCGCGGGCATTTCACTAGTCGTTGGTGGTATTGGTGTTATGAACATTATGCTCGTATCCGTAACAGAACGTACGCGCGAAATTGGAGTACGTAAAGCACTTGGAGCGACTCGTAGTAAAATTTTATTACAATTTTTAATTGAAGCAGTTATGTTAACGCTTCTAGGTGGTTTAATCGGAATTGGTCTTGGGTATGGCGGGGCATATATCGTTTCCACATTTGCGAAGTGGCCACCGCTCGTTTCATGGGAAGTTGTCGTTGGAGGAGTGCTATTCTCTATGACACTTGGTATTGTTTTTGGATTAATTCCAGCAAACAAAGCGGCGAAATTAGATCCAATCGAAGCATTACGTTATGAGTAATTAATAGTGTAGTAGAACTACATATTACGGTTCTAGTGGGCGGTTCGTAGCCTCTTGCATGAGGGAACCGCCCGTTAGAACGGGTTATATAAATAGAAGGAGGCGTTATAATGGAAGCGAATTTGAATACGCAAAAGGTTGAAGGAGAGAAGTCGTCATTGTTTGGAATGATTACTTCTCCGTGCTTACAGTTTGAGAGAATGAAGACGAGTAATGCTGTATGGGGTGCGTTTTGGATACTTGTTTTATTAGGAGCAGTTGTTGGTGGACTTGCTGCTTATGTAGGCTCCTTAACCCCAGAAGCCATTAAGCTTAATAAGGAGTTAGGTTTTGACGTTCCACCTGCAGTGACGTTTGGTATGGGTGCATTATTTTGTGCTATTGGTATGGCGGTAGGTTTCTTTATTAGCGCAGCAGTGTATAAAGTATTCATGATGTTTATGAGCAATGATACTTCTTATAAGAAATTATTAACAATTATTGTGTACTCAAACATTATTTCATTACTTGGTTTATTAATAAATACAGCTTTAGCATTTGTTTTAGGCGGATCAGGAAAAGAAATGTATACTGGTTTAGGACCAATTTTCACTTCAAGTGGTGGTGTTGTAAAAGGTATTGTAAGTAAATTTGAAGTATTTACAATTTGGGGATTTGTAATTACGTGGTTAGGTCTTCAAATTACAGCTGGTTTAAGTAAAAAGAAAGCAACAATTCTTATGGTTGTCTTCTTCATCTTAACTATTGGATTGGGTGCGTTACAAGGAATGTTCCAATAATAATAAAATAAAAAAGGTGGCTCTTCCTTAATCTGTAGGGTTCTGGTGCCAAACAAGTATTTCCATTATTGATGCTTCAAAAAAGTTGTATCAGAAAAAGATTATCAAAAATTCAGCGACTCCTGTTAAAACAAAACCATGTTTATGTTCGTTACTGTATGCTAGATGGTTTGTAAACAACCACATGAATTTATTATGTAGTATTTATATAATACCAGTTCTGAATGGATCATTAAGAGTTTACATACACATAACTGTGAAGAAAGGGCTATCTGGTGCTCTATGTTCTTCATCCATGATATTTTTATTCATTAACAAAATTATATGTTAGTAATTGTTTATCATTTCATCTAACTTGTCCTATACGTAAGACAAGTTAAGGTTAGTTTTAAGCTATAGTTCATGTTAGACTAAAATTACCTAAAGAACACTTACCCTCTAAAAATTGCAAATAAAAACTTCACCTTCTTCAAATGGTGAAGTTTTTGTTTTGTGGAGATTCGTCCTGTCCCCGCGAGTTATGACGAATAAAACGTTTGTTTAAAGGCAGAGATACGTATATAAATGGTATGTGTTTACTATACCAACGTTTGAACGTCAAGGGGATTACCTTGACGCTTGTTACGTCTTCGTCAAATTCTGCAAAATCCCGAGCAAATCGAGTATTGTTCTCCGCTACATGTTACATCTACCTATTAGTGAGAACCTATTTTTTCTATGTATGATCTAACAAATAATTTATCATTTATTTGCACCAGAAAATTAGCTTATATTTTTAAATTGTTCGCTACTATCTTTAGCTCCTTTTGGAATGAGTAGACCAATTATCCCGCCAAGTATAGCTAGTAACAACCAGCCCATCCCTTCTGTATAAAGAGGAATTTTCTGCATAAACTTCAGTAAAGAATCATTAGCAAGACCTGCGCTTTCTAAGCCTTGTACAATACTAACAAGTAAAGATCCCATTACCGCTCCCACATATACCGCTTGCTTTCCTCCTATTAATGAATCTAAAAATGCTAAAATAATGAGTACGACTGCTACTGGGTACATGATAACGAGAACGGGTACAGAAATTTTAATTAGAGTAGATAAACCAAGATTTGATACGGAAAAGCTAAACAAACAAATAATAAAAACAATTTTAGAGTAGGAAAAATTCGGTAGTAACACTGCGAAAAATTTACCGCAAGCAGAGACAAGCCCAATTGATGTTGTTAAACAAGCAAATAAAATCGCAATTCCTAATAAAAACAGGCCAGTATCCCCAAATAAATGCTGTACAGCCGCAGCCAATAGCGCTGCACCATTATCAAATTTGCCAAGTTCTATTGAAGTAGCTCCGATATAAGCAAGAGACAGGTATATACCAGTTAATCCAATTGCCGCGATACAACCAGCAATTATGGTAGATTTTGCAATGGCTGTTCGACTTTTTATACCTTTTTCTTTGATTGCGTTAATTATAATACCTCCTAACACAAAAGCTCCGAGAGCGTCCATCGTAAGAAATCCTTTAGTGAATCCCTTAAAAAAAGCAGCTTCCTCGTATCCTTGACTAGGTGTTGATAGAGGTCCAATTGGTGTGATGATGGCTTTAACAACAATAACTCCAATAATTAGCAATAAAACTGGTGTCATATATTTTCCAATTATATCGACTAATTTAGAAGGGTTCAGTGATAAGTAAAATGTGATACTAAAATATAGTAAAGTAAATAGAAATAATACATCCCATCTTCCTTGTATACCTTCATTTAACCAAGGTGACATTGCCATTTCATAGGAAACTATTCCTGTACGAGGAACTGCAAAAAAAGGACCAATGGCTAAGTAAATAATAAGTGGAATAATAACTGCACATGCGGGATGAATTCTACTAGTAAGTTTACCTATATCTCCATCAAAAAGTGAAATAGCTGCAATAGCCAGTAATGAAAGACCAACACCACTAGCAATAAAGCCAAGACTCGCAATCCAAATGTTTGTTCCTGACATTTGTCCTAATTCTGGTGGTAAAATCATATTTCCTGCACCGAAAAATGTAGCAAATAGCATGAGTCCAATTGGAATCGTTCCCTTAAATGATAAGGATTTTTTCATAAGATGCCTCCTATTTCGAATAATGTCGAATTTTATTTGTTATGTACCTCATAATAGCATGAAAATCAGAAAGGAAGCACTTTTCTAACAAGGTAAATACTACCAAGCCGCTAATTCTGCTGCAAATTTTTCTGACTAAGGTTACACTCTAGAAAAAAGAGCGAGGAGACGGTTCGGTTTCGTTTATATAGAGCATGAATCGTTTCGATTCCTTTCAAGGTACGTGAAGCATGGCGAAGACTTTGCAACAGAACCAAGAAAACCTATGTAAACTGCAGGAGTAAATTTCTTAAATTTCTGAATTTTCTATTCCTATTTGTTTTCTATCGTGATATGATGTTTCCAACCCTTATACATGACACGATTTGACAAGTTTCGCAAATAGAGGAGAAAAGGGAGGAATACAAATATGAAACGGTATAAAGTAATCAGTGCCACAGCTCTAGCCACAATGTTAGTAACAGGCTCATCCACATTCGCATTTGCTGCAGAAAAAGAAATGGGCACGCAACAAGTACAAGCATCTCATGTGTTTTCATCAAACTTTATTGAACAAACGCAAAATCTAGATGCTATTCCTATGAATAATCTAGATAAGGCGGTTCAAGCAGCTTTGTTAGGGCCTGAAATTAAAAAATTAAAAGTATTTGATCATGAATTCAATGTAAAACCAGCTTATATTTCTAAAATGGGCAATCAAACTGTGGTGAATGGTCAAATTTCGCATCACCTGAGTTTTCGTTTAGATGATCAAGTATATTATAGATTTGTAAAAGAAAATGGAGAAATCAAAAATTTAGAAATTAAAATTGATCGTGGTGGATGGACGAAAATTACTGCACCTATCGGTGCTATTATTGCTCAATATTTTGGTATTCCGATTACGCCTAATCTCCTATCTCAAATCGGACAACAATTAGGAGCTCTAACGGATGGAAAATGGGAATACGCTTCTGAAGCGATTGTTACCGCAATTGGTTTATATGTAGAATAAAAGGTACATACCATTCGGGGTTCTGTTGCAAAGTTTCTTAACAGATAAAAATCAAGTTTTCCCCCTTCGGAACTCCCAGTACAATATAGTGTTTTTATTAAAAGGTACTTTTCACAATGGACTTTTTTCAAATGTTTGTTTTTGTATTTTCATGGTATAGTTACATTCGTTAATTCCTTAAAGTTGCTGTACAACGGCATCGCTAAATATTGATCAAGATGTTTAGCGATGTAATAAAATGAGTGATTAGGTAAAGTAGTAACAACCTATGTTTCTGTTGTATTCTTCCACCCATAAATCCCTACGTCCGCACGACTGTTGTCGAATCAAACAATTATTGTAACTACTCAGCTTCCTCACGGAGGGTTTTTTCATTTACTAGTCTGATATGTACTTTTTGTGTGAATACTAGATCTATCTGTAAATGTCAAGATGATCATGTACATTTTCACTTGTTTAAGCATGTACAAATTTAATCGTTTTCTTTACTGAAATGATCTTTAATTCGGTATGATTGTCCTACAATGCTAACAACGGTAGCGTGATGTAATACACGATCTAGTATGGCATTAGCTATTTTAGGGTCCTGAAAGATTTCATCCCATGATTTGAAATTTACATTTGTAGTTAAAATCGTACTACGTTTTTCATAACGCATATCAATGAGTTGGAAAAATAATTTTGCATCCTCCGGATCAATTGGTAAATACCCAATTTCATCGATGATAAGCAATTTATACTTTGTGTAGTGTTTTAATCTTGATTCTAGACGATTCTCAAGCTTTGCACGCTTCAAATTTTGAAGTAAATCATGACACTTAATAAAATAAGTGCTTGTTCGTTTTTTAGCTGCTGCTATACCTACCGATGTCGCTAAATGGGTTTTACCAACACCACTAGGTCCTAAAAATACTATGTTTTCTTGTTGTTCTAGGAAACGTAGAGAAATAAAATCTAAGATTTGTTGTTTATTAATACTTGGCTGGAATTCAAAATCAAATGCATCAATCTCCTTTCTATGAGGGAATGCGCCCATTTTTACCATAGAGTGAATCATATTTTGTTCTCTTACATCAATTTCATAGTTTGTCAGCTTAACCAGTGCTTCCACGAATGACAATTGATTATTAATACTAAAATCAACGACTTCCCCTAAATGTTGTGTCATTTGTTTTAATTTTAAATACTCTAGGTTTGTGGTTAACTGTTGATAGCTATTCTTCATTTCTATATACCTCACCAATTACTGATAAATTTTGTTTCGCCAAATTGTCAATGTTCGGATATTTTGGTAGTGACTTAGCCAATGCGTTTTTATAATGTTCTTCTTTATAATTAAGCTTAGATTGACTGATTTTATGTTGTACAATTAACTTCATGTTATGATAAACATATATTTGATTATCATAGACTTGTAGACCAACGGTCTTACCTTGATACTCAGCTGGCACTGAGTATTGATTTGATTTGTAAGATATCATTCCTGACGCATTTACTTTTACAAGCTTATGTTTAATCTTATAGGAATCTCTTATTGTACTCGTAGGGAGTGGCTGTAAGAGATTCTTTTCTTGTTTTAAGGCAAACACCGGAATCTTACCAGTTCCCTGATGAAACGTTTGATTAATTCTTTTACATAACCTTTGTACAAATTCATGCAATTCTTCAAAAGTAAACTTGCCTTGATAAGCATGAATTTCATCTAGAAGTTTCATTGGAGCTTCTATTTTTCCTTTTGTATTTGGACGTCCTGCAATACAAGGTTGTACCTTAAATCCGAAATCCTGGGCAAATTGTGCAAACTTATTATTAATTGTTCCTGAAAAATGTTCTGTTCGAGCCTCATCCATTACAGTTTTCATATTATCTGTAACGATTACCTTCGGTACGCCACCAAACGCTTCAAATGCCTCTGTCATAAATGACAGTAATACACTTTGGGATTTTGAAATATTCAAGTGGAAAACTCTAAAGCGTGAATAAGATAGTAGAAGTACAGCCACATTTACAAATATCGTTTCACCATCTTTCGTTTCAAACTTTATGCTTTCTTTCCAATCTAATTGCGCTTGTTCAGCAGGAGGTGTTTCATAACGAACCTTTCCTGGTAAGTTTGAAGCAATACGTTTACCATCCTTAAAATATTTTTTGAATTCAGGTTTCCTATTGATATAGGCACGAAAAGTAGACTGGGAACATTGCAAACCATGATTATCCGTTAGATATTGCCATAGAACCCGCATATAGTAAAAAGTTTGTTTAGATTCATCTGATAAAAGATCTACAATCACTTCATAATAGGCATCGATTTTTGATGTTCTATTTTTGGTTCCTTTTGGTATAAAGCCATTCATGTATTTATCAATGGTACGTCGATCAACCTTCAATTCTCGCGCTAGTTGACTTTTATTTATTTTCATCTTTAAGTTCTCCATTAAATTTTTAAAATTAGACAAGTCTGTAAGACTTTTAATTGTAAATTCCGTTGGAATATCTAGTTTGATATACACACTAACCACCTCAAAGTCAGTATGTAGAATCCTGTTGAAAATGTACATGCTTATTCAAGTGTTAATGTGTACATTTAAACTAGCATTTATATCTATCATACAAGGAGGTGATATTTATGTTGAAAAAACAAGAAATTCTAGCTGTCTATCAAAAGGGACCTGAGGCTATTTGCGATTTCATTCATCAATTAGAACATCAAATACAGAATTTAAAAGGACATATAGGCCTCACGATACATGCCCATCAACTTAAGACTTTTTACTACCCCCAAGTACAAAAAAACGTTATTCTTTCTTAACAAGCTAGATAAGAAAGGATGACGTTTTTTATGAATCTCTCGATTCAAGATGAATTACAACCATTTGCGGAAGAACTAAAACGATACATTACACCTGTATTTTTAGAAGAACTGGCAAGAGAAATTGGATTTATAAAACGAAAACGTAAGTTTTCTGGCTCAGATTTAGCTACAATTTGTATTTGGATTAGTCAACGAGTGGCTAGCGATCCCTTAGTCCGATTATGTAGTAGACTTCATGCAGCCACTGGTACTCTTCTTAGCCCTGAGGGCTTAAATAAACGTTTAAATACAAAGGCAGTTTTGTTTTTACAACATATTTTCTCTTTATTGTTACAACAAAAAATATGTGAACAAACTCAAATCTCTAACCAACTTTTTTCTTATTTTAAACGCATTCGTATCCTGGATGCTACTGTATTCCAAGTGCCAAATGCTTTAGAGAATGTATATCCCGGCTCTGGAGGATGTGCCCAAAAAGCTGGAATCAAAATTCAATTAGAATATGACCTACATAGCGGACAGTTTTTAAACTTTCAAATAGGACCAGGAAAAAATAATGATAAAACATTTGGTACGGAGTGTTTAGCTACCTTACGACCAGGAGATTTATGTATTCGTGATTTAGGCTATTTTTCATTAGAGGATTTAGATCAAATGGATCAACGTGGCACCTATTATATTTCTCGATTGAAATTAAACACAAATGTATATGTGAAAAATCCAAACCCAGAATACTTTAAAAATGGTGCAATTAAGAAACAATCGGAATACATACAAATCGATGTAAAACAGATTTTGAAGCAATTACAACCAGGAGAAACATTTGAATTAAAAAATGCTTATGTCGGTGATAAACAACAACTGTTTGCACGCGTCATTTTTAATCGATTAACAGAAAAACAACTTCAAAAACGACGAGATAAGATAGCTGAAAAAGAAAAATCAAAAAATAGAACGTACTCAGAAAAAAGTAAATTGATAGCGGGGTTAAACGTGTACGTGACGAATACACCTTGGGAATGGGTTCCGATGGAACAAGTACATGAATTATATACATTACGTTGGCAAATAGAGATTATTTTTAAAACGTGGAAATCATTATTCAAGATAGATCATTATTCTACGGTAAAGCAAGAACGATTAGAGTGCCAATTATATGGGAAACTCATTACCATTTTCCTATGTTCCTCTACTATGTTTAAAATGCGGCAATTACTTCTACAAAAAAAGAAAAAAGAATTAAGTGAATACAAAGCAATTGGAATGATCCAAGATCATCTATATCTGTTATATCAAGCTACGCAGAAAGACACCCAAGAGATAACAAAGGTCCTAATCCGCCTGTTTACCCTACTACAGAAAAATGGACGGAAATCTCATCGATACGAGAAAAAAACAGCCTTTGATATTATGGGTGTTGTCTATGAGTATAATGGATTGAGAAAACAAAAGAAAGCTGCATAGTGAAAAAATGAAACCCGTTAGGGTTTATTTAGTATGTCTATTTTTAAGAAAATCAAATATTTTAAGAACTTTTTAGTTTATATGAAAAAAATTCATTTTATTTCCGTTCTTAAGTTGATGGGCATGGCCTCACGATACCATTTCGGGAAAATTGTACGTTTAGACACAATTTGGACACATCTTACCAATTCCGTATTTACATAGGAAATCGGTAAGATGGTTAGTATCTATTTCTTGCATATTTTGTTCGCAAAGGTCTTAAATGATGAATCGATGTCTTTTGCTGTACATTCCAGATATAATCACCTGTTAATGCAATATGTTCCCAACCTATTGGAGAAACGTGCTGCACATATTCTTCTGGAATTTCCATTCCTTGCGATTGTAATAATTCAATCGCTTTTTCAATATACACTGTATTCCAAATAACAATTACAGAAATTAATAACTGCAGACCATTCACTCGATGCAATTGATCTTCATAAGAACGATCACGTATTTCTCCTAACCGATGAAAGCACACGGCTCGTGCAAGCGAATGTTTCGCTTCTCCTTTATTAAGTCCTACTTGAACTCGCCTTCTCAGGGTAGGGTCTTGCAGCCATTCTAATGTATATAATGTTCTTTCTATACGTCCAATTTCTCGTAATGCTACCGCTAAACTATTTTGCCGTGGATAAGATGCTAACTTTTTTAAAATAAGAGATGCAGTAACCGTTCCATTTTGCACAGAACTGATTAATCTTAATAATGCATCCCAGTTGTCTCGTATAGGTTTCATTTGTATGGTGCCGCCAATCATAAAGTTTAGCTCTGGATAATAGGAAGGTTTGTCGATTGTATAAATTTTTGTCTTATCTATACTTTTAATTCTAGGTGCGAATCGAAACCCTAACATGTGACACATAGCAAATACATGATCTACAAATCCAGCAGCATCCGTATAATGTTCTTCAATTCTAGTATCGGCTTCATGGTATAATAATCCGTCTATAATATGAGGCGCTTCCTCAGAAGAACTAATGACTTGGGCGTAAAAAGGATCATATTGATCTGAAATATGAGTATAGAAGTTTAGGCCAGGATCTCTTCCGTGTTTGGCATTCACTTGAGCTAATGGACTAGAAGCACCACTTGACCTAAAATATTGTCCATCTGAAGAAGAAGTGGTTCCATTGCCCCAATGGGCAGCATGCTTATTTTGCCGTTGAAAATTTGATAAGACTCCCAGAGCTTTTGTATAATTTTCATCACTGATATACCAATCTGCTATCCAAGCAAGTTGTGTGTAGGTAACAGTAGGACATGCATCAGCCATTTTACTTAATCCAAGATTAATCCCTTCGGCTAAAATTGCCGCAAATAATGCAGTTTCATCTTTTGGCCCTGTTTTCGTATGAAGATGTACAAACTGTTGACTAAAGTGGGTCCAAGAGTCTACTTCTACTAATAGTTCTGTTAGTTTAATACGTGGTAATACATCATAAATAGCCCTTGTAAGATCTGCCACATCGTCTGGAACGTCCTTTTTTAAAGATGGAATGTGGATGTGACCGCCATAAACAGAAACGTCCGATAATTCTTGGTTTCGAATGAGTTGATTTACCATTGTTAATTGCTCTTGCATCAATCCGCATCGATTTTGTATATACTCCCTACATTTGTAGCAATAGACAATGGAATTTGTTGTTTCCTTTTGATTTCTTCCCAGGTTTGTACTGGTAATAAGTACTCATCAAAGTTTTTGTATTGTTTGCTTCCTGGTACCCATATATCTCCCGAACGAAGGTGATTACATAATTCTGTCCATACACTAAATTCATAGTAATGACGGTCAATACCATCTTCTTTTAAAACATGTTTTAACCATTTGGATTTTATAAAATCCACGGGAGCACATTCAGGAACTTTTCTTTTCTTGGATGTATTCAATTCCTTTAAGATTTCAAGTGCTTCGCATAATGTTTGGGTGATACCAGAAGATTGAAACGTATAAACCTGTAAAAGTCGCGGGGCAAACTTGCGAAATTGTCCATAATAGGTATCCAGTAACTCTAAATAATCGAATTCTGCAGGTCTCGCCAACGCTTCCGCTTGTTCTACCGAATGCACAAATTGGTCCCATGGTATAACAGCTTGTAATGATACAAAAGGATCTTGTTCGGTTTCTTTTGCTTCAATTAACACCTGCCCAAGTTTTGCAAATAAACGGATTTTCTCATTAATTAATTTTCCGTCATTTTGGAATGAATCGTTATGTATTTTTTCTCCTCGTTTAAACATGCGCCCAAGTAATTTTTCATTTACATATAAACCTTGATCAATTAAAAAAGCATAAATGTGAATTAAAAATGCCATTAAAGTTGCATACCGTTTCAGGGAATGGAATCGAGACAAATGTTGAGTTGAATATCGAGAGCCTTCCCTAGCTAATTGTAGTAATCTATTTTGGTGAATCTCTTGTCCGTTTTCTAATGGTAATGCAAGCCTTTGAATAAATTGAACGCGGTCTAATATTTTATGAAAATTTTTAAGAGAAACCGTCCCAGGTGGTTTTCGTAACCAGGATAAATTCGTAATATGTTTGTCTGCAGACTTTGTTAATAGCTGGTCTAATTGTAAAAGTTGTTGTGGAGATAACGCTTTTGTTAACTTTTTAAACGTTCGCCTTTCTGCACGTTCACATACCGCCCAAACTAAATGTTCTACGGCATACATGGCAGGAAGAATGATTTTTCTTTTTCGCATTTCTTGTATCAAAAGATCAACTAAAACCAGACCTTTATCTGTCCCCATAGCAGTTGGAAGAAGCCAATTTGCTAATTCTCGATATTCTCGTAAGGTAAAAGAATGGAATCCAAAATGTTTTCGAATTTTGCTGATGTGTTCTCGCCTTGTTGTATCGCGAATTTTCGCATAATGATGTATAGCTGCAGGCACGATTCCTAATCTTTTTGCAAGTAACGATACAAGAAAATCGGGTATTTTTTCTCCAGAAGCGAATGGTCGACCAGGAAATCGTAAATAGGCCAATTGAACCGCAAAACCTAATTGATTCGTTGCGCCACGTTGCTGACGGATGATTTGTATATCTTCTTCAGATAATGTATAGTATCGTATCCGCTCTCGTTCACTCACCTGGTCTGATAATTCATAAAAGTATTCTCGTTGCGTTTGAGTCAGGACTTCTCTCGTCGCCATCTGAACATCCTCCTATTTTTGTAAATAACGATACACTGTTGTACGAGAAATCTTTAATATTTGCGCAATATCTTTAATTGGGGTTTTCTTAGACACGAGTGTTTGTATCATTTGTTGTTCTTTTTCTCCTAACTTTTCAGGTCTTCCACCAAAACGTCCCCGAGCCCTTGCCGCAATTCTTCCCGCCTCTGTACGTTCACGAATAAGGTTTCTTTCAAATTCTGCAAAAGAAGCAAATAAGTGAAACATTAATTGCCCTGTAGCGCTAGAGCGATCCATCGTGATATTTTCTTGTACACTATAGAAGCTAACTCCCTGTTCATTTAATTCATTTACAATTTGGATAAGATGATGCATCGTTCTCCCCAAACGATCAAGTCGCCAAACTACAAGAGAATCACCAGGTCTCACATATTGAAGAGCTTTTTCAAGGCCGGGCCTTTTTCCGGCAATGCCACTCAACTTATCTTCAAATATTTCATCACATCCATATGCTTTTAAAGCATCTATTTGTAAATCTGAATTTTGATCTACAGTTGATACACGCACATAACCAATTTTCAATTTGTAGTCTCTCCCTGTTCAATAATTTAATTTTAGATAGATATCTGAACATACATAATTGTACACTGTTTATGGACACGATAGTAGGAAAAAATGTAGTGTTTTTTACTAAAAAATAAAGTGTACAGAAATATACAATTTTCTGTACACAAAAGAAGTAACTTTCTTTTATTTGAAACATGCTTGTATACTTATAGAGCAAAGAAAAAATGGAGAAGATATCATTCATCAGGAGGAATTATATTGCCACTACTCTTTATCTTGCTATTTTTTATCGTAAATGTTCTTATTTATTTCAAATCATCTCGATGGAGAAAACAACAACATCTTTACGTTCAGTCCTTTACATTTCTTATCGATTATTATATTTTTATTATTCCTATTACCGTACTAGTATTTGTATTAGCTCTTCCTGGTATTTTTATTACTGGTAACAGTACGTTAGATACGATTATGACAAACATATTTATTATTGAGATGTATTTATTTAGTTTACCTGTGCTCTTATTATGGAATTCTTATATGGCATATCCGAATCTACAATTTCTTTGTTCTTTATATGACAAAAAAATTTTAAATTACGAAGTTTTAAAAAGAAGTACCCTATGCTTAGAAGTCATTCTATGTTGTATCCTTATTCCATCGATTCACTACATAAGCATCATCTTTTTAATTGGGGTAAGCCTGTTTTTAGAGTATAAAATGGCAGATGATTCTTAAATCAGATCATCATATAAAAAGACTGCTGTGTGAAATTCAACAACAGTCTTTTTTATTCAAAATATATAAATCAGGGTTTCTTTGTACTGTAGGCATTCATTAATCGCAATAGGCTAATCCCTTATTTACTTCTTGTATATCGAAGGAAGTAGGATCAAAATCTAATAAATCCCATTCTGCGAAGAGTTTATATTGTGGATGTGAAGAATCTTTTATTGCCTCTAAAAATTCAATATATCCCGGAATACCTCCGATATCCTCTAAAGGAGCTGCATTTTCTCCTCCAATGCATGTTATTTCATCAGAATCTTGATTGAGTACATCTTCAACTTGAATCTGTAGCAACCAGTGATCTCCAAAGTCGTATACATATTGAAAAATTTGACCCTTCTTTTTGATTTGTTCAAGTAGCATGGTTCTATGAGCACGCAGCATTCGAGATGGTGTTGTCAGTTCCAACATGGAAAAGGGAATACTCGAATCAGGTGGATCCGATATCGTATATTTTCCTACAGTGAATTCAAATAAATGTTGGTGCTCCCATTGAAATAAGCATTGAATCACATCATGTAAATCATCAAAAGTTAATTTCGCAGGTAAAATAACTTTTCTCCAAATAGGGAAAGGGCATCCCACTAATTCCAAATGTAATTGATAGCATTTCATTCTTGTTTCCTCCCGCCTGAAGTAATAACATATTTCTCATTTTCACCGAAATCATGAAAAATAGATAGTAAAAGTCAAATGAAGGAATCAAAAATTTTGATATTTTACAAAGAATCACTTGAAATGTGTCCGAATTGTGTCTAAACGTACAATTTTCCCGAAATGGTATCGTGAGGCCTATGATTGCGGAACAAGAACGAACAGAAACGAAAAGAAGGCAAGCACAGGGAATTTCGATTGCTAAACAGAAAGGTGTCTATAAAGGAAGACCGACCCTCTATTCTCCAAAAGCAAAGGATCCACAAAAGAGGTTGGTATATAATCGGGTGGTTGAAATGTTAAACAATGGCGAAGCCATTTCTCATATTGCAAAAGAAAACGGCATAACAAGGCAAACCGTCTACAGAATAAAATATAAGGTGGCTAGTTATTAAGGATGTTACACAGTCATTTCAATGTATCTCTCATTGGACATATTCACAAAAATCTAAATGACGGGAATTATTAAACGGTTAGATAAAAAGAAACAGTGAATTTAATCGTCACTGTTTCTTTTTACTATTCAAAATATTCCCAAGTGATATCCGTATAGATTTTCACACCTTAACAACATTACTTTACAAGTAATAATTGGGATGTAGAGTTGGAAACGTTGGATTTTTGAACTTGTCCTGTTTTTGGTTGTGGTTGACCTACAGGTTTATTGTAATTAATATTTCCGTTTGCATCTAATTCATAGATTTGAGTACGAGATTCAAACGTAGATCCTGGTGCATGACGGTCTGTTAAATCTATCACACCATTGAAAATGACTTCTTTTGTTTGATCATCTAAAGAAAATCCCAATTCTTTCAACTTATTCCAAACTGTTGGATTATGCTGAGAAATTACTTTGAATTTATTATAGATACCTAGTTGTACCCAAGTTGGATAACTATTAACTTGATCTGTATAATATCCTTTAATTTTAGAAGTTCCTAATAATTTTGTTTTATATACAGGTGTACTTAGTTTTGCGGTTACTACTGCACCTGTACGAGGAGCTAACGGGATATCTTCCTGTGGAGAAGTGACAGTGTGCGTAATGGTATCAATTGTTGTAGCTGCATTTGTATAACCATAATTTGCATGGTATTCAAAAGATACTTCCCCTTTTACTTCCCCAATAAATGGAACTTCCACTCCAAATGTTGTTTTTAAACCTTCTTTTGCGCCAATATCTAAACTATGTGTGACTGTTAATTGCTTACTTGATTGAATGCTTTCCGTTATGTTTTGTGTTTTCTTTGTTAATGTTTGGTTATAACTTTCATTAATTGCTTTTGTATTAATTTCTCTATATTGATCTGAATTAGGATCTGGTTTAGGGTCTTCGATATATTTATTTACATTCATGTTTGAAATCTGTAGTGTGTTGGTATCCGTAATTGTATTTGTTCGATTATGATACCCATTTAAGGCTTTAAGAACTTGTTTTAATTCCACATTATCTTTTGGAATTGAATTTAGTTGATTTAAAACATCTTGCTCTTGACTTGGTAAAATTAAATAATTAAAGCGAATAAAGTTATACCAACTGTTTCCACTCCAATTTGTTTGTTCATTTAAATCATCTATTTCTACTAATCTATTAATCGTTTCATACATCGCATGAGTTCGATTATTTACACCTGGATCTGTTTGTTCCACACAACTCTGAGAATAATCATTTTTACTACAACTACTCATATCAGTTGCTGCAAATGAAGAAGTAGGTAATACCAGTATAGCTGAACTTAACAAGCATGCTGCAGGAATTGTACGTAACCATTTGTTTGTCTTCAAAATATATTCCTCCCCTTAATTCATTACTATACTTTAAATTATAGTAATGAATTCAAAGGAAGAACAGAAGGAAATGCGGATTTAGCAAAGGACATTTTCAATACATGAGCATATGCAATGTTCTCTAAAAGTATAAAATGCGATGTATACTTGCGTCTATTTGGAAATAAAAGTAAGTTTGTGACCTGTTTTTACACGTATCTCGGCTGTACCCCACATTGAGTGAGGAAAAGACCAAAATCACACATGCTCAGTCAGGACAGGCTCATTTTTTAGGTACTGATCTTTCAAATGGGAGGAATGGTGGGCATATATTTGTAACAACTACAACACAAAAGGCTAAACGTCACTATAAATCGAGAGCAGGCAAAACTACCCCCACTATGAAAGCGCCTATTAAGAAATTGGTACAAAAACTATGCTTAAAAGGATTTTGCACTCCGATAGGAGTACCCTCATGCAAAGATGGTTGGACTACTCTGGATACAGATCAAATTATCACTCGATTTAATAGTATCAATCGAGGCATTCAGAATTACTATCGATTTGTAGACAATTTCGCAAAAATTGATCGGATTCAATATATACTAAAATTCTCACTTGCAAAAACACTGGCTAAAAAATACCGTATTTCTGTTTCTAAAGTTTTTAAAAAGTTTAGTAAGGATATTACGTTTAGAATAAAAAGTACAAATGGGAAAACCGGTTCTGTTGCAAAGTTTGAAAAAGCATAAGCCCGTTTACAAAATACCGCTATCTTTAAGAAATTCTGAATAATTTCTGTAATTCCTTGTACGTCGAAAAAGAGAAGTCTGGAATGATATGATCCCCTTATAGTAGACAGGAAAAAGAAAGCACATTACCCTGTTTACTATGGAGGGGATTTTTCTATGGGGAAAATTAGAGTCACTTACGATGTAACATTTAAGAAAAAAGCTATAGATTTATATTTAAACGAAGGCATGAGCTATGAAACCGTTGCGAAAGAATTAGGTATTCATCACTCGGTTGTAAGTCGTTGGGTAAAACACTTTGAAGCTGAAGGTATCAAAGGATTAGAAGAAAAACGCGGTAAAGCGAAAAGACCAGGTATAGGTAGACCAAGAGGGAAATCAGAAAATCTAGAATCTAAAATTAAACGATTAGAAGCGGAAAATGAAATATTAAAAAAGCTCTTAGGGAAGTAAAAGGAGGCGTGCAAGCTATATCCAAAACGAGAAGGTTTGAAGTGATATTTGAGATGTTAGAAAAGGGGTATACGGTCACCCTATTATGTACCATTGCTGGTATAACTAGAAGTGGGTATTACAAATGGATAAAGCGGCACTTAGTGCCATTATATAAGTCCACTATAAAATATCATCATGTATAAATCGCTTTGAGATACCCGATAATGTTTGTAAAAAACATAAAGAGGGAAAATACACTATGTCATATAAAATACCAAAATCACAACCTTTAAGGTTCTGGTGCAAAAAGATTCGAGGAATTGCAAGTAAACTCTAAACCTTGGACATACTGATATTATTACTCTATAAAAGGTGTGTGATCAGTATGAAAAAGAACAATTTGTTTAAATGGAAGCATTACCAACCAGATATCATTTTATTAACTGTACGTTGGTACCTACGGTACAATCTAAGTTTTCGAGATTTGGTGGAAATGATGGAAGAAAGAGGATTATCTTTAGCTCATACAACGATTATGCGCTGGGTCCATCAATACGGACCAGAACTGGATAAACGGATCCGACGTCATTTGAAACAAACAGATGATTCCTGGCGAGTGGATGAAACATATATAAAAGTAAAAGGGCAATGGATGTATTTATACCGTGCGGTTGATTCTGAAGGAAATACGATTGACTTCTATCTCAGTAAAACTAGAAATCATAAGGCCGCAAAGCGATTCTTTAAGAAGGCTTTGCAGTCTTTTCATGTCCCAAAACCTCGTACAATCACAATTGATAAAAATCCTGCCTATCCAGTTGCCATCACTAAATTAAAGAAAGAGAAAAAAGTGCCGTTAGGCACTCAAATTCGACAGATAAAATATCTAAATAACGTAGTGGAGCAAGACCATCGGTTCATTAAAAAACGTGTACGCTCTATGTTAGGATTTAAATCTTTTGGCACAGCTACATGTATTCTTGCAGGAGTAGAAGCCATGCATATGATAAAAAAAGAACAGGTTGATTTACGGGATCAGTCTGTTTAAAATCAAAAAGAATTTATTCATCAACTATTCGGATTAACAGCGTAAAGAACGATTCCGATAGGAATCCCCATTGCCCTTTGGAATGTGTCCTTTATTTGCACCAGAACCGGAAAACCTATGTAGTCTCATTTTATAACAATCATGACTGGACCAGACAACCATCTGCTTTCCAAACCAAAGATATCAAACCTGAATTACTCAAAGTGATGGGTAACATGAAGGTACGTTCTAAATTAGGAAATTCCTGTGCCATTTGTAATGTAAAACAAGATATTGAAATGCACCATATACGTCATATACGCAGAAATAAAAAAACAAGAAATAGCTTCAATGATGTATTAAGTGAAATAAATCGAAAGCAAATCCCAGTTTGTAAAGAATGTCATAAGAAAATCCATCGTGGTGAATATGATGGATTTAAGTTAAGTAATTTAGCTTATGATCCCCGATAGCTTTGTTAGGTTCTTGGAGAGCCGTATGCCGTGAAAGTGGCACGTACGGTTCGGGAAGGGGGAGTTGGTGCGCCATCGGCGCTTGGCTCCCTACTTCACCTGTCACTAAGCCTTATTGATGAAATTGGATATTTACCAATTGATCCGGAGGATGCAAAATTATTCTTCCAACTCATTGATATGCGTTATGAAAAACGAAGTACGATCTTAACTACGAATGTTAATTTCAAGTCATGGGATGAAGTTTTCCAAGATCCTAAAATTGCGAATGCCATACTAGATCGTGTCTTACATCACGCCACAGTTGTGAGCATCATGGGGCAATCGTATCGAATTAAAGATTATTTCAGTAAAGAAAATGATTAAATTTGTACACGTTTAAACAAGCAAAAATGTACATACTTATGTTGACATTTACATAAAAAAATGCTGGTATGTTATTGTACATCCACACTCATATGATGTTTAGCAGTGTACTACATATAAGAATGAGATACAGAAACAATCCCATGAGAAGTATATATTTCATATAAATTGTATCATAGAAATCACTAAAAAGAATGATACCTATAATTGTAATCAACATAATAGATAATAAAACGACGGGATGCAAATTGAGCGGGTTTTTGGTTACATAGATGACGTAACAAGAAAAAGAAATCATGAATAGTAAGAAAGCAACGAAATTAGATTTATACATACGAGGGTCCCTTTCTTAAAAAATATATAAAAACATTGACGAATTACAGCGAATCCGTAGGAGGTTCGTACGAGGACACCGAATCAAACGTTTGTTTAAACATAAAGATTGGGATAGAAGCCCTCTATAGTTGATACATTAACAATTTACCGTCAAGGAAATCCCCTTGATAAGCAGTGTGTATTCGCCAGATGTTGCAATTGAATCATGGAATCGTAACAAGTATGAAAAAAGATTGAGCGAATACACTCAATCTTCTAAATGACAGCTTACCACAGCTTATAAAATATAATAGCAAACATCCCTCTATTTGACCTAAGGGGGACCGCTATTTCACATCTTCAAATACACGCAATGCATCTTTACGGAGTTGGTCTTTTTCAGTATCTGATTTTTTGAAGTCATATTGATATAAAGCGGATTCCCAATCCCCATACATCGGATTCGGGAACACAATAAATTTTTCTCCAAATGCTTCGTGCATCGCTTCTACCGCTTGATTTCTATCTTGTACAGATTTCTCATCAAATCCCGTAAAATCAGATAAATTATCTCCAAAGAATAGAACAATATCGTGTTCTGTCGCCACTTTCTTTCTTCGCTCTTCTTTCCCTTTTTCCCCTTGTCCTTGCAATAAAACATGATCCTTATCGGCTTGTGGGATATTCAACTTTTGTAAATTTTGTAATGTGGCATCTAACTGATTTTGTTTCCGGTTCGAAATGTAGTAAATGGATACGCCTTTCTCATTTGCATATTGTAAAAAGGAAAGCGCGCCAGGTAAGGCTTCCGCCTTTGCTTGTTGAATCCATTCTTCCCATTTATAAGGAAATCCTTTCTTCTCTTTCACTGTCATGGCTTGATACGGACCATTATCCACAACCGTTTCATCTAAATCTAAAACAATGGCAGGCTTTTTTGCACTTCCTTTAGCAAGTGCCGCGTCTAATTTCATTTTGCCGATGTTATATCCTTGATGGTAAAGTGCTTTCACTTCTCCCGCTGTTTGATACCAAGTATCTGCCATGACTTGTTGCTCTGTTAATGCGGATGTTTGTTTGGATTGTGCTTGTGGTGATTGACATCCCATGAGAGAAAGCGAGAACCATGTTACCGCTATCCCTGTCTTCCAAGTTTGTTTCATCGTGGATCACACTCCTAGATGTATGTTTTGTATGGTATGCGCTTACCTTACAGGAGTTATACTAAAAATACAATCCTCTTTTATTTTTTTACGAGCGAAAAGGTAGTTTCTACATTTTTATGATACGGAAATCACCCGGAAACATTTTAAGCGCGTTTATGACATCATGGTTTCACATTAAATCGCTAGGGTGTTTTTGTATTAGATATAGATAAAAAACGATTTTGGGCGAATCTGAAGATTTCATTTGAGGTGGAAAGGGATTCGTTTGGTGAAAACCACCATTTTTGAGTTCTATATTAGTTATATAAGCACAAAAAACTATGATAGGCAAAAGTGTATATTTAAATCCTGTTTATTGTTTGAATGAAAAAGCGAAGACAGAAGAAACCTCATAGACTCAGTTTGTGGGTTTAGAAGGCAGTCATATAAAAATTTTATTTTACAAGAAATACTATCTTTATTGTGAGATTAAATAAGAAGGATACACCTTGGATATTTAACTTTGTAAAACAAGGGCCCTCATCAACCACATTCTAAACGCCTCGTGTTCGACAAGTATTCAGAATTTCTTAAACGATAACCGTATTTTGTACAAGAAATTCGTTTTTTGAAATTTTGCAACAGAGCCTCAAAAATAAAATATTCAAGATATACAAAAGGATAGATTGAATGTCTCTCTTTTTGTACATGATAAAAACACGGATGAAATTTTTCCCTACTACAAATAAATGTGTACGGATGTGACGATCGATATGTCATTTTTATTTTTTAAGCATTGGTTTGTAACCCAAATCAATTTGTATACGATTCTATTTTAGGTGTTATCTTACTATCACCTCGGAAGGGGTTATGAAAGTCTAAGTATCTCTTTTGTATATGCAAAAAAATTAATGTTTTAAAATGATAGACAGGTGAAATCAAATGAAATTATTTTATGTAAAAAGAATGTTAATTGGATGCATCGTATTCTTTTTAGGCAGTGGATGTCTCCCTAAAACAATCATTGATGATGTAAATCTTGTGCAAGCGGTCATATTTGAAGCGTATAAAAAACAACTACGGATGACGTTTATTGCTCCTCAGCGTACAAAAGGAAATAAAGTACAAATATTTCAAAGTACTGCGCATTCCATGAAAGGAGCAAAACAACTTGCAAATATACAAGCGGGACGTCCACTGGTGAGTGGCCAACTACGCGTTGCATTATTTTCTCAATCATTAGCGGAGCAAGGATTGTCTGCGTCTATTGATGTATTAACGAGGGAAGCTTCTATTGGACATGCTTTACAAATTGCCATTATAGAAGGAGATGTAAAAAAATTCGTCACCTACCCGTATCAAACAACGGAAAATGTTTCGCTTTATTTGTATCGATTGTTAAATCATAATATGGATCAAGGAGTATTGCCTCATATGAATTTACATGCCAGTAGCTTTAAATTTTATCAAGAAGGAAGTGACACATTTTTCCCCATTGTGAGGCATACAAATGGAAAAATACATATTACTGGAGTCGCTTTATTTAAAAGGGAAAAGATGGTTGGAGAGGTAAAAGCGAAGGACTTATTTATTTTCAAAGGTTTGTTAGAAAAGCACGCTTTTGATATGCATACCTTTTCTTACGGTTCGAATTCTATTGTCATACAAAATATTGTATCTCAACCAAAGTACACACTAAAAACATATCAAGGAACACCCGCTTTCTTCATTGATGTTCATATAAAAGGGCGTATACAAGAAATCACAGGTAATGAAAATTTGCAGCAACAGCATGGTGTCAAACGTATAGAACAAGCAATAGAACAAGATTTACAACGAAAAAGTCAATATTTGATTCAGCAATTCCAAGTATTGCATACAGATCCGTTAGGATTGGGAAAGAAGTGGAAAGAAGAGAATCGATCGTTTCAAGAAAAAGAATGGAAAGAACAGTATCCGAATTTCTCTATTCATACATCTTATCATGTCACACTTACAAATTCTGGTGTTGTAGAATAAGAACAAGTAATACACCTTCCTTCATTTTATGTAAATCATTTTGCTATGATAAGTGAGGAAAGAGGACAAATATCTGTACTCAGGTATATGTACGTCTTGCGCCTTTGTGCAAATACGTAATGCTTTCTTAACCCTTAAATATGTAATTTTGCATATTTTTCATTTTGATACTATTTTTTATTGAGAAAAAATACAAGTATACTTATACTAAAAAATATCCTTTTAGAAGGAAAGGGGGCATATATATGACGCTTACACTTACTCTATTCACACTTTGGGGAATTGCTCTTCCTCTTTTAAAAGCCGTGATGTCATAAGTGATGTTGCAACATATCATTAACGTTTAAGGGATTCTGGATAATTGCTGTCATTCCTTGTACGTCGCAAAAGAGAAGTTGGAATGTGACTTCTCTTTTGTTTGTATATAGCATAAATGTTTTCTCTTCCTTTTATTGTACGAGAAGCCTAACAAAGAGTTTGATATGGACAATGGTCCCAAAAACTATCAAGGGAATCCCCTTAACACGTGTTGTGGATTCGTCAAATTTCGCAAGGATGATTCAAAATACAAGGTATGCACTAAAGCGCCTCGTGCAATCCTTATATAAATAGAAAGAAACTCGATTACCATCTTTCTACATGTCATCTTCATTTTTAGCTATATGTTTCGTTTTCTCTTGTGCTTCCTATACTTTTATTATTTTATAAAAAGAAGAACGTTTTATATCGTATTTTCTCATTGCTCCGACAGCTGTAACTTTTCCGGATTGCTATTCTTGATATTGCCTCAATAAATTGATTTGTAATTTGTAGGTTGGTTTTATAGAGATATTCAAAACAGTAATATGCAAAAATGCATATTTCAAAACGTGTTGTTACGTATATGGTAAAGAGAAAAAAAGAGGATTCAAATAAGGAGATAAATTAGGATGATAATTGCATTCACAGTAGTAAAGCTCATCGTATCGGAAAATTTTTTCTCTTTTTTATATAAAATAAACACCACAAGTGGGGCTTGCGGTGTTTAGGAGAAAGTTATAAAAAGTTAGTATAAGTGTTAGCACATTTATTTTACATGAAATTATATATATTGGTATTGAGAAAGTTACTCTCTACATTCGAGATAACAAACTATACATGCAATGATTATCCCGACGAGGAGATAACCCAATAGAATATCTATGCCAAGTACAAACTGGATATTTCTTCTCACCTATCAATTATTTTGTTAGTTGAGCTTCATATTTTTGAACTAGGCGATAAAATGTAGTTTTTGGTACATTCGCTTTCTCTATTGCTTCCACTGCTGTAATTTCTCCAGTTTTCCATATATCATATGCAGTGATAAATGCAGGTGTAATTTCTGCTTTGGGTCTACCAAGGTGTTTTCCTTGTTTTTTAGCTAAATCAATTCCTTCTCTTTGACGTGTTTTAATTTTGGTACGCTCTTCTTCTGCTAACCAGGAAAGAATTTGAAGTACAAGATCGGTAATCAGATTGCCCAAATTATCTTTATATTTGGTTGTGTCTAATAAAGGCATATCTGTAATGACAATATGTGCTTTTATATTTTTGGTGATATCTTTCCATTCATTTAAAATTGCTTCTTTATTCCTACCAAAACGATCAAGTGATTGTACATATAAAATATCTCCTTCTCGCAACATCATTTTAACAAGTTGATAGTTTCTACGAAAAAAATCTTTTCCGGATTGTTTGTCAATAAAAATATCCCTTTCATCAATTCCGATTTTTCGCATCGCTTCTATTTGTCTACCTTCATTTTGATCTTTACTACTCACTCGTATATATCCGAATTTTCTGTTATTCATTCTGTATGAATCTCCTTACATCTTATTAACATAATAATATTATAACAGGAAAAAGAACCTAAAGGTATCAGAATTATGGATACGTTCCAAATGTGTATAATAAAACCTTTAGGTTCTAATAATCTATTAAAATCCGACAGTTCTAAAAGGTGTACCTTTGCGAACTGTTGATCTAAAATATTTATCAACTTATGAATCTAGTTTATACATTTAATTTGTTATATATTTAGTGCGTAGCTAAAGTTTTAGTTTACGGAAAGGTAATACATTTGGAGAGGGGAATTGTATGAAGGATAATGCGTTTAGTTTTTTTATGATGACATTAGTCGGCATCATCGGATTTTTATTCGTGCCAGTTGTACATGCTGAAACAGAAACATCATTTCAAACAAATAATTTCTCTACGTATGGCTTGGGTTTAAAAGATACTAAAATGAAAAAAGATATACCCGAGTATACACCATCTATTTCTTATCTCACAAAACAAGAAGCAACCAAACAAAAACAACAGGGCATTCAAAATCCAAATATTCTTCCCAATCGCATTGATTTACGTGAATATTTTTCAGAAGTACGAAGTCAAGGGAAGTTTGGTACATGTGTCCCATTTGCTACAACTGCTTTAAGAGAATACTATATTGCAAAAGATGCAGGAGCACGTGGAACAGACATTACGTATTTATCGCCCTCTTATATTTATTATCCAAGTGGGCCAAAGGACGGTATGTATTTCGAATCAGCCTTTCAAATTTTAAAACAAGAAGGAGTACCTCCAGAAACAGAACGCTTGTATGATTTAAATCCAGAAAATACAAACCAATTTAAAGAACCCCTTACAGCCTTACAGCAACAAAATGCAGTACCTTATAAAATTAGTTCCTATCAAGCTATACGTCAAGCAAATATGATTGCTGATATAAAGCAAGCAGTAGCCAATCAAGACCCTATTTTAGTGGGAATACATGTATATCCCAACTTTGATGCAACTTCTACATCCGGAATTGTACCACCTGTTACAGAAAGGAAGTCCAGAGGGGGACATGCTCTTGTGATCGTGGGGTATGATGAGACAAACCAATGGTTCATTGTAAGAAATAGTTGGGGGACAAAATTTGGCGATCAAGGATATGCATATATGTATTATCAGACATTATTAGATATGTCAAATAGTGTGGCGTATGTGATTAAGCCTATACACAAGCAATATCCGCCATTTGGGGTACAAATGCAAACTACGGATATAAGTCCTTCTGAAATTAAATTCAACATTTCAGCAAAAAATGCGACTGCATACGATTTGTATAAAAACAATCAAAAAATCCAGACTTTTTCAACATCTACCATTACAGATTTAAATATCGTACCTGAGCAATCTTATATGTATCATGTGGTAGCGAAAAACGCGATGGGAGAAACTCGCAGCTATCCTTTATCTATTTCGATTCCACCTATCATATCGATTCAACAGGCTAGTTAATATCTTTAAAATAAGAAGAATCTAGTGGGAGCAACGTACTAAAAAAATGGATGTACTTGTAAAGAGAAGGAAAATATATCTATTTGAATATACACGTGGATAAAGATATGGTTAGTACAATGCACGAGTGTAATGAAATGATGACTTCTACCATGTCTATGATAAAATCTACGAAAGAGAAATACTGTTAAGCACACGATCTTCTATATGATTTGTAGGTGTCATCTAGGAAGTTTTTTTAGAAGACGGTCCTTTTTCGACCGTCTTTTCACCATACATGACCAACAGGTGGAAGATGAGCACAATATAAACGTTTCCATATTCGGTAGTTTGTACATGGAGGATATGTTAATATTAATCTAATAGGTTTTAATTTTCTGAACTTTACCTATTTTGTGACTAGAGAGGTGGAAAAGATGGATAAACAAAACATTTTGTCGGAACTAAAGAAAGGTATGGAAGCGGTCATTTGTGAAATAGAATTACAGGAACAATCAATTGTAAAAACTGAGGAGGTTCTACAGAGCTATCTACATGTGATGAAAGATATCCTTCGTTTACCAGATGTAACCATCGTACAAACGCCCAATAGAAAGAAGGAACTCACAGAACCAGAGACGAATACCCTTCATACAAATTCTCTTGCTAAAACAGAACCTTTTGAAAAGAGAGAATCGTATGTATTTCAGCGTAAATTAAAGGGAGGCGAATTACAAGGAATAGGATGTTTTGTCCCCGAACGCATTGTCAGAGCGCTAGAATTAGAACAGGGGGATTTCGTGTATGTAACAGAAAATGCATCTGTGTCGGATGGACGGTATAAGCATAGATTTGAAGTGGCCGAAAGGCGACATATGCCACCAAATGAAGAACGTGGTTGTTGTTCCTATGCTATTGTAGAATATGATGAAGAACGAAAACAATTTTTTGTGGAAAAAGACATGCAACAGAATCGTATATATGTCAATGGATCTCCTTATCGATTTTGGATTCCGCCAAAAGATGCTGCTTCTGTCGTCCAGGGAGATATTATTGATCTTGCCTATTCCAAGAGTTCTCCAGACATTGTCAGGGTTGCTTGGACGTATCCGTCTAGTTTTGTAAATGATTTTAGTAAACCAGCCCGTATGAAGAGAAAGCAAGAAAAAAATCAAAAAGAGTATGTACAAACGTTGGAAGGAAAGACAATTTTGATGGTAGGATTTGAACCAGGTCGAGCAGCCATTGAAGAAGAAATTACCGTTAGAGGTGGGCATTTTCAGTGGGCGCATGGGAAAAGGGAACGAGAAGTTACATTACGCAAAATGATACGGAATGCAGATATTGTCATGCTCATGTTAGAACATATGGGGCATGGTGGTGCAACCTCCGGCTCTAAAGGTGTGATACGGATAGCAAAAGAATTAGGCGTTCCCTTTGGTACGACACATACATTAGGGAGAAGTTCTTTTGTCCATAATGTTCACCGTATACTAGGCATAGATAGTGTAAACATGCAATCCGTAAGCTAGGTGAAGAACGAAAAGAAAGAACGGTTCTATTTCATAGTCCGAAATTAAGTTGGAACAAATACAAATAACGTTAGATACATTCGAACAACAAAATCAAGTGAAGAACAAAGTAGGGCAAAAGAAATCAAAACAAAAAACAAACATAAACCCTGATAAAAAAGATAAGCCAGATTGGAAATATCCAGCTAAAATGAAATAACAAATTGAATAGTGACTTCCCCTGATATATAATGAATATAGACCATTCTTTTATTCAGTTGAGGGAATGAGTGGATGATACAAACAGTATACGGTTCTTATTCTCTCTTATATCTTCACACATCATATGAAAAGGGTGTGCTATGTGTATATGATTTTCTTATATCGATTTGATGTAAAAGAAAATGGCATTCAATTTGTTTTAAATAAACAAATTGCTGCTAATATGCTTCCGCACCATGATATTCTATTGAGACCATTAGTGACAGTATTGGCTGAAACCTTACAATTGTATTGCTTGTTAAATAACGAGCCGACCTTATTAACGAGTAACATGCGAGAAAACGGTGAAATAGAAGTCATATTAAATCAAGAATTAAGACAATGTATAGACGGGTATACAATAAATCACATGATTTTGAAAAATGGCAAACGAATTGCTGATATTTTAATAGAAATTCGGAATGCTTATACCATATACCACTAAACTTACAGGAATAGTCATACATATATAAATTTCAGTTATAAAAACAATTGAAAAGAATGTAACAGCAGAAGTGTATCGTTTGAATTTCTAGGTTTCCTTTTCTATTTTTCTATTTTTCCATAGTAACATGGAAACTATCAGTAAGTTGGATGCAAATAGATATAGAAAGACAGGAGAGGAATTATACGTGGATAAGTCATGGTCTGGTAATTCTACACAATTGTTACAAGAAATTGATTGGAAAATGAGCAGAATTGAATCGATTCTTCAGCAGGTTTCTATAGAGGGTTTGATAGAAGAATCATATGAGATTCACGAGATGCTTATAAAAGTGTCTCAGTTATTGCTCATTTTACAACAAGACCTCAAAATGACACCACTGGCAAAAGGACTACATTTACAACTCCAAAGTATACAGGAACAGTATAATCAATTGTTTGATAAGGGAGAAATGAATCACAAATATTCTGAATAATCAGACAATAACAGAGAGACACCCCACCGCTTGGGATGTCTCTCTGTTATTGTTCCAAAATATGGCGTACATCCGACAGGTCCATATTCGTAAACTTGGCAATATCTTCGATATCCATGCCATTTTTATGCATGCCACGGATAAGTTGCTCTCTTTCGGCTAATTTACCTTCTTGAATGCCTACTTCTTTTCCTTTTTCAATTCCCTCTTGAAGCCCTTTTTCCATACCTTCTTCTATCCCAACCTCACGAGCATGTGCTAATTTCGCTTGTTCATCAAATAACACCTTTTCACGTGCTTCATATGCGAGACGGAAAGAACTACTCTGACTCATATTTTCCCATTTGTGGATGGCCTTTTGTAACACTGGATCTTGTTTCATAGCGATGTCCTCCAATGTGTGGGTCAAATGTTCATCCTCATGCGCTGGCAGTAAAAGTAACCAACGAGCAAATTCATTTTCCCACAGATTAATTTCTTCTTTTCTCCATTGTTGTAACAATTTAGGTATCTCAATGAAATGAATTTCCAGATCTTCAAGCAACACGTCTTGATGTTGCTTGCTCCAAAACTGTCCGACTGTATGCACATCATCATACTGAGGAAAGAGCTTAAAATCTAATAGATTGATGGTAATAGTTTTTCGCAAAGAACGGTAAGGCATACCTTGCTCTAATTGAGATGTATACAGTTTACTCCAATAATAAAGGGAACGTTTGACGATTTCTTGTGTATTTCGTAATTGAATTTCCACATTTACCTTGGTCTTATCTTGAAGTGTAGCTAATATATCTAGTATGGATAATTTATCTTCTTCATATTCTTTATGAATATGGGGATCTTCAAGTGTTAACGATATAATCGGTGTAGATAATGACTCATGCAAGATCGCATTTAAGAAAGAAATCAATAAGTCCTCTTGTCCTTGTACCCCAAATAATTGTTTGAAAGCATAATCGACTCGCAAATTCACTAAAGGTTGCGTCATAAAGTGAGTCACCTTTCTTATTTCATATTCTATATGTTTTTTATTATTCCCCTTTTTAGAGGGAATGGGCAAAGAAGATATATATCTATTGTAGCTGAAAAAGGAGAGAAGAAGCAACCTTTGTTGTTTTTTTGATGGTGTGTTTTATTTTTCATTACGGTACGTGAAATTTTACAAACCACTTGTATATGCACTTATTCTCACTGATTTTTTACTACCCATCTTTTCATCCCCTTATCTAATCGTATGGACGCTTTTTATCTTTAAAGGTCAAATGGACTCGGTGCTTTCTTCTCTTTCGTTATAGAGGAATCTGAGCGTTCGTTTTTATCACCCTCGGCTAATAAATCGGATCTAATTACCATTTATTGGGTAGTATTCAAGTGAACAGAACATGATCCTGTACCTCCTGAATTACATGTGAATCGTCAAATGGGCCGAACAGTAAGACACCGCTCGTTGCTTCAACTCTTCGTACGTGCATAATCTTTGTTTCTCAAATAATTTCGGATGTTTCTGTCTATAGTATTGGAACAATTCTTCTCCATTATTCCGTATACGATACCGACGTGTTTCTCTCATTGTGCCTGGGATTTCTTCCGGATCAAATTGTCCTAGCATTTGTAATGCTTGTGAAGAGGGAATTTCTTTCCCTGTCACATAGGCATGGATAAAAATAATTCCTTTTATTGTGATATACGTGTCATATAAATTTCCACCCATAGAAGAACCCCTCTCCTCGTTTTATTTTGTATCCGAACATAACTTTAGGTACACAAAATCGCGCTACTCAGCCCATCAGTACGTAAAGCGCTTGTTTCACTTGTTTATCGTCCACTCGATAAAATACTTCTGTTCCTTTGAGTTCATGTGATAACACTTTATGATTTCTCATTTTATGGAGATGTTGTGAAACCGTAGATTGCGGTAATGTTAAAATCTGTTGTAATTCGGTCACATTTAAAGTCTGTTTCCTGACTAATTGATGTACAATTTGTAGACGAACAGGATGTGCCAATACCCTCAGTATTTCCGCACTTCGTTCGAGTTCATGATTCAGATCATTGAGCTCCATATAAAAAACATTTGTCATCTTCTTTCGCCTCCTTCTTTGTTCAGGGTATGTTCTCACATCCACGTTTTTTCGTTCGCAAAAAATCTAACATGTTACACGTACAAACTATCTTGCACCGTTCTCTTTCTCCCCTTATACTAAAATAAATACAATTGACAATAAGAGGTGCTATATGAATAAAACAGAATTAATTACACAAGTAGCAGTCAAAACAGGACTAAAAAAATCACAAGCCAGTTTAGCTGTAGATACCCTATTAGAATCCATTCAACAAGCGTTGCAAAAAGGAGAGACTGTCCCACTGATTGGATTCGGTACATTCGAAGTGAGAGAGCGTGCTGCACGAGAAGGACGGAATCCAAGTACGGGAGAATCCCTTACCATTTCTGCAAGAAAAGTACCTGCCTTTAAAGCTGGGAAACACTTAAAAGAAGCCGTAAGCAACTAACTATGTATCTATCTCGTATACCAAAGAAGCATGTTTTCTAACATGCTTCTTTTCTGTTAGAGGCGAATCGTTGAAATCGCATGTTTATAGATCAATTGATTTTTGTTATCGGATTCTACCAAAATAGAAAATGCATCATATTCTTTTACGATTCCTTTCATATGAAATCCGTTGATTAAAATCAACGAAATAACCTTCTTCTTTTGTATGACTTCTTGTAATAACCGTTCCTGCATCGATACGGTATTTCTAGCTCTTTCTTTTAAAACAGGTTGTGATTTTTTCTCCATCCGCCATTCCCCCCACGTATTCTCAAACTCTTTCCAGATACTGTTCTAATTCCTCCAGAAGCTGTTTCGCTCCTTCTGGACTCAACGTTAACTGTCCGTCTGCTAGTTTGATATTCTGGGAAGAAATTTCTCCTGTTACGAGACACGTACCATCCGATTTATATTTCTGTAAAATGATACTTTCCTCTTCTACAAATATTTCTATGGCATCTTTTTCGTGGATATCAAGCGTACGCCTCGTTTCCCTCGGTATCACAATCCGTCCTAACTGATCTATTTTCCGTACAATACCTGTTGATTTCATTCTTCTATTTTTCCCCTTTTCAAATAGAATATTTTCTATCTCGTTACCGTTTTCATTCCGATGAAATGTATGTATACTGTATAACATATTGTATACGGCATCGAGGCTATTCATGTCTACATCTTATATTGCCTATTTACAAAAGAAAATGAAAAAGAAACAAAAAATACTTCGGAAATTAACAAAGCTATATGGATTCACACATCCTGTAGTTGTCGCCTATAGTCAAGAATTAGATCCATTAGTCGTTCTTGTCATGCGCTATCTTTCTTCTTGATAGAGGAGAGATTCGAATTCGGAAGAACCGAATTCAAATCTCTATACACATATCCCTTCTATTTTACCATATTTTTTCATAGAATGGTTTTTATAACCATTTTCGCATAAAATTTTTCTTTTTGCACACCCTAACATTACAATCCCATGCTACTACTGTTATTTGCACCAAAACTACACTATTTCGCGGGATTGTCATTGCTTATTTTTCCTTAACTCCATTCAAAATGAGGGCAAGACATGTCAAATATACATCGTTTTGTCCTTATTTTATGATTTCTCTCAAAAATAAAATGGCATACATCACCTAGAAAACGTATAAAAAAACAGATTTCACATATAGTAAAAACAGCAATTCCATCCTACATCTATAACAATTGTATACCGATTATCTGACACAATCAACATTGGAATTGCGCTTTCTCCCGAAAGGCTTACGGACACAGAAAGACGTACTGTATTTCAGTACGTCTTTTCTCATACATCCCTATTTACCTTAACAAATCGGCGTTCCGATTCTTTCATTTTTTAATCGAATCTGTTCCTCTTCTTCGATTCTTCTGTTTTCTAACTCACTTTCTAATTTCCGATACCACTTTCCCTTTTTACGTGTGAAATACGTCTTTACTTCTACATACGGTATCCAAATATCACATGCCTGCATTCGTTCCATCACACTATCTATCATATATTCTTCTTCAAAGCGTTTAGGTTTTCGCAAATACATGGCGATAAAACCTCGATATTCTTCTTGTAGCCATTCTGCGATCAAATTCTTCTGATTCTGCTTCAAATGTGACCATTTCTTGTTCGTTTGGAGAATTTGACCATTCACGATATCATGATTTTTCATCGTTCTCCCTCACTTTTCTCACCGTTATTTATTCTTTTATTATACCATATTCTCATTTTTTCAATGACAGACTATGCCACTATACCCCAAAAGGCTAACAGTTCCGCAAGGAACAGGTCGTATTTTCTTCCGTTTCTCTTCAGAAAATCTCCACCTTTGGAGAAGGGCCACTTCACCTTGTTTCGCAGCCCTCTCCATCCTTGCCCAACTCTTTTCGGCACGTCAACGTATCGTTGCTAAGCTGACGACAAAAAAGGAAATCTTTGCGTTCTTCAGCTTACACGTCATATTGTACGTGCCGAACCGCCTGTACGATCGTCCATTGATTCCACGTATTTCATGTATCGTTACGTCAATCATGGGGACTAGCCCCCATACCCCCAGCTAGCTTCTGCCAAAAAAGAAGGGGCCATTCTAAAATAAAGATATGCATTATTACATATCTTTATTTCTAAGAAACATGGTATGATGTATATTATTCCCTTTAACTGTATAGCAAGTTACTACTCATTTGTATTTATCTATTTTCAGAAAACGACTGTATGATACATTCGTTTTCTCATTCATGTCTGGGCTACTTTCTTTTTCTTCGGAAATACAAACTGAATTTTGTCTTCATCTAATTGTAAATACGCATCAAATTCTTTTTCTAATTTTCCTTTCAACCCTTTCAACAACGTCGTTTTCTTTCCCTCTAACAGCTTTATCATATTACTTTCACTAATTTTCTGTCCTAAAAATTCTTTCGAAACAGAAAACTTACAACTCTTTAGACTATCCTTCGCATATCCTGAACAACCATATATCGTTTTCTTATCTACGACTGGCTTTCCACAGGATGGGCACTCTCCTATATGATGTTCACTTTTTCTATCTTCCACAAAATCGTTTATTGCCCATGGGTTTACTTGGTCTTTTGCTTCGTTGATGAGTTTCTGCGCTAACTTTTTGGAGGTTTCTACGAAAGGCTTATCCTTTTTCTTCCCTTCTCCAATTCCCTTCAAATATACTTCCCATTTTGCAGTTAATTCTGATGAACCGATTGCAGTATCTTTAATGGCTTCCACCATCATTTTCCCTTTATTGGTTACATGTACAATGTTCTTTTCAATTTTGATATACAACAGTGTTTTGATTCTCTCTATAATTCCTGATCTCGTTGCTTCGCTGCCAATATCATGTTTTGCCATTACTGTAATCAGTTGCCCTTCTGTATATAGTTTAGGAGGTTGTGTTTTCCCTTCATGTAACTTGATCTCTGTTTTCTCTACAGATTGACCTTGTTCTACAAGAGGAAGAGTCTGTTCTTTTTGATTCTCTTCCTCCTCTTTTCCAAACACGACTTGCCATCCAAGATGGGTGATTTGCTTCCCTGTCGATTTAAAAACCTCGTGATTCACTTCAGTGAACAGTTCTGTTTGATTATACGTCATAGGTTCATAGAACGTTGCTATGACGCTACGTACAACCTCATCATAGAGCCATCTTTCTTCTTTGGATAAGTTTTCTAGGTTAGGAACTTGATTCGTGGGAATCAGTGCATAATGGTCTCCACATTTTTCATCGTCCACGTATGCTTTTTGCTGTACAATCATGTCTCTTTCTTTTTTTTCAATCAGAGTTTGATAATCTTTAATGTTCACGAGCTTTTCTAGAACACCTGGCAACTGTTCGGCTTCCGCTATAGGAATATGCTGATATTCTGTTCGGGGATACGAAAGCAAGCTTTTATCGTATAGGCCTTGTGCAGTTTCTAGTACCACTTTAGGGGACATTTTATATTTTTTATTTAGCTTTGCTTGTAAGCTCGACAGATTATATAATTTCGGCGCTTGTTTCGATTTTTGTTCCACTGTCACCTTTTGTATACGTGCTGTATGCTCTTGCAATTGTTGCAACTTTCCCTGTGCTTCTTCTTTTGAATGGAGTTTCATAATGTTATGATCTTGGAGGAGTTTTCCGGCATAGGGTATTCCATTCGTATTAAAATGCCCATGAATTTCATAGAATGATTGCACTTTGAAATGCTCTAATTCTTTCTCCCGTTGACTAATTAAGTGTAACAAGGCTGATTGTACCCGTCCTGCACTGAACACCTCTTTCACGCCTTTCTTGTCTCGGAACAACAATGTAAATACTCGTGAGGCATATAGCGATAGGTAAGTTTTTGATAATCTCTCCAACTTTTGTCGGGTAGGTCAGGAGTGTTACCACTCCTGACCCCCCTAAGAACCGTACGTGTCAGTTTCCTGACATACGGCTCAAGCATGCCTTTATCCACGTCTTGCTAGATTAGTCCTGAAAGTTTCTTATTACGGATATATTTCTTAACTGCTCTAAATTGAGCATCGTTTGGAATATCTCCTTTTGCAGGGAATACCTTATGGTATTCTAAATGACATGATATATGGACTAACTCTAGATTTTTATATTCATCTGTACCGCCTTTGACTCTTGGGGTTTTATGGTGTGTTTCTAAACCTTCTGAGCCGTCTGTAATTGAATGACCGCACAAAGGACATTTGTATTTTTGTTTTTTAGCTAATTTCTGTCTATACGCCACATTGTTTTTATCGAACTCTTTAATATCACGTTTCTCAAAGTATTCTTTGAGTTCAGTATTAAAAGGGCTATAATCATGCTTTATCTGTACATGTCTTACTATGGGTGTCCATGCCATTCTTTTGAGTTGGTTATTAGTGACAGGGTCTGTTAGTATCCATTTATTTTTACTTTGCCCTGTTTTGTCTAGCTTATAATATCTATGTTTAATCCAATTCCAGCTCTTCTTTGGATGGAGCCTTCTTAGGAACTTGTATTGGATTTTCCAGATGTGGAAATCCATTTCGGAGAAGATTTCCTTTGCTACACTTGGACTCCAATAATTTGCCGTCCCTATAATAATAGGATTCAGTGTACTGATAAGCACTTGAACATTTTTGCCATAAAGTTGTCTAATTTTATCTGCAAGCTTTCTTTTCGCCGTTTTAATGCTATCTTTAGAAGGTTTGATAAGAACTTTACTACCATTATGAGTTTTATATTTTCGTATATTAAATCCTAAGAAGTCAAATCCTTTTTCAATGTGAGTAACTTTCGTCTTATCCATTGCTAACTCTAAACCTCTAGTTTCCAAATAGGGTTCTAGGGTTTTATACATTCCGTTAGCATCTTCTTCCGATTCACATAAGATTAAGAAGTCGTCTGCATATTTTACTACTGCAAATTTAGAACGGTTTTCATAGGTTACTTTTGTTTTCCTATTTACCTCACGATAGCTAATATCTAGTAAGTCTTCTAGACCATGCAATGCAATGTTTGCTAGTAGAGGTGATATAATTCCTCCCTGTGGAGTACCGTTCTCTGTCGTATGAAATACGTTGTTGTCTACAAATCCTGCCTTCAGCCACTTTTCTACCACATCTAATGCTGGAAAACCTTTGATTTGTTGAAGAATATAGTCATGATTTAGATTATCAAAGCATCCTTTAAGATCACCTTCGAAAATCCATTGCTTTTTGTTTCCAATGGTGTTGAAGATCCTTTCAATCGCATCATGACAATTCCTTTTTGGTCTAAAGCCATAAGAGGTGGGTTCAAATTTAGCTTCCCATTGTGGTTCTAGTGCTAATTTAGCGATATTTTGATAGACTCTATCTTTAATAGTTGGTATCCCAAGAGGTCTGAGTTTTCCGTTCTTTTTCTCAATATACGTGCGATAAGCAGGCTTAGGTCTATGGTTGTAAATATTCATACCCTTCATGATATTGTAAAGTTCGACTCTCTCATACGGGGTCAGAGCTTTATACCCATCAACACCCGCAGTCCGCTTGCCTTTGTTAATTTGAGTTACTCTCCTAATTGATAGAAGAAGTGCGGCTTGACTTCTCATTAGCAACCTTTGTAAGTTTCTTACTTTGCGGATTTCTCCAAGACGTTCGGCATGGTATATTCGTTGCTGTAATTTCTCTACATACTGACTGATACTTAACCAATTGATGTCGTTCCAATCAGTAATGTCTGGTAATGCGGACTTCTTAGTAGAAGTGTTCATCGACTGTTACCATCCTTTCAAGTAATTCTTCAACGCTTTATTACCATGTTGCATACCAGTTGGAAGTCAGCACCATTTCAGGTTATGCCAAATGGCATTATTCACCCAGTTATTTCCGATTCCTGTTGCCTTTCGGCAAGGTAACATTCGCTTGCTCCAACTTCCTATATCCACTTGGGGAATTGGGTTTCGCTTACGCTAGACTTACCTTCAATGAAGGACCCCAATTGGACTTACCAAGTTCGACTTCTGTCAGATATGAGTAGGTTAGGTTTCTCCAATACACCGATAGGCTTATGGGTTGCAATGAAACTGTTCAGGGGAGAACATTTTCCCTACCTATAAAACGTTAGCTTAACCGTGCCTTATCTAACGACTGTGGTGACGATGCTTATAGAGATTCACTTATCGTTAACCATACTACTCTTTCCCTAGCTCCCTTCTGCTTAGACACTCAGCTTCTGGTTGAGCATATCCTCATGCAACCCACATTACAATTACTCATAATGCAGTTTTGGAAGGGAATATCCATTGCAACTGGATAGTCTGATTAGACACTGACATTGTGCGGAAGAAGTCGCTTCTTGTCGCACCCCCCGCTCCACACCGTACGTGCGATTTTCACCGCATACGGCGTTCCATCAATTTAAACATATCTTTGTTTTCCCTAATCTCTATAATATTAGTTCTCAAGAATGCGATTATATCGTTCAATATTGCTATATAGCTTTGTTTCCAACTTTCTTTCTTAGGTTATTAAGTTTTTCAAGTTGGATCTCGTTGAGATCAAATAAGGTTAGGAGCTTGCTTATATTTTTAGGGTCATTTGTATGAATAAGTACGTGAATATCATGATGAATAACCACTAAATTTACATATCTATCATCTTTTGATACGTGATAAGGAATAATGTGATGACAGTGGATTTCATTGAAAGCCAGTTCTCTGCCTGTGATAGCACATTTTCCATGTTGAGCGACAAACTTTGATATGCGATTGTCATTGTACTCAACTGTGGCACGTTCATTTATGATAGGGTTCTCTCTTAACCATTGAAGCATATATTCAGACACAAGACTCTGGTTTTTATGAATTTCTATACGCCCCTGTGGGGTGTACTTATTAATCGAACTTTTCTTACCTAGTGTTTTTCGTTGTTTAACATAGCCAATAGGGATAATTGGCATGTCTAGAAAATACCTCATATTTTTCGACTTCATGTATTTCATAATACCTTTGTCTTTTGTCTTATAATTGCTTGTTTTACTCAATCCACGTAGTCGATTTTTAAGGCTTATCATTACAGAGTAATGGATGCCACTAAAATCAATTGCTACATGCGAGGCTATATTATAGTAATTATGAATACCTAATACCAAAGCATTGTACCTACTAATTTCAGCCACTGTTTCTTTTGAGTTTGGGCTTTTCTGAATGGCTCGTATTTGTGTTTTAAGCTGATGTCTTATACTTTTTATTGCTTTTTGTGATACATAAGTATGCATGACATATCTATCAGCTTTCCTTTCAGCCTTCAACTCAAAACCTAGGAATGTACTTCTTTCATTCCACAAGTCAGTTATTTGGGATTTTTCTTCTGAAATTGGTAGACGTAACCTATCTTCAAGCCACTGTTTACTTGCATGGTATATGCGTTCAGCAGTTTTCTTGTCCTTACAAAATATTTTAAAATCATCAGCGTACCGGACATAGTAGAACTCCTTGAGTGTTGTGCTTGACCTTAGTTTGCGATAATGATTTGATTTAACTTCACCTTTACCTTTGGCGTATTGGTTAATAATTTCTTTACAGCGACGTCCTTGCCATTGCTTTGATATCCACCAGTCAAACTCATTTAGATTAATGTTTGCTAGCAGAGGGGAAAGAACTGCACCTTGCGGTGTTCCTTTTGTTGGAATTATCACTATGCCGTTAGGCATGACAATAGGTGATTTCAGCATTTTCCCAATGATTGCTAATAGTTGTTTGTCTCTGATACCAATAGTCCAAAGTTGTTTCATGAGTTTGCTGTGGCATACTTCATCGAAGAAGCCTTTGATATCCACATCAACCACATAACGACATTGGTTAAAGTTAATTCTATGACCGCAATCAACGATTGCTTGTTCCACTGACCTATTAGGTCTAAATCCGTAGCTATGAGTATTGAATTTTGCTTCGCAGATAGGTTCTATCACTTGAAGAATGCTTTGCTGTGTCAGCCTATCCCAAATAGATGCAATTCCTAGTGGTCTTGTCTTTCCGTTTGGTTTAGGAATATCTACCCTTTTGACACGCCTCGGTTGATACCAAGAAAATCTTTTCTTCATTATGGATAGGTATTCATTTGTACTAAGTTTTTCAATATCCTTGATTGTCAATTTATCAATACCTGCTGTGTAACTTCCTTTATTACGTTTAATATTTCTGTACGCTAATAGCAAGTTATCATCAGATACGATATATCGCATTAGTTTTTTGAATATCGCATTCTCGGAACTTTTCTTGAACAGCAAATCAAACGTTGGCGTCATACCATAGTACTCAGCATGTCGTAACTTGCTATCTTTCAGTTCCTCTTGAACTACATTACTCATAGTTAATCACTTCCTAACGGACGTGTTACTAGTTGTCTTACACGAACCTATGAAAAATGATTAGGGTTTCCAATTTGTTTCTAGAATTGACTTGTGGCTATTCCTCTGCTCTCATTACAAGAACTTCAACAGTCCTGCCACTACTCTCACTAGGACAAAACAAGGTTATTCGCTATTAACGCATTTCCTTGTAACGCTTCAATGAGTGTGTCCTCTCCGCGTTCCCAGCTTTCCACGTTGCCTTATTCCTATCAAAATTACATTAGGTTAGGTGCTGACTATACCCCATCATTCTATCCAACGCCTGTAACGCTGCATGGTTTTTCATAGCATGAATTCTTACTCAACCACAGAATGATAAACCGAGATTTCTCTTAGCCCAATCGTTGGAGCGTACATTCGCCAGTTCGTCAGTGTTTTACCACATTCTCACCATACTAAGTTTTTAACGACTTCCGAGCTATCATATACGGACAATACCTCTATTGCCTTTTCGGTTGTTCACTGAACACTACGGTATACTTCACCCGACTTCACCGAGCTTCACACCATTTCCATATACACGTAGGAAATCGCATGTCGGAGTATTAAAGGGAGCGTTTCAGAACGTTACTTCATCATTCCACTCCTCGGAATAAGACTTTATCCCTTATTTGTTTTTATTTCTTAACACGTAGGGATAAGATAGCTTTTCACTATCTAACGTGTCGCACTCATGCCTATAATCCAATCGCTAACAGAACGGGCTTGTTCTTCTAAATAATAACTATATGTTTCTTCTGCATCTCGCAAGTTTTGAAATCCTTTTCGAACAGCATCCTGCGTCATACTCTTAACCCACAATCGTTTTTGTTGTGTGTCGTTCACGCCTGCCATAATAATAATATTTTTTGCAATCGCTTCTCCAGCTCTAGCAGGATCAGTCGCAATAATAATTTCATCTGCTTTTTGTAGCCATTGTTTCGCATTTTGAAAAATAGACTTTTTATCTTTTGACACCTTCATTTTAAACTCTTCTGGAATAATAGGTAGTTGGTCCATACTCCAATTCTTCCACTCTTCTTTATACTCATCAGGATTACATAATTCAACTACATGCCCCAATGCTGATATCATCACAACTTCTTCATCTCCAAAAATTTCTTTATCTTTCACTGTAATATGTGTACTTTCTCGTTTGGCACTTTGAAATGCTTCCGAATAACTTTTCATTTGTTGCGGTTTTTCACATAGTATCACTTTCACGTGGATTCCCCCTTGAATTGAATTACAGTTAGAACTTCCGTTCTTCCTATTACTGTTCTATTTCCGCCCATCCATCCGTATAGTATTCCGTAAAAAGGTTTGCAGGGTCTGCATTCCATTCTTCGATACACACTCTACCTAGACTATTTTCTAATTTTTTGAACGTAATTTGAAAATAATTATGTAAGCGCTTCAACTCATGTAAGTTATAATTCTTTAATTCTCCTTCAACGAGTGTTTCATCTCCAAACGGAATCGTCATGAGTGCCTTGATTTTCTCCAAAAACTTTTCATTTTGTTCTTGTTCTAATAGCATTTCTTGCTCAATTATTTTTTTGAAATTACGTAAGTGAAACCAGCTTGGCTCGTGAATATGCTTTAAATAAACACCTTCCCAATTGTGATGCATTTCAATTTCAACATACTCTTGATCCCACCTTCTTGCATGTGAAGTAAATCCGAAATATTTACACAATATATTTTCCAATGGGGCACCGATGAACCAATTATCCTTTACTCGTTTACTTTTCATATTTAACACGATTTCTTCAATATGTTGTAACAGTTTCCGAACTATAATTTCAGCATGATGTGTAGATACATATATCGCTCCCTTATCATATTCTAAGCTCAAATTATGATAGATTCGATATACTGTTTCTTTTCTGTCTTGCATCGCTATATATTCTTTTGATTGGTTTTGTTCCATTTTGATTCTCCTCTTCAAACATCGTTATTCTGTAATGTATATTTCATGACAATACTTTTCTTTTTCCACCCAACAATATGTTCATCCCTCGTACAAGTTGTATACAAACCGCTATTAATTACTGAATATAACGTATAAATGCTGGTGTCTTTTGAATTTGAAAATAAGTACAAATCAAATCTAAAAGTTTCTCGGTTACCATACCTTTTCTAATTAGATCGTGAATCTCAGATTCTGAAACTTTTATCTCATTTGCAAATTCTTTCATAGACAATCCTCTCTCTGTGTATAAAGAACACACTACATGTCTCAAATTTCCGACATTTGCTTGTATAGATAAACTTGTATACCGCCTATCTAACTCTTTTAACTCATGTTCTACATGTTGTAGTTCCCGTAATAACTCTTGATATATATATTTCCCCATATATTTGCTCCCCCTTATTTTTTAATCGATACTTTCCTAATTAATATTCCTTCATCATTTTGGTTCAGTAACACTTCTAATCTAGATAAATTAGATTGTAAAAACATAATGTCAACATACTCCTGTTCTTGTAAGAACACTACCGTATCAGCCAGCTCTTCTACTAATGCTCTCTTATTCTCACCAAGAAGAATCTCCGGTAAATTATGCATTCTGTCTGCCATTTCAAAAATAAATTGATGGTAAGCTGTTTTTCCAAGCATTTTCTTATACTGATTTGAAGAATACATTCTTAGCAGCACAAATGTGTTGTGCATCAATCCTGCTGCCATTTCTTTTAATTGCAAGATGTCTACCTGTATTAATTGTTCTCTTAACCTATAAATTTTCTCTCTTTCACCTTCAATTTCATCGAAATTTTGCACTTTCCCCTGTTTTTGCTCTTGCTGATTTCTATAATATTCTCCAGAAGAACTCCCCAATGTTTGAAGCATATAACAAATGACTTCTCGTTCGATACGAGAGAACGTACACCGTGGATTACTCCAAATAAACCATACCATTTCTCTATACCTCACTTTAATGAATGGTGCATTCTGCCCAAATTCTTGTAAAAGTTCTCTCTGATATGCTGTTAATACCGATGTATCAATCACATCTAGGGATATAGGGGATTTCTCTACACCAAATAAGTTTCTTAGTTTCTCAAGGTTTTTCTGATACACCTTCTCTTCCTGTGCTGAAAAATCTTCAAAACGATATTCATGTAAAAATTTGCTAAACTTCAGTAAACTTTTCAAAAAACGTTTTTTCCAAAAATTCATACTGGATTCCTCCAACTTTATATATTTATTTTGTAAGGCTTCTTCGAAGAGTCATATTTTTCTCTTTTGCTAATTTGTTGTAGCACGAGTCACAGTAATTATCACCAGATTCTGTTGCTACTCCACGTTCAATTGTTTTATCACAAGCCTCACATAATACATCCCAATTTTCACGTTCTCTCATCATTCCCATCCCCTTTTTAATAAAATTCAAATTGTATAAAGATTCCTCAAGCTTCTCTTCTATGCTGTCGTTGCCCCTTTGATATCCTCATACTCTTTTTCTTCGATTTTCGGATTTGCTCTCCCATGTACTCCAGAACACGAGCAGTTATTTTTTCTGGAAAGAATCCTTGTCGTTCTAACAGAATGTTCTCAATTACCCATGCTTTTCTTGTGTAATACTCGTATTCTCCGCCTGTTTCATCCGCAGTAGCTTGTAATGTGCTTTCTGTTTTGGAAGCTTTATTTAGTAGTTGTAAACCGTAATACGTTTGGCTGCGTGCTTCTCTGACTTCCTTTAACAACAAATACAAATCGTACGTATGATACTGTTTCAGCTCTTCTACAGACTGATTGATGTGTTCTAAGAAGATATGTGACTGCATTTTTGTAAATTCAAAACGCTCCCCATTCTGACAAAGCTGTAAGACACCTGTTTGTTGTTCCCGCATATGACCACCACAGAATTCACAAATCTCTTGTACTACACCATTCTTATCAACTTGTATCGGAGTTGCACAGTATGGACAGTTCACGATTATCACACTACCTTTCGTTTAAGATTCTAAATTAATTATACAATTTACTACATGTAGTTACAAGTAGTTGAAAGTGATTTAAATCATTTATATAATTACATTAGAGGTGGTAGAAATGGAAAACCGAGGCTTAAAAAATCGTAAGACCCTTTCGAATGCAATTGCTAAAGAACTTTGGTATGATTTAGACCAATTAGCGAAAGACACTCGTATTAATAAATCTAAATTACTAGACGAAGCTGTTAGCGATTTACTAAAGAAGTATGAGAACCCTACAAAGAAATAACAACGTAGGGTTCTATTTTGTTGCCCACTCCTTATTTTTCGAAACTCACTGAAACCTCTTCTTCCATCACAATTTCTTCTTGTTTTTCCTTCACTAAATCCACAAATTTTTCTACCTGCTTTTCGTCTGTTACTTCTTCTGCTATGACTGCTAACTCTTCTTTTTGATCTATAATCTTGGCTTGTTGGTTCACTAGTAAAATATGTGATACTTTTTCAATCCTTGTGACAAATTCTTCCGCATTCACTTGTTCAATTCGATGAATATGCGGATGCTGTTCTACAATATACTCTCGTAATGCTTCCATCGTTGCTTCAGGATGTTTTTCAAACTGTTCTGTTACCACTTCTTGAAAGTTCTTTTTTATCGTATCCGTAGGTATTTCAGCTTGTTGTTTTACTAAGAGGAGGGTGTTGCAAAACTCATAAATATTCAAAAATAAATGCATAAAAAAATCCGTTTTCCTGGAAGAATGATAGTACCCTAAACTATCTCCAGAAAGGACGGATTTACTAGTATGATAACCAATTTTGATCACAATCAATCCATTTTACACATTTTATTTGCCTACGTAGACAGTTTAACCATTGGAGGCGTTCCGCCTATTACAGGCCGCCCACCTATCTGTAGAAAAGCTTTACTCAAATGTTTTTTTGTGAAAACGGTATTCCAAATCAATTCATTACGTAAGTTAACTCGCTTTTTGCATCAATATCCTTCATTTCGTGTATCTTGTGGTCTTTCCTTTGTTCCTCATATATCCACTTTCTCACGTGTAGGAACTTGGTTTCGCAATGAAGGTATTCCGTTGATTCATAAACAAACTCTTGAAGAAATGAATTTAGGATTAATTCCGTGTGTTTTAATTGATAGCACTGCCTTACGGAGTAGTTTATATGATTCCCAAGCAAAATGGGGGAAATCTACTCGTTATGGTTGGTATAAGGGATATAAAGCTCATGTCTGTTCTACACCAGAAGGTGTTGTATTGTCGTATGCATTTACAACAGCGAACGTACATGATAGCAAAATGGCTCCTGTATTGCTTCAAGATATACAAAATCAAAATGTGTTATTTTCCATTGCAGATGCTGCTTATGATAGTCAGCGCATTTATGAAATTGCAAAAACATGTGATATTTTTGCGGTGAATCCAATTAACCCACGTAATGGCGAACAAAGCAAAAGTACACATCGCCGTGTATTATCTCATTTTGCACAAACCATCTTTGGCAAACAGTTGATGAAAGAGCGTGGGAAAATTGAACAACAGTTTGGTCATCTCAAAGATAAAGGGCTGGAACAGCCACGTTGGTATGGTCAAAATCGCTATTTATTACATGTTCAGCTAGTTTTTCTGATTCATAACATTGCATATTTATTTTAGTTTTGCAACACCCTCTAAGAGGTCTTTTTCAAGAGGCTGCGGCATAGTAGGTTCTTCCACTGTTTTTTCTTGCACCACTTCTTTTTCTATAAGCTGTTCCTTTTCTTGTACAACCGCCTTCTCCTTATCCTTTTCTCGTAACGTTTCCTTTTGATACGGTCTCGCCTGTTCCAGTTTTTGATTTAATTCTTGACTCTTTGTAAGGATGAGATTATTTACACGAACTACTCCATCAATTAATCTATTTTTTGTATACTGTTTAACTTGCCCTGGTGCTTCTTTTACCGTTTGTACATTTTGTTTCACTTTTTGCCTAAAAGTTTCTTTTAAGGTTTGATAACTCTGTTTTACATTTTCTTTTAAGGTATGAATGGCTTCTTTCCACGAAGCCCCCTTCTCTTTCTGTTCATAGTATTGATGAAGTGTTTGTTCTAAGCTCTTCACATGCTGATCTAATAACTCTTTCACATCCTCTTTGGTCAATGTAGAACCTTTCGGATTTTCTAAATCGCTTTCAATCAGTTGTTGCACGTCCTTCATACTTTTATTCAATACGTTTTTTACTGTAACCGTTTGTAAGTTGTCACGTAACACTTCGATTCCCTTTGCTAACCCTTTTTCTTCAGAAGGGTGATGTTCATATTCAAATGCCTGATTCACTTCATATACACCCGACTGTAACCGCTGTAAAAAGGTAGATTCTTGTAACGTCTTCATCGTCTCGCTGACAGTACGTTCGGATACCTGTGTTTGTTCTGCGATTTCTTTTTGTGTCATATGCAATTGATTTTTTGCATCCAATCGTTCCATCACAAAATTTAATACTTGGATTTTTTTCTCCCCTTGTAACTGTAAATCCAATAGCGCATTCCAATTTCTATCATGTTTCATTTTCATATAAACCACTCCCTCTGTATAAAATAATTAATTGATATACCCTTCTTCACCTAAAGGCTGTTGGATACTAATATTTCCTACAATCCATTTTTTCTTTTCAGGACTATATACCATCTCAATATCTAATACCATTTGCATGGTACTCGTTACACCGTTTACAGTCGTATTGATCCACACACGAGAAAACACATTCGCTTTCTCACCATTTTGCACAGCTGTATAGTATAACTTGACATCTTTTATAGCTGAAACAATCGTTGTTTCTGGTGGTGTTTTTTCTGGCTTCTTTTCTTCTCCTGCTGGCTTTAACTTCCCTCTTACAGACTCTGTTGTATATGCATCAATTTTTGACCACCCTTCTTCACCTTTTGACGTATCATACGTAAAGAAGGCTCGTAAAAAGGCGTCTGTATCCTTTTTTACTTTTGTTTCCTCATTGTTCTCTTTTGCCTGCACCTTCTCTTTTAAACTGGTATTTTCTTTCAAAACTTGTTTATATTTTGTTTCATATACTTTCACCTCCCCTTTTTGTTTCCAAGCATACCCTATTAATATCACTATACCTATAGATAAAATCAGAATTACTATACTACGTCTCATTTCCATTCACCCTTTCTCATCGTTACTGTACTCGACCAAACCCTGCGAGATGTTGCTGCCAATACGGTTTATTTAAATCAGCATAATCAAGGGGGTCACCAGCATGATACATTTGCATATTTCCTTGATAAATACCTACATGCGTAATATATGTCCCTGAATTATATGTTCCATGGAAAAACACTAAATCTCCGGGCTTTGCTTCCTCAGCAGCGATACGTTTTGTTTGATTCCATTGCATTTGTGCGGTTCGATCTAATTGCACACCTGCTGTTCGGAATGTCCACTGAGTTAAACCACTACAATCAAAACTTGCAGTTGGGCTTGCTCCACCAAATACATATTTATAACCTTTATATTTAATGGCTTCAGCCATAACTTTTTGAAAAAATTCGTCTCCAACAGCTCCACCACCAGCGATTTCACTCGTTTGATAGTATTTCAAAACTTTTTCAACATAGCTATAATCGCCATAACAAAATGGACTTCTGAATCCACATTGTGTGCGCCCATTTGCCATTTTCAAGGCAAAACTTTTCGCTAATTCCAGGGTATATTCCCCGCCATTACTATTAATATAGTTCAAAAATCCCGGGCCGAAATTATATGTTTGAAGGGCTAATTTTATTCGATTGATATCAGATGGACTCTGCACATTTGCTATTGTAATAGAATGTTTAAATTCTTGTACGCCAGCCCATATGCTGTAGTCCGGATCTGTGATTCCGTTTTGAATTTTCGGGTACTTCGTGTTAAAAGCGCCCTCTGCCGATTGCATGACATCGAGCAAACGTCCGCCGCTCTCCTGCATAATTAAACTAAGCATTAACGGTACATAGGGCTCTACACCAAATTCTTGGGCGTATTTACGAACCGTAGGTTCCCATTTTAGAACTTCAGGTAGAACAGTTGTTGTTCCTGTCCCCATTGGTGTTTGTGGCTTACTCCCTCCTCCCCACATCAAACAGATGAAGAGACTAAACAAAACCAGTATGCCAATCAGTATAGGCTTCCAATTTCGTACAACGGTTACGGTTGCTTTGATATACACGGTTCATCATCTCCTCTTCATCAGCACTTGACGTGTCATAAATTTCATCATGCTTCCTGTACCACTCGCCACACCTGTAGAATAGACAAATTTTTGTAACACGGCTGGTGTTGTCACAACCCCTATTAAAATACCTGTTCCTAAAATGGCGTGACCCGACAACATACAATTGAGACCTAAATATAAGAAACTGACTTGGGCGGCTGCTGTTCCCACAATAGCAATCGTTTCTCTCCACCAAGTTGAATACATATCCATCTCTTCATTTAAAGCGGATAAGGCGACAAAAGGTATTAACACATAACAAAAGACAATTTGCCCCAGTCTCATAATCATTTGAATGTACATTAAGACAAACAAGATAGCGAGTAAGACTAAAAAGAAAATAGCGACAAATACAACCGTTCCTGCCATTTGTAATTGATACACCTGTGCGATATTTCCTAACACAATTTCACTAACCGTTTTATCACCTCCGTCTTTTTTTAATCCCAAAAACTCTACAAATTGATCAACTACTAGCCCTTTATCTGAAATAAATCCAACCCAGAAAGAATTAATTTTAATCATGATGTCTAAAAATAACGGTAACATCAGGAGGCGGTACGCAAATTTTCCGATATCCCCCATGATTTGGGACGTTGTTCTTCTTTGAATTGAACCCGTGGAAATCGCTAAGTATTGTTTAAATAATTGATGAAGGACAATGACTCCTACTAAGGCATAGACGAGAAAGCGAACCCAAGAGAACACATCTTGTATCACCTGTACCTTTTGATATTCCGTATCAATTTTCGTGACACTCACAATCGACCCTAAGAAAAAATTTAAGAGTTGAATCGACAATTCCACAATCCACCGAGAAAAGGCTTCAATGGGATTCGTTACCGTTGTAAAAAAGTCTTTCACCGCTTGCCACATGCACGTTCACTCCTTTTTGTTACTGCGCTGGAGGCACAGTCGCTTGTTTTTGTTGTAACTTTTTATTTTCTTCAATGACAATTTTCAGTTGCCCCACAATTTCTTTGATTTCAGATTCTTTATCCTGCATTTTTTTTTGCAACTTTATTTTCTCTTGTTCTAGCATTTGTATGTGTTTCTTTTGTTTTTCACTTTGTTCATCCTGTTTCGCATTCACCATCGCTGGCTGGATACTGTCTTTTGTGATAACATACAAATTACAGGAAACCGATAGTGTCAACAAAGCGACACATAACTTGGCGGAAAGAGGGAAAGAGAAGGAGGCGAATGACCAATTTCTCTTTCTCTTTTTTTCTTTTTCTTTCGTTTCTTCTGGTTCTTTCACGAGTTCTTGCAACGCTTCCCATGTTGTAGATTGATAGATATGTTGTAAGAATTCATTCCTCATTTCTACTGACTGAAGCATGCAAGCTTCAAATGATTCGTTCGAAAAAGCAAAGGCAAGTAAACGTTTCGTATGGGTCAACCTATCATTTCGATTAAATCCCGTTACAGGCATGTGTTCCATCGCTTGATACATGAGCTTCACTTCCCCTTTCTTCGTATAAAAAATATTGTCTGGAATGGGAAGGAGCATCGTTTCTTGATGTGTTTGGAAGAGGTGGACCAAGCAAGACAACACTTTCCGTTTGATCGCTTCATTTTCTTGTTGGATACGAGAAAACGATAACAAGTGGGATTCTTTTTCATACCGAAGTATGACATCTCCTCGTATAATTTCCGCAAAGGTACACGGTAACAAATACGATTTGGTTTGTTTGATTCTGTCAAATGGAGCTTCTTGTTTTAACTTTGTTTTCGAAAACCGATACACATATTCTGTAGCGGTTTCCTCTACTGTCCCGTCTCCAAATACAATAATCATACCTACACCTCCGCTTTCTCTTTTTGTTCTTTCCTTCTTTGCGCTTCTTTCTCTTCGATATGTTCCATTGGCGCAAAATCTCTTTTTTGTTCTTTATAAATCAGACTGAGTGTAATGTGCTGGATCGCTTCTTTCACCTGTATCAGAAACTGGTCTTCTGTTTCCTTTACGTCATGGTGAGGAACGAACTCTATATCTGTCATCATGCAAGCTGGATTCTTCTGTACAAGAAACTGAACGCCTTCTTCATCCGCTTCTAAGTCCATCGTATACAAAGCTTGTATTCGTCCATTTTTCTTTTCTACCCCTACAGGTTGTAACACCTCGTCTCCCCATAGTTCTCGTTTCACCGTAATCGGTAAGGACAGAGTTTCTTCGGTGTTTTGTTCCTCCTTCTGTTTCTCACTTTCTGGTGTTTCCGTTGTTTCCTGTACTTCTCCTTCGCTTGGTACAGATGCTTGCGATTCGTCTTGATTATCTTCTTGTTTTTCATTTTCTGATACAAAGGAAGACTCTACCGTTTCTTTTGGCTTTTCTTCTTTTGGTATACTCGATTCTGCTGACTTCTCTTTTAAATGCCATCCCATGTCTGCCTTTTCTCCTACTTGGTCTGCAAACCAATTGTCTATCCATGCTTTTTGCGCATGAATCGGTAGTTTCCCACGTCGGAAGACATAGCATTCATTCTCATCCATCTGATTCAAGAGTTCATCGGGTGTCTTGAGCGGTCTCTGTACGTAGGTATACGATTGTTGATTGCTATCCAATTCTCCAGGTGTTTGGCTATCATTTCGCAACCTTTTGGTCGTCACACCCAGTCGTTCTGAGAAATATTTCGCTGTGCCGAGGTCATTTGTTCCTAAAAAAAGGGTCGTATCACAATTGGCCATGATCTCATCTGTCTGTTTTTCCCCATAGCGATCCATCAATTGCCCCATAGCCTGTATAATGATGGATACTTCTATACCGTAGGAACGTGTCGTAGATAGACGCTCAGCAAAATCCGGTATTTTTCCGATATTCGCAAACTCATCTAGTAAAAAGCGAACAGGTACATGTAATCGATTATGATTCGTATCCGCATACGCATATAATTCTTGAAATAGTTGGGCAAAAAATGTATTGATTAATGCTCGATACGTACGGTCGGCTACTGGAATGACCACATATAAGGCAATTTTACGTTTCCCAATATCCGCTAGTTGAAAGCTACTATGTTTTGAAAACGTACGAACCGATTTTAATTTCCATAGTTTCATTGCCTTGGCTGCGTTACTCACAATTCCGCCCCATGTTTTATCTGTCGCATTCTTCACCACACCAAACGCCATACGAGCAGAAGAATCTTCCTCTAAGTTGGCAAATCGTTTCTTTAATTGTTTCTCAGAAGGTTCTGTCAAGAAATCGTATACCGTGTCCATCGAATGCTGTTCTTTCGGCAGATTTTCTCGTACATATAAAATGCCTGCCGTAATCAAGGAAATCGCTTGGTCCTGCCAAAAACTATCTCCTGATTGCGGTCCTTCTTCTCCGCCTAAAACAAGCGTTGTTGCAAATTTTTCAGCATCTTCATCCAGTCCTACATAATCAATTGAGTTATACATATCGGATAATGCCATATTTGAAAAATTAATGAGGTACACTTCATACCCCTGCGCTCTCTTCTCACGAGAAGTAAGTTCATAGATTTCCCCCTTGGGATCTGACACGACAATCGATTTATTTTTCGTATTCACGACATTGTTTAAGATATAGCATTTGGTTTTCCCTGTCCCTGATCCACCAGCTACACATACATTTCGGTTTAACCGACTTTTTTTCTTATGAATCATCAATTTATCATTATAGACTGCTAAAACAGTGCCTTCTTCTTCCTTATCCGCAGTAATATTTTGTTCATCAAAAATGGTTACTTCATCTGAAAGGGAAGCGCTCCCTAATCCTCCGTATTCGCTTGCATCTTCCACCGTATGTGGTTTTAACTTTCTCCATGTTTGGAAGGTTGTATAAGCGAAAATACCAAGTAGGATAAGTTGTGCATATTGATACAATTCGAGTCCTAATGCGAACGATACGGTTTCAATCGGACTCGTCAAGTAGGAGACCGCAAGATCTTTTGCTGTACCATCTGGCAACTCCATTAACTCGTCTTTATGTTCTAATAAAAAATCAATCATTCGAAGGCCAAATGCCACCACATAATCAATCAAGAGACAGAAACTGAAAATCATTCCGACTGACAACCAAAATGTTTTCCGAGAATCCGCAAGGGGTTTTTCCTTCATACTCATCCCGCTTCCCCCTCTTTTGGTTTTCCGCCCATCAGTTCCCATTCCACCTCTGTTGGTTCAATCAGAAGGTGGACACGTTTATCCGCATAGATAAAAATTCCTTCTCCTTTATTTTTCTTACGAGGTTTTAAAATTTTTCGTTCACTGTCTGAAAATTTGATCTGCGCCTGCGTCATCAAATCGTGAATGGATTTTTCTGCAAGTGGTAAGAACATTTTCATTAGACTATTTTCAATAACCGCTCCCCCGTAATTCTTTTTCCCATCACTCGCTCGGAGTAATTCTTCTACTTGTTGTGTTGCGCCCCATACGCTTCCATCATACTTTCGAATCCGCTTCCAAATCTGATAAATGAATTCCATACTTTGCGGATTAGACGGGTCTGCGAATACGTGTAATTCGTCTAAAAACAACGTCTTTCTCCCTGCTGTTCTCGTAATCTCATCCCATAGAAACGAAGTCGCATTGAACATCGCACAAGATTGTAAAGCTGAACCGACTCCTAGCCTGGAAATATCAAACGAAATGAGTTGATTACGTAAATCTACATTGGTAGGTCCATTAAAAATACGATTATTTGCACCCGAAACGTATTGTTTCAGTACATAGGAGAATAACTTTAATGTGTCGTCTCCTTCCTCAATTTTTTTCATCAATAGCGCATATAAATCTGCTAAAACAGGAAAATCTTTGGATTTCTTTTTCTCAAAGTCAGTATCAAATGTCATGTGAAAAGGCTCTGATTCGTATAATTCCACCAGGTAAGCATCTAGTACCGCTAATTCATCAATCGTCATAGACGGACGCATAATCTTGAAAAAAATCTTCACTCTTTCTAAATGCTCAAGTAATGGATTTCCTTTCTTTTTTGTATCTCGCTCATAAAACACGTGTAACGGATTGACACGCGTATCTGTGGTATTGGACAGTTCAATGACCTGACCACCGAGTTTTCCAACAAATTCACTATCTTCTCCTTCTGGATCCATGTTAAAAATACGAATCCCTTCCATAAAATCACGCATCAGTAACATTTGCTTCAATTTGGTTTTTCCGTATCCCGATTGCCCTAAAATAATCCCATTTCGGTTCTGTAATTCCCATTTATTCACCACAATGAGCGATTTTGTTTTGATATTTCTTCCCATCGCAATCCCGCGCTTCGTAAATAATTCGGTCTCATCAAAAGGAAAGAAAGTAGAGAATGCTTTTGTATCCATATTTCTTCTCGTATATTCTCCTACCTTATTTTCCAGAATAGGCAAACAGGATTCAAAAGCATCTTGCATGCGTGCACTAGGCACATAGGCAAAGAGATTACGGGCTGAAAACGCATTATTTACCTTATCCGTTAATTTCTTTAGCTGTTCGAGACTCTCGGCATGAAGCCGAATCAGGAAATGCACCAGTAACATGCCACCTGTATCATTCGCCACTAAATCCTCCAGCATATTATTGGCACTCTCTAATTCCTGTTCCGCTCGTTTTCTCATTTCAGGATTTAATTTTCCCGACAGCAATCTTGCTTCTAACTCTTCAATCGAATTACTAAAGTTCTTAATCATATCAGCAGAGGAAGTCGGTTCTACATGATAGGTAAAGGAGATATTTCCTTCTAACCGATACAATTTGGATAAGAACCCCATGTAGCTACCTGATGGATAATCCGTCATACAAAGGATACGTTCATATCCTTCTCCTACCCGGATATAATCTATTTCTTCCTCAAATATAGCTGGTGCAATCTGATCCGCTACAGAAAAACGTTGAAAGGTTGGTTCTTCTTTTTTCTCTTTTCTCTTGAATCGGAACATGAGCTATTCCCCTCCTTTTATGTTTCTTTTGGCATGTTTCACTGTAATATAGGGCGAGGACACTTCTTTAAAACGATTAATACGTGCTTGATAGTTGTTAAAATGCACCTGAAGAATTTGAACAATCTCATGAGCATTTAAGATATGACATTCTAGACCGTCTTCTGAAAGTTCTGTTAAATTCTCTCGTAACATCTCCGCTCTTTCTAACAGTGTTTCCATCCCGTTCTGGATACTTTCTTCGCTTCCCTGTACTTTCTCCCTCAAAAGAAGGTAGTGTGCCTTTTTCAGCGTATTCTGAGCGTGTGAGGAGTTCTCTAGATAAGAAACATATCCACTTCTTAATAATTGACGCATGGCATTCGATTCTTCTTCTATCTTTTGTTTCTGATCTTCCACATAATCCGATAAGTCAACAGGTTCTGCCAGAACCTCAATTTGAAATTCGCATGGAATTCCTGACACAATCGCACCAAATTCCTCCATCAATTCTAGTTTGTCTTCCTCACCCATTAATTCCAAGTTCATCGTCCCCACCCGAATGCCCACAATCAAGGTTTGCTTCTTCGTCAGAATCGCTTGATGATACAACGTTTGAATCGGAATTAAATTCTGTGTACGTTTTGCTTGTTGTCTCTGTTTTCGTTTTTCTTGCCATTTTTGGAAACCCATTTTCTCACCTACCTACTCTTTTTTATATAACAAGATCGTTTGCTTCTTTCTTTTTCGCCGATGAAAACGAAATACATCTAGCAAGTATGCACCTGCTTTCACGTTACATCCTTGAATCGCTGGTAGCACAAGTAACCCCGTAAATAGAACGAACAAGACTAAACCTAATCCAAGTTGCACAAAAATATGAATCGGTAACAAATACAATGTTCCGCCAACAAGTGGAAGGAAGAGAAGATAGTAGCCTATCTCCTTCCACCCTATACCCGTATTCGGAATTAACTCAAACTTCGCCTCAATATTTTTTGGAATATGAATGTGTTTTGGACTCATCTTTCTTTACCTCAACTTTCCAACCACAAAATTCACAATTAATGTTCCCATAAAAATAACGCCTGTCACCATCACAATCGATAGCATATCGCCTTTGCATTCTGCTTTCTCCGATGGGTTATTTGCGAGCTTCATTTTGATTCCTTTCCATCCAAACATACAAGCTCCAACGGATGGGGCAACGAATAGAATAATAGTCGAAACAGCATCTACAATACTTTTAATCTTTGTTTTAATCTGGTCTTCTTCACCAGCGGCAAAAGCAGTATGTGGAGTAAATATAATGACACATATCATCGCAAACATTGCATACTGCCAAATGATTTTATTTTGAAACAAGTTTTTTACTTTTTGTTTCATGACAACCACTCCCTCTCTTCTCTCCCCATTTTATGTCTAGCTCTCCCAAATTCGACTTTGGGTCAATGATAAACACCTGCCCTTTCTTACTTTGCTCAGCTGTATAGAGCATACGTGCGTAAGTATAATCCCCCATTCCCACTACACTTGCCCTCCTTGTTCCATTGGCGCCTGCTTGGATGTGTCTTCTGTAGATGATGGTTTCTCGGGTTCGTTTGGTGCTTCAACAGGTGGGTCTTGCTTTTGTTCTTCTACTACTTTGACTACCACTTTCGTAACAGAAAGATTTCCTGCTTTATCGGCTGCCATCACTTCTACTGAAATATCTCCTGCTTTGCTCGTATCATACGCTCCAATCGTTACTGTGGGGTTTGCATCCTGATTATCTTGTACGGTCACCAAATCTTGTGGTAATAATTTTGCTCCGACTTTTACGGTGACATTCTCTTTTGGTGTAATCACAGGCGCTTCCGTGTCTTTATTCTCATTTACATCTATTACTTTCACCGTAACCATGACACTTGCCTGATTTCCAGAGCGATCTACCGCAATAACTTCTACCTGTATCTCTCCTGCTTTGCTTGTATCGTACTTGCCGACAGAAACAATTGGATTCGCATCCTTGTTATCACTTACAGTAACTAAATCTTGTGCGGAAAGAATATGACCAACTGTCACTGTAATGTTCTCTTTCGCTTTGATCACAGGCGCTTCCCTATCCTTATCTGCTTCGGGGTCGATAACGGTTACTGTTACCCTGATACTAGAACGGTTACCTGCTTTATCAATCGCAACCACTTCTACCTGCATTTCCCCAGTTTGACTTGTGTCATAGTTCCCGTTAATCGATAATAACGGACTCTGATCCATGTTGTCGGTTACGGTAACCAAATGATGAGGATTCAGATTCTGTCCTTTTTGTACCGTTAGATTCTCTTTTACTGTCATTTTTGGTGCTTCGCTATCTACGATTGGTTTCGGCTTTTCCGGCTCTATAGGCGGGTCTACGGGTGGTTTAGGCTTATCTCCCCCATTTCCACCTGTAGGTGGTATAATAACGGGCGGTTTCGGTTTATCCCCTCCTCCATCATCTGTTGGTGGCATAATGACTGGTGGCGTAGGCTTATCAGGTTCTGTTGGCAGTTCTACCTTCACCTTCGGCTTTTCTATATTGGTTGGTGGCGTAGGTTTTTCAAGTGAAATGGATTCTTTTGCATTTGATGTATTTCCTAATGGTGTCAAGATAACTGGCGGTGATGGTTCTATTTTTGGTGGTTCGATTGCAGGCGTTGGTAACCTTTCTTGCTCTATTTTCGATTTTTGATTCGTTTGAAGAATCGTTGTTAATTGCTTTGTCTCATCTTCTGTTAAATATTTTTTTGCTATCGTGGTAGAGATAGGAGAAGATTCTTTTTTAGAAGATACATGCATGACATTTTCATCGGTAGGATGCGGTTCCTTTTCTCCTTCCTTCTCTTTCTCTGACTTCTCCTTTTCCTTCTCAGGCTTCTTCTCTTTTTTTACTTCTTCTGTTTTCTTTTTGCCTTTTTCTTTAGATGATGCTTCTTCTTTTCCAAAACACCCAGTAAGAGAAGACAGCGCAAGCACTGTCCCACTTACAATCGTGACTTTCTTCAGAAATGCTTGTTTCTTAGTCATTTTGAACCCTCCATTTGTATAGTTCTCTAGTCATCTAGTGATTGCAATCTACCTGCTTAATTGGGATTTTTCTTGGAAGATAATACGTATCGAGTACAATCACTTCATTTTGTAGTAAAAAAAGTTCCATTTGATCGTATCCACTCATTCGACTAAAATATTTTGCATCATCCATACTATTTGTGCCAAAAAATAGGATTTGATTGCACTCCCCAGCAATTTGATTGGCAACCTGTTTCCCATAAACCTGTTGGAGATGAGCGTGTGACTGAACAATCATGGAAATATGAATTCCTTTGGCTTTCACAACTTGTAGGACATGCAAGAGATTGGGAATGGGATACAACTCATACTCATCTAAATAGAGATGTACATCTCTTTCTACTGTTTTTTCTTGTAGTAGGTCGAATACTTTTTGAAGACGATCTCCCCGCTCTTGATACGTACTATCAATGAGATTGACAGAAATATATAACACAAACTTTTGTTGTGTAGCGTTCACTACCATGTCTTGTAAGCGTTCTTCAAATAGCGGATGAAGGAGATTCAATTGTAAGATTTCATATCCCTGCTCAGCTTTTGTTTGATTGGTAGCATAATAGATTTCCTTTTTCCTGCTCTCTACAACGATGATGTTCTTTTCTTCTTGCTTCACATTTGGAATGGTATACCATCGTGTTTTTCCTGCACCAGTAGGACCAACGACGTACACATTCGAATGGTTTTCTTTTTCAAACTTGATTTCAGTAGCCCCGATTAACATTTCTTTCACCTATCTTTCGGATTTTCATTATAGAAACCATATCAGTAATATAGCTATCCATGTTGGAATGGCTAGTAAACATGCATTCTTACACCCTCTAAAAAAATGGAACGTTTCTTCCACCTCATAAGCATCTTCCTGAAGCCTTTCTTGGGACAGATATCCCTTTGCCTTTACCAACTTACTATTTTCCCCTTCCAAAATATAGCTTTGGCCCATTCCTTCTCCAGACTTTCCAACCACCAAAGAGTGTTTCGTCAATGGCTGATTCATACCCCTTTGCCCCTTTCTAGCCCTTTCAGATATCGCTGATAGATACAGTGTTTCCTAAGAATGGAAACTAACTGTTCAATAATCCCTGTCCTTGTCATACGTTCTGAAGGATCAATTTTCTTAAAAATATGATACGATGGGTGATTCTCTCCAATTGACGTCATTAACTCTGTTATATAGTCCTCTTGTTCGGTTGCTTTCTGTAGCAAGTCTAATGTTTGGTCCACATCAACATACAGGAGTTCTCCGCTCTTTTTTTGAAAATACATCATACAGCCTGCTAATAATTCTATAGCCGATTCTACCCAAAACCCTTCTCGTTCCGCTGGTTTGACAAATGTTCTCGCAATTGCCATTGCCTGCATATATTCATCCAAGTGGAGGGTATACATCTTTCCTTTCCCAACTGTACCGCCTACAAATCGCTTCTGGTTTTGGTTATACATACTTACACCACGCATTTTTCTCCCTACCTTTCCTTTTAGATGATTCTCTCAACTGACACCCTTTATACTATTCCGTTTCCCACCAACCCTTTGTCGTTGAAAATCATTCATTTACTTGTGTCAAACAGTTACTTTCTCGGTAAAATACGCACAACTTTGTGCTGAGTCATTATCCCGATTATCAAACAGCTCTCGATACTGTACCATCATGTCCATCCATTCTTCTTTTGAAATTTCCTGTGCTTCAGCAAACCCAATCCCTACATCTTTGGAATACGAATCAATTGTCCATTCTATGGTATACCCACTATCTTTTAATACACTTTGATTCCGTTCAAAGGAGAGAATGGTTTCTTTGTCAAACGAGCACCTCACTAAATTTGTTAGGTAACAAGATTCTCCATTTTTTAGAGAAAGACGTTGGTCTTCTAATTCCTCTGACTCAAATAAACATTCCTGTCCGTTTTCATCGAACACTTGAAATAAAACATAGACACTCATTGAGCTCACGTCTTCCCCGTTATGCGAGAATGTTGCATTTGGTATGAATACATAATCATAGCCTAATCGATATTTCACCACTGTACCTCACCCTTTCATACAATTGATATCCTACTCATTTGCCTTTTTATTTGTACGATAGGCACGAATTGCGACAAATCCACCTAATAACATTACAACTCCACCAATCCACATCCAATACGGATTCTCTGCTTTTCCACCTGTTGTTGGAAGCTTATGTTCTACTTTCTTTGGTGCTGGTTCTGCTGCTTTCACAATTGGCTTTTCTTTTACAGGCTGTTCTACTACTTTTGGTTGTTCAGGCTGTGGTTTCTCTGGTGTCGGTGCTGGCACTTCGGGTTTTTGTTCTTTCTCTGGTTCTATTGGATTCTCTGGTGTTTCTGGCGTTGGTACTGGTTTCTTTGCATTTTTCACTATATGCTTAATGATTTCTCCCTCTTCTTTAATTTCAAAAGAGAATGTTTCTTCATGTAAGACATATCCATCTGGTGCTTGCGTTTCTTTGTATGTGTACTTCCCGTACGGAAGTTTGAATGTCGCAATCCCTTGCTCGTTTGTTTTTCCCTTTACAACTTCTTCACCTTTTTCATTAAAAATCGTAAACTCTGCATTTGGTAATTTATTATTTCCATCTGCGATATCAACCTTAGTTAGTTCTAATTCCCCTTTAATTTGCTTGTTCTTTGCCACCAATTCAATTGTCTTTCCTTGTTCTGTAATTTGGAACGGAATTGGCTCTTTTGCTAGTACATAGTTTTCTAACGTTTTCTTTTCTACAAATGTATACATGCCAAACGGAAGGTTTTCTACTTTAATAAGTCCGTGCTCATCTGTGGTATGTTCGCTAACTGTCTTTCCTTCACTGTTTTGTAGAAGGAACGTGACACCTGCTAGTTTCTGATCCGGATTCTCTGCATCCACTTTCAGAAGCTGAACATGCCCTTTGACTTCTTTGTTTTCTACTGTGAAAGTGAGCGTTTTCCCTTGTTCGCTAATTTCGAATGGATATTTCGTTTCGTTTACAAGATAGCCTTCTACTCCTTTCGTTTCTTTAAAGAAATACTTGTTGAAAGGAAGGTTCTCTACTTTTGCAATTCCTTGCTCATTTGTCACAACTTTTATTACTTCTTTTCCATCCGCTGTATATACGGTAAACTCAACGTTCGGAAGGACTTTCCCATTATCACTCAACTTCTTGATTTCCACATTCCCTTTTATTTTGTGATTCTCCGCTGTGATGTTTGCGATTTCGCCTGTTTTTACTTCCACCGTTTGTGGTGTATCCTGTAACACGTAACCCACAGGACTTTTTACTTCTTTCACGACATAGGTTCCCATCTCAATATTATCTAAAGAGGCAATGCCCTTGTCGTTTGTTGTAATCGTTCCCATACTCTTCTGGTCGCTAGCTAACACCTCAAATACTGCTCCTGCCAGTGGTTTCTTGTTTTCATCCACTTTAAGGATTTTCAAACCGCCTACCGCTTTCCAAAAGACTTGTAAATCCTTACTTACTTTCTCTTGACTACGTTCTAATAGAACCGTTGCATCCTGAATCACACTTGTACCTTTATACATCACCGCATGTTGATTTGTCAGGTTGGCAGTTACTCGTAATGACAATTCCGCACTTTTAGAGGATTTCGGCACTTGTACACGGAATTTTTCACCTAGTTGGAATGTTTCTTTTGCTTCTCCCTGTTCTGTGACAACTCGTGTTCCAGCTGGTGCTTCTTGCAATTGAATCTTGTACTCACCTTTTTTTGCATTCGTTTCTACAGCATAGGTTGTGGTTTCAAAATACTCACCATGTAACGTAGCTTCTTGCTTATCTGTCGGTTGTACATTCATATAAACCTCTTGTGTGTCTCCTGTATGATCCGCCGCATACGTAATGGCTTTCGTTGCTTGCTCCACAGCTGCATCTTTAAATTGCAACTCACCTGTATTGATTTGTCCAAGTGCATGCCAGATACTCAGCTGCGTGGCGTAATGAGCCTGTTGCCATGTAGAAACTCCTAGTTGTTCAGGCGTTTTTTGCGGATATCCATTTAATAGTACACGGTAGACAACATCATCCGTTCGTCCTACCTCTGGTAAATCTGTACCATTTGGAGACTTGAGCCCGTATACCAAGCAATACGCAATTTGACCACTGGCGTTTTTCAAAAGCTCTGTACGGACATTTTTTCCGTATTGTGGACTGTAAGCCCAATTCATCTCGTAATTTTCACGATGAATCACCTCCGCACTCGCAGATTTCATCGGAATCAGTACACTGATGAAGAACATACATAAGCTCATCACCAAGGCCAAGGATTTGGAATACACGAATCTTTTCGTCATTGTTAGTAGCTCCTTTTTGAGTATGAAATTTTCAAAGATCTAAATATATTTAATATTAAAAAAATTCAGTCTAAGTTGAACAAAAAAATATACTTCATGAACATAGTTTCTACTTGCAGTTAAAAATGATTGAAATCTTTCCTATTTCCTATACAATGTACATTGAATGTATATTATATAGGTATACTTATCAAGTTAATTGGAATTATGTGATTTTAGCTCGATAATACGTCGGAATAAATAATCTATCTAATGGCTCGCCTAAAAGGTCAGAAATTTTTTGTGCTCTTTTGGCTAATACTCCTTTTCTCCCAGTCTCTACATCATATAAAGTAGTTACTGGAATATCGCAAATAGTTGCAACATCTTTAATACTAAATCCTTTAGTTTCACGTATTTTACGTATTGTAGTCAATTCGTCACCCCCTTATTTACATTGTATTCGGCTTAAAGCCTAAAGTCAACTTAAATATAATTAATTTTTTAACTATTTTTTAACGAAAGGGCGGATTTATATGTTTGGCCAACGCCTAAAAGAATTACGCAAAAATAAAAAGCTAAGTATGAGACAACTTGGAGAAGTACTCGGTGTTAAACAAACAAATGTATCTAATTGGGAAAATGTTGGAACAGAGCCTGATTACAAAACCTTAATTAGAATTGCACAATTCTTTGATGTTTCTACTGACTATTTAATAGGTAATTCCGTAGAATTCAATGACAATGAAAGTAAAGAAAAGAGAGAAATTGCATTATTAGCTCAAACATTACATAAAGAACTTTCCAAAAATCCAGATCTCAAAAATCAAATTGAACAAGAACTAATACAATATGTTCACTTTCTAAATTATAAAAATAGAGGGAAAGGCATATAGCCTTTCCCTCTATTTTTATAAAGCTTAATTTCTTAAGGTTTATAATTCAATTCTTATTTGTAAATTATTTAAAAAAACATTAAACTAGTATGTAGAAGTATCTCTTAAACAATATTAACATACTAAATATAAGTTGAAAACTTAACATAATTTCTGTATTATTATAATCAAAGAAAAAACAGAAAAAAAACCCACCGCACAGTTATTAATTGGTTCAGGTCGGCAAACTCGATACCAATTAATAACTCCAAAAGATAGGGTTTTAATTCACACTATAAGTATATGTGGTTCTTTTTTATGTCATACTTGATATTAAAATTATACCATAATACACATACAATGTGAATATAAAACCTCCTATTTTTCCGTAAATTTGCGGTGGAAAAAATAGGAGGTTTTTTTATGGTAACTAGTTTTGAAACCCTAAGTGCTAGTGATTTCACTAACAATATTCAGTTAGAAACAAAAACTTTAAAAACAAACATGAAATTTAGTAAAAAAAATCAAAAATCAAAATACCTCATGCATGGGCCAAAGTTCTTTGATGAGCTTCGTATATATTTAATCAAGAATAACGAACTTGGTGAATATGCTTTACCTTCATCTGCATTAGCTACTCTTATTTTACTTCACTTTAAGGTGAATGATTTAGGACGACTTCCTCGTGATTTTAAATTATCTACTATCGCGAACGAATCTGATATTCCCTATTCAACTATTCATACAGGTTTTCAAGCTTTGCTTCATTCTGGGGCTGTTAGAGAAATTTTTATTAACGGGAAAATTCCAGTGTATGAAATTTGCAACTATGCAAGATTCAATCGTACAGCAAAAGAAACAAAAGATAATGATGGAAAACTTTCATATTTTCGAATTCCTCATGCATTATTAGAGACTTCTATTTTAAAAGAGTTAGTTTCCCATCGTGACAGCAAAGGTATTATTGAATTTTTAGGATTATGTACCCACTTTACTCATCAATTTAAAAATAGTAAAAATTCCATTGAAGATTATTCTTGTGTTCGTAACATGGACGGCTTAAAGAAACGTTTAGGACGCAATGCGAAAAAGGTGCGAAACTACTTAAAAATCATCTCGCCAATTTTTAAATTTGATGCTGCTATACAAAAGGTTCGAAACCCACGTAAAGGACGGATAGCTCGCATACGTGAAAAAATCCAACAAATCGTTATCACTCAATTTACGGTTAGCATGAATCCTGCATGTGTGATTGAAAATGACCGAGCTGAGATTAAGCAAACTGAAGCTAAAATGCGTAAAGAAGCAACAGCCCGTCTTGAATCCATTGGCATAGCATTAACCACTAAAGATCGTAAAGACATTATTGTTTCTTATAAAGGAGAAGTATCACGAATCGCTACATATATTAAAAATAAACAACTTCGTGATGATTTTATGACTTATACCATGAGTTATGCAATGGATCAATGTGAAAGTTTCTTAGTACTTGGAGAAAAAATAAAATCAATTGGTGGCATGATCCGAGCAAAACTGCGTGAATCGTTTATTCCATGGGCGGAACGATATTTAGACGATGATACGCGTCATACACTTGTACTGGAACTCATTTCTCATGATATTGATGTACCTGATGCATTCAGACTTACTTAAATTTAAAAAATGAATAGATTATGAGCCTTGTTCAAAAAAGTCACTAAGGACAGGGCTATTTGTCATGTTGAAATAAAATAGACAATCTTTCTATTACCCTATAATTCAAAAAAACAGTAGGTTTGATTTTCCTTCCCCTACTGTTTTTTTGTACTTCCATATACTAAATTACGTCTAAATACTTGTGAAATTGTTAGTAATTTATTAATTAAATTGTACATACCTTAATACATTTTTATAAAACTTGTGTGAAACTGGATAGTTTGTTGTTGTATTTATGGATAAGTTAGTATTTCGATTCAATTTTGCCAGACAATTAACCTACCCTTAGAGCCACAAGGGCTTTCAGGGTTTTCTTTTCGCCTATATAGTATTTGTATTTTTTATATAATAATTGAACCTTCTATATAATTATTGAAATTATTACTTAATAAATGTTTTTATACATATAAAGTGAAAAAATTAATAAAGACTCTATTCTTTAATACATTTAAGATTCATAGGGGATTTTGACAAACCTCATAAATAGAATTAAAACTTTTAGGGAAACTTGACTAGTTTTAGGGATACACAAGGGTTTTCATAAACCACATAGAATTGCTACAGCAACTCACTTAATCTCTAAAATTGTAATTAGGAGTTGATTGTATGAGTCAAGTCATCCCCTTAGAACGTTTACAACGTTCATTAAACAGTTCAGACGTTATAAACAAGTTAAATATATCCCCAAGTACATTACGGACATATATGGGGCATTTCAGACGTTCAGGACATACATTCCAGAAAAAGAATGGCCGAATATTGTATTCAACCCGTGATGTAGAGCTATTTAAACAAATGATGGAATTACATGAACAAGGTTTTGGGACAATTCCTGAATGTGTTTGCAACGTTGTAAACAGTTCAAACAATAGTGAGGACACAATGGACAATGTGGACAATCAAAACAAACAAATTAAACAACCTCAGGACACCTCTTCACCAATTGACACAGTAGATGAGATAGCAAGGATCAGGAAAGAAATGAAGAAATTGCGGAAATATGTCGATGAAAGCATAAAAAAACGAGATGAATTATTGCTGCAAACACTGCGAGAAGTATTAGATGCTAAACAAAAAAAGAAAAAAAAGAAGCGATGGTGGCAATTCTGGAAGTAAGCCAACCATCCCCAACCCCTTCCAAGCTTGGAAGGGACTCGCTCGGCGCTAGCCAGGCAAACAGGTTTGGAAGACCTTCAAACCTATTTGCATAGGTTCAAGCGTTTAGGAAAGGCGAATCCGTCCATTCCTTATCCTCCCTCGCAAAGAACGCTCAGTCCGGTACCATGGACAGATACAATGTGTATTCCACCACTGTTTGATTGTGGGGACCGATGATTTTAAAAAAAGGAAACTCGAAATATAGCTTAGAGTTTCCTTTTTGTCTTTTTAATTAGTAAGGTAAAGGGCTGTATTCTGAATTATCCGTTCTAAAATCACAATACCGACAAAATTTTATCCAATTAGGGTGTTCATCATACATTGGTATTAAATTCCCCTTTGAACAACTAAACCCATATATTCCGCTTCCATCCCAACATCATCATACGCATAACGAAATTTACGTTGTGCATTATTCCATACTGCTAATAATCTAAGTTCATAACCATATTCATCATTTGCTGGTACAGTATCGACAATCAGGCTGGCATCTTCTGAAACTATACAATCCTCATGTAAATGAGCACATTTTTTATCTCAATACCTCTGAATAATATCATTATGTTCAAAACTTCCATTTACTTTGAAAAACAAGTTTCCGTTTACAAATGTAGAAAAGCCAACAACACTGATTTTATTACGATTCATTAAATTCATAATTTCAGATCCCCCTTTGGTTTGCGATTATCTTATAAGTCTAATTTGTTAAAATGCAGGAGAAATATATTTTAATTATATGAAAAATGCGCTGATTATATATTTTATTTATACATAACCCCTGTCTAAGTTTTTAATGCACTCTTTTTATATGTAATTCATATATTAAATGTATGGATTACATATAAAAAAATAAATGAAAAGTGTATACGGATTTCTTCTTAGTTAAATTTATATAATTTTCATGTAAAAAATATATAAAAATTATATAAATTTAATGCGTATTCCATTGAAATCTAAAGGTGGATGGTTTATAATATAATTAAGGTATGGAAACGTATGAAAAATATATAAAAAGGGTGGTTTTTGAATATGATGATGAGGACAGTCGCTGATATCGGAAATAGTGAATTAAAAATGGTGATTAATGGTGGAAAGGTAATCAAACTACCAGATGTAAATAAGCGTGTATTTGGCCGCGTGACAAATAAAGAAGGAAGTTTAAAACAAAGCGTAACTAACTTAATGAATGAGATTTGTGCTCATGTAACGAGTGATGCAATTGAACGTGATGGGAAATTCTATGTAGGATATCGTGCTGCACACTCAAACGGTAAGCCTGATAGCCTTGACATTGAATTAGGAGATAAATATAAACGAGATATACCAGTGGTTAATGTTCTATCTGTCATGGCAACTAAAGCGGTTCAAACGATTTATGAAGAAGTAGGAGAATTACCAAAAAGTATAGAGGTACCTGCATCACTAATATTAGCAATTCCAGCTTCTGAATATGAAGGAAAGAAAGCTCGTTTTCTAGAAAGCCGTTTTAAAGAAAATGTGCATATTGTGATCGTGTATGTGGGTGAAGAAAAAGTAACAGTACAAATCGAATTTGAAACTGTAAAAGTAACTCGCGAAGGTATTCCAGCTTTATATGCCATCTTTGAAGGAAATCAAGATATGTTCGATGACTTTAATAAGTTGTATAAAAAAGAAACAGATAGTAAAGAAGATGATAAAGAGGTTAAAAAGAGAAAAGCTAATCTAATGGTAGAAGAAGAAGTAAATGGTGAATATTTTAAAAACAAAAAAATTCTGCACGCTGATATTGGAGATGGTACCTCTGAATACATTTTCTCTAAGGGTTTAAACCCTGTTCCAGACGCTTGTTGGGGAGAAAAAAGAGGGATTGGTCATGCAATAGAGGGAGCAATTAAATTGTTGCAAGAAGAATATGAGGGTGGCGTAGATATCAATCGTCAACAATTCAGTGAATTAGTTACTGATCCTAATGATAAAAAACATGATAAGGCTGTAGAATTTTTAGAAGAAACTCGTTATATGCAAGCTCAAGGGATTTATGATGATATCGAAAAAGCATATGTTTATAAAACAGCTAGCCAAGCTGAAGTTCTCGCGGTTTACGGGGGAGGAAGCATTGCACTAAAAGAAGATTTGTATAAAAAAGCATTTGAGTTTTGTGAAGTAAATGATATGCAATTATTGTGGATCTCACCAACTTATGCAACAGAAATGAATGTTAGAGGTATGGAGATTTTAAGTAAGAAATTGGCTTCTAAGGTGGCTAAGAAATGAGTAAACAGAAACAGAGAGAACAATACAATTGGAATTTTAAAAAAGAGACAAATCCAAAATTTTATGATTGGCTCAATGCACAAACGAATCTATCTGAATCGTTAATTACGTTAGTTTTACATTTTGTAGATCAGTACGGAATAGATGATGTAACAGATTATGAAGTATCGAAGAAAATGCAAAGAGATCTGTTCATGAAGGAAAAGTTTTATCAAGACATTTCAGCGTTGTTAGAAAACGCGAATATAAATAATGTTCATCAAAACAAGAATGTTCCAATTGCTGAAGTAAAGGAAGAAAAAGTCGAGAAAGAAGAAAAGCATATTGAGAAAGTGGATATGAGCGAGAAAATAAAAGCACAACAAGAATCAGAGTCAATTGAAGAGAAACAAAAAGCTAATGCTTATTTGGATGACGTTGATGAGAGTACAATATTTGGCGATTAGTTCAAGATGATAATTTTCGGGAATTGATAATTAATTTTTAGCATTTTGTACAATAGAAAGGGAGAAATGAAAAGTATATAGAATTGGATTTCGTCATGCAATATTTAGATCATAAGAAGATGCCTTGTACGTTTGTACTACAAGGTGGAAAATCGTTAAAGGGAATTATAGATGGGAGAGAGAGAAATTAGATTTGAAGGAAATTAAAGATATCACCTTATATGGAATCAAGAACAAATGAAGAAAAAACAAATGAGTCTCAAAAAATAATGGCAGTAAAAAATCCCTGTTCGTAGAAACGAAATTCTAAGACAGGGATTTTTCTTGTTGTATTGCTTTTATTCGCATAATTGTTGTGAGGTATGCTAAATCTTCTAAATAGCAATATTCACAAATTTTTTTGTTGGAAAACTGAAGTGCGGAGATTTTAATTTTGTGCATTTCTTCTTTATCCGAATGCTTGAACTCAGCGGCGGATTTTTTGATTTTACGTAACGTACTATAACTTAGGTGTTCAACTATATTATTGCATTTCATACAATGTTTCATTGAACATCACGTTTCAATAGGGAGCTTTTTATTTGAATCAAGTGAAGTCCTTCTTTCACAAAAAAATTTAAAAATGAAGAGAGGGTTTCATCACTTATTGTGATAAGATATCTCTCTAAATACAGTTTGAAATTTACCTTTTTCTTCATCCCATTTTCTCTTATTCATAATGAGATAACGAACATAATTATTGTCGGATTTATTGTGAGCTGATATCATCATTGCATCTTTTTTACTATAGCAAGATATATCATGTATTCTCCACGTTTTTTCCAAATCAAATGAGGAATGTTTCAGATTTTCAAAAGCTTGTTCTAGGTTATTTGCTTGGATGAATGAAAGTGTACTATCAAACATATTTAACGCAACGTACGTTGTCAGATACATAAAAATAATAATCTCCTTTTGTATGAGTATAGTTACTTTAAAAAGTCTACAGAGCTACAGGAGAATGATTGGTAACAATTCTGTTATTTTCATCTTCAGATGAAATGTTGTTTATTTGCTGTACGCTAGGAAATAGATTCTCGATTTTTTCATTAACACGAATAGAAATTGATTCAAATAAAGCTTCTCGTTCTTCGATAGATAGATGCTCAATATTGAAATATTTCTCTGTTAGTTCACCAGTATTTTTACACAGTTTCTCTCTTTTTTTCTTTTCCTCAAGTTTCATTTTTCTTTTTAATTCTTGTTTTTCTTTCTTGAGTTGTTCTTCTTTTTCTAGAAGTGCTTTTAGTTTTTCTTCGGTTTTATTACTCATGTAATATACCACCTTTTATAAATTGCTTTTTTAATCTACTAAGTATTTTCTTTTTTATGAAAACGATTAGGTGTGTTCGCTTGGATGTAATTAGAAAATATTTTAAATACTTCCTCTCGATCTTCAATTGTCATGTGGTACATATCGAAGTATTTTTCGCATAATGCACCAGTTTCTATTAATCGTTTCGTTCGTTTTTTTCTATCATGCTGTTTATCTTGAAATTGCAATTCTCGTTTTGTGATTTTTAAGTACTCTAATTCTCGTTCAATCTTTTTTAGCTCTGTTTCATGGTTCATTTTTTATCACCTGAATTCCAGTAGATAGAAAAACTATGTACATCAATTATAATTTGTGTGGATAATAAAATCAATAAAAATAATTCAGAAAATTATAGAAAGAAAGAAGAAAAGATGGTAAAATATTCACTGTAAGGAACGTACAGTGCGCACTTACACAAACTTTCAGTTTGTACGTTTTACCAACCGAAATACATCGGTTGTTCCCTACGGGGTTTGTATAGTGGAAGTATCAAATTTGAGGAGGTGAACTAGGATATGGCGATCTATCATTTAAAGGTAAAAACAATTTCAAGAAAGAAACAACAAAATGTAGTAGCGAGTGCTGCGTATCGAAGTGGTGAGTCATTGTATTGTGAACGAACAAAAGAAACGAAATACTACTCTCGTACCGTGAAACCTGAGACGCATATCCTAGCACCTTCTGAAGCACCATCATGGGTTTTTCGTCGTCAAGATTTATGGAATGAAGTAGAACGTTTTGAGAAAAGAGGGAACAGTCGCTTAGCGAGAGAAGTGGTTGTAGCAATCCCGAATGAATTGTCAGAAGAACAACAACGAGAACTTGTTTTAACGTTTACACATGATACATTTGTACAACAAGGCATGATTGCTGATGTTGCCATTCACCGAGATGACAAAAATAATCCTCATGCCCACATTTTATTGACAACTCGTGAGATTTCTCAGGATGGATTTGTGAAAAAGAAGAATAGAGATTGGGATAAGAAAGAAAATCTACTTGCATGGAGAGAAGCATGGGCGAAGTATGCAAATTTGTCTTTAGAAAAAGAAAATGTACAAGAGAGAATTGACCATCGTTCTTACGAAGAACGAGGAATTGAGTTGTTACCAACAAAGCATGTCGGTTATAAAGAATATCAGTTAGAGAAACGTGGAATTCGTACAGAAACAGGAGAATATAATCGTCGTGTACAAGCCTATAATCAGAGTCTCATTTCCTTACAAGAAAAGAGACAATCGCTCGTTAAAGAACAACAAAAGAAAGAAACAGATTCGATTTCAAAAGTAGAGATATCCGTCAAAGGATATGTCGCTCTTCAAAAAAAAAAACGAGCTTGTTACGAAACAACAAGAACGTTTACAAGATAATAAATCGAAACAGAAATTACATTCTTATACATGGTTAAAAGAGCAAATTGAAACATCCGCTTATCGACAGTTAGAAGAGAAACATCTGCACGTATATATTCAAGAACAACCAATGAAATTACAAGGTGAATATTCGGTTCGCATGTATGAAAAAATGAAAGAATTACAAACAGAAGATATGGTGTCACTTGTAGAAGCGGTCGAGCGTGACATGGTTATGGAAAAGGTTGAAAGTCATATGAAGCAATCTGTAACTTATGAACGCCTACAATCACATGTAGTCCTGTTAGATCGTTGGGAAAAGAATATGCAAAAACAGCAGAATGATGGACGTATTTCGGATACTCGTTATGTGTCAAATATGAATATATTACAAGCACAAAGAGAGGATACGAAGCAAGCCATTCAGTGGTATGAATTGCAAGCGATGTCCTATCTTTCTCGTCAGGGATACAGCGTATATCTTCGTGATTGGAAGGAAGAAAAGCACCCAGAAATTGCGATTCAATTGTTAGAAGAAATGAAACAATCGCCTTCACTTTCTATGGGCATGATTGTGCAAAGAGTGAAAGAAAATGAAGTGTTATCAGAAGCACAAAAAATTATCAGAAAAGAAGTAACCATTGATGCCATTGATATGCGAAGAAAGCAACTCCATAAATGGAAAGTGGCGGAACAAAAACAAAAACGTTCGGAACGTGTGGATCACATTATTGAGCAAGCAAAAGTGTTAGTGAAAGCTCGTAAGATTTTAGTAGAACGATGCGAACAAGAGTTGAAACAATATCCGAAAACAGCATCGTATATGCAGTCATTAGGTGTAGTGGAAAATAGCCCGATTAAGGGTACATGGTTTAGCTGGAAACAAAGTATGGGAAGAGATGTAACAGAAGAAGAAAGTATGTCTTACGCTATAAAACTATCGGTACAGAAAAAAGAAGAAAAGATTTTACAGGAAGCCAAACAAGTATTACGGAAAGAAGTAACGTATCACAATGTGTCTGTGGCTATTGACCAGTTGCAAGAACAAGTAACGGATACACCAATTAAGATCATATTGAATGAAGCAAGAACGAAAAAGATGGAGTATGAACTTGCGATTGAGCGAGTAGGTGAGTATCAAGAACTCGCTTCTAAGTGGAGAAAAACAAATTCTCAACAATATAGATTGGGAGAATTAAAAACATGGTTCACTCAAATGGGAATTGATGTAAATCATATGGCATATAGCTTACAACGAATGAAGTGGAATGTAGAGAAAATAGAAAAAGAAGCGCTTCGGAAAGAAAGGATAGCGGAAGTACAATTACCACGTATACAACAAGCGAAAAAGGTATTAGAAGAACAAGCGATTCGCTATGTAGGAGAAACGTATCCAGAGCTGAAGGACTTGTATACGAATTGTCATTTGCTCAGTCAAAAAGAACGTCAGGTATTGGTTCATATGAAAATATGGAATGAAGAAAGTGGTACGGTGTATGATTTTACGAATCGTCACGCACAATTGCAAAAGAAACAAGATAAAGTGATTGTGCAAAAAATGATAACAGAACAACATATTTCACGGGTGTCTGCGGTGGTACAAAAAATTGCAAAAGTTCAACGGGCAGAACAAGTCTTAGCGCAAGCAGAAGAAGAGAAGAAAGAGTTAGAAACAAAAGGAAATACGTTCAAGCGAGTGGTACTACGAGACCAAAAATTAATAGAAGAGTACCAGACTGTACAGGAGCGCATTGAAAAAGCGAAAGAGGTTCTACAACTCAAGCAAGAGTTAGTCAAAGAAAATGGGGAAGCACGCCAAGCAGAGTTGGAAGAACTGAAGTTGTCGTATCATCAATTCCAAGAAAAAGAAAATCGTTTAGATGGCTTACTGGAAGTGTCAGATATTCTGGAGCGTACGCGTCAAAAAATGCAGCAAGAAGCAAAAGAAAGAGAATATGAGCATCAACAAGAAATCAGAAGGCAAAAAATG
>NZ_JARVGZ010000001.1:3935000-5445633 GCF_040460055.1 Bacillus cereus group sp. MG4 | reverse complement strand
AATCATACAAACAGTTTTTCGGCTCAATTGCAGCCTTTTCTCCAAGAAGTAAAAGACCAGATCCTTCAGTCTTCTGTTGTCCATTTTGATGAAACCAGTATGCGTGTAGAAAATAAAACACAATGGTTACATACTGCCAGTACACCGGAGGTGACATTGCAACATATTCATCAAAAACGCGGAAAAGAAGCAATGGATGCTGGAGAAATCTTGCCGTCTTTTTCTGGAATCGCGATGCATGATGGTTGGAAATCATATGATGCGTATACAGATTGTCGTCACGTATTATGTAATGCCCACCTCTTACGAGATTTACAAGGAATTATAGATAGTACCGGAGAAAAATGGGCACAACAGATGCAGGAGTTTTTAACGCAAGCCTTAACGCTAAAAAAACAATACAAAGGACTCCTGCCAAAAGCAGAGCAAGAGAATCTGTCGACTGCCTATCAAGCTATATTAAAAGAAAAACAAGTATTTTCTTCAGAACCAAAAAAGAAAGGAAAACAGACGCCTGCTCAAAATTTATGGAATCGCTTCGTCAAATATGCTGACAGAATTCTAGCATTTTTAGAACATCCAGACATTCCATTTGATAACAATCAAGCAGAACGGGATATTCGAATGACGAAAGTCAAACAGAAAGTGTCTGGAACGTTTCGAAGTAAGAAAGGCGCAGAATCTTTTTGTCAGATACGAAGCTTTATAAGCACCATGAAAAAACAAAAACAATCTGTCTTACAAGCGATAGGTCAGGTTATAGAAACCGGAACGGTTCCTTGGAATTGCACGATTTCATAAGAGAAATTCTCGATTCGATCTAGATTCTTTCTCTTATGGGCATATTTTTTTTCATGTTTTCGAATTGGAAACATGTATTTAGCATGCTTTTTTGTCTGAGGAAGCTGAGTAGTTACCTTTTTTGTTTAACTAAGCTGAGTAGTTACGTCGTTTTTATATTTCGAGGGAGATATTTGTAACTATTGAGTCTATTGTTCCGTTTTACAATCCTTCTACATAGCACTATATAGACTTAGCTGATTTATTTAATTTGGGATGATATAAAAAAACACCTGATAAAGTAATACAGATAACGTAAATACATGGTGCTGTATCAAAAAGATACTGTGCAATTAGATATCCTATTTTATCATTTACTGTTATTGTACTCATACGTGCCAAGTAAACCTCATGACTTATTAAAAAAAGAGCATTAAACATAGAAATACTCCAAATAAAAAAGAATGATTGTGAAAATAATTTATATAATGAATACCCAGTAAGTCCTATACCTGCTAATACAATAGGGAAAATATTGAATGTGTTTTCAGGAAGTAAGATCACTCGCTCGGATCCTACAGGTAATTGCAAAATCAGCCATCTATACAAAGCATATATCCCTCCAACAATATTCCCAATCTTTCCAAATTTTATAGCGTATTTGTTCCACTTCAACTTTTATCACCGTCTCTTTTAGTATTAATATGCATAATATTTGGTGTTATACCCCATATAATACACCTTGGTTTTAGTATTACATATACCAATTTAAGCTATACATGTAACTAGGTAATATTTATGTATATATAAATATCTTCTGTAATTCCTCGCTAATTGTATAATGTTTTAACGTATTAAACAAGCCTGGTATCAAAAATATAAGTATTAATAGAACGAATTAAATAAATGGTTTTATTGACCAAAAACAAATAGTTAATATTTATATAAATAAAAAAACCTCTTAAAATGATATAATCCCCTTATAGTAAACAGGAAAATGAAAGCACATTAACCTGTTTACTATAAGGGGATTATTTTATGGGGAAAATTAGAGTCTCTTACGATGTAGAATTTAAGAAAAAGGCTATAGATTTATACTTAAAAGAAGGCATGAGCCATAAAACCATTGCGAAATAATTAGGTATTCATCACTCGGTTGTAAGTCGTTGGGTGAAACACTTTGAAACTGAAGGAATCAAAGGACTAGAAGAAAAACGCGGTAAAGCGAAAGGAACAGGTTTAGGTAGACCAAGGGTTAGACCCGAAGATCCTGAAGCTAAGATTCGACAATTAGAAGTGGAAAATGAAATGTTAAAATAGCGATTAACCCTAAGAACCTGTTTAGAACCTATGGTATAATCTGTACAAAAAAGGATATTTATCTATGATACATAATTATACAAGTAACGTTTCACGTGAACAGTTTGAACTCATTCGAGAAGATTTGGAACACGCACGAAAAAGGACGCGTCCACGCACAGTTGATTTATATGAGGTATTCTGCGGTGTTCTGTACGTGCTTACCAACAGGCTGCCAATGGCGCAATCTACCAAGTGACTTCCCAAACTGGCAAACGGTGTATTTCTACTATCAGATTTGGCGAAAAACAAACGAGAATGGTATAAGTCTTCTCGAAAAAGTGCATAAAAAAATTGGTTGAAACCTATCGTGAGCAAGATGGACGTAAGAATCAGACAAGATTCTGCATCGTAGATGCACAAAGCGTGAAAAACACATGGATAGCTGGTGAAAAGGGTTATGATGCTGGAAAGAAAGTGTTAGGAATCAAACGTCATATCGCTGTAGATACGAACGGTCTCATTCATACGATTGATGTAACAACTGCGAACATAACAGACCGAGAGGGTGCCATCCAAATGTGTGAAAGGCACAAGAAAACATTGAAAAAAGTGATGTTACGTCAATAAAATAGGCACAGAAAGTTTAAATTATGCAGCCTCTGATTCGTACATACATTCGTAACTACTCAGCCACCTTTTGGTGTCTTTTTTTATTTTACTTGTTTCATATGCCTCCCATTTGTAAATACTGAGTATATCAAACAGGGAGGTGAATAGGATGATCCATCGAAAAATCATTTTAGATGCATATAAAAAAGGACCTGAAGCTGTTATTTCTTTATTTGAAGAAACATTTTCTAAGTTAGAAAAACGTATACAAGAACTAGAAAATGCTTCAGAAAATGCTTCAAAAAAAACTCCAAAAATAGTCATAATCCACCTTCTACAGATGGTTTGGGTAAGCCCGTTACAAAAAGTTTGCGCAAACCGTCTCATCGTCAAACCGGTGGCCAGTTGGGCCACAAAGGACATACGCTTTATTTGACAACGACTCCGGACCATACGATTACCTATTCTCCTACACATTGTACTTGTTGTAACACTTCCTTACACCAAGAACCTGTAAAAGGATACCGCATTCGCCAAGTGTATGATTTACCACCTATCCAGATAGAAGTGACAGAACATAAAGTGTCACAAAAAGAATGCCCACATTGCCATTCTATCCAAGAATCACAATTTCCTTCTACTGTCTCTCGTCCTGTTCAATATGGTCCAAATATAAAAAGACTGATTCCCTATTTAACGCATTATCAGTGTCTTTCTTTGAAACGAACGAAAGAATTCTTTCAAGATTATTTTGGGCATTCGATTAGTGAAGGAACGTTAGTCAATCATACAAACAGTTTTTCGGCTCAATTGCAGCCCTTTCTTCAAGAAGTAAAAGACAAGATCCTTCAGTCTTCTGTTGTCCATTTTGATGAAACCGGTATGCGAGTAAAAAATAAAACACAATGGTTACATACCGCTAGTACACCGGAGGTGACCTTGCAACATATTCATCAAAAACGCGGAAAAGAAGCAATGGATGCAGGCGGAATTTTACCGTCTTTTTCTGGAATTGCGATGCATGATGGTTGGAAATCGTATGATGCGTATACAGATTGTCGACATGTATTATGCAATGCCCATCTCTTACGAGATTTGCAAGGAATTATAGATAGTACGGGGCAAAAATGGGCTCAACAGATGCAGAAATTTCTCACGCAAGCTTTAACGCTGAAAAAACAATACAAAGGAAGTCTGCCAAAAGCAAAGCAACAGAATCTGTTTACTGTCTATCAAGCCATATTGAAAGAACAACCAGTCTTTTCTGCAAAATTAAAAAAGAAAGGAAAGCAGACGCCTGCTCAAAATTTATGGAATCGCTTCGTCAAATATGCTGATAGAATTCTAGCATTCTTGGAACATCCAGACATTCCATTTGACAATAATCAAGCGGAACGGGATATTCGAATGACGAAAGTCAAACAGAAAGTGTCTGGGACTTTTCGAAGTAAGAAAGGCGCAGAATCTTTTTGTCAGATACGAAGCTTTATAACTACCATGAAAAAACAAAAACAATCTGTCTTACGAGCAATAGGCCAGGTTATAGAAACCGGAACGGTTCCTTGGAATCGCACAACTTCATAAGAGAAATTCTCTATTTGATCTAGATTCTTTCTCTTATTGGAGTATTTTCTTTTCATGTTTTCGAATCGGAAACATGTATTTGGCCTGTTTTTTTATTTGAAGAAGCTGAGTAGTTACCATTTTTCAAAGCCCAAATGCGGTTATTTCATCTAATCAAATGAACGTTCTTGTTGATGTGAATTTTCCAAGAGTCATTCAATACGATTTAAAATCTGGAAATGGAGCAGGAAAGACTTTTTACGGACAGACTGAGGCATTAGATACAATCCTTATTAATGACGTAGCAGTAAAACCGAAAGTAAAAGCAAAAGTTTTATCAGATAAAGTTGTATATGAAATGACGGTAATAGACACTAATAACAATATTTCTGCGGTTATTACTGCTGAGATGGTTGTTAAAGAGAATACATTAGCATTCAATATTACAAAGATCGTCGACAACAAAATCGTAAAAACTATTGAAATTCCAAATCATCATTTAATTTCTGTAAATAACAGTCAAAAAGATGCAGTGCTAGATGGTGTACAGATGTCAACAAATACACATATCAATGGTGACAGACAAGTAAAGGTTGATGAAAATTTAATTACGAAAGATGAAGAGCAAAAAGGATATATGTATGCTTTTCTTTCTACTGATGAATTAAGTGCAAGTATATGGTCTAATACGGAGAATAGTTTAGTAAAAAAATTAGCTCCAGATTCTTATGCTGCAAAGACTGACGCTCAAAGAATTACGGCTAGCGCTACGACTAATAGTGCTGAAAAAAAAACAATTGGTCTAAGTAGTACATTCTGGACGTATCAAAAGTCAGAAGAACATCGTAAAGAAGATGGCACTCTAGAGCTAAAGGACGGGACAGTTAATAAGGTAGATGAAATGCCGTCTGTGAAGGTTGTCATTACTGCTGACGCTAATGATGATAAAAAAATAAACTGGCAAGACGGAGCAATTGCTTATAGGAAAATTATGAACGAACCTCTAGGAGCAGAAAAAGTTCCAGACCTAGTTGGTTACCGTGTGAACATGAACTTTGGCAGTCAAGCCCAAAACCCTTTCTTAATGGCTTTAGACGGAGTGAAAAAATTTCACCTAAATACTGATGGACTAGGGCAATCTATTCTACTAAAAGGTTATGGTAGTGAAGGGCATGATTCTGGTCATTTAAACTATGCTGACATTGGAACCCGAATTGGCGGTGCAAAGGACATGAAAACATTGCTAACGAGGGGTAAAGAATATGGGGCAACTTTTGGTGTTCATGTGAATGCAAGTGAAACGTATCCAGAGTCAAAATATTTCCAAGAAGATCGTTTATTAAAAAATCCAGATGGAACTTATAAGTATGGTTGGAACTGGATCGATCAAGGAATAAACATTAATGCTGATTATGATTTAAGAAATGGCAGAGCACAACGATTCAAAGATTTATATGATGCTCTTGGTGGCAAGAAGAATGAATTAGATTTTATTTATGTAGACGTTTGGGGTAATGGACAGTCAGGTGATAATAGTACATGGCCGAGCCGTCAATTAAGTAAAGAAATAAATAGTTTAGGTTGGCGCTTAGGCAGTGAGTGGGGATATGCGAACGAGTACGATTCCACATTCCAACACTGGGCAGCCGATTTGACTTACGGCGGGTATACCTTAAAAGGTATTAATAGTACCATCACTCGTTTCATTAAAAACCATCAAAAAGATGCATGGATTGGTAACTATCCTAAGTATGGAGGCGACGCAGATGCTCCATTATTAGGTGGATACAGTATGAAAGACTTTGAAGGTTGGCAAGGTAGAAGTGACTACAAAGCGTATATTGATAACTTATTTGCGGTGAATGTTCCAAGCAAATTCATTCAACATTATAAAGTAACACAGTGGGAAAATGGAAAAGCAGTTGAAATGATAGATGATAAACAACAAACTTACAACTGGGTACCAGGTATGAAGACAGTATTAAAGGACGAATCTAGTGAAAATACACTTACAATTGAAAGAAAATCAAATGATTTTGCAAATGATAAAGATGGCTATCGAACGAGAACTATGACATTAAATGGCAAGCAAATATTTGAAGGTAAACCTGGTGACGAAAAGTATTTATTCCCATGGTCTTGGGATCAAAATGGTAAAAAATTATCAGCAGATAATGAAAAATTATATCACTGGAACACAAACGGTGGAAAAACAACGTGGACTGTCCCTACTGGTTGGCAAGGTACCGTTAAAGTGTATGAGTTAACAGAATTAGGTAAAGAGAAAATGAAAAATGTTAAAATTGAAAATGGAAAAATCACATTAGATGCAAAAAAATCTACTGCATATGTAATTTATAAAGGGCCAAAATCCAATAAAGATGTTAAATGGAGTGAAGGAATGCATCTTATAGATACTGGATTTAACAGCAATTCCCTAAAAGATTGGAAAATCAAAGGAGACTCAAAAGCAGTTAAGATTACGAAGAGTGAAGGTAATAATAATATGCTAACAATCTCCAATAATAAAAAGAAAGTAAATGTTACTCAAAAATTAACAGACCTAAAACCTAATACAAAGTATGCTGCATATGTTGGTATAGACAACCGAAGTGAAGCACAAGCAAGCATCACAATTACTTCTAACGACAAACAGTATACGAATAGTACTGGTAAATCTATCGCTAAAAACTATGTAAGAGCATACGCACATAATACACTAGGCTCTGAGCAAGCAAAAGCTGATGGTCAAATGACTTCAACTGTGGATGGAACAAGTTACTTCCAAAACATGTATGTATTTTTTGAAACTGGTAAAAAAACATCCGATGTAACAATTGATTTATCTAGAGATGCTGGAAATGGTGCAAGTTACTTTGATGATATTCGCATCGTGGAAAGTAATGCCGAAAACCAAGTAAGCAATAATAAATTCGTACAAGACTTTGAAAATGTTGTACAAGGCATCTATCCGTTTGTAATTGGTAATATTGAAGGCGTAGAAGATAATAGAACACACCTGTCTGAATTACATGCACCATATACACAAAGAGGTTGGAACCAAAAAATAGTAAATGATGTTATCGCAGGTAAATGGTCACTTAAAACAAATGGATTAACGGAAGGTGATGCTCTTGTGTACCAAACTATCCCTCAAAACTTCACATTTAAACCAGGAGTAACGTATAAAATTACTTTTGATTATGAAGCAGGTAGTGATGGAACGTATGCAGTAGTGACAGGTAATGCTCCATTTGAAGAAAAAGGAGTATTAACTAAGGAGGAATTAAAATCAACCGCAAGCAGTGATAAGAATACAAAAGCTGGCACATATTCCTTTACTTTAACAGGAGATGAATCGGGGCAAAGCTGGTTTGGGATTTATTCCACTAATAAAGCAGCTAATACTAACGGTGTGAAAGGCTCACAAGCTAACTTTAACGGTTATAAAGATATTATGCTTGATAATCTAGTTATTGAAGTAGTGTCAAATAAATAGAATCAGTTGTTATAATTTGAAAGAGGTTGTCTCAAAAGGTCATTACAAATGATCTTTTGGAGACACCTTATTTTTTATAATCTATAAAGTGAAACTTTAATCAGTGGGGGTTTTGTTCCTCCCCCACTGATTATTAGTTGAGCCAATCGGGCTTTTACGGGCAGTTGATCCCCCACCTAACTTCTTTGCTTTCGCTGCATTTTGAGGTGGGGGTCTTACTGCCTGTTAAATGCGGGATAAACATAAGAGTATCGTTCCTTTCTTTCCATCATTTAGTTGTGATGACATACTTAAATCAAAAAGAGGTTAACCCATATAGCTACTCAGCTACTTTTAGGTCACCCTCTTTTCATTCGCAATATTACTCGAACGATAAAACTACTTTTATCTTAATAGAGATTTTTACCTCTCTGTCTCTCCCCCTGAAGTCACCTTTTCAATACGTAAATTATCTAAAATAAACGTACCTGCTCCGGTATCCCCGTTTAAATTCGTTCCATCACTGAAAATCCCAACATAAGTTTGACCGTTCTCAGAACCTGTCACAGTAAACTCTGCTGTTTTTGTATCAGTAGATGCAGTAAGAGTGTTATTCACACTCAATCCCTTTGCACTCGCAATGTCTCGAACATCAATTTCTTGATCCCCTGAAATAAAGCGGAATGCATTTGCTGTCGTTTGATAGTCAAATGATACTTTATAAGTTACGCCAGGTTCGAAACGATAATTTTGAGGAATAGTACGGTACAGCAAACCTTTGTTTCCAGTGTTCACTTTAACAGACCAATTTCCACCTAATACATCATCGACTAATTTTTTGCCAGCCCATCCTTTTTGCGTATATGGAGCATGCAATTCAGACAAATGAATTCTGTTGTCTTCTACCCCTTCTGTGTTACCAATAACGAATGGGTAAATTCCTTGTACCACCGTTTCAAAATCTTGTTTAAATTCCGTCGGTGAGACATTATTTTTTAAGGACTTTTGAACGATCCGAATATCATCAAATTTTGTGTTTCCTTTTCCAGAATCACGGCTGAGAGTTAATTTAGCTTTATTTGTTACAGCTGTAAAGCTCACTTGCATGCTTTGCATTTTGCTATTGTATCCATCATTTGAGGCATGTGAATCTGCCTTAACATAGTTCTTTTGCAGGCTTCGAAGTGTGTAATTGTTAACGTCTTCTTTCCCACCTGTTACTGTAATTCCGGCCTTTACATCACTATTATTTTCAACATATACCTCTGCTACATAATCTTTACCTGGTTCCAAACCAGTAAGAACACGGGAAACAGTTGTATCTTTCGATGGACTATCAATATTCAAGTAGTAATCTCCACTACTTACATTACGGTTGCTTCCAGTTTGATTTGTTCTGACGGCGCTTACAGCTTTGTTATCCCCCTCAATAGTTGTATATGCACTTACTTTTCCTGTATTGAATCCCGCGTCATATATATGAGCACCCTTGCTCCAATCATAATCAAGAATTTCCAAACCTTTATCTCTTTTTGGTACAACAACATAAGGAGTTGCGGCACTAGCTGTCAAAGTTACCTTATTATTTACGACCTTGACTTCTTTCATATCTGCTCTACCGCGATCTGTCAGTTTGTATACATAAACAGTAGAAGCATCTTTATATTCATCTGGAAGTGTCCAAGTAGTTGTACCACCTTCCAAATTCCAGTGATATAGTTTTTCAGAATTAGAAGTTGGTTTTTTAAAGTCTTGTTTCACCCAAGGAATTAAATACGTGTGTCCATCAAGTACAACGTTTCCATTTAGTGTAATAACACGCTCCCTAGAATTGTCTTTTCTAGTTACATCGACAACATCCCCATTACTTGGGTCTTTCAATTTTATTTCCTTTTCTAAGTTTGTCTTGCTTTTATCCCCTTCTACAGCTGTCCAATTCGTTACATAATATTTTTGTAAGAATTTAGTAGGTAGATTTGTATCAAATGTCATGCGAATAAAATTATCAAAATTCTTATCAGATTGCCACCCTTCGAAACCAGCTAATTCAAATCCACCAAGCAATGGATGATCAGCAGTTCCTCCTACTTCAGGCCAATTCAACACCCAAGAATCTCTTTGGTGATTGCTAATAAAGCGTAGTACTTCTGAGTTGATACCTTTGCTTTCCGGTCCACCGTAGTTTTTATCGGTAGCCCAGTGTTGCCACGTTGAATAATTGGCCATAGAACCACCAAATTCCGTTGTTAATCTCCAGCCTCTATCTTTAAATTGTTCTGCTATTCTATTTGATTCCCATTGATTTTGATACCATACATCCAAGTAAATAAAGTCAAGATCTGAAACAGCAGCTTTCAATTCATCTAGTCTTTTCGCACGCGCACCTGAATACAAATCTTTTAATTTATTAATTGTATAAGATTGATCTAACCATCCCCATCCTAAAGAATTTGGACGGTCAATAAAATCATTGTTGAAAGCTTTCGCTTCAGGATAAACTTCTTGCGCATTGATATGGACACCAAATTGAGTATTATACTTACGCCCCTCTTTAATAAGCGTATCCAAATCTTTCACGCCCCCCATACGCTCACCTACATTACCATAATCCGGATGACCACTGTCATGTCCTTCGTTTGCATATCCTTTTAATAAAACAGCCTGCCCCAATTCATCTGTAGCAAGAGCAACCTTTTTAATATTATCTGCTGTTTTTAAGAATGGTTGTTGTGCTTGTGATCCGAAATTCATTGCAATACGCATTCCAACATTATTGTTTACATCTTGATATCCTTTAATGTCTTGCATAATATCACGGTATGCAATCGCCGCATCTTGCCAATCTGTCTTATTATCAGTATTCAAATCTTTAGCGATAGCTATTTTAATAGTTGGTTTATTTTTTTGTGGTTCTGACATAAAATCTCTTTGGTAATAGAGTGCACTAGAACTTATCCCCATTGCCTTAGAACCATTTTTATTTACATATCGATTTGCAACTAAGTTTTTATAGCCATCTACTTCTGAGCTGGACCATACACCCGCACTCAATTCGTCAGTTGACAAAAATGCAGTATAATTTTTAGTAGATGTACCTATTTCTCCCATGGAAGAATCTACGCTTACATCCACATCTCCTGATTTCCTAACATCAGTACTTATATTCGTTAATTTAGCTTTTGCACCTTTTTGCTCCGAATTTACTGAGATAACGTTCATATCAGCAAACTCAACTGTTTCAATTTTTGCACTACCATTATTTTTAATTTCATCGAAACTATAAATAACTTTATTATCATTTACTTTCAAAGATACTTTAAATATAGCATCAAGATTTTTCATTTCATCCACAACTTTTAATGTATATAGCACTTCACTATCGCTTAACTTTTCAAAGCTTACTTTAGGGTAGTATAGTGCACCATTTACTTTCAATCCGTAAACAGGTGATTCTTGTCCATTCATTACTTTATCGCCAACTTTGTATTTCACAACCCGCGGGAATACTTGGTCAATAGTGACATCCATATACTTTGACTTTAATGTATCTTCTACTGGTGGAGTATCTGGAGGTTTTGGCGCACTATATTCCTTGATTTTGATATTAGAAATCGTAATATCGGCAGCTCCTCGGCTTTTTTCAAACCCAAGTCCCCCCGCTTGATCTACATCACCTGTTAAAGTCCAAGAATCTACCTTTTTACCATCAATGTATAACGTTGCAACATCGTCCATGAATACTAAACGTAAATGGTATGTTTGTTTTGCTTTTAACGGTACATTTGAAGTCATCGACGTCCAATTGTTTATAGGTCCAAATGTTTCACCAAAATACTGGTCGTTCGTATCCCCTGTTCCCACATAAGTGTATGCAGATGCATTTTGAACACGATAGATTAATCCGAAGCGATTCATCTTATCAGTATTAGTAGTAACATCCGCTTCAAAAACGCCATTTTTAATCGCTTTCATTTGGTTATATACAATTCGATTCTTTTGGGTAGATGTAACACCAAAAGTTGCTGAACCATCTTCATTATAAGTGACTTTTCCATCGCCTGAGACAATTTTAAAGTCGCCTTCTTCTAGTTTATTATCCGTAATGTCGACAAGTTTTTCATCTCCTGGATCCGTGCCTCCATCTCCAGGTGCAGCTCCTAATTCAATGAGAACTTGACTTTTTTTATCTCCAAAAGCACCGAGTTTAACTGCTTCCTTACCTGTAAGGAGGTTATTTACATCATTAGGTAAAGTAACCGATCCAAATAAATCTTTTCCATCTAATGCAATATTCAAAGTGGTTGCGTTATAATCGATTTTTATAGAATGTGAGGTCCCAGCCTCTGGAAGTGAAACATTCGGTCTCGTTTTTAACCAATCACCTTTTCCTTGATATTTATATTCATAGAACCATCCAAGTGAGTCGTAGCCTACAAAAACGAAGTTATTATTATCAATATAGTGAGGATAGAAACCAAATCTAGTATCTTCTCCACTGGTTTCTGGAGTAAAGGTATACGCCATCGTTCCCGATTCTTTAGCGATTTTATTTTGTTCTTGAAAAATTGCAGCTTTAGCCCCATTATCATTTCCGGCACCTGCTCCAAGCCTTACATAGGACTTCCCATTTTGTTCTATTAATGCATTGATTTCGTTTCCTCCAGATGAAATTGTAACCCATGGATTAGACACATTTGCTCCTACATGTAATGGCACAATCATACTAACTAAAAATGTCGGCACAATTAGCACAAGTGCAAGAAGGGTATTAAAAGCTCTCTTGAAATGCTTACTCTCCAATTCTTCTCCCCCTTTGAAATTTAAATTTTAGTTAAAAACAATACCTGCACATTCATTTTTAAAATATACCAAAACCTGAAAGGTACCGCTTTCACTTATGTTTAGAATAGTTTTTTTTTAGTGTCCACTCAATAAAGATATTGTTTCTTTTTTTAGATATATTGTCTTTTTAAAACGCTTATAAAATAAGGGTATTGTTACCTTTTTAAGTATGTTTTTTATTGAGTCTTACTACATTCAATCGATTGGATTTTATAGGATAATTAATATTCTTCGGTTTATTTATACGTAAAGTTTGTTCCCCCTCCCCTTAGTCATGATGACTGCTCCCTTAACTGTTCTGAGCTTTCCCCCTAAAATTTGTGACCAAACTGGACGCAACTAAAAAATGAGCAGACGAATGTCTACTCATTTTTCTTCATTCCTTTTAAAAATGGAAGAAAAGATATTGTACTAACTTTGAAGCTCAGCTGTTACTTTTACTTTAGCAAACCATGAATTAGCTGTCTCTTTCAATACGAGATTCAGTTCCTCAGTATTCCTTCTACCAATATCTTTTAACCAATCACGACCTGCTTGTTCACCGCCTATAGCAAACGGTATAACACCGTCTTTCCAAGTTGCCCGACCACATAACACTCCGTTAAAGGTAGAACCGGAGTCTTTTGCAAATTTTAATGTTTCTTGAAATAATTTTGCGCTTACTCCTGCACTCAGGAAGATAAACGGCAGCTCGGTTGCTTCACTTTGTTCTTTGAAATAGGAAGCTGCTTTTTCTTTACTGTAAACACATTCTCCTTCTGTATATCCTTCCACATAGTTCATATCTACTGGAACTTCTACTTTTAATACATCTACTTTATATTGTGGTTTTGAGAACTCCTTCATGGCCTCAATCACTTTATACGGTTTTATTTTTGCATATGCTTTATTTTTTACATCATCACTGTCAGCATCATAAGTAACAATCTCTAAGAAAAATGGTATGTCTTCAGCTGCACACTCAGATCCGATACGTTCCATATAGACATGTTTATAGTTATTAATTTTTTCATCTTCATTGACATCATAGTAGAGTAAGAATTTAATAGCGTCGGCACCCGCTTCCCTTAATCGTTTCACTGACCATTCTGGTAATAAATCCGGCAACCGTCCTACTTCTGACGCATCGTATCCAGTTTTTTCATACGCTACGATTAAGCCCGATTCTTTATCACGGACCTTAGCCGCTGGTAGACCATATTCCGGGTCCAAAAGAATCGCTGTTGCAAATGGTGTTAATTCCTCAGAAACTAATTCTTTGAAACGGATAATCCCTTCATCTCCAACATGACTTGCACCGCCAGACGCAATCATTTTTTTCAATGAACCGCGTTGATCAATAGCCAATGCCCCAATTATGCCATTTTCAGCAGATAAACGTTTTAGAGCTTCCAATTTATTTTTGGTTAGTTCTAGCATCAACATTCTCCTCTATCAATCTATTTTTTCAACTTTAACGAGATCAAAGTATTGTTTAAACTTATTCACATTAATATAACCAGTTCCAACTTCCATCGTATTTAACATTCCTGTAGTCATCGCCGTTTTAAGAACAGTCTCCACTGTTTGATGTTGATGTAGTGCCACAGCTAACCCTGCAACTGTTGCATCACCTGACCCTACAGGATTGACCACTTCTACTTTCGGAATCGTAACTCTGTAATAGTCCTCACCGTGCTTAACAAATGCACCTTCACTACCCATTGACACGATAATCCACTCAATTCCAGTAAATAGTTCATGGTTTAATGCTTGCTTCAGATCTATGATTCCCGCTTCCATGTTAATGCCCAACAGCTGAGATAATTCCGCTGTATTTGGTTTAATGGCAAATGGTTTTTCTTTATGCACCATCGCTTGTTTTAAAGGTTCCCCTGACGAATCCATAATTACTGGAATTCTATTTTTATGACAGATTTCTAGCATTTGATAATAAAAGTTAGTTGGTAACCCTTTCGGCAAACTACCCGAAATTGTCACAAGTGAAGCTGTTGTAAGTAGATATTCGAATTTTTTTAGAAAATCAATTCCCTCTTCTTTAGATAATGTCGGCCCAGATTCTAAAATCTCTGTTTGCATCCCTTCATGAAGAATAGCAATACAATTTCTTGATTCTTTTTTGATTTTTAAAAAGTCATTTGGAATATTGACTTTATTCAATTCTTGAATAATGTATTCACCAATCGTACCACCAAGCACACCTGTCGCTAGAACAACTTCATCCATTTGAGCAATTACTCGTGCAACATTCAAACCTTTTCCACCAGCAGTTTTATGAACCGTTTCCACACGGTTAACTACATCTAACTTTAATTCATGCATCGGATAGGAAATATCGACCGATGGATTCATGGTGACAGATAAAATCATTGGTACTCCCTCTTTCAGAAAATTGTTTAAGCTTGAAAACGGCATACACCATCAAGATAGGTAGCAGTTACATCCATCGCTGGCGTCATCACAATAAAGTCAGCAGCATATCCCTCAGCAATCTTCCCGCATTCGCCATCGAGCTGAATACTTTTTGCTGGTGCAGTACTCGCCATGTAAATTGCTTCCTCGGGCGAGGCAATTCCCCACTGGACGACATTTTTGACAGCATCTTTTAATTGCAAAATGCTCCCGGCTAAACTTCCGCTTTCCAAACGAGCCATCCCATCTTTTACTTTCACCGTAAACTCTCCTAGTTGATAAATTCCTTCAGGCATACCTCCAGCCATCATACAATCAGACACCATTACAACCCTTTCTCTGCCGCGGACATTCATTAAAATATTTGAGGCAATAGGATGAACATGATGTCCATCACATATGATTTCGGCATAAACATCTTTTAGATTCATGGCCGCACCGACCATCCCCGGCTCACGATGGTGTAGTGGGCTCATTCCATTGAAAGTATGAATAAAAATGGAAGCTCCTTTTTCAACCGCTTGCTTTGCTTCTTCATAAGTTGCGTCACTATGGGCCAACGCCACGGCAATCCCTTCTCCTACAGCATATTCAATAAATTCCGCTGCCCCTTTCCTTTCAGGTGCAATCGCGATTTTTTTAATAGCATTATTTGATAATTCCTGCCAAACTTTCAACATATGAACTGATGGGTCACAAAAATATTTCGTGTTTTGTGCTCCTTTATGCTTTTCAGTAAAAAACGGTCCTTCTAAAAAGATTCCTTTAATTTTTGCACCTTGCACTTTTGTGTAATTGGCACCAATCATTTCAACGACGTTATTTAACGATTCTATTGAGGAAGTTAAAGTTGTCGGTAAAAAGGATGTAACGCCGCAAGAAAGGAGTCCTACCGAAATTTGGTCCAGTCCTCCAAAACTATTGTCCATAATGTCGTGATTTCTAAATCCATGAATATGTGTGTCTACTAGGCCAGGAGCGATCCAATATCCTCTATACTCAATAATGTCTGTCGTTTCCTCTGGTTTGTTTTCTGAAAAAATACCAAATTTTCCGTCTTTTATTTCTAAAAATCCAGGCCCTGTGATCATCTCCTCAAGAAAAAACTTATCTGCAAAAATAAAAATAGACATGTATGTTTCTCCTATCCTAGTTACTGATATTCGTAGATGGTAACACCTTTAACGACACGGTTCACTGTTCCTGTCGGTGAAGGTGTATCCGGTGTATTGCCTACTTTCACGGAAGCTAACAGTGAGACTGTTTGCCCAATCATGACAAAAGGTAATGTTAAGTATGCATCTGGTACAGACTGAGACTCGCTGCCGAATACAAATCTGTTCCCGGTATAATTAGTTTTTCCATCAACCTCGATGGCACAAATATAACTGGCAATGTCGTCTTGCTGCATTTCTTTTAACATATCTAAATCATATTGACGTGTATACGGATGGTTAGAAACGAACACGAAAACTAATGATTTTTCGTTTACAAATGATTTTGGACCGTGTCGGAATCCGAGTGGTGAATCAAATGCGGTAACAATTTTTCCAGCTGTCAGTTCTAATATTTTTAATTGTGATTCTTTCGCTAAGCCTTCTAAACTACCAGAACCTAAGTAAATAATTCGGTCAAAATCAAAATCTACTATCTCTTTGATGACGTCTTCTCTTTGAATGACACTTTCACCCATTTGATGAATTTTTTTCACTATCTTTGATTTTTCTTCAGTTGATATAGAATCAAAAACAAGTAATGCTGTTAACGCCATGCAAGTATAACTTCCAGTCATCGCAAATCCTTGGTCGTTTGATTTTTCAGACATCAATAGCAATAAATTATTTTCATTCCCTACTGCCCGTTTGGCTAATTTACCGTCTTTCGCACAAGTAATCGTTATTTGATACAAATCCGTTACTATTTGCTCAGCTAATTGTACGGCAGCAACACTTTCCGGACTGTTCCCGCTTCTAGCAAATGAAACGAGTAAGGTTGGATAATCCTTTTTGAAGAATTGATAAGGATTTGAAACTAACGTGGTTGTCGGAATACTTAGTACCTCCCACTGTTGTTCATCGACTTTTTCTATTAAATAAGGGGTGACTGTATCACCGACATAGGCAGACGTTCCAGCGCCCGTAAAAATAACTCGAACCCGATTGTGTTTCGTTACTATTTTTTGTAAAAACCCTTCAATCCCCTCGCTTTTCTCCATATACAAAGCAAAGGTTTCAGCCCATAAATCAGGCTGCCGCTTTATTTCCGCTGTTGTTATCGATGCACCTAACGAAACTAAGTTTTCTTGACTTAATGTAAACATATTCGTCCACTCCTCTACCTATTTACGATCATTCTCTTCATAAAAGAAAATCGGTGCCACCTCATTACATACCTTCAAACACTCGTAATCCTGCACCAGTAACTCCATTATTTTGTGCCAATGTACTAATGCTCATCTGCTCCAAAAGATGTTGTTGCTCAGGAAGCTGATACATTTTCAGCTTCGTTTTAATCAACTCCAGTAGAAATGGATTTTTCACAATGACACTACCGCCAAAAACTATTTTGTGCGGATCTAATAAGGAGGAAATCGTATAAAGTCCTTGAGTTAAGTAGTCGGTTACTTCGTTGATGATGAACTGATATTCCGGTACCTCGTTTATATAACCAGCAAAAACATCCTTTGTTGAAATTGTATCTACCTGTAAGTCCCTTTCGGCTATTCTTTGGATCCCTGGCCCAGCAGCGATTTTTTCTAATCGTTCATTGATCCCCTTTGAGAGGACAGGGATCAAGCCTAGTTCTCCAGCAAATCCTGCTCCCCTAAAAAATGAGCCGTTATGAATGATAGAACAAGATATTCCCGTACTTATAGTCACGTAGACAAAGGTTTCATTCCTTTTTACATGCGCTGCTTTCCATTCAGCATAAGCCGCCATATAGACATCATTGTCAATTGTGATTCGTTGGATACCAAATTGTTCCTGCAAACGAACTGAAATAGGAAACTGTCTCCAAGGTAAATTATTTTGAAAAACGGCAATTCCCTTCTCGTAATCCACTTTTCCCGGTACCCCAACGCCAATACCCTCGATATCAGCGATGGAAATCGATGATTTTCTGAGAACTTGTTCCACAGCTTCTACAACTCTACCAAACATTTTTTCCCGATCTGAAGGATCACTTTTTATTTCCGAACGTTCAAGCAGTTCGCCTGTATCCGAAATGACTCCAGCTGCAATCTTCGTTCCCCCAATATCAATGCCGACTGCTTTTTTCATTTGTCCGCACCCCTAGGTTTGTATTTGAAGTATTGAGTAATGTTTATAATTGTTATCGTTAAACATATATGTGCGATTCCTTGATCAATCCACGTGCCCAGGTTGATTTATACGTATTTCCGATTGTAGTCATAAAGTAGCCCTAAGAGACCAGCTAATCCAATCAACATCATACCTAGTTCGAATTTGCCAGCTGTCTTTTGGTAGATGATAATCAAAGACAGACATACGATAAACACAACAATTTTAATAATGAATAAAGCGCTAGCCTTCATTTGAAACATCCTCCCATCTGATTTCACTAGGTGCCAATGTCACTTCTTTTCTGTTTCCTTGTCCATCATATACAACTGTCTTTTGTTCGATCATCGAGTTGTTAACAATCACCATTTTTTGAATAGATGGATATGCATGAACTTCACAATAAATGTTGCTCGCATGATACTTTTGAAATTCTCCTTCTTTATGGGCGGCATAGTATAACGCGCGCATCAGCAGACGTGTATTTTCTTCGCTGTATGGCAGCCCTGCTATATAGACAGCTCTGCCTTCTCCAAACGGATGACTAGAAAGGTGAACCTCACCATTCGAATATTCAATTATTTCGGTTTTCTCTGATAACGCATAAATGTTTTTCATTCCTTCACCAAAATCAAATTGGGTACTGTCAGCAGAAATAAAATGATTTTCAACAGGATTAATAAAATATTTATCTGTGGATAAGCTAAATCCTAGTTCTTTGTCAACACCTAAGACGTTCGCCAATTGAAAATAATGTCCTTCATGCTGATAGGCTGTCGGTTCGCCAATACCTATGAAGCCTCCGCCATTATACATCCAGGCCCTGATTGTAGTGACTAACTTTTCATTAATCCAATTAGCCCCTCCTGAAAAAGCTGTGCCTACATCGCCAGCATTAATGATAACGTCAATATCCGCTGGTATCCCATCGTTAATAACATCATCAAAACTAATGAACGAAACTTCCACGGCAGCCCCACTCAAGGATTCTAAAACACCTAAATAAGAATAAATTTGTTTATACCATAGAGCATGAGCAACCATATGTGTTTGCCAAGTTCTCAACTTGCCCCAAGAGTTCAAAATTGCAACTTTAAGACTGCTATATGGTTGAACGCCTTTGATCGTGTCATGAATTTCACGAAACTCCTCCGTAACTTTTTCAATATAAGAGATAAATTCTGGGAATTGATAAGCTAGACTTAAATAACCGCCATAGCCGATACGATCAACAGGGTTCCGTAGTAAAGCTCTTCGCGCCGTTAACCAGTTTTCATTCGCTTCAATCGTCGGGTTATTACCTTCGTAAAAAGTATCTGGGAAGAAATAAGGTAAGAATCGCCCTTCCGTGTAACGAACATGTGGTATATCTGCAATCATACGTAACGTGGCTCCACCACCCACACTGCCTACAACTGCGTCCAATCCGATATTTTCAAAGTATTTCCCATATGGTTCTGTACCGATCCAGTTATCACCAAGGAACATCATTGCTTCTTTTCCACTTTCATGGACAATATCCACAAGTTTCTTTGCTTCTTCAGCAACGAACTTATGAACAAAATCTATATAATCTAAAAAAGCAGGAGTTGGTATTCGAAATGCAGTATTATAATAGCCTTGATCAACAATGTCCTCTGGCCTTAAGCGATAGCCCTTTTCTTTTTGAAAAGCATCCAAAGCAGCAACTGAAACACTAGCACCATAACCGAACCAATCGACAAATTTCTCTTTGCCAAGATTATTAAACACAAGGGTAAAATGATAGAAAAACGTTGTAAACCTAACCACATCTGTATCTGGATTTTCTGTCAGCCATTGTTTTAAATAGGTTTTCATAAATTCATTGGAATGTGGCTGCCTGACATCAAAAGGAATATCATGCGGCTTATCTCCCCAATTATTAGTAATATGATTGTACATTTGGGTTGGATCCCAAATCGCATAGACTAGGAATGAAACCGTATATTCATGCCAAGGAATCGCCTTCGTAATCAAAACACGATTTTGCTCTTCATTTACTTCCCAATCATTAACGTCAACAACTTCTCCGGTTGTCCGGTCAATAACCTCCCAGTATTTTTTAGGGTTGTGAACGTAATCCGGCTTTAACTGTTCCTCAAAGTAGCCTTTCATAAAATCAATTTCAAGGGTGTCAGTAAGCGCAGTATTGAATAAGCTCATTAAATAAAGTTGCTGGCATTCATCCATGTGCTTCTCTGCGAACTCATTGTGAGCTCGAGCAACAAAATAAGTCGTATAAATTTTTGCATCCAATTGTTTAATATCATCATCTAGTTTCGTTCCATCACTATCGCGAATCGCATCCGCACCCCATCGTTCCATCAATTCTTTTGTTTCCTTAAGAAAATTTTCTTCACTCGGTAAAGTAACACGGCCTTTTTTCTTTTTCATGTAAATCCTCCTTTAATCCTTTAAACCACCAAGGGACATTCCTTGTGTTAATTTTTTTTGAACAATGATGTATAAAATCAAAGTTGGCAGCATGACAAGAACCATTCCTGCATACATTTGACCATAGTTGGCAGCAGATTTTTGAGCTGCCATCAAGTTCATTAACCCAACAGGTAACGTTTTATTCGGTCCTGGGATTAACGTTAAGGCAATAATGTATTCGTTCCAAAAGGCAAGAAAATTAAATAAAATGACGGTAATAATACTTGGACGAGCTATCGGAATCATGACTGAAATCATTGTTTTGAAATATCCGGCACCATCGACCAACGCCGCTTCCTCATACGTGGATGGAAGTGATTGAAAAAAACTAGTCAGCAAGTAAATGGTAAATGGTAACGCCGTCGCCGCATATACCACAGCTAAAATAAATAAATTGTCTAGTAGAAATCCATCACCCAGTTGGCCTCGTAAAAAGGTATCTCCGTCCAATAACATCAAGAAAATTGGAACAACGATGTAGTTCACATTGATGAATAATCCAGCTTTAAAAAAAGTATTTATTAATTTACTTCCTCTAAAGGTATATCTTGCCAACACATAGGCTGCTGGTAAGGCTACAATTAATAAAATAAGCAGAGCCAACGCAGTTACCATGACTGAATTCAACATGTAGGTACCCATGTTTGCTTTTTGGAAAGCATCGATAAAGTTTTGAAAATAGAAACTTTTCGGCATGGTCCAAGGACTTCCGTAAAATTCTGAATTTTGCTTCACTGAAGCTAAGAAAACCCATGCAACAGGAATAATAATAGAAATTGCTAACGTAATCAGTGCAACATATATAAAACAGCGATATATTGCTTCTGTAGTCATTCCTTTTTGGGGCTTCATTGTTTTTGGGGCTTGATAAGCTGTTTCTACAATCATTTCTTTTTTGGTTTCCACCGTTTTTGGATCTCGATAAGCTGTTTCTGTATTCATTCTTTTTTGTGTTTCCATCGTTTTTGGCCCTCCTTAATACTCCAACACTTCCCTTTTAGTGACACCGCTGATAATTGCAGATAATGCGAATGAGAATAGGAAAATGACCACCCCAATAGCCATACCGTAACCGTAAGAAGAATTAGTGTAAGCCTGCTTATACATGTAGCTTAAAAACACCTCCGTCGATCCATCAGGTCCGCCGCCAGTCAGCGCTTGAACGAGTAGAAAACTTAAATTAATCGTACTAATAACGAAGAAAGTTAACGTCGTCCGAATGTTATTCCAAATTAACGGTAAAGTAATACTGAAAAATTGTCTGATTCGTCCAGCACCTTCCAAAGCAGATGCTTCATAAAAACTTTCCGGAATACTTGCCATTGCCGCCATATACATAACCATATAGTAACCAATCGCTTGCCAAATGAGTGCCCCGCCAATGCTGTAGATAGCAATTTTTTGATTGCCGAGCCACATCTTTTGAAGGTTTTCAAGGTTAAATAAAGCAAGTATATTATTTAACAATCCTGTAGTCGGATCATAAACTGCAGAAAATATTCCCGCGATAACTACAACGGATAAGATATTTGGGAGATAAAAAATAATTTGAAAGAAACTTTTACCTTTTATTTTTTCTCTCGTTAACAAAGTAGCAAACAAGATCGCCATCACCATCGTGATAAGTGTAACAATAACAATTAATACGATACTGTTCTGGAGAGATCGAAAGAAATTCATATCATTCCATAAAATCTTGAAGTTTTCTAATCCAACAAATACTTTATTATTAGAAAATCCTCCCCACTTATATAAGGACATCCTGAATACCTCAATCGTAGGAACAATCATAAAAATGGCTAACAGGATTAGTGCGGGTGCAGTACAAACAAAAATAAAAATTCTTTTTTCTGTTGTCTTATTCATGCCATCACCTCAGTTAATAAGTACAATGGTGAGACTAGCGACTCACCATTGTACTTAGTGAAAACGAATTTATTTTAATGCAGACCGTAATTGGTCGCTCACTTTTTCAACAGAGCTTTGCCAATCTTTCACCTTTTTATCACCAGAAATAACACTGTCAATCGTTCTAAATAATGTATCCGGCATACTTACACCTTCAACGGCTTTCGTTGCAGCAAATCCACCTATTCCCACTTTCACTCCATTATCATAGATACTATAGAATGATTTATTTTCACCTGTCAGTTTATTAGAAAGGCCTTTGATAGGCTGAATCGCACTCGATTCAGCAAAAATTTCAGCTGCCTTATCCGAATAAACAAACGTCATGAACTCTTTAGCAAGTTGTTTATTTTTAGCTGCCGAAGGAATCCACATTTGTTCAAAGAAAGTAAATGCATAACGGTCGCTATTAGCATCAATTGTTGGTAAAGCCATCATGCCCCATTCAAACCCTTTAGATCGAGGAGCTTCTTTCATTTCACCAACTACCCATGTACCATTTGGCATAAACAAAGCTTTGTTATCGAGAACCAATTGTTGATTTTTCTTGTAGTCTTTATCATTTGCATTCGCAACAGTAGTTGCTTCTGTGTATTTTCCTAATTTTCCGATAATTCCAAAAGATTTTGTTGCTTCAGAAGTTTCCCAAACACCATCTGCATATTTCATAGCTTTATTAAATAACTCAGGTCCACCCACCCCTAGTAGTAAAGAGTAGAAGAATGTATCAAAGTAGCCTGTTGTAGGATAAGTAAATAATGAAATTCCTTCTGCTTTCGCTTTATCTCCCAAGGCCCACATCTCGTCCCAAGTCTTCGGCACTTCCCAACCTTTTTCCTTAAATAAACTAGCATTATAAAATAATCCAGTTGGACTATAGAACATCGGTGCCATATAAATTTTACCGTCATTATAAGGATTAGTCGCAGGTGTACCCGTAAGCCCTGGTACTAACTTATCTTTCACTTTAACATCTTCACCATAAACATTTTTATCAAAAACATCGGTAATGTCTTCTAATGCTTTATCTTTAATTAAAGTTTCTGTTAGTGCCTGTTTTCTCCCGGTTGCCAACAACACAACATCTGGATATTTTCCTGCTTTCATATTTGAGCCTATGACATCCTCAAGATTTTTGTCCACCGTCAATTTAACATTAACTTTTGGATTAGCAGCTTCATATGCGTCAATGACTTTGCTCCACATCTCTTTACCATAAGCCGATTCAAGTGTTGCCACATGAAGGGTTTGTTTTTCACTGGAGCCTTTACCTTCCTTAGAGTTATCAACTTTTGTAGTATTACCTTGGCAAGCTATTAAACTAAAAGATAACAAAGCTGTCATTCCAGACAACAATAACTTTTTTTTCATCTTTATTTACCCCCATCCCCTAATCTTCCTTTCATAATTAAAGAATACAAAATAGATAACGCTTTCACAATAAACATCTTGTTCTGTTTTTTAGATATCTTGCTTTTTACTGAATATCCCACTAAAATCTTTATAACATAGATAAAAAGTCTACGAAGGAGGGATTCATTTGTCCAATGAAGTATATGAGATTCCACAAATTCAACGAAACCATCTTCCAGTAAAACTTCTTTATATAACAAAATCAAAATACGATAAAGATTGGCATAGTACCATTCATGCGCATCACTTTACAGAGCTATTGTATATTACCAAGGGCAAAGGAACTTTTATCTTTTACAAAGAAGAAATCCCTGTCCAAGAGCACAATTTGATTATCATCAATCCAAATATCGAGCACACAGAAAAATCTGATACGAATTACCCACTCGAATACATCGCACTTGGTATTCAAGGTTTGTCCTTTTCATCCATAGAAAATCCTAGTCAAGTCACTATTCACAACTATAAACAGGATCAAAAGAGCTTCCTCTTCTACCTTCAGCAATTAATTGAGGAAGTGGAAAATCATCAAGAAGATTACGATTTAATTATACAAAATATTCTGGAAATTTTACTACTTAAAATGATGAGAAAAAAATCTTTTAATGTAGAAAAAACATCTACTCAAAAAATCAATAAAGATATTGAATTTATAAAAAACTATATTAAGCAGCATTTTCACGAAAATATAAGTCTGGATACATTAGCAAGAATCAGTCATATTAATAAATATTATTTATCTCATTCCTTCAGGAAATTCGTTGGTGTTTCGCCTATTGAATACTTAATTCAAACTCGTATTAGAGAAAGCAAAATATTATTAGAAACTACCAACTATTCAATTTCTAATATTTCAACCATTACTGGTTTTTAGTTGAAGGAAACAAAGTCGGGATTCGAAAAATCCGATTACATCAAAGGGAGCATCAATTGCTTTCATCCATCTTAACGCCCATTCATACTGATGCATTTTATAAAACAGAAAAAGAAAAATCATGGTATGAAGCATTATACAAAAATAATAATATTTCTATACTATCAGTTCGTTTTTTACACTTTTTCACAACACAACCCATAATAGAGAGAGAAGAATTTCAAGATGCTTTACAGTCCATGTTTTCTTTTACTACTACAATGATATGGGAAACTTCGCAAGCCGGTGTCCTCATATTAGAAGAAAATGTACCTGAGTCTATATTGCGAGCAGCCCTTGATACACTAGAAACAGATTTTTTTATATCCCTATCCTTCTTTATTGGCAGACGCTATACGCAAACAACTGAATTTGCTTATCTGTATGAATGGGAGCGAAAATTATTTTCTGTTCTTTCTCCCTATTTATCCAAAAAAATTACACACATTGAACAACTGCTCCCTTATCAATTAATGATCTCATTATCAAAAGAAGAAAGAAAAAAGTACACGAATCAATTATTGGCACACATTTCGAATGACAAAGAACTTATAGATAGCGTTAAAGTATTCTTCCAATGTAACTTAAATGTATCTCTTGCAGCGAAACAATTATATTTACATCGTAATACTTTGCAGTATCGAATTGATAAATTCATTGAAAAAACAGGAATTAATATAAAAACTTTTGAAGGTGCAGTAGCAGTTTATATGTCGTTTCTTTCTCTAGATATCTCGTGAAGCTCTCATGAAAGACGATAAAATATTCATTTTCTCATACCATCATTGTTTTATGACTTGGAAACTCTTTTTACATATTTTTCTACAAAAAAGTAATACTTTCATCTATAGATTAAAGTACATCCTACAGGTGCTTTCTCGTTTCTTAAATCTGTAAACTTGTATAAAACCCTCTCATTCTTTTGTGCACAATGACGATTTACTTACGGTTATAAAAATCTTATAATTCAATCAATTACAAAAGGGAGTGAATATTTATGACCGAACTAGTATTAGATCATATTTTTAAAGTTTATGATAATAAAACCACTGCTGTTTCTGACTTTAATTTACATATTGAAGATAAAGAGTTTATCGTATTTGTCGGTCCTTCTGGATGCGGGAAATCAACAACGCTACGTATGATTGCAGGTCTAGAAGACATTTCTGATGGTTCGTTTTATATTGATGGAGAGCGTATGAATGATGTCGCTCCAAAAGATCGCAACATTGCGATGGTATTTCAAAATTATGCACTATACCCGCATATGACTGTTTATGATAATATCGCGTTTGGCTTAAAACTACGCAAACTTCCAAAAGATGAAATTAATCGCCGAGTAACGGAGGCAGCGAAAATCTTAGGGCTTGAAGATTACTTACAACGAAAACCAAAGGCATTATCAGGTGGGCAACGCCAACGGGTTGCGCTAGGAAGAGCTATCGTCCGTGACGCAAAAGTATTTTTAATGGACGAGCCTCTATCGAATTTAGACGCAAAATTACGCGTCAGTATGCGTTCAGAAATCTCCAAATTGCATCGTCGTTTAAATACGACCACTATATATGTAACACATGATCAAACAGAAGCCATGACAATGGCTTCACGCCTTGTTGTTATGAAAGATGGGCTCATCCAGCAAGTTGGTACTCCAAAAGAAGTATATGATACTCCTGAAAACATATTTGTTGGTGGATTCATTGGTTCTCCAGCTATGAATTTCTTTACCGGGACATTACAAGAGAACTATTTCTATATAGAAAATATTCGCTTCAAAGTACCAGATGGCCAACTAAAAACATTAAAGCAAAAAGGATATAATGGACAAAAAATCATACTCGGCATTCGTCCTGAAGACATTCATGATGAACCAATCGTTCTTCAATCTTCACCTGAATCCACAGTCGAAATTACAGTAGAAGTTGCTGAATTATTAGGTGCTGAAACGATGATTCATGGAAAACTTTCGAATCAAAACTTTGTTGCGCGAATTAATGCTCGTTCCGAGATTAAAGCTAACGATACACTTCCATTAGCTTTTAGTTTAGCTAAAGCACACTTTTTCGATATCGCCACCGAACAACGTATTCGTAATATTTAATGGATGCATAGCCTCTATTTCAGAAAAAATAGATATAGTTGTGTCAACCATTTCGTGAAAAAGAATTAAATACTAGATTCCCCTGTATATGCGACAGAACCATACGAAAAAACATCTCATATGAATATGAGATGTTTTTTCGTATTTGCTATTCTTTTAATAAATCTATTAATCCATTCCCTTCAGATGTACGTTCATACCCTAAAGGTACAGTTCTTTTAATAAGTTGTGCATATATTTCTGGCTCTGATAACTTTCTACCATATTCTCTCTCACACTGCTTAATGAGCAATGCCAGCGCTCCAGCGACATGCGGTGTCGCCATAGAAGTTCCACTTAATACCGCATATTTCCCCTCAGGATAAGTAGATAAAATTTCATCACCTGGCGCCACTAAATCAATTTCTTGATTCGAATTACTAAAACATGCGATTTTCCGTTCTAAATTGACAGCACCGACTTCAATTACTTCTGAGTACGCACCTGGGAAGTCCAGTTCCTCCGTGTTATCATTACAATCTCCATTATTCCCAGCAGCACATACGACGAGAACATCTTGCCTTACCGCATTTTGAATTGCTTCATGTAATTCTGGAACGTCTTGCGGGCCACCAAGTGACATTGAAATGACTCTAACTCTTTCTTCATTAGGTCCTCTCCAATTTACAGCATAATGAATCGCCTCAATAATTTGCTCATAACTTCCAGAACCATCTCCCGCTAAAACCTTTAATACTAACATTTTAGCAAGTGGTGCGACTCCTAAAACACCGACACCATTTTCATTCGCTGCAATTGTCCCCGCTACATGAGTACCGTGTCCGTTATTATCAAGATAAATATTTGGATCCCCTTCGTAGTCTTTCGTGAAATTTCTTCCACCGATAATACGATCCTTTAAATCAATATGATTCACATCACAACCTGTATCTAATACGGCAACAACAATATCTTTTCCTTTCGCACTCTTCTCCCATACTTGTGGAGCATGAATGAGTTGTACACCTGGCGGGATTTCATTTACTTGTTCAACCACCTTATCTACTGTAAAAGGAATCAATTGTATACCTTTTTGTTTATTCGCTGTACTACTATTCATCGTAATCCCTCCTGAAAATATATTATTTTCATTTCAGACCACTTTTGAAAACGTTTAAATGTAACATTCGTTTTATTCGTTTCGTTTTCCTTCCTTAAAAATATTTCTCAATAAAGCTTACTAATTTTATACTACTCTTTTATTAATCTCGTAATTTTTAGGGACCAAACATCCGATTGGTACAACCAATAACAAAAATAAAAGGACCAATTTAATGGTCCTTTTATAGTTTTTAAAGGATGATATGAAATTTTAAAAATAAAATAAATTAAGACTAAGCCTCACTCTTATTTAAAAACTTCTCTATTTCTTTTATTAAATGTTTCGCTCCATCTATACTAACAGTAATGTTTCCATTTGCTAATGATATGTTTTGATCTGAAACATCACCTGTTATTTGACAAGCATTGTAAGGTTGATATTTTTGTAAAATGACTTTATCTGCTTCTACGAAAATTTCAAGTGGTGATTTGATTTGGATTCCTAATACTTCTCTTAACTCTTTAGGAATAACAATTCGTCCTAATTCGTCTACTTTTCGAATAATTCCTGTTGCTTTCATAATACTCCCCCCTTACTTTCTATTATTTTTTCCACCTCGCTCTTTCCATTTTATCACTTTTTGGTAATACTTGTCTCTTTTTAGAAAATTTTGTACTCGAGTTAAAAAAACACATTTATCGAATACGTAATCTCTCTTTCAATTGTTTTAAATAACGAGATCTTATCAGTAAAAAGTAACCAACTTGAATTCCTACGAAAATACTTAATACAATCGCATTTTCTTTAAATAGTGAGTACTCAAACATCTGTCCCAGAGCAGTTAGCGCTACTGCTCCATGTAATGTTGCAACACCTATTGGAACAAAGAATAAAAGTGCCAATCGGATTGTAACTACTTTCGATAACTCTCCACTCGTTAAGCCTACTTTTCGAATCATTTCAAACAAACGAGTATCACCCTCCAAATCAGAAAACAAACGGAAGTAAAGGAAACTTCCTGCACATACGAAAAATACTATACCAATAAAGAAACCTACAAATAGAATTGGTCCTGCGATTTGTAAACTTTGGTTTTGTTCATACTCTTCTGCACTAAACGTTGCATATTCTTCATAAGGCTTCATTTGATACGTGAGCTCTTTACCAGCCTCTATTTCATGTTTCGTTCCTTCTGTTTTGTACACATAATCTTTTTCCTCTTTAAACCCTTCTTGTAATGCATCATATTGATTTTTAGAGATTACATAAACGTTACCTCTTAGTATTTTACTTAATGAAGAAGTATTAATTTTTTTCACTTTTAAAGATTCATTTAAATGTGGTAAAGTAATTTCTTTTCTTTCTTTCATCGGTGGGCCTGGTATATCGACTGATAAAAATAAAGCTTCTTTTTTGGATACCGCATTAAAGGGTTCTCCTGTTAACTTCGCGTATTCCTTATAGTCGGATTCCTTTATAAAGGTGGCGCTTTTTAACGACTGCTCCTCCGTTTTCTTCGTCGAAATATTAGTTTTTGAAGCTGCTATACTATGTTTCTTTAATCCTTCGTCAATCATCTTCAAATGCTGTGATTCATTACTATTTCCTTGCTTAGAATGATAGTGAAACGCAATTGGTCTCTCCATAATCGCCTTTGTCATTGATGTAAAGCCAACTAATGTACCTATTGCTGAAAATGCTACAGTTGAAATGATGGTTACAATAAAAAACATTCTTGCATTATCTCTCATACGGTAAGCTAAATCTGACAACGTAATAATATTTGTCTGTGTCCAATAGAAACGTTTACTTTTTTTACATAGTCTAATAATAAAGACACTCAACTGCTTGTACAGCAAATACGTACCAATAATGACTACCGTTGTAACAGGAATCATCATGACAAATACCATTGCGCCGTGTGACAGAAGCGCTCCTGCATATCCCGCACAAAGCAATATGACTGCTAATATAGAAGAAATAATGGATGCTTTCGGTTCTGGCTTCGCTTCTGCTGATCCTCTAAACAATTTCATAATTTTATTTTTTCGAATCATTCCTGCACTAAACAATGAAATAATCATAAATAATACGAAAAACATAATACTCGTTACAACAATGGCTTTCATTGGAATGTAGTAGGGTAAGGAAATATCTAACTTTAATATCATGGGCGCTACAAATATTAATATTCCGGAAAATACCATTCCAGAAAGTATCCCAAAAATAATTGCCCCTATTCCAATCATAATATTTTCAAAAAAGATAAGACGCTTTAATTGATATTTTGTCATACCTAACATCATTAAAATTCCTAATTCACGCTTTCTCGTTTTTAAAAACATTCCCATCGAATATAAAATAAAGAAAAATGTAAATAAGTAAATAATAGACTGTGCAAAAGACATACTTACGAACACGTATCGTCCCAATTCTCCAACACTTAATGCCGGATGAAACGCAAAAAACGAATATACAAAAAAGGCCATAATGGCAAATGCACTACTTAAAAAATATGCTGAATATGTTCGTCTATTTCTCGTTACATTCCGATAAGCAAGTTCTCTAATGTTCATATTCCTTCTCCGCCCTTCTACTAACTATGTTCTTATATTAGTAAAGTCCGGAAATACCTTCCATCGATTCAAATGACAAAAACCTTACATTATTGAAAGGTTTCAAAAAAATTGCTTAAACGAAACAGTTTCATTATAATGACTACATTCATATTCATACACGCATCCTATTGTATATTCGTTAGTTTTGCGAAATAATAAAGGATAGAAGTATGTACCAATATACATATAAACTTAATTACCGCTTTAATATGAATAGGAGGAAACATAATGACATTACAAGAACAGATTATGAAAGCATTACATGTTCAGCCTGTAATTGATCCGAAAGCAGAAATCCGTAAACGTGTAGATTTCTTAAAAGATTATGTAAAAAAAACAGGTGCAAAAGGATTTGTACTTGGCATTAGTGGCGGACAAGACTCTACATTAGCTGGACGTTTAGCTCAGCTTGCAGTGGAGGAAATTCGTAATGAAGGTGGTAACGCAACATTTATCGCCGTGCGCCTTCCTTATAAAGTGCAAAAAGATGAAGATGATGCGCAATTAGCATTACAATTTATTCAAGCTGATCAATCTGTTGCATTTGATATCGCTTCAACAGTTGATGCTTTCTCAAATCAATACGAAAACTTATTGGGTGAATCATTAACAGATTTCAATAAAGGTAACGTGAAAGCGCGTATCCGTATGGTTACGCAGTATGCAATCGGCGGCCAACATGGATTACTTGTGATTGGAACTGATCACGCTGCAGAAGCTGTTACAGGATTCTTTACAAAATTCGGAGATGGTGGTGCAGACCTATTACCATTAACGGGTTTAACGAAACGTCAAGGACGTGCTCTTTTACAAGAATTAGGTGCGGATGAGCGACTTTACTTAAAAATGCCAACTGCTGATTTATTAGATGAAAAACCAGGTCAAGCTGATGAAACGGAGTTAGGTATTTCGTATGATCAACTAGATGATTATTTAGAAGGTAAAGCAGTTCCAACTGACGTTGCAGAAAAAATTGAAAAACGTTACACAGTGAGCGAACATAAAAGACAAGTTCCAGCATCAATGTTTGATGATTGGTGGAAATAACTAAAACATAAAAAAGAAGCTAATCTCATTAGCTTCTTTTTTATGTTAACGATACACCCCTACTCTTTTCTCTAGTAAGTCCTGTAAACAATCCTCATGTTGTTGATTAAACAATGGTGGCATTTTGTTTAGCGGGAAAAACTTCAATTCCAACGTTTCATCACCGTCTACTTTTTGCTCTCCACCGGCAATTGAGCATGAAAAGAATATTAAAATTGACTAGGCATTATCTCCATTTGGATATGCTTGAAAATATTTTGTATACACCCCGATAAGCTCATTTATTTCCATGTCATAACCTGTTTCTTCTTTTATTTCTCGAATCGCAGTCTCTGCGGCAGATTCTCCAATTTCCATTGCACCGCCAGGAAATCCCCAAGCGTTAAAATCACCTCTTTTTTGCAGTAATACTTCTCCATGTTCATTCAACACACAACCACCCGCAAAGTTTATGAGAACACAGTCGTGACCTACTTTTTCACGTAATTCTTTTATATAATTAGCCATCCTCTTCTTCTTTTCATACATCTTCTATCGCTATTTTTTATCTTTTTCAAGCAATTCAATCATTCGGTCTAACTTCTCGTTCATATGCATCACTTGTTGTTTTTTTGCAACACTGTTTTGAAATACTCTTCTAATAAACAAAGTAAATGATAGGAAAAACAAAACGATAAGTCCAATTACTAAACAAGTATATATCAATGTAAATATGTTATTTTCGAACAAATTCATTCAGATTCCACATCCTTCCTTTTTAATTTTATCACACAATTCTGTTTTTTAAAGTGATACATAATAAAAAGAGCACCCTTTACAGATGCTCTTCTTCATTAATTAATACGTAAATGTAATTGTCGCTAATGAATAATCTGCCATTGCACTATACGGTGCTACTTGATAAGATACACGTTTTGCACCTTTTGGCCAATTTATTTCATTTAACACTTTCTTTATATCCTGCATTGTTCCATCCATGGATTGCTTATATCGTACTTCTACCTTCTCTGGCTTAGAAGCGAATTGTTGCTGTAATTTTTTCTTAAATTCACTGTAATTGTCTGCCCCGTATTGTGCAGACAAATATTTTAAATTTGTTTCTTTTAACATTTGTTCATATGCAGCAGTCTTTGAACTACCCGCTTTTATTTTGTTTGTTAATTCATTAAAGTAACTTGTAGATGCCGCTGGATATTTACTACGATCCCATTCATGATCTTTACTTAATTGCTCGTCAGACATATTAAAATACGAATATGTTACACGTCCAGCTTTATCTGGTACTGGATCATCGAATGTCGTATCAAGGTGATACCATTTGTTTTCAATGTTTACTAAATTCCATGCGTGAGCTTGTCCATTTCCTGTACCTGTTACAATATGGTTTTCGATCCCCGCTTCTTTTAGCAATTCATATGTTAATAACGTATATCCTTGGCAAACGGCAGAACGATTCGCTAATGCTTCATATGCTGTATACGCTTCATAAGACGTATCATAAGATACATGCTTTACAACGTAATCATGAATAGCTTTTACTTTTTCATGCTCATCCATTCCAGGTTTTATAATTGAACTGATAATTGCTTTTGCCTGAGATTTTACATATTGTGTTTGCTCTTTTGATTCACGGTATTTCACTTGCAGTGTAAACGTATAGTTTCCTGGTAGCCCTTTAATAGAATATTTAGTAGAGGCTACATTATATTTTACATACTCATCTGCATCTACAATTTTATTAAACTCACCATACAATTGATCCATAACATTTCTGGCATTTCTATCTTTCGTTTTATAAGTGATTGTCATATTTTCTTCTCGATTATCAACCTGTTTTTTTAATTCTTTTCTGAAATCATTTAATAGCTTTGCATCTGTTTGTGTTGTCGCTACAGTCGGATTCGTAGCTGCATAAGATACCGTTGACGCGTGTAAGCCTCCCATTACTATAGTTGAACAAAGCAGGGTAGCTGTCACATACTTACTTGTCTTTCCCATCTCGTCACTCCTTACATTCTATAACTATACGAAAAAAGTATCGTATAGTTTCAGAGTATACAATACTTTTTCGTATAGGTCATATGAGATTATGCATATTTAACATTGTAAAAAGGTTGTTCTTTTTACAAGAACAACCTTCTTCATTAACAAGTTTGTAATACACAACATGTATTTTCAAAACGTCGATTTTCCAAGTCTTCATTTCCAATACAGAAATAAAGCATTCCTAAATCTCCCCACATCATATTACAATTTTTAGTATCTGAATCAATTTGGAATAAAAGCGTCATTTGCTGCGGGTCTATCCCCATATATTCTCCTGTCTCATATAATACTTCCTCTTGTACAGAGAATGGCTCTCCAAACATTTGATGGCTATCGTAGTTGTCTGGAATTAACTCTTCAAGCAATTGTAAGAATCGATCTGAATCAGCCTCATCTTCAATGAAGAGCTCTGGCAATTTATATGTCAATTCAAAAGTAGTTGCACACTGGTTATAATTCGTTTGCAATTCATCTGCTCTTCTTAATTGCTCTACAGGAACATCATAATAAAGCACACGCCCCGCTTCAGTTGGCTTCACATCTTCTTCAAAATAATTTTCAACGCTAAAGAAATATAACATTCCTGTCTTAGGGAGATTGTGAGCTATACCAACATTTTGTAAATCATTTAAATTAAATTGAGCGAGAAACTGTAACGGATTTCCTTTATGCGTTGGGTATTCAAATGTAGCTGGCAAATCAGGAGCTCCTCCCATTTTCGAACTACCTACCGCAACTGTTGCCTCCTGCTTTGGCACAACTTTCACACAAGGAAATACAGTATTAATAAGTTCCTCTTTTAAATGTGTCAGCCCATATTTATCAATTAATACTTCAATTTGTTTATTCATAAATTCTCCTTATATTTACATACTTATTTGTATCATTGTACAAAAATTATACTCCATTCTTTGTAAAAACAACAAGCCTCCAAAAAAACGGGCTCTTCCTACATACGCGAACAAGTTTAAAAAAGCATAGTATACATTGTTCCTACAAACACGATAGTTCATTATTTCTTCCAGTACATTTTTCCCTCGTTCATTTTTATTTTTAATATAAGGAGGAATTCCACATGGGTTACGGATATAGTTGCGGCGGTTACGGTGGTAGTTGCGGTGGATGTGGTTATGGAGGTTTCGCTTTATTAATCGTTTTATTTATCCTTCTAATCATCATCGGAGCTAGCTGTTGGGGCGGCTTTGTAGGCTGCTAGTTAATTTAAAAACTATTGTAAAAAAGCACGTACAATACGTGCTTTTTTGCCATTTTCAAATTTTTTATGTGAAAGGAAGTATGATTGATGAAGATTGATGGTGTTTTTGAAGGGGGCGGTGTACGCGGAATTGCGCATGTAGGGGCAATTTGCGCGTTAGCTGAAAACGGCTATGAATGGGAACGTGTAGCTGGAACATCAGCTGGTTCCATTATCGCTGCGCTCCTAGCAGCAGGATACTCTTGCTCAGAGTTAAAAACGATTATAACTGATATCGATTATAATAAATTTACGAAAAGAACCTTTATTGACAGAATCCCGTTTATCGGAAAAGGATTAAGCGCATGGACTACTCTTGGTATTTACTCTAATATTTTCATAGAAGAATGGATTGAGGAATTACTTCGAAAAAAAGGAGTTCACTTATTTACAGATTTACCTGATTTAAATAAGCTTAAAATTATCGCTTCTGATATAAGTAATGGCAAAATGGTTATCTTTCCCGATGACTTACCGAACTACGGATTTTTAAATTATCGCTTCTCTATTGCTAAAGCTGTAAGAATGAGTAGTACAATCCCCTTCTTTTTTGAACCCGTAAAATGGAGAACCCCCAAATGGAAGCAACCTTGTTATATGGTTGATGGAGGGATTTTAAGCAATTACCCAATTTGGATTTTCGACTCACCTACCTCTCCTCGCTGGCCGACTTTTGGATTTCATTTCGTAAAAGATGAGATTCAAGCTGATCCCGCTCACTATAACGAGCCTATCTCCATGTTCAAAGGACTATTTAAAACAATGATGCAAGCCCATGATTTACGTCATTTAGATAAGGAATCAAAAGCAAGAACGATTATAATTCCAACAGGAGCCATTACTAGTACAAACTTTGACTTAACAAAGGAAGAAAAAGAGTGGCTTTACAATTCTGGTTATAACGCCGCAAATAAGTTTTTACAATCGTGGAATTTCAGACAATATATTGATGCATATAGAAACGGAAATCAGGACCGAAAAACAAATCGGTATTTCCGTCAACTTGACTCATAATACTATTATTTTTCATACGAGAACACGTAACGCTTTCAAAAAAATAAGCCTAGTAATATCATATATTACTAGGCTTATTTACTTCTTGTATCATTATGATACGTAGCTTAAGGATAAGTTAACCCTTCAGCTTCCTCCGCAGTAATAACTGTATATCGATTTCCTGTTCGTAATCCTAACAATTCTGCTTTTTCAATTGCATCCTGCTTCGTATCCGCATAAGCAGCTAAATATTTATCTCCATTGATAATTTGGCAAATTACATATTGTTTCATTATTTTCTCCTCTTACTTTTTCATTAGTTGTGCAAGCTTTTTTATACCTATTTCAATTTCTTCTAACGTTGCGTATGAATATGATAGACGCAAAAATTGGTTTGCACTTCTATCATATAAAGTACCTGGATTTAATAAAATCTTTTCTTTCAAAGCTTTGTCAAATAAGTTACGGTTCGAAACGGGTACATTCATATGTAACCAAATATAAAAACCACCTGTCGGTTCATACCATGTTGCTATATCACGACAATATTTCTCTAACATTTGTAACATAAAATCTCTGCGTTTTTTCAACTTAGTTCTTACAACCTGTAAATGTTCATCATACAATCCATTTGTAAACCATTCCGCTGCAATTTGTTGGGATATAGAACTTGAACCATAATCTGTTTGCATTTTTATGTCTGCCAATCTTTGAATGACAGGCTCAGATCCAACAATCCATCCAATTCTTAATCCTGGACTAATAACTTTAGACATACTCCCGATATGTAGTACAATTCCGTTTTTATCATATGCTTTTAATGGCTTTGAAACAGGCTCATCAAACCATAAGTCTTGATATACCGCGTCCTCTATAATAGGTAATCCAATTTCGTTACATATTTCCATCACTTCTATTCGCTTCTTCGTATTCATACTAAAGTTCGTCGGATTATGAAAAGATGGAATTGTATATAAAATAGATGCATTAAATTGCATCTTATATTTTGTAATATATGATGCATGTATACCATTCTCATCCATTGGTATTCCAATTAAACGCATTCCTGCAGATTGAAAAACATTAAGCGAATATAAATAAGATGGTTTTTCTAATAAGATGGATGCCCCTTTTGGAAGAAGCCCCATAGAAATAAGTTGCAACGCTTGAATTGCTCCTGAAACAATTAATATAGAATCAGGAGTTACATATACACCATGTCCTTTTAAGTAGTCCGCAATCTTTTCCCTTAAAGAGAGACTTCCTTTCGGCTCTTCATAGCCAAGTGTCACCTTTGATGCTAAAAGCTTATTCATAATCTCTTTCATCTTTTTTTCAGGTAAAAGACTTGGCGCGAGCTCACCTGTTCCTAAACGAATTACATGCGGATAAAATTCAGCTTGATTAATCTCTTGAATAGCAGGCAGATTCGGGTAATGAAGTCCTGTTTCTACATAAGACTGCCAATTAGGTGGGGGTGCGTACGTTGAAGTATTCTCATTATTATTTACAACAATTGTTCCTTTCCTGCCATTTCCTTCAATGTATCCCTTTGCCACTAGCTCATCGAAAGCCATTACAATTGTACTCCGGTTCACACCAAATGTATGTGCCAAATCTCTTTGTGAAGGTAATTTCGTTCCAACAGTCCATTCTCCATTAACGATTCTTTCTTTTATATACGTTTCTATTTGTTTATACAGAGGAGTCGCTAGAGACATATTCGGTTTCCAAACGGATCTTTCCATCATATCACCTTATATTCTTTTTGGTTGGTAACCTCTCCAACCATATGGATGGATACAAATTTTCATTTCTTCTATACAATATACACTATCATAATGAATTAAAATAGGAGGTAATATGATGAGTGAAGCAATTATTCATGGTATCATTCTTGCATTTGGTCTTATCATTCCATTAGGCGTCCAAAATGTTTTCGTCTTTAATCAAGGTGCGAGCCAACCAAACATTTGGAGGGCAGCCCCTGTAGTATTAACTGCCTCTATATGTGATACGTTACTCATATTGATTGCGGTGCAAGGTGTCTCCCTTGTACTCCTTACTTTTTCTTGGCTAACTAACACGTTATATATAATTGGATTTTTCTTTCTCCTATATATGGGCTTTGTTATTTGGAGAAGTAACCCTTCCAACGATATTAAACAAGAAAACATCATGCCATTAAAAAAGCAAATCCTTTTTGCTGCATCGGTTTCGTTATTAAATCCACATGCAATTTTAGATACAATCGGTGTAATCGGAACAAATTCTATTCAATACATAGGAAGTGAAAAATGGGCTTTCACACTTGCAACTATTATCGTTTCTTGGATTTGGTTTATAAGCTTAGCTTTAGCGGGGAAATTTCTAAAAAGAATAGACTCAACTGGAAAGACAATCGTATTATTAAATAAGTTTTCGGGCCTCATCATATGGGGTGTTGCGCTTTATATGTTAAAACAAGTTATGTATTCTTAATGAACGAAAGAGAATTGCATGTTATCTAAAACATCATGCAATTCTCTTACAAATTATGAAGTAGGTTCCGATTTCTCTTTTACGTTCTTTGCATCTTTTGCTGGTTTAATCCAAATCATTGCTATAACGGCACCAATACCAGCGAAAATACTTGTTACATAAAACACTTCATGGTCAGCACCTTTCATGAAAAAAGAATATAGAGGTGGGCCAGCTGCTACACCGATAAATCGCATGGAACTATAAAAAGATGTAACCGTTCCCCTTTGCTCCTTTTCAATTCCTTGTGTAATTAGGGAGTCTAAACATGGGAGTGCCATACCAATTCCTATCCCCATGATAACGAGACAAAGAAGTAGTAAATAAATCCCTTTTATAAATAAAGGAATGATGACTGATGCAGCTGCCATTAAAAAACCAATATAAATACACTTCTTCATAACATTTTGATTATCTCCAATTTTTTTACCGGCCATATATGAACTAAGTGACAGTACAAGTAGCGGGATAGCAAGTACACACCCTTTCCATACACCATGAATGTCATACTTTGATTCCAGTATCGTCGACAAATAAAAGAGAATTCCGAATAAAATAAGCATAATAATTGCACCTAATGCAAAAATGGCAATTAACCATCTTCCCTTTTCTCGAAACGTAGAGATAATCGATTTTATAAACTCTTTAAGTGGTGGTACTTCTCCTTCTTGTTTCTTTGCCTTTACTAGAACAAGTAACAAAACAATTGATACTACGCATAAAACTGGAATCGCCCAAAATGGTAAGAACCATACAATGGCAGCAAGAGCAGATCCTAAAATAGGGCTCAGCACTTTTCCAAATGTATTGGATGTTTCAATGATTCCTAAACCTGTACTAACTTGTTTTTCATCTTTATATAAATCACCAACACAAGGTATAACAACTGGCATTGCACCAGCTGCACCAATACCTTGAATCGCTCTACCAATCAGTATCCAAGTGTAGGGATTATCAACTTTCCATGATACCCAACCTGTTACCGCTCCGCCTATAGCCGCAATCAGCAAACTCGGAACCATTATCATCTTTCGTCCCCATCTATCTGATAAATAACCAGCAATCGGTATAAGTAAAATGGCTACAATAGAGTAAATTGTAATAATCATGGATACTTGAAACGATGAAATATGTAATTTCTTTTCGATAGTCGGTAGGATTGGAATAAGCATTGAATTCCCTAATGTCATAACAAGTGGAACTGATGCAAGCGCAATTAAACAACAGTTTTCTTTTTTTAACATGTTGGCTTCGGAACCCTTTCATCGTATATTTCTGACCATATAATAGCCCTGCTGGAACGTAATTTTTCATTCCACCAGGGCTATTACATCTTTACTACTTCCCATTCACAACAAAAGAAATTGGGGAAAATATAGTATTATTCCTATTCTTTGAATCCAGTTCGCAATATATTCATACCAATTAATTGAAAAAAAAAGAAAGGAAGAATCCTTCCTTTCTCCTATAACCTTCTACAATTAGCGAGTATATCCGCCACCAAGTTGTTGTTCTGCCATCGCTACTAGACGTTTTGTAATTTCACCGCCTACAGAACCGTTTGCACGTGAAGAAGTATCAGCGCCAAGTTGTACACCAAATTCTTGTGCAATTTCATATTTCATTTGATCTAAAGCTGCTTGTGCTCCATGTGATGCTAATTGATTAGAGTTACGATTTCTAGCCATTACCAATCACCTCCTTATTTATATATAAATTGTGTTAAATTTTAATTTAAATACATGGTAATTTTTGGTTATTTATATTTTAAAAAAAGAGTCTCTACAATGAGAGACTCTTACATCATTTTATATTAAGAAGTTACTACTTCTAAATTTCTATTTGTTAATACTTTCATTTCTTCTTTTAATATATCTTTCGCATTATGTCCAAACCATTCGAGTGAAGCAAAATGGTCAGTATTTCTCACTTCCTGAATAATATCATCATAATTTACCACACCTTCAAATAATGGAACCATACCAATTCGACTTCCCGCTGCTGCATATACATTATTTGGTTCAAACACATGCAAATAATCTGCTGACGATATATTCTTAAAATGGTAATGTTGTATCCACGGCTTTAGTCGATGGAAGCTGTCTATTGGATCTGCACCAGACTCCCATATATGAAGAAAATCAAGGTTTATTTTCAAATTCGGATGATCTACTTCTCCTAATAATTCCAAAGTAGAAGGCAGCGTATCCGTTAACGTATTTGGATGTGTTTCTAAAAGTACATACATATTATGCTGAGCAAATACTTCACAAATCATGCGAATACGATTCACATACTCTTTTCTCTCCTTTTCCGAGAAATCTTCGCTACCTTTTTGTCCAGCAAACGTACGAATTTTGTTTGTTTTAAACCAATTAGCTAATATTGTAAGTTGTTCACATTTCTCTATCGTTTTTTCAAAATCTGCCGATAATGATATGTCTAAGTAATCACTTATCATCGTAACTTCCAAGCTTTTATCCTTTAAACAATTCAATTCTCGTTCTGTCGTTTCATACTCTTGCATATACAAATTTTGTGCATGCGTCCCCCACAATTCAATTCCTTCAAAACCGTTTTCATATGCAAATTGAACAATATCAGTAAATGAAATTAATTGATGACGAAAGGAAATAGTACATAATGAATATTTCATAGGTTTGAACTCCCTTATCTTAAATTCAGTTAGGTTTTTAAAACGCTAAGACAGACTCGTTTGTTTTCATTTCTTTCCATGATAAAAACTGTCTCTCTAATTCAGCCTTAATTTGCAGTTCAATTGCATTCATTTCATCCAACTTTTCAACAATTGATAATAACATGCCTTTATTATTCGTCATCGCCATTTTAATTGCTCGATACTGTACATTTGTAAATCCTTGTACAATATCCTCTACCCGATCACACCAATAATCAAACTCTTGCTCCGAATATTGCAACGTTTCACGGAAGTATGCAAAGGCATGTTCATAACTATATTTACGAATTGCAAGTACTGGTATTTGCTTCGCTGCCGCTACAAGACCCGAAAGCGAATAACCTTCTTCTTCATTTGCCATTTTTATAATTAAATTTTTCAATTCCATAGTCAGTTCATTGTCATTTCTTTTGAAAGTTTCTATGAAATAACTCGCTACCATTTCTTCTGTTGGCTCCTGAATTTCTTCTACATCAATGAAATACCCTCCACCAAATGGGTTATCTTGAACAGAGTGAAGCACTTTTTCTCTTTCCATATTCCCTTCCCAGCGAAAATCAGGATCTAGCATGAACCATTCTTCTTCTTTCTCTGTCTTCGATATCATTAAATAATGCGGAAACGGTTTTTGATGAAATTTATTTTCCCTCTCTGGCAATAGAGACATATCAACCATTACAATGACATAGCGATTTTCTGGCTTGTTTTCTACTAATTGTAAAAACGTTTCTACATTGCTATCTTTACCTTTTGCATGATCATACCATTCGTTCACTTTCATACCGTACAATTTTTCATACCATAATAAATAATTATCATGGTTAATATTTTCGGAGTGATACGAAATAATGCCGCCTTCTGTTATATCAAAATCTCCGTCCCATAATCCAAAATAAAATGGACGGAAATCTATATCGCTACGCCTTTTTATAATTTCACAAAAACAACTCACTAAACAGTGAACTTTAATTGAAGTCATATTCTCATCCACTTTCCTAAAGGTTAATTATTCACATTTACTTCTTATACCGGCTGTAACTCCTCCATAAAATCAAGCAAAGATCCTACAGTAAGAAACGCTTTTGGGTCTACCTCATCCTCCGGAACGCATAACTTTACATCCATTTCTATGTATACAATGAGCTGTAACATCATTACCGAATCTATATATAAATCTTGATTTAAGCGCATCGTTTCTTCTAAATGCGTAACGTTTTTGAGTTCCATTTTCCCTGTCATAATTTTCAAAACTTCATTTTTTAATGTTTCACGTTTCATGCTGTAACCTCTCCCATCTCTAGTAACTTTCTACTTACTTTTCCAGTTTTATTTTTCGGAATTTCAGTTACACTTTCAATCTCATGCGGAACTTTATAAGATGGTAAATGCTGCATACACCATTCTCTTATTCGCACTGGATCAACATGAGAGATTACTTTCGCTTTAACAACTTCGCCCATGACAGGATGTTTCCCTCGATATACAATGGCCTCTTGAACACCTTCTAATCGAAGTATTGTTTCTTCTACCTCTATCGGAAAGACTTTCAATCCTGAAACGTTAATCACATCGTCCATGCGTCCCATAAAATGAAGGCCACGCTCAGATTTATATCCCAAATCTTTTGTGAAAATTTTCTTATCATTCATTTTCACTACGATTTCTTCAGGCATATTTTCATCTGAACCTATGCTTATACTCGCATGAGGTAGCGGATTTCCTAAATCTAAATGGCTTTTCATATCATGACATATACTAATACAACCCGCTTCAGAACAACCGTATTGCTGCATCATATATGTTGTCGTTTCTTTTAGTTTATAAAACAATGCTTCTGGCAAAGGCGCTCCGGATGTCATAATTTTATGAAACTGAAACGTTCCTTGTGGGAAACTCCCCATAATATGTAACATAAGTGGTACTGCATATATGATATGTTTTTCTGTATTGCGAACTATATTTAATGCGAATTTAGGATTTTTATTCGTAATGATGATAGGTTTGCTTCCCCGCGTAATTGCGGATAACGTACCACATATTAATCCGTATGAATGTGAAACAGGAGCCATAACGACCGGCACTTCATCTACTTCACAGTTTAAAGCTTCATTATAAGCAGTAATTTCTGTGTCCACTTCCGTCCATGCTCTACGAATCAGTTTCGGTTCTCCTGTTGTACCAGAACTATATTGCAATAAAGAGGGCTCTTCTAGTAAAGCTTTCACTACTTCTAATTTCGTAAAATCGCCATATTCTCCATATAAAATCCCGATACAATTTGCACGCTTTGCCATTTCAATAGCCGTTTCTTTTGGCGTATCTTCATGTATAAGCAATACTGAGGATTTCTTTTCTTTTAAGAAAAACACAAGCGTAATAATATCGAATGGATCTTTCAGACAAAGAGCAAATCTATTTCCTTCTGCTTCTTGAAATTGTTCCATTTCCTCATAAACTTGTAATCTCAAATCAAAATCACTTTTGCTATACTCTTGTTTATTAACGATTAGCATAATTTCCCCCTGTAACAACTGATTTTTGTTTGATAAGTTGCCTTGCTCTATACAATGGATTTGGAACTTCATGAACAAGCGATTCCACATCCATATATAATCGACGCTTCGTTAATTGCTCAGCATAGAATGTAGGAGTATATAGCTGAATACTTTCAAATCTATCTTTCAAGTGTGGATATTTTCTAAAATGATTTTCAATTTCTTCGACCACTATTATCCAAAAACTTTCTTCTTTACAATCATATTCATCCGCAAATACGAAAGCTAATTCTCCTACATTAAATAAGAACAGTGCATCTAGTACCATCTCTTGTAAACATTCAATACGATCCATTTCAAAGAAATCATTCATTTTTCCATTCGCATACGTTTTATGCATTTTAGTAAAGTCTGGACATTTATTCATTTCTTTTAAGAATGGACGATAAAACTCAAGTCCTTCATGGAAATCCTTTAATGCAATACGGACAGGTAGCCCTTCTTTATGAACTAAAATCATATTTTGTCCGTGTGATTCTAATGCGATTCCATGCTCTACAACAAGATGTACAACTGGTATGATCGCTTTTTGAATCAGTAATCGTAGCCAATTTTCTATCCCATATTTGTTTAACCATGCATCAATAACTGGTATCCCGTCTTTCTCTTTTGCATATAAGCCGTTAAAGGGAACCGCATCCTCTTGCTCATCTAAATGGTTATGAACACTTTCACGCCAAATGCACCCTAATGAACCATATGTGGCTTTCTTATTCGTATCATACGTTACACTCGAAAATTCCTTTAACAAAATAATGCGCGATTCATCCCTTAAATAAGAATCCTGACTTACGACATCACTTAACCAATTCGATATAGCTGGTGCACTCACAACTGAATATGGTTTCAGCGTACGGAGTGTTGAAGTGTTAAGTATGTTCAGCGATAACTTTACATATGGTCTCTTTGGATTCGTAACATTTCTTAACGTCCTCATCGATTGTTGCGCGCAATAATCATCCGCTGATTTTCCTAAATAAATTATATTTTTATCCTGTATATGATCAGCGTAATTTGGAATGATGAAATTCTCCCACTGCCAAGGATGAACAGGTATAAACACGTACTGTTTTGGATTACATCCCGCACTGTGAATTCGTTCCATATACGTTTCTAATGTATGCGCGCCTATCTCACCTTTTAAAATATTGTCATAGATCATTTCATTTTCATAACCTACAGTCACATACTTCTTATGAGCTGCAATCCATATAATTTTTATTGGTCTCATAAATTCATATCCATATTGAAAATTGTCACGATATTGAAACCCAATGCGTGCTTTATAGCTAGGATGATATGGATGACCGTCTATTAAATGGCTTTCAAAGTCATCGTACGATTTTTGGGTATATTTCACCTTATTATGTCTTTCATATTGTGCAATCGTGTCTTTAAATATCGTTTGTTCTAATTCGTGAATAAAAGAATCTAATTTCGTTTGTTCTACGTTAACAACCCGAAAAACTTCTTCTAAAAATTGTGAAACTGATTGTATTTCTTGTTTTTCCTCTTGAACTCTTACTATTAATGAATCTATAGAGATGCGTCCAAATGTCATTCGTTCTCTTCCGTAACATTCGTACGTGACAATTCTGTTGTCCTCATCAAGTCCTTGTATAAGAAAAAGAATTTGTTCTTCGTTTTCTATGCGAATTGGCGTAATAATCCCTTCATAAATTAACGACTCTACTAATTGACGTAACACTCTTCTTCGTACTGAAATGTAATCTTTTGATTCAAGCGCTTTCAATATTCTCGTATGATATATGTCCACTCTCATAACTCCTCCACCTTATGAAAAATACCATTATTTGTATTACGTGAAATTTTAACGTTATTTATGAACGGACAGCCACTTCTCTAACGAGAGGATTCTGTACCTGTACGTAAATTGCTTGTTCTAAAGGATTACTTAACTCATCGACATCGAAAAATCTCGTTAATAAATTTGCTTTACATGCCAACTTATCCTCTTCCAACAATTCTCTTAAAAAGGTCGAAGGTTCACGGTTATAAGGAAGGAACGATTCAAGTACAGATCTTAATTCCGAGAGAAGAATTTCCTCCTTAATTAATCCAGCTGTACCAAATCCATTAATGAGTCCAAACATATGATTAAAAATTAAGTAATAACGAAATCTCTCATCTACAATATAGTCGTCATATAAATTTCCAGTACGTTCTCCAATACCAGCTAACTCATTATTAAGCATCTCTTTCATTGAGTTACAGAAATAAAAACCTTGATTATCACGGAAATAATATTTGACCGGGTAACCGTCCTTTAGCTGAACAACGCTATTTTGCTGATGCGCTTCTAATGCAACACCATAATGTAAGTACATCCATACCATCGGCTTTAAAGAAATATTCATATATCGTCTAAACCACTCTAAACTTACTTCTTCACAGCTTTTACCTTCTAAATCTGCTAGTCGATGAATAATATTCGATAAACGAGTACGTTCCCCAGGTATAGCATCTTGAACTAATCCAGCAATTAAAGTAGCGTCATTTGCATGTTCACTGTAAAAAGGATTCTCTCGTATAATTACTTCAAATCCAGATTCTTTTGCCCCGTAATTTAATGTAATAAATGCTGGATCACAAATAAAATCAAAACCTGGAAACTTGTCTAACACTTCACCAATTGCTGTATTTAGCATTTCCTTTCCTTCAAGACCACTCTCTAGTTCTTTCAATTTATTAATGCGCATTGAATTTGTTACTTTTACTGGAAATGAAAACTTAAGCATATATTTTGATTTAGGATGATATAACGTTCTGAGTGATGATGTTGCCATATAATACTTACCTGCTGGACCGATATATTCAAGTACTCCTTGATCTATCCAATCCTGTACGTAAGGTTGGTGTAATAGCCATTCTGCCTGAAGCGGATGAATTGGAAGTAATGAATATTCATCTTCATTACAATACTTCGATATAAATTCTTTACAAACCATCTCATCATTACGTAACTCTTCTTTTAGAATTATTGTTGTAGAATCTAATAGTAATGATTTTTCATTTACTATACTTTTATGTGCCCTAAAATAATGAAGCTGACATTCTCCTTTTAATTCTGGAGAATACATGGCACTTTTCCACTCCAAAATACCTTGTCTACTCTTTGGAGTTGGATGAGTTAAATGTCCAAATAATAAAGATTGCTCCGCTTCTATAAAGGATGTATGGAAACCGTATAATGCAGATGTATCTTCTATTCTCTCCTTTGTAAATTCTTCAATATTTTGACAACTACAAATAACTCGAAGCATAAGTTCAGCAGGATTCGTCCCTTCTCCGTAGTTGATAGACATCTCTTTTATTAAGAACGTAATCACTGTAACGTAATCAGCTTTAATAACAGAATTACTTTCTCCAATTTGATAGTAAAACTGTTCTCCAAATAAATGGCGATCTGTTGCTGAATTATATATAACTTCTCCATACAAAGTAACGTTCTGTGCCGATAGCCGACAACATAAATATGTGGGGACTGTATCTCTATTCAACGTATTACTGAAGATGCTTTCTATTCTTTCATCCTCTGTAATCCATTCTCCACTCCCTGTTTCTCTTAAATAACAGTTTAAAAAACTTTGTAATGTTGCATGTTCTGCGATTTGTTTCGCATGCTGCATGTTGGTCCTCCTCTTTATATTAAAGCAATCGAGATTTTATATAATTAACAACAATTGAATATCGTTATCAACTATGATTCTAATTGATAATGATATTCAATTCAATAGTATATTTCAGAATTTTTTTATGAAATACAATTTTTATTTTTTTCTTTTTTTTCTTTAATCTAGTTAAAAATACACTAAAAAAAATTCTTATTTTCAAACTAATTAGCTACTATTTTTTATAAATCCATCAAAAAGTGAAGAAAGGTATACCTGATTTGGTATATTTTTCTTCGCTTTTTGTTTACATAATATTATTATTTATACAAAGATATATAACTGTTTGTATAACAAATTCAAATCTCTCCAACAATAGGCTGTCTCTTCTACCTGTACTCGCTCTAAAAATTTCGTATCAATTTTTTCTGGATTAAATTTTTCATAAAAATTTTTAGAAGGATTATTCGTAACAACCCATACTAAAAGTGATTGCATATCATTGTTTATACATTCCGATAATAAAGCTTGAAATAACTTTTGTCCTATTTTCATTCCTTGATATTCTTCTAAAAGGTAGATTGCATATAATTCCCCATCACAATTATATGCACCACTTCTTTCCACTCCCCCGTCAATGAATCCGATTATTGTTTCATCTGACGTCTCTGCTACAAATCTATATTGGTATGTATCTTCTTGTTGAAAAATGTTTTCCCATTGTTTTTCTCGTTGCTCATATGTTATATTTTCTAAAAATTCGTCAGCAAATATCCCTTTATATGTTGTTTTCCAGCTATCAACATGCACCTTTGCTATACCTCGTATATCATCTTTTATCGCTCTTCTAATATGTATTTCCATCATTTCTCCCCCCTTGTTATTCATCATTATATCAATTTTTTTCCTTAAAAATCCAAATAAAAAAAGAGTGAATGCACTTCACTCTTTTTTATCACAATTATCTACTTTCCACTTCAACTGAAACAACACGATCAATCTCTTTCAGGGAACTATATAACTCTGTTGTATATAAATCTTCTGGAGCTAAAATAACCATTTCCAATTGCTGAAATGCTCCACCATCTATATCTTTAATTTTTACGCGTTTCACATGCATACCTAAATTTTTAATTTGCTTAAATATACCATCTAACTCATGATGCTCTTTTACAGTAATTTTTATAGATAAATCTTTTTGTCTTAATGAATACGGGCCTGCAATTTTCACAAGTTGTGGAAGTACGTTAATTGCTAAAATAATTAAAATCATTGCAACCGTCGCTTGTAAATAAAAGCCTGCCCCAATTGCTATACCTAAAGCTGAAGCAGCCCACACCATAGAAGCTGTCGTTAATCCAGAAATAACATCATTACTTCTTCGTAAAATAACACCTGCCCCAAGAAAACCAATCCCACTCACAATTTGAGCAGCTAGACGCATTGGATCCATATTTGTATGCCCTGGAACAGAATATACATGTACGGCTTCAATTGAAACCATCGTAATTAAACAACTTGCTACAGAAATAACCATACTTGTTTTCACACCAAGCGGTTTATTCTTTAGCTGCCTATCTATCCCGATGAATAATCCTAAAAAGAGTGCTAAACCTAATTTGAGTAAAAATTCATATGACATATTTCCATTCTCCTTACTTTACAATGTTTCCCTTGGAATAATTCACTATAACTCTTTTATGATATCAATTCCAGTCTTTTCTATTCATTTAACGTAAAAAGCCGAAAAAACATTTGTAACGATGTTTCTCCGGCTTTTTATTATGCTTAAGATTCTTCTTTATTTCTGATCTTTAATCTTAATCTCTGCATCTTTGTAGAATGCTAATTTACTGTCATTATACTCATTTGTAAAATTGTTAAATTGCTCTTTTGATTTTTGTGCTTCCACAGTTAATTCGTTAACAGCCTTAACTTTTTCACCAATCTCTTTTAATTTCGTTTCTTTTACTTTTAATTTTTCATACAGTTCTTTTTCAGTCGCTAACGCCTTCGTATAATTTTCATTCATCTTTTGGAATGCATCATAACGGTTTTTATACGACTCTTCTACTGCTTTCGCTTGTTTTTGTAACTTCTTATCTTCAAGCTTCTCTATATTTCCTTGAACAGATTTTGTTTCTTGCTGAGCTTTTTCTAGCATTTCTTTCTCATTTTTCAATACTTTTTCACGGTCATCTACATTTGCAGTAGCTTGCTCTATTTTCTTCATAACAGCGTCATTATGATCTTTACCTTCTTGTAAAATTTGAGAATATAGCTCTTGACCTTCATTCTCTAATTTCTCTAATTTCTTCGCTTCATCAACTAATGATTTTTCTTGTGTCGCTGCTGTTTCAAAAGCTGTGTATAGATTTTCTTCTGGTTTTTCACCGAAACAACCTGTTAATAGTCCTACTGATAGTGCTCCAACTACTGCTACTTTTCCATACTTCAACGTTCATTCCTCCATTACATACGGTTATCATGCCAGAAATTCACTGAGAAGTGACTCTCTTCATGATAAGCTTCAAACTCATAACCCTTTTCTTTTAACCCTTTTAAAATTGCTGGCACAGCAGCAACTGATTGTGGGTGAATGTCATGCATTAAAATGACTTCCTGTGGTTTTGTTGCATTTGTTATTACATTTTGAGCAATTTGTGCTGCCGCTGCATCAACTTGCATTTTGTTATATTTCCAATCTAATGAATCAATTGTCCAATCCCATACTTTAAAACCGCCCTCTACCACTTTATTTCGAAGACCTTCATTTAATCCAGGCATCGAACCGTATGGTGGACGTGTTAATTTAGGTGATTTTCCAATAATATTTGCGATTAAGCTTTGATCTTCTTTCATTTCATTTACATACTCGCCATTTTTATATAACTTTGCAAAATTATGTGTCATACTATGCATACCTACATAATGACCCTCTGCATTTTCACGTTTCACTAAATCCGGAAATTCTTTTACATTCGCTCCAATTAAAAAGAACGTCGCCTTCGCATCATGCTGTTTTAACATATTTAACAATTCAGCCGTATATTTCCCTGGGCCATCATCAAATGTAAGATAAGCAACTTTTCTTTCTTTTCCATTAAAACGACTTGGTGCCGTTTTATTCATTTCTACTTTCGGTTGTTCACTTGCAAGCTGTACTACATTTTCTTGTTTTGCAACAGCCTTTGCTGGTGAAGTAATGGATTGAAACATGAAATACCCAATAGCTACTGCTGCAATCGCTATTAAAACGACTACTACTCGTTTAATTTTAAAAGCTTTTTCCATTCTATCGAATTCCTCTCCCTATTAATCTTATATATAAATCACCCAATATAATTATACATCTATTTATTTTATTACACTATATAAACAGACTTTTTATGTATTATAATGGGAGTTTTATTAAAATGGTTGTTCCTATTCCTTCTTTACTTATAATACTAAGTGTACCTCCATGAAGCTCCACCATTTTTTTAACGATAGCTAAACCGAGACCAGCACCTGTAGCATGGTTATTAATCTGGTAAAATGACTGTTCTATATATGGTAAATGCTCTTTAGCAATTCCAATCCCTTCGTCTTTCACCTTGATCACTGCTTGTCCTTCATTGTTAGTCGCTTCAATGTGTATTGTACCTTTATCATGTGAATATTTAATAGCATTTTGAACAATATTCAAGAAAATTTGCTTTAGCCTATTTCGATCTCCCATCAATTCAATTCCTTCTATCGTATTAATAAATTGAATTTCTTTCTCTTCAGCGTTAGGAGTTAATTGCCAAATCGTCTCCTCTAGTATATCGTATATTTGCACCTTTTGTTTATATAAATTGAAATGATTTGATTGTAATCTTGAAAAATCTAGCAATTCTTCTACTAAATGAATCAATCGGTCTGTCTCACCTGATATAATTCCCATACCTTGCTTTATCTCTTCTTCTGTTAAATGATCTACCGTTTTTAACGTCTCACTCCAACCTTTAATTCCAGTTAAAGGCGTTCGTATTTCATGAGAAATAGAAGCAATGAATTCATTTTTCATCTGTTCCGCTTTTTCTATTTTATTAGACATATGATTTAAACTATGTGCCAACTCACCTAATTCCCCTGGATAATCCTCTTTAATTTTCTTCTTTAATGTACCTTCTGCAATTTGTGAAGAAGCATGAATAATAGATTCGATAGGTTTAACAAACGAATTCGCTAATCGTCTACTGATTAAGAATACGATACCAGAAATGACAATTCCAACTGAAATAGTAAACATAATAATTTCAATAATCTTTGCATTTACATTCGTTAAAACAGTTGTATATTTCAAAGCACCGATCGTTTGTCCTTGATGAATAAGTGGACTAATCACTTCCAATTGTTTCACATTGTCCTTCGTAGCAGTCACTTGATGATACATTTCTCCTTCTAGTAACGAATATGGAATAACTACTTTACCTTCTACCTTTTGTCCACTTGACGATTGTATAATCGTACCATGCCGATCAATTAATTGTAATTCGGTTCCTTCTAACTGAAAGCTCTCAATTATATCCCCGCTGTATTCTTGCAATCGAATAAAGTATAGTGAATTGTATTCAGAGAAAAATCGCGTACTTGTCTTCGCATGAGATTCTATATATTGCACAATACCATTATAATAATATCGATAAATTGAGACTGAAAATACGACTTCAAATAATACAAGCATAAGTATAATGACCGTCATAAAATATAAAGTCACTTTTCTTTTCATCTTATACTTTCCTTCCACACATATCCTTTTCCCCACACAGTAAGAATAAATTCAGGTTCTGATGGATTACATTCTATTTTTTGGCGTAACCGCCTCATATTTACATCTACTACTTTCGTCTCACCTACATAATTCGTTCCCCAAATCATATTTAAAATTTCATCACGTGAAACCGGCTTTGAAGCCTGATTCATCAAATACTGTAATATCATATACTCTGTAGGGGTTAAATCGACTAATTGTCCACCTTTATATAGTCTTTCCTCTATTACATTTAACGAAAATGGGCCAGATATGATGATATTCGCTTTTTCATCATGTACTTCTATTCTCCTTAGTAACGATTGTATACGTGCAGTTAATTCCACTGGACTAAACGGCTTTGCGATATAATCATCTGCACCAATTCCTAGTCCTTGTACTTTATCTTCATTTTGTACGCGTGCGGTTAACATAATAATACCTATTTTTTTATTTTCTTCCCGGATGGATTTACAAACTTGAAAACCATCAATTCCTGGTAACATTACATCAAGTAATGCTACATCAACAGTATGTTCACATAAAATCTGTAACGCCTCTTCTCCCGTACTAGCTTCTAACACATAAAATCCAGCACGTTTCAAATTCAAGACGATAAAACTACGAATAGGCATTTCATCTTCTAAAACTAAAATTGTTGGCATAATTTCCACCTCCCTACTCTTGTTGATAATCGGCTAGCGGTTTTACATATGCTTTCACTTTTTCAAAATGTGGTTGTTTCGGTACAGCATATACGTGAGAAGCTGTTTTAACTGCTGCTTCGTATCCTTTTATTTTGAACCATTCTTTCCGCTTAAATATATGGACTTCAAGCCATAATTCTTTTGTACTTGTCTCCAAAAACTTTTGAGAATTTGATTCCTTTTGCTCATCTGTTATCGTAATTTTTCCAATTAACTCTTCAGGAATTTTCACATAATATCCTTTTTCTATATCGATATATCTTTCTTCAATTGGTTTAATTCCAGATTCACTCCACTGTATGTAACGTTCGAAAAGCGGACTATCACCATGTGATTTATCTTCCCAACCTTGTGGACGCACTGTACGAACAAATTCAATAATGCCGTCTTCATTAACATCTTTACTTTCTACAACATATTCATTGAACAAATCTTCTTTCCCATCTATAGGTAATACCTCATAATGACCCTTATCAAATTTTGCTACATAAGTTACACCTGAATGAGCCCCAATTCCCGCATCAATTACAAGCGCCTTTATTGATTTAGAAATACGGCCCATTTGTATTCTTTGAATACTATTTATAAATGGATCGAATGACGCTTCAGATAACGTCTTAAATTGTTCAATGAACTCAACTGTCAACTTTTCATCTTTTTCATACGTAACAAGACTTAAATCTTTCAATCCATTTTTATTTAGATCGTCTATGAATAACTTCGTATAACTTCGATTATATATTTCCTTCATATCTTCATTTTCTTCCGAAAAAACATACATAACATGTTCTAACGATTCACGATTTACAGAAATTCCGATTAATAACTCTCGCTTCCCGTTCCCTGTAAAATCACCGACTTCAACGATATCTACATCTCCACCATCAAATCTGTGCGTGGACTTTACTTTCCATCCATTTCCGACTTCTTCATATACAGCTAAATATACGCTATGATCTTCATTCGGCAATTTATAAAATAAGATGGCTTCTTTCTTATTATCTTGTTTAAAATCCATTGACCAAATCATCTGTTTATCTTTATTAGACATTGGAGTAAGCAATCGATAATTTACAGGCAAATCTTTATCTATTTGCTCTTTTAGTTCATTAATCCATTTTTCATTGGTAGGAGCTTCCATTAAACTTATTGGAGCTTCAGACATTTTACATCCAGTCAACATAAAAATGATTCCCATAATGCCTATCCATTTCTGCATATAATATCTTTCCTTATTACAGATTTTCATTATTTCTCTTTACTTTTTGCTTCTCCAATATTCTCATACATATGAGTATAATTTTTCTACAATAAAAAATCGTTACAGAAAAGTTACAAATGTATCCCCATAAAAAAAGATTGGCAAAGGCCAATCTTTTTTTATTATTCATTTCGAACTGATTTTGGTGTTACACCTAAATGATTATTTAATTTTTGCGAAATATCTTTCACATTTTTTTCGTTTGGAATGTAATAATAAATACCACCGATACGTTTATCCGTACCTTCAATTTGCATTTTTTCCATTTCCAAATTAGATCCTGCCATATTTTTCGTAATAGCAAGCATATCATCGAAAGTTAAGTTCGTTTTCATATTTTTATCAACCGCATCAAGTAAAGAACCCATTTTGCTAATTGATTGGACAGACATCGCTTTTTTTGCAATTGCTTCTATTACAAGTTGTTGTCTTTGACCACGCATAGCATCACTGTCAATTTTACGCGTTCTTGCAAGTGCAAGTGCTTGTTCTCCATTTAAATGTTGATAACCTTTTTCTAAATGGATCATACCAGCTTGGTCTTTACTATCTTGTTCTGTGAAAGTAACTGGTACATCAATATCAATACCACCAAGTGAATCGACAATTTGTACGAATGATTCAAAGTTAAACTTCACATAATAATCAACAGGAACATTTAAAAATCTTTCCACCGTATCTCGTGTACTTTCCACACCACCAAATACGTGTGCATGTGTAATTTTATCTAATTTCTTCCTAGATGGAATATATACACGTGAATCACGCGGAATACTTACTAATTTAACTGATTTATCATCTTTATTAATTGTTGCTAATAAAAGTGCATCTGTTCGAACAGCTTCTCCGTATTGACTTTTTCTCATTTCACTACCATCTACACCCATAATTAAAATTGAAATGTTATCCTTTAAAGGTTCAACTTCTTTATCACGCTTCGATGACTTATCAATTTGTGCATATGCATCACTTACCACTGCTTTTGCTTTATTATATATTAACGATCCATATCCTACTCCTCCAAAAATAAGTAGGAAAAATGGAATTAAAATGAACCATTTTATTGACTTTCTTTTAGAACGTTTTTTATTACTTCTCGTATTTTGTTCTAATTCAGAGCTCATCTTCATTCGCCTCTCTTTCTCTTTCCCTAGTATAATGTATGTCTAGTATTCTTCATATTGAATTTCCTTTCAAATACCTTACATTTTTGTAAGGTTACATGATGAATCCAATATGTATTCCATTTCACATTATACTCTCGTGCTTATTTTTGGCAAGTCACTATTTATATAAAAATATAATAAAATCTATATATTGTAATTAAATTAGTTTGGTTTATACATAGTTTGCTTTCCATTATTAATAATGAAAGCTGATTTTGCTTTTATTTTCGTCTTTTCTATTTCCATATCTTCATTTGAGAAATTTACAATAATTTTAATATTTTTTCCATACGAAGCAGATTGTACTAACTTATCCTCTGACAAATATGCAAAGTTCGTCATTTCTTCTCGTACTGCCTTTTCATGAACTTCATTCCAAACTTTCAGATGCTTCGTAATTTCTTGTTTATGCTTATTCCACTCTACTTCATCTAAATGGTACAATGGAGGAACGTTATACAATAACTCATATAACATACGGTTTCCTACCTCATCTTTTACCTTCAAACTTCCCCATTCCCAGTGGTGCGTTGTAATTACTGAATCATTGTATACTAATTTATATAACGGTACTGAATATACAGGATTTAAATACACTTGTTTATATTCTTCTTTTAACGGTACTTGTTTTGCATATTTTTCTGGAACATTTTGATTCGGTGACCAATATCCGCCCACATAATACGGACTTGTTTTATTTTTCCTCATATCTTCATCGTCCCATTTAATAACCGGCGTTTCAATACCATGAGCAAATGCAATCGTGCTACTTGCAAAGTCATTTCCGCCTTCTGAGCCAACTACCATACCTTTTTCTTGCGCAATATAATCCATTCGTTGCAATCTTGCTTTTAAATCTTGTTCTTGTGTCGTTATATGTTTGGCTGAATAGTCATCATAAATTTCACCTGTTGCATCACAATCAATAAACCATGAATTATATTTAGGTCCATTTTTTAATATCTCGTTCATTCGCTCTTTTACACTAGGAAGAGATAAAGTTGGATTTAACTTTCGCCCTTTACCTAAAAATCCTTGCACTTTTTCTCCATTTTTCTTCGTCACAGTTGCCTCTTCATATAACGATGGATCCTGAAAAGAAGCTGTATTCCAATTTTTATCAGCTTTTTCGTGAATAGAATGATAAGAATCATACGGACCAACTAAATATCCTATTTTCTTAGCTTCTGTCACGAAATCAGGCTGCATATACCCTTGTTCCCAGTTCGGTAACCCAATCCACGCTTTGTCTATTCCTGATTCTTTCATTTCCTTTATAATATCCGTTCCATCTGCGTTACCCCATTTACTTACTTCTTCAATCGCATCACCGAGCGCCGACTTTAATACATGCTTATTTAAGTTATATAACTCCATCTTCGATAAGTGATCTACCCCTTTGTTTAATAACTCACTAGCGTTCTGATCAACCTTTTGAAAAATATCATCTTTATACAATTCCTTCATTGATAATACTTCATTTACATAACGCAAAATAACATTTTTTTGGTACTTATCAATGAAATCTTGTTTACTTACTTGCTCAAACACACTCAGTTCTCCAGGCTCCGAACTATTCTTTTGAATAAGCCCTTTTATATGACTAAATACAGGACTATTTATTTGCTCTCTTATTTTAGGCCAATTTACGTTACTGTCAGACAAACCATTTTGATTCCAAAAATAAAAATGAGCAGCACCATAAAGTTTTTCAATCTCTTTATTTTTTCTAGCCTTTTCTTGTAATGTTTTAAATTCACCTTTTCGAGCAATATTACCCTTATACAGTTTAGCAATACTGACTGCATCATTATTTGTCACATATAATTGAAATCCATATGTTTTATTTTTATTTATACTCGGGAATTCATGTATAAAATCAAATCCTATTTTCGGATCCGAATGAAATTTCAATTCATTATTAAACATATTGTTCGCAATATATACAATGGAATATTTTGAACCATTTAACGCAAAAAACTTCATAGAAAATGATTCAGCAAATGAATATGCATCATCCTTTAAAAACTTCTTCCAATTTTCATCATTACTCGGAATTTGTTTTCCTTCCCATAACGGAAGTGTATAATTTTCAGCTTGTACTTTCGGCCACGTAAAGCTTTCTGCACCAGTCGATTCGACTTCAATATTTAAGTGATCTTTTTTCTTTTCTAGATTCACTTTTACTTTTTGATCTGGATATTCCCAAGATGTGCGATCCTTGTCTTTTTTTACATTCGACACCTTCATTTTCGGTAACGGCTGTGACGCCTGTTCCTTTACACCATCATGTTCTACAGTTAACATGAAAGTCTCTGGATTTACATCGTAAGTAAACTCTTTATACGTCGCTTTCTTTACTTTAGACTCTTGTACAGCCTTGTTACCTTTTACATCACACCCGACTAAAGTCGAAAATGACATCGTTGTAAGAAGACATATTGCTATCATTTTTTTCATCTTCTGCACCTCCACCACTGAATATACAGGGGCTTTGTTACAGGAATGTGGCAAAAAGAATCCGACTTTGAAATAGAATCACGTTCTGTTTGAGTAAAGTTGCAACAATACATGAAATTATGCTGAAACAGAATTCTATTTTTATCGACGTTTTGATAAAGAATATCGACTTAGCTGCAAAATATGAAATTAATATCCTACCTATTAATAAAAAGCCGTCCCAAAAACCTTTGGGAACAGCTCTCTTAAAAGTATAATATTAAGTTCATTTTCACCAATTATAACTTCAAATAACTCCAGATTTCTTCACCTAAAAAAGTAACTGTATATAATATAACCTAAAACTAGCACTAAAATTACTAGCGCTGTACCCTTCCAATTCATACCACCCGTCATATCAACTGGACTACCTGATTCAGCTCTGTTGAATCCATCATGTAAAGAACCGGTAGGATTATTTTTCAATTCACTTTGCCTTATACGTTCTCTGTTTTCTTCTGGTGACTCTTTTTTCATACGATCACCTCTAAATTAATACATACTTTACTAAATTATACATTATTACTTTTCTTTTATATGCCAATTGAAAAGATATTTACAACAAAAAAAGCTAGCAATGCTAGCTTTTTTATAGCCCTATATGTTCTTCTTTATTTACAATAATTCCTCTATGATCGATTTCTAGCTCACACACTTTCATAGACGTAAATACTCTCGCTAATTGGTCAGCAATTTCTTGACGCTTCTCATACGGAGTTAAAATAAAAATGGATGGTCCCGCACCACTAAGCGCTGTGCCGTATGCTCCAAACTCTTTCGCACATTTACGAATTGAGGGTAATAGCGGTACGAGTTCTAAACGATACGGCTCGTGAAAATGATCTCTTTCCATCATTTCACCTACAACTTCCCACTTCTTTTGACAAAACGCAGCTACTAATACGTTGCTGATTGCACTAGCCTTAACTGCTTCATGAAATGGAAACACATCTGGTAATACAGATCGGCTTTCCTCTGTATTTAACTCTTCATTTGGAATAAGAGAAATTACACCTAATTCCTTACTTTCAATTCTTACAACCGAAACATTCTTTCTATCAAGTGCTCCGATTACAGTTCCACCTAATATAGAAGCCGCAACATTATCTGGATGCCCTTCAAAATTTGTTGCAATTTGAACTTTTTGATCAGTCGTTAAGTTCAAATTGCCAAGTTGATTCGCAAGCTCTATCCCTGCTACAATTGCTGATGCACTACTTCCTAGTCCTCTTGTTAGTGGAATATTACTAGTAACTTCTATTATGTGAGGTGATAAAGAAGGACATACTTTACATGCCGTGCTAACGATTAAATTTTTATCATCTGTCGGAATTGATTCTTCAAAGGAATGGATTACTTGCCATTTATCAGCTTTTTCTTTTACCACCACATCTAAATATAATGACAAAGCTATTCCTACTGAATCAAATCCAGGTCCAACATTCGCTGTACTAGCAGGAACATGAATACTTAATGGTATCACGACATAATCACCCCTTTAATATGTTCTTTAATTTGTTCTATATTATTTGAAACACTTGCAATGTCTAATGTATTAGAAGAAATTGCGATATCAGGATCTTTCAAGCCGTTTCCAGTTAAAACTGCAACAACTGTCTCTCCTTTTTTGATTTTTCCAGATTGAACATGTTTAATTACACCTGCTAATGAAGCATTTGATCCCGGCTCAGCGAAAACCCCTTCCGTTTTTGCTAATAATCTATACGCATGTAAAATTTCTTCATCTGATACCATATCTATTTCACCGTGTGACTGTTCAGCAGCCTCTACTGCATATGACCAACTTGCGGGGTTACCGATACGAATCGCTGTTGCAATTGTTTCAGGTTCTTCAATGACATGTCCTTTTACAATTGCTGCTGCTCCTTCTGCTTCAAATCCGTGAATTCTTGGCTTCTTATAGCCTTTTTCTTTCTCATATTCACAGAAACCTTTCCAGTACGCTGTAATATTTCCGGCATTCCCAACAGGAATCGCTAAAACATCTGGTGCACTTTGCAACTGGTCACAAATTTCAAATGCTGCTGTCTTTTGCCCTTCAATTCGATAAGGATTCACTGAATTTACTAATGTAATCGGCTCTTCCGCAGCAATATTTCTTACAGCCTTAAGTGCATCATCAAAATTTCCTTCTATTGAAATGATTTCAGCTCCATAGGCGACTGCTTGCGCTAATTTTCCATGTGCAATCTTTCCTTCAGGGATTACGATTATACATTTCATTCCAAGGCGTGCCGCGTATGCTGCGGCCGATGCCGAAGTATTACCTGTTGATGCACAAATAATTGCCTCCGAACCTTCTTCTTTCGCCTTCGCAACAGCCATTACCATACCACGATCTTTAAAAGAACCTGTCGGATTCGCTCCTTCATACTTACCGTATAACTGAATTCCTAATTGTTTTGATATATTTAATAACGGAATAAGCGGTGTATTTCCTTCCATTAAGCTCACATCAGGTGTATTTTCATTCACCGGTAAATAAGAAGCATACTGTTTTAATAATCCTTTATACATATTGTTTTTCCTCCTCAATAATGTAATAACTGTTTATTTCACTTGCGACATTTTCTATCGCTCCTAGTACTCGTTCAAATTGATACTTTGAAGTTTGATGTGTCACAACAACGACTTCTGCAAGTTCACGATTTAAAGGTAATTGAATAACTTCTTTTAAACTTACAGAATAATTAACGAAACATTCTGTTATTTTTTGTAACATCCCAGGTTCATCTCGTAATGAAATACGTAAGAAATATTTCGAAACGACTTCTTCATCTCCTTGTAATTCATACGGTTCTGGTTCTTTTAACGCACTTTTATTTTTCGGAACTTGATTCATACTTTTAACGATTGAAATAATATCACTTACTACAGCAGAACCAGTCGGTAACTTCCCAGCTCCAGGGCCGTAAAACATTACTTCTCCTACCGCTTGACCGTGAACATATACTGCATTAAATTCATTATTTACATTCGATAATGGATGATGGCTTGGTAAAAGTGTCGGTTCTACACTTAAATGAATGGCTGACCCTTGTTTCTCTGCTTTACCAATTAATTTCATAGTAAATCCTAACTTTTCAGCCATTTGTAAATCTTCTTTTTCGACCTTTCGAATCCCTCTTACTTGCACATCATCTAAAGAAACATTCATCGAAAAACCTAAGTTTGCAAGAATGGCTACCTTTCTCGCCGCATCTAACCCATCTACATCCGCTGTTGGATCCGATTCTGCGAAACCTAATTTTTGTGCTTCCTGTAAAGCCTCTTCATACGACCATCCCTTTTGACTCATCTTTGTTAACATATAATTTGTTGTGCCATTTACAATTCCCATTATTTTTTCAATTTGATCTGAAGCTAATCCGTCTGTTAATCCCCTTAACACCGGAATACCGCCCGCTACACTTGCTTCATAACATAGATCACAATCATTTTCGTTCGCCAGGTGGAGAAGTTCCGCACCGTATACAGCCATTAAATCTTTATTTGCTGTTACGACATGTTTTTTATTTCGTAAAGCCTTAACAATATGTTGCTTTGCTTCTTCAATTCCGCCCATTACCTCTACTACAATATCAATATTTGGATCATTTAGAACTTCATCGACATGACTTGTTACTACGATTCCATCAATGCAAACATCACGTTCTTTTTCTAAGTCACGTACAACGACTGTCTTTACCTTCACTTCATACCCTGTATCAAGTGCAATTTTTTTATAATGTTCTTTCAAAATATGGACAACACCACTTCCGACCGTACCTAATCCTAACACCCCAACATTAATAACGTTATTCATCTTCTAATCTCCTCCTACAATTTTATTATTTATCTCTATCAATCACCTTGCTCTGCTTTTTAATCATGCAGGTGGTGGTTGTTTCCGTACGTACAAATCGTTTCATTTTACTGCACCTCCTTTCAAAGTAAAAAAACACACTCATCCCTAGGAAAGGGACGAATGTGTTTTCGTGGTTCCACCCTTGTTCCAATCCAGACTTATTTCCTTCTAGATTGCTCAAGCTCAGATAACGGCTGATTCCGTCAATAATTACTAGATTACTCGTTCACTATTGAAGTTCAAAGGTGGTAAAACCATTTCTCGTGTTAGGAAGCTCACACCCTTGGCTTCCCTCTCTGTAAACCGTAAAAATGATTTCATGTCCTTATCGTTACTTTTTCGTTCATATATATTTGTTAACTCATTATACTCGCATAAAAAACAAAATCAATATATTTTTTAATTATTTTAAATTTTCAATTTCATAATCCATAAAAAAACACACTCATCCCTAGGAAAGGGACGAATGTGTTTTCGTGGTTCCACCCTTGTTCCAATCCAGACTTATTTCCTCCTAGATTGCTCAAGCTCAGATAACGGCTGATTCCGTCAATAATTACTAGATTGCTCGTTCACTATTGAAGTTCAAAGGTGGTAAAATCATTTCTCGTGTTAGGAAGCTCACACCCTTGGCTTCCCTCTCTGTAAACCGTAAAAATGATTCCGTGTCCTTATCGTTACTTTTTCGTTCATGTCTATTTGTTAATTTATTATAGTTATGAAGTTTTTAAAAAGCAAGCCTATTTTTACTAACTATTATCAAAATTACTTTTTATTATATTTCACAATAACATTTTACAACCACCGCTTGATTTACCTATTTTGTAATTTTCCCAGTTTGTAAATCAACGGTTTATATATAAATACTCCATTCTAAAACAAGTAGAAATCCGCCTTAAAAAATATATTAATAAAGCTTTTTTAATACAATCTTTTCGTATAACTTTCTTCTAAAGAACGTGCAACATCTTCTTCTGAACCATTCACTTTCGCATGCTCCAGCAACATTTTTGCTGCTGAAGGTAACTCTTTTTTATTTAGCCATGACTCTGAATCCCACATTTTTGAACGAATAAAAGCTTTCGCGCAATGAATATAGCATTCCTCTATTTCAACAACAATTCCAAGTAACGGATTCCGTCCATTTGCCTGCATTTCTTGCAAAATTCCTTCATCGTTTGTTATATACGCTCGACCATTTATTCTGAGTGTCTCCCCAAGACCTGGAATAAAAAAGATTAATCCTACACGTGGATTGGAAATAATATTCAAAATGGAGTCTATACGACGATTGCCTGGTCTTTCTGGAATGATGATTTTATTATTATTTAATACGTATACAAATCCAGGTGCATCTCCTCTCGGCGAAGCATCACACTCTCCCAATTTATTTGCAGTAGATAATACTAGAAAAGGAGATTTAGACAGAAAGTCTACGCAATGGTGGTCTAATGATGAAATAACTTTTTTTAAAGCTCGTTCACTTGGTTGCCCTAATAATTCTCGCAATTCCTTCTCTGTTGAAATTATCGATTTGATTTCCTTACCCTCTATTCCCACTAATAACGACCCCTTTTTTCTTTATTTTCCCAAAATTCAATACAAATATTGTATAATATAATTTGCAGAAAGGGGAATTTAAATGACAGAGTGGTTAACAATATTTGATACTGAAAGAAACATACTTGGGAAAAAATTACGTGATGAAGTGCATCGTGACGGTGATTGGCACGAAACATTTCATTGTTGGTTTGTAGAAAAAGATGATGAAGATATGTTTTTATATTTCCAATTACGCTCTAAAAATAAGAAAGAAGCTCCACTTATATGGGATATTACTTCAGCTGGACATCTTATGCATGATGAAGAAGTAGAAATTGGCGGTCTTCGTGAAATTGAAGAAGAATTAGGACTTTCCTTTCAAACTACTGATTTAGCATACAAAGGAATCTTTACAATAGATTATGAAATTTCAAATCTTACGGATCGCGAGTTTTGCCATATGTATTTTCACAATGTCATCCAGTCACTTCCATTCGCACCAGGTGAAGAAGTAGACGACGTGATGAAAATACATGCAACTTCTTTTCTACAACTTTTAAAAAGAGAAATTTCATCTTTAACGATTATTTCTGTTTTGAACAATAAACCAATTACAATAACGTTTGAAGATATTTATCCATATGATCTTGCATACTATGAGTTTGTTATAGAGAAAGGAAAAGAATTATTAAAAAATAATAGTTTGTAAATAAAATAGGACTCCCATTTTAAAGTACTTGGGAGTCCTATTCTTTATAGTGGATGATTGACAATACCCGACTGATTTAAATTCCAGTTTATTTATTTTCTTTCTTTTGATGTCTGGAACATACTTGGCAGCGTTACAAAGCGTGCCCCTTTCGTTTTCAACTGCGGAATAATTTTGTCTAGCGCCTCTACAGATCCTTGCAAATGCCCGCCTGGAGTCGAATGCTGAAGTATAACACTGCCAGGAAATGAATTCCCTAACACATTATTTGTAATCGTATCAGTGCTTACTCCTTTCCAATCAACCGTATCAACACTCCATTGTACAATCATAAAATTTTGCTCTGTCGCCCACTTCAATTGATTTTCAAGTATTTCACCGTACGGCGGACGAATAAACTTTGGTGCATAACCAGCTAAACGATTTAATATTTCTTCTGTTTTTATTATTTGATTACGGTACTCCGCCTCATTTACTTTCGCTAAGTTCGGATGGCTATACGTATGATTACCAATTACATGCCCTTCATTCGCAATACGCTTTACTACATTCGGAAACTTTTCTGCATTTTCACCAAGCAAGAAGAAGGTCGCCTTCACATTATGTTGTTTTAACTTATCTAAAATTTTCGGCGTAAATTCTAAATCTGGTCCATCATCAAATGTAAGAGCTACTTCCGCTTTATTGTACGGTCCTGAAAATGCATACGCATATTTTTCGACCCACGAAAATGGTGTCCACGATCCACGCTCGTATGCTTTCATTTGTACTGTATAGTTTTGAGGGATATATGCGTATGGCAATGAGCTTATATAGTCTCCATAATAAAATGAGTTATATGGCATATATGCGTACGAATCATCTCGTTCTAGTCCCCATTCATATGGGGCAAACATTTCTGGTGAATAAAAATAATACATGATAAAAACCTCCCTAAAATTTCATATGTGATTCCTCTTCACTTTGTTAGAGAAATTATTATTCATTAACAAAAATAAGACTGTCCATAATTAGGACAGTCTTACTGCTTTATATTATTAATAAATCGATGTACTATCTTTCGTCAAAGCTTTCACATGTTTTAAATAGCGTGTCACTCTGTCATCATCACCTTGCGGGTATTGATATCCATATGTGTTAGCAATTTCGTTCGCAACTTCTCTAAATAAATCGCCCATCACAAAGAATGACTCCCATATGTTTTCATATTCAGCATTCGAATAGGTCCGTTTAAAATGTTCCCACATATCTTTTTCAATATATTGCTCGAAATGCTTTCCAAACTTACCTGTATTAACTGTTAAGTCTGTATTCATACCAATATGCCATTCTAACATTACGATAAACATATCTCGTACCGGACCATCAAGCATGCCTTTCGCATAAGAAAGCTCTTCCCTCCATAGTCCTTTTGCAACATTCGTACTACACCACCAAAATTCATTGCAACAATCTAAAAACTCTTTTTCTGTAGGCTTTTTTATTAAGTAGTCCCTATCGCTTGCTGGTGGAAATTCAACAATACAATCATCTTTATCCAGAAGCAGTTGACTTAAACTATCTTGTCCAACGAACTTATTTAGCAAATCAAACGGAACGAGCGTTAAATCAATTCGATTTCCATCCATAAACTGCATTAAATACGGAAATTTCCCGTCCTTATCTGCTGGAACTAATGACATTTCTTCCGGCATTTGTACAATCATTATTTCTCCAAATCTATGAATCCAATTATGATTAGACGTAAAAGATTGTATATCATTTACAACAAACATAATATCATAGTCTTGAAAACAATCTCTTTTCACATGTGGATTTACACGTGACCCATTCATGATGACAGCTCGAATTCTTTCATCCTCTTTTGCTGTATTAATAATTAAGTCTAACATTTCTTTTTCAGTTCTCATCTATTCCTAACCTCCAATTATTAATATAAACTTATCTTTTCAAGTATGTTGGAGGTCCACGAGCTAGCTGTGTTGCACACGATACATGTTATAATTTTTGAAACATCTTTTTCATTGTCTCTCGTCCTATTTTTTTATATCTATTCTTCTAAATCGTTCACATACAAGCAATATATCATCAGAAAAATCATGACCCACTTCATTCAATTTACTTCTGAAATATCTTTCATGAATCTCCTTCCAATTTTTATAGCTTTCATCCCCTTCAGCAATTGCAAACTCTTCTGTAATTTCATTCATAGGTACAATTGTTACTTCAATCGTTTTTACAATTGCTACCGGATTTTCATCGTGATCCAAAACAACAGAGTAGTCCTCTGTAGTTGGTAACGGTATATTCTTTAATTCATAGAAGAGATATGCAGAACAAGTTGCCGTTTTCGTTCCGTCAACTACTTGCTTAGCAAGACGATTTGGGGTATCACCAAATTTCCATGCACTCACCGATTTTGGTATCTCAGCATCTTTCCAATACTCCGCCCAGTATTGTTGCGCTGCTTCATTCATTATCTCTCACTCCCCTAAACTCTACTATAAGTGTAATAGACTTTCGATCCGTATCACTCTTTTACAACTGCCATTACAAACCCATCGTAGCCTTTACTTCCTACAGTTTGAAGCGCAGTAGCACTTACACGTGGCTCTGCAGCTATTAATTCATAGAAGCGACGTATCCCTTGTACACGAGGATCGTTACTCGTATTGTCAATAACTTCTCCTTCCCGTACTACGTTATCACCAATAATTACAGTACCAGGGCGTGATAGTTTCAGTGCCCATTCAAAATAGGTAGGGTTATTTTGTTTATCAGCGTCTATAAAAATAAAATCAAATGGTTCATACTTCTCATCTTCTATTTGCTGTAAAGAATCTAAAGCTAATCCTACTCGTATTTCAATTTTATCAGTCAATTTAGCACGTTCAATATTGCTACGTGCAATTTCTGCGTGTTTTTCACTCGATTCCAATGTAACAACTCGTCCTTCAGATGGCAATGCTCTTGCAAGCCATATCGTGCTATATCCGCCTAGAGTACCAATTTCTAAAATGTTCCGAGCTCCTTGAATTTGTACTAATAGTTGCAAAAACTTCCCTTGCGATGGTGATACATCATGTGCTGGTAAATTAGCTGCAGCATTTGCTTGAAGAACTTCTTCTAATGTAGAATCTTTCGGTATTAATACATCACTCACATATCGATCAACAGCCGTCCATTTCTCAATCGTACTCATGTAAATACCATCCCTTTCAATACTTTTCTACCATTCACATTTGATTATACCGAAAATTCTGTCTCGTGAACAAAAATAAAAAAGGACATCTATTCCATTACAGAATAGATGTCCTTTTACATATAAATTTAATTCCTATGGATTAGTAGACCAAAGTCCAGCTGATTTAATAAATGTACGTTTATTTAATTTCAGCTGCGCTACGATAAACTCTGCAATATCTTCTGCTTGCATTACTTTATCTGGGTTTCCATCAGTTAATCCTAAATCTACAGCCATATCAGTTGCTACTGTACTTGGCGTTAAAGCTGTTACACGAATGTTATGCTTACGAACTTCCATCGCTAACGATTCTGTTAAACCAAGAACACCAAATTTAGAAGCACTATATGCACTCGTTACAGGTGCACCTTTTTGTCCTGCTGTAGATGAAATGTTAATAATATCGCCAGATTGTTGTTCAATCATGCTTGGTAAAGCGGCACGAGTTGCATAGTATACACCCATTAAGTTTACTTGAATGATTTTTTCCCAATCAGCAACGTCTAATTCTAAAAACTTACCAAATTTAGAAATACCAGCGTTATTAATTAAAATATCGATAGAGCCTAAACCATTTTTTAACGTTTCAATTGCAGTCGTTACCTCTTCATATGAAGATACATCAGCAGTCGCAATAACAGCTTTTACGCCTTCTGCTTCTACTTCTTTCGCTACAGCTTTTAAGTTTTCTTCTGAACGAGCTAAAAGACCGACATTTACGCCCTCTTTCGCTAATGCGATTGCTACAGCGCGACCAATTCCTCTACCTGCTCCTGTAATTAAAGCATTTTTGCCTTGTAATAATTCTGCCAAGTATAACACTCCTTAATCATCTCAGTTATGTATTATATTAAAATTGTATCTATGTTTATGTAAAAAGGCAATGATGCACTTTCATGTGCGTAGGTTACTTATAGGTAACTATGGAAGTTTTTTATTTATAAGTCTCATATTTTTATCATTATTCATGTAAAATAAAAACAAATCCAGCGTAGGAGAGTGTATGTGTATGAAAAGAAAAAAATGGTTTTTGTCACTAACCGCAATCGGGCTATGTATCATACTTTTTGCGATGTACTTTATATTTGGCAATCCACTAAATTATAAAGTAATAGAAAAAGATACTAGCGATTATCTCCATACTATAAAAAACTATAAGCAAGAAGACATACAAAGCATAACTGGAAAATATACTCCCATTTATAATATCGGCTATTATGCAACAGTAGTATATAAAGACGAACCTTATTTTACATACTCTTATACATACGATAATAATAAAAAAATAATACAAGACGACGGCATTTTAGGAAGACATACTGAGTCATTTGAACATCTTAATTTAAATTGGTCGTTGTTTGACCAGTTAGTAGATGGTATTCATACAAACTTGCAAGGAAGAGGTTTAAGAGAAAAGAAAGATTATTCTATACGCAGCGTTCAATTCATTGATGTAGATGATGATAAAAACTGTGCAGAAGCATACGTTGACTTTAAGAAAGATAAAAAATCAGATTATTCATACCGTATGAACAATGAAGGAAAAGCTTATCAATATAGTTGCAATAACGGTACATGTATTTTTAAAGAGAAATAGTGTTAGAAGATATCCCCCTAACACTATCTCTCTTTATACTTAGGAATACACACAATAAATTCCGTACCACTCCCTTCCTCACTCTCAACTTTTATTTCTCCTTGATGAAGATCGAGTACTTTTTTCACAATCGCTAAACCTAAGCCACTTCCTCCATAAGCACGATTTCGTGAAGAGTCCGCTTTATAAAAACGTTCAAAAATATGTTGTTTCTGTTCTTCAGATATCCCAATTCCCGAATCACGAATACGCACTTCCACTAATGTCTCGTATTCTTTTAACTGGATTGTAATCGTGCCACCACTTGGAGTAAATTTAATACTATTATGAATTAAATTAATCCACACTTGACTCATACTTTCTTGATCGGCAGTTATATGCACTTTTTCTAAATCAAGGTCTAATTCAATTTCTTTTTCATCCCAAAGCGGTTCACTATTTAACACAATTTGCTTCAATTGTTGATCTAATCGATAGTTCACTTTTTCAGGTGTATACTCTTCTGATTCTAAAAGAGTTAGCTTCAGTAAATTTTGACTTAGTTTAGATAATCTCGTCGTTTCCGTTTCAATAATGGTAAGGTAATGCTTTCTTTTTTCCTCTGAAAGATTATCATCTTGTAGCGCTCTAGCAAATCCTTTTATAGAAGTTAATGGTGACTGTATTTCATGAGAAACATTCGATACAAATTCCTGGCGCATTTTTTCCATCGCATTCAGTTCATCTGTCATATCATTTATACTTTTTACGAGCACACCAATTTCTCCATCATATTTCTCTTCATTTCGTATTTTTACGGAAAAGTCTCCTTTTGCAATTTTTTGTATCGGTTCAATAATAGTCCAGATCATTGCCTCTCGTTTTGGTCTCATTAATATCCCAATCAATGTCCAAATAAGAACAATAAATACAAAACCGACCATATCGCTAATTAGAAAGGCCACAAACGACGATACGTTTACTTCAAAAGCATTCAATATACTAGTTGCTACATAAAATGCGATAGACCAAATTATAGTGAGAAAAGTAAAGAGCGCTATTATCGCTCCCGTTACTTTCAATATCTTCAACTTGCTCATTCGTTCTCTTTTTCTCATTTACTTACCTCTAAGCGATACCCTAAACCTCTTATCGTTTTAATACTGAACTTCGACTTCTCTACTTGGAACTTCTCACGTAGCCGATTAATATGAACATCTAGTGTACGTTCATTCCCTTCAAAATCATATCCCCATACATCTTCAATTAATTGCTCTCTCGAACAAGTTCTTCCTGCTTTAGAACCTAAAGTAAAGAGCAATTCGAATTCTTTTAGAGGTAACGTAACTGTTTGTTCTCCAGCTGTAACTTCAAATGTTTTACGATTTAACAGTACATTTCCAACTTGAATCGATTGCGATACTGTAATTTGGTAACGTTTCAGTAATGCCTTTACTCTCACTACCAGTTCTATCGGATCAAATGGTTTTACAAGATAATCATCTGTGCCAAGGTGAAATCCTTTTACTTTTTGAGACGTTTCTCCTTTAGCGGTTAGCATCAAAATCGGGATATCATAGTATTTTCTTAATTCAAAACATACATCAAATCCATCCATATTTGGCATCATGATATCAAGAATAACCATATCGACTTTCACTTCGTCTATTTTCTGAAGTGCATCTAGTCCATCAATTGCTTCATATGTTTGAAAGCCTTCCCGCTCTAAAAACACAGAAACAAGTTCTCTAATATGCGGGTCGTCGTCTACTATTAAAATTTTAGGTATCAAAGGAACCATTTCCTTTCTAAATAAAACTTTTAAAAATGAATAATCAGCGGAGTATAAGCCCCACTGATTATTCATTTTATAATGCCCCCTCTTTAATTTTCAATTGTTGTGTTGCAAATTCACGATACATGTCATGTGTGCGTAACAATTCATCATGTGTACCACTTCCTGTAAGGTTCCCTTTTTCTATAAAGATAATTTTATCTGCATCTACAACAGTAGAAAGTCTATGTGCAATAACTAACGTTGTTCTACCTTTCATTAAGTTATTTAATGCCCTTTGAACGACAGACTCGGATTTACTATCTAGACTGGAAGTTGCTTCATCTAACATAAGAATTTGTGGGTTTCGAAGTAACGCTCTAGCAATCGCAATTCGCTGTCTTTGTCCTCCAGAAAGCTTTACACCACGCTCTCCAACTTCTGTTGCATATCCGTTTGGCAAATCTTGAATAAATGCATCAACATATGCCATCGCTGCTACTTTTTCAACTTCTTCATCTGTCACTTCACCCTCAACACCGTAGCAAATATTATCACGAATCGTTCCATCAATTAACGGACTATCTTGTGATACGTAACCGATTTGACGTCGCCATGACTGTAATGAATAATTCTTAATTGAGTCTTTTCCTAATTTAATAACACCGCTAGTTGGCTCATAAAAACGTTCTAATAATGAGAATAACGTCGTTTTCCCGCTACCACTTGGTCCTACAATCGCTGTTACTTTTCCTGATTCAATTGTGAAATCAATATTCTTTAAAACTTGCTCTTCTTCGTTATACTCGAAATGTACATTTTCAAGAACGATTGGCTGCTTAGCATTTGTGACTTTCACACCAGTTTCATGATCTTCTACTTCATATTCTAAAATTGTATTAATTCTTTCCGTTGCACCAATTGCCTTTTGGAATTGTGTAAAGAACATAGATAATTGACTCATCGGCATTATAATTTGAACTAAATATAAAATAAATGCTACTAGTTCTCCTGTTGTTAATGCACCGCTAGAAACTCGCATTCCACCATATCCTACGATAATAACAAGTAATGCCATTAAAACAAACGACATAACTGGTGAAATTAACGCTTGCACTTTTCCCTCTTTCAAACCAAATCGTAATAGCTTTTCAATACCTTTATTTCCAGTTTCATATTCCTTTTTTTCTGTGTTCGAAGATTTCACTAAACGAATTTCTGATAACACTTGTGTTAATACACTAGTAAAAGATGCTGTTTCATCTTGAAGTGCTTTTGAAATCTTATACATTTTTCGTCCAAGTGGAACTAAAATGAGTACTGATAACGGAATAACCGTTAAAAGTAAAAGTGTCATTTTCCAATCTAAAACAAATAATACAATTAATGATCCAACAATTGAAATACCGCCTGTTAATAAATTTGACAAATGCTCAGAAATTAACGTTTTCACAACTCCTGTATCATTTGTCATACGGCTAATTGTATCGCCTGTTCTATTTTGATCATAATAAGTTACCGGTAAAATAAGCACCTTTTTCCACAAACGTTCTCTCAGTCCAGCTACAATCTTCTGTCCTATATAATTTAGTAAATATATAGACAATCCCGCGGCTATAGTTTGCATAATAAAGAATGCAATTAGCCCAACAATTTGTCCTGTACTAATTGACGAAAGTGAAAAATTATCTACTAAGCCCTTCGTTAACATCGGTATAAATAAACTTGCTCCAGTAGAAAGTAAACTCATTAATAACGCAAAAGCAAGAATCCCCTTTGGAGGATTTGTATCTTGAATAAGGCGTAAAAACTGCCTCCAGCTCCCTTTTTTCTCCATCTCATTTCTAACTTCCATTTTTGTTCATCTCCTCGTGTTCACCCAAACTGTTCTTTCTAAAAGTAGAATACAATACAAATGTAAACTGAATGTAAACACCCTTTTTCTGTTTTTACAAAATATACATACAAACGCATCTTTACAACATATATAAACATCTGATATTATTACCTGGTACTTAATATTATTCTATGTGAATTATAGATAACTAATTTACAATACTGTATAAATCTCCCGTTATTGAAAGGAGTATCCTTTTTGCAAACAAATATACATTCCGAAAAGGAAACAATCATTTTTATTCATGGATTAGTCGGCAATCGTCGTGCCTTTAAAAAAGAGCATAAGCGATTTTCCGCCTCTTACAACATTATTACTTATGACTTATTAGGTCACGGCGACGATAAAGGAGAAGCTATCGAATTTTCATTACAGCGCCTCGTAGATCAACTATTGAAATTATATGAAAAAGAAGGTATTACAAAAGCTCATATTTGCGCTCTAAGTTATGGCTGTTATATCTCTACAATTTTTGCACAAATGCACCCAGAAAAAGTATTAAGCATTTGTCATATTGGTGGACATTATAATAATCCATCCCTTTTATATAACGTATTTCAAAAATTTTGGGAGAAGCGCGGAGACGAATACTCTAAATGGCTCTCTCAATATGCAAATACCATTTTTCCAAGTGGCATACTAAAGGCAAATCCGTTCGCAGTCATTTCAAGAAATATTTATTACCGTTTCGGATTGCAATTACATTCATCAATTATTTCCCAATCATTACGGCATCGTTTAGAATTCGATTTAAAATCTAAATTAAAATCACTTCCCCACCCTATATTATGGGTAATGGGTGAACATGATCATCTCTATAAATCTTGTCTTTTTGATTTAAAGTCCATTCTTCCTAACGTTTTATATAAAGAAATACCGTTAGCAGGACATGCAGCAAACTTATTTCGTCCCAACTACTTTCATGACCTATACGCTCGATTTTTAACTGGGAAGTTACAGTAAAAACTACTACATTCCCAATTTACTCAACTATAAAAAGGCTTCCCAAGTTTCCCTGGAAAGCCTTTTCTCTATACGAAAAGTATATAAACTACTTTTTCTTAGTATGCTTTTGTGTAACCTAACATGTGCTTGCTCCAGTAAGAGTTACTTACAGAACTAATACGTACACCAGTTGCATCAGTTTCTGCACTAATGAACTGACCGTTTCCTAAGTAAACGCCCATGTGAGAAGGACCTGATTTATAAGTATTTTGGAAGTATACTAAATCACCTGGTTGTGGATTGCTAGTTTTTGTTTTAGAGCTCCAGTATCCTGCAACTGTTTGACGAGCGCCTTTATGGCCAGTTTGATTTAATACGTAGTGAATGAATCCACTGCAGTCAAAACCAGCAGGTGTTGTACCAGCAGTTCTGTATGGTGAACCATTTAAAGATCTAGCGAATCCAGCGATTGAAGATGTATCTCCACCTGTTGTTGGTTTTTGTACGTCTTTACCTGGTTGTTGAACGTTATTTGTAACGTTATTGTTATTGTTATTTGTAACGTTGTTTACTCCGCCTTTTACAAACTTAACGAAGTCTGCACTTACGTAACCTGTACGGCCGTTATGGTTAATTTTGTACCAACCATTTTCAGCGCCAGTAACGTTTAATACTTTACCTTGTGTTACGCCACCGATTACAGCATTGTATGTAGCTGGGCCTGTACGTACTTTTAAAGCACCAGTGTTAACAACATAAGAACCACCAGTTTGAACTGTAGTAGTATTGTTGTTTGTAGTTGGTTGTTTTGTTTCGTTAGATACAGCAGAACCACCTTTTGTTACGAAGTCTTTGCTTACGTATCCAGTTCCACCATTGAAGTTGATTTTAAACCAATCTTGTACTTCTCCAACAACTTGTACTGTTTTACCTTTATTTACAGAGCCTAATACTGTATGAGATGTACTTGGGCCTGTACGTACGTTTAGTGAAGAAACGTTTACTGTGTAAGTACCAGTTCCTTGTTGAACAGTAGTTCCTGTTTTACCACCAGTCGTTACGAAGTCACCACTTACATAACCAGTTTGACCGTTTACAGTTACTTTGAACCAACCGTTTTCTTGTCCAATTACTTGTAGTACTTGACCTGATTTCACTTTAGAAATAACGTTATGTCCTGTACCAGCACCTGAACGTACATTTAATACATCAGCTGTTACCGTGTATTTTAATTCAGAAGTTGTTTCTACCTTTTTTGTTTCAGTTACAGTCGTTTGAGTTTGAGTTTGTCCATTAATTTCTTTTAACGCCTCATTTGAAACTTGTGCTTGAGCAGAATCCATACCTGGAACTGCAACACCTACTACTGAAGCTGCTGCTAAACCTGCAATTACTTTTTTCATAAGTTGTCTTTACTTCCTTTCCCTACTATCCTCTTTAAAAAACTTATAAACTTAATACTTTACAATATTATTAAAGTAAAATATTCATTAAGTTCCATTTTTTAACAAGAGTTTTATTTTTCACACAGAGTTCATTTTAAATGAATGAAGTGAATTCCGTGTGAACTTCATGTGAACTTTACCATTAAACTTATTATTTTTGCAATGCTTTTTTCAATTCTCTTATGTATTTCATTGAAAATTCGACATTTCATTCATTATCTTAATATACATTGTCTATCCACTTTGAAAAACCCTATTCATCTAATCCAATGCAAAGAATGTATTTCCTAGTAAAGCTCCTCCCATGAAGCATACTCTTATCATGACAAAAAATACTTTTTTTATCAATAGTATAATATTTTTAGAAAACTATTTTTGATACTATCTATCACTTATAAAAGATTTGACGATTTGTAAGATTTAACTTCAAAAATTCTGTTCTAATTTGGCGAAAACACACACACCACTACCTACTTTTCACTAACTATGGAATTTATAGGATATTTATATTATCATATATATAGTGGTATTTTAACCAATACAAATTTTATTTACCCTACACTGAAACCTATCGAACTTTTACAGGGCGGTACATTGAATTTTAAGATGGAAGTCTTATTGCCTGCAAATATTGGGATTAAAGAAGGAGGTATATTTATGAAAAACATAATAGATGATCCTATAAATAAAAATATAGAATTATACTATGCTTTTTTTCAATTCGTTTCAATTATTACCTTACAAAAAATATCAACTATTGAAACACGTAAAAACGAATTAAAAGATCAGATGAAAAATTCCTATCAAAAAAACCCTTATTACTTATAAAAGGTGAACAGGTTGTATCCCTGTTCACCTTTTATCTCGCATTATTTATAAATTTTCACACGATTTTCTAAAGGTTGGTATTCTTTTTCACCTGCAGTTACCACCGGTTTACCAAACGGCATTTGCGCAGTAAGTTTCCAGCTTTCTGGAACTTCCCATTCTTTTCTCACTTCTTCATCAATTAATGGATTGTAATGCTGCAATGTAGCACCAAATCCTTCAATTTCTAAAGCTGTCCAAATTGCAAATTGTAACATTCCTGAGGATTGCTGTGACCACGTTGGGAAATTCTCTTTGTATAATGCAAAGTTTTCTTGCAGTTCTTCCACTACTTGACTGTCTTCAAAGTATAAAACCGTTCCATAACCACTTTTAAATGCATTCATTTTTTCTTCAGTAGATGCAAAGTTATTTTCAGGTACAATTTTTCGTAACGTTTCTTTCGTAATATCCCATAACTTATCATGTTGTTCTCCTAGCAAGACGACAACGCGGGCACTCTGAGAGTTAAAAGCTGAAGGTGTATGTTTTACAGCATGATAAATCACTTCTTGAATTTTTTCATCAGAAACTACTTGCTCTTTACTAATCGCATAAATAGATCTTCTGTCTTCAATTGCTGTGTAAAAATCTTTTGCCATCATAATTCCCTCCAATTTTCATTTGAGGCTTTTTCATATGTATACATCATGTTCCGCCTCTTAAAACTTATCATTAATAAGCTTCTAACTTTATACTATCAACAAACAATAATAAACTCAAATAATAACACTCACATTTTTTACCTTTTTACTTCCTAATACTAACAATAAAAAGGCAATTTATTGTTACCGATAATAAGTAACAACAAATTGCCTTGCTTATATGATGATCCAACTCAGTATTTCACTTAATTAACTAAGCCAAATGCATAAGACATTAGCTTGTTCGTCTCTGCAAAACGATTCGTTTTACCTTTCGTTCCCATTACAACAGTAATAATACGAGTATCACCTTGTTTTGCTGTACCCGTAAAACAATACCCCGCGCTATCTGTAAATCCTGTTTTTAATCCGTCTATTCCTTCTATATATATAGCTTTATTATTTTTGTTTAACATATCATTTGTACTTACAACATTAATATTATTAAATGCTAACTGACTTTGACGTAAGTGAGTCACTTCTAATATTTCTGGATAGTCTTTTATTAGATGATACGCCAAGTTTGCTACATCAGCAGCCGTCATCTTCGTCTCACTTCCATCAGGTTCTTGTAGTCCTGATGCATTTGCGAATTTAGCATAATTCGACATTTTTAACTCCTTCGCTTTTGCATTCATAAGCTGAACGAAATCTTTCTCCGTCTTAGCCATATGTTCTGCTAAAGCCACAGCCGAATTATTTGCCGATTCAATCATTAATGCATGGTACAAATCTTTAACAGTCAATGTGTCATTCACTTGGACTGGGATTCTCGCACCCTCTGTTTGTGCCGCTTTCGCACTCATTTTCACCGGATCTTCCCAGCGAACTTTTCCATTATGTACATTTTCTAATAGAAGATACGCTGTCATCATCTTAGACATGCTTGCTGGCGCAAAAGCTTCTTTTTCATTATGTTGATAAATAACATCTCCATTACTCGCATCAATAATCATAGCTGCTTTTGCATCAATTTCCGGTGGTATGTACTTTGGTGGCACTACTTTTTCAGCTAATCCTGTTTTAGATAGTTCTGCCACCTGTAAAGGTTGTCCCTCTATATTTGTTGCACTCTTTTGAGTTCCTTGGAATAAGAACCAACATATCCCTAAAATAATGAATACTAGGATCGTCAGCCTTCCCCATTTTAACCGCTTCATTTCAAAACTCCTTTAGCAAACCTTTTATACACTCACGTTTAACCATAACAATAATTACTTTATATCGTCAAGGTAAAAAGCATATTTATTCATCTAATACATTTATGTTACAATTAAAATACCGAAATATAAGAATATTCAATGTTACATTGTCGTAATTTAACTACTTAATAGAAAGGATTCTTACGATGCTACTTCCAAAATCATTAAAATACGGAGACACAATCGGCATTTATTCGCCCTCTTCACCAGCAACCTACACTTCTCCAAAAAGATTTGAACGAGCGAAATCTTACTTACAACAGAAAGGATTTCACATATTAGAAGGTTCACTAACAGGTCGATATGATTATTATCGTTCTGGCAGTATACAAGAGCGTGCTGAGGAACTGAATGCTTTAATAAGAAACCCTAATGTACCTTGTATTATGTCAACAATTGGCGGTATGAATTCCAATTCCTTATTACCTTATATTGATTATGATGCTTTTCAAAATAACCCTAAAATAATGATTGGCTATTCAGATGCAACAGCTTTATTGCTAGGGATTTATGCCAAAACAGGAATCCCTACATTTTACGGTCCGGCACTCGTCCCCTCCTTTGGAGAATTTGAGCCGTTTGTAGATTATACATACAAATATTTTTTAGAAACATTACTACATGATCAGATGCTTCCTTACAACATAAAACAACCTTTATTTTGGTCAGATGAATTTATGAATTGGGAAGAGAAGACGATAGAAAAAGAACTTAGACCAAACAATTGGATTTCTGTAACAAATGGACAAGCTACTGGACGTATTATTGGAGGGAACTTAAATACAATAGAAGGAATTTGGGGTAGTCCTTATATGCCATGTATTCAAAATGGGGATATTTTATTTATTGAGGATAGTTCAAAAGATGCAGCTACTATTGAAAGAAGCTTTTCATTACTTAAAGTTAACGGCGTATTTGATAAAGTTTCAGGCATTATTCTTGGAAAACATGAGCAGTTTGATGATTGTGGTACAAATCGCAAACCTTATGAAATATTATTAGAAGTACTGCAAAATCAAAGAATTCCTTTATTAGCTGACTTTGATTGTTGTCATACCCATCCGATGATCACTATGCCGATAGGTGCTCAAGTGAACATGGATGCAACTAATAAAACAATACATATTTTAGAACAATGGAAGATATAAAAAAACACTTATATTATAGGAAGAAAATATTATAAACTTTTCCATTAGAAAACATAAAAAAGCTCCGTTCATCACAAAACGGAGCTTTTTATTATTGTCCTAAATTTTGAACCTTCTCTTTCAAATCACGAACTTGATCAATCGTCTGCATAAGCTCAGAGTTTTTAAATTGCTCTACATCCACTTTTCCTTCTTCTATCTTCGTCATTGCCGTATCAATTAATGTATTTAACTTTTCGTTATATCCGACGATTTGCTGATGAAGATCCTTTGCTACATCAGGTGGTGTTAATTCATTGAAAGCGGGTATATCTTGTTTAATTTCACTAAGCTTCGTTTCTAACTCTTTTCGAGCTTCGCTATCATTAACAGCCTTTTCAGCTAATGCTGGTGCATCATTTGCAAATGCACTTATTTCATTTACATAGTCTGTCGCTTTTTGAGCATAATCTATGGAGTTCTTTCCTTCCTCTACTAGTGAACATCCCATTAAACCAATTGAAACTATAAACACTAATAAAATTGATTTGATTTTCATTTTAGACTCCCTTCGCCTTTATAATTGTCTGCAATTTTCTCTATGCATAACTTCTAGCTAAATTACTTATAACCTTTTTCAAATAGCTATTTACCCTCTTACATGCCCTATTATCGTTACAACATCTATTTCTATATGTACGCTAATAATATCTTCAATTATATCCATATATCCTTGTCCTATAGCTGTTCCATAGTGTAATGTAAGCCCCTTCTTTTCATACACTGACTTTGGCACCGAAAAAATAAACCTCCTCAAGTTACTTTCATCAGCTGGTTCCATAATTAAAACAATCCCATCCTCATCAAACATATACGCTCGCCCTCCAACTTTACATTCACTATGGCTCAGTATTGCCTTTGTCAGCTAAATTTAAAACATAATAAGTTAAGATACAACTTTGCTGTATCATAAAAATAAAAAACATTAATTCTTTTTTGTTAAGAATTAATGCTTTTTAAAAAATCATTTTCTGACTCTAGCATCTTTTTTTGACGAGGTTTTATTTTTCTTACGGGAACTCCAGCATAAATATACCAATCATCTAAACTCTCTTTTACCATACTCATCGCACCAACTGCTGTGCCTTCTCCTACAGTTACATTTGGAAAAATAATAGAATCCGCACCAATAATCGCATGTTTTTTTAAAATAACTTTTCCTGTTTTCACATTCCTATATTGATTCGGGACAGTTGGCCCCATTAATGTATTTCCACTGAAATCATCTAGTACTGCATATACGATTGTTTTAGCTGAGATATTTGCAAAGTCATACATTTCAATCCCAACTTCCCCTCCATATAACGCTGTATACGCTGATATATGCGAATAACTTCCAATTGTGATTTTACCACTTAAAATACAAAAATCATCAATTCTTACATTATTACCGACTGATATAACACCTGGATTATATATACTTGCTTTTTTACTAATCAATACATTTTTCCCAACAGATAAAAATCCAATTTTCTTTAGCTCTTCTTGACTATAAAAACTATTCATCTGCCGACACCACCTTCTGTCCTAAACAGATTACAATTTGTTCTACTATTTCTTTCGTCATTCCTTCCCATAAAGGTAAACTTACTATTCGTTTGGCTATTTTATTCGTTTCTATTAAATCTGTAGACTTATAATTTCTAAAAAAAACTTGTTGGTGGCATGATGGTGAAAAGTATAATCTAGCTTCTATTTTCTGTTTTTTCAGTTCTTCTATTACTTGTATGTTGTGAACTTCTTCCGGACAAAGAATAGGCATAAATTGTTGAATAACTGCTTCTGTCTTTTGGAGTTTCCATCCTTTTTTCATTAATCCATTACTTTGTAACAATTGTTTATACCATTCAGAAATACGGGTGCGTTCTTTTAATTTTTGATTCCATTTTTTCATAGTCGCAATCCCAACAGCTGCCGCATATTCAGACATTTTACAATTAAACCCCATCATCGTACATTCACAATTTTTATCAAATCCGAAATTACCCATTCTTTTAATACGTTGTATATCTTCTTCCTTTTTACTATATATGAGCCCTCCTTCACCAATTCCGAACGGCTTTGTTGCATGAAAGCTATATACGATCATACCACTAAAATCCTGACCGTAATGCATACTTCCATTCATTAACCCAAATCCCGGTGCCGCATCTACGACAACCGGAATACCCTTTTTCTCTAATTCTTCATATTTTTCTAAGTCCATCCATGATCCAAAAGTTGCGTACGGGACAACAATCGCAACCTCTTCTTTTAATTCTTCAATCTTATCCCAAAGTACTGTTTTATCCATATACCAATCATCTATTGAAATATCAATAAAATAAGGTTCCAATCCACACCAAATAGCCGCTAATGGAGTCGCAGGGAATGTAAAACTAGGCATGAGGGCATATTTTCCTTTTCTTCTTTTCTTAAGTTGAATAGCAGCCATTAACCCTAACGTTGCGTTTGCCACTGTTGTAACAGCGCCCCTGTTCTGAAAAAATTCCGACATAATTGTTTCTTCAAAACGTTGATTTATAGGTCCATAATTCGTATATATGTGAGATGTATCAATTTCCTTCAATTCGTCCAAATACTCAATTACAGGTACAGTTGAAGCACGCAAAAAAGGAATATTCTCCATATCTATCTATTCCTTCCTATCATTTTCGGACAATATAAAGCGTATCTGTTTCAGATAATCCAAATTTCCTAGCACTTTTCATTCCTTTTCTTTCAGCTATGTTATATAATTCCACCTTAAATCCTGCATTCATTAATCGTTGAATGAATCCCGATTGATTATAAATTCTCACATGATCTTCTTGACCAAAAGCTAATTTTCTCAATTGTGGTGTTACAATTAATTTATTTTCTATAATAGAATCTACATTCATTACGATTGGTACTTGAATAATTCCCCATCCATTTGGCTTTAATACTCTATATAACTCTCGCATTGCTTTGTCATCGTCAAGAACGTGTTCTAATACATGGCTACATAAAATTACATCAAAAGTATTACTATCATATGTAATGCTTGTAACGTCAATTTCCTTCATTAATGGATCCTTTGGTTCTATATCCCCACATACATACGTAATATTTTTATACTCGTTAAACCAATCTCTTAACTTCTCTTCAGGTGCAATATGAAGCATAGTGTATTCTCTACTTAACAAGTCCGTTTCCATTTCAATGTACGCACGATACAACCTTTCACGATCCATTGAACTACAAACTGGGCATATCCCTGTATCTTTATTCCACATCTCAAATTTATATTTCGGAAAATCATAATGTGCTGGCCAAGGTGAAAATTTTTCAAATTGCTGATTGCAATATTGACAATAACAACATTCTTTCTCAAACATATGAGCGACTAGCTTGTTTAACCCTTTTTTTATCTTTTCATTATAAATTTGATCTAGTTCCCCATTTCTTACCGCATCCTTAACTATAAATCCCGCATTTTCTAAACAATAAGATAAACTCTCTTTATAATCACTCTCAGAACTTAAAAATCCACTATTATATGCATCTATAATTAATTCAATCCACTCTTCAATTGTCATTAAAATAAAATGTATTTGTTTTTGATTTTGTCCACTATGTTGTCTAAAATAACTAAGAGGTTCTTGTATATAAACTACTTTTCCTTTCCTCATCATATCTAGCCAAGTTGCAATGTCATTAATAGAAGAATAAGCCTTTCCTTTAAAATACCCAAACTTCCCTTCAAACAAATCTCGATTAAACAGAACAGTTGTCGGTTCACCAACTATATTTTTTAAATTTTTTAATATGTAATTCCCTAATTCTTTTCCTTCAAAAAGTGTAGTTTCTTTCGCAATTTTCATATTCAATGTTGAGGGTGGTAATATCTCTCCATTCTCATCAATCAGTTCACGATATGACGTCACAAATGAAATATTTTCTAACGCCAAAAAGTATTTCATCATTCTCTCGATCTTTTCATGATGAAATAAGTCATCATCTAATAAAAAGTTTATATAATCCCCGTTCGCAAGTTCTATACACTTATTAAAGTTTTCAGCAACTAACGGAGTTTCATTTTTAGCATATGTAATACACTCATATTCACGTAAATACGGTTGAATCATAGCATTAACTTCATTATTTGTACTGTCGTCAGAAATAATAATTTCAATATTTTCATATGTTTGATTCAGTGCGCTATTGAGCGCTAATTCCAAGTAATAAGGTCTATTGTACGCGGGAATAAGTATACTTACTTTTGGTAAAGGAGAATTATTATTTATATGTTGTTTTTTCGTAACTACTCAGCTTCCTCACGGAGGCTTTTTTCATTTACTAGTCTGATATGTACTTTTTGTGTGAATACTAGATATATCATACAAGGAGGTGGTATTTATGTTGAAAAAACAAGAAATTCTAGCTGTCTATCAAAAGGGACCTCAAGCTATTTGCGATTTTGTTCATCAATTAGAAAGTCAAATACAGAATTTAAAAGAGCGTATAGAAGAATTAGAAAATCGTTCAAAAAAAAACTCTACAAATAGTCATAAACCACCCTCTACAGATGGTTTTCGTAAGCCTATTACAAAAAGTTTGCGAAAATCATCCCAGCGTCAAACCGGTGGCCAGTTGGGCCACAAAGGACATACTCTTGGTTTGACAGCGACTCCAGACCATACAATTACATATTCTCCTACCTATTGTACTTGTTGCTATACTTCTTTAGACCATGAGCCTGTAAAAGGATACCGCATTCGCCAAGTGTATGATTTACCACCTATCCAGATAGAAGTGACGGAACATAAAGTGGAACAAAAAGAATGCCCACATTGCCATTCTATTCAAGAATCCCAGTTTCCTTCTACTGTCTCTCGTCCTGTTCAATATGGTCCAAATATAAAAAGACTAATCCCCTATTTAACGCATTATCAGTGTCTTTCTTTAAAAAGAACAAAAGAATTCTTTCAAGATTGTTTTGGACATTCTATCAGTGAAGGAACGTTAGTCAATCATACAAACAGTTTTTCGGCTCAATTGCAGCCTTTTCTCCAAGAAGTAAAAGACCAGATCCTTCAGTCTTCTGTTGTCCATTTTGATGAAACCGGTATGCGTGTAGAAAATAAAACACAATGGTTACATACTGCCAGTACACCGGAGGTGACATTGCAACATATTCATCAAAAACGCGGAAAAGAAGCAATGGATGCTGGAGAAATCTTGCCGTCTTTTTCTGGAATCGCGATGCATGATGGTTGGAAATCATATGATGCGTATACAGATTGTCGTCACGTATTATGTAATGCCCACCTCTTACGAGATTTACAAGGAATTATAGATAGTACCGGAGAAAAATGGGCACAACAGATGCAGGAGTTTTTAACGCAAGCCTTAACGCTAAAAAAACAATACAAAGGACTCCTGCCAAAAGCAGAGCAAGAGAATCTGTCGACTGCCTATCAAGCTATATTAAAAGAAAAACAAGTATTTTCTTCAGAACCAAAAAAGAAAGGAAAACAGACGCCTGCTCAAAATTTATGGAATCGCTTCGTCAAATATGCTGACAGAATTCTAGCATTTTTAGAACATCCAGACATTCCATTTGATAACAATCAAGCAGAACGGGATATTCGAATGACGAAAGTCAAACAGAAAGTGTCTGGAACGTTTCGAAGTAAGAAAGGCGCAGAATCTTTTTGTCAGATACGAAGCTTTATAAGCACCATGAAAAAACAAAAACAATCTGTCTTACAAGCGATAGGTCAGGTTATAGAAACCGGAACGGTTCCTTGGAATTGCACGATTTCATAAGAGAAATTCTCGATTCGATCTAGATTCTTTCTCTTATGGGCATATTTTTTTTCATGTTTTCGAATTGGAAACATGTATTTAGCATGCTTTTTTGTCTGAGGAAGCTGAGTAGTTACGTTTTTTCTTTTCTATTTTTATTTTCTTTCTCCTAATTTTTTGATAATAGTCTAATGTATACAATATCGATGATGGAACTATCCTTCTTGCATAATCAAGAAAATTAGTTATCGCTTTGTCTAACTCTTTTTCGTTGGATAAGAAACCATATTTTTTTCCTGCTATAATACTATGTGAAAAATCTTCTAACCCATCCATCATTTTATTAGATTCATTTAACTGTTGATCTGGATGTAATCGAAAGTAACTAAGTGTCTCTGCTATATATACTGCTTTTCCTTTACTTAATAAAGATAACCATGAAGCTATATCTACGTTACATAGATACCGCCTCTTATCAAAAATCCCATACGGTTCTTGTAAATCATTTTTACGAAATAAAACTGTTGTCGGTTCTCCAATATAATTTTTTTGATCCACAATTACCCTATTTGCTAATTCTGTTCCCTCTATAATCGTATCCTCTTCAAATAAACGGACAGTTGAATAAATATGTCGTAGTTCTTTCCCTTTATCATCAATTACTTGGCGATGAGATGTTACAAGCTTAATTTCATTATCTAGATCATTCAAAAAATACTTCATCATTTTTTCAATTTTATTCACGTGAAATATATCATCATCCATTAAAAAGTTTACATACTCACCGTTCGTTTCATTAAATAACATTAGCGCATTTTCAAATTGTCCGAGAGTTGACCTGTTTTTTATATAAATAATATTTGAATGATTACATAAGTATTTTTGTAACACCTTTTCTGTTTCGTCATTCGTACTATCATCTCCAACTATAATTTCTATATTAGGATACGTTTGTTCTAACACACTACATAATGCCTTTTCAAAGTAGCGAGGTCGATTATACGTAGGAATTAACACACTTACCAACGGAAGTTGATCTACCACCTCTACAGTTCTTTCAATACGAGTTCTCATTTTACTCTCTCACCTCTTCGCATATTATTTGTATACGCGATGCAAAAATCACATTACTTTAACTGTATGGAGCCTATATACTTTTATGCAAATATGAATCGAAATATCATACTTTTCGTTCCTGAATAAACATATTTAATAACGCGGACATTTTATTTGCACCTTTTTTATTCATATGATCACTATCATAAAAATCTTCATCATAAAATAATGGTGAATCAAATAGATCTATGATTTGAAAAGAATATTGTGCTTGAAAATCATTTATAACTTTATAAAAATCTTCTTTTAATTTCTTACTACTACAATTGAAATAATGTGAAGTAACAGGGAAGACAACAATTAGTGGCTTTATATCATTTTTTAACAGTAATTCTAAATATGTTTTAAAAATCGTTTTATTTTCAACTAAAGTATGAGGATACGACAATTTAGCATGTGAAGCTGCTCTCATTTTCCCATGTTCTTCAAAAGGAATATGAAGGGGAGTGGTATTCCATTCAGTATTTATCCAAGGTAGTATCAATGATTCATCTTTTAGTTCGTCTAATAAAATATATTCAAAATGCAAATTAAAAATAGAAAAAAGTGGTTTCGGACTATCTAGATGTGAGAATCCATCAGTGGGTAGAGGAGAATGAACTACAGTATGATGACCGTCTTGAAACAATGGATAATATACTTTGTGAATTCTATATGCTTCAGATGATAACGACATGTCAAAGTAAAAAGAGAAATAGGCTATTCCTATCAAACAATATTGAAATGAATGATCGTTTGATAGAAGTTGTGACGCTATTAAATAATCATAGTATAGATCTTGCGATGGAAGTGTTAATTTTATTGACTTTTTTGAGAGGAGCTCCGCACTTATGCCACAATGCGGATAAGACAAACCGGTAGCAAACAATTCATATGTGGGATCACTCTTTACTTTTTTCATAGACATGTATAAAAACATAAGATCCGGATTTATTTGATATATAGAAATTAATTTATTCCTCCATTCATACATGTATTTTGTTAAATTAATAATTTTTTTACTTTGCACGCCCTTGTTTATCAATTCATTTGTAAGTTTTTCTGCGTCCACTCTCCAAATGACTATATATTGAAAAGAATTTTCTATACGAACAATAGTTGAAACGTCTACAACATGAACTATTGTTTTACATTTATTTTTGTCTAATGCATTTTGAATCCTTGCTCCTGATACTTCATCACTTAAAACAATAATTTTATACTGCTCCTTCATGTATATCCCCCTCCATTATATGTATAATATGAAATTCATTTTTCATTCATAATGATCATATACATCTGCAATCCAACATTAAAAAAGAATAGAATATTCATTTCAAAACAAAAATAGCTCCACCATTTGGCGTAGCTATTTTTACAATTATTACTTATTCAAACTATATTCCTTTATCTAACTCATAAAGCTTTCGATACTTCTCGTTTTCTTTCAGAAGTTGTTCATGACTGCCTTGCATCACAATTTGACCACGATCAAGGAATATAACTTCATCTACATGTTCAATTCCTACAAGGTGGTGTGTAATCCAAATAACAGTCTTTTCTTCTGTTGCAGAAAACATTGTTTCTATTAAAGATAGTTCTGTCTTTGGATCTAAGCCGATCGTAGGTTCATCAAGTACAATAATTGGAGCCTCTTGCATTAGCGTTCTAGCAAAAGCAACCCGTTGTCTTTCTCCACCAGAAAACCTTTTCCCCATTTCATGCATTTTTGTTTGCAATCCATCTGGAAGAGAAGCTATATGCGAAGCTAATTGTGCTTTCTCTAAAGCTGTCCATATCTCTTCATCCGTAGCCTCTGGTTTACCGATTCGCACATTATTTCCAATTGTCGTATCGAATAAATGCGGTTTTTGATTCAATACAGAAATATATTTTGATAAAAGATTCATATGAGCATGTTCACTATGCAATAAAACTTCACCACGCAACGGGCTTAACGCACCTGCTAACAATTTTAACAAAGTAGATTTTCCTGTTCCACTTCTTCCTAAAATGGCGATTTTCTTTCCTGCCTTTATTTGCAGTGATACTTCTTTCAATACAAATTCATTACTATCTGGGTAACTATACGATACATTATTTAATTCAATGTCTATATGTTTTGATGCAACATAATCTTTATCCTCATGTAATTCCTTTTCATCCTGTAAAACATCATGAGCTTCTACTTTATTTAGACGATGAGCAGATTCTACATATGATGGAATTCGATCGATAGCATCTGAAAGAGGAATAAGCGCGTTTGTGACTGATAACGTCATTAAGACGAAAGCCGCAATAACGGTAGGTGCAATCTGTTCACTTGCCGCTTCATTTCCAGTCCATATGATCATTGAAATAACTACAATCCCCACTACTAATTGAATAATACTGTCCCGAATATGATTCCAGCGCTTCATTCTTTTTTCCGTTTTTAACAACTGAGCATTTTGCTCTACATACTTATCAATGAATTCATCTTTTCTACCACTTGCTTGCCAATCAGATAACCCAAAAACAGCGTCTGTTAGTTGTTGATACAAACGGCTTCTTCCTTGCTTTAAAGTAACATGATGCTGCTTCATTAAAAGTAATGATACAAACGGAAGAAGAAAAACGATAATAGCCAACATACATGCTGCAATAAGTGCAAATACTACGTCAAATGCACCGATAACAAGTACGAATATGCTATATACAACTAATGCTAATAGACTAGGAAATATTGTACGTAAATATAGGTTTTGCAAATGCTCTATATCTTCGGATAATATACCTAACATATCGCCCGTTTGAAATCGTGAGCGGAAAAATAACGCCTGCGGTTCTACTATTCTATATAGTTTCGTTCTCATCTTTTCTAATATGCGTAGTACGACATCGTGTCCAACTAAACGCTCTAAATAATGAAATACCGCTTGTCCTATACTAAACGCACGTGTTGCAACGATAGGAACATATACAGCCATTACATTTTCTGGTCTAAGAGCAGATTTAGAGATTAAATAACCTGAAATGAAAAGTAACATCGCACCTGAACTAACTCCAAGAAGACCAAGGAAAATAGTTAAAGTCATTCTACCTTTATTTTGCTGTATATAAGGTTTAATCCAGTTACTCATCTCTATCCCCTCTCTTTCCTTTGAAAATGTAATGCCTCATTCTTTAAAAGTTCTTCATACGTGCCGCTTTCTATCATTTCCCCTTTATTTAAAATAAGAATATGATCCATCTGTTTCATCCAGTGAAGACGATGTGTTGCAAGAAATACTAGCTTACCTTCAAACAGACGTAACATCGCTTGCTTTATTTCAAATTCAGTTTCAATATCAAGATGTGCTGTAGGCTCGTCTAATAAAATAATTGGCTTTTTGCTTAAAAGTGCACGCGCCATAGCGACACGTTGTTCTTGCCCGCCACTAAACATACGTCCACCTTCTCCAATTCTTTCATACATCCCGTTCGGAAGCGATGTAACGAGTGAACGAAGACCAACTTCATTAATAACTCTTTCCACTTCTGCATCAGTTGTATTTGTTTCATAGAAACAAATGTTATCTTTTAATGAAAGCGGGAAAATATAAGGTTGCTGCGGAATATAAGCAATATTCTTTTGCCAATCTTCTCGAGTAGACCCGTCAATTTTCACACCATTTATTATCAGCTTTCCACCCGAAGGAGTTAAAAATCCTGCTAATACGTCAATTAACGTCGATTTCCCTGCCCCACTTTCACCAATTACACCTATAGCGCCGGTGCCTTTCCAAGTAAAATCAATTCCCTCTAATATAGCTTTTTCAGATTCATTATTCTTTACTTTTACATCTTGTAATTTCAAGTTACTAGAGGCATTCCATATTAAACCTACATTAGATTCTTTCGTTCCTATTTCTTTTTGTTGCTGTAAAATCTCTTCTATTTGCTCCATTGCAAGTTGTCCATCTAACGTAGCATGATAATTCGCTCCAACTTGTTTAATCGGCAGAAAATATTCTGGAGCTAAAATTAAAATCGTAAGGGCTGGCAATAGTACAATTGTCCCATCTATTAAACGTATCCCTAATCCGACTGCCACAAATGCGATTGATAAGCTCGTAAAGAAATCTAATGCAAAAGAAGAAAGAAAAGCAACTCGCAAAGTACGCATCGTTGCTTTTCTATATCTTTTACTTACTTTTTCAATCTTTCCTTCGTGCTGTTTACTTTTACCTAAATACTTTAATGTTTCTAATCCTTTTAACGTATCTACAAAATGATTAGAAAGTACACGATACGACTCATACTGACTATCCGCCATCTTTTGCGCTGCTAATCCTAGTAGGATCATAAATATAATTACGATAGGAATCGTTACAACTAAAATGATTCCAGACTCAATATCTAGCGTGAAAACATATAGTACAATTAGTCCCGGTACGATACTACTTCTAATCATTTTAGGAATTGTTAATTCAATATATGTTTTAAATTTCTCAATACCTTCAATCGATAAGGTAACCAGATGACCTGTTCCAGCAGTTTGAACATATCGTGGACCTAATGTGAAATACGCCTCTATTAATTGTTTTCGCAGTAGCGATCCTGTTTTTTCAGCGAAACGTTCCACTAATATTTGCGAAATTCGAACTAGCATATGACGTACTGCAAACGTGATTCCAAAATAAACCGTTTCATTTAACACAGATTGCACTGTTTCTCCTTGAAATAAAAACGTAATAGCCCGTGCTAAAAACACTGTTTGCCCAATAATACTTATAGCTTCTAAAATGCTAATGATTGTTAACACTACATATAAAACTCGGCTACCAGGATACGATGGAAGTCCTCTTTTTCTTTTCATTAGTACTCCAAATCTTTATCTGACTTAACAGGTTGTCTAAACACATAGAAACTCCATATTTGACTTCCCAAAACAAATGGCAATATAGCAATTGAAAAATACGTCATCAGTTTTAGTGCATAATCTCCCGATGCTGCATTATAAATTGTTAGATCGTATATTGACCCTAACGAGCTAATTAAGACACGTGGGAACATGCCGATAAACACACTCGCACTTAGTAAAATGATTGTTAAACTCGTCATAAAGAAAGCCCAACCATCTCTTCTTCTTTTATTTAATAATGTTGACGTACATAATGCTACAAAAGCTCCAATCGGAACCATAATCCACTCTGTACCATGGGCAGTGAAAATATCTGTTTTCCATAATCCTAATCCGGCAAAAATAAGGAGTGCTATAATTGAGAATGGCGCAATTTTCATTGCAGCAATACGTGCACGTTCTCTTAACTTACCAGTTGTACGAATAGTAAGGAATTGCAACCCGTGAACAATACATAACAGAAGGAACATAGCTCCTCCAAGTAATGCAAATGGATGAAGTAACGGTAAGAATCCACCTACAGCATTTTTAGTTTCATCAATTGGAATACCTACCATAAAGTTAGCAATTGCAACTCCCCAAAGAACAGGCGGTAGTAAACTTCCTAAAAACATACCCCAATCCCAAAAACCTTTCCATTTATGATTGTCTATTTTCGCACGGAATTTAAAGGAAACCCCTCTTATAATTAAAGCAAGAAGCATAAATACAAACGGAATGTAAAACCCGCTAAATAAAGTTGCATACCAGTGTGGGAATGCCGCGAACATAGCTCCACCAGCACAAACAAGCCATACTTCATTCGCGTGCCAAAATGGACCAATTGTATTTAAATATATTCTTTTCTCTAAATCGTTTTCCCCTAAAAACCTTGAAACTATACCTACACCGAAATCGAAACCTTCAAGTACAAAGAAGCCTACGAATAAAATTGCAATAATGATAAACCACAACTCATTAAGAGATAACATACTCTTCCTCCTTATCAAATGGATCATGGCTTTGAGAATCCTGTTTCGTTTTCTTATTTTCATGTCCTTTAATGACACGAACGAATAAGTAAACAGTAATTCCTCCTATAATTAAATATAGTGATGTGAATGAAACTAAAGAGAATAATACTTCTCCGAACGTAACATTTGGAGATACAGCATCTTCCGTTTTCATAACACCGAAAACTACCCAAGGCTGACGTCCCATTTCAGTCATAATCCATCCTACTGTATTACCGATAAACGGTAGTGCAATTGCATACACCATTAATTTTAAATACCAAGTTTTTTCAACTAAACGATCTTTTCTTGATAAGAACCATCCGTATGCTCCTAGAAGAAGCATAAATGTTCCACTCATTACCATCGCTCTAAAACTCCAGAACATAGTGTGTACTGGCGGTATATAATCTCCAGGCCCATATTTTTCTTCATATTGTTTTTGAATTTGATTCATTCCTTCTACTTGACCACTAAATTTATCAAATGATAATAGACTTAGCATATAAGGGATTTGAATTTCAAACGAATTTTCTTGCTTCTCTGCATCAATTTTCGCAAATACTGTAAATGGCGCTGGATCCTCACTCGTATTCCATAACGCTTCAGCTGCTGCCATTTTCATTGGATGTGTCTTAATTAATTGTTGTGCTTGCGCATGACCGAAGAATAATACTAACGCCGTTGTAAGTGTTCCAACAACGACAGAAATGCGGAACGATTTTTTAAACACTTCAGTTTCTTGAGCTTTCGTTATTTTCCATGCACTCACACCTGCAATAAAGAATGCACCAGTTGCAATCGCAGCTGTAATTGTATGCGGGAATTGTACCCATAATTGTGGGTTTTGAATAATCGCTAAGAAATCATTCATCTGTGCACGTCCATCTGCTGCCATTTCATATCCTACTGGCGATTGCATAAATGCACTTGCAGTTAAAATCCAAAATGCTGATAACATTGTTCCAATTGAAAGGAGCCAAATACATAACAAGTGAATTCGCTTCGGTAATTTGTCCTCACCGAATACCCATAAACCTAGGAATGTAGACTCTATGAAAAATGCTAATAAGCCTTCAATTGCAAGTGATGGACCAAACACATCACCTACGAAACGTGAATAGGTTGACCAGTTCATGCCAAACTGGAATTCTTGTAAAATACCAGTTACTACACCTACCGCAAAGTTAACTAGGAATATTTGTGTCCAAAACTTCGTCATCTTCTTATAAATTTCTTGTCCCTTTACCACGTATAACGTTTGCATTAATGCAATGATAAAAGCTAAACCAATAGACAGCGGAACAAAAAAGTAATGGAAAATCGTTGTTGATGCGAATTGTATTCGTGCCAATTCGAGCGTTTCCATACTACAATCACTTCCTTCATAATTTTTTATATCGTAATTTCAATTGAGTTGTATGAATAAAACAACTCAATTCTTAGAAATATAGAAAGATAAATTTGTTTATGTACTTTTAAAAAATATAAATTTTCAGTTTTCAAGATAATTACAAAAAAACTTTCTCATAAAATTTACCTTTTCACTATTTCAGTAGTGTTTTATCCGTTAATCGAATTGTATAATATACCTGCATAGTAAATTCAGCTGATTTTTGACGTATTATTGACATCATTTTGTCTGAAATATGTCTTTTGTCATTTTTTTGAATTAGATTTTTCTCATTACTAAAATGTTTTTTTTAATATAAGACTTACTTTCATATCAATAAAATAATCATTTTTCTCTTCACACACTTGACTTTCATGCGAAAAAATGTCCTCTAAACCAACGGGGAAATCAGTTAGTTTTTTGTCAAGAGAAAAATATATTTCTAAAATTCAAACACAAAATAATGTTATTCAAAAATAGAAAATACCTGCCCTCTTTCTAGACTAAAAATTCATTTTTTTGTCATTTTTTCAAACAAAATTAATACATAAAAAAATACCGAGAATCGATTAGACTCTCGGTATTTTTTAAATTATTTTGCTGTATGTTTTCTAACAGCCGGTAAAATTTCAGTAGCAATTAATTCGATGTTTTTCTCAATTTTATTAAGTGGTACGCCACCAAAATCAATTTGTGCCATAAAACGTTGTTACCCAAATAATTCATATTGGTAAAGCATTTTTTCAATAATTTGTTGCGGGCTACCAACCATTAATGCGTCACGGTAATCTACTGCATTTGTAAATTGTTGCTTTGGATACCCACCACCACGCAGTGTAAGCATACCAGCATTAATATGAGGATAGTATTCACTAAACGCATCTTGTGAATTTTTTGCTGTATAAAATAAACTCGTTGTTGCAACTGGTAAATTTGCTGGATTAAATCCACTTTGCGCCGCAGCCTCACGGTAAGCATCTACTGATCCTTTAAAGTTAATAGCTGGACCACCTAGTGTTGTTATCATCATTGGCACACCCGCACGTCCTGCTTTAATCGCACTAGCTGGCGGGCCACCAACTGCACGCCAAATTGGTAAGTTATTATTTTTCGCTCTCGGAATAACCGATGCATGTGTAAGCGGCGCTCTGAACTGTCCGTTCCATGTTACATGTTCCTCTTTATTAATTTTTAATAAAAGATCCATCTTCTCTTCAAATAATTCTTCATAATCATTCACGTCATAACCGAGTAAACTATATCCCCCAATACGAGAACCACGACCAGCCACGATTTCTGCACGTCCATTAGAAATCAAGTCAATTGTAGCAAAGTCCTCATATACTCGTACCGGATCAGATGTACTTACTATCGTTGCTGAACTTGCAATTTTTATATTTTTCGTAGCTTGTGCAATAGCTCCTAAAATAACTGTATGAGCTTGCGTTGTAAAATGCGTTTGATGACTTTCACCGACAGCAAATACATCAAGTCCAGATTCATCCGCTAACTTTGCTGTTTCAATTAATTCATGAATTCTTTGTTCTGCACTAATTTTCTCTCCGTTATGTGGATTTAAAACATGATCCCCAATTGAATATAATCCAAACTCTATTCCTTTACTTGTATCCATACGGTATTTTTCCATAGTTGCTCTCTCCTTTAATTCAGTCGTATTCATTTTCTTCAATTACTTTTCACTTGATCAGTCAATTGATAGTAAAAAAAAATTACTCTCGCGGCAATTCTTTTTTTTCACTATGCTTATGAACTTTCGTCATTAGCTCGTATAATATTTTCTGCTCTTCTTCATTTAATACATCATCAAAAAACGATGATTGAAATGCAAGTTGCTCTGGCAATGCTCTCTCTAAAGTTGCTTCTCCTTGCTCTGTAAGACTAATTGTTTTCGTTTTCCAATCTTGTTTTCGTACTATATATCCTTCTTTTTCAAGACGAGTTAACATTCGAGAAATACCGCCTTGTGTAACAGTTACCTTTTCAGCTAACTCCATTTGTGTGAGTGGTTGATACGTACGTATTTGTAAAAGCACATCAAATTGAGCTGTCGTTAAATCAAAACGTTTTAAAAACTCATTTGACATCTGATTACTTTGGTTCGTAAATCGTATTAAACGTAACCATATTAACGATCCTATCGTATTATCACGCATGTTTGATCACTTCCTATCGTGAATCTTACTATCACTTTACCACTCAAGTGATAGTAATGCAAGAAATAATTACATTTTTTATATAACTCAACTTACTTGTACTTAACTAAAGACATCAATCGTGTAGTATTAGGTCTACTTGCCATTCTCTACATCTCCATAAAAAAAGGATTAAGCTCCAACGCCAATCCTTATCATGCATTTATTTTTTGTTTTCAAAACAGTATATTTGAAATTCACACCATCTAATCTATTATTTTCTTTTATCGTACCGTAAATTCATTTGAGCATACCTTCTTCATGTAAAACCTGTATAAGTTTACATAAAAGGCCCTTGTTTACACCAATCGGACTTTTACGGGATAAATCATTTAAGCTCTACTTTTACTTCCTCTTTAGACATAACATCAGGTCTATAAATTAATTCAAGATTAGAATCACCTTTTTTCGCTTCAAATGTTATAGCTCCTGTTAACTTACCGTTTGGATCTACATCTTTAATTTTAAAAATATTTTTATTACTAGTTGAAAATGTATGGTCCACAATACTTCCATCGCCTCTTTCAAGGTAAAAATCTAATGGGTTAATTCTAACTTTTTGATTACCAATATTCTCTACTGTAACATGAACAATAACAAACTCATTCCCTTTTTCCAGCTTATCATATTCTGCCACTTGTGCTATTTGTACTTTATGGACTGTTAATTTTTGATTTCTAATTTCAGTAGTTTTTTCAACATTATATTCTCTTGTATCTTCATTCTTCGTATTTTCTTTTTTGGCACTACTTTGCTCTTCCTAATGTACCAAAAGATGAATATGGACATCCATTTACATATGTTGGATTTGTTACAGGATATTATTTTCAAGCTTATGGTGCCGATCGTATTTACTTATTCTTTAATAAAGAATTAAGAAAAGCAGTAATTTGTTTTGAATATACATAAGATAATTAAGAAAAGTCCATTTTGAACATTATTACTTGACTCAAAATGGATTTTTTATAAATAATTTATTTATATTTCAATTCCTCATCTACTGTGAAATGTGTAAAACCTCATATATTGTAATATCCTCCATCTCTTCAATTTCAGGCTTTACTTCATAAAATTCAAACTGACTATATCCCCACTTATCTGGGTTATACACTATTACATTCCCTTTACAATTTTCTGTATTCTGGACATTCTTATTAAAAATATTAAATTGAGTCCCAATCAATGAATTCTTTTGAGAGATACTTCCCACATATTCAACAACATACTTACATTTCTTAAAATCATCCTTTAGATTAACAACTAATGGAGCACCTATATTTATTTGTTGCCACCCAAAAGATTGTAAAATATTATCGTAATATCCTTCAAAGATAAATTTGTTCATTCCTTCATGGCCATTCCAAATATATAAAGGTGCATAACAATTATAGAAATTCCCTTCTTTACCTGCCTCAGTAATTAAATATGCTTTGAAATTCAATGCTTGAAAACCATCCGTTTTATGCCCATTATTCTTTACCCTTTTTTTAATAATCTCCATGTCATAATCCTTTGGCAAAATGACCTTATATTGCATTCCAATCATGTTTATCACTCACTTTCTATCTTATATACACAATGATAAACCGATGATTGACTAACGTAAAATAGGTATAAATTATGTTTGATATCATTTATAATGATACCGTATAAGGAGCTGTGATAAATGGAAATAAATGATCTTATTATATTCAAAACTGTAGCTAGCGAAGGCTCTATTAGTAAAGCTGCTAAAGAGTTAGGATATGTTCAGCCAAACGTAACTGAGCGAATCAAAAAATTAGAACAAGAATTAGAAGCTCCTTTACTACATAGAGATAACAAAGGCGTTTCCTTATTACCTTCTGGTGATATTTTATTAGACTACACGAATCAAATATTAACTCTAGTAGAAGAAGCAAAAGATAAAATTAAAACGAATGGTTCTTCTTATATAATCGCGACGTCACAATCTATTTTGACTAATTATGTAAGTAAGCGTATTAAAGAAAATTTAAGGGATTATCAAATATACGTAGAAAATAGCAGTCATTTGCAAAAATTACTGCATCAACAAAAAGTTGATATGGTTATCACTTATGAAGAGGATCCCGACGCAGCTTTTAAAAAAGTATTTACTGCTTCAATTTCTGTAGGCTTATTAAAAGCGAAAGAAACGCCTACCATTGACTATTCAAAGGAACTCTTCTTCGTTAGTAATGACAAAAGGTGCCCTTTTAGAAATAAGACAATACAATTTTTGAAAGAAAATAATTTATCTCAGCGTCAACTTCAACAATTAGATTCTTATTCGCTTATGGAAGAGTTTATTCATGATGGAAAAGGAATAGCCCTTTTGCCGATTAGAAATGATACATTGGTATCAATTGAAAATGTTCCAATTGATAAATTAGCTGTTCATTTTTTTACAAATCAAAACTCTTTAAAACAAATCCCTGATGAACTATTTGATTAATATAATAGCTATAAACTAATTACATACACCAATAAAAATCCCTCCTTTACGAATTTAAAAGAGGGATTTTCATATTCTATACAATTGATTTTTCACACATTTTGCTCCACTTCTGCACTTTTCTCCTTCTTACTCTGTTTCACATTCTTCAGTCTCTTAATCGTGCCAACTAATCCTTTCGGAAAAACTAGCAAGACGATAATGTACAATAAACCAAGAATAATTGTCCATCTTTCAAAAATCGGATACGCTGTGGCTAGTTCTGATAAATAATATTTCAGTGATTCAATAATTCCAGCTCCAGCAATTGCTCCAATTAACGTTCCAACGCCTCCAATCATTGTCATCAATAATGCATTTAATGTCATTTCAATTGAAAATACAGCTGTATTAACAAAGCGTAGTGTGATAACAAATAAACCACCGCTAATTGTAGCAACTACTCCTGCAACAATACTAGCAATAATTTTATAATGAAGAACTTTATATCCTAAGGCTTCAACACGTTGCTCATTTTGTGAAATTGCCTTTAATACTTTTCCAATAGAAGATTTTGTGAAAAGACGTAACAGAATAAAAATGACAATTAAACATATAAGTGTTACATAATAAAAGTTAAAACGATCACGGAATAAGTCTGGTACACCAAATGTAAAACCATCCCCTCCGTGAGTAAGCCCGCGCCACTTTTCAGCAAGTACGAAAAACAACTGTGAAATAGCAAGTGTTAACATTGCATAAAAATGACTTTTCAGCCGTAACGAAAGCAAACCGATTATATAACTAACAATTGCTGAAATGATAATTGCAGCTACTATCCCTATTAAAAAATTCGTTATGGATACTCCTTGCCGATCAAATAAAAGTGCTACCCCATACGCTCCTATACCAAAGAACATACAATGGCCGAACGATACAATTCCTGTATACCCAAGCAATATATCAAAACTCATTGCAAAAATAGCAAAGATGAAGATTTGAGTGAACAAAATTAACAAGCTCCGTGAATCATTTACGAATGGAAATACACTTAAACAAATGAGCATACATACTCCGAAGTATACTTTAATTCGATTTGATGTGCTGTTCACCATTTCACCCCTTCTCACTAACAAGTCCATTTGGCTTCACTATTAAGAAAAATAGTAACATTAACATATTGATTGCAAGTGATAAATCCGGTATAAAATACGCTGTAAAAGCACCCGCTAATCCGACAATTAAAGATGCGATTGCTGAACCTTGTACGCTTCCTAACCCTCCAATAATTACTACTATGAAAGCTAAAATCGCATACTGCATACCCATCTCGGCGAAAATCACGCCTGAATACGGTGCTAATAAGAAGCCTCCCAACGCTGCCATCCCTGCTCCTAATAAAAAGACGAAAGAAAATATCGCTTTTACGTTAATACCGAGCGCTTGAACCATCTCTTTATCCATTACACCTGCGCGTATCATAAGACCTATCTTTGTTTTTTTGAGCAATAATAGTAAGGCAATGTAAATGATGATCCCAATTAATATAACGAATAGACGATATTTAATTAATATAACGCCATCAAATGTAAAACTTCCTTGTAACCATAACGGTAATTTTGCACCGATTGGATTTGGTCCCCAAAATACTTTAATACATTCACTCAGTACAAGCATTCCTCCAAGCGTCACAAGAAGCTGGCGAACATGATTTCCATATACCGGTCTAATGAGAAATCTTTCTAAAATAAATCCAAGAAACATTCCCATAGCAATTGCTCCAATTAACGCTAATACATAACTACCTGTCATATTAAATATCCAAACACCTGTAAACGCTCCCCAGGCAAATAAACCACCATGTGCGAAGTTTAGAACGCTCATTAAACCGAAAATAAGCGAAAGACCTGATGCTAATAAAAAAATGAGCATCCCTGTTGAAATCCCATTTACAAATAAATTGATTAACACATCCATCCTTCTCACCCCGGATTCATGTTAAGAGATTCCTAAATATTTGTGACACATTTCCTTATCCTCTTTTAATTCATGCATAAAACCGTTATGAACAATTCTTCCGTTATCCATAATATAAAAATAATTCCCAATTTGACTAGCCATCATAAAGTTTTGTTCAACGAGTAAAACTGTTGTTTTCTCCTTCATTTTCAAAATGGCTATCATTAATTTTTCTATCATAATAGGGGACAAGCCTTTACTCGGCTCATCAATAAGTAATAAACCATCACTATTAATAAATGCTCTTGAAATTGCTAGCATTTGCTTTTGTCCTCCGCTTAAGAGTCCGCTTTTTTTATGCCAAAACTGCTTTAAATCTGGAAATAGTTCAAGCATCCACTCGATTTTCTCTTTCGCTTCTTCTCCCTTCCCCCTAGCCAGAGCGAATGTTTCTTCTACCGTCAGGTCGTGAAAAATACCTTGATTTTCTGGTACATACCCTATTCCTTTCCTTGAAATTAAGTGTGTAGATAATCCATTTACTTGTGTACTATCATAATAAATTTCACCATGTGCGATATGGTGAAATCCCATAACCGAACGTAATGTCGTAGTCTTCCCTGCCCCATTTCTTCCAAACAGTACAGTAATCGTTCCTTTCTCAACAGCAAGAGATACCCCTTGTAAAATATGAAACTGATCTAAATACGTCTCTATATTATTTACTTGTAATAGTGCCACTATATAATCCCCCTAAATAAGCACTTTGTACACGCTCATCTTTCATAATCTCTTCGGGCAAACCTTCAGCCAATAGCTCTCCATGGAATAAAACGATAAGATGGTCTGACAAACCTAGTACCATATCCATTTTGTGTTCAATAAGTACAATCGTACTCTCTGGATGTTTTTTAATATTTTCAATTACTTGTAAAATAGCCGGTACCTCCTCAACTGATATACCTGCCGTCGGCTCATCAAGTAGTAACACATCCGTTTTTAAAGCTAATAACATTGCAAGCTCTAACTTTCGTTTTTCTCCATGCGCTAAATCTTTCGCTAATACATGTTCTTTCTCCTGAAGTAATACTGTTTTTAAGAAACGTCTCGCCTCTCCAACTTGTTGCTTAAATTTTGCTGAACTTGGAAAAAAACTATAGTAATCTTGCACGAATGATTGAACACTTAAACGAACATTTTCAAGTACCGTTAACTCTGGGAATATATTTGTAAGTTGAAAAGAACGACCAATCCCTAATCGAGTTCGATCTGAAATTGATAATTTTGTAATCTCTTGTCCCTTAAAATATACTTCACCCTTTGTTGGAGAAATTTGTCCACTAAGTAAATTAAATAACGTTGTCTTTCCTGCACCGTTTGGTCCAATAATGGAAATAAGCTTTCCTTTTTGTACTGTTAAATTCACATCCTTAATAACATGATGTTCACCAAAAGATACGCTAAGATTTTTCGTTTCAAGCAAATGTGTCACGAAATCCCTCCCTTTAAAGCTTTAAGTATGAAAGAAATACGTATAAAGAGGGTATCCCCTCTTTATACAAAAACAACAGAAAATTCAGTCTATTTATTTTGAACTGGTGGTTCTGTCTCTTTCATCGTTAATTCTCGCTCTAGTACTGGCACTGGATAGTCAACACCATCTTGCTTTTTCAATGTGATAGAATAAAGTGTCTGCATCGCTTGGTGATCCTTTTCTCTAAACTTCATCTTTCCTTTCGGTGTATCAAATTCCATTCCTTCCATTTTCTTAATTAATGTATCTACATCTGTATCACCTTTTGTTTTCTTTAACGCTTCTACAATTGAAATTGCCGCTGACATTCCTCCTGCTGTAAATAAATCTGGTACCGCACCATTAAATCGTTTTTTATGTTCTTCCACTAACCAATCATTCACCTTATTTTTGGGGAGTGTATGATAATAAACAGAAAAACCTTGCATTCCTACTAATGCATCCATCGTTTTTAATGCCGGTATATCTGGTGCACCTGTAGAAATTTTAATACCTTGCGCTTCCACATTCATATCCTTCAACTGTTTCCAAGGTGAATTTGCACCTGCCCAAACGATAAATAAATAATCCGGTTTTGAGCTAATGATATTTTGAATATTAGCAGTAAAGTCAGTCGAATTTGTATCAGCATATTGCTCGTTTACAATATTCGCACCTAATTTCTTTGCTCCAACTTTAAATGCTGCAATCCCTTCACGGCCAAATGCATTATCCGGGGCAAACGTCGCAATCTTTACATCTTTTTTTGCAATTGCCGCTGCTCCTGCAATCGCATCTTGCGAAGAACTTCTTCCTGTTCTAAAAATATATTTATTCCAGTTCTTTCCGGTAATACTATCAGCAACTGCCGGTTCAACAACCATTATTTTTTCATATTCTTCTGCTAGTGGTAATACCGCTAATGTATCACTTGAACTAGACGATCCGACTAAAAAATCGACTTTCTCTTCTTCTAATAACTTCGTAGCTTTTTTAACCGCCACCTCTGCTTTCGTTTCCGTATCTTCTACAACAAACTTAATCTTCTTCCCTTCCACTTTCCCAGTTCCACCCGTTGCATAGTCTAACCCTAATTCAAATCCGTTCACTGTTTGTTTTCCATACGATTCTAATGGCCCTGTTAATGAAGCAAGAACCCCTACCTTAATCGTCTTTTCATCCTCTGTACTTGTTTTCTTTCCTGAACAAGCTGCCGTTATTAATAACGAACCTAAAACACAACCAGTAGCCACCATTCTTAGCCATTTACGTTTTTTCATCGACATTGTGATCCTCCCCATACTTTACTTTCTGATAGAGTCAAACACGCCAAAGTCCCCTGTCCGTAATCATGACTAACTATAAGATAGGTAATGGAAAACTCTTGTGGTATCCTCTACATTCGGCACAAATCTATAATCACCTTCCTATTTAATGGAAACGGACATACAATCAATATATATTCTGTTTCCCAGTTGAAAATACTGTTTCGTTACAGTATTAATCACGAAAAAAGCTACAATAATTAACTTAAGTTCTTAAGTCAATTATTGCAGCCTATCTAAAAAACACTTAATTATTTTCTACTTTCTCTAACCCTTCAGCCAATTGTTTCTTATCTAGCCCTTCTCCTATTACTACCAAGTTCGTCGGGAAACCGAAATCTTGTTCCAGTAAAGTTGGTACCCCAAATGAATATTGGAATAGGTGCGGGTATTTATCTCCATGGAATTTCACAAATCCTTTTACACGATAAATACTATCTGGTAAATTCGAAAGCCATTCGTATAATTTATCTTGATCAATCGATTTCGTAAATTGATATGTCATCGTTTGTATATGTAAATGCTGTTTTACATGTAGTGTCTCATGTTCCCCATCATTCGTAAATTCAGCTTCTTCTATGTCTTCTAAAGATATATTACAATATTTTGTTTCAAACAATTTCGCATGATTATTTATTGCTTTCACTTCTTCAATTACTTTGTTCTTATCCGCATCTGTTAGTAAATCTAATTTATTAATTAAAATGTGGCTACCAAACTTCAGTTGCTCATGCAATAATTGCTGAACGTTTGCACTTAATACACTTGGATTTAACCACCTTACTGCATCTAAAACGACGACAATTGATTTCACTTCTAAGAAAGGTGCTAAAATTGGTGATACACACGCATCTAATACTTCAATTGGATGTGCAACACCTGTCGTTTCTATATAAATGACATCTGGTCTTTCTTGCTGATATAACGAGTGTAATTGTATTTCAAGCTCTTCTTTTAGCGTACAACAAATACATCCTTTCAGAAGTTCCCTTAAAACATTCTCTTTTCCAATAATATCTGTATCTACCGAGTATTCACCAATTTCATTCATTAATACTGCAACTTTTCTATTCTTCTTTTTTTCCGCTAACAATAAATTTTGTAATAATGTTGATTTTCCACTTCCTAAAAAGCCACCTAATATATGAATTTCTACTTTTTTCATTTAATCGACCATCCATTTCTTTATTTCAAACGTATTCAAAGCGTAATAATTACGATTTATATTAATCATTTTATTAAAAGAATAGTGATTTGTAAATACATCTTCACTGTTCGTTTACTTCATAAGCAACTCGAATTCCAGACTCTATTGCTCCTTGCATCCATCCATGTGTTAATGTCGTATGCTCTCCTGCAAAGTGTACTTTGCCAGCTGGCGGCGTAATATACGGAAATAACTCTAACTCTTGACCTGGTTCGAAAGCCGTAAATGCGCCGCAAGAATACGGATTTTGGCTCCAGCTAAAAGATGTTCCAGTAACAAACTCACTATAGACGATGTCACCGTATATTTCCGCTAAATTTTTTAATGCGTAACGTATACGATCTCTTTGCGGGAGACTATCCCACGTTAACGCCTCATCTGCCCATGTATAACTCGCTAAAACGATAGCCGCCCCTGGTGTATGAATGCCATAACTCGGATAATATGTAAATCGTATAGGTAAATCTGTAATAGATTTACCGCCACGCTGCCCCACTCTTTCCCAAAATCTACTTTTAAACTCTATCGCAATTTTAGTCGAAGCTATATAGTTTAATTCACGAATTGCCCGTCTTTTAAAATAAGAGAATAAATGATATGGCTGAACTTCTACAAATCGTAACGATGAAAATGGAATTGTGATAATAGCAATGTCGCCTGTTACCATAAATGGATGTAACGTTTGTTCATTTGTTACTTGCATCATCACTTTATTATCTTCCTGTATAATTTTTTCTACTTTATACGACATAAAAATATTATCTTTTAACTCCGGTAAAAATGAATTTGGTAATGTATCCATTCCGCCCGTTATCTCATAATATTTTGTCGTTGAAGTAAAAAAGATCATTTCACGTAATACTTCAATTAAAGACATTCCCATATATGCTTCCATATCTAGAAGTACCCCAATCATATCTATTGCTCCATCTGAATAATACTCGCTTAAAAATGATCCGAGCGAATATGTTTTATACTTTTTTTCAACGATGATCCAGTTTTTATTAGAATCTTTTTTTATAAAATTAAGTATTGGTTCTAATACTACTAACATTAACTCTTCTGCTGTTTTTCCTTTTTCGTTCTCTACAATGGGATATCCAAGTATACTTGGATTTTTTTCAAACACGCTCAATCTCGTTTTAATATTATTCGTATAAATAATATCTGAAGCGGTTTTATTTACAAAAAGATTTAACGGCAATTTAAATTTACGAATGTAAGCTAAAGTTAACCCGTGTGTTTCAGGAATTCTCATTGGTCCTGCATTAAAATATAAACCAGAACTAAATGGTTCACGAATTGTATATATCCTTCCGCCTATTCGGTTATTCGCTTCTAAAATTGTTATGTTATGCCCTGCTTCTTTCAATAACGATGCTGCAACTAATCCTGAAATTCCTGCGCCAGCGATAATAATTTGCTTTGGATTCTTCGTTTTTACGAGCCCCACATTAATAATATGGAGCATTCTTTCCATCGTTAATGGCTGCATCATGCCCTTTTCCCCTTCGATAAAGGATTTTATTGCATTATATTCGGTTCACTCACTTCCTATGTTTCGTGCAAAGAATTGCACGGATACATTTTCAATTACTTGAATATCTTTTATAAAATGTAATAAACTAGATATGACTCTATAGAAGTAAGACGTATTATCTTACATAATAAAATTAATGAAATTGCGAGGAATTTTGAAATGAAAAAAGGGATTAACCGTGTTGTATTAGTAGGGACAGGAGCAGTTGGATGTAGTTATGCTTACTGTATGATTAACCAAGCTGTAGCTGAAGAATTTGTTTTAGTTGATGTAAACGAGGCAAAAGCTGAAGGAGAAGCGATGGATTTAAGTCATGCTGTTCCATTTGCTCCAGCTCCAACTAGAGTATGGAAAGGCAGCTATGAAGATTGTAAAGATGCTGATCTTGTAGTCATTACAGCTGGATTACCACAAAAACCAGGCGAAACACGTTTAGATTTAGTTGAGAAAAACGCGAAAATCTTTAAACAAATCGTTCGTAGTATTATGGATAGCGGATTTGATGGTATTTTCTTAATCGCAACAAACCCTGTAGATATTTTAACTTACGTAACTTGGAAAGAATCTGGTTTACCGAAAGAACGCGTAATTGGTTCTGGTACAACACTTGATTCTGCTCGTTTCCGCTATATGTTAGGTGAGTACTTCAATATTGGTTCACACAACATTCATGCTTATATTATCGGTGAACACGGCGATACAGAACTTCCTGTTTGGAGTCACGTATCAATTGGTATTCAAAAACTACAAACGCTTCTTGAAAAAGACAACACATACACGCAAGAAGATTTAGACAAAATTTTCATAAACGTTCGTGATGCAGCTTACCATATTATTGAGCGAAAAGGTGCGACTTACTATGGTATCGGTATGTCACTTCTACGTGTTACTAAAGCGATTTTAAACGATGAAAATAGTGTATTAACTGTTTCGGCATATTTAGAAGGTCAATACGGTCAAAAAGATGTTTATATCGGTGTACCTGCTGTTTTAAATCGCGGCGGTGTTCGTGAAATTTTAGAAGTAGAATTAAGTGAAGACGAAGAATTAAAATTCGATCACTCTGTTCAAGTGTTGAAAGAAACAATGGCTCCAGTTCTTTAATATGTATAGTAAAAAGCAATCCAATTTATTTTGGATTGCTTTTTTTGGTTGTTCGCTCATTGAAACATCTGTTATTTTCTATTTTTTAATTGATTTCTCATTATTTACATCAAGTACATCTAATAAAAAGATAAAGATTGGTATCCCGATAATAAGCCCCCATATTCCAAGGAAATGTTCTGAAAAGATGAGAATCATAAATGTATAAAAGATTGGTAAATTCGTTTTCGCAGACATGAATTTCGGGTTTAAAAAATAACTTTCAAGAGCATGGATTACTGTAATAAACACAAGTATGTATACAACGTACATTACTCCGCCTACGTTATAAGCAATAATACAAAGTGGAAACAAAGAAATGATTACACCGGCAACAGGAATTAAACCGAGTAGAAAGACCATGACAGCCAATACAAGAAGCTGTGGAAACCCTAAAATCACAAGTGCAATTACAGTGAGTACACAATTGACAACTGCAATTAAAAACTGTGCTTCAATTACTTTACCGAAAGATCTTGCAAACCTTTCACCAAAATATGCAATCTCCTCATAAAAAACCTTTAGACTACTATCTTTAAATTTCGAAGTAAATGATATTATGCGTTCTTTTTCTAACAAGAAAAATAAACTTAAAATAAGAGAGAGTAGTATTTGCAAACTGACTTTTCCTATATTTGCAATTGATTGATATATGACATCTACACCTTGTTCTATATATTTTGATACTTCCATCCCATTAATAGTTGAAAGTGCATATTTAATGATCTCATTATCAGGTGGATTTTGAAAAAACAACCTAAACTGATAAATCAATTGGGAAATTTGTATCGTTAGCACAGGTAAATATTTATATAATGTTGTGCCGATAAACGTAACTAATATTATATACAAACATGCGATAACAATTTTCCGATTCACTTTCAATTTCTTTGAAATAAAACGTTGAAACCGATCCATTAAAAATGTCAGTATGAACGTAATTAATATTAAATTGATCATACTTTTTAATCCATATAATACAAGCGCTACTATTATTAAAACGAGAAACCGTTGGAACCCTCTACTTCGAAAGAAATTTTTCACTTCATTCATTAAGATTTAACCTCCCCCTTCAATGGATGGAAATTGAATATATTACATTTTATGAACTTCTATAGACAATCTTTCTTACTAATTGAGAAGAATCCTTTTTTTCTTTTTATATTGTTAGATTCTTTTCATATTAGCCTACCAACATATTTCAGTGGAGCTCTATTTTTCGTTTACCCTTTTACAGTTTTGGTGATCTTCTATTTTTAGACTGCTGCTCATACGCATATCCCATATTGAACAGTTCCTTTTCACCAAATTGCTTCCCGACAAACACTGCACCTACTGGCTCTCCATTGTTATCATATCCTGCTGGCACCGCTAATTCTGGATAGCCAGCTACAGCTGATAGAAGAACTTCTTCGTTGTTAATCATAACTAAAGCATCCAAACCTTTTTCTACTAAATATCTATCTAGCTCTTTTCTTGCATTTTCTTGACTCGATCGCACTATTTTTTCAAACTCATCTTTCGTTATAGCAGATTTTTCAGATCCCTCGATTAATGTTTGTCCGTATTTTATTCGTCTATTACTATCCTTTTTATTAAACGCTATAATCTCTTCTAGCGATTTTACCGGTACATTTTTTTGCTGTGCAAGATAATCGTTAACATTATGTTTGAACTCATATTCTAATGTTTGTAGATTGTCTACTCCCCCATCGTTTAACTGAATATCATCAGTCAATATCGCACCTGCATCTTGAAGGTCTTTTCTAATCTTTTCTGCTACTTTTTTTCTATTCTCATCTTGTCGATCTATTGAAAAAAGAACTCCTACTTTTTCCCCTTTCAATCCGTCTATTGATAAGTCCTCCGTATAATCAATTCTTTCTTTATCTTTCATTTTTTCTGTCATAGCATCTTTTTCATCATAACTTACCATTACATTAAATAATGTTGCCGCATCCCTCACCGTTCTTGCCATCGGCCCTGCTATATCAAGTGTTTCAGCTAACGGAATAATGCCAGATCTACTCACCATACCTAGTGATGGACGTAATCCAACTACTGATTGCTGCGTCGCGGGTGCTACAATTGACCCAGTCGTCTCCGTCCCGATTGCAAGTGGTGCAAAATCTGCCGCAACTACTGTAGCAGATCCAGAACTTGATCCCGATGTATCAAACGTAATCGGACCGTATGGATTCAAATTTTGTCCTTTTTTCCCGCTATATCCGCTAGGCATTGTAAAGGATAAATAATTTGCCCACTCAGACATATTCGCTTTCCCTAAAACAAAAGCACCTTCTTCTTTCAACTTCTTCACGATCGTCGCATCTTCATCTGCAATCCAATCTTTTAACACATAAGTGCCCGCGCTTGTCGGCATCACATTTTTCGTTTGTACATTATCTTTTACGATAACCGGCATGCCGTATAAGTTCGATTTCTTATTTAAATCCCTCTCTTTGTCTAGCTTTCGCGCTTCTTCCATTGCATTTGGATTTATCTCTGTAACAGCATTTAATGTTATTCCATTTTGATCATGTTCTTGTATTCTAAAAAGATATATACTCGTTAATTCTTCATATGATAATTTCCCATCATCAATCATTTTTTGAAACTCATCTACAGTCGCATTTACGACTTCTTTTTCTTTTATCTTTACGTTTTCTATGTTAATTCCTTTCAACTGGTTATGTATCGGTTTTAACACTCTATCTTTATCGTATACGATACGCTCAGGTTCCTTTAGAAAATAGTTTTTATATACGTAATATCCTCCGGCACATGTTAATAGGACGATCCCCCCAGCAATTGACAGCGTTATCTTTATCCACTTTTTCATGCTGTTTCCTCCGCTCTAAAAGTTGCTCAATTGTATTGAAAAAGAGAGTTATCCTTATAACCCTCTCTTATTAAAATGCTAAATGAAAAAATGAAAAATTTCAATTTAATTCATTCTTTTTTTCATTTGCTTCGCTAATAATTCCTTCACTTGATTATACGTTAACCCTGAATCCTTATTTAAACGTTTTACCTCCTCAACATCAGTACCTACCACTGTATATTTTTTCTCATCATTCATTTTGCCACTTCCCTTTCTACTGCATTATTTCTAATATTTTTCCCCTAAACTCTTATAAATTAATACAAATAAGGAAACTGTACGAAATTCAATAGCCAAAAAGGATTCAGTTACATAGGAGGAAAAGATAAAAAAATGTCGAATTTATATACTGGTTGTATTTAAGGACTTGGAGGTTACATTTTGAAAACATATGAGTTTAAACATAACATTCCAACATTAGAAGAGTACAAATACTTATGTGATTCTGTTGGTTGGTCTAATTATATGAATTTTGAAGTGGCGGAAACTTCACTGAAGCATTCTATTCACTGCATCACAGTCAAAGATAATGAACAAATTATCGGCATGGGGAGAATTGTCGGTGATGGATCTATCTATTTCTATATTCAAGATATAGTAGTTCATCCAGAGTATCAGAAACATGGTATCGGGAAAGAAATCATGCATCGTTTAGTTGCATACTTACATGAGAATGCCCCTGATAAGGCGTTTGTCGGTTTGTTTGCATCACAAGATAAAGAATCATTCTATGAAAAATTTGATTTTAAGGATTACTCACCAAACATGACGGGGATGTTTACTGTCATTTCAAAATAATAAACATAATAGATTTTTAATTGTAAGGAAAGACTTCGATTCATATGAAGGAAATCGTTCTTGCAGTAAGAGTTTAACATTGCATACGAAAGGAGAGTACATATATGGCTAATATGTACTCTCCTTTTATTTAACTTTTTACATATTAAATTTCACTACATCTTCAGTAGGTAAGAAAGTTCTTTCTCCTGGTTGTTCATTTGGCTCACCAAATGGCATTTGTCCTACTAAGGTCCACTCTGCTGGAATGTTCCAAGTTTCTTTCACTTCAGCATCTACGATTGGATTGTAGTGTTGTAATGATGCACCAATTCCTTCAGCCGATAATAACATCCATACAGTATGTTGTAACATTGCATTTCCTTGATGAGACCAAAATGGGAACTGATCTTTATATAATGGTGCATTTTCTTGCATTTTTTCTACTGTTGCTTGATCTTCAAAGAATAACACAGTCCCAACACCTGTATGGAAACCTTTTAATCTTTCTACAGTCGCTTCAAAGTTTTCTGCTGGTACTCGGGCTCTTAGTGTTTCTTTAACAATATCCCAAAACTTTTCATGTTCTCCATCCATTAATACAACCATACGACCACTTTGCATATTGAAAGATGTTGGTGCGTGTAAAGCTGTTTTTAAAACTTCTTCAATTCTTTCTTTCGTAATTGCATCGTTTTTTGTTACTTTACGAATAGAACGACGGTTCACGATTGCTTCTTTTAAATTTGTTGTAGTTGCTGACATTTTAATTCCTCCAAATATTTGTTTTATAATTTATTTTGTTATTTCATAACAAGCGAATTAGCAATATCCATCTGTATTACATTGCATACCTTCAAATGAATTTGTTTTATCCTTTTCAATTTCTTTATCGATGACTCTTTGTAGCGTTTCTTTACTAGCAAGCCCTTGAATGACTTCATCTCCAATCATGACAGTTGGAACAGCCATAATATTTGCTTCATCATATGCATGCTGAATTGCTTCTTGATGCTTTTCTTTATATTTACGAGTTACTAAAGCATCTTTAAATTCAGCTTCAGGAAGACCTACTTCTACCGCTAATTTTGTTAAAACATCAATATCTTCAATGTTTTGCTCTTCTTGGAAAAATGCTGTGAATACGCGGTGATGATACTCATTTCCTAGTCCACGTTCTTTCGCAAATTGACATCCTTCGAAAGCTAAATGTGTATATGGATGCGGTGAAACACGCGGCAAACGCATATCGATTCCTAACTTCTTCGCAGTTGGAAGAATAAAAGCATCCCATGAGCCTAATTTTTCTGGCTCATTCCATGGATCTATTTTTGAATATGGACTTGGACGTAATTCAAATGGCATCCATTCAATTTCTACATCTTTCTCTTTCGCTACTTCATCTAATGGACCTTTTGCTAAAAAACAAAATGGACATATAAAATCTGAGTATACTTTCATTTTTACAGTCATACTTTTACACCTTACCTTTATAATTGTAATCAAATTAGTTACATTAATAATAAAAAAATATAAATATGATTTAAGCATTCATTTTTTCTTGCAAAGTTTCAAACAAATGCCCCATCGTAATATTTCTCAAAATTTCTTCCATCGCGGATTGCGCTTGTATTAATATTACTTCTAACACTGCTTGAATATTTGCTCCAATTGGACAATCTGGATTTGGTTGCTCGTGCATATGAAATAGTTTGTCTTCTTCGACTACATTTACTGCATGGTATACATCTAACAATGTGATTTCATGTAAATCCTTTAATAATCCCGCACCACCTGGACCGCGATTTACATATACAAAACCAGCTTGTTTCAAGTACGACATCATTTTACGAATGACTACTGGATTTGTGTTTACACTTTCAGCTATATAGTCTGAAGTACAAAGTGAAGATGGATTGTTTTTCAAAATAGATAAAATATGAACAGCTATAGAAAAGCGGCTACTAATTTTCATTGTGATCACCACCTCAATGTAATCATTATAGTTACAACGAAAAGATAAGTCAATCCTTTTCATAGATTTTTTATAAGCAAATTAAAAAGTGTCCCATTATGATATATGAGACACCTCTTTTTATTCTGTAAATAGCGCTTGAAATTCTTCAATAAATAGCTGCACAGCGATTGAGGAATCCTTTAATGAAGGAACAGCTAAAGCAATTTCTCTCCATACTTGTGGTTCCAATTCTCTCGTTTGCACATTCTGTGGTAAATTCGTTAAAGATAATTGAGCTAATATTGCAATACCTAACCCTTCTTGAATCATATTTAAAGCTGTAGTAACGGTCGATATTACATACTCAGCCCGAAGTGGTACGTTTGCTTGTTTAAACATATCAATAATGGGTGGTTCGTATCCACCCTTACATAATATGATCGGTTCATTCTCTAAATCACTTATTGCAATAGAGTCCTTCTTACAAAGAGGATGATCATCTCTTAAGATAGCAACCATTTTCCCCTTCGTTAATGGGACAATCTCCATCTCTTTATTAGGCAAAATAACAATTCCTATATCAACAACCCTCGATACTAACCAATCTTCAACTTCTTTAATCGTTCCTTCACAAAGAACGACTTCTAAGTTCGGATACTTCTCCTTAAAAAGATTTATCATTTTGGGTAAGAAATGTGCAGAAGCACTCGGAAAACTCCCAATTCGAATCGTCCCAACTTCGTGTCCTTTCTCCATCGCAACTTCTTGTTCAATCTTCTCTACACCGTTCAAAATCTCTCTAATATGCACAAGAATTCTGTTTCCTACATCCGTAACGATTAGCCCTTTTCGTTTATCACGTATAAGAATCGTAACTCCTAACTCTGACTCAATACTTGAAATGGCATGACTTACAGCTGGTTGCGTCATATTTAACACCCGAGCAGCCTTCGTAAAACTACCTAACTCAACAGTTTTTATTAATACTTGCAGTTGTGTAATGGTCATAACTAATCACTTATACTCCTTATAAAAAAGATTCATTTTATTTATTACAGTCGATATCATATCATAGTGAAATGAATAACAACAAGGAGGTCTTACCGTGACACAGCTTTCTCGAACTAAGACGGCCATAATCCTTACCTTTCTCGTTTTCATGTGGGGAATCAATTGGCCTTTATCTAAGTTTGCCCTGCATTATACACCACCCGTTTTATTTGCAGGCGTTCGAACTTTAATTGGAGGATTCATTTTACTCCTTTTCGCATTACCGAAATACAAAGAGTTACACTTAAAAGAAACTTGGCATTTATACGTTATTTCTTCTTTACTTAACATCATTATATTTTACGGATTACAAACTGTAGGCCTTCAATATATGCCCGCTGGGTTATTTTCAGCCATTGTATTTCTACAACCTGTTTTACTCGGCATTTTCTCATGGATTTGGCTTGAAGAATCTATGTACGGCTTAAAAATTTTTGGGCTTGTTCTTGGATTTATTGGCGTAGGTGTCATTAGCTCTAGTAGTTTAACTGGACATATTTCTATTTTTGGAATCCTTCTCGCGATAGGATGCGCTATTGGCTGGGCACTTGGCACAGTATTTATTAAGAAGACTGGGCACCGCGTTAATTCCATTTGGATGGTAACACTTCAGCTTATTATTGGCGGGCTTTGCTTAATTGGATTTGGTTCAGAGTTTGAAAGCTGGTCTAGTATCGCTTGGAGTATACCATTTGTTAGTGTACTACTCTTTATTTCATTCTTTGTTATTGCAATGGGATGGCTTGCATACTTTACTCTTGTTGGAGCTGGTGAAGCAAGTAAAGTTGGGGCTTATACATTTCTTATTCCATTAATCGCTATTATTGTAAGTTCAATTTTCTTACATGAGGCCATTACTATTAGCTTATTCATCGGACTATTATTTATTGTGGTGAGTATTTGTTTCGTAAATATAAAGCCGAAAACACTTGCTGTAAGGCAGCAGGTTGAAGTGAAATAAAAATGAAAAAGAGCCTGCTGTTTGTAGGCTCTTTTTCACCCTTTTATCAGTACAGTTCAGTTACGGAGAGTTGTATTAAAAGGAATTTTTTTCTTTTTTATTGCATGATTATACTTAAGTAATAAGAATATTACCTCTACTATATATGGATGGACTAACAATTCTAATCATAAGGGGGCATTATATGGTTTTACAGTATAAAGAATTTGGAGATTCAAGCTCACCACTTATGGTTTTTATTCATAGGGGTGGAGTTAGTGGTTGGATGTGGGACAAACAAATTAAACATTTTACTAACTATCACTGCCTCGTCCCTGATTTACTTGAGCAAGGAAAAAATAAAAGTAAAGATCCTTTCTCAATAAACTTTAGTGCTGAAAAAATCATAGACCTAATTGAAGAAAAAAGTCAGGGTAAAACTGTTATAGTAATTGGGTTTTCATTAGGCGCTCAAGTATTAATCTCCATGCTCAGCATGAAGCCAAACTTAATTCAATATGCCATGATAAATAGTGCCTTAGTCAAATCCATTCCTTTTGCTAACACATTTATAAAATCTATTGGGCTAACCTATCCTCTTATAAAGAGTAGGACGTTTTCGAAAATACAAGCCAAATCAATGTACATAGATAAAGAATACTTTGATCACTATTATCATGACAGTTGTCAAATAAGTAAAAATACCTTCATAAGAATACTAGAAGAAAACATGTCGTTTACAATACCAAAAAACTTTGAGAATACTAATAGTAATATATTGGTAACTGTTGGAGAAAACGAAAAAAGAATCATGAAAGACTCGTTGACTGAAATCCTTAAAAGTAATCCCCATTGCACAGGTGTTATTATTTCTAAAATCGGTCATGGAATTTCTTTAGCGAATCCTAAGTTATTTAATACTTTAATTGAAAACTGGCTAGGACATGATATCCTGCCGGAAGACTTAATAATCGTCAATTGATTTCCATACATCAATAAATTTCATTATAGAGTGGCTATAATAGTACCACTATCTTCATTCTTTCTAATCCATAGACCTAATAAAAAAGGTCTCATTATTTTCAATGAGACCTTTCAATCTTACTTACCTTTTACGACGTACTACAAAAACACACGCACCTACCGACGATACAATCGCCAAAATAGATAAAACAATCGCTATCAATTGCATATTACTAGTACCTTCATTCTTCTCTACATTAGACACTTCACCATGTTCTCCTGTTAATGACGTACCTTTTGCAATTGTAGTAAGTGAATGTGGTTTTTCAGCTTTTTCATCGCCTGTCCATTCAACAATTTCTCCGTCTTTATATTGTTGATATGCATCCCAAGCTATTTTTTGTTCTTTATCCGGATTTTTAGCGACGAAAGTAAATCGCTGAAACTGACCGGATAAAATCCCTTCTCCTGTTGCTTCCCATATTACAGTTTTCACTTTTCCATCATTATCTTTTTGCTCTTCCACTTTCCATCCTGGCACTGGTTCATATTGTTGAAACTCTACTCCAGACGGTATTTTCAGTGTAACTTTTGTCGTTGCTATATTCTTTTCAACTGGTACTTTTATTGTATAAGTCTCCCAAGAGCCAATGTCAGAAGTTGCTGGCTTCACAGTTACGTGCGCACTAACAGGTACCGAAAAAATCCCCATTGCAATTATTGTTGCGATCATTGTTGTACCTAATTTTTTTATACGTTTCATTTTCTATTAACTCCTTTTTCTCTGTAACTTCTCTTTATCCCGCTATTCGCCGGACAGCCAGGTTGGTGAGGGCTGATAATCAGCGTGGGATTCCCCCGCTGATTAAAGTTTCACTTTATCTGCCACCTACTATAAATTTATAATCCGTATCAAAACTATCAAGAGATTTTGTTAATCCGTGCACTTGTATATTCCAGTTTCCTGTCATGTTAATATACATACCTTCCGCTTCATATTCTCCTGGTGAAACGGCCGAAACTTTAAATGAACCTTTTCCCATATTCATATCTAATGATTGAGTAGTTAAAATAATTTGCTCCATATCAGTAACAGGTTGTCCGTTTTCATCCTTTAAAGTAATATGAAATGTATTTTGTCCTACTTTATTAGGACTTACATGTAAAGTAAGTTCATACCCATTATCTAGTTGCTTACTCTCTGTAAAAGGTCCAGTAGGAGGCATCTGTGGTGTTTGTACGTTTGTCATAAAAGCTACGATGACAAAAATGATAATTCCGATGATAAACTCTACTTTCACCGTAGCGCCTAATCCCTTCTGCGCTCTCATTTTCCCTTTCACATAATGTACAATTCCCAATATCCCCATGAAAATGAATAAAAGTATCTTTGCTAATAAAGCTAATCCATACTTCGTATCAAATAACGAGTGGATTGTTGGAATAAAAAATGTACTGTTAAAAAGGCCTGTTATTAAAATCACGATGACAGCACCTGTTGCCCACGGTGAAAAACGCTTAATCATATCCCAATACATACTCCATTTGTTATCCTCTTTACGTAAAAGAAGGATAATGGATGATAGACCGCCAATCCATAATGAAGCTGCAAATAAATGCAGAAAATCCATAACGACAGCAATGTCTTTAAACTTTAAACCATATGCATGACTACTAAAGGCTTTCATAACAAGTATCCCGATAAACAATACTATTGGAATACTCCATACTTTAAACGACGATAGCTTCCCACACTTCATCGCAAAATACGTAACAATTATAAGTGAACTAATAAGAACCATTTGAGTAATCCATACATATCCAAAAACAGAAAGCTGTAATGTTTCTTTTAATAATAAAGGATCGAATGCTTCTAGCCATGAAACATCAGCATTTATTTTCGCTTGCAATGGTAGATTGAATAGTAAACTAATGAATATCCCAATTAATGAGATCCATATTATTTTTTTACTCCTTGATCGAACCGAGGTTGCATTCCCTTTATACATAATCAGATTAAAGAATAGTACTCCTATAAATAATGAGAAACTTGTATATAGAATTCCACGTTCCATAATCATATCTATTTGCGGAACATACCCCATCTCTTCTACCTGTATATCGTCTGCTCCCGCTTCTACTGACCCAATTCGGAACGGAATAACTCCTTGAATTGGATGTCCATCAGCTGAAATCACTTTCCACTGAATAGAGTAGAGTCCGTTTTTCAGATTTTCTTTTAACCCTGCTTCTAATAGTTTTTTGTTTTTTTTATCAATATGAGCATCTTTCAAATCGACCCTTTTACCTGATGTATCCCTCACGTACAATGTATTAAAACTTGAAACTTGTATATCCTCATCGAATTCGATTTTCACAACAGCTGGTGCTTTCTTCAACGTTTCATTTTCAGCAGGGTTTGATTTCACAACATACGCATGAGCAGATGTACTTTTCGGTATCAATATGATAAGCACACACGCAAGTAATAGCCATGCCCCTAACCTTCTCATTACTTTCACAATCATTTCACTTCTTTCTTCCTCATCGCTATATTTTCATTACTTTAACTTCCCAAGTTAGATTATCGGGCGAAATATTAACCTGATTAAATATAATCTTCTATACAGTATAACTATTTATTTCTCTCTCACCTCTAAACTTCCAATATAATAGTAACTACCTTCATAGATACTACTTACATTTTTAAAGTCGATTGTTATTATATCATAAAATATATTTACGTAAGTTCCTGAAGAAGAAAAGTTATCGTGAATCATTTGTGAAGAAAGTGTGAAATACATAAATAAAAAGGTATTACGTTATTACGTAACACCTTTTTAAAAATATCTTTCTTCTATTTCTCTTCCGGATAATCACAATACTCTATGATTGTTCCCTCTGTATCCGCTGGGTTAAGATAGATTAATCTTCTGCCGTGTTTATTAATTCGAAGTGTATGCTCTAACGTTCGAATACCTTGTTCTTTTAACTCTTCTAAAGCTACATCTAAATCATCTACACGATATGCAACGTGATGTACACCTTTACCTTTTTGTTTTATAAATCGGGCAATTGGTGATGTCGTATTATTCGTAGGTGCAAGTAATTCAATTCTATCTCCGTCCACTTCAAGAATGGCTACTTCACTTTCCACACCCGGTGCTTCACTTACGTAACGATCTATTAACGTTCCTAACAATACCTTTTCATAAAAACGTATTGTACTATCTATATCTCGAACTGCAATGCCAATATGATCAATTGTTTTTTTCATTTTATTTCCCCTACTACTTTATTTTCTTTCATTATTAATAGTAACAAAAAAAGCTATAGAAACAAGTTCTATAGCTTTTTTATTTAACCTATTTTCTTATTCGTATTTGCTGCTGGTTGAATTTGATTTTTTGGTTTTAAAACGCTAATGCCATATCCGATAAATCCACCGATAATCGCTGGGAAGATCCAGCCTAATCCTACTTCCTGCATCGGAAGGAATTTAGTGAACACTTGGCTTACACCTTCAATGTTAACTCCAGCTGCACTTAATCCGTCGAATAAGCTGATGATAAATGTTACGATTAAGCTCACTTGATAAACTTCAGCTCTTCCTTTGAATAATGAATGGAAGAATGTTAAGAAAATCAATACGATTGCTAGTGGATAAATTGCTGTTAATACTGGAACAGAAACTGCGATTAATTGTGTTAATCCTACGTTTGCAACAATTGCACTAAATACACATAGCGTAATTGCAATTGCTTTGTAAGGAACATTTGGAAATAACTTATGGAAGAATGAAGAACATGCTGATACAAGTCCTACACTAGTTGTTAAACACGCTACTGTAATCATTAATCCTAATAATACTCCGCCATATGATCCAAAATAGTAGTTAGAAACTTTTGCTAATACTTCTCCGCCGTTCTCTAAATGTCCAAGCTTTGCAACACTTGAAGCACCCATATAAGAAAGAGCCGTATAGATAATTGCTAAAATAGATGCTGCAATGATTGTCGCCTTTGCACAAACGACCATAATTTGCGTTTTTGTTTTCGCACCTTTTTCTTTAATTGCATTAATGATGATGATTCCGAATACGAATGATGCAAGCGTGTCCATCGTTAAGTATCCTTCTTGGAATCCTTTAAAGAATGCGTGTGATGTATAAGCTTCAACTGGTGCTTGCATTTCTCCAATCGGGTGAATAAAAGCAACGATTACTAAAATACCGATGAATGTTAATTTAATTGGCGTTAAGATTTTTCCAACAATATCGACAATTTTCGCGGGATTTAGCGAAAAAAAACAAGTGATGCTAAAGAATACAATTGTGAAAAGAATTAAAGGTGTAGAACCTAATCCCTCTGGCATAAACGGCTTAAGACCAATTTCATAAGATACATTTCCTGTTCTCGGTATTGCAAATAACGGACCGATCGCTAAGTATAAAACTGTTGTAAACACAATCCCGAACACTGGGTGAGCACGACTTGCTAATGACTGTAAATCATCTTTACCTGAAAAACCAAATGCTAGTACACCTAGTAATGGTAATCCAACACCAGTTACTAAAAATCCAGCGTTAGCAATCCATACATTTTCTCCTGCCGATTGACCAAGCATTGCTGGGAAAATTAAATTTCCTGCTCCAAAAAATAATGCAAATAACATTAATCCAATAACTACTATGAACGAAAACGGTACTTTATTCGTCATAATATAACCCCCATTCAAATTTCCTTATCTCATTTTCCAATTTTAACTAATTGAATTTTCTGAATATTTAATTCAAGTATCAACTATTCTTGAACTCATTATAGTTTGATATATAATATTTTGCAATACTATTTTCAAACTTTTCATTTATTTTATAAATATACATTTTTTAACATAGAAATAGACTAAAAAACCAACATGGTCATCCATGTTGGTTTTTTATATTTACTATCAATTAAAATTTCGCTGCTACTTTTTTAACGTTCTCTAAACCTTCTTCAACAATTTGCTGTGAGCGATCTGGATATTGATTGTGCCCTTCAATTACAACAGTCTCTGGATTTGTAATTCCCCAGAATCCAAGTACAGTTGTTACGTAATTCACTGCCATTTCCATAGGAGCCATTTGTTCTGAAGAGTAATCTGAACCACGTGCATCTAACACAACTACTTTCTTACCACCAACTAAACCTTCTGGTCCATTAGCTGTATATTTAAACGTTTTTCCAGCTTGAGATAAGTATGAAATATATGTGATTAATGGTGCTGGTACAGTAAAGTTCCATAATGGGAACGCAAATACAACTTTATCAGCTTCTAAAAACTGAGTTAAATATTGATCTACTGTAGCAACCGCCTTCTCTTCTTCAGCTGTTAACTCCATACCTTGGCTACGTTTGTACCCACCTGAAATAGCAATGTTTCCGTAATAAGGAAGATCTAATGCAAATAAATCTAACTCTGTAATTTCTGTATTCGGATTTGCTTCTTTATAAGTACTTACAAATGTCTCATACATTTTTGAACTAACTGCTTGCTCCGCTGGACGATCGTTTGCTTTTACAAATAATACTTTTGACATTTTTTTATTCCCCTCTACTTTTGTATTTTCTTCTTTTTTACCAAATAACGAGCTAAATAATCCCATTTTCTTCACCTAAACTTTCTTATCATATTCATTATTCATCATCATAAAAATTCTTATTCTAATAAAAAGTTCCAATTGATACCTTAAGTAAAGCCAATTAAAACTTTTTGTTATTTAATTACCTTATGTAAGTAATTGTGGTATAGCAACTTACTTTAGTCAAGTAATTTTTAATAGAAAATAAAATCTCAATTTAAAAATATTAACTAAAATACAATTGAACACCAAATACATCTGTATTACTTGTATAATAAAATTAGAGAGGAAAATTCATAATATAGAAAGGATTTACTCATGAGCACTATAGAAAAGATTCAAACTTTTATTATTCTTTTTGCTGTTACATGCGGCATCACACTTGGACAATTTAATGTCATACATATGTATTCAGAAAAATTTATTGTCCCCTTCTTATTTTTCATGCTATATGGATTATTCCTCAGCATCCCATTAAAAGAAATAAAAAACGGATTTCGCAATTTAAAATTTGCTGGAACTAGCCTTACCATTAATTTTTTATGGACACCTATACTCGCTTGGGGGTTAGGAGCACTATTTCTTTCCGACCATCCTGCACTTTGGGTTGGATTTATTATGTTAATGGTTACTCCATGCACAGATTGGTACTTAATTTTTACTGAAATAGCGAAAGGTAATGTAGCACTTTCTACTGCGATTTTACCGGTAAATTTAATTTTACAAGTACTACTCCTTCCCATTTATTTATTTTTATTCGCTGGTGTTATGAAGACTGTAGCGGTTTCTGTTTTAGTAGAAAGTATTATTATCGTGATCGTCTTACCATTTTTACTTGCACACGCTACAAAATTCATTATGAATAAAATAAAAAAAGCTGAAACACTCGAGAATAAACTCATTCCGTTTTTCAGCTCTGCCCAAATTGTATTTTTAAGTTTAGCAATCGTAGCGATGTTTGCATCACAAGGCAAATATTTACTACAAAATATAAATGTGGTTTTATTATTACTCATTCCGGTTCTATTGTTCTTCATTATTAATTTTGTACTAGGACAATTTATCGGACGCATGATGCGTTTATCTTATAAAGATACAGTAAGTTTAAACTTAACAACATTAGCAAGAAACTCACCCGTTGCACTTGCTATTGCTGTAACTGCTTTTCCAGACGAGCCTCTTATCGCACTTGCACTTGTTATTGGACCGTTGATTGAACTGCCAGTACTTGCTTGTGTTTCACAAGTGTTGTTATTTATTAAGAAAAAACAACAATATACATAATAAAAAACGTCCTGCTATAGGACGTTTTTTATTATTGAAAAATCTCATACAACACTTATTTCTTATTTATCATTACAAATGAAATAACCGAAACTAAAAACGTAATAATACCAATTATAATAAATAAAATAGAAGCTGAAATTGACTCTAAGAAATATCCTGTTATTGCAATTCCAACTGGAGTAGATACTAATAATAACGAACTTAAAAAACCGAAAAATCTTCCTTGCACTTTATTTGGAATTAACTTTCTATACAACACTCCAAAATATACATTACTTACCCCAAATGCAATTCCTGACAGAAAATAATAAACTGAAAATAATACCGGATTTAACGTCGTACCCATTGCAGCATTAAAAATCCCCATAATAGCAGTACATATAAAAGCAGTTGTAATCGTTTTATATGTACGGATCTTTTTAGTAATTAATGCCCCAATTAAAATTCCTATCGGTGATGCCGCAAAAACTATGCTATACCACTGCATAGAAAGATCCATTTCTCTAACAACGATTACTTGCAGTGATAGCATACACGCCGCTCCAAGCAAATTAATGATTGCAGCGCTCATAAGCAACATTTTCAATGATTGATTACTTTTTAAAAGTGAGAACCCCTCTTTAAAGTCTTCATAAAAAGGCTTTTTCTTTTCTACTTTTAATTCACGTGGAAATTTAATTTTCATTAAAATTAAAAATGATATAAAAAATGTAATTGCATCTAACATAAATACTCCATGAAAATTAAAAATACTAATTAAAAAGCTAGCCATTAAAGGAATGGCTACCGATATGATTTGTATTGAGATTTGTCTCAGCATAATCGCCTGTTGAACATGCTTTTCTTCCACATATGTTACTAATGCTGCATTTGAAGTTGGAGTAAATAAAGCACTCCCAATTGAACGTATAATAAGTAACAGTAGTAACGGAATGTACAACATTTTATTATAAAATGCTATTACCGCAACACAAATCATAACGATACATCTCATAACATCTGCAATTATCATAAGCTTCCTTCTCGACATTCGATCTGCTAACGTCCCTATTACAGGTGCAAACAAAATCGCCGCCATGGCAATTGCAACGTTTATCCCAGAAACAAGTAATGGAGAGTTCGTCAATTTCATTACCCATAACGGTAAAACGAGCGTAACCATAGAATTACCTATTAAAGAAATGCAACTTGCTAAGAAAAAATACGAAAAAATTTTATTGCTCCAAATACTATTACTAGCGCTATCCTCTTTTAAACCCCCAACTTGATTATTCACTATGCCCTCCGGTTTCTCCTTCTATATTTTCTTTGATTCTTTCTCTTCTGTATCACTACCTTTCTAATTCTCTATTTAAATGACAAAAAAACCTTCTTCAAAATAAGAAGAAGGTTTACTTATACCTATTTTCTTATCTATTAGGACTTTTAGATCCTACAGGATTTAGCACCTTTATATCACATAAGGTTGCTGAGGCTTCGAAGGGCCAGTCCCTCCACCTCTCTTAATAAGAAGTTTTTATACAATCATCTAAATTTATTATATATTACGCCAAAATATTTTCAACATATTTTTCCATATCTAAAATAAAAATAAGCTGATATTATACGTTACGGAAGATTGACTTTTCGTTACATTAACAGTTCCTTACTAATTAAAAATTAAAGGAAACGTAAACATAACGAAAGCTGCCCAAAGTCCGTAGATTGGCAAATACTTCGTAACAGCATCTTGGATAGCCGTCGGTCCTGATTTGTTTTGCAAGAAACGCATATAGGAAAACATAATCCAAATGAGATTTGCCCAAATCAATATATTTACGCCTAAAACAGCAAGTCTATTAGGTGTAATCCCGTAAGAAGAAAGTCTGAATACGATGGCTGACAAAGCCACAGTGTCAATAATAAGCGCAAGAACAATTAAGGTAAAATTTATATAATCTGAAATGCTCTTTTTCTCGTCCGAGTCACTCTCAACGATAGAAAATATGGTAACAGCCAATACACCAAGAAGTATTCCATTGAAGGCCATTAGGAAATTGCGATCCAAGAATGGATTTTTCCCGACCCAAATTACAGTTATAAGATAGATAAACAATGTAATCAGGACGAGAGGACTAAAAATTTTAGATATGTATGGTGTAATATTTTTAGCAAGTTTAAGATTCAATGATACTAAGTATGCAGCCACTACAGCGAGAGCGGCAGCTCCAAATAAAACAACATTACTAAAATAGAATTCTCCTATATCCAAGTCAACAAAGCTAAATAACTTCATAGTGAATACTGCTAGTATCATTCCGCTCACAGCCATACTCGCGTAGAGAAGACAATATTCTAAATTAAATTTAATATAAGCTAATCTTGTACTGCCTTTTGAATATTCATTTCCCGTAAACGCAAGTCCCAATAAGACCCATAACAATATAGGAAGATGTAAATACGCAAGGATACTGCTGTCTTTATAATTTAATGGCAACATATTAAGATACAATCCGGCAATTAGGAACAACGCTGCAAGGAAATACATAATACTTTTTTTCGGAGTATTGTTGTAAATAAAATAAGCAGCAATAAAGGGAATTACACCAAAAGCCAAGTTAATTGGAGCAATTGCTTCCTGCTCAACAAAGTGGAAAATGATTCTAGTGCTTAGCCCAGCTAGAATAGCTAACATACCCATGAATAAGAACCCTTTTTGAAACAACGATACTTTTTCTTTATTTGCCGTCTCCTTGAAATGTAACCTTTCATACCAAGCAGCTAGCACCTGAGAATCAGGTTTTTCATCCCATGCTTGTGAGAATGACTTTTTAAAAGCTTTCGGGTCTTTTCTATACATTCTCTCCAACTCATGAGGGTTATCCATATTTTCAATAATCAAATTGTTAATGTCCATATTTATACCTCCTCTAATTTAAAAAATAACGTTGTTACCTTCTCAATAAAAAGCATCACGCTTATTTATTCTGTTTTTGATTTTAATATAAATTTTATCGTTTTACAATAAATTTTTATTATTTAATAAAATATTTTTATTGCATTTTTTCACAAACATCAATATAAACTACTTTTAGTTGTTCTCTTAATTGCTTATTTTCCCTTTATATAAAAGAGGTAATACAGATAATATAAACGTCGTATTTAATGCAATCTATTCAAATATTTTTTATTGTAAGCACACAAAATTCTGTAATTGTAAAATAAAAAAAGCATGACATAAAATTGTCATGCTTCCTCTTTTCTATCCATCTTGTTTCAAACCTAACCTATTACAGAACCTTTTATTTCTTAAAACCAATTAATTCTCAAATACAAAATTAATCTTATTATCTTTCCACTCTAACATCGCATCAAACGTTTTCTCGCCTTTTTTAAAGCCTTTAATTAAATCGGTCTTTTCACCTTTTAAGAGCTTTGTCATATTCTTTTGCGAAATTGTTTTGCTTAGTATCTTCTTTGAGATGGTAAAATCACATTGTGTCGTGTTGTAGTTAGAACAACCGTAAAACGTTGACTTATCAATGACATCGCCATCACATTTTTTACAACTACCAACTTTTTTCCCTGTTGTAAATTTCGATCCTTTTCGCTCAATCGATTCAACATGTAATCCAGTGAAATCCCATTTCTCCGACATTTCCACTGCATCTTCAATAATTTTAGCTGATAGCTTTTTCGTTTGTTCCATAAATGTAGCTGGTGATGCTGTACCTTCCCCAATTTCCGCAAGGCGCTGCTCCCATTTCGCTGTCATTTCTGGTGAAGCCAGTATTTTATCACCGATTGCGGTAATTAATACTTTCCCTTTATCGGTTGCGTACACTTGGTTTTTCTTCACATCTATATATTTACGGTCTTTCAGCATCGTAATAATTCCAGCACGAGTTGCCTCCGTACCTAAACCTTCTGTTTTCTTTAATACTTTCTCTAGCTCTTCATTCTCTAAATACTTACCGGCCGTTTTCATTAACGTAATAAGTTGTCCTTCTGTATAACGCTTTGGCGGCTGTGTTTTTCCTTCTTTCACTTTCACCTTTACAACTTTGCCTTCTTCACCTTCAGCTACAATTGGAAGAATTGTTTCGTCATCTTTATCGTCTTGGAAAATAACTTTACGCCAACCTTCTTGAATTTGCTGCTTTCCTTTTGAAATGAATTCAGCACGTTCGTCTACAAGAGTTGTAATCGTTGTGTAGTCAAAGATTGCTACTTCATAATGCGCTGCAATCAGTCTTCTTACGATCATATCGTAAATTTTCTTTTCATCACCTGATAGTTTGCTTGGATTTGTAACTTGCTCTGTCGGTATAATTGCGTAGTGATCTGTCACTTTCTTTTCATTCACATAACGCTTATTATTCATAATCGATTCAACTGGAGCTGGTAATAAACCTTTATATTCATCAAACTGACTTAACTTCTGTAAAATATCAGGGAACGTCGCTGCCTCTCCTTGTGTAACATAGTTAGAATCCGAACGCGGATAAGAAACTATCCCTTTTTGATATAGTGCTTGTGTTATATCAAGCGTCTTTTTCGGTGAAAATTTAAAAGCTTTATTAGCTGTCGCTTGCAGTGCTGATAAATTAAATAAAAACGGTGGCTGAAACTCTTTACGCTCCGTTTTCATTTCTTTTACTACAGCCGGTTTCCCTTGGCAAAATGCTGCAATTTTATTTGCCATATCAGGGTCTTTTAAGCGGGATTCACTATCTTTCTCCCATTTCCCCTCATACTTCTTTCCTTCTATATTAAAGGTTGCGAACACTTCCCAAAACGGCTCCGACTTAAAGTTTTCTATTTCTTTTTCACGCTTTACAATTAATGCGAGTGTCGGTGTTTGTACACGTCCAGCTGAAAATACATCGTTCATTCCTTTTTTCTTTAGCAAAATACTAAAGACACGCGATGCATTCATACCAACGACCCAGTCCGCACATGACCTTGTATACGCCTCATAGTACGTATTGATAGTATCTGATTCATCAAGCAAGTTTTTAAATCCTTGATATATAGCTTGCTTCGTTAAAGATGAAATCCAAAGACGTTTCATCGGCTTTTGTACGTTACAAAGATTAATAATGTTTCGTACAATCAATTCCCCTTCACGCCCGGCATCGCCCGCGTGAATAATTTCTGTTACCTGTGGATTATGTAACAGCTGTTTCACAACGTTAAATTGCTTATACTTTGACTTTGTTACTTCAAATTGAAAACGCTCTGGAATCATAGGTAACGTCTTAAGTGACCATTTTTTCCACTCCGCGTGATAATGCTCTGGATTACATAACTGCGTCAAATGACCAATTGCCCATGTACAGTACGCTCCATTTGGAAATAACTCATTCGCTTCTACTTCTAAATACCCATCTTTCCGGCGATATTTAAATTGTGAAACAAGAGCCAAACCTTGATCTGGTTTCTCGGCAATAATTAATTTCATTTTATAACTCCCTATCTGTATTCCAGTGTTACTTTCATTGTATATCTGTTTAGAGGCGATGATAAAAGAACAATCTTATTTATCATTCGCGGGTTACTTCCCATAATGGGATAACTATAATATTATACGCTTATTCTTTATGGCTTCACAATAGAAACTCATTATATAACAATTTCTTTCACATGCTCATAAATAAAAAAGACGCTCAAAAAATCAAGCGCCTCCTTGCTTACATTTATTAAATTGTGCAGATAATTTGCAGATATAAATAAGCATAAGTATTCTCCATTTGAACATATGATGAAATAAACGATAGGACAGGGAGGTATCATGATGCTTGCTTATACGTTAACTGCCTTAACACTTTGTTGTATCTCGATTATTATTACATCATATATTTCTAAACGTAACGGTACCCTGATGGAGTATATGGTATTTATTATGTCTTTTAGTATGAGTACGGGTTTAAGTATCGGTTTTTATTTAGGGATTCTTTTTAAAGGAGAGTTACTATATTCTACTTTACTTGCTATTTTAATTAGTGGCTTTATTGGTTTTATAGTCGGCCTACGTTTCCACCTGTATACTGCTTTAGAAGGAATGTTCTCTGGGTTAATGGCAAGTATGATGGGGGCAATGATTACAGAAATGCTAAATGCGCAACAAGCTCATAGCATATTGTTCATTAGCCTTTTACTTACTATAACGATTACTATGTCATGTATAATTCAAATTTTATCAGAAAGGTTTTCTACCATTATCCACCGACGCTTTTTATTATTGCTTTCAATTAGTGTTGTCATCATTGTTTCGGTATTCATAACATTCCCCGATTATACTCCTTCAACTCCGCTCGAGCATGAGCAACATATACATTAACACTAACGACTATAATTCATAAAGCTTTTCTAACACATGGCTGCTTTTAAATAAAAAGTAACTAAAATGCTCTTCACAAGAAAACGTAGGATTGTGTATAATGAGAACTGATGTTCCTTGCGAAAATTCACTAAACCTGAATTACACTTATATATCAAAAAGAAGAGGATTGATATGCTATGAAAATTGATAGACCCAAAATTTCACCAGAGTTATCTTCAAAGAATTTTCAAGATATTTTTTATGAAGAAGATCCAACATTAGAAATGTGTGAAATTATCGATTCCACTTTCGAAAATGAATCGGTGGATAGAGTGCGATTATATGATGCGGTGATAAAAAATTGTAAGTTCACTAATACAGACTTTAGCAATATTGATATTACAGATGTTTGTTTTGAAAACTGCGATTTATCAAATGTTAATTTAAGCAATTCTTCTGTTCACAGAGTCGAATTTAAAAACAGTAAATTAATCGGGGTTAATTTTACAGAATCTAGCTTAGGAAATGTTACATTTGAGAATTCCATTTTGAACTTAGCTGCATTTGGAAATTCTAAACTAGAAAAAATCATCTTCAATGAAACTTCATTAAATAATGCAGATTTTTTTGACTGTAAACTAAAAAAAGTTGAATTCCAATTTTGCAGCCTTGACGAAGCTAATTTTGATCAGACATCACTGAAGGGGATAGATATTAGTTCTTCTAATTTTGATACACTGACAGTTTCAGTGAACGATTTAAGGGGATGTAAAGTATCTACATATCAAGCTGTTCAGTTTGCAACTTTATTGGGGTTAATAATTAAAGATTAGTATTTCAAAGGTAAACAGAACCCTATCCCGAATCATGGACTTTTTTAAGTGTCCACGATTCGAGATAAAGTTCAAATCAATTAGTGATGACTTTTTTATTATTTAACTACAGCTGGATTTCCTTTTACATGTTCATTATTTTCACTCATAAACGCTTCAATCTCTTCAACTTCTCTAATGATGTCTTTTGACAAGTTTTCATGTCCGTCTTTCGTTACAAGAATATCATCTTCAATACGAATACCAATTGATTCTTCTGCAATATAAAGACCAGGTTCAATTGTTATAACCATACCTTCTTCTAACACTCTCTCTTTATATGTTCCTACATCATGCGTATCTAAACCAAGGAAATGGCTAACACCGTGATAATAGTAGTTTGATAACTCTTCATCTTCTTGAATTAAACCAATTGCTTTACACTCTTCTGCTAGTACCTTTTTTGTATGCGCATTTAATGCAGCAAACTTTACTCCTGGCTTAATGAGTTCCGTTGTTTCTTTCAACGCTTTTAATACGATATTATACATTTGTTTTTGGCGACTAGAGAATGTTCCATTTGCCGGGAATGTATAACTAATATCAGCGTTATAGTAGTCTTTTTGAGCACCTAAATCTAACAGTATTAAATCACCATTTTGAATTTGTGCATCATTATCTTCATAATGAAGAACTGTAGCATTTTTTCCACTTGCCAAAATTGTATTGAACGCATGATGCTTAATGCCAGATGATTTCAGTGTGAAATCAAATTGAGCTTCTAATTCATACTCCATCATGTCTGCTTTTGCATGCTTAAGTACGTTGTAAATACCCTCTTTCGTTACAGCAATCGCTTCTTTAATAATTTCAACTTCTTCTTCTGTTTTAAACAATCGTAATTCACAAATATTCGGATATACATTACCAATTAAAACGTGTGGATACTGTTCTCTTACATGTTTAGCAAATGCTAGCGTTTTTGTCTCTGTACCTTTCCACTCACGACGCTCTAAATCTAAATATAGATGCTTCACATTTTCTGTAAAAAGTATATTTGACATTGTCTTTTCGAAGCTTTCTAAATATACAACTTTCTTTATACCTGAAATGCTCTCTGCTTCTTCGTTAGATACTGTTTTACCGACCCATCTTTCCATTACTGGATCTGATTTTTCAATGAAAAGAGTCTCTTCTACACTATCCCCAAACTTTTTTAACATGAAAATAACATTTGGCTCATCGATTCCCGTTAAGTAGTAAAAATTTCGATTCGGCACAAATTTATAATGTGCATCGGCTGACATATGAGGTGCTTGTCCAGCAAATAAAATAGTAACAGATTCCTCCGGTAATGTTTTTACTAATCGTTCTCTATTTTGAGCAAAAAATGTTGACTTCATAATAATCCCCCTTGCGTTCTATGTATGATTAAAAAACTAATTATCCAATACAATTCATTCTATTATTGTTACAATTTTTCGTCAATTTTTAACCTTTTTAGATTGTGTTGACATACTTAAAATTACACGCTACAATAACTATACATTAGTAAGTAACTAATGTAATCAATTCTAACTAGAGGTGAAAACAAGTGAAAAACATTTTATTCCGTATTAACGAATTATCAAAAAAAGAAAAATCATCTGGATTAACAGTTGATGAAAAACAAGAACAACAAACGTTGCGTCAAAACTATACAAAAACATTTCGTGGAAGCTTAGATTCCATTTTATTGAACACAAAAATTGTCGATCAACATGGTCTTAACGTTACACCAGCCGCATTACAAGATGCTCAAATACGTTTAAAATTAAGCAAATGAAATCAAAGCTAAAAAAACAATTGTATAAAACATAAAAAGAGCCGGAATTCCTATTTAGAAATTCCAGCTCTTTTTATTGTCTTTTCTAATTTAGTAAACGAGCGATACATCGCAATTCTCCACGATACAATCATCGCAAATGCGAGTAAGAAAAACATTCCGCTTAACTCTGCTAAATCAATTGATTGACTTAAATATGATTTTAACGCTACTCGTACAGCCAATAACCCGACTAAAATAAATATGAATGCTTTTGACGGTTTCATATATACATGTTCGCTTCTTATTTCAAACTTAGTTGTTTTAATAAGAAGTAGAGAGAAAATAAGTCCTAGGCTAATTGCCTCTACTATTTCTAACGATGTTAATCGAAACTCTGGTAAGAAGTACATCATTGCGCCAGTACTCATAAAAATTGGCGGTAATATAATTTTCTTTTTCGTTACCGGTTTTTTCGCTGCTTTAAAGCGAAGAAACATGACCCCAACAGCCATACAAACTGCTACAATACTTGATAAAAGTGCTATCATACTCTCCCCCACTCCTATCTATTTAAAAGACTTTTTGAGCAAAATCATAAACCAAACGAGCCCGATACTTATAATAACATGACCTAATCCAGCCATATGGCTTAAACCATTAAAGTCAGTTCCATTTACTTGTAGAAGCCCTCTCCATAGCATTGTAGCGCCAGTAAAAATTACTCCTACATTATAAACAACAAACCACGCATGAAAACTCTTTGTTTCATGGACATGAAATACTTTAAATAGAGCCAAAGCGATTAAAAAGAAGACGAAGCCGAGCACTAATACGTGTGTATGCAATAATTGCAACATTGTGGATCCTTTAATTCCTTGTGCTTTCGAATACTCTCTTGCAAATACTCCTGATAATAAACCTATAATTAAGTAAATAAATGCTGCATTATATAATTTCTTCATTCTATTCCTCCTGCTGTAAACTTTCCATATTCGCTGCAATCATTTTACGGAAAGTTTATGAACGGAATATGAACAAAATATTACATCCAACTTTTGAAAATAAAAAAGCCATTCCACAATTAATATTTGCGGAATGACTTTTCAACTTATTTTAAATCTTCTATTGAGAAAGCACCTGGAAGTAATTGCTCAACAGTCACTTCTTTTTCATCACCTTTTACATTCGTTAGTAAAACTGGCATTTTCGGTTCACAGAATTCAGCAATTACTTGTCTACAAGCACCACATGGTGAAATCGGTCCGTCCGTTTCGCCTGTAATAACTAAGTAACTAAAGTCGCGCTCTCCTTCTGATACTGCTTTAAAGATCGCTGTTCTTTCTGCACAGTTACATAAACCGTAAGAAGCATTTTCTATATTACAACCAGTATATATTTTACCTTCTTTCGTAACTAATGCTGCGCCAACAGGAAATTTCGAATACGGAATATATGCTTTTGCTAACATCTTATTTGCTTCTTCGATATATTTTTTCTTATCCATATTATTTCCCCCTTAAAGTATGTGTAATTATGATTAGTCAGTAATAACTGTATGAACTAATTTAGGAGCTACTGCTGTTTCAGCGATAGAAATATTTTCGTAAATTTTTGCTTTTACATCTTCTACATTTTCACGATTTGCATAGATTGTTACGAATGGCTCGCCTTCTTTTACTGCATCGCCAACTTTTTTACGTAACATTAATCCTACTGCTAAATCGATTTCATCTTCTTTTGTCGCACGGCCAGCACCAAGTAGCATAGCTGCGATACCAATTTCATCTGCAACAATGTTAGAAATAACACCTGAAGTTTTTGCAGGTACATCAATTACATACTTCGCCTGTGGCATTTTTTCTGGATTGTCCACAATTGAGCTATCTCCGCCTTGATTGCTTAAGAACTCTTTAAACTTCTCAGTTGCTTTTCCGTTTTTCATAACTTCAATTAGCATTTCACGAGCTTCTTCTAACGTATTTGCTTTTTTCGCAAGTACGACCATTTGACTTCCTAATACAAGTACTAATTCCGTTAAATCTTCTGGGCCTTCACCTTTTAACGTATCAATCGCTTCTTTCACTTCTAGAGCGTTACCAATTGCAAATCCAAGAGGTTGTGACATGTCTGAAATAACAGCCATAGTTTGACGTCCTACATTATTTCCGATACGCACCATTGCATGAGCTAATTCTTTTGCATCTTCTTCTGTTTTCATAAATGCGCCAGCACCTGTTTTTACATCAAGTACGATTGCGTCAGCACCAGCTGCAATTTTTTTACTCATAATTGAACTTGCGATTAAAGGAATTGAGTTAACCGTTCCTGTTACATCGCGTAATGCATAAATCTTTTTATCTGCAGGTGTTAAGTTTCCTGTTTGTCCAATAACAGCTACTTTGTCACGGTTTACAATATCAATGAACTGCTCTTTCGTAATTTCAACGTGGAATCCTTCTACCGCTTCTAATTTATCAATTGTTCCGCCTGTATGTCCTAAACCACGACCAGACATTTTTGCTACCGGTACATCTAAAGCAGCTACTAACGGTCCTAATACTAATGTTGTCGTATCACCAACACCGCCAGTTGAATGTTTGTCTACTTTAATTCCTTCAATTGCTGATAAGTCGATCGTTTCTCCAGACTCAACCATCGCCATCGTTAAATCTGCACGTTCACGATCTGTCATATCTTTAAAGAAGATTGCCATTGCAAGTGCACTCACTTGATAATCAGGAATACTTCCGTCTGTATATCCATTAATAAAGAATTTGATTTCTTCAGTCGTTAATTCTTTGCCGTCACGTTTTTTTGCAATAATATCTACCATTCTCATTACAATCACCATTCCTTTTTATATGATATGAATCTATTAAAATAATAAGCCAACGATCGTTGCTGATAAGAAACTTACTAATGTTGCACCGAAAAGTAATTTCAAACCAAATCTTGCGACTACATTCCCTTGCTTTTCATTTAAGCTCTTAACTGCCCCTGCAATAATTCCAATTGAAGAGAAGTTTGCAAATGAAACTAAGAATACAGATATAATCGCTGTCGTTCTATCTGAGAAATTAAAGTTTCCTTGTGCTAAATCTGTCATAGCGACAAATTCATTTGATACTAATTTTGTTGCCATAATATTTCCGGCATTAACTGCTTCATGCCAAGGTACACCCATAATAAATGCAAATGGTGCAAATACATAACCAAGAATTTCTTGGAATGAAATACCGATTACACCTTTAAATACTGCATTAATGAATGCGATTAAAGCAACGAAACCGACTAACATAGCTGCTACTGTAATTGCAACTTTAAATCCATCTATAATGTATTCCCCTAATACTTCAAAGAAAGTCTTTTTCTCTTCTTCTTGTACTTCTAACATATCTTCTTCTTCAGTAACTTCATAAGGGTTAATGATAGAAGCGATAATAAAACCACCGAATAAGTTAAGCACTAAAGCGGTTACAACATATTGTGGTTTTAATAACACCATATACGATCCAACGATAGACATTGAAACGGTAGACATTGCAGATGCACATAATGTATACATTCTTTTCTCTGGCAATAATCCTAGTTGTTTCTTAACTGAAATAAACACTTCAGATTGTCCTAAAATCGCAGAAGCAACAGCGTTATATGATTCTAGTTTCCCCATTCCATTTACTTTACTTAATGCTAGACCGATAGATTTCACAATAATAGGTAATACTTTAATGTGTTGCAAAATACCTATTAAAGCTGAGATAAATACGATTGGCATTAATACACTTAAAAAGAACGAAAACTCTTTTTGATTTACTAATCCACCAAATACGAAATTCACACCGTCAGCTGCATATTTTAATAGCTCTCCAAAACCATCTGCTATTCCGCTAATTAATATATTCCCTACACTTGTATTTAATAATAAAAACCCCAAAATGAATTGTAATATAACCATCGTTATGATTGGGCGATATTTGACTTTCTTTCTATCATTACTAGCAAGCCAAGCGATACCTAAAATCAATACGAGGCCAAAAATACCGATTAAATATTTCATAAGCCGTCTCCTCCCATTCGTATCCGCTTACATTCTTTTCAATTGTTAAAGCAATAGATACACTTTACTTTGTGTATCTATTGCTCTTAACTTCATTAATGATTAGTAGTTATCTGTAGCACCTTTTGCATCATTTAATACGATTGCAACACTAGCACTTGCTCCAACGCGAGAAGCTCCAGCAGCTACCATTTTGTCTGCATCTTCACGTGTACGAACGCCACCAGATGCTTTTACACCAACGTTTGGTCCAACTGTTTTGCGCATTAATGCGATGTCTTCAGCAGTTGCTCCGCCAGTTGAGAATCCAGTTGAAGTTTTTACGAAGTCAGCACCAGCTTTTACTGATAATTCACAAGCGCGTACTTTCTCTTCATCTGTTAATAGGCAAGTTTCAATGATTACTTTTACAAGCGCTTTTCCTTTTGCTGCTTGTACTACTTCATAAATATCTTTTTCAACGAACTCGTTGTCGCCATCTTTTAAAGCGCCTACGTTGATTACCATATCAACTTCAGTTGCACCTTTTGCGATAGCATCTTTTGTTTCAAATGCTTTTGTTTCAGTAGTGCTTGCTCCTAATGGAAAACCGATTACAGTACAAACATCTACATCATGTCCAGCTAACTCATCAGCAGCTAGCTTTACCCATGTAGGATTAATACAAACAGAAGCGAATTTATATTCCTTTGCTTCTTCGATTACTTTCATAACATCTTCTTTTGTAGTATTAGCTTTTAAAATTGTATGGTCAATTAACTTTGCAATGTTCATTATCTTCACTCCTCATATCTTTTAACAACTTCATTCTAACTCTTAGTTGAACAAATGTAAATACACTTTTGAAATTTTGTTCATTCTTTTCAAAAAGGAATTTTCTTGTAGTAAATAAAGCGCATTCTAACTAAGAAACAATTCATATTTAAAATCAAAACTTTTATATTAACAATGGTAGTATGTATCTCAATATCCATAATTATTTTTAAAAAGGCAATTTGTATTCAAAAAACACTCCCATAATTCATACATAACAAAATAAAAGGCTTTCTCAAAATTAGCATCTTGAGAAAGCCTTTTATTTCTAACCTTTTTGATAATGTAACAATTCTTTTGCTGTATGCTGATCGATAATTAATACATTTGCATACCCGCCACGTAACGCACCATCAATTGCTTTTATTTTTCTATTACCACCAGCAACTAAAATAGAACGTTTCTTTAATTTCAGTTCTTCTAACTCAATTCCAATTGTACGCTGATTAATCTCTTCGCTACTAATCTTTCCGTCTCCATCAAAGAAACGTGAACAAATGTCACCGACCGATTGTTTTTTGAGCAAATTCGTTTCATCCTTATCGAAATAACCTAATCGGAATAATAGTGCTTCGTCTCTCACTGTTCCTACAGTGAAAATTGCAACATTCGCTTGTTTCCCCATTTCGATAATGTGATGAATATGTCGATCCTGCTCTACTAATTCTTTTGTCACTGCATTATCAAATATAACTGGAAGGGGTAGATTTCTTGGTGTCGTTTGAAAAGCATCTGCAAATAAAGCAATCGTTTCATTCGCATATGTATTTACACTCGAATGACTAATACCACCTTTTAACTGAACAACTTCTACACCTTTTACATGTTGTGGTACAATTTTTCTAGCGATTTCATACATCGTCATTCCCCAGCTTACACCAACGATATCACCAGTTTTAACCGTCTTTTCCATATACTCAGCTGCATATTTACTAATATACTCTGTAATCGTTGCATATTCTGGCACTGGAGAAAATACGACATGTGCCTCTAACAAGTTGTACTTTTCTTTCAGTAAATTTCCAACGTTATCTAAATCAGCAAATGGATCGGCTATGCTAATTTGAACAAATCCTTTTTCTTTCGCGTACTTTAATAGTCTAGAGATAGTCGGCCTTGAAATATTTAATTTGTTAGCAATTTCTTGTTGACTATAATCTGATTGATAATATAATCTTGCAACTTCAACGCTTAATTGTTGTTTATCTTTATCCATAGTAACTCGTTACATATCCTTTCCTGTATTTCCTTTTCGTTACAAGCATTATACAGCTTTATGCAAAAAAATTCGACTACCGAATTTTATCTAACTGAACTTCTACTACACTTATTATATATAATGAAAACTTATTGTGTAGATTTACAAACTCAATATAGATACGCTTGAAACATGTAAATCAAGTAATATTTAATTCATACTTTTTCTGCAGTAACGATAACAAATCCGTTCAAAATGTACGAATCAAGTTATTTAACATAGAAAAGTTGTATATGAGGCCTAGGATATTAAAGACTGTTTTTTCTCATACCTATGGAATTTCCGTCCGTTTTTCTGTAAGAGATTGAACTGATGAAGCAATAATTTTATTATCTAAAATACAAAAGCTCTACAGAACAAAGAATATAGATTATGTATCCATGGAGATGCAATCCCAATCTTCATTTTTATAATTGATTAACCAAAACAAGCCCCTTCGTCTTTCAATAACAATACTTTCCTGCATACCTGCAGTTGCTTCTCTCTCATTAATTCTATCATGTACACAAGCCCAATGAAGCCGATAAATGAGGTCGGCCTCATCCAAAATCTCTTCTGCACTTCGCAATCTTGTTTGTTGATAAAATTCATTAAAAGAACTACAACCAGAAACAAGTTTAATTGCATAATGACAGTCACAGATTTCTTTCGGAAATTTCAGTGTATTCACGAGACCAATTGACCAAAGTAAAACCCATTGGGCTTCATACTGCCATGCAATCTGTATCGCTTCTTTCACATCAGGTTGCTCTGAATTTAGGAAATTTCTTTCCTGCCTCGTTAATGATTCAATCACATCAAATTTGTTCAGCAGCCCCATGACAAACTCTTTGGAATTTTTCAAATCTCCTTCTTGGGCAACATCACAAGCATATTGTATGACAATCAACAAAGCTACCGCTCTCTTCGTAATCTCTTCTCGATTTCTTAACTGAATACTTGTCAAAGGAGGCAATTGAGGCAATCCTTCGATATATGGAATCCCTTTATCTTGCAAGTAGCTTATCGATTTCTGTTTTCTTTTCTCCCCATCGGTAGAAGTATTATTCTGTCCCATTATTTTGTTCGTACATGCTTGAGGAGTAAATTCTGAAGGACCAGAGGATCCATCCGGAAATACAATTACTTTTCCATCATTCCCGATGAGAGTTCGATCAGGGATAAAACCAATACCGTTTACCTGATTAAGTAATTTAAGAAACAACTCCACGTATTCATCACTATAATCCTTCTTCGTCTCTATAGCAATTATGGTATTAATTACAGAAATTTGTGCCAAAACCATCCTCTTAAGATGTTCTTCTTGAAATTCAATTTGATCGTACATGTGCATCATTCCAGGAATATTATTGGAAAAATAATCAGGAGTTGATTCTTCAGAATCCACCCGAATAATAATTTTATTTTTGCCAAATAGTCTTTTCGATTGAATGGTATATTCATTTTTATTTCGTTCAACCTTGAATCCATTTTGGAAAACTTGAGTAATGAAACCTTCTACATCACTTGTATCATTCCTTGATGCAAATATCGTAAAAAACCTCAATTTTCTCCCTCCTCTAATTCTTATATTCTTCTTAGCTAGTGAACTACTCACCACTTAACGTCCTTACGGGCTGTTTGAAGTGGGAGCTTCTTGGGAAGTAGATACTTTTATTAGCTATCTATATTTACCAAGCTATAAGGGTAGTACCTACCCCTAAAGAGAATACAAATTACGTGGCTAATTTTAGTAAGTTTATACTTGCGTTTACATCTCTATCATGATGGCTATTGCATTCAGGGCAAGTCCACTCTCTAAGGCTTAGATTCTTGACTTCCTTATTTTTATAACCACAGCAAGAACACAATGGAAACGGAAGAAAGTTATTTTTCCGTATATTGGTTTACAACGGCTTAATAATCGTTTTTATAACAAATCAACAGATTTCTTATCCGAAAGGACTTTCGATAAATACTGATTAGGTGTTTAGAAAGTTTCTTCAAAGTCAGGGTGTCTAGGCTTGGGTATTCCTATTACTTGTTCTCCACTGCTAATATGATGAATAAAGCGAAACTGTAATGAGTGGGGGATTCTTCATTCCCCACTCATTATTAGTTGAAACATTCAGGCTTTTACGGACAGTTCCTCTCCTACCTATCTTCCTTGCGCTTCTCTAAATCTTGAGGTGGGAATTTTATTGCCCGTTAATACGGGATAAATTAAATTCCTATTCAATCACATCTTTATAAATGTAGCATTTCAGCCTTTACAACTTGAATATATTCCTGCAGCTTGCAAAACGCTTCCGTCAATTTCCCTGTTTCTTCTTTATGAAGAAAGCGGGCCTTGTTTCGTTCTTCCTCTATGACAAGTATTTGCGCGGCTGCATAAGAAAGACCATACTTTTCACATTTTCGTTTTATATCTTGAAAAAAAGAAGGAGGTACCGTCCCTGCTCCTGAGACAAGCATCTCATCTAGAGCTTGTTCCAATTCATCGATTATGCGCACTAACTCTATCATACAATGTTTCCCCTTCATTAAGTGTAATATTTATAATTTCTCCTACTTCTGTATATAAAATAACAGGTGTAACTACGAGCTTTGTTCCTTCCTGATAAGGATGAACTAGCATTCTCTTTACATGTAATGAGTCCAAATATATTTTTACAAGTCGAATCGTCCGCTCATTGTCTCGTTGTTTCATCATTTGCATTTGTAATACTTTCCCCTTTTTATCAATAAGAGGTATAATCCATTTTTGCTCTTGCTTCTGAAACTCCCATTCTTCCATCTCAGCAAATTCGATACAAAAGACTCCTTGTTTACTTGCCTCTAACCTGTTCGCTTTTACTTTTTTTAGTAGTTCTTCCCATGAGGTTATAAAGAGCGATTGCCACTCTGTTACATTTGTTTTTCCGTCTACTTCCCCTACTGTCTGTGAGCTAGATGACAATTGAAAATCGGTGTTAAGCTTTGCATGTTTCAATCCTAGAGATGAACGAGACAGTTCGTATCCCTTCCCTGCAATCCCCCATGGAACTTGCTTTTCATGGAGGTCCTCAGAAGTTGTGTTGCTCCCTTCATAAAACATGGGACGTGACTGTGTGTATGTGATCCAATTTTCCTGTTCTCGATTATAGAAATAATATGTCACACCAACATAACCGGACTTCGTTTGCCAGCCGGATGCGCCAAAGGCATGCAAAGTAAGCGGTGGAACTTCATAATATTCCGAACGAAACGGACTCTCTTGCAGACGGTGACGTTCTAACAACACAATGTATTCATAAATCGCGGACAGCGTTTGCCGATAGGATGCCATTTGAAAAGATGCATGTTTCATTCGGTATAGCCTAATATCAGTCCCTAGCTTACGAAATAAATTTTCTAACTTTGCTAGTTTCAAAGAACGCGCTTTTACAGAAAGTTGTTCTATTTCATAGATTGTTTTTTCTGTAAGACGTGTTAATCCAAAGTGAACAATTTGCTCAATCATCTCTTTGAAAATAGATAGCTTATCCGACTCAATAATAAGAAACTGTACCTGTTTCGTTTCATGCGAAATTCCTCTCTCTTTTTGATACCAATATATTGCTTCCGCCTTATGCCGGCATATTCCCTCTGCTTTACATGTACAAATCGCATCAGCTACCGATTCAGCTGTCAGAAAGCGAACCGTTATATCCTCTTCTGGAAAGGAGGCGATTAAAGCACCCTCTTCTTCCAAAACAAACTTTTGCTGAAATGTTTCGCGGAACATCATTTCAGCCCACATTTTTTCGGAGACAATATTGCGAACGTCCACATTCAAAAGGGCAGAGAAATCAACTTTTATGTTCTCCTCACCTTCGTACATCTTCTTTGCTTCTAATAAAGCCATAATGACATGCTTACAAATCGAGCGTGCTTCACAAGTGCAGGAGTAACTGCGTATATCTCCCGTAAACGTTACAGTAGTTTCATCATCAAGATGTATTTGCGCTGCACCCTCTTCTACGTTCATTTTGATATTTGTTGCAGCAGCCAAATCCTTTATTGCTCTCTTATATGTTCCTTTGTTGGACATGGCAATTAAATATGTTTCATCAATAGAGGAAAGAACATTTAAGAAATGATTGTTGCGATCCACTGTGCCAACCTCCCTGGTGTTAACGCGGCTACATGAGCACCGAGCTCCGCCATTTTTTTAGCTGCCTGTTTATCATAAAAAGGCTGTGCAGTCGGATCAAGAGAAGTAAGCACAATCAGTTTTGCTCCTGATTCTACAATCTTCATCGCTTCTCGATACATTTCAGCGTAACTGCCACCTTCATATAAATCCGTTACAAGCACGACAATTGTTTTATGAGGCATCTCGATTTTATTCGTTGCGTAGCGCAGCGCCTGAGCAATATATGTTCCTCCACCAAGCTGTACACTCATAAGCGTTTCCACCGGATCATCAATACGATCCGTTAAATCAACAACAGCTGTATCAAAGATGAACAAATCTGTCTTAATCGTCGGTAAGCTTGCGAAAATACCCGCCATAACTGCGCTATGGATAACAGAATCAATCATACTTCCACTCTCGTCTACTGCGAGGATTACACGCCATGTGCTAACATGTTTAGTAGCAGCGTAAAAGTACGGTTTTTCAATATGAATGGCGTTTGTTTCCTTGTCAAAATGCTTTAAGTTCTTTCGAATCGTTTTCTTAAAATCAAAGTTACGCATCGTGCGCACGCGGCTAGAACGATTTCGATCCGGTCTACCGCTTAATGCGTGCTTCACTTCTTGCTCTAAATTACGACGCAACTCCTCAGTGACTTTCGCTACAATACGTTTAGCTGTGTCTAATACATCCGGTTTTACATAATCTTTAAATTGTAAAATGCATTTTAATAAATTCATATTCGGTTCCATTTTTTCAAGCGTTTGCTTATCCTGTAATAGAGCTGTTAATTCATATTTCTCTAACGCATGATTTTCCATAATTTCAATGGTTTCTTTCGGAAATAACTCCCGCACTTTCGAAACCCAAGTTGGCACTGTTAGCTGAGAGGGATCTAAGGATCCACCGCGCTCTTCTCCGCGTTCTCTCTCGTACAAAAAGTCCAGCATCTCGTCCATTTCTCTGTATACAGGTTCTTCTTCCTGAAATGTAATTTGATCATCCGCATGTTTCCCAAGAACAAGACGCCAGCGATTTAAAGAAATGTTATTCTCCATCTTCTAGCCCCCGTCTCATTAAAATCCCCTTCACTTTCCGATCTAACTGCATTACATACATCAGCATCTCTTCGGAAATTGGTTCTTCTTTTATCGCTTCTTCTGTAGCGCCATATAACTTGGAAATCTGTCTAGCAATCGTATCCACTTCAAGCGGCGTGAATTGACTGAATAAGAGGCGTAAATGTGGCAACACTTGTAGAAATATCTCTTCATCAAGTTCTTCTAGAACATGAGACATTCCGTTAAGCAACGATTCGTTATATAAAAAGATATCTTTGGCGCCAGCAAACAAACCATTCAAAAATATCGGAGCTTGCTTTTGCATATCACCGCTTCCATAAAAATACCCTTCTGCCACTTGCATTACCTCATCGATTTCCCGCTTTCCTAAAGTAGTTAACAGCCCAAATACTGCTCCCTCTACTTGACTTTCTCTTTTTTCCTTTTGCAAATAAAGCTCCAATGCGTCAATAAATTGCTGATCTGTAGGCTTCATTGTATACAAATCGATAAGCTTTTCTGCAATAATTGCTGGTTCGCCCCCATCTAAAACAGAAAATAACGAAAGTGCTTTATTCCTAGCGTAATCCGCTTGCTGATTTGCTTTTTCTATTTGTGATAAATAATAAGCACAATTTGCCATAGAAGCAAAATCTCCATCCTTTTGCACAGCTTCATCTATAAATTGGGTGTACATGGAAAAGTCGGAAAACAAACCACTTAAATAGGCTTCTAGCAATAAAAGGGCCACCTCTCCAGCCCGTCCCTTTGCCTTGTGTAGCTTTGCTCTTAGCATTTCCTGCGCCGCTTCTTTCACCGTTCCGCCATACACAGATATATCTATCAGAGCACTTTCTACTTGTGCTGAAAAACGATATTTCCAAGTTTCACGCATAAGATTAATATTCTGTTTTCTAGCTAAGTTTGGACCGCGTAGCTTCTCGCAAAATGGAACTCCTAAAAAAGCGAGGCAATGAAAAAATTGACTTAAGCGCAAGTGCCTTTCTTTCTTGTATATGTCAAGAATCGTCTCCTGCGGTACAGTTGAACGGGCCGGTAGACGAAACGACCGAACGGAAGCACGAAAATCATGCACGAGCGGCGGCACATCTGCTTCTTTTGACAATTCCCCACGCTTTGTCCCTTGCAAACTCTTCTGAAGCAATGCTAAAGGCTTATTGGCCGAGAATATCTCACCTTTCACAAATGTACTGCGCACTGCGTCCATTAATTCATACAATCCGGGTTGCATCTTTCCACGAAGCAGTGCAAGTTCACGTATCATTCGTGCAGCCTCAATCTCATCTGCCATTGATATTCCTTCTACCTTTAGCTGTCTAGCAATTCGTATCATAAATTGCTCAGCTACCGATTCATCGCTGTTCTCCCAAATATGTTGGTAAAAAGCAGGTGCAGGCATTCCGCTCTCATAGCCACGCATCTGATCACTTTCCAAAAAGGAATACGGCATAAGATAGTTTTTAGCATACAATTTAGGTAACGGGCTTTTCGGCAACCTTTTCTTTTTTCCTTCCAATTCAAGAAGCCCTTTCACATGAAAGCCTCCAGTAATAACGAGCACCTTGTCATACACTTTACGCGCTTTTTCAATTTCTTTTGCCATATGTATTTCCCTGGCTTCACAACCGTCTTCTGTCAACATCCCCTGCGTATAGTCCGCGCGTGTATAATAACAATAATGAAATAACTGACGGACAAACTCCTCGCTCGTCATATGAAAGCCTTGCAACTCAAAGTATTTCTCCCAAAACTCATGGAAATTTCGGCACCCGGTTTTTTCCGAAAGCATACGGACATATTGGCTATGCCAGAAATATTGCTCATCATGTTTCCCATTCTCTTCCTCATTTTTTGTTAAAAACACATATTCTTTATAAGGAAGATCAATAAATGAAACAGGAATGTTCTGTGCAGCGCCTTTTCGTAGCGCGACAAGTTCTGGCGAATAGTCGAGAAAGGGATAGTACGCGCGGTACTTTCCACTTTCTCCTCTTTCAAGCACATTCGTTTTATCATCATAACTGCAATATATAGAAATCGGAGCTTTACTATCTGCACTCACAATATGCGGAATAAGTGGGTTACAGTCTATCGGGCCTTCTATAAGAATTGCATCTGGTTTATAGCATTTAACAATCTTTTGTATATGAAAAGAGCACGCGGGACTATGATGGCGAATTGGCACGTATACGACGTTCCGATCTAAATTGTAAGCTCTTTGAAACAATGCATTTACTTCAGCTGATTGCGAGCTTCGAAAAACGACTTCCATACCTCTCCTCCTATTTGGCCTCGCGCCTTAACAATGCTTGTAAAATAACTGCGTAACTTTTCTAAATCATCCTTGTTTTCTTTCGCAATCGTCCCTGACAAATATCGAACAAGCGCATCCATTTTCACTTCTCCACTTCCATAATAGTACGCATCCATTGCACTTTGATAATATACAGATACCGCTTCTGCAGTACTCATAACAGAAGATGGCTGATCAATTCGTTTTCCTTCAGCAGTTACCCCTTCCCGAAGTTCATGAAAAACAGTCGCTAACAGCTGAACAACCGTTTGATCCACTTTTGGTTTGATGCCTGATGCCCTTAATAACCGCGTTACTTGTGACTCTATTATTTTTGCTTCAAGCTTTACATCTTGAATTGGATGTACCGTTTCAAAATTAAAACGACGTTTCAATGCACTACTCATCTCATTCACACCGCGATCGCGTGTGTTAGCCGTCGCAATAATATTGAAGCCAGGCTTTGCTGTAAGAATTCCTTGTTCTCCAAATTCCGGAATATTGAGCACCTTATCGCTCAGAACGCTGATCAATGAATCTTGCACTTCCTGTGGGCAACGCGTTAACTCTTCAAATCTAGTTAATATCCCTTTTTCCATCCCAACGAAGAGAGGCCCTGGCACAAGCGCCTCCCTTACAGGTCCTTTCGCAAGAAGAAGTGCATAGTTCCACGAATACTTAATTGTATCTTCCATCGTAGCAGCGGTTCCTTGCACAGTGTTACGGCTATTTCTGCATATTGCGGCAGTAAGTAGCTCACTCAGCATCGTCTTTGCAGTCCCAGGCTCCCCAATTAACATAAGTCCGCGATTCCCTGCTAATGTAACAATCGCTCGTTCCACAAGTGCATCATTCCCATAAAACTTACGGCTAATTTCCACTTCTTTTCCTTCCAAAAGAAGCGGTTCTTCTTGTCCGATAATAAACGTACGAACAGCACGCGGTGACAATCGCCAGTTAGGTGGTTTTGGAAACGAATCATTCGCTTCTAACGCATTCAATTCTATTTCATACAATTCTTCCATTAATGGTTTAATAGACTGCATATGTCATTTCCTTTCTTATCGCTTACTGCGCCAGTTTTCATCATGGCCAAGGTTCGATTCTGTCGTCCGTTTTATATCATATAAAATTTCGCTAAAAAATCGTTTAGGTACTTGATTTGGCACAATGCGTCTCGCATCATCAACTTCGTCATAGGAGTATGAACCGCGGCTCACTGTGCCTGCTTTATAAAATTGAATTTCAAATAAGCATACATCGTCCTCTTCTTCATATCCAACAGGTGCACCTTCAAATGCAAGCTCCGCCCCTAATCCTGTGCGAGCGTCTTCTTTATAGAAAGAATAATACACACCAGCGTCTTCAACTGATCCGCGATTCCAACCGTACTTCGTTAACTTACCAAACAGCGACCGACCATTGATTTGAATGCCCCCAAACCTTTCCACAGTTACTTTCTCATCTTCCGCCGCCAGAAATACTTCGCGAACAATTTGCGGGAATGGTTGGATAACCTCATAATCTTCTAATTGTTCCTTCCATAATTCCCTTTCCTCTTTGGAAAATTCTAGCGGATGGATTAGACCGATAACAGTGTCTGGCGCAAGTTCATGCTCTTCTTCGTCAACCGTATTGAATGTGCCGTCTTCCATATAACGAAAAGTCGCAAGCAACTTTCCTTCCTTATACTCGCCCCAAATAAGTGAGATAGCAAATTGCTGCATAATTGGATTTTCCACAAACAAAGACTTCCATGTATGTTGCGACCAATAACGATTAAGAGAAAGTGCCATTTCAAGACGTTGCGTTTGCATACTAATGATACTTCGAAGCTGTTTCTTTATAGATGATAACTCCACCTTAGCCTCTTCTGCTTTTTCCACATGATCTTTTGCATTTGGTTTCGGAAGCGACTTTATTCGTTTTCCTTCTTCTGTTTTTAACTCGATTTTCAGGTTGGGCGTTAAATAGGCAGTAAACATCCTACTTCCGTAATCAATTGTCTTTTCACCGCGTTTATTAAAACCAAGGTCCGGAACAAGCTGATCCTCTAGTTCTTCTTCTGTTATACCACGTGTTTTAGCAGCGAGACTCAACGCTTCTTTCGCAGCATTACGCACCTGTTTATGTTTATATTTGAATGCTATAGTATTAATCGTCATAAGTGCAAGATGCGACGAAGACAACGCCAACGCCTGAACAGCTGCTGCAGCGATAGCTCCGCGCATGCCAACAGCCCACTCATCAATCTGCTTTTTGAGCAGTAGCGCCATTTCATCATCACTATGAACGCTATACATCGAAAGAATACCGCGCTTTTTCGCCTCCGCTCCTTGAGAAATCCACAGCTGATAGATTGCTTGTATATTTCCTTTCAAATCTTGTTCATTTAAAGCTGCACCTATCACTTCCACCGCTTCCTTTTTCTCAATTACAGACTCCGATACATACTGCTGAAAATAAGCAAGCGGAAGCGTTGCATCCGCAATTACATCGGAATCACGAAGACGAATTTGTGGTTCAAATCCGAGCCACTGCACGAGTGCGTTTCTTTTTTGTGGTGTTAAAATACGTGTACAAAAAGCTTCGATACTTCCTGATACTCCTTCTAGGTCTCCATCGCCAAGCAGCGGAGCAAACTTCTCCATCAAGGAAGCATTTTTCTTTTCTTGCAAAGCTTCTTGCACAAGTTGTGTATATTTTTCAGATTTATAGTTTAAAAGTGTTTGCATTACATTTTCGCGTACGACTTTCTTTCTACTATTCAATTCCTTCGCTACATCATCTGCAGCTTCCACATCTTTTGTAAGAAACTCGACTGCGGCAGTACGTACTTTTTTAGAGGAATCTCCAAGACTTTGAATAAGAAGAGCACGCGTTTTAACCCCATCATACTTTGCTAGCTCATCCAAAATGAAAATCCGTTCATCTACAGGATACTCAGTAAATACTCCTGTCACATATGCCTGTTCTTTTACAAATAAACGAACGAGTGCTTCTTTTGCCTTACTTTCCTCCTCACTGTGCCGAGCAGCTTGTTTAACTGAATAATAAACAAGTTTCTCCTTCGATAAACCGTAGGATAGAAGATCTTCCAACATTCGTTCAAGCGAACCTTCCTTATGAGAATACTGTTGCAGAAGTTCATATAATTTATAATTATAGTCATTTCCAAATTGAAGTTTGAGTGCTGCTTCCCTCTTTACCGCTTCCTCTATATCCCAAAGGAGTGCAATTGCTAAAACAGACATTCCTCGGTAATTATTTTGCTGCTTTGAACTCTCAAGCACTTGCTTCATATCTTCAAATGATAATTTGCCAACTAAATAGTCACGATATGTATCGCGTATGTCAGATGATTCGGACTCAAGGGCAATCGTTAAAAATTCTTCACGTAATCTGTTTCGATTAAATTCGTATCCTTTTTCCGCCAAAAGCATCACCACGAAAAGATAATGACTTTGACTTAAATATTGCAGCGTACACTGAACAAATTCTGGCTGTTCTTCCACCATACGAAGCAATAATTGATATTCATATACTTTGTCGGAGTTAAAGACGCCTAAATGACGCCATGTAAGACGATATGCAAAAAACCTTTCCTCTGAAACACCGAATTGTTCGCACAAGTTTAGACTGGTTTCATACGCTTGTTTATCAAAACCCCTTGTTCTTACATGATTTCCAAACTGATCAAGAACATGACACACATGATCCGTTGCATAATCCATAAAATTTTTAACAGAACGTTTCGCTAACAAGTCAATATATCGTCTTGCCACATTTGAATGCTGATAAACACGAAATAATAGGTGCCAGGTTACATCAGGTAAAGATGAACCAACAGAAACTTCACTATCAGATTCACCTTGAACGTATCTTTTCGCCAATTCTATCTTCTCTTGTGCCCCATCCAGTTTCAATATAAACTCCGCATGCTCTTGCAGCTCTTCCTCCAATAAAGAACTGTACGTAAGAAATCTCTCATAATCTGCATCTAGCATATGCAGAAGCAAAACCATCTTTGGTCGACCTGTTATAACTTGCAACTTCTCTTCTATGTACTTTGGATTCTCCCTTATTAATTCCCTAAGAAAAACATCCGCTTCATTTACAGAACGGGAAAGATTTGTTAAATACTTACACGCCAATTCTACAAGACTATCAAATGCAAGACCGCTTTTTTCAAAATAAACTTTTATATCTAGAAAACTCATATGTGAAAAGCGTACGAGAAGAACGTTCAACAGTTGATCTTCAAGCAAGTAATAAAATAACCGAAAAAAACATGCGTCTTGCTTATACGTTTCCCTAAAATCACTCATAAACTGCCAAGCAAAATCACTACGTTTATTGTCACGAATCGTCGTTTGTTCTATATGCTTTAAAATTTCTTCATCTCTCGTCTGCAAGTAACGTAACGCTAATTCTTCTTGTTCCCCTGTTATATTAAGATGTTGAAACAACTGATATGTACTGACTGCCATCTTCTCTGCCTCCCTAGTTCTTTTATAAATTCATCGTTATATCATTTATATATGATAATAACCATTCTCTCGTATGTCTGAAATTTCAGATACAGAAATACGGAATATATTTACATTATTAGTATATCATATCAACCTAAATAAGAACGTACGTTTCTTTTAAAAACTTCATATTTATTTAAAACAATCATTGAAAATTTGGTTTAGAGATAAACAAAATAAGTACTGAATGTTTTTATGATATGTATTAGACTTAAGATTTTGGCAAAAAATTCGAGCACTGCATTCAAACGTAAGTTAATGAATAAAAAAGACGCCAATTATAGCGTCTTGAACTGTACCCCGGGGATATGCAACGCTATCTTAAATAGATTTTCTGGTTATAATACAGGCCCATAAAGGAGCTGTTTTATCCCACTTTTATTTTTATTTGTAATTCCATGCTATTTCTACTACTTCTTCGGGAGTCAATTCTTCATCATTCCAAAAAATCAAATCACTTGGAGCAGGGTGAGGTACACCAGAGTTATTAAATTGATGAACATAGTTACTGTGTTCATCCTCAGGTAAATCAAGATCATAAATTTTTTTTACAAGCTCAAGCAGTTCTGTTTTCATCAATTTACATATCAAATTTTTCATCCTTTCATTTAATTTATAACCCTTTGTTCCCGAAATGGTATGCGGGATCTAAAACATTTTGATGTATTTTAGGAGATACAATCATTAGATTATAGACATCTCCACCTTTATCAATATACAGTTTATGATGCAATATATATTTATTATGGTTACCATAATGTTCCGTTCTTGGTGAGTAAGGAGCCTTACCGTTTTTCATAAGCTTTTTTATATCCATAGGACTAAATTCTCCAGCATAACTTGAATCAGCAAGTGTTTTCCAAAATCCCTCTCTAAAATCATCAAATGATTTAAATTCTTTTCCGACTAATTTGTCTCTAACTTCTTGCGGAATAATACCAATATCACCATCATTATACATTAACTTCTGTGATGTATAACCTTCTAATGAATTAAGCTAATTCTCCTGTTTCGGAGGTTTGGGTAAAAATATCCTCCTTGAACATAGGCATTTTTTTATTCATGAAGTAATATTACCGCAAAGCTACATTGATAAAACACACGGCAAATTTATTTATCAAATTACAAATCCACCTCTCACAAAAAACAGGATAAAAAAATAAACAGCAGAACTAGTCCACTGTTTACTTCGCCACGCCTTCATGTAATTTTTCTGTATAATCTTTTACATCTTTCCAGCTATCTTTCGCTGTATGTAAATCTTCTTTTATAAACGTAAATTCTTCAGGGCTGATTCCTTTTACGTTTTGCAGTAAATTATTATATTTTGCCCCTACTGTATACCATTGATTTGATATATTTTGCAGTGCTGTAATTGCTGCATCAATTGTTTCAGTCATATTTGTTGTTTTATTTTTTACATCTGTCAATATTGCCACTTCTGCTTGTGCGCCAGAAATTCTATCTTTTAAATTGGAGATTTCTCTTTCTGCATTTGCGATATCTTTTTTCGCAATCGCAATCATCGGTCCGCCAGCAAGACATGTTATTAGTGCTACGCAAAGTACGCCACCAGCAATGACCATATCATTACTCTTTTTGATTGAATCGTTATATGTATTTATTTGTTGCTCTAGAGCTGGAATGCCAGCATTCGTACTTGCTAAAATTGCTGTTAATTGATTTGTATCCTCTTTAAAACTATTTGTGTCTTTCGCCATTCTATCGCGAAAAGCTTTCAAATCCCCTAACAATACATCTACCTCATTTTGATTTTTTACAATATCCGCATACAACTTTTCTAAATCCGCTTTTAATTTTCCACTATCCTTTTGTTCAATCGCTACTAGCATGCTATTATAATACGCTTGAAAAGTATTATTGTAATTAATAATATTTTGATCTGTTTTCATAATTTGAGGCTTCATATAATTTAACCAATACGCTGCGTTAATTTTTGCATCTCTTTGGTGCTGAATCATATTTCCTTTAAACTCACTATTAATGGAACTTATTTTACTCAAATCAGTCTCTTGCTGATTTTGAATTAATTTTGCATATGAATCCATTGCAAATATGCTCGATGTCGTTTGCGCCATAACATCTTGGAATCCAGCTGGCCCTAGCGAATAATTTTCCGCACTTTCTTGCAATGTTTTTACGTTTTGTTCTGCTGCAAAAGGATGTAAAGGAAATGCGTTACTCGTTGCCACTCCAGCAATCATTAACGTTAAAAGACATTTTTTATAAAATCGTTTCTGCATACTTTTCACCTATTTTCTTTATAAGGGTATAAAAAGCTCCTGCTCACAACTGAACAGGAGCTTCAAATCATTCATCAATACTTAACGCTCTAACGGTTCGTATCCAATTATGCTTTTTTCGTATCTACTACTTTAATATCTTCAGCATAAATCTTTTCTGCATAGTCTTTAATGTTTTTCCAGCTATCTTTCGCAATGTTTAAATCTTCTTTAATGAAAACAAGGTCGTTTGGACTAATTGAATCTACATTTTGAAGTAAAGAATTGTATTTTGATCCCATTGTGTACCATTGATTTGAAATGTTTTGTAACGCTGTAATTGCAGTATCAATTGTATTTGTTAAATACTCCGTTTGTGTTTTAATGTTCGTTAACCCAGCTACTTCTAATTGAGCAGTTGTAACTTGTCCTGTTATTTTTTGAATTTCAGCTTGTGCATTATCAAGCTCTTTCTTCGCTAATACGATTCCAGCTGTACCACCGCCTACAGCTGCTGCACCACCGATAATTGCAATTGGGCCTAGTGCTGTCGCAACAGATGAGCCGATAATTATTGCATTATATTTACTAATTGCTTCATTGTACGTTGTAATTTGATTTTGCAGAAGCGGAATTCCAGCATCTTGACTAGCTAATATAGATGTAATTTGATTTGCATCACCCTTGAAGTTTTGCGTATCGGACGTCATTTTGTTTCGGAATTTCTTCAAGTCTTCTACTAACTGATCTACTTGCGCTTTATTTTCATTAATACTACTTGATAATCTAGTTAAACCTTTCGTAAGAGTCGCTTTATCTTTTGCATCTACCGCAGCAACTAACGTATCATAATAGTTTTGGAATTTCGTATTGTAATTAATAATATTTTGATTCGTTGAAATAAGCTGTGGTTTTAATACATCTAACCATTGCTTCGCATTTCCTCTAGCTGTATCCTGGTGCTGAATTACTTTCCCTTTTAAAGCCGCATCAACAGACGATACATTACCAAAGTTAACATTACCTTGTTTAATAATTGTTAAAGCGTACAGATCCATTACTAAAGCGTTTGAACCTGTTCTTTCCATTGCATCTTTTAGGCCTTCTGGTCCTAATGAGTATTCTTCATAGTCATTATAAGCTTTTGCTACCGCATGAATTGGAGCTTGTTTCACTGTACTTTCAGCTGCATACGTATGAGCTGGCATAATGTTTCCTGCTGCAAATACTGCCATAAGTGCTGATAGAGCCATTACTTTATAAGGTTTTTTTGTCATTTTTCTTCTCTCCCTATATCGCTAATTATTTTTCTGCTTAATGTACTTCAACGTTTGTAACGTAATCTTCAAATTGATTCGTTTGTTTATTCATTTCATCACTTACTTTTTTAATTTGATTGAAATGTTTTTGCAGTAAACTACTATCTGTATATGCGCCTTCTTCAACATTCTTTTGAATTTGGATCATATTATTGTTTAGAACTTTCCAATCCGTTAATAACGTTTCTAAAGTTGTAATTTGACGATCGATTAGTTCTGTAAAGCTACTTACTTGATCTTCAACGAATGTAATTTGTGTCGCCTCTGCTTCAGTTTGTGATAACTTTTGAATAAGTGGTAATAACTCTTTTTGCTTTTGCTGAATGCGAAGAGCTGCTTCCCTCGTTTGACTATCAGCAGCATTTACAATTTCATTACTTAAAGTACCGATAGAAACAAAATCAATTGTTTTCGTTTGCGCAGTTTGATTTGTAATTGTAAATACTTGTTTACCGATATTAATAGAACCTTTAATAATTTCTTGAGGTCTATTCAAAATAGTCGTTAATTCCGCTTGAATTTCCCCTTGAATTCTTTTAATATCTTCTCTTAATTTCACAATATCTCCACTTGATCCTTGTAGTGTTTTTATTGCTTCATCAGCTTTAATTGATAAGTTGCTACTATCTTTGTCTAATACCGTTTTAAATCGATTTAACTCTAATAAATCTTGCTCCATACTCTCTTGGATGCTTTGTACTTGCAATTGTAATTTTCCATATGCATTTGTAAAATCTGCTTTTGCTTGTTCATCTTCATTTACGTTTCCTGCTAGTTCATAGAGCTTACTATAATAACTATTAAATCTAGTACTATATCTCATCATCTCTTGATTTAAGTCGATTAGCTTCGGATTATATTCATCGATCCACTCTCGTACATTTGCCTTTGCAAACTTTTGATGATTCGTCAAACTACTCATCGCATTCACCTTAATGTCTGGCTGTTGTAAAATAACTAATCCGTATGCTTGTATAAGTGGTGACTGTGACCCTAACATTCTAATTGAATTGGATAATGTATTTGGAGCAATTACATTTTGTGCATATACTGTTTTCACTTCTGTTTTCCCCTCTTTAGCGTAAGCGCTTACAGGAACAAAACAACTCGTAGATACTGCTGTAACCAATAACCCTGTAATTAAAGTCTTTTTCACTTTAACTCCTCCTATGTATTAGCAACTATTACTATCGCATTTTATTATTCTGTTTTCTTGCATATAGTTTGAGATGGTTAAAATAGAGAACGTTCTCATCGTGACTCACGTATGAACCATCTCTCCCAACTTTTATTGCTACAGTACTTACTTATTGTTATAAAACATTTCATAACTTTTCATATGTGGTTAGTATGAATAAGGTTGTATAATTTTTCTATCTCAACACCATTCCCACATTTGTACAGTGAATATATTACACGGAAATACTATTCATTTTAAAATAATTTTCGTACAGAATTATGAAATTTCGTTTTGTTTTCATGTAAGTTTTGTACTGTAAGGTCATTTAAACACAGCTATTTATCTATCGTAAAGAAGTATTTTCATTCCCTTTATTTTCAAGCTTTCCTGTCCTTATTTCAAAATATAATCCGCTTCACTTTTTCAATTGAAATATCCATATATCACAACAAAAACCTCTACTTATTCATAGACGAAAAAATTATATCAATATAACTTCCAGACCCATATGCAATTATGCATAGTGTATACACAAAAAGGATAGCTTCACTTTCGTAAAGCTATCCTTAAAAAATCTTCTTACTTTTTCAAATGATATGGAACTGTCGTAATAACAACATTTCTTTTATAGAGTAAATACGCACGAATGAGTAAACTAGACTGATTATGAAGAATGTTATGCCAACCTTTTTTCGGAATGAACTGTGGTATAACTACAGTAACTCGGTAATTTGACTCACTCGCTTTATATTGTACTGTATCAATAAACTTTGTTAGTGGCTGAATAATACTTCTATAATGAGAATGTAAGGTAACAAGCCTTACTTCAGGTTGCCACTTCTTCCATTTCTCTTCAAATTTCTTTTCCTCTTCTCTGTCAAAAGCAACATATACAGCAATAACTTGATCTGCCGAAAGAGCCTTCGCATAGTTCAATGAATTTTCTACTACATGCGTCATACCAGCTACAGGAACAACAATTACATTTCCCTCAATTGGAACAAGTGGCTCACAAGTTTTTAAACTTAATTGATCACCCACTGCATCGTAATGCGTCTTAATTCTATGGAACAAGAAGATGATGGCAGGTAAGAAAATAAGGATTGACCAAACTTGTGCGAACTTAGTTAAAAAGAACATACTCATTACAATAAAACTAATGACTGCACCAATTAAATTGACCGTTAATCTCAAAGCCCATCCTTCAGGTTTTTCACGAAGCCATTTTAATACCATCCCCGTTTGAGAGAGTGTAAACGGAATAAATACACCTACTGCATATAACGGAATTAAATGTTCTGTTTGCCCTTGGAAAGCTACAATTAAAATAATCGAAGCAATTCCAAGTATAATAATACCGTTTGAGTAACCTAGGCGGTCTCCTCTAATCGTAAACATTCTCGGTATAAATTTGTCTTTTGCAAGGTTAACTGCTAATAGCGGGAATGCAGAATACCCTGTGTTAGCAGCAAGGATTAATATTAAAGCTGTTGTACCTTGTATGAAATAGTACATGAAATTACGTCCAAATGTTTGTTCAGCAATTTGAGAAACAACTGTTACTTCTTTACTTGGAGTAATTCCGTAATAATAAGCTAAGAAAACAATCCCTGAAAATAACACTGCAAGTAATGCTCCCATTGCAAGCAATGTTTTCGCTGCATTGTTAGGTGCAGGATCCTTAAAGTTTGGAATTGCGTTAGAGATCGCCTCTACACCTGTTAAAGCCGAACTACCCGATGCAAATGCTCGTAACAGTAAAAACAAACTAATTCCTGCAACTGGCGTTCCAATTGGCGTGTGTAAAGTCGGTGAAACGTGTCCCGTTAAAATATTATATATCCCTACACCAATTAATATAAATAGTGCTAAAACGAATAAATAAACAGGATATGCTAAAACGGAAGCTGATTCCGTTACCCCTCTTAAATTTAAAATAGTAATAAATATAACAAATATAATCGCAATGATTACATTATGTGCATGTAAACTAGGAAAAGCAGATGTTAGCGCATCTGTACCTGCAGACACACTTACCGCAACCGTTAAAATATAATCGACTAATAAAGATCCTCCAGCAATTAAGCCTGGATTCATCCCTAAATTTTCTTTTGATACAACATATGCGCCCCCGCCATGCGGATAAGCAAAAATAATTTGGCGATAAGATAAAATAAGGGCTGTCAATAATACTAATACCCCAACAGCGATCGGAATAGAATACCAATAAGCTATTGCTCCAAGACCTGCTAATGCGATTAATATTTGCTCTGGTCCGTATGCGACCGATGACAATGCGTCAGAAGATAAAATGGCTAGCGCCTTCGTTTTATTAAGCTTTTGTTCTCCAAGCTCAGTTGATTTTAACGGTCTTCCAATTAAAAATCTTTTAATAGATGAAACCACTGCTGTCCACTCTCCAATAATTTTGTACGAACTTTTCTGCTAGTTACAGCGGATAAACTATTTCTTCAGAAAACAAAAAATGTCTACAAGCCATAACGAAATAGACTTGTAGACATTATATTTTTTGTCGCACAAGCTCCACCTTCCTTCTCAATATAACGCTTACGAGGTTAGCTGTCGGATTCGGGCCTATGAGTAGCCCTACCTTTTTCAAGGATTCACCCCATTGGATTAAGTATTAATCCATAAGAACGGGTCCCCCGCACCATGCGGTTTCAGCGATTTAGAAAATTGAAACTGTGGATTATAATACTCCTTTATTTTCAAAATGTAAACAAAAATTTTGAAAAAGAAAAAATTTAAAATGATTGCGCATAATCCGCCAGTAAATATACATAATGAATACTAAAAAATCGATAAAGGAGACCCATATGTCTAAAGAAAAGAAGCCTATTTTTTCCGATTCCTATTTAGATGCGTTAGCAAATGAAATTAATCAATTATACGGTAAACGTGAACAGGAAATAAATTTGACAGATAGAACGAAAAGAAATAAATAATTTGTCATAAAAAAGAAAGCAATATACTTATATATTGCTTTCTTTTTTATTTTTTCATACATCCAATTCTATTGCTGACCTGTTAAAGGTCATTTCTTCATACACTTTCAAATTTTGATATACTGCCCCTAATAATGGTGCTTCTATAGAAAATTGTTCTGCTAAATCTAGTAAGTATCCTTGTAAGTGCTCGCCTTCAATGGACGAACCTTTTTCCATATCACGTTGCATCGATGACTTCATATCATACGAAATTTTATCAATTGTTTTCATGTGTTCCTGAGCAATATCATCCTTAACTGGTGCTTCTATAGATCTCATGATTTGCACACATTCTTCAAATAAGTTTTGGATAAAATCGCGTCCACCTTCACTTTCGCGAATCGGTCCTATCGGTGCACGCATTAATGTTGTCACACCTGACATTACAGTAATAAATAAATATTTATGCCACATATCTTGCGTAATATTTTCACTTAAAACAAAACTAGATTTCGTACCTGCAAATGCTTTAGCAATATGCTGTATTCTCTCTGAATCTTGAAACTTCATTTCTCCAAACAGAAGTCTGTTGGCAGCGCTAGTTTGTACAATTTCTCCTTGATCGTTTAACGTCGTCTCGATAAAGCATAGACCGCCAATCACTTTCTCTTCACCAAATTCTTTTTGTAATAGTGATACAGGAGCAATACCATTTAACAATGGAATGATGACAGTATTTTCACCTACAAACGGCTTCAAATCTTGAATTGCCTCGTTTAAGTGATACGCTTTTGTTGAAAATAAAATGACATCAAATGGAGAAGTTCGATCTTCTTTCGTTATTAATTTCGGTTGGAAGGAAAAATCCCCATTGACACTACGAATAACAAGTCCCCTTTCCTCTAATTGCTGTTTTCTTTTACTACGAACAAGAAACGTAACATCTTCTCCCTTTTCTACTAATCGCCCTCCAAAAAAGCCTCCGACGCCACCAGCTCCTAATACTAAAATACGCATACAACATCCCCCTTTTCAAAATACAATTTTATAACTTTTCGTATACATAACATTATACCTGTCCCCCCACTAAATAAGCTGAATTTTCATTCTTAATAGAGTGTTAAACAGTGGTTATTTTCATATAAATTTGGGTATGTTGTTTTTATAGCATATATGGAAAGGAAACAATGTAAATGGAGGCAATACAAACAATCGAGGAAAAAGATGTAGCAACAGCTATATTTCAATTTATATTCCCGTTTTCTTTTAAAACTGGATATGAACAAAATATGTTCCCTTTCTTACAGAAAAATGATTTCCGCCCTTTTCGACTCGATCATCTTGAAAATGAAAATACATACTACGGAAAGTTTCAAGTTTCACATCAAAATATGGAAGCATACTATCTTTCATTTACAAATAAAATTCTATTTCCTCACTCAGAGCATCAAAAAGGATTACAACGCTATTCTAAAGACCTTAACTTAACTGGACATTTAACAACAAATCTTATTTCCGTTCCCTTCAAGATTCATTCTATTGATGTAACACTTTGCCCTTATGAGCTTGGCTTCTTAACAATTCGGACAGAAGTAGAAACCGCTCCAAACATGACATTATCAGAAGCAATCGAATTCGCCGCCCGCTTCCGTGTACTTGAAACTAAAAATGATACAAACGAGACTATTTGTATTGAATGTAACGGAAAACAATACTCACAAGTGGAAAAACTTATATTCGGTGATTTATTTCACGGTGTAACAGACTTCTTTGAGAAAAAGAGATTGCGGAGCTCTTACTTTCAAACCTTTCCTTTCTTTGAAGACCAAAGAATGTATGTACAAACGTTATTATCTATAAAAGAAGATATGGACCTGAATGAAGTGGATGTTTATCGTACTTCCAGCCTTTCCGGATTAACAGACGATGGTAAGCCCTATATTAGCGCAAATAATGTTCCTTATATTCAAGATTATTTAATAAAACATTCTTATCAAAGATGGGCTCCTAATCGCTACTTTGTTATGGAAGAACATATTTTTACATGTATAACAAATGAAGGTGAGCAAGCAATCGCTAAACTCGCTGGTCAAATGTACGGGGAGTTTTATTACGCTTTATTATTAAACTTATTTCATAAAGTTGTTTTATTAAAGATGGCCAACGCTTATGCCGAGTTAAATATTGAACAAGATACAAATGAAATAGAGAAATTAATTTATTCAATCAATTCATTTACAGCAAATTACTTTTCTTTAGAGTTAGTATCCCAATCACAGAGTGAAGATATTTTCTTCCGCTTAAGAAAACTATTTAATATTCAAGTACTATACTCGAATGCAAAACAAAATCTTGACAGTTTGTTTAAATATCAAGAAAATGTCGCCTCTAAAAAAGATAGTCTTTTATTATTAATTTTAACGCTCTACTCTGTAGTAGGCCAAATGTTAGGGTTTACTATGATCGATCTTTTAAGAAACACCGATTCAAACAAAATCTCGTCGCCACTTGAATTTTTCGCACTTTTAATAGCAATCAGCGGCATCGTCATTTCACTTATTTTAGGCGCGCAAAGTTTATATCAATGGAGTCTACAACATAAACGAAGAAAATCATGGGTAAAACAAACTGTACTTTCTGCTGTGAAAGAGAAAGATGATACTAAATAAAAAACAGATGGTAGCATGATGCTACCATCTGTTTTCAAATATATAAATTCCGCTTATTTCCCTGCTTCGATTTTCTCTAATGTAGCAGCTACTTGTTCTTCAGTTAATTCATTTTGTATTACATAGCGATTACGTGGGCTTACACGACATTCATGAGAACATGCACGTAAATATTTCGCTTCATTTTCTTCAGAACATAAAATCTTCTTATTACATTCTGGATTTGAACAGTTTACATAGCGCTCACAAGGTTCACCTGTAAAGTGGTCTTTACCAACGATAACATGTTCTTTTTGGTTTACTGGTACAGCGATACGCTCATCGAACACGTAACATTGTCCATCCCAAAGCTCACCTTGTACTTCTGGGTCTTTTCCGTACGTTACAATACCGCCGTGAAGCTGACTTACATCCTCATAACCTTCACGAACTAACCAACCAGAAAACTTCTCACAACGAATTCCGCCTGTGCAATATGTTAAAATCTTTTTACCTTCAAGTGTTTCTTTGTTTTCTCTAATCCAATCTGGTAATTCACGGAATGATTCAATATCAGGTTTAATCGCACCTTTAAAGTGTCCTAAATCAAACTCATAATCATTTCGTGCATCAATGATAACTGTATCTTCTTGTTTCATTGCCTCATAGAATTCTGTTGGCTCTAAATATTTACCAGTTATTTCTTTCGGATTAATGTCGTCTTCTAGACGAAGTGTAACTAACTCTGGACGAGGGCGTACGTGCATTTTCTTAAATGCATGTTCATCTGCCTCATCAATTTTAAAAACGATTCCAGCAAAACGTGGATCATTGTTCATTGCTTCCATGTATTTCTCTGTTTGCTCAACAGTTCCAGAACAAGTTCCATTAATTCCTTCTGTCGCTACAAGAATTCTTCCTTTTAACTCAAGTGATTTACAAAATTCTAAATGCTCTGCCGCGAATTCTTCTGGGTTTTCAATTGTTGTGTACATGTAATATAGTAATACTCTATATGGTTTTGTAGTTGCCAATGTATTTCTACCACCTATCTAATTTTTAAAATCATGTATAAGTTAACGTTCATATCAAAACATATATAATAAGAAAATGAATCCCATTTTCTTTTCTTTATACTATTTTCTATCAGTTAACAAAAATAAAAAACAAGATTACACACCAAAACACTATGGTTATGTTGCAATCCCAATATATTATATATCATACAAATGCAATTCCATCAATTAATATGCTATATTATCGGCTTTATGTTCACATAAATTTCAAAAATAGCCCTTTAATTCATTATGTTTCCCCACGTCATCACACCATAAACTCCCAATTTTTTATAACACCACACCATCCATTGCATTAAGGCATATAATTTGCACTAAGGAAACATTTATGTTCAAATATAAATATCATCCAATACATTTAAATGTATTGAAATAAACAATAAGAATACTTACAATAATTTCATCAAGTTAACATTTCAAAGGGGAAAACTACTATGAATAAAGATATAACAAAAGATGAACAAGTCCCTTCACAAAGTACAACTGTTCAATCAGCACACTTAGCTTTAAGTGGAGAAACGAAAGGTTGGAAAAGACTATTACCGTTTTTAGGACCCGCTTTTATCGCGTCAGTTGCTTATATTGACCCTGGTAACTTTGCTACAAATATCGCAGCTGGTTCACAATATGGATATTTACTATTATGGGTTATATTCGCTTCTAACTTAATGGCAGTATTAATTCAAACTTTATCAGCTAAATTAGGAATAGCTACGGGAAATAATTTACCTGAAATAGCTCGCGAACACTTTCCAAAGCCTGTGTCTATTGGTTTATGGATTCAAGGTGAACTCGTTATTATGGCTACAGATTTAGCTGAATTTATCGGGGCAGCACTCGGATTGTATTTATTATTTGGAATTCCGATGTTACCAGCTGCTTTAATTACAGCAGTCGGATCATTTATTATTCTCGAGTTTCAACGCAGAGGATTTCGCCCACTAGAAGCTATTATTACAGGGATGATTTTTATCGTAGTAATAGCATTTGGGATTCAAGTTTTTTATGCAAAACCAGAATTAAGTCCTCTTCTTTCAGGACTATTTATTCCAAAATTCCAAGGTGTCGACAGTATATTACTTGCAGCAGGTATATTAGGTGCAACAGTTATGCCACATGCAATCTATTTACATTCTGCATTAACACAACGCCGCGTAGTCGGAACAACTGATGAACAAAAGAAAAAGATTTTCCGTTTCGAGTTTATCGATATTATTATTGCAATGGTTATCGCTGGAGCAATTAATGCGAGTATGTTAATTGTTGCTGCTGCACTATTCTTTAAAAATGGCTTACATGTCGAAGACCTTGATGTTGCTTTTAACCAGTTCAGTACTTTAGTCGGTCCTGTATCAGCTGCGTTATTTGGGATTGGGCTCTTATCAGCAGGACTATCTAGCTCTTCTGTCGGTACAATGTCAGGGGACATTATTATGCAAGGTTTCATTCGAATGCATATTCCGTTATACTTACGCCGCTTTATTACAATGATTCCACCATTAGTTATTATCGCTTTAGGTGTAAATCCAACTTACGCTTTAGTCATGAGCCAAGTCGTCTTATCATTCGGTATTGCTTTTGCATTAGTACCACTTATCATGTTTACAAGCAGTAAAAAAATTATGGGTGCACTCGTTAACCACCGCATAACAACCTTTATCGCTTGGATTATCGCTGCACTTGTTATCATTTTAAATATTTTCTTACTGTATCAAACATTTGTAGGGTAATGAGAAAAGGTATTCCAATAAAACTGGAATACCTTTTTTCATTACCACTTATGTATGTACCTCTTTCTGGCATTATCGTACCTTTTTCAGTTCGAAAGTAAAGTGGTAATCCTTCCGAAAGAAATATGCTCACCTTGGATGGATCCTGCCTTTGATGATGAATATGTAAATGCGGCTCACTTGAACTTCCTGAGTTACCAACTTGAGCAAGTACCTCTCCTTCATTTACATGTTGGCCTTCCCTCACTTTAATTGATCCTTTTTTTAAATGGGCAAGAATCAAAAATGTCCCTGATTCATCTAGTCGCAAATAAATATGATTCCCCGCCATTGACTCAAAATTATCCGATCCTGGAACTACATCTTTTTCATCGTTATTGATTGATACAACTGTTCCAGAAGCTGGTGCCATTACTTTCGCTCCATATATTCCATAATCCTCTAACTTACTACTTTTCACTTCAGCAGGCGGAATAAGAATATCATATGCCCATCGTTCATTTGGTTTTATAACATGATAGTTCGTTTCTAATCGATCACCACCCCAGCCCACTAGTGCTCTTTCATTTAAGGGAAAACGAACGACTATTTTAGGGCTCATAGACTGTACATCTGCTGGATAAGCAACTCTCCCTATGTTAGCAAACCACCCTAAAGGCCAAGCTCCGATTATAGAGAAAAGAACGATGGAGAGTAGTATTCTATCTATTTGCTTTCTGAAAATGCCTTCCCACACAAATAGTAATACTGCCCCTATCAAAATAACGATTGATACTAAACTAAAAGCTTGTATACTCCACCAAACAATAACTGATATAACACCATTAGCTAAATAAACTACACTCCAACTTGCAATTAGCAAAGCAATTAAAATTACTAATACATATTTCTTCCACATGTTGTATCCCCACTCTCCTATCCTTGTACTACATAATAAGAAGTGAAAATTACGACATACAAAAGAAATACTTACGACTTTCTTACATTTCTTTATAATGCGGTAAAACGATAGTAAAAACAGTTTCTTTCTCGTTACTGCACACAGTGATATCCCCTTTATGAAGCTCTGCTATACTTCTCGCAATTGCAAGTCCCATTCCTTTTCCACCCGTATGAGAGCTACGTGATTTTTCACCGCGATAAAACTTCTCAAAAACGTAAGGAAGGTTCTCATCCGGAATACATTGTCCAAAATTTTTAATTTCTATTTCAGCATTCATGTCTCTTTTAGAAACTTGAATTAAAATATCCTTTCCGTCTTTCCCGTACATAATACTATTACTAATTACATTTTCGAATAGCCTCACCATAAGCGCTACATCTATTTCCACATGTAACTCCTTATCACCATTAATACAAAAGCTCATATCGGCATCATCTAGTTGTGGTACAAAATCAATCATGATTTGTTCAATGAACGCTTTCATATTTACTACACTTTTATGTAATTCAATCTCCCTATAATTTATTTGACAATATTCTAATAAATCATCTACTTGATTTTTTAATTCATAACTTTTTCGCTTTAATATACTTACATACTGTTCACATTCTTCTCTATTTGAATGAAGCTGATTTCCTAACAGGTCCGCGTAACCGATTAGAGATGTTACAGGTGTTCGTAAGTCATGAGAAATATTACTAATCATTTCATTTTTCATTTCCTGCGATTTTTTTTCATTTTCAATAGACTCTTTTAGACTTTTCGCCATTCTATTAACATTCGTTGCTAATTCACCAATCTCGTCATTTTTTGAAATAGGTATATGTATTTCCAAATTACCATTACTTATTTCTTTCACGTTCTTATTTATTTCAGATAACCTTTTCATCATTGTCTTTGTCATGAATGCAAAGTATATTGTAGTAAAAATTAAAAAAGCTATTAAATATAAAAATGAATATTTTTCCTCTAATGCAGTAACATGACTATATATATTTCCAATTAATATTTGAAACATTATTATACTTACCGTTGCTAGTAAGATGCTACATACGAATGCGATAAAAAACTTAGCTCTAATGCCTTGTAATGATTTAATCTTCAATTTTATATCCGACTCCCCAAACATTTTGAATAAACTTCGGCTCTTTTGGACTCTCTTCAATTTTATTTCTTAATCTTGCAATATGAACCATTACTGTATTATTACTTTCATAGGCTCTTTCTTTCCAAACGCTCTCATATATTTCTTCAATAGTGAACACACGATTCTTTGCAGCGGCCATTAAGTACAAAATATCATATTCAGTTTTCGTAAGATTAATCGTTTCCCCATATAACACTACTGTTCTAGACACTTCATCTATTTCTAAACCTCTAATATTTATTTTCTTTTCTATTACTTGGACAGCATTTTGATTGAAATATGTATACCTTCTTAATTGAGCTTTCACTCTTGCTATAAATTCAATTGTACTAAACGGCTTCACAATATAATCATCTGCCCCGGTACTAAATCCAATTACTTTATCTACATCTGATGATTTCGCGCTTAAGAACATAATTGGTAAACTATGTTTCTCTCTAATCCTTCTACACAATTCTATTCCATCCATTTGTGGCATCATAATATCCAAAATAGCAAGTTGAATACTGTTATTATTTATTATTTCTAAAGCCTCTTCCCCATTATGAGCACTAAAAACTTTAAAACCTTCTTGCATTAAATTTGCGTTAACAAATCGAACAATATCTTGATCATCATCTACCATTAAAATTGAGTTTTTCACCATATACAACCCTCTTTTTGAAATATATTCCACAATCAATTTTATCACAAATCAAAACCATACTTCTCTCTTGAATAATCTTTATTTTCAGATTAAATTATATAATAACAACACATTCTAGTTTCAGAAGAAATGGAGTGAAAGCATGTTTCCTATATTAAAAACCGCCCGACTCATTTTACGAGAACTTACTGAAGAAGATGCACCGAGTATACTACAATGCTTTTCTAATACTAAGGTACTGCGCTATTATGGCCAAAAACCATTACAAGATGTTGATCAAGTAAAACAAATCATTCATAACTTTAAGCTCAGTTACAATGCAAGAAGCGGTATAAAATGGGGAATCGAATTAAAAGACAAGAAAGAACTCATTGGAACAATCGGGTTTCATGATTGGTCTTCTGAGCATAAACGAGCCAATATAAGTTATGCCTTTCTTCCTGAACACTGGGGAAATGGGTATGCTACTGAAGCTGTTTCTGAGGTTATATCATACGGTTTCCATACCATTCATTTAAAGCGTATCGGGGCAATTGTATTTCTTGAAAATGAGGCTTCCAATAAAGTGCTATTAAAATTAGGTTTTGAAAAAGAAGGAATTCTAAAAAATTATATGTATCAAGATGATATTCCATATGACACGAATTTTTATGCTTTATTAAAATGAGTTTAATAGAAATTATACGTAAAAACTCGTTTCAGCATAATGAATCAAGATAGTGGATTTTTAACGAAAGATGGGAAACCGAGCGTTTTTCATTTCTTAGATCATCATACGACTGATGCGAAGTACAATAAATTATATAATCTAAAAAGGGGCATGGGCATATTCCTACTCATGTCCCTTTTTTTACGTTCTTTTTCTGTTTTCGCAATACTTTTGGAATGTATAAACAGAAAGGTTTGCTTTCCATGTAATCTCCCATCATTGCATATGCTCTAGAACGAGGTCCCCACAAACATATCGAAACCCACAAACTAAACTTTTTAAAAGTTTTCAATATCATTACTTCTTTTCTAAAACCATAAAGAACGTACTATCCGGTAGCACAACCGCATTCCCAGACTCATCTGTAAACTCGATTTTCTCGCTAAGATGTTGTGTATATCCATCCTGTAAATAATTCATAGCTTGAACGATGTTTACTTTATCTCCAAAGATACCCTTTACGAAATCCTTATAGTCGTTTGGCGTAAAGATTCCAAACTGCTCTTGCACCTCGTGAACGAAGGAATCCTCGCCCCATGTATACGTATATAAGAACTCCATCGCATCATTAACAGGCATTTTGACTGTATTGTCTGCAAGTACCTCATACTGGATTATACGCCCCTTAAATTCATGAACATACTGCTCTAAGAACTTCATTCCGCCTGCATCTTTAAAACGAATCAACCGCATTAACCTTTTATCTTCGGTCATGATGCCATCACGAATGATAATACGGCCTCCTGGCTTTAACACCTCGTAAGCACTCTGTAGCCCCTTTTTAATTACTTCATGATTGAATTTCTTACCTTCATACTCGATATAAGAGAACAGTTCATGAAGGATAGAAGAATATACAATCGTATCAACCGATTCTTTATCAAACGAGCTACCTAAGTTGATTGCATCCCCTTTAATGACGTCCCAAGAACGACCTTCGTCCTGTTTCTTCTTTTTTAACGTATCAATCACATTTTCGGAAATATCGATACCGTAGATTCGTTTATCCTCAGTCTCTTCTTCAATCATGTCTAGCATGACACCACCACCGGCTCCGACATCTACAATCGTATCTCCCTTTATATAATCAAGAATAATTCGTTTATCGTCAGCCGAACTATTCATATGCTCCAGATACACTTCTTCGTTATGGAATCTATCATATGCATCCTTTCGTAACCCGAAGAAATCAAAGAGCAGTACATTTGCCCGAGCATGCATCATGTCTATCTTTTCTGCCTCTACACAGAAGGTAATTAACGCCTCACCTACAGCAGAAAACTGAAACGACACATACGCAGTTTTCATATCTTCATCAACTTTAACCTCAAAAGAAACATGCGTTGTATTCGGCTTCTCATTCTCACGGTACTCCCGTAGGTACTTCTCAATAACCCGCTTACGATATACGTTGTCCTTTTTCTCGCCTTTGAAATCATAGTGCAACTGCTGCATCAATTTCTCGAAATGTATATGCTGAACTTTTCTAGTGCCTATCTCATTCTTTAACATAACAAAAACTGTCCAAATATCCTCGAAGCTAAGAGCGTGCATAGACGGTTCTACATACCACAAATCCTTATCAGATAAGAATGTTTGAACGTCTCTCTTCTCGCTCCCCATAATTATATCTTTTTCAAATGCTGACTCCTTATGTTTTGGCGTGAGTCTATGCATACGAGAAGTAAATGGCTCCATATAACCATCAAACAGACCATCAATTGTAATCTTCACATCGTTCTTCACTTCATTCCACAAAGCTTTTGATACGCCCTCAATAATGCATTGGTTAAGATAGTATAGAATCTCCTTTAACCTAACGTCTCCGTATTCTTCTTTATATGTGTTAATTAAATCAACATGAGAGTCCAAACGAGCCTCCCCGCGTATATACTGCCCGATTAATCCATGTGTTCTAATTAAATCTTGAATAAACAAATACTCAGTAGAGTTTAAGTTTGTCTCTACACGTTCAATAAACTGAATATCACTAAAGATATAAGCAGAACCCTCGTTATGTACCAATAGATTAATCCCTTTTTTCTTCCATTGCTCCCGCTGTTTTAAAGATCCTACCTTTGCAAGCTCACTATACGTTAGTACCTTTTCAATAATACGATATGCTTCTTCATCTAAAGACAGTCCATCTAACACTTGCAGCGTACGGTGTACATAGTACAACACTGCATCTGTTTTTAATGCACCAAGTACTTGTACATTCTCATAGTTTTGATGTATCTCCTCTGCCTCAATTAGATGCTTTAACCACATAGGGATTGCAACAGAAATCCCTTCAATGTATGTATTTAGAACTTCAATGCTTTTCAACGTGTTTCCCCCTATATATAATCAATATCTGTAGTAAGGTCTAGGACACCTTCTCCAATAAGAGCATCACCCTATGTTCCTCCCCCTAAATACTATTACTTGCTTTTTACCACCTACATCTCTTTCGAATAAAAATGCATAAAACCCAGTCTTTTTATCATGTAAAAGAGAGGTATAAATTCCGTTACTAACATGCCAAAGTTATAACATTTTCTTTTGTTCATCTCTTATTTTAACTTCATGAGGGATTTCGGAAGATCACCTCTTAAATTGATAAACATATGTTGTGACAGAATCAACTGAAAACGGAAACGGCAAGCGGGTGCATTCCCCTTGCCGTTTTTTCATAGCTTAGTATGTATTTGAATTTCTTTTGCTTTCTCTTTTTCACCCTTCACGCGTACAATTAAATCATATGATCCGGATTTTGGAGCTTCAAAAGAAAGCAAACCTTCTTTTTGAGAAGTGATTTCTTCTTCATAAATAACCTTATCATCTTTTGTAACTTGCAATAAAATCGTACCTTCTTCAACGGCTGCTTCATAAGGGATTTCCACATTTCCTTTTTCAGCTTTTAGCGTTTGTACATCGTAATACCCTTGCAGGGAACCAATTTTCAAAGTCGTTTCGCCATTTTTTTGAACCTTTGTAACTTGTGTTGCTGTATTGCACGCGCTTAACAATACAACAAGAGTGAGGATCATAAATAAACGTAGTGATTTCATAGAAATTCTCCTTTTTTATGTATATGAATTAAAATTCTAACTCTAAATTTTGTAACATCTTATTTCCCACCCCTTAAAATAGCTGTTTTTATAATAAAATAAGTAATAGAAAATAATAAACAAGTACCCATTGTACCAAAAACTGCAACTGAGATGTTACCTGCTAATGTTTCATTTGGATCTAATGCATTAGGTAAAATTGTACCAAAAATTGCAATGCAGGCTAATACAACCATAAAATATTTAAATCTTTTTACTTTCTTATTCATACTAATTATCCCCTTTATTCCTTAACATTAACTTCTAAACCACATCCCCATAAACCTACACCAGGACCTAATTAATGGTACATGGAATTTGACTCTGCTTTTTCTAGCTTCAAAAGATCCCCTGAGATTCCCAAATTAATATCCCCCAAGTATTATACATACCAATTCATTCATATAGAAAAAGCCCCGTTCAAATCAAACACTTAAGCCCCCTATTTTTTATAATACTCAAATAATTATAAACAAACATCTCTATCAATTCATCTCAATACCTCAATTACCTTTTAAGTATATCAATGACAAAATATATAATCTAATAATATTTTTTATATAATTAAAAACAAACATAGTTACAACAAGAGATTGTTTGTATGCTGATTTGTACTGTATTCCCTTATTCCATGCACTCTTAAAAAAACCTTACTTTTTAAAAAAGTAAGGTTTTTTGTATTTATTCATTAGCGATATAAGCATTCTTATAAGTATAAACACCACCAAATTGATGCTTTTCAATTCCCTTTACGTAATCCTTTTGTACATATGCTGAACCAATATGATACAGCGGTGCTACAGCTGCATCTTCTAATAATACCTGCTCAGCTTCTAGCAATGCTCCCCATCGTTTCTCTGGTTCTAGTACAAAATCAGTTTTCGCTTTCTTTATTAATTCATCGAAACGAGAATTAGAGTAATTCATTTTATTATTCTGATTATCCGTCGTAAATAGCTCTAAGTAACTAATTGGGTCTTTATAGTCAGGTCCCCAATTTGCCATAGTTATATCGTAATCACCTGTTTGTTCTAACTGTAATTTTTGCTTAAATGGCTGTTGTTTAATTTGTATCGTTAATCCATGCAAATTCTTTTCTAAATCACCTTTTATATATTCTGCCATACGTTTTGCATTATCTTGTTCAAACGTTAAAAACTCGAAGTTTATTTGCTCTACTCCAAGCTCTTTTTTCGCTTCTTCCCAAATCTTTTTCGCATTTTGCAAATCATATGAAGAAAGATCTCCGTTTTCTTTTCTAAAATCTTTGCCAGTCTCTTCATTTATATGACCAACTGGTACAAGTCCGCTTGCAGGTTTTGCCCCGTTATTAATAAAGTGAGCAACGAAATCTTCTTTATTTAACGCTAATGAAATAGATTGACGCACTTTCTTATTTGCTAACGCATTATTTTTTTCATTAAAACGTAGCATAGCAATTCCAGGATCGCTCGACATATGTAATTCCTTATTCCCTTTATACTTGTCTACAAATTGAGAATTAATAGGCACTCGATCCAAATTACCAGCTTCGTATAAATTAACAGCCGTCATTGTATCCTTTACAATTTGAAAGTTTATCTCGTCTAATTTCACTTTCTTTTCATCCCAATATGTAGCATTCTTCTTTAATTGAAACTCTTGTTCATGCTTCCATTTTTCTAATACAAATGGGCCATTATATATGAGATTACTAGATTCCAATGCATAATTCTTTCCTTGTTCTTTCAAAAATGATTCATGCTGTGGTAAGTATATAGGTAGTGCTAACAACTGTAAAAAATAAGGAATTGGCTGTTCTAGTTCAACCTCTAACTTATAATCATTTATAACCGTAACCCCAAGTTCATCAAGAGGCATCGTTCCCTTATTGATCTCTTTCGCATTTTTCACATAAAAGAGCATGGACGCATATTGAGACGCTGTTTCAGGGGTAATTGCACGTTTCCATGCAAACATAAAATCATTTGCTGTTACATTGTCACCATTTGACCATTTTGCATCTTTACGCAAATCAAATGTATATTTTTTACCATCTTCACTTCTTTTAAACGATTTTGCTACCGCTGGAATAGGCTGATCTTGATCATCTAATACATACAACCCTTCAAATATGTTTTGCATAATGTGTGCTGATGTACCATCCATCGTTTTCGCAGTATCAAGAGAAGGAATTTCTTCTGATACCGTTACATTTAATACTTGTTTTTTTGCCTCTGTGTCACTTTTATTCGCTTTATTATTACAAGCTGTTAATAATAAAGATGTAACAAGTGCCATTACCATTAAATGGCTCTTTTTTCGCTTCATGAGTTGTTCTCCTTAAAAATATAATATTGTAAAACGTTATATATTATAGCAGAAATACTACCAGAAAGATGCGACATTCTTTTGAATATTTATTCGTTCAAGCGAAAAGCTAACATTTTAAAAAGGATAGCTAAAGATTGAATGTATACTCTGCACTATTCGCTCAATTGTTTATAAAAAATCTCCTATTGTATACCTCCCTTTTCGCTTTAACTTTTCTTCTGTTTCATATAAATTCCCATAATTAACTTAATAGGTGTATAGGGTACAGTTTGGTTGGGATATCTTCGTATCTCCATTCAGCAATGCCGCTTTGTTTTTTGGAATCCAGGTCAAGTTATACACTTAAGGATTTTGTAAGAATCAAGTAAGAAAAACGAGAACTTTGTTTCGTATAGTCAAAATATAAATTGAAGGAAGAAAGAGAGGTTAGGAGTTGCTAGAGCGATTACGACGAAACCAGAACTGTTGGTTTTACATGAACATATCAATGGTTTAGACGTTTTTACAACAGAACCTGAATTATCATACCTGTTTTTTACCATCACATTTTGGAGGTTAAAACATGAATAAAAAAAAGAAAATACAAAAATCAGTACTTTCCTTTACCCTACTCTTTTCTTTAGGTATTTCATCTTTTCCGCTTACAACAACAGCTATTCACGCAGATACACGTGAGAAACAACCTGTAGAAAAGAAACGAGTCTCTTTAACGGAGCGTACATCATTATTTCTTGAATATCTCCAGCAAGGCAAGTATGCAGAAGCACTTCAGTTAACGTCTGCTGCTTTTCAATCCAAGTTTACAGCAAACACATTACAAAACTGGTGGAAACAAAGTGGTTGGAGTGGGATAAAAAGCATGGGAACCCCCGTGATAAAAGAACGAAACTTAGTCCATCAGACGGTGGAAATTCCAGGAACTACCCAAGGAACTACCATACCGTTACTCCTTAAATTCACACCTGGCGGGAAAGTAGATGAAGTTGTGGTAAGGACGCCCTCGGAATCTTATATTATCCCGCATCCTAGCTATGATCAACCTGCTTCCTATCAAGAACGTGAAATCGTCATTGGAAGTTCTACCTATCCGTTACCAGCCACATTAACGGTTCCGAAACATAAGCCTGGTGAAAAGGTGCCCGTAGTGGTTCTTGTTCATGGTGCTGGCATCCATGATCGCGATAGTACATATCTGGGGACAAAAATCTTACGAGACCTTGCGGTGGGCCTTTCGTCCAACGGAATTGCAGTGTTGCGCTATGAAAAACGCACCTTAGAACACGCGTTAAAGATGAGTGCAGAACCTGTTACGTTAGACCGTGATACTACAGATGATGCCATATATGCAGCAAAATCAGCAGCGCAGCAGGAAGGCATTGATTCAAATAATATTTTCATTCTTGGACATAGCCTAGGAGCTGGCACAATGCCACGTATACTGAGCAAAGCGCCTTCCTCACTTGTCCGAGGAAGTATCTTACTCGCACCACCTGCACGCTCATTGACTGACATTGCCATTGATCAGAATCAATACCTTGGAGCGCCAATGGAAGTAATCGATGAACTAAAAAGACAGATCGCTTTTATCCAGGATCCTGCTTTCAATCCTGACAATCCTCCAGCTGACTACAATTTTGGATCGCCTCATTTTATGTATGATGTTTCTAGGTGGCGTCCAGTTGAAGTGGCAAAATCACGAAAGGAGCCTTTACTGATTCTACAAGGGGCACGCGACTATCAAGTAACAGTAAAAAATGAATATACAAAATGGCAGGAAGGACTTTCAAACCGCAAGAATGTTCAGTTCAAAAAATACCCGAAATTGAATCATTTCTTCACGGAGGGTGATGGGGAATTAAGTCTTCCTAGTGAATACGAAATCCCTGCTAATGTTCCCGAGTACGTCATCCAGGACATTATTACATGGGTCAATGAGACAAAAAAATAAGAAAACATCAAAACCCTTCATGCAATCATTATTGCTTGAAGGGTTTTTTGAAACTAGTGATTTTATCTAAACCATTCTCTTCTGTTTTATTAATCAACACTGATAAAAAAAGTTCAGACACAAAAATAAGCTGTGGAGAAGATTTTCTCCACAGCCCAAAAATACCTATCTTTGTAAACCTCGTTTAAAACGACTTGCTTCAAATATAATACGCTCTTCATCTAATGTTTTACATTCGCCATTCCAAACGACACGTTTTCCGTTAATAATTACATCGCTTATATCTTTTCCACTAGCAGCATATACAAGGTGTGATAACACTTCATCTGCTGGTTGTAAATGCGGCTTATTAGATGGATCAATTGTAATAAAATCAGCACACTTTCCAATCTCAAGTGATCCTGTTTGTTTCATCCCGATTACTTCGGCAGCTCCTTTAGTCGCAAGTGTAAGAGCTGTTTCAACTGGTAACGCAGTTGCATCTTGATGAATACCTTTTTGTAATAATGTTGCTATACGCATTTCTTCAAACATATCTAAATTGTTGTTAGATGCCACACTATCTGTTGCAATTCCTACTTTCATTCCTGCTTCTAACATCGCTTTTACATTCGCTATACCAGATCCTAGTTTTAAATTACTATTCGGATTATGTGCTACTCGAACATCATGTTCTGCTAAAAATGCACGCTCATTTTCATTTAATACTACACCGTGTGCAATAACTGTTGGGCGTTTAAACAACCCACAGCTTGCCGCATATTCTACTGGACGTTTTCCGTACTGTGCTTCAATATCACGTACTTCACGCTCTGTTTCCGAAAGGTGAATATGAACCATCGTTTGGTTTTCTACTGCAATACGTGCACACTCTTCTAACAGTTCAGTAGAACATGTATATGGACTATGCGGTGCAACCATCGTAGTTAACATACCACTTTCGCTATAGTAACGCTTCACATATTTCTCAGCTTCTTCGATTGCTTTCTTTTCATCCTCTTTCGTTCCGAAGCTAAATAAAGTTCTTGAAACAGCAGCTCGCATCCCGCTCCTTGATACCGTTTCCATAATTGCATCTTGATCTACTCCAATTGGATTAAACATATCAGAGAATGATGTTGTACCACTTTTCACCATCTCAAGTAATCCTAATTCCGTACTAGCGACCGCAAGTTCTGGAGTAAACTGACTTTCAAGTGGCCAAATTCTCGTCTCCAGCCATGGTTGTAATAACATATCATCGCCAATACCTCTTAAGAGACTCATTACAACGTGTGTATGTGTATTTACAAGCCCTGGTAAAACCCACTTTCCTTTCATGTCAATTACTTCATCTACTTCAGAATCATTAGCGAACTCTCCGCTCTTTACATCTATAATTTGATCATTTTCTACAATGATATATCCATTTTCAATCACTTCGTTTTGTTCATTCATCGTTACGATTGTAGCGTTTACATAAGTTGTTTTCAAAAGTATTTCCCCTTTCAACTCTATGAAGTTCCCTTTAATAAGTTACCACCATTATAGTAACTTATTAAAGATTAAGAGTCAAAAGATAATTTAAATTCTTTCATTTTTCAGCTTCTCCTACTATTAATTGTTTTACACATCATATTGCAAAAGAGGTAATAAACGATCCTTTAAAACCGTTGATGGTGTCTCTCCTATTAACTTTGCTCCCATCTTCATATAATATCCTTTTGCATTCGGATCACTATCAATCGTAAAGCTTTTTAGACCTAATTCATTTGCTTTTTCTATTACATACTCCCAAAGTATTTTCCCGTAGCCTTTCCCTTTGTAAAGAGGATGAATGTATAGGAAATCGAGAGCTTTATCATTTCGTAAAAATGAGAAAAATCCAATCTTCGTATTATCGTTCTCTAAAACATATACAAAATTATTTTTTATGTACTCTTCTGTAATTGTTAAATCTTCCTTACAAGCAAGTATGAATTCTTCACTATAGTTCCACGTTGCTTTTGAATATAGTGCGAGTTCACTTAATTCATTTGCTTCACTTAATAACGCTTCTCTTATCTTCATGATTCTTTCTCCTCACCTTCGATATGTAGACTATTAAAATGATTCGAAAAGTAATTAAAAAAACCTTTTATTTTCATAAATTAGAAATTACTTTTATAAATCTTTATTATAATCAGTACGTTTTGTAACAATTTATATAAAGATAAAGAACGCCATCCCTGAAAGGTGGCGTTCTCTTTTTTTAAATTTAATCTTGAAACTCAATCATCCTTTTTACTATTTCTTGCAATACACATCTATACCGTTTCTACTACCGTTTCAAGCATTGTTCCCTTTTTAGCATAATTCGTATGCCAAGAAAAAGCTTTCTCTAAAATATGAGGAGTTTGTCCACCTCTTGTTTTCGCTTCCTCATAATAAGATCGTAGTTGATCACGATACATTGGATGTGCACAATTCTCAATAATGAGTTCCACTCTTTCACTTGGCGCAAGTCCTCTTAAGTCAGCATACCCTTGTTCAGTAACGATAACATCTACATCGTGTTCCGTATGGTCTACATGGGAAACGAAAGGAACGATACTTGAAATGTTACCACCTTTCGCAATCGATTTAGTAACAAAGATAGCTAAGCGGGCGTTTCTTGCAAAATCACCAGAACCACCAATACCGTTCATCATTTTTGTACCTAAAACGTGAGTAGAGTTAACATTTCCGTATATATCTAATTCTAGTGCAGTATTAATTGAGATTAACCCAAGGCGACGAATAATTTCAGGATGATTAGAAATCTCTTGTGGGCGCATCATTAATTTGTCACGATATTTTTCAAAGTTGGAAAAGACTTGTTGCATTTTCTCTTCAGAAAGCGTAATTGAGCAGCAAGAAGCAAAATTAACTTTCCCAGCATCCATTAGATCAAAGACCGCATCTTGTAAAACTTCAGAATACACTTCTAAATCTTCAAACTCAGAATCTAGCATGCCGTGCAATACTGCATTAGCAACTGAACCAATTCCCGATTGTAACGGCGCTAAACGATTTGTTAATCGGCCTACTTTTACTTCTTTTCGAAGGAACTCTATTAAATGCTGTGCCATAATAACAGTTTCTTCATCCGGAGGAACAATTGTCGATGGTGAGTCTAGTTGGTTCGTAAACACAATCCCTTTCACTTTTTCAACATCAATCGGAATGCCGATCGTTCCAATTCGATCATCCGTTTTCACAATCGGAATTGGAAGCCTTTCTCCTTGTTTACCTGGTTCATATAAATCATGTAGCCCTTCTAGCTGCGCGGATTGAGCCATATTCATTTCAATAATGATGGACTTAGCATTTAAAGAAAACGCTAAAGAATTTCCTATTGAAGTCGTTGGAATAATCATGCCATCCTCAGTAATCGCAACCGCTTCCAAAATGGCAAAATCTATATCCATAACATCAGCGCGAAGTAACTCTGCTGTATGAGACAAGTGCTGATCCACAAATAAAAAGTCTCCATTATTAATCCCTTTTCGCATAGTCGCATCAGCTTGGAAAGGCAATCTTTTCCTTAAAATTCCTGCTTCTGCAAATAATTTATCTACATCAGAACCTAAAGAGGCACCAGTATAAACATTTACTTTAAAAGATTTATCATTCTTAACTCGGTTTACAAGCGCAAATGGGACTGCTTTCACATCACCTGCACGTGTAAACCCACTTAAGCCTAAAGTCATTCCACTTTCAATCCATGAAGCTGCTTTTTCAGGTGTAACTACGCGATTTTTCAGACGTTGATCCCTAATTCTATCTAAATTATTCTCCATATGTAATCCCTCTCCCTGTGAATATTCATAATTATTTTACACTTTAACAGTATCCGAATAGGGATTTCAGTATACAATGCCGAAAATTCAGATAAAACAGCGAATCTAGGTTCTAAAGCAGAATAATTTAGAATCCTAGAAGCTTACGAAAATAACTGGCGTATGATTGACTAACTGGTACCCTCTCTCCGTTATCCATCGAAAGTACAAAAGTAGAATGCGTATCAGGATATATCGCTTTAATATGATTTGTATTTACAATAAAGGAACGATGGCATCTAATAAATGAATCTTTCGGAAGTAAGTATTCGAATTCTTGCAGAGAGTATTTATGTGTTCCTGTTAACTCTTCTGAATTCACATACGTCTTTTTATCTTTCGCCTCTAAATACATCACCTTTGAAAAAGGAACCGGAATCCAGCCGTCCGTTGTTTTTAAAGTAACGACTGACTTTCCATCCGTTAAAGCGGGATAAATAGCTGTCACGCAACCTTCAAGCTTTCCATTATTGGAGAATGGCACGGCCATACCATGATAAGGAATACCAAAAACATCTCGATTAATAAACTCAGAGGTTTTTTGGTTCGTCACCATTGCTTTATGAGCAATCGTCCCTTCCTTTATAGGATCACCGGCGCTAATCTTTAAATCAATTCGTTTACTTGGCCGATAGTATATATATTCTTTCGTATTCGATACAGCAATTGAAATTTCATCTGAAAATAATTCCCCAACAACATCTAATAGTAAACCTAATGTTTTATCTTCCATTCTATTAACACCTCATTCACTATTATACTACTATTACGAATAGGTATCTGTTGCTTAATAAAAAGTTTGATTTTAAGTTACTTTTAAAATTAGTTTTATTCACTATTACTTCGTTACTACAAAAAACCTCACTTCAGAAAAGTGAGGCTTCCTCTCATACAATATTTCTTTACTTTTTTAACGACTTTAGTAACTTTTTAACAAAATAAATTGAATGATGCGAAGCAGATACACAATTATCTTCAAACACTTCAATACCAGACGCTTCTTCTGTATCTGTTATTGATCTCACTGCTAAAAACGGAATCGTATTTGCATAACAGACGTGAGCTATACTTGCAGTTTCCATATCTACACAAAGTGGATTGTATTTAGCGATTATTTCTGTACGACCACTTTCACTTATAAATGCCTCTCCAGTAACAATTTTTCCAAAGTAAATATTTTGAACGAATTGATTTTTCTCGACCACTTTTTGGCTTAATTCAAGAAGTGAACGATCCGTTTTAAAATAGACACTTTCCATCCACGGATGATATTCAGTTAATATTCCTTCATCAACATCGTGATATGCTATTTCTGTTGAAATTACTGTATCCCCAATTTTCAATACTTTGTCGATTGCTCCCGCAACACCTGTTACAATAATATGCGTTACATGAAACTTATCTACTAATATTTGAGCTGCAATAGCTGCATTAACTTTACATACACCACAATACAATGCAACAACTTCCACATTTTCATATGTCCCACTATGAAACGTTAACATCGCAAGGTTCGTTATTTCCTTATTAGTCATCTCTTCAATAAATGGCATAATTTCATCTTCGGATGGGCCAATAATTCCAAATCTCATATATTCATCTCCTTGAAACTGTTTCTATATTTTTTTGAAGCAAATTTTTAAAAATTCTTTGTCTTTATCTCTAACAAATTTATAAATACAAGCCCAAACTACAAACGGTTTGGGCTTAGCTTTTTCATCTATTATGCGCATTTAACCACGAAATCAAATCTTTAAATACTTCATCTCTATTCACTTCATGGAACATTTCATGTCTTCCATTTTCATATAAACGTAGTGTCACATCTTTCACACCACATTTTTTATAGTTTTCGTATACTTCTTTTACACCTTTCCCCATATCTCCAACAGGATCACGGTCTCCAGAGAATATATGTATCGGAAGGTTTTTTGGCGTTTTCTTGTATTCTTCTAGTTTATTTACTTCTAATACACCAGAAAATAGTTCTCGATAAAAACTCGTCGTACAAATGAATCCACATAACGGATCTGCAATATACTTATCAACTTGATTCGTATCTGAAGATAACCAATCAAAACTTGTACGATTTGGCTTGAAGTTCGAATTAAAATTTCCGAAAGATAAAAAGTTTAACATCGGACTTTTCGTCTTTGCCCCGCGTAATTTCATTTCAATTGTTGCTACTTTATGCCCAACAACTCCTAAAAACCCTGGATTGCCACCAGTTCCTGAAATAAGAAATCCATCATATAACTCGCCTCTAAGCTGCACAGCTCGTCTTGATAGGAAAGATCCCATACTATGACCTAGTAAAAACAATGGACATGATTGCTCTTCTTTTATCATTTCCGAGACAAAGATGACATCAGACACAACATGACTCCATCCTATATCCGGTTCAAAATGACCATAATCTTCTTCTCTTTTCACTGTTTTCCCATGACCTTTATGATCATGCGCATAAACACCATACCCTGCTTCTAATAACGCAGCAATAAAGTCTGTATAAACACCTGCATGTTCTGTCATACCATGTGCAATTTGAATAATCCCTCGCGGATCTCTTTCTGGTAGCCACTTACGTAAATAAATTTCCGATCCATCCAATGCCGTAACGAAACTTTCCTGTACGTTCATTTCGTCAGCCCCCAACTCTATTATGTATATCAAAAAATGAATATCCATTCATTATACTTATTATGTATTATATGCAATTGCCTTCATTATGACAAATGACCCACTTTTCCAATTAGCTCTTAAACTAATATATTGACGAACAGAAAATAAAATTATATAGTTACTTACATAAAGTAATTATTATATTTTTGGGAGGTTTCTATTATGATGCCATCATTATTTTTAGCACACGGATCACCGATGCTTGCTATTCAAGATACAGACTATACAAGGTTTTTAAAAACACTTGGCGAAACATACAAACCGAAAGCAATTGTTATTTTCACCGCTCACTGGGAAAGCGAAGTATTAACGATTTCTTCATCAGATAACGAATATGAAACAATTTATGATTTTGGAGGTTTTCCTCCTGAGTTATACGAAATCAAATATCGTGCGAAAGGCTCTTCTAACATTGCATCTATGTTAGAAAAAAAATTTAAAAACAAAGGTATTCCAGTCCATCATAATATGACGAGAGGTTTAGATCATGGCTCATGGACACTCTTGCACCGTATGTATCCAGAAGCAACTATTCCTGTCGTCCAAATATCAGTCAATCCATTCCTTCCTGCAAAAGAACAATTTGAAATTGGTGAAGCACTAAAAGGACTTGGACAAGAAGATATTTTAGTAATCGGTAGCGGTGTTACCGTTCATAACTTACGAGCTTTAAAATGGAATCAGACTACACCCGAACAATGGGCAATTGAATTTGATGATTGGATTATTAAACATATGCAGACTACTGATAAAGATGCATTATTTAATTGGGAGAACAATGCCCCTCATGCACAATTAGCAGTACCAAGAGCAGAGCATTTCGTTCCTTTATTTATCGCTATGGGAAGTGGCGATAATAACGGTGAAGTCATTCACCGTAGTTACGAGCTTGGTACATTAAGTTATCTATGTTTCCAATTTTAAAGAAAAGGATGAAGCAATCGTTGCTTCATCCTTTTTCTTTTTCATTCACTTAGTTAACTAACTTCCAAATGTCGTTTCTCTGATACCTCTTCGTTCTTATTGTGAAAATAAACCCAAATGCACGCAATAAATAATAATGATGAAGTAGAAAAGAAAACATATTGGAAGCCCGCATGTGCTGCAATTTGTCCACCAAGTACTGGTCCAATCATATTTCCTAAAAACTGAAACGATTGATTATACCCAAATATTCTTCCCGTTACATGGGTTGGTGTATGTTGTTTTAGTAGAGTTTGTACGGAAGGTAATAGTCCTGCTTGTGCGATACCTAATAAAAAGCGAAGAATTAATAGTTGCCAAGCTGAGGTTACAAATGCTTGCGGAATAAAAATAATTCCTGCAGCAAACAACGCCACAACTAACGTTTTTTGAGGACCAATTTGATCTGATAATCTACCTAGCTTAGGAGCTGCCATAATAATAGCTAAACCCGTCGCAGACATGACTGCGCCTGCAATCATTTCAATATGAGCTGTTCCTGGACCTTCTAAATTCTTTACATACAATGTAATAATAGGTTGAATTGACATATTCGCAAGTTGAATAATAAATGTTGTTACAAATAAACTAATAATTAAATGCTTTGCTGGAACCATCGTCCATACTTTTTTCGGTTGTACTTTTTTTGCTTGAGCGAAGTGATTCTCTTCATGTAGGAAGAAAAAAACGATGAGAAAAGAAAGGAATAAAAAAGCTCCTGTAACAAGAAAAACATGGCGCATTCCAATTAACTCAGACAAATATCCTCCAAGTAACGGGCCAAGTAAAGAACCGCTCACGCCCCCAGTTGAAATTGTGGAAATTGCCCAACCTGAATGCTCTTTCGGCGTTTCTGCTGCAATAAATGTCATCGCTGTTGAAAGGAAACCAGATACTGCTCCCATCAAAAATCTTAGTGCGACTAGTTGATACACATCCGTTACAAACCCCATAAGCGTCATAATAATCGCCATACCAAGGCTCGCACGAATTAGCATCAATTTCCGTCCATGTATATCACCAAGCTTTCCCCATATTGGTGATACGATCGCACCCATTAAAAATGTTACACCAAATGCAAGTCCCGACCACTGTGCAATACTAGAAGTGCCAGTCACACCTAATTCCTCAATATAAAAAGATAAAAAAGGAATTACTAAACTCATACCGGCTGCAGTGGTAAAACAACCTAGCCAACAAATCATTAAATTTCGTTTCCAGCTGGCCATTTTCACACCTTCTTTCTTTAAATACCCATTCTACACCCTTTCTTGTAAAAAGTTTAGTAATTTGCTTTATTTGTAAAATTCACTACAAAACCCGCTATTTTCCAGTAAAAAGCACTATATCTCTACATTATTTTCATAATAAAACCAACTCTCATATATGGAGTTGGTTACTTATCCATTATTGGTATTAAACGAGCATTACAATTTCTTTCATAAAACTCAATCGGACCTGCTTGTCCAATAATCGCGTATTCATATCCATCCTGCTTCATACTATATAAACAACGATGTAACAATTGCCTCCCTATACCTTTCACACGATTTTGTTTCGCTGTGCCCATTGGACCAAACAATCCTTTCTTTCCTCTCACTACATCATAACAAGCGAAACCTACTATTACTTCTTCTTGTTCTGCTATATAAATGGGTAAATTTTCTTTATATGTACGAAATCCATATTCTAGTGAACGTAACCAACGTTCACCAAATTCCTCATTAACAAAGCTTGCTAATTTTTCAAAATCAGAAGGGTTAGCTCTTCTAACATGACAAGTTAAATTATTATGAATTGGAATAAAGCTTTTTAAATCAACAGCTAAATCTCTTGGTTCAGCTGTAATACGTAATATATCTTCTTGCATTTGTTTATGTATATATTCATCAACATCTGTATCTACACGAAATAATGCATATATAATATGTCCTTCGTTGATTAATACTTGTTGAAATCTTTCCATACGTTTCTTCGCTATTTGTAGAATTTCTATCGTCTTATAAGAGAATTTATATTGCCCTATTTTTATATACTCTTGATCATTTAAATCGAATTGTTTTCTTAACGATAATTTTTCTAAAAAATCCGTTCCTACTTTACGAAACAAATACATATATAACTCGCCGCAAACCCCTGTACCTTCTTTACACATACCTATAAACAGATGGACCGGGTGAATTATGTTACATTCACTCTCTTCCGCTGCAATCTCCAATATTTTATGAACACGTTTTGTAAATTGAAATTCCTCCATATGTATCTCCATCCCCTACTACTTTACTATTAAACCGTAACCATAAATAAGTGAAACTATTATTTCGACTACCAATATACCTGGCAGTAAATTTGCCACCTTAATTTTAATAACACTAAGTAAGTTCAATCCAATAGCGGCTATCATAATACCACCTGTTGCTGTCATTTCCACTATAAATTGATTCATTAATTCTTTCGGGACCAAACTATTAATTTGTGTTGCAAAAACTGCGATACCTCCTTCGTATAAAATAACTGGAATCGCCGAAAATACTACGCCAATTCCTAAAGTTGTCGTTAATATAATAGAAATAAATCCATCGATAATCGCCTTTGTAAATAAAATATCATGATTTCCGCGAATCCCGCTGTCGAGTGCACCAAGTATGCCCATCGCACCAATTGCAAAAATTAAAGTAGCTGTTACAAACCCTTCTGATATGCTCCCTTTTCCTTTCGATCCAACTTTATTTTCTAGCCAATCTCCTAACAGCTTTAACTTTTCCTCTAGTTGTAGCCATTCCCCGATGACGGTACCAATAACTAAACTTAAAATGACAACAAGAAAGTTTTCACTTTTCAATGCCATTTGAAGTCCAAGCACAGTAACCGCTAAACCGATTGCATGCATAATTGTTCCCTTCATACTTGCTGGAATTCTACTAAATAATTTGCCAAGTAAAGTACCAAATATAATACAAATCCCATTTACAACTGCTCCTAATATAACCATCTCTCGTTCTTCACCCTTCGAATTCTTTATTTCTATATTTTGGTTTATACATTGATTTACAGGTTATCTATATGTTAACTTAATATTGAGAATATTAACAAATGTTTTTCGCTACATAAACCGCAATTTTTTGTAGCAATACATAAAGTGAAACTTTAATCAACGGAAATTTTGCTGCCCACAAATAGCGGGATAAACTCAAAAGGGACGGTATTTATGAAAACTTTACTAAAACGATTTTTGTTAATAGCCTTTTGCATTACACCAATTGTTGTATTAATTAACCACTCTTTTACTTCAAAAGCGAAAGACAAATCCGATTTCCAAAACAAATCTAGCAAAACTGCTTCAACAAGCGACAAGAAAATAGAAGACCCGGAAATTACACTCACCTTCTCTGGTGATACGATGTTCGATTGGCAATTACGTCCGGTAATCGAAAAAAACGGGGCTGACTACCCATTCCAACATGTAAAAGAAGAAATAACAAAAGCTGATATTTCTTTCGTTAATTTAGAGTCAGCATTTACAACGAAAGAAAAGAAAGCACCTGGACAACTGTTTTGGATTAAAAGTGATCCATCGACGCTTCAAGCTATAAAAAACACCGGATATGACATCGTAAATATTGGGAATAATCATACACTTGATTATGGTCAAGAGGGATTATTAAATACAATCTCTCACGTAGAAAAATTAAAGTTCCCTTACATTGGCGCCGGAAAAAATGCAAAAGATGCATATACGGCACGAGAAATGACTGTAAAAGGAAAAAAATTCAAATTTCTTTCCTTCGTCCGATTTATGCCTGATTTTACTTGGGTAGCTGACGACAATAAACCTGGCGTTGCGAATGGATATGATTTAAATCTTGTAACAAAAACAATTAAAGAGCAAAAGAAAGATGCAGACTATTTAATTGTCTATATGCATTGGGGTGTTGAAAAATCAAATCGTCCGGTAGATTATCAAAAACAATATGTAAATAAAATGGTTACAGCAGGAGCCGACGCGATTGTCGGAAGTCATCCACATTGGTTACAAGGGTTTGAATATTATAATAACGTTCCTATCGCTTACTCATTAGGAAACTTTTTATTCCCAAGTTATGTGAATGGAAAAAGCGCTGAAACTGGCGTATTAACTTTAACGTTTAAAGGAAAGGATGTCCAAATGTCATTCAATCCTTATATCATCCGCAACAACCAAATTTCCCCTGTAAATGAGGAGGAAAAGAGAAAAGCTCTACAATATTTACAAACGATTTCAACTGATGTAGAAATTGATGAGGCAGGGAAAATAAAAAATAAACGCAACTAGACAGCGCAAGATAAATTTCTCTGTAACATACATTAGAGGATAGGTGATGAATATGCTAAAAGACTTATTAGAAAATATAAACCTCTTAGAAAACATCTATAAAATGTCTATAGCAATCCTACTTTTATGTTCCTTTTATTCTGTGAAACTATTTAAAAAAATAAAGCGAGAGCGAAATCTTACTCCCTTTGAATTTACAATGTATGTAATTATTCGCATTGCGATATTTTTTTGGTTAGCTAGCTTTATTCTTCTTGAATTTAATGAGTATCTAGTTTAACTTTAAAAAAGATAGAACAAGCATTATATTTCCCCGCTTGTATCTATCTTTTTTTATTTGGATGCTAACTCTTTCCTTCTATTAAATAAGTAAATCAAACAAAACAGGATTTTTATTAAGCTCCATAAATTGAATATTATTTTCTTTAAAACGAATAATTAATTGCTCATAATCTTCTTTATGTTTTAATTCTACGCCGACTAACGCTGGACCATTTTCTTTATTATGTTTCTTAATGTATTCAAAGCGCGTAATATCATCTTCTGGACCTAATCCTTTATCAAGAAATTCTCTTAGTGCACCTGAACGCTGCGGGAATTCAATGATAAAATAATGCTTTAATCCTTCGTAAATGAGAGAACGTTCTTTCATTTCTTGCATTCTATCAATATCATTATTTCCACCACTTAATGTACACACAACTGTTTTTCCTTTTATTTCATCTCTGTATAAATCAAGCGCTGCAATAGATAGTGCACCAGCCGGCTCAGCTACAATTGCATTTTTCTTATACAGTTCTAAAATCGTCGTACAAACCTTTCCCTCTGGTACTAAAACAATGTCATCAATTACATCTTTACAAGTTTTAAATGTTAACTTTCCTACCTTTTTAACAGCTGCTCCATCAACAAAACTATCTATTTTCTCCAATGCGACATTTTCATTTTGAAGAAAAGCCTCTTTCATAGATGCAGCTCCCATTGGCTCTACACCAATGATCTTTGTAGCAGGACTAACACCTTTTACATATGTACCAACACCTGATGCTAATCCACCACCGCCGATTGCTGTAAAGATATAATCAACTGGTTTATCCATATCATGCATAATTTCAACTGCCACTGTTCCTTGACCAGCAATAACATATGGATCATCAAACGGATGAACGAACGTCATTCTATTTTCCTCACAATAGCGCTGTGCTTCTTGGAAAGAGCTATCAAATGTATCACCAACTAATACAATTCCCGCGAAATCACCACCGAAAAATTGTACTTGTGATACTTTTTGTTTAGGTGTCGTCGTCGGCATGAAGATTCTTGACGGAATCTTCAATAAATTACACGTATAAGCCACTCCTTGTGCATGATTACCAGCACTGGCACAAACAACGCCGTTTTGTAATTGTTCTTTCGATAAACTTTGAATTAAATTGTATGCACCACGAATTTTGAAAGAGCGAATTAATTGTAAGTCTTCTCTTTTTACATAAACGTCACAATCATATTTCTCAGATAAAACTGTATCACGTTGTAACGGTGTTTTAATAACGATATCTTTCATGCAATTATGAGCCATTAAGATATCTTCAATTTTCACTCTCTCCTTTACCTTCTGCACCATTTCATATCATCCTTATCTCTTTTAAATTGGCTCAATCGAAATTCGGGATTTTTAGAACTGCACCTGTATTCGCCGATGTTACCATTTGTGCATAACGTCCAAGCCAGCCAGTTTTCACTTTCGGTTCTGGTCGTTTCCATTCTTTTTTACGCTTATCTAATTCTTCATCACTAACTCTTACTTCTAACAATCTTTCCTCAACATCGATACAAACGATATCCCCTTGCTTGAGAAGTGCAATCGTTCCGCCCGCAGCTGCTTCTGGCGAAATATGCCCTACCGAAATACCACGTGAAGCTCCAGAAAAACGACCGTCCGTTAATAGCGCAACATCTGCACCTAATCCCATACCAGCAATCGCTGATGTTGGTGCTAACATTTCCGGCATACCAGGGCCGCCTCTTGGTCCTTCATAGCGAATAACAACTACATCGCCTTTCTTAACCTTTCCAAGCATAATGCCCGCAAGCGCCTCATCTTGTGAATTAAAAATAACGCAAGGTCCTTCAAATCGTTTTACTTCGGTTGCCCCACTTTTAATAACTGCCCCATCTTTCGCAAGGTTTCCTTTTAATATACGTAATCCCCCTTCTTCACTATGAGGGTTTTCGAGAGAATGAATAACTTCCTTATCTTTAATCTCTGCATGAGCAATGTTTTCTCTTAACGTCTGCCCAGTAGCCGTTATTCGGTCTAGATGAAGTACCCCTTCTTTTCGGCTCATCTCTTTCAAAATTGCACTAATCCCGCCCGCTCGATCAATATCTTCCATATGCCAATTGGAAGCAGGGCTTACTTTACATAAATGTGGTACACGTCTTGAAACGGCATCAATGCGGTTCATATCGTAATCTAAACTCGCTTCTTGTGCGAGAGCTAATGTGTGCAATACTGTATTCGTTGATCCACCCATTGCCATATCAAGCGCGAACGCATCATCAATCGCTTCTTCCGTTACAATGTCTCTCGGTTTAATATCTCTTTCAATTAAAATTTTTAATTTCTCTGCTGCTTGTTTAATTAATTCTTCACGTCTTGGATCGATGGCTAAAATACTCCCGTTACCCGGAAGCGCTAAACCTAACACTTCACATAAACAGTTCATAGAGTTTGCTGTAAACATACCCGAACAAGAGCCACAAGATGGACAGCCATGATCTTCAATATCCTTTAATTCTTCTTCTGAAATTTTACCAGATTGATAAGCTCCTACCCCTTCAAAAACGGAACTAAGGTCAACCACTTCCCCTTTAGAAGTTTTCCCCGCTGCCATCGGACCACCTGAAACAAAAACAGTTGGAATGTTAATACGAAGTGCAGCCATCATCATACCCGGTGTAATTTTGTCACAGTTTGGAATACAAATCATGCCGTCAAACCAATGTGCATTTACAACCGTTTCTACTGAATCTGCAATAATTTCACGACTCGGAAGCGAATAACGCATACCGATATGCCCCATCGCAATACCGTCATCTACTCCAATTGTATTAAATTCAAATGGAACCATACCTGCTGCACGCACTGCTTCTTTAACAAGTTTCCCAAACTCATTTAAGTGTTTATGACCTGGAATAATTTCAATAAAAGAATTACAGATAGCTATAAACGGTTTATCAAAATCTTCATCTTTCAAACCAGTTGCTTTTAATAAACTACGATGCGGCGCTTTATCAAAACCTTTTTTAATCATGTCACTTCTCATCTTGTCAAATCCCCTCTTACGTATTTTTCACTTACAATCACTTACTCTATTTCTTTACCAGTTCTTTCGGTGCATGAATCCAGCTCATCATTTCACGAAGCTCTTCCCCTACTTTTTCTAACTGATGATTTTGCTCTGCTCTTTTCATCGCATTATATGTTGGACGCCCAGCTTGATTTTCTAAAATCCATTTCTTCGCGAATTCACCTTGCTGAATTTCTGTAAGAACACGTTTCATTTCTTTCTTCGTTTCATCTGTAACAATTCTTGATCCTGTTACATAATCTCCGAACTCAGCCGTATCTGAAATAGAATGGCGCATGTTCGTTAAACCACCTTCGTACATTAAATCAACAATCAACTTTAATTCATGTAAACATTCAAAGTATGCAATTTCAGGACGATATCCACCTTCTGTTAATGTTTCAAAACCAGCTTTCACAAGTGCAGTTACCCCGCCGCAAAGCACTGCTTGCTCTCCGAATAAATCTGTCTCCGTTTCTTCTTGGAATGTCGTTTCAATTACACCTGCATGTGTACAACCTACACCTTTTGCATACGCAAGCGCTACACTTAATGCCGTGCCTGTTGCATCTTGATGTACTGCGATTAATGCTGGAACACCATTCCCTTCTTGGAATACACGGCGAACGAGATGACCTGGACTTTTTGGTGCGACCATCGCTACATCTATATAACTTGGCGGATTAATTTGTCCGAAGTGAATATTAAATCCATGTGAGAAAAGCAACATTTGTCCTTCACGGAGATTTTCTTCTACTTCTGCTTTATACACATGTGCTTGCTGTTCATCTGGCAATAACATTTGTACAACTTGCGCGGTTCGAACCGCTTCTGAAACAGACATTACTTCAAATCCATCTGCTTTTGCTACTTCAAAAGACTTACCCTGCCTAACACCAACTACAACTTCCACACCAGAATCACGTAAATTTTGTGCCTGCGCATGACCTTGAGATCCATAACCAATTACCGCAATTGTTTTCCCTTGTAATAACTCTACATTTGCATCTTTCTCATAATACGTTTTCATATTCCATACACTCCTTATAATTTATTTACTTGCAGTACATCAATTAATTTTTTCAACTGACCAACAAGTAATGTCGCTTCATTTTCAGTACAAACCGCTGTGAGTTTCATTTCAGAAACACCACTAGTATCTCTTTCGTTTAAATGTAAAGAAGAAATATAATAACCACGCCGAGCAAAAATCCCACTTATACGTAATAAGACGCTTGGCTCGTTATGAATAACGAGTGAAAAAGTATGACTCATTCTTCCCACCTCTTCATAATCATTTCGTTATTCCCTTTGTTTGGCGGAACCATTGGAAATACATTTTCACCTTCTTCTACACAAAAATCAACTACGACAGGACCCTCATGAGCAAATGCTTCTAACATCACTTGTTTCGCCTCGGTTGAATTTGTCGCTCTTAATCCTTTCACTCCATAAGCTTCTGCCACTTTCACAAAGTCTGGCGATCCAATTTTTGATTCTGACAAACGATTTTCATAAAACATTTCTTGCCATTGCCTTACCATCCCTAAAAATTTGTTATTTATAATAAATACTTTTACAGGGATGTTATTTTCAGCAATTGTTTGTAATTCTTGAATGTTCATTTGAAAAGAAGCATCGCCTGCAATACAAATGACGAGTTCTTCTTCTTTCGCAAGCTGAGCACCAACTGCCGCCGGGAAACCAAACCCCATCGTTCCTAGTCCGCCAGATGTTAGAAAAGTCCGTGGGTTTTTCGCTTTATAAAAATGCGCAGCCCACATTTGATGCTGTCCTACTTCTGTCGTAACAATCGCTTCACCGTTCGTTAATTCACTTACTAGACTAATAACATGCTGTGGTTTTAACTCACCTTCTTTTTGATTGTAGGAAAGAGGATATTCCTCCTTCCATTCCTCTATTTTCGTAAGCCATTCATTTGTTTGTGTACGAATTGGCATATGTAACAACATGTGTAACGCTTTTTTCACATCTCCAACAATCGGATATTCCACAGTTACATTTTTATGGAACTCCGAAGGATCTATATCAATATGTACCTTTTTCGAATGCGGAGAAAAGAGTTCTAATTTTCCTGTTACACGATCATCAAAGCGAACACCCAAAGCAAGTAGTAGATCACATTCTGTTACTGCCATGTTTGCAGCATACGTTCCATGCATGCCGAGCATTCCTAAAAATAATGAATCTCCCGGCGGATATGCACCAAGTCCCATTAAAGTGGAAACGACAGGAATACGGTTCTCCCTCGCAAATTTGATAAGTTCATCAGATCCACCCGAATGAATGACACCTCCTCCAATATAAAGAAGTGGGCGTTTTGCTTCGAAAATTACTTTAGCTACCTCTCTAAGCTTCCTACTGTCTGGCATAGGCTCTAATTTGTACCCTGGAATCTCAATTACTTCATTATAAAAACTTGTTACATTTTCATTTTGAACATCTTTTGGAATATCAATTAATACTGGTCCTGGTCGCCCGCTTTCGGCGATGTAAAAAGCTTCTTGTACAATACGTGATAAATGATTCACATCACGAACTTGGTAATTGTGCTTCGTAACAGGTACTGTAATCCCGACAACATCTGCTTCTTGAAATCCGTCTTTTCCGATGAGAGGTTTTGCAACTTGCCCTGTAATAACAACTAAAGGAATCGAATCCATATAAGCATCCGCTAAGCCCGTAACTAAATTTGTCGCCCCTGGTCCAGAGGTAGCAAAGACTACCCCGACCTTTCCAGAAGCTCTTGCATATCCTTCTGCCGCATGAATGGCAGCTTGTTCATGACGAGTTAAAACGTGCTTCAAACCACTTCCATATAACGCATCGTATACTGGCAAAATCGCTCCGCCCGGATAACCGAAAACAGTCGTTACACCTAAATTCTTCAAACATTGAATAACGTGTCCGGCACCTGTCACATCTTCACACTGTAATTTCTCACGTGTTGTATGCTGCTCCATTTTAATTAACTCCTCTCCCTATCTACAGTAAGCTCTCCGCCAGTCCTGGAAGACGTACGCCTCTTTCTCTCGTTAACTTTTTAAATTCCTCTGTCAATTGTTTCGTTACACTTCCTGGTTTTCCATCTCCAATTTCTCTTGAATCAACTTTTACAACCGGAATTAATTCTGCTGCCGTTCCCGTTAAAAATACTTCATCAGCTACATATACGTCATGACGAGTAAACGGTCTTTCCTCACACCGAATATTAAGTCGCTCACATAGCTCGATAACACTATTTCTCGTAATCCCTTCTAGCGCTCCTAAGTAAGAAGGAGGTGTTAACACTTTTCCATCTTTCACAACGAAAACATTATCTCCAGATCCTTCACAAACATATCCTTGTTGATTTAACATAAGGGCCTCTAACACTCCTGCTTGTGCCGCTTCAATTTTCACAAGTACGTTATTTAAATAGTTCATTGACTTAATACGTGGATCTAATGCATCTGGCGTATTACGTCTCGATGCAACAGATACAACGCTTAGTCCATTATCGTAAAATTCCTGTGGGAATAACTTTAATTGTTCTGCAATGATAATAACGCTCGGTTTCACACAACTTCTAGGGTCGAGCCCTAAGTCACCTTTTCCTCGTGAAACAATTAAACGAATGTAAGCATCCGCATACTCATTTTTTTGCAATGTTTGTAAAACCGCTTCTTCCATTTCTTCAACCGTCAGCGGGATTGTAAGTAAAATAGATTTTGCCGATTCATATAATCGTTTTACATGTTCTTTTAAACAAAATACATTTCCACCGTAACTACGAATCCCTTCAAATACACCGTCTCCGTATAAAAAACCGTGATCATATACTGAAACAACTGCTTTTTCTTTTTCTACAAATTCCCCATTCATATAAATGTACTGGTTTCCCATCTCACATCGCTCCTCTTTTTTCTCTCTATTTTTGCAATCTATTTCTAAATCGATTGCTGAGATGAGTATTTTAACAGAATATTCAGTATATATACCTTAAAAATATACTCGTCTCAGCAATCGATTACTTACATACTTGTAGCAATCCATTGCTGAGACGAGGGAATCGTGGTACCACTCAGCTTCCTTACACTTCTCACGAAATATAAGCTCTGCAAGTCCAATTAGACTTTTGTTTTTCTATCGGAAACAACTCCGCTACTTTTTACTTGTTTCAAAAGTAATGCTCCAAGGTGATCTTCAATGATTAAATTGTTACCACCCTCACAGCTTTTGGGCAGCTCTCTGAAACAATTCTTATCATTTACTCTCCTCTTCTACGCATTCTCTTATTCTATTTTTTAAAATAAAAACTCTCGCCTCAGCAATCAACTACTACAATTTAGTAGCTTTGATTGCTGAGGCGAGAGTTTCGCGGTACCACTCAGCTTCCTTATACTTCTCGCGAAATATAAGCTTTGTAGGTCCAATTAGACCCCCGTCCTTTTACCGGAGACGATGCCGTCGCCCTCTACTCAGTTTCCCTTTCGCAAGCGATGCTCCGAGGTGATCTCCAATGATTCGATTGTTACTACTCTCACAGCCTAGGAGTAGCTCTCTGAAACGATCATAACCATCTACTTTCCTCTTCTTTGCATATGCAACATATAAAGTTAGAAAATTCTTAATTCATTTTTATTTGTTAAACGTATTATAGGACGTTGTTCTTTTCATTGTCAACATGTTTTTAGAAAAAAATTAAAATTCATTCTATTTACTAGAAATCTATTTATTTTTTCTCAAAACAAAATCGGAATGAACTTCTTACACATACTCATATATTACTTAAGTATGTTCGCATTACTACATAAAGAAAAACTACTGACAAACATATAAAATTTATGGGGAGATGAGAAAAATATGTTAAAAGGAAAAGTGGCCTTAGTTACAGGAGCAAGCCGAGGAATTGGACGTGCTATTGCAAAACGTTTAGCAAACGACGGTGCATTAGTTGCTATTCATTACGGAAATCGAAAAGAAGATGCTGAAGAAACTGTTTATGAAATCCAATCAAATGGCGGATCAGCTTTTTCTATCGGTGCAAACCTTGAATCTTTACATGGTGTAGAAACCCTTTATAGTTCTTTAGATAGCGAATTACAAAAAAGAACTGGTAGTACTAAATTTGATATTTTAATAAACAACGCTGGAATTGGTCCTGGTGCTTTTATTGAAGAAACGACTGAACAATTTTTTGATAGAATGGTTTCAGTTAATGCAAAAGCACCATTCTTTATCATCCAACAAGCTCTATCTCGTTTACGTGACAATAGCCGAATTATTAATATTTCATCCGCTGCCACTCGTATTTCTTTACCTGATTTCGTTGCATATAGTATGACGAAAGGTGCTATTAATATAATGACTTTCACGCTAGCAAAACAGCTCGGAGCACGAGGAATAACGGTGAATGCAATACTTCCAGGCTTTATACAAACAGATATGAATGCGGAACTCTTGAGCGATCCAATGATGAAACAGTACGCTACTACTATTTCCGCTTTCAATCGCTTAGGTGAAGTTGAAGACATTGCCGATACCGCTGCATTTCTTGCTTCCCCAGACAGCCGCTGGGTTACTGGTCAATTAATTGATGTGAGCGGAGGATCTTGTTTGTAATTTTCTAATCTACTTACGCAAAAAAAGCCAGCATTTTTGCTGGCCTTTTTCACTGTGTAAAACGATATCCTACTCCCCAAATTGTTTCGATATATGATTTATCGAATGGATCGAGTTCAATTTTTTGACGAATATTTTTCACATGTACAGCAACCGTTGCTGCATCACCAATTACATCCATCCCCCATACAATTTCAAAGAGACGACCTTTACTAAATACTTGATTTGGATGTTCTGCCATACAAGTTAATAAATCAAATTCTTTTCCTGTTAGCATGATCTCCATCAGCTTCTAACTTAGGTGAAGGAGTATCTCCTACATTAAAAGAAGGTGTTGGATAGTCTCCATATCCATAAACTGGTGCTCCTCCTGTATGTCCATGTGCATAACTCGGAGACCATCCCTCTCCATGAGTATAAGATGGCGCTCCGCCATGATTTCCATGTGCATATGCAGGCGCTCCTCCTCCATCCCCTACTGAAGCCGCTTGAACAATACCTCCACCATTTCCATGAGTAAAACCAAAAATTCCAAATCCTAAAACAGATAAACCTACGACTGCTGTACCGATTTTTCTTTTCATAATCGCTCTCCTCTATGTGTATTTCATGTTAATTGACATATTATGGATATCAGTCGTGATGAAAATTCGACTCATTTCATTACCATATATTTATACTTCTATGTATTTTTTTGTAAAACCTTCTTGAAATCTGAAGGAAATAGTTATTTTTTGTAAAAACCCAAATGTAGTAACAAATCTGAAAGAACCCGAACTCCAGCGGGTTCTTTCTTTTATTCCTCTTCTTGTAAATCTATTTATTTAAATGTAAAATTATAAATAAGTTCTAAAAATTCGAATCGAGGTGAAAATCATGAGAAGTTTTGACTCATTAATGATTTCTACTGTCTGCTCAGTACTTCTTGTAATTTGGAATGCCTATGAATTCTATAACGGATTCACAACAGGGCGCACATACTACTGGATTAATGGCATCGGAGCTGTTATCTTCCTTCTATTCTTTATCCTCAACATGCGAGATTTCAAAAAGAAAAACTACAGAACCTCATAACAATAGGAGTTGATACATATGTGGAAAAAAATTAATAATTATAAGTTTCATCTAAAAGATTTGAAATTTATGACTTGGCTATTTCCAATTGTCGGTTTGTTATATGCCTATGAATTCTTCTCTGGGCTAATGTACCACCAGGAGGTTCGTTGGCTTAAGTTAATATGCATGGCGATAATGCTTATAGGATTTATGGATATTAGAAAAAAGCTTAAAAACAAAGATTAATTTCCCCATTTTTAACTAGGGTGTGTCTAAAAACTGTTGTTCATTGTGTTAATCGAAAAATGGCAGCGATATACACAAAGGCTAAAAAAGAAGATGCCAGCTTATCATAACGTGTTGCGATTCTACGGAAATGCTTGATTTTATTGAAAAAACACTCCACTAAATGGCGTTCTTTATATAAATACCAATCCACATTCCAAGGAGCTTTCGCATTTGACCTGGGTGGAATGGTATAGGTTGCTTCATGATCGGTAATATAGTTACGAATCGTATGAGAACCATAGGCCTTGTCACCAAGAATATTGCTGCCCTTAATCGGTATTTCATCCAAAAGCTCGCAAACAGGAGTGCTATCAAAAATATTTCCGCCAGTCAAATGAAATAAAATGGGGTTGCCTAAACCATCAACAATTGCATGGATTTTGGTAGTTTTTCCACCGCGACTCATGCCAATATGCTGATGACACTCATGATTTACAGCCTTTTTTTTGCACCAGCACTATGTTGATGCGCTTTGATACTGGTTGAATCTATGCTGAGGTTTTCAAGATCCGGTTCAGCATTTAATTCTTGAAAAATAGTCAGTAAGACACCTTCATCACGCCATTTGCAGAAGCGAGCATACACGGTTTTCCATAATCCGTAATGGTCCGGCAAATCACGCCAGGGAGCGCCGCTCCTAGCTATCCATAAAATAGCATTGAACATTTCACGATTACTCCTTTTAGGCGGACGACCAGTAAAATACGGTGGGAAAAAGTCTTTGATTTGTTCCCATTGTTCATTTGTAAGTTCGTAGCGGCGTGGCGTCATAGAAAATACCCCTCTCTAAATGATTTGAGGTAATCCTATCATAGAAATAGTTTTTAGACACACCCTAGTTAATAGAGAGAAATAAAAACAAAAGGAAGAAGTTCTTCTTCCAAGGTCAAGACCACTCTCAATCTTCTCGTTTATACTCCGTAGAGCTGGCTCAATACTTCGGCTACTTAATGTCATTTTCGCCTTGTTCCCCCTTGGAGATGGGCAGTTAGTTTTGGCTAACTGCTCCTTTATTTATAACAATGATAAAATTATTTCAAATGATTCTTCTTTATTTCTCAATATAAAGAGCCTTGGATTTCTATTAACACTCCTGTAGTATATAAACAAAGAGTAAGGTAAGAGTTACTCTTTGCCATTTTAGAAGAGGTTCTGTTGGAGACAACAGGACCTCTTTTCATATAGAGATTGTTTTGTTTAATTTTTTACCATTAGACACAAAAATATCTTATAATCCTTATATATAAAATTAAATTTAAGGATTAGGAGTAGATCAAATGCCAGTTACACTAGAACTTATTCTTTTCATTCTTCTAGCAATTTGTGCTGTTGGCTATTTAGTAAAAGAATTTCAAAAAACTAGGAAAAGAACACTTGGAATTTTACTAGAATTCATGGTTCTTTTCTGGTCAATATGGAGAATATCGACTATCATAATCTAATTTGTAAAATATAATCTCCCTTGGAGATGGGCAGTTAGCTTTTGCTAGCTGCTCTTTTATATGTAACCCCGTTAGACAAGTTTTCATATAATATAGTCATTCCTTTCTTATAAATTAAGCTCGTCACTTGAATTATAAAAATAGGAGTATCTCCTATAACCTTTTCAGAAACTATTCATATTTTATTTCTGAAAAAGTTGCTCTGTTTTTTAAAAAGGTGGTTGCGGAAACAACTGCCTTTTTATTTATGACAAAATGAAGTTTTTACCATAAAGTTAATTGTTAAATATTTAACGCATATGCACTATAATTGAATAGGTATTGTGTATTGGCATTAAGAGGAGCACCCTGATTAAGTGCTTCTCTTTTTTATAAAGTAGCGTTTTTATTCAAATTCACTTTCCAACCCTATAACCTCATACATTTGGAACTTTATAGAAAAAAACCCTTTACTTTCAATTTAATTATATTAATATATTAAATGAAAGGTGTGATCAACCAATGGAACAACTTGACTTTAGTTCTTTAGAACAACCACTATTTCTGTTAGCACTTCAATTAATTGCATTTGTATTAGCCATTTGTATCATATATGGAATCTTATACAACACTATATTAAAGTTAAATATGCCTAAATGGACTGCCCATGCGGTAGCTACGATATTTTCCCTCGGTAGTGCCTATCAAGCTTTTATGAATTTCATTTAAAAACCTTTTTCTTTATTTTCTCTCTTATTGAGAAATCTATTATTTACCATGCAAGAACGTAGCAGGCAACTTAATTGGTGGCCTGACGTTTTTGCAGTTATTTATTTTCAAATAACGCTTTTGTTCACTTTTGTAGCTTACTATTCCTCATAGTTGTGTTTTTCTTCTAGGGCTTTTATAAAGTTAAAGTGTCCATCGAGATAACAATCATTGATATAACCCCAAAAATATATTTCATTAACTTCGGTTAAAGTAAAATTTTCATTTTTTCATTCAACCAAGTTCATAACATATTCTTTTCCTCCGATAAAATAATGATTAGGTGCCCCATGCGCATTTTATCCACTGGAAATAATACCTTTCACGTACTTACGTATTAGAAACTTCATTTCTGCTTCTTCTGCAATAGCAATTTTGTTCACTTTTTTGATACATTTATGAAACATTCACATGTTATCTTCAATATGTTCTATTCTTTTTGAAGAACCATGTGAGAATACCAAAACAAGAAGCCCTAGAGCCCTAACTCTAGGGTCTTTTTGTTTCTAAATAAGGATTTTGTTTCAAATGTATTCACTCTTTATTTTCAACCTCCATATACTTATACGGACTATAAAAAATACACAATATAGTTCTTGGTCATAGAGCGTCATATGTCCTAATGTTGCTCTTTTCGATTCAAATAAGAATTTTATTAAAAACTTACATGTATATATTTTTCGTTATATAATTAGAGTATCGATATATTAGGAGTTTTAATTGTTTTAGGGACGATAATGATTTTGTTATACATTTGTTTCGGATTAAGTGCAGTTTTCAGCTTAATAAAAGAATTGAAAAAGCCACAGAAAAACCAGTTCTTGATTTTAGTTGATTCTCTAATTTTGCTAGGAGCCTTAATCCTAGCAGGTAGTATCTTCATCTAAATTACATAACTAGAACTCCAGTTGGGAGTGGAGCAGTTAGCGAAAGCTAACTGCTTTTTATAAATTAACTATTTTATTAAATTTCATTGTTCTATTTTTCTTATAAACCTTACAAATTTGTAATATTAATGTCACCTAAATGGATAGTTAATTGGTTAATCTTGGATTAACATACAGAATGACTAAACAAAACATCAATGAAAGGTGCCACTTGATGGAAAGAAAATTATTACGCTACGAAATTATAAGTATAGCTTTTCTCACTATCCCAATGATATTTATACTTTTGGTATCGTCTCAATCCATTCCCAAAGAATACGGTAAAGAATGGCCAGAAGTTAAAAGAACAGCAGAACTAGTAACTATCGGTTATTTTAAAAAAGAAAAAAATTTTGATATTGTAATTGATAAAATTAGTCCATCAGAAGAATATAGAACGCATGAAATCTTCCTATACGGACATGTCACTGATAACGAACTACAAAAAGTTTATGCTGTTGTAAATTTTAGTGAGCACTATTCGATTAAGGAAATTTCTGAATACGAATTGAAATCCAAGGGCAGTTAACTTAATGTTAGGTGCTCTTTTAATTAAAATAATGCTTTTGTTTAGTTTTAATCTTGCCATTTAGCCCAGTAATCCCAATCGAATCCTTCTTCCTTCGGTGTTGAAATAGCCATTTTTTTCCTCACCAACTACAACATGAGCTTTTTTAACTATTTCATAATCCTCAAAATCATTATTACTACTGACTAACTCTACATAGAAATCTTCCGTAACCCCTTCACCCATTGCCCAATCTTTTGTACGTTCGTACTCATCTGTAGCATCTTTCAGTTCTACAAATTCCTTACTTATCCAATATTCTGTTTGAACTCTATATTTTTCCAACGATAACCCCCTCACTTTTCTATAAAATTCAAATTTGGTCTTACTTTACACCTGTCAATCCATATCCATTTGTTCCGCGTTCACTATCCAATAGCTCGTCCACTTCAACAAAATGAGCTGTTATTACTGGCGCTATGACGCCTTGAGCTATTCGAGTTCCCTTTTCAATTACTTGCGCTTGCATATTAGCCGCTTTAGATACTTCAGCATTATCGACCAGCACCCCAACCTCTCCACGATAGCCACTATCCACCGCTCCAAGAACCACTCTTAACTTCGTATTACGCGTCATACCGCTACGCGGGCGCACCTGTAATTCGTATCCGGTTGGAATCTCAAATGCTAATCCAGTTGGTACAACCTTCGTTTCACCCGGCCAGATAACCGTGTCCTCTGCTGCTACTAAATCGAATCCTGAGTCACCAGGCTTCGCATATCGTGGCAACTCCACATCTTTCAATCGTTTAATTTTCACTCTTAACTTCATTTTCCCCGCTCCTTATAAATAACTTTTCAATTCTTCTTTCCGGTTCTTCAACTCTTCCAAAGAACGCTTTGTCTTACGTTTTTCGCTATCCAATCCAACCAAGTGATATTCCAACTTACGAATCTCACTTTCTACTACATCAAGTTCACTTTGCACCTGCACCACGGTTTCTTTTTTCATTACTTACCTCCCGCTCTGCTTCTTGCTTTCTGTAAAAATCCTTAATTGCTTGTTCCCAATACGTGTAATTGCAACTTGTTACGGCCATTACTCTGCAACTCCTTTCAATAGCTTTCTTAGTTCCTCACATGACCCTTCATATAAATCACGGCCATCAGGTAATTTAAATACCTGCCTAACAATTAGTCGTTCTATTAACCTGTCTTGCTCGCTCATGTTTCCTCCTAACTGATTTGTTTCTTTTTATACTTACGTGGTGACTTTGTAGCTGCTTCATATGGATCCACCTTCCTTTTAACTCTCTGGTAAAAGGTCTTATTACTAATCCCATTCGATTCCGCTAAAGGAATGTACTTTTCGAATCCTTTTGCCGAGGTAGCTGCCTCGTATGGCGTCATGCTGTTACGTTTTCGTCTGTAAAAGGTGGATTCACTAATCCTATTTTTCTCAGCTAATTTCAGTAACTTTGTATTCTTTTCATTTCCTTCCCAGCTCGTACCGACTGGTGTCGTTATAGTACCTTCCAAACTCCAATCCAGCCCCTCCCCATTCGTTGATCTACATTCTTCTTGCTAACGCCAATTTCAGCAGCCTTTGCATAATCCTTTAATGTTGGCTTCTCCATTTGCTCACTCCTAATCCAGTGACATAATTTCGTCTCGTGTACGATTTGAAATTCTTAGCCTAATCTTCTGAATACCTTTACCATGTTCTTTCACCGTCATGCTCCATGCTTCGTCTTCTGTTTCAACATCGAACCAGTCTATTAGGAAGACACCTTTAGGTGTCTTTTCTTTATATAATTCACATAAAATTAATTAAACCCTATAAACAGATGTAGTAAAATAAAATTGGTTGGAAACTCAGATATATTTGTGCTGTAAGAAAAATCTTATGTAGATCGGGGAAGGCATTTCAAAATGAGTGCTTTTTTCTGTGTTTGTACAAAGAAAGCTACATTAGAAGACACAATGAATTAATGAAAAGTAGGCTAAATTGAATATTATTGGGGGATTTAGTGATGAATCACGAAATAATTGAAAAGATTGATAAAGCTATAAAAAAGGTATGGAAAGAAGATTTGAAAATTAATTATGCTAACTACTTTCTTCTAAAAGAGGATTCATTAAAAAATGCTTTTTACTTTCATTTAAGAAACAGACTAGGAGAAGATTTTCTACACAGTAATAATTTGCGGATATTTACAGAGTACTATATTAATGGCGAAAGAATTGACTTAGCTATCGTTGAAATTGATTCAATAGCAGTTGAAGACTACCATTTAAGTGACTGTGTAACTAGAGTATTAGCAGCAGTTGAAATGAAATATAAGGGTGCCGCTGTAAGTGACGATGTATTCTACAAGGATGTTAATAAAATACTTTCTTTTATTAACAGTTGGGGGAATGAAACTAAACATTATTTGGCTTTCATTCAAGAGAAGTATTTTAAAACAGAAGATGTTATAAATTGGTTAGATGATGACCAAGCCAGCAAAGTGAAAGGAACAGTAACTGAGTTATATACCTATTGGAACCAAGAGAATGATGAAACTGTTTGGAGTGTTGTAGATCATTAAATATATCAAGTCGGAGGAAGGCACCTTTGGATGTCTTTTTTTTATACATTAAAAGGGAATTGACAGTATTCCATAGAAAAAACACGCTAAGAGTATGCAAGATTTTATACAGTTTTTCGGCTAATCCAGTAACAAATATTTTCTCCATAATTTCACCAAATATGATAAGAGAGCCATTTGGCTCTCTTATTTTTATTTATGGGGACGGTGGAAATACAATAGCATCCATTGACCTAGCTAATACTATAACACTATCTATATTAAATTCAAAAACACCTGTGCCACGACGAATTTCAAGCGAATAGGTATAGGTTCCTGGACCTGGAGGTATATCAGTCCACGTTAAATTATGGATATCAATTATAACGGAACTAGATCCTACTGGTTTAACAAAATTGATTACGTGTGAATCGGCCTCGATTATTTGTACATCCCCAGTTCGTGTGAACCTAAAAGTTAAACGACAGGTATACAATGTATCTTCGTTAAAAGTATCAATTACAGTTTCAATCATTGAATCTAGCCTTACTCTTTCCCCTGGTATAGTTGTAGTTACGTCAACTTGTAAAATAGTCTGAAAAGTAAAACCTGGATTTTCCGGAATATCCACTCTCTCTGTTGTTTGATTAAAAAAGTAAGAAGACCCTAAACCAATTGGACCTGTTGGGCCTGTTATTCCTGTAGTCCCTGTTGCACCTGTAAGCCCTGTGGCTCCTGTTGGGCCAGTTGGACCTGTTATTCCAATTCCAGTTTCCCCAGTCGGACCTGTAGCCCCTGTTGGACCAGTACTTCCAATTCCAGTAGGACCCGTTGGGCCAGTTGGACCTGTAGAACCAGTCGGTCCAGTTGGTAAAGTGAATGGCGGAATTGGTGGCAATGTAGGGCCCAACAAATTAGGATTAAATGCTGCTCCACTTAAAAACTCATTTTTTTCATTCATGTAAACACCTCCTTACAATACTTGTACTTATCATAATTATTAAATGCTCAATACTAGATAAATGATCTTCACATAAGCGGAATCTCTCTTTTTTTATTTTTGTTCGACAAAATATGACAAAATAGTTGTAACTGACTTTCAGTTCTGCTAAATTCGTTGAACCTAATGAATACATCAAACCCGAAAAAGGGAAAGTTCTAGAAATCGCGTTCAATGCTAAAAACAATGGAAAGAAGGATATATATTTCGGAACTTCTGAATTAAAAATCGCTAATGCTGAAGGTGACCAATTCAAAGAGTACTTCGGTGGAGAAAATACTTTCGTGAACGAAAATATTGCACCAGGTAATCAAATTACTAACAAAATGTCATTTGATGTTCCAGAAGGCGCTAAATTTGTTGGTACATTCAAACCAACATTTACATTTGGTGAAAAATCTGTCAAATTCGAATTTGACGTGGCTAAATAAGGAGAAATTAAAATGAAAAGAACAGCTGAATTTGTATTAGGACTTATTGGTGGGATTTTTGGAATCCTATGTGCATTTATCGCATTATTTATTGGTGGACTTGGATCTGCTCTTGAAGCTGATGGCGCAAACACTGTAATTGGCTTAGGATAGGGCGCTGTAGGCCTATCTGTATTAGGAATCGTTGGATCTGTTATGGTAAGAAGTAAAGTGAAAGTTGGTGGCATCATGATGACTGTTGCTGCTATCGGCGGATTTATTTGTATTTCTGTGATTTACTTATTACCAGGAGTATTATTATTAATCGGTGGATTAATGGGTATCTTCCGTAAAGATAAAGCTACAGTATCTGCTTATAAAATAGGCACTCGAAAGAGTGCTTTTATTTTGCTCTAAGAAATAAATAACATTAGGGGTGAAGTGCATGAGAAAGAGATTTGTTGTGGGATTACTACTTGCTGCATGTCTTTTTCCGCGGGCTGCTCAGCTGATATGAAAGTTGTAGAACAAGATGCTACAGAGAAATTGAAAGATAGCAAGGTGTCACCGTATATTGAAGAGGCTAGTTACAAAGCTGGTAACAGCAATAAAAATGAAACTTCAGTAAACATCAAAATAAATGCGGAGGAACGATTCTCTGCCCTAGAAAAAGTGGAGAAATATGAGGTAATGAGTGAAGCCATTACAAAATTAGTAGGGGCCTCTAACCTAATTAAATGTGGAGACGATAAAGTCTGTACTTATGATAATATACAGATATCTTATCATAATGACATTTATAAAATGAGTGTTATTGATAAGGAATTAGTTATTAATGATAAAGAAAGATACACAAAATCAGATTACAAAAACGATATGGATCACATAAACAAAACTGTTGGTTTAAAATAAAGCTTAATCAAAAAAGTATCACATCCCCATATTATATGGTAAATACAAAGACTCTATTTTGAAAAAAGTTTAATCAAAATAGAGTCTCTTGTTAGAAAGCTAAATTTAGTTTTTATAAAAAAGATTGATTAAAACCCATAATCTTATCTATTATAACAATTTACTTATACCTAACCTATTCTTCAAACCAAAACAGAACTTCAATAGGTGCTTTTAAAACCTTCGCAATATCATATGTAAGTTTGAATGAAGGATTATATTTTCCATTTTCGAGATTTCCAATTGTTTCCCTTCTAACACCTACCTTATTAGCTAAATCTTCTTGAGACATATTTAGCCTTACCCTATATTCTTTCATTCGAGTCTTAAGTGGCATCTTGCATCCCTTTCTTTTCTCTACGCTCAAATACTTCTAAATTAATTATGAATGTGCCTAAAGGTATGGAAAATGAAATTATAACGAATAACCGAATTATATGTACATTTTCAAATATAAAAACACTTAAGAGTAGTATACTGCCTAGTACTATTGCTACGAAAAAAGCTCTTGTAGCGGCGATCCGAACATGCAGCATAAAAAGCTCATCTGGTACTACTCTTGCATATGCGAAGAAGAAAAAGAAACCGAAAAAATAATATGCCCATAAAATATTACCTAAAAATGTAAGCGGACCTAAAAAGCCCAAAAAACCAAGAAATCCTAAATATGCTAATTTATTTTTCATATAAACCTTCTATGTGATAATAAAAAGGACAGAAAAAAGTACAACTGTTTTCTAAACGTCGCGAATTTATCTAACAGTTACATCAATATTACTTAACATGAGAAAATAATATTCAGATGGGAGTCCAATACATATTATTAAAATTAAGATGGTTCAAGTCGGAGGAAGGCACCTTAGGGTGTCTTTTTTTATACGTGGGGTCTCGCCACATGCCCATCAAGCTAAGATTTTAAGACACCCCCATAACGAGAACTTTACCTTTTCACAATTATTTATGAGAATTCGGTTCATTTTTTCCATTTTGGGGAAGAATCAACTTAAGGATTTAGACTATTCTTGAAGTTAAAAGCACGTTACTATTCTCTTATGTTAATGAGAAAGGGTGACGTGCTTTTTATGAATATCCATCAAAAACAAGAGTTGTCTTTATTTACCGAAGAGCTATATCGCTATATGTCTCCCGCTACACTTAATCAATTAGCTATAGACGCAGGCGGAATGAAACGAAAACGTAAGTGCCATGGGCACCATTTTTTATCTTTATGTGTATGGTTAAATCAACAAATCGCTACTACCTCTCTTACTCAACTTTGTAGTCAATTAGAAACTTCAACAGGAATTTTATTAAGTCCTGAGGGACTTAATCGGCGATTTAACTCGGCTTCTGTAGCCTTCTTTCGAACTGTATTTACTACACTTCTACAAGCTAAAATTGGGATTACCTAAGATTTCTCATGCTCTTTCTGCTTACTTTGAGCGTATTCTTATCCTTGATTCTACAACATTTCAAGTGCCGACTCGATTTGCATCTACTTATCCTGGTGCCGGAGGATGTAGTCATAAAGCTGTTGTAAAAATTCAACTAGAGTATGACTTGTTGAGTGGAGAATTTTCTGATGTGAAAATTGAACCCGGAAAACGAAGTGATCAGGCGTATGGTGCGACTCGAACAGGTATGGCACAAAAGAATGAACTATATATTCGTGACTTAGGATATTTTCGTCTACAAGACTTTAAGTCTATTCAAGACAAGCAGGGATATTATTTATCACGTCTTAAGTTACCAACTAAAATATATAGAAAAGAGTTCGAAACAGTGGTATTTAAAACAAAACCTGCTCAATTGAGACCAGTATATATACAAATTCATTTGGAAGACATCATGAAACAATTACAACCTGGCCAAGTGTATGAATTACATGATGTATATGTAGGGAGTAAAGACAAACTTCCTACTCGTATTGTGGTTTATAAATGTACGGAGGAGCAAAAACAAAAACGCCTACATGATCGAGCTATTCGTGAAAAGACCACGTTTTGTATAAAAATATACCTTAAGTTGAAGGATGTGTTGCCGTACCCCTATCATGGGGTACGGCAACCATTCCTTCTTTTTGGAGCCACTCATAAATAATTAAGTCAAGACAAATCGGAACAAACACAGATTAATCTTGATATACTTTTCAACATTCTAAAGGTGCATATTTAACCATAATTAGTGACTTAGTATGCACATTCGATTTTTTGGTTATTTTTTTGTAATTATAATTTTGTACATATGCGCTTTATATAGTGATCTCTAATAATAAGGAAGTAAATAATTTGCATACAAATAAAGCTTACTAATACAATAATTGAGCTTTGAATAACGGACATTTCCTTACTTACTGTCTGTCCTAATTGGTGAAAAGTTAGAAATGCAAAACTGCTGTGAACCATAGCTATTACAATCGGTAAGAAAAATAGTAACATCATCTTTCTTGTTACAATTTGCTTTAACTCTTTTTGGCTTAAACCTAATTTTGAGATTATCTGATATTGCTCTTGATCACGTTCTAGATCAGTAAATAGACGGAAATATAAAAAGCTAAGCATAAACACAAAAAATACTATTCCCACCATTACACTTGAAATAGAAAGTAATCCGTTTTGTTGTTTTAATTCAATCCATTTTAAATACAAAGATGAAAAGGCATAATAATCCTCTTGATTCGTACCAATGAACTTCATAAGGTTTGTAGAAATCGCACTTGTTTCAGACCAATTTTTAACGATAAAACCGTATATGGTGTAATCTCGGAGTACACCTTCTTGTTGAACATTTAGGACCTTATTGTAAACAGCATCAGAGACAATAACAGGTTTACCAAACGCGCTCGTTAATTCTGGGATATAAACTGTTTTTTGAACAGAAAGTGGTACTTCTAGTTCACCATGCCTTAATTCAAAAGGTTTTAGATCCTCTGCACTTTTGTGTTTTTTCTCTAATCGTATAACGATGCTTTCATTTTCATTTTTTAATTTCTCTATTTCATATCCTAATTTTTTAGCGTATTCATTATACGTAGAAAGATTAATTAAAACCGGCCCACTTTGTGCCCTTTTAAATTTTATTGCTACAAGTTTATAAGAAAATCCAGATTCTTTTAATTGCTTTTTTATCTCATCAATATGCGCTTTTTCTTGTATATTCCCCTTATCTGATCGATAGGTAAATGCATATGGGGTCTCATGTTTTGCCAATTCAGGATTTGCGATAGCCGTACAAACTCCAATTGCCGTAAAAGCAACTGCAGATATAATTGTAATGATAAAGAACGTTCTCGCATTATCTTTCATTCGATACATCAATTCTGAAATAACAAGGAGATTCGTTCTATTAAAGAATGTAGTTTCTCTATTTTTTAAAGCAGATAACACATATACACAAAATTGAGTAAAGAAAAAATAGGTTCCACACACAATTAATACGACACCTACTCCTACGAGTAGGAATAATTGATTTAAACGCATGTAATCGATAGCGGTGATACTATGGTGAACGCAGGAGTAACCTACTCCAAATAAAATAATGACCAACAAGGATATCCAAACAGACACTATTGGCTCAGTTTTTGGTTTTCCCTCTGATTTTATGAGTTCTACTAGCTCATTCATTTTCACCATTTTTGATGTAAACAATGAAATAAGTAGAAATAAAATAAAAAAGGACATTGCTGTTACTAGCATTGCCTCTAAAGGAAAGTAAAATGCTAACGTTTGCTCTACTCCTAATAAAGACCCACTAACTAGTAAAAATAATTTAGAAAAAACCATTCCAAGTCCGATGCCTACTACTATAGAAGGGATTCCAATCAACATATTTTCGAAAAAAATTAGTCGATGAAGCTGTTGATGAGACATTCCATGTAACATTAATAATCCAAACTCTTTTTTTCTATTTTTTAAAAATGCACTAACAGAATACAAAATAAATAAGAAAGAAAAGACAAAAATTAAGTAATAAGATAAATGAAATCCTATTTTCCCAAATGTACTCATAATGGTATTTACATGAGTCAGTTCGCCTTGTAGGTTCGGATGAAAGATAAGTAGTCCATAAGTGAAAAAAATCAATACCGCAAATGTACTACTAAAAAAATGACCTAGATATATTCGTTTATTCCGTAAAACATTATTGAATGCGAGCTGTCGAAAAGTCATGTTTATTCCCCCCTAACATAGAAAGACTATCCATAATATTTTTATAAAATAATGGGCGATCACCATTGTAGCAAACTTCATTGTATAAATGACCATCTTTAATAAAAAATTATACGGTCACAGTAACTTGCAGCAACTGGATCGTGCGTTACTAACATCATTGTTGTTTTTTCTTCTTTATTTAATAGTGTTAATATCTCCATTACGTCTTGAGAGGCTTTAGAATCTAAGTTTTCTGTTGGCTCATCGGCAAGAACCAATTTAGGAGAGTGAATGAGTGCACGGGCAATCGCTGTTCGCTGTGCTTGCCCTCCTGTTATTTCATACATCCGCATATTTAAAATTTCATTTATTCCTAATTTCCCCAAAATAGATTCTACTCGTTTATTTATTCTTTTCACATTCATGCCATCTAAAACAAGCGGAAGAAACATATTCTCTTTTACTGTTAATGTATGCAACAGATTAAAGGATTGAAAGACGAATCCTAATTCCTTTCTGCGAAATAAGGCCAAATCATTGGGTGAGAGTTGATTGATGATGCCCTTCTCCCCTATACATGCACTATACATAGAAAAAGCGAAGTCTTCAAACCGACTCCGCCTTTTCTATGTATCATGAATTATAGACAGTACTAGTAGCCTCTTCATAATATTTCCTCATACATTCATGTCTCTGTTTATTTCTTAAAAAATTTGCAACAGAACCAAATTTCCGTTATTTTCTTGCGGAAATAGGTTGCGACCAACTATCTTCTTCACTATCATTTAAATGTACTTCAAAAACATATATAGGTTGAGAGAAACCTTTTGTATCAGTGTAGTAATCTATATTATATTTTGTAATGAATAATGTATCACCTGCTTTGAAAGATCCTATAGGATCAAATTCTCCTTGTTTCAGTTTTTGAAATGCTTCCTTTGGAGAAAGAATTTCGACATCTCGAACATGTGATTTTTTTGTAACATAATCTTTGTAAACAGGCATTTTTTTCCCTTCGTCTTGTAACTCAATTGATGTTTTTATAGTAACATAAGACATATCAGTTTTTGTAATGGGATCAATAGGCATATTTCCAAATTCCTTCATTTGATACGAAATCATTATTCCGATTGCGACAAAACCTACTGTAATGGGAAGGTATAAATATTTAATTATTTTTGTATCTGATTCATTTTTTTTCAAAAATATAAGAACTATGTTTAGCACAGAATATCCTAGCATCATGCCTAAAGTATTATGAAGTAAATCGGCTAGTTCCATACTTCCACGTTGCAGTGTAAATTCAAGAATTTCAATTAATAAACTTGCTATAATTGAGATAATTAACATCCAATTTGTTTTTTGAAAAATCTTACTAAATAAAGGGAATAAAATTCCTAACGGAAACAGCATACCTATATTTAAAATAATATGGAAAAAAGAAGAAAACGAAAAGTTATTCCATGCTTTTTTATAAACACTAAGTACATCAAAATCAAACGTTCTTGCAAAAAACATATCATCTGAACGACCAAATGAAGTAGCTGATAATGCTAAGGAATAGTATCCTGCTATTAATACAAACAATATAATTTTTTGTACAGTAAGTTTTGTTTCTCCTTTACATATCTTTTTGTATACTACAAAATAGCTAAAAACAAATACAAGTAATAACAAGAATGTGAGTAGTATCGTAGGAATCGCATAACTAGCGATTAAATCGAAAATAAAGTTCATTTTACACCTCTGTTTTTATAAATAAAATATTTAATAGTTTTTATATACTATTCTAGATAGATTGTTACTCTTAATAAAAATTAACATAGGATTTTATACTGGTATCCTCACTCTATTGATTGCATATGCCCTTTCCTTTTAGAGTTATCTTTTTTAGGAATGTAATTTTGTACATATGCGTTTTATATAGTGATTTCTAATAATAAGTAAGTAAATAATTTGCATGCAAATTACTCTTACTAATATAACAATTATGCTTTGAATAACGGAGATTTTCCGATTTGTTTTTCGCCCTAATTGATGCAAAGTTAGAAATGCAAAAACGCTGTGAATCATAGTAACTACAATCTGTAAAAAATGGAATCATCATTTGTCTAGTCATTATTGATGGTCTAGTTTTGTATTTCCTCATTTAAACTGTAATACTTGGTCGAATATTTTAAGAACTAAAATAATTTGATATCCCAACACAGGGTTTTTTCGTGAATGTATCTGTTATTCATTGTAGTAGTGAGATTGTTTTTCTCATATTGAATTACCTTACATCTTTCTTACACGCTCGTAATGTTTCTGAAAATACAGTTTATACACCTCGTAGTAATGACTCTTTTTGGGAGATATAGTAAAGAGAGGTTTTTATATGTACATCACTATACCGAACTAGATTTCGGTATTTTTTTGCGTTTTCTTTACCAAACACGTATAAAAATCAATATCATGAACGTAAATCACTGGAAAAAATTACTTTTGTTTTTATTTAAACATCAAGTTCTTCCTCATATTAAATGTGTTCCTAAAATTAGATGTTTAATTTAGATACAATAAATCCCGTTTGACATCTATTTTTATGTATTACAAAAATATGAAAGGACTTTTTATTTTGAAAAGGAAAAGGATGCAAAAGAAGGATGAGTATTTAAGAGGTACAAGCTTAATACTTTTACAGGTAAATCATTGCAAATGAGATTAAAGAAGGAGTAACTCAAACAATAGCTTATCAATCATATAAACATCTTACATGTGCTTTAAACTATAAAATTTTAGCTGCAGAAGTATTGTTACCCCATATTCTCTTTACTTACACCAGTATGAAAAAGCTAGGAAAAAAACATATATTCTTGAAAGAGGTTGAAAATTTAAGTTCATATTAAGCAAGTTCTTTAACATTACACAAAGATTGTACCTGTTGTATTAATTTCATGTGTAACACTAATAGGCTGTTCCAATAGTAATACTCCATCTGAATCACCTAAACAAACGAAACAAATAAATCCAATTAAACAAGAAAATACTGGTGATGATTCTTTTGCTAAACTTGAAAAAGAATATGATGCCAAGCTTGGTATTTATGCACTGGATACTGGTACGAATCAAACTGTTTCTTATCGATCAGATAATCGTTTTGCATTTACCTCTACATCTAAATCATTAGCAGCGAGCGCTCTTTTACGCCAGAATTCAATAGAAGCTCTTGATGAAAGGATTACGTATACGCAAAGACCTTTCCAATTATAATCCAATTACTGAAAAGCATGTGGATACAGGAATGACATTAAAAGAACTTGCAGATGCTTCTATTCGATATAGTGACAGTACGGCACATAATTTAATTCTTAAAAAGTTAGGTGGTCCATCCGCATTTGAAAAAATCTTGAGGGAAATTGGTGATACTGTTACTAATTCCGAGCGATTTGAACCTGAATTAAATGAAGTTAATCCAGGAGAAACGCATGATACGAGTACACCAAAAGCACTCGCTAAGACATTTCAGTCTTTTACATTAGGAACTGTACTACCATCTGAGAAACGTGAACTATTAGTAGATTAGATGAAGAGAAACAAGAATGGGGATAAATTAATTCGTGCGGGCGTACCTTTTGATGTATATTGATAATCCTAAAGAAATGAATAATTCTTATCATAAAGGGTAGTTAATCTTAATTTGTTTTTGCAAAAGTTTTGATAACATACTTAAGCGCCATATAATAAGAAAATTATGAATTCAAATTTTCTATTTTTGGTACGTTTAATTTATAGAAAATAGATAATAACATAATTTTCTCAATAAGTAATATTCTTATTTCAATACAAAATTCTTACAATTGATGCTATACCTGTATTAAGGAGAGCGTTTTAGTTAATTAGGGAGATAAATTGTAAAAATGATATGGGAGGAACAAAAAATGTCATTGAAAAAGAAATTAGGTGTTGGAGTAGTTTCAGCTGCTCTTGGTTTATCTTTAATTGGTGGGGGAACATATGCATATTTTAGCGATCAAGTTGTATCAAATAATAAATTTGCTGCAGGTACATTGGATTTAGCTATGCAACCAACTACTTCACTTAACTTAGAAAATTTAAAACCTGGGGACAAAATATTAAAGAAATTCAATTTAAAAAATAGTGGTACATTAGATATTAAAGATATCATGATGAAAATAGACTATACTGTAAACGACTTAAAACAAAATAATACTACAGAAGATTTCGGTAAACATATTAAAGTACAATTTCTTTGGGATTGGGATCCTGCAAAAAACCCTGCATACGAGACAACCCTTGCAGAACTAAAATCACAAAGTTCAGAGATTGCCTCCAAAAAAGTATTTTATTCTAAGTGGAATGAAACAGGGGGATTAAAACCTGGGAAAATGGATTGGTTTTGGATAAAGTTTATATTTGAGGACAACGGAACAGATCAAAACGTTTTCCAAGGGGATAGTATTGCGCTAAAAATGGAGTTCCAAGCCAATCAAACAGAGGGAAAAGAAAGATAGCATTACAAAAATATTGTTGTGAAAATGTGAAACTGAGCTTGTAATTTTTTATAACTTGTAAAATTTACCATAAAATACCCATATAAAAAACCAGTGATATCAGTACATATGTATAATATTACTGGTTTTTTTGAGTTTAACATTTTGTATGTTTTGTAAAACTATTTTTCTTTCGGAAGTACAATTCTTTTATACAATTGAACTGTAATCAAGTAGTAAATTAAGTAAATCACTACGAAAATGACAAGTGGCAACCAAATTCGGAAATACGGATCAATCAAAAGCGGGCCGAACATGTTCATACCAACTAATATATGAGCAATACCCACAATTGCCGGTACAAAGAATATGAAGAACAGCTCTTTATAAATCGATTGTGTTAATAACCCCTGACGTACACCGATTTTACGAAGCATTTGATAACGTGTGCTGTCTTTCGATGCGCCAGATAGAATCTTAAACATTAGGCAACTTGCCATCATTGCTAAGAACGCAATTCCAACGAAGAAGCCCATGAACATGAATCCACTGGCCATACCATGGTTCAGATTATACATTTGATACGTACTACCTAATTCTTCCGCTTTCACATTTTTATATTTCGCTACCTGTAATTCATCAAGTTTTTTCCATTCTTTTAAATGTGCTCCAAAATCATCTGTTTTTCCAATAAACACAGTATTTTCTTTATCCTTCATACTATCGTATATGCTTTGGTCTATAATTTTTATTTCATGATCAGGATACATATAAGTTGGCTGGATTGTGAAGAAAGCTTCTTTCCATTGTTTTGTTTTCGTATCATCGTTATACAGATTATATAGTTGTTTTGGCAATGTAAATGCATCCTTAGGAAATTCCTCTGAAACTTTCATCATCTTCCTATTTTCACTATCTTGTGCTAAAGGACGATTTTTCTCTACATCTTCTTTTTTATAATACACATACTGATCATCTACTTTGTAGCGATATTCAAACTTCTCTTGAAATAAGATGCCACTCAAAATTTTCTTTTCTTCCGCTGTTGGATTATGAACAACTGAATCGTAAACTTTTGCTTTATCAGTCGTCTTTAGAACATTATTTTTAAATGCCATACCACACGCAATTCCACCAGCGCCAAGAGCCACTAGGATTGCTACCGTTGCAAGCACCCGTGTTAGGCTATTAATTCGGAAATTCAATTGTGCAAAAGTAAAAGCATTCAGCCCTTTTTCACGACGTTTTTTATTACTCTTTATCTTGTTAAGCATAACTGGGAGAAGTGATCCAAATAACATGTAAGTACCGACTGTTGCTGTGATTAATCCAATACCCATGAATTTAGGTACGGTTACTAACTCTTTTTCCTGTAAATGTGCTATATGGATCAGTGATGCATACCCAATACCTAGCAAAATCAGACCAAGAAATGCAACTATACCTTTCATTTTTCCTTTTACAGCGATACGCTCTGTTTTTGCATCTGCATGTACAAGTTGTAATACAGAAATACGAGATAATTTCATACTATTCATGATTGCTGATACTATAAATAGTGCAAAGAAAAAGAGGCAAGTAACAGTCATAGATGGAATATAAAATGCTTTATAATCTTCACCAGAGAATTCCAACTGCTTCATTAATAACTGACCAATACCTTCTGCAAGCCCTACACCAACTGCGATTCCGATTGCAAGAGATGCGGCACCTATTACGATTGTTTCGATAAACATAAGTAAGGTAACTTTATGCTTTTTTGCCCCTAACATCATGTACATACCAAATTCTTTTTGGCGAAGAGATAATAAGAAAGAATTTGCATATAAAATATAGAAAAACGTTACAATCGCTAATAAAAAGGAACCGATTTGGAATGCAATTGCAACCGCTTTAGCATGTGGATTGGATTCAAGGAACGCCTTATTGAGTGCTAATGTTTGAAACAAATAAAAAGTTGAAATAGAGACAATCAGACCAACAAGTAAGACAATGTAATCTTGCAACTTACTTTTTAGACCTGACATGGAAAGCTTAAATATCATAATTGAACTTCCTTCCTTACGCTTTTTGTGTACCTAAGTTTGCAAGCACGTCTAAAATTTCTTTATAGAACTCTTCACGTGTACCACCGCGATAAATTTCTTTATATAGCTCACCATCTTGAATGAATAAAATACGCTGACAGTAACTTGCACTATATGGATCATGAGTAACCATCATAATCGATACACCTTGTTCTTTATTTAAGTTTGTCATCGCATCAAGTAAACTTGTTGCATTTTTAGAATCAAGCGCTCCTGTTGGCTCGTCTCCTAAAATAATTGCAGGCTCATGCACTAAAGCACGCGCTGCTGCCGAACGTTGCTTTTGCCCACCAGATACTTCAGATGGGTACTTTTGAAGTATTTCTGTAATTCCTAACATACCCGCTACTTTTTCTACTTTCGGTCCAATATTACGTGATGCAACACCTTGAAGAGATAGTGGAAGTGAAATATTTTCATATATAGATAAATTTTCTAATAAATTAAAATCTTGGAAGATGAATCCTAACTTTTGCGAACGGAAATCTGAAAGCTCACCTTGTTTCATTTTCGTAATATCTGTTCCTGCAATTTCAACAACGCCGCCCGTTGCTTTATCTAACGTTGAAATTACATTTAATAATGTCGTTTTACCAGAACCAGATGGTCCCATAATTCCGACAAACTCACCCTCTTGAATTGAGAATGAAACACCTTTTAACGCGTGTGATTGGTTCTCACCTTTTTTACCGTACACTTTTTGGACGTTTTTCACGTCTACAACTGGTTTCGTCATATATATCCTCCTACGTTTGTTTCTTCATTTTTTTAAAATAAGTTGCTATTCTTATTTGCTACTAACAAAATAGTCATGTTGCATCCACCCTTAAGCTACAATGAAATCTTTCCTTTTATCTTCTTCACTCACCTCATCACTTTGAATACATCCATGATAAACTATGAAAATTAGGAAACACCCTGTAAAATTCTTAAGAATTCTTAAGCTTTCTACAGGATTTTGTCATAAGAATATATGAAGACTCTTGAAATGTTAGCTAAGTAAGGAGTACCGTCGCCTATCAGTCTAACATTTTAATAAAAGGGGCGATTTTTACGCCTTCCTTGTAAATTGTATGACATAAATAAATGCTCATTTCTTTTGATGTTTCGATTTTTCTTCAATAGGAATTTGCATATTCATAATTATCTGTCCTTCTGGATAAAACAGATTTAATTCATGTAAATCTGTTTCAATTACTTTACATGATCTAAACTGCAAATCATTTCTCTCTATATAGTCTGTAATTTTTGTATATATTTGACGTCTTACTTCATCCATATGGTCCTCTGTACATACGTAATCAACACAAAGATAATTACCTGCAGGTATACTAAGAATATCAACATGCTCTATCTCTGTATCATTCAAAACAGGATAATAAACTGATAGTCCCAGATCATCATTGAATAAATTCTTAATAGGACACATCGTTATAAATTGTTCTTGAAAAAATTCACCTTTCTTAAAAATAGAACGGAATTTATCAAAAAAGGATTTTACACTATTAAAATCTTCTCCTTTGATGTGATAATATTTTCTTTCCTTAAAATAGACACTCTGAATTTCATTGAAGTTTCTACTTCTATTTTGAAGGAGATTAAGGAGCCTAGTAATTTTCTTTTGCATTTCCATAAATCGATAAATTTCAGTTTCAATATCATCTTTTTTGTTCTGTAAGATATTTATATTGTTTATTATATTTCTCTTATTTATTACTAAATCAATTTCTTCAATTGAAAAACCTATATCTTTACAAAACAAGATTTGGCTAATTCTCTGTAGGTCTTCATTTCCATAAAGTCTATAGTTATTTTTCCCTATCTTTGGTTGAACTAATCCTTTTTCTTCATAGAATCGAAGTGTTTCTTTCGTTGTATTAAAAATCTTAATTACATCACTTTTAGTTAACTTATAGCTATCCATCTAATTATATTGCCTCCTATTAAGGAATAATATTAACACTATAAACTATGTGGTTACTGCATAGTCAATAAATAAAAAGAAATTCTTTTTACACCAAAAATGATCGTTCAATGAACTTTATTTATATCTATCAAAACCGACTGAAGTATGTTTAAATTCCAGTCCCAAAACTCATTATCCAAAGCAAAGTATCATAACAAACATCAAATACCGTTTATAGAACCTTCTTAAAGTACAGGGAATCGATTGATTTATGTCTAAATTGTATCTAAACGTACAATTTTCTCGAAATGATATGGTGACTCCATTACCATCAAGCTAAGAAATGCAATTACCTCAAAACGAAAAAGTGAGCATTTTGTTACAAGTGAGTACAAAATTTCGTTCTAGGGGTACTATAAAATTTTAGCTTGATAGCGATGTGGTGCTTCCCCTTATTACAGAAGCGCTATAAAGAGGTTTAATCGGATGGAAATGAAGCGATAAAGAATAATTGTATTGGGAATTGTGCCGTCAGTTTTACTGATAGCCTTTTTAAATAGTTTCATTACCTGTTCTGCTTTGCTATCTGCGTGTTCCAGCTTTACATCATTTTGTTCTTCTAATGCTTCTGAGAGTAATTGCAGAGCATCCCAGTAATTATCAATTGCCTGTTTTATCTTTTCTTGTTCGAAGCCAATTCATCTCCCACCTGTTCACTGGGCTGTGATCCTTCACGCTCCTTGAGGAAGGAGTCTTCTTGGCTAAAACGATAAAATATGCATAATTGCATATTTTATATTTGATTATCATGTTATATTTATCTATGTTTTATTACTATTTTCATCGTATGGAAGGTATGACGATTTTTGAAAGAAAAAGAAGTGAAAAACACAGACAACAAAGGGAAAATAGGTATTATACTATTTCTTGTCATTGTACCAACTCTGATCATATCTTCCTTACTAAATTATTTTCATGTAATGTATATTGAAGGTACAGTAACTGATAAATATATACAAAAAGTTGGAAAATCGGATAAATTTTATATCGTCGTCCAACAAAATAACGGTACAGAAAAGGTTATTGAAAATACAAATAGTATTCTCATGATGAAATTTAATTCGGCAGATATACAAGCAAATGTTAAAACAGGAGAAAAATATAAGTTAACTTTACGGGGGTATAGAGTCCCCATTTTATCTTTGTTCCCTAATATAGATTAGGCAACAAGAGGTTAAAATTTAAATTAATATTTTGCATAAGTGCGTTTCACAATTTTCACCACATAAAATACGCTATTCTTTCTTATGATTCTAAGAAAGAATAGCGTATTTTTTGCATTTAAAGGATATTTTGCTTTGTTAACTGATAGCAATGTGACTGTCCCCCTACTTAGGAGAACTACTTGGATTCACTAAAGAGTACATTGAACAAAAATGTTACTCCAAGATTTTTCGTTAAACTAAAAGCAAGTTCCAATATAGGATCATATTTATTATTTTCTATTGTATTAATCTTTTGTCTTGAAACTCGACATAATTTAGGTAAATACATTTCTATTATTTATTTTACCACTTGTACAGATGCTGGTTTCCAACCCTGATTCTCTACCCAATCAATATTAACCTTATATTTTTTATTACTTTGCTTATCTCGTACATTACCGTAGGCTTTATTATTACCATTATTTCCAATAAAGTCGAAAATCAATTGGCTCTCTGGAACATCAACAGCATAAGAGATTGCTTTTTTCATCTCACTCCAATCTACTGTTCCTTCTTTAAATTTCATTTCAGGTTTTGCTCCTTGCTCTGTACCAATTGGCTTCCATGAAGGATTAGTTTGAGAATCCTTTTCTTGAGATACCGTTTTTTCTTCCTCTTTATTATCATTTTCGTTCGTTTTTACCGATTTTTCTACTTTTTGTTTCCCTTCTAACTGTGCTGCTTCTTTATCTCCACTTTTATTTTCTTCTATCTTTGTTGCTTCTTTATCTTCAGTTTTCTTCTCTTCTACTTTTGTTGCTTCTTTATCTTCAGTTTTCTTCTCTTCTACCTTTGCTGCTTCTTTATCTTCAGTTTGCTTTTCTTCTATCTTTGATGTTTCTTTATCTTCAGTTTGCTTTTCTTCTATCTTTGTTGCTTTCTTTTCTTGAGCAATTGCTTTCGTTGATGTATTAGAAGGAATAAACAATTGGTATGTCACTATACCAACTGTCACTAATACCAAAGTAAATGCAATATTAAAAATTGCCTTTTGACGACGATTCTGTTGTTTTTCCTGAAATCTGCTTACTTGTCCCATTCCTCAAACCTCCGTGTTTACTTTCTCCTCTACTCTTTATGCATTATCCCTATAATTCTTAATATTTTTATTAAATGATAGAAATAAACTACACTTTCCATACAGGATTTTATATCATAATAAAATTTGTGTTTTTTCAAGCATCTGACATATGTTATTCAAAATAGTTTAATATATTAAAAATTGATAAGCTTCTGCACTTAAGAAACCTTCAATTTTATTCAAAGGTGATTCCAATTACGTCCACATTAGATCTCCTGTAGAAAGCTTTTTAACAATTAAACCTCTTCTTCCCTTATTTATAATTTTTAAATTAAATTTCCCTCTATGGTATAATAAAGATGTTTCGTTTTCTAATGGGGTATGTCGTAAAATCAAAAGGGATTTTATCTCTTTTACCTTCTTTTCAGAGTAAATTTCACCACTAGGAAATTCTATTATTCCTATTGTAATCCTTAATTCGCTCTCATCACAAAGCCATTCCTTATTAAGTTCCCTTATCTTTTGTATAAAGCTTCTTTTGGTTTGTCCTATATAGAGCAGTGTTACCTTCTTAGCATATACTCTAGAGATTGCAAATATCCCCTTCTTAGAAGCTTCTTCCCTATTATAAAAATCATTTATGCTATACATTCCATGCCATTTAATATGTACTGTTTCTATGAATTACACCTCATTTTTAGATAATATTATAATTTCTGAATGTTCAAATTATAATGGTTACATTGTCTTGATTACTTGAATTATAAATTGTGCTTTTCAATAATACATTTTATTATTACTAATTTCAATAATGCAGAAAAAATATAATATTATAGTTTAATTACAAAACTATATAAAAACAAAGTGATGTCGTACCAAATATTTTATTTTTTTCAATATCAGACTATCGTGAACAAAAGTTAGAGAGTTATGGAATAAAATATAATGTGTATTTACATGCATTGCTTTTTAAAAGATGTTTTGTAGTTTGCAACTGAATTAAAAAAATCTCTATTTTTTTGCAACTCATTGATTTTTTATTAAACAAGTATAAAAATCAATAGTGTGAAAATAAACTACTGGCTAAAAGTTTACTTTCGATAAAATAAAAAAAGAACCTGCAAATCTGCAGATTCTCCTGATAATGATTTATATAAGTAAGACTCGAAAATATAATACAATGATTCAAAAATAAGTTCAAGTAAATCAAAAGAACCCGCTGGAGTTCGGGTTCTTTCAGAAGTGATGATGTTTTCTCAGCTTTGCAAAGTGAGAAAATACAAGAATATAATACATCGAGATTTAGAGAATTTCAATACTTAATATAGGAGTTATTTTAATATGATGTAAAACCAACATTTTGAAGGAATAGCAATGAATATCCTATACATCTCCCGTCAACATAACGCATTATTATCGATAGAAAGAAAAAGGCAGATCCCTACTTTCACAAGAAATTCTCCTTTTTGGGGTAGCACCACATGCCCATCAACCTAAGAAAACAAATTAACCCCAAAACAAAAAAATCCTTCACATAATATATGAGAGAAAAGGATAGATAAAGGGATTTTAGCCTTATCTATCCTTTTCTGTATTACAAGTGATTACGTTTACTACTCAAAACTTCTATTACTATTTTTATACACCATAACAAATTTAATTAGGTTGTGGTGTACTTTAAAGGCGGTAAACTATCATATCTTAATAGTTCAGAATGTCTTCTAATAAAAGGAATAATCCACATTAATAAGTTTTACACTCTTTGTTTCTGGCATTTTAAAAACAAGGTCATAACGTTGTGCAGCTCCCATCGGAAGAATTGCTTTATCTAGCTCGTCCCCACCTTTTATATCACGACCATCTAATGCGATAATTTGAAATGGCGCCCCAACTAATGTCATTAAATGCGTATTATTCCCAGCATTAATTAAGCGAAGGCGTACTGTTTCACCTGGTTTTGCATCCAATCGTAGTCCCTCACTTGTATCATTTAATGTAAATACATCGTAATCATCTCCATCAGATAAATCTTTGAGTTGATCATTACTTGGCATCATTAACGGGCCTTCTAAAGTTTGCGCCTTTTCATTTCGAATATGATTGCTAGGGTAGCTATCCCAATCTTTATCTTGTTCGCCATTATGCTTACGGGTTTTTATGGCTCCTGTTTTCCATTCATGGATCGCCACTGTATAATCCTTTTCATATTTTACAGCTGGTTTATTCGGTTCAATAACAATGGTTCCAAATAGTCCCCGCTCCGTTTGTTTTGCACTTTTTTGATGTGAATGATACCAATATGTCCCCACCTGATCAGCATTAAATGCGTATGTATATGTTTCACCTGGTTTTATAGCATTTTGCGTAACACCTGGAACACCATCTACTGCCGAAGGAACATCTAATCCATGCCAATGGATTGTAACGGGTTCTGGCAATTCATTTTTCAAATTTACAACAATACGTTCACCTTGTTTAACTCGAATTTGAGTACCCGATGATGTTCCATCAAAGGTCCATGCATCTACCTTTTTCCCATTTCCTAAATCTACACTTGCTACTTTCGCCGTAATATTAAAAGTTTTTGCAACCCTTTTTTTGGCATCTGAATTAGCAATAGATGTAATTGATTCTGAAGTAGATGTTGCATCTGTTAACTTCTTTTTTTCATTTGTACCTGGGTAATTATTTATTAAAAAATATCCAAAAATAACTAACCCTAATAGTAAGCATGCCGCAATCAATATATTTCTGAAATCACTTTGTATAAATTCCTTTTTCATGTTAGTCTCTCTTTCAATTTTTCTTGTAAACTATTTATTTCTATACATGGAGTCATTACCTATCACCTCACATATTCACTTCGGTTTACATCTTAACACGCAGAAAAAAGAAACTTTGAAGGAATTTTAAAGACTTTATAAAGAAATATATTTCAATTTTTCTTTACTTCTAAATCTTTTTTATTGCGAAATAAAAAAGATTGTATAATACTATATAAAACATATATATTTAGGAGGATTACAACAATGTCCGAAAAAACATACGAACTCGCAACCTTCGCAGGCGGTTGCTTTTGGTGCATGGTAAAGCCATTTGATGAACTTCCTGGTATTCATAAAGTACTTTCTGGCTATGCAGGTGGTCATGTAGAAAACCCAACATATGAACAAGTAAAAGCTGGAACATCTGGTCATTTAGAAGTTGTACAAATTACATTCGATCCTTCTATTTTTCCGTATGAAAAATTACTAGATTTATATTGGCCACAAATCGATCCAACTGATGATGGCGGACAATTCTTTGACCGCGGTCCCTCTTATCGCACTGCTATTTTTTATCATAACGAAACGCAAAAAGAGCTTGCTGAAAAATCAAAACAAGCTCTTGCAGAAAGCGGTACGTTTAAAGATCCAATCGTAACTGAAATTCGCCTGGCTGCACCTTTTTATGAGGCTGAAGAATACCATCAACATTTCTATAAAAAGAACCCAGAGAAATATGCTACTGAGCAAAAAGAATCTGGCCGTGAAGACTTTATAAAAGAAAATTGGCAAAAAAAATAATAAAAACGCATTGCGCTTTCTTTTCAAAGTGCGATGCGTTTTTATCTTTGAAAAAGGTACCATACAATGATGAGAACAACCGCTGTTAATGTCCAAAGTGCTATTTCATTTTTCACTCTACTCTTTTTCCTAGTCATTCCATCTCCTCCTCATAGCTATTCAACAGATTCAAGATTTTCTTTGTTTGATTGTCCACCTTATATACGTGAATACATCCTTACATATTCTTATAACAAGACCACCGACGATTCCGATTGCCATTGAAATTACTAACATCTGTACAAAACTAAGAGTAGTTGTGTATGTTATGTAGATAACAATGCATACGAGTAAAACATCCGGTAAAGACAGCAAAAATTTTTTAAGCATTTCTTCAGCTCTCCTATGCTTTATTTGTAATTTATACTTTCTACTGTAACTTTGAAATAAAGTTTGTTCAAAAATTCCATTTAGACCCTCATTTTACGGAAAAAAAAATAAGAACCTCTTTTAAAAAGGGATTCTTATCTACATATCCTATTCCATAATTACTCCTAAACTAGAATAATATTACTAGTGATTTATTGTAAATTAACTATTTGCCAGGCAATCGGATGTTGCGCCAGCTACCTACATCGCATTGGCCATATTCATTATTACCCACTGCTACTACCGTGCCGTCTGATTTAAGACCGACCGTATGCGCACAACCCGCCGCTATTGCTACAATATCATGCCAATCGCTTACATTACATTGACCATGCACATTCCAGCCGACTGCCACCACGGTACCGTCTGATTTAAGTCCGATTGTATGATTCGTACCAGCTGCTATTGCCATAATATCTTTCCAGCTGCCTGCATCGCATTGACCATGTTTATTATTACCCACGGCCATCACTATGCCATCCGATTTCAGAGCAACTGTATGAAGATAACCAGCCGCCAATGCCACAATACCACGCCATCCACTTACATTGCATTGGCCATATCGATTATTCCCCACAGTCGTCACTGTTCCGTCCATTTTAAGACCAACTGTATGCCAGTCACCCGCCGTGACAGCCACAATATCACGCCAGCTACTTACATTGCATTCTCCTTCTTTATTTCGTCCCACTGCTATTACTGTGCCATCCGGCTTTAGGCCAATGGTACGACGCCACCCTGCCGCAACCGCTACAACATTATGCCAATCGTTTACATCACATTGTTCATGCTTATCCCAACCCACAGCTACCACAGTACTGTCACATGCAAGACCGATTGTATGTGTATTACCCGTGTTCGTCGCCATATGAACATTACCCGCTGCGACTGCTTCAATATTACCCCAACCGCTTACATTGCATTCTCCTTCTTTATTTCGCCCCACTGCCATCACTTTTCCATCCGATTTCAGAGCAACTGTATGACCACGACCTGCCGCTATCGTATCTTTAGGCCACCGTTTCACTTTTAATATCTCTTCGTAATTCATGTTTTACCTCCTTGCATATAAGCAAATGTATCCAAATAGATATTTTCATCTAATTTCATTATAAATGAACCGACTTTTTTTATAAATTTACAACTATAAAAGAAGCCTATTATTACTTCTTCAAAAAAAAACCTCCAGTTTAAATACTAGAGGTTCCTTCTTTATTTCTTTAATCGTTCAATAAAATCGTTCAATTTATTAAGTGATTTCATATTCTGATTACAAGCTACACCATCTTTGCAAATATAATTTCCCTTTCTAACGAAAGTTCCTGGTACATCACCTTTAATTTCAACTAAAAACATTCCTACTTCTTCATGCCCATGACATAAGGAACAAATGCTTTTTTTATTTAAACTTTGAAATGTTCCTTGCAGACCAACAAACTTATTTTGATCATTTTTCGCTATAATAAATTTCCTGCTTGATCCCTTGTCAATCCAGCTTAAATAAGATAATTCTTTCATATCCAGTTCTTCCATATCAGGAAGTTTTAATTTTTTTGCTTTAGGGAATAGTTTTTTTAACGTTTGTGCTGTAACTTCCTGAAACGGAATGACATACGGATTTATTTTCATTAAAAATGATTCTGCATCATCTCTATTTTGAACTGTTAATACCGTATCAATTAACTCTTTCTGTTCATCCGTTAAATTCTCAAATACATGTATTATCTTTTCAATCGCAAGTGATTTTAACGCTTGAATTACACCTCTATCATTTGCTGTTGCATGCCCGTTTGCTAAAATATAAGCTTGTGATTTTATAAAATTGTATTGATCACTTCTAATAAAAGCTTCCATCTTTATCACTCCATACAAATTGTTGATCTAGTTTTATTGTATACAAAGACTCAGCTTTTTGATATGTAAAAGATAACTTAGAAACGAATATTACATACTCCGATTATGTTCTACCGCTTCATTTCCTGACAAAAGAAACCATCGTCTGTTTTCCATTCTGCATATAATACATCCTCAAATTTAGTAATCCCTTTTTGCTTTATTTGTTTATAAAGCCATTCTTCATCAAAGCCCGCTTCCCTCAAATTATCTTTCACTACTTTTCCATCACTTATTAATGAAATCGGTAAGTATACAGGCTTATGTTTTAAACTTAAATCATTTATAGTAGGAGATTCATATTTACTTTTCTTCAGAACACTTATGTTTCCATTAGGTTCCAAAATCATATATTCAACTTCTCGGATTGAAAATATATCTTTTTGTTGTCTTAGCATTTGTTGTAATTGATTAATATCCAAATGATTTGAACTTAATTGTTCTCGGTCAATCTTTCCATTACGGATAATAATTGAAGGATATCCTTCAAAAAACCTTCTTGTTCCTCTTATTTTTTGTGTTATCACTTCTATTGTATAAATTAAAATTACCCAAACAAATACTGAATATAATATAGACCACACTTTAATTTTAGGATCATATATTGAATTTCCAACGAGCTCACCGAGGACGATAGCAGAAATAAAATCAAAAGGTGTTAGCTGAGATATTTGTGTTTTCCCTAATATTTTTGTAGCAATTAATAGAACAAAAAAACCAATTAAAAGCTCTATCGTTATTTGTCCAATATGATTCATATATGTTCACCTTTCTGCTTTTTACTCAAATGCTATGTAGCCTATTTAATAAAAAAACAGCACAATATCGCTATTATCATTCCCATTCATACGCAATATATCCAATACATACAAAGCAAAAAGAGTCTAGTTCAAAATAACATTTGAACTAGACTCTTTTATCTTCATTTAGAATACACAATTTTTTTAATCGTTTCTCCGGACAGAAAGTACTCCTCTGCAAGTTGATGAATAGCAATTCCGTTTTTAAACGCTTCTTTAATTGCTTTATTTCTTTCATCTAGTTGTTTTCTTCCTCCAGATCGTGTACCCCATTTATAATGTTTTGTTTCTTGTTTTGGAATGTAAATTGTTTCACCTTGTATATACTTTTGAATTTCAGTAATTAAACTTTCTGGTAAAACCGTCGCAGCTTTAACGTATTTCATTTCTGCTCGCCCCTTATTTTTTATGGTTCATTTCAATAAGGTGCAAAGCCAAATATAAAAAATGATACGAGCTCATTTAGGCGATTGTATATTACTTGTCTACCTCACGCAAAGTATCGCCATTTCCATACTTGGCTTTGCATGAGACGCTGCAGTGTCCGGCAATTGAATTGTAATCGCCATTTAAACACCTCCTAATATACCTTTTGTATTTTATTATATGATAAATTCCTTCCCCTTGCATCCACATCCTTTTTAAAGCGTGAAATTACTTAATTTGATATAATACTTTTTAGTCCAATCAAAAAATATAGTGAGGTTGCTTTATGAAAAAGAAAATAATCATTACAATCGTTACATTATTCATTATTACTGTAGCATTATTTGGAACATACAAATTAATGAACGCAAGAAGTTTTCAATTGTTTGGTGATTTAACAAACCGAGTAGAAACAAATGAAAAAGTGGTTGCTTTAACTTTTGATGATGGCCCTACGAACAATGTAAAACAAATATTACCGCTACTAGATACATACAATGCAAAAGCTACTTTCTTTTTAATCGGAAATGAATTAGAAAAAAACCTATCGTTAGGAGAAGCTATTGTACAATCTGGACACCAAGTTGGAAACCATACATATTCTCATAACAGAATGGTTTTAAAAACACCTTCTTATATTAAAGAAGAAATAGAAAAAACGAATTCATTAATCCGCCAAACGGGATTTACAGACGCAATTGACTTTAGACCACCAAACGGAAAAAAGCTACTTGGTCTGCCCTATTATTTAAATAAAAACAATATCGAAACAATTACATGGGACCTTGAACCTGATACTTTTTATAAATCTGCTGCTGACAAAATTAAATATGTTAATAAAAATGTAAAACCAGGTTCTATCATTTTACTGCACCCTATGTATGATGAGTCTAATGAAAATTTACAAACCATCGAAGGTATTTTAGACTCTTTATCTAAGAAAGGCTATCAGTTCGTAACAGTAAACGAACTGCAAAAAAGAGCAAAATAAGAAAGGTAGCGTATCATACAATGATACGCTACCTTTCTGTTTATATAATGCCAAGTACATTTAAGAATACGATAATAATCGCAATTGGTGCGATAAAGCGAAGTAAGAATAACCATAATACGAACAGTTTATAGCCTTTATTTTTACTTACACCAAGCTCTTTCATTAATACATCTTTCTTCATTTTTAAAGGAACGAAGATAGAAACTAATAAAACACCAAGCGGCATTAGTACGTTACTAACTGCATAATCCGCTAAATCAAAGACTGTCTTTCCGAAAATCTTCAGATCACTTAATATACCAAATGATAATGCTGATGGTACTCCAACAACAAAGATTAGTAATCCTACGATTAAAGCCATTTTTTCACGTTTTCCTTTACCTTTTGCAGTTAAAGATGCAACGCTAATTTCTAACATCGAAATTGCTGATGTAATAGTAGCAAAGAAGAATAGTAATAAGAAAACGATGAAGAATAATTTTCCGAATGCCATTTTACTGAAAATAGCTGGTAGTACGATAAATAAGAGTCCAGGTCCTTGAGATGGTTCCATTCCAAATGCGAACACTACTGGGAAAATTGCAAGCCCTGCAAGTAATGTAATCACAAGAGTTAAAGCTACAATTGAAAATGCTGAACGCGGTAAACTTTCCTCTTTCGGTAAGTATGAGCTATACGTTACCATAACAGCTACCCCGACAGATAACGAGAAGAACGATTGTCCCATTGCATATAATATGATTTCTGATGTTACATGTGAGAAATCAGGTTGTAAGAAGAAACGAACTCCTTCTCCAGCACCATCTAACGTAAGTGCACGAACGATTAAAACAAAGAATAAAACGAATAATGCTGGCATGAAATATTTATTTACTTTTTCAACACCATTTTGTACACCTTTACTTACGATAAAAATAGTAATAAGGATGAATAATAGCTGTGATCCAACTGCTAAATACGGATTGGAAATGATTTCACCAAACGTAGCTTCGTATGCCCCATTTCCTTCCCATAGTCTACCTGTAATTGCATTCCATAAATATAATAAAATCCAGCCTCCTACAACACTGTAGAAAGAAAGTAATATGAAACATGTTACAATCCCTAATTTCCCTAACCATGGCCATAATGTTTTTGGTGCGATTTCTCTATATGCATCAACGGCCTCTTTTTGTGTACTTCTTCCGATAACGAATTCAGCTAATAATAGCGGTAAACCAATTAATAATGTGAAACCGATGAAAATAAGGAAGAACGCGCCGCCCCCTCCAATTCCGGCCATATACGGGAACTTCCAAATCGCCCCTAAACCAATTGCTGAACCTGCTGCAGCTAATACGAAACCTAATTTCGATGTCCATTGCTGTGAATTCATCTGTTAATCTCCTCTCTTTATCTTTTTCTGTTTTATAATTCGGTAGTTATATTGTTCTATTAATACTCTTTTCTAATACGCTCACATCCTCCCTAGTAATAAAAAACGCCCCTACGTAAATACGTAGGGACGACAAAAATATCGCGGTACCACCCTAGTTATGAAGATACAACAAAGTAAGACCTAAATAAAAAACGTCCCTACGCAAATACGTAGGGACGATAAAATATCGCGGTACCACCCTAGTTATGAAGCCACACCAAAGTTAGGACCTAAATAAAAAACGTCCCTACGTAAATACGTAGGGACGATAAATATCGCGGTACCACCCTAGTTGTGAAACAATCTTCACCACTTTATTTGATAACGGTATAAACTACCGTCTTTCATTTCCTCATAATGTGAGATTTATGAAAGATGCTCCAGGACGAACTTCATGAATAATCTATATACTGATTCACACCAACCATCAGCTCTCTGAAATAGGGAGATATTCACTACTATACCCTTTCATTGCCCAAATATTATTTTCCGAATTGATTACTATCATTTTTATCATACATTAAAAATAGTGTCAACTTATATTTTGAATTTTTATGTATTACATTCTATTTTAAAGTGTAAAATATGACTTTTAAATGAATAATATTAGAATATTTATGTTTCATACTATGTTAACTTCTCTAACAGGTTTATAGTAATATACGATGAATGCAAGACAGCACGAGTAGGAGGAAAGAATTTTGTCTACTTCAAAAGTTTTAAAAGGAACTGCTTTATTAAGCGGTGCGACAATGATTTCACGTATATTAGGTTTTATATACTTCTTCCCTTTTCAATTATTAGTTGGGACGCAAGGGGTCGCTTTGTATGGATATGCATACTCTTGGTACGGTATTTTATTAAGCTTCTCAACAGCTGGTATCCCTATTGCCGTCTCCAAATTTGTTGCAAAGCATAATGCGCTTGGTGATTATAGTACAAACAAAAAATTATACAACTCTAGCGTAAAATTAATGTTGTTTATGGGCTTTTTAGGTTTTTTAATTTTATTTATTGGAGCACCGTACATATCACAATTTATTATTCGCTCGAAAACGCCAGATCCACAATTTATCGCCGACGTAACACTTACGATGCGAGCATTAAGTTTCGCACTTATTATCGTACCAGCTATGAGTGTTACACGTGGTTATTTCCAAGGATTTCAACATATGAAACCAAGTGCTGTTTCTCAAGTCGTAGAACAAATTGCACGCGTTGTTTTCATTTTAGTTGGTAGTTTTATCGTCTCAAAACTATTAGGGGGTTCAGTCGCCTCTTCTGTTGCAGTTGCTACGTTTGGCGCTGTTATCGGGGCACTTGCCAGCGTCTCTATTTTAATGATGTACTGGAAAAAGTATAACCGATTAAAACCTCCCGAAGGAGAATTAAAGTCAAGGGCATCCAATATTCCATTAAAAAATATTTATATGGAATTACTTCGATATGCAATCCCAATTGTATTTGTCGGTATTGCAATCCCGCTCTATACGTTAGTAGATCAATATACTGTAGCTGATGTCCTTAGGGCGATGGGAGAGCCTTTAGAAACAGCGAATGCAGTGTTCGCTTATATTACGAACTACGCTCAAAAGTTAATTATGATTCCAGCTTCACTTGCAACTGGATTCTCATTAACGATCATTCCAGCAATAACGAAATCGTATACAAGCGGGAAACTAGAAGAATTACAAGAACAAATTTCAAAGATATTTCAAGTCTTGTTATTCTTCACTATCCCAGCTGCATTCGGCCTTGCTAGCATCGCTTACGATGCATTCCGTATGGTTTATGTAAATCCTGAAATTGCACTTGGTGGATCACAATATTTAATTTCCTTTGCACCTTCTGCTATATTAAGTGCGATTTTCACAGTTTCAGCAGCTATTTTACAAGGAATCGATTATCAAAGAAAAACGATGATCGCTTTCTCAGTCGGTATTCTCGTTAAAGTTTTAGTAAATACACCACTCTTACATTTGTTTGGCGGGCACGGCGCTGTACTTGGAACAATTCTTGGATACCTCGTTTCCAATGTTATTATGTTGTACTGCATCGTTAAGTTTGCGAAATTCAAAATTGGTGAGACTGCAAAGACAGTATTTCTTATTACGATTTACTCCGCAGCAATGTCTGCTGTTGTAATTGCATTAAAAGCAATTTTAAAATGGTTAATTCCTGGACAATCTTATATGGAATCACTTCTCATTGTTGTTATATGCGGCGCTGTTGGAGGGATTGTTTACCTTTTATTCGTCCTAACGAGCGGACTTGCTTCACATATTCTCGGCGATAGAATTCAGCGATTACCCGTACTAGGTAAATTAATCAAATAAAAAGAAGAGATGTAACACATTGTTACATCTCTTCTTTTTTACTTCGCGTATTGCATACGTTTTTGTTGTTCAGTAATATTTAATTCTGGAGCATGATGTTCTACTAAATGTAATAGCTCTTCAATTAACACTTCTAATTCCTGTACACTATACTCCGGTTCCCCTATTAACGTATTCGCCATACGCCCGTATAGATTTTCAGGCTTAATAATCATTCGTTCCACATTATATGGCATCCATTTAAACGCTGGGTGATGTACATACATTTTATTCAAACCAAATAAGACCCCAAATATATTCCTTTGTGCTTCACAAATAACATCATATAACATAAGCCAGTCTTTTCGTTTTAAAAGTGCCTCTCGATTATGCCAGCGATTGCTTAACCAAAGATTTTCTGAAATCATCCGTTTCGCTAGGTCTTCCGGATATACTATCACTCTCTCTTTTAATTCATTCACTTTCTCTTCTCCATACAAACTAACACCATCATGAACGGATGATACGATACATTGTTTTTCATAACTTATATCATATTGATCCACCACATCCGAAATAACTTTCTCTACTGTTTCTGTTAAAAAGCTACTAATCTCTAATTTAATTCCCTCTTTTGTCAAATATGTTTCCGACCATTCTTCTTCCTCATAAGGGTGATATGACAAAATTGTTCCACCAATATAGTTAATAGGCCCTTTACGCTCCTCATCCTCTGGTGGCGTTGACCATAAAATATGTAATTCTATATCTGAATGTTCATCTTCTAGCTTTCTAGCTACTGAACCCGCTAAAATAACAGCTTCGATCTTCGGATTTCTCCTATAAATCTCCGACATTTCTATTGCTTTCTCTTTTAATCCCACTTCATTTCCCCCTACTAATTGCAGTACACACTTACTTTTTCATTTATCTATTTCGATATTGCGCGTTGTATTCCCTTTTCAATGTTCTACTAAATCATATTTCTACCCAATAACGCTGAACAATTTCCCCAGTATGAGAAGAAACTACTTCATTTTCTAACATACCGCCAACCTTTTGAATCGTTTTAGCCGAAGCAATGTTAACTTTATCGCAAGTTATTAACACTTTCTGCAACCCTAACTTTGGCGCTTCACCTAATGCAAGTTGTAGTTGTTTTGTAGCGTAACCTTGGCGACGTTTATTCGGATGAACACTATATCCAATATGACCGCTTTCCCGCAATAATTCTTCGTTTAATCGATGTCTAATATTCACAAAACCTATAAGTTCCCCGTTTTCAAAACTTAAAAATTGGCTAGACGGTACTCGATTACCTTGTAAGTTTTCTCCCAGTTCCTGTTTACTCACTTTTTCAAACCATTCATCGAGAGAATCAAAATTTTGTAAAGAACTGCTGCCGTGTGGTTGTTCTCCTGATTGTAAAAACGCATGTCTATATGCCGTAATTTCCCCACTATATTCATGTATTGGTCTTAATAGTTTCATTGTCATTCTCCCCTCTTTACAACCTAAAACAAACACCTTAATCGTGACAATTTCACGATTAAGGTATTTCTATCAATTTCATTCAAATAATCCCATACTCAAATAACGCTCACCTGTATCAGGTGCAATACATAAAACTTTTTTACCAGCGCCTAATCGTTTCGCTATCATAATTGCTGCGTAAACAGATGCTCCAGACGATGGCCCAACTAATAAACCTTCTTGCCTAGCTAATTTTCTCATTGTCGTTAAAGCCTCTTCGTCTGCAATTTGAATAATCTCGTTATACACTTCTGTATTTAAGTTTTTCGGGATAAATCCTGGACTTGTTCCTACTAATTTATGAGGACCTGGAACACCGCCTGATAAAACGGGAGATCCTTTCGGTTCTACTACTGCAATATATAAGTTTGGTAGTTTCTCTTTTAACGTTTCCCCGGTCCCTGTAATAGTTCCACCAGTTCCAGCCGTTGCTACGAATGCATCAAGTTCGCCATCCATTTGTTCATAAATTTCAAGTGCAGTCGTATAACGGTGAATATTCGGGTTTGCTGGATTTTCAAATTGTTGCGGAATAAAACTATTTGGTATTTGCTTTTGCAGTTCTAACGCCTTCGCAATTGCTCCTGGCATTCTTTGTTCTGCTGGTGTTAATACTACTTCTGCTCCGTATGCTTTCAATAAATTTATACGCTCTTTTGACATATTGTCTGGCATAATTAAAATCGCTTTATACCCTTTCGCAGCTGCATTCATTGCTAAGCCTATTCCTGTATTTCCGCTTGTCGGTTCAATAATTGTATCTCCTGGTTTGATGAGACCATTCTCTTCTGCAACGTGCAGTAAATTATAGGCAGCGCGGTCTTTCACACTGCGTGATGGATTAAACATTTCTAGTTTTACATACACATCCGCTGCGTCTTCTGGAATAAATTTAGATAATCGGACGACAGGTGTATCTCCTATTAATTCTGTAACATTTTCACATAATTTCATAGTGCATCCCCTATTCTATCGTTTTCTTATCACTTGGTAATAACCAAGAAGTAAGTCCAATTAATGGTAGACAACTACATAGTAACATAATGAATTGTAGACTATATATGTCAGCCAATTTCCCAAGTACTACAGATCCTAAAGCTCCGAGTCCAAACGCAAGCCCTACAATTAATCCAGATACCATCCCTACTTTTCCAGGAACAAGCTCTTGCGCATAAACAACAATTACACTAAAACTACTTGAACTAATAAAACCGATACATAAAAATAGCGGTACGACCCACATGAGCGAAACGTGAGGTAATAAAAGGGCAAGTGGCGCCGAACCTAGCATTGAAAATACAATAATTGTTTTCTTTCCAAATCGATCTGCTAACGGTCCACCAAAGAAAGTTCCTAATACACCGGCAATCATAAATGCGAATACGAAATACTGGGCATTTTTTATAGATAAACCGTAATGCTCAATTAAGTAAAATTGATAAAAATTCCCTATACCAGCACCGTACCAAGAACGTACAAAAGTAAGGAAAACAAGAAGTAGAATAACAAATTTAATATGTGTACTTACAATCGCATTTTCCGCCTCAAGCGCAGCCCTCTTTTTTCTTCTCACAGCGCCAGTTGCTAATTCATTCCTATACCAATTTGATACAAAAATTAATAATACAATTCCTACCGCTGCAAAGGCTGTAAAACCTAAAGAGCCAATTTGGCCGAGCGGAACGAAAATTAAAGCTGTAAAAATAGGCGCTAGGGAATTCCCTGTATTTCCTCCTACTTGATAAATCGCTTGCGCTAAACCTCGTTTTGCACCGGCTGCCATATAAGCAACTCGAGCCCCTTCTGGATGAAAGACTGCGGAACCTAATCCGATAAATAAAACAGAAATAATAACAATAATAAAGTTCGGTGCAAATGCAAGTCCAATCATCCCAAGCATACTCGAAAACATACCGAGCGGTAATAAAAATGGTGACGGCTTCTTATCAGAATACATACCAAAAACCGGCTGCATAATCGATGACGTCATATTTAACGCAAACGCAATCCACCCTACTTGCATATAGGATAAATTCATCGTTTTTTCCAAAATAGGAAACAATGCCGGCACAACTGCTTGCATCGAATCATTTAAAAAGTGACCGAAACTAATCGCAAATAGTATTCGATATATCGTCGGTGTTTCTATTGTATTTTTTTTCGAAACTGCCTGCATATATGAATCTCTCCTTCCTGTACAAAATATATATTTATTACAGCAGGTGTAATAAAGTAAGACTTTAATCTCGATAAATTCTGACTTTTGAAACATTTCTATTCTATACTGGTTTCATTTCTTTTTCCAGAAATATCACTTCTTAAATAATATATTTTTTCTATACGTTTTATCGGATTTATTTATAGAAATTTTCTATATTTTCTTTTATAATAGGACGGAGATGAATGGAAGGATGACTACTATGAAGAAAAAAACAAAAGGAATCGTTGCACTCTCAATCACATTATCTATGTTTTTAACAGCATGTGGTCAAAAACAAGAGGCAACAACTACCGGAGAAAAGAAAAAAGAATCTTCAAAACAAGTATTAAACATTGTAGAAGCTGGGGAAATTTCTACACTTGATTCATCTATCGCAACTGATGGGTTTTCTTACGCTGCATTAAACAACGTAATGGAGGGATTATATATGCCTGGTCCTGACAATAAACCTGTTCCTGCGGCAGCTGAATCATACAAACTAAGCGAAGACGGAAAAACATATACATTCACATTACACGATTCAAAATGGTCAAATGGCGATCCAGTGACTGCTCATGATTTTGAATATGCATGGAAACGTGCCGTTAATCCAGAAACTGCTTCTGAATACGCACATATTATGTTCGATATTAAAAACGCTGAAAAAATAAATAAAAAAGAATTACCAATTGATTCATTTGGTGTAAAGGCAATTGATAATAAAACGCTTGAAGTACAGTTAGAACACCCTGTTCCATACTTTTTAGGGTTAATGGGATTTGCAACATTTTATCCTCAAAACAAAAAGGTTGTAGAAGCGCAAGGGAAAAATTACGGACTTGAAGCTGCAAATGTAGTTTATAACGGGCCGTTTCAATTAAGTGAATGGAAACATGATACAAGTTATAAAATGACAAAAAACCCGAACTACTGGGATAATAAAACTGTGAAGTTAAGTGAAATTAATGTAAATATCGTAAAAGATACTTCCACAGCCGTTAATTTATTTGAAAGCAACAAGTAGACCGAATTACGATTAATTCAGAGTTTGTTGATAAATATCAAAAAGATCCGAGCTTAAAGAAAATGGAACGTCCTTCTATGACATTTTTCCGATTTAGCCAAAAGAATCCTTTATTAGCAAACAAAAACGCTCGAAAAGCTATTTCGCTTGCTTTTGATAAACAAGGAATCGCAACAACAATTTTAAATAATGGTTCTATACCGGCGAATGCATTCGTTCCGAAAGGATTCGTAAAAGGACCTGATAATAAAGATTTTCGCAGTACAAGTAATGTAAAAGTAGAAACAAATGTGAAAGAAGCTAAATCACTATGGGAAACTGCGAAAAAAGAAACAAATTTACAAAATGCTTCTCTTTCAATCATAACAACTGATGAGTCTAACGATAAAAAAATTAGTGAGTTTTTAAAAGGTGAACTGGAGAAAAACTTACCTGGATTAAAAATCACATTACAACCACTTCCAGTAAAAGCATTTTTAGATCGTGAAGGAAATGGCGATTTTGAAATTTCACTTTCTACTTGGGGACCAGATTATCCTGATCCTACAACATTTTTAAATATGTTTGTCACTGACGGACCGTTTAATAAGATGAGTTATTCAAACAAAAAATACGACGAATTAATTGAGAAAACGAGCTCTACTTTAGCAACTGATTTACCAGCACGTTGGAAAGCGTTCCAAGATGCAGAGAAAATCTTACTGGAAGATGATGCAGCTATCGCTCCAATCTTCCAATCAGGGCTTGTATATTTAGAACGTCCAACAGTAAAAGGTGTTGTTATTCGTCCATTTGCAGGAATTTATTCTTATAAGTGGACCTCTATTACAGAATAAGAAAAAGGCGATCCTAACATATATTAGGATCGCCTTCTTTATTAAATTGCAAAACGCTTATACTTTTCGTAATCACTCGTCTTACATTCTACTTCTAGTTTTGTACCTTCGTTTTCATAATTCGTAGATAAAACGTGCGCATTATTATTGAAATAAGAAACTACCTGCCCTTGATCATACGGGATTAACATTTCACACTTCGTATACTCTTTATAAATGTGTGAGCGAATCATTTCTACAAGTTCTTCCATTCCAACATGTTTCTTCGCTGATAAATAAACGCGGTCTTCTTGTACTTTCGGAATTTCAACATCTACCATATCTGATTTGTTATAAGCATAAATGGTTGGGATATTTTCTACTCCAATTTTCTTTAACGTTTCATTTGTAATATCAATTAACTGTTCATAATTTGGATTTGCGTAATCTACAACGTGAATAAGTAAGTCTGCTTCCGCTACTTCTTCTAACGTTGAACGGAATGCTTTCACAAGGTGATGTGGTAATTTACTTACAAATCCAACTGTATCTGTTAATAAAAATGATTTGTTATCTGGCAAATCAATATTTCGTACAGATGTTTCTAGCGTCGCGAATAACATATCTTTTTCAAATACTTGTTTTTCTTCTGTACCATTATAAATCTCAAGCATCGCATTCATCGTCGTTGACTTTCCTGCGTTCGTATAGCCTACTAATGCTACCACTGGTACTTCATTTTTCTTACGTTGCTTTCGCTGCGTTTGACGCTGGGCAACAAGTGCTTCTAGATCTTTATTTAAAACTGAAATCTGTTCTTCAATTTTACGACGATCTAACTCTAATTTCTTCTCACCGACACCTTTATTTTTCGTACCAACTCCGCCGCTCTGTCTTCCTAACGATTCACGAAGACCGATTAAACGAGGCATCATATACTGAAGGTGCGCTACCTCTACTTGCAACTGTGCTTCTTTCGTTTTCGCACGTTGCGCAAAAATATCTAAAATTAATATGGTACGATCAATAACTTTACAATCTAAATCCGCTTCTAAATTTCGAATTTGTGAAGGAGATAATTCGTCGTTAAAGATTACCATATTCGCATCTACTTCATTTACATACGCTGCTACTTCTTCAATCTTTCCTTTTCCAATATAATGGGAAGGATTTACTCGTTGTAAATTTTGCGTCACTTGCCCAATTACCTCTACATCACAAGCTTCTGCAAGGTTTGTTAGCTCTTCCATTGAATATGCAAAATCATCTTCATTACCTAAATTTACTCCAACTAAAACTGCTCTTTGTAATAATTCTTCCATATATTTATTCCTCCATTTCGATTACGTAAAATAAAAAACACAGGTTACTGTCTGTGTTTTCGTAAACGGATAAGGGTTCACCAAAGAAACAGGAGAACGCTATACTTTCATCCTATCTCAATAGTCAATAAGTCCCAAAATCATATACGTATCCACAATAAGTGTTCACCTATACGATCCCATTCTATTTATAAAGGCAAAACAAAAAGAGGGCGTATTCGTCCCTCCCTCTTTTTCACATATAAGCTTAATAAAGGGTTCCTTTAAAATAGGCAGACCAATCCCGTTCACTCTGCACACAGACAGAGCCTTTGAGCGCTATTCAATTATTGGCACAAAGTATTGAGACGTAATCTGATTAAGATCAAAGGAAGCCCCTCCGTTCATTTTAAGTTACATAAAGTGTAGCATAAGTAATTCGCTTTCACAAGATTAAACCACCTATAGAAACAGAAAGAAAATCCTTATATATCTACTTTAATCGTCATTTTTTGCGCGTTCTTCTTACAATAAAAATTACAAGGGCTACTATTAGTAACAGACCTATAGAAATGGTAACAACTTGCCACCAACTGAAACCGCTGACCATCTTCCCTTTTAAATCGACTTTCTTCATCGGAATAGACTCTTTTGCAATTTGACTTAAAGCCACTTTGTCCGCCCCTGCCTCATCTAATCTCTTCGTTCCACTACAACTATGTGTGTGTAATTGTTTTTCTGATCCTCTTTGGGAAGAATATACTAAATACTCTCCTCCTTCTACAAAGTGAAATACACAATCACCACCATTTGTATATACAATAATTTGCGAAGAAGTTGTCCCTTTCCAAATTTTCTTCACTTCAAATAATACTTCAATCCCAACCCCTTCTTTCCTTCCAACCTCAATTACCTTCCCCTCAAATACTACATCGTTTTTTTGAAATGCATCTTCTGCTGATACGTTAATACAATCACAAGCATAAGATTTCCCTGGAAAAATAATAAGAATAAAGCTACAAATAATGACAACAGGCAATATATACAAAATTCTTTTCAAAGAGCCCAACTCTCTTCATTATCAATTTTAAAAACTTATCGTATATTATTTTTTTACAACACTCGCCAAATTCCTTCATAGTAAGTTAAGCTTTTCGTTTCAATACAATAAAAGTCTTTATTGACATTTTTATAACCTAATAATAGTATCAGGTTATAAAAATAAGTTAGGAGATGTCCCATGCATTCTAAATCTCGTATTACTGCAATTGGTACTTATGTTCCAAATCAAATATTATCTAATAACGATTTAGAGAAAATGATTGATACGAATGATGAATGGATTGTACAAAGAACAGGAATGAAGGAAAGACGAATCGCGAGCGAAGACGAATATTCCTCACACTTAGCCATTAAAGCAATTGAAAATTTATGTACAACTTTTAAAAAGAACTTAGAAGATATAGACTGTATCATCGTCGCTACAACAACCGCTGACTATGTTTTTCCGAGTGTCGCGTGTCAAATACAACAACACTTCAGCATACCTCATACAATAGCATTTGATTTAAATGCAACTTGCGCTGGTTTCACATATGGCCTGCACGTCGGTAATAGCTTAATCACTTCTGGATCACACAAAAAAGTACTTGTCGTAGCGACAGAGACATTATCTAAAGCTACTGATTACACCGATAGAACGACTTGCATTTTATTTGGCGATGGTGCTGGAGCTATTTTATTAGAAAGAGATGAAAACAAACCAAGCTTTGTCGCTGTTCACATGGGAACAAATGGGCACGGTGGGATTCATCTATACCGAACAAACTTATCTACTACTATGAATGGCACACCACTGCAAACAAATGAAAAAATCGTTCAAAACGGGAGAGAAGTATATAAATGGGCAACTCGTACAGTGCCAGCAGGTATAAAAGAACTATTACATACCGCAAATATGCAAATAGATGATATAGACTGGTTCATACCACACAGTGTTAACTTACGAATGATTGAATCTATTTGTGAGAAAACTGAAATTCCAATTCAAAAAACTTTAACGAGTGTAAAATACATGGGGAATACATCTTCAGCTTCCATTCCACTCGCTCTAGATTTAGCTAGAAAAGAAGGAAAATTAAATAACGGAGACACACTTTTACTATACGGATTTGGCGGTGGTCTTACGCATTTAGGCCTTATTATGGAGTGGGATTTAAACTAACATTTTTCTTTTATACAACTAACTACAAAAAAGCAGCATCCAAAGATTGGTTACCCCACTTTGAACGCTGCTTCTACTCTCTTAATTTTATTTACCTGTCCGAGCCCATATCACAACAGGAATAAGCATGAAAGCTAATACTCCTCCTGCTAATGACAATGCCGCATAACTTGAATTCGCCACTACCATACCTGACATCGCTCCGCCTGAAGCTCCAGCTAGCGCAATAAACACATCTATTTTCCCTTGTGTTTTTGCACGTGTGGAAGGTATAGTTGCATCAACAATTTGAGCCGTTCCACTTATTAAACCGAGGTTCCATCCTAATCCAAGTAAAGATAAAGCAACAATTAATAGTATTAAAGAATCACTCGGCGCTATTGCAGCTATGACACCTGCTGCTAGTAAAATTACTCCGCCAGCTATACTCATCGTAGTTCTTCCAATTTTATCAATTAACATTCCTGTAACGAGAGATGGAAGATACATTGCACCTACATGAAAACCAATCACAAGTCCTACTGCACTTAATCCATGACCGTGATGCCCCATATGAACTGGCGTCATCGTCATAATCGCAACCATCACGATTTGTGTAAGTATCATTACAATAGCTCCAACAGTAATACCTCGTTTATTTTCTGTCGCTTCTTCTGTTACTGCTTGCCCTTTATATGTATGCTCTTGTTTATATGTTTCTATCATATTAGCAATAAGTAACGGATCTGGACGAAGCATAACAAATAAGACAATACCCGCAAGTATAAATGCTGCTGCCGATAATATGAACGGACCAGCAAGTTCAGGAATTCCAATTGAATGAGCAAACCTTCCCATTACACCTACTAAATTTGGACCTGCGACTGCACCAAAAGTCGTCATTACCATCGTAATACTAATAGCAGTTGCTCTTTGCTTCTTATTCGCTAAATCCGTTCCAGCATAACGCGCTTGTAAATTCGTAGCTGTGCCCGCGCCATATATAAGTAAAGAAACTAGTAAAAGAATAATACTATTTGTTAAAGCTGCCACCACAACTCCAATAGCCCCTAGTCCACCTACTATAAAACCTCCTGCAAGCCCTATGCGGCGACCATGTTTTTGTGATAACTTCCCAACAAAGAAAGCCGCTACCGCAGATCCCATTGTAAACATAGCTGCTGGCAATCCTGCATATGCATCTGTCCCAAGCATTTGCTGCGCAAGAAGTGCACCTACTGTAATGCCAGCAGCTAACCCTGCTCCGCCGAACATTTGTGAGATGCTGACGATTATTAATGTTCGTTTGTATAATTTTTGTTGGTCTTCTTCTGTATATATGTGATTACTTGTTGAAGCATCTGCTGTATCTATCATTTTCTCACCCTCTCTATAAAACTAATATCTCTTGTTAATGTACTATAGAACAACAAAATCCCCAAATTTAAAATGCTGAAATTTATTTATACATGTAAAGAACCCCACGGTTTATATTTTTCCCATTACCGAGGGGTTCCCAAACTTACAGGGTGGCTCTACTTTATATTTCATATACAAACTTTGTACTATTTTACAACTTCATCTTGATTAGCTTCAAAGCCTTCTTTCTTACCCTCTTTTATTTCATAATAATACGAAGGTAATTCTATATTATGTTCTAAAAGGTAATCCTCAATCAATGCAATAATCACTTTCAATGTTTTCAAACGTGCGTATAATTTATCATTGCTTTCAATAATATGCCATTTCGCATTTGGCTTATTTGTTTTTTCAAACATATCTTCCATTGCTTCAACATACTCGTCCCACTTTTCACGGTTACGCCAATCTTCGTCTGTAATTTTCCATCTTTTCAAAGGATTGTTCTCTCTATCTCTAAACCTCTTTAATTGTTCATCTTTACTAATATGATAGAAAAACTTCCCGATTATATAATGATCATCTGTTAATAGTTTTTCAAAATCATTAATCTCATCATACGCTCTCGTCCACTCTTCCTTTGTAGCAAACCCTTCAACACGCTCAACTAACACACGGCCGTACCATGAGCGATCAAAAATAGTAATTTGCCCGTACTGAGGAAGTTTTCGCCAGAAACGTTGCAAGTAATGGTACCGTTTTTCATGAGATGCTGGTGCTCCGATTGGATTTACTTGAAACCCGCGCGGATCAAGGTGTTCCGTCACTCGCTTAATTGCTCCACCTTTTCCAGCCGCATCCCAGCCTTCCATAACGAGTATAACTGCGATTTTTTCTTCTTTTACTATTTGCTGCAGTGCTAATAAACGTCTTTGGTATTTTTCAAGTTTCTTATTATACTTAGATTTCGATTCTATTCTTTTCATTAAAACCACTTTAGCAAGATATCCATTTTCCATAAAACAAATCCCCCTTGTTGTATGACAATGTTATTTTAACATATTATTGGAAAATTTTCACATTAGAAAAAGCTGTGTAGAAAAATCTCTACACAGCTCCCTTCTCTAATTGCACATCTACTTCAATATTTTCATTTTTATTTTTCTTAGCTTTTATAAAGAATACAGCAGTTAATATAAGCGTAATAACTGTACCTACAATATAAGATGTGTTTAACGGAATGTTAAAACCAATTTTTGCATTTAAAATGTAAATTACAGTCATGAGTGTCATGACTGTCACGGGAATTAAGAAAACAACATATAGTTTTCCTTTTATAAATACATCGTTCCAATCCATAACGCAATTGCTGTAGGCAATTGGTTAGCCCAAGAGAAATATATCCATCTTATTCACAAAGAGAGACTATATTTTTTACAATTGAATTATGGTATACCTTCTCAAAAAAAGAAGATAATAACAAATAAATTCGTTACAGAATGGGAGTACTTTAAAGATGAAACGAAAAATACTTTCTCTCTTTACACTAATCTGTTTAGCACTACCAATACAAGCTAGTGCATACACATTTCACTCACTACCAATTGAATCAAAGTCTAAACAGTGGTATATCGAAATTGATAAATCCCATAACGCAAACAAGCAAGCAGCGCAGCCAAAACAGGGTGTATACGATACATATCGCTTACTCGTAAAAAACATCGGTAATGACGTGTCAAACGTAGCTGTAGAAATAGTTGATAACACTCCTACCTCTAAAGCTACTTTTAATCCTACTACATTACATAACAACGTTTCAAAAAGTCAGACAAACTTTGACTACATCGTATTCCCTTTAGACTTTAATAGCCATAATTTTAAAGTCGTCATTACTTGGGAAGAAAAAAATTTCTCATACAACGGTCATCCGGTAAATGAGGGGGAACAAATGAAACAAACATTTGTGTTTAATGAAGAATAAGCCCTAATTTGATTAGGGCTTATTCTTCATTTACAAAACCAGATTGAATCGCTTCCGTCACTTCTTCTGTGATTTCTAGTTCTGTTGCTTCCGTACTAATTTTCTTGTCCCAAATATGTACGGAAGGCTTTTCGTTACAAAGATGTTTTATTAATACTAGTTGGTTATATGTTAGCTTATTTTCTCTATGGGTGGCGATATAGACTGTGAAATTTTTTGCTTCAAAGACCTTTTCTCCAAAAATGTATTTACATCCCAACTTATGTCTTAGTAAATCATGTAGATTTTCTATATTCATATACCATATCCCCCTTTTAATCTACATAATTAATCGAACCGCCTAATACTTGGTACAGCTAACGCTAGTCCAATTGTTACAAGTACTAAAATAGCTAGTGCTATAATCGTTATCTCGCCACCTATGACAGTAGCTAACCATCCTACAACCACATAACCTAGTGGCAATAAAGCAAATGAACCTAACATATCAAGGCTTGCCACTCTTCCAAATGCTTCTTCTGGCACAAGCTCTTGTAAACTTGTTTCCCAAATGAGTCCAAATATCATTATACCGAAACCTTCAATTGCCATTAATCCAATTAAAGCAGGTGCCCAAGCAATAAACGGCATTATTAAAAGCGCACAACCACTTATTAAAACACCACCATAAGCAAGTAATCCACGCTTATGCCACCGTTCCCTCCCGCCAAATATTAACGCGGCAATTACAGCTCCAACACCAGAGGATGCCATTCCTAATCCATACACGTATGCTTCAAAATGATGATGAACATTAAATAACCATGGAATTAATACGACGATAATTCCTGCATAACAAATATTGATGAAAGAAAAGACTAAAATTGTAATCCATAGCCACGGATGACTTTTTAAAACGAAAACACCTTCCATAAACTCTTGTTTGTAATCGACCTTTCTCTTTTCAATGGAGTTTACTTTTTTAAACTTTATTTCTCTTAAAAATAATAAACAAAAAAATGATAGCAAATACGTTACTGCATCTAGTCCAAATCCTATTCCAGCAGATGCAACTGAAACGATTAATCCTCCAAGAGCCGGTCCAATTAGTCGTATACCTTGATTACTCATTTGCGTTAATGCATTAGCTGCATTTCGAATGTCCGGTACAAATACTTTCGCTCTTACAGCCGCATACGCTGGCTGAAATATCCCTTCCATAAGTCCATATAATGCTACAAGTACATATAGAAGTGGAATTGTTAAAACGTCCATAAATATAAGTGTCGCAAGTAATAGCATTACTATACAGCGAATTATATCTGTAAATAACATTACTTTCACCCGATCAATTCGATCTACGACTAATCCAGCAAACGGTAACGCAAGAATATTAGGCAGCATGTACATTGCCATTGTCATCCCCATTACAACTGTTGAACCAGTTAATGAATACACAACGACTGGCAAAATAACCATCGTTATCGAACTGCCTAAAGTCGAAAGTAATTGCCCAATCCATAAAAACTTAAAATGTGGTGACGCTTTAACTGGCAATAATAATTTCCAAACATACCCCAAACCTTTTTCTCTTTGTACTTCCCCTTGCATTTCTCTCTCCTCTTTTCAAATGATTATAGACTTTATTATATATCACTAAAAATTCCTAATATTCTTTTTTAATTATATAAGAAACCATTATGTTATGGTAAAATTATCAAAAAAAATATAAAGGAGAATACATTGTTATGCCTCAAAATTCTCATAACATCGAGCACCGCATCTATACAATGTGTATGATCCAACGAAATAATGAAGTTTTACTTATAAAACGCCCCGATCATCGAGGTTTTCCTGGCTACATCGCTCCTGGCGGAAAAGTAGATTTCCCAGAAAGTATCGTTCAAGCTGCTAAACGAGAAGTAAAAGAAGAAACTGGATTACTTGTTTCAAATTTAACTTTTAAAGGATTAGATGAATACGTAAATCCGAAAGAAAATGTTCGATATATGGTATTTAACTATTGGACAGATTCATTTGAAGGTGAACTCCTTTTGAATCCTCCTGAGGGCGAATTATTATGGGTAGCAATCGATACAGCACTAAATCTTCCTATGCAAAATTGGTTTAAAGAGAGATTCCCATTATTTTTTGAAAAAGGTACGTTTGAAATTCAACGTGTTTGGGACCCAGACTTAGATAAACAAGTTGCTATGACAATTACGCATACGTAAAAAAGGCTTGGTATCTCTCCAAGTTTTTTTACTTTCCTTCTATTTTCTTAATCTCATAATCAATTTCTAAAAACTTAACTCCAAATATCCACATTCTATGGTTAGCTTCTAATATGTGATTCGTGTTCTCCTTTATAATAAAAGTCTCTGCTAACGGTAAACGAATTGTAAAGAAACGAGTATGTAAATAAATCCCCTCATCTCCTTTACCATTTCTTCTCAGCTTACTAGTAATGATTAAATCATTACTCTTATTACATAATTTTAAAACCCCCGTCATATTCGAATATGGTAAAGGTAATGCAATATTCATATATGTCTCGCTCTTATATGTGTGCTTTGAGTAAAGAGCTACAAAAATAGATTCTCCTGCTTCATTTTTTCTTAGCCAAGCCCTTACATTCTCCCTTCCATCTTTCTCATCTATTATCCCAACGATAGAGCCATGCATCGTTTCCCACTTACCGCCCATTCCTAAATGTATTTGTCCTACACGCTTACTCATTTTCTCATAGCAAAATGCAACCGGACGAAACCAACGAGCCCACTTAATATACGATTGTAACTCATACTCTTTTGTATTTTCATAAAAACGAGTAATACTTAAAGGAATCTTCGCCATGCCAAATCCCTCACTATGAAAATCGTTCATATTATCAACTAAACCTTTGTATTCCTTGCTATCTATTAAACTTCTGTTATGTAAAAATGCTTCCCCAACTGTCGCATTTCCTCTTAACCTGCTCATTGGTTTCCCGTAATATTTATAATTCGGAGCACTCTTTTCAATCATCCAGCCGACAAATGCGGGTAACGCTACTCCAATTCCATTGGCAACACCATGAATCCAAACCATTTGAGCAATTGTAATCGTCATTACATGTTTCAAATTCCCATATGAATATATAAGTGAAAACATAATTGTTACCATGAGTGTACTAGACGATATGATCAGAAGAACCTTTGCACTAATAGCATTAAATTTCGTACGCCAAACATAAATCCCATAACTATAAATAGCACATAAATATAGAAAAACTGCAAAAAAATCAAATACTCTTGAGTACGTAATTCCTATTGCAACTGTCATAGGTGAAATGACGATGATAAACATAATAGCATCATATACTTTACTTCTCTTTTCTCTTTTTCTCCCAATTAAACCGGCTGATAACGGCAATAGAAATGCCGAATAATGAAAGTGTGCAGCGGTAAGCAAAACAATGTCAGAACTAAAGTGCATAATGGAGAGTTTTGCTACAGAAGCAAAAAACCAGAAACCACCTAAAAACAAATACATAAACGCACTATCGATAGCTGTCTCCTCTAACGGTTTCCATCCTCTTTCTAGCAATCTACTTATACCAAATAACGAAACAATTCCTGTATATACAAACCAAAGTAACGCAAAGAAATAATGATTTGTTACGAAAGCTAACGTTGCACTAATTGCTGCAATTGGATATAACGGCGATACAAATTTATAAAAGAATACATATGATCCATTTCTTGTTTTCTTATCAATGATGCAAAATGACATCGGTATAAATAACAAAATAGATAATAAAATAATTGCTTCCACCGGGTTTATATTTGACCACTCACATATTAGAAAAATAATATAACAAGCAAACCCAACTATTATATTTTTCATATCATTTATTTCCTCTCTACAAATGTTCCCTTATATGAAAATAATGAACCAATTAACGGATTGCTTACTTGTACATGAATTCGAAAACATTGTATTGTTTCATCATAACTTTCTACAATGTTGGCCTCTCCGTATAAAAACCTAGGTAACGGGACTTTCTTTCCAAACATGTAAAACCATTGTTTCTTTGAAGAAATATGCATTGCCCCCACCTCATCAATATGAAAATTCAATGTAGAAACGAGTAAATGTGGCTCACCAAAACAATCTACAATTTCATTATTCTCTTCATCCAACTGCATAACAGCGTTAAAGTATCTTTTCTTATTATGAAAATAAAAAGTACGATTCCACCGCACAAGTTCATTTCCATGTTCATCTCGCTCAGCGGTATTATGTATTGTAAATGGCACTTCCTTCCCCCGTTCAGAGAAAAACATTCGAAACTTCGATGCAATTTTTAATATCAATTTTACGAAAAAAGAACCTCCGTAAATTTCATCCATCTTTCCTTCTCCAGTAAAGCTATTTTCTTCTGTAATCTCATAGCGTTTCTGTAATTTTGGATGAAGTTTTTTATAAGAATCCCCTAATAGTCTTTCATAAATATTAGCCATACATTATCCCTTTCTCTTCCTCTTGCAATTTTTTGAGCTTGGCAAATTCGTGCTATTTATATAACCGACAATCGATAACCCCATAAGTAGAACGTTTAATGTAATTGGATTAAACGGCTCTGTAAAGCTTACGATATTCGTAAAACCCGCCGCTATCGTTAAGGCTATTAACATAAAAATATGTACGATAAATACTTTTCGTTTTGGAAATGACAACAGCCATATGACATCAAAAATAATTTCTAATAATCCAATTATTTTAAGTACAAAAATACTATATTCCGTTGAACCAATTATCACAGATAGCATTTTTACTTCTTCTGAATGAGTAAACACTAGTTTCGGCACTATTCCTTGATACATCCATACAAAAGCAAACAAAAAACATACGAGCCAATATGTCATTGTTCTTCTAATTAGTAATCTCGGATGAAGTCCCTTTTCTAACCATAATTTTAAAGCATCAAAACTCCAAGCAGTCGCCCAGCCTAATAACGGACGAAACATATAGAAATCTATTACATTTCCTATACGACCAAACCTCGTATCGTAATCATATTGCGTCTCAAAATGAATGTGTTCTTTACGCGGTGTATACTTCCAATAACCACGCCCTATTTGAATAAGTGATAATTTATTATCTGTCCAAAATTTTAAAGAAGAAATCCGTTCACCCGTTTCTTTTCTTATTTCTCCTATCGATTCCCCTTCACCAACTATTTCAAGTCCAAATCCAATTTTAGTTTTATATAAAAACTTCTGCGGTTCTCCTTCTTTTTTCTCTAAATACGAAATTTCAGTAAAGCGAGCATCCCATTCTGTATGTATATCTGGTCCCTGTGTATATCCCCATAATTTTTCCATTGTTGTGTTCATTTCTGCCGAAACATAAATAGGCTTTTTCCCCTTCATTCTTCCACCTCCTACACGCTATAAACTTAATGTACATGCAATGAATTTATTTTGCTACAGTTTTCACAAACTACTTCAAGAAAAGAAAGAATTTTTAAAATTTATACAAAACACTTGATTCCCCGAAAAATTTAAATTATTATAAAACAAATGTTACCAACAACTTCATAAATCAAACACTCTCGCCTAAAACGTGAGATAGAGGTTGCGATACTTATGATTATTCTAATGGAGACACAGAGATGTCTATGAAATTAGATGAAAGGAAGTATTGCCGAAATCGATAATTTTCTCTGCATTTATCGATTGGGGCTGTTTTCGAATAGAAACAGAACTGTCATATGTACAGCAGTGTATGTATGAAGAGCTATCTACAAAAAAGAGATATCATTTTTATGGTATTCCTTTTTTGGCGGTTTTTTTATTAGCTCCGTTTTCTGTTTCCCTTTTCCTGTAACAGCACCATCCTCACTTATTTGAGATGGTGTTTTTTGTTTTTCTCTGGTAACTACAGGAATATTGGAATCTATATATGTCCTAATCTATTCTTAAAAATGGATGAAAGAAGGAATTCGTAATGGAAACGATTGTACAAAAATTTGGTGGCACTTCTGTTGGAAGCGTTGAGCGCATTCAACATGTAGCAAATTTAATTATTGAAGAATATGAACGAGGGCATAGCATCGTCTCTGTCGTTTCAGCAATGGGAAAAAGCACAGATGAACTCGTAGCACTTGCTAACGCGATTTCAGAAAATCCGAGTAAACGCGAAATGGATATGCTTCTATCAACAGGAGAGCAAGTTACTATTTCATTATTAACGATGGCACTACAAGCAAAAGGTTATAACGCGATTTCATTAACAGGATGGCAAGCTGGTATTACGACAGAATCTGTACATAGTAGTGCACGGATTACTGACATTCATACAGATCGAATTCAATCTTATCTTACTGAAGGTACGATTGTTATTGTAGCTGGCTTCCAAGGAGCCAGTAAAGAACATGAAATTACAACGCTTGGACGTGGTGGTTCTGATACAACTGCTGTTGCATTAGCTGCTGCACTGAAAGCAAAAAAATGTGATATTTACACGGATGTGACCGGTGTATATACAACGGACCCACGAGTTGTAAAAGATGCTTATAAATTAGATAAAATTTCTTATGACGAAATGCTAGAACTAGCAAACCTCGGTGCTGGTGTATTACACCCGCGTGCTGTTGAGTTTGCTAAAAATCATAATGTCATGTTAGAAGTTCGCTCAAGTATGGAACAAGAAAACGGAACAATTGTAAAAGGAGAATGTAACATGGAACAACAATCAATCGTTAAAGGTATTGCATTTGAAGATAATATTACACGCGTCACAATGAAAGGATTGGAACAAGGTGCACTTTCAACAGTTTTCTCTACATTAGCAACAGCACATATTAATGTAGATATCATCATTCAAAGTATTACAAATGAAGGAACTGTTCACCTCTCCTTCTCAATCCATTCTAATGATTTAAAAGAAACATTAGAGGTATTGGAACAAAATCAAGAAACACTTCACTATGAATCTGTAGAATATGAAAATCATTTAGCAAAAGTATCCATTGTAGGATCTGGTATGGTCTCTAATCCAGGAGTTGCCGCGAATATGTTCACTACTTTAAAAGAAGAAAATATTCATATTAAAATGGTAAGTACATCAGAAATTAAAGTGTCTGTCGTTATTGACCGCCTTCATTTAGTAACAGGTGTTGAGGCACTGCATCAATCATTTATGGCGAAAATCGAACCTTTAGTGCAGATGAGTTAATTTCCACCGGTAAAACTTTAAAAAATATATGAATCTATTTCCTTCCTATATAAATAGCAAGCTGTTTGCTTTGTATAGAGTGACAAGAAAGTTATTTACAACAATCGAACCATTTAATAGCGTACAGGATAGGAATATTTTGTGGGGAACTCGAAGTTATTTTATCGAATAGCAACTACATTATCAAAATCTTGAAATGATAGCATTCACGAAATAAAGTTCGCACATATTTCAATAGTAGAGGGTTTAGGAAGTGTTGTTCGTTAACAAGGTGTTATATACTATCCCCGAAAACACTTTGTCACATTTTCCTACACTGTGACAAGGTGTTTTTTGTTTAGAAGAGATTTTAGTATAATTATAAGGATAATTATATAATAAATTTATACATATAAGGAGATAAAGACTATGACAAACAACAGATTACTACGAATGGACAATGTCAGTATCGTTGTAGAATCCCTTGATAACGCAATCTCTTTCTTCGAGGAGATTGGTTTGAAACTCGAAGGGAGAGCAACTGTCGAAGGTGAATGGGCTGGTCGCGTAACCGGACTCGGTTCTCAGTGCGTAGAGATTGCTATGATGGTTACGCCAGATGGACACAGCCGAATTGAACTTTCGCGATTTCTCACCCCACCTACTATAACAGATCACCGGGCAGCTCCTGTAAACGCCCTCGGCTATCTGCGCGTCATGTTCACCGTTGAAGATATTGACGAAATGGTATCCAGACTTACTAAGCATGGTGCTCAGCTCGTTGGCGAAGTAGTTCAGTACGAGAACTCGTATCGACTCTGCTATATTCGTGGAACCGAAGGCATTTTAATTGGTTTAGCGGAAGAACTCGGTAACAAATAAGAAAGTGATGAATTATGAATTAAACTACTATATTTTTAGCCACGTCCTAATTTTAGAACGTGGTTACGCTTGTTTGAGCTTTTAAAAATGTATTTTCATTTTACACATAGATTTCTAGACTCTATCCAAACACTTCTCTAACATATCAACGAAATCCTAAAATCATAATAAAATAATTTAACTGCTCACTTCATCCTTTCCTAGGAAATATAACTGACTCCTCTCATGTTATATCTTATCGCCCTTTCCCATGAAAAAAAGATCTATATTCATTCAAAATAACTTTCTTCACATCCGAGTAAAAAACCATCATGAATAGTGCAGCTCCTAATACAGCCACCTGTATTTTTTCATAATCAATGAAAGTACTCATAATTAGCAAACCAAATCCTATATAAAAACCAAACTCGTTCTCTTTCTCAAAATCCTCATCTTCTTCATCAATATGTATTTTTTCTTTAATGTTTTGATTCCCTTTTATTAACTCATCGAGCGTAACATTGTACATTTCACTTAGTAAAATTAAATTATCAATATCAGGACAACTTTTATCATTTTCCCATTTGTATACTGCTTGCCTTGTCACACCAATCTTTTTAGCAACATCCTCTTGCGAAAACCCCTTTAATTCTCTTAGTTTTTTTAGCTGTTCTCCTAAGTTCATAACGTCCCCTCCTTTAACAAATTATTACATAATAGGAGATAAAAAAGAAAGAAACTAATAGTAAAACTCTCTGTAAACCATTCGTTTACACAACAAAAAAGTGAGAGCAGCTCCGTGTTGGAGCTACTCTCACTTCTATTAAAACAAATGAATGTTTTCTTTCTTGCAAGCTTCACGTAAATCGTCAGGCCATACAGAAGATTGAACTTCACCGATATGTGCTTTACGTAAGAAGTACATGCACATTCTTGATTGTCCAATACCACCACCAATTGTTAATGGTAGTATATCTTCTAGAATACCTTTATGGAAATCATACTCACGTTTGAAATCATCACCCGTTTTTGTTAACTGTTCATCAAGTGATTTACTATCAACACGAATTCCCATTGATGATAATTCGAATGAAGCTTGTAGTACTGGGTGCCAGAATAAAATGTCACCGTTTAATTTCCAATCGTCGTAATCAGCTGCACGTCCATCATGCTTTTCACCTGAACGAAGTGCATCACCAATTCCGATAATGAAGACTGCACCGTGTTCTTTCGCAATTGCATGTTCACGATCTTTCGGTGTTAATTCTGGATATTTATCTTCTAGTTCTTGGGAAGTAATGAAAACAACCTCTTCTGGTAAATACTTTCCAAGGAACGGATATTTTTCAAATAAGTGATCCTCTAAATCTTTGAATATTCCATAAATTGTTCGTACTGTTTCTTGTAAGTAATCTACAGTGCGCCATTCTTTTTGAACGATTTTTTCCCAATCCCATTGGTCAACGTAAATGGAATGTGTTGCATCAAGCTCTTCATCACGACGGATCGCGTTCATGTTTGTATATAAACCTTCACCAGCTTCATATCCGTATTCATGTAATGCGAATCTTTTCCACTTTGCTAGTGAATGCACAATTTCTAATTCTTCTCCTGAATGTAACATATCAAATTCAATTGGGCGTTCTACACCGTTTAGGTGATCGTTTAATCCTGATTTTTTCGTTACGAATAATGGTGCAGATACGCGGAATAGTTCAAGTCGTTTTGCTAATTGATCCTCGAAAAATGTTTTAACTTCCTTAATTGCGATTTGAGTCTCTCTTACTGTCATTAATGATTGATACATGGTGGTTTCCTCCTAAAATGTTTGGATGTTGTGAAAAGAAGCCAACAAAAAAAGCCCTTCTTTCCCAAAAAACTGGGACGAAAGACTTTGGTTCCGCGGTACCACCCAAATTAGCAACAGAGGTTGCTCACTTATACAATACGGAGATGAAATATCTCGATACTGTTCTTCTTGTAACGGCGAAGTTCCCGGCTAAGTCTACTTTCCTCTAAAGGATTTCGGTTAGCAACTCCAGGAGGTTCTTCATAATAGGCTTCGTATCAGGCTCACACCACCCCTGACTCGCTTAGACTACATCCTACTACTACTCGTCCTTTCATAGTCGTTTTGTTGTCACATCTCTGAAACATTTTATTAATGATTATTCTATACAAAAAATAAAGAAAGTCAACAAAAATTTAAAAATATTTTTCAATTCTTTATTTTACGGCTTTATTGATTGTTTTCAATATAACGTCTTCACTTCTTTTGTCTTGTCAATCCAAAAAACGTTTCACTAACCGAAACTAACATATACACAACAAGTAATGTAATCGTTCGAAATATAGAATCCGCAGTATTTCGTATTATTTTCATTTTCTTTGTAATTCCTTTCAGTTTACTTGCAAATTCGTGTTATACTATAGCATTCAAGCAGTTTATTTTACTTAAAGCAATCATAGTCATTTATAAAGAGTATGTTCTAAATCATTGACTATTATCAAATAAGATTTTTATATAACGGAGTGATCATATGAGTAAAACGAAAGCAAAACCGAAAAAAGGTGTAGGACAAGGTACAGGAAGTAAAGGATGGAATCGTTGGCAATCAAGTGCAAAGAAAAAGGCAGCTGCCAAGCCATATAAAAGTAAAGGGACTAAAAAATAAATTCTGTATTATCTCTTTACTTTGTTCAAAACAAATTATAATTATTACACTAAAAAAGCTATGCTCTCATACATGTGAAAGCATAGCTTTTTATATTAAATCATTAAAATATCTCGTATTTCTTCCTCCGTGATTGATGATAATTTCTCTTCTCCCGGCTCAATCACTTCAGCGATTAAATTTTTCTTACTCTCTTGCAGTTCATGCATTTTTTCCTCAATTGTTCCGTGGGCTACTAATTTTATAACTTGTACTGTATTTTTTTGTCCCATTCGATATGCTCTATCAGCTGCTTGTTGTTCAACAGCTGGATTCCACCATAAATCGTATAATATAACCGTATCGGCACCCGTTAAGTTAAGACCCGTACCACCAGCTTTTAAAGAAATGAGAAATAGATCCCCTTCCCCCTCGTTAAACCGATTACATAGCTCTACACGTTCTTGTGATGGTGTACTCCCGTCTAAATAAAAGTATGGAATCGCTTGACGATTTAACTCACGACCAATAATAGACAGCATCTTCGTAAATTGAGAAAAGATTAAAATTCTCTTACCAGTACTTCTGCATTCCTCTAGTATCTCTAGTAGTTGTTCAAATTTAGCTGAACTACCCTTATAATCATCAACGAATAAAGCGGGATGATTACAAATTTGTCGCAATCTCGTTAAGCCAGCTAAAATTCTAATTTTATTTTTACGTAACGTATCTTTATCTAAATGTTTTAACGTTTCTTCCCTTAATTTCGCTAAATAAGCAGCATAAAGTCTCTTTTGATCTGGTAATAACTCCGATGACTGTAAGTGCTCTATTTTATCTGGAAGCTCCTGTAATACGTCTTCTTTTAATCGTCTTAATACGAAAGGTTTTACGCGCTTCGCTATATCTTCGCGCCTTAAATCACCGAATTCTTTTCTTCCTGGTAATAATTCTGGAAATACGACATGGAAGATAGACCATAGCTCTTCTAATGAATTTTCTACAGGCGTTCCCGTTAGCCCGAAACGATATTCAGCTTGAATTGTTTTCACTGCTTTTGCAGTTTGGGTTGTAGGATTTTTAAACGCCTGTGCTTCGTCAAGAAACAGTGTATGAAACGGCCTCGCATACGATCTTATATCTCTTCTCAGTAATGGATATGACGTAATTACGACATCAAATTCCACTATGTCTTTTAATATTTTTCGCCGCTCCGTTTGATTTCCATCTGCAATAACTGCTCTAATATGCGGGGCGAATTTTTTCAATTCACTAAACCAATTATAAACGAGAGAGGACGGTGAAACGACTAATATAGGTAGTTTCTTTTCTCGAATTTCAGGCAACACAGAATCTATGTAAGCAATACTTTGCAGTGTTTTTCCAAGTCCCATATCATCTGCTAAAATACCGCCAAAACGGTAATAGGCGAGTGTTTTCATCCACTCAAATCCGTATACTTGATACTCTCTCATTACAGCATTTAAAGTTTGCGGCACTGTAAACTTTAATTTTTTCGGATTTTGAATACTTTCCACTAAATCTTGAACAGACTCATCTAAACTTAAAACATTACCTTCGTGAAGTCCGTTCATCCATTTTACACTCCGGATAAGCGGAACGTTCACTTCTTCTCCGTGTAAAAACTCTTTCCGAATACCCGATTCTTTCACAAACTGATTAATTTCATTAAATTCTTTGCTCTCTAGTGATAAGAAAGAACCATTCGCTAATCGGTAATATTTGCGTTTCTCTTCAAGAGCCACTAATACACCTTTAATTTCTGCTTCCGGTATTCCTTTTATATCAAAACGAAATGATAACCAATCAATTCTTTCTTTTCTTCTCACTCTAATAAGTGGTGCTGTATCCCCTTTATGAATACGTAATTTAATTGCTGTCGTCGCATAAATATCAACTAAGCCTTTTAACGACGGGACGACGTGATATAAAAAGTTATACTCAGCCTCTTCATTATGCATAAAATAGCCGCCTTCTGTTTTCGCAAAGGCACTTTCACTCATAATATCTAAAATTTCTTTTTCCTTTTTCTCATCACGATTAAAAACAGACGGCTGTCCATCTTCTTCTAACGGATTGATCATGACGTTTCCATAATGAAATTCAAGACCTGCTAACAAACGATTTTTCACTCGATCTAAATACAGCTTTGCTTTTAGCGACGGCGTTTCAACACGATCTGATATTACTTCATCAATTCGTACCGTTCCTAGTTTCATTAATCCTGGCACAACTTTCGCTACAAAATGTTCCATCTTACTTTCAGGAATATAAAACTGGTTGCTATTTGAGCGACTCATCATCTTTTGCAATTCAATAAGTCGCATACAATCTTCCATAGGTAAATGATATAATTTCCCATCGTAAAGAGCGTTGTTATACATTTCCATAACTTGAACACGATTTAGGCCGTCTATATGAAGTGTGAATCCACCATTATTTCCTTTCGTAAACTCAAAATGTAATGGCAATAAACCGTTTGAAATTTGTAAGCCCTGAAACTGTTGTCCATTTTGTTTCAGCTGTACATACTCAACTTTAGAAAGTGAAAAGAGCATATCTTTCCACGAAGCTGGCGGTATGAATATCATACTTTCATCTTGTTTCGCATTTACTTCTAACGTATCTTCATACATTTTTTCGTTATGATATATTTTAATGAGTTGTTGTATAATTGCGTCCGTTTCTTGTTTAAAGCTGTGTATATCTGGCGTGTATGTAAATTCATTAGAGCAATGAAAAGTCTCTCTTTTCTCCACTTTAGAAAGAAATTCTCTAATATGATTTATAACATATGTTTTCGCAAGTTTTAACTGAATTCCAAGAAGGGCCCCACCACTTTTCGTCGCTACTGGTGAACATATAAACGCAACATCTAATATTTCACGTGTATCAAAACGGTGTTGTTTACTTTTTGGCCGTAGTGGTTTGTCTGCAAACAACTGAAACATCCCGTTGGTTAATTGATCATTTTTGCTACTAACAGAGCTCATTCCACCCGTTTGCTGGTTATAATTTATTTGTATTAGTACGGCTGCAACATGTTGACAGTACGTTTGAAAAGACGCTAATGAAGGACAACTACATCTCGCAACTACATCACCTTTTTTAGCTTTTTCTACTGTAACATGAAAATCTTCATTCCCTTTTACCGTCGCCTCACAAATTTCTTTCGTTTCATCATAATGATTCACAATTACTTTATTTGCTTTATAATAAGCTTCGCCTCTTTTATATGAGGTCTCTCCGCATACTTCTTTAATAATCGATTTATTTAATGTAAAACTCATTGTTTTGACACTTCCTTAATGTAAAACTCATTGTTTTGACACTTCCTTAATGTAAAACCATTTTCTCTTACTTAACATTTTACATGCTCTACGAGAAAATATAAAATATTGATTTAACAAAAAAAGATGCTTATTTATAAGCACCTTCTTCACTCTATCTCCATCAACCTTTTCGCCTCAAAATATAACACCTGAATAAATTTCTTCGTATTAATTCGTATATGGCCAGAAGTCGCTATTTCATCCTTTGTCATTTCTGTCATTCGTTTTCTAACTACAGTGAAATCAAAAAACTTTGGGGCATAGCTTTCAAATTTCGGATTTGAAAAATCTGTTAACCCTAAAGAGGCCAAATGATTTAACGACTGATAAATCGCTCTGCGCACTCTTTGTTCAGATGCTTTTTTCTCTTTATCAATATCCGTATCTAAAGCTTCATCCCCTAATTTTTTTATCGTAATATAGTGAAAAATATCTTTTAACGCAGGAAAGCCAAATTCAAATGTTTGCGCCTTTTCTTGCCCATATAAATATTCCAGCATACTAAGTAAATCTTTACTTCCGTTCTCTCCCGCAATACCGAGTTCTGCTAGTAAGAAGCGTCCTGAATCTGATATCTTTTTTCCCTCTTGCACTGTTTCACTACGCATTTGCGGCTTTTCCCACTGAAACACATTATTTAATGATTTTTGAATGTCATATATAGAACGTTCCAGACGAATACGCTCCATCACTTTTCGTACAACAGATATTACTTCTATTTTGTTTAGTGGTTTCGTAATATAATATTCTACACCAAGTGTATACGCCTCACCGATGAGCTGTTTCGATTCAACTTGGGAAATCATAATAATTTTCCCAGTAAATGAAGACGCTATATGGCGAACTGTTTCAATGCCGTCTCTCATTGGCATTAATAAATCAATAAATAAAATATCTACTTTTTTATAATTTAGCTGTTCTGCTTCAATAAACGCTCCATCTTCCGATTCTCCAATTACTTCCCCAAGATCGCCATCCTCAATAATTTGCGAAAGCATTGAACGGAAAACTTCATCATCATCTACAATATAATAAAACAAACCTATTCCCCTTCCCGCTTTAAACTGCACTCCGGTAAACAAACGATAAACTTACACCCTTTTCCTGTTTCATTGTCTTCTAACCTTACTTCTCCGCCGAGCTCTGTTACCATTTCGTGTATGTAAGAAAGTCCAATACCTGTTGACGGTGTTCCTGTTTGATCATACTTGGAAGTAAACCCTGGCTTAAATACTAATTTCTTATACTTTTGTGCAATACCAGGGCCATCGTCAATTACTTCAAAGATTACATGTTGCTCTCGTTTATATAACTTAATACGAATGAGACCTCTATCTTCAATTGCTTCCACTGCATTGGCAACTAAGTTATTAAAGATTGATAGCACTGTATACACGTGATATGCAGCGTGTTCACCTTCTATATGTTTTGAAAAACGTATATCTTTCCCTAGCATTTCAGCATATTTCTCATTTATTCTTACGATCATTTCTGTAAGCTCATGTCCTTCTACATACTCAGCCACATTTTTATCTAATAACAGTTTAGATAATCCTGCAAAAATCCTTTGATTATCCTTTTTTATTTCGTGCACTTCTCCTGCTATTTTCAATGCTGTTTTACTACTGGAATCATCATCTGTCTGTAAATTTCGATATAGTTGATATGCTTCTTGTGTAATCAATTCTGCATTTTGTAACGTTTTTTTCAAGTGAACAGATTCTACATATAAATTTGAAAGGTGCATGAACATTTTTTCATTTTCTTTTCGGACTTGTGACTCTTTTAATTTCGTTTCATATAAAATCATCATATTTAAAAAGCCCAGTGCAAAGAAACTACGAAAAATAGCAATAATAATTAATTTATTCACTTCAGAAACTGTTATCGTTGTACCGAGTACTACCATATGATAAATCGCAAGTTCTGACATACTTGCGATAATTTCAATTGTAATTCCAAGGCACCCAATAACGATTGGTTTCTGATGAAACTTATTCACCCTACAAAGTGAAAAAAGACTTCCATAAATAAAATAATAGAAGAACACAGGATAGCGCAAATAAAATGATTCTGTCATATGAAATGAACCTTGCATGATCCAATCAAGGCATACACGGAATAAAACGACACATATACCGACAAGAATACCTGCAGCTGCTGCTGGTATTCTTCTTAAAAATAATAATAAAAAAAAGAAAAGCGGTGTCCCAAAGCTAACGCGAAACGTATCGTTAAAAGGATGAAAATTAAGCTCTCCAGCAATCGGAACAACAACCATTAATATAATTAAAAGGGATATATCTTTCTTCCATAATTGATTCCAATTCAAAGGTGCCACTTCCTATACTTTTTTCGACAATAAAAGTGAAAGCCCGCTTATTATAATAAACGGGCTTTATTTCTATATTCTAACCTTTTCTACCGCTTTTATTTGGCGGTACTCCGGCTCCCATATTGCTTCTTTCACTGCAATCTTGATATCGTTATCACTTAAGTTCTCTCTAGCAACACCTTCTGCAACGGCAACTTTCGCTACTTCAATTGCAACCATTTCCGAGATATTACGTAACTCTTCAACTTCTGGCAAAATAGGTGCTCCTGGCTGACTTGTATCTACCATGCTTGCAACTGCTTCAGCAGCTGCTGCAAACATTCCATCCGTCATGACGCTTGCACGTACGACAATTGTTCCAAGACCAAGGCCTGGGAAAATAAGTGCGTTATTTGATTGTCCAATCACATACGTTACACCGTTGTATGTAACTGGTTCAAATGGACTTCCTGTTGCAACTAATGCTCTTCCTTCTGTCCACTCGATTAAATCAGCTGGTTTTGCTTCAGCAAGTGGCGTCGGATTCGACATCGGTAAAATGATTGGTCTTTCTACGTGAGAAGCCATTTCTTTAATAATCTCTTCTTTGAATGCTCCTGCAACAGTTGATGTACCGATTAAAATTGTCGGTTTTACATGCTTCACAACTTCAGCAAGTCCGATCACATCATTTTGTTTCCACTCACTTACTTCCGCTTCTTTTCTTGCATATGGAATTTGGAAATCAAGAAGATCTTCCATATTATTTGTAACTAACCCGTTACGATCAATACACCAGAAACGCTTATATGATTCTTCTTCTGATACGCCAACGCGGACCATTGCATCTCTAACTTGATCTGCGATACCGATTCCAGCCGTACCAGCACCAAATACAACAACGCGGTGTTCACTTAAAGGGACACCCGAAACTTTCACTGCCGATAACACAGCAGCAAGTGAAACTGCACCTGTACCTTGAATATCATCATTAAATGTACAAATATCATGACGATATTTATCTAAAATTTTCCGTGCATTTCGAGAGCTAAAGTCTTCCCAATGTAAAAGTGCTTTCGGGAATTGTTTATTCACTGCTTGTACAAACGTATCAATAAATTCATCGTAAGCTTCACCCGTTATACGAGGGTGACGATTTCCAATATAAAATGGATTGTTTAATAGTTCTTCACGATTTGTACCTACATCTAAGATTACTGGTAATACACGGCTAGGATCGATTCCAACTGCGGCTGTATAAACAGCTAATTTTCCGATTGCGATGTTTATACCACCAACGCCCCAGTCACCAATTCCAAGTATGCCTTCTCCGTCTGTAACAACGACTAAATCAATATTTTCTGCTGTTGCACCGATATTGGCGAATGCTTCTTCGATACCCGCCGGATCGTTAATTGATAAATACACACCACGCGGTTTACGGTATTCATGACTATATCTTTGAATCGCTACGCCTACTGTTGGTGTATATACGATCGGTAACATTTCACGTAAATGATTTGTTAATATACGATAAAATAACACTTCATTTCGATCATGTAACGCTGTTAAGTATACATTCTTTAATAAATCGTCCGGCTGAGAACAAAATTGTTCATACGCTCGGCGTGCTTGTTCTTCTAATGTTAAAACCGCTGGCGGTAATAACCCTTTTAAACCTAATTCTTCTCTCTCTTCTTGCGTGAAAGCGACCCCTTTATTTAAAAGTGGTGTTGATAATACTTCTACTCCTCTTAATGTCGTTTCTAATGAACCATTAGAAGCTACTGTAAACTTACTCATAACATCCCTACCTCTATTCATATATAGCATTTCTATATTGTAAACAAAAAAGAGGGGATTGTCCCCCCTCTTCTTTTAATTTTTCTTTAAAAGAGTTGCTCCTGCAATCCCTGGGTGTGTCATTTCGAATGGATCTAGAATTAACTCTAAGTCTTCTTGTGACAGTACACCGTTTTTCACACAAAGTTCTCGAACGGATTGACCTGTTGCAATTGCTTCTTTCGCAACGCGAGCTGCTGCTTCATAACCGATATGAGGGTTCACGGCTGTAATAATTCCTACACTCTTCTCAACATACTCTTTTAAGCGATCTTCATTCGCTTCAATTCCTTTTAAGCAATTATCTGTAAAGGCACGGAAACCGTTATTCATAATGCTAATAGATTGAAGTAAGTTGAAAACAAGTACTGGCTCCATAACGTTTAGTTCTAATTGTCCTGCTTCTGAAGCAAGGCAAATTGTATGGTCGTTACCAATTACTTGGAACGCAATTTGATTAATTACTTCTGGCATAACAGGGTTTACTTTCCCTGGCATAATAGATGAACCTGGTTGACGAGCAGGTAACATAATTTCCGCTAAGCCAACACGTGGACCCGATGCCATTAAGCGAAGGTCATTCGCAATTTTAGACATATTCATCATACATACTTTAAGTGCTGCTGATACTTCAGTGTATGCATCAGTATTTTGCGTTGCATCTACTAAGTCTTCTGCACCAACAAGTGGTAGTTCACTAATTGCAGCTAAATGTTTTACAACTGCTTCAATATATTCTGGATCTGCATTTAAGCCCGTACCAACTGCAGTTGCCCCCATGTTCACTTCATATAAGTGTTGACGTGATTGCTGAATTCGTTTCATATCACGTTCAAGTACGCGAGAGTATGCTTTAAATTCTTGTCCAAGACGAATTGGCACAGCGTCTTGTAAATGTGTACGACCCATTTTAATAACATGATCGAACTGCTCTGCTTTTAATTCAAATACATCGTGCATATAACCCATCGTTTGTAATAAACCTTCTAATGCGTTTAATGTTGCGATATGAATCGCCGTTGGAAATGCATCGTTTGTTGATTGCGCCATGTTTACATGACTATTTGGACTAATATAATGATAGTCTCCCTTTTCCATTCCTAATAATTCAAGAGCACGATTGGCCATGACTTCATTTGCGTTCATATTCATTGAAGTACCTGCTCCGCCTTGGATTGGATCTACGATGAAATGATCATGCCATTTTCCATCAAGAATTTCTTGAGCAGCTTCTGCGATCGCGCCGCCCTTGTTCAATTCCAATCTTCCTACATCTGTATTAGCAAGCGCTGCTGCTTTTTTTACAATTGCAAAAGCTCTAATTAAACCTTCATGGATTTTGTATCCTGTAATCGGGAAGTTTTCAACTGCACGCATTGTTTGTACGCCGTAGTATGCATAGTTGGGTACTTCTTTTTCACCTAAAAAATCTTTTTCAATTCGAACACCATTTTTAACTTCAGTTAATGTTGCCATGATTATTCACTCCTTAACGATTTCTTATGCTGCTTTTGTTTCTTTGACTGTTTCTACATATTGTTTTGCTTTCTCATTATCGAATTCGCCTTCCCACTTCGACATAACAATAGCCGCTAATGCATTTCCTAATACATTGACAGATGAGCGAATCATATCTAAAATGCGGTCAATTCCCGCAATTAACGCGATACCTTCTAGTGGTAACCCCATTGAACCTAACGTCGCTAATACAACAACGAACGATGCACCTGGAACTCCCGCCATACCCTTGGATGTTAACATGAGAACGAATAATAACGTTATTTGCTCTGTTAGTGACATGTGCACACCATACATTTGTGCAACAAACAATGCCGCTAACGCTTGATAAATAGCCGATCCAGTCAAGTTGAATGTATAACCTGTCGGAATAACGAAAGAGGCAACTGCCTTTGGACAACCGAACTCTTCCATTTTTCTCATTATATTAGGTAAAACAGCTTCTGAACTTGCTGTCGTAAATGAAAGAATAAGTTCTTCTTTTAAAATTTTCATTAATGTAAAAATGTTTACGCCAACCATTCGTGCATTAATACCTAATACAATCACAACGAATAGTATAACAGTTACGTATACAGCTAGCACTAGTTTTCCTAAAGGAAGTAGTGTTGCTACACCAAATTTTGCAACCGTAACTGCAATTAATGCGAATACACCAAATGGTGCAAATTTCATAACTTGATTTGTAACCCAAAACATCGCTTCGAGTACACCTTCAAAGAAGTTAAAGACGGGCTTTCCTTTGTCTCCAATTGCCGCAACTCCTAAACCGAATAATACTGAGAAGAAAATAATCGGTAATAAGTCACCTTGTGCAATCGATTCAAATACGTTTTTCGGTACAATATGAACAATCGTTTCTGCAAAGCCTTTCTTCTCTGTTGCATCTGCTGTTTGTTTATAAGAAGAAATATCACTTTGCTGTAAATTACTCATATCAACGCCAGTACCTGGTTGGAATATATTTGCCGCAAGTAATCCCATTAAAATAGCGATCGTTGTAATGATTTCAAAATAAAGAATTGTCTTCCCGCCTAGTTTACCAAGCTTCTTCATATCTCCTACACCAGCTACCGCAACAATTAATGCTGAAATAACAATTGGTACTACAATCATTTTAATTAAGTGAATAAATATATCCCCAATTGGTGTGATATAAGAAATCGCCGTTTTATTGCCATAAAAGACTGCCCCTACTACAATCCCTAAAACAAGCGCGACAAAAATTTGTGTTGCCAATCCGAATTTTTTCATTTATGTTCATCCCCTTCATGCGAACGCTTTCAATTTGAATTTATAAAAGCTACTCACACATCTTATAAGCGAACCTACAAAATCATACAAAAACCTACAAGTTCGTCACAAAAAATTCGAAAATTTTTCTTTTCTTTTTCATTGACACCTTTTTATTAAAAAGAGATACAATATACTTGATAAGTAATCAGATTGTTTCGTATAATCAAAAAGATATATACTTACTACAAATCGAAATGAAAAGGAGTGGATGGTATGAAAAATTATGTACAAAAATTCGTCCTATCTTCTTCTTTTCTTTTTCATTTTCTTAAAAAGGAACAAAGGCATTTGCCTTTGTTCCTTTTTTATTGCGATCTATATAGGGGGAATTGTTATGAAGCCATATAAAAGAGTCTTAATTAAATTAAGCGGCGGCGCACTTGCTGATCAATCCGGAAATAGCTTTAACTCCAAACGATTAGAACATATCGCAAACGAAATTATATCCATTGTTGATTTAGGTATCGAAGTATCTATTGTCATCGGAGGCGGTAACATTTTCAGAGGCCATTTAGCTGAAGAATGGGGAATTGATCGAGTAGAAGCTGATAATATCGGTACGTTAGGTACAATCATTAACAGCTTAATGCTTCGCGGCGTCTTAACAAGTAAAACAAATAAAGAAGTACGCGTTATGACTTCCATCCCGTTTAATGCTGTAGCTGAACCATATATCCGCCTACGCGCAGTACATCATTTAGATAACGGTTATGTTGTCATTTTTGGCGGCGGTAACGGGCAGCCGTTCGTTACGACAGATTATCCAAGTGTTCAAAGAGCCATTGAAATGAATAGTGACGCAATATTAGTCGCAAAACAAGGAGTAGATGGCGTCTTTACTAGTGATCCAAAACATAATAAATCAGCAAAAATGTACAGAAAACTAAACTATAACGATGTTGTTAGTCAAAACATTCAAGTCATGGATCAAGCCGCTTTATTACTTGCCCGTGATTATAATTTACCAGCACATGTCTTTAACTTTGATGAGCCTGGTGTAATGAAAAGAATTTGCTTAGGGGAGCATGTGGGGACATTGATTAATGATGATGCTTCATTGCTTGTGCATGAAAACTAATTATTTCTCATAAAAAAAGGGTGTCTATAAAAGACACCCTTTTCCATTAACCTTATAAATAAAAGTCCACCAACCCTGCTAATTTCTCCTTACAACGCTCCCAAAACGATAACTTTTCAAAAAATTCTTTCGTCATCTCTTTCGAATTACGAAAATCTTCTGTTAACGCCTCATTCACTTCTGAAACGATAGTTCCACCATGAATATACAAATTCATCTCATCATTTATATAAAAGCTACGTGCAGTCATGTTCGTTGTACCGATAACAGTTAGTTCATTATCAATCAGCATTAACTTTCCATGAAACATTCCTTTTTTATAACCATATACTTTAATCCCATTATTAACAGCTTGACGAATATAAGGATACGCTGCCTCTTTAATGAGAGGAATATCTGGTTTATATGACCAAAGTATTTTCACTGTAACACCACGTTTTTGCGCTTCAATTAAAGCATTCATAAATTCTTTATTTTTCGCTATAAAATAAGGTGTTGTAATTACGATTGAATGCTTCGCTTGTTTTATTAATTCGATATATGTTTCAGCGACGTGATGTCCATTATAGCTAGCCATCGTATGTAATGTATTCCCTTTACTAGCTTTATTCGTACTTCTTTTTATATTTTCTTTCGTATCTCGTTTCCAATCTAAAGCGAATTGTTCTTCTAAATCTTTTGCTCCTTCTCCTTTAAGCCGCACATGATAGTCACGCCAATATCCAAAATGCTTATCTTTCCCTAAATACTCATCTCCTATATTAAAACCACCTGTATAGCCAATCTCCCCATCAATCGTCGTAATACGGCGGTGATTACGATGGTGAAGTGAATAAAATCCGAATGGCAATTCAGGTTTTCTACTATATGTAAAATGTACACCACTTTCCCGCAATTCATTTATCATCTTTCTTTCAAATGATAAATCATTAATGCGATCAACTGATAAATAGACGTTTACTCCTTCTTTTGCCTTCTCTTTTAATAAGTTTAAAAAAGTATGGCTACTTTTATCATCCGACAAAATAAAAAAGTACGTGTAAATAGATTGCTTCGCCTCTCTTATATCAGTAAATAACTGTTTATAAAATGACTTTCCTTCTACATATAATTGAAAATCACTATAATGAGGAGCGTACTCTGTCGGCATATTTTTCCCGACTTCCATTTTTCTTCCGAGCGTAACGTCAATATGCATCCAAATTAAAACAAAAACGAAAATAGTAATTACAATAGAAGTAACTCGCAATATTTTTTTAATCATTTTAATTTCCTTCCGCTCATTTTCTTTCCACCCTTCTATTTTGTCATTCAAATTTAGATTTCATGCTTCATACAAAAAAGGATGCGACTTAACGTCACACCCTTTCTCCACTAAACAAAGTTCCTCGCATCATTATTTCTTCCAAACTTATAAATAGCAATTAAGAAGAATGCTACCGCAAAGGCAATTAAGATTAATATATTTAAATACAAATCTGAAATCGGAATTCCTTGTTGAAGTTTTGATACTGTGTCTAATAACCATCTCTGCGGAAGAAAATCAGCTACTTTTTGCACAGCTTTCGGCATAATGTCATATGGAAAATAACATCCAGCGAGTAAACATGTCGGTACAATGATCATATTTTGCATCGCATTTGCCGATGCTGAGTTTTTCGAAAAAGCGACCAGAACTAATGATATTCCAATCGCAATTAAAGCAAATAGCATGAGTACGCCAAGCATCACTATGAAAGGCATATTAATATTCGTATGAAAAATATTCGTTAGGAATAGGATTGTAATCAAAATTTGTACTGTTAGTATCATCATATTTACCCCGACATTAGATAATATGAATTTCTTCCCATCTATCGGCGTTGATAAGAGTCTAAAATACGTTCTATTTTCTTTTTCTTTTAAAATATAACCTGATAAGTTAGCTGCTGAAAACAGCATAAACATAATAAGGTAACCCATCGTTTGGTTTGTCATATCTTTATTTTTCGAAGTATCTTCTAGCGTCTCAGTTTTTATTTTAAATGAACTTTTTTGATACCCTGCGTACATAGTATCAAATGCTCTTTGATCTGTTCCTGCCACTTTACTAATAGCTGCTACATTATCAATATAGTTGTATATATATGATTTTATAAATCCTGTTACTTGATCACCTTTAATCGATGAGATTTCAATATGATCCGGTTTCCCTTCTCGAACACTTTCAGAAAAACCAGAATCTAATGTAATAACTCCATCAAGTTTTTTGGAAGTGATTTTATCTTCTACTTCAGATTCTTTAATTTCACTTACTTTTACATGATTTAATCCTTCTAAAAATTTCACCGTATCATTTGCTATAAATTGATCTTCTTTATTTATAACCCCGATATTTAACGTCCCTTGCCCCACATTCCCATACATTGAGAAGGAGATTAGTGTTCCTATTATCGGCAAACTAATAATAATGAATAACCCTTTTTTATTTTTCAAAAGTACAGATAACGTTTTTTGTATGAGCCATAAAATATCTTTCATACTATAGCCCCTCCCGTCTACGTAATGCAATAATTGCAATTAATAAAAAGAGTGCTGAAATGCCAAGGTTTAAACATATTACCGGCAGTGCTGCTCCTACATCATTTGCATAAACAATTTTCATGACAGCTGTGTTTGCCCACGTTAATGGTGATAAATTCGTAACAAAATTTTCTTCTACTACGAAATATGCACCACCAAAAATAGAAGCTAATTGCACAACTACAAGAATAATTGCTCTCGATGATTCAGCTGTTTTCGTAATATATCCGATCCCTAAACCGAAGCTAATTGCTAGAAAGACTTGTGTTAATAAAATAATAAATATGATTCCAATATGATCGCCCCAATTCGCTTGAAAGACAAATTTACTAAATAACATGACAAGTAATACGCAAAGGGCATTTGCTACTAGGCTACCAAGTACTTTTCCAATGAATATTTCAGCCTTACTTATAGGTGCAGCAATGAGTCGATCTCCTGTTTTACGTATTCGTTCTCCACGAATTAAAGAACTCGCCCCCATCCCAGCATATAGTGCAATCATCGTTGTCATTACAACCGCATAATAATCCATAGAACCTGGTTTTTGCGCAACTTGTAAAGATGTTTCTTTTATATAATCATTATGATTTCCGTTTGAAATAACTGTGCTCACCTTACTAGGATCTACTTTTGCAACTTCGACCGCTACATTGTACTTATCAATAAATGTTGTAAGCATGCCTTCCACAATACTTCCCTCAATACTACTTTTGTCACTTCCGTAAAATTTTGCACCATCTTTATTTAATTCTACATAAGCAGCATATTTATTTTGCTTCACTTCTTCTTTCCCATCTATACTGCCGGAAGGTTTTTTAAAATGAATACCCGATTTATCGACTTCTTTCGTAAATGCTTCGAACGATTGAGAAAACGTGCTACTCGCTTCATCTTTGTAGAGCACTTGTATATCTTTAATCGCTTGACTATCGCTATCAAATGCATTCGTTAATGCTGTTCCTAACACAAGCATAAGTACAATCGGAAATGCTAACATAAAAACTAAAGTTCTTACGTCTCTGAAATCTCTTTTAATATGCATAACTGCAATATTGAAGATGTTCAATTGATGAACCTCCCTTTACCTTTTCTTCATTTACCTTTTATTTATCTCGTAAGTTTCTTCCAGTCAACGTAAGGAATACTGTTTCTAAGTTCGGGGCCTGCTCCTCTAACGAACGAATTTCAATGTCATGATTAATGAAATGCTGAATAATTTTATTTAAATTATTTACTCCTGCATCCGAGTTTACCTTGATTACGTTCTCTTCAATTTGAACAGCTTTCACACCGTTTATCTCTTTTAACTTTTCTACATCTAAATTTTCTACTGATTTTACTTCAATCCAAATGTCTTTCGTATCGGTAATAATCGCTTTTAACTGTTCTTTCGTTCCTTCTGCAATCACTTTACCGTGATCTACAATTGCTATTTTCGTACAAATCTCTTCTACTTCTTCCATGTAGTGGCTCGTGTAAATAATAGTACTCCCCATTTCATTTAATTTCCGAACAGACTGAAGGATATAGTTTCTTGACTGCGGATCAATTCCAACTGTCGGCTCATCCATAATAATTAACTTCGGTCTATGAGCAATCGCACAAGCAATATTCAGTCTTCGTTTCATCCCGCCAGAAAAGTTTTTCGGGTAACTTTTATGCTTATCACTAAGCCCTACAAATTGAAGTGCTTCCTCTACTCTCGCTTTTAGCTCAGCTCCTCTTAACCCATACAGTCCAGCAAAGAATTTCACATTTTCATAGGCAGTTAACTCTTCATAAATCGCAATATCTTGTGGAACGATACCGATATTCATCTTCGCAAACCGATTATGTTTCTTTATATTTTTTCCTAATATGCTAATTTCGCCTTCATTACTTCTTAACAACCCGGCAATCATATTTATCGTTGTACTCTTACCAGCACCATTTGACCCTAAAAAGCCAAATATTTCTCCTTCTTTAATAGATAAAGACATATTATCTACCGCGATGAAATCACCAAATTTTTTCGTTAAATTTTTTATTTCTAATGTATTCATCATTTCACCCCTATTTCGATTTCTCTGCTTTTAGTATAAACAAAAAAAATGAACCTGCTCAGTGCAGAAGTTCACTCTTTTCACATGAGAATATTCACTTTTTTCATATGAGATGATTCATCCTCATCACAATTTCTTATATCGGCAACAGCATCGTTACTGAAAAACCACTTCTTCCGTCTACAATAATTTTTCCGTTTACTGATGCTGTTCGCTCCTCCATTCCCATAATCCCGAGACCTTTCTTAACGAGAGCTGCACCTTTTCCGTTATCCTTCACTTGTACTTTCACCATCTTGTTAAGTACATGAATATCGATTGAAATGACTGTCGCATCAGCATATTTCATCGCGTTCGTTAGTGCCTCCGTAACATTTTCACCGATAATCTTCCACTGAATTGGAGAAATCATATCTAAATTCCCTTTATATACGAAAGGAATATTTATATCATGTTTACCGGCAAATTCCTCTATGAATAATTTCATACGATGAATACCAATTTGCTCAGTTGGCGGCTTCATATTTTTTAATGTAACCCGAATACTTTCAATTCCATCTTTCGATATATGAATTGCATTTTGTAATAACTCGGCAGATTTTTCTTTATCTATCCCCATTAATCTCTTTGCTGCTTCCATTTGAATTAGCGCCCCTGTCATCGAGTGACCAATTTTATCATGGATTTCTTGTGACAACCGATTTCTCTCTTCTAACTTAAATGTGTACTCCGATTGCTTTATGTACTCTTTATTTTCATTTAAGCTTTTCGTCAGCCGCTGCATATCTTTGCGCATCTTATCATTTTGTGATTCCAGCTTTAATACACGAGCGATATAACGATCTGCCATAGTTAATACGATAAAAGAAAATGCAACAATTAATCCATATGTCATTCGAATACTTTCTTCTGTAAAGATAATAGGAATCATCATAATGATAAAGAGCTGCCATTTCTTCTCTATATAATGAAATGTAATTTCATATAAGTTCAATGGTAAAAATAAAATAAAAAATGGATGAACCTTCCATGTAAATAACATAACTATGCCCATTGAAACACTAGATAATATGTTTTTGTACGTATCTTTTTTAAATATAGAGATCAGCACATTTACAGAAAGATATAAAAGCAAAGTAAGTATAATCCATGGTAAGTTCGCGACATTTAAATAAATGTAGCTAAACACAATATATATAAAGACAATTAATTTACTTACAATTAACCAAAATTCCATATCTTTAATCTACTTTCCCTGTTAAATAATAAATCGCAATTTGTGTACGATGTTCAAGTCCAGTTTTCCCTAAAACTGATGTAATATAATTAGCAATCGTTCCTTCTGATATGAAAAGCTGCTTTGAAATTTCTTTATTTGAGAACCCTTTCGCAATTAATGCGATAATACTAAGCTCTCTTTCAGTAAAAAGACTCTTATCTATTTTACATTCTTCCTCTTTACTTTCCATTAAATTAGACTTAATTTTATCAAGAACGACATCTTGCATAACAGTTTGACCGTTATACACTCCTTTTATTGCATCACGAATACGCTCCGGATCATTATTTTTTAACAAATAACCTTTCGCTCCGTTTTTCACTGCGTCCAAAATATATTCATCATCATCAAATGTCGTTAAAATGAGGGGCTTCGTTTTTGTCTCTTCACAAATTATTTTCGTCGCCTCTACCCCGTTCATGTTTGGCATACGAACATCTAAAAGTGCAATATCTACTTCATGCTTTTTACAATACGCTACAGCCTCTTTTCCATCATTTACAGTATCTAATACTTCAAACTCTTCGTATGTATTTAGAATAATTTTCATGCCTTCTCTAATAAAAGAATTATCATCTGCTATTAATATTTTAATTTTCATGTTTGTTAGTATGGACCTTCCCCTACTAATATTCACATCCTTTCTTCACGTAACATTTCCTACTTGCTCATTATATACTTCTCTTTACCATTTTTTCACACCTTTTTTCGTATAGCTTCCTTCCTAAAAATATATTATTCTTTTTTTACAACATGTGTAGGGTGACCGATCATTTCTTACGTCTATATAATAGAATGCGTCAAAAAGGAGGGAGAGACCCATTGAGGAAAAACAATTAATTGAAAAAGCACAGCAAGGAAGCGAACACGCTTTTCGTATCCTTGTGCAAACATATCGTCATTATATTTTTCAAGTTATCTTTTCTATTTTAAGACATGAAGAAGATACAAAAGATGTTACACAAGAAGTATTCGTAAAAATTCACGCCTCTCTCCCTAATTATCAATTTCGCGGATTAAAAACGTGGATGGCTCGTATTGCCACCAATCACGCTATTGATTATAAAAGGAAGAAAGCTAGAGAAAACGAAGAACTCCCCTTATGTAAAGAAACTGAGGAAAATATAAAATCCTCTCATAATGTTGAGGCTTTATTATTGACGAAAGAGCAAAAATTACTCATTGCTCAAAAACTGAGAGAACTTCCCGGAAATTACCGTGACGTCGTTCTCGCACATTACTTAGAAGAAAAAAGCTATCAAGAAATTGCTTTACAGGAAAACATCGAAGTGAAAACAGTCGAAATGAAACTGTACCGGGCAAGAAAATGGATTAAAAAACATTGGAAGGAGGAAGAGTTTCTATGATGCATTATTCAAAAGAGGATTGGCGCAATTATACTTTAGATTTTATAGTAAGCAATGAACGTGAATCTATGGAAGAACACCTTTATGAATGTGATCATTGTTTAGCACTTTATATGGAAAGTATCGATGAACAACATGAAAACCTTCCAATGATAAATGATGATTCATTTACGAACGAAGTTATGACGCAAATTAATTTTGAAACGCTACAACCTAATGAAAATATAAAAACAAACTCACTAAAGCGCACGATTATTCACTACATAATTGCAACCGCGGCTACAATTATTTTTATGGTAAGTGGTTTATTCCAATATATTTTCACAGCGACATCAAATTTCGAGAAATCTTCAAAACATAACGAGTCTTCTATCTCGCAACAAATTGTAAACAAATCGGTAGACACATCAAAAAAGGACGGAGGTTCAAAGCATGAATAAAAACCCTTTTTTAGCACTTGTATTAGGACTCATTCCTGGGCTTGGACATTTATATTTAAAGAAGTTTGGACGGTTTATTTTATATAGCGGAGGGGCTGTATTACTATTTTCTTTTGCAGTTTTTTGCGTAGTAGAATTAGGAGAGCGCACCATTGTCTTTCTCCCTCTATTTTTACTAGCTGTTCTATGGATAATTAACTTACTAGATTTAGTTATCACCATTATAAATCAAACGAAAAAACAAGAAGCTGGAGAATTGATAAATTCCTCTAAAGAGAGCGAACGATTTTATATCATTCTCCTATCCATCATCCCTGGACTTGGTCATTTCCAATTAGGGCTTATGCAACGTGGGCTTACATTTTTAGTAGCTTGCACAGGGATCGGAAGTATGATTATTTTCGTTGCACTTTTAACATCACAAGAAAGTTTCCTTATCTTCCTTATAACATTACCTGTTTTATGGATTTACAATTTCTTCGATGTTGTTCAGCAACTCCAGAAAAAAGAACGCGGCGAGCAACTAAATGACCGTACTATTTTCGAAGAATTTGAAGAGCACCGTGAACAAGGAAAGAAAAATAAAACATTCGCTTCCATTTTAGCGATGTTCCCCGGGGCAGGACATATGTATTTAGGCTTACAGCGCCGTGGTCTTCAGCTTATGGCAGCCTTTTTACTATCTATTTATTTGCTCGACTTATTAAGACTTTCTGCGTTTTTATTTTTAGTACCAATCATTTGGTTCTATAGCTTTTTTGATGCGTTACAGCAAACTGCAAAATACGGAAAAGAACGTGTTAATGACGAACCTATCATAGATTATTTTATCAATCATCAAAGATGGATCGGTATTGGGTTAATTACACTCGGTGGTTACTATTTATTAGATCAAACAGTCCTTCCTATTTTGAATGACTATTTTGCAACTATATTTAACATTCATCTTAGCGAACTATATTATCGCTATTTCCAAACATCTATCGTTGCTCTCCTTTTAATTGGTGGCGGCTTTAAATTGTTACTTGGAAACAAAGAAAACAAAGGTGGTACAAACGAATGAGAACATGGCGCGTTGGAACATTCTCAATGGGGCTTTCCATTATTACATTAGGTTGTTTCTTACTATTTTCAGTTGTAAAAGGTACTGAGGTATTAGATTCCTTAACAGCATGGTGGCCTGTTTTACTTATTATACTTGGCGTGGAAATTTTACTATACCTTCTATTTTCTAAGAAGGAACAATCCTTTATTAAATATGATATTTTTAGTATTTTCTTTATCGGCGTTTTAGGAAGCGTTGGAATTGCTTTTTACTGTTTATTATCAACTGGATTGCTAGAAGAAGTTCGTCATTCTATTAACACAACTAGGCAAACGAGTAATATTCCAGACGGACAACTTGATATACCTGAATCTATCAAAAAAATCGTAGTGGATGCAGGCCATCATCCTCTAACAATAGAGGGAAATAATACAAATCAAATTCACCTTCTTGGAACATATGAAATGACAACAAAAGCTAATGAAAAACTCAATTTAAAACAAGAAGATTTCCTTTCCGTTCAAACAGCTGGGGAAACGATGTATGTAACATTAAAATCATTACCCGTTCAACATAAATTCTTTAACTCAACACCACAAGTGACACGGACACTTGTACTTCCGCAAAATAAAAATGTAGAAGTTCGTGCTTCAAATAACGAACTATCCCTTTATCCAGGTCAATTACAAAACAATTGGTTTGTACAAGAAAGCTCAAGAGTGTCTGTCCATCTTGAAAAAGAGAGTGATGTGTCTTTAACAGCAGTAACAAATCAAAAAAACACACATGGAAACACACCTTGGGAACAAGTAGAAGATGTAACGAAAAAAGAAGATAATACTTCAGAAGAAAATCCAGAATTCAACGAGCAAGAACATTGGTATAAAAGTTCGATTAAAACAGGAAATGGGACTTACAAGTTAAATATTGAAAGAGCTTATAATATAAACATGAGTATTATTGAAAAATAAAAAACCTTCCACAATTGTGGAAGGTTTTTCTCATATAATTGCTTTAATTCCTTCTAACACTAATCCAATCATAAATCCGCAAACAGCCCCGTTTACTCGGATCCACTGTAAATCTTTACCTACATTATTTTCAATCATTTCAATTAACGTTTTATCATCTAACTTATCAAGATTTTCTTGTACAAGTTTTCCGATTTTCGAATGATTCTTTTCAACAAGTGTCACAACTTGTTTTTGTAACCAACCTTCTATTTTTTGAACAGTCTGTTCGTCTTCTTTTATTTTATTCATTTGTGTTTGTAAAAATGGAATAACATATTTATCCGTAAATTCTTCATTTTTCACAAAAGTAATTGCCCTTTGTTGCACTTGATCCAGCATCTCTTTAATTTTGTCAGTAGCATTCCAATTGGCAATCCATTTTTCTTTCCATTTTTCTAATTCTTGTAGTAACGCTTCATTTTCTTTTACATTTATAATTTCTTGGCGAATTTTCGCTAATATAAGTTGTCTTGTGCTATTATCTGCATCTTGTAAGCTGTTAATATTACTAATAATAAACTTCTGCAAAATGCCGCCAATTTTATCTTCATCTACAATATTCATAAACGATTTCAAAGTAAACTGTAAGAATCCATCTACTTTTATGTTTTCCATCGCCTTCATACCTAAGCTTCCGAGCTGGTAACGTGCTTCATCTTGCGCTGTCCAATCTTTCACTTTTACTAATATGTAATCCAGTGTCTTTTCATCATATTCTTGCACAACTAATTGATCAACAAGCACCTGTAAAATGTTACTTGTATTAATTGTATGCAAATACATTTTTAATTCTTTTTCAATAATAACAGCTAATTTTTCTGTATCTATTGAAACAATCGCTTTCTCAGCAATCGTTACAATCCCCTTTTTCACAGCGTCAGACTGCATTTCTCTCTCAGCAATTTGCAACACCATTTGTGCTAGCTGCATGTCTTTTACTTTATTCGTAATACTTTCTTTCGTCAGCCATTCATTTTCTAACGTATGAATGAGCCCTTTCGTTACTCGTTTTCGATTTTTAGGTAATAACGCTGTATGAGGAATTGGAATTCCCATCGGATGACGGAATAAAGCTGTAACTGCGAACCAATCCGCAAGTCCACCAACTAATCCAGCTTCAAATCCCCCTTGAATAATCTCCCCTGCTACCGTTCCTTGAAAAGGGATAGAAGCAGCAAAGCCTACTCCCATAACCCCAAGCGAAATACCCGCTATATATTTAGTCTGTAATGACATCGTATACACATCCTCTTATTATGTAAAATAAAGCTATTTTGTTATGTTTATTTCATATTCGTTCTTTATATCTATACTATAATGAACTAATGCGAAAATAACAAAGAATTTATAATAATACATTTGTTATATAAATAAAAAATGAGGCTACAACTAGCCTCATTTTTGTTTTAACATTAATGCCTCACCTGTTTTATAATAGCCATTCATTACATCTTCCGGAACCATACTACCGCCAGTTCCCCACACAATATGAATACCTTTCTTCACCTTCGCCATTAACTGTTGCTTTTGTAAATACTCATCTTCTGTACATACTTTCACTGGACCTATCATTCCCGCTAGCGCAGAGGGCTCTAAATAAATATTTTCCGTATCAGCTAGTTCTTTTAACAATCTATATAACTCTTCATCACTTACTGTGTAATTTCCACTCAAAAATGGCTCCATCGTTTTACCGACAAATCCAGACGGTCTTCCTACCGCTAGTCCGTCCGCGTCTGTTACATTATCAATCCCTATATCTTGAACGGCAATTTTATCATGAAGTCCTGTCATTAAACCGAGTAACATACATGGAGAGTGCGTAGGCTCCGCAAAGAAACAGTGTACGTTGTCTTTATACAATAACTTTAAACCAAATGCGACTCCGCCAGGTCCGCCCCCTACTCCGCACGGAAGGTAAACGAATAAAGGGTGCTCTTCATCTACTACAATCTCTAACTCTTCTAATTGCTTTTGTAAACGTGATGCTGCTACTGCGTATCCTAAAAATAAATCATGTGAGTTTTCATCATCTACAAAATAACAGCTAGGATCTGCATCTGCTTGCTGACGCCCCTCTTCTACTGCTTTACTATAATCAGCTTCATATTCAATAACGTTTACACCTTTACTTCTTAATAAATTTTTTTTCCATTCTTTTGCGTCCGCTGACATATGAACAGTTACGTTAAAACCTAGTTTCGCACTCATAATCCCAATGCTTAGCCCTAAATTACCTGTAGAACCTACCGCAATTGAGTATTTTGCAAAAAACTCTCTACAAGTATCACTGTCTAAAATGGAATAATTATCTTCTTCTGTTAACATCCCATGCTGCAAAGCTAATTGTTCAGCATGTTTCAGCACTTCATAAATCCCGCCCCTAGCTTTAATTGATCCTGATATTGGAAGCTGACTATCACACTTTAATAGCAATTCTCCTAATATAGGTTGCCCGTAATTTTTCTCTAAAGACCTTTTCATAGAAGGTATCTTCACTAAAGGTGATTCTATAATACCGCCTGTTTCTTTCGTTTCTGGAAAAACTTTCGCAATATATGGTGCAAAACGCTTTAATCTCTCTTCCGCATCTTTTACATTCTCTTCATTCAGTGGCGAATCTATTATTGCCATTTCATACTTTTCCATGTTCGGATTCATCCAAAACACTTCTTCTGTTGCGATTAATTTATTTATTAGTGGATATTGCTCTTTTAATTTCTCTATTTCCTTCATTTCTCTTCCTCCTCATAACCTTGTAGCTTACGATTCAATAAATTATAATTAAATTAATTTTAATATAGTTTAACATAAATTATTCACTTTAGTTAATTTTAATTTAATTTATTTAAATATAATTTAATAATTAGTAAGGAGATTTTCATTATGGAAAATATAGATATTGGTAAAAAGATTGAAAAACAAAGAAAAGAAAAAGGTTTAACGAGTAAAGAACTAGCAACGATGGCAGGTATAACACCATCTATGTTAAGTCAAATTGAGCGTGGGTCTGCTAACCCTTCTATTCAAACATTAAAAGTACTCGCTAAAGCTCTTGATGTTCCAACATTTAGCTTTTTACTGGAAGATACAAATACAGACGATTTAATTGTACGTTCTCATAAACGAAAAAAAATGATTATCGATAATTTATCATATGAATTGCTTTCACCTGATTTCACAGGAAATTTAGCAACAGCAATTATGACTGTTCCACCGAATACAGCTTCATCAGAAAATGTACTAGAACATAAAGGTGAAGAGTTAGCATACGTATTAGACGGGAAAATTACATTACATTTAAATGAAGAAGAATACATGTTAGAAACGGGTGATAGCGTAAAAATACCTGCTTATTTAAAACATAAATGGGTAAATCAATTCGAGAAAAATGCCATTGTTTTATTTTCTGTTACTCCGCCGATTTTTTAATGCAAAATAAAAAGATAGCCACGCATGGACACACTCCATACGTGGCTATCTTTTTATTTTTTCGGCACGAACAAAATCCCTAAACTAATAAAAAAGAAGCTCATTATTTGCTGTGCTGATAAACCAAATAAAACCGAATTTTGTTCACTAATAAGCGAAATAATAATATGAGCAAATCCCTCAACTATTAGAAAAACACTTATGTTCTTTCCATTTCCAAGTCTTTCATTTTTCATCCATAACAAGCCGATTATACAAAGGGCGAGGATGATCTCGTATGCGAAAATAGGGTGATATAAAAATTTAGATTCATATATTTTCACACCCCAAGGCAATGTCGTTTGTACACCTATTTTGTGGTTGAATAGAAAATAAAAAATAATACTCATACATAGTCCATAAGGCAATGTATCAAGTAAAATACGAAGCGAGAATTGCTCCTTTTTACTTCTCCAAACAATGTATAGACTCGCAATTATGCATCCTACTACAATGTGTTGCATACTACCTACAGCTAATAACGCTTGCAATGGCGACCTAATAGCCCATACTGGATTTAATATTGCCGGTGCAAATTTCCATACAAATACGACAATAAGAAAAGCATTTGTTACTGCATCCATCGTTTTTTCATATGGTACACTTTCGTTCTTCATCTTTCGTTTCATCAACATAAATCCAAATAAACTTCCAATTATAAGAGATACGGGTTGTAACTTCACGATCCACTCCATCACTATGAAATCCTCTCTTTAACTCTCAATTAATTTCTTAAATTTCTCTTCTAATTGATCTGGAGGTAATACGCCTCGTACTTGCTCTACGATAATTCCATCTTTATTAACAAAAAATGTCGTTGGTAACGAAAATACTTTATAATCTAATCCAGCTACTCCGTCCATATCTAGTAAAACAGGAAACTTAAATCCGTGACGATCTGCAAATGCACTCGCTTCTTGTACTGGATCTCCAATTGTCGCATTTACCGCAAAAATTTCAACATCCTTTTTATATTTATCATACATACGAACTAAGTCAGGTGCCTCCATTTCACATGGGCCACACCATGATGCCCAAAAATTAATAAGGTACGGTTTTCCTTTTGCATCATTTAACGAATGCAGCTTTCCGTCTAATCCTTTTAATGTTATGTTTGGTGCTTTAAATCCTACTTGTGGTAATACTTCTGTTTCTTGTAACTCCGCTTGTTTTGCTTTTCTTTCTTTTTCTTCTTTCTTTGTATTATAAAAGTTAACTCCGGCCCAAATTAATGCCCCGGCCAGTATAATAGCAATTAGTTTCTTCACTTTTCTTCCTCCTCATTTTTAAAAGCCTGTAAATCCACCGAATAGACGAATAAAGAATGCGGTAATTTTCGTCATTTGATTTGTATACAATAAAACCCCTGTTACAATCATCATTCCACCGCCAATTTTCATCATGACATTGGCATATGTAACAATCCATTTTACCTTCCCAATAAAGAATGCCATCACGAAAAATGGAACTGCAAACCCAAGAGTATACGCTGTAATATAAAGAAGTGCCCCTTCAGGATTCGTCGCACCAAGCATGAGTACAGCTGAAAATATCGGTCCAACACATGGCGTCCAACCCGCTGCATATGTCATACCGACTAAAATCGAGCGAATATATCCAGTCGATTTACTTCTATACTGCACCTTTTTCTCTGCCATAAGCCACTTCGGTTGAAATAAGCCTGTCATAAACAGTCCCATCACAACAATAAAAATCCCACCAATTTGTTGAATCAATTTTTGGTTAGATGAAAATGTTAGTCCAATCCAGCTTACCGATAAACCTAACGCGTAAAATATAACCGAAAATCCGATCATAAAAAATACGGTATGTATAATCGCTGATTTTTGCATCATTCCACGATTTTCTTTTAAGTCTTGAATAGACACACCGGTAATATATGATAAATAAGATGGATATAGCGGTAAAGAACATGGTGATATAAATGACAATAACCCTGCCCCAGCTACAAGCCAAATTGTTAAATCTGCTGCATTCATTTTATTCCCCCTAAAGCACTACAATGAGTAGTGTTAATTCTTAAAAAAAGAGGCTATATGCACTCTCCGACAATAAGTACAACCGACACACAGAATAAACCTAATGTTATATATACCGAATTCGTATGTAACGGAATATTGAGCTTAACAACTTTTTCATTTAACACTTGCTCGATTCGTAAATTTATTGCTGTTTTTGCAAATGAAGCTGTAACACATCGATTATCCATTGTCTTTATTTTAATTAATTTTAATAATGCGCTGCCTAACTGGAATTTAGATTTCATTTTTCGCATCGCATACTCGTCTGCAGCTAACTCCTGATACACATGATAGCGCTGCAATAGCCCTTTTAATATCGGGATGTACATCATTCCTTCTGCTAATAACGTAAAACAAAATAATTTTAACGGATCTCGATTATTTTGATGATATTCTTCATGGAAAATAATCGCATCCATTTCTTCATCTGAAAATGTTTGAAGCATCCCTTCTGACATGACAACTTTCGGACGAAATAACCCAATTGTAAATGCCGCAACTTCCGTGGTCGGCAATATATATATTTGTTTTCCTTTTCGAATGAAAGGGATAAGTACTTTATGTAATTTTTTGCTATAGAAAAATTGTCGCCAAATTCTTTTGCAAACTATGAGTACTGTAAGTAATAGTAATCCAGCAATTATAATACGAATGAGCGATAATTCCTTCATATGCTGTTCTAACTGAAACAAACAAAAATTCGAAAGAAAGAACGCCTTATTTTGAAACAGAAATGGATATGTAACGTAATACACTAACATACTGAAAAAGAGGATACTAACAATCACTGCTAACAATACGATTTTACGCATTTGCCATTTCATTTCATTAATCCTCTTTTTTTAACTGACTCAATTTGTCTTCTAACTTTTTTATTAAAGTCGGATCAGCCTGCTCTAACTCATCTAGCATATGATTTACAACTAAATCTCCAAACTCCCCCATCAATTCCTGTGTCATTTTCTTCGTTTGATTGGATAAGAATTCTTCTTTTGTTTGCACAGCACGATATATGCCACTTCTTTTCACAGTCTGTTTTTCTAAGTGTAATTTCTCTACTAACCTGTTCATAACTGTCATAACAGTGTTGAAATTCACAGGTGATTCTTCACTTAATTTCTGCTGCACTTCTTTAATCGTAATACCTTCGTTAGACCAAACAATCTCCATAATTTTCGCTTCAAGCGGTCCAAAGAAATGATTTAATCCTTGCTCATTTAACTTATAGTTTTGAGTAAACATCGTATAGCTCCTTTCACACTACGAATTGTAGTACAAATTAAATGAAAGGTCAAACGCGAATGAGATACATTAAAATTCACTACCTATAAATACGTACACCATTCCATTCATTATAAGCCTAGCTTCTCTCCAAATGTTTCAAACAGATACTGTTCTAATATTTGTACACTAAACTTCTCATTACGCCCAAGTGCAAATAATTCCCGATCTTTCGCTACGATAGTATCTAACGGAATAACGACATTATCCACTATTTTTGTAATTTCAATGATGTTACTTTTTACATTTACCTCTGTTTTAAATTCAATATTTTCTAATACGATATGCGAGCGTCTTCCTGATGCCAAAAAAGTAAAGTTAGGATTTTTATAAATGCCAATTTCACTCTCTAATGGGTATAAATACTGAAAAATGATATCTCTATGTCCATCTTTTATTATTTTTTCATCCTTCTCATCATCTAGGTATTCTTTCACCTTTGCTGTAAATTCAAATCGAAAATCCACTTTTTTCACGCTCCCTCTTTGTATTTTTATATTAAATAAATATATTGAAATAATTTTACCATATTGTAATACAACTTCCCATTAAAAGTAAAAACTCACTTGTAAAATTCCTATTATTTCCGATTCTTTTTTAAAGTATAAATACTAATTCAATATGAATTAATGCTTCGTTATATCTATTTAAACATATTTTTTCCATATTTTGAAACAATAGAAAAAATCGTTATATGCCAATAAATTATTTTTAATTCATTTCTCTATGTAGCCAATGTCTTTTTACTATTTCGATATACTTAAACTATATTTTCTACTTATTCATTACATCACAGAAGGAATGTAACTCTCTTCTATCGAATTTTTATATAACAAAAATGATTAGGTGGTGCTTTACTATGAAATTAGCTGTCATTGGCGGTGGTGACTTACAAGATTCAAATCACCTGCCTATTAATGAACGACTTATAGAATTAACAAATAAACAGTATCCAAAAGTATTATTCATTCCTACAGCTAGTCATGATGATGAAAGCTATATAAAATTATTTGTAGACACATTCGAAAAACAATTACACTGCGAAGTACAAATTTTACGTACTATAGCTGATACACCTTCTAAATATGAAATAGACGAAATGATTCAATCAGCCGATTTAATTTATCTTGGCGGCGGGAACTATATTCACATGCTTACACAATGGAAAGAACATAAACTCGATGAAAAATTACTATTGGCTCTGCAGCAAGGAACGCTCATTGCAGGGTGTAGCGCCGGTGCTATGTGTTGGTTCACATCTAGTATCCGATCAGATTATGAAGGTTCTGGTTATATAGAGTGTAACGGTTGGGGGATTGTGAACAAAAGATTTTGTCCACATTATAATCAATTAAATAGAATGAACGCCTTCCATTCCTTTTTACAAAATCATCAAGGTAATATAGAAGGAATTGCACTAGAGGATAATTGCGCTCTATATATTACAGAAGAATCTTTTGAAATTATCGGTGAACCTGAAAAAGCGTGGGAGTTTTATATGAGTGATAACAAACTCATTAGACAACATTTTGATATTACTTTAAAAAGCTATTTATAAAGATACCTTTACAAAAAATGTCCCTAAGTATAATAACTTAGGGACATTCGCATGATTTAACTCACTAGTCGTGTAATTCGTTTCTTCTGCCATGAAAGCTTATAATATGCATACTGTAATATTAAGCTGACAATAAATGCTGCTGGGTACCCAATCCATATCCCTTCTATGCCAAGACTTGTATGGTAAGAAAGGTAATACGCTACAGGTACTTCAACAAGCCAAATTGATACAACTCCGATAACAGTTGGCCATAATACTGTACCACTCGCTCGCATTGTCGCACTAATAATTTGCGCATGCCCAAAAATTAAATAACTCCATAACGTAATCATAACTAGGCTATGAGCAATTTCAATTGTAGTTTGACTCGTTAAAAATAGCGATAGAATATCTCTTGAGAACAAGTAAATAAGGGATATTAGCACACCACCTATGACGTAGTTCATAATAATTCCGGCCTTCACAACTTTTTGCAATCGATCAAATCGATTCGCACCAATTGATTGCGCTGCAAAAATAGAAACTGTTATACCAAGGCTAACAGCTGGCATTTGTACATAACTTGCAACTTGGTTCACAACGCCATAAGCTGCTGTTGCATCTGAACCGTAGCGATTTACAAACGCGATGACCGCAATTTCAGATAATGAAACTAATATCATATTAATACTCGCTGGAATACCGAGTCGTAGCAATAGCTTTAATAACTCCCCATCCATGCGAAGATATTTCCTTACCGTACTATCTAATTGTAGTGGGTGATTTTTCTTCTTTAAATACACTAGCATGACAATAAACGTAATCACTGTAGATATAACAGAAGCATAGGCTGCTCCATACACATCTAATTTCGGAGCTCCTAACCATCCGAAAATAAGAATTGGTAATAAGATCATATTTAGCGCTGTACTTACAATTAAAAAGTAAAATGGCGTTTTAGAATCTCCTGTACCTCTCATAAATGTTGTGTATGCAAAATATAAAAATAATACTGGCATCGATATAAATAAAATACGTGCATAATGAACACTTATATCAATAATATTTTCTGGCGTTCCCATTAGGCGCATAATATCCATCGCAAAAATACTACCTATTATCGCCAACATAACTCCAATAATAAAGGTAAATGTCAGTGTCGTACCAACGATAGCTTTTAAACGATCTTCGTTATTAGCACCAAACGCCTGACCAATTAAAATAGAACTCCCTGAACCAATACCAATTACAAATGAAACGAGTAAGAAAAATAGTGGAAAGAATGCTGATATAGCCGCTAAATCATTAACGCCAAGCCATCTTCCTACTACTACCATACCGAATAATTGTCCAATCGATTGTAATACATTACTTAATAGTAACGGTACTAAAAACATGGACATCGATTTCCAAATCGGTTTACTCTCACTTTCTAACTTATGTGACTCCGCACCTTCTTTATTATTATCTGTAGGTGGTTTCAAATTTCATTTCTCCTTTTATTAAAAATCTGTTTTTCAACTTCTATTTCTTTGTATAGTTGTTATAATAATGTGTCTCTATTCATTTTCTTTTCCGTATTATTATAACTTTACCCAATATTGGCTTCCATCTGCTGTTCTATCTAAAAAACCATATTCGATTAAATATCTTCTTAAAGTTACAAAATCCGGGTATACACTTTCTATGACAGTATTTACTTCTTTTTCAGTGTACTTTTTATTACTATCAAACTTCGTCACTAAATGGCGTAATATAATTAATTTACGCTTTTGCTTTTTCGGAAATTTAGAAAGCGGCCCATCTAATCCTTCTGTAAAGTGTGCTTTTAATACTTCCTCATTTTCTTCCTCTGTAATATTGTAACGATCATCTACCATCGTTGCTGTTCTATGAATCGGTACAAATTTCGTTTGTACTTTTGATTTTTCTTCTGATAATTCCATTAACGCTAAAAACACTTTCGCTTGCTTCATTTTCTCTCGAAGTGTAAATCGATGATTACGAATGGTTGATGTACTTCCACCATCCATCTCTTTTACAATCTCTTTATCATTTAGCCCCATATGGAAAAACTGAACCATTTTCTTTTGCAAATCAGTTAAACCAGTATACTTCTTATCAAGGTTTAATAAATAATCAAACATAGACGTATGTTCATTTTGCACATGCAATTGTACAAACTTCTCTGCTTCATACAAAACTTGATTATCTTGATAAATTACGCCCTTAATAAACAATTCTCCACACGCTAAACAAATATATTCCTCTGCTTCCGCTTCAAACACATACCCTTTCTTCAATTCTTCTACCGAAGCATCCCAAAACTTCTCTGAAATATCACTCATACTAAACACTCCTTCAAAACGTTTATTTTAAAGCCAAACAAATCATAATAACGTTTATTATCACTTCATCATCTTAACATAACACAAATAAACATTCCAACGTTCCGTTTACCCATTTTATAAACTTTTATAAAAAAATCTATTAAACAAACTAAAAAAGGATTTAAAATAAAGAAAAGCGAATGTATTTAATAAATGAATTACGATAGGATGTGAAACAAAACATGACCATTCTGCCCGACCCTTGGTTTACGGTTAAACAAATCGCTCGAAATACATATGCGATTAGTGAATATGGACATTGGGAAAAAGTGCATTCCTTCTTACTTGTGGGAGATACTACCGCACTCCTTATCGATACTGGACTAGGTATCGATAATCTGAAGCGTATAACTGACCAACTAACAAACTTACCCATTATTGTTGTCACAACACATGTCCATTGGGATCATATCGGTAGTCACGCACAATTTGAAGAAATCTATGTACATGCTTTAGAGGCGGATTGGCTCATTAATGGCATAAAAGGACTTCCTATTACTCAAATTAGGCACGACATCGCCCGTGATATTACTTTACCTACACCTAAAACATTTCAACCTGAAACATTCAAACCCTTTCAAGGAACACCAACAAAATTACTACAAGATGGAGATATGATTGATATCGGAAATAGGAAGATTCAAATTATACATACGCCAGGTCACTCACCAGGACATATTTGCCTGTATGATTATGAATCTGCTTTTTTATTCACAGGAGATTTACTGTATGAAGGCACGATTTTTGCATTTTATCCAACGACAAACCCTGTAGATTTAGTTCAGTCTCTAAATAAAATTACAAACCTCTTTCCTATTAAACAAATTTTTGGTTCACATCATACCCTCGGCCTTTCACCTGTTATATTGAAAGAAGTGAAATATGCTATTCAATATTTAAATAATAACAACCTCGTTCAACACGGAACCGGTATTCACCCATTCCAAAACTTCAGCATTCAATTTTAACTACAAAAAAGGTGTTTCCGTATAAGAAAACACCTTTTGCTTTTTATATATTCTATTTACAGTCTCTACTAAAACCTTACTTGCTTGTACAAATGTATGCTTTCGGTTTCTATCTTCAACAAATGTATTAGCACAACTACCCATAATCATCATACAACTAATTATGACTAGTGCTAACTTTCTATTCTTGTAAGTCACTTCATGCCACTCCACTATACAAAACTTCATTTAAATTTATCCCATCAAGAAATTTTACATGAATAATAAAACGCGTGAATATGCAATTCTGCATATTCACGCGTTTTATTACGATGTTATGATTTAATTTAGTTAAAGTACATGTATACCGAGGTGACCAACTTGAAATTTAAAGCGAAAAAAAATCCATTTCACGTCATTTTCATTTCATTATTTATCATGATTTTTTTCATTTCGCTATTCTTCCAAAATGAAAATTCTATTTTTTTCACTCTCATGATGCTGCTAAATGTCGTAAATCTTTCTTCCTTCTATTTTTCTCACTACCATATAACTGCTTCATCTCTTATTGTAAAACATGGTTTCATATTTCATACTGAAATTCCATTTGAAGACATTCGTCACGTTAAATACGCTGGTAAAAAACTTCATTCAAAGAAATGGACTAGACAGCAATTAGAAATCCATTACAATTTATTTGACTCAGTAACTGTTTTTATACCCCAAGAAGAAGAAAAGTTCCTTTCAGTCTTAAAAGAAAACTGTCCGCATATGAAAGTATTGAATATGACTGCTAACAAATAATATATGTTGGCACTTGTAATAGTACAAATGGAAGGACATAAAATAAATATCAAAAAAGCCAAGATTCTAAACAAAGAACCTTGGCTTTTTTTTATTACTCTTTCGGAGCAATCATTTTTTTCGGATCGACAATTTCATTAAATTGTTCTTCTGTTAGTAGTCCAGATTGCAGTGCTGCTTCTTTTAACGTTAACCCTTCTTTATGAGCATGCTTCGCAATTTTCGCTGCATTTTCATATCCGATATGCGGGTTTAATGCTGTAACAAGCATTAATGAACGATTCACATTCTCTTTAATTACTTCTTCATCTGCTTCAATACCAACTGCACAATTATCATTAAATGAAACAATTGCATCTGCTAATAAGTGAGCGGATTGTAAGAAGTTATATGCAATAACAGGTTTAAATACGTTTAACTCAAAATTACCTTGACTCGCAGCAAATCCGATTGTTGCGTCATTTCCCATCACTTGCGCTACAACCATCGTTAACGCTTCACTTTGCGTTGGATTTACTTTACCTGGCATAATAGAGCTTCCTGGCTCATTTGCCGGAATAATAATTTCTCCTAGACCACTACGTGGACCACTTGCCAGCCAGCGCACATCGTTAGCAATCTTCATTAAATCAGCTGCTAATGCTTTTAATGCACCATGCGTATATACAACTTCATCATGGCTCGTTAATGCGTGGAACTTATTTGGTGCAGAAATAAATTGCTTACCTGTAAATTGGCTAATTTCCTCTGACACCATCTCACCAAATTTAGGATGAGCATTAATACCTGTTCCAACTGCAGTACCACCAATTGCAAGCTCTTTCATATATGTATTGCTCTCAGCAATCATACGCTCTGTTTTTTCAAGCATACGGTGCCATCCGCTAATTTCTTGTCCTAATGTTAACGGTGTTGCATCTTGTAAGTGTGTACGACCAATTTTTATAATATGTTCAAATGCAGTTACTTTTTCTGCTAGCGTTTCTTTTAATTTCGTAATTGCTGGTAATACGTGATTTTCCACTGCAATTACACATGCTACATGAAGCGCCGTTGGGAATGTATCATTTGAACTTTGAGACATGTTCACATCATCATTCGGATGAATATGTACGTCAGATTCCTTCTCTTTCAAAATTTGATTCCCTCGATTTGCAATTACTTCATTCACATTCATGTTTGACTGAGTACCACTACCTGTTTGCCATACGACAAGCGGAAAATGTTCATTCCATTTCCCTGCAATTACTTCGTCAGCTGCTGCCACAATTGCTTCTGCTTTTTCTTCTGATAGCTTTCCTAATTTTTGATTACTAAGTGCTGCACTCTTCTTTAAAATGGCAAATGCTTTTACAATTTCAAGCGGCATTTGCTCTGTTCCAATCGGGAAGTTTTCTTTACTACGTTGTGTTTGTGCTGCCCATAATTTATCAGCTGGAACTTTTATTTCTCCTATTGTATCTCTTTCAATTCTGTACTCCATTTTTTCATCCCCTTGAAAATAAAATACCTACATTTCTCATTTTAACAGACTTTCACCCAAATGATAAGAATTCTCACTTATATATATAAAAAAAATACCTCCTGCCATCGCAGAAGGTATTTTTTTATGATGCTTGCTTTCCTTTTTCAACGTCATCTACATACCAAATGAATTTGCCTGTATATCCGTAAATAACTGCTAAAATTAACGATACGAAGCTTAACCACATAAACGGAACGTATGAGAACGTTGCTACACCTAAAATACCAGCCATAAAAATACCATTATCCGACCATGGCACCATACCTGAAGTTAACGTTCCACCTACTTCTGAGTTACGTGCTAATACACGTCGGTCTATTTTTAATTTATCATAGCTATCTTCCATAATTTTCGGTGTTAAAATTAGTGATACGTACATCGCACAACCAAATATATTCGCTAAGAATGCTACGATTAATGTAGACAATGTTACATTACCTGCAGAATTTAATTTCTTCTCAAATTTTGATACGATTACTTTTAAAACACCTAGTTTTTCAAGTAATCCACCAAATCCTAAACCGAAAATAATAACGGCTACTGAGCCAAGCATACCATTAATTCCTCCACGGTTTAATAACTTGTCAACAAATTCAACACCAGATTGAATTGAGAATCCATTATACGCTGTTCCAATCGCCTCTCCAAAGTTCATTCCTTGGAAAAGAGTTGCCCAAATTGCACCAATTAAAGCTCCCATTGCAATTGTTGGCATAGATGGTTTCTTCATCGCTAATAGTGTGATAACAACGACCGCCGGAACAAGCATCCATATTTTAATATCAAATTCCTTTAATAAAGCTTCTTTTAAAAACTCTACTCGATTCAAATCTACATTATCGCCGCCATACATCCAACCAGCAACAGTAAACATAATGCTAGTAATAATATAAGCTGGAACATCTAATACGAGCATAGCTCGAACGTGAGCAATAACATCTACTTTCGCCATAGACGCTGCAAGAACTGTACTATCAGAAAGTGGTGATAATTTATCGCCGAAATAAGCTCCTGAAAGAACTGCACCAGCAACAAGCGGAAGTGGTAAGCCAAGTCCTTCACCAATCGCCATCATAGCAATACCTGCTGTTCCTACTGTTCCCCATGATGTTCCTGTTGCGATAGAAGTAATCGAACAAATAATTAATGTTGCTAATAGGAATATGCTAGGGTGAATAAACTCTAATCCATAATAGATTAATGTTGGTACTACGCCACCAGCAATCCATGTTCCAATTAAAGCACCTACTGCAACTAAAATCAGTATTGCTTCTAATCCGTTAGAAATCCCTTTCGTAATTGCATCTTGCAATTCTTGATAACGAAATCCTAATCTTAATCCAAGCGCAATTACTAAAAACCATGAAATAAATAGCGCTAATTGAATTGGGAGATCAAAAATCGTTTGGAAGGAAAAGACAACAGCAAGAAATAGTAATAAAAGAACTATGATTTCTAGCATCGATGGTAATCTTACACTTTTCATTTTTTTCTCTCCTTACAAGTCGATAACATGACGTATGTCGTCTTACATGTATGTAATATACAATTAGCGAAGACAAAACAAAATTTTCATATTATTTCGATTTATTTTTCCAGTATAATATACGGACACCTTTTCTATTGTAAAAGTAGATGCTACTTTTCGCAATGGAAAATATAAAAAATGTTACATTTTTTATATTTAACAATCAAAGAGTAACTTTTTTAATATTTGCCACCATAAAACTTTTTACTATTATCCTCACCGTTTTAAGGAGTATCATTATTCCCCACACAAAAAAAGCACACATCATTCAAATGATGCATGCTCCACTTTTATTTATACATGTTTTGTATTTCTTCTTTATTTTTAAGTATTTCCACAAACTTCTCGCTACAACCTTTCGGAAATAACACTCCAAGCCCATATGAATGCTCAAACTGAAAATGAGGGTACTTCGCCTTGACCTCATCCCAAAATTTATACACGCCGAAGTTTCGATCTTTCACCTCAATATCATGAAATAATACGATACCGTTATTCGCAAGTTTCGGTAACCATGTTTTATAGTCATGAGAAACTGCTTCATACGTATGATAGCCATCAATATGCAACAAATTTATCGTTCCATCTTGAAATTGATCAACAGCCTCATCAAAAGTATATCGAATTAAATTACCTATATTTGGATAACTCATGTTTACCACTTTATCTACGATTTGGAAAACACCTTCTCCATATGGACCTGTATGCCCGTCTCCTGTCCAAGTATCTACAGCAAAACATTTTGTAGCTAATCCCCCATCCTTTACCCCTTGACAAAAACTGAAAAAAGAAGCGCCTAGATGTGTACCTAGCTCAACTAATATTTCGGGTTTTTCAAATCTTACTAAATCGTATGCGAACTCCAAATGCCCAAGCCACGCAGTATTCGCACGAATAAATGGACTAAAATTATCAAATTCAAATGTTGGTTTATGAGTAACCCAGTTCATCGCGTATCTCCTTCTACACATATTTTTAACAAACCAAATTACTCTTATCTTTATTTTTTTATCGTCATGATTATGATTTATTTTTATAATTTTATCTCGCTTTATTTCACCTCCTCACTTGTATCGTAAACATAACTGGAACTACTAAAATTCCCACCTTATAACACAGAAATTTCAGTTTATTTTTTATTCATTTCGTGATATATTGCATATTGTATCCGAAGCGAATTTGTAGAAAAGGAGAATAAAAACTATATGGATTCAAATCGTTTAAAAGGAATTATTATGGTTGTAATTGGTGCTTTTTTATGGGGATTGTCCGGAACAGCTGCACAACAACTTTTTCAATATGAAAATGTTTCTACTGAATGGTTAGTTACAATTCGATTGCTTATATCTGGCGTTATCTTGCTCCTTATTTCATCATTCGGAACGAGAAAAAAAGAAATATTCGGCATATGGAAACAAAAATCTGATGCTACTAAAATGATATTGTTTGGCCTATTCGGTATGCTTGCTGTACAGTACACGTACTTCGCTTCTATTAAAGAAGGGAACGCTGCCGTCGCAACATTATTGCAATATTTAGCTCCTATATTTATTACTGTATACTTACTTTTCAAATGGAACGTTCGGCCATCAAAAATTGATTTCATTTCCATTACCCTTTCATTAGTAGGCACTTTTCTCTTACTAACAAACGGGTCTGTTCATAACTTGGCTGTTCCTACACCAGCTATTATTTGGGGTATTTTATCTGGATTATCTCTTGCTTTTTATAGTTTATATTCAAAGGGATTACTAGAAAGGTGGTCTTCCTCTGTTATCGTTGGATGGGGCATGATTATTGGGGGTATTGGTGTAACGATTCTACACTTTATTTCTACGAAAGAATTCATTTTATTATCGACTATGAAATATGTAAAACTAAGTACCCTACCGCTCATCACATTTGTCGTCATTTTCGGAACACTGATTGCATTTTATTTATACTTAGACAGCATACGATACCTGACTCCGAAAGAAACGACATTATTCGGTTGTACTGAACCACTCGCAGCTATTATTTCTTCTGTACTTATATTACACGTACCCTTTCAATCTTTTCAGTTATTAGGGGCTTTTTGTGTCATTGTAATGGTGCTCATCTTAAGCCAAAAACCGGATGAAGGGAAACCGAAATTAAAGCTTGTTCATGCGGAAAAGGAAAATATACAATGAAAGGATTGAATTCACTATGCCTGTCCCTCAAAATTATAAAAAACAAGGAAGAGTTTCGGCAAAATCACTCGTTTTAAATCAACTACAAGATTGGATTATTGAAGGTGTACTGCAACCTGATGAAAAAATTAATGATGGGGAGTTGGCTGAAGCACTAGGAGTAAGCAGAACACCTGTAAGAGAAGCACTTCAAATATTGGAGCTTTCTGGATTAGTGGAAATGGTACCTGGGCAAAAAACAAAAATTGCTCCTATTAAGTTAGACGACATTCCTATCATTTATGAAACGATGGCTGGTCTTCACGCTATTATAGGAAAGCAAGCACTTCAAAACATTACAGACGCTGATTTGAAACTACTTTCTGAAATAAATGCTGATTTTCAGCGCTCTATAGAGAAGAAAAACGCAAAACAAGCTTTAAAACTAGATATACAATTTCACAATACAATTTCTTCTATTGCTAAAAACCAATATATTGAACCCTTTCTAGAAAATATGCAACTTCACGTTTTACGCCTTGAATATTTATTTTTCCAAAACTTTGTTCCAGCAAGTCAATCTATTGAAGAACATCACTCCATCATTCAAGCATTGCAAAAGCAGGACGAAAAACAAATGGAACAAATGATGTCTCAAAACTGGCTCCGTCCAATGAAAGAAATATCAAAAATAATTTCTACGAAATAATAATAGAGCTGGTTACACAAAATCGTAACCAGCTCACCTTTTACTAATCTATATAGTTATGCCTGAATATCTGCATATTCTTCCATATCTTCGTACTCTTTTTCCAATTCCTCTAAAGACAGCTCGTATAATTGTCGGTCGCGAATTTTAAACACACCTGCTCCAATTAACTCATCAATTAAATGCCTCTTACGATTTTCAACAGCAAAACGGAGTTGACTACTCATCTTTTAAAAAACTCCTTTCCACAATCATTAAAAATGATAATCTTTATCAATTACCACTTTTGATTATAAAAGATGACTCTTTATAAGTAAAGTAATTTCATGAAATATTTACCTTACAAAGTATTTGTGGCCACATTATATATATGTATGCCGTGCGAAAAATGTTATGACACATTTTCTTATCCTTTTTCTTTCATACTTTGCAAGTTGTCTCACTATGATTAAATTCACCATCTATTTCCACTTGAATGGTGACATGTTCTACATGAAACTTCTCCTTTAATACATCCGTAGCCTCTTTTAATACATTTTGCGTTTCATCACCTTTAATAATCAAATGGCAAGTTAATACTTGAAAATCAGATGTGACAGACCATATGTGCAAATCATGAACTTCTTTTACAACCGTAATATTTAATAATGTACTTTTTACCTCTTCAACATTTATGTGCTGGGGTGCACCTTCCATTAATATATGGACCGTATCACGTGTTACACGCCATCCACTAATAATGACTAAAATAGACACAAGAATACTAGCAATCGCATCTGCAACAGTCCATCCGAAAAATTTAATAAGTAGCGCAGCAATAATCGCTCCAACTGATCCTAATAGATCGCCTAATACGTGTAAGAAAGCACTTCTTAAATTCAAATTCCCCTTCACATCTCCGCCTCTCATTAATATCCAAGCTGATAAAATATTAATAAGCAGACCAAGTACAGCAATAATGAGCATCCCATTACTAGCAATCTCAACTGGCTCTTTAAAACGGCGAATTGCTTCAATAAAAATGTATACTGAAATGACAATAAGAACGACACCGTTACATAATGCCGCTAACATTTCGACTCGCTTATACCCATATGTTTTCGCAGTTGTTGCTGTTTTTTCTCCGAGCTTGAACGCAAGTAAACTTAACGCTAAGGATACTGCATCACTTAACATATGCCCCGCGTCAGATAATAGTGCTAAGCTATTTGTTACAAATCCCCCAATAACTTCAGCAATCATAAAACTTGTCGTTAATACGAAAGCAATTAGTAACGCTTTTTTATTGTTAGAATGACCGTGATCATGTGAATGTCCCATACGAATGCTCCTTTAAGTGCAATATCTGTATGTTAGTATGAAACAAACTCCCCCTCTTTATCCCCCATTAACTGCCCATAAACGTCCGCTTCCTCTACCTACACACTTCGATATTTTTCAAACAAGTCCTTTTTCTCAACAAAAAATAAGACTACTTCTTTTTCAGCTTCATATTGTTTACTAATGAAAGAATTTTTAAGGAGGTTACTAAAATGAAACGTTTATTTCTCTGTATGGAGCGAGAACTTGTTGTAGTGAAAGAACAATATGGTCACTTTGAAACAGCGTGTCACTTACAAAATATGCAACCTACCTGTATCGCTGTTGATCCATTTCAAAAGAATCGTGTATACTGCGGAACATTTGGACGAGGTTTATGGTTAAGCGACGATGGCGGGGATTCGTGGAAACCGATTGGAGATTCATATCGTTACTTTGATTTCCCTAAAGAAGATGGTATTTTACACTCTTCGATAACTTCCATTACGATAAGTCCTAATGAACAAGTTAACGGCTATGGCGTCGTTTATGTCGGCACAGAACCGAGCGCTTTATTCCGTTCTGAAAATGGTGGTGAAACGTGGACTGAACTTAAAAATATGAAATCATTATTATCTTCTTATACGTGGGCTTTTCCGCCTAGACCTTTCACCCATCATGTACGCTGGATTACAGTTGATCCAAACAATCCAAATACAATCCATGTTTCAATTGAAGCTGGTGCTGTTATTCAAAGTAATGATAGAGGGCATACTTGGATTGATAAAAAATTCGGTGCTCCTATCGATGCGCATCAATTGCTTATGCACCCTGAAGCTCCAAATCGCCTTTATGCATCATGTGGTGATGGTTTTATGGGCGGACCTGATCGCGCATACCTTGAAAGTTATAACAGTGGAAACAGCTGGATCTCATGCAGTGAAGGACTTGAACACCATTATTTATACAGCATGGCTATCGATCCGGCTGATTGTGATACAATTCTCGTTTCTGCCGCACCGAGTGCTGACCTCGCTCATCATCGTATTCCTTATGAATCTTATATTTATCGGAAAACGAAAGATACTCCTTTCCAGCAATTGCAGCAAGGTCTACCATCTGCAATTGGTACAGTCATTTCAATGTTTGCTACAAATCCAGCAGAACCACATACGTTTTACACTTTAAATAACAACGGCGTCTTTCAATCCAATGATAGCGGCGAATCGTGGGAACAACTAAACATTCCGTGGAAAGATGAGTATAAAACGCAGCATCCACATGCATTACTCGTTACTAGTTCTTAACGAAAAAAAGACTGCCTAATGGTTTTAGGCAGTCTCTTTTTTATTTCTTTAAGTCAATTACAATATCATCTAACGCAATACCCTTATTGCCTCCCAATCTTCGAGGCACAAAACGCTCCTTTACTTCTCCTCCAACTATTGTTACCGAGCCATAATTTTCAGGAGTGTGAATTCTTAAATTAACGTAAGGCGTTATTATTAACTTAGTCGCATTCTCATTAAGTTGTTGGAATGTTTCACTCCAATTAAAATTATAAGGATCTTCACCTGAGCCTCCATTTCCTTCTCCATAATACTGATTACCTATATCATCTCTCACTTTTAAATCAACATCCACTCCATCCCATACACCTCTTATTTCTTGAGCTACTTCTTGGTTGTAATATAGAATAAACGACATGGGTGTTATTTCCATTCTCTCCATATTAACTTTTACACCATCTTTTTCTGCACTACCTCTAATCAATTTCTCTTTATTTTCTATTCCTTTTAGATTAATATTAAAATTCCAATCTCCTTTTATCTCTTCTTCTGTTTCTAAAATGTTTATACTTTGTATACTCCATTCAACATTCACTGTAGTTCCTTTATTACTAACTAGATCACTACTTGTTTTTATTAAACCTTTATATTTCCTATCAGCGACCTTAATAATTTCATTGCTTCCTGATTGGGCACCTGCTCCTTTAATAGTTAAAAAATCCAACGTACTTGGATTTTTGCCTAAATCTCTGTTACTTTCTATAGAATAGTTTATTGATACTGTCTTACCATCAAAAATCGCATTATTAATCGTTATCTTAATTCCATTTCTTTCTTTTGTCATATTTAGTACTGTGGCGTATTGTTGATAATTATTATGAAGCCCCGTTTTCTTCTCTGCGTCCGCTTTATAATTTTCATATAACCCTGTTCTACCATTATCTAAAAATCGGAATATATCACCTACAATTGGCAATCCCCCTGCATATGTAGGAAATCCGATACCAAGCGTTGCAACTGATAATCCTACTAAAATAGATGCAACAGCGACACCCTTTTTCCAACTTTTCATCTTTTTCTTCGTACGTATCGATTGTTTTACATTACGTTTCACTTTTTCTTTTTCAATTTCAGAAGCCTCAATTTCCTCAAGTTCTTTTTCATCTATATCAATATCATTTAATAGTTCATAAATGTCTTTCATATTGCACTACCTCCAAAACTAATTTTCGTAGCATTTTGTTGTAGTTTCTTTTTCCCACGGTACACACGATTATCGATCGCTGCCCGAGTTAACCCTAATTTGTCTCCTATTTCTTCTGTCTTCATACCGAGAAGATATTTCATAATGAACACTTTTTGATCTAGCGGTTCTAATTGATTAATAAGCTTCAATAATTCTTCCCTATCTTCCATAACGATTAATTCGTCTTCCGCTGACTTTTCCGTACTGATAGGAATCTCATCTGAAATAATTTCTACTTTTCTAGTCGCTTTCCGGTAATAATCAATCGCTTTAAATTTTGCAATTGCCGCTATCCATTTTTTAAAATCACTCGGCTCTCCATGAAATTTATTTGCGTTATTCCAAATGGAAAGAAATATATCGTTTACACATTCCTCTATGAGTCCATCATTTTGAACTGGAAGAAGAACTTTGTGCGTTATTCCTTTTATGAGTGGTAAGTATGTATCGACAACGAATTCTAGCGCATCTTCTTTTTGCCGTTGTAATCTTTTTATAAAATTTTTCTCATTTGATTTCATGTAGCGATTCCCCTTATTTTTTTGTAAAAGCTTTTACACCCTATATAACGTCTTACAAAAAATTTTCTCTCATCTTTTTTTATTTTTTGTATGTTATGGAATACTTTCCCTACGCCATTGTCTCACATAACTATGTATTACAAGAAAATTTTCTCAAGTCTGCAATTTAATTCATGTAGTACACTATTTATATAGTCATTCTTTAACTTGGTGTACATTTTACCCCGCATTAACAGGAAATAAATCCCACCTCAAAATTGGGCGAATGCGAGGAAGTTAGGTGGGAGATAACTGCCCGTAAAAGCCCGATTGGTTCAACTAATAATCAGTGGGTGATGGAAAAAAAACCACTGATTAAAGTTTCACTTTATTTCATTAATCTACTTTTCAACATTTTAAACTAGGAGATGAGATGTGTATGTGTGGAATTACAGGTTGGGTAAATTGGAATAAGGACCTTTCCAATGAACATGTTATTTTAAAAAAGATGGCAAATAGTATCCAGCATCGCGGTCCGGATGCTGAAGGATTTTGGTTTTCACCTCGTGCGGCTTTTGCACACCGTCGGTTAATCGTAATTGATCCAGAAGGCGGGACACAGCCGAAGATATTTCGTGCCGGTGATTATACGTATGCTCTTACTTATAATGGAGAAATTTATAATTTTCGCGAGCTTAGAGAGCAACTTCAAAAATGTGGTCATGCATTTGAAACGCATTCGGATACAGAGGTGTTACTACATGCTTATTTAGAATGGAAAGAAGACTGCGTACAACATTTAAATGGTATTTTTGCCTTTGCAATATGGGATGATCAAAAGCAACAATTATTTTTAGCACGTGATCATTTAGGCGTAAAGCCACTCTTTTATACAGAAAGAAATGACAGTATTATTTTCGGATCCGAAATAAAAGCGCTATTAGCCCATCCATCTGTCCCTGCTGAAATTGATGCAGATGGCATAAACGAAATATTTGGATTAGGATTATTTCGAACTCCAGGATGTGGCGTCTTTAAACATATTCAAGAAGTGCGTGCTGGACATTCTATAACGTTTACACGTGATAAAAAAGTAGTTAAGAAATATTGGAATTTAGAAAGTAAAGTTCATACAGACTGTACTGAGGATACATCATCACATATTTTATCTCTTTTACAAGATACAGTAAAAAGACAATTAATTGCCGATGTTCCTCTCGTTTGTATGTTATCAGGAGGATTAGATTCTAGCGGTATTACTGCTCTAGCGGGTAAAGAGTTTGCAGCGGAAAATAAAACACTTCATACGTATTCCGTTGACTTTGTAAATAGTGCAAAAGATTTCGAGCTGACATTTGCTCGCACTGGTTTAGACGCTCCTTGGGTAAAACGTGTTTCCGAACATGTAGGGACATCTCATCATGACATTATTGTGAATGCTGAAGAATTAGCAAATCACTTATTCGTCCCTCTCCGTGCAAAAGATTTACCGAGTGCTGGCGAAATGGAAACTTCACTATATTTACTATTTTGCGAAATGAAAAAAGATGCAACTGTAGCTTTATCCGGCGAATCTGCTGATGAAGTATTCGGTGGGTATCCTTGGTTTCATCAAGAGGATTTACTATTTGTCGATAAATTTCCTTGGCTAACAAATTGGAAAAACACTTCCCCTCTTCTACTAAATGAAGTAAATAACCAATGCAACTTAGAAAACTATATTGATGCACGCTTCCAAGAAGCGATTCTTGAAGTACCTACTCTTGAAGGGGAAAGTAAAAAAGCCGCGAAACAACGCCAAATGTTTTATTTATTTTTAACGAGATTTCTCCCGTTCTTACTTGATCGTAAAGATCGTATGAGTATGGCTGTAGGCTTTGAAGTACGTGTACCGTTTTGCGATTATAGATTAGTTGAATATTTATGGAACGTTCCTTTCAATATAAAAAGCATTGATAATATTGAAAAAGGCATTTTACGTAGAGCACTGCAACCTGCTTTACCTGACGATGTACGCAATAGAAGAAAAAGTGCTTACCCAACTTCACAAGATCCACATTATTTACAAACAATCCGTCATTTATCACTCGACTTGTGCAGTAATAAAAACAATCCTATTTTCTCACTTATTAATCATTCCACATTACTTGCCATTGCCGATGAAAGCAATAAAGAAATTAACAATTTTGAAGCAAGAAGTGCTATGGAATATATGCTACAAGTAAATGAATGGTTGAAAACGTATCATATTCATATCGCTTAACAAAAAGGAGTTCAAGGATAAAAACCTTGAACTCCTTTTATATTAATTAGCACATTGTTTATTTTCAGTGTCAATAGACCACCCAATAATAGTGGCACAATCTCTACCTTTCCACTGCAGTACATTTGTTAATACTGGCTCAATCTGTAAGCAACTTCCGTCGTGCAATATTTCTACTAAAGATTGATCATCATCAAATTTTCGTTTATCACACTCTAAAATACCGTCCGTTGCCATTACGATGTGATTCATTCCTTTTTCTAATCCTCTGACACCTGATGTAAAGCAAGGTGTATTTGCTGCGAAAATATTTTTCCTACCAATATATTCGTAATTCTTCCGTTTATTTAACCGCCCTTTACCATTCTTCGTTTTTTCAGAATGGAATAAATATGCGAAGCAATCACCAACTGATAGCCAATATAAAAATTCGCCTTTTCGCAAACAAATTAAGCATGCAAGTTCCTCATCATCTTGATCACATTTTTCAATAAACAATTCATCTGTAAATAACGCTAATAAGTACATATGCGTATGATGAAAAGCTAAATGTATCGGGTAAGAAAATAACTCTTTTAGTTTCTCTTTTCTTGCTGAAATTGCTTCTATTATATAATCGATATTTTTTGTTTTGTGGTGTGTATCAAAAATCATAACAAATTCAAATTGTAATTCAGGATCCCACCAAGCAAGCACCGCATCTCCTCGTTCATATGCATCACTTTCTTGATTTCCCCCATATACGCCGACTGAAAGAGGACCACATTTTTCAACATGTATTTCATCTACATACATCTGTTCATGACTCACCCATTTGAATGTATTCACAGCTATCATCCTCTCTCTTGCTAAATGTATACCTTTACACATAGATTACCTTATATTTCAATAAAAATAAACTTTTTCAACATTTTTTATCCAAATAAAAGGATTTTATTTCTATGCTCACGAATATATCTTACTATACGACATAAAAATAGGGGGATTTATCATTATGAAAGACATCAATCAACATTGGGAAAGCATTTATTATCACTTACGATATGAGTATGAGGACAACCTTTCTCACCAAGCCATTCGTATTTTACAACTCATTTCTCGTGAGAAAGATATAACAATTGGAAAAGTGGCTACTGAGCTTAGTCTCTCTCATAACACAGCGTCAGAACACGTAAAGCGCCTTATTCAAAAAGGATTTATTATAAAAGAAAGAAACAAACAAGATGAAAGGGTCGTAAACCTTACTTTAACGAAAGAAGGCATTGAAATATTAGAAAAGCATACTTTACTAGATAAAGAAAAGATAAAAATATTAGAATCACAGTTATCAAAAGAAGAACAACAATTAATTGAAAAAGCCTTTTCGTTATTAGCGAAGGAGGCAAAATATGCATTTCCTCGTTAAAGTAATCGTTTCTGCACTTATTATTGGCGTTATTACTGAAGTCGCTAAACATTATAGTACGATAGGCGGCTTTATTGCTGCCCTTCCTCTCATTAGTTTACTTAGCCTATTTTGGATTTCTTTAGAAGGCGGGAACAAACAAGAATTAAGTCAATTTGCTATAGGCGTATTATATGGATTTCCTGCATCCGCACTACTACTATTTATCGTCTATATTGGTCTAAAAAACTCATTTTCACTTAGTACATCTTTCCTGTTTGGTATAGGTGTTTGGTGTATCGTTTTTGCTTGTCAAAAATTATTTCAAGCTTAGTTAGGGGGATTTACTATTTATAAATTTGTAGAGGTATTGAAGCAATTCACTCCTTGCAAATAAAAAAAGGAAGCAACTAACGCTGCTTCCTTACTTATCTATTCATAATCTTCTTCATCATCGATTTCTTCATAATACGAATTCCCATTACTTACATATATAGGGCTATTCGCAACGTCAATACGTAATACCCATGCCCATGGCACAGCTAAACGCTTATGTATTGCTCGCCAAAAGCTCATTGATTTTCTTTCGTACTCCTGGAACTCCTGAAGTAACTCTTTGTAGGAGGAACCGTCTAACTGAATATTTGCTTCTAACAAACGAGAATGGGCATAGTACTGCAGCTCTAGTTCAGCAGCAATTTCCATTTCTTCTTCCGTTGCCATACCAATAATTGCTCCATCTGCTGGTACAATTTCAAATACGTTCTGAACTTCAATAAGCCCTTCTTTCTCTTTCTCAAACATGTAAACAGCCTCCTTTAACACATATTTTTTATGTTACAAAGTCATACTTCTACAATAACTTCTCCCTTTCCTCTTTTTTTGATAAACTTTTACAAATTATTTATCTGATAATCTGTAGGCTGTATTCTTTCAGCAGAACTGAAACAATTATTATCAAAAGTTAATTTATACACGTCAGGCATATGAAGGGTTTTCCAAAACTGAAAATCATATTTCGAATCAAAATAATTCATTAGTAATACCATAATATTCCCATGAGTACCTATTACAATATTCTTACCTTTATATTTTTTTAATATACTTTGCATACATATTACAGCACGTCTTTGCGCTACATCATTTGATTCTCCGCCTTCGTATGCAAAAGTCCAGTCTTCCCATACCTTCTGAAGAGCATCATTAAAATCCTGTACTGGTTCTTTACTTAATAGCCTTTCCCGTAAATCCTCTTCCAGTTGTATTGATAAATTATATGTATTCGCAATTCCTTGCACAGTTTGCATTGCCCTTTTGTACGGACTAGAAATCACAACATCAATATGTTTATCTTTTAATAAGCGTGTTACATTCTCTGCATCACAATGTCCTTTTTCAGATAAAGGCCGTTCCCGTTCTTCTTTTGTATATGTAGAGTGGGCATGGCGAACGAAATATATTGTCGTCATTTTTCAACTTCCCTTCTTATTTTCAATCTATATTCAATGAAGTAAATAAGAAATCCTGTATTATAAAAAGAAAAAGGACGCTTTCTAAAAAGCGCCCTTGTTTACATAATAAAATTATTTCATTATAATTTATTTCTAAACCCTTCATCTGTTATAGCATCTTGAATAAAATAATCTATATTATTTCTCAGCTTTTGGTATGCAACTTGATCTTCTATATCGTTAAACATAATTACAACTTCTACCTTATTTCCCTTCTTATCTGTAGTATACAAACTTTTTGTCAATACGAATGCGGTAGACCCACCTTTTTGACCAGCAAATTCTAACTTATTATTATTAACTGTTCCTTTGAAAATATTCTCAATTTCTTCTTGCATTGATTTTGGAAAATAATTTCTACTATTTATCTTTTTCATTATACTCATATAGTCTTTAGCGTTTGCACCCACTAATCGATCTGACCAAATTCGCTGAAATCCCATATCTACCTTTAATGGAATATCCCGTTTTCTCCATTCTTCTTCATCTTTCATCCATTCATGAATTTGTAATACATGTTTATTATACTCATCCTTTGACATGTTACGTATCATTTCTAACGATTGATTTTCTGGCTCATGAAGCTCTTTTTCTACATACCCTCTCATATATAGTGAAGCAGTATACGAAGAGAATTTGTCATGACTAGTAAGCTCTAACTCTTTTAAACTATCATTCACTCTTTCTATTCCAAGCTTATCTAACAAATATGTTGTATTCGCATTAGAACTATAATGAATCATTCCTTTAGCCACTTCTTCTAAAGCGATCTGCCCATTTTTCACTAATTCTCTCGCTTTGGCATCTTCTAACCAGTCAGGATGCGCTCCACCATCAGTGTTTTTAACGTAATATTTATCTAGCTCCTGCAATGAAATTTGTTCATCACGACTTATTTTCCCTTCTGACACTTGCTTAGCAAATTCAACTGCTATTACAATTTTGGCCATACTCGCTAATGGCAATTTTTTATTTATAGAAGTTATTACTTCTCCATTTCTTTTAATAAATAATGAGCATGTTTCATCATCTTTATGTTCTTTTATGTACTTTAATACGTAACCAGGGTCTTCTTTTGACAAATAGTACTTCATAATGACAAAGAAAGCTATAACGGCTACTATAATGACTCCTGCAATAATTCCTATAATCTTTAATATGTTCACAATATGCCCCCTCTATAAATTCCCTTCTATATAATAATTATAACGAATAAAAATACAAAATTATACAAAATAGAGTAACTCTTCCTAAAAAAAGAAAGAGTTACTCTATTTCACATGATGTTATTTGTCCATTTAACGTAACAACTATATTTGAGTCGTCACTTTCTTTAATGCTATTTAGTCGATTTGAGTTAGGAGGACCAATTACAACTGACTCCTTAATTGGCGAAAGATCCTTTCCCAATTTTTCTGCACTTACACCGTATGCAGATTGAAATACTTCTGGCGGTGTTAATCTAAGTATGTCTGATCCTTCTGCTGTTTCAAACTGATCGTTATTGAAGAACAAATGTAATTGTACTTCTTCTGTTATCGCTGTAATCCAATGCCACCATCCCATTGGAATAAAGACAGTTTGCCCCGCTTTTACATGATAATTTTGCAATTGATTCGTTTCCGGATTTAAGATAGATGTAATCGCTTCTCCTGATACAACAACATCTAATTCCCACGCATTCGGATGCCAATGTGGTTCCCGCATGTGCCCTTTTGTCATAAATAAATCGACAAACGCTCCACCGATCATTGCTGGTAACTGCGTTGACGTAACTTCATAGGCAACGTTTTTCTCATCTCTTTTAAAAAAGATGTTTTTTCTCGAATCAAAGAAAAGGTTTGGAGTTCCTGAACTTTTCTTTAAATTTTTATTATCTGGAACATAACCTGAACTACTCATTTTATCCCTCTTTTCCACTCCGAACATTTCTAGTTTCACACTGTATCGTATGGAAAAAATGTATGAATGTGCCTAATCATTCACATAACAAAAAAACATGCCTTCATGATGAGAGCATGTTTTGTGATATTCTTCACATTGTTTAGTTAAAAAATAAACTTTTTACTTACCATGATGTAACATTAAATCACTAAGTTCTTCTTCAATGTGATTTAATTTCGCAACGCCTTCTTTCCATTTATGAATATAACGTGAAACCCCAACAAAAAACAAAACAATAATTGTGGAAAGAATAATACCATATACGATTGCTACAGTACTCATAGTTACACTTCCTTATAATTAGTAATGTGGTTATTAGTTATATTTTTATTATAAACCTTTTTCTTTTAAAATACTTCGATTTCAACTTTTTGTAACAAAATTGATTTTTCTAATATTTTGTTCGTAAAAATGGCATATTTTTCACAAATTATACAAAACTTCACCTTATGTACTATTACCATATGAGTTATATTATTAAATAGAATAAAGGGGATGATATACTATGACGACTTGGTTTATTGTAATGTTAGTTGTATTTGGGGCATTTAAAATTATCGTTTCTAGCCTTCCCAACTCTGTTATTGAATCCATTATTAGCAAGTACGAAACACATCCACAACTTGAAGAAGAGAATTCGACTGTTACAATCAATGGAAATAACTTAGAAGGCGAACAAAAATCCAAAATTATTCATGATTTTAACGAAGGTTTATTTTTAGATCGCTATTATGCACCACCACACAATGAGGGCACGCCTTTAATTATCAATGCAAAACGTGGTAAAAAAGATTTTATCTTTTACATTTATAGTCATGAAGAGCATGTTGATGTTGTAAAGCAACATAAAAAGAAAGTAGTTGCTTATAGTTTACGCTCTAAAAACCTTCAAAATAATGATATGTTCTTGTCAGCTGATTTAGCTTAATACTCATATATTAGAAAAAGGAATCCATGGAATATGGATTCCTTTTTACTATTCACTGAAAAATAAGCTCAGTCTTCAAACTATCTTTCGGTAACAGCCATCCTTTTTGTTCTAAACTCTTCATTAATAATTCTCTTTGTTTTGTTGCAATACTTTCCTCATTTGTTTTAAACGACACTTCTATTACGAAGTCATCTTCTATTTTCCCTGTATTACTTAGTGGCCAAACTTCAATATTCGTTTTAATATTTTCAAATTCAGCTGTATACCTTTTCATTAATACAGGGCCATAAATACGAGAATTTTTGAGCATTTCTTCTCCCCAATTCGTATACAACCATTTGTTCATTTTCCCTGGTAACTTTTCTATTAACATGTTTTGAGCAGCTCGTTCTTTTGGTAAATCAAGTACTCCATATCCTTTAGCACTGTAGCTTTTCTTATTTGAAATACTTAACGTTTTCTTCTCAAATCCCCAATCTATTTCTGCCTCATAGTTATCAGTTTTACTATCAAATCCATCCTTTTGAGCCACTTCTAGTGCATCTTGAATTACACCATTTTGAATCGGATATCTTTTTTTATATGTTAGCTCAAAATCTTTACTAAATTCTTTCTTTCGAATTCTCGCAAACCACCCTTCATTACTTAAATTTTTATTTGCCGTATCTAAAAATTCCACTTGTATTCTTTCATAATTTGTACCAGCCTGAAAATATTCTAATATCTCTTGGTTCATTTCTTTGTTGTAACCTAATACTTGTTCTGGCTTTAATAATAACTTCACTTCAAAACTAGGTTTCATTGGACTAGCAGCAAACCCTTCCTGAACGTTATAAAGGAAACAACAAAAGAAAATGCTTACGAATACAAATACTTTTTTCATATACCTATCCCCTTTACATTTTAAATGACTTCTATACGTTCCATAGTTAGTGAATACACATTTTCATATCCTGCTATACTAAGCTTTTTCTGTAATCGATCCGTATCCTCTTTCAAAGCGTGTACTAACACCGTATGTTCTGGTAATAATGTATTTAACATCTCTTTCACATCTCTTATACTTTGGTGAACTTTATATGGAACTCGCTTCACCCTACATTCTTTACCTACACGTTCTTTCAAAACTTTGTCTGCAAAACCCCCTTTAGCAATATGTCCAGTAAATATAATGGAATTTCGCTCGTCATGCCGAAGTTGTTCATAATATAACTGTGCTCGTTTCGTTTGCATATTCGCATCACTCATTACAACTATTCCATAACTATGTTGCGTACCGATGTTATCATCCATAACTATTACGTTTCTTTTTAAACTCTCCATTAGCTCTTCAAGTTTTTCATTATTTTTGATCCAATCTTTATATACGATCATCTCTTGGAATCCAGCCAAAATTTCTTGATCTACTATAATGGGAAGTTCTTTATATTTTTTATATAAATACAATACGATATCTTGCGCCCTCCCAAGCGGTGGCAATGGTAATAATGCTATTCCCTTCTTTTGAGCAACTCGTTCAACTTCTGCACATAGTTCGTCTACTCGTTCATTTTGCGAAACATCATCAGTGTGATACGCGGCATCTACGATTGCAACTTTTATATCGACATGCAATTTCTCAGGTAAATTAGCTCGTAGTATGTTAGACTCTGCTGAATAATCGCCAGAATAAAATACATATGTATGACTCATATCCACTAAAAACCAAACAGCCCCTAATACATGTCCGCTATACCCCCATTGAAACCGCAATGTAGGTGTAATCTGTACCCATTCATTTGGATTACTAATCTCATCAATATATACATAATTTAAATCTTTAACATTTTGGTCGTTATAAGGTACATTCCATCCTCGCGTCAAATTGTAGTTTCTCCATTTTTCGTAATAAGCTGGAAGTTGTTCCTTCGTATAACGGGTCGTCCAAATTTTTTTCTTATATCCATACTTCGCTAATAAAGGTAAACCCATCGTATGATCTTCATGAATATGTGATAAAAATACTGCATCTAAAAACGGTACAACTTCCCTCTCTATTTTTGGATAACTATCCTCATATGATCGATTAATACCACAATCAAATACTAGTTTCGTCTCTTTATGGTTTACGAAGTAGCAGGAACGACCGTATTCTCCCGCTCCTCCCCATACTTCTATCCTCATCATGCTACCCCTTTTCGTTTTTGCTCCATATGTTGCAGAAGTAATAAACATATTGTTGTAAGTCCAACTGAAACGACAGCCATCGCCATTCCTATAGATACTTCTCCTTGTTCAAATTGAGCAAAAATAAATGTTGCTGACGTTTCTACTGATGGAGGTAGTACGAGCAGCGATGCTACTAACTCTCTTATCGAGATTGTAAATGTCATCGCCCATCCAGCAAGAATACCCGGGATAATAAGAGGTAATATTATTTTTCTAAAAATATAAATATAATTTCCAGAAAAAATGGTTCCTGCCTGTACAAGAGAATCATCAATTTGCCCGAGCGATGCTTTTACATACTGCACCGTATAAGGTAAAAAAAGAACAACGTACGTCACGATAACCATGACTGGTGTATTGTAAATTGACATGGGCATATAGGGTGAATTCCAAAATAAAATCAGCCCTACAACCATCACGATTCCTGGTACCATATTCGGTAACATACCGCACATATCAAGCCATTTTTCAGAGGACTTTTTCCCCTTTCGGATCATAAGCGCCAAAAACACTCCAATCATTACAGCAATAATCGCTGTTATAAGTGAAAAGAGAAAACTGTTCCATAAAGCTTCTAATCCTGGAGAGCCAATTGTAAACAATGCTTCATAATGGCTTGTTGTAAAGTTGTTTACATGCAAGCCGCCGCCTCTTAATTTTGATAATGAAGCAATCAGTATAGAAAAGTATGGGATTCCAATTGATACGATTAATAAACCAATTACATAGCCCCATGCCACAACGCGTGTAAATATAGACAATGTATACCTTTTAGATTTCACACCTTTTCCACTAACCATTGCATATGAATACTTTCGATTTAATACATTTTGCATATACCAAATGAGCATACATGCACTAAGTAATAAAGAAGATAATGCTGTTGCACTACTAAAATCAATCGGCCAACTCGAAATAAATTTATGAATCTCTGATGTTAACACATGAAATCCTATTCTTCGTCCGAATGTAGCTGGTGTTCCAAATTCAGCAATCGTCTTTACGAAAATGAGTAAAGCACCCATTACATAACTTGATACTAATAACGGCAATATTATTTTTCGTAAACGATAGAAAAATCCTCCACCATGAACTGCTGCCGCTTCTTCTTTACTACTTCCAATTTGAAGTAACGTGTTTTTCAACATGAAGTAAAGAAATGGGAATAAATGCAGACTCATAATTAAAACCATACCTCCTAAACTAAAAAACGAAGATGAAATCGTCTTTAGCATCGGGAAAAACTGTTCGAAATAGCCGTTCGGTTGCATGAACAAAATCCAGCCCATCGATCCAATATATGGCGGTGTCATAAATGGAATCATAAAAATAACATCTAACTTACTATATTTTCCAACATCTGTTTTGCTCATAATAAACGCTAATGGAAATGCAAATACGGTTGCTCCTATTACTACGAGTACACCTAGGAGCATCGAGTTTAGAAAAATCCCAGCTAATCCACCACTATGCATCACTTCAAAAGGCTTTAAAAAATTCCAACTACTATTTTCATATACACTAGAAAGTAAAATGAGAAAAAGCGGAATGACGATTAACATCGCCACAAGTAACAACGCTAACGTCATTCCAACTTGTCTTACTGATACGAATCGATTTACCATGTAATCACCATCTTATTGAAATACTTTCTTAAATTGTTTTCCTATTTCATCTTGTTCCTTCTCAACTGTTTTCCAATCAATATTTAATACTGGAATCTCTTCCACATTTGGTCTATTTTCAGCTTTTATATCTGTTCTACCAGGCAATAAATATGCTTTAGAAATTTGTTTTTGCACATCATCTGATAATAAATAATCAATAAACTCTTTTGCACCTTCTACATTTTTACTATCCTTCATAATGCCTGCTGCGCGTGGACTAATGACTGTTCCGCTTTTTGGATATACGATATCAACTGGTTCACCCTTTGCTTTTGCACTGTACGTCATATAATCAACACCCGCAATGACCATATCTTTTGCACCTGTTACAACTGGATCTAATGCCTCTTGGTTTGCCCCTGCTACTGTAACTTCATTTTTCTTAAGTTGTTCAAATAAATTCCATCCATCTTTTCCATTCTTTTTCACGTATCCTGTTACAAAGTCTAAAGCTGAACCTGAAAGTGCTGGATCTGGAAGATTCACTTTCCCTTTCCATTCTCCTTTTGTTATATCGCTCCAATCTTCAGGCGCTGTCTTCACATTTTTTGTGTTATACACAATTCCTAATGCGGAAGCACTATACCCGAAATAATGACCTTTATCATCCGACCATTCTGGACGAAGCTTATCAGCTTGTTTTGCTTCTTTATAAGCTAACGTTTGACCATATCCTTCCATCGCTGGTAAAGAAGCAAGTACGACTACGTCAACGACTGGTTTTTTCTTTTCAGCTTCCATTCTCGCTAAAATTTTTCCAGTTGTCCCTTGAAACATTTCCACTTTTATACCCGTTTTCTTTTCAAAGTCCTTTTGAATTTTTTCTGCTAATCCTTTTGGTCCTGCACTATATACAACAATTTTCTTTTCATTAGTAGTTTTACTTTTTGCATCTGCATTACCTGTCTTTGAACTACAGCCTGTTACGACAGCAGAAAATAATAATGTACATACAAATAAAGACTTAAGCGAACTGAATTTCTTCATACGATTCTCCCCCTATATGATGAATACATTTTTTTGGTACGTATAACGATACCGGTTTCCCGATACTTAACTTACTATTGTGATAAGCTGTCCATACACCGCGTGTCCCCATGTTTACTTTCACTTCATAACGTTCCCCTACATATGTAACGTGCTGAATTTCACCTGTATACATTTCGCACACTTCATTTTTGGTCCAGCTCACATGCTCTGGACGAACCATTTCTTTACCCTCTACAAGCCAATTTGCCTTACCAACAAATTTTGCAACAAATTCATGCGATGGCTTCACGTAAATGTCTTCTGGTGTTCCTTTTTGTAATACTTCTCCTTGTTCCATAACAATAATTTGGTCTGACATTGACATAGCTTCTGTTTGATCGTGCGTGACATACAATGCCGTTAAACCGATCGAATGAACGATATCCATAAGCTCTAATCGCATTTCTTCTCGCAAAATTGCATCGAGTGCACTCAGCGGTTCATCGAACAAAATAAAATGTGGTTTCGTTACAATTGCTCTAGCAAATGCGACACGTTGCTGCTGTCCACCAGAGAGTTCATGCGGATATCTTTTCTCCATCCCTTGCAGGCGAACTCGCTTTATTGCATCTTCTACTTTTTCCCGTAATTGATTCGTTTGCTTTGTAGCTCTTAAACCAAATGCGACATTTTCAAATACAGTCATGTGTGGCCATAAAGCAAAATCTTGAAATACCATACCGATATTACGTTCATGAGGAGATGTTTTTATTTTTTTCGCACCAGAATACATACACGTATCTCCAAAATATATTTCACCTTTATCTGGCTCTTCAAGTCCTGCAATCATTCTAAGTAAAGTCGTTTTCCCGCATCCCGAAGGCCCTAAAAGTGTGGTGAATTCACCTTGTTTCATGACAATTTGTAACGGCTTTAACGCCTGCGTTTTTCCAAAATTCTTTTCTAATCCACTAATTTTAATATCCATCGTTTCACCTCTCTCCCCTCACTCTTAACCTGCTTTCATTCTATATGGAAGATTTATACTGAATGTTAATGTACTGTAAAGATTAAATTAAAAAACTTCTAATAAACTATTTATTTCTATAGATTTTTTCTATAGTTAAAATAAAAAAGGCGGCAATTCATAATGAATCTCTTAAAATTGGAAATTGTAGTGCTTATTAAGAAATACAAAAAGCTTACAATCGTTGCAGAAAAACTAGGTGTTAAACAACCTACTATTACATTCCATATAAAAAGCCTAGAAGAGGAACTCGGTGTATCTTTATTCGAATTACGTTCGGGAAGGTATTTCTTAACAGAGGCTGGTGAGGCATTACATCATTATGCTTGTAAAATAGATGCACTTATGAAAGAAGCTAGACGGGTCACGCAGGAGTTTAAAGATTTTCATAAAGGCGCTATAACAATTGGCGCTAGTTATGTACCAGCGACTTATCTTTTACCAGAAATTGTTCATCAATTTCAATGCGAATTTCCAAATATAAAAATAACACTTATGGTAAAAACAGCTCCTGAAATTCGAACGATGCTACAAAATCATGAAATTGATCTCGGTGTAATTTCCGCAGCACCGTTTGATGAATTACTTTTAAAACAGGCAAATGTAATGCCTGATACACTTGTTCTTGCTTTCTCCAAAGAACATCATTTCTCGAAAAAAGGAAATGTATCACTACAAGATATTGAAAAAGAACGTATACTATTGCATCGTAATCCATCTACAACGAGAGATTTACTTACAAAATGGATGTTAGCTCATAACATTACATTCCAATCTGAAATTGAATTAGATTCATTAGAAACAATGAAACAAATTTTAAAATATTGTAATGGTGTCGCTTTTATTTCTAAACTAGCTATTGAACAAGAAGTACAACGAAATGAACTATGCTATATACCCATCCCGGGATTTGAATTTCAACGTAACATTTATACGATTCATCATGAGGACAGATGGAATTCTAAAATTATTTCTTTTTTACTACATAGCATCGCTTCTTATGCAGAAAAAGATTAAAAGGCTGTCGTTATACACGACAGCCTTTTAAACGATAACTCTATTTATTTTTCTTCGTTTCAATTTTTGCTTGCGCCTCTTCAGCCTTATCTAACGCTTCTGAAACTTTCTTCTCTTTTTCTTTCACATCATCTATACTATCGACAGCTTTAATGAGTTTATCAATTCCTTCTTCTTCTACTTTTCTACGCTTGGCTACTCTTTCATTCACTTTCTCTTCTACATCTTTTGCTTTTTGAAGCATATTCTCTGCATTTGATGTTACAGCTTTTTCAAGTGCATCATCTTTTTTCTTTTGTAACACTTCATTTGCAATGTCTTTCGCTTCTAAATACTTACCGTCTTTTAATGCTGTTGCTCCGTGATCCATTCTCTCTGCAACTTCTTTATATGATTTTGCTTCATTTCCTGATTTCTCTTTTTCTGCTTTTTCAAACCACATCGTTGCATCACTATATTTTTCATCTTTCAATGATTGCATACCTGTTTCAATATATGTGTCATAATTGCTACATCCAGCCATTACGACTAACAGAAAAAGCATAACAAAACTTAATTTTTTCATGATGTTTTCTCCTTTTCTTTGCCTGCTCACTATACTGTAACATACATGAAAAAGAGTTTCAAAAACTAAAATACTAATTTGGTCATTTTTATAATGATAAGTCAAATTTTTATTATTTTCTTATTTTTAAGCCGACACATCTACTTGTTTTTTCGCCATATGTTGCTTTACTCCAACTAATACAACTAACAATACCCCCCCGCCTATCGTCATCATAACAATGCTAGTTGGCAACATATCTAATAATAATCCATATACAATCATACCAAGCGGTGCGATTGCAGTCGCAATTGTTTCAAGTAGGCCAAACACACGCCCTAAGTAGCTCGGATCTGTCGTCTTTTGCATATGTACTTGCATCGGAATATTTACAATCATAATTGATATACCCGTTAACATCATAAAAGCTATATAGTAAATAAAACTTGCCACTTTTGGAATGGTAACTAACAACGGGAAGACTGTACATAAACTCAAACCAGCAAACAAAAACAGTCCCGTATAAATAGAACGAAACGGATTATTCACTTCTTTACGCACTGATAAAGCAATCGCCCCCATTAACATCCCGACTGCTAACATTCCCTCTACAGTACCGAGTTGCTTTGAAGATAAATGCAATGTATGGACGATAATGTATGGAAGTGCAACGGTTAGCCCACAAGCAAAAAAGTTTACCCACAATGCTATTTTCATTAAGCTATATATTTCATGCTGTCGTTTTACATATGAAAAACCTTCTTTTATACTCGTCAAGAAATGCTCTTTACTCCCAGCCACTTCTTTTTTATATAAATCAAACACAATAAATAATTGCAAAATAACCGCTAAAAAGAATGTAATGCTATTTAACAAAAAGAACGACTTAATGGAAAAGAAACCAAATACAACTCCACCAATAATCGGCCCTAAAATATTTGATAAAGAAGCTGCCGTTTGATTTAAAGCACTCGCTTTTTGAATACGCCCCTCATCCACTAAACTCGGAATAGACGACGTTAATGCAACAGAATAAAAACTTGCACAAATTGATAATAATGCTGCTGAAATATAAATAAAAAGAAGTGATGGTCCAAATATAGTAACAAGAATAAACATAATAAGCATCGTTAAACTACTTAATAAATCTGTACCAATGACAAGCCATTTTCGATTGGCACGGTCAGCTACAGCACCTGCAATTGGACCACAGATCATCCTTGGAAGTGATCCGCAAACGAGCGTAATTGCAAACCCCATTCCTGAACCAGTTGTCTTTAGTACGTATAACCCCATTGCAAACGTATAAATACCCGCCCCTAACAAAGACGTCATCTTTCCAATCATCATTAAAATGATATTTCTCGTTGCAATCTTCATTCTTGAATCAGCTTGACCTATACTTACATCTTCCATTATGACACTCTCCCCTTAAAAGTTAAATTGTGTTAAACTTATTATATAATCAACTTTCCAATTATTACAACAAAAAGTTTAATTGTATTTAACTTTTTTAATTATAAAGGAGCTACAATATGGCAACTCTCGGAGAAAAAATTAAGGCATTGCGAAAAGAAAAAAAGCTTACTCAAACAGCACTGGCAGGTTCCGAATTGACAAAAAGCATGCTTAGTCAAATTGAAAATGGAAAAGCTACACCTTCTATGAAAACATTACAATATATTGCAGAAAAACTTGAATGTGAAACGAGTTTTTTATTAGAAGAAGATGATGTAGAAATTGTAGCACTCATTCAAAAAATGGAGCCATTAATAAAAGCAAATAAATGCGATGAAGTATATGAGACTTTACTACCTATCGTTCAAAAAGAACTACCTCTTACTTTAAATACAGCACGTTTATATAAACAGTTCATAACTGGAGCGGCTATTATGAACGATTATAATATTGAATATTACGTTGAAAAAGCTGTTTCTATATTTGAAAAATATACTTTGTATCGCGAAAGTACTGAAACGAAACTACTGTTTTACTATATGCTCTACAAACGGAAAAAATATAAAGAATGTTTACAGTTGATTACCAGAATTCGCGATGAATATAAAACGAAGAATTTAGAAATGGACCTTATTACACATATACAATTATATTTAAAAGAAGCAATTATTTTACTCGCATATGGTAATTATGAAAAATGTGAAAAAGTCATTTTAGATGCACTTGCATTTTCAAAAAAACATCAAGTGTATTATAAAACAGATGAATTTTACCGTATTTTATCTTATCAAAAAATCATTACAACTGATAAAGAAAGATATTTATATTACATAAAAAAATCTGAGCAATTTGCCATATTTACAGAAGATACTTTATCTGCTGCAAATATACATATATTAAAAGCTTATTACTACAATACAATTACAAACGAATATACCATTGCATTAGAACATCTAGAACAATTCCGAGAAAAACTAAAAGATGTACCAATTTTTCAAGACGATGGACTGTATTATCTTGAAAAAGGAAAATCTTTGTATGGTTTAAAACATTACAAGGAAGCTTTAGGAGTATTAGATCGTGCTATCATACCGGATTATATGAGTCATCCACTTGATCAATCGTGGTTATTAACAGCTGGATCTTATCGTGCCCTTTGCTATATAGAACTTCAAGATAAAACAGCTGCACTCAAAGAAGCAAAAGAAGCAGTTCAAGCGATAGATAGCTATCCTGATTCCATCTTCTCTTCATTTATTAAAGAAACATTACAAATAATACAAAAACTTTAAAAATGTCTCGAAATGGTATATTATTCCTCCCTTTTTGCAAAGATAATAATGATGGGAGGAATATAAATGAATATACAACGTGCAAAAGAGCTTTCCGAGTCATCTGAAGAAGCCAATGTCAGTTTTCAAGGCATGCCTGTTATGATTCAACACGTCGATGAAAGCAACGAAACCGCCCGCATATATGAAGTAACAAATCCAAAACGCGAATTAACTGTTCCAGTTAATAGCTTAGAGGAAATATAAAAAATGCCACTTCGATTTTGAAGTGGCATTTTCTTTTATTATATGTTGCATCACTCGTTTTTCCTTTTTAATAAACCGTACAATCCTATACAAATTACAATGAGACCCACTATGCCAAAAGCCAGTTTTTCAAATAAATCTCTTGTTTCATGCCTCCTCACATCTACTATACTTTTGTTTTGTCTTTCAATTTCATTTTGCTCTGCTTCTACTCGCTCCCCATACACTAACAAACGATATTTACTTGATGTATATGGTTCACACGTAAGTAATGTAACTTTATCTTTTCCTTTTATTACATTTAATTTATCAACTTGATTAGGATTAATAATCTCACGGCCAACTACTTTATACTCTTGCTGCTTTCCAAATACCTTTACATAGAATAAGTCTCCATCAGTTAACCGATCAAGATGGCGAAACATCTTTGCCCCGTGATAACCTCGATGCCCTGCTAAAACAGTATGTGTATCTTTCCCACCAATTGGTAATGAAGTCCCTTCAATTTGCCCTATCCCTTTACTTAAGTTTTCTTGACTCGCCCCTAAATAAATTGGCAACTCCTCATTTATTTTTGGAATTGTAATTGTACCAAATACTTCAGTTTTATTTATAAAATCTAATTGTTCGTTATTTACTTTTTCATCATGAACAAATGGATCATTCATTTTAAAAGTAGTTTTACCTAATAAGCTATTATACGTTTCCATCCTACGAAATTTCTCATTAACATCTTCTACTTTTAAATTATCAACCACTTTTTCGTAACGGATTACTCTCGTTTTATATACATAATTGTTTATATAATTAGCGACCAATGGATATAGAAATAGAGATAAACCTGCAAGGAACAAAACTAAACTTATGAATCCCCTTCTCACACACTCACCACACAATACATACTATTTTCGTTTTTTTAAATAGATTATTAGAAGGACAATGCAAATAATACCAATAGAAAAAACGATCATCCAATCTTCTAAAATGAAAGGTTTTGTAATCATTTCTTTTTCTTCAGCATCATATGGAACACGGTGTCCTCTCACTAGTAACCTATGCGTGTTCACTCCATAAGGGGTACACGTAATTAATGTTGCGTAATCTTGTCCTTGTACAACTAATAAATCTTCTGTTTCATTTGGTAATACGATTTTTATTTGATCTACCTTATAAGCAAGTACTTTATCTAACGAATGAATATAAAACACATCATTCTTTTCAATTTTGTCTAAATGGGTAAACATAAGCGCTGAGGGTAAACCTCGATGTCCTGTTAAAACTGTATGTGTATTTTCTCCACCTACCGGTAATGAGGATTCATTTAATTGCCCAATTCCACGGCTTAGCACTTCTTCCGCCGTTCCTTGATAAATTGGAAGGTTCACATCTATTTTCGGAATTTCTATATATCCCATAATTTCGCCGATATTTAGCACATCTACATGGGAACTTTTTTTCTCCTCACCATTTTCATGAAACGGATCCGAAAATGTCTGCGTCGTATTTTGAACTTTCTTATTATACTCTTGTGCTTCTGTTTCTTTACGATTAATCTCTTCTTTCTCCAACTCCTTTATCGCTTCATCATACATACTCACTTCTGAATAATGAGTTCTCGTTGCAAACCAATTACTTACAGTTGGATATAAAAATATACTTAACCCTAGTAAAAAAATACTTCCAAAAATAATATTTCTTTTCATAACATCCTCTTTCACTACGGATAAAATGTGGAAAAGAGGAAAGCAATATGCCTTTCCTCTTTACTAAACTCAATTATTATAAAGATATCAATTAAGAATTCTTAACAGGTTTCTTTCTAAAGAAAATAAGCGCTGCTGTCATCATTAATAAAAGACCAGTTACTGTGAAGAAAATTGTTCCCATTCCACCTGTTGCTGGAATAATCCAACCGCTCTTATTATTCTCAACTTGTAGCTCTATTGTTTGATGTTTTTCATCAATCGTAATATCAATCGGGTCTCTTAACTTTTGATAGTGTTCGACTGCACCGTCTTTATCCTTATACTTTGGTGCTTCCGTCTCAACAATTTGATATTCACCGTACGGGATTTCATTCCATGTAATAATACCATTTGCATCTGTTATATCATTCATTTCTTTCCCATTAACTTTTATAACATTACCTTTTTTATCTTGTAATTGAAACTTCGCACCTTCTAATTTAAGCGTCTTATCCTTACCATCAACTTTTTCAATTTTAATATTTCCCGTTGTCGGTGTGACCACCACTTCATTAGATGGCTTTCCATCTTTTTCTGATGAAACATCATCTTTGTTTACAAAATCAAGTACTGCTTTGTTCGGAATTTTCACTCCAGATTCAACATCACTTTTAATTTTTGCAGTAATTTGTAAATGAAGCTCTTTTCCATTTATTTTTGAAAAATCTTCAATCGTAGCGGTTACTTTTTGACCTTCTACAACTACTTTTACACTATCATCTTCAACTTTCTTTCCATCAACCATAACAATTGGTAGGCCTTTTATTTCCAAACGATCATCTAAAATATCTGTTACAACATATTTTTTATATGATTGAATATCTTCAGGAAGTAGTGTTTTAATATCATACGTATAATCTGTCTCTTTATTAATTCCAGCTACTTTTGAACCGTTATTTATACTTTTAGTAATGGTAGGTTCTTTATAGTTCTTTATATCATCCAGCTTAACTACTTCACCAGATTCCTTAATAGAGAAAGGACGCTCCTCTTTACTAGTTAAATAACCTGTTGGAGCCTTATGCTCAATAAAATAATAATAATCCCCATATTCTAGCGAATCAACACGAACTTTACCATCTTCACCTGTTACTAATGAACTCGGTGTCTTAACTTGTGTACTAGTTCCATCCTTATTCTTTTTAAATAAATGGAACTCTGCATCTTTTAATACTTTACCGGCTTCACCTTTTTTTACGAATTCTACTGAACCACGTTTTGTTTCATTTTTAGGGTAAATATGAACATCGTAATTTAAATCTTTACCGTCTGCACTTGTCATTGGAATATCGACAATAAAAGTAGTCTTATCCAACGCAATATGTTTTGGACCTTCAATTGCTTTTACTTCATAACGTCCTAGCGGAAGATTTGTAAAAACAGCTTCCCCTTTTGTGTTTGTTACCTTTGTTATTGCAGCGTCTTTTACTGGTTTTGCATCTTCTTTTATAACAGTTCCATCATTTGAAATTTTTTCAAATGACTCAATTCGTTTAATTTCAAAAGTTACACCTTCTAAAGGTTTTGCATCTTCTGGAACAGTTTGTCCTTCTTTCCCATTACCTTCTGTAGTTGTTTTAGAACCTTTACTTTGTTCAAACTTGTGAATCGTTAAAGTACCTGTACTTCTAGATTCCGCACTAACAATTATGTTAGATAACGTTGAAAAAGCTAACATACAGATTAAAAATAAACTAAAAATCTTTTTCATTGTCGTCCACTCCCTATCATTTTCATTGCTTTTGTTATTTCTATCTCTCATTGTTTCTCTTTCTAACAAAGAGGAACAATGTAACCAACATCAATATTCCACCAATTGCATAATAAATACTTGTCCCTATTCCACCAGTCTCTGGAATAACAAATTCACTCTTCTTATTTACTACTCTTATTTTTTGTGAATCCATTCCAGACTTCACTTCTATTTCTACTGGCTCTCTCATCAACATATATCCTTTTGGTGCCTGTACTTCTTTTAATGTATATTTCCCAATTATTAATGGAGTTGAAGTTGCTAAACCATTTTTATCAGTTGTTAATGTACATACTGTATTTCCATCTTTACTTATCACTTCAAATACTGCGCCTTCTAATTTGAGGTTTTCATCGTTCGCATCTACTTTTTCAATCTCAAACTTTCCTAATGTTGGTGGTACTACAAATACTTCATTTGATATGGATTTCTTCTGATCAAACAGTAACTCTGCTTTATTTGGAATACCATTATTCTCTTTATATTTCGTTAGTATATCTGCACTTACATTAGCATTTAGTGTTGACTTAATATGCATTGTGTAAGATTGATTCGCAAGATAATTATAGTTTCCGTCCTGCTTTGGTAACTCAATACTTACTTTCTTTAATTGTTCATCAATTTGCGGTATAACTTCTATTTCTTCTCCGTCGCTGTTTACAAGTCGTACTTGTAGGACAGTTAACACATCTTCTAAGTCATCCTGCAATACCACTTTTTCAAGGTTCATGACATCATTACCAAAATTATAGTTTACATGCCATGTAAACTCTTCACCTACACTTTGTAATGTCGCCTTTTCCACTTCTTTTTCATCTGCATCCGAAACCTTCTTTCTTACCGTAGGCTCCCTTGCTTCCACATTCGTTTTTACATTCGGTTTTTGTGGTGGTAAATCTTCATTATCTGGTGTTTTCCCCTCAATAACCGCTATGTTCTCAATTTCTTTCGTTTTTAATGCGTCTTGCGTAACTTTCACTTTAAAAGTTACCGTTCTTTCTTCTGTATCAAGTACATCACCAAAGTTTACTTTGATCGTGTTATCCTCATACGATCCTTCATCTTCGTCAACTGCATCTGTCATTCGCTTCCCATTCAACTTCATACTACCAGCTATATACTCTATACCTCCAGGAAGCTTATCCGTTAGACGCATATCTTTAATAAGCCCATTTTCTACCTTATTTCGAAGTTTAATTTGATACTCTAATTCATCATTGACATGGAATTTTTCTTGCTTAATACCAATAATCTCTTTCTTCGATTCTAGTTGACCAGACAACGGGTCAACTGGTGTTTCAACTTCTGGCTTTTCCTTATCTTTCGAACTATCAGTCTCAACTATTGCTATATTTTTTATTTTCTTATTTGCCATCTCCGGCTTTACAACAACTTCAAACGTAATTGCTTTCTCTTCCTCACCTTTAAGGTCGCCGAGATGAGCATAAATCGTTCCATCTTTTATATGTGCATGATCTTCATCTTCAACATCCGTTTGTTCCTTCCCGTTTATCTTCAACGTATTTGGAACATATTCTACTTCTTCAGGGAGTTTATCCGTAATTTTAACAGATTTTAAGAGAGAATCTGGCACACTATTTTTAGTATGAATTGTATACTCTAATTTGTCGCCAACCTTCAGCGTACCACCATTTATATCCTTAGCTAGTTTAGTAGCTACTAACTTCCCGGGTTTCTCCTCTCGTTCGGGTAATACTTTCACTACTACTTTATTAGAAGAGTTATCCTCAACTTTACTTCCTGTTAACTCATCAATCCCTTGAACAACGGCAGTATTAGGAACTTCAGTTTCTACCTTTCTACCTTTTAATGTTGCCTTAAATTCAACGATTGTTTCAGGCGTTTTATCCGTATAAATTCCGCCTTTCGAAGCATTCGCTCCTTCACCAATCCTAATTGTTAACTTTCTCGTCTTTTCATCATAATCAACTTGATCTGTTTGATTCCCCGCGTTCGGACCAGAGATAATTTTCACCGATCCAGGTATAAAGTTTAAACGATGGTCTAGAACATCTGTAATCTTTGTATCAATTGCACTCGAATTCGGCTCAATATTTTTTACTTTCAATCGATATACGATTTCTTCACCGGGTTCGTATTTTTCTTTTACATTAACGACTGATTTTTCAATATCAAGCTCTGGCGCTGTTGCATTTACAGCAAAGGCTAGTGTGTTTAATACGTAGTCATCTTTTGTTGTATATGCTTTTAACTTTACTTCTCGTTGACCTGGCTTAATATACCCTTCTGGTAATTGAATTAAATCCGCATCAATTCCCAAGTTATTTCTATAGTCAGGGGCAAAAGTACCTGGGTACTTATCACGCATATGTTGACCATATTCTGAAATTGTAGAATTAAATATATTGTCGCTAGGGTTTAATGTATCCGTAATTCCTTTCCAATTATTTTTCCCATCAATGTCCATCTCTAACTTATCATTATTCCAATATCGGTCCCCTTGTACAGCAAACACAGATACTTTAGGTTCTAATTTACCACTACTTGCCGCAATAAAATCTTTTATTACAAACTCTTTCGCTCCAGAGCTACTTGCTCGCTTTAATCCTCCATCATAAACAGTAAAAGCTTTTCTCGTTTTTGATTTATCTTTCGTGACAACTAACATGTACCAACCTGCAAAAGAATAATACCCACTACTATAAGCGTAGTATGAATTTGGATAAGGAATATTCGCTACAGTATAACTCCCCTCTTTTGAATTAGATGTTTTCAAAAGTTCCGTTACATTTGCATAGTTAGTATAATACGTACCATTAATTCCAAAACCGTAAGCTAATCCACTTCCATAGTAAGTATAGCTTGGAGACACATCAAAACTCTTTCCTGTTGGAGTTGAAAACTTTATAGGTGCCGTATATTCTTGTTGTTTCAGCTCGTAACGTGTTGAGCTCCAATACAAACCCGCCCACTCAATTTCAGCATCACTTGGTATCGGAATATAAGCTTTTGAAGAATTTTTTGTTCCTGAATCATTATCAACATCTATTAATTCTCTTGTTTGACTAGCAGGCGCAGTTTCCCACGCTACATAATCAATATCTGAATAGAGTATTTTGTCCTTCCTTGCCGAATCAATTTTAACTCCCAAATTCACATTCCCAGTAGAATACATATCACCTTTATGAATAGATTGATAAGTAGGTTTATCGAATCCCTCATCATCTGTTACCGCTGCACTCGCCTTATCAATTGGACTTAAAAACTGTAATTGGGATAATAGCAAGAATAAACTCATAACAACTACAAATACATTTAATATTTTTTTATTTTCTTTTATCTTACTGTGCAAAGAGATCACCTCCTTCAATACATTTTACTAACATATTATATATATATATTTTATATGTATTATTCTAATATAAATCATGTGATTTGTTAACAAAATATGTGATTTATTCCTAATTTATGAATTTGTATATAATAATTTTAAGACTTCTAACACTATCCAATAATAATTAAACTTTGAATATAAATAATATAGAAACTTCTTACTTTAAACCTATTTTATGGTATTCTATATAATGGTAATTACAGAATCCTTATAACCTAATATAAAATTTTCATATTTCCATACCCTATTAATAAAGGAGGCTTTTGATGAACCTTTCTATATACGAAGGTTTAGGCATTATTTTTCTCTTAATAATTATTATTTACGCTCTCGCCCATAAATATTTATGGTCAAAAAAATTACTTACTATTCTATTTCTCGTTAGTAATACTATTTATCTTATTTGGCGAACTTTTTATTCGTTACCAACTATTAATCTCATAAGTATTATGGCGGGTATTATATTGTTAATTACAGAGTGGGCTGGTTATTTACAATCTATCGTTTTCAGCATCATTTCATGGAAGCCGTATAAACGGAAAGAAGTACCTTTATCTACTTTCGAAACATTACCTAAAGTTGACATTTTTATCGCAACTTACAATGAGCCACTCGATTTATTAAAACGAACTGTCGCTGGTTGTACAATGATTACTTATCCGAAAGAGTTGCTCAATATTTACATTTGTGATGATGGTCGACGGGAAAGCGTTAAAAATCTTGCTAGTGAGTTTTCTGTTCACTATATTACTCGTACTGAAAACAATCATGCAAAAGCAGGAAACTTAAATCATGCCATGACCCATTCGACAGGTGATATTATCGTTACAATGGATGCTGATATGGTCCCAAGAGCCAACTTTTTAGAGCGAACGATTGGTTATTTTTCTAAAAATAATGTTGTATTTGTTCAAGCACCACAAGTGTTTTATAATGCTGATCCGTTCCAATATAATTTGTTTTTTGAAGATAATATCGCCAATGAACAAGATTTCTTTATGCGTCAATTAGAGGAAGGAAAAGATCGATTTAACGCTACGATGTATGTTGGTAGTAACGCTCTATTTCGCCGTACTGCTCTTGAAGAAATTGGAGGATTTGCAACTGGCGTTATTACTGAAGATATGGCAACTGGTATGCTACTACAAGCGAACAAATGGGAAACTGTATTTGTCAATGAAACACTCGCTGTTGGATTATCCCCAGAAACGTTTAGCGATTTGTTAAAACAACGTGATCGCTGGTGTCGAGGGAATATTCAAGTCGTAAAAAAATGGAATCCTTTCACTTTAAAAGGATTATCTTTTATGCAGCGTCTTTTATATGCAGATGGAATCCACTATTGGTTTTTCGGCATTTATAAAATGATATTTTTACTAGCACCACTATTATTTTTAGTATTCGATATTTATAGTTTAGAAATTAATTTTATGCAATTATTTATGTTTTGGGCTCCTGCCTTTTTAACGTCACAGCTTATTTTCAAAGCTGTTTCGAATAAAAAACGAACGACTACGTGGAGTCACGTATACGAAGTAGCTATGGCACCTTATATGGGATTTGCTATTTTGTCTGAAACATTCTTACGGAAAAAGTTTCAATTTCATGTAACGAGAAAAGGCGTCCAAAATAACACGAGGCATTTTTTATGGATTGCAAGTGTCCCTCATCTCGTGCTACTAATATTAACAATTATTGCACTTATTCGGGCAACGCTTATGCTTCTATCCCCTGAACAATATCATATTGAAAGAGAAAGCTTATATATTAATATTTTCTGGGTACTTTACAACGGAATAGCTATTATCACTTCCTTATTTGTAGCATTTGAAAGACCGCGTTTCCGAAACTCTGAACGTTTCGTAATAAATTTACCAGGTACTTTACAAACCGAAGATATGACGATTTCTTGCCACGTCCTTGATATTAGTGAAACTGGTGCACGTTTTGAAGTAGATTCATCCATTCCATTTGAAACTTTATCAAGTCTATCTTCCTATACACTATCTTTTGGACAGGTAGAAAAGATTCATAGTACAAAAAAATGGATCCGAAGACAAGCAAATTCAGTACAAATTGGTGTATCGTTTCATGATGTATCCCATGAGCAATATTGTAAACTCATTCTTCATCTATTTAGTAAACCTATTAATGACCGGGTGGAAAAGGTATACGATAAAGCATTTCTTACACTAGCAATTGCATCGTTCATAAAAAACACAAAGAAATCACCAAGACAATTTCGCAGGCAACATATACGTGAACAACTGATGTCTCCTGGAACATTGCATATGAATGGGATGCCGATTGAAGCGACCATTATCGACTATAGTACAGGTGGGTGCCAAGTACAAACGAACACCCCACTCGCGATTGACCAAATTATACAGATAACAATGAATGAGCGTAATATTCAAAAGAAAAAAGCAAAAGTATGTTGGATCCAAAAAAAGGGTCGTAAAATATATGCTGGATTAAAATTTACAGCGTAAAAAAGAAAAGAAGCCGCGTGCTTCTTTTCTTTTTATTTCGTGCTAAAATTCAAACTATGAAATAATTTTCAAGGGGGAATTTGAATGAAGAGCACATCGCAAAAAACGAGTCATTATTATGCAGTTATTTTCACTTCTAATTTATCAAATGATACGGCAGACTATAGTACCGTTGCTGACAAAATGGAGGAACTTGCAAAGCAGCAACCTGGATTTCTAGGTGTAGAAAGTGCACGAGATCATTCAGGACTCGGAATCACAATTTCTTATTGGGAATCACTTGAGGCGATTGACAATTGGAAACAGAACGCCTCACATAAAGAAGCAAGAAAAAGAGGTCGTGAGCAATGGTATGAAAACTTCCACCTACGTATCTGCCTTGTTGAGAAAGAATTTAAGTTTCATAGAGGTACATTGTAACTATGAAGAAAAAATTAGCTCTCGTTATTGTTCATGAAATATATGGTGTAAACGACCATATGCATCACGTTATCCACCACTTCACTTCATCCCATATAGATGTATTCTGTCCTAATCTTCTACAAACGCAACACGCATTTCATTATAGTGATGAAGAAAAAGCATATCAACATTTTGTAAATCATATTGGATTTGATGATGGAAAAGACCAAATTGACGAATTCATCAATACTCTTTCAAGCAATTATACACATATTGAACTTATCGGCTTTAGCATTGGAGCTACCATCTCATGGCTATGTAGTAACAATCCGAAAATAGATTTTATTATCGGATGTTACGGTTCCCGTATACGCGACTATGTTCATATAAAACCAACTTGTGCTACCCTACTTATTTTCCCTGAAAAAGAATCTAGTTTTTCAGTATCCTCTTTAATCCAAACATTGCAGCAACAAAAAAATCCTTTATTAGAAATACAACAACTACACGGTGAACATGGTTTTCTAAATCCGTACACTGAAAAATATAACGTGCACTCTACAAAACAAGCATACAATCTAATAAATTCGTTTCTTATAAAGTGAAACTTTAATCAGTGGGGGCTCTTTATCTCCTACTAATTATTAGTTGAACCAATCGGGCTTTTACGGGCAGTTGCTCCCCCACCTAACCTCTTTTCTTACGCTGAATTTTGAGGTGGGATCTTACTGCCCGTTAATGCGGGATAAAAACAATCTTATAAAGGAGACTCAAATGACGCTTACATTACTGTTATTTATTTTCATAGTCATTGCCTTTATATCCGCGCTAACTATCATTTTTATGACCGTAAAAAAAGAGGGGTTTTTCAAACGCCCCTACTTACAATCTATTATCGTTTGCATTTTATTTTTTACAAATTGGATCTTATATTTATCAACTTTTTACTCGTTACTCCCTGAGAAAATTAGTGATTTTATATTCTTACCCATTTGGTTTTTCCTTTGTATTTTAGGATTTATCGTTTTCTGGCGCGAATGGAGAAATAATCGTGTGTTCTCGATATGTATCAGTTTTCTTTCTTTGATTAGTTTTTTATTTGGATTATTGTTGTTACTTCTTTCGGGGATGTGACTGTTATAAAGAGAAGAAAACACCTCTTTATAACAGTTTTTTTCGTTCCATGACTAAAGGAATTAGTAAATAAAAAGCGTAAGCAATAACCATCCAAATGGTAAATGATATGATTTGCTGTGAGGATAATTGTGAGAATATACGAGAAGAATTATATAAGATGTAAGAATCTAAAATTAAACCGATTGCTGTACCACATATACCTAACTTAATAACTGCATATTTTGTAGTATCTAGTCTTTGGTATAACCACATTACAAAGTATAAAGCTATAGCTGTTGCTAATTCAAGAAACGTCAATTGTAGAAAAAATCCATTTGAAGTGTATTCTAATAAAACGGAAGAACCGAAAATAATGAAGAACGCTGAGGCAAAAAGCCAAACGCCGATAGAAAATAAAATTGTGAGCCAAAGTCTATTATTCACTGACATTACCTCCCTTTTGTAGCACTGTAAACTTTTCCAAGAGCATATATAAATCACCATATACTTTATCTGTAGAAAAAAATGGATTGAATAATGCTTGCAATGCCAATCCATCAACTAATGCATTACATAAAACGCTCCACGTTTCAGTTGGAATTTGAGATGTCATTCTATCTCCAACTTTTTCATTTAACACCCTTTCTAGTTCTTGATTTTCATATTGTAACAGTTCACCAATTTTATTTTTCATCGCATCATTTTGTAATCCACTAGCTACTAATTGAAAAAACAAATGATGATACATTGAATCTTTCACACATCTACTTTCGGCAGACTGTAAAGCCTTTTCTAACTGTACATCCTTTCCTATTTGTTCCCACGACGCTTTACAAAACGATTCAGTTACTTCAAGTAATAATTGATCTTTCGTTTTAAAATGATAATATACGGTACCTTGTGTAACTTGAGCACTCTCTGCAACTGCTTTTAATGTCAACTTTTCCATCCCATGCTCTGCAATAATTTCTTTTGCTGCTTGTAGTAAATTCTCTTTATTAACAACGTTCGGTTTTGCCATTTCTATGACCACCTTTTAAGTTAGTTGGATAACTAACTTAAATCATACAGAAAAATCAGATAAAATAAAAGAAAGAAAAGCCAACATTCAACTTTTCTTCCTTCTATGTTTTCCTTTAGTTTTCACTGTCACTGATTCACAAGGTGTATAATATATTTGAGGTGTCGCCTTATCAACAAACATCATAAACGTGACGAAGCCGATAATAAATAAAATAAACAACGTTAACAAAATTGCTCCTATCGTTAAAAGTATCATAACACCACCCCTATATTTTTCATGTTATTACACTTTTCGCTATTATATGAGCGTAATCCTTTTTAGAAAAAGAAACGTAACAAAATAATCACAATCACTCCTGTTAATACTGTACCTAACAAACTACGAGTATATATCGCTACAAGAAATGTTGGAATTGCTGCGATCAAGTAATCCCACTGCATCGTCTCATGCATAAATAATACTTGGGCTAAAAGTGCTGCTAATATCGCAATTGGTATGTAATTTAACCATTTTAAACCCCAGTCTGGAATTTGTAGTTTGCTAAATACGAGTAGAGGTAAAATACGTGGCACGAGTGTGACAGCTCCTGCTGCTAATAAAAGTAATAATACGTCTAATCTCATTTCCATTTTTCAATTACCACTCCAATCGTCGCAGCTAATAAGGTTGCGATAATAACCGCTATACTATCTGGCATAAATAAGTGTGAAACGTATGCGATCATAATCGCTACAATTGCAACAATAAGATGAATTGCTAGTTTCGGTTTACTACTTATGAGCTGAAGGACAAATAATCCGATAAACATCGCTGGTAATGCATAATCCATCCCGTACGTATGTGGATCTGGTATCCACTCACCAAATAGCCCGCCAATGATAGTAGCAAGAATCCAATTTAAATAAGCCGTTACATTTAGCCCAATCATCCATCTTTCGCCTACATATCCTTTTTGCGCTGCATGCTGTACTGCCACGCCGAACGTTTCATCTGTAATTTGAGAACCGATAAATACGTTTTTTAATAGAGGAAGTTTCGTAAAGTACGGTGCAAGGGCAGCACTCATTAGAAGGTGGCGTAAATTAACAAAAAAGACGGTGAAAATGATTGCTGAAGCAGGAGCACCGGCTGCATACATACCAGCTAATATAAATTGGGCAGAACCTGCATAAATTAAAGTGGACATAAATGCAATTTCAATGATTGAGAACCCTGCTGTTTTTGCAATTACACCAGCTGCTATACCGATGCTCAAGTAACCAAATACAGTTGGTAAACAATCTTTTACTCCTTGCTGAAATGTATCATCGCTCTGAAAAGCTACATGGGCCTGAGCTTTACTCATTCGTATCATCCTCCATTCCTTCCATCGTTCGTTTTCCTGTTACGACATGAACTAAATCTATATTTTCACGCCATAACGTATCTAACTTATCAGCTCCAAATTCCTTCGTGATTTCTTCAACCATAATATCGTGCCGCACATACTCTGTAGCAACGAGAACTAGTGCTGGGTCATACGTTGTTACGGCCCATGAGGTACTATCATTTGAAAAGTTCGCAATTAATACTTCCTCTCCATCACGAGCAATAACAGTTAAATGACCACCCATTCTCTTTTCAACAACGTGGGGTGTCATGTAATTATGGTGAAACGTCGCGCCTATTTTTGTATTGGGAGTGCCAAATAAGATTGAAAATATATGTACACCTTCCTCTTCCTTTTGACGAATATATGGCTCAATTTCATGCACTTGATCTTCCCATACAGAAATCCATAACTCTTCCTTTGCTCTACTAATTATATTGCATATTTCTTTTAATACACGATCATTTGAACGAATATGCGAAATTACATCTATTTGTCGCTCTTGTTCTAAACCATTTAATTTCTCATCTAAAAATTCAAAGGACTTCTCAAAGTCTTTTCGCATTCGATTCATTAATTCGGTAGCTGGTACTGGTACATATTTCACCGGTTCTGACGGAACGATATGCACCGCCCCTTTATCCATCAATTTACCGAGTACTTCATAAATCATCGAACGAGGTACCCCTGTTTGTTTACTCACTTCATACCCAGTTACTGGAGAATGTTTTAGTAGTCCAATATACGCTTTACATTCATACTGGGAAAAACCTAACTTTTGTAATTCCTTTATAATTTCATCCATCAGTACCCCTCACACTCTATATAACTCTCATTTCAAAACGATGCATGTATGTTAGTAGTTATTAGTATACCTACTAATATAAAAAAACAGACCTATAAAGTCAATTGATAATTCTGAAATTTAACCCTAAAAATAAAAAGCCTTTCATAAGAAGGCTTTTTGTAGTAACACTCCTGTTATTTTAACTGCAAAGATTTTGATGTATTTCCCCTTAAATGTTCGCGCAAAGTAGAACCTGTATACTCTTCTCTAAATACACCAGCCTTCACAAATAAAGGAATGACTTCACTAAAAAATAGATTTAGTGACTTTGGAGGTCCTCCTGGAATGGCAATAAATCCATCTAATGCTCCGGCCTCAAATCTATCCATAATTTGCTTCGCAACGTCTTGCGGTGTACCAACTGCAACCCAATGAGCGGAGCCAACAACTTCTGGCCGTTCTAGTATTTGTTCAACAGTTGGTTCATTTTTCATAATGAAGTTCCGTAATAATTCGGCATGTGTTTTACTGCGAACCGTTTGATCCCGACTTGGCAGCATCTCTTCTGTAACCTTACTTTCCAGCGGAATCCCTCTAGCGTCTAGTCCGAGAACCATTTCAAGTAACGCATATCTCTTCTCTTTTGTGAGATGTTGATGAGCTTGCCTATGCATTTCTAACGCTTCTTCATATGTATCACCGATAAAGAAATATAATCCAGGCAATACACGTATATCATCTTGCTTTCGGCCATGCTGTTCTGCTCTTTTTCTTAAATCTTGACGCAGTTCCATTCCTGACTCTACATCTGGCGTTGCAGCAAAAATTGCATCAGCAACAGAAGCAGCAAAATTCCGGCCTGACTCTGAAGCACCCGCTTGAAATAATGGCATTTCCCCTGAAATATGCTGCGGAATATTTAGTGGACCTTTCACCTCAAAGTATTCACCATTATGCTCAATAGGCTTTACCATCTCTCTAATAACATCAGGATTATCTACTTTCAATACTTCATTAGGGTGACTCCCCCAAAGCTTTCTTACTAACGCTGTACATTCTGCCGCTTTCGCGTATCGTTCCTCAGATGATGGCATTCCTTCCTCACCAAAGTTTTCAGCACCGTCAATGGATGTAACAATATTCCAACCAACTCGGCCGTTGCTAATCCAGTGTAACGATTGTAATTGCCTCGCTAATATATATGGTGGATAAAACGAAGTTGAAGCAGTCGTAACGACTCCAATTTTTTCTGTTGCATAAGCAATAGCGGTAAACAGTAACGTCGGATCTAAAATGACATTTCCCTTATTACGAGCAATTAAATCCGGGTGCGTCACTAAATAATCTGCCTTAAAAACAAAATCTAACTTAGCCTTTTCTGCCTGTAGTGCCAACTCTACTTGTTCATCAATTCCCGAATCAAATATACTATCTTCTTCTTTCTTTCTAGAAATTAAACATAATCCAATACAAAGTTGTTTTTTTGTAGACATACACACCATCCCCTTGTTTTTAATTTACCTAGTTAAGCAATGTTACTGTCATTATGAAATTCCATTTTTATGAAAAAAGATAAAATGATATTGATAATCATTATCATTTTATGGTGTAACTGTAATAAAAGCAATAATAAAAAAGACTTCCACTATGGGAAGTCTTTTATCTCAATATTTCATTCGCTTCTTTTTCATAAATTTTATCAAACGAAGTCATAACACGTTGTGACGCTGAAATCATTTTTTGATCCGTCATAAGATCAGCCATCTCTTTCGTCATATCTACATTTGAATTTTCTAGCATATGGTTTTTTACTAAGCCTGCTCCGTTCGGTAAATCAGCAATGTTCCCTTCTGCTAGTGTAAAGCTTTTGTTCTCTCTTTGTACGAGACGATTATTCGCATCTGCACCTACTGTTTTTGTTTGCAGACGAGCGATATTATTTTGCGTCACCGCATCATATAACGTACCGTCTGCTTGTACAGCTACCTTTGCTCCTTCTGGAATACGAATACGTTCATTATTCTCACCCATTACAAAAGCACCTGAAGTTGTTTGCAGATAACGATCACTATTTAATGCAAAACTACCATCTCTCGTTAAAAACGTTTCATCATTTTTAGATGTAACGAAAAACGAAGCTGTGCCAGCAGTTCCGTCATCTAAAAAGAAATCTGTAGCACTATTTGTCATTTGTATATTTCCTTGTACTAAGTTCACATGCGTTGCGGCTGGTACTACAGCGTAATCGACCGAACCGATATTTGTCACAGCCCCATCTCCGCGGCGATATGTGTCTTGTACATCAAATACTTTAGAAGTCATATTTTCTGCTTTAAATCCTGTCGTTTGAGCATTTGCAACGTTATTCGAATGAACATTAATGCGCTGCATGTAATTCATCATACCCATAGAACCTATATAAAGACCGTTCATACTCGTTTGAATAAGGCAGTTGCCTTATCCTTCACCTCTTTTCTATGATGTTTGCAACATTTGTTTCGCTAAATGTTCAGCTGTAGCGATATGTATATGTTGCTTCACGTCTTGTCCGTCAGTAATTAATACAATTGGAGCTGATGATACTGCTGGAATTTTCAACAATTCACCACTACTTGCTGTTTCATCAAATTTCGTAAATACGATACCATCAATATGAATATCTTTAAAGTTCGTAATGATTTCAATCATATCTTTACTTTTCATCGAAGCAGATAACGTTAAACAAATGTAATCTGGCTCTACTTGTCCCATCGTTTCAATCATTTCTTCCACTGTTTCTGACGCACGATAATTTTTTCCGGCTGTATCAATTAAAATATAATCGACACGCGCTTCTTCTTTAAAATACGTAAGCGCTCTTGTCATTGCAGCCTCATCACGTACGGCGATTACTTCAAATCCAATTGTCTTTACGTAATCTTGCAGTTGCTGTACTGTCCCGATGCGTGAATGGTCTGTCGTAATAAAACCGACCGTTTTTTTCTTACCGTGAAACTGCCATGCCATTTTCGCAAGAGTCGTCGTTTTTCCAACTCCAGTTGGACCGATTAATGCAATTGTTTGCACTTCTTTTTCAAAAACGTTTTCCGTATTGAAATGAGATCTCATATCTTCCAATATGTATCCGATCACTTCTTCTTCTGTAATCATCGTTGCATTCTCAAACTTCACTTTTAACTTTTCAGCATATGCATGAATGAAATATTGTTCTACATCGTTTTGCTCTAGCATGCGAATTACTTTTTGAATAATAAACGGTACAGATTCTTGCTTTTCTTTTTTTACAACTACTTCTTCTTTCTTGACCGGAACAACTTTTTTCACAGCTTTTTTCTTTTTCGTTACTTTCGTTTCTTCCGTCTGTTTCACAACGACGATACCTTTTTCAAACAGCTTTAATAGTTTCTCTTTCTTTCTTGTCCATTCTTCACTATTTCCTGTTTGCATCGCCGCATATGACATAGAAGTCGTCACGTTTTCTAAATTGTGCAGTACCGATTGAATTCCGTTCGCCTTTACAATTTGTTCTGAAGAATCATTTACAACATCCATTAGTTGTTCATGAAATTGAGCTGTGCCTTCATTCACTTCTTCCTGTTTATCCTCTGGAAAAGCAACTAACATTTCATAATTCTTTTTCCAAAAAAACGGGATATTCCGTTTTACACTTTCATCGACAACGTAATAATAATCTGTACCATATTGGTCAAATAACTTTCGATACAATTCATTTTTCGAAGCTGCTTTTATTCGCATTAACGCTTCTTTCTTTTCTGTACTTTCCATTACTTCACCCCCTACTATTCAATATAGGCAATTTGATCTACAACAATTTCCGGTGCTAATTCGCTAATACAAAGTACTTGCGCTTCTACTTGATAACGCTCAAGAAGTCTTACAATCGCAAATCTGAAATCTTTTCTACGCGTTAATAATACTGGTTCTCTTCCCATTAAACGAGCTTGTTTAAAAACACGCTGTACTTGTTCAACAACACGTGTTTCTAAATCTAAATCCCAGTTTAATAAGTAACCTTGGTATGAATTATTTACAACATCCGCATCTAACTCGATTGAATCTGAGAAGAGCGCTGCGTAAATTTTACCGTCAGGATTTTTCGCATTTTCACAAATCACTTTTGAAATACATTCACGGACGAATGACGTTACACCGTCTACATGATTTTGATAAATTTCTTTTCCATCAATAATACCTTCGATAATAGTTGGTAAATCACGAATAGAAATACCCTCTTTTAGCAATTGTTTAATAACATTTTGAACGAGTGATAAGTCGATTTCTTTCTTCTTAATCTCTTCTAATAAAACACCGTTATCATTTTCAAGCGAGTTAATTAAGTCTTTTACATGTTGACGCTGAATTAACTCATGAAGATTACGTCTAACGACAACATCTAAATGTGTAATTAATATGCTAAGCGGCTCTAATACTTGATAGCCTTTCATTTGTGCATCTTGTACCATATGCTCTAAAATCCAATATCCATCTTCACCGAAAATTGGATCTTTCGCTGGTTCTGCATCTAAATCGGCCATTACATTCGGTGTTTTCAATGCTAATAAGTAACCTGATTTTAAAACACCTTCTGCTGCCTTCGCCCCTTTAATACGAATAATGTAACGTCCGCGTGGTCTAAAACTCGTATTATCTTTAAAGTTAATGCCAGGAACGTTAATACCAAGGTCAGTAATAATCGACTTCCTCATAAGAACAACTTTATCACGAGCTGTTTCCCCGTTAATCTTCTGCTTTACAAGTGCTGCTAAATCTAAACCGAGCTCTACAATAATTGGATATTTATCTGTAAATACTCCGAATGAATCTTCCACTTGTTGCAGCTGCTCATCTTCGCCTTGAATCATTTCTAATTCTTTTTGAAGCTCGTCTTCTTTTTCTTTCTTTATTCGGTTTTTATTACGAATTCCTAATAAAATAATTGTTCCACCAACAAGAGCAAACGGTAGAAATGGTAGCGGAGTGAAAATACCCATCGCAATAAATAAACCACCAAGCGCATATACAACAACTTCATGTGCTAATAACTCTTTAAAGATACCTTCTGTTACTGTATCCGCTGAACCATCAAATACACGTGTTACGATAATCCCAGTTGAAATCGCAAGCATTAACGAACCGATTTGGTTTACGATTCCGTCACCGACAGTTAACTGTGTATAGTGAATAGCTGCATCAGCAAAACTCATTCCTTGCTGCATCATGCCGACAATTAAACCGAAAATAATGTTTACGAATAAAATGACAATCCCGAAAATAACGTCCCCTTTAATGAACTTCCCGGCACCATCCATCGCCCCGTAAAACTCTGTTTCCATATTTAACTTTTTTCGTTTTGCCTGTGCATCTTTTTCAGTAATAATACGCTGGTTTAAATCCGCATCGATCGACATTTGTTTCCCGGGTAAAGAATCAAGTGTAAAACGAGCTGCAACTTCAGCTGTACGAGATGCACCGTTTGCAACGATAAACTGGAATATAATTAATACTATAAAAATAACGATACCAATTAATAAGTTCCCGCCAATTACAAACTGACCGAACTCTTCAATAACATGCCCCGCATTTCCGTCTGTCAAAATCGCTCGCGTCGTCGATACGTTAATCGATACGCGGAAAATCCCGATTAATAACAGCATCGTCGGAAATGACTTTAATTCATCCCACTCGTTAATACTTGTTGCTCGCATATAAATAAGCACTGACATACTTAGTAAAAAAACGATAACGATATCAAGTATAAATGGTGGAAGTGGAATTAAGAGCGCCACTACGAATGACGCTGCTAAAAAGATAGAAAAATAGGTTCTTGCAGAATCTATCTTAAACACAAGAGATCTCCTCCAACCGCGCTATTATACTTCAAGTTCATTCGTTTGAATTAAATAGCGCATAACTTCAATTACAGCTACGTATAAATCTTCTGGAATCGTCTCATCTTCCTCGACTTGATAATATAAAGAACGAGCAAGTGGACGGTTTTCCACCATTGGTATTTCTTGTTCGCGGGCGAGCGTTCGTATATATAATGCGAGCTCATCTTCCCCTTTTGCAACGACAATTGGCGCCGAATCAACTTGTTTATTGTACCGAAGTACGACTGAAATATGAGTCGGATTGTTTACAATAAACGTTGCACCATCCATCTTCTTCGCAATTGTCCCTTGCAAGATCGCATGCATAAAGTTTTTTCGCTTTCCCTTTACTTGCGGGTCCCCTTCATTATCTTTATGCTCTCGTTTTACTTCTTCTTTTTTCATCTTAATATCTTGTTCGTACTCCCATTTTTGATAAATAAAATCAATAATAGAAAGAACGATTAATATAATTAAAATAGCTAAAAAGATAAATTTAATTTGCCTAATAATTTCAGTAAGTGACGCAGTCCAGTTAAATCCAATCATACTAACGATTTTCTCTAAATTCTTTTTAAAGAGAATGTAAGCGACGTAACCGATTAATCCCATATAAAATAGTGATTTCAAAATATCTACTAAACTTTTACGACTAAACAATCTCGTAAAATAGTTTTTTGGGTTAATACGTGAAGCTTTCGGCTTAATGACTTTAGAAGAAAATAAGAAACCGACTTGAATCATATAATTAAATAAATGAAAAGCGTATACGAGTATTAATATCGGAGCTGATACTTTTAGTAATAAAATACCCATTAAATAAAAATACTCGGTCGAATCTGTATTTTTTCCAATTTGATCAAACAGCACCGCTACAGAATTTGCAATCTCAAACCCTAACCAATCTCCGAAAAAGTAAACGACAACTGCTAATACAAGTATGGAAAACAAATTATTTAAATCTTTACTCCGGGCAATATTCCCTTCTTCACGCGATTTCTTACGCTTCTGCGGGGTGGCCTTTTCTGTTTTATTATCCTTTGCCATGTGCGTCCCCCTACTTCGTTAAGAAAAAGTTAAATAGTTTCGTATATTCCTCAAGCAATACATCCGTCATATTTTTAAACACATAACCGAGCATCGGTACACTCATCGCAATAAACAAAATACCACACGTAATTTTAATGACATACGCATTCATAAAAACGTTTAATTGCGGAGCGTTTTTTGCGATTAAAATTAAAACAAAGTTAATGATGAACAAACTTCCCATGAGCGGAAGAGCAATTTCAACCGCTGATGTAATCGCAAATAATAACGTTGCGAGTAGACTATCTAAAAAACTAGTCGTCAGCAATTTTGAAATCGCCTCTGTATATTGAAACGACTTTAAAATCGTGGCAACGAAATAATTAATGCCGCCAAGTGAAATAAAAATAATGAGAAAAAATATATCAAAAATGGTTGATAGTAAAGTAGACTGTGAGCCTGCATTTACATCAAACAAACTTGCCTGTGATAAACCGATATCAAAGTCTAAAATATGCCCGGCCATTTTTGGAATGTTCCACAGCATTTCTACAATTTTTGAAAGCGATAATCCAATTACAATTTGCGTACCTGCATAAGCTGCCACGTCCCAAGTTGTCTTTATGTGAGAGACATCAACTTGATCGGCCACTGTAATTGAAAGAGCAAGTCCTACTGTAACCTTTGCCATCGCTGGAATGGATCGACCTGAGAAAAACGGTAAAAAATATAAAAATGAAGTAATGCGGCAAAACGCAAAAAACGTCGCCGCCCATAATTCCATATTCATTTCAGTTCACCTATCTTAGTACGAACGCAATAGCGATGGGATTTTATCAAATAAATCTAAAATAAGCGTCGTTAACTCTTGAAACATCCACGGACCTAAAATGATAATAACGAGTACAATACTCGCCATTTTCGGTAAAAACGTCAACGTTTGCTCTTGAATTTGCATCATCGCCATAATAACAGCGATGATAATAACGACAATCATACTTACGCCGGCAACCGGCATTAAAATCATAACCCCTTTATAAAAAAAGGTTTGAAAAATATCTATAATTGGTGACGTATTCATTTATATGACTCCTATCACATAGCATCAAACGCTTCAGGCGACCGTTTTAAACATAATGTCGACGATTTTTGTATATCCACCTAAATATACGAAAACGAGTATTTTAAATGGTAAACTTAAAATCATCGGCGGTACCATCATCATCCCGAGATACATTAAAAGTGTACTAATAATCAAATCTATAAATACAAAAGCTAAATAAATGAACATCCCCGTTAACAAACCCTTTTGAATTTGCGTTAACGTAAAGGATGGTACGAGCGTAAATAAGGAAAGATCTTTCAAATCTTTCGGCAACTCTTCTCCGCGAACTTTCAGCATCATCTTTAAATCATGCTTATACGTATGCTTTGACATATACTCTTTCATAATCGGAGCTGTCGTCTCCGCAGCTTGACTTACTGTTATTTTCTCTTTCGTCATCGGATCCCACACATCGCTCTTTAGCTGTCCAAGTACAGGCTGCATCGTAAAGAGTGATAAAAATAATGCAAGTCCAACAAGTACTTGGTTCGGTGGTAAATTCATTACCCCAAGTCCTTGACGTGTAATCCCAAGAACGATCATAAAATAAGTAAAATGTGTAAATAATAGAACGATAGAAGAAGATAATGATAAAAGGGTAACGAGCGCAAATAGTTGTACACTTGAATTACTCGTAAACTCTTTTCCATTTTCGAAATTAATAAAACCATTCGGGGCCGCATACGCTGGATTTACAAAAACAATTGAAAAAACGATAGAAAATACGAAAATAACGGCTAATAATGATAACTGTTTCTTTATTCTCATGATGGATCCTCTACTTTTTTCGTTTCACTCTTCACCGCGTCTTCTAGCGCTTGTTGAAACTGATTTCCTGTTCCTGTTAATTGCACAGATTGTACACCGTTATTACTAATAACAGTGAACACTTGCTTGCCATCAACTTCAAATAAAAAGGCGCTCGTTTGATGATTTAAATAAACGCCGTCCTTCACTTGAATGTGGCCATTTTCACCTTGTTTAAAAAACTGCTGCTTGCGCGTCTTTTTCGTCATATAATATGCACCGTAGCCGAGCGCACCAAACAGTAAAACGACTTGAAATAAGGTCGTCATATACGACATATGACTCCTCCTCTACTCTTTATCTTGCATCTGACTTTGCGCTTTCATAAGCGCAGCTTGCTTCTTGTCAGCTTCAATTTCAGAAATGATAATACCGAACTTCTCGTCCATTACGATCGCTTCCCCAATGCCAACTTTCATATTACTTAAATACACATCTACTTTATGTCCTAAGTTTTTCTCTACTTCCAAAACATCGCCCACTTTTAACTGTTTCACATCACCGAGCGTAATAGATGACTTCCCAAGCTTTACACCAAGTTCAATCGAAATATCCGAAACAGTATCAATATGTGCTTTACCTGTCTCATTTCGCTTTCCTGCAAATTCTTCTAATCCCATTAATGACACAGGAGATACTTCATGCTTCATATGGATCCTCCTACTCTACAAAACTTTTAAATAAGAGCGCCTTACGCGTTCCATCTTTTCCAATAAAACAATTAAATTTATGCTTTCCATCTACATAACCAAGCAATTCATCCGAAACTTTCGTATGAAGCGGAATAATATCTCCCTCTTCAATTTGTTCAATGTCACCCATTGTCATCTTCTGTTCACCAATCGCAACGTGAACAGGTTTAAACACTTGATTTACTTTCACTTCTACTTCAGACGTATACTTTTTACGCTTATCCGAAGAATGTTCGACAACATTTTCAGACGTTAACTTATCCATAATTTCTTCAACAGATAAGAATGGAATACCGATACGAACTGTCGTATTCCAAAAATCAGTTTTCATATTTACGTTCAGTAATGAAATGATATCACTTGCTGTCGTAATCTTTAACGCATTTGGATCTGTCTCTGTCGTTACAAATTTCGGTTTAATCTCTACAACACTTTCAAATGATTGCTCTAAATTTTTGCATAGAAGCGCAAAAATATTATCAAGCGTTAAAAACTCGAACGCCGTCAGTGGTCTACGCATCGTAAAGTTACGCTTACTATCTCCGCCGAGCCAGCACTCATGAATGTAAATAACAAATGCTAAATCAATCTCAATAACAATTTCTCCAAGCTCTGGAAGTCCGAGGTCAATGACGCAATATAAATAGTAATCTTTCGGCATTTTCTCCACATACTCACTCGTAAATGGAACTTGCTCTACTGTCGAAGGCTCTAAGTCAATTGGAATACGCATACGCGCTGACAACGTCTGTGACGTCTGTTTACCAAACGTAGAAGCAATCGCTTGCAAACTACGTAAATGCTCCACACCGAACTTCTCCGGTCTATTAAAATCATACTCTTGAAATTTATCTTGCTTCCCTGCTTCTTGTGCGAAAGCTGGCATTTCCTCGCCTTCATTTACCGCCTTCAGCAGGGCATCAATTTGCTCTTGGCTTAATTTATCGCCGCTCATGAAAATCCCCTTCCCTACCTTTTCAATTCAACGATTTCAACGTACATCTTTCCATTCTTCGTCAAAATCTTTCCGGTTCCAATCTCTTCATTCTCAAGCATAAGACGCACCGTATTTTTCGTTGAATTTTCAAGACGATACAATGTACCTTTCGTAATATGAAGCAGATCTTCAATTTTCTTTTTCGTATTTCCGATTTCAAAATAAATTGTTAACGGAATATCATCTTGTAATTTCAAACTGGCCAACTCCCATATCATGTTCACGAAAATTTCATGTTCTCTCTATATGAATGAAATCTCTTATTTTGAAACGTCGATATTTAATATTTTTTTAATATATCCTTGCGTTTCTTTAAATGGAGGTACGCCTCCGTACTTTCTCACATTACCAGGACCAGCATTATAAGAAGCAAGCGCTAAAACTAAGTCACCATTATTTTTCTTTAAATAACCGCTTAACTCTTTCACGCCGCCTTCAATACTTTCAGCTGGTGAAAACGGATTTTTTATCCCCATCTCTTTCACATTCGCCGGCATAAGCTGCATAAGTCCCATTGCTCCTGCATGCGACACCGTTTTCGGATTAAAATTAGACTCTACTTCAATCATTTTTTGAATTAACGTTTTCGGAATTCCGTATGTATGACTTACTCTATCAATAATATCCTCATACTTACCTTCATTGGAAGAACGTATTTTTTGAATATTATACTTCTTCGTTAATCCCCACGTATCAACAGCCTCATTTTTCGTTTCTGGGAAACGTCGTTCAAACTCTTTTTGTGCAACTTGCACTTCATCTACGTTCTTCGTTTCAGCTTTTTCTTCAGGCTTACTCGCTTCCTCTACTTTATTAATAGATTGTTCCGTTTTATTTACGACCGTTTCTATTTTCGTAGATTGTACCGGCTGACTCATATCCTCTACATTTGCCGGCTGCGTTGTGCCCTTCGTCTCCTTCGCAGGTTCACTCTGCAACTTTTCTTGAAAACGACTACTAACGAATGCTTGTGGACTACTTAGCTTTTGCTGAATTTGTCCTTTCTTATATGCAAGCACTTCTTTTACTATATTTCCAACTAACATAATATCACCTTTTCGGTAAACAAAGATAATCTAATATTAGAGTTTTTTCGTAAAGTTTGCAATAATCCTTTGCAATTATATTGTAATAAAAAAATGACTAGATTGCTAAACTGTTATTTTTTTATATTTGTTAATTACAATTATTCGTTGACACGATATACACCAAGGATTACAATTAATTCGAAATTGACTTTTTTACATATTGCCATCTTGCAATTTGCAGAAAAATCAATATAAAAAAATGGGGGTTCTTAACATGAGAATTAATACAAACATTAATAGCATGCGTACGCAAGAATACATGCGTCAAAACCAAGCTAAAATGAGCAACGCTATGGACCGTTTATCAAGTGGTAAACGTATCAACAACGCTTCTGACGATGCAGCAGGCCTTGCAATTGCAACTCGTATGCGTGCTCGTGAAAGCGGTCTAAACGTAGCTGCAAATAATACACAGGATGGTATCTCTTTAATTCGTACTGCTGATTCAGCTTTAAACTCTGTTTCTAACATTTTACTTCGTATGCGTGACATCGCTAACCAATCTGCGAACGGTACAAACACAGACACAAACCAAGCTGCATTACAAAAAGAGTTTGGTGAATTACAAAAACAAATAGATTATATTTCAAATAACACTCAATTTAATGACAAAAAACTTTTAAATGGTGATAGTTCTACAATTAATATCCAAACTCTTGATTCTGACGATAAAACAAAACAAATCGGTATCGAGCTATCTAATACTTCTATTCAAGCATTAGGAATTAAGGATTTAAAAATTGGTGCTCAAGCTCCAGACCTTACTGAACTAAAAGATGCATTTACAAATTATAAAACATTAAAAGCGGCAAGTCCTGCAACTGATGCTGGTGTTTTAACAAAAGCTAAAGCTGATGCTAAAGCTGCATATGACAAATTAGCACCTGATTTCATTAAAATTAAAGATTCTTTAGGTACCGATGCAGCTAAAGCTGTAGGAACTACTTATCCAGCTGCCGACACAGACATCGATCCTGTGGTAACAGCTTTAATGGCCACTGGAGAATTTGACAAGGCAGAAGCTGCTTTTAAAGAGAATCCACCTACAACTGGTGTAGATGCAAATAATGCGATTAAAAAAATTGACACAGCAATTGAACAAATCGCTTCTAACCGTGCGACTCTTGGCGCTACATTAAACCGTCTTGACTTTAATGTAAATAACCTGAAGAGCCAATCTTCGAGCATGGCTTCAGCTGCTTCCCAAATCGAAGATGCTGACATGGCAAAAGAAATGTCTGAAATGACTAAGTTCAAAATCTTGAATGAAGCTGGTATTAGCATGCTTTCTCAAGCTAACCAAACACCACAAATGGTTTCTAAATTATTACAATAATTAAACCTTACAAAATATCACATATAAAGGAGAACTAAAAATGAGAATTAATACAAACATTAATAGTATGCGTACACAAGAATACATGCGTCAAAACCAAGCTAAAATGAGTAACGCTATGGACCGTTTATCAAGTGGTAAACGTATTAACAACGCTTCTGACGATGCAGCAGGCCTTGCTATTGCAACTCGTATGCGTGCTCGTGAAAGTGGTCTAAATGTAGCTTCAAATAATACACAAGATGGTATCTCTTTAATTCGTACTGCTGATTCAGCTTTAAACTCTGTTTCTAACATTTTACTTCGTATGCGTGACATCGCTAACCAATCTGCAAACGGCACTAATACAGATGACAACAAAGCTGCTCTTCAAAAAGAATTTAGTGAGTTACAAAAACAAATTGACTATATTTCAACTAACACTCAATTTAATGACAAAAAACTTTTAAATGGAGAACATCCTACAATTAATATCCAAACTCTTGATTCTGATGATAAAACAAAACAAATCGGTATCGAATTATCTAATACTTCTGCTGAATCATTAGGTGTTAAAGATTTAAAAGTTGGTGCTCTTGCAACAAAAACAGATATTGCAGATGCTAAAGCTGCATTTACAAAAGCTACTACTGGAACTCCAACTACTGATGATAAAGAAAATGCTAGAAAAGCTTTTGATAAATTAGTTTCTGGATTTGATCAAATTAAAGACAAGCTAACAGCTAATCAACAAGCTGCATTAGAAGCATATAAAACTGCTGCTAATAAATCTACGGCGTTTACAACAGCTACTACTGGTGCTTTGGCTACATTTGATGCCACTGCAATTGATAAACTTTCTGCTAACATAGACGCAAATGATTCAATTGCAAAAATCGATAAAGCAATTGAACAAATTGCTTCTAATCGTGCAACTTTAGGTGCTACATTAAACCGTCTTGACTTTAACGTAAACAACCTGAAGAGCCAATCTTCAAGCATGGCTTCAGCTGCTTCTCAAATCGAAGACGCTGACATGGCGAAAGAAATGTCTGAAATGACTAAGTTCAAAATCTTGAACGAAGCTGGTATCAGCATGCTTTCTCAAGCAAACCAAACTCCACAAATGGTTTCTAAATTATTACAATAAGCCATTTGAGTTAGTTTCATGAATAAACCTCTCTGCTTGCGGAGAGGTTTATTTTTCTATATAGATAGATTATTTGCAAAAGCTTTCTTTTTTTATGTAGAAGAGAGCACCCGCAATGCATAGAAGCGGTCAGTGCTTATCTTGATTCCCTCTTAGGTTAAAACACAAGCAACAAATAAGCATAAGCCCTTTATCCTTCCATAACCGTTTATTAGATTTAGAGTTACCGACTATATCAATCTATAAGGAGTGTCCATTTATGCGTATTGGTACGAATGTTTTGAGTATGAATGCTAGGCAATCGCTATATAAGAATGAAAAACGTATGAATGTTGCGATGGAGCATTTGGCTACTGGTAAGAAGTTAAACTATGCTTCTGATAATCCAGCTAATATTGCGATTGTGACTCGTATGCATGCGAGAGCAAGTGGTATGCGTGTGGTGATTCGTAATAATGAGGATGCGATATCGATGCTGCGTACAGCGGAGGCTGCTCTTCAAACTGTGACAAATGTTTTACAGCGTATGCGTGATTTAGCTGTTCAATCTGCAAGTGGTACAAATTCAAATAAAAACTGCGATTCACTAAATAAAGAATTTCAATCTTTATCAGAGCAAATTGGCTATATTGATGAGACGACTGAGTTTAATGATTTATCTGTGTTTGCTGGACAAAACCGTTCTATTACGTTAGATGATATCGGGCATACACTAGATATTACGAAACATATTTCCCCTGCCCCTACACAACATGACATCAACATTTCAACAGAACAAGAAGCAAGAACGGCGATTCGTAAAATTGAAGAGGCATTGCAAAGCGTATCACTTCACCGTGCCGATCTTGGCGCTATGATTAACCGTTTGCAATTTAATATCGAAAATTTAAATAGTCAAAGTACAGCGTTAACAGATGCCTCTTCTCGAATTGAAGATGCGGATATGGCACAAGAGATGAGTGATTTTTTAAAGTTTAAATTGTTAACTGAAGTTGCACTTAGTATGGTTTCACAAGCGAATCAAATCCCACAAATGGTATATAAATTACTGCAATCATAATTGTCATTCCACTCTTTGAAACGATTCCACACAAAACAAAAGGGAAATACATATAAACTATGTATCTCCCTTTTATTTTGTACCCAATACTTCTATGGTGCTACCGTCATAACTTGTCCTCTACGGTCAATTCTTATTTTCATTTTTCCGTCTTGTGCGTTATATAAACCTAGCTTATTTAATTCTATTTTGCATTGTTGTACGAAGGTTGGTAATTTACGAATTTGATCGACATCAGAACTTTTAATGAAATAAACTAACTGTTGCGTCATGTCTTTCACATCTTGCACAAGTTCTTCTTTTTCTCGTTTTAACCTTTCGTTTTCCAATTGTAGCGCTCTTAATTCACTTTCTAGACTACTTCTACTAGACTCTTCTTTGAAATGCCCTGCAGCCATGCTAGAAAGTTTATAAATACCTTCCATAAACTGATGTAATTCATTTTCTTTTCTTTCACTATGTTGACTAATTGTTTCAAAGTTATCAACGATACCAGATATAACTGTTACGAGGCTTTTTTCATTCTCTTTATGCTGTACTTCCTCTATTAATACGTGATTGTTTTCTTTTTTCATTTCAACGATTGCTTCTTTTACAGGTGTATATTTTCGCTTTCGTCCAGGTTTTTGCTTTTCAATATTTTCAAACGGTATTTCGCATTTTTTTAATTTGTAATACGTATTTTGTAATTGACTTTCTGTTTTCGGGAAAAGATTTAGTTCGTTTTTACTAACGTATTTTGAAATATTAATAATGTTTAAACCGTGACGTTGGCAAAATTGATACACTTCATATAGTAACTCTAGTTCAGACTTCAGCCATGTAATCGCTGACTTTTCATATACTCGCATCCCGCCATGTTTTTCTATATCTATTTGAAATAATACCATTCTATTATGTAAATCAACTAGTTCTTCATACTTTACTTGGAATTGTTTTTCTATTTTTTTTAATTCCGCTTCTAGTTGCGTATCGTTCATTTTATTATTTGACATGTTTTGTAAGAGACTTAATACATTGATTGCTGTGTGGTGATACATAATCTGTGTCACTCCCCCTCATCCTTTCACAATTCTCATCTGACTCCCATGTCTTCTCAGAAAATAGCAATTTTTACATATCCATATTATAACATTTCGAAATTGTCTGTCAAATGATAAACATACAAAAACGTATAGAAAGTATAGAAATAGAAAAAGATTTTTTCATTAATATGTATAATTGCATATTAACTACTTTTAATTATATTATATGGTATTTAGAATGTAATTTCACCGAAAAAGTTTGCGTTATCACGAAAAATTACTAAAATAATCCAAAGATACGTTTTTTATATTTTCAAATCAAAAATCTTCAAATAAAGATTTTTCATACATACAACCACAAACACTCCAAAAACGTTCCATCTTTCTACCTAGACAGCGTATAGAACAATAAAAAAGAACTAACCAATACTACACATGGCTAGTTCCCTTCTCTCCACTAAAAGAATAGAGTTGTAAATAGAGTCTGCAAATCCTCAATCGAAGCCTCACTTCTTCTATTTACCTAAAACTACTCTATATCTCTGGTCTCACATCGCATGGGCCTCTATTAAGCACTGAGCGCCACCACACATAGCTAGAGCTTCCATTAGAAGCAGATCGTACACGTACTCTTCTACAACTATCTCAGTGTCCCACTTATCCCATTTGCCTAAAACCACTTCCTATCTCTGGTCTCACATGGTATGGGGCTCTCTTAAGCACTGACCGCTCCCACACATGGCTAGAGATTCTATTCAAGCAAAAAGGCGCTTTTAAAACTCTTTTACAACACTAACTTATCAACTAAACCAATTAACTCTTGAATATCTGGCTTACTTACTTGAGCATTCGCACCTACAGCTTCGCCTTTATGGAATAATTCATTTGTAATTAAGGAAGAGAAAATAACGATTGGTAAACGATTCGTTACTTCACCATCTTTAATTACTTTCGTTAAATGGTGCCCATCCATTTTCGGCATTTCAATATCTGTAATTAGCAAATGAATATGTTCAAACATTTTTTCTCCTTGCTCTTTCGCTAACTTTTCAATTTGCGCTAACGCTTCTGCGCCATTGCTGAAGAAGTTCATTTTCGTATATCCAGCTGATGATAATGTTTCTTCTAATATTTGGCGAAGCATTGCTGAATCTTCTGCAATATAAATCACTTTTTCAGCTCGATCTGTTTTCTGTTCTAACCCTGCAAGTGATTTATTGTCATAACCAGTACCGCTAATTTCGCATACAATTTTTTCATAATCTAATAGTAAAATGATTTTTCCATCTAGTTTTACAATACCAGATGTCGTTTCTTCTAGTCCCATAGACAATGAAGCTGGTTCATCAATTTGTTCCCACGAAATACGTTGAATACGATGCACTTCATCAACGCGGAAAATAACCTTCATTTGGTTTAATTCAGAGATAATAAATTTCGTTTGATCAAGTGGCTTTGTTGATTTTAAATTAAGAGCCGTTGCTAAGTTAATAACAGGTAATATTTCACCACGTACTTGAACAACACCTTCAACTGCATGATGAGATTCTGGCACAGTTGTAACAGGGAATGGATTGATGATTTCACGTACTTTCATTACGTTAATACTAAATAGGTTTTCACCAACAGTATATGTAACAATCTCTAATTCATTTGTTCCGCTTTCTAATAAAATACTTTGTGCTTGTGACATAAAGGTGTCGCTCCCCTTTCATTATTTCCATATATCTAATTATTAAGCTTTATTAAACCGAAAAAGTCAACTACCTATATGAAAAATATAGATAGTCGAACGATTCATTTCTTTATTTAGAAAAGCAATTACTCTTGTATAAACGAAGCAAGTGCTTCTAATAACACTTCTTGTGCTCCTACAATTTCTGTCGGCATCGCTTCCCATTTTTTCGAAAGCTCTGTTTCTACTCTTATTCTTAACTCTGTATTCATTTCTGCTAGCACATATTCTTTCGTTGCTATATCAACATCAAGTAGCGCAAGCGCATATAGTTCTGGATCATTTATTTTTTCAAATAATCGTTTTAATACTGCCGGTGCTATATGTTTTAATTTTTCAATATGAATCTCTTTATCTGAAAATAGCAACTCATATTGAATAAACGTAACATTTTCTTTAATCACTTTAAAATAGCAATTATTTTTTTTATCATTTACAAAATAACCGTTCGGATCAGCAATAATACTCTCTACTTTACGAATTAAATCTGGCAAACTACTCGCCGACATTACAGTCCGCTGCTCAACCTCACTCGGCGAAATGAATGTAACGCGATACTTATTCTGCGCCATCCTCCTCACCTCTCCTTTTATAAAAATCTATCGGCACAAACGATCCAAAAGGCACTGGTCTGCCATAAAACGATTAACCATCCCAGTAACCTTTCATAGATCTATTTTTGCCACTACACTTCGCTTACATCTTCCCAAACTAACCTAGTAACTCTACATATTTCCGGTCTTAAACACCAGTCGAGCATCTATTAGGCACTAACCGCCACCACACACCGCCAGGCCCTCTCTCAAAACCTAAAAAGTGCTTTAAGATCTTTTAAAATCTTTTAAGACCTGTTCAGTAACTCGATGTTATTGAACCAAAACGCTATCTGCTGATCCGCAATATCCGGCAACGTAACAAAAAACTCACGGCATTTCATCTCATCTTTAAACAGTTGATACTTCCAAACGCTATCGCTACCAACACTTACGAAATAAAATTCGTGAATACGACCGATGATTGCTTGTTTTTCACCAAATGAGTACGGAGGGACTTGCTTAATTTCAAATTGATCTGGTAAATATACATGCTCTTCTCGTTCCATTTTTAACACTTGCTCGGCAAGTTCACGTTTATTTTCGAAAAAAGGCAATTGTAAAATTCGTTCTTGTCTTGTCATACGAATAAAAAATCCTTCCTACTACATTACAATTTTTCTTTATTATATATTATCGAATTAAGTTTACAACTTCATTTAATACTTCATCTGATACTTTAATTACTTTCGCATTTCCTTGGAATCCGCGTTGATAAAGCATTAAATCAACGAATTCTACAGATAAATCTACGTTTGCACCTTCTTGTGCACCACCACGTACTTTACCTGCGCCGTTTTGACCAGATGCACCAAGTGCTAAAATACCCGTTGTATTCGTCGCTGTATAGTTACCATTACCTGTTTTCATTAGTCCACCTTCGTTCGGGAACATCGCAACAGCTAATTGACCAGCTGACTTCATACTTCCATCAGAGTATTTTACCATTACGTATCCACCGTCAGCAATAAAGCAATCTTTAACAGTTGCTGCTGCTCTACCGTCTACATCTGTTACTGATAATGTTTTATCCGTCGGATGATTTGTTAAATTACTAAAATCTAAATTTATCGTTCCGCCGTTAAACGGGATATTTGCTCCTTGTTGTACCGGATCTGGATTTCCAACATTATTAAATTTCAAAGTACCTGTTGACCCTGCTCCTGTAACCTCTTCAAACTTTGGATCTTTTGCCGAGTCATTACGTCTTTGAACTTTATATGTATACTCGTGTTCACTCGTTTTCGTAAATTCTACACGCATCGTCCATGTATTACCGGCATCATCATAAAATGGTAAATCTTGCGTAATTTTACTTTCATTCACCGGGATATTCCCTTTAATTGTACCCTTCGTTGTTTGAATACCACCAATTGCAGTTCCCATCGGGATTTGTAATGGTCCTGGAATACCAGATAAATCAACTTCACCTGTTGCTGCATTTGCAGGGTATGCAAATACGTATTGACCTTCTGTGTTCGTAATATAGTAATTTGAAGATATTCCAAACGTACCTTTACGAGTAAATTCCATATTTCCGCCTGCTGAATCACCTACTACGAAGAAACCATTACCTTCCATTGCCGCTTGTGTTTTACCACCAGTTAACGTAATTGTTCCGTCGCTATAGTCTGTAACTGTACCGCTCATTTTCACACCGTTACCGATACTTTTCGGATTCGTTCCAGCGTATTTATTGTCACCTTTTGAACCAATTGAGTTGTTATATAGTAAATCATCAAACATAGCTTTTTGTTTTTTATACCCTACTGTTTGTGCATTCGCAATATTATTTGAAGTTACACTTAATGCATTTTGTGTTGCATTCATTCCTGTAATACTTGTATATAACGCTTTAATCATAACGTATGGACACTCCTTATGAATTTGTAGTTTTTACTTCTTCTGTTACTTTTTTCTCGTCTTTCTTCGCATCTTCTGGATTTGTTTCTCCAATTGGTTTATCGGACACTCTCTCAACGAAACGAAGGGATACAACTTTATTATCAATAACGAGCTGTACCTCATTATTTTCTGCGAGGCGAACTGTCTCTACTTGACCAGTGACTTTTTTACCATCACCGTCAACACCTCTTACATACTTCCCTAAAAACTTCATTCCACCATCAAGCGCTGTCGAATACATTGTCGTTTTTAAAGAGTCTACTGCTTTTGTCATATTCTGTACTTGTTCCATAAGAGATAATTGCGCTGTTTGGTTCATCATTTGATTCATATCCATCGCATTAAATGGATCTTGATGTTGGAAACTCGCTAAAAACAATTTTAGGAAATCATCTTTCCCCATTACACCAGGCGTCTTTTGTTCTCCTGCCGCTACTCCATTCGTTTGCCCTACTGCCGGTTGTGCACCGTTAACAGATGCGTTCCTATTCTGTGCTCCTGCTTGCAACGGAATATGATTTGTACTCGTTGTATTTAATCCAACTGTTGGCACGCTTTATTCCTCCAATAATCCCGCAAATTCTTTTGATTCTCGTTTCCCATGTTTCGTACTTGCTAGTTGTTGCTTTTGCCTTTGCTCTTGTTCTCGCTGCTCTTTACGATTTTCATCTTTATCTGAATAGCTAATTTGAATATTGATTTCTTTTTCTTTTAACTTCAGTCTTAATTCATCAAAAATGATTTCAACACGTTTTTTCGCATCGTGTTTTTCCATTTCTACGTGAACATCAATTTGATCTCCATGTTTTTTCATAAACACTGTTAATGTACCGAGCTTTTCTGGATTTAACTGAAATAAAACACGTTCTTGTTTCACTACAAACTTTTGCAGTGCTTCTACTTGTGCTTCCATTTTCTTCCCTAAGTCAGGCAATGAAACTTTCTCAGCGCCACTATTGGATTTTCCTATTGAATCGGTACTCGTCGCTTTATTTAATAACTCCGCACCCGCAGAATTCGAATCGTTTAATACATCACCTTCTGGCAACTCTATATTTACATCATCGCCCTCAGCTTTCGGAAGATCTAAATCTAAGTCTTTGGACTCTTCTTGTTTCTTTGCAATATTACAAGTCTCTGTTTCTACGACTTTCAATACTTGCATCATTTGTTCTGGCATCTTCACTTTATCTAATGCCATTTGCATTGTATCTTCTAAACATATAGCATTTTTGATATTCATATTTGAAAGGAGCTCTTGTAACTGTTGTAATTCACCTGCGGGTAATTCGTTAAGTTTTATATTTCCATATTCTTTATATAGCTCTTGTATTTTTTGTATGTATTGATATAAAAATTCTGGCTGCACACGTAATTGCTCAATTGCAACCATTTGCTCAGATACAGCTAATAACAACTGTTCTGTCTCTTTTTTTTCTTCTTTGTTTACATTAGGCTCTTCTTTCGTTGCCGATTTTTTAGAAAGAATATGTTCTTTTCTATCTTCTGGTGCATCTTCTCGCTTTGTTTTCTCCGTTTGCGGCTGCTTTTTATTTTCCATTCTCATCGTACGATCGAATGAAGAATCTTCACTTTTAGATTGTACTTCTAGCCCTTTTTCTTTTTGCGGAGGTAAACTTTGTTGCACCGGTAATACAGACTGTATCACTACATTCACCTCATCCATTCATACACATTTTCAAATCAAGAAGCATTTTTTCTTCCTGCTTTTCTCTTACTTTTGCAAGCTTTTTACACTCTTCTTGATACATCTCATCAATGACACGTTCTTTTTCTTTTACTTGTTCTAAAAGGCTTTCATTTTTTTGAATAAAATCTTCTGTTTTTTTAATTTTCCGATTCCATTCTTCTATTCTTTCAGGTGAAAACGTATGTGAGGAAAGCATACCAGCCATAATACGTTGCCCAGTTTGTACGACTTTACTACGCGATTTCACAACATATAAATCATATTCTTTTTTTCGTTCTATTTTTCTTTTTTCAGCTGTTAATTCATACACTTCTTTCAAGATCTGTTCTTTTTCTTGATTTACTTGCAATTTTATCGTATCGTACTGCTGCTTATCCACCTGTTTTCATAGCCCCTTCCTATTATAACGCTCTCTTTTTCTATTATATAGTTTTTTTCCAAAAAAATCTGTGAAATATTAAAAAACAAAAAAATAAGACCTGCAGGGCGCGAGGTCTTATACTATATGGTGCACTGCTTGAACAATATCATCAAATTGGAAACGATCTGATCGACCTTGTTTTAAAAATGAATTTATACCTTCTACTTTATTTTTACATTCAAAAACATAAGCATTTTCTTCATTTTCTTGAATCGTTCCTAATTTGAAATATAATTCATTTTCTTTATAAATAGATAAAATTTTTCTCATTTCATTTGCAAGTTGCCAATGGGTTGGCGAAACGATTTCTTCCATAATCCTACTTACTGAATCTAGCACTGAAATAGCAGGGTAATGACTAAGCGTTGCAAGCTCACGTTTTAATACAATATGTCCATCTAAAATACCACGTGCTAAATCTGGTACAGGACCGTTTAAATCGTCTCCATCAACAAGTACGGTATAAATACCTGTTATAGATCCCTTTTGCGTTTTCCCAGATCGCTCTAACAGCTTCTTCATATAACTTTCCATTAAGAGTGTTTTACCGCCAATCGGTAACTCTTTAACGGCAATATCAACACTTCTACGTGCATCAGCAAAACGAGTAACAGAGTCCATCATAAGTAGTACGTTATTGCCCTGGTCTCGGAAATGTTCCGCGATAGATGTTGCAAGCTTAGCTGCACGAAGTTGCATAAGATGACTTTCATCTGACGTCGCTACGACAACGACGCTTTTCTTCATGCCTTCCTCGCCTAATTCTTTTCGAATAAAGTCTTTTACTTCCCGGCCACGTTCTCCTACTAAACTAATAACGTTTATATCAGCTTTTGCATTTTTGGCAATCATTCCGAGTAAAGTAGATTTACCAACACCTGATCCAGCGAAAATACCAATCTTTTGACCGATACCAATTGTTAGCATAGAATCAATGGATTTAATTCCCGTTTCAAATACATCAGTAATCTCTTCCCGTTCAAATGCATGAATAGGCGGAGCATCTAACTTTATTTTTTGCAATGGAATGTTTTCAGCGTTTTCATTTAGCACTTCGCCATTTGCACTTAACACTTTTCCGAGTAAATGATTACCACGAGGAATAACAACATCTTCAGCAATTAATGTAACTGAATCTCCGTAACATACTTTTTCTGTCTGTTCAAATGGGAGTAACATATTGTTTTCTTTTTCAATCGCAATTACTTCACATAAAACGCTATGTTCTCCGACGAGACAAACATCACCAATTTTCGCCTTTGGCCCTTTCGCTACGAAAAACTGCTCTTGCACACTATGAACTTTACCGACTTTCGTAAAAAACGGCGTTTCAATAAACGTATTCCATTTTTGGTTTTCATTCATTAACAGTCGATTCATACATTTTGCTCCTCAAATAACTTCTCTTCTTCCCATTTCTGGCGAAGTTTCGCAAATATAGGTGCAAATTTAAATTCAAAGAACTCTTTCTCTTCTTCCAGAACAAATTCACCGAACTGTAAGGAGAAATCGTATTTCCATTCTACTAATTGTAGTAACCAATACTCTTTCGTATTTTCCTTCTCTTCTTGAATACGTTCAAATGTTTCAGGATGTACGGTAATGACTAATTTTTCAAACGAAGTAGGCAATGTTTGAACGATACCAGTTAAAATAGGTAGCACATCAAGCAATCGCGCATCAACTGCTTGATTCACAATTTTTTCTGCTAGTTGAAAAGATTGATCCCATAACAATTCCGTCCATTCGTATGCTATTTCTTGTTGCTCTTTTTGAAACTGCATATGTGCCGATTCTATTTCTTTCATCTGCTGCTGAACGTGCATTTGAAATTGTTCTTGATCATGTAATAATTGCTGGCGCTCTCGTTCTAACATTTGCTGTTCTTGCCTTAGTTGATTCAGTTCAACATGCAATGATTGTTGCTGCGCAAGAAGTTCTTCATGATCCACTTGTATTTCTTCTTCTACGTGAACTGGTATTGGTTTTGGAAATTGTAATTCATACGTTTCTTCAGAAAAAGAAACAGAATTCTTCGGAATTCTGTTTTTAAATAAGGACATCATCTTCACCTCTTTGAACGATAATTCTTCCTTCTTTCTCTAGCTTTTTCACCGTACCTGTGATTGTTTGCTGTGCTTTCTCAGCATCCGTCATCTTAAGTGGCCCTAAGCCATCTAATTCTTCCAGAATCATCTCTTTACGGTTTGAAGACATACATGTAAATAATTTCTCTTTAATTTCTTCTTTTGCAATTTTAAGCGCTTTTGCAATGACACCGTTATCTGTAATTTCCTCTAGTACACGGCGAAGCGCAAGATCTTCAAGACCAAGTAAGTCTTCAAAGACAAACATATTTTCTTTAATTTTCTCAGATAATGCATAATCAACTTCATCCAGCTTTTGAAAGACTGTTTTTTCAACGCCTCGTGAAACGTTATTTAAAATGTTCACAATTGTTTTCAAGCCATCTGTTTTATTAATTGCACTAAATGCCATATTATTTAATTTCGCTTTTAATAACTCACCAATTTGATTAATTAATTCACCGTCAACTTGTTCTAGTTTCGCAATACCCATTACCGTTTCTACTCGCTTATGATCTGGCAATCTCTCAATTAACTGAGAAGCAAGCTGCGGTTTAATGTAAGAAGCGATAATTGCAATTGTTTGTGGTGATTCATCATTAAGCACTGTAAGAAGTGGCTCTAAATCTGTAAGTGAATTTAAGAATTCAAATGGATTATCTTTGTTATACCAAAGGTCTTCCAATAATTTTTCCAGATCCTCTTCTGGCATATTTTTAAATATGCGACGAATGTACTCTTTATCTGGAGTGACTAAGTTCAATTCTTTTACATTAAGTTCATATAAGAACTCCCCTAGTACATTCTCTAACGTTTCTGGTTTATATACACGAAACTTCGCGATTTCACGCAGTAACACTTCTTTTTCCTCAGCCGTCATATATTCAATGACTTTTGCTGCCACCTCTTCATTTAATGTACGAATGAGGATGGCAGCTTTTTCTTTGGAGGAGATTTCATCTAACATCGTTGTTCCTCCCTTACTGTCCGTTTAACCATTTTTTAATTACTTTTGCAGTACCTTCTACATGTTCTTTCGTAGCATCCTGCACTTGTTCATCTAACGTCGGTTCTTTCGGTTCTTCTGGTTCAGGTTTTGCTTTTGGCTCTGGTACTATTTTCTCTTCAGGAATTTCCATAATACTTTCACTACTTGCAGCAACTTCCTCTTCTGCTAAGTATTCTTCATATTCCTCTTCTTCTTTCTTTCTCTTACGTCGTGCTAAGAAGAACCATATTAGTCCAACAAGCGCTAATAAGCCACCTGTAATTCCACCGATTAACCACCAATTCATACCACTTTCTTCTGGCTCTTTCGGCTTCTCTTCTTTCGGTTGATCAAACTGAACAGTTACAACATTAACTTGACCATTTGTAAAGTTGCCATTTGGATCAGCTTGAAGTCCAGCTGCTGTACCAATTGCTTCTTTGAATGTTGTCATATCAATTCTTCGTTTTACTAACGTATCATTATCTACCCATACAACAACATTTGTTTTCGTTAATTCTGGATGTTTCTTAATCGTTTCAACTGTTTTATCTATTTCATAGTTTTCGATTTTGTTTCCATTTTTATTATCGTAGACAATTTTTCCATTTTGATTATTGTTCGTACCGTAGTTTGGCACTTCGCCATTTGCTGTAATACCAGCACCTTGCTTCGTATCTGCTCCTTCTTGCGCAGTAGAGCTTTCCTCTTGCTCTTGTTTACTACGAAGTACACCTTTATCACCATATTTTTCAGACTGACGTGTAACTTCATCGTAGTTTACAGATACTTTCGTATTCACTTTATATTCATTCGGCTTAAACATCGTCATTAACGTTGCATCGATGTCTTGCTTTAATTTACCTTCAATTTGATGTTGCATCTCTACTTCTTTCTCATAAGAAGAGGAACTACTAGAATGTGCTTCATCTGCTCCTTTTGAGATAACACCTTTTTTGCTATCAATAACACTTACTTCTTCTGCTTTTACACCAGGAACTGCTGCACTAATCATTTGCTGTATACCCGCAACTTGATCAGCTGTTAATAGTTGACCACGTTTCACGCCAACCGTAATCGCTGCTGTTCCTTTTGCTTTCTCTTCATCAAAAATCGTCTCTTTTTCAGGTAATGTAATTTGAACATTTGCCGTTTCTATTGCAGCAAAGTTTCTTACAATATCTTGCTCTAGTTGCTTTTTCGTACCGACAATTTGCTTCATTTTTTTATCTTGCTCACTTGAACCGAGCGAGCTTTCTAATAAAATTTCCTCACCGCTTTTTGAATTAAACGGTAATCCCATTCCATTCATTTCTTTTCGAACCCATGGAGCATCATTCTTTTGCACACGAATCGAACCATCGGCTGCTAATTGGTAATCGACACCTAGCTTCGATAATTCTGCTGTAATCTCTTGCTTGTCTGCATCATTTAAATTTTGATATACAACAACATATTTATCTGGCAAGGTGAAGTATAAAAGTGCTCCTGTTACAATTGCTAAAAGCGCAGCACCAATGACTAACTTATGCCACGTTTTTAACGATTGGAAAACATTTTTTAACTTTTCCATTTAAACACACCCGTCCATTTTCCTAAATTTGCATATTAATTAGTGACTTATAATTTTCAATAAGATTATCACGTACAAGAGCAGCCGTTTTCATTTGAGACTCAGCTTTCTTTTGCTGAATTAAAACGTCATGTGTTTCTCCTACCCCTTTTGTTAGTAAATCATATACTGCTGTTTGCGCATTGTTTTGTGTTTGATTCATATCTTCCAATAAATCGATAAACTTCTTCCCCTCGACTACAGGTGTTTCTGAAGTTTTCGGTGCACCAATTGACTGAATCGCGCCAAATGGCTGTGTATTTAACATTGGTTGGATTTTCATCTTCCCATATTCCCCCTTTATCCTCGGCCGATTTCTAAATCTTTATCAAGCATTTTTTTATTCGCATTTAATACACTTGTATTTGCTTCGTACATTTTTTGAGCAACCATTACATTCGTCATTTCAGCAGTCACATCCACATTCGGATAACGTACATATCCCTCTTCATTAGCATGTGGATGCGTCGGATCATACACTAAGTTTTCAGTTTTGTCCGCTTCAATACTTTTTATTTTCACCCCGTTAGTAGGTGTACTGTCTAACATATTGGCAAAACTATTATTTGATTCAAGTACTACACTACGGCGCTCATACAAATCTGCCCCCGGAGCTGCCGTTGTATTTGCATTTACAATATTATTTGAAGTAACTTCCATCCACTTTCTCGCTGTCGTCAGCCCTGATCCACTTGCATTAATTGCCTGAAACATCGTTGTCTCTCCTTCTACTATTAACGTCCACGCGCTGCTTGGTTAATTGCGTATTGTGTATTAATCGCATTAATGGAAACACCATATAATTGGTTTGTTTTCATTAAATCTAGCATTTCTGTCGTTACATCCACACTATTTCCATCTTTATTCGTTTGCATTGATTTCGTTTGAATCTTTGCATAAGTATTTTTCGTATTTACTGTCGGTAAGTGCATTTCATTCGTTTGATATAAATCTGGATTGCTTTTTAAATCCGCAGCATTACTCTTATATAATGCACTACTCTTATTCATTTGCTCAGCAAATGTAACGTCTTGTGCTTTATAGCCAGGTGTATTCGCATTTGCAATATTACTAGAAACCGTATTTCGTTTCGTCACTAAATAATTCATATAATGGCTTACATCACTCACTAAATCTGGCATACTCCACACCCTTCCTTTTTAACTTACCATTTTGAACATAATGATCCACTGATGGAAGTTTCACTTCATTATTTAATTTCCTATATGTATTTATTAAAATATTAACTATTATGTACCCTTACATATTTTATTCCATTTTTACATTGTTGTCTTTAGAAAAATACAAAAATATAAAAAGAATATAAAAAAACTGTATAAGCGTAGTAATCTATATAACATTTCAATATATTTACGACTAGCTGAATCTTATTTTTATATTATTTAGATTACTCCTGTTTTTTTTACAGCCATAAAATGAAACCTCAACCAGCGGAATTCTTTATTTACATGAAGGAATGGACCCCCTTTTTTAAAAAGAGGAATCCGTTCCCACACATTATTATTAATATTTACCGTAAAATGAATTTGCTTTCATTCGCCCATCATTTGTCATAATCATTTCTTCCAAAATCTTTTGCTTATCTCGAATATGCTGTGCTGCCTTAATAATGAATGGGCTTACTTCTGCCGCAACTCTCGCACGCGTTTCTTCATCCAATGTCATCATCCAGCGATTTAACATCGTACTCTTCTCAGCAAACTCTCCATCTGACACTTGCAATTCACCGATTTCATTAAAACAGCCGACAAATGCTCGATAAATATCATTGTTCATTTTCAAGCGCTCCGCGATAACCTTCTATTAAATCTTGTAACACTTTCACAATCGCATCAATATCTTTCGCTTCACGTGTTACTTTCATCGTTTGAATTTGAACGCTAATCCAATCGTATAAACCATAAAGACTATCATATAAATCTTTCGTAATCTCAGGGTTTAATTGAAGCTTTAATTCTTCAAAAATACGTTCTAATTTTTCAAGAAGTGCATCCCCTTCTTGTAGTTTAAAAGTATGTAAAAGCTCTTCTAAATTACGAAACTCTACAATGCATTTTTCATAAATAAAAATTGTATTTTTAATCGGATTACTCGTCATAATATCATTTTGCATATAACGTTGCCATGCTTGCATACGATCACTTCCTCAACTTTCATTAATCATCACTTTTTTGTTTTGTCATTGCTTTAATTGTTTTTAGTTGGCTATCAAGCGCCGCTAATGTACTTTCTAACCTTTGATACTTCTTCACAATTTCATCTTGCTTTTGCAAGTTTTGTGCTTCAATATCTTTAATCTTTTTATCTAAATCACTTACACGTGAATCAATGTTTTTCACACGTTCTCCAACTATACCTTTATCACCGAATAATTTATCAAGTGGTTCTTCCATCATTTTCCCTAAACCGTTAGAACTAAAGAAAAATTGCTTCGCTGCATCTGGCTTCTCTTTTAACGCTTTCGTTAATGCTTCGTCATTAACTTCCATCGTTCCATCTTGTTTTAATTGAATACCAAATGAGAATAAATAATTACCATCTTGAGAAAATGTTACGACGTTATTCATCGCTTGGCGTACACTTTGCATAATAGTTTGCCCTTGGAAAGCTCCGCCTTTTCCAGCAAAGATATCTATTGTAGAAACAGCTTTATTATAATCCGCAACCATCTTTTTAATAACATTTGATGCATCTGTTACGTTTGAGTCACTTACTGTAAACTTCAGTTCTATCCCTTTTGCTTTCGCCTCTGTTGTCTTTGGATCAACCTCTGGTTTTTCTACTGGCTTTTCTTCTACTTTTTCCTCGGTTACTTTTAACAATTCAATTTTCACACCAGGAAGTGCTTCAATTGTGTTGGTAGAGCTATCACCTTTAATACCATTAATCGTATATTCAGCATTTTGCGCTTTATTTATTTCATGAAGCGCTACGCCGTCATCATTAGCTAAACCTATTTTTTGAAACAATGAAGATTTGTTCCCCTCAAAATTAATTACTCCATCTTCGCCTTCTTTTTTTGAGGTCATGAAAATTTTATTCCCCAGTGTATATGCTGATACGCCGTAATCTCCATCATTAATTTTATTAATTAAATCTTTATATGTCATATCAGATGTTACTTTTAGTTCTTTACCACCTAGTTTTAATGTTTCATCACTATTAATCTTGGCATCTATATTTTCAATTTGGTCAGAAGCTATTTGATGACGCTGCGCAAGCTGTGTAATCGTCATATTAAAAGTTCCAGCAATCGCACCGCCATCAGCTTTTACATTAATATAACCGTCTTGTGATGTTGTTACCTTTTTCTCATTTCCTTTAAAAGCCGCTAAATTTTTAAATGTTTGCGTGAAAGAACTAAATTCTGATTTTAAACTTGTATATAAAAGTTTATCTTGTGAAAGGCTATTCTTTTCATTTGTATACGGCGTTTTTCTCATATCCAGCGCATTCATTTCTAATTCAACGAAATTAGAAGTATCGATCATATTATTTCCAAGGTTCCAAATCTGTTGTCTACCGCCAATACCCGTTAACGTTCCTGCCATGTTTCTCACTCCTTATTTTTTTACATGTAGTCTAAAATACTCGTTTTGCTCATCGTGCTAACTGCTTTAAGCGTCGCTTCATACGTCGCATTAATATACGCCAAGTCAGAAATTGCTACCGCTAAATCAACATCTTCGATTTCTTTACGATTTTCTTGAAGGGCTAGATTTTGCTCGCTTAAAATTGTCTTAAACGTATCTACAGTGTTCATCGTTGCTCCTACTTCTGTTGTACGATTAATAACACTATCCAAGTTTTTCTTATTTTCCGCTAATAACGGTTGTAACGCTTTTTGATCACCGTTTTGCATCGCGTCTTTCATCTTTACTAACGTTTGAATAACAGGAGTTAGTAAGTCCTCACCTTTACGAAACGCTTTAATTTCATAACCATCATTTAGCTTCCACATTACATCTTTTTCGCCGCCTTGGTATGTCCCATCATCCGCAAATGGAGGCTTCTCTGCACTATCTCCACCAAACAGATAGCGACCTTGCTCTTTCGTATTCGCTAAATATACAACTTGTTTTAAAATTTGATCGATTTCGGCACCGATTGCCTTTAATTCTTTTTCACCATTTGGTCCATTTAATGCTTGCACCGTTAATTGATCCGTTCTCGTTAAAGATTTCACAATACCTGACAATGTATTTTCTGTCTGACTTAGTACATTTTTAGAATCCGCTATATCTTTTTGCATTTGTTCAATATTCGCCAACGAATGTTGAATCGCGAATGATTTACTTGCTGCAAGTGGGTCTTCACTCATAAAAAGATTTTTCTTGCCTGAAGTTACTTGATTTCGATGATATTGCTGTTGCACATTCAAATCCATTAACTGATTCTTTGCCCAATTTGCATTTTGAAATGTAGATACTCTCATTTCTATCTCCTCCTTACTTATTTTCAATCAATTACTATTCCCTATCGGATAATCGAAAACAGACTATCAAACACTTCATTCATCGTAGTAATAGCTTTAGAATTCGCTACGAAGTACTTTTGGAAGGCCATTAAATTAACCATTTCCTCTTCCATATTCACGCCTTCGATACTCATCTTTTCTTGCTGAATACCTTCTAATAAATCTCCATGAATACTTCGATAAGCATTCACTGCACTTTTATCAGACGCTACTCCAACTATGAATTGGTCTAATGCTTTTTTATAAGAAAGTCCCTCTTTATAATCGTCATCTGTAATTCCTGCCAGTTTATTTGCAGTTTCAGCAGATATTTTCATTTTCGAAAAATCATTCGCGAATTCTGGATTTAATTTCAACTCTTTCGCATAATCTCCAACGAAGAACTCTTTTCCCATCACTGTATTTACTTCATTTTTTACTGAACTCATTAAGTCTTCAAGATTTTTTTTATAACTAGCAATCTGCCCTTTCGTATCGACCGCTGATTTTATCGCACCACTAGTTAAAGGAATTTCCGAACCGTAAATTTCAACAGACATTGGTTCTTTCGTTTTATTTAATTGGAGCGGATATGTATCTTGTCCATTTACAGTTAAAACACCATTCATTCTAACACTTGCGATATTAGGATTCATAGATTCATAAGATACTTCTATATTGGCATACTGAGACATCTCTGTAATGATACGATCTCGCTCGTCTAAAAGTTGATTCGGCACTTGTGTACCCGCTTGTCCAATTTTTTTATTCGCTTCTGCTAAACTAGCTGCAAGACGATTAAATTCATTGACATGCGCTTCAATATCTTCTGTCGTCTGTGCTTCTACTGAATCTAAATTTTTCGCAAGTTTATTTACCTGACTTGTAAACTTCCCAGTTTCAGAAATTAATGTATCGTAATAGTTTGATTGATCCGGATTTTTTGCAACTTCCCGAAAAGCATTAAAGAATCCATCCATTAAACTAGATAGTGAATTTTTCCCTGTCGTTCCTACCATAGACTCTACTCTTGATAAAACCGAATTTTTATAATTATAGTAAGAAAGCTGAGATAATTGGTCGTTAAACTGTTTCGTCTTCACTTCATCTGTAATACGATCAACACCTAACGTTTGTACACCGTATCCTATTCTTTGTTCCGGCGTATGCCCATTACTTGCTCCAACAGAACCGAAATTCACCGCTTGACGCACATATCCAGGTGTATGAATGTTAGACAAATTTTGTTTCGTCGTTTGTAATCCCATTTGTGCCGCTAACATACCCGATAGCGGAGTATTATAATCAGATAATCTCATAATGCTTCACTTCCCCTTTACAATAGTTCGTTCATAAAGATTTGCGAATTATTGTTTCGTTCTAAGTTATATTCAGAAACAGAATCCACAATACTTTCTGTAGTTTTTAATAGTACGTTTAAGTAATATTGATTTTTCAAAAGAAGCATTTTTACATTCTCTTCTAATTCCGTTAAGTTTTTTTGTAATTTTTCCATTTTTTCAATTTCTTCCTGAGAAAAATACGAAAATAACGCACTTATGCGAAATGATTCCATTCCCTGTTCTTTACAAAACTGAACAACCATTTCTTCAAATGATCTCGACAATTGTTTTAAACCCTCAATATAATGCAATTGCTCTACTTGTAACTTTTGAACTGCATTTACATTTTTATTTTTTAAATTCTCATATATTTGTTCACCAAGCGTGTGAATGTTTTCATATGCTTTTTGAATAATAACAAGCTTTTCATATAATTGTATGTACATATAGCTTCCTTCCTTTTACAAGACTAAATTTACAATTAAACCGTGGATCTCTCCAATTTGATTTAACATTTCTAAATGTCCTGTTTTCGTATTAATTAAGTTCATAACATCTTCTAACTCATTTAATCCCATTTCCGCCTGTTTCACAATCGTCATTTTCTGTGAATATCCATAACGTGGATGACGAGACATGACATCTTTATATTGCAATACATTGTCAACGTAAAAATTCAAAAATGATTTTACTGTATTTTTGTATTCCATTACGTTATCAAGTGTTAATTCCATTTCAATTTTCTCTTTAATTTCTCCAATGTTATCGACAAATGCTTCCATTTGTTCTAGCAATTTATCTTTTTTCGGATCTGCATGCAAATTATCCGAAAATGCAAGTCCTGTCCTGACATTTGCTTCTTTCGGCATTTGAGTAGCAGGCGGTATATGCGATAAAATTGGATTATGTGAGATAGAACGCAGCATATATATCACCTTTTTATTTTTTTATTTCTTCCTAAAGTTAATCGTAAAATCTAGTTATTTATAATTATACTCTGAACACTAATATTTTGCAGTTATTTTTTATAGAAGATATGTTACAATTTAGCATGAGGTGGCACAATTCTATGAATATTTTTCTTTGTGGTTCAAATCAATTAACAGCATTAGATCAAGAAGAAATTAAAAAATTTTTAACTGACTATGCTCACAAACATAAAATTTACATATTATGTTATAAATCTATTGAAAATGAGGTACTTCGTTTTTTCGTCGAAAACGAAAGACTCGCTCAAAATTTATGCCTTTACACGCTACAACCGTTTCAAGCAGTAACAGATGAATTTCAAGAAATCGTTGATTATTTAAAAACACACGGAGCCGAGTATGTTGCTTTTGATCATCCTTCCGACTCTATTTACCGATCAGATTATATGTTTTTTGTTAAACAAATTATTGAAGATACCGATTTAGTTCTCTGTTTTTATAACGGAGACAAGCATACATCTGTCATTCCCGTTGATATTGCAAAAGAAGCTGGGATTGATGCTGTTATTTATGATTTACCAGGTTTACATGAAAAACAGATGAAAAAAAACTTTGAACAAAAAATCCGTATGATGTAAAGGGGGAGGCACAATATCGTTATTGTGCCTATTATAAATATGATAATTGAACAAGATTATGATCATTTTATCGCGAGTTTTAAACAACAATTCAATATGGATATCGCTTCATATAAACAAGATAGAATGCGTCGTAGAATCGACGCTTTTATTTCGAGAAAGGGCTTTGAGAACTACACTAGTTTTCTAAGCAATTTACGTACCGATCAAAACTTATTTTTAAGTTTTATTGATTATATTACAATTAACGTTTCAGAATTTTTTAGAAATAAAGAACGTTGGCAAACGTTAGAGACGAAAGCACTACCAAAATTACTTGAACAAAATAACGGAAAATTAAAAGTGTGGAGTGCCGCTTGCGCTGCCGGTGAAGAACCATATACACTCTCTTTGATTTTATCGAAGCATCTAGCTCCATTTCGTTTTGAAATACAAGCAACAGATCTTGATTTTCACATTTTAGAAACTGCAAAACGCGGTCAATATACAGAACGTTCTTTAAAAGAATTACCTATCGATTTGAAAGAGCGTCATTTCACAAAAGAAAATGATATATATTCATTACATCAAAATATTAAGCAAAACGTCACGTTCAAACAACACGACCTGTTAATGCAGTCGTTCGATACAAATTACGATTTAATCATTTGTCGCAACGTAATGATATACTTTACTGAAGAAGCAAGGGTAAAACTTTATGAAAAGTTTAGTCGTTCTTTACGAAAAGGCGGCGTACTATTTGTTGGTAGCACAGAACAAATTTTAACACCTGAACGTTATAATCTTCAGAGATTTGATACATTCTTCTACGAAAAAATATAAAAGAGGTCGTCACAATGTAAAGTGACGACCTTTTTATATAACTCGAATTAAAATAATACAAACAACCCATATAAAGAGAAAAAGAAACGTCATTGACCATTTATGTTCTTGCATCGTTTGTTTCAACGCCTGTGATAATTGTGTCATATTCATTTCTGCGAGCGCTCTCCATACACTTACATCCCGCTCTTTAGCAGTGCGATCTGTAACGCTAATTAAAATAGTTTCGTTAGACAATTTCGTTATGTAAGCAGTAATAACCGTTACCATTAAATTTATATTTCCTTCTGATGAATCACTCTCCACGCTAGAAAGGAGTGCACTTACATCTAGCAACGGAATATGTACCTTTCTGCCAAATGATAGTTGTACTTCAGCGAAATCATACGTTCCATCTAACAAAGGAAGTTCTTTTATATGCGCCTGTTTTACAAGCCCTTGCAAGCTTCTCATTATTTGTTCATATACTTTTTCGGTTTGCTTTCCTTCTCCAGATAGCGTGTGTAACTTTTTAAAAAGTTGTAACACTGTATCCATCTCTTTAGAAAGCATTTCTTTCACAATCTTTCCATCACCTAAACTAGCAAGTAAAATTCCGATTTCATTATTTTTCATAATGATTTTAGAATGTCCAGTAAACACTAGGTTACTACGTTTTCGTTCTTTCTGAATCTCATGTTCTGAAATAGCTGCAGGCTGTTTTAATGGTTGTAGCGTCTTATTTTCAATTGTCGTACGTTTAATTTCCATTTAAGCGCCTCCATTACGATGAAATAATTAGCCCCATTCTTTATTACTCTTTAAAACTAAAAACAATACGAATAAACCTGACATAATAGCAAACACATTAGAAGCTTGTACTCCTTGTTCGCTACTGTCTTCTTTTTTCTTTTGCGGTTCTTCTATTTGTTCTTTCTTTTTCGAAACGACTCCATTGTCATTTCTACTTTTATTCTCTTTTTGAGCCTTTCCATCACTTACTTCCTTATGATTTTCCAACGGCTCTTTTATAAAGTAAGTAATTTCTTCTTTCTCTTTCAGCGGCTCTTTTATAAAATCGTTTATTTTCTCATCTTGCTTCGGAATTTGAACAACTGGCGGTTTTTCTTCCAGAAGTGGAATCTCTACTTTCGATTCTTCCTGCTCCTCAGTTTCTTTCTTATCTTCTAATTTATCTTCATTCTCTCGTTCTTCTACCTTTTTATCCTCTTCTGGTTTTTGCTCCAAAATAGAAACGATATACTCACTTTCTTCAACCAGTTTATTGCCGGCCGCATCTACTATCTCTACAAGTATTTCGTATGTCCCGATTGGCAACGCATCCGTTATTTCAAATACTTTTTGCCAATCCATGTCGCGCTTATTGTAATCTAATAAAAATGTAATTTCTTTATTTTCTTTCCCTTTTAATGTAACACGAACCTCTTTCACAACTGATTCTCCGTCTGTCGCCTTCACTCGCACACGTATAGAATCGCCTTGTTTCCGTTCAATTAGCTTCTCTTTCGCCTCGTCAACAGTAACTTTATGCAACTTCGGCAGTTCTTTATCTATTGTTGGCGTGTCATTATTTATACGAATAAATGGGACTTTCACTTCATTTTCTATAAGCTCTTCTTTCTCAGCTTCTTTAGAACTTTGAATGAGCTGAAGATTCCAATCACCTTGCAAATCAAAAGTTTCGACCTTGTAGTTAGCAATCCATCGCTTTGTTCCCTCTTCATACTTAAACGATAGCATTCTTTCTTGTTCATACTGATCGCCGTTTTTTGGCAAGCGCAAAATACCTTTTATACTTTGAACATTTTGCTCTTTCGGCTCTACAATAACTCGCACTTCTTCGCCAACTTTTAATTCCGACTTATTTACTGTAATAACCCCTTGATCCGTCTCTATCTTTTTTTCGACCTCTTGTTCATTTACTACTTCTTGTTGTTGCTCTTTACCTTGATTCACTTCCACTTGCTCTGGCTGCTCTTGAACTTCTTTGTTTTCTTCTTGTACATTCATTTCATTTAGTTTTTGATCTGGCTCAATTTGTTCTTCCGCCTGACTTTGCAGAGGGAAGAACAGACACACATTTATGAATAACCAGCTCATTAGAAAAAACTTTACGTTTTTCATCTACTAGCTCAAACTCCTATTTCAACGACTTATAGCGATTTCGTCACTTTTACTCCGAAAAATCCATCTACATTTACAAGTTCACCATACGCCACCAATACATCATTTACATAAATACGAATTGGCTCGTCAATATCCTCATCTAATACAACCGCTTCATTCTCTTGTAAACTTAAAATATCTTGAATTGTTTTCACTGTGCTTCCAAATACAAATTTCACATTCATTTCTACATTTTGTAAAATGGATGTGTCCATGTATACTGGTTCCATTTGTTTTACTTCTTTAAATTCAATAGGTTGCACAACAGGTTCTACAATTTTTTCTTCTTCAATTTCTTCCGTAACAATCTCTTCTTCCTCTTCCATCATTGGATATAGAAGTCTTCTTACCATTTCTTTCGCTTCTGAAATCGGTAAAATTTGATACATTTTCGATTGAAGCAGGTCGCCAATTTCAAGGTTGAACGTAATTTGGACGAGTTCGTCTACTTTCATTGACTCTCCCAAATATTCCATTTCTTCTTTTAACGTTACGAATTTAACATTTGGTGGTGTCATGTCCATTTTTTCTTGAAATATTTCTGACATCGCCGTTGCAGCGTGCCCCATCATTTGGTTCATGATCTCTTTAATACCGCTCAGTTCTAATTCACTAAGTTCTTTCTCTGAATCAACTTCCCCTGTTCCCATCATCATTAAATCTACCATTGTTAAAGCGACATCTTTCGTAAATACGAATACATTCTCATTCTTTAGTCCTTCAACAAAATCAACATTTAAAATAACAAATGGGACTGGTACTCCGTCATAATGACGAACATTGATTGATTCTACATTGGGCGTACTAATTGTAACTGGCTGATTTAAAAGTGTTGACAATACTGTTGAAGCGGAACCAATTGAAATATTTGCAATTTCCCCAAGGACATCTTTCTCTTCTTGTGTTAAATGCTCTTTTTCAACTTGTTCTTCTACAATCTCAGTTTCCACTACTTCCGCTGGCTCGTCTTTTTCTTCTACTCCACCAGATAATTGCATTAATTTATTTACCATTCGTTTCGCATGTTCAACTGAAACAATTTGCACAAGTTTAGAGTTTACAAGATTATCTATCTTTAAATCAAATGATACTTTAACAATCGTTTGATTCCCATCAATCTCAGAAATTTTCTCCATTTCTTCTGATAACTTTACAACTTTAATTGTCGGCGGAGACATATCTACTGTATCTTGGAAGAATTCAGACATAGATGTAGCTGCGAACCCCATCATTTGATTCATTGCTTCTTGTACAGCACTTAGCTCTAATTCACCAAGTTCTTTTCCGTCTTCTACTTCACCTGTTCCCATCATCATTAAATCAGCAATGGATAATGCAACATCTTGCTTAAGAACAAGATGGTTTTCCATATCTAATCCTTTTGTAAAATGAATGTTTAATACAACGTGTGGAACTTCGACGTCGCTTGAATCATATAAATCTACCAATTCTATGCGAGGAGCAGTAATGCTTACTTGCCTATTTAAGATTGTTGATAATACAGTCGAAGCTGAACCAAATGATATATTTGCAATTTCGCCAAGAATATCGCATTCTTGAGGCGTTAAATGCTCATTTTCTTTTTCTAGCACAATTGTGCTCGTATCCCCTTTTGTGTGTTGCTCAGGCATTTTCTCTGCCTCCTCATTTCTGTTTTTCTATCAAATGATATAAACTCTCATTTTATTTTAACAAACTTATTATATAAAACGTTAATATGTATTTATTCCCATTTTTAGATTAGTAACGATTAACCAAAAAGCTCCCCAATTGTATACAAGTGGGGAGCTTTCCTTCATTCCTATTATAAACCTTCTGGGTTTAAAATGAGGACCACTCGTCCATCACCGAGAATTGTCGCACCAGAGAAATAATTAGAACTCTCTGCAAAGAAGTCACCTAATGACTTTAGGACTATTTCTCTTTGACCGATAATTGTGTTTACAATAAGTCCATAGCTGCGATGTGTATTACGAACAATTAACACAGGAACCATTTGACCATCATATGACGCAAACGCCTCATCTACTGTTTTCTCACCAAATACAGTACTTAAATGCTTCACTTCAATAATTTGATTACGGTAATTTAACACATCTTTTCCTTGTAAGGATTGGATGTCTTCTCTCTTAATCCGAATTGCTTCAACAATATTACCAAGAGGGAAAGCATAACGTTTATCATTCGTTTGAACAAGCATAGATTGAATAATGGACAACGTTAATGGCAGTTCAATTCTAAATGTACTACCTTTTCCTTCTTCAGAATCAATAATTAAATGTCCACCTAAACTATGGATCGTATGTTTCACTACATCTAATCCAACGCCACGCCCAGAAAGGTCTGATACAACTTCAGCTGTACTAAATCCTGGTTGGAAAATCAAATCAAATACTTCACGATCCGTTAATTTATTTGCCTCAGATTCTGTTACAACACCATTTTTAATCGCTTTTTCTAATACTTTCCCTTTATGAATTCCATTTCCATCATCCGTAATTTGAATTACGACATGATTTCCACTATGGAACGCTTCTAATTTAATCGTACCTGTCTCATTTTTCCCTGCATCACGACGTTGTTCAACAGTTTCAACACCGTGATCAATTGCATTACGAATTAAATGGACGAGTGGGTCACCGATTTCATCAATAACAATTTTATCAACTTCGGTGTCTTCACCTGTAATTTGTAAATCGATTTTCTTCCCTAAATCTTTCGCTAACATACGTACCATACGCGGGAAACGATTGAATACCGTTTCAATTGGTACCATACGCATGTTTAGTAGTACATTTTGAATATCTTTTGAAATATCGCCTAATCGATTTAAATGCTCAATTAATTCCTTATTTTGAATTGCTTGTGCCAATTCATCTATACGACCACGCTCAATTACACTTTCTTCAAACATGTTCATTAATCTTTCAATTTTTTCCAATTGAACACGTATGGAACGATTTTCCACTTTACCATTTTTCGTTTTTGCAGCGCTTTTAGCAGGTGTAGCATTAGCTGATTGCTTCGATACTTCTTTAGTTGATTCCACATGCGTAGCCGCTTGTAAATCTTCCTGCACGGCTTCTTGTGTACCCAATTCTTTCGAGACTACTTCTTTTAATGTATGTCCTTGCTTCACTTCTACTTTCTCAATTTCAGAAACATGAAGCACTACTTGTTTTAATTCTTCTTCACTTTGATCAGTATCCATAAATACTGTGAACTCAAACCCGAAAGCATCCGCTTCAATTTCTTCAATACTTGGAACTGTTTTTTGTACATTACCTACATTTTGCAGTGCTTCAATACACATAATTGCACGTACTGCTTTTAAAATAGCATGTTGCTCAACAGTTATATGCACTTCATGCGAAACTGCATTATCATTATTTATAGGTTCTTGCTCAATATATTCCGCAGGAGTTTCTACATTGCCATTCAATAATGCTTCTAATTTCTGCTTAGTTGTAATTACATCAATATTGCCCATTCCGCCTTGTTGCACATCTGCAACCATCTTCTCTAAATTATCAATGCACTCAAAAATCACATCAATAATCTCTGCATTTACAACTATATTCCCATGACGAATTTCATCTAAAACGTTTTCCATTTTATGCGTTAAATCCGCCATTTCCGTAAATTCCATACTCGCTGACATACCTTTAAATGTATGGGCTGAGCGGAATATTTCTCCCACAACATCCATATCAGTGGGATTTTGTTCTAAAGTTAGCACATTTTCATTTAGCGATTGTAAATGTTCTTCTGATTCTTCAAAAAATATATTTAATAGATCTGTTTGCATTTTCATCCCCTACCTGTCTAACAAACATTTCATTTATGTATAACAATTTAGTGTTTTATAGCAAGAAAAAAGGGGGCCACACGCATATCCGCTATCAATGTTTAGATTCCTTGTGGCACCCCTTCTATATTAGCTGTTTGCTACTTTTGTTAAAGCTTCAATTACTCGATCCGCTTGGAACGGCTTTACAATAAAGTCTTTTGCTCCACCCTTAATTGCATCTAATACCATACCTTGTTGTCCCATTGCAGAACAAATAACAACTTTTGCACTTGAATCAATTTTAATAATTTCTTTTAACGCTTCAAGTCCGTCCATTTCTGGCATAGTAATATCTAATGTTACAATATCCGGTTGAAGTTCTTTAAACTTCTGAATTGCTTCTACTCCATTCTCTGCTTCACCAATAATTTCAAATTCAGAATTACTTTTTAATAAGTTTTTAATCATCGTTCGCATGAACATCGCATCGTCTACAACTAAAATTTTATGTGCCATTCTTTTTAATTCTCTCCTTCTATGTATAAATATATCTTAATATTTCACCTTATCATTCTCACTCATTATACAAAATAAAATGATAAAATTTAATATTTTTTTAAAAGAATTTTCGTATTTTCATTATTTTATTATTAAAATGATAATATACTATTCTTTTATGTAAATGACAACGCGACGGTTTTTCTCCCAATTTTGCGGTGAATCATTTGGTACAACTGGCTTTGTGTCTGCATATCCTACCGCAGCTAGCCTTTTATCATCCACATTATACACTTCGATTAAGTGGTGAATCATATTTGCTGCTCTTGCTGAAGACAGCTCCCAGTTAGAAGGGAATTTGTCATTATGAATCGGTCTACTATCTGTATGCCCTTCAACAACAATCGGATTTGGTACTGATTGGAAAAACCCAACTAATTGACTTATTATCTCTTTCGCTTCTAGTTTAACGTTCGCGTCACCTGTATCAAATATTAAATTATCTACTATAACGACGCTTACTCCCGTATCCTCTCGATATACATTCACTTGACTAATACCGTTATTATCTACATATGCTTTTAACTTTTTATATAATTCATCCATTCTTTTTTTCGAGACCATTTTTTCATCATTTTTTTCATGTGAAATATCTGGTATTGTATTTTCCATTACTTTTGCATCTACTTGCTCCACGTCACTAAACTTTTCAAGCATCTTTGACAATTTTACTGCATCCTGCTTTGATGTAGCAACTAGTAATACAAAGAAAGTTAATAATAACATCGTTAAATCTGTAAAAGTCGTCATCCAACGAGGCGATCCCTTTTGCGGTCGTTTCATCATCACCATACCACTCCTTGAAATATTAGGCTGCTCGTTTTACTTTTTTTATCTTTGTTTCGTATACATATGTATCGAGTTTCAACTTTAATTTAGAAGGGATTTGACCGCGATATAATTCTGAAATCGCTTCAATAACAAACTTCTTCTCTGTATATAAATCTTCAATACCACGATACACCTTTTCAGCAAGAGGGATTGCAATCATATTTGCAAGTACTGACCCATACAATGTCGTTAACATCGCAACTGCCATCCCTGTACCAATCTGCGATGTGTCTTGCAAGTTTTGAAGCATAATGATAAGACCGATTAAAGTCCCTATCATGCCCCAAGCTGGAGCGAAATCGCCAATTTTATCTAATAATGCTGCCCCTTTTCTTAACTCATACACTTCCGTTTCAACATCTTTCATTAACACTTCTTTTAATTCATCTTCATCGTAACCACTTAACATTAATCGAATTCCTTTTTGAATAAAAGGATTGTCTACTTGCTCTCCATCAACTTCTAAAGAAAGTAGGCCGTGTTTTTTAGACTTTTTCGAAAAATCGACAAACAAATCCGTTAACTGTTCTAAATCTTCTTCTCTTCTATGTAAAACAGTAAAAATACTTTTCGTATATTTTTTTATTTCTCCAAATCGATATGCCACAACAATTGTCGCAGTTGTTCCCCCTATTACAATTAAAATAGATGAAACATCTAAAAAGTTTTTAAAAGCTTTTACTCCGCCGCCGCCAATCATAATTGCTGCTATTACAATAGCAAAACCTACTATTATGCCCACTGGGCTAGAAATATCAAACTTCCTTTTTTTTCTTTCTGGTCTAGCAAACACTTGATTTTCATCTCCCATATTCCGGACCTTCCCTTTTCATTTTTATAAAACATTTTTTTATTTTAATAATGCGTTTTCACATATAATAAGTATTATACGCTCATCATCTATTTATCGCAATATACTCATAGAATTGACACATTTCATTTCCATATTAGAATTATAGTATGGAAATATGAGGAGGATCACGATGGAACATAACATTTTACAAGTCATTGCACTAGCAGAAAAACTAAAATATGAAATGCGACATAGCTGGCTTTCTAACGGACGTCAAGAAAGCGTTGCTGAACATACGTGGCGCATGTCTCTAATGGCCATTTTAGTCGAGCCTTATTTAGATCAAAAAGTAAATATTGAAAAATTACTTAAAATGGTTATCATTCACGACCTAGTCGAAGCTGAAGCTGGTGATATTCCTGCTTTTGATACAATGAATAGTCATGAATTACAATTACAAAAACAAAAAAATGAGCAAGAAGCCATTTTAAATATTAAACGAACATTAAAAGGTTCTCTCGGTGAGGAATTATATGATTTATGGATGGAGTTTGAAGCGAAAGAAACGTACGAAGCAAAAGTTGCCAACGCACTTGATAAGCTTGAGGTGAAAATTCAGCATAACGAAGCTGATATTGATACGTGGCTACCAATTGAGCATAAAATGACATTCCAAGTGGCAAAGCATACAAACTTTGATTCTTTCCTATCTAAATTACAAAAAATGATTGAACAAGATGGAGAAAAGAAATTACTAGCTGCCGGTATTAACGTGGAAGCTTGCAAACGATAATGAAAAGACACTCAAATTGAGTGTCTTATTTCATTATCGTTGATACAGCCTGCTTGTAAATCAGTTGTTGTTTTCCATCAACTAACATTAAAACGGTAAATTTGTCTATCGCAACAATTTCTCCTACTATTCTAACGCCACTCTTTAAAAAAACTGTAACAATACCTTTTTCTTCTTTTATTTGTTTATATAACTCTTCTTGTAAATGTTCCAAATAATTTTCTCTCCTTTTTCGCAAAATATCCTAATATAAAAAACTACAAATTATTTATGCAATTTATCTTTTACATTCATAAACTTATTAATAAGTATATCTAAATCTCGGCTAAATAACAAAACTTTATCATGATCCAATCCGTGTCTAGCAACAAGTTGGATTAGCTCTTTCTTTTTGTTTTCTATTTTATTGTGTAATTTTCCCATCTCCATCTCTTTACTAAAACTCCCTTTTCCCATAATATTACTTGTAAAATTATAGTACAAATCCTCTCATAAAAAAATATAAAAATGGTTTTTTTTACAATTTTTATATTTTTTTATGAACAAATCGCAAAGTATATAACGATTTCTTCACATACCCCTAGCACAATATACAATCAAAATAACCATACAGGCGTTTGTCTAATTACAAAAGAGACTGGCTCCTTTTCCACACAAAAAACATACTGTATATAGTAGTCCATGAATTATATAGATTAACTTATTCAAAAGGAGGAAAACATATGAGCTATGGTGGAAGTTGCGCTGGTTTCGGCGGTGGATTTGCTTTGCTTATCGTACTATTCATCCTTCTAATCATCATCGGTTGTAGCTGCTGGGGTGGCGGCGGATACGGATACTAATATATCCTATCCTTAACAAATGAACGAAAAACTATACGAAAACAGCTCATATTTGAGCTGTTTTTTCATACTTTCGTATGAAGTGATATCCCCCTATTTTGTGATTTCAACTAATAAAAAAAGTTTACTATGAAATAAGAAATATTTTACTAAGGAGGAGTACAATGATTAAAGGTCTTTACGAAGCACATTTACCTGTCAGTAACTTAGAGATATCAATATCTTTTTATAAATCACTTGGACTGAAATTATATAAAAGAGGAGATGATATTGCTTTCTTTTGGATTAAAGAAAACGAAAGTTGGCTCGGTCTTTGGGAAGGCACAGAATACAAAGTTAATTATCATCCCTCTTTACGACACATCGCCTTTCAAGTAAGCTTACATGATTTAGAAAATGCGATTCATTGGCTAAATCAAAAAGGCATTTCAGCACGAAAAGATTTTGGAATGGAACCAATTGAACCGATTGTTTTTCCAGAATTAGCGCATGCCGCCGTATACTTTAACGATCCTGACGGAAATAGTTTAGAATTAATTGCACAATTACCTGTTGGACTTCCTACAGAGGAGAAAGTGTATTTAAGTGAATGGAAGAAACAAGTTCAAGCATCATTATTACATAAGGATTAATCTTTTATGTCAGTTTCTTATTCCACACTGCTTAAAATAAATAAAAACTTCAATAAGCTATTTTATGGGCAAACATTAAGTGTACTTGGAGATTGGTTTCATACGGTAGCTTTATTAACATTTGTCTACAGCATAACGGAATCGCCTTTTATGGTCGCCCTTACTTTGATAAATAAAGGTTTACCACAGCTTCTTCTTAGTCCATTCATAGGCGGGATTGTAGATCGTTTCCCTAAAAAGAAGATTCTGATTTTTACTGATATTTCACGAGGCATAATCGTCCTCACTTACTTATTTGCACTATATAAAATTGAAATTATTTTCATTTCTAACATATGTTTATCCGTACTTTCTTGTTTATTTGAGCCAGCTAAACAAGCAACCTTAAAAAATATCGTACACCAAAATCATTTCGTAACTGCTAACTCTCTTTCTAGTACAATTAATGGTTTTATGTCTATTATGGGTGCTTCTTTAGGCGGAATCCTTGTACAATCTTTACATATTGAGTTCGCTTTTTTAGTAAATAGCCTATCATACTTTATTTCAGCCTATTTTATTTATAATATGAGTGTTCCTTCTCATGATACTTGTAGCAAGAAAAAAGCATTTTTTACTGATATAAAAGATGGTTATACATACATATTACAAACAAAAATAATTTTAACGTTAATTCTTGTCGGCATTTCATGGGGTATTATTGGAGGCGCTTATCAGCTACTTCTAACGATCTATGCCGAAAAAATTTTCCACACCAACATTGGAATTTTATATACGGTTCAAGGGGCTGGGCTTATGATTGGAAGCCTCCTCGTTAATCTTTATATGTCTCATAATAAAGAAAAAATGAAAAAAGCATTCGGTTGGGCCTATTTCCTACAAGGAATTTTCTTTCTCGGATTCATTTTGTCCAATTAACTTATTATCGGTATCATTACATTATTCTGTATGCGTATAGTAGGAGGAATCATCGTTCCACTTGATACGACATTACTTCAAACTTATACGAAGGAAAATATGATGGGTAAAGTTTTTTCATTCCATTATTCCATTTACGGATCTCTTATTCAGTTATCCATGTTTTTTACGGGAGCGCTTTTAGAAATTCTTTCTCCGCAAATTATTGGTAGCCTATTAGCTCTATGCTGTATTTTTGTTAGTTTTATATGGCTTTACCTGTTTTATCGTGGGAAACTGAGTGAAGAATCTACTAACACTTAATAGCATGTTTATATACATGCTATTTTTATTTATGTCGAAACATAAAGGAAAAAGGCGATTTATTTTCCTTACGTTCTAATTTTTTAGAATGTACAATAAATTTAGATTATAAGAAAGGAGATGCCATAATGTTTGACGATAGACTTACTATTTCAGCTGAGCAGCAGAAGCTCATTTCTAATGCAACTCGCATTCAAATTCTTCACCTTTTAAAAGACGAGGCACTCACTGCAAAACAAGTAGCTACTAAACTAAATAAATCTGCTGGTAGCGTACATTATCACGTTCAAATTTTATATGATGGAGGGTTACTTGAATTAGTAGACATGAAAGAAAAACGAGGAATTATTGAAAAATATTACAAGGCAAAATCTGCTCATTTCTATATTGAAGAAAGCGGCACAGAAGGAACGAATACAGGCAGTCATATTGTATCTCATTTATTTTTAACTCCAGAGGAATTACAACAACTTACTTGGGAAGTTACACAAGTTTTATTACGCTGGGAAAACAAAACCGCTCGTCAATCAAACTCCGAAGAGGAATACGCTATTTCCTGCAGGATTAAAAAACAATGAAAGAAAGGTCCAACTGCTTATGAAAAATAAATTATTATTATTGTCGGGAACAGGAATTTCTCGTTTAGGTGATTTTATGTATCTCATCGCCCTAAACTTAATGGTGTTAAATAGCACAAACTCCCCTGCTGCTGTAGCAGGATTATGGATTGTAGGTCCAATTGCCACCGTTGTTACAAAAATATGGTCTGGTAGTATAGTAGACCGATTAAACAAACGGTCCATTATGCTCATCACAGATATAATTCGGGCAGCTCTTATTGGCTGTATTCCACTATTTGATTCTATTTGGGCCATTTATATTTTTATCTTTTTAACTCGCATCGCTACATCATTTTTCGATCCAGCTTCATTCACTTATAAAACGATGCTCATACGAGCTGAAGAACGCGCTCAATTTAACGCTTGGAATAGCTTATTTACAAACGGGGCTTTTATTATCGGTCCAGCTCTTGCTGGAATACTTCTCACCACGTACTCAGCATCCTTTGTGATTTACTGCAACTCACTTTCCTTTCTACTTTCTACCATTCTCATTTACTTCTTGCCAAACATTACACTACAAACAAAACAAAACGAAGAAGTTGCAAATACTTTTGTACAAACATTACGAAGTGATTGGAAACAAGTTTTTTCATTCGCTCGAACTGAAAGTTACATTATTCTCATATTCGTTTTATTTCAAGCTACTATGCTTGTCTCTATGGCACTCGATTCACAAGAAGTTGTTTTCACAAGACAAGTACTGTTTTTATCCAATATAGAATATAGCATGCTTGTTAGTATAACTGGTGCTGCTTACGTTTTCGGTTCATTTCTTGTTTCTCTCTTTGCTAAACGATTACCAATTCAACATTGTATCGGATTAGGTATGATTTTCACAGCAATAGGCTATGTAATTTTCGCCTTTTCAAATTCATTTATAGTTGCAGCGAGTGGTTTCATTTTACTTGGCATTTCTTCATCATTTGCTGGTACTGGCTTTATAACATTTTATCAAAATAACATCCCTGTACATATGATAGGACGTATTGATAGCGTATTTGATTCCATAAAAAATTTCATCCAAATCTTTTTCATTTTAGCAATTGGGGCATCCGCACAATTTCTTTCCGTTCAAATCACTGTAATAAGCAGCTCATTACTCATTCTTTTCCTCTCCTGTTTATTAGCAATCCGTGTAATGACGCCTTCACGAGAAAAATATTTTAAAGCTACAGGGTCATCATTGGAATATTAAATGCAACATAAAAAGCGACTATTTAGCCGCTTTTTTCCCGTATTAAAGGGCAGTAAGCCCCCCACTGATTAAAGTTTCACTTTATGTTAAAATATGTATTGGATCTGATTATGTAGGAGGGCTATTTTGGAGATTATATTCATTTTCATATGTATTATATTAGTAGCTTCTATTTTACAAACAAGTACAGGTTTTGGCTTTTCTATTATGGCAACACCTTTCTTACTCATGTTATTTCTACCACAAGAAGCTATACAAATAAATATCATTTTATCATTAATTATTTCCATATCACTCATTTGGAAAATAAGAATGGACATTGATTTTATTCTACTGAAAAGATTAATATTCGGAAGTATAGCTGGTGTTCCTTTTGGTATTTTAATTTTCACTTCCATTAACATCAACACATTTAAATTAGCAATTAGCATCCTGCTCTTACTATTAACGTTGATGCTAATATGCAACTTTAAGATTCAATCAACAAAATCTAGAGATTTCATCGTTGGCGGATTATCTGGTCTTTTAACGACAAGTATCGGTATGCCAGGACCACCCCTGTTACTTTACTTTACAGGAACTGATACGAAAAAAGAGAAATTGAGAGCAACTACTTTAGCTTTTTATCTGTTTATATATTTCATTAGTCTACTAACTCAAATACTCTTTACTGGCACAAACAAAACAATTTGGGAATCAAGTTTTTACGCTATTCCAATCGTATTTCTAGGTTTGTATATAGGTCAAATTATTTTCAAATGGCTTAATCAACGGATTTTCAAAATATTTACGTATATCCTTTTGAGTTGTACGGGTATGTATCTTCTTATTGAAAGTTTACATTTGTTATAAGTAAGTTTTTCAAGATAATAGATGCTTTATATTATTAAGTACGGTGGAGTATTTTACATCAAAAATAAGAAACATATTTTAGAGATACAAAATCATAAATAAAATACTAACTAAACGATAAAAAGCGGCTATTATGCCGCTTTTTATTTTCACATTAAATATTTAAAAACTAAAAGCCCAGCTATCGCTATTACAAACACATTGAAAAAAATCATCCAACTTTTTTCAAATTCTTTATATCTCTCTTCTTTCACTCCACATTGTTTTAGCTTTTCAATTAAAATTGTTAATTCTTGATTATACTCTTTACTTCCTAATTGTATATAATTGTTATTTATTTTAATTCCATATACATTTTTCATTTTTTTATGTTGCGAAACTGCTTGAATTGAGTTTATTAGTACATTGTATTCATTCAACTTTTTAAAATAACAATCTAACGCTATAATTTGTAACCTTGTATTAGTTAAAACAATGTAATAATAAAAAGTAGCACCTGCCGTGAATATATTCGGTATAACTTTAGAATTAACAACCCCTCCTTCTTCCACTAATATTTCACACTCGATTTCTTCTCCTTCTTGCAACTCTTTCCGAACTGATTCTTCCAACATTTGCATCGTTAATTTCTTTAATAATTCCCCGTTTTTTACATAATACTTATCTATATTTATAGACTCATTCGCTTCTTTCTCTAAACGTGCAATTTCTTCCTCTGAATATTGGAGTTCATTTAACATAGATAATAATCTTTTATCCATATTACACACTCCCTTTCCACAGTTTTTGAATTTTTTTCTTCCCACGAGAAATTCGATTGTATATATAATCCGCCGTTACTTTTAATTCTTTCGCAATATCGTCAATAGAATATCCATCAATATACCTCTTTAAAAAGATATATCGATCTTTATTATTTAAATCTTGAACTATTTCCATAATCTCTTCTTCTTGTTCTATTTCATACCTATCATGGACACTTGTATCTATTTCGACGTCTTTATCGATTGTATTCTCTTTATATACTTTCTTTTTATATTCCAATGCCTTTAATTTAGTAATACCAATCATCCAAGATTTTAAGTTTCCCTTTTCTGTATCAAATTGGTCGATATGAAACCAAATGACAGTAAATACATCTTTATAACAATCATCCACATATTGTTTTTCAATAGGGGTACTTAATGATTTATGAATAATGTACAAAATTAATTTTCCATATTGATCAATCACTTCTTTCAAAGCATCTTGATCATGTTTTTTCATAGCTATAATTAAATCCTCTTCAGAATTGAAAATCATAAGCATCTTCCTTCCTCAGTTCCCCTTTAGCAGCTGCTTTTACTTACTATTGGCATTTCACTCTCATTTTCTATCACTTTTGTAAAAAATTATTAATTTTTATTTCTATGTATATAATAGCAAATAAAAATACCTAAGTTCAGAAAGAATAACAACTTTCTGTGCTTAGGTGTTTCTCCTTCAAAAAAAGGCAAACCCGTATCAAAGGTTTGCCTCTTTACTCATTTCTTATTAAATCCTTTTTCACTTAAAAATTCTTTCATATGCATTCTTTTTTCTTTAGCCATAAACGAACTCATTGATTCCGTCCATGTTACGTTCTTCTTATTTGATGATCTTTCTTTGTAATACGAACTCATCGTTTCATCGTATTCGTTCAATAATTCATCATATCTCTTTTCATCATATCCATTTTCATGAAGGATTGCTGCTACTGGTAAACGCGGTTTCACTCCATGATTTTCATCTGGTACGCCAACCGTCATTCCGAATACAGGGTATACTTTATCCGGTAAATGAAGCAATTCACTCACTTCTCTCGGATTATTACGAATACCACCAATATAACAAATACCGTACCCTAACGACTCTGCTGCTAACGCTAAGTTTTGCGCGAAAAGTGAAGCATCTACCGTTGCAACGATAAAGTCTTCTACTCCTTCATGTTTTATCTCTGTACTATGCTGTTCACACGCTATTTCAAGTCGTTTTAAATCTGCACAACAAACAAAGAATGCTGCACAGTCTTTCACGTGACGATTTCCTGATAACTCTGCTAGTTTAGCCTTTAGGTCTTGATCTGTTACATATATAACAGAATACGCCTGTACAAAATGTGAGGAAGCGGCATGCTGCGCAGCTTGCACCATTCTTTCTACTACATCTTTCGGAATTGATTCTTCTTTATATTTACGAACTGAAACGTGTTGCTCCATTTTATGTATGATCTCATTCATGAAAAACACTCCTTTTTTCTCTTCATAATGAAAAATTAACATATCTTTTTCAATATTCACAACTTATAAGCACAAAAAGAGCAATTCTTTTGGAATTGCTCTTTTTAAAACGTCTATCAATGCGGTACATGAAATTATATCGACGATTATTTAAATATATCGACGATTCCTTGCACTATATCAACGATTTTTCGAATATATCGACGATTCGACAAGTGATATCGACTTACCGACAAATAACGACAAATTCACTCCGAATTATTCCTTATCTTATTACGCTGTTTTCAAAACTTTAACACCTTTTACGATATTCCAAATGAAGTAATAAATCCCTACAAGAATGAACACCGCATATGTGATCATCATTCCAATTCCAGCACCATCGGATTGATTGAAGCTTAAACCATATATGCCCGATACTGCTAATCCACCAAATAAAACCGCATACGGGAAAATATGTGACCAAAATGCTTTTTTCGCGTGGTATTTCACTTCATCCTCCGCAACGAAGTACACGATAATTGGCAGTAAAAATGGTGCAAAAAAGATACTAAAGTAACATAGTGAAGATAATATATTATTTCCTTTCATCCGATTCACCTCTAAATAGTTTTTGTTATCTTCATTATGTCAGGAATCGGTTCTAGAAACTATCGCTTTACCTTTCATGAACATGACATATTTGTAAGATTTTCATCAAAAACAATCCCGACTGGACTTCCAGATGGGATTACTTTTTCTATATTCGATTCATAAACCAATATTGTGTAATCGCTAAATATTCTCGTACATTTGATGGAATGATGATTGGTTTCGGTGTTTTTGCCGGAAGACCTTCTAATTGTAAACCTTGTTTTGCTGCTATTTTTTTCGCTCTAAACATATGGAAATCGTTTGTTACGATCATTCCTTTTTTCATATTGTCCGGAATTAACGGTTTTAAGAATGTAATATTCTCATCTGTACTCGTTGACTTATCTTCCATTATAATGCGGTCTTCTGCAATTTTCAGTTTCATTAATCCATTTTTCATTGCTAATGCTTCAGAAATATCTTCTCCTTTTCCTTTCCCTCCAGACACAATAGCAATTGTTTTCTCATGTGATTGTAAATACTCAGCTGCTTTATCAATACGATATTGCAAGGAGTATGATGGTTTCGTCCCGTTTACTTTCGAGCCTAATACAATTATATAATCAGCATCATAGGCCGCATTCATTTGCCCATGCTTATAAATGTTATATTGTAAAAATCCCGCATAAACAGAGCAAACCATTATAATCCCTATCATATACTTAATTATTTTCTTCTTTCTCATATCGATATACTCCTATGTTCTTTTCTTCTTTCATGATAATATCCATTTATTTGTTTGTATACAGACAAATTCCAATTCACCCTAATTTATCCTCTAGAAAGTAATATTTATATTCCTTTTGGGAACAGTAAGTACAACTTTGCACGAAGGAGTGTCCCTATTGCTTCTCTTTTTATGTAACGTATCGTTCTTTTTTATCTTGTTTTTACTATCACTTAAGATGCTCGGTAAATCTGCTTTAGCACAACTAACTCCTCATGATTTTGGTGCTATTATCTTTTTATCTTATTTAGCTTTTCAGGCCATACCTGTCTCTGGTGCTTTGCAAGCTTTTCTCGGTATGGTCGTTATTACATGTTTGCATTTGCTTCTTACAAAATTAAGCTTACTAAACAAACTAAATCGTTTTATTCTCGGGCACCCTATCATTTTAATTAAACATGGTGATATTATTTTTGAAAACTTACAAAAAAGTAGATATCCAATCGCTGAACTACTGTCTAACCTTCGCGTCGCAGGATATCCAAGTGTTCACGAAATTGAATATGCTATTTTAGAAGCGAACGGAGCCATTAGCATTTTACCAAAGCGTGAACTTGTACCATTAACTCCAAAAGATTTGAACATAGATGTTACGTATGCTGGATTACCAATTGCCCTTATCGTTGATTCGCAAATTCAATACGATAACTTAAAGTTAATTCATAAGGACGAAAAGTGGTTATATAAAGAATTAAAAGAAAAGGGCATCACGAATATTAAAAGCGTTGCTTTCGCGTCTGTTCAAGAAACAGATGGATCTTTTGCGATTAGTTTAAAAGAGTAAAAAAATCCCCTTACTTGCTCAAGGGGATTTTCTTCATTATATCGCTTCTTTCTTTCCTGTCATATTTAACGGAACAGGATGTTTCATACGATTCATCGTAAATACAATAATCGCTGTCAATACTTCAGCTACTGGCATAACGAGCCAAATTCCGTTTATCCCAAATAATTTTGGCATAATCCATAATAATGGAATAATAAATAGTAACCCTCGGCTCATTATAATCAGCACTGATTTTGTCGTTTGTCGCACGGATTGGAAGTACTCTCCATACACAATGTTATAGCCTAAAAATACATATTGGATAAAGAACAAGCTAATACCCGTTAATGTTAACTCCAATAACTCTGGAGATTGGACATCAAAGAGACCAATAATATATTTCCCGAAGAATAATCCGACAATTATTGCTACGCCCCCAAGTACAACTGCAATTTTTACAGCAAACTGCAATCCTTCACGTAATCTTTCTGATAAATTTGCCCCGTAATGGAAACTAGCGATCGGTTGTAACGCTGCTCCAACACCGAAGAATAGTAGTAATGTCATCGCATGAATACTATTCACCATCGCATAAGAAGCGACTCCTACTTCTCCTGCATATTGAACGAATGTAATATTAAAACCAATCGTAACAATCGCTACTGTACTTTCTGCTGTAAAGCTCGGGAAACCTATGATCATAATTTGTTTAACTGTATCCCATTCAAAATGGAATTTCGTCCATTTTAAAATACTACTTTTTCTAAAGAAGTGCGTTAATAATACAAGGAAGCCAATCGCTGCTGAAAGAATAGTCGCTGAAGCCGCACCTGTTACGCCCCATCCAAAGATGAAAATAAAGATATAGTCAAACACTATATTTAATACAGCCGTTACAACTAGCCCTGCCATTGCTAAATTAGGATTTCCATCATTTCGTATAAATGTACTTAAAATATTTTCTAAAACGTATATCATTCCAAATGTTAATAACACGTGTAAATAGTCTAACGCATACGGTAAAATCACTTCGTTTGCACCGAATAAGTATGCTAAATCTTCTATTCTCCATAAGCAAATCGCTGCTAACACACCTACGATAATTACTGCTACCGTCATGGATTGAGTAAAAATAGATCTTGCCCTATCTAATTTATTTTCACCTAGTGCAATGGAATATAACGTTGCCCCGCCCATTCCAATCCATAATGAAATAGAGAAGAAAATTGAAAACGCTGGAATAGCCACGTTTACTCCTGCTAATCCGTTTGCTCCAACTCCCCTACTAATCATAACCGCATCAATCACAATATTAACTGACATTAACACCATTCCTAGAACGGCTGGTATTAAATAAGAAATAAATAAACTTTTTATCGGTTTTTCTCTTAACTTTTCTGTTGTTTCCATCATATAAATGCTCCTTTTTCAATGCTCTGTTCACAGTTTAAACCTTCAAGTTACTTGAATGTCAATAGAGAATTAAAAAATAGGTAACTTAATTATCATATTTAGGGCCAATTTGTAATGATACGCGTCCTACAACTTATTGCTTTGTTTTTTCATTATAGGAATTTGAATTTCTGTTACTTGCTCCTCTGGATTGTCTGTTACAGACCAATCAATTAATGCTATCTCAATCGCATCGCCACTTACTTCGTATCCTTCTTGATTAATATATTTCATTAACTTCTTATATGTTTCATCCGTTTCTTCATATGGTCCATGATGATATACACAGGCAAACATGCCTTCTTTAATTTCATCTGAACTATGTATTTGAAAAGGCATGTAATCCAAAAGAATAAAAACACTACTATATGCTTGAAACTCATTTTGCATTAATCCTTTTTTCGCAACTGTTACACCGATATCTCCAGAAAATAAGCTATCATCCATTTGTCTCATATTTTTTTGCAACGAATGAATATAGTACTCAAACATATCATCCGTCGTATTCGGGGCAACCGCAATTGCTGTAATTTTTCGCTGCGGGATCTCTTTAATTACCATTTGTTCAGCTTTTGCTTTTGTTGCTTCCTTAATTAAATGAATTCTATGCTCCATTTTCGCCAAAGCATATTCAATTTCTCTTTGTTTTTTCAACATCATTTCTTGTTGTTTTTCCAGTAAATTGAGTGCGTATGCCGGATTTCTTTCATCAATATATTTCTTAATTTCCTTTAATGGAATATTTAATTGGCGTAAAAATTTAATCGTATCTAATAGTGAAAATTGATCGATCGTATAATAGCGATAATTTGTTTGCGGGTCCACAATGGACGGATGAAAAATTCCCTTCTCATCATAATAACGTAAAGTTGATTCAGCTATATTATGCATTTTTGCCATTTCTCCAATTGTAAAGCGTTTGTTTAATAACATCTTTTATTTCCTTCCATTTCTATTTATTTCATTATATGTTCATTCTGTCTTCAAAACAAAAAAGAATTCCCCTATGAGAATTCTTTTTATTAACTCTTAAACCTCTATTATTATAGGAAGGATCATCGGTTTTCTTTTCGTGCTAGTATATATAAACTTTCCTAAAGCTTCTCTTACTTCTCTTTTCAAAATACCCCAGCTATTCACATTCTCTTTCTTTAAATTATTAATTGTAATAACAGCTAATTTATTTAATTCCTTCAAAAATTCTTCTGAATCACGAACATAGACAAATCCACGAGATATAATATCAGGACCTGAAATAATTTCTCCATCCACTTTATTAAAAGTAATAACTATTACGAGCATTCCATCTTCTGAAAGTTGTTTTCGATCACGTAATAAGGCATTTCCAACATCACCAATTCCTAATCCATCTACATATATATTTCCAGCCTGTATTTTTCTAGATTGAATGGCCACTTCATTACTTATATCTACAACATCCCCATTACGAACGATAAAGATATTTTCTTTTTCAACACCAATTGATTCTGCTAACAAACTATGGTGATGTAGCATTCTAAACTCTCCATGAATTGGGATAAAATACTTTGGCTTCATTAAAGTGAGCATCAATTTCAACTCTTCTTGATATGCATGACCGGATACATGGACTCCAGTAGAACTACCTGATCCATAAATTACTTTTGCTCCTAAAGCAAATAAATTATCTATAATTCTTGAAACGTTACGTTCATTTCCTGGAATCGGAGTCGCGGCTATAATAACCGTATCTTCTGGTAAAACATCAACTTGCCTATAATTTCCACTCGCTAAACGCGCTAAAGCTGCCATCGGTTCTCCTTGACTTCCTGTACAAAGTATCGCTACCTGCTTTGGATCTAAACGATTTACCTCATTCGATTCAATTAACATGCCGTCTGGAATATGTAAATACCCTTTCTCTAGAGCAACTTCTACTACATTTACCATACTTCTCCCGAGCAAAGCCAGTTTTCGATTTGTTTTTATGCAAGCTTCAACTATTTGCTGAACACGATTTACATTAGAAGCAAATGTAGAAATAATTACTTTTCTATTTGCTTTCATAAATATTTCCTCTATCCGTTCCCCTACCGATTTCTCTGATGGAGTAAAACCTGGTCGTTCTGCATTTGTACTTTCAGATAGTAAAGCTAGTACACCTTCACTACCTATTTTAGCCATTTTATGAATATCAGGATGTTGGTTATTTACAGGTGTTAAATCGAATTTAAAATCTCCGGTGTGTACTACAGTACCTTCTGGTGTATGAAACACAATACCGAGACAGTCTGGAATACTATGATTCGTTTTAAAAAATGTCGTCTTAATAGAACCGAGATCGATTTCTGATTCTGCGTGAATAACGATTAATTCCGTATCATTTTGAAGATTATGCTCTTTTAATTTAATTTCAATTAAACCTAACGTTAACTTCGTCGCATAGATTGGTACGTTTAGTTGTTTTAAAAAATATGGTATTCCACCAATATGGTCCTCATGTCCATGCGTCACCACTAACCCGCGAATTTTTTCTTTATTTTCTTGTAAGTATGTGATGTCTGGAATTATTAAATCAATTCCTAATAAACTTTCATCTGGAAATTTAGATCCACAATCAATAACGATAATATCATTTTCATATTGAATAGCGTACATATTTTTTCCTATTTCATTTACTCCACCTAAAGCAACGATAGACAAATTGTTTTTTAATGACTTCAAATGATAAGCCCTCCCTTTCACATTTATAATTCGTGAAATCGTATTTAAGCTTTATTATTTGTAATGAAAAAGGACTTCATACTATTTCATACATATAAAAATTCACACGCTATTCTTATATGTATATCCCTAATAACACCGTTTCTCTCTAAAAAAGCTCCCATTTTTTCATTGATTTTTTGTAAAATCTATTATATATTAATTACAGGTTCAAATTACGAGTTCAAAAGAACTTGTAATTAGACCCTTTGTTTAATGGGTTTACATATTTTCATTAGGCAAATTCCGAGAAATCGTATGATAAAAATAAAAATGATGAGGAGAGGATCCGATGGATTTCGAATTTTTCTTTCAAATTGCACTTATTTTATTAAGTACAAAGCTTGCTGGTGATCTTAGTGTTAGACTAGGTCAACCTTCTGTACTCGGTAAATTAATTGTCGGTATCGTTATCGGTCCAGCTATATTAGGTTGGATTGAAAATTCAGAGCTTCTAACACAATTAAGTAATGTCGGTGTTATTCTTTTAATGTTTATGGCAGGACTTGAAACAGACTTAGAGGAATTAAATGCAAATCGTAATTCTTCTTTAGCTGTTGCACTTGGAGGTATCATTCTACCATTCGTAGGTGGTTACGTTTCTGGTCTTGTTATGGGAATGGAACAAGGAAATGCTGTATTTTTAGGATTACTTCTATGTGCGACAAGTGTTAGTATTTCCGTACAAACACTTCGTGATTTAGGAAAGATGAAAACACGTGAAAGTACAACTATGCTTGGCGCGGCTGTATTTGATGACATTCTTGTTGTTATTTTATTAGCATTTGCAATGAGCTTCTTAGGTACAGACGATGTTAACTTAACAATGATTATCTTGAAGAAAGTTGTATTCTTCGCTTCTATTATTTTAATCGGATGGAAAGGTGTTCCTGCGATCATGCGCTGGTTATCACCACTACGCGTATCTGAGTCTATCGTGAGCGCGGCTCTTATCATCTGTTTCTCATTCGCATATTTCGGCGAACTATTAGGAATTGCTGGTATTATCGGTGCTTTCGCAGCTGGTATCGCTATTTCTCAAACGAACTACAAACATGAAGTAGAAAAGAAAGTAGAACCAATCGCTTACGCTATGTTCGTTCCAGTATTCTTCGTTAGTATCGGTATGAATATTACATTTGACGGTATTGGCAATCAAATTTGGTTCATCCTAGCATTAACAATAATCGCTGTATTAACGAAACTAATTGGTTGTGGATTTGGTGCACGAATGACTGGATTTGACGCTAAGTCTTCTGCAATTATCGGTGCTGGAATGGTTTCTCGTGGTGAAGTTGCACTTATCATCGCAGGAACAGGACTTTCTTCAGGCCTATTAGCACAAGATTACTTTACAGCTATCGTTATTGTCGTTATTTTAACTACAATGATTACACCACCAATGTTAAAATACACTTTTGGTGCAAAAGATAAAGCGATGAAAGCAAGTAAATAAGTTTCATATAATAAAAGGAGATTGCTATCTTATAAGATAGCAATCTCCTTTTTCGTTTTATCTTTAAACAATTTTATTCGTTTTTAACCATTTTTCAAAAATAATTCGTGCTTCTTCATCATCAATATCATTACTAAATGAATACACCATAATGCCGTAATCATCTATATATTCACCTAGCTTCATTTTCTCCACTTTCTTGTAAAAATTGTCTACCTCATAGTGCGGAATATAAGCATCCCAAACTGGCTCATTTATTCTTTTGTACGCCGTCACTTCTAAATCGTATCCATCTTCATAATACCCGATGTGATAATGTTGACTAGGATCATATTTCTTCATAATAATTCCCCTCGCCTTGAAAATTTATCATATTTCACATAATAAACAAAAGCGAGCTGTATATTACAGCTCGCTCGATTCATTAAATACGTTCCATCGCTGTCTTCAACGTTCCAACAACAAAGGCAATTTCTTCACTTGAGATAACAAGCGGTGGTGCTAATGTTAAGACGTTATTATATCCTGCTGTTGTCATGCCGTTTCGTCCAATAATTAAACCTTTTTCTTTACAAGCATTTACAACACTTGCAATTTTGTCGTTATCAATTGGCTCTTTCGTCTCTTTATCATTTACTAGTTCAATTCCAACTAGTAGACCTTTCCCTCTAATATTCCCAACAAGTGGATGCTCTCCAATTTCTTCTTTTAATTGCTCTAATAAAAGCGAGCCCATTTGTGCAGATCGCTCAATTAAATTTTCATTTTCCATAATCTCCAAGTTTTTAAGCGCTAATGCACAAGCCGCAGGATTTCCACCAAATGTATTAATATGACGGAAGAATTCATATTCTCCCTTCCCTTTAAATGCTTCATATATTTCTTTTTTCACAGCTGTCGCTGATAACGGTAAATATGCACTCGTAATCCCTTTTGCCATCGTAATAATATCCGGCTGAACGTCATAATTCATAAATCCAAATGCTTTTCCTGTACGTCCGAAACCACAAATCACTTCATCACTAATGAGCAAGGCACCGTGTTTTTGACACGTTTCATGAACAGCTTTCATATAGTCTTGTGGCGGCATTAAAATGCCTCCGCCCGTAATAATTGGTTCCATAATAAAAGCTGCAATCGTTTCACTTAATTCCCATGTCATAACGCGATCTACTTCTTTTACACATTCTACATCATAAATGTTTTCTCTTTCTATTCCAGGCATACGATAACAATCTGGCGGTGTTACATGTAAAAATCCTGAAGCAAATGGCTCATATTGATATCTACGCTGTGCTTGTCCCGTCGCTGCCATCGTTGCCATTGTATTTCCATGATACCCGCGGTAACGCGACATAAATTTATAACGATGCGGTTCACCTTTTTGAGCATAGTATTGTCTTGCTATTTTAAAAGCTGTTTCGTTCGCTTCCGAGCCACTATTAGAGAAGAAAATAACATACTCTCCTCCAAGCCACTCATTTAATTTTTCTGCAAGCTTTATAGCCGGTTCATGCGATTGTGACATCGGAAAGTATGATAATGTTTGTAATTGCTTATATGCCGCCTCTGCGAGCTCTTTTCTGCCATATCCACTATTCACACACCAAAGACCACTCATACCATCTAAATATCTTTTCCCTTCTATATCTTCAACCCAGCACCCTTCTGCTTTTGCCCCTACCATTGTACTATTTGGACTAAAAGGACGCATTCCGTGCCAAACATATTGCTCATCTTTTGCTAATAATTCATCAGTCTGTTTCGTTTTCATCATTTCTTCCACCTTCCATAACAACTTATTTTTCACAAAAGCTGCGCTGGTGCCATGATGATTTAAATTTCTCCCTGCTTATTTTCATTCCACAAAATTAAGACAAAATCCTACTTACAATACAGTAATATTTACAAGAAAAAAAGAGCTTTTCTTATATATCGAAAAGCCCTTCTCTTTTTAATGTGACGATGCATCACTAACACCATGACCTGTATTAGATTTCACAAGAATCTCATCAAATTTCGCAGCATCTTCTTTCTTACTAGATAACACGGTTCCTAAATATGCTGCAAGGAATCCAAGCGGAATTGAAATAATTCCAGGTGTCGTATATGGGAATATCGCTTCCCCAACAAATATAGCTTTTCCAGCTACAGGGTTCCAAACATTTGGGCTTAAGGCTACGAGAACAATTGCTGATACAAGACCAACGACCATACCCGAAATGGCACCTGTTGTATTGAAGCGCTTCCAATATATTGTGAATAATATAACTGGTAGATTTGCACTCGCTGCAACTGCAAATGCTAATGAAACTAAAAATGCTACGTTCAACGTTTGAGCAAATAACGCTAGTATAATGGATAATACCGCTACCCCAATAGACGCATAGCGAGCCATTGACACTTGCTCTTTTTCCGTTGATTTCCCCTTGCGAATAATTTCATTATAAAAATCATGTGCAAATGCTGATGCTGCTGTTAATACAAGGCCTGCCACTACAGCTAAAATAGTTGCAAAGGCAATTGCTGAAACGAAAGCAAATAAGAAATCTCCACCTAGCGCTTTAGCTAACAAAGGTGCTGCCATATTACCAGCAGGGTTTGCTTTCATAATTGCCTCATTCCCTACAAATGCTGCTGCCCCAAATCCTAAGAAGATTGTCATAATATAAAATGCGCCAATTAACCACGTAGCGTACACAACAGATTGCCGTGCCGTTTTTGCATCACGTACTGTAAAAAAGCGAACAAGAATATGTGGTAATCCGGCAGTACCAAGAACTAGTCCTAAATTTAAAGACAGTGTATCAAGACCATCCTTATACTTTACTCCTGGATTTAAAAACGAATCTTTTAATGGAGTAGCTGTTTTCATTTGAGCGAACATTTCAGTTACACTAAAATTAAATTTGGAGAAAACGATAACAGAAATAATAAATGTACCAGCCATAAGTAATACAGCCTTAACAATTTGCACCCAGCTCGTCGCAGTCATTCCGCCAAAAATAACGTACACTGTCATTAATGTACCAACGATTAAAACGGATGTCGTATATTCGATCCCTAATAATAATTTAATAAGTGCACCAGCCCCAACTAATTGTGCAATCATATAAAAAATCGAAATCGTCATCGTATTAAGCGCTGCAACGCCGCGAACTTTTTTCGCATCAAAACGTGCTGCAATCATATCCGCCAATGTGTACTTCCCTAAATTTCTCAGCGGCTCTGCAACTAAGTATAATACAACTAAGTAAGCAACTAAGAAACCAATACTATAAAAGAATCCATCAAACCCAGTTAATGCGATCGCTCCGGCTATACCAAGAAATGACGCAGCAGACATGTAATCTCCCGCGATGGCCAGACCATTTTGCCAACCAGTTAATCCCCCTCCAGCTGTATAAAACTCACTCGCATTTTTCGTTTTCTTCGACGCAAAATAAGTTATGACGAGTGTACCAAGAACGATGATTAAAAATAATGCAAAAGCGGTTACATTCAAAGTTAGCCCCTCCCTTTTTGCATATCTTGTAGAATTTTTTGCGAGATTTTATCAAAGGATTCTGCTTTTTTGCTATAAATCATACATAATGACCACGTCATAATAAATTGCGCAAATGCAAACACCCATGCCCACGTAACGTCCCCAAATGCTGGTGTATTGAGCACCTTTGAATACGATGTTAAAATAGGTAATGCAATAAAAAAGCTTAAAAAGAAAATACTCATCGGAACGATAAACTTCTTTTTCGTATTTAATAGTAATTGAAATTCTTCTGACTGAACAATCTCTGTATAATTCACTTCATTTTGTAACTTACGTGCTGACGTATCATCTCTTTTCATTCCCATTCCCCTCTCTTACTGAAAATACACTTCCCCCTTGTATACCTAAAGACTAAATTTTATAAATATTCAGAAACTTATTTCTATTTTAGACAATCCATACATTCCTGCAAAGATTTTTCGATAGACATTTTTCGCCAATTTATCCTAAGTTTTTAATATACTTTTTCAACATAAAAATTACGTACTTCAATTCCTCACCAGTCAAGCTTTACAGGAAGTTATCTTCCATCTAACTTCCTCATATTTGCCGAATTTTGAGGCGGGAGTTTTACCGCCTGGCAAATTTCTAGATAAAAAAAAGTAGTGCTTATCGCACTACTTCTGTCTTTTTTTCTTTTTCTAAATTACGAGCTGTTTCGCTTAATTCAACGTCTTTCCCATCTTTAAGCGTTCCAAATATGAAATCGAATACTGGATTTGAAACACCAAACCAAAACTTTTCATTTTTATAATGGTGTAATATGTGCTGCTTTTTTAGCCATCTTCCAAACTTAGTGACGGGACGAATTGGCTTATGTGCAATATAATGTTTCCATTCATAAACGAGAAGCATAATAATCATTCCGATTCCGAATGAAAGTGTAACAGTAACACTTTTTGTTATACCATATGCTATAAGTAAATATATAGTAAAGCTCGGTATACTAAACCATACAGGTAAAAATAAAAGTTTTAAATCATCTGGATACACGTGATGATCATAATGTAATCGTCTTAACATTTTTAATAAAAATACGTTTTTAGGTGGCTTTAAGTGAAATAAAAAACGATGTGTCATATATTCGTTAAGTGTATAAAAAACAATCCCAAACAAACACGAGAACATACCGATCCATGTGAAAAATTGCATTTTTAAAATAATGATGAAAACCAATAGAATACTGTACATAATAACGATATCATGTTGCAAAAAGAACTCTTTCCCCACTCTCTTCATCTTCCTTCCCCCTTTTCCAAAAAAACAGCCGCAACATATCGTTACGACTATTTCTTTTATTTTTTATTTTATTCTATTCACTTTACAAATTTGCCTGTTGCTCTATTGTCGAGAAAAAATTGTTCGATCCAAATATATTTTGCTTTGGAATAATATGTTCCACCGCAAACACTGTTACTTCTCCTCTTTGTACCTCTCCAATAATGAGCCCAAATATTTCATGATTTACCGCAAACGTCGGTTGCTTTGTTTGTAGTAATCTTGCTGCAGTATGAAATACCGCTTCATATAGTGGATTCCTATCAGTAATTTCTTTTCGGATTTTTGGTGCTAACGTAATAATAATTTCTTTTCCGTCAATAGTGGTTCGATACATAAAAATCTCCCCTTCAATCTTATGTGAACAACTGTAAAGCTTTGTATGCAAAATGGATAGAATATCCTACTAAAATAATACCTGCTCCGGCTGTTATATAGCCAAGTGCTTTTTGCTTTAATAAAGTTCTGCCAAAATGGACAGAAAAAGCAATATTTAAATTCCATAAAATAATGCCAATGATAATACAAAGACTGTACAAAAAGGCTTCTTGTTTCGTTACCTTCGTAAGTAATGAACTAAGTGTACTTCCGTATATACCAAACCAAAAAACAAGATTTAATGGATTGGATATCGCAATTAAAAAACCTGCCATAAACGATTGTTTAAGACCGCCTACCTCTTCTTTTTTATATTCCATATTCGAGTGAGAAATTCCTTGTTTTACACTTTGAAATCCTAAATAAAATAATAGGAAAAACCCTGTGCAATACATAAAAGCTTGTACATATGTATACATAAACACAGAAGATAAACCGAAATAAATGAGAAGCATAAACAAAATATCTGCAGTCATTCCACCAATTCCAACAACCCATGCATGCCAAAAACCTCTTTCAATTCCTCGTTTTAACATTTCAATATTGATTGGACCTACTGGCGCAGCTAATGAAATACCTAATACAATTTGTTGTATAATCGCTCCAAACATCGCTCTATCCTTTCTACTTCCTTTACTATTAAGTAATGATGTAATGATTAAAAATAGACTAGCTTACATCAAAATATTTACTACTAAAATACCCTTTTTTATCCAAAATATGCAAAAGAGCCATCTGGATGATGGCTCTTACTTTTCTACCTTATGAAGAAAAGGACATTTTCCTTTTATCGGCTCTACATCGTCTCCTATGAAGTATTGTTTCCATTCACGATGATCTGGATCACCATAATGACTAATGTTAGGGTGTTTCGGCAGCTGATCCCACTTTTCAACTCGATCTCGGACCGTTTGTCTTGAATATGCTCCTTTAGGGCGATCCCCTTCTAATCCATCAAAGATGGTGCGTGGTTGAAATCCAATAACGAGAGAATTTCCTAAACGCCTAGTTTTTCGTTGTTTATAAGCTGGCGCATTTCCAAATGCGAATATTGGTTCACCACCAAATGAAAATTCCCATAAGTAATGGTCTGGGTCTTCAGGAATTTGCTTCGGCCATGTTTGGTCATCGTTTTCATGTAAATATTGTAATACTTTCCAAAAGTAATCACGATAATATTCCAGTGATTGTTCCTCACATTCCGGTTCCACAAAAAGAAAGAATCCTCTTCTTACAATTGGGCGCTCTTTCATTAACTCTAAAAAAGATAACATTGTATGTGGCAAATGGCTCCAATCATTATGAGAGAGAAATGAATAACGAAGTTCATTCTTTTTCAAAGCTGTTAAGCCGAAATAACATGGGAAAGTTGGTTCTAGCACGACACTCGAAAAATTTTGAAATTCTTTTGTAACCCAATTTGGTATGTCAGTTCTCGTTCTCATTCCTTCATTATCTAATAAATAAGACTCATTCATTCTTTCTTTCACCTCATTATGTATAGCATTCAATTAAGAATATTACATACTCGGCCTGTCCTATACCTATTTAAAAGTTCGGCTGGAAAATTATTTAAAAATACAAAAAAATAAAATCGCTTACTTGACTAATTTCTACCAATTCGTGTATATTTAAATTAATCATTTAGCAGAATATTCAAGATTATAGCATTTTTAGTTTATATTATCTTTCAAATGAATTTCACTAAATGAAAAAAGCAAATGTTTTTAGGAGGAATTGTAACATGCAAGGAAAAGTAAAATGGTTTAACAACGAAAAAGGTTTTGGATTTATTGAAATGGAAGGCGCTGACGATGTATTCGTACATTTCTCTGCTATTCAAGGTGACGGCTACAAAGCTTTAGAAGAAGGTCAAGAAGTATCTTTCGATATTACTGAAGGAAACCGTGGACCTCAAGCTGCTAACGTAGTAAAACTTTAATCCAACATATAACAGGAGGTTACCTTACTTGGTAACCTCCTTTGTTATTCCTTTGTATATTTCCGTTTTACAGAGCAAAAACTATGTGAAATGCGCAATATACAAAGGAGGAAGTAATAATGGGATCAGAAGTAAATGATTTTGAAGAAGTGAAATTCCGTGTAGAAACAGCACAAAAAATGGTAGGGTCAGCGACAATTTCAATGGATCCAGATACATTAGAGCATGCGACTACTGCTGTAGAAGCCGCTCGCTCTCAGCTTGAAATTATGAAATCTGTTGCGACAGATTTAGATGAGCCATTTTTAATGAATGAGGAAAAGAAATTAAGTAAATGCGAGCATCAACTACACGAAGCAAGACACTAAAAAACATCCAGAGAATTTTCTCTGGATGTTTTTTCATGACAACTGTTCTCCATACTTTTTCAATGTTTCTCCAACTGTACATTGCCTAATACAAAAAGAATGAGCATAATATTTACTATTTGTCTTTCGATTATGTTCTCGTAAAAAACACCCTTCACAATACGTTTCTAATAAGTCATTTACCTCTGTAATGAGTTGCTTTTTATCCAACGTTGCACCTCTCTATTCGGTTATTTCTTTATGACTATCAATGACGGTTCCTTCTAATGCTTGCGTTGCTAATTGATGTGCTTCTTTATTTTGTTTTCTAGATATTGGCTCACATACAAGTTTTAATTTCATTTGCTTTGCTTTTTGTTCAATTTGGTCTAAATAATGATTTAAATGTTCATCATAACAAGGCCATTCCCCGGCCAACTGCTGCAGTACAACTTGAGAATCTCCTCGAAGTGTAACTGCTTCATACTTAATCCCTAATTCCTCGAGTATATTCATTCCGTATAGTAATGATGCATATTCCGCTTCATTATTATCATATATTCCTTCTATATATGCATTACGGCGAATTCGGTATTTTGTATTTCCTTTTTTATAGTATACACATATACCTACTCCAGCTTCTTTCGTCTGTACATCATAACCGCCATCAAAATAAACGAGAATTTCTTGGGGCTCTTCCTCCACTTGTTTACTCAGCTTTTTCATTTCCTTTAATGACCATTCTGCATCCATTTCATCATAAAATGATAGTTCTTTCACTCTTCCTGTTTTCTCGAAATCCTCTGCAAATTGCAATACATCTTCTATGTTCATATAATCTGTCGTTAATTCCGTCTGCAATCCGCTCTTTGTTTTATACAACCAATGGATTTTATATTTCATACTAGATTCCCCTTATATATGACTTCTTATATGTAGCCAGCTAATGAAAGCCTCACTTTATTTTATTATATTGTATCAAGAGTCACAGCATTATATTCAATGTGATTACATACAAAAAGAGCTATCCCTATAGGAATAGCTCTTTCATCTATTGCATAAATCTTTCAAATTGTACTCGCTTATTAATCCAGTACATTACAGGCATACCGATCGCCATGACAACAAATTCACCGACTGCACATGTTAACCAAGACAACATAAATGGTAAACCCAATGCAAGATGAAGTTCAATTGCAATCATAAACATTGTAATTGTAAAAATAACTGTATTAAAAATCATACGAGCCCAAACACCTTTAATAAATCGCATAGAAATAATCGTTGCAACTAATGCAAGAATAGATTGCCCTACTCCAAATACTAAATCGTAAGCGATCATTGGTGAGAAAAAGAGATTCGTTAAAAATACACCTAATACAATTCCGTATATTGCTTTCTTATTAAATACAACAAGATGATTAAACATCTCTGAAATACGAAACTGTACATTCGTAAAGCCAAATGGCTGAATAAGCATAGAAACAGCAATATATAATGCCGCTAAAATACCATTACCGACTAAAGTTCTAATATTCATGACAAAATCTCCTTAGTTTTTTTACGTGGGATGGTTTCGAACCACGTTATTCGTTTTTTAAGCAACAAGGTTATATTCTACGCAATACACACTCTTTCGTCAATAGATTCCTATCATTAACTACCTTTTTTCTTTTGGACAACGTATAATAAAACATATGAAAGTTTTAGGAGGTTTCACTTCATGACCGCAACAATTCAAAATGAAAAAGTGATCGTTTCCATTTCTGACAAAGGTGCAGAATTACAAAGCGTTCGCTTAAAAGAAGATAATACTGAATACTTATGGCAAGGCGATTCTACTTATTGGGGGCGCCGCTCACCAATTCTATTCCCAATTGTCGGCCGATTAGTAGATAATACATACTACGTAGATGGTAAACCATATTCTTTAACACAACACGGCTTTGCTCGTGATCTTACATTCTCTGTAAAAGAACAAAGTGAAACGAAAATCACTTATGTTGTAACTAGTAATGAAGAAACATTAAAAAAATACCCATACGAATTCGAATTACTCGTTTCTTATGAGCTAGACGGACAAATCGTTCATGTAACATATGAAGTAAATAACCCTACTTCAAAAGAGATGTTCTTCTCAATCGGAGCACATCCTGGTTTCAACTTCCCCTTATTAGAGGGCGAATCATTTACAGATTATCATTTATCATTTAATGGTTCTGAACGCTTAGAAACAAGCGTATTAGAAGGACCTTACCTTTCAAGTAAAAAGCAATTAATCGCTGAAAATACGAATGAATTACCACTTACATACGATTTATTCAAAAATGATGCGCTTATTTTTGAAAATATGAATACGGATGAAATCTCTATTCGTTCTCATAAACATAATAAATTTGTAAAAGTAGAATTTGATGGCTTCCCATTTGTTGGCGTATGGACACCAGGCGAGAACGCACCTTTCTTATGTATTGAACCTTGGTACGGCATTGCTGATGAAGTAAATCCAGCAAAAGATTTCAAGGAAAAAAAAGGAATTCAATCTTTACAAGCGAATGAAACATTTACATGTCGTTATAGTATTACAATCGGCTAAGTTACTCTATCCCCTACTTCAAAGAAACATATAAGTAGGGGATTATCTTACAATTTGGAGGTTTCTCATTTTGATTGAAGTATATATTGATGGTGCATCAAAAGGAAATCCTGGTCCTTCTGGTGCTGGAGTGTTTATTAAAGGGGTGCAACCAGCTGTACAATTATCATTGCCCCTTGGGACAATGTCCAATCATGAAGCAGAATACCACGCTTTACTTGCGGCATTAAAATATTGCACGGAGCATAATTATAACATTGTCTCTTTTCGTACAGATTCGCAACTTGTCGAGCGAGCTGTCGAAAAAGAATACGCAAAAAACAAAATGTTTGCACCACTATTAGAGGAAGCATTACAGTACATAAAAAGTTTCGATCTCTTTTTTATTAAGTGGATTCCAAGTAGTCAAAATAAAGTTGCTGATGAATTAGCTAGAAAAGCTATCTTACAAAATTAACGGGGGTATGAGTGTGAAAAAAGATTGGGTTGCTCCTCTTGCGTTATTATTTGTCTCTTTTATTTGGGGAGCTACGTTTGTTGTCGTTCAAAATGCTATGTCTTTCGTTGGTCCATTTACTTTTAATGGTATTCGCTTTTTATTCGCTGGAATTATTTTATTATTCGTTCAAATGATTTTCTCAAAAAAAGCTTCAAAACAAGATATAAAACAGAGTAGCTTCGCTGGATTAATTGTTGGATTCTTTTTATGTATTGGCTATGTATTACAAACATTCGGATTACTTTATACAACTTCTTCAAAAACTGGTTTCTTAACAGGGCTTAGTATCGTTATGGTACCCATTTTGTCTTTTATCTTTTTAAAACAAAAAGCTACCATTTTTATCGTAATGGGCATTGCTGTGGCAACAGCAGGTTTATACTTATTAACGGCTGGTGATTCTTTTCAATTAAACATTGGAGATATACTCGTTCTTGGTTGTGCAGTTGCTTTCGCTGCCCATATTCTTGTTAACGGCTTCTTCTCTAAGAAAATATCACCTTTATTGTTAAGCACGTCGCAAGTGTTAGCTGTCGGTATGTTTTCTTCTATTTGCGCTTTTTTGTTTGAAGATTGGGAAAAATTATTTTCAGTGGCACTATGGACGAATTCTTCCTTTTTATTTGCTCTATTTCTAACTTCCCTATTTGCGACATCCATTGCTTTTTTTATTCAAACATCAGCACAAAAACATACGTCTCCAACGAGAGTAGCAATCATTTTCGCAATGGAGCCCGTTTTTGCTGCCTTAACAGGCGTTCTCGTTGCAAACGAACAACTTTCTGTCTCTGCTATTATCGGATGCCTATGTATTTTCCTAGGCATGGTTTTTGTTGAATTACCTTCCAAAACAAAAAAAGAAGCGCAGGCTGCATGAAGTTACGCTTGTAACTTCCGCATAAAAGCCTTAGCGCTTTTTTTATCTGTAATTTCTTCTTCTTTCAATCGTTCTAATAACGCAACAAAATAACTTCCATCAAACTGTAATTGATGTTTAATTGTCGCTTCTATTGCCGCGTTCACAATTCCATCAGATGCACCAGTATATCCTTGTCCGAACATAATAAATCCTTGTGCTTCCTCTGATAATTTAAATCCTTTCGTATGTAAGAATGAAAGATAATCTTCTACTGTTTGCATGTTATTCCCACCTACTCAAAAATTCTCCATCTCCTATCATACATGTTTTTACACGCTATGAGAATGAAATTTCTTTGACAACTTTGTAAATCTATCGTCTACTGCATAGACAATAGAGGATTTCCTTGCAATATGAATGAATATGTATAGTGGAACTTATTTCATATTAAAGGGGAGACACGATGAAACAAGCACTATTAATTATCGATGCGCAGCAAGAATTAATGGATGGAAATGAACAAGAAAAAGAAGTTTTTCGTAAAACCGAGTTACTATCTACACTAAATACAGCCGTACAGAAAGCGATAGATGCAAATGCCCTCATTGTTTTCGTAAGAGATATCGATGTTGCTTCTGGTAGCGGAGAAGGATTTGAAGTACATAATGAAATTCAAGTACCTCAGTCTGCAATCCTTATTAATAAAGCAGCAACAAACTCATTCTATGGCACTTCTCTACTTGAACTTTTAAAAGAAGAAAAAATTAATCATATCGTTATCGGTGGATGTAAAACAGAACATTGCATCGACACCGCAATTAGAACAGCTACTGTACAAGGATTTGATGTTACATTAATTAAAAACGGTCATTCCACAACTGATTCTAACGTATTATCTGCAGAGCAAATTATTGGTCATCATAATAAAACTCTACATGGACATTATAACGTTGATCATTTTTCAATGGTTAGAGATGTCGAGGAAGACCTTTTTCAACCAACTCACGACCAATATCGTGATTAATAAAAAAGAATCCTTCATTCAGAAGGATTCTTTTTTATCCAAAAATTTGCGCTGCAATACTATACAGATCATTACTCCTTTTTAATAATTCATCGCTATTTTTCATCATTATTGGTGGTGTATTAACCTTTTGAAAACCAATAATCTCTAATTCTTTCATGAAACCTCTCTTTCCTTCTGGTACATCAATTCTTAATTTACCATGATGCTGCCTTGCTAAATCATGTACAATCCTCATTGCCATCGCATCATTTTTCGCGACGACTGGTCCTATTATTTTATTTTCTGATGTTTGTATACTTAAACCGTAACCTAATACATTTTGTTTGTTGTCCTTTACAACGATGCACTGTTCACTTTGTATAATTCTTTTCGTTAAAAATGCTTTTCTATTTGTTCCAAACGCATTTTCATCTAATTTTATTATTTCTTCTAAATCACACTCTTCATACTTCATCATATAATCTTCATTTCCTACACAATAATTATTCACATTGTACGAGTTACATATGTATTTAGAAACATAGCTTACTGCCCTAAATCCTAGTTTTTCATATAACGGCTTTCCTTCATCCGTAGCAATAAGCATAATTGGAGTTTGAGCCGATACGCTCTTAATACATGCATTCGTTATCACCTTTCCAATCCCACTTCCCTTATAATTCGGATGTACAATGACCATTCCGATAGACGCTAATTTCTCCCCATATACTATTATTGCCGCGCTAGCGATTAGTTCCTTTCTCTCATTCCACACACCGTATACAATACCGGATTCAAAAATAGTCATAATTTCTTCCCTGTTATAATCCCATCCAATATAAGAAGATAATGCTGCAATATCCCCTGTTTTTTCTTTCCTAAGACGCTCCACCCTAATTTCCAATTCAATCATACTCCATCCCCTTATCTAGACATTTAAATCATTATTACTAAATCAACTTGTACATGTTTCCCTTTATTTATCACGCACATATCCTATTTTGACCAAGACTATATTGTAAATGAGGTGACAACATGCCCATTACGAATCGATTTTCTACCACCACTAACGGCGCACTCGCTATTACAGGAAACACTTTAGGCTTAAGTAAAATTAGCAATCAAAACCGTGCTGGTACAATCGGGGCAATTGGTGCATTCGCAACTACGAATACTGCTTTACAAGTAACTACTTTTCCTGCAGGTACAACGTTAAACTATACACAAAATAGTTCTACCGCTCTTTTAAATATCCCTGCTGGTAGTACTATTCTTTACGCAGAACTCGTTTGGGGTGGAAACTATTTATCTCGTGATCAAAACATTACGAGTGTATTAGGAAACCCAGTTTCTTTTACAACACCTGTTTCAACATACTCGATTACTCCTTCAGCTGTTACAGCTTCAAATCAAACATTCGTTTCTGGAACAGTCACATTTGGATTTTATACACGTTCAGCAGATGTAACGTCACTCATTCAAGCTGCTGGAAGCGGTTCTTATACGACCGGATCTGTTCCCGGACTTGTAGATCCTATAGATGCTTCTAACGGAACAATTAATTCAGCTGGATGGACGCTTATCGTCGCTTACCAAAATGGAACATTACCTGCAAGAAACTTAACGATTTATGTAGCAGGTAACCGTGTTTCTGCAGAAACTGGTAGTGCCGATGTATCTGTCTCAGGATTTTTAACACCTTCAGGGGGACCTGTAAGCGGTAGATTATTTTTAAGTTCTACTGAAGGAGATGCTGATTTAACTGGGGATCAAGCTTTATTTGGACCAAATTTCAGTTCATTAAACGCTTTATCTGGGCCAAATAATGCTATAAATAATTTCTTCGGTTCTCAAGTGAATAATGCTGCCGGAAATTTAGATACAACTGGAACATTTGGCACGCGAAACCAAAGTGCTTCTACAAGTACAAATATATCCGCAGGAAGACAAGGCTGGGACATTACTTCCATTGATATTTCTCCTTATTTAACAAACTCCCAAGTGTCTGCCGCAATCCGTTTAACAACTAACGGAGACGCATATATGTTAAATACAGTCGGCTTACAAATTAATATAAACTCACCAAATATACAAGCAACGAAAAGCGTAAATAAAAGTGTTGCGGCAATTGGAGACGTTCTCACTTATACAGTTACTATCCCTAACACCGGACTTCTTCCTGCCAATAACGTTATTTTTACAGACATTCTCCCTAACGGTACTTCCTTTATACCTGGCACTGTAACAGTAGATAATGTCCCGCAAACAAACGCAAATCCGGCCGCTGGTATATCTCTCGGAACCATTAATAATGGTGCTTCTCGTACAGTAACTTTCCAAGCTACTGTCGTTTCTCTTCCAAGTCAAAACCCTATCTCTAACACTGCTAATATTACATTTCAATATACACCAATTGCCGGAGGAACGACTTTTAATGGTCTTGCAACAAGCAACTCTGCTGGAACACAAATTAATCTTGCAGATATTAATGGTACAAAATCAGTTAACAAAACCTTTACCGATATTGGCGAAACGTTAACTTACAGTATTGCCTTAGCTAATATAGGAAACATCGCTGCAACGAATGTTATATATACGGATCCGATTCCTAGCGGGACTACTTTCATTCCGGGAAGTGTAACTGTTAACGGAGTTACTCAAGCTGGAGCGAATCCCGCTAATGGTATATCCATTGGAACCATTGCTGCTAATTCTACGACTACCGTTTCATTTCAAGTATTCGTTCCTTCTATCCCGCAAACAAATCCAATATTAAATAGTGGTACAACAACTTATCAATACATTCCTGTACCAAATCAACCGGCAGTAAGCGGGACTGATACGACGAATATTGTCTCCACTCAAGTGAATAATGCTACTGTCACAATGACGAAAGCAGTAGATAAAAATTTTGCAGATATTGGGGATATATTAACTTACACCGTTTCCTTTACAGGTACAGGTAATACGAATGCAAACAATGTTATTTTTACAGATGCCATTCCTACTGGCACAACTTTTGTTCTAAACAGTTTAACAATTGATGGCACGACACAAGTTGGAGCAAATCCCGCTAACGGCGTGAACATTGGATCGATCCCAACTGGTACAACTAAAAATGTTTCCTTTCAAGTAGTAGTAAATACAATACCCGCGCTAAATGTCGTATCTAATGGATCAAGCGCTTCTTATCAATATACCGTCAATCCTAGCCAATCACCCGTTACAAAAAACATTTCTTCTAATCTCGTTTCCACTCAAATTAACAATGCGAATGTAACATTAACAAAATCAACAAATAAACAATTTGCTACAATTGGTGAAACAATCAGTTATACAATTTTTATTACAAACAGTGGAAATACAGCTGCAACTAACGTACAACTAACAGATCCACTTCCAAATGGAACGATATTGACTCCTGGTACTGTAACACTAAACGGAGTTTTGCAAAATGTAGATTCTCTCGTTGCTTTACCTATCGGCACAATTCCTGGCGGAGCTACTTTTACCCTTTCTTTCCAAGTAACAGTCATCAATATTACCGCCCAAAATCCTATCATTAATAATGCTTTCGCCTCTTATCTATATACTGTAAATCCAAGTCTGCCACCAACTTCAAAAACAGCAAATTCTAATTCTGTTACATCAACAATTAGACTAGCAAACCTTCAAGCTACTAAGTCTGTAGATAAAACATTTGCGGAAGTTGGAGATGTATTAACTTATACCTTTGCTCTTACAAACGATGGAAATGTTGCGGCGAACAATGTAGTACTATCCGATTCAATTGCGAATGGTACTGCCTTTGTGCCAGACAGTGTTATAGTTAACAATGTTGCTCAGCCAGGTGTTACACCAGCTAGCATCAATATTGGTAGCATCAATGCTAATACTACAATTACTGCTTCATTCCAAGTATTAATAACTAGCATTCCAAATCCAAACCCTATTTCAAATAGTGCTTCTATTTCCTATAACTTTATCGTTGATCCAAACACTTCCCCTGTAAGTAAGAACACTACTTCAACTACTACATTTACTCAAGTAAACGATGCAAATGTCATTTCAACCAAAACAGTGGATCGAGCGTTCGCTACTGTTGGAGATGTATTAACTTATACTATTCTTTTAATGAATGCCGGAAGTGTTACTGCTGATAATCCAATTTTTGTAGATACAAATCCAGATGGCACTACCTTTATTCCAAACACTTTCCTTATTAACGGTGTACTCCAAAATAACGCAGATCCAAATATAGGTGTTCCACTACCTTCCATTGCTGCTAACGGCTCACTTACCGTCTCTTATCAAGTAACTGTCACCTCTTTACCAGCACAAAATCCAACAATAAATTCATCTAGTACACAGTATAGTTTTATTCTAAATCCGGGTGATCCACCAACTATAGAAACATCTTTAAGTAACACCGTAAGTACACAAATTAATTTAGCAAACGTAATTATTTTCAAAGATGTAGATTTAACTATCGCTGATGTTGGGCAACCAATCACATATACAATTGCTTTAGCTAACCCTGGAAATACTCCAGCAAATAATGTAGTCGTTACTGATATACTCCCTCCTGGCACAGCTCTCGTACCAAATAGTACTTTTATAGGCGGCGCTTTACAACTAGGTGCGGATCCAAGTGTTGGTCTTCAAGTTGGTACGATTCCAGCAGGCGGAATTACAACAATTGTTTTCCAAATTAGTGCAAATAGTTTACCTTCACCAAATCCAGTTCAAAATAGTGCTGCACTTCAATATAGCTTTATCGCAGATCCAAATTTACCTGCTGTTGTTAGAAATGCTACTAGCAATATAGTAACGACACAAATTAATACCGCTAATATTGTTGCTACGAAACTAACAAGCACAAATTTCGCTGATGTTGGCGATATCATAACGTATGCTACAATTTTAACGAATAACGGCAATATCCCTGCCTCTAATGTAACGTTTACAGATATCATTCCAGCTGGTACCATCTTCCTGCCTAATACTGTAACGATTAACGGTGTCCCTATAGCCAATGCAAACCCTGCTAACGGCATTCTTATTGGTACGATAGGAGCGAATTCATCACGTACTGTTTCATTCCAAGTTTTTGTACCAACTATTCCTAGTGCAAATCCGCTTACGAATCAATCGAGCACTACATTCCAATACACGTACGATCCATCCAAACCAATTGTAATGCAGATGGTGGCCTCTAACACTGTACAGACAACGATTAATAATGCAACGATTACCGCTGCAAAATCTGCTGATAAACAGTTTGCTAACGTAAATGATATTATTACGTACACGACTACTTTAACGAATAATGGGAACACCCTTGCATCAAATATAGTATTTACAGATGCCATTCCAAACGGGACGTCTTTTATTCCAAATAGTGTAACAGTAAATGGCACTACACTTCCTAATGCAAATCCAGCAACTGGTGTAACAATTGATCCAATAAATCCAAATACCAATACCACAATCTCATTTCAAGTAATCGTAAATTCCATTCCTAGTCCAAATCCAGTCCCGAACCAAAGCAATACAACGTACCAATATGTCGTAAATCCTAACTTACCTCCAGCGTCCTCTAATGCGCTAAGTAACGTAATAACAACTCAAATTAATAACGCTACAATCATCGCTACGAAATCAGTGAACACAACGACCGCTGCAATTGGAGATATCGTAACCTATACGATTGCAGTAACAAATACAGGTAATATCCCTGCTAGTGCTACAGTTTTAACAGATGGACTTGGACCAGGCGCATCTTTCATCCCGAATTCCGTTACAATAAACAATGTTTCCCAACCTGGATTAGACCCGTCATTAGGTATTCATTTAGACGATATTTCACCAGGAGGCACTACTGTCATTACATTCCAAGTGAAAATCCTCGCTATTCCACCTAGTGGAACTTTAACGAATAACGCCCTAGTAAACTACGAATATGCAGTGAATCCAACTGAAACACCAGCTGTTGGTAGTACCGTTACAAACACGACAGTTACACCGATTATTGATGCTACTCTAGTAATAAATAAAAATGCGAGTACAACTTTCGCTACAATTGGAGATACAATTACATTCACCTCAGTTGTTACAAACACAGGAAATACTACTGCTAACAACATTATATTTACAGATACAATTCCAAATGGTACTACCTTTGTCCCAAATAGTTTTAAAATAAACGGTGTAACCGTTCCGAATGCAAATCCACAAAATGGTATCAATATTGGTAACTTGAATGCAAATGCATCGATTACACTCAGTTTTCAAGTAAACATTGCAACACTTCCAAACCCTAATCCAATCCCTAACAAATCATCACTTCAATATAGCTTTATTGTAGATATAATTGAACCGCCTGTTTCACGAACAGTTCAATCCAATAAAACTTTTACACAAGTAAATACTGCTTCCGTTATCGCAACAAAAACTGCAAGCAGTGCATTTGCTGCTGTTGGAGATACAATTACGTATACAACTACCCTCACTAATAGCGGAAATACTACCGCAAACACACCTGTTTTTATCGATATATTACCACCTGAACTTTCATTCGTTCCTGATAGTGTACAAATTAATACCATCCCACAACTTGGATTTAGGCCCGATAGCGGGATTTCTTTAGACTCAATTCCAGTTGGAGGAACGACAACTATTAGCTTTCAAGCTATCGTTGGCTCAATACCAGCTACAAATCCAACATTGAACCAATCTAGCACAACATACTCTATCATTGTTGATCCTACCCAGCCTCCGGTGACAGAAACAGCTACAAGTAATCCAACTTTAGTTCAAATTGTAACTACTCAGCTTCCTCACGGAGGCTTTTTTCATTTACTAGTCTGATATGTACTTTTTGTGTGAATACTAGATATATCATACAAGGAGGTGGTATTTATGTTGAAAAAACAAGAAATTCTAGCTGTCTATCAAAAGGGACCTCAAGCTATTTGCGATTTTGTTCATCAATTAGAAAGTCAAATACAGAATTTAAAAGAGCGTATAGAAGAATTAGAAAATCGTTCAAAAAAAAACTCTACAAATAGTCATAAACCACCCTCTACAGATGGTTTTCGTAAGCCTATTACAAAAAGTTTGCGAAAATCATCCCAGCGTCAAACCGGTGGCCAGTTGGGCCACAAAGGACATACTCTTGGTTTGACAGCGACTCCAGACCATACAATTACATATTCTCCTACCTATTGTACTTGTTGCTATACTTCTTTAGACCATGAGCCTGTAAAAGGATACCGCATTCGCCAAGTGTATGATTTACCACCTATCCAGATAGAAGTGACGGAACATAAAGTGGAACAAAAAGAATGCCCACATTGCCATTCTATTCAAGAATCCCAGTTTCCTTCTACTGTCTCTCGTCCTGTTCAATATGGTCCAAATATAAAAAGACTAATCCCCTATTTAACGCATTATCAGTGTCTTTCTTTAAAAAGAACAAAAGAATTCTTTCAAGATTGTTTTGGACATTCTATCAGTGAAGGAACGTTAGTCAATCATACAAACAGTTTTTCGGCTCAATTGCAGCCTTTTCTCCAAGAAGTAAAAGACCAGATCCTTCAGTCTTCTGTTGTCCATTTTGATGAAACCGGTATGCGTGTAGAAAATAAAACACAATGGTTACATACTGCCAGTACACCGGAGGTGACATTGCAACATATTCATCAAAAACGCGGAAAAGAAGCAATGGATGCTGGAGAAATCTTGCCGTCTTTTTCTGGAATCGCGATGCATGATGGTTGGAAATCATATGATGCGTATACAGATTGTCGTCACGTATTATGTAATGCCCACCTCTTACGAGATTTACAAGGAATTATAGATAGTACCGGAGAAAAATGGGCACAACAGATGCAGGAGTTTTTAACGCAAGCCTTAACGCTAAAAAAACAATACAAAGGACTCCTGCCAAAAGCAGAGCAAGAGAATCTGTCGACTGCCTATCAAGCTATATTAAAAGAAAAACAAGTATTTTCTTCAGAACCAAAAAAGAAAGGAAAACAGACGCCTGCTCAAAATTTATGGAATCGCTTCGTCAAATATGCTGACAGAATTCTAGCATTTTTAGAACATCCAGACATTCCATTTGATAACAATCAAGCAGAACGGGATATTCGAATGACGAAAGTCAAACAGAAAGTGTCTGGAACGTTTCGAAGTAAGAAAGGCGCAGAATCTTTTTGTCAGATACGAAGCTTTATAAGCACCATGAAAAAACAAAAACAATCTGTCTTACAAGCGATAGGTCAGGTTATAGAAACCGGAACGGTTCCTTGGAATTGCACGATTTCATAAGAGAAATTCTCGATTCGATCTAGATTCTTTCTCTTATGGGCATATTTTTTTTCATGTTTTCGAATTGGAAACATGTATTTAGCATGCTTTTTTGTCTGAGGAAGCTGAGTAGTTACTTCAAATTAACGAAGCAATCATTCAAGCAACGAAAAGTGTGGACCGTATCTTTTCTGACGTCGCACCTGGAAATTCTTTTTTAACGTATACTGTTTTATTAGAAAATATAGGGAACACAACTGCTACTAATATCATTTTTACAGATCCGATTCCAAACAATACAGTATTTATAGAAGATAGCGTTCGAGTAGGTGGGGTTTTATTACCTGGAGTAAATCCAGCTAACGGGATACCAATTGGGGATATTATTGCAGGAGATTTCATAAACGTTACCTTCCGTGTGCAAGTAGTTAGCATCCCAAATCCTATTTTTACAATCGGACCTGGAGGACCAAACTCACCAGTTGTAAACGGCGCTTCCATTGATTATCAATTTATGACAGGACCTAATTTACCACTTGTTTCACGAAATACGATATCTAATTCTGTTTCGACACAAATAAATTCTGGGGAAATTGCACTCGTCAAATCTGTAGATAAAACTTTCGCAACGATTGGCGATACAATTTCTTATACAATTACATTAAGTAACCCTGGAAATGTCACTTCACAAAATATAATTTTCACAGATATTTTACCTGAAGGAACAACATTTATTTCCGGAACTTTGACAAATGATTCTGGTACACAGCAAATTGGAAATCCAGCTAACGGCATTCAGGTTGAAAATATAAATCCAAGTGGAACGGCCGTTATTACTCTTAATGTACTTGTTACAAACATTCCAAGTATAAATCCAATTTCGAATTTTAGTTCTGTACAATTTGCACATGTGGTCGATCCTAGCCAACCTGCCGTAACACAAACGAATGTATCTAATGCTGTTTCGACAACAATTAATAGTGCAATATTAAATACAACAAAAACTGTTGATAAATCTATTATTTCCGTCGGTGATACACTTACGTATACAACTACGATTACGAATACAGGAAATACACCTGCTACAAATATAACTTTTACAAGTACCATTCCTCCTAGCACTACTTTCGTACCAGATTCGGTCACAATAAATGGAGTTCAACAATCTGGTACGCAACCAGCACTTGGGGTAACTATACCAAATATAGCTCCAGGTGAAACCGTAACCGTTACTTTCCAAGTAAATGTTATTTCTGTTCCCTCTTCAAGCTCGATTATGGGTAACGATACGATTTTATATTCTTATACTGTTGATCCAACCGGAACTCCTGCTACTACTTCTACTTCAACGAATATTGTTACAAACCCCGTATTAGATGCTATGATAACAATGATAAAATCGGTAGATCAAACACTTGTAACACTAGGTGATACCATTACCTATACGACAATTTTAACGAATAGTGGTAATACAAACGCAACTAATATTACGTTCACTGACCTTATACCAGATGGTACAACGTTTATTACTGATAGCGTTACAATAGATGGCATCACACAAATTGGTCTTAATCCTAATACAGGTATAACGATTGGAGCAATTGCTCCAAACAGCTCAATATCTATAGCATTTCAAGTGATCGCTACTTCGACTCCTGTTCAAAATCCTATTGCCAATTCCACTAGTGCTTCTTACACATTTATCGCTGATCCTAATGCCCCTATTGTTTCAAGAAATGTTACTTCAAACTCAGTGTTCACTACAATTAATACAGCTACCATTCTTTCATCTAAACAAGTTGATAAATCATTTAGTCATATCGGGGACACACTCACTTATACTGTTACCTTAACAAACAACGGAAATTCATCTGCACAAAATGTTATATTCACAGATACCGTGCCGAGTGGAACAGCATTTATTGCAAACACATTTTCTATTAATGGAGTTCCTCAAAGTGGTGCGGATCCAACAAACGGTGTAAATATTGGGCCTATAACAGCTGGGTCTACAGTAAATGTTTCTTTCCAAGTAAACGTAACCTCATTACCAACCGAAAACCCAATTGTAAATTTCTCATCAACATCTTATCAATTAGTCTCACCGCCTGATGCAGAAACTTCAATTAGTAATCCCGTTTCAACGCTAATTAAAGAAGCTATATTATCCATGACGAAAAATGAAAGTGTCTCCTTTGCAGATATTGGGCAAACTGCTTTTTATACTACTTCTATTTCGAATATAGGAAATACGGATGCAACTAATATAGTATTTACAGATGCATTACCAAGTGGACTCACATTTGTTCCTAACACCTTAACTGTTGATGGTGTTTTACAACCTGACGCGAACCCAAATACAGGTGTATTACTTGCAACACTTCCACCAAATGAAATATATAGTATCGTATTTCAAGTTACGGTTAACAGTATCCCACCTATTAATCCTGCACCAAATACAGCAGCAACGACGTATGAGTTTACTGTTGATCCTGTTAATCCTCCCGTTTCAAGTACAGCTAATTCTAACACGACGCTTCTTCAAATAAGCAATGCAACTATTATTAGTACAAAAACAGTAAATCTTACTTTTGCCGATGTTGGTAATACAATAACATTTACACTTAACCTTCCTAATACCGGGAATGTAGCTGCAACTGATGTTACCGTTATCGATATTCTTGATAGTAACTTAAGTTTCGTTCCAAACAGTTTCACAGTTAATGGTCAAATTATTCCAAACGCGGATTTATCTACTGGTGTAAATATCGGTTCAATTACTGGCGGTAATGCGGCAATCGTCACATTCCAAGCAACTGTCACTACACTTCCTACACTTAATCCAATTTCCAATTCTGCTTCTATCACATATCATTATGTTGTTGATCCTAGCCAGCCATCTCTTACAAATTCCAATCAATCTAATACGACGACTACACAAATTAATAGCGCTATCCTTACTGCACAAAAAAATTCAAATGTATCTACGGTAGATATCGGGCAAGATATTATCTACTCCGTTACGATTACAAATAGCGGAAATGTTAGTGCGACAAATGTTATTTTTACCGACCTAATTCCAGACGGAACTTCCTTTGAACCGAATAGTTTTACACTTAACGGAACTACCATCCCAAATGCAGACCTAATTACAGGCGTTCCAATTGGTGATATCGCGCCAAACCAGTCTGTCATCGTAACATTTCATATTAGTGCCGATGAAATTCCGCCTATAAATCCAATTACCAATCAAGCTAGCGTTAGTTTCCAACATATCGTCAATCCAGCTAATCCTCCTGTTTCAAAAAACATTACTTCAAATAGTGTTACAACAACAATTGAAAGTGCTATTTTAACTACTACTAAAATCGGAGATAAAGCTTTTGCAACGATTGGTGATACGATTACGTATACAACTACGATTACGAATACAGGAAATATTCCGGCTAATAACGTTATCTTCTCAGACCCGATACCATCGTGGACACAATTTGTTGCAGGATCAGTTATTGTTGATGGCACTCCATTACCATCTGCTTCTATCATTGATGGTGTTGGCATAAATACGATCATTCCAAATCAAACTGTAACAATCGTATTCCAAGTTCAAATTGTAAGCAACCCAACAACGTTCACACCTGAACTCCAAAACTTAGGATTTGTGAACTTCCAATATAACGTAGGAAATGCATTACAACCTCAACCTGGCAATGTGGAAACGAACGTCTTCGTTACTTCTATTAATTCAGCAATACTTTCAGCCGTAAAAACTGCTAGTACAGCCTTTGCGAACATAGGAGACACGATCACTTATACAGTTTTAATTCAAAATAGCGGCAATACAAACGCTACGAATGTAAATTTCTCAGACCTCATTCCAGCAGGAACGACCTTTGTTGAAAATAGTTTTGCTGTAAATGGAAGTACCATTCCAGGTGCAAATCCAAATAACGGGGTTAATATCGGAACCGTTAGCGCAGGTAGTTCCTTACCTGTTACTTTCCAAGTCATAGTTACATCTACTCCACCTTCGAACCCAATTACAAACGTTGCATCTATTCAATACGCATTCATCGTTGACCCGACAGCCCCTCCTGTTACAGGCACTATAAATTCTAACGGTGCTTCCACACAAATTAATAACGCTACTGTTACAACTGTTTTAGAAGCAAATCGAACAATCGTATCTATTGGAGATATAATTACGTACACTGCAACATTAACAAACACTGGAAACTTCCCAGCAAATTCTGTATTACTCATTAACGGCGTTCCTGAAGGGGCATTATTTGTTCCAAATAGTGTCACGCTTAACGGGATTTCACTTCCAGATGCAAGTCCAACTCTCGGTATTCCAGTTGGTATTATCGCACCAGGTGATTCTGCTACTATTACGTTCCAATTTCTTGCAAGTTCTATTCCACCGCAAGGAGCAATTATAAATCAAGCACTTACAAGTTACACTTATATTGTCGATCCAAGTCAACCTCCAGTTACCGCAACATCTTCATCTAATACGGTAAATACAGCTGTCGTTGATGCATCGCTATCTGTAATTAAAAATACAGATTCTCTCGTACAATCTACTGACGGTACAATCACTTACACGGTAGTCGTTCAAAATAACGGAAATACAACTGCAAATACAGTTACTTTAACAGATTTGGTCCCAGAAGGAACTGCATTTATTCCGAATAGCGTAACCATAAATGGTGTTTCAGCTCCGGGTGCTGATCCAAACGTAGGAATCTCCTTAAACGCCATTGCACCTTCAGAAATCGTCACCGTCACATTTCAAGTTATCGTTCAATCTATTCCAAGCGTGAATCCAATTTCTAATATAGCCCGTATTGACTATACTTTTATCGCCGATCCAACTGCTCCTATCATCTCTCGAACAATTACATCTAATCCAGCTTTCACACAAATTTCGGATGCGAATGTTCTTTCTTTAAAAGCTGTCAATGCACAACAAGCAACAACTGGTGACATTTTAACCTACACGATAACACTAGAAAATACTGGAAATATTCCAGCTACTAATCTCATATTTTCTGATACGATTCCAGAAGGGACTACATTCGTAGAAAATAGTTTTACACTTAACGGAACAGCTATACTTGGTGCAAATCCAAATGCAGGTGTTACTTTGCCTAACCTAGTAGCAAACGCTACTCACCTTATTTCGTTTCAAATTCTTATTAACGATTCATTCTCGCAACAATCGATTACAAATCAATCTAATACAACATATACAATTCAACCAAACCCAGGACAACCGCCTATTACTGAAACATCTACAAGTAATATTGTCATTACAAATTTCGTGCAAGCACAATTGACAATTACAAAAACGTCCAATCCAATAACTGTAGATATTGGTGGAACTATACTTTATATTTCTGAAGTGAAAAATATCGGCAACGTTGATGCAATAAATATTATTTTCACAGATTCTATTCCAACTGGGACTACATTCGTTCCCGATAGTGTCACAATTAACGGTGCTCTACAGCCAGGTGTAAATCCTGAAAACGGAATACCGATTGGAACAATTCCAACAAACAGTTCCAAAACGATACTATTTCAAGTACAAACAAATAACCCACCTACTGAAACCGAAATTATAAATCAATCTTCAGCAACTTACCAATATGTAAGTATCCCTACAGCTCCACCAGTGAATCGCTCTGCAAATTCTAATATTGTTACAACATCACTTCAAAATGCAAATATTATTTCTGTTAAAAGCGCGAATGTAACTTTCGTATCAATCGGGCAAATTATTACCTACACAAATACACTACAAAATATAGGAAACGTTCCAGCTAACAATACGGTGTTCATTGATAACATTCCAGAAGGTACTATATTCATTGAAGATAGCTTATCAATAAATAATGTGATTCAGCCTGGTGCAAATCCTCAAAATGGAGTAACTCTCAGCACGATACAACCAAATGAAACAGTCACTATTTCATTTCAAGTACAACTTACAAATATACCAGAGGGCAACACAGTCATTAACATTTCAGACACTTCGTATGAATACCAAATTGATCCTAGTTCTCCGATTATTCAGCGTAGATCGTTATCAAATGCAGTAAACACGAAAGTGCGGACTGCAAATGTCAGTGCAATTAAATCTGCTAACAGATCTATTACACGTATCGGTCAAATCATCACATATACAGTCGCAGTTACAAACGCTGGTACAGTACCTATTACAAATACTCTCCTAATTGACGCAATTGCTGCTGGCACTACATTCGTTCCAAATAGCATCCTTGTAGATGGCATACCAAGACCTAATGAAAATCCAATTACCGGTATCACCCTTGATATTATCCTTCCAAACAATACAATTATCGTTACATTCCAAGTAAATGTAGTCTCTGCACCTTCTCAAAATAACGTTAATAATATCGCCGTCATCCACTATGAGTATCAGCCAGACCCAAGCTTACCACCAATTTCAGAAACGACATCTTCCAATACTACAAATATACAATTTATTGATGCCATTCTTATCGCTACAAAATCCACTAATACAGTATTAGCTAATATTGATGAAACCATTGAATATACAGTATTCATTCAAAATAACGGATCCACTACAACTAACTCCATCTTTTTTACAGATACGATAGAGGATGGAACAGTATTTATTCCAGGAAGTGTAATAGTTAACAACACTGTACTTCCTGCAGCAGATCCGAATATCGGCTTTTCCATTCCTAATATCGCACCAGATCAATCGACAACAATAACATTCCAAGTTTCCGTTACGAATTTACCTGCTGTAAATCCAACACCTAATACTGCAAACATCGTCTACGAATTTATTTTCAATCCTGATTTTGCACCAATTCAAAAATCTACTACTTCCAATACTACTTTCGTTCAAATTAATGACGCTGATATCGTTTCACTGAAAACTGTTGATTTAACTTCTGTAACGATTGGTGACATTTTAACTTATACAACAACTTTAACGAATATAGGAAATACAGATGCTACTTCTGTTGTATTTACAGACAATATCCCTGATGGAACAACCTTTATAGACGGTAGTGTTTTAGTAAATAATATCCCTCAGCTTAACGCGGATCCAAGTACTGGTATACTTGTAGGAACGATTGCTCCTAACGCTTCTATCCCAGTCACGTTTTCCGTTACCGTGGTATCTCTTCCAGCTAGCAGCCGTATCCAAAACCAATCCACTTCTCGTTATACCATTAATGGTGAAGAACAAGTATCGACTAGTAATATTACCTTCACTGAAGTTATTTCTGCTAATGTAATTGCAACAAAAACAACGCCTATCCAATACGCTGACCTACAAACGATCATCCCTTACACAATTTCCATCACAAACAATGGGAATATACAAGTAGAAAACATTATCGTTACAGATATCATCCCAGCAAATACGAGCTTTATAGAGAATAGTGTTATTGTGAATGGCACCGCTCGTCCAAATGACAATCCACTTAACGGGATACAACTTGATAACATTCCGCCTAATACGACAGCAACTATTCTATTCCAAGTACGGGTTACTTCAATTCCGCAAACAAATCCAATCTCTAACACGAGTACAATTGAATACCAATACACGTTACCGAATCGACCACCTATTACCGAAACTATTATTTCATCAGCTGCCGTAACAACAATTAATCATGCGACTTTGAATAGTAATAAAACTGTTGACCTTGCATTTGCAACAGTCGGTGACACGTTAACGTATACGATTACACTCAATCAAACTGGTAATGTTGCAGCAAATGATGTAGTCATTCAAGATATTATTCCTCAAGGTACTACGTTTATAGAAAATAGCGTCATTGTAAACGGAGAAACTCTTCCGGGAGTTAATCCAGTAAGTGGTATACCAATTGGTACCATAACTGTTGGCGGAAATGCTATCGCTTCATTCCAAGTGTCTGTGACTTCTATCCCAACACCAAATGAACTCAATAACAACGCAATTACTACCTTTAATTATATAGTCAACCCAAATAACGTACCTGTTACAAATTCAACTACAACAAATACCGTCACAACAACTGTCCAAAATGATAATGTCTTTGCTATTAAGTCTGTTGATGTAACGAACGCCTTACCTGGTCAAACTTTAACGTATACAATTACGATTACAAATAGCGGTAATGTTACGATTGAAGACCTTCTTGCCATAGACACCGTACCAGTAGATACAGCCTTCGTTACGGGCAGCGTTACGATTAACGGAATCAATCAACCTAATGCAAACCCTGAAAATGGTATTACATTAGGAAACCTTACTCCTAATGAATCTACTATTATTACTTTCCAAGTAACAATATCTTCTTCAACTCTTCAATCTACAATCAATAACGATGCTTCTGTTTCCTATACTGTTACCATTGATCCGAATGAACCGCCTATTACAATTACAAAACAAACAAATACCGTTACAACAACAGTAATCGAGCCAATAATTAACATTGAGAAAACATCAGACAAATCTATTGTCGTTATAGGAGATATCATTACATTCACATTAGCGGTATTTAATCACTCTCCAATTCCTACAATAAATACTTCCGTCTTAGATACGATTCCAGCTGGTACGAATTTTATAGAAAACAGTGTAACCATTAACGGTACTCCGGTTACAAATGTTCGTCCAGACACTGGTATTAATATTGGCGCTTTACCTGCAGATGGAGTAGCAACGATAACATTTAAAGTTCTCGTCACTTCTATCCCTTCAAACAATACAATTGTCAATTCCGCAACAGTTACAGCAGCTTTCCAATTGACACCACAAGACCCTATTATTACTTTCATTGTTAATTCAAATATTGTACGCATACCAGTTCAATTTATAACTGCAACAGTAGTAAAAAACGCTTCCGTCAACTCAGCTTATTTAAACCAATATTTTGATTATACGGTGCGTATTACAAATACTTCTGATATTTCACTTTCAAATGTTTCATTACAAGATACCATTCCACTAGGTTTACAATTCATAAACGGCACTGTCTTTATTAACGGCGAACGCTCTCCACTAGCGAATCCGAATATCGGTTTCCTAGTCGCTACTAATTTGAAACCAAATGAAACAATTATCGTGTTATTCACAGTACAAGTGATAAGTCCACCTGTTAATAATGAATTCAAAAACACGGCGAATATTTCGTTACAACTTCAAGTCTCGCCTACCGACCCACCAATTACAGTAACCGTTACAAGCAACGAAAACATCGTCGCCTTTATTTCAGAAAATCCAAATGAAACACTTCCAAATTTAAATTGCTTCTTTGACGGTGAACGTTTTATACGCGTTACTCCTCGAAATATACGAAATTACTTTTGGGCTTGGATTTGGTGGAAGTAATAAAAAAGAAAAAGCTTATAGTTTGGATAGTATCCAAACTACAAGCTTTTTTCATAAGCAAAATTATCAATTGCTAGCAGCACTATATGCTACATGTCGTTTCTCAATTCTCTCTTCAATTTCTTTCATATTTTCTTTATTATTTAATAGTGATTGTTTATTTTCAATTAATAATTGTTTAAAAGATTTTCTCACTTTTTTTCTCATTTTCATTGTCCTCCTTGGGGGATGGTCTATATAAAAGATAAGGAATTATCTGTGTGCCCTTATAATAATTGATTGTTGTGAATTCCATTTGAACTTCATATGAAAATTTCATTTATTTTCTGACAACTTTGTGAACATACAAAAATGTGATCATCCTAAAACCATTTTGAAATTGCTTCATTTCATTATAAAAGTTGCTATTGTCATCAACTTCTATCAATATATTTTGTCGAAACATTTATATATTTAAAATTGAGTTCGATATAATTTTATTTACTACGATACTGTTCGTAAAAACAAAAAGAGGGGTGTTATATAAGTCAAAGTTTGACTTATATAACACCCCTCTTTCAAAACTATTTATAGCATATTGATTAATATTTCAGGTCTTCCCCAATTCATTTCTTCACAAACGAATCTAAGTTTTTCTTCATCCATTGTGTGTAATCCTTCTTCTAGTAAACATGAAATTGGAACTTCACAATGAATTTGTGCCAATTGTAATGAAATATTTAAGTTCTCTAAATCACTTTCAATCTTTGTGCGCTGCGCTTTCGTTAATGATGCTACATTTTCTAGTACAGTTGCTACTGTTCCGTGCTCTTGAATCAATTTATACGCTGTTTTTTCCCCGATACCTTTTACACCTGGGTAATTATCGCTCGTATCTCCCATGAATGCTTTCGCATGCACGATTTGCCACGGCTCTACGCCTTTTTCTTCCATGATTTTCTCTGGTGTGTAATATTCGTAATTTCCAATTCCTTTGCGCAAGAGCATTACTGTAACGTTCTTATCAACAAGCTGAAGTAAATCCGTATCACCTGTTAAAATATACACTTCCGCTTCATTACAGTATTGTTTTGCAAGCGTGCCTATACAATCATCCGCTTCATACCCTTTCATACCGATAACTGGAATAGACAATTTCGCAGTCATTTCTTGAACTAAATCAAATTGCGGAATTAATTCTTCAGGCGGCGCTACACGATTCGCTTTATAATTCGAGAACGATTCTGTTCTAAATGTCGTACTACCCATATCCCAGCATGTTACGATATGTGTCGGTTCAATTGCTTGCATAGCTGTTAATAAATGTTTCATATAACCATGAATCCCATTTGTAGGGGTACCATCTTGTCGTTTCATAAATTGTCCGTAGACACTTGTTGCGTAAAAAGCACGAAATAATAGTGCCATACCATCAACTAATAATACTTTTTTCATAATCCCTCTCCTACCAAAAAAATAATAACCCCACGTCATCACGTAAGGTTATATAAATAGATTACCATTCTACGTTTTTTCAACTTTGTCTATTATACATTGTTTTTGTATATTTAGCATCATTTACACATTAAGACGTTCTACTACAACAAGTATGAAGAATTCCTGTATACGTATTTTTCCCAGTCGAAACAACTACAGCCTTTGCATTTCCGCCAACAATATGAGTCCCTTTGAAACATACGTTTTCAAGTTCAAGTGGATTATAGTCTTTCATTCGTTTTAAAGGAATAAATCGTTTACGCTCAAGGTGATAGCAACTTTCAAATTTCTCAATACTTGCATCTTTTCCTGTTAGCACGGATTCATTTACTAATAAATCATTCGCATAAATGATACGTACATCTGCTGGTACTGTATCACCTTCTGAAAGAAAAATCATATCCCCAGGAACAAGCTCTTGTACTGGCACATTCATCATTTTTAATTCACCGTTTAAACCTGTTACACTAGAACATTCTACTCGAGACACAGTAATTTTCTCACATTGTAATCCATCACGCACATGTTGTTTTGAAAAACCTGGAATCATTCCACTTAGCTTCATCATTACTTCCGCAATACGCGCTCTTTTTGAAATTAATTCGTTTCGGCCGTATACTTGAATGCGTTTTTGTGCCTCTTTCATAGATAATCCGTCTCTTGTTGTTTTAAAATACGCAAATACAGATTTTACATCTCTCGTTGCGATTTCAATTAATAAATCTTTATTTTTTTGAAGCATTGTTTGTTCTTTCATTGATTTTTTACTTAATTTATATGACGTGTTACCCACAGTTTTGTTTGCATATAACATATTATCGTCTCCTCCTGTACAACATAGGAAGAAACGCTTTGTTTCTCAATTTATCCACTTTACCGTAACAGTGTTTAGCGCTTGAACTTGCATATAAACGCTACATTATGATAAATATAGAGGGAGGAACAAGTCGTTTCCTGCCTACATCATATATTTTTGATTTGAAGTATATGGGTAACGGAACCGAGTCAGAATTTGACATGCTCCTCACCTCCTCGTTTAATTTTATAGTTTATACTATGAAGTTACTCATAGATTTGTAACAAAAAGACCCTTACTCCGAAAAGAGTAAAGGTCATGGCATACACAAATAAACGATTCCTAAACAATTAGAAATCTACGGACCTCTCCCTCGCCGAGTTTTAGCACTGTATAGCATAGGTACATTACCAGCTACGTTAAGAAAAACCTTAATTCGATCATTCCTGTTGACCCATTGGCGTCTCTCGACATTTTTGGGCAGTAGCATTTCTCTATACAGGAGCCTCACCTAACAGAGACTTATTTTTATTACATAGAAAATGTTACTCTTATTTAAAATAGATGTCAACAGTAGCCTACAATTTTTTCGAAAAGTATGGCGAACTAACGTATATAAAATAAAAACCTTTACGTCTAAACGTAAAGGTTTTAATAAGTTATACAACCAGCAATTACAATCCCAATGGAAAGCGATAAAAACATAAGAAAAAGACCGACTGCTTGATTATCTTCTTCAAGACTTTTGTTTATATTAAAGCGTGGTGTAAGCCACTCAGCTAAATAAAAGACGATAATTTGAGCCAAAATCCCAACGGCTCCCCACGAAACCATATCAAGAAGTGAAATGGAATTAGCTGCTGTCGAATATAAAACAATAGCTAACCCAAGTAATCGTCCTCCAAGTACATAGCTTACCGCCTTATTTCCTTGGGCCATTAACTTAAATTCTTTTACTTTCGTTGTCACTTCCATGAGGAACAGACCAATGCATAAAAGGCCCAGTGTTACTGCTAAATATAATAAAAAATTAATCATATACTTTCCTCCTTTTTTATACCTACCGGTAAATAGTACGATTCATTCCCCGTAATTTTTTCCCCAGCGCGAATACCGATACTACTCGCTTTTCCAGCAATTAAAAACGAACCAAACACATACGACAGTTTCTCCATCCCTTTCTCTGTTTCCAAAGATACGACTGGAAGTTCTGTATACTTTTGAAATATCGGCAGTGACTCTTTATACGTTTGGTGTGTATTTTGAATCATAATATTTTCGTCCTTATCGCGAACGGTAATTGTGTCTCCTTCTCTACCAAATGAAGGTTTTTGAACGAAAGAGCCTTTTCCTAAAAATAAATCTGGTTCTAAATATGTAGGTAACATATATTCTTTAATCCACTGTTGTTCCTCATTTGTATAAAAGGCCTTTTCTTCTGCTAACCCCCAAATCAGACACTGAATTGATTTGGGCTGAAGCAAAAATGCTGACAAAGGATTTATTATAAAAAGCTTTCCGGCTTTTACAAGTTGCAACAGTTCCACACCTACGAAGTCTCCTGTTTCAGGATCTTGATCCTCAATTAAATCTTCTATCGGATATGTTTGGCGATATAAAATATCAATCTGTACTCCATCTCTATCCACTAAAGCATCTTTTGTAATTCTAAGTTCTGACATTGGCACTACTTTATTTTCAACCTGGCATAACTGACTCAAATACATAGTCGTATTCCAATCCTCAATATGTTCATGATGTGCTGTAAAAACAACATTTGGGTTATCTATTCCCTTTGTCGCTTCCATTACGGCCTTTGTAACACCAGAAGATAGTAATCGTTCTTGACCCAAGTTTGGATCATCATAGCCTAGTTTTCCACAAACTTTTCCATTCATTTGAAAGCATTCCATAATAAAAGTTGGTGTATCACTATTAAACTCAAGCATTTTAATGTGGTTATCACTTGTTAAAACGAAATCAAATCGTGAAATAACAGATTCAGGATATAATCCTTTCATTCTAATAAACGATAAGCTTGCAGGAGGATACCCAAGTTCAAGAAGCTGTTCGTCACTTAAATTCCGCAAAAGTTTAGCAGTCTTAAAAAATATTTTCCCCATTCGTTCAGTTGCTAATTGCAATTGTTTCATAGTCTGATTTGTTATAGAGAAAACATGAAACAAACTATACTCACATTCATATAAATCCGACCAAAAATTCGGATATTTCGAATAAAACTCTTTTCGATCCCTTATGTATTGCGACATATGTTAGCCCCCAAATCCTCCCTTTGAACCGCTTCCAATTCCACCTTTAAATTCCGCAGACGATTGATAAGATTTAAACGCCGATGAATTTTTAAAAGTGGATTTATTTTGATAGTAACTCCCACCATAAAAATAATGCCCACGATAACCTGACCTACTATCATCACACTGCCATACCCCAAGTTCATCATCCCAATCCCAATCTGAACAACTATTATCATTCGGTTTTGGGGGAAGATCTTGTGCGCAGCCAAATAAGGTGCCAGTCATTAAAGACGTTACGACACCACCTACTAGCCATTTCGTTTTTGTCACCTTCGCACTCCCCTTTTTAAATTCTACTCCTATTATATAAGATAGCATGATAAAGTAGAAGAAAAAGGAAGAAGAGGGATAAAATGCGCTTAGAATATCGACTTAATGATGAAACGAAAAGGTATCCTGCTTTATGGAACTACGCAAATATTTCTAATTCTGAAATCATCGCACGCATGACGTGTGAATATTTTATAAAAGATAACAAGACATATGTTGTTACTGCTACTTCAGTAGATCCAGACGGAACAGCAGTTATATATATTCAAAAAGAAGAGTTTGCAAATGACCCTTCAGATCCTACATACTCTCACATCGGTTTTGAGGTTAGAGAACTAAGTGAAACGAGTTCAAGCATAATAGATCGGAAAGATGTATGGAACTATGAAGAAATTTTGCCATCTCTTCATTCAGACCTTATATATATTCAGCGCGACGGCATGCATATGGAGTTCGCTTTAGATTCAAGAGAGATTGATGAAGATAGAAAGTGCTATATTTATTATGGAAACTTCACAGGTGAATCCAGATAAAATAGATATATTTATGCAACAAAAAAACCTTACGTATAAAACGTAAGGTTTTTATATAGCCCCACATATGCCGTTCTCTCTAGATGTCCATAAACCTGCTCTCACAGGTGGATGCTCTCACAAATGTTTGTAACTTCCTTCTTAAAAAGATGGCATGTTAGCTACATTTAAATATTGAACTTCCATATTAAACTTATTGGTTTAAGACATGCATAAGCTACGTACACCGTAGGAATTTTATATAATGTTAGTTGTGAAATAAGACCCCCGCACGTGCCGCTCCTCGTAAATGTCCAAAAACCCGCTACTCGCAGGTGGATGCCCTCACAGTTACCGTACATCTTCCTCCACAAGGAAGGCTTGATGATGGTCTCTAAATATTGAGCTTCCGTATAACTAACATCGGTTTTAGACATAAATAAGTTACGTACACCGCAGGATGTATTATTTACTTGTCGTTATATTATCACATTGTTTCCAATGTGTAAAATACAAAGTTTTTCGAGCAATTTCTTGCTTGTGACCTTATTTTAATACAAATTATTTTTGCATGCAAGTGATTAATCTTCTTCTTTTGCAATTTGATTTTCTGGATAAGAAATCCAATCACTACAGCTACCTGCATACAATTTAACATTTTGGAATCCAGCTAATTTCAATGCAAGGATATTTGGACAGGCTGTAACACCAGAACCACAATATACAATTGTTTCCTTATCTTTCGAAAGATTTCGGAATCGTTCTTGTTGCCCAGCTTCATTCTTAAATTGTCCTGATTGTACAATTCCATCCTTCCAAAAATAGTTTACTGCTGTCGGAATATGTCCTGCTTTTGGATCAACTAGTTCCTCTACACCAGCATAACGTTTTGGCTCTCTAGAATCAATTAACGTAACATCTGCACCTGTATGAATATTCTCTCTCACCGTTTCCATCGTTACAAGCATATGATCTTGTACATTTGCTTTGAATGTTTTTCGTATAGCAACAGGAATTTCCGTTGTTATCGGTAGTCCATTCTCTTTCCAAGCTGGAAATCCACCATCTAATATATATACTTTCTCATGTCCTACATAGTTTAATAACCACCAGAGACGAGAAGCATTTGCACCCGCTTGACTGTCATATGCAATTACTGTCGTATGTTCATCAATACCAGCTTGTGAAAGCTTGTCTGCAAACTCCTCAATATTCGGCAATGGATGGCGACCACCATGTTCTGTTACAGGACTTGATAAATCTAAATTCAAATCAAAATATAACGCATGAAGAATATGTTCTTCCTCATACTTTTCTCTACCCCAATTAGGATTCGCTAAATCAAAACGACAATCGATTATACGGACATTCTCATCTTCTATATGCTCACGTAACCATTCGACTGTAACTATCATCTTTAACGACCTTCTTTCTCTTGCAAACGACTTACATACTCCATAACCATTTCTTCTGTAACAAATTTACGCTGCAGTGTAACACCATTTTTTGCAAGATCATTAATTTGCTTTGTTACAACATTAATGATATCAACCGAAAATTCTTTCCCCTTTGACGCAAGAGATACGGCTGCTTCAATAGCTGCTTCACGCTGCGCATCTAATTGTAAACATGCTTTTACACTTTCATTTTGTTTACGAGAATGTGCTGTAATTGCTTTATGTACTTCCATCTTCTCTTCCCCCTAAATAAGTTATACGTTCTTATTCAATTCCATTGCAAGCCGAATCATATCACGACATACAATCCCATTTTCAATAATCTCTTCTTCATAATGCTTTGAAAAGTAATCAAAATCAATAGAAAAAACACGAAATCCACATTTTTGATATAAAGCAAGTTGTGAAACACTAGAATTACCCGTACCAACTTCAAGTTTTGACATACCATATCCTTTAGCAGTTTCTACGGCATGACTTAATAGCTGCTTTCCAATCCCTTTTCCTTGCAAATGCTCTACAACCGCAATATTCATAATTTCCATCGTCTTCGGCCTTGTTTCCAAAAGAACATATACACCGACAACTCTCTCCTCTTGCTTAGCTACATATGTTTTCCCTCTTTGTACATATGCATCAATTTGCTCCTCACTCGGATCAGCAAGCAATAATAAAGGCTTCGGTATAACTTCTTTCGAAATATACTCTATTACTACACACATAAAAAACTCCCCTTTCTCTATTGTTCTAAACCCTCCTTGTCTACCATAAATAATAGAAAGGAGGGATTCACCATGGACAACAATGAGAAAAAGTGCAACGTCATCTCTATTGATGGAAAGAAGAAGAAAAGCGACACGTATTCCTATCCAAAATTAGTAGTAGAAAACAAAACATATGAATTTTCTTCATTCGTCTTATGCGGTGAAACACCAGACGGCAGACGCCTCGTTCTTACTCATATGATTTCTACCGATGAATTTGCTGGGTTTGTCAAATCTTTAGATACAGTATTGCAAAAGAAAATTGAACGAATCTTTTTCTCATAACGACTATATCACATAAATTTCTTTTTCAATCTCTACTAACTGCTTTTGCAATTGTTCTTTACTTTGTTCATATAGTGATACATCAATTGTTTCAGCCAATGCAAATAATACACTTTCATAATAATTCATCACATCTTGCTGCATCACTTTTTGGAATAAGTTCCATTTCAAATCCCACTCTTGCTTATAATGATGAACAAATAAATCTTTTTCATCAGCTACATAGTTTGATACGAAAGGCTCTAATACAACTTTAGCCTCTTCTTGCATGAAAGCTTTATCATTTTTTTCAAAAAAGCTTTTTTCATTTTTAAAATGCGCCAGTGCCTTTTTGAAATCTTTTATTTCAACTGAAGGGAACGGTTCTTTATGTGCAATATCTTTATATTCATAATCCACTGTTCCACTCATAGAAATTGATTCATTTTCTACTTTACAGTTCACCACAATTTCATTCTTTGCACGCTTCATCGCTTCATCTATCCATTTTTCAAGGCGTAATGATGTCGCACGCATTTCTTGTAATAAATCATGCTGAATAAATGCCACTAATTCCATAACGCACTGTTGCAACTGCACTTTCACATTCCCATCCGTTCGCAGCGATGCTGGATTAATAAATTCAGTAAACACATCGTTATAGCGTAGGAATAGACGCTGGTGCACGTAATAAAGCAATTCTTTCACTTCATTTTGCATCGCCTGCTCTTCAGCAAGCACACTATATGATGAAATAATATGAAGTAGCTGATCACGCTCTGCTTCATATTTTTTCGTTTGCTTCTCTTTCTCTTCATTCCCCTGCTTTGCACCGTTTATCATATTTACTAAAAGCTGATCTGCTCCTTGCAATGTACCATATAAAGCATGAACAGATACGAGCATTAAATCTCTCATCATAAAGGATGTAAATGATTCCTCGAACTTAGCAAGCCCAGAGTTTTGTAAAATACCGTACTTCTCTTTTTCAATATTCTTTCCTTGCTTCTCTTCAAGTGCACATAAACTTGAAATTGCAAATAAACGCGGATTTCTAATACCGTATTGCAGTAGCTGGTCTGCGATATAACCTTTTACCATTTCAAGTTCTTCTTCAGACTCTGCTAAATCGGCCGCATTAATTAAGAAGAACATTTTATCAAGTGCAAAAGTATCCTTTACACGACCAAGCTGGATTAAGAATTCACGGTCAGCACGAGAGAACACATGATTATAATACGTTACAAATAAAATAGCATCTGCGTTTTTAATATACTGGAACGCAACGTCCGTATGGCGGGCGTTAATAGAATCCGCTCCAGGTGTGTCTACAAGCGCTACTCCTTGCCTTGTTAAAGCACAATCATAATAAAGCTCCATGTACTCAACAAAACATGATTTTTCTTCATTCGCTACATAATCAGAAAACTCTTCTAATGTAACTTGTACTTGCTCCCCTAAATGAGCAGAAACCGTATCATATCCTTTTTGCACCGCTCGTAAAAAGCTAAATGTTGTTTTTTGCTTCCCAGTTGGTGAAGGGTATTTCATAACTTTATCAATTTGTGCTAACGCTTCATCTAACGTAGTAATCTCATAATGAAACAACTTATAAACAGCTTTCATATCTTCTAATAGAGCTTGCTTTGATTTGAATTGAACCATTACTGTTCCGTGTGGTTTTTCCTCTGTAACCGGCAAAATTTGATTAATCGTTGCCGTCGTCGGATTTGGTGATACAGGAAGTACATTCCCACCAAGCAATGCATTGGCAAATGATGATTTTCCAGCACTAAAAGCTCCGAATAACGCTACTGTAAATTGTTTCGTTTCCACACGACGCCTTTTTTCTATTACCTCTTGTTGTACATGTTTCAGCGCTGGCAATGGCTCTAATATCGTTTCAGCTTTCTTCACTTTCTCTAATATACGCTGAATATTTAAAGCTGCCGTTCCTTTTATCTCTTCCTCACGAGCCATTACGTTATCGTTTACGCTTTCCTGCTCTTGTAGTGTGAATTTCTCACTAACAATTTGTGTTTTACTTTGCAATATCTCCTCTATTTGCAATCCTTCTGGTGTAGCAACACGCTCGTGCCAAACATTTTGCAAATAACTTTCATATGTCTTTAAATTGTTACTGTATTGCAATTGCGTTTCTTTTGCCGTTTGCAACATCATATATTTTTCAATCTCTTCTTCAATGCGTGCAACTGCTTCCTTCACCTTTTGCTTTAAAACGACTGCACTTTTATCAAAAATTTGCTGCGCTTTTGTAAAATAACGTTTCTTCAGTTCATTCGCTACATCCGCTGTATAAAGAAGTAAGTAATCACCTGTGAAACCTGCACCTTGTTTAATGACTTCAGCTAACATTTCTGGTCCAAAAGCAATTTCTAAAGCATATATGTCTTTCCCAATTTCCTCTGTGAACAATCCTTCTTCTTTTAAGAAGGCAACAATAAATTCTTTCACATGAAAATCAAGTTGCGTTTCAACGGTCTTTTGCAAAGCAGAATAAAAAGCATCTAAACGTCTCTGTTTTTCTTGCTCCGTCTTTCCTTTCGCAAACAGCAAACCGACCTTAAATTTAGTTAATTTCGTTTCTAAATACATATTTGCCAATTCTCTCATTTCAAATGGCATTAAATACGCGTTATCTAATATAGCTTGTAAGCCTTTTATAAATTCGTTTCTCACATGAGATTCTTTACTAGCCTCGCGTTGTTTAGTTTCTGTTTGCTCTTCTTTCTTTTCAACTATCTCTGAAATAGAAAGCGGCGATGCTAGCTCTTCCTCATATTTCAAAAGAGCTTTTTCATTTTCTGAAAGAATAAACGAGAAATGTTCTTCCATTAAATATTCTGTTTCTCGCTCCATTCCATCTCTTACATACTGCACTTTTTCTTTCATAATAGAAGTAATTAATGTTTCTAAGCTCCCAATTTCATTATGTGTATGGTTCATCATTCGTAATGAAGTATAATACACTCCATCTACTTCAATATCCCAGTTAGAGAACGATTGTTTTACACTATCTTTATAATCCTCAAACGATAATTCATTTTCTTTATGTTTATCTATTTGATTTACAACTAGATAAACCGTTTTATTACGTTGTTTCAATTCTTTAACAAATTGCAAATTCACTTCCGATTGGACGTGATTATAATCCATCATATAAAAAATTACGTCTGCTAGATGCAGCGTTGATTCTGTCGCTAATTGATGGGCATCATCTGTTGAATCAATACCTGGTGTATCAACTAACATAACACCCTCAGGAATTGGCGCATCATTCCGATAAATATGAACACCAATTACCTCATCACCGTCTTTACAAATTTGTTTTAATTCTTCAGCTGAATATGCACCATCATATTCGTACTGTTCTCCAGATTTAACTGTTACAACAACACGATCCATTCCTTTTTCAATTTTGACAACGTTAGCGCTTGTCGGAATTGGACTTGTTGGTAACAAATGCGCTTTATATAGATGATTCATCATCGTTGATTTCCCTGCAGAGAAGTGACCGCAGAACGCTATCATAAGCTGCTCTTGTTTATATTTTTGAATCACCTCAAACAACTTTACACTATTCTCTGCATCGCCGTGTTTTTGCCACTCTTCATAAAAACAAACAAGTTTTTTCATACCGTTTGTCTGTACTATGTTTGTCATCCCCTTGTTCCCCTTTATCCAAGATGTATATACTTTTTCCCGCCATTTGCGAGCTCATAATCATCAGGAGATACATCCCCTCATCGATTACAGTTTCACTTTACTATCATACTAAATTTTCAGCATATTCTCATTAAAAATAAAAAATCCCTTTCATTCTTTTTACAAATGAAAGGGATTTTATGTCATATCACTCATTTTGCTGTTCCTACTCCATTTAAAACATACTTTGCAATAACTGCATATACAGCGACTGTACCTGCTACTAATGCATATACCATACTCATGCACCAACCTTTTTTGATAATGATTATCACTTTTGAATACATTTTATCATTAAAGAGAATCATTATCAATACTTTTCATAAAGAAAGCCCCTTATAGAAAGGAGCTTTACTGCCTGTTTTGAAGAAGGTTAAAACTTGTTGTGCACTCTTATTATATCTCATAATACATATCTTAACAGTTTTAAAAATTGGAAATTACCTATATACCCTCCTCTTTACATTTTGTATAATAAAAGGGAATTACTTAACAAGGAGGAAAATAATGACACAAAATATTTCACAAGGCGAGAGGATACATTCCATCGATATTATTAGAGGAATAGCTGTACTAGGTATTTTTCTTGTTAACTGGCCTGTTATCGCTGGGATTGACTCACGTGATCTTTCAGGAGTTTATGAGGGGCTAGATAGCTATATCCGTCTATTTTACGATATGTTTATTCAAACAAAATTTTATACAATCTTTTCGTTTTTATTCGGCCTAGGCTTTTACATTTTTATGACTCGTGCTGAAGCGAAAACAGATCGCCCAAAAACTTTATTTGTTCGTCGCTTACTTATTTTATTATTATTTGGTTTCTTACATTACGTTCTTTTATGGGACGGAGACATTCTACATACTTATGCAATCGCTGGATTTTTCTTATTTTTATTTTATAAGAGAGAACCTCGTACCATTTTAATATGGGCAATCGTTTTATTAAGTATTTTTCAGTTTTTCATGCTAATCGCTGGTATTATGATTGCATTCGTTCCAAAGGCAGAATTAGGATTTTCCTTACCTATCATGCCACTTGAAGACTGGGTGTCACAAATACAAAATCGTTTCCATGCATTTTATGCTGATGGAATTGAAATAAACGCATTCATGCTCCCAGAAACAGTTGGGCTATTTTTACTCGGTCTATACGCCGGCAAAAAGGATATTTTCCGCCGCACGAAAGAGTTAGATCCAAAGCTAAAAAAATGGCAAATTATTATGTTCATTTTAACATTACCAATGTGGTTCTTCATGATCCGTTATTTCTTATCAAAACCATCTTATGAACCAATTTATATGCAGGTCTTTACAATGTTTAGTGGAAAAACATTATTCATATTCTACATTTTCACGCTCATGCGTTTATTACAAAAAGAAAGATGGCAAACATTATTACGTCCGTTCCAGTATGTTGGTCGAATGGCGTTGACAAACTACCTTTCACATACAATTGTTACATTACTTGTATTCGGACTATTATTCAAAAATGATTATCTTGCTCCATTATGGGTAGGTCCTCTATTTTGCATTAGTTTCTATACGTTACAAATCTTTATTAGCCGCTGGTGGCTGTCACGTTATCAATACGGGCCACTTGAGTACATTTGGCGTCTTGGTACTTACGGGAAAATGATGCCACTTAAAAAGAAAAGCAAGGTCTCATAACGAGACCTTGCTTTTTTATGCTTCTCTTACTGCACTTTGCATAGACACTGGCTCTTCTTTTACTTTCACTTTACGCTGCGGCACCATATTAAATACGATATTTAAAAGTACTGCTGACGCACTTCCAAGTACAATTCCGTTATCTGTTAAAATACGAATGTTTTCAGGAAGTTGTGAGAATAATGTAGGAACGACAGTAACCCCTAGTCCGATCCCGACAGAACATGCAACGATTAATAAGTTTTCTTGTTTACCAAAATCAACGCTACTTAACATTTTAATACCATATGCCATTACCATACCAAACATCGCTAACATTGCACCGCCAAGTACTGATTTCGGGATAATAGTTGTAATAGCTGCGATTTTTGGAATGAACCCAAGAACGATTAACATACCACCACAAGTATAAATAATAACGCGATTTCTTACTCCAGTTAATTGAACAAGTCCTACGTTTTGAGAGTATGTTGTATATGGGAAGGCGTTGAAAATACCACCTAACACCATCGCTAATCCTTCTGCTCGATAACCTTTTGTTAATTCTTTTTCACCGATCTTTTTATTGCAAATATCAGATAATGCGAAATATACACCTGTTGCTTCTACAATCCCTACGCAAGCAACTAAAATCATCGTAATAATTGGCGTTAATTCAAATGTTGGTGTACCGAAGTAAAATGGCTGAATACCGTGGAACCAATCCGCTTCTCCAACCGCTTGCAAACTTACTTTCCCCATAAACGCTGCAACAATTGTACCGAACAATAGACCTAGTAAAATAGAGATTGAACGAATAAACCCGTCAAAGAAACGATACATAATGATGATAAATAATAATACACCAAATGCTAACGCTAAATTCTCAAGACTACCGAAATCCTTACTTCCTACTCCCCCAGCCATATCATTAATCGCTGCTGGAACAAGTGTAACTCCAATTACGGTAACGACAGATCCTGTTACAACAGGTGGAAACAGTTTTACAAGCTTTCCAAATAATTTCGCAAAAATAACAACGAATAACCCGGCAGCAATAATCGCTCCATAAATAGAAGACACACCGTATTGTTTCCCGATTGCAATCATTGGCCCAACCGCTGTAAATGTACAACCAAGTACAACGGGAAGTCCAATGCCGAAAAAGCGATTTGATAATGCTTGTAAAATCGTCGCAACGCCGCACATTAATAAATCAATTGAGACTAAATATGTTAACTCTTTTTGATTTAAACCAAGTCCGCCGCCCACAATAAGCGGAACGATAATTGCGCCAGCATACATCGCAAGCATATGCTGCATACCAAGCGATGCGATTTTAAATGGATGTTGCTTCATCGTTTATTTCACCTCCGCAGTTTCTTGCTGTACAAATGTAACTGTGCCGTTATCAAGTGATGCAATTTCTGCTAGTGACTCAACACGAACTCCTTGTTCACGAAGCTTCTTTCCTCCATCTTGAAATGCTTTTTCAATAACAATACCAATTCCTGCAATACTTGCTCCAGCTTGCTCTACTAAACTCATTAAACCTAAAGCAGCCTGACCGTTTGCTAAAAAGTCATCAATAATTAAAACACGGTCATTTTCATCGATATGATTTCGAGATAATGAAATTTCATTCGTTTCTTGTTTCGTAAATGAATGTACGTTTGCAACGTACATATTATCTTGTAACGTTAACGATTTACGCTTTCTTGCAAAGATTACTTTTACACCAAGCTCTAATGCAGCCATAACTGCTGGTGCAATGCCTGAAGATTCAATCGTCACGATTTTTGTAATGTTCTCTTCTTTAAAACGTTTAGCAAATTCTTTTCCGATCTCTTGCATAAGTACTGGGTCAATTTGATGATTTAAAAATGCATCTACCTTTAATACGTCACCAGATAAAACCTTTCCTTCGTTCAAAATCTTTTCTTGTAATACTTTCATGTTTGTTCCCCCTCTTATGCAATAAAAAACTCCAAAAGCCGCCACCACTCGTTACAAGTGAGAGACGCGCTTTTGGAGTTTCGCAAAAAAGAATGCTAAACAAGCAAATATATTCGTCCTCACTCATAGTCAAAGTATTTACGGTACTTCGGTAGAAACTTGCAGGCCATATCCCCGCGATTATATGAGTGTAGCTAACTATTTATTTTATAGATGGATTATAACGCACTTTTTATACTTTGAAAAGCATTTCTTAATAAAACACGTACAAATTTTATAAAAACATCATTTTTGTTCGAGTTTTGTAAACTCTTACATATTATTTCAAAGTGTCGTTAAAATAATCGGCCCATCTTTTGTAATCGCAATTGTATGCTCATATTGCGCTGATAATTTCCCGTCCATCGTTCTTGCAGCCCATCCATTTAAATCTACTTTCGAATATCGCATACCTACATTGACAATAGGCTCAATTGTAATTACCATTCCTTCTTGTAGTTCAGGCCCTTGTCCTTGTTTCCCAAAATGAAAAATTGCTGGTTCTTCATGAATCTCTTTACCAATCCCGTGCCCCGTAAAGTCTCTTGCAACCGAAAAACCTTCAGTAGCTACATAACTTTCAATTGCATAGCCAATGTCTCCTACATGATTACCGATTACCGCCTGATGAATCCCTTTATATAAAGCATTCTCAGCTACTAACAATAACCTTTCTGCTTCATCAGAAACATTTCCAATTCTATACGTCCAAGCAGAATCTGAAAGACCACCATTTAAGTTTACTACCATGTCAATTGTTACAATGTCCCCCTCAGTTAAAGGAACATCAGCGGGAAACCCATGGCACATTTCAGCATTTACAGATGCACATATCGCATATGGATACCCGTTGTAACCTTTCTGCTGAGATGTTGCACCATGCTTTTCTAAATATGCTTCAACAAACGTATCAATTTCTTTTGTCGTAACACCTGGTTTCATCATTTTGGCAATTTCCCTATGACATGAAGCAAGTAATTTCCCAGATTCATGCATCAAATCTATTTCATTTTTCGTTTTAATTGTAATCATTTTACCTCTCCTTGCTAAACCTGCTATTTGCTACTAAAGTTCAATCATACACATCCTCTGTCAAAATTTCAAAACTCCCAATTACAACAAGTACAAAAATATGTATCCTATACTTCTAAATCAAAATAAAGAAACAGAAGATCCCCTCTATTTCTTAATCATTTTTACATATATAATTCATTTTCAAAAACTCAAAACAACTACCATTTGTTTTCTGTATAAACGTCCCAACAGCTTCAAACCCTGCTCTTTTATACACTTTAATCGCCCTCTCATTACATGTCGCTACTGATAGTGTTATATAATTGCAACCATATTTTTCTTTACTAAAAGCTAGTCCAGCGTTTACGAACTGTAAACCAAATCCATTTCCAGTTATATCAGGTCTCATTCCAAGACCTATATCAACCGTTCCATCATTTATTTTACAAACAGTAAAAAAACCAATGAGAGTGCCGTTTTCCTTCACAGAAAATGTATAATCTCCTCTACTCTCATTATGTAAAAACTCAGCTAAATCTTCTTCATCTGCACCTATATCGTAAAAGGAATACCTCCCTTCATAATGCCAGTTATATGCAATTTCTTCTGCTTCTTCTTGCGTCATTACTGTATATGTATAAGCCATTCTTCTATCCCCCTTGAAAAAAAAGAGCTGCAATTAAGCAGCTCTTTTTTATAACTCGTAAATCTCTCTATACTTCGCTTCTAAATAATCAGCTAAGTAGTTTGCATTTAGTCCTTCGCCTGTCACATCTTCTAAAATTTCAAGTGGCTTTTTCGTTTTACCGTATTGGTGAATATTTTCTGTTAACCATTCACGAATTGGTGTTACGTTTCCTTCTTCTAATAATGCATCAAAGTTCGGAATGTCTTTTAACATTCTTTGCTTAAATTGCGCTGCATACATATAACCAAGCGCATAAGATGGGAAGTATCCAAATGAACCACCAGCCCAGTGAACATCTTGCAATACACCTTGTGCATCGCTTTCCGGACGAATTCCTAAATATGCTTCCATCTTATCATTCCAAGCCGCTGGCAAATCCTTCACTTGTAATGTACCATCAAATAATTCTTTCTCAAGTTCATAACGAACCATGACGTGAAGCGGATATGTAAGCTCATCTGCTTCTATACGAATGAACGATGGCTTCGATTCGTTAATCGCATCATAAAACTCATCTACTGATATATCATTGAATTGACCATCGCTATACTCTTTTAATAAATCATAATTTTTCTTCCAGAATGATTTATTACGACCGATAAAGTTCTCAAAGAATAATGATTGTGACTCATGAATACCCATAGAAGTTCCACTACATAGCGGTGTACCTTCGAATTTCTCTGCAATATTTTGTTCATATACAGCATGACCACATTCATGTATTGTTCCAAACACAGCCATACGGAAATCTTTTTCGTCATAGCGTGTCGTAATACGAACATCTCCTCTATTTAATGTAATCTCGAATGGATGCACCGTTTCATCAAGACGACCTGCTTCAAAATCATAATTCAATTGCTTTAATAACTCTAATGTAAAGTTTTTTTGTTTTTCCTTTGAAAAATGTTCTGATAAAGCATTTGTCTTTAATCTCTTTTGCGACTCCGATATTTCTTTTACGAGCGGAACGATACGCTCACGAAGTTGACCAAATACGTGATCTAACACTTCTACTGTAATACCCGGCTCATACATATCTAATAATGTATTATATTTATATGTTTCGTAACCCCAATATGTAATAAATTTCTTTTTAAATTCAACTATTTGTTCTAAATACGGACGGAACATTTCAAAATCAGATTTTTCGCGAGCTTCTTCCCACACACTTTCCGCTTTCGCTTCTAATTTCACATACGCCTCGTATTCCGCTTGTGGAATTTTCTTATTTCTATCATATTCTTTACGACACTCTTCAACCATTTTCTTCGTCGTTTCAGAAAGTTTATTTTCACTTATTAAAGCTTCAAGCTCTGTTAAATAATTTCCCATCTCATCTGAAGTCGACATGACAAACACTTCTGATGAAAGCATACCAATTACTTCTGAACGCTGGTCTACACCTTTTTTAGGCGCACCTGTTCTTAAGTCCCAAAACATTAAGCTTAATGCTTCACCATAATTTTGTATCTTCTTCACTCTTCACATATGTTAAAAATTGTTTTTCTACTTCATATGTAGCTACTGTCATCGTATAAAACCTCCCTTTTCTACCTCAAACTTAATTCGACATGGAAACCTAAATTCCTTTTATAATAGAAAAAAAGCTTGGCAAGCGCCAAGCTTTCTCCTTATAATTCTTTACCTTCTACTGGTAGTACGTTTTTCACCGCTTCTATCACTTTCTCATCTTCTGTATCAGATAAGAAGATTGATATAGCCCCTTTATCGTCGCTCGTACGAATTAAACGTCCAATCCCTTGACGAAGACGTAAAATCATATACGGTACATCTACATCCCAGAATGGATCATTTACATGTTTACGCTTCGCTTCAAACACAGGATCGTTTGGAGGGAATGGTAATGACCAAATAATAACATGCGATAATGATGAACCAGGAATATCTAAACCTTCCCATAAATGAACAGCACAAAGTACAGTCTCTTCTTCATTTTGGAAACGAGAAACGAGCTGACTAATTTCTTGATCCCCTTCATATAGGAACGGAACGGACATTTGTTCTTTACTTACATATTCTTTAAACGCTGCAAGTTCTTGTGTTGTACGGAATAATACAAGTGTACGTCCATTTGTTTTCTGTATATTTTCAAGTGTATATTGACACTTTCTTTCCCATTCATTTTCTTTCGTATGCGATAGTAAGTTTACTGCCATTTGCTCTGCATAATCAAACGGTGAGGCAACTGAGAATGATAAGTAATCTTTTACCCCTAGGCTATTTGCTGTAAATGCGAATGAATCGTTGTTAGATAATGTAGCAGAAGAGAAAATATACGGAATTTTCTTCGAGAATACTTTCTCTTGTAATACTTCTTCAACTGCACGTGGCATTATCACTAACGTGAAGGCTCCATCACCTTCTTCACCCCATGTAATTACATTTTTCTCATGCATGAACAGACGAAGTGAATGTTCTAATACATCTAAATGTTCATCAACGATATTTAAATCATACGTGTTTACTGTATGCATTTCACTTTCAAATACTAATGCATCACCGACTTCACCAATTTTCGCATAAAGTCTATTCGCTTCAGCTGTTACTTTTTCTGTCACAGTAATTTCTAAACGATCAGAACCGGCGATTTCCTTTTTATTTTCTTGTAACACATCAAAGAATCGCTCTGTTTGCCAAATTGTTTCTTCTACTAAATGTGCAAACTCTTCACGAATATCATTTTGCAACAATCTTGTTAAAAGTTGCTCCATCATCGTTTGCTTTAAACGATATGTTAAAGCTTTTTGAGCTGCATATTCTACAAGATGTCCTTCATCGAATACAACGCAGCTACTTTCAGGTAATAACGGAATTTGCCCTTCACGCTTACGAGCATCGTACGTCCAAATATGATCCATGTAGAAATCTTGAGAACAAATAATTAAATCTGCCGCTTTACGATAATGTTCACGAGAAAGAGTTTGACCACAACGATGACGAGAATCACAAGTGAAGCAATCTTGGAAGTAATCCCAATTTACTTTTGACCATTCCTCATCATTTAAAAGTGGAAATTCTTTTCTGTCGCCGTAGTGAGTAAAGTTTTGCATCGTACCATGATCGAATACAAACTGTGGTAATTCGTAGTATACATCTTCAATTACTTCTGGAGCTCGTCCACTCATAACATCTTCAAGTTTACGTAAACATAAATAATTATCCATTGATTTCGCAAGTCTAACATCAACAGATAGTCCTAATGCTTCAGATAACTTAGCAATGTCTCCTTCTTCTTTCACAAGCTGCTCAATTAACGTTTCATCAGCACAAGCGATAATAGCTGGTTTTCCAGTATAACGCGCATAGCAAATTGCATATAGAAGATATACAATTGTTTTCCCTGTTCCTACACCCGCTTCTGCGAACATTACTTTCTTTTCTTGGAAAGCACGCTCTAATTGAAACGCCATAAAAATTTGTTCATCACGCTCTTCAAAGCCTTTTTCCGGAAGGATATCGTAAAACACATCTCCAATCCATTCATTCAACTTATCATAAAAATTATCTTGTTTTCCTACTTCAAATGGTAATCTCTTCTCAGTAAACATCCTTAGCCTCCAACCAAAAAGTTTTTCTATAAAAAGATATAGCAACTGCTACTCATATGTGTGCAGCCACTTTCCCCTGTTGCCATACATAGAAATACACGAAAAAAAATTTTCCTTTCGAAAAAGGAAAATTTTTTTCTATATTAATGACTTTAAATACCGTTTATCAATCGCCGTTTCGTGTGAAAGAGCTGACAAATATTCTTCTTGTGCTTTTTGTATTTCCTCTACAATCGCACCTTGGCTATCCACTTCTTTCCCGATCTCATCATACGTACGATGAATAGCTTTTTGAATCATAGATAATTGGAAACTATCCATATCACGTCCTCCTTTACGCATTACATAATAGCCAGTATATGCGCGCTGGAGGAGTTTTATACTATGAATTACGCGGTGGACGTTTTCCGAAGTATTGGTAGTAATCTGTACGGATAAATCCATTAAACAGTTTACGTTTCTTCGATGCATCTTTTCCATAACACTTTTCAAATGCTTCGTAGCTTGTTAATACGTATGCTGACCATGTATCTAATGGGCGGAATACTTGTCCCATTTCTTTGTACAATTGTTCAACGAGTGCTTTTTCACTTAAACGTTCTCCGTATGGAGGATTCGTTACAACATAGCCATAATCCTCTTTTGTCGTGAAATCTTTTACTTGCATTTGTTTAAATGTAATTAAATCACTTAAGCCCACTTCTTCTGCATTATCTTGAGCAACTCGGATCATACGATGATCAATATCTGATCCAATGATTTGTAGTGGTTGATTATAATTCGCTAAATCTTCAGCTTCTTGACGAGCTTCACGCCAGTTTTGTTTACCAACCCAGCCCCACTCATCTGATGCGAAGCCACGGTTAAATCCTGGTGCAATATTTTGTCCAATTAATGCTGCTTCAATCGGAATTGTACCTGATCCACAGAAAGGATCTACGAAAGGACGATCCGGCTTCCAGTTTGTTAACTTAATTAAAGACGCAGCCAATGTTTCTTTTAATGGGGCTTCCCCTTGATCCATACGGTATCCACGTTTATGAAGTCCAACACCACTTGCATCAATTGTTAATGTTGCAATATCCTTGAGCATTGCGATCTCGATACGGAATAACGGACCATCTTCTTCAAACCAAGTTGTACGTTTATATGTTGTTTTTAATTTTTCAACGACAGCTTTTTTAACGATACGTTGGCAATCTGAAACACTGAACAACTCAGATTTTAACGATTTACCAATTACAGGGAATTCTCCATTCTCTGGAATATAATCTCCCCAGTTTAATGCTTTCGTTTTTTCAAACAGCTCATCAAATGTTGTCGCTTTGAATTCGCCAACTTTAATTTTCACACGGTCCGCAGTACGTAACCATAAGTTCGTGCGACAAATCGCCTTTTCATCTGCTTCAAATGTTACTTTGCTGTTTTCCACTTGGCATTCATAACCAAGATCACGAACTTCTCGGGCGACTAACGCTTCAATACCCATTGCCGCTGTTGCAATTAAAGTAACTTTTCCCATTTGCATTCACCTCTTATGTATAGTTAAACAATAATTAATAGCAATTTGTCCTATTAATCATTACATTTTACGAAGAATTTTCTCATTAACCATTTTAACTCATAATTTATAACTTCATACAAATAAAAAGCCCTCCTCTAACAAAGGAGAGCTGAGTTATTTCATAGTTGGTTCATAACGTTCTGTAAGCCATGTTCTGTTCCTTTGTACTGCAAACGGCCCACGCCTCGTACTCCGGTGGCAATCATCTATCTACAGGTTATATAACCTGTCCTTTCCCATCGTTCATTTCCTTGGAAAAGATTCCCCTACCATTATTTGGGTTTCTCGCTCGTGGGGTTTACCTCGTTCCACTCCTATCATTTCTTCTAGGACTTCGTCACTGTGGCACTTTAAAGGTAGTCAAACCATATCCGAAAGGACTTAGGTTTTTTCCCTGCCGTTAAACCAGCCTTACAGCCAGAATACCCTAGCTTATGAATTGGCTAGGCACGAACACTACAGCCATCTCAGGCCGTGCGAGCATGGACTTTCCTCTACAACGTTGGCGTTGCAGCGATTACCCAAACGTTATGACATCCATTAGTATAGTGGAAACAAAAAGATTTTGCAATGTTTTTTTCTATGTAAAATGCTTTAACCTTTTTACCACTAGAAATTATTCGTATAACTTACTTCCAAATACAGCTTTTTCTAAATTAGATAGACGTTTTAAAATGTCCGTATTCGTGTTGTTATATACAGGTTGTGCAACTGGTGTTTGTACAACTGGTTGTTGTGGCACTTGCGTTGCTACTAATTTTTGTTCCTCTAATTCACGCTTTAAACGAGCATTTTGTTGCTTTAATTGATCAAACTCCTTGTGGAAAGCTTCATAGTCTTTAATGATCATATCAAGAAACTTGTCTACTTCTTCTTGCTGATAGCCTCTCATACCTGTTTTAAATTCTTTTTCTAAAATATCTTTCGCCGTTAATTTAATTTTATCCGAAATCATTTTCTTCACCTCAAATTTTTGCCAAAACTTTCATTACCTAAATTTTTTCAGAAACAATGCCTTTTGTCAATCATATATACGAGTACTATATTACATATTACTCAGCATTATTCCACTGTTCCTCTTCTATTATATCTTGTAAATCAGAAAAAAGAATAAAATAACTGTGATAATTTTCTATTTCTCCTTTTTTCTTTGCTGCTTCTACAATATATTTGGGACTCCCTGGTTTTTCTTCATCATATACAGCTAAAAGTGCATCACTTTTTTCAATAAAAAATTGATTTTTTAATTTAAATTGTTCCGGGCTTTCGTACTTCCGTTTCGTAATACTATCAATATGGTCTGCTTGAGAGAGAATACATTCGTAATATTCACGGTTATCTTCCTTCCAGCTTTCTTCTTGTTCTAAAAACGGAGTAAATACCGCTAATTTTAGATCTGGATATTCTACTTGAATTTCAAAAACAACTTCAGCAGCCCATAATTCGACTCCTAACTGCCCACTTATTATCACCCATTCCAAACCTTCTTCTACAAAAGTAGTTAATTTTCGATGCAATGCTTTTTTTATACATTCCACCCCTGGATGATCATTTTTAAATATACCAAGTTCAAATGGCTTATATCCCGTTACAGCAATAACTTTCATATCAACACTCCAATTACAAAAAAAGAACTAGCATTTCGCTAGTTCTAACATATCATTTACTTTTTAAATATTCCACCAACGTTTGGTCCAATATTCGGACCTACTGGTGATACATTGTTTGGTAAAAATGGTGATACGTTTGGTCCGAATGGTGATACATTTGGTCCTGGTCCAAATGGTGATACGTGATGCCCATGATGCCCATGATGTCCATGACCACATGGTCCACATCCGCCGCCGAACCCTGGGTCGATCGGGTCTACAACATTTACATTCGAGTTTGTTTGTGGGAAGAAGTTTTGGTTTTTAATTTGTTGATGATGAACATGTGTTGTATGCGTTGGGAAAATGTGTGGCACCACCGTTGTTGAAAAAGAATGTGTTACACACTGTTTCGTCGGATGAATGACAGGAGCAGTTGTACAGATAGGTCCTACAGGCTTATGCCCTCCAAAACAAGGATGACAATGATGCATAGTTTTTTCTCTCCTCTCTCGTTAAAAAAATCTGACTACACTTTACAATATGAGAAAAGAGAGAAAGCCGTTTGTTATATATACCCATTTATTACAAGGAAATTTGTCTAGCCTTCTGCTTTATACGTAATGCTTTTTATAGACAACCCCCAAGATTACTTACCAAAAAAACCTCCAACTTGCTTTACAATACCTGTCACTTGGTTCATCGCATTCATCATTTGTCCAGCTGTATTCATCATTTTATTTACATCATAGTTACCATCTGAGTTTTTAAATTGGGAAACAAAACTAGAAAATTGACTCGGTTGCTGTTGTTGTTTTTGTTTATTCTGCGTCGGGTACGGTTGTTTTGGTGGATAAAACATCGCTTGTTGATTTCCATAGGGAGATGGTGGTGGCATATAGTATTGTGAATTCATATAAGGTTGCTGTTGTTGATTCATATAGGGTTGCTGTTGTTGATCCATATAGGGTTGCTGCTGTTGATCCATATAGGGCTGCTGTTGTTGATTCGTATGGGGTTGCTGCTGTTGATCCATATAGGGCTGCTGTTGTTGATTCGTATGGGGTTGCTGCTGTTGTTGTGGTTGATTCATAAACGACACTTCAAATGGCTGGTAATAATTTTGATTTCCATAATTAGGCTCGAAAGGATACATATTATACCGTAAATATGTATCCGTATTATATTGGTACATATTTTGCTGTGCATATGGATTAGATTGCTGATATACGTTAGATTGTTGAAACATGCATTCTCTCCTCCTTCACATAAGTTTCTACATATATAATATGTACTTGTAAAATAATTTGTGTGGCGGAGTCTCTGTCTATTTTTGTCGGAAGTTTAAATTTTTAAAAAATTAAAAAAGAAAACCCTTCCATGCTATGATAGTGAAGAAGAAGATTCTCATGGGGGAGGAATCAACATGGTATTAGGGGATTTAAAACAAGCGTTTTCTCAAAAAAAGGGGTATTACACAGAGAATGTAAATGAATTGTTAGACTTTGCGAGACATTGGTATCTCGAAGGAAAAATATGCATTTCAGATTACCGAACATTAATAAAAGAATTAGAAATAAACGGTGCAACAAAGCCTACAACAATGACAGAAGCATAAAAAAAACAAGAGGGTTTCCCCTCTTGTTACTTACATTGCTCAATTATATTTTGCAAAGTATACGAAATCGCTTGATGTGTTTCAAAGAATCGCTTACCTTTACCTTTATTTACAAAACATTGCAAAACATTTGTCTGTAAATTATCGTACACTTGATCAATTTGCTGTACATGTATATACTTCGGTTTTTCTTCCTTAATCCATTTATAAGCTAATTCTTTCCACACTTTTAATTCCTCATCTACCATATCTACAAATGGTTTCATATCCTTATAAAAATCGTACTCAATCATTTCTCTTTTTTTCACATTCGCTTCATTATTATACTGCATGAGTTTTTCTGAAGATTGTATTAATGCTTCATACTTCATTTTATTCCCACCTTATTATGCACTCACTACGACGTTTTGAAATGCCTTCACCCAATTCCCTTTTTCTTCGTGATGCACTAATTTATTTTCCATATGCTCAATATGCATTTCTGTTATTTCTATTTTATTGCATATTTTTTCACTCGTATCCTTCAATGCATGATTCATTCTAATCCCTATATTCATTTCCAGCAAATCGAGAGAACTTAACATTTGATCCATTGTTTTCATTACATCTTCCTTCTGAACCATCGCCATATACAAAACGCCCCCTTCTTTGCTTTTCCTTTGTCATGTAATTTCGCCGAATGACTCCTCACTCCTGCTCACATGACAAAACTAGTTGTTATTCGTCAAAGAAATCATTTTGTATGTCATTTATAGAAATGGTAACAATACAAAAAGGAGGTGTATGAAAATGGCAAAGAACAAAAACGAAAAAAAGAAAAAACAAAACAAACAAAATAAACCCGAGACTGGCAACCCTAAGTTAGATGGTCCAAACTTCCCTGCTACATAAAGTGAAACTTTAATCAGCGGGGTTTTTGTTCATCCCCACTGATTATTACCCTTCTCAATCGGGCTTTTACGGGCAGTTGATCCACACCTAAATTCTTTGCTTTCACTGAATTTTGAGACGTGGGTCTTACTGCCCGGCAAGTAGCGGGATAAAGTGAGACTTTAGCGCTTTTACAAAAGCTAATTTCTGAAGCATCCTTAGTCTCTTATATTCATTACGTTTTGAGATTAAATTCTAAGCATACACGGCAGGATTACTTCACATTAAGAAGTCCCGTCTTCATTTATGAAGACGGGACTTCTTTTTTATTATATCACGAACCCATCCATCCTTTTAACAAAACGATTTACGATAGAAGCAACATAGATTTGCTTCCTCTTTCTTTTATACCATTCTGTTATATCAACTTCACCCTTATACTCTTCCAGTAGAAACAACTCATTTATTTCCTTATCTCTACAAAACCAATCTCTCATACTTATTTCCTTATGTGCAACGACAGGATAAACCTCTCTAAGGGCTGGCGTACAAGATTTTCTAGCTTCTCTTACATAATATTCATAATCTGCTCTTGATCCTGTGTGTGTAGTTTGCAATGCAAACCTATGGAATAAACTTTTATAATTCGGATGAAACAGTAACTCCGCTAATTTCTGCCCTAGTTCTATACGCTTTTGTAACGTTTCAAATTGATAAACTGAAAAACCATACATCCTCCCTTCAACAGTCGGAAAAATAACAGCACTAATATGAAGCATTTCTTGCAATTTAAAAAGTGCAGTATGGAATACATGTTTTTTAAAATATGCATTCTCAATAACTGGTTTTTGAATTTTATTTTGCTCATTTATAATAAGCGCTGTCATGAGCCTATTTATATCTTTTTTTTCCCAAAAATAAATCCATTCTTTTTCCATAAAAATTGATACGTTAAAATATTGTAACAAATGGAATAGTGATACCTGCCTCCTCTTACTTTCTTCGTATAACAATAGCTGAGGAAATGCATCTAAAAAAATAATCCAATTCGCTTCTTCATAAGTCAGAAACAAATGTTTTTTTACTGTTTGAGGTAAAACAGTAGCATAATATCTCCCTTTTAAATCAGTCATATTCCATCCCGCATTTCTCGAGACCATACTTGCTAAAAAGGCCCACCTAATTTCACTGTTCCTTACATAATATTCTTGATAAGACTGTGTTCGAGAAATGTTGTCCATATTAGCCATTTCTATTTTCCTCTTAATGTTATAAACGATTGTTTTTTCTCCGTCTGTACAAACCATATTTTTACGATATTGTTTAATTTTCTCATAATCATTCCATGTAAACATAAATAAGTCATCATACCTTTCTTCAAAAAGGTCACATCTTTTTTCATTTTTTGTTATAATCACCTTTGTAAGTAATTCTTAGCAAGTTGGGAGTGGACACACTATGACCATTCGTTACCCAAACGGAAGACGGTACAATCAAGCTTCACAACCTCATAAAACACCAATTAAAAAACATACTTATAGTAATAGAGGTATGTCCCTTGAAGAGGAATTGAATGAAACAAATGAATATTACTTAACCCATAATATTGCATGTGTACATAAAAAACCTACACCTCTTCAAATTGTAAAAGTAGATTACCCCGCTCGGAGTGCTGCAGTGGTAAAAGAAGCGTATTTTAAACAACCTTCTACAACAGATTACAACGGTGTATACAAAGGGAAATACATCGATTTTGAAGCGAAAGAAACAAAAAATAAAACCAGCTTTCCACTTCAAAACTTCCACCTTCATCAAATTGAACATATGAAGCGAGTAATCGCTCATGATGGAATTGCATTTGTTATTATTAAATTTACACTTTTTGATGAACTTTATTTACTAGATGCAAAACATATTATTGCATTTTGGAATCGTCAAAATACTGGTGGACGGAAATCGATTACGAAAGAAGAAATAGAAGAGCATGGATCTTTATTATCATGCGGTTATCACCCTCGGATTGATTATATCCGTGTACTAGACACGGTTTATTTTTCGTGATAGAGTCATCACTAAGGCTCTTTTTTCGACTTTTGGGGGAGAGAATGAAAGGTAGGAGAAAGTATAATGTCAGATAATTATCGTTCTCGTACAGAACGAAATCATGTAAAAAATCAAAAGCAAGAAACAAATAAAGAAGAAAAACCAAAGAAAAAAGGCTCCTTTTTTAAAAAATTCCTTATAGGTTGTCTACTTCTTGGTATCGTTGGTCTTGTAGCTAGCGTTTCCGCTTTCTTTGTTATGGTGAAGGACGCTCCAAAATTAGACAAATCAAAACTTGTCAATCCTTTATCAACAAAATTTCTTGATAAGAATGGGAACTTTTTCTATGAATACGGTGCTGAAAAACGAACCCACGTTACGTATGATCAAATTCCAAAGGTAGTTGAAAGTGCATTCCTTGCAACTGAGGATTCACGTTTCTATGATCATAATGGAATTGATTTTAAACGAACTACAAAAGCAGTTATGGAAAATGTCACTGGAGGGTTCGGATCTCAAGGTGGTAGTACGATTACACAACAAGTAGTCAAAAACTATTTTTTAACGATGGACAAAACTGCGAAGAGAAAAGTACAAGAATGGTACCTTTCTTACAAATTAGAGCAACAATACTCTAAACATGAGATCTTAGAAATGTACTTAAATAAGATTAACTTAGGTAACCGTTCTTACGGTATTGCAACAGCAGCCAAAAAATATTATAACAAAGATTTAAAAGACTTGCAGTTACATGAAGCTGCGATGCTCGCTGGTTTACCCCAAGGTCCTAATATTTATGATCCAACAAAAAAAGAAAACGTTGAACGAGCTACACAACGTCGTAACGTCGTATTATCATTAATGAATCGACATGGTTATATAACAAAAGATGAAATGAATAACGCAATGAAAATCTCTGTAACTGAGGGTCTTCAACCGGCTTCAGAAGTAACTGAGATGAAGTATCAAGCATTTTTAGATGCTGTTGTAAAAGAAGTTGAAAAAGAATATCCCGATATAAATATCGGTTCAGATGGTTTAACGATTCATACAACACTTGACCAAGATGCTCAAGATTATGCTGAAAAAATTATGGATGGCAATCTTATTAAGTATCCGAACGATCAATTCCAAGGATCATTCGTATTTATGGATACACAATCTGGGGAAGTTCGAGCAATTGGGGCTGGGCGTAAAGAAAGTAGATCTACTTTCAAAGGTCATAATATGGCAACTGATTTAAAACGCCAAGTTGGTTCAACAATGAAACCAATTTTCGACTACGGTCCAGCATTCGAGAATTTACAATGGTCTACATACCATCAATTAAACGACTCAGAGTATACGTATTCCAATGGAAAGAAAATAAGAAATGCAACAAAGAGTTACAAAGGTGACGTTTCACTACGTGAATCTTTGAAAAAATCATTAAACATCCCGGCTTTAAAGACAGCTCAAGCGGTTGGCCTTCCTAAGTCACAAGCGTTTGCTGAAGGCTTAGGTATGACATTTAAAGACGGCAAAACATATGAATCAACAGCAATTGGTAGTAACGATAGTTCTCCATTACAATTAGCAGGTGCATATGCAGCCTTTGGTAATGATGGTAACTACAATAAACCGCACTTCGTAAAAGAAGTCATCTTCCCAGACGGGAAAAAGAAAAGTTTTAAACCGAAAGAACAACGTGCGATGCAAGACTACACAGCTTACATGATTACTGACGTTCTTCGCGACGTAGTAAAACCTGGTTCTGGTGGTACAGGTCCAACAGCATACGTTTCTGGTGTTGACGTAGCCGGTAAAACAGGTACGCAGAACTTTGATGAAGACGTTCTTAAAAAATATGGTATTCCAGCTGATGCAAATAGAGATAGCTGGTTCGCTGGATATACACCACAATATACAATGGCTGTTTGGACTGGTTACGAAAAGGATGGTCCAGAAAATTACATTGGTGATCGCTCTACTAGAATTGCACAACAAATGTTCCAAGTAATGATGAGCAAATTCGCTACAGATAAATCCCGTTTCGAGCGTCCTTCTTCTGTACAAGAAATAAACGGAGAGTTATATGTAAAAGGTGCGAAAAAAGATGCAATTAAACAAATTAAAGTAGATGCACCTAGTGGTCTTAATGTCACTTTCGATGGCGCTAGTACTGTTACACTAAACTGGTCTGGACCAACAGAAGTTGATGCGTATGCAGCAAGCTATAAAGCGACTGACGGTTCAAGTGGTAGCCTATCAATAAGTGGTACGACAGCTTCTCTTGGTGGTATTAAACCTGGCGTTACTTACAGCTTCTCTGTAGTAGCGAAAAAAGGTACTGGAACAAGCCCTGCAATTGGTGCATCCTTCACTGCACCTGGCGGAACTCCAGACCCGAAGAAAGCTGAAGAAGAGGCTGCCAAAAAGAAAGCCGAAGAAGAAGCTAAGAAAAAAGCTGATGAGGAAGTACAGAAAAAAGCTAATGAAGATAAACAAAAACAAGAAGAAGCTCAGAAAAAAGCTGCTGAAGAACAGCGTAAACAACAAGAGCAACAACAACAACAACAACGTAAACAACAAGAAGAAGCTCAGAAAAAGGCTGCTGAAGAAGAAGCTGCTAGAAAGAAAGCCGAAGAAGAAGCTGCTAGAAAGAAAGCTGAAGAAGAGGCTGCTAGAAAAAAAGCTGAAGAAGAACAACACAAGCAACAAGAACAACAACAAAATACCGGAGGAGATACCCCTCACGCAGACGGAAATGTTGTCCCAACAGAGTCTTAATACAAAAAAAGAAGTCCTTTCTCTTAACGAGAAAAGGACTTCTTTTTTGTTATCATTTTCTTAACATATAGCTTTTCTATTTCAATATACAACTGCGCTAACTGAATATAGGAATGATAATTATTCGGTTTCTTTATAATGAACGAATATCGCTCCATAAAATTAACTGGTTGTACTTCCAATTTACTCGTATAAGCTTCCATTTCATTCAAACTATGAATAGGTTGCTCATTTAGCCAATATATAATCGATAACAAATGTGCCGCAAAAAGAATCATTGGACCTTCAGCTTCTTGCTTATTTCTGTTTCGGAATAGTGTAGCAATGTCTTCATGCTTACTTTTCCATACATTCAACAGTACAGGAATACTATTTTCAATTTCATTCCACGGCTCATATTGTCTTTCAATATCAAATATAAAGTAAGTATTTTGTATTATTTCTTCAAAAGACTGATCTGTATGATACATAATCGAAGTTACGTTTTCTGTAAAAAATGGTAAGCACCGAAATTCTTTCGGTATTTCTATAACTCGCTCCATCCTTTATTTCCCCTTCATTCGCTTCTTTCCTTCACGACACACTTCTAGTAATCGGCACTCTTCACATTGTGGTCGCTGTGCTTTACAGTGGTAACGCCCAAAGAAAATCATACGATGATGTGTAACGCCCCATTCATCCATCGGAACTTTCTTCATTAATGTCTTTTCTACTTCTAACACCGAATCTTTCCACCTACAAATCGCTAACCGTTTACTCACTCTCTCTACATGCGTATCAACAGCAATCGCTGGAATTCCAAATGCAACCGAAACAACTACATTCGCTGTCTTTCTTCCTACTCCTGGTAATTTCGTCAGCTCGTCACGGTCTTCTGGAACTTTCCCGTTATAATCATCTAGCAACATCTGGCACAATTTTTGAATATTTTTCGCCTTATTTCTAAACAATCCAATGGAACGTATATCTTGTTGTAATTCTTCTAAAGACACGCTTAAATAATCTTCTGGTGTTTTATATTTTTGAAATAAATTTTTCGTCACTTTATTTACAAGTGCATCTGTACATTGTGCAGATAACGCCACCGCGATTACTAATTCAAATGGATTATCATGAATTAATTCACAATGTGCTTCTGGATACATATCCGCCATTGTGTCTAAACAATAGCGAATTTGCGTTTTATTTAACATATACTTCCTCCTACATTACTGCTCCAACCAATTATAAAAAGGCACTTTCCCAGTAAATTTCGTCTCTTGTTTTGTCGTTTGCTGCGTTCGTTGTTGATTTGCTCTAAATTTCCGTCCTTGGTTTTGGGCTTGATCTACTGTTTTAATACCATTCTTTTTCCACTCAAATAAAATACGATCAATATATCGGAAATTAAGCTTACCGCTCATTACAGCTTCCCTGAGGGCCGCTTGAATTAAATTCGGATGATGTTGATCTTGATCTTCCCACATACCCAACGTTTCACATTCAAACGGAGAAAGTGGTCTTCCAAATTCTTTTTCAAATACTGTATATAAATTTACTTGCAGTTGTTTTATTTCTTTTTGTTCTTCCTCTATTGATTCGTTCATTAAGAAATGCAATATTTTTTCCCATAGCGGTTGTAAAGAATAACTTTCACACATCATCGCTTCTGATTTTTGTCCACCTTCTAGTGATAAAAAACCTTTTTGAATCAATGTCTGAATTACTTCCATACATTTCATTTCAGTAATCGTCATCCGTTCTGAAATCTCTGACGGAGTCGGAAACGAATTGCCCGATTCTAAAAATGTGTGTACATGAAGTACAACCATAAATTCCATTTCATTTAACCCTAATTTTTTATAATGCATCATAAGTAATTTTGGAATTGCAATGCTTCCCTGCTCAAACCACTGTAACATCATTTTCTTTTTCATCACCAAACACCTCGCTCTCTAGTATAACACACCTTTCGCTATTTCTTTTTGCCACAATTCGTCAAAAAAAACCTTCCTATTATGTAGGAAGGTTTTTTTGTATTGCGTTAATAAAATATACAATTAAGCTTGCACTTTACTTTTCATAAACGTATGAATGCGTTCTAATGCTTTCTCTACTTGTTCAAGAGATGTCGCATATGATAAACGAACGTTATTTGGAGCACCAAATCCTGTACCTGGTACAAGAGCCACTTTTTCCTCTTCTAATAGAGCTTTTGCCCAATCATCCACAGTTTCGTATCCTGATAAAGCTACAGCTTCTTTTACATTAGGGAATAAGTAAAATGCACCTTGTGGTTTAATGCAAGTAAAGCCAGGGATTTGAATTAATTTATCATAAATAATGTTTAATCTTTCTTCAAATGCTTGACGCATTGTTTCTACAGGTTCTTGTGAGCCTGCATATGCTGCAATTGCGCCGTATTGAGCGATTGAAGTAGGGTTTGACGTACTATGACTCGCTAAGTTCGTCATCGCTTTAATAAGCTGCTTATTTCCTGCTGCATATCCAATACGCCATCCTGTCATAGAATGAGATTTAGATACACCATTAATAATAAGTGTTTGTTCTTTTAATGCATTAGAAAGCTGGGCAATCGAAGTATATTCTGCTCCACCATAAATTAATTTTTCATAAATTTCATCTGAAACGATTAAAATATCGTGTTCTAAACATACTTCTCCAAGCTGTTGTAATTCCTCTTTGCTATAAATCATTCCTGTTGGATTGCTCGGTGAATTAATAATAACTGCTTTCGTCTTCTCTGTAATTGCCTCACGCAGCTGCTTCGCTGTAATTTTGTACTCATTGTCTTCCAGGCCTTCTACGTAAACTGGCTTACCTCCAGCAAGCTTTACTTGCTCAGGATAACTTACCCAATAAGGAGTTGGGATGATAACTTCATCTCCTTCATCAAGTAACACTTGGAATAATGTATATAATGCATGCTTTGCACCGTTACATACAATAATTTCAGATGGATCATACGCAATTCCTTGATCACGTGTAAACTTCTTCACAATTTCTTGTTTTAACGCTTGTAATCCACCTGTTGGTGTATACTTCGTATGTCCTTCTAACATCGCTTTATGTGCAGCATCCATAATATGTTCTGGCGTATTAAAGTCAGGTTCTCCTGCCCCTAATCCAATTACATCATGACCTTCTGCTTTTAATGCTTGTGCCTTTGCTGTAATTTCTAAAGTTGCAGATGGTGTTAAAGCAGCTACTCGCTTTGCTAATTTCATTTGTAGTTCCCCCTACATCTATTTTTCAATGCTGTAGTGACCAGCATAAGCCCCATTTTGAAACTCTAAATAATAATACGTATAACGATCTTCCTGATCAATATATGTAATTTCCCACAACGGAATATCGTTTTGAGCACCTAATTTTACTTTTATAATTTCTTTTGGCTTTGGCTTTGGCTCATCACCTTTTCCTGTAGCTTGTTCAGCCAACTTTTGCAAAGCTTCTTTTTCAGGAATACCTTCACTCTTTTTCTTCACAAGGACATTCCCTTTTTTATTAGGCACCCAAACAATAATTTGTTCTCCTTTTTCGTCTACACCTTGTACGACTGTATATGAAGAATTTCCATTATAATAATCAACAGATTTTACTTTTGTAAGCTTTGCCTTTTCTTTTGCAATTTCTACAGATTTTTCCTCTTTATGGATTTTCTTTTCCATTGCTTTATTGTAAACATACGCCCCATATATTCCGCTAGCAACGATTACGATAACGATTGCAAAGATCCACTTTTTCATTGTATCACTACGTTCTGTAAATCGTAAATACAGCTATTTCTTTATCTTTTTCGTCTAATGCTAATCCGAACATGAGGTCCTGTTCTTTTAACGTACGATTCAAACTATCAACAATTTTATACAAGTCAGACGAATATTTAATACGCGTCGTTGATAGGACTTCGATTTTCTTATCCATGAAAAAACTCCTCCGTTACACAAAAATTTCTAATTATAGAAGAACGCAATACGGTTACAATAAGAGTACATTGTTTACAACCCCTGCTTCATCACCCATCTATTATAGCAGGACATGTACTGCAAAAAAAGGTTTCAAGTCGAAAACCAATACATTTTGTATACAAGAAGTAAGAAAAATAAAATTCCTCCTACCCACATTTTTTACGCCTGAAGCTTAAATGTACTTCAGGCGTATTTTTCTTCCAATTTTATTTATTTGGCCATGCCTTTAATTGTTCTAATAATTCTTCTAGAGGGCCTTCATAAAGCGGAACAGTTGGGATTGATTGTAAAAAACGTTTTCCATAAGAAGCGCTTATCAAACGACGGTCTAATACAAATACTGTTCCGGTATCTGTACTTGTTCTAATCAGACGACCAAATCCTTGTTTGAAACGCAAGATTGCTTGCGGGAGTGCTAACTTAGCGAATACGTCCTCTCCTTGATTTTTTAACCACTCTCCTTTTGCTTCCATCATCGGTTGATGAGGAGGCGTAAAGGGAAGCCGTACAATAACAAGACAACTAAGGGCATCTCCAGGTATATCTATTCCTTCCCAAAAACTACTTGTTCCTAACAAGATCGATTTGTCGAACTCTTGAAATTTACGAATGAGACGACTTCGGCTCTTATTATTTACACTTTGCGTTAATAATAAATACCCCTCTAATTCTTCATCATTTTTCAAATTCGTATACGCTTCTTTCAACATTTCATACGAAGTGAATAAAACAAGCATTCTACCTTTTGTAGCTTTCGCTATTTTTGCAATATGTGCCGACACAGATTCAATATATTCTTCATTACTTGCTTGCTTAATAAAAGGCACATCTGTTGAAACCATTAATTTCATCTGTTCTTCAAAACGGAATGGTGATGGAACCTGTAATGTATTGGGAGCAAAATCATGTAAACCTAGCTCCTCTTTTATATAGTCAAATGAATCGTTTACTGTTAACGTTGCTGATGTGAAAATAACACTCTTTTTCTGTGTTAAAAATTCATCCGCAAGCCTTTCACCAATATGAACAGGCTGTGCATATAAAACGGTTGAATGAATTGTTCCCTTCGTTTCAGTCTCCATCCATGTCACGTATGAATTTTTTTCTAAAATGAGTAATTGTAAAGATTGTTCCATCTTTCTCAACAACTCAATTAAATGCATAAATTCACCTGTAACAACATGCATCTCCCATTCTAATTTACTTTGTAATATATCAACTTGCTTCTCAAGTGTAGTCAATAATTTTCTTACATCGTATACAAAACGATTTGTTAACTCGGTAATGCTATCCCATAACTTACCTTTCTCTACTTCCGTGTTATATCGATAAATGAGTGGCATATTGCTTATCCCTTGTTCCTGCTTTGTTTGTTTAAAGATGAAAGCACGTAACATTTGGAATAGCTCATCCGCATCAAATTTCAATTCCTTCAAACTATGACTCACCATACGGAAAGTCGAACGAGAGGCTTGCTCTGATTTTTTCATCATTTTATATACTTTAGAAAGTACATCATCTGTTTCTAGCGTACCAAGACGAGATAAAACTAATTGAAAATACATACAGGAGAACTGTTCACCTAATGTTCTACTCGCCGCTTCCTCGATATGATGAGCTTCATCAAAAATAATATGTTCACATGAAGCAAATAGTGGTTCTTCACTTGAAAAATCTTGAAATAATAACGCATGATTTGTAATAACGATATCTGCAAATAATGCTTTATTCTTTGCTCGTTGATAAAAACAACGGCTATACCAGTTGCTTTGCATCCCGCCTGGACTATGTACATCACTACAAATGCGGTTCCAAAGTAACTTTCCGCCCTCAGGAATATTTAATTCATCACGATCGCCAGTTTCTGTTTGCAATAACCACACTAAAATTTTTGCCTTTGTGAGCGCCATATCATAATTTTTCTCTTCCTCTTGCAAAGCATATTCAAATTTATGTAGACAAAGATAATGCTTTCTTCCTTTCAAAAGAGCTACTTCAAATGAAAATGGCATTATTTTCTGTAATAATGGAATTTCTTTTTCTAATATTTGTTGTTGCAGTTGTACTGTTTGGGTACTTATGATGACAGGTTCTTCTTTTTTCGTTGCAAAATAAATACTTGGAAGTAAATATGCAAGAGTCTTCCCTGTTCCTGTTCCTGCTTCAATTAGTGAAAACCTAGAATCTCTTAGTGCTGTATATATTTCCTTCATCATAATCTGTTGGCTTTCTCTTTTTTCAAACTTTGGCATATTCAATTCCAGGTTATCGATTGCCTTATGCAAGAAAGCATCAAATTTAGATGAACATGTTTCACTGAGATTTAAAGCATAATTCCGTTTTCGAAGCGCAATATTTCGATACACTTCATACCCCTCTGCCGCTTTTCTACCATGCATCATTTTCTTTAAAATATTTTCAGAAAGTACATCCGCTATATCACTTTGAAAAACATCGCTCAATTCATAGAGCGATTGCAAGGTGACAAGTGGTAACTTTTCAATTTCATTTAAAAATTGTAAAAATAATTCCGCTGTTGCAAGAGCATCACTATCCGCACGATGCGGTTGATCGTGCTCTAATTCATGTTGTTTAGCTAAATCACGTAATTTATAACTATCAGCTGTCGGCAAAAGAATTTGCGCCAACTCCACTGTATCAACTTTCGGACAATGTACTTCTGTATATCCAGCCCACCTTAATTCTTCCGTTAAAAAATTCCAATCAAAGTGAACGTTATGTGCAACGAAAGCTGCACCTTGCAATAGCTCAACAACCATCGGGGCTACATCTTGAAATAACAGGGCTTGCTTAACCATACTCTCATCAATCCCTGTTAATTCTGTAATAAATGGCGGAATCTCTCTCTTCGGATTAATAAAAGATGAAAAAATCTCTAGTATCTCTCCATCTTCCACTACAACAGCTGCGATTTGGGTAATTTTATCCTTCCCGTCCTTCCAGGAGTTCCCTGTCGTCTCTAAATCCACAACGACATAACGTTTACTCATATATGTAACACCTCAATTTCTTACCTATCAAACACAAAATTATATAATGTTACTATACCACGTTTTATCTCATCTTAATGAAAAGATGCACAAAAAAGCTATCTCCGTAATAGAGATAGCCTTCTTACTTATAATATCGTACCCGCTTTTTCAGCGCCTAACATTTGGATAATTTGATTATCATCGTCTAATACTGCAATTTTCGGCTCTTGGTTATGAATATTTTCTTCTGCCACTAAACCGTAGCAAATAATAATAACTTTATCCCCTGGCTGTACAAGCCTTGCAGCTGCACCATTTAAACAAACAACACCGCTACCGCGTTCTCCTTTAATAACATATGTCTCTAAGCGAGCACCATTATTGTTATTTACAATTTGTACTTTTTCATTTTCTACAATATTTACTGCATCCATTAAATCTTCATCAATTGTAATACTACCTACATAATTTAAATTTGCTTCTGTTACCGTAGCGCGATGTAACTTCGCTCTCATCATTGTGCGAAACATAGATGCTCCCCCTTATTTAACCGTTAATGTTATATTGTCAATTAATCGTACATTCTCAAATTTAACTGCAATTGCTAAAATCATTCGTCCTTCAATTTTATCTATTACTTGTAGTGAAGGATAGGCATATAAATCAGCATAATCTACAGTGCCTTTCGTATACGTCTCAATATACTCTTTCACAAGAGTTGTAATGATTTCTGCATTACGTTCGCCTGCTTCAATTCTTTCTTTCGCTTTACATAGACTGCGGTATAAATGAGGAGCCTCTTCACGCTCTTCTTGTGATAAATACACGTTACGAGAACTTTTCGCTAATCCATCTACTTCCCTTACAATATCCACTGGTACGATCGTAACCGGAATATTAAAATCAGCGACAAATCCTTCAATGACAGCAACTTGCTGTGCATCTTTCATACCGAAATAAGCACGCGTTGGCAATGTAATATTAAATAGTTTCATTAGTACAGTCGCAACTCCAGCGAAATGACCAGGTCTTTGTTTGCCACATAATACATCGGTACGCTTCACAACTGCTACTGTTGTCGTTTGTTCTGCTGGATACATTTCTTCTACGCTCGGATAAAATAAATAATCTACACCGTTTTCTTTTGCTACATTTTCATCTCTATCAATATCACGAGGGTATCGATCTAAATCTTCATTCGGCCCAAACTGTAGCGGATTGACAAACACGCTTAAAACCACAATTTCATTTTCTTCTCTTGCCTTACGTAATAAAGTCGCATGACCTTCATGTAAATACCCCATCGTTGGAACAAAACCAATACTTTTTCCACTTATACGAAGTTCGTTTGTAATTTGCTGCATCTCTTGTACTGTAGTTACGATTTTCATTATTGTTTTCCTCCGTATAACGCTAAGCATTCTTCCTCTTTCATTGTGAATGAATGTTTTTCTTCTGGAAATTGCCCTGTCTTTACTTCAGTAACGTATTGTGAAATCCCTCGCACAATCTCCTCTTGAACAGACGTATATTGCTTTACAAATTTCGGAACACGATTTACGCCGTATGAGATAAGATCATGATAAACAAGTACTTGCCCATCTACTTTTTTCCCTGCTCCAATTCCAATCGTCGGAATTGTTAGTTGCTTCGAAATTAATTCCGCTAACTGCATTGGCACACATTCTAACACAAGCGCTATCGCACCAGCTTCCTCACATCTCTTCGCATCTTCTATTAATTTTTTTGCACTTTCAGCATCTTTTCCTTGTACTTTATACCCACCTAGTACTCCTACAGATTGAGGAGTTAAGCCTAAGTGTGCCACGACAGGAATTCCCGCATTCGTCAAGTGATGAATAGTTGATACCACTTCCCCTGCACCTTCTACCTTCAGTGCATGAGCACCACTCTCTTGAACAATGCGGCGTGCATTCACCATCGTATCTTGAGGCGACACATGATACGACATAAATGGCATATCAGTTACAATAAACGTCTCTTTCGCTCCTCGGCGTACAGCTTTCGTATGATGAATCATATCCTCTACTGTTACAGGTACTGTTGAATCGTAGCCGAGCACAACCATCCCAAGGGAATCTCCAACTAGAATCATATCAACTTCAGCTTCTTCTGCTAACTTAGCAGATGGATAATCATACGCCGTTAGCATCGTAATCGGCTCACCTTGCTCTTTCATCTTCAAAAAATCTGTTTTTGTTTTCAAAAACTACTCCTCCTTTATACAGGAGAGAGGAGATGGCCGAAATCATATAAAAAACCCCTCTGGCCATAAAAGGGCAGAAGGGTTGTGTGTTAGTCGGCATTATTCATCCCTCTGTCCCAGTCCGTTATTGGATCAAGGCAGAATCCAAGTTATTATTTTTCGTATTGCTTCGAATCATGGTGCAGTTCGCTCTGATACTGCCCACATTCGAACTAATTATAGCAAACTCCAAAAAGGAATTACTACATTTTTTTGAAAAAATAATTTTCATCCTCATTACGGTATGTGAAATTTTCATAACTAACGCACCCATAGAAAGGATAAATAGCTTTGTTTACATGCATTGTATAACTCGTGAACTAATGATGCAGGTTAATTGAGAAAAGTACTTACAAAAGGAGAATTGCGAATGTTTATGAACAAATGGTTATTTCCATTTACCGGTCTGCTTCTGATGATTGTAGGGATGATAACTTTTAGCTCCTTCCATGCATTTGCCTCAGTTAACGTCGTAACACAACCTATCGATTCAACGAAAGTAATTGAGGTCGAACTGAATGATGATTACTTTCATCCAAACGTCATCACGATTCCAATTGAAGAGTCAACAACATTGTTATTAAAAAACAAAGGTAAGAATGAACACACCTTTACAGTAAAAAAACTTGGCATTGACATCGTAGTCGAGTCAGGAAAAGAAAAAAATATTACTGTAACCCCTAAAAATACTGGTACATATGAGCTAATATGTCGGTACCATCTCCTTAAAGGAATGGAGGGAAAAGTAATCGTCAAATAACAAGTAAGGGCAAACAGACGATAGTTTAAAATGAAAATTAGATACTAAAAAATTTATTACCGTATTGTAAGCTCAAAAGTATGTAAATAAAAAAGAAGTTCCAAATAGGAACTTCTTTTACTTAATTTCGATATCTGCAGAATGAATGTGATGTACTTTCCCTTCATGGTCCTCCAGAATCAATACACCATCCTCTGTAATTCCTTTTGCTACCCCTGTAATTGTCTCTCTCATCGTTCGAGCGGTAATTTCTTTCCCGATGCTCACAGCATAACTTTCCCAAAGAATTTTAATAACAGGGAAACCATTTTGTAAATACTCTTCATATAATTTTTCTAGTTGTAAAAAGATTTGTTGCATAAGCTCTGCACGAACAATTGGCTCACCGGATTCAATCGCTAAAGAAGTAGCAATATGTTGAATTTCCCCATCAAAATGTTCTTGCTTTTGATTCGCATTAATACCAATACCCATAATGACAGCATTGATTTTATCAGGGTCCGCTTGCATTTCTGTTAATATACCTACAGCCTTTTTACCTTGAATTAAAATATCATTTGGCCATTTTATTCCTACGTTTACACCCGTGCATTTTTCAATTGCTTGTGCAACGCTAACAGCTGCTAACAAAGTAAGTTGTGGTGCATGATGAACCGGGATTGATGGACGTAAAATAATACTCATCCAAATTCCTGTTCCTTTTGGTGAATACCATTTCCTGCTTAAACGACCTCTGCCTGATGTTTGTTCTTCTGCAACAACAATCGTTCCTTCTTCTGCACCTTCATAAGCAAGTTTTGCTGCAATATGCTGCGTGGATTCAACAGTTTCTTCAAAATATACCGTTCTACCAATATGTTTCGTTTGTAACCCTAACTGAATTTCATTAGCAGTTACTTTGTCTGGCTTCCCCGCAATGCGATAACCTAATCGACGCACAGCTTCAAGTTCATATCCCTCATTTCGAAGGTCCTCCATATGTTTCCACACAGCGGTTCTTGAACAACCAAGTTTATCACTAATCGTTTGGCCAGATACAAACGCGCCATCCGCTTCCGAAAAAACTTGCAATAACTGCTTTCTTATAGTAGATTGCATTCTTGCAGCCACTCCCTTATACACTCTTTCTCATTAACTACGTTTCCTTGTACGATTGCTTCCTCAATTTTTTGAATCATTTCAGCAACCCACGGACCGGGCTTTTTATTTGCCCAGTTTAATAAATCATTCCCAGTCACATTCATTTCTTGGCGACTCTTGATTGGCAATGCTTCAAACAACGTTTGTACTCGTTTAACAGATGTATGATCATAGCTTTCAATCATCGCTTCATATACTCTTTCGGCCATTTCAGCGATATGAAGTCCCGTTTTATAAAGAAGGACTGTATCCCAATCCTTCTCCTTTCTCGTACGAATTGTTAATAAAACTGCGACGATATCTTTTATTTTTTTATTCGAAAACTTCCATTGACGTAAAAAGACAGATGGATGCTCTTCTCCGATACAATATAAGAAGAATGCCCATGCCTCAATGTCCGTTTCAAAAGAATCCCAGTTATACTGCGTAGCTTTTAATAATCTCTCATCTGACATTTGTAAATATGGCAGATGAGAAAATAGCTTCGTTTCTACTAATTCTTGCAAGCCCTTCACGCAATATGTACCAGTTAACAGCTTCTCAAATTCCACTGTAATTCGCTCAATTGCAATATGTTCCAGTAAATGTCCATATGTTTCAATTGCTTGTTTCGTTTTCATTTCTAAAGAAAAACCTAACGTACTTACGAAACGAATACCACGCATCATTCGCAGGGCGTCTTCTTGAAAACGATCCGCAGCATTGCCAACTGTCACAATTTCTCTCTTTTGAATCGCTTCCTGTCCAGCAAATAAATCAACCATTTTGCCTTCTTCTGTCATCGCAATTGCATTCATTGTGAAATCACGACGTTTTAAATCCTCTTCTAATGAACGAACAAATTGAACACTACTAGGTCTTCGAAAATCTTCATATTCGCTCTCTGTTCGAAAAGTGGTTACCTCATAAGGTTCACCATTTTCTACCACAATTACAGTTCCATGCTCAAGACCAACAGGAACATGTCTTGGAAATATAGCCATCACTTCTTCTGGTAAAGCAGATGTCGCAATATCAATATCTCCAATCGGCCTATCGATAATAAGATCGCGTACGCTTCCGCCGACAAAGTAGGCCTCATGTCCTTTTTGCTTTAAAGTCTCAATAATAGAACTAGCTTTTTTAAATATTTCCATTTTTGTCATCCCTTAGTACATCATAGTAAATCGTTTCATATTGTGAGACGATTTTTTCAGAGCGGAACTGCTCGTAAACACTTGCTCTTGCTCGCTCTCCCATATTACGGTGAAGTTCTTCATCCTTTAATAGCTGAATGGCTTGATTTGCCACTCCTGCTGGATTGCCAACTTCACATAAATATCCTGTTTCACCATGTTGAATGACTTCTGGAATACCTCCAACCCTTGTTCCGATACAAGGCACACCACACGCCATCGCTTCTAATAAAACAAGACCAAAACTCTCCTTCTCTGATAGAAGCAACATTAAATCACTCATTGCAAGTAGCTCTGCAACATTATCTTGCTTCCCTAAGAATAAGACGCGATCTTCAATATGTAAATTTTTCACTAACTGTAAAATCGTGCAAAATTCTGGTCCATCTCCAACAAGAAGCAACTTCGCATCTACTACTGTAACAACTTTAGCAAATGCCTGAACAACATCTTGCACGCGTTTCACTTTACGGAAATTTGAAATGTGAATGAGTATCTTTTCACTCTCACTTATACCGTATTCTTTCTTTAATTGAGACATATCACGCTTGAAATATACACGCTCGTCTATAAAGTTATATACCGTTTGAATGTTTTTATTTGGTTTTACAAGCTCATGCGTTTCGCTAATCAATGAATGCGAGACAGCCGTCACAACATCAGATTGCTCAATACCAAAACGAATTAAATTATTTAGCGAAGGGTCGGAACCTAACACAGTAATATCTGTTCCATGCAAGGTTGTAACAATTTTAATACGCTCCCCAATCATTTGTTTTGCTAAATAAGCACAAATGGCATGTGGTATTGCGTAATGCACATGTAAAATATCTAGGTTCTCTCTTTGTGCAACCTCTGCCATTTTACTCGCTAACGCTAAATCGTATGGTGGATATTGAAATACAGAGTATTGACTTACCGTCACTTCATGAAAATAAATGTTTGGATACACTTTATTTAATCGGAATGGTAAACCCGATGTAATAAAGTGAATTTCATGCCCGCGTTCCGCTAATTGCTTTCCTAATTCTGTTCCAACAACTCCAGAACCACCTACAGAAGGATAACATGTAATACCTATTTTTAATTTCATTTACATCCCCCTACTAAATCAGCATGTAATAAAACCGGTTTCTTACTCTTAAATCCCTCGGCATATAAGACTCCAACTTCTTTTCCAAACATTTTCTCTCGAGCGACCACAGTTTCAACGTAACCTTCTGTTAACGGCGTTTTCACACCATCACTACCTGTTAAAAACTGACTTTCATACGCTTCTAATGCTTCCACTTTTATAGAAAGGTACTCACTTATATCTATACAAAAATTCGGTTTATGAAAACCATTAATCATATAATAATAAAAAGACTCCACGCGATGTGGCGAAACCTCTGGCATATATTTACGAATTCCCGCTGAAAAAATAGCTTCTTCCACAAGTTTTGCACAATTTGCATGATCTGGATGACGATCTTCATAATACGGCGCAAAAACTAGTTTTGGTTTATATGTACGAATCACCTTTACAATTTCACGTATATACTCTTCTTTCATATACAAACCACGGTCTGGCATCGCTAAATTCAGTCTCGTTTTTACTCCCATTATACGAGCTGCCGCCTTTGCTTCTTCTTTTCTCAATTCTATCGTTCCATTAGAAGAAAGGTCAGCTTCTGTTAAATCACAAATACCTACTTCATACCCTTGCTTCGTATATTTAGCAATGGTACCAGCCATGCCGATTTCAACATCATCGGCATGAGCACCAAACGCTAATATATGTAATCCACTCATAATTGTTCCCCTCATTTTCTAAACTTGCGGTAATCTAAATCTCCTCGCTCTAATGCGTGCATTAACATTTCAGCACTTGCCATATTCGTTGCAAGTGGAATCGCATATACATCACATAAACGAAGCAATGCATTTACATCTGGTTCATGCGGCTGAGCAGTTAGTGGATCTCGGAAAAAAATTACCATATCCATATCGTTTTTTGCAATCATGGCACCAATTTCTTGATCGCCACCAAGAGGACCCGACTGAAATCTTGTTACAACTAAACCAGTTGCCTCCATAATACGAAGTCCTGTCGTCCCTGTTGCAAATAATTCATGTTGTTCAAAAATTGGTTTATATGCGTATGCAAACGAAACCATGTCATCTTTCTTTTTGTCATGTGCGATTAAGGCAATTTTCATCCGTTGTCTCCCCTTTAGTCGATAATATTTTCTAAACCGTACACAAGATGATCTAGATTCATTACTGTATTAATTGATAGTTTTACACCCGACATAAATGATGCACGATTGAATGAATCATGACGAACCGTTAACATTTGTCCATCTCCACCAAACATTACTTCTTGGTGTGCAATAAGTCCTGGTAAACGTACACTATGAATGTGAATGCCGTCTACATTTGCACCACGAGCACCTTCTAGTTGTTCTACTTCATTCGGATGACCTTGCTGCTTTGATTCACGGTTTTGACGAATTAATTCTACTGTTTTTACTGCTGTACCAGATGGTGCATCTAACTTTTGATCATGATGCAATTCAATTACTTCAACATCTTGGAAATACTTCGCTGCCATTTGTGAGAATTTCATCATAAGAACTGCACCAATTGCAAAGTTTGGAGCGATAATTGTTCCTACTGCTTTTTCTTTCGCATTCTCTGTTAATTGCTTTAGTTCTTCTTCTGTAAATCCAGTTGTACCAATAACAGAACGAAGTCCACGCTCAACTGCTAGTGTAACGTGTTGTTTCCCAACTTCTGGCGTTGTTAAATCTAACAACACATCAGCTTCTACTTCCTCTAAACAAGTATGTAAATCTGCGTAAATAGGTGCATCTAGCGCAGGCATGCCCGGTAAATCAGAGATTTTCTCTCCCCCATGCTTATAATCCACTGCAGCTACTAAATTAAAATGTTCCGTTCTTTCCATAAGAAGGACTGCTTCATGTCCCATACGTCCTCTTGGTCCAGCGATAATTACTTTAATTTCTTTCATTATTCTTTCTCTCCCTCATCAATACGTGTCCAGCGATCTTTATCGCGAGTATTAAATTTATTCATTACAATGTTATGTGCTGTTTCTAAATCAATATTTAAACTATTTGCCATACAAATCATAACAAATAATACATCTCCAAGCTCTTCTTCCAGACTACGTTCTGTTTCAGTTGTTTTCTTCGGTTTCTCACCATAATAATGATTTACCTCTCTTGCAAGCTCTCCCATTTCTTCCGTTAAACGAGCCATCATTGCAAGTGGACTGAAATAACCTTCTTTAAACTGACCAATATATGCATCTACTTCTTTCTGCATATCCTTCATCGTTTTTGCTTCCATACAATTCACCTCTAATCCTTCCTCTTTCATGTTAGCCAATTCATCGCGATTTGACAAATATTATTCCCCGCCAAACACCTATTTGCGACCCTTTTTTGGATAGACTATAATAAAGTGAAACTTTCTTTTGCGATTTTTGCAAAAGATCAGCCAGAACCAATCGGGTTCCTACGACTGGTTTGCCCTTCTTCAGAGCTTCATCTCCTACCAGCCGTTGGAACGGGGTAAAGTGAAACTTTCTTTTGCGGTTTTTGTAGCCTTCACTATTTTTACTAACAACTAGAAATTACTTATCATTATGTTTTACCGTATCAGCGGAGCAATGCCATTTACATAATTAGGAGGATTTCTATATGACATCAAATTTGAAGATTCGAAATATCATTTTCATTTTAATCGGTTCCGCTATTTTTTCTTTCGGTATTGTGAATATCAATATTGAAAATCACCTTGCAGAAGGTGGATTTACCGGTATTACACTATTATTGTATTTTCTATTTAAGTTTGATCCTTCTTATTCAAACTTAATTTTAAATATCCCTATATTTTTTATTGGTTGGAAGTTACTTGGAAGAACGACATTTATCTATACACTAATCGGCACCTTCAGCGTATCTTTATTTCTATGGATTTTTCAACGTTACGAAGTTCTCAACTTACATTTAAACTTACAAAATGATATGACACTCGCGGCTTTATTCGCCGGGGCATTTATCGGTGTCGGTCTTGGAATCATATTTAAATATGGCGGGACTACTGGCGGTGTAGATATTATCGCAAGACTCGCTCATAAATATGTTGGCTGGAGTATGGGGAAAACGATGTTTATGTTTGATGCTATCGTCATTATCGTCTCTATTCTTACCTATTTATCATACCGCGAGGGCATGTATACGTTAGTTGCTGTTTTTATCGGGGCGAAAGTCATTGATTTTATGCAAGAAGGAGCCTATGCGGCAAAAGGAGCAACTATTATCTCAGATAAAAACGATGAAATTGCTGCCAAAATTTTATCTGATATGGAACGCGGAGCTACTTTTTTAAAAGCTGTTGGATCGTATACAAAAGTGGAACGGAACGTATTATATTGCGTTGTTGCTAAAAATGAAATCGTGAAATTAAAAAATATTATTACTTCTGTAGATCCTCATGCCTTTGTTGCTGTAAGTGATGTACATGATGTAGTTGGTGAAGGTTTTACGTTAGATGAAAATAAAAATCCTTTACATAAATAAACGCAACTAGAAAAGCTCTCTAGCTTTTCTAGTTTTTTATTACATATTTTTTAAGTTTCTCTAAATCCTCATAAATAAACTCCAATAAACTCCTATTATAAAAAATGGAAGCAGGATGAAAAGTCGGGAAAATATGATATTCTTTCTCTGACCATGTAAACGCTGCACTTTGCATATCCTTTAATTTTTGAATGGGCTGTATTAATAATTGTCCGTGCACATCTGTAATTTTTTTATTATTCCCCGTTAAACGTTGAAGGCCGATATTTCCAAGTGTAACGATAAGCTTCGGGTTTATTTTCTCTAATTCATAATCTAACAACGGGGCATGGGCAAGTATTTCTCCTTGATTTGGCGTTCTATTATACTTTTTCTGTATGATTTCACCATTTCGTTCTTTTTTCTCTCGCCACTTATATGGTCTACTTCGAACAGCGCTCGTGATATATACTTCTTCCCTTTTAACTTGAATACGCTCTAAAAAATCCATTAGTTGTTTTCCCGCCCTCCCGCTAAACGGAATCCCATTATGAATTTCTGTTTCACCAGGCGCTTCTCCTAACAACATAAATTTCGGATTTTCAGGACCTTGTCCACTTAAGAAACCTTCTAGCTGATAAGGAGCACTTTGTTCTTTCACTTGTTTTACTAAATGGCTTGGATATTTCATTTTCCCCACCGCCTTTCCGTATTACTTCTATTATTTCTATTTGCAATACATTATATAATTCAATTCACAAAACAAAAAAAAGACTATCAAAATTGATAGTCTTTAGTCGTCGCTACGCTGCATACCAGTATACATTAATACGAGACGTAATAATTCAAATACCGCTACAGCTGCAGCTGCTACATATGTTAATGCTGCCGCATTTAATACTTTACGAGCTTGCCCATATTCATCTGTTGATACGATACCTAACGCTTCAATTTGTTGCATCGCACGCTTTGATGCATCAAACTCAACAGGTAATGTAACGAGTTGGAACACAACACCTGCTGCCATTAAAATAATTCCTAATAACAATAGTTTTGACATTGTCGCAAATATACCAATCATAATAAATACCCATGATATATTCGATCCAAAGTTTGCAACTGGCACTAACGAATGACGAATACGCATAAAGTTATAGTCTTTTGCATCTTGAATTGCGTGTCCTACTTCGTGTGCTGCAACTGCTGTACCAGCAACTGAATGACCGTAATAGTTGTCTGTTGATAATCGAACTGTTTTGGCAGTTGGATCATAATGGTCTGATAAATGACCTGGTGTTTCTTCTACAGCTACGTTGTATAATCCATTCTCATCTAAAATTTTTCGAGCCACTTCCGCTCCTGTCATACCTGATGTTGAATAAACTTGTGAATACTTGCTATAGGCACTACGTACTTTTGACTGTGCATACAACGGTATGATCATTATGATCGCGAAGTAAATTAAATAAAACATCATGAACCTTTGAACCTCCATTGAAGTTTTAATTATAGTACTTCTCATTCTATTTTCTTCTGACATCATTGTCAATGAATAAACCTTACAATCCATATCTTTATTTATTGCATTATCTATTCTTAGATTGTACATTACTTTTTCTTTTTTCTCTCTCTCCTTTATACTTTCTCCATCCAACATAAGTTAATGTGAATAAAATAAGACCTCCAGTAATTGTCATAAACCAAATGAGAGAGGGTGCAATTTCATCTTTTTTTACTGTGTGAAATATTTTTTGCAAGTCCCCTTTAATGATTCCTAATTGCATTTGCCCACCTTTCGTTTTTAACATAACGTTACGAAATTCATCCAAATAAGATAAATGGGCATTTACACGCTGCACTTCGTTTTCTGGCAAAGCAATCATTAAGCTTGGATAAATAATATTAAATTCATGTAAAAATGTGTTTAACGTTTGTTGAAACTGTCCCGTATCTTCTTTTTTCATCGCTTTTTCCATTTGAGAAAAGGCACCCATTACTTTTTTTTCTCTTTCCATCCAAAGTGGTTGATATTTCGACACTTTCGCATCAACAGCGAGCTGTAGGGCTAACACATTATCAATTTTAACTTGTTTACCTAAATCTGTTTCCGCGAGTGATTGTTTCGCCTTGTCGTAAGCTAAAGAAATAACTCTAACTTGATCTGGCGTTACTTCTTGCTTCTTTTCATTCCCCTTTATGACAAACTGCTCCGAGAAATGTTGTAATACTTGTACTGCTTTTTCATCTTCATTACGCTTCACTAATTGTAATGAGTCGTCTAACAACCCTGTTAGTTCACTCCACTCTTCAGCATATATACGTAACGGAAACATTATAATTAGAAATGCTATCAATCCAATTAATGTTCTCTTCATCACGGTCCCCCCTATAACTACTAGTACAAAATATGTTAATTGGGACAAGAATAGAACAGAACTGGACCGAAAAATATATTATCGTTTTACAAACAAAAAAATTCTCTTTAAACAGAGAATTTTTCCTTTGAAATCCTTTTCTTTTTTACGAAATATCTATACAAGCTGTAACAAATTATGCTGCCACATAAAATAAATAATAAAATTGCACACGCAGCATGCATAAAGAATTCTTCTGGTAACATTAATATAATTGGATCCGTTTCAATATCAAACATCCAATAATCATTACTGAATAACAGCTTATGGAATAATACAAAACTCTTTTCAAAATTAATAGCGATCGGTAACATGAGCGCGATCGGTAAGATAATTGTTAAAATTGATCCGTGCAGTAAAAACTTTTCATTTTTCTTTTTTAATAAATAAATCCCGCCTATTATTGCAATCATAATTGTCGCATACATTACATATTGAATCTTTACTAAAATATTTTTAACATCTACAAAATGAATACGGCCATTTGTAGACATATCTAATGTTGGCAACTGCAATGCTCCATCATAAAACGGCGATAAATATGTAATAAGCACATCATAATTTCTTTTAATATCATCCTTCGTCATATCCGCTAAATCTGGAATGTTTAAAAAATCAATTTCAAAATAATATAGCCATTTTCCGTATACAACCGCCGTTGTTGCGAGTGCAAATATAGAAAATGCTATACTATATGAAACAACTATAGTAATCAATCGATCCAATATTTTTGTACCACTCTTATTTTTCTTCATTTTCTCCCCCTACATGTTCTAACTATCATAAAGAAAACTGTTTTCGGTTCTCACGCAAGCAATAATAATACGTAAGACATAGTGTGACGATGCTTAGCCAAAACGTAAAGTAACCAATTTCTTCTACAAACAAATGCATAATTCCATATCTCGGCATTTGCCAAAATAAATAATCAATTGCATCATTATGTAATGTCCATATAGCTGCTACCGCAAAATGCCATTTTTTTATACGGTAAAACGGTGCATATAACAATCCTTGTACTGCCATCGCAAAGTGCGAAAGCATTAACATATACCCCATAAGACCAATAGAACCTTTTACATAGATCATAATTGCATTTACAACAACAGCCCATATACCATATTTCATTAAAGTAACAATCGCTAGCGCCTCTATTAATCCCCAATTTCTCTTTCTTAAAAAAGCAATTAAAACAAAGACAAAAAAGAGACTCGCCATCGGGCTATCGGGTACAAACGGCCAAAATATAGGTGAGGTTTCTTTTAATTGATTTCCATACCATATAAATCCGTATATTGTACCTAATATGTTAACAACTAATAAAAATAATAATATAGAGCGTTGTCTTAACATTGCATACAAATAAACCAAGCTGTATGTCCAACACCTTTCAAACAAAGTCATTCTTTCCTCAAACTCTACTCTATTATATAGTAAACTTTCTTTCATCAAAATAAAAAGCTGACTACAAATTTTGTAGTCAGCTTTTTATTATTTTTTATTATACTTAGCAATGAATTCCGAAAGCTTCTTCAATTCCTCATCCGTACCTTTAAATACGCCTTTAGGCATTGAACCTTTTCCATCTTTCGCAATTTTAGCAATTTCTTCTGGCTTTAAAGTTAAATTTTGCAGTGCCGGTGCTGCTGCCCCGCCTTGTAAATTGTCACCGTGACATGTTAAACAAGTATTTTTTTGCATTAATTTATAGCCGTCATCATTTTTATCAACTGGTGCTGTTTTTACAATTGCTCCTTGTTTTTTTGCAGCTTCCCAGTCGTGGTGTGCTACAGATTCCCAAGTTAAAAAGATAATCGATGCAATTGCTAAAAGCATAAATCCAGTTGCTACAGGACGCTTCAATGGGCGTCTTTCTGGGCCTCGATCAAGAAATGGAGCTAACAGTAATGCGCCAAACGCAATCCCTGGCATAATAAACGCTCCAATTACAGTAAATGAACCAGAAGCATAAGAATACTTTAATAACTGATACAAGAATAAGAAATACCAATCTGGAAGTGGTATATATCCGGCATCAGTTGGATCCGCCATTCTCTCAAGTGGTGACGGATGCGCCACTGTTAAACATAAATAACCGATTAAAAAAACTGCACCAACCATCCATTCTTTTAACAAGAAGTTCGGCCAAAACGCTTCTGTTTTTCCTGGGTATTCAGAATAGTCTTTTGGAATATTTGGTTTCCGAGCTACTGGTACCCGAGAATCTCCTACAAACTTCATCCCTTTGCCTCGATGCATAATCTCCCTCCTTTAGTTCTTTCCCCTTTAATTTAGCAATCTCTTATAGCGGACCGGAAATACCTTGTTTGCGAATCATGATGAAGTGGAAGGCCATTAAACCTAGAAGTGCTGCTGGTAAGAAGAATACGTGAATAGCAAAGAAGCGAGTTAATGTTTGAGCGCCAACAATTTCGGAATGACCAGCGAGTAATGTTTTAATATAAGGACCAATGAGCGGCGTTTGCTCTGCAATTTGAATCCCTACTTTCGTAGCAAATAATGCTTTCATATCCCACGGTAATAAATATCCGGTAAAACCAAGACCTAACATAACAAAGAAAATAAGAACACCAACAATCCAGTTTAACTCACGAGGCTTTTTATACGCACCCTGGAAGAAAACTCTAAGTGTATGTAAAAACATCATTACAATGACGAGACTAGCGCCCCAGTGGTGCATACCACGAACAATTTGCCCATATGCAACTTCATTTTGTAAATAATAAACCGATTCCCAAGCATTTTTAATATCAGGCACATAATACATCGTCAAAAACATTCCTGATAAAATTTGAATTACAGTAACGAAAAAGGTAAGTCCTCCAAAGCAATAAACGAATGCAGAAAAGTGATGTGCCGGGTTTACATGTTCAGGTACTTCATGATCAGCGATATCACGCCATATTGGTGTAATATCTAACCTTTCATCTACCCAATCATAAATTTTATTTAGCATCTACTTTGCACCCCCTTTTGGCTTCGCTTTGCCTAAATACAGCGTTCCATCTTTTACTTTGGACTCGTATACATCAAGCGGAGCAAGGGGCGGCGTACCTTTAATGTTCATCCCGTCTTTTGTGTAACGGCCCCCGTGACATGGACAAAAGAATTGATTCGGATGTGCTTTGTCCGAATTCCAGTTAACTGTACATCCTAAATGTTTACATACTGGAGAGAACGCAACAATGTCTCCGCTTTCATCTTTGTGAACCCAAGCTGATTTTGGCTCTTCGGACTTGTACCAACCATCAACCTGCTTCACCTTAAAATCGAAACGTTTCGGCTCTGTTGTAATATCCTTTACTTGTGCAACAGCAACCATATCCGTTCCCGCTTCTTTTCTTAACACCGGATCAAGCGCAAATCGCGTCATCGGCATTAAAATACCCGCTGCCATAAAGCCTCCTACCCCTGTAAGGGTGTAATTTAAAAACTGTCTTCTTGATACACGATGTTCTTTCTCGCTCACGAAAATTTCCCCCCTCTATCAGAAATTGTCCCCTCGTGATAAATTATATAAAAAATAAAAACTAGGACACTATCATGATATAATACGCTTAGGTACAGGTCAATATCATACTACTCATAATAATAAGAACTTTCTGTTTATTATTACTTTCCCCACTTTTCTTCTAACATCACCATTATATTTTTTATATGTGCATGAATAACTTCTCTTTTCGCTTGATCACTAAATTGTTCTAACGCTAATGAAGGAAACCAAAATAAATCTCCTTGTAACTCTTGCATATCTTCTTTCCATGAAAAATCACTTGTAACATAAGCAATATGCTTAAAACCTTGCTTTTGCAAATGATTTGTCCATTCTTGCAAACGACCTTTTTCATTTTTTTGACTTTCTACTAAATACGTAAATGCAGGTAGTAAAAGTACTCTTCCTTTATATTCTCTTTCCAACTCCATACTCAACAATTCGATAAATTCACCTTGTTCTACTACCATTTTCATTTCTTTTGCTGCCGAAATTGATAAAAGTGGTATAACACCAGTATCTACATACTCTCTTGCTTGCTCAAACTGCTCCACATCTTTTACACTCCATTTCAAATGTCTTCCCTCCCTTCATTTGCAAATGACAGAACTTTCACTTTATATATATTAAACCATACTAAAAGAGGTAAAAAAAGAAAAACTACCTATATTAAGGTAGTTTTTCTCGAAAAGTCTGAAATTTGTAAAATTTTATGAATCCAAATGAATTCTATAACATCTTTAACTCAGCTGTTAACTTATGAAACGCTTCCTTATCTTGCTTATCCAGCGCTTCATCAATTTGTTTCAAAAGACGTTCTCTTCTAAAAGAAAATACACTTTCTTCTAAAAATCTTTCTGCAAGTAAACGATCTTTTTCATTTACTTCAATATGCTTTGGTAAATACGGGTTTTCTTCTAATACAGCTACATAATTGGCATTTTGAAACGATGATTTAAAATTGAGTTGAATATAAATATCTTCATCTCGATTTAAACGAATATCATGAAACGATTTTTCAGCATCTGTTGTCATAACATTTTGTTTAAAAAAGTGAAACGGTGTGTCTTTCACACAATTCGCGGACATCACTAAACCACGCGGACAATATTTTGCATGCTCTACGAAGTGGACTTTATGCATCAATTGGTCATGACTCATTAAATAATTCAAAATCCATACGCATTCACGCTGTTTCAGTTGGTAATTATTCAAAAACCATTTTACAAAATCCTTCTTCTCGTTTACAGAAACAGGGGTATTCATAGCAATTAAGTCCCTCCTCTGTCTTTCTCTTTTCTTTTTAGATTCAAGAAGCGGTATTCAGTTTCCTTCCAACTTATGAAAAATCCTCTAAATTATATAACAATTCTTCAATATGAATTTGTGTCGGGTCTAGTTGTATTAACTGAGTAAATACTTCTTTCGCCTCTTTTCGCATACCTTCTTCCAATAAGAAATAACCGTACTCTTCCAAGAAGTCTGGATGATTCTTAAAAGAAGTATATGCACTTTCATAGTGTTTTAATGCATCCGAATACATTTCTAATTGTTTTTTTGCAAACGCAAGATCCCAAAGTAGTTGTGTATCTGGTTCTCCGCTATCAATCGCACGCTCTACAACTGCAATTAACTCTTCATATTTTTCCTGTTCTTTTAAGATATACGCATATTTTAATATCGCACCTAAATGTCCTGGATCTAACTCAAGCGCTTTTTGAAGCACTTCCTCTGCTTCCGCTATTTTTCCTAATTTCGCCGCAATGTTCGCTAATTCTACGTAAAATGGTACAGAAAGCTCATCTACTTTAATTCCTTCTTGAAGTGTTTCATAGCTTTCTTGAAGCATTCCTTCTTTTTCATAGCTTTTCGCCAAATACATGTAAAGCGATGCATACTCAGGATCTAATTCTTTTAGTTCTTGCCAAGCACCAATTGCTCGTTGGTATTCTTCACCTTGGTATAACGTGAAGGCATATCCAAATAATGAGTGAATATCTTTTTGTTCCTCTAAACCTGCTTCGTAATAAGAAATCGCTTCTTCCCAATTTCCAATCGCACTTAACGTTTCTCCAAGGCGAAGTGCAATGACAACACCACCCATTACTTTATGTTCCGCTAATAGCGACTCATAATGAGCGATTGCCTTTTGTTCTTCTCCTTTACTACTATATAACTCTGCTAATCCAAACGTAATAACAGGCTCGTCAGGCATCATTTCTTTCGCCTTTAATAGTTTTTGTTCTGCTACATCATCGAAACCTTGCATTTGGAATAAATCCGCAACAAGTAATAACGATTGAACATATAAATCATCATTTTCTGGAATATCATGAAGTACTTCAATCGCTTCATCTTCTTTGTCTAGATCAATATATAATTCTGCTAAAAATACAGTGAATTCACTTTCTTCCGGATACAATAAACGCAAATCTTCTGTAATAGCTAACGCTTCATCCGTAAATCCAAGTGTATGATAATAGCGAGCGATATCATACTTCTCTTCATCATTCGCAATTTTTAATTGTTCTTTTAATAATTGTAATCCTTTTTCCGCTTCACCATTTTCAATATATGATACAGCTTGTTCAAACTTTTGCATAAACGTCTCCTTTAATTCTAACAAATATTATTTTCTGTTCATTTACCCCGATTGGTGCGGGCTAATAATCAGTGAGAGGATAAGCAGCCCCTCACTGATTAAAGTTTCACTTTATCATAAGTAACTAGGTGTACGAACGCAACCTTTAGAATAAGCATACTTCTTCTTGTACTTTCACTCATAACGATTCGAATATGACACCGATACCGCATTACTACTTTCTATTGTACCGTTTTCTTTCATTACCGTGCAAATAACTTCCCTTATTAATTATTAACACGCACGGATCAAGCTTTACAGGCCTTCATTTAAATAAAAAAGACTCCTATATTAGGAGCCTTCACAAACTCTTAAGAGTATGTTTCTTCTTTCTTTACTTGCTCGTTTACAAGCTCTTTCAATAATTCTATAATTTCATCATTTTCTTCTTTCAAACCGACAGTAATACGAATACCATCATGTATACCAAATGCAGCACCAGAACGAACAATATATCCTTTCTTCATTAATCGTTCGAAAGCCTCATTACCAGGAATACCGAGTTTTAAGAAAATGAAATTTGTTTGAGATGGATAATAGAATACGTTATATTCCTTACAAAATGCGTAATATTGATTTAATCCTTCTTCATTTTTTTTCACACATTCTTTTAAAAATACTTGATCTTCTAATGCAGCGAGTGCTACAGCCTGCGCTACAGTCGATGTATTAAATGGTAACCTTGCTACTTCTAGCTGCCCGATTAAATTCGCATTACCAACCGCATATCCGATACGGAAAGCAGCTAAACCATATGCTTTTGAAAACGTGCGTAAAACCATAAGATTTTCATACTTTTCAAGAAGTGGTAATGTTTGCGGATAGTCTTCTGCCCCCGCATATTCATAATATGCTTCGTCCATAATAACGAGCGCTGACTTAGGAACTGATTCTAAAAATGAAAGTAAGTTTTGTTTCTCTACATATGTACCTGTCGGATTATTCGGGTTACAAATCCATACAATCTTCGTTTTATCATCTACTTGCTGTAACATCGCATCTAAATCGTGAATGCCATCTTTAAGTGATACTTCACGAACTTCTGCTCCTTCAATAACAGCATGGTGATGGTATTGCGAGAATGTTGGATTCGCCATTACAACATTTGTTCCTTCATGTAGTAATGCACGGCTAATCATTTGAATGACTTCATCTAATCCACTACCAAATAACAGTTGTTCTGCTTTGACACCTAACTGCTCTGCTACTTTTGTCCGAAGTTCAAATGCATATCCATCTGGATAAAGAGCGTATTGACTTGCTAAAGAAGTTAATGCTTCTGTTACGCGTGCTGAGCAACCGAATGGATTTTCGTTCGATGCTAATTTCACAATTTTTGATAATCCATATTCCCTTTTTACTTCTTCAATATTTTTCCCAGGTACATATGCTCTCAAAGTTAACAATTGCTCTTTCACTCTCATTTTTCTTCCCCCAGTCGTTTTATTCAATTCAATTACAATAAGGTTGTAACCTCTCACTGCAATCGTCTATCTTAACCGTCACTATTACGAGGATACCTTTAAACAAGCACTTCTTAGCTCTTAAACCATATCCTTTTGAAATGCCTCTAACGCAATATGAACAGTCTCATCTGGAATAGATACGACATTCACTACCCCATATTCCTGCATTAACACCATATGAATTGCTCCAGCGTTCGCTTTCTTATCTTGTTTCATTAATTGAACGAGACGCTCTACATTTAAATCACTTGGCATTTTTGGATATCCGTACTTTAAGAACCACTGCTTCATCTCTTCATAAGAAAGATTAACCTTGTACACTTGCTCACTTAAAAATAAGGCAAATAACATTCCAACCGCTACTCCGTCACCGTGAGTAATATTTCCATATCCTAGTTCTTTTTCAAGAGCATGGCCTAACGTATGTCCAAAGTTCAAATGAGCACGTACACCTTTTTCTGTTTCATCTTGCGATACAATGTTTGCCTTTACAGGAATTGCCTTCGTTAATATATGGATTAACTTCTCATCACGAAGATCCGCTAATGTTTGCACTTCTTCTTTTAACCAATGATACAGCTTTACATCACCAATAAGAGCATGTTTTATTACTTCTGCATAACCTGAACGCCACTCTTTTTCAGGAAGAGACTGTAAAAAAGGCGTATGATATACAACTGCTTCTGGTTGATGGAATGCCCCTATCATATTTTTACCTAACGGGTGATTAATTGCTACTTTCCCACCTACTGCGCTATCGTGAGCTAATAAAGTCGTTGGAACTTGAACGAAGCGAATTCCACGCATAAACGACGCAGCAACAAAACCAGCTAAATCTCCAATCATCCCGCCTCCAAGTGCAATAATTAAAGAATTTCTATCTAATTTATTTTCAAGAGCTGACGTATGAGCCGCATAGAAATTTTCAAAAGACTTCTCTTTTTCGCCACTCGGTACGACAAATGAAAATACTTTTTGCTTTATTTGCAATGCATCTACAACTGTCTGTAAATGTAAAGTTGCAACAACTTCATCTGAAATGATCATGATGTTTGATACAGATGGCTGCATGTTTTGAATGATTGTTGTCAAATGTGACAACGATTCTTTTCCTACATGTACATCATATTCTTTTGATTTCGTTTGAATATGTATGTTTCCCATTAAAATCCCCTCGCATATTCATTATGTTTCTCAATATTTTCACGAATAAGGTCCATACGATCTAATCCGAATTGTTCTATTAAAGCTGTCGCTAACTCCCAAGCCACAACCGCTTCTGCAACGACACTAGCTGCTGGCACAGCACAACTATCTGAACGTTCAATGCTCGCTGTAAAAGGCTCTTTCGTTTCAATATCTACACTTTGAAGAGGTTTATATAGTGTAGGGATCGGTTTCATCACACCGCGCACAACAATTGGCATTCCAGTCGTCATACCGCCTTCTAATCCACCTGCATTATTTGTTCTTCGTGTATATCCATGTTCCTCATTCCACAGAATTTCATCATGAACTTCACTTCCCGGTCTATGCGCTGCTTCAAAACCAATTCCAATCTCGACGCCTTTAAAAGCATTAATGCTCATAATTGCAGCTGCTAATTTTGCATCCAGTTTTCGATCATAATGTACATAGCTACCGACCCCAATTGGCATTCCTTCCACAATCACTTCAACGATTCCACCTATTGAATCACCATTTGCTTTCGCATCATCAATTGCTTTCATCATTTGGTTACCTGCTTCTTCATCTAAGCAACGTACAGGTGATGCTTCTGTAATACTTTTTAATTCTTCAATTGAACTATACGTAATTTCCTGAGCCTCAACACCGCCAATTTCAATTACATGGCCCGCCACTGTAATACCAAGTTCTGCTAACACTTTTTTAGCAACCGCACCAGCAGCAACACGCACTGTCGTTTCGCGTGCTGAAGAACGCTCCAGTACATTTCTCATATCTCTATGACCATATTTAATCGCACCATTTAAATCAGCATGCCCAGGTCTTGGTTTTGTTACTTTCCTTTTCATTTCTTTTTCTTCTTGTTCCGTTAAAGGCTCTGCGCCCATAATTTTTGTCCAATGTGCAAAATCACGATTTTCAACAACAAGTGCAATTGGAGAACCTAATGTCTCTCCATGTCTAACACCACTTACAATTTGCACTTGATCTGTTTCAATTTGCATGCGTCTACCACGCCCATGCCCCTTTTGCCTTCTAGCTAACTCTTCATTTATATCATCTGCTACTAAAGGCAGTCCTGCCGGAACACCTTCTATAATCGTTGTAAGTTGTGGACCATGAGATTCACCAGCTGTAATATATCGCATACGTTATTCCTCTTTTCGTATATGTATTTATCCCGCTATATTAAGCAATGATATTATCTTTCCTTACTCTAAAAATATGAAAGTAATTATATATTTGATCAGCCATTCGCTTATTATCCAATAGGCCTTTTACTTTACATATCAATATATCATAACAGCTCTAACTTCGTAACTAATTGCAACAAAAAAAGTGCAAGAAGAATACCCCTATTCTCCTTGCACTTTCTACTATTATCACAGTGATTAAAGCGTTTACAAATTATTTCAAAATAATTAGTAAATCCATTCATTCATTAATTTTGAGTAGTCAACTAATTCTTCTTCCTTAAAGAAAATAGCAATCTCGCGCTCTGCACTTTCTAACGAATCAGAACCATGGATAATGTTTTTCGCAACAGTTACACCGAAATCTCCACGAATTGTTCCAGGAGCTGCTTCATGTGGTCTTGTTTTACCCATCATGTTACGAGCTGTATCTACTACACCTTCACCTTGCCATACCATTGCGAATACAGGTCCAGATGTAATAAAGTCTACTAATTCACCAAAGAAAGGTTTCTCTGTGTGCTCAGCATAGTGTTGTCCAGCAATTTCCGGAGTGACTTGCATTAATTTTGCACCAACTAATTGAAAGCCTTTTTTCTCAAAACGAGCTACGATTTCCCCAATGAAGGCACGTTGTACACCGTCTGGTTTTACCATTAGAAATGTTTTTTCCATAAAAAATCTCTCCACTTCTGAATTATGTATGTAATTGTATATCCCCACACACATATTAACACCCTTATCACAATTGCGCAATAGTTTTGAAATAGAGAGATTATTTTATTTTTTAGAAAAAACACTAAAATTTTCGTTTCCCAATATACTTTGCTACATTTTGTAATGCATACTTCGCTTTTCCACGCGGAAGTGGTTTTATGATTTCTAATGCTTTATGTAAATAACGTTCACTAAACGCAAATGCTTGATCAATAGCGTCACTATTTTTTACAGCCTCAATAATTTCTTTCATTTCGTCCGCTGTTGTATTTTCATGTACAGATGTGATTTTCTTACGAAGCACGGGATCTTCCATAGCGTATAGGGCAGGAAGCGTAATATTCCCTTGTAACAAATCACCACCAGCAGGTTTTCCAAGCTTCTCTTCTGTGGAAACGAAGTCTAAAATATCATCAATAATTTGATACGACATTCCTACAAAATACCCATACCAAAATAGTCGATTTACCGTATCACGATTAGCGCCAGCAGCAATTGCTCCTAGTTGACAACTCGCAGCAATTAATAATGCTGTTTTTCGCTTTATTCTTCTTAAATACGTTCGTAAATTTTGGTCATAATTGTACTTATCTTTAATTTGTTCAATTTCACCTTTACACACTTCTAAAATGGTATGCGATAGCGCCTGATGCGCCTCTGGAATTTCGATATTTGTTATACATTCAAGAGACTTAGCGAACAAATAGTCCCCTGTATACATTGCAATACGATCTCCCCATTTCGCATTCACAGTTGCACTACCACGTCGTAAAAATGCAGCATCAATAACATCATCGTGAACAAGAGAAGCCATATGAATAAGTTCTAACGCAACAGCTACATGCTTAATTGCATCTAACTTATAATCTCCAAATTTTCCCGCAAGCAACACAAATACAGGACGAATTCGCTTCCCACCAGCTTCAATAAGTTGTAATGCCGCCTCTTCTACCAATGGCTGTTCAGAAGCAACTGTCTTTTTTAATTCTTTTTCTATCACATTAATATCCGATCGTAAAAAAGAGTACATAAGTTGTAACTTCATATTGTTCACCTTAACCTAAAACTTCTTTTTTCTATTTTCTATTTTGATTCTGGTTTCATACCTAGATGCATCGCTGCTACCCCAAAAGTAAACGGCTTCACTTGTACACGTTCAAGTCCAGCTTCTTCAAACATATGAGCCAATTCTTTCATACCCGGGAATGTACTAGCAGATTCTTGCAGCCATGAATATTCTTTAAAACTTTTCGCAAATAACTTTCCAAATAACGGCATGATATATTTAAAGTATAAAATATATCCTTGTCGAAAACCAATCATTGTTGGTTGAGATGTTTCTAAACAAATTACTTTTCCACCTGGTTTTACTACACGCGTCATTTCTTTTAATACGTGCATATAATCCGGTACGTTACGTAAACCAAATCCAATCGTTACATAATCAAATGTGTTATCTTCAAATGGAAGTTCCATTGCATTCCCGTGTAAAAGTTCTACTTGTTTTAATTGTAACGCCTCCACCTTTTGCTTACCGACAGATAACATATTTTCACTGAAGTCTAAACCAACAACCTTGCCCTGTTCACCTACCGCTCCAGCTAGCGCAATTGTCCAGTCCGCTGTCCCGCAGCATACATCGAGAGCCTTGTTACCTGGTTTTACATCCATAATGCGCATCGTCTCTTTACGCCACGCTTTATGTCTTTGAAAACTAATGACAGAATTCATCACATCGTATTTATCAGAGATTTTCTCAAATACATCATGTACTCTTTCTTCTTTTGATTGTTGCATGCTCGTACCTTCTTCCAATGTAAAATTGCTTATGTCTTCGATCTATCTCTTAACACAGAGTTTATTTCACTTATATCTGTGTGGTTTTCCAAATATTGATTTTCTTTCTTTCTGAGTTCCATCATCCATCCATGAATAACTCTTTCTGCCTCCGCTTGATCCTTCATAATCCCTTGAACTGCTTGAAAAACAGGTGAATGTTGTTTTTCAGCATGCAGTTCACATTCTTTTTGAAGACGGTTTTTTCCTAGTACATACGTTATAAATGGCTTCCAATGCGATAAATGAAAATGATCACATGTTTTTTGCAAGAGTGCAGACTCAATCGTTACTACACTTTCCATTATGTCATCCATCGTTTCATGCGCTTTTTGATATAACATTATTTTGTGTTCATTAATTTCTTTAATTCCTTCAGCAAGCGCACGAATTAAAACAATATCACGATTCATAGACAGTAAGTAATAATATAACCCGCTATAGTAATCACCAGCAAGCACTGTTAACTGGCGACGTTTATGCGATTCATTTGCTTCTTCCCCTGCTTTATTTGATACTCTTTCATGTGTATCAAGCGCAATTTGCACAAGCATAATCGTTACTACATAATGCTCAATTTGTTCTATATGTAAATTTTCACTTTTTAAAGCACCATATAACAATGCTATTTTTTCTTCATCAATAAATGGTTCTTCAATATAGTTTATAAAATAAGGATGGCGTAATTTCTCCATCAATTTCTCTCTTATACCCGCATACCCTCCGTAGATGTCACACACAAAAATCACCCTTGTTTTCTAATTCATAAAACTTATTATAACACATACATTCTATTTTCTATAACCAAAACTTGGCTACTCTTTCCAAACTTCCACCGAACTAAATAACATCTTCCATTCTTTTTAGTAGTCTTTCTATTCTCACTCTGCCTTGCTAAAACTATATCATTTATTTACATAAAAAAAAAAGAAAAGCAGTTTCCTACTTTTCTTTACTTTGTTTTAATAAAAGATAAAATTTCACTACGTGCCGCTGCATCATTTTCTAACACACCACGTACTGCTGTTGTTACAGTTTTCGCGCCCGGCTTTTTCACACCACGCATCGTCATGCACATATGTTCCGCTTCTACTACTACCATTACACCATGCGGTTCTAGTACTTCCATAATAGAGTTCGCTACTGTTGATGTAATACGTTCTTGCAGTTGTGGACGACGTGCAATTGTATCTACAGTTCGAGCTAATTTACTTAACCCTGTCACTTTTCCGCCTTGCGGAATATATGCAACGTGAGCAACTCCATAGAATGGAACTAAATGATGCTCACACATCGAATAAAACGGTATATCTTTTACTAGTACAAGCTCCTCGTGATCTTCTCCGAACACTTTATGCAAATGTTCTTTCGGATCTTCATGCATACCCGCGAACACTTCTGCGTACATTTTTGCCACACGCTTTGGTGTATCAAGTACTCCCTCACGATTTGGGTCATCTCCGATTGCCTCTAAAATAAGGCGTACTGCATGTTCAATTTGTTCTAAATTAACTTTTGCCATCCGCTAGCCCTCCCGAAAACCTAAAAGTGATACGAACACATTCTAGCATATTTATGTTTTTAAAAGCAAAAAGAAGAGTTCCCAAAAAGGAAACTCTTCTTCCCTGTTAATATGTAAGGATTATTTAACCGCATCTTTTAACGCTTTACCAGGTTTGAATGCAGGTACTTTACTTGCAGCGATTTCAATCTCCTCACCTGTTTGTGGGTTACGACCTTTACGAGCCGCACGCTCACGAACTTCGAAGTTACCGAATCCGATCAGTTGTACTTTATCACCTTGTTTTAAAGCTTCTAAGATAGAATCAAAAACAGCGTCTACTGCTTTTGTTGCGTCCTTTTTAGAAAGGGAACTTGCTTCTGCAACAGCATTGATTAAATCTGTCTTGTTCATGCCATTCACCTCCTCCCAAAGATAAGACTGTATAATGATCATAAAATGAGTCTTACTTTCATTTGTAGGCAATTTTTACAAATTCTATACTACAAAGATGTAGATAAATCATTATCAACGCCTATATTATACGATTCTCCTTTATAATTCAATATTTTTAAGGAAATTGTTACTCTTAAAATGTGAAAATCTGATGAAACTTGACAATTTACAACAATATATTAGATAATGACTGTTTATTTTGCTATTCTATACGCGAAAATCAAAAAAAATCCCTCTACGATGAGAGGGATTTTTTCTTATAATATAATCGCAATTAATCCGCCAGATCCTTCATTAATAATTCTTTCTAGCGTTTCTTTTAATTTATATCTTGCATTTTCTGGCATTAAAGATAGTTTCGCTTGAATGCCTTCTCGAACAATAGAGCTAAGTGAACGTCCGAATATATCAGAATTCCAAATTGATAATGGGTCATCTTCAAAATCCTGCATTAAATAACGAACTAATTCTTCACTTTGCTTTTCAGTACCAATAATTGGCTCAAACGTTGACTCCACATCTACTTTAATCATATGAATAGACGGAGCTACAGCTTTTAGTTTCACACCAAACCTTGAACCGTGACGAATAATTTCTGGCTCATCTAAGCTCATGTCAGCTAACGCAGGCGCTGCTACACCATATCCTGTTTGCTTTACCATACGCAGGGCATCCGCCACTTGATCGTATTCTATTTTCGCATGAGATAAATCGAGCATAAGCTTTAATAAATGATCTTTCCCTCGAATTTCTACTCCTACTACTTCTTTTAAAATTTGATCATATAATTCATCTGGTGCATATAAATCAATCTCTGCTACACCTTGCCCCATATCAATGCCAGCTAAGCTCGCTCGATCAATAAATTCATACTGACTAAACTGCCAAACGACACGGTCCACATCACGAAGACGTTTTATATCCTTCACAGTCTCTTGAACAGCTTCTTGATAACTTTGGCGTAACCAATGCCCTTCATTTAACACCATCACCCAGCTCGGAAGGTTAACATTCACTTCTAAAACCGGGAACTCAAATAAAGCCTCTCGAAGCACATTGTACACATCTGTTTCCCTTAAACTTTCTACACTCATCGCAATGACTGGGATATCATATTCTTCAGATAAACTTTGGCGCAATTGCTCTGTATCTGGATGATACGGCTGTACAGTGTTAATGATCATAATGAAAGGTTTTCCGACTTCTTTTAACTCATTTACTACGCGTTCTTCTGCCTCTATATAATCTCTTCTTGGAATTTCACCAATCGTTCCATCTGTTGTAATTACAACACCAATTGTGGAATGTTCTTGAATTACTTTACGTGTTCCGATTTCTGCAGCTTCATGGAATGGAATAGGTTCTTCATACCAAGGAGTATTAATCATGCGCGGGCCATTCTCATCTTCATAGCCTTTTGCTCCTGGAACCGTATATCCAACGCAATCTACCAATCGAATATTCACTTCAAGACCTTCATCTACTTCGATAGAAACCGCTTGGTTTGGAACAAACTTCGGTTCCGTCGTCATGATTGTACGACCAGCAGCACTTTGAGGCAGTTCATCCTGCGCCCTTTGACGGTCAGACTCATTCTCAATATTAGGAATAACTACAAGTTCCATAAATTTTTTAATAAATGTTGATTTCCCTGTTCGAACAGCTCCTACAACTCCAAAATAAATATCACCGCCTGTGCGTTCCGCAATATCTTTAAAAATATCTACCTTTTCCAAGTGATTCCCTCCCTCAATATTTTTGGGAATAATTCCACATTTATAGTCAACTAATACCTTCTCTAACGTTGCCTATAATATCTGATATAATATAATGGTATTCTAGAAGTTCGGACAATATATCATATAATTTTGTCCAATTTCATATGACTATTAAAAAATACCTTTTGTTTGCATCGCAAGTTGTGTAACATAAAAAACCTTTCTTCTAGAACTTATTCACTAAAAGAAAGGTTCATGACTTATGATTTTAAAAAAATTGGTTCTCCATTCTTTACCGTATACGGTAAAGAATACGCAGGTACAAATGGAGAATCTTTCGAAAGTATATTCCGAATATCTTCCCCTTCCTTAAATTGCCCTTCATTTTTTTTCAACGCTTCATATAAATCGATTCGATAATCAACATAAATTTCTCCCTTTTCATTGATTACAAAAGGAAGCCCTTTACCAGAATACGGACTTGTCGCTTGCGGCACATCTTTATATCCTAGTTTTTTGAAATCTAATTCATACACACCATCTGAAATTACCTTTTTAAAAGGCGGATATTGATGTTCATCCCGATACATCCTAAGCTTTAATGATAATTCCTGGATTTGTTCAGCCATCCTAACATCAATTAACTTTACTGTCGGGTTTGTTTCAACGTCTATTAATACGTATTGGTATACTCCTCCGCTTTCATACGCATTTCCTGGCGCTTCTTGTATGTAACGCGGAGCAATCTTTTGAAAATCGATTGGATACTTTTGATAAATAGGCGTACTCATATCCCGCGTCTTAATTGGCAATATCCCCTCATTTTGCTCCTTAAATGTCACTACAGCTTTTTGAACAACCTGTATCTGATCTTCATAAGGAACGGCATTTTGTTTCATATTTTCTTTCGGATACAGACATCCTGTTAAAAGGCTCATACAACAAAATATTAAAATAATATGGACTTTTTTCACTAGCAATCACCTTTTCATACTAATATAACTTGCTCCGTATGTAGCATTTTCGAGACCATTCCCTTTACTGCTGTACAGGTCCACTAAATACAACAAGAAAAATAACAATTCCTGACACAATCATAAGGGTGTACGCTACTAACGCTGTAATCCCTTTCAAAAATTTATTCTTTATTTTGTATCTACTTAGTAAAATAAAACTTACTGCAAAAAACATAAATCCAATTGCTCCTAAAGCAAACCACATTTTTATGAGCCCTTCTGACATATACACACCCCTTTTTATTAATCTATTTTTATACTATTTTAACAAATTAAAATCTTTAAACAAATACTAAAAGAACATTTCACTAAAAATTACGAATATATAACTTTAATCAACAGGTTTTTTCGCATCTTCCACTAATCTAAATAAAAATAAAACCGAAGCGAGTGTATCTCTCGCTTCGGTTGACCAAATATGCCCAAAACAGCTCTATTCCCATACTTTCATGGCTATCATATGCAATCTACAAACTCTTTGTTTCTTATATCTTATTTTTTAAACATTTTGCTTAACGAACCAAAATCAGCGGGCATATTATTGTTAATAATCGCTTTTACAATTTGATCCTCTTGTTCTTTCGGCACTTCACGTCCTGCCATAAGAGCCACTTGATGAATCAATTGACGAAGCACAGTCTCATCACGTAAATTCGCATTCTGTACAGATGATGCTAATTTAAAAATATCTTCTTTATTCACTTTCGCTTCTTTTTCAATGTTATTAAAAATGTTATTATCCATTCTTTTCACCCTCTCCTCAAGTTACTCTTCATCCTATGCAAAATTAAAAAAATGGTGAAAAGACCCATAAAAATAAAAAGCGACAGAAGTACAAATGTACTTCTGTCGCTTTTCTTTAAAGTAAGTCAGGTATAGCTTCCACTTCATGTTTTCGAACACGTCCCATTAATGAGCCTACTGCATCTTTCACATTATTCCCATTGAATAGCACGTCATATAAGGCAGCTGTAATCGGCATTTCAACTTCCATTTTCTCTGCTAATTCGTGAGCAGCTTTCGTTGTTCTTACACCTTCTACAACCATACCCATGCTTTCTAACACCTCTTCTAAAGAGTGTCCTTTTCCAAGCATATTTCCAGCGCGCCAATTTCGGCTATGAACACTTGTACAAGTTACAATTAAGTCTCCCATACCAGTTAGACCAGCAAACGTTAATGGATTGCCGCCCATTTTTCTTCCTAAACGAGCAATCTCCGTTAAACCACGTGTCATTAATGCCGCTTTCGCATTATCACCTAATCCAAGTCCATCAGTTATCCCAGCAGCTAATGCGATAATATTTTTTAACGCACCACCAAGCTCAACTCCAACGATATCTGGATTTGTGTATACACGGAAGTAACTATTCATAAACAAATCTTGTACTTCCTCAGCCGCTTCCATACGCTTTGCTGCAGACGTAACAGTTGTCGCTTGACGTAAACCAACTTCTTCAGCATGACTCGGTCCAGATAGTACAACAACATCTTTAATCAAGTCCTCTGGAATTTCTTCCTCAATCACTTCCGAAATACGTTTTGATGTACCAGGTTCAATCCCTTTACTTGCATGAATCCAAGTAGTCGGACCTGCTACATATTTCTTCATATCTTGTAATACCTCTCTATACGCTTTCGTTGGTACTACAAGAAGTACTACATTTACATCTACTAACGCTTCTTCTAAAGAAGAGTAGGCTGCGATTGTGCTTGGCAATGTAATTCCTGGAAGATATCGACTATTCTCATGTTTTGTATTAATCTCATCCATAAGTTCAAAACGATTTCCCCAAATACGTACATCATGTCCATTGTCAGCTAATACCATCGCTAACGCTGTTCCCCAGCTACCTGCTCCAACTACTGTGATTTTTGTCATAAAATCACATCCTCTCCATTAGTCTCTTGCTCTAGCGATAATGTGAATCGGCGTTCCTACAAAACCGAACGCTTCACGTAAACGATTCTTTAAGAAGCGCTCATATGAAAAGTGCATTAATTCTGTATCGTTTACAAATATAACAAATGTTGGTGGTTTTACCGCAACCTGTGTCGCATAGAAGATTTTCAGACGGCTACCATTATGAGTTGGTGTTGGATTCATCGCTACCGCATCCATAATTACATCATTTAATACGTTCGTTTGAATACGGATACTATGGCTTTCATTTACTTCATTAATAACTGGTAATAATGTTTGTGTACGTTTTTTCGTTTTCGCAGATAAGAATACAATCGGTGCGTACTCTAAAAATTGGAAATGAGCACGGATGTTTTCTTCAAATGCTTTCATTGTTTTTTCATCTTTTTTCACTGCATCCCATTTGTTTACGACGATAATAACAGCACGTCCTGAATCATGAGCATATCCAGCAATTTTTTTATCCTGTTCAATAATTCCTTCTTCTCCGTCTAAAACGACTAAAACAACGTCAGAACGTTCAATCGCTCTAAGCGCACGAAGTACACTATACTTTTCTGTACTTTCGTATACTTTCCCTTTTTTACGCATACCAGCTGTATCGATGATTACATAATCTTGACCATCTTTACTATATGGTGTATCAACAGCATCACGTGTCGTTCCCGCTATATTACTTACAATTACACGTTCTTGACCAAGAAGTGCATTTACAAGTGATGATTTCCCTACATTTGGACGTCCAATTAAAGAGAAACGGATTGTTTCATCATCATACGCTTCTTCTTCAATCTTTGGAAAATGATTTGCAGCTTCATCTAACAAATCACCAAGTCCTAAACCGTGTGTACCTGAAATCGGGAATGGCTCGCCAAATCCTAATGCATAAAAATCATAAATATCACTACGCATTTCTGGATTATCAACCTTATTTACCGCAAGTACAATTGGTTTTTTAGAACGATATAAAATTTTAGCAACTTCTTCATCTGCTGCAGTTACACCATCGCGACCATTCGTCATAAAAATGATAACATCTGCTTCATCAATCGCTACTTCCGCTTGTTGACGAATTTGTGTCAAGAACGGCTCGTCTCCAATATCAATTCCACCTGTATCAATAATGTTAAATTCATGATTTAACCATTCTCCCGCACTATAAATACGGTCTCGCGTTATACCTGGTATATCTTCTACGATTGAAACTCTTTCTCCAACAATTCTATTGAAAATAGTAGATTTTCCTACGTTCGGGCGGCCTACTATTGCTATTACTGGTTTCGGCATATACTTTCATCCTTTCAACTTGCTTCTGTTTATTATGTAAAAAACCCTTCTTTGTGCAAGAAGGGATTTGCATTCCAGAATATTTCTCAGCGTATCAAAACACCTCACATTATACCACACGTTACTAATGTTTCACAATAATATATACATTCTCTTGTAAGCGATGCGCAATACCATCTAAAATTGCCTCTAAATTATTTGCAACAAATTCTAACTCATCTGTCGATTCACAAGTAAACAAAGGGGCACCACCAGCAAATTTTTCCGGCGTTGTTGTAATAACCGCGAGAATTACACTTTCTAACATCATCTTTTATCTCCCCTTCCTTTCGGGGCTTCCGATGACATATGAACAGCACTTTCTAACGTCGGCACATTCCCTATGACACCTATCGCTTTCTCTGCATCTTGATCTTGTGGCAAGACAAAAATCCCAACCCTACCATCTTCTAAATCACGCTTTGCCAACGGCACAAGCGCTGGCGTACCAGAATCTCTATAAATCCCTAAAGCAACAGAAACATCATGTAAAATAGCTTGTCGTTGTCCTAAGTTTGAGATTGTCACCATCGCATCAATTGTTTTCGGCCTTAAAATAAAGCCCATTCCATATTTCATAATTTCCTCTTGCCTTGCTGGTAATCCAATATTCATAATGTAAATATTATCAATATACAGCCCCGCTCCTTCAAAACGAAGTGGAACATGCTCGATATCAACAAGATCATGTAACCTTCTGCCAGACATTAATTGTTTCGCGATAATAAATGCGATTATAGCCATAATTACTCCAGCAATCCATGAATGGAATCCTATATACGCAAACGTCGTTGCAAACGACGTTAACATCGCCAAATAGTTTCGACTTTCAAAAACTAATGCAATCCCTTCAATATATGTATTTCCACGCGGTACGAGCTCATATCCATCTAATTGTTGAAGGGTATTTCTTTCCATATTACGCACATCACGAAACTGTGTTGCTGCTAATGTAAGAAATGTAATAGCAGAAAAATCTTTTTTCAAAATTGACGGAATTGCAATCGCTCCTAAAGCCGCTGCAATTAACCCCATCGCAACGTGAATAATTTTCCCGTGGAGCCTCGTCGGATATTGACGCGTATCTGTCCGGAGCATTAGCACTCTCGTTACTGTCCCCGCTATTACTCCGCATAAAATGGCCGGTGTATATTCAGTCATGTATTACCCTCGCCTTTCTTTTACGTGATTTCCTCTTGAACTGTTCCATGTATACTGATGCTTTTGCAATCCAAAACAAAATTGCCATGAAAAATGTAGCAACGGCGACGATATCAAAAAACGCTAAACTTCCGTAATCATAAGGGAAATGTAGTTTTCGAAAAATAAGTGTCACTAACAATTCCCCCTGTAACATTCCTATATAAAGAGAACATAATCGTAATATGCGATCCTCATGCAATAAAACCGATGCATACACAAGAGCACCACTTACCAAAAACAACCTGTCCACCACAATCCAAATCGGATCATATACTTCTAACAAATGAAAACTTGTATATAACATTGCAATAATAAGTGCCGAAAGTAAGCTATATAATTTTTTCCAAATAGAATATAGTGCGATTCCTATAAAAGCAACAATACAAAGCAAAAGTGCATTTACTGATACCGTGAATGAAGCAATCGTTACATGTAACGGAGAGCAAATAATAAAAATCAATATACAAGCGCTTATCTTCCACCGCATAGAGTCCTTTTTCATAAAAAAAGTTACAACAATCCACCCTATCCAAGCTAAAAAATAAAAAGTACTCCCTTCCATCATTTCACCTCCTATGTTTTCCATTATGGGAACTTTTTATGAAAGTTAATCCACTTTCTTCGCGCATAGTTTTTTCATATAACAGCAACACTTTTAATAAGGAGGTGCTATTCATTATGGGTAAAGATCGTCAAGAACGAAAACTAAGAGAATCACGACGCGTTGAATCTGATCGTGACCAATCACTACAATATCCGGGTGCAACTGGACTGGATACACCAGAGCAAGCCCGAAAACAAAATCAGCACTAATGAACACAAAAAGACGGTTTCGATATTGTACGAAACCGTCTTTTATATAATTATTTTAATGATTTTTATTTATATCAAAATAACATTTAACATCCGAATTTTTCTATGGTTTATTTTTATCTCTACCTATTTTTCCTTTACGAAATTAAACCCTCCCCAATAATTCAGTAGAAAACTATCTACATTTTCCAGCCTCGTTTTCAGTCGCAACTTGCACAAGATAGTGTTTATATAAGAATAATTTTATTTTGATAGAATATTAATTCCATTCCTCACCTTATATTAATAAAACGAACAAAAACAAAAAAATCAACCAAACGGTTGATTTTTTTATCTTCTACTATAATGCGTCGTATCAATACCACGCTGCGTTAACCAATGATACGTTTCGCCCTTTACAACAAGAGGTACAGCCTGTAACTCTTCTATCGTCTTTGCACCAAGAGCTGTCATAATAAATTTCAAATCTGTATGTAAAAGATCAATTTCATCCACTAGCTTCTCGATACCATCTTGCATTAAAATACGTAAAAAGTATCCAGCAAACGCAGTTGTATTCGCCCCTAATGCGATTGCTTTCGCTACGTCAAGCGCTGTTTGTATACCCCCAGATGCAATAAAAGAGAGGTTATTATTTGTAGAGGTTGCTTCAATAATCGAGGTTGCTGTTCGTATGCCCCAGTTATTAAAATAAGAAAGCATTCGCTGTCTTCTTTCATTTTCAACAGCAGCAAAATTTGTACCACCTTGTCCACCAATATCAATTGCCGTTACACCTATGCTCGCTAACTGTTGTACGGTTTCCTTACTCATCCCAAATCCAACTTCTTTCACAATGACAGGAACTTTACTATTTAATACAATTTTCTCAATGCGCTGAAGTACACCAGTAAAGTCACGGTCTCCTTCTGGCATCGTTAACTCTTGTATGACATTTAAATGAATTTGCAATGCATTCGCTTCAATCATATCAACGGCACGCTCTGCTTGTTCGATAGTTGCCTCACTACCTAAATTAGCAAAGAAAACACCATTTGGGTTTACCTTTCTAATAATCGTATAAGAAGCAGCCTCACTTTCATCTTTTAACGCCGCCATTTGCGACCCTACAGCCATAGCAAGATTATGATGTTTCGCTACATATGCTAATTGCTCATTAATATGTAACGTTTTCTCTCCCCCACCACCAGTCATCGCATTGATAAAAATCGGCGAACTTAGTGAAAGTTCGCCGATTTTTGTTTCACATGTTATTGTGTCATAACTTGAATTTGGCAATCCTTGATGCACAAAATCAATATCATGAAAGCCATGCGTACGAGACTGACCAGTAGAAAGAGCGTATTCAATATGATCTAATTTACGTTTTGCCCTTACCACTTGTACCCCTCTTTATTTCTTTAATTTTTTCAGTTGTTCACCAATAATATCACTTAATTGGAAAGTAGCAGAATCAGCATTTGGTTCATACTGACTGTAATCCTCAATTACATTATTTTCTTCAAGCGTTTCTTTTATACTTAAAGAAATACGTTTCTCTGCAACATGGACTTCAAGCACTTTCACTTTTACTTCTTGTCCCATTTCCAATACTTCATTTGGATTTTTCACGTGACGATTTGCAATTTGAGATACATGCACAAGACCTTCAACGCCAGGTAAAATTTCAACGAATGCACCGAATGTAACAAGACGTTTTACTACTCCCTCACGAATATCTCCAGCTTTTATTTCGCCAGCAACATTCTCCCAAGGTCCTGGCTGTGCTGCTTTAATTGATAAAGAAATACGTTGTGTATCAGCATCAACAGATAATACCTTTACCTTTACCTTTTGACCTTGCTCTAATACTTCAGAAGGTTGCTCTACACGTTCGTGTGAAATTTGTGAAATATGAACTAAACCGTCCACACCACCAACGTTAACGAAAGCACCAAAATCCGTTAATCGTTGCACTGTTCCTTCAACAACGTCTCCTTCTTTTAATGAAGAAATCGCTTCTTTTTTCTTAGAATCTAGTTCTAATTCTACTACTGCTTTATGCGAAAGGATTACACGATTTTTTTCGCGGTCTAATTCAACAATTTTCACGGCTAATGTTTTGCCTTTATAGTCAGTAAAATCTTCTACATAATGTACTTCTACAAGTGAAGCTGGGATAAAACCACGAACACCAAGGTCCACAACTAATCCACCGTTCACGATATCTTTTACAGTAACATCAAACACATGACCAGAAGTAAATTTCTCTTGTAATTCTACCCATGCTTTTTCTGCATCAACAGCACGTTTAGATAAGACAAGATCATCTTCTTCTAATTTAATAATTTTTAATTCTAGTATTTGATCTAATTCTACAACATCGCTTGCTTTTTCAATATGAACGTTAGCTAATTCACTAATTGGAATTACGCCATCTGTTTTGTATCCAACATTTACAAGCACTTGTTTCTCTTCAACTTTCGTTACAGAACCTGTAACAACGTCACCAACTTGTAATTCTTTTGAATCCATAACTTCTTCATTCATTTTCTCTACCATGGAAATACCTCCCTACAGAATTGACAAAGCATTTTTTATGTATATACGAAATGAAAACATATGCTTTCATTTGCATGTTTAAGAATTTATCATCACATACTCAGTTTTCATACATTTCACTAGAAAATATATTAAACCTATATAAATAGTATACAGCAAAATCATCTTGAAGAAAGTATGTTTTGAAATATAATAGCGAATATATTCTGAAAGTTTTACCCTTCTTTTACTAACTTCTTACAAATCCGATCATTTGTCAAGGAAAGAGACTCACAATTCACGCATCCTTTACATTTCTATATAAACAAAAAAAAGAAAGAGGTTATCCCCTTTCTTTATTTCGCAAACACTCCTGAAACAATACTCATAATTTTTTGGACAACTTCTTCAATTGATAAAGAAGTTGTATCTAATTCCAATGCATCATCAGCTTTCTTTAGAGGAGAAACCTCGCGTTCTGAATCTAATTTATCACGCTGAGCAATTTCTTTTTTTAACTGCTCTAAATTAGAATCGAAACCTTTATTTATATTTTCTAAATGTCTTCTTTCTGCTCTTTCTTCAACAGAAGCAAGCATAAAGATCTTCACTTCAGCATCTGGTAACACATGTGTACCAATATCACGGCCATCCATTACAACGCCGCCTTTTTCCGCTAACTCTTGTTGACGACGTACCATTTCTTCACGAACAAGGCGATGTTTCGCCACAATAGATACTCGATTCGTCACCTCAGGTGTACGAATTACTTCAGAAACATCTTGTCCATTTAAAAATACAAGTTGTGTATTTTCTCCTTGCTGAAACTCAATATTTACATTCTTTACAACTTCCATTAACTTCTCTTCATTTTCAATGTCCACTTTTTGTTCAAGGGCTGCATATGTAATCGTGCGGTACATTGCGCCTGTATCAATATAAACGTAAGAAAGTTTCTTTGCCACAACTTTTGCAACCGTACTTTTTCCAGCAGCTGCTGGACCATCTATAGCAATTGAAATTCGTTTATCCATTGTAACACCTCATTTTTTCACTTATAAAACAAAACGAAAAGCAGGTATTCTCCTGCTTCTTCTCATTTGCTTCACGTCATTAAATCCTCAATTATTGTAGCATAATCCTCCATAGAAGAAAATGAAAACTACCTATTCACCTGTAAGATTTCTGCTTTGTTTTTTACCATGACACCTTCATAATAAACAATTTTAGATAAATATTTCACTGATGACTTATGTATAAATAACAATTGCACAACAGAAAGACAAATGAATTGTATTACTAATATACGAATAAAAATTTTCTCCATCTTTTTCAATGTAATTGCTCCCTCCTATCCTACATTTACACATTTCGTTTCGTGATTTTATACATCGTATATATAGCAGCTAACTTTATTGTCATTTTCGAGGCATACTTTTATACATTTCCATTGTCGAATTTACTCAAAACATGTTATGTTCTAAATGTATTTTTCAACTTGAAAGGGGTATAAGCATTGAAAAGAATCCTAGTTTTACACACAGGTGGAACAATTGCAATGGAGGAAGATAAAGAAACTGGGGTCGTACAACCAGGTGAAAAAAATCCTCTTTTAAAATTTATTCCTGATTTAGAAGGCGATGTTGATTTAATCGTTGAAGACGTGTTCCATCTACCATCTCCTCATATGACACCGAGCGAAATGTTACAATTACAAGTCATCATTGATGAAAGAGTAAAACAAGACAACATTCATGGCGTAGTCATTACACATGGTACGGATACATTAGAAGAAACAGCCTATTTCTTAGATTTAACAGTGCAAGCAACTATTCCAATCGTTGTAACAGGTGCAATGCGTTCTAGTAATGAATTAGGTGCTGATGGTCTATATAACTTCTTATCGGCTGTAAAAGTAGCTAGCTGTAGTGAAGCTGCTGAAAAAGGTGTTTTAGTCGTATTAAACGACGAAATCCATTGCGCTACAAATGTAACGAAAACACATACAAGTAACGTGGCAACATTCCAGAGTCCACAGTATGGACCAATTGGTATGGTAACAAAGCGCGGCGTTGTATTCCATCACGCTTTAGTACACCATGAAACATATTCAGTAAATAAGGTTTCTAAAAACGTAGTTGTTCTAAAAGCATACGCTGGTATGGACGATACATTGTTAGCAGCAATTGAAAACCTTCCAGTAGATGGGATTGTTATTGAAGCACTTGGACAAGGTAATTTACCTCCAAGAACACTTCCTAGTCTAGAACGATTAATCGACAAAGGAATTCCTGTCGTATTAGTTTCTCGCTGTTTCAATGGCATCGTGCAAGATGTATATTCATATGAAGGTGGCGGCAAACAATTAAAAGATATGGGTATTGTATTCACATATGGTTTAAATGCTCAAAAAGCACGTATTAAATTATTAGTTGCATTAGAGAATACAAATTCTCATGAAACAATCCAAAATATGTTTATGCACAATTAAAAAGAAGCTGTCGAAGTTTATTTCGACAGCTTCTTTTTATATTTCCCTTGACGCAATGGTTTGCGCAATCGCATCCCCATGAAATCGACCGTTCTCAATAAATATTTCATTTGCATTATTTCCAGCAGCAATTACACCTGCAATGAAAATATTTTCAGCGTTCGTTTCCATTGTATCCTCTGCATAAATCGGACGTCCTGTTTCTTCATCAATCCGAACACCCATCTTCGTTAAGAAACTATGATCAGGATGGTAACCAGTCATCGCAAATACAAAATCATTTTGGATTGTATATGCCTCATCATCGACTGTAAACGTTACTGTATGTTCAGTAATTTCTTTCACGTGAGCCCTGAAATACATTTGAATTGTGCCGCTTCGTACTAACGCCTCAAACTCCGGCAAAATCCACGGCTTAATGCTTGGTGAATACTCACTTCCGCGATATAAAACCGTTACACGCGCACCGGTTTTAACAAGTTCTAACGCGGCATCTATACTCGAGTTTTTCCCACCTATAACTACTACATCTCGATCAAAATAAGGATGTCCCTCTTTAAAATAGTGAGCTACTTTCTTCAGTTCCTCGCCGGGAACATTCATATAATTTGGATTGTCATAATATCCAGTTGCTACAACAACATATTTTGCTATATATATTTCTTTACTTCCGTCACGCTTTGTTGTCTCAACATGAAAAACTTCTCCATCTTTTTGTACTTTCTCCACTCGCTCAAAAGCATTTACACGTACAGATTTACGCTTTACTACTTCACGATAATACGCAAGCGCTTGATTTCGAACTGGCTTACGATTTTCTGTAATAAAAGCTACATCACCAATTTCTAATTTTTCACTAGAAGAGAAAAATGTTTGATGAGTTGGATAATTATAAATCGCATTTACAATGTTTCCTTTTTCAATTACTAACGGATTTATCCCTACCTTTTGCAACGAAATTGCTGCTGCTAATCCGCACGGACCGCCTCCAATTATGATAGCTGTTTCTTTCTGCATACTCAGCTCACTCCTAGTCTTCTACCAATACGCTATTTATAAAAACAAGAAAAAACCTACTTACAGCAGTAGGCACCTATCTTTATTGTATTCATTTTTCATATATTTGTCATCTAAACGAAACGTACATCCGATAGACATCTGCTAAAAACTGCTGAAATTTAATACCTTGTTTCCCTAATACATTTTCAGGATCAATCTTTCTAGCTGGGTCAAGTGTTTTATGTGATACGATATCTTTCTTCGGATTCAAGCCGAAGTTTTGACATAAATACGCATGATACCACGTAAAACGGGTATATGCTTCCCAAAAGTTAACATCACCGCCATAACAAAGTTCCACTCCAATGGCAGCCTTATTAGCATCATAACCATATAAGTCATTATCTGTCGGCACACCATATCGAACATGATAGGCAACTTCATTTATAGGAACAATTTCCAATATTGTTTTATCATCTATAAATGTATGTGCCGAAGCTTTCGGTTGTATTTCATTAAAATAATCCCGATTCCCTATCGCATTACTACCAGGGTTCCCCGTATCATGACTTACAATAAACCTTACTTTAGAAAGAGGAATTCCCGGTCGTGAACTTCCATACCCAATATAGTTACGCTCTATAGGAAACATCGCCATTACTACCAACTCCCGCTTCAGAAGATTACTTTACTTCCTTATATATGTATTCGGCAGTAATGTCCTTATCGCATATTTCTTACGCGAAGAGAAAATCGAAAATATTTGATGTGAATACCATAAATAATAAAATACTTACAGCAACTCCATAAAAACCGTAAAACCAAACACAATCTTCTTTCGTATCTAAACCGAAAAATTTATTTACTGATTGTAATAATGTGCCACGCTTACTTTGTTTGTTTCTTAATACTTCCACTCGTTCTACAACATCTGCTGGCATCATAAATCTTTGGTCTACTGTCATTTTCATCATTTATCTCTCCTTAAAATCATTTCCGTTTTGTTTATCTAAGGAAAGTATAGCACGTTTGTTCGTATGGAACAAGCGTTCTTTTTTGTTTTTATTTTATTTTTCAACAATCCAAGTAAGAATTGTGATTACAAAAGCGATAATCGGCCCTACTACAACTGCACCAAATATTAAAAACAGTAGTCCTTCTCCGAACATCCGAACGTTACTTGTTTTTCGGTCTTTCATCGTTCTTGTGAGTTCTCCCTCTAACCTCTTAACCTTTTCTTCTAATTGTTCTACTCGTTCCATCATTTCATTTTCCATATACAACACCTCACACTAATACTTCAACAAAAAAACGTGATTCCCTCGAAAGGAATCACGTTTTCTCACGATATAATATTATACCCAACCTCTGAAGCGACTTGCTTCAGCCATTTTACGAACACCGACCATATACGCAGCTAAGCGCATATTTACTTTACGAACTTGTGCCGTTTCATAAATAGAATCAAATGATCTTACCATTACTTTTTCTAAACGTTGTTCTACTTCTTCTTCAGTCCAGTAATAACCTTGGTTATTTTGTACCCACTCAAAGTAAGATACTGTTACACCGCCAGCACTTGCTAATACGTCTGGAACAAGTAAAATTCCGCGATCTGTTAAAATTTTAGTTGCTTCTAATGTTGTTGGACCATTTGCAGCTTCAACAACGATTTTCGCTTTAATATTATTAGCATTTTCTTCTGTAATTTGGTTCTCAATTGCAGCTGGAACTAAAATGTCGCAATCAAGTTCTAACAATTCTTTGTTTGAAATTGTATTATTAAATAGTTTAGTTACTGTACCGAAGCTATCACGACGGTCTAATAAATAATCAATATCTAATCCGTTTGGATCATGCAACGCACCGTAAGCATCCGAGATTGCAATAACTTTCGCGCCTGCATCATGCATAAATTTAGCTAAGAAGCTACCCGCATTACCGAATCCTTGAACAACAACGCGTGCACCTTTAATATCAATGTCGCGTTTTTTTGCAGCTTCACGAATACAAATTGTTACACCTTTCGCCGTTGCTGTTTCACGCCCATGTGATCCACCTAATACAAGTGGCTTACCTGTAATAAATCCTGGTGAATTAAATTCATCAATACGGCTATATTCATCCATCATCCATGCCATGATTTGAGAGTTTGTGAATACATCTGGAGCTGGAATATCTTTCGTCGGTCCTACGATTTGGCTAATTGCTCGTACATAACCGCGGCTTAATCTTTCTAACTCACGGAATGACATTTCACGTGGGTCACAGATAATTCCACCTTTACCTCCACCGTATGGTAAATCAACAATACCACATTTTAAACTCATCCAGATTGAAAGTGCTTTCACTTCATTTTCTGTTACATTCGGATGGAAGCGAATTCCACCTTTCGTTGGACCAACAGCATCATTATGTTGTGCACGATATCCTGTAAATATTTTAACAGTCCCGCCATCCATACGAACTGGTATTTTCACTGTCATCATACGAATTGGTTCTTTTAATAATTCATATACTTCGTTTGGATAACCCAATTTTTCTAATGCTTCACTAATAACAATTTGTGTCGAATTCAATAGTTCAAAATGTTGTTCCCTTTGTTGTTGTGTTTTTGTTTGAGTTCCCTTTTCGGCTACCATAGTAAGTAAACCCCCTGTAATTTCACTTGTTTAGTAAACCTTCATTGCCTAGTATACACCGTTAAATTTGGAATGCAATAGAAAACGCTAACAAATATATACAAACTATTTCCTGTTGCAAGCGTTTTCACTATCATTATAGTCCTTTTATTGCTTTTAGAAAAGTAAAATACTTAAATATTTAAATATTTTTTATTTTACTTATATATAACAACTTAAGAAGATATTTTTAAATATAGTAAAGAGCGCCCAAATATTTATGATTCCCGCTATACCATTAATCGTTTTGAAATTTTCAGACCAATATTTTATGTTTCTCCAAATAAAAAACAAAACCTTAGCTTTGTTATATTAGCTAAGGTTTTGTTTTTTCACAAAGTAATTGTGTATTTGTTCAATTGCTTGAGAAGCCATTAATTCTTTACCATACTCCATTAGACGATAAATAGTTGCTGTAGACGGATTACCATATTCTGCTAAAATAGCTATAAAATCTGCCTTCAGTAATTGAACTTGCTCCTCTTCTTCCATCCAAAGATAGAAACGCCCATCCCACGTATATAGTTTTCCGCCAGTTACATCAAGGTTATATAAACGATTCGACAGGTTAATTACGTCATCTAGTGTAGCAAACTCATAAAGTATATGCTCGCTTTCATCTAGAGTCACTTGCATTTCAATAAACTCGTCACGGAACTCATCATCTGTATCCACATCTTGATGTTCTTTCGTTACAATTACGACCATTCCTTGCGCTTGTAGAGAAAATACTTCAACTGCAATCGGACCATCCGCTTCAAACCCTAGTTCCTTATTTGCTTCTTGCATCATATCACGAAATAATTGCTGTACTTTCGGTGCATTTCTCCACAAATCTTCTTTCGTTAATCCTCGTTCAGATAAATCATCAAATGTTAAGAAAATTTTTATCTTATTGTAATTTAATCGTTCCAGCCTCATCTCATACCCTCCCTACGTAACCAATGAATATAATTTTTATTATATGAAATAGAAAATAGATGGTTCTTTTCGAACAACTATTCTAACATTTTTAACCAATCATCCCATTCTTCTTTCGTATCACCAATTAGGCATGTTTGAATGTTCAACTGATCTCGAGCACCTATTTCTCCTATAAACCCAACAGAAAGTTTCTCACTTTTTTCTTGCAACAAATTCATGTCTTTCATCGCGTTCTTAAGTTCTCGTTCCTCATCAAAAGAGACTACTACATATGTAGGTTGTATTTGCTCAACAGCTAAAAAAATACCATCTTCCGCTAAGCTTGACCTAATATATATCACCTCATATCCCTTTAAGCGTAAATACGTTGAGAAAACAAACCCTTTCAACATAGTATTTTCTAACACGACAACTTTGTGTATAGAAGAAAATGATGATGCATTATGATACACCATTCCTAGACGAGTTTGTAAAAATGATACGACATATTGGAATTGCACCATTGTAACTTCATTATTATTTTTTAACGTTAACAATTTATTTGACATTTGAAGAACAATACTTGCTATTACTTTTTCTGTTGCATAAATACTGAAAGCCTCGTTTAACAATGCAGAAGTTGTAATTTCATCAAATTTTAACAAAGCTTGCAGTAAATCGTCCACTAAAACAACTTCTCTATCGTAATGTATTTCTTTTTGAACATTACTCTGCAAACGATTCCCTTCTAATAATTGAACTGCTTGTCCAATCATCATGCCAGAAGAAACCTTGTCCATTAACCATTTCAAAATTTGAATATGCTCTTCTGTATATAATCGATGCCCCGCATGATTCCGCTTTGGGGCAATAATTTGATATCGTCTTTCCCATGCACGAAGCGTACTCGGCTGAATTCCAATTATATTCGAAACAGCTTTTATGTTATATTTCCCGTTTAGAGTTGGCATCATTTCCCTCCGCATAACGTAATAATATGTGTTTGAGCAGGTGCTCGGAAGCGAAGTGGAATCAACGTTGTTCCATACCCATTACTAACAAAAAGAGTCATATTTGAATGCTTATATACGCCACCTTTTAAATATTTTTTAGATGGGAATAATCGAATCTGTCCTCCATGTGTATGTCCACTTAACACAAGTGAAATTTGTTCTTTTCCAGACATTTTATTTATTATATCAGGGTTATGGCTAATCAATATGCGAAAACCATCTTCTTTGCAATCAGCCAAAGCTAAATCTAAACGATCACGCTTCAAACCAACATCATCTACACCGAGTAAACAAATTTTTTCTCCTAGTTCAGATTCAAATACAACTCTTGTATTATCTAAAACTTTCACATTATTTTCTAATAACAAAGCATCTAATTCATGATATTCAATCTCATAATCATTATTTCCCCACACAAAATATACAGGAGCTAACGCTCTTAACTTTTGTATATTCGCAGAAATTTTCGATAAAGGGACGCCTCTTTCCGCTAAATCACCGCCAATAATTACAAGGTCTACTTTTCCTTTTACTTGTTCAATTAATGAACTTGAAATGACCCTTCTATGAATATCAGAAATAAAAAACACCTTTACTTTTTGAAAACTTTTCGGAAATTCTTCAAAAAGTAAAGTATGTTCTAACACAGTATTACGCATCGCTTCTGTATACATTACAAGAAGAAATATAATACCAATACATATGAGAGCACTTAATAAGATAATCCATATCATATATTTTTCACTCCCTTCCGCAGAAAGATAATCCTCAGTTTTTATAGTAGGTATGTTACTAGCTATCCTGTTTTGCGGACTTATCTTTTATCGGAATTTTTATTTCTTGACCTACATTCACTTCATCTTCTTGTAAATCATTATACTTTTTAATCACTTCAATCCCAGTTTCATCTGAAAAATATTGCTTCGCTATACTTTCTAAAGTTTCTCCTTCTTTTACCGTATGCGTTACTACTTTCTCAGTTGTTGCCTCAGACCCAGATTTAGCTGAATCAAAGAAAATGACCTCAAACGCACTTTTCCCAGCGTTATTACCATCACTTTTCACCTGAATATATTTATCTGTATACCATAAGATACTAATTGGTAGTAATATGAATAGAAATGTTAAAACTCGGACGAAAATATGATTCATTTTAAACTTTTCTTTTTTCTCTTTATTTCTATGAATTTCACTACGCGGCGGTAAACTTTCTTTTTCTTCCACTCGCTCAACTTCTAATTCCTCTTCGAAATCAGGAATTCGTTTTCTCATGTTGTTCACCACCACCTTCCATTTATTTTCTTAATTGGAGTCCCATTATAAAATCAACAAGAAAGTGTGCAAAGATTGTTATAAATAAATTTCCTGTCCATTCAAATACATAACCAAAGACAAAACTAATGAAACAGACGAAACAAAACAAAAATGGCTTTGTTATATACCGAATATGTAACACTGCAAATACTAAACTAGCTATTACAATTCCAAAGTGCGTCTGCACTACACCTCTAAATAAAAATTCTTCTGCAAAGCCGATAATGAACGTAATAACGAGTAGGTGCATAACTGACATTCCTTGAAACATCTTATCGTTAATACCACCATCATCAAACCAAGACTCTGGAAATACTCGCATTGCAACATAATCTAATAACACAATACCAATCGCCAACAAGCCACCTATTATAAGTATAGACACCGGTTCCCACTTCCACAGACTATACACCGATTTTATATCTCGGAATAATACATATGCTAGTAAACAACCGATACCGATAATAATGAACTGTGTGATATACAGATTCAGCCTTATTTCTTTCGGACTCATATCTTCAATATTATGCCTTTGAATGTTCATCATTCCCCCATCTTTTCTAGACCGAAAAGCTTTTGTAACTCTGTTTCCCAATTATAGTCGAAATCCGATTGTTGCGCTTGTCTTTTTTTATAATCTGTTTTTGTAATACCACAATAGTCACAGCAATTTTTCAACTCGTTCTCTTTTCTATAACCGAACTGTTGTAACAAATATTCACGCCTACATTCTTTCACTTGTATCCACGATTTCATGTTTTCTAGCTCACTATATTTATTACGTAGCCTTATTTCTACTTCAGCTATTAATCTGTTCATAATTTCATCTGACAAGCCCTCTAATTTTAATTTTCGCTGTTGTATGATTCCAAGCTGTTCAAGATGATAGCGGATGAAGCGCCAATATTGTTCATTAAATCTTGCTGCATTATAACAAATTTCTTCTACCTCTTCTATTGGTAATTCTTTCGTTTGAAACATTCTTTCTTGTAGTAAAGAGAATAAAAATTGTATTTGCGACTGACTTGGCAATTCATCTTCAATTATTGAAATTGGTAAATCGTGATCTAACGGACTACATAGTAAGATAGCTATACTCGGTTCACCATCTCTTCCAGCTCTTCCGATTTCTTGTAAATAGGAAGCTATATTAGTCGGATAATGAAAATGAATAATATAGCTCGTATTCGACTTATTTACTCCCATACCAAAAGCACTTGTACATATTACAATCTGCAACTGGTCATTCATAAACTGCTGTTGAATTAACATACGCTCTTCATGTTCCATACCACCATGATAAAAAGCAACACCAGTCACGCCTTTTCCTCTTAAATACTCCGTTAAACGTTCTGTCCACGCTCTGCTTGAACAATATACAATCCCTGGCCCTTGTAAATACATCACCTGGTTCAAAAGCGCTTCTTTCTTCTCTTCTATCGTCTCCACAAATTGTACTTCCATCGCAATATTCGGACGATCAATAGAGTATACATGCTGCGTCACTTTCTTCAAATCTAAACTCTCTGCTATATCTCGGAGTACATCTTTTGTCGCTGTTGCCGTTAATGCTAGCACCGTAGGAGACCCGATATTTTCAATGACTACATTTAGTTTTTTATAGTCTGGCCTAAAATCATAACCCCATTGTGAAATACAATGAGCCTCATCCACAACAAATAATGAAATATGAACTTTCTTCAATTCTCTTATTAACACTTCCGACTGCAACATCTCTGGTGAAACAAAAATAAATTTATATGAAGCTAATTTTTTCATCGCTTCTCTTTTTTCATGTAATGTCCGAAAACTATTAAATGCTATTACTCGGTTTTTCACAACATACTTTAATTGTGTAACTTGATCTTCCATCAAAGATAATAATGGTGATACAACAAGCACGGTTCCTTCTTGCATTAGCCCTGGAAGTTGATAGCACATAGACTTCCCCCTTCCAGTCGGGAGCATTGCTATAACATCTTTTCCTTCTAATAAATCTGTAATTACCCCTTTTTGCCCTGTACGAAATTCAGAATATCCAAACCATCTATATAAATATTCCTCAAGCTTCATTTATACCCTCCATCCGCGCCAATACAAGACGAACTTCAAAATAAGAGATACCCTCTCCAACCGCTTGTTTCAACTCACGCAACTTACGTGTTTGTAATGTCTCAATTACTTTTGTTACTTTATCTATTTTGTCTTTTTCCATAAACATCTCGATTGAAAACTCTTTTTCCCGCAAAGCAATTTCAACAAAATGATCTTCTATCGTTGCAACCTTTAAATTTCTAATTGTCGCTATTTCATCTAAAGAGCGTCCTTGTCTCCAAAAATTATATGTTTTTTTCGTTGATAAACTAAATAATTCAGCTCTCTCATTTGGATAAGAGATAATCTCAGCCAATAGCGGAAATTCATTTTCTTTATCGTGAACTTCTTGTATAAAGAAGTGAATTGTACCCCAAAATAAAAAATACACCCGGAATATATCTTGTTTCGTAATTTCCGCTAATTGCTGCAATGTACAACCGATACGTTCATATCCTGTTAATCTATATGTTACAATCGTCGCTTCTACCACATCACCTTTTCCTAAAAGATTATGTATTTCTTTCCATAATCTTTTAGCCAATTCACTTCGCCTATATGGTATACCTGTTAAAAAACGTTTTACCCACATCATTATTTCTGTATCTTGTTGAATGGGAATAAACTTCGTATTATTCTGTTGTAAATTAGATATAGTTTGAATAATTAATGATAATCGTTTCCAAAATGTTTCACCTAATTCACCATAGTGTAAACCATGTAAATACGTGGGAAAAGCATACACTTCCTCCCATGTATGTAACTGCATTTTACCTTTAGATGTTAACAAATATGTATTTTCATGTATTTCTCGAATCAAATCTACTTGCAACAACTTTGCAACTTCCCGATTATAGTCTGTTCTATTTAACGATTTATATATTCCAAACAAAAATGAAATTCGGAACATATTTCCATCTTGTAACGTTTGCGAAGATCGTTTTCCTTTTAATAAATAATAAATAGAAGAAACGGTCCTTTCACCATTCAATTGATTTAAACAATACAATAAAGTATATTGTAGTTGCATTACCGCTTCCACCTTTCAATCTAGCTTAATTACTTTTTAGTATGATTGCACTCTCATTAAACTTATCATATCGGCACTATGTACTTGTATATAGTATATTGTACCAAACGAAATAACATTTACGTATTTTGAAAATCTTATGACATAATGCAAAAATTAGTTGACACTCTAATTGATAAGGATTATCATTATAATTTTATGTTGAAAAGTTTTAAAAACCGTTTTACAATAAGGTTATAATTTTTATGGCGAGCTTTTCACATACATATTATCAGGAGGGAAAAAAGATGGCAAAATATACAATCGTTGATAAAGATACTTGTATCGCATGTGGTGCTTGCGGCGCTGCTGCACCAGACATTTATGATTATGATGATGAAGGTATTGCATTTGTAACGTTAGACGATAACCAAGGTATCGTTGAAATTCCAGATGTATTAATTGAAGATATGATGGATGCATTCGAAGGTTGTCCAACTGACTCAATTAAAGTTGCTGATGAATCATTTGATGGCGACTCTTTAAAATTCGAATAGTCTTTTATTAACTTCAAAAAATATCCCTCATTCATATGAGGGATATTTTTTGTTTTCTATTTTCATTCTACTTAATAAAAAACCACTAGTAGTTCCATACTACTAATGGTTTTATTTTATATTTTATGCATTTTTCATTTTTGCAAACACCCATACTTTCAGGCGTGAGAATAATGCTACAAATACAATTGTCACAACAATTCCTTTAATCAAATTAAATGGTAAGATTGCCGTTACAACCGTTGTTCTTATAGCCTCGCTAGACATAGCTGGTGAATTTAAAAACCAAGTGTAAGCTGGGAATATAATGATGTAATTTAATACACTCATAATGAGCGCCATTGTAATTGTCCCTAGCATTAATCCTGTCGTTAAACTCTTAACAGTACGATACTTTCTAAATAAGAAAGCTGCCGGTCCAATAAATAAACATCCTGCAATAAAGTTAGCAATTTCTCCAACTGGCACTCCCGTTAAACTCCCTTGAATCCCGTAATGTAAAATATTCTTTATCGCCTCTACAATTATCCCTGCAACTGGCCCGAAAATAATTGCTGCAATTAGGGCTGGTACATCACTAAAATCAATTTTTAAAAATGGCGGAAGCCCTGGAAACGGGAAATCCAACATCATCAGTAAATATGCAATACTACTTAGCATCGCTACACTCACCATCTGCACTACACTGTTTTTTTGTTTCATCTTTCTCTCTCCTTTTCCATCGATCATCTCATGGAAAGTGGAAAGGTTCTGCTATGCCTACTTTTTCATAGAACGAAAAAACCCTTTGTGTTTTACACAAAGGGAGAATTTAAGGCACATCAAACAGACGTTCAAATCCATATCTTTTTTGAACGCTTGAACCTCCATCTTCTCCCATCCAGACTATACTGTCGGCTTTGGAATCACACCAAATCCTGCCTTAACGGCTCGCGGGCTTAGAACAAAATCACATATAGTTCATCACCGCCGGTCGGGATTTTCACCCTGCCCCGAAGATAGACCGATATTCTATTTTCCACTTTATTATACAACAACATAATCGTATTGTGAACAAAAAAAGCGTAACTTATTAAAAATAAGTTATTAATTTTATATAATCAAAACCAATCACTATATTTTACAATACACCCCAGATTTTTTAGTATTCGGCATTTCCCCTATGAATCCCCTAGTCATATATAATGAAAAGTGATAAGATGTTGAATTGTTAAGATAAGAACATTTTCTGGATTATGGAGGAAATGTCATGAAAAAAGAAAAGAGACACTCTATTCGAGAAGCAATGAAAAAAAACTTAAGAAAAGAATACTTTTACTTAAAAAAAGAATTACTTTTCTACTGTCCAATTGATTTAGGCACATTCTCAAGCGAGACATACTATGCTGCTTTCGATGAAGATGGCATCAGTATTTATCAGTATGATAAAAAAACAGAGAGTAAATTAAAACTGTGTGAGCGTCACCCATGGAAGAGTTGGAATAAAGTGAAGGTGGATCATTATTTGACAACTTCTCAATTTATTTTTCAAGGTGAGCGAAACTGGATATTATCCCTTTTCCAAAAAGGGAAAGAAGCTCAAAAAATAATTGAAGAGCACACATCTTTACAAACTGAAGTTGTTTCCCGCTCTTTCTTAAAAAAACTTCCAGGGTTCCGTTCTAATGCACCGTTGAATAAATACATCGGCAGCATTTGCTACACTGCACTTATTGCATTTTTATTAAAATGGATGATTCCATTTCAAGCACCACAAATCGCCCTGTACTCCATTTCAATCGGTTGTATGCTTCTTGGTTTACTTTGTTTGACAATCGGTTTAATTGAACCGACTATTGTACTATTTCGAACGAACGAAAAAACAAGAACGAAAGTATTTTACTTATATAGCTACTTAGCTATTTCTGGATTTATATGTGTCTTTATTTTTTGGTAAAAAAAAGAGCTAGTTTAACTAGCTCTTTTTTTACTTTACGTATAATTGTTGATTTGGATAAATCCGATCTTGCTGCAGTCCATTTTTTTCTTTAACTTCCTTAACTGACATACTAAATTTCCGGGCAATACTAACTAAAGTGTCCCCTTTTTGGACGACATATAAGGATGAGGAAACAACTTCATTTCTCTGTTCATTTAGAACAAGCAATGGATTCATCGCATTCTTTTTCGCCATCGTCCATCTTCCTTGATGAACTTCTAAATGTAAGTGTGCACCTCTCGATTCTCCTGTATTTCCTACTTCTCCAATTATTTCTCCTTTTGAAATATAATCCCCTTGAACTACATATCTCTTATTTAAATGTGCATACACGGCCTCATATTCTCCATGTTTAATAAATACAACGTTTCCATAACTACTTGAATAATAAGACTTTGTTACCTTACCTTCTTGAATAGCTGCCACAGGCGTGCCAATCGGTGCTGCTATATCTATACCGTAGTGTTTTCCATGCCTTGTCCCAAAATAATCACTTATCTGCCCTTCAACAGGCCATGTCCATTGATTTCCCTCTGCGTACACATGTAATTGAGATAAAAACAATACCGCCAATAACATGACGCCACATTTTAACACTTTCATATACATCCTCCGTTTTCTAATTAACACCATACCTTCTCTTATTTTGGTATATTACAGAAAAAAGTATACAAAAAAAGAAAGTGAATCACTCCACTTCCTTCTCGTTTTTATCACGAAAAACGATTGCACTGCGATTATACTCCACATCTTTTACTTGTAATCGAGCGTTTATTACTCTAGCTACCGCAAACAAATAATCAGATAATCTATTTACATACTTTAGAACAACTTTATTTATTTCCCCTTCTTTTTGCAAGGACACTACACATCGTTCTGCTCGCCTTACAACTGTACGTGCAATATGAATAGCAGCTGCCGCTTCGCTTCCACCCGGTAAAATAAAACGCTCTAACGGCGGTGCTTCTTCTATATACGAATCAATCCTTCTTTCTAAGCTTTCAACCATTTCAACCGTTACTTTATAAGGAATTTTCCCCTCTACTATCGCTAAGTCTCCCCCGCAATCAAATAGTTCATGTTGAATATTTTCAAGTTCATTGTAAATATCTCCAAAAGATACGCCTTGTAGCTTAGTCATTGCATATCCAATATGAGAATTCGCCTCATCTATCGTGCCATATGCTTCAACTCGGATATTATCTTTATCCACTCTGCCGCCTATTACACTTGTTGTCCCTTTATCTCCTGTTTTCGTGTATAATTTCATCGCTTCACGACACCCCTCTTGCTATTCTTCATTCGACTAAGATAGAAAAAAAGTTCTACTGTTATTTATTTAATTGATTTTACAAAAAAATAAAAAACAGTAGAACTTTATTCATTATCAACTTTAAAAACACATATCTAAATTATACGATTTGGTAAATATACAGAGAATGTAGTTCCCTCTCCAACAACACTTGAAACAGCAATTTTACCATCATGGCCTTGCACAATGTTTTTTGCAATCGCAAGCCCGAGCCCTGTTCCACCTTTTTTCCCACGTGTTCTTGCTTTATCAGCTTTGTAGAAACGATCAAATAAAAATGGAATATCTTCTTCTGGAATGCCAGCGCCCGAATCTTGTACTTCAAAAGTAAGACCATTATTTATCGTATTAATTACAAGCGTTACATGTCCGCCTGCATTCGTATGACGAATTGCGTTATCAATTAAATTCGTCAATACTTGTTCCATACGATCTGCATCAAATGGGTATTGCTCAATTGGATTTTGGAAATCAACCGTTAATGTGACTTCTTTATCCTTTGCAATTCCTTGGAATTTACGACCTATTTTTTCAACGAAAGGATGAATATCAACTTCACCTATATGTAACTCTACATTACCACTTTCCATACGCGCTAAATCTAATAGTTCATTTACAAGTTTACCTAAACGAACAGATTCATCATAAATGATTTGAACAAACTCATTAATTTCTTCTTTCGTTTGCACAATATCATCTAAAATCGCTTCACTATACCCTTGAAGCATTACCATCGGTGTACGAAGTTCATGTGATACGTTTGCAATAAAGTCTTGACGCATCTTCTCAAGACGGCGTTCTTCCGTCATATCACGTAATACAGCTACAGCACCACGAATTTTCGTTTGGTTGTAAAGCGGCGTCATAAGAACTACATAGTTCCCTTTTTGTAAATTAATTTCAACCACTTGTTGTTGTTCACTTTCTACAACGAGATGGAATAGTTCAACAAGTTCAGAAGGTAGTTTTTTACTGAGCTCTACTTCCTTTTCCTCTTGCCAAACTTGTAAGAAATGTTCAGCCGGCGGATTAATTACAACGACTTCACCTTCTTGATTTAACGTAATAACCCCATCTGCCATACTACTTAAAATACTTGCTAACTGTTCTTTTTCTTGCTGCAAGGCATTCATATTAAACTTCAACTGTTTCCCCATTTGATTTAAGGCCGTTGCAAGCTCACCAATCTCATCCTGAGATACCATAGGTGCTTTCGCATCAAACTTCCCACGCGCGACCTCAAAAGCAACCTCACGCATTTTACGGAGTGGTGCTGTAATTCGAGTAGATAAGAAGAATGCAAAGAACGTTGTTAATATAATCGCAATCCCTGCTGATAAGAATATAAAATCAGTCGTTCTCTCCATACCTTGTATCGGTACTTGTAAAGATTCGTATACGAACACTGCACTTTGATTTTTTGAATGCACTGGTTTTCCGACAATCATAATATCATTTTCAGTGTTTTTATTCTTTCTACTATTAGAGGCTTTTCTAATGTTATTCTTAATTTCTTTTTTGTCTGTAAAAACAGCCGCTAATTCTTTATCTTCTTTCAAATCATCCATTGTAAGAGTGACTAACCCTTCTTGTTTCGGCGAAGAAGATATTTCTTTACCATCTTCTACAATAATAATCCTTGAAAGGGGATCAGAGAATTTGTACGCGATATTCTCAATCGTTTTTACATCGGCACCTTCTTCAATTAACTCTGAAACACTTGTTGCAACTTTTTGAAGCCTAGCTTCACTCATATCAACATAATATGTTCTAAAAAACTGTGAAAGTAAAATCGCAACAAATCCAAGAACAAACGAAACGAGAAGTAAGATAGTCATCCATAACTTCCCTACTACACTTCTCCAAAGCATCAGTCGCTCACAACCTCAAATTTGTAACCTACGCCCCAAACGGTAACAATCATCTTCGCAGCATCTGGTGATTTTTTGCTTAACTTCTCACGTAAACGCTTTACATGCGTATCAACTGTACGTAAATCTCCGAAGAATTCATATTGCCATACTTCTTTTAACAATTGCTCACGATCAAATACCTTATCAGGCGCTTTCGCTAAGAATAATAGTAATTCGTACTCTTTCGGTGTTAAGTTTACTTCATTACCATCTGCTGTAACACGGTGTGCATCATTATCAATTGTTAAATGAGGGAACACAGTAACATCTTTTGTCGTTGTATCTTGTGTAAAGAACGTTGTTGGTACAGAACGGCGTAAGACCGCTTTCACACGAAGCACTACTTCACGTGGGCTAAATGGTTTCACAATATAATCATCAGTTCCTACCTCAAACCCTTGTACTCGGTTTACTTCTTCACCCTTCGCTGTCAACATAATAATTGGCGTCGCTTTTTTCTCACGAACCCCTTTACACACTTCAATACCATCTTTACCTGGCATCATAAGATCTAATAGGATTAAATCGTAATCATTTTGCAGTGCCATTTCTAAAGCTGTATCACCATTGTCCGCTTCTTCAATTGTGTATTGTTCTCTTTCTAAATACATTTTCAACAAACGACGAATACGATCCTCATCGTCTACAATTAAAATTCTTGATTCATTTTCCATTTCTACCCGTTGCGTACTTTTACCACAACGGTTTACACCTACCCTTCTACACTAGTATGTTGCGCTATTCTCGTTTATTTAAGCAATCTTCTAAATGTTTCACTTCCCATATTATGCTTCACAAGAATAATAAAGTTTGTTCAATTTTTTTCCAAAACTATGTATTTTTTTTGAACAGGATATAATGTCCTCGACATCATTTTACAAAATCAACCGCTACTTTGTCATGTTTTTCTCAAAAAAGAAGAAAAATTGACAAAAATAAAATAGGAAAGTGACATTCACTCTCCTATTTTATTTCTCTATGCGTATGAATGTAAACCCGCGATAATTAAGTTTACTACAATAAAGTTAAACATAATGATTGCAAAACCAATTACCGCTAACCACGCTGACTTCTCTCCGTGCCACCCTTTTGATAAGCGTAAATGTAATACCGCCGCATAAAAGAGCCAAGTAATAAGCGCCCAAACCTCTTTTGGATCCCAACCCCAAAAACGTGTCCACGCTATTTGAGCCCAAATCATGGCAAAAATTAATGCACCTAATGTGAAAACCGGGAATCCAATTGCAATAGAACGATATCCGATTTCATCCAGTAAATCACTATTTGTATTCTTTACTAACGGCTGAAGTGCTGCCGATACTCGTTTGCGTAAAACAAGTCTTAATACAATATAAAGTAATGTCCCAACTAACACAGACCAAATTACTGTATTTAATTTTTTCGCATTTACAATCGCCGGAACTTCAACTGTCGGCTCTAATTTATTTTCTGTCAATAACTTTCCTTCGTGCGGTCCCACTAAAGCCGGAAGATTGTACTTCATTTCCACTTGTTGTTCATTTTTATCAACCCATTGAAACTTCGCTTCATATTTCATACTAGAAAATACCGTTGTCACTCCAATAAAACCAACTGTACAAACAAGTGTGAACACTACCGTTTCTAACCAAAATGTACGTTTGCTTCTCGTTGATTGATCTACATTCTTCAATAAATACATAACGCCCGTAATAAAACTAATTGCTAAAATTGCTTGCCCTGCTGCTGCAGTCGTCACGTGAATATGCAACCAATTACTTTTTAAAGAAGGAATAAGCGGAGATATTTCCCTCGGAAACATACTTGCATAGGCAATTAATAAAAGTGCAACTGGTAATGCAAAAAGTCCGATTATACTTACGCGATACATAAAATACATGACAATAAATGCTCCGACAAGCATCATGCCGAAAAATGTACCGAATTCAAAAAAGTTACTAACTGGTGCATGTCCTGATGCAATCCATCTTGTAACAAAATATACTGTTTGTGCAATAAACCCTAAAATTGTAATCGTTATTCCTATATTTGCCCATTTATGACCTTTTTCTTTAATTGCTCCCCCGAAAAATAGAGTTGCAATTAAATATAAAATAAATGCGGTAAAGAGAAAGTTACTACTTATTTGCACCATATCGTTTCCCCACCTTAACTAATTTTTTTATCCACTACTTTATCGATTGGCTGCGGAATTGCTGTACCTTCTAGTACTCTTTCAATATCTTTCTTTAAACCGAACCAATTTTTATTCGTATGTCCTGCAATCCACCATTCATCATTAACGCGTTGTATCCAAATACGGCGATGATTCCAATACATCCCTTGAATGACACCAACCATAAATATAAATCCTCCAATACCGAGAATCCAAAGCGTTAAATCTTTCCTTACAGTAAGTGCTGTTGCATTTTGCATTTCCACACCTGCAAATGACATTTTATATTTGTTATTCCCATCAGGTTCTATATTTTGCTGAATACCAACAAAACTCACTTCACCATCTGGTGTTTCAGGCGTAAACATTTTAAACACGAATGCAGGGTTGTTTGGTAATTTTGTTTTTGTGTTTGGTCTTCCATTCTCATCAAAATAAAAATCAGGGAAGTAGCTTAATAGTTCTAAAGAATAACCATTTCCTAAATCATATTTTTCTGCAGGGTTTGTTAAATCAACTTTAATCGGTCCCCACTTTTGATTATTTTCTTTATTTTGCAAACGGAAGGACATACTTTTAAATTCATTTTCTCTATAACTCAATTGATAAACAGCAAATTGATCAAATTTCAGCGGTTCATTTACTCGAATTTCAACTTCTTTTACTTTTTCCAATTTTGGTTTTTGTCCAGCTATCTTTTCACCTACCGCTTTATATAATACGGCATTCGTTTGGAAGTTTTTCGCAATCATTTTATCGCCTACACGATCAATCGCTTCATCAAAAACTTCCTTGTCCTTACTTTTATCATAAACTTCCTTTATAAACTTCTCATTTTTTAAGTAGTATTGCCCATCCGTTCCTGGTATTTCTTTCGTTTCACCATCACGTAACCAAAGAGCTTCGTCTACGTACATACTCGGTAAAAAACGGAGCATTGCACCGAATAAAAAGATAATGAGACCGATATGATTCACATATGGACCCCAGCGTGAAAACCGTCCCTTTTCAGCTAAAATGTTACCGTCTTCCACTTTCACATTATAGTTCGTTTTCTTTAAATTTATTTGGACTCTTTCCAAATCACCATCTTGCGGTGTACCAGTGCCGTATAATCTTTGTCTCTTTAAAAAGCTAGGGTGTCTTTTCACCCCTTGCTTCTTTAAAGCTTTATAAAGTGGAATGACACGGTCTAAGCTACATATCACAAGTGAAATACCAATTGAAGCAATTAAAATCATATACCACCATGAACCGTATAAATTATTAAATCCTAATTGATAGTATAATTGCCCTAAAAATCCGTATTCTTGCTTATAATATTCAGCTGGTGCAATTCCTGGAGTTATGTACATTTCTTGTGGAAAAATAGTTCCTATCGCTGATGCAGCTAAAGTGATTACAATGAGCCATACACCCACTTTTACAGAAGAGAAAAAGCTCCAAATTTTATCGACTATCGTTTTTGTTTGCGTGAGAGATCTCCGAGCACTCCCCTCATAGCGCATATCCAATAGTTTTATATTTTCATTGCTTTCAAATGGTTTCCCACATGCTTCACAAAAAACAGTTCCTATCGGATTAACGTGTCCACATTCACACTTAATTTCTTTCAACACTCTCACCGCCCCTATATCTATATGTACTATTGTATATTCTATCCTCAAGTTACCGCAATACTCAGAATTTTTAAATCGAAGACGCTATAGGTAAGCGCCTCGTATGTAAAGGCTTTCTTTATTACGGAGTAATTTTCTTTAAATACTCTTCCAATTGTTCTATCGTTTGTTCACCTTTAATCTCTTGAATCACCTTACCATCCTTATCAATCAAGAAGCTTGTTGGTAACGGTATTACTCCATACGTTTTTATAATTTCTCCACCTTTATCAATTGCGACTGGGAACTTAAGATCGTATTGTTTCACAAAATTCTTAACAGCAATATCCGTTTCATCTGCATCTAACGCAATAATTTCAACGCCTTTTTCTTTATACTTTGGATATAATTCGTTCATATAAGGCATTTCTTTTTCACACGGTTTACACCAAGTGCCCCAAAAGTTTAAAAATACACCTTTTCCCTTTAAATCTTTTAATTCAATTTTCTTTCCTTCTAAATCTGTTACAACAAAATTAGGTGCTTCTTTTCCGATTTGCATTTTCTCTTCTTTAGTGAAATATCCTTGATAAAGTGTAAATCCTACAGCACCGCATAAAATGAGTAGAATCATAACGCGAAATAATAAGCGATTTTTTTTCATATTGTCTCCCCTCTCTTCGACGAGTGATAAATATATGTATTTTTTAATAAATCACCAGCGGAGCATTCCACTGGTGAAAGTTTCACACTATCGATTAGCGCGGCTTTGTAGAAGCCAATGCACGTAATTGTTTCACCTCATGTGGTGACAATTCTCTCGCATCACCAGGGCGCAAGCTACCCACTTCTAAAAAGGCGTAGCGTTCACGCTTTAGTTTCACTACTTTACAATCTAACGCTTCAAACATGCGGCGTACTTGACGATTACGTCCTTCATGAATCGTTAATTGTACAATCGCAGTCTCTTTACGCTTGTCCCAAGAAATAATTTTCACTTGTGCTGGTGCTGTTTTCCCATCTTCTAATGCAACACCTCGTTCTAACATGCGAATTTTCTCACCTGTTAATGGCCCTTTAATTTTTGCAACATACGTTTTTTCAACTTTATATCTTGGATGCATTAATACATTTGCAAATTCCCCATCATTTGTCATCAATAATACGCCAGACGTATCATAATCTAAGCGTCCGATTGGGAATAAACGTTGTCTAATTTCAGGGAAAAAGTCTGTTACAACACTTCTTCCTTTATCATCTGATACACTTGAAATTACGCCAGTTGGTTTATATAGTAAAAAATAAACAGGTTCTTCTTTTTCAAGAGGGATGTTATTTACTTCTACTTTATCTTGAGGAGTTACTTTCGTTCCTAACTCCTTCACTATTTTTCCATTCACCTTTACTTTTCCTTGCTGAATTAATTCCTCAGCCTTTCTTCTCGATGCAATACCTGCTTGCGCAATCACTTTTTGTAATCGTTCCATTTCTTTTTTTCACCTCGAATTTATCTTACCTTACATTAGAAAGACTTGGCAACCGCATACGCTTGACGGCTATTCGCTTCATCTTACTTAAACAACATAGCGATGATAATAAACATATAAAGGGCAAATCATGTTTTTACCTTTTATTATTGTCCATATTCTTCATATTGCTCACAATAAAAGTTCATCATTTTGTCAAAAATACCGCAAAAAAAAACCACTATTAAGCAACACCTTAATAGTGGTCGTATACGTATTATAAGCGAAATAGCATAAAAAATGAATAGCCGCCTTACTTAAACATTAAAGAAACAAACACAATTGAACAAATAATCCCGATTAAATCGGCAAAAAGTCCTACTTTTAATGCATCTCCCATTTTTCTAATTCCAACAGCTCCGAAGTATACTGTTAAAATATAAAAAGTCGTATCTGTACTCCCTTGCATCGTAGAAGCCAATCTTCCAATAAACGAGTCTGGCCCATATGTAGCAATTAAATCGGTCGTAATACTTAAACCAGCAGAGCCTGAAATAGGGCGTATAAGTGCTAGTGGAACAATTTCTGCTGGGACATGAATTAAATCTAACATCGGCTTCATTACTGATATCATTGCATCTAACGCTCCAGACGCCCGAAAAATCGAAATAGATACAAGCATTCCAACCATAAACGGTAAAATAGAGATCGCAATTTGAATCCCTTCTTTTCCCCCCTCAACGAACGATTCATACGTCGGCACTTTCTTTATCGTGCCATATAAAAGGATAAAACCGATTACACAAGGGATTACCCATAATGATATCGTATTGACAATACTCATTTTTTCCGCCCCTTCCTACTCCTTCTTCGGTAAAAATAGCGGTCAATCCAAATCGCTCCGATCATAGAGAGTACTTGTGCAATGAATGTTACCCCAACAATTTCAGTAGGATTCGCTGATTCATACGTCATTCGAATCGAAATGACAGTAGTAGGAATTAAAGTAATCGCTGATGTATTTAATGCGAGAAACGTCACCATAGAACGGCTCGCCGAATCCTTCCCTCCATTTAACTCTTTCAATTGTTCCATCGCTTTAATACCAAGAGGGGTTGCTGCATTCCCTAATCCAAAAAAGTTCGCCATCATATTCGATAAAATAAATCCCATTGACGGATGATCTTTCGGTATTTCTGGAAACAACCTTTTTACTATCGGCATAAAAAGTGACACTAACTTTTTTAACAACCCTGCTTCCTCTGCAATTTTCATTAAACCGAGCCAAAATACTAATACACTAATAAGTCCTATACAAATTGTTACTGCATCTTTTGCTCCGTCAAATACGGCTTTATTTATTGCTTCCATCGTTCCATTTATCATGGCATATACAATCCCTATGACTGCCATCGCTACCCATACGAGATTAACCATCGCTCCCAACACCTATCATATGAGAAAAAATTTCTTTCACATTATTCCAATACATTCCCGTTGTAGCTACTAACTTTCGTTTACTATAAAATAAATTCCGTTCTCCAACTTTCTCATTGCCAACATAAATTTCCGTCTTCCCAACCTTTACTCCATCTTTAAGTTTTGCACTTTTATCGAGTTCAACTTTTAATACGACATTCTTTCTTTCCTGCTCAGTTAATGGCACCGCAAAACTATTTTTCGTATACACATGATTGGCATATTTCTTTTCAGTTATTTCAGCAAGAGCTCCTTGTCCTACAACGTTCGTTTGCTTGAAACGTTCAAAACCTTTATCAAATAAATTCATATGATCATCCCAATCGCTAGAAGCGCTCAAAGTTACGACAATTAGATCTAGTCCATCTTTTGATGCTGTTGTAACAAGTGTCCGTCCTGCTTTCTTCGTAAAACCCGTTTTTCCTCCTGTCGCAAATTCATAATAAGATGTCACGAGTTTATGTTTGTTTTTCCACGGATAATCCCACGAATCTGATTTATACGTTTTTGTCCCAAAAATCTTCTTAAAGGTTTCGTTCCCCATTGCATACTTTGTTAAAAGTGCCATATCATAGGCTGATGAATAATGGGATCCATCTCCATCCAAACCATGTGGGTTTGAAAAGTGAGTATCTTTCATTCCAATTTGTTTCGCCTTTTCATTCATTAAATATACGAACCCTTCTATACTTCCTCCTACATTTTCAGCAATTACTTGTGCTGCATCATTACCAGATCTAAGCATGAGTCCGTATACTAAATCCTCTAACTTCACTTTCTGTCCAGGCTTTAAATAAATTGCTGATCCTTCTACTCTCACCGCTTCATTACTAACCGATACCATTTCTTTCATTTTTCCTGATTCAGCAGCTAACAAGGCTGTCATAATTTTTGTTATACTAGCAATTTTTTGTGGCTCATGTTCTGCTTTTCCGTATAATACACGACCGGACTGTTGCTCCATTAATACAGCATTTCGAGCACTGACATTACTGTTCATCTTTGCATATGTAGGAATTGGTATAACGCTTGCGTACGTAATAAGAAGCGTGATTATTACACAAATTCGTCTCATATTTCCCCCCACGTCCTTTTGGCACTTTTTGTACAAGTGTATGCTTGGCCTTTTAAAATATGAACGAAATCTCTTTCTCCTTCTAATAAAAAAGACGCAGAGAACCTGCGTCTAATACGGTGTCCATTCAATTTGTTTCGCACTTTCAAATCTTTTTTCTACATCAGGCCAATTTACAACATTCCACCAGTTTTTAATATATTCATCTTTTCGATTTTGGTATTGTAAATAATACGCATGTTCCCACACGTCTAGCACGAGGAGCGGTATCGTATCCCATTGTGTAAATAATTGATGAAGTGTACTCTGCAAAATTTCTAATCTTCCAGATCGTGGTACCCAAACGAGAAGCGCCCAGCCTGATCCTTCCACTTTAGAAGCTGCTTCTGTGAAATGTTTTTGAAAACGTAAAAAACTCCCAAAATCTTGTTCAATCTGTTGTGAAAGAGCCCCTCTTGGACTTCCGCCACCATCTTTTTTCATGTTATTCCAAAATATCGTGTGTAAGTAATGACCTGATCCATGAAAAGCCGCTTCTCTTTCCCAATGCTTAATTAAATCAAATTGATTTGTTTTTCTCGCTTCTTCCATCATTTTCTCTGCCTTATTTAATCCTTCCACGTAACTGCGATGATGTTTATCATGGTGTAACATCATAATTTCTCTAGAAATATACGGTTCTAACGCATTATACGGATAAGGTAATGGTGGAAGTGTATGCCCTCCAATTGGAACAGCTCGTTCACTATCCCCTCTTTCATATAGTTCATATTCCTCTTCTCCTTGCACGAATACTTCCTGCAAATGATGCTGAATATGTTCTACATCATCACTTATTTCATACATAAACTCTGCATCTGTATCATACTCATGCTCTTTCATACGATCTAATAACGTTTGAATTTTATAGGCAAGCATATGGACATCATACACTTCCATTGCACGGCTATCTAATACGTGAAGAACACTTTCACACCAGCTTTCTACTTCATGAAAGTAATCTGTAAATACACCTTGCTGACTCATGTTACACCTCCTTAATGCTATCCCCATAAATATATTCAAAGGAAATCCCTTATATAACTTTACAAAAGAAAAGAAGCTAAGTCCCTTAGCTTCTTTTTCACAATTAATATTTGTGTAACATCTTTGTTTGGTAATCCGTCTCATAATATTCTAGTTCTTCACGCATCAATTGAAATTTTCCTTCTAAACTCTTCATCACTTGCTCTATAGATGCTGGTGGCGTTTGTTGAAAAACGATGGAGTTTTTCCCTGTATAGGCAGACCGACTATTTTCATACCAATGATCACTCTTTGGTGAGAAAAACTCTGCAATTACTTGATGATAAATTTTATATAAAATTTTCTCAGCTGCTGTTTTTCGAAATGGCTGGCTATTTAACAAAACAAAACATGCATCATGTCCTTCTTCACAAAAAACGAGAAGACGTCTTATTGATGCTAATAACCCTTTATAATATTGCTCGTTCCCTGCTGGTTTTTCTTCTAATAAAGAAGGCAACGTATGATAATTTACATAATTGGTTATCAAAGTAACAACATCTTCTAAAAACATAGAAACTTGTTCTGTTTGATTTTCAACCATTAGATTAGACATTTTTTCCCTCTCCTTTGCCATTTCACGCTATTTCTACTCTTTTATTTTTATGTAATTCAGCTAATATTTCTTGTACTTTCACCACTGTTTCCTCATCAAAATATTGTTGGAATGCTTCTATATTATTTAAATATAAACGTTTTTGCATGCGATGCTCATTCTCTTTCAGTAAACAACATATCGCTACAATATCCCGTAAATATATGTCTTGTTCTTCTACTTTACATACTGGATTTCCTTCAAAAGGAGTAATTTCTTGTAAAACTTCTTCAAAATATCGAACGTATAAAACGGAAAAAGTTCTCTCTTTATTATTTAATATATATGTCACTTCAGATCTATTAAAGAAATCTTCTGATGTATTAGGTTTCGCTTTCTCTAACTCATATCCCGCATAACCTATTATAATCATCTACTTCCCCTCTCTTCCTTCTTTCAATTCATTTTAACTTAACTTTCTGATAAACGAAATACTCTTTTAAATATAACCCATATAAAAAATAGCTTCCCTATACAGGAATTTACCTTTTTATTTTTCTTGAAGTTTGTCATAATAATATTATTGTCTCAGTTTTCTTATACAAGGAGAGTTGTATTTATGTCGTTTTCATGGAAACGTTTCTTACAAATCGGGAAAATTATCTTCCCATTTGTTGTATTAACAATTGTATTCTTTCAAGCAAAAAAAGAATTAGCAGGCATTTCTTTTTTAGAAGCAATCAATACAATTAAAAACATTCCAACCGGAGGAGTATTTTTAGCAATTACACTTGGTGCATTTGCCGTATCAACAATGTTCTTTTATGACTATGTTATGCTTCGTTATTTAAAAGCTGATATACCAGTCCAAAAGATTTTTCGTATCTCATGGATTGCTAATACTTTAAATGGATTTATTGGGTTTGGTGGTCTCGTTGGAGCTGGTGTACGCACAATGCTTTATCGTCCATACATAAAAGAAAATGGCAAACTTATTAAAAGTATCGCCTGGATGACAACTGCTTTTATTAACGGACTCGCAATTCTTTCTTTCCTCGGTCTTATTGGAATATTAGACACAAGTTTTATTTTGCATGAAAAACCGTGGCTATGGCCTGTTCTTATTTTCTTCGCCCTTTTCGTCCCTATATACATTGGCTTTTCTAAACTAAAAAATAGAAAACCAAAGCAAACCGAAGGGCAAGAAGAAGGGGAAGGAGAAGAAGAAAAAAATCCAACTGTTTTATACTCATTAGTTTCATTAGTTGAGTGGGTATCTGCCGGTATTGTTATGTACGTCATACTAATATTATTTGGTATCGATATCGAATTTCAAAAGTTTTTAGGTGTGTATGTAATTGCTGCTTTAGCTGGTGTTGTTAGTCTTGTTCCTGGTGGACTTGGTTCATTTGATCTTGTCTTTTTAACTGGGCTCGGACAATACGGCATTGATACAGGCGTATTACTACCTGCTATGTTATTATATCGCCTCGTCTATTACATTTTACCTTTCTGCCTTGGTCTTATTTTTGCAGCTTTTGAAATGACAGGCGTGGCCATTAAAAAGTTTGAAGATAAACCTTTTATTGCGCCTGCATTAGAAACAACTGGTGTTATATGGACTTTGCAGCGTGATTTTCTAGGAAAACTAGGTTCATGGGCCTCTGCTGCTTTAACAGTATTTGCTGGATTAATGGTTATTTTATCAACCATTCTACCGACAAGTATAAACAGAGCACACGCCTTACATATTCTAGCTCCAAAACATCTTATTCAATTTTCTTTTAGCTTATCACTAACATTTGGTATTCTCCTCCTGATCCTTTCGCGAGGGATATATTATGGAACAAAGCGTTCTTACTATATGACGATTATTTCTTTAATCGGAGCAGCCATCTTTAATACGCTAAAAGGGATTGATATTGAAGAGACGTTTATTTTATTAATCGTACTCGCTGTATTATATATGCTTCGTAAAAGATTTGTACGCGAGAAAATGGAAGTCTCACTTTCTGATATCGTAAAAGTTTTTATATTCTTACTCATAACTTTATATTTATATAAAAACTTAGGTATTTTATTTGCAGGTGCAAAAGAAGCTTTTAAACCTGATTTTGTCGTTCGTAATATTACGCAAGTGAAACGAAGTGCATTAGCAGCTGCCTTTTTCGTTCCTACATTTTTACTGATTGGCTCACTCATTGCCAATCGTTATCGAAATGAATTTCCTGGGCAACCAGCTAATGATAAAAGGCTGCAAAACTTTTTAGATGAACATGATGGTAATGTACTTAGTCATTTAGGATTTTTAGGAGATAAGCAATTTTTCTTCAGTAGTGATGGGAAAGCGCTCCTTCTCTTCTCTATAACTGGAAAACGTCTCGTTGTGCTAGGTGATCCAATTGGGGATCCTTCCTCCTACCGTACTGTGTTACAAGAGTTTTTAGCTGAGGCTGATCGATTTGGATACATTTGTGTATTCTACCAAATAGAAAGTAAATGGATGAGTTTATATCATGATTTTGGTTACAACTTCTTTAAACTTGGTGAAGAAGCTGTCGTTGATTTGAACACATTTACAATAACAGGAAAAAAACGAGCCGGTATGCGAGCGACTTTCAACCGTTTCGAACGAGAAGGCTATACATTCTCTATTCATCAGCCACCATTCTCAAACGAATTATTTGAAGAGTTAAGAAAAGTTTCAGATGCGTGGCTCGGCGGAAAAAAAGAGAAAGGTTTTTCACTCGGATACTTTGATCGTGAATATATTAGCCGAGCACCTATCGCTACATTATGTGATGCTGATGGAAAAATCATTGCATTTACAACCTTTATGCCCGTATATCAAGACGGATCATTGTCTGTTGATTTAATGCGCTATTATCCAGATGCACCTAGCGGCATTATGGATGCAATTTTCATCCACCTATTCCAGTGGGCAAAAGAAAATGAATACCACTCCTTTAATATTGGTATGGCACCACTTTCAAATGTAGGTTTATCGACACAATCTTTTTGGTCCGAACGAGTTGCTGCTGCCATCTTTAATAATGTTCGTTATACGTATAGCTTCAGCGGGCTACGTCATTTTAAAGAAAAATATAAACCAGCATGGAGCGGTAAATATTTAGCATTTAGAAAGAATCATTCTTTACCAATTACAATGCTCTCTGTAACAAAATTAATAGGAAAAAGAAAAAACAGCTAAACATTTAGCTGTTTTTTCTTTTTTGAACTTGTACAATAAATTCTTTTTCATATTTCTTACCATTTATATAGAAATCTCCCCATATTTTATACGTTCCTTCTATAGGAAATGTAATACGGTATTGTAATTGCTCATCTGTATCAACAGGTATTGCGTATAAAAAGTTTTCTCTCGTTTCGTCCACGATATAGAGCGCTTCCACTTCTCCTCTCTCTGAATGTAATTTCAATTTCTCACCCTTTTTCGCTTGGAATTGAAATGTTAACGTCGCTGGTTCATTCGGATGCAATGCACCAAATAATAGAGAAACTTCATACTCCCCTATTTTTTTTGTAAGCACACTATCAATTGGGAATTTTACTTTCCCCTTATTTTTCTCCTCTATTTCTCTCCCAAAATCATTCTTCGCAAATGATTTCACAGACTTGTTTTTGTCTTCATATAAAAATATTGTATATCTTTCATCTTTCGCTATTTTGGAAGATACCTTATATGATCCATTCCCTGCAAATGTAGGTTTCATTTGTTGTACATGTTTTAATTGTCCGTCTACAATAACTGCCCGAATTTGATCATTCACACCACGAACTTCGTTATTTTTATTATTTAGCAATTGAAACAAAATATCTACTTTCTCATTTCCTTTTCCATTTGACACATCCCATTTTACTTCCTGAACATCACCTACAGTCTCTGTAGTTTCCTGATACTTTTTTATGTAAAATCCGCCTACTACAATAAATAGCAAAGCAACAAGTCCAATGACAAGATTTTTCAAAACATCACCTACCATTTTTATTGTCTCTGTTCATACAAAACTTCTTACATATATATTCTAGATTATGATTTATGAAATCCTCCTACTTTGCACATATTACAAATAATTAAAAGATTTTAATTGAAAGGATTGATAGTGTATAATGCAAATGATATTGATTTCTATCAATACATTATAAGGAGGACTTTTCATGAGTGTACATATTGAAGCAAAACAAGGCGAAATTGCTGAATCTATTCTATTACCTGGTGATCCATTACGTGCAAAATATATTGCTGAAACATTTCTAGAGGACGTTACTTGCTATAATAACGTGCGTGGTATGTTAGGTTTCACTGGAACTTATAAAGGAAAACGCGTATCTGTTCAAGGTACAGGTATGGGTGTACCTTCTATTTCTATTTATGTAAACGAATTAATCCAAAGCTACGGAGTTAAAAATTTAATTCGCGTTGGAACTTGTGGTGCGATTCAAAAAGACGTAAAAGTACGTGACGTTATTATTGCAATGACAGCTTGTACAGATTCTAATATGAACCGTTTAACATTCCCAGGTTTTGATTTTGCACCAGCTGCAAACTTTGACCTTTTAAAGAAAGCTTACGATGCTGGAACTGAAAAAGGCTTACACGTTCGTGTTGGTAATGTTTTAACAGCAGATGTATTTTACCGTGAAAGCATGGACATGGTTAAAAAACTTGGAGATTATGGTGTACTAGCAGTAGAAATGGAAACAACTGCTCTTTACACATTAGCAGCGAAATACGGTGTAAACGCGTTATCTGTATTAACAGTAAGCGATCACATTTTCACTGGTGAAGAAACAACATCTGAAGAGCGTCAAACTACATTTAACGAAATGATTGAAATCGCTTTAGATGCAGCAATTCAACAATAATACATTAAAGAACTCGTCATACGTCTGTCGAGTTCTTTTTATGTGACTTTTTACTAAAAACTACTTTCGGAAGAGACAGATTTTCTCCTCTACTTTTTTGTAACGTTTGTTATAATAAAGAAATCATTTACAGTATTTCTCACAAGAGGTGACGCAGTGAAAAACAGAAGTATCGTCTTTAAACTATTTTTATTAACATCAACATTATTTACAATCATATTCCTCCTTTTTTTCTTAGGACAATCGCTATTTTTAGAGAAATTTTACATTAATAAAAAAGTAAAAACAGTTCAAACTGCTTTTGAGAAGTTCGTAAATACTTACGAAGAAAGTGGTAAAACTTATGAGGAAATTCGAAAACTAAAACAAGAATTTCATGATAAAACAAATGCTGAAATGCAGTTTTTAAATACGAACGGCATTATTAAAAGTGACAATAATTTCTACATTGATGTAATTAATCCTAAAAATAATAAAGCATATTCCATTCCACTCAATAATGTTTTAACGCCAGAAGAATATAATAAATTCGAAAACTTAGGATTGAAAAAAGATGGGATGATAAACGTCGTCGGTTTTGTACAAGATTCCACCATAACACCACTAGAATTGACAACAAACTATAATCGATGGCAAAACGAAAATGTCAACTCAGATTTTCAATCCATTAATGGAAACCCTGCTAAAAATAGACTTACAAGCCGATCCAAAACTGTGACTCAAATTGAGTTTACTGGTATCGTATCTAAGTTACAGCTTCCATCCAAAGCAGATGTTCGTCTTGCAAATGATTTTGAAACATTACAAGCCGTTCAATATTTTGCAGAGATTATTAGAAATGGCACTGCTAATTCACACCAATTAAACACTTATATAATAGATGGTGGAGAGAATATAAAAAATAGTATCTTTGTAAAACCTATTGTGGAAAATGGAAAAATTACAGAATACGCTTTTGCGATAGCATCTTTACAACCTGTTAATGAAGCGATGCTCGTTTTAAAGGATTATTATGTCTATGCCTTAATCATCGTATTTCTCGTAATTATTTTATTATCCTTCTACTACTCAAAAATCATTGTGAAACCATTAATTAAAATGAATCGCGTTACAAAAAAAATGGCCAATTTTGATTTTAGTGAAAAATTACCTGTGACAGCAGACGATGAAATTGGCGGGCTTTCCGGTAGTATTAATACGTTATCTGTAAACTTAAAAGACCGAATCGATCGATTAAATGTTGCCAATACAAAATTACAACAAGATATTGAACGTGAACGTCAATTAGAGAAAACGCGAAAAGAATTCATTTCTGGTGTATCACACGAATTAAAAACACCACTTAGTGTAATTAGAAGTTTCGCAGAAGGAATTAAAGATGGCGTTAGTAAAGATACGACGTATTACACAGATGTTATTTTAGAAGAAACAGAAAACATGAACAGACTTATTGTTGAAATGTTAGAATTAGCAAAACTAGAATCTGGTACGTACAAACTAGATATGACGACATTCTCAATCGGTGAATTAATTCAACAAGTCTATACAAAGTTATTATTTAGCATGGAGGAAAAGCATTTACAAGTGAACGTAGATGTAGACTCTTCTATATTCGTTAACGCGAATCGTAGTCGTATTGAGCAAGTCGTTGTGAACTTACTTAGCAATGCAATTCGCTATACGCCAGATGGAGAAAAAATACACGTCTCCGTTATAGAACTGGAAGATATAGTAAAAGTCGAAATCAAAAACACAGGAAACCCTATCCCTGAAGAAAGTCTTGAAAAAATTTGGGATCGTTTCTACCGTTTAGATGCATCTCGTAGCCGTCATACTGGAGGTACCGGTCTCGGGTTATCAATTGTAAAAAACATTTTAGACCTCCACCATGCCGAGTACGGTGTATACAACACGACTAATAGTGTTGTATTCTACTTTAATTTACAAAAAGTAAAAGAAGTCAAATAATTTGTCTTAATTTCACTAGGAGTTCACATGAAATTCACACTCTCCCTTTATAGTAGGAAACAAGTTAATCCTTTCCTTTACACACATAAATGAGGAGAGTGCGTGAAATGAAACAAGCAGGACAACCTATTCAAAATGAAAAACAATTAGAAACTATCAAAAATATACTTTTACAATCTTCGAAACGTGATGGCTTATTATTCGTATTAGCTGTAAATTCTGGCTTAAAAGTAAGTGAAATCTTACAATTAAAAGTTAGTGATGTAATCGATGAAAATGAAAATGTTCGCCATTCCATTTTATTTTACAATGAAAAAGTAAAGAAACATAAATGGTTTGCTGTAAATGAAGACTTGCAGCACGCGATCGAAGACTACATGAAAGAACGTAAAACTTGGAAACGTAATGAACCATTATTAAAGTCTCAAAAAGGAACGAAATCTATTACGAGACAACATGCATGGTACATTTTAAACAAAGCTGCAAAAGAAGTTGGATTAGAAGGGATTAGCTCACATACACTTCGAAAAACTTGGGGATATTGTGCATACAAATCAGGTGTTGATATCGCATTTTTACAACACTTCTTTGATCATAGTACTCCATCAAAAACTTTAAAGTATATCGGTATTGCTTAATAACTCTTATACATAAAAAAAGTTACCATTTATAAATGGTAACCTTTTTTATGTTTCACATTCTCTTTTCTTGTCTCTCCTATATTGTAGTGGTACTCTAATAGTAAGGGGGAGAAATTATGAACACATTAACAATTGAATTACCGAAAGATACGGCTGAAAAACTTGATTTATTAAAACAAGCTTATGAAAAGAAAACAGGTGCTTCTATTTCTGAAAGTACTCTTGTTCAAACACTTATCTCAAAAGAGTTTATCCAAGCGATAACTCCTTTTGATTTACAACAATTCGTCACTGGAAAAGAACAGCATTAATTGCTGTTCTTTTTTTTGATACTTTATTAGGAGTTTACTAGCATTCTCCCCCGAAAAACTTCTTTGCTTCAGCTAAACCTTTTATCAGGAATCTTCCTACCCGTTAATGTCTCATAAAAAGTTTTTTATTTATTTTTCGGAAAACTATTGACAATGATAATGATAACCATTATCATTTATTACGAAGCCAACAATTGATGAATCAACCAAACGCTCAGTAACATTGTTACCCCTCTTTTTCATATAGAAAGGCACTGTACATTCCCCCTGTTTGTACAGTGCCTTTCTTGTTTATTATCATTCAAACAAATTTAATTGCTCAGGCTTCGGCTCACCATATGTAATGTTCATCATTTTCATAAGCTGTTTCGCATTATCCGCTGCATCTCCGCCCGAATTATTGTTAAATAGTACATATATGTCCTTTGTCTTCTTTTTTAATTGCTCTAGTCTTTCTACCCATTCTTCTAATTCTTTATTGTTGTAGCGATATAAGCAACGAACCGCTCTCCAATTTTCCCCTTTATCAAGCCACCCATGAACATTCCTACCATGAAAACGTATTAACACCATCTCTGCATTCGTTACTTCTAATACGAGCGGTACCGAACCTATCCCGGCCTGCGGCTCATCACAAATGGTATGAATCCATTTCTCATGTTCTAGAAACTGTATCGTCTTATCTTTCATTTCGGGATAAAACCATGTTTGATTTCGAAATTCTATGGCACACGGTAAACCTTCCATTTTTTCTTTCGTATATCGAAGAAAATTCACATTTTTCTTTTTACAATCAAACCATGGTGGATATTGAAATAAAATCATTTTTAATTTATCAGCTTCTATTAAAGGCAGAATAGATTGTTTGTACACATCAAACATCTCATCAAACGTAGAAAAAGGGATTTCACCTTTCATATGTCCTGTCATTCCTTGATATGCTTTTACTATAAAAGCAAAATCTTTCGGTGTTTCCATTGCCCATTTTGTATAGTTTCGTGCAGGTTGCATCGCATAAAATGAACTATCCACTTCCACTATAGGAAAATACTCACTATATGTTCGTAATTTATTTCTATTTTCATAGGGATCTATATATAAAGAATCATGATCTCCCCACCCTGTCACTCCAATGAAAAGCAAATATATCCCTCCCTTTTTAACTTCACCTTCTATTCATTCTACTCACTTCCCGAACACTTCAGCTAATCAATTTTATTAAGTAGCCCCTTCTTTAAGAGTATCCGTATAAAAATATGATATACTAGATGGAAGAATTTTTAAATTGAGGGGTTATTTATTTATGCTTCCAAACGATGATATTGTATCTCATGAAAAACGAATAGAAGAATTAGAAAATAAAGTACGTTTTTATGAAGAACTTGTGAATCAATTACCACATCATTTCACATACAAAAATCCACATATTGGTTTACAAATAAAGAAAACGAGAACGACTCATTCCATTCAAAACATAAAAAAAGAGAATAAAGAGGCTGATTTTCAACTTACTTGCGATTCATTATTTTTATTTGAGCAACTTGAAACATACTTCATTCATATTTTTGATGCTTTTTCACATCATGTAACCTTTGTTGATGCTAAAGGAAATATCACTTTATGTAACCAAGCTGCAGCAGATGATTTTGGTGTAGTACGAAATGATATAATCGGAAAGCCAATTCAACAATTACTACAATTGCCAGAAGAAAAAATTAAAGCTCTTGAAACATTAAGAACGGGAACAGAAATATATAATGAAGAAGTTTTAGACAAAAACTATGGCATTTTAAATAACCGAATTATTCGTGATTATAACGGAGAGATTTTTAGAGTTATTAGTGTCTTTCATTATTTAAACACAGAACGTGATGCAGAGAAATTTTCTTTAGCAGGGCGAATTGCAGCTGGGATTGCACATGAAGTACGTAATCCTCTTACAACCGTACGAGGTTATTTACAATTTTTACAAGAAACTGTTTCTCCATCTAATAAAGAATTATTTGAAAACTTACTTATTCCTGAATTAGACCGCGCAAATAGTATTATTACAAAATTTTTAGCTATTTCAAAAACACGCGAATTTACAAGAGAACCGTTTCCTATTAATACATTTTTACGTGAGTATATTCAACAGTTACTAGCTAGTGAAGTCTTTTTACATAATATTTCAATTGATTATAATTTTTCTACCGAATTAGATGATGTACAAGTCCATATTGATCGTCATGAACTTGTACAAGTTTTTTTAAACCTATTTCAGAATGCTGTCGATGCTCAAGGTGAAAAAAAACTTTCTATCCAAATTACTAGTTATCGCCTAGATAATTTTGTTCGTATTACTTTCACTGATAATGGAATTGGTATTCCAACAGCCATTCAAGAGTATATCTTTGATCCATTCTTCTCAACAAAAGATTCGGGCACAGGACTGGGCTTGTCAGTAACGAAGAAAATTATTCAAAATCATAACGGTACATTAAAAATGACCAGTAATCAAGATGGTACAACTTTCACTATTTCAATTCCAATTTTACCTAAAACAACCCTTGAAAGATTAAATGACTACAAATGAGGTACTCCTCCACAAACTGCATGCCAATTGTTAAATACCTACAACAATTAGCATGCAGTTTTTTATGTTGAATTTTTCGTCTTTATATTATATAAACTTTCTCTTTATCTTACTTATTTTTGCTAAGAGGGCCAATTTCTTATTTTTTTAGAAATGGTAGTTTGTCCATCACGAATTTAGTATAAATTTCATTTTAATATATAGTAACGACTATTGATTCTATGAAAGAAAGGAATGAAAAGATGAACAATAAAAATAAAGGAAAAGTATTTTATGGTAATGATTGTTGCGAAGTCAGAGCTTGTAGTTATATTAACATCTCTAAGTCCGAACTTACAGAATTCGTTAGACTTCTTCAATCTCTTGGCCAAGCTATTCAAGCTGTCTTTCAAAACCCTTCTCAAAATAATATCGATAACTTGATTGCTGCCCTAAATAACCTACAAAAATTCCTCAATTGCTTAGATTTGTCTCCAGCACAAAAACAAATTGGAAATTCTATTATTGCTAATCTATTAACTATTTTAAGAACAACACCTTTCTCATGCGGAGCATTGTACGTTGAGCTACAAAGCCTGCTTAATTATTTATTGTATATCGCTAAGTTATTCAAAGTAGATTGTTGTACGATCGACAAACTAGTTAGACTTATAACAGAGATCCAAACTATTCTAGTTCAATACGGATCAGGTTGCCTTGGAGGCGGAGGAGCAACAGGGGCTACTGGCGCTACTGGTGCTACAGGGGCTACCGGACCGGCGGGTGCTCAAGGTGCTACTGGGCCTCAAGGACCAGCGGGTGCTCAAGGTGCTACTGGACCTCAAGGGCCTCAAGGCGCACAAGGACCAGCAGGTGTTCAAGGTGCTACTGGACCTCAAGGGCCTCAAGGTATTCAAGGACCGGCCGGCGCTACTGGTACTACTGGTGCTCAAGGTACTACTGGTGCTCAAGGTGCTACTGGCGCTCAAGGTGCTACTGGTGCTCAAGGTGCTACTGGTGCTCAAGGTCCAGCTGGCGCTCAAGGTGCTACTGGTGCTCAAGGTGCTACTGGTGCTCAAGGTCCAGCTGGCGCTCAAGGTGCTACTGGTGCTCAAGGTGCTACTGGTGCTCAAGGTCCAGCTGGCGCTACTGGCGCTACTGGTGCTCAAGGTGCTACTGGCGCTCAAGGTCCGGCTGGTGCTACTGGTGCTCAAGGTGCTCAAGGTCCAGCTGGCGCTCAAGGTGCTACTGGTGCTCAAGGTGCTACTGGTGCTCAAGGTCCAGCTGGCGCTCAAGGTGCTACTGGTGCTCAAGGTCCAGCTGGCGCTACTGGCGCTCAAGGTGCTACTGGTGCTCAAGGTCCAGCTGGCGCTCAAGGTGCTACTGGTGCTCAAGGTCCGGCTGGTGCTACTGGTGCTACTGGCGCAACAGGTGCAGCGGGTACTCCAATTCCTGTAACTATCGCAGCTATCGGAAACTCAAATCCACAAACTATATCCCCGGGAACAAACATCCAATTCAATCAAGTTTTTGAATTAACTAATATCTCTTTCAACGATACTTCAGATACTTTAACAATTTTAGAAACAGGCGTATATGATATTAGTTTCTCAGCGTCTACAACTTTCCCAGGATCTTCACCATTCGGATTCGGTATTTCATTCAATGGCCAACCACCTAATCGTAACTTCTCAACTAACGTTATCGGTAGTGCTGTTTCTTTCTCTACAATCGTTACTTTACAAGCTGGTACAACGATTGCTGTACAGCCTACAGCAAACACTATTTCTATTCCTAACACAGGCGATACAACTGCAACACTATCCGTATTCCGAATTTACTAATTTTCAATCAATAAGTATATTTATAATAATATGTATCGTTTAACCGTGCATTAAATCTCTCTTTATATAGAAAGGAGCACTTATTTGGGAGGATAAGTGCTCCTTCTTTACGTTTCTTTACCTCAAATTTACTCTATCTTAATCCTCATTTTGTATGATAAATAGTGAAGTCAAAGATATGAAAGAGGGATGAAAATGAGAGTTATGTCACTAATACGCATTTGGTTTTCTCTTATGGTATGCATTATTCTATGTATAGGATTTTTTTTAACTCTAAAATATTCCACTATATCAAAAGCAGAGAGAAAAACTGTTCCATACAAACTTTTGTATACAAAACAAAGCAACATCCCTTATTCCAATACCACAAAGAATGAAAAAAAGGTTATAAAAGGAATGCTTATTACGAAAGCTTCTAGTTCCGAAGCGTTACTTCAAATTGCTGAAACGATTAAAGATCAGTATACAAATAAAAAAATCGATGAAATCACACTTTCTATCCACAATGAAAACAATGGTAATTACGAAGAAGAATTACTTTACGAGCCTATTAGTAAAGGAAAAATAATCGTCACATACGATTCTCAATCCTTTGGCAGTACAAATATTACACTTAACGAGTAATACTATTTATCCCAATTGATATGGGCTAACAACTCGTAGAGATAGATACAGCTCCTCCCACCGATTAAAAGTTCACTTAATTTCTCATACGAAAAAGAGGCGAATTTCGTTATTCGCCTCTTTCTTTTACCAAAATGAAGGAATCCATTCTTTCACTTTATCAATCCACTCTTGTTGCTCTTCTTTTCTTTGCTGTTCCTCTTCTTTTCTTCTCTTCTCTTCTTCTTTTCTTCGTTTTTCCTCTTCTATTGTATTCAATTGTTTTTTATAATCAGCCTCAGATATGAGCGATAACTGGAATGCTTTTTGAGCTGGATTGGCATTCGCTTTTTTCATAATATCCCGGAACATTGTCGTCGTAATTTGACTCCCCCCTGGAACATAATGATCGCTATCTGTTTTATCAAACCCTACCCAAATCGCACCTACTAAATCTGGTGTGTATCCAACAAACCATGAATCCTTTGCACCGGTGCTTGGTCCATTTACAATTTGAGTAGTTCCTGTCTTACCAGCCGTATCAACATTATTAACTTTCGCCTTTTCGCCCGTTCCCTTTTCGACAACACCTTTTAATAAATATGTCATCTTTTGAGCAATTTTCTCGCTCGTCACTCGTGTCTCTTTCTTATACCACTTTCCAATTGTTTCACCTTCAGCATTTTGTATCTCTCTAATCGCATGAGCTTCCACTTGGACACCATCATTTGCAAATGTACTGTATGCTTGAGCCATTACAAATGGAGAGGTCCCAACATGCATCCCGCCTAAAGCAATTGGATACGTACGATCTTCTGGCACTAATGGAATACTAAATCGCTCTAAAGATTTCAATCCTTTATCCAATCCAATTTGTTCCAATAGCCAAACAGCCGAAACATTGTACGACTTTGCCACGGCTTCATACATTGTCACATCACCGTGAAAAGTGTGATCACTATTTTGCGGTTTATATTCTTTAATATTAAATGGTTCATCTTTTAATATATCGTATACTTCATACCCTTGCTCTAAAGCTGGTACATATACAGCCAGAGGCTTTAACGTTGAGCCAGGTTGTCTTTTTAATTGGGTTGCATGGTTAAACTGTAAAAACTGATACGGTCCTCTACCTCCAACTAAAGCTGGTACACCACCTGTTTTTGGATTCATAAGAACTACACCCGTTTGCATAAGCTGGTCTGAGCCATTATCTTTGAAATAACTCTCATTATTCACAACGTCTTCTACAGCCTGTTGTTTTTTCGGATCAAGCTCTGTGTAAATACGATAACCACCTGCTAAAATTTCATTTTGTGTTAATTCGTACTTGTCCATAGCTTCCCTAACAATATAATCTACATATTGAGAGTATTTCCCCTTGTATTTATCATCCACACCACGTTTTAACACAAGACCGCTCTCTTTTTCTTTATTATACTGTTCGTCAGAAATATATCCTTGCTCTTTCATTAAACTTAATACAACATTACGTCGTTCGATTGACTTATTAAAGTTTTTATATGGTGAATACGCAGACGGTGCTTTAATCAAGCCAGCAATCGTTGCAGCCTCTGAAACCGTTAAATCTTTTACATCTTTATCAAAATAAGATTTAGCTGCCCTTTTTATACCCCAAGCACCTTCACCAAAATAAATTTGGTTCATATACATTTCAATAATTTCATCTTTCGTATACGTACGCTCTATTTTTTTTGTTAAAAAATATTCCTTTATTTTTCGAGAGTATGTGCGGTCTTGTGTCAGAAATACATTTTTCGCAAGTTGTTGTGTAATTGTACTTCCTCCTGCTACAACTTCTCCTGCTGTAATATTTTTAAAAACTGCACTTATAATTCCACTATAGTAAATACCGTGATGGTTAAAAAACTCCTTATCTTCTACTGCAACAATTGCCTGAACCATAATGTCAGGAATATCTTTCCTTTTAACACCTTCTGTTTTAGAAGAAGCTAATTTAGTCGCAACTTCATTATTTGCATCATAAATTAAGGTCGGTTGCGGAACAGCTTGTTTTAATTCAGATATGTCTTGAATGGAAATTATTATATTTATAGCAACAAATAGAGTAGCGAGTAGACTCCCTAATACAATTAATGAATTACGAAATTTCTTCCTCTTGTTGAACCACTCCTGCATTTTTTTTAAGTGAGTGTTCTTCAATTTCATTCGTTCACTTCCTTCGTTTGTTTACACTCTTCTTTTCAAAAGGAAGAATATACCTCCTTTTAAATTTATTATAATAACGTAGTCGTTCCTATAGTGTAAAGCTTTTCTTTCACATTCATACTTTTTGCAAGAAAAGGACATTCTACAAGTAAGATATTCATTATTGATTATTAATATTATTAATACAACAATGAGAGTTATGTTAAGTTTTTGTAAACTTTTCGATAAAATGTTTTAAAAAACGACAGTTTTTTGTTAGAATTGATTAGCCAATATATTTTACATATATTACTTTTGTGGGGGTAACTAATAATGGTATTTAAATCAAAAAAAGATAAATTTTCTGAAATGTTAATGAATGTTTCAGAAAATTTAAAAGAAGGCGCGCAGTTTTTCGTGGAGTATAAAATTAAAAATGCTAGCGATTTAAAAGAGTTTTCTATGCGCATGAAAGAGTATGAGTCAAAAGGTGACTCATTTATTCACGAAATCATTATGGAGCTAAACAAAGCGTTTATTACTCCAATTGAACGTGAGGACATCCTACAACTTGCAATGAGTATGGATGATGTATTAGACGGATTAGATCATAGTGCTGGTCTATTCGAAATGTATTCTATTACAGAAGCTGATGAATACATGATTAAATTCGTTGAAGCAATTAATCAATGTGCGATTGAGATTGCAAATTCTGTTGAACTACTGTCTAAAAAGAAGTTAGTCGACATTCGTACGAACGCGATTAAGATTAAGGATTACGAATCACAATGTGATGATATTCGCCGTCATGCAATTAAGCACTTATTCTCTCGTGAGAAAGATCCGATTAAGATCATTCAATACAAAGAGATTTACGAAGAGCTTGAAGAAGTAGCGGATAGCTGCCAAAGCGTTGCAAACGTATTAGAAACAATTATTATGAAGAACGCGTAAGGAGTTTGATCATGGATACACTCTTGATACTGACCGTTTTAGTAGTCATTTGCGCTTTAGCTTTTGACTTTATCAATGGATTTCACGATACAGCAAACGCTATTGCAACGGCTGTTTCAACGAAAGCTCTAAAGCCTAGACATGCAATTATTATGGCAGCTATTATGAACTTTTTAGGTGCGATGACATTTACAGGTGTAGCAAAAACGATTACAAAAGATATCGTTGATCCATTTGCCTTGCAAAATGGTTCTCTTGTAATTTTAGCTGCTTTGCTTGCGGCAATAGCTTGGAATTTAATTACTTGGTACTACGGTATTCCAAGTAGTTCTTCGCATGCAATTATCGGCTCTATCGCAGGTGCAGCTATCGCTGCTGCCGGTATTAGCTCGTTAAATCTTAAAGGGTTCATAAAAATTCTTGAAGCTTTAATCATTTCACCGATTATCGCTTTTGTTATTGGTTATATCGTATACAGTATTTTTAAAGTGGTCTTTAAAAACTTTAATTTAACGAAAACGAACAAAAACTTCCGTTTATTCCAAATTTTCACTGCAGCATTACAAGCTTATACACATGGTACGAATGATGCACAAAAAGCAATGGGAATCATTACGATGGCTCTTATGGCCAATAACTATCATACTTCTGACGACATCCCGTCCTGGGTACAATTATGTTGTGCAATCGCAATGGGTCTTGGTACTTCTGTTGGCGGATGGAAAATTATTAAAACTGTCGGTGGACAAATTATGAAAATTCGTCCTGTAAATGGTGTAGCTGCTGATTTATCATCATCACTTGTTATTTTCGGCGCAACATTCATTCACTTACCGGTTAGTACAACGCACGTTATCTCTTCTTCTATTTTAGGGGTTGGTGCTTCACATCGTGTGAAAGGTGTAAAATGGGGAACTGCAAAACGCATGTTAATTACATGGGTTATTACACTTCCTATTTCAGCTTCGTTAGCTGCATTATTTTTCGCTTTATTACACTTAATCTTTTAATTAAAAGTCGTCTTCCTTATTTTTCTAGGAAGACGACTTTTTTGTGAACAAACCTTTTTCTTATTAAAAAGCGTGTATAATAATTGGTGGATAAGTTATATAGAGGAGTTGGCAATTATGGAATACATCATGTTACTTTTCATCGGGTTAATCGCCGGGACAGTCGGGAGTCTAGTCGGGCTTGGTGGCGGAATTATTATTGTTCCGTTATTAATCGGATTACACAGTCTATCACCACAACTTGCAGTAGGAACTTCAATGGTAACAGTCGTTTTTACAGGACTATCTTCCACCCTTACTTATATGAAGCATAAACGAGTAGATTACAAAAGTGGACTTATTTTATTTATCGGGAGTGGCCCTGGTGGTATCATCGGCTCGTGGGCAAACAAATTTTTAAACCAAGATACATTTTCTTTATATTTTGGGATTTTCCTTATTTTTGTCTCCATTCTTCTTATGTTACGAGACAAATTAAACCCCCTTTCTTTATCAAATATGACGGTAATTAAGCGTTCTTTTACAGATAACGAAGGAAACACTGTACACTATCAATTTCCACCGCTTCTCGCAATCTTTATCGCCTTTATAGTTGGTTTTATATCTGGATTATTTGGAATTGGCGGCGGTGCCTTACTTGTTCCAGCAATGATGCTACTTTTTGCATTCCCAGCACATATTGCTGTAGCAACTTCGATGTTTATCGTATTTTTATCAGCAATTGTAAGTTCTGCAACTCACATCTCCCTTGGAAATGTCAGCTGGGTTTACGCATTAATTCTTATTCCTGGTGCATGGATTGGCGGGAAAATCGGGGCTTATATTAATACAAAATTAAGTGGTAATGCCGTAATTAATTTATTACGTATCACATTAATTATTCTCGGAACTAGATTAATCATTACTTCTTTTTTATAACGCGTTCTTTTTAGAATGCGTTTTTCTTATACACATGAATATAAAAATCCTCCTAAGAGAACAAATAAAATTAAACAAACACATAATAACATATAATTGGAAATATGTACTTTCTTCAAGTTGACCACTCCTATAACTGCGACTGTTATCTTTATGATAGCGAAAAAATAATTCACTTGCAGTTACAAAGTGCTAACAATGCAAAATCATTTATTACAAATTTTATCCTTATATTTCATTTCTTTGTATATTCTATCGTTTTAATAAAAAAAGATGTCATATTGACATCTTTTTTAGTGAAGAAGTGACCATCCCATAAAATCCTCATGTACTTGGCACGCCCTCTTATCGTTTCGATCATATAATTCAGCATAACTATCTGTTTCTTCATCATAAGCCATCGTATAAATAATTTGGCCGTCTACTTCAACGGATAACACGACTCCACCTTTCATCTCTTCTACATGAATGATAGCATTCGCCGGAATTCTCATATCCGTCATTTTTATCGCATCTAACAATATACTAAACCCCCTACAGCGTATTCATTGCTAGTACTATTACACACTAAATAGTATACTACTGTAATAGCATATATTTCGTCAATGAAATTGCTATTTAAAAGCATATTGTCTTTATACATATACGCTAAAATAGAAGAAATAGAAATGTTTAAATGGGGGGCTAACATTGATTCTACACAAAGGAGATGTACTATTCCGTCAAGGCGAGGACGGTCCTTTATATTTTATAAAAACAGGTTTATTAAAAGTAGTACGGATAGAAGAAGATGGAACACCATTTCTATTCAACATTATCGTTCCAGGTGAAACGATACCTCACCATTCTTTAATTTCACCGAAGGAATATCACGGTACAGCAATCGCTTTAATGAAAACAGAAGTTGAACCTATAATTAGTAATGAATGGTACGATCAACTTCAGGCAAATCCTGCATCATATGCAAATATTGCTATGCAACTACAATCAAAATTAAGAATGATGCAACAGCGTATCGATCAATTGACAACCGTCTCTCCGAAAGAACGTCTACATCGTTTACAAGAATGGTTCACACTATATTTAGGTGACATTCCTATATATGAAATATTAACACAAACTGAAATCGGTCAACTCATAGGTATACGCCGTGAAACGGTAAATCGGCTGTTACGAGAACAAATAAAAAACGAGGTAAAATAATACCTCGTTTTTTACTTATTTCAAACTTCATCTATTGTAAGCTTGCTGCTGGACCGAAAAATTCATAATGAATATGCTCTTGTTCCACACCTAAATTAGTTAGTGCAGCATTTATATGCTTCATAAATGGTACGGGACCACAGAAATAAAATTCTGCTTCAGTTGTCGGAATAATAGTTTGTAACCATTCAGCTTCAATGAAACCTTCTTTATCAAAGTTCTTCATTTCCAAATCTTTTTCAGTTGGTGCAGAATAGCAAGTGTATGCTTTAACTTGTTCGTATTCATTATCTACTGCCTCAACGTGTTCTTTCATTGCATGTGTATTACTATTTATCGCTGCATGAACAAAACATACATTACGTTTTGAGTTTTGTTCAATTAACGTATTTAGCATACTCATCATTGGTGTAATACCTACTCCACCACTAATTAGCACAACTGGTAATGTTGAATCCATATTTAATACGAAATCTCCTGCTGGTGCACTTACTGGTAACATATCCCCTTCTTCTACATGATCGTGTAAGTAGTTAGATACTTTACCGTCCGGTGTATCTACACCTTTTTCTTTCTTTACACTAATACGATAATATTCTTTTCCAGGAGCATCTGATAAACTATATTGACGATTATGTGTATACGTTTCACCTTCTATATTTATTTGAATCGTTACATATTGTCCTGGGATGAATGAAGAAACTTGCCCACCATCTTCAGGTTTTAAATAAAATGATGTAATTACGTCGCTTTCCTTCACTTTTTTAACAACCACAAAGTTACGGAAATCTTTCCATCCACCTTCTTTATGTGCCGCTTCTTCATACATCTCTGCTTCAATGCTAATGAATGCATCAGCAATGACACCATAAGCTTCTCCCCATGCATTTAAAACTTCATCAGGTGCACCTGCAACCTCTTTAATTGCACGTAGTAAACATGTACCTACAATCGGGTAATGCTCTGCTTTAATACCTAAACTTCTATGCTTATGACCAATTTGTTTTACAACCGGAATAATAGCTTCTAAATTATCAATATACGTTGCAGCTGCATAAACAGCATTCGCTAGCGCTTGTTGTTGTCTTCCCTTTTTCTGATTTGTATGGTTGAAAATATTCAATAACTCCGGATGTTCCGAAAATAAAATTTGATAAAATCTCGTTGTAATTTCAACGCCTTTTTCTTGTAATAATGGTACTGTTGACTTTACGATTTCAATTGTTTTTGCACTTAACATTGTATCCCACTCCTCTATTTCCTTAACTGTTTTTAGTTTAACTGAATTGTATAGTACATATTGTGATTTTAATCACTATTAACACGGTGTTTTTGTGAATAATATATGAACATTGCACTTACAAAAGAAAATAAGCCAACTAGAATTCTAGCTAGCTTATTATTTGGACTGTATAGCTTGTTCAATTACCCTTATATCTTTTCCATCTCCAAACTCTGTATACCCCCAGATGTTCGTTTCACCTCTATATTTATTTACAATAATATCTAAGTCATGGTATACACGATGTGCATAAACTACATACTCAATATTTTGAAGTTCCACACCTTTTTTTACAATTTCATAGCTTCTATTTACATCACGTTTTATTTTTTCATTCTTTATTTCTGTATGTATATTTTTTAAAGACGATTCTTGTTGTTGAAACCATTGTTTAAATTGGTTCCAGTCCCCTTCTGTATAATTCTCTGCTTTACCGTAATTTAAGAAATTATTATAACTTTCATGCGTCATACGAATAAAATCTAGCACTTTTGTCTCTTCTTGCGCATCTTCTATTTGAGCTATTGTACTTACCTCAGCAGGCTTATTCGCATAATGTAATAGCAATTTCATAAGACTATAGCTCGCAATGATCATTACGATAATAATCCCGAATACAATTAACAATTTCTTCATATACAGAACTCCTTCTCTACTAAAGATATTACAATGTATGACTATACTTGTAACATTCTCTCTTAGAAATATAATTCCTGTATAAATGCTTCCTATCATTTCGACAATATTTTTCTATACATTTCTCGTTGGTAAATGTTCTTGTAAAACAATGTACCCTTCATAAGCTGTGTAACCGAGTATAGCCATTAATCCGATATAACAAGCAAAGACTGTCCATTTTGTTTTCATATCAACTTTATAATAGTTTTCCTGTTGTCTCTTTTCTGTCTCCCATTCCTGTAATTTTCTTTCTGACATTTCAAATGCTTCTCTTATATGAATTGTATGCGTTTCTTTTTCATCTTCATATGGAACGTAATCAAGCGGCTCAAACTTTGGTAAAAGATGCTCTAACACTTCAATCTTTTGAAGTTCTCCTACTTTTAATTCCTTCTCTCTTTCTTTTTGCCTTAATATATTTATTTCATGTTGCATCATATATATATTTCGATGCACCGCACCTGTTTCTTTTAACTCCTCTTCAAGTCTTGCAACGTATTCTTTCATTCCATCAATTCTATATCCTAATTCCTTAATTGGCTCATCTCTCTTTATTACTCTATATAATTCCATACAGCCGATAATAAAAATAAATCCTCCCAAAATACTTTTAAAGTAAATGGCATAACCGAGCAATACAATAAGACCCGCTCCCCAAATCTTTGTACTTACAACTGAGATAATTCGTCCACCATCTAATGGAGAAACCGGAATCAAGTTAAAGAAGTTAATCATACTTCCAAGTAAAATAATTAATGCCCAAAATGGCTCTTTCGTTATTATATAAAGTGGAATCGCAGGTAAAAATGACAACAATCCGAAAAGAGGTCCCATGAAGGCGATGTAAGCTTCATCTTTTGCATTTTTCGGCATCTCTTTCATCCCAATAAGAGCGCCCATAAATGGAATAAATATTGCTGGCGATGTTGGTATACCTTTTCTTTTCGCAGCCCATAAATGGCCCATTTCATGAATAAACAACAAATAAATGAGCGCTACCCCAAATTTCCAACCATATATAACCGCGTATGCACCAAGTGATAGAAACATACTAAATACCGTTGAAAACTTTGCTAGTTTAAAAATTGCAAATACCCACTTTAACTTAGAAAGTAAAAATAGCCCTATTGCAACAATAATTCCCCATAATCCTTTTTTATTATTTTTCATATTCCTCTCCTTTATCTCTCATTAATGAATCATATTTATTCATCAAAACTATTCTTTTCTCTATTATGACATATTTTTTTCTATCGTTAGAAATAATGTTTATTTAATCCATTTTTAGCCAAAAATATAAATATAAATATAAGGAGGTGTTTGCAAATGAATTTACAATCTCTCATAATAGGCGCTCTATCGTTTTTAGCTTCAACTCTTATTTTTTATACCGTTAGTTACGTATTATTATTAGATTTGTTGCCCAATCACGTATTTATTGCCCTTGTCATCCTTTCCGCTCTTATGATTTCTTTTCTTATTACACGAAAATCAATGAATGAGCCATCTGCAAAAGCAAAGTAATAGAGAGGGGGTTTTTCCCCCTCTCTATTATCATTTCCTAGGAAAGGCCATATAAACTTTACTAATTACCTTCATCCCGATCCGTAAGGGCTAATTAAAGTTTTATTTTATCTTTGTAAATCCATTTTTTCACCATACTCTTTAACAATTTGAATGATATTTTGAAAAAAACCTATTTTTTCTTTTTTGCTATTTAATATTTTCAAATCATAATTTTCATAATATGTTTCTAATGACTTTAATTGTGATTCTGAAGCATCTTTTACCGGAACAGTAGCATGCAATTCATATTGTTTATACCCTTCCTTTACCTTTTCACCTGGAATTTTTTCACTCTCTTTAGCTCCAATTAATTTTTGAACTTTTTCTGGGAAAACGACTTGTAAATAATACTCTTGTTCCTTCTCTAACTTGTTGTATAGTGATTGTGAAATCGTATACCGCACCGTATAATTCACTTTTTGATCGCCTGCTTTAATATGAAACGCAGTAATCTGCAAATCTTTTTTTGTTACTTCCGTTAAAGGACCTACCTGCATCTCATCTTCTTTTTGTTCTGAAGCATTTGGAAATATAGCCAAAAGCTTTTCTGTATCTTTTTTATTCAGCATATACATAGCTTTTTTATATTGTATCCATCCTCTTCTGTCTTCTCCTCTTAGCCATGCATAATATGTTTCTTTTTTTCCACCCCTATTAATTTGTATTTCATATTCCGGTTCACCAAAACTACCTGTTACTTCTTGTTTTTCCGCTTTATCTATAATGTCTATTACTAACTTAGCTTCTGATTCCTGTAACTTTTTCTCTTTATGTTTTTTTTGTATAACGGTTACCCCTATCGTTTCTTTCACTTCATTCACCGTCTCTTCCACTTTTTTTGTTTCTTTTTTTTGCTCTACTTGACCACAAGATGCTAGTAACATAGCAAATAACAACAATACATATTTCCTTTTCAACTTAATCCTCCTTTTACAATAAGAAATTCTTATACTTTTCATATAAAAAACAAAAACGTGACACACTATAAAATACGCTATACTAAGTATTGAAAGGAGGTCTTTTTCATGTCCATTAATTTTCACGATGCAAATAATAAATACACATACGCACAGCGAAACGCCCATATTTCTTGGGGAGAAATGATAAAAAGTATTACAAATGTACAAAACAAGCAAATAATTGATATCGGCTGTGGTGGCGGGATTTATACGAAAGAACTTGCTCTTATGGGGGCAAAAAATGTCATTGGACTTGATTTTTCAAAAGAAATATTACAAGCTGCAAAAGAAAATTGTAGTGGCTTTCCAAATATTTCATTCATTCACGGTGATGCACATAGCGTCCCACATCCTAATGATACATTCGACATTGTTATTTCGCGCGCATTGATTCATCATTTACAAGACATTCCTACATTTCTATGTGAAGCTTCTCGTATATTAAAGAAAAACGGTGTACTTATTGTACAAGACCGAACCATTGAAGATTGTACAATTCCTGGAAGCCCCGAACACATTCGTGGATATTTTTTCTCTACCTTTCCAAAACTCATTGAAATAGAATCAAAAAGGCGGCCAAAAACCATCACGATACAGCAAGAATTACAAAAACATTTTCTTCACGTGTTCCCCTCTCAAACACAATGGGAAGTACGAAAAATACATGATTCTGTAGAAGCATTGCTACAAGATTTATCACCTCGAACAGGTCGATCTATTCTATATGAATTAACAGATCATGAACTTTCTCAACTTCTACAACAGATCCAGACCGCATTACAAAGTATCTCTCCTATTATCGAAAGAGATCGGTGGACAATTTGGAGCGCCATGAAATTGTAAGGAAGGAAGCCTCACAACATAATGTGAGGCTTCCTTCTTTCATAATCTAATTTTGCAACACTCTTGATATCCTCCACTTCTGGCCTGTGCACTTCCACACTTCGGACATACTAAATATCTAGACTGATTTGTCAACAAACTACCTTTTTGAAAGAGTAAAACTTCTGCTTGTTTAAACGAACGCGAATAATATAACCACATAAAACCAATTATAGCAATAATGCCAAATAATACTCCCATCGCAAGCATTCCAGTCACCTCTTTTGGTTTGTTCTTTCCAGCAAGTGGATTGTTGTATTATTCTCTGTAAATTCAAACAATACCTTCTTTACTCCTATAAATATCAACTTTCTCTATAAGTTTTACAATTCTCTACAAATTTTTACTCCCGTTTTACAATTCACCATTCCCTTTACAATAACGAATATCACATTCGATATTCCCATATATAAATATATCTTTCAAAAAAATGTTGACTTTCAAAAAAAAACATGTGACAATACTGTCAGAATACTTGAATAAAAATTCATTGACGAGAACGAGTACGTTATAGGACTGTCCCCCAGAGAGTTGGCGATTTGCTGAAAGCCAACGTTCAGTGCGTAACCGAAAATCATCTCCGAGAAGTAGAACCGAATGTTACAGTAAGTTCTTACCGGCTGTCCCCCGTTACAAGGAACACGTATCATGTTGTACGTTGTAAAGCCGTATACATATAGACTCATTTCTACATGTATAAATTAGGGTGGTATCGCGGGTAAATATAACTCGTCCCTTTCTTTAGGGACGAGTTTTTTGTGTTCTTACAAATGAATTTAAAAAAGGAGGAAAAACAATGAACACTGTATCAAAAAAACATATTTTTTTCACGGGTCTTATGCTATTTTCTTTATTTTTTGGGGCAGGTAATTTAATTTTCCCTCCCATGCTTGGACAAAATGCAGGTGAAAACTTTTGGCCGGCAATGATTGGATTTTTACTAACAGGAGTCGGTTTACCATTATTAACTGTTATTGCAATTTCTTTATCAGGAAACGGCATGCAACAACTCGCAAGTCATGTTCACCCATTATTCGGAATTTTCTTTACTGTAATTGTATACATCGCAATCGGTCCTTCTATGGGAATTCCACGCGTTGCAAATGTCGCTTATGAAATGGGTGTTAGTTCTTTCTTACCAGAAACAATTCGTTCTAGTAACCTAGCACTATTTTTATACACAGTCGTCTTCTTCGCTATCGTATTTTGGCTTAGTTTAAATCCATCTAAACTTGTCGATCGCATCGGAAATATTTTAACACCTATTTTATTACTCTCTATTCTCTTACTATTTGTTAAAAGTGTATTTACACCACTCGGGCAATCAGGACCAGCAATGCAAGAGTATCAAACTTCTCCAATCTTCAAAGGCTTTATGGAAGGATACTTAACGATGGATACCATTTCTGCGCTTGCATTTGGAATTATCGTTGTAAATGCCATTCGCTCTAAAGGTGTGAAGGATCGTAAATCCATTGCCATCGCAACAGCGAAAGCAGGACTTATTGCCGCTACTGGTCTCGTACTTGTATATGGTGCACTTGGCTGGCTCGGTGCAACTAGCGTCTCGCTCGGATATGCACAAAATGGCGGACAATTACTTACTGTTATCGTACAGCAATTATTCGGTCCATACGGTTTACTTCTATTATCTCTAATCGTTACACTCGCTTGTCTAACAACTTGTGTTGGACTTGTATCTGCGTGTAGTCAATATTTCTCAACATTATTGACTACATTTTCATACAAAATGTTCGCGAGTATCATTTGTGCATTAGGATTATTAGTTGCCAACTTAGGTTTAACGAAAATTATTGCCATCTCTGTTCCAATTCTACTTGTTGTATATCCAGTTGCAATTGTACTCGTTCTACTATCGTTACTTCATAAATATTTCGGTGGATATCGCTCTGTTTATGTAGGTGCTTTAATTGGAGCAGCAATCGTAAGCGTATTTGACGGATTAAAACAAGGTGGCATTTCAGTTTCATTTATCACACCATATTTTGAATTTATCCCTTTATATAATGAAGGAATTGGCTGGCTAATACCAGCATTAGCCGGGGCTATTATCGGCCTTACAATCGCTAGGTTAAGCGGTGCGAAAAAAGTTCCCTTAATAACCGATTCCCGCGAAGTAAAAGCATCCTAAAAAACTCCCGAAAGGGAGTTTTTTACTTTTGATAAGCAGTATGATTAAAACTGCTTATTTTATATGCTTTCGTATAATATTCGATATTTGTATCCACTGTTTCTACTTTGACAACATCGTAGCAATCTTCTTGCTTTACTAAAAATAAATAGTACTCTTCTGTCGCCTCAACAATTGCAATTTTATCTGTTTCAACATTATATTGTTCACAAAGCGCTTGTAATGCGTTCACATAATCCCCTAATTTTTTAGACTTATCCATGCCAAATATCGTTTGAACTAACATACACTCTCTCCCCTTTGTATGTATTGTTAACAACTCAATGATAACGCTTACATTCATTAACGTCAATAAAAAGATTTGGCGTAAACTAATAATCAGTGGAATAGCCCCTCCACTGATTAAAGTTTCACTTTATCATTTCGTCAATTGATGTCTAAACGCATAAATAACTGCCTGTGTCCGGTCACTTACATTTAGCTTATTTAAAATATTACTCACATGTGTCTTTACTGTTTTGAGGGCAATAAACAATTCATCTGCAATCTCTTGATTACTTTTCCCCTCTGCAATTAATAACAAAATTTCAGACTCTCTTTCTGTTAACTCCTCATGCAAAGGTTGTTCTTTCTTCTGACGCATACGAGACATCATTTTACCAGTAACTTTTGGCTCTAATACCGTTTCTCCATCATAAGTAGCTCGTACAGCGTCTGCTATATCACTTGCTCTTGATGTTTTTAATAAATAACTTGTCGCTCCAGCCTCAATAACAGGGTACAATTTCTCATCATCTAAAAAACTCGTTACAACTACAATTTTCGCTTCTGGCCATTCCTGAATAATAGCACGTGTTGCTTCAACCCCATCCATCTCATCCATGACAAGGTCCATCAAAATAATATCTGGTCTTAATTGCAGTGCTAACTCTGAACCTTTTCTTCCATTTTCAGCTTCTCCAACTACTTCGATATCTGGCTGCGTTGATAAATAAGCTGATACACCCATTCGAACCATTTCATGATCATCGACAAGTAACACTTTTATCATGATTCTCCCCCTCTCTCAATCATAATCGGTACTTTTACTTCTATTTGCGTCCCTTTAGCGGGGAAACTAAGTACTTTTAATGTCCCACCAATTTCATGAACACGCTCTTGCATTGATCTTAAACCATATGAACCAGCCTTATTCACTCCGACTTCAAATCCAACGCCATCATCAATAATTTTTAGAATTGCATATTGATCAATTTTCCGAAGACGTACTTCCGTTTTCTTCGCTTTCGCATGTCGTAAAGTATTGGATAAAGCTTCTTGCACAATACGAAATAAATGATCTTCTACACCTTTTTTCAATTCTATTGGCTCGATTAGCCATTCAATTTTCATATGTTGCTTTCGCGATAATTCCGTCAATAATTCCTCTATACCTTGTGTCAGTTTCTTACCTTCTAATTGTACAGGCCGTAAATGAAGAAGCAATGCTCTCATTTCTGATTGCGCATTTACAACCATATTTTCAACGAGCTGCAACTGCTTGTTTGTCGTTTCTGGAATTTCAGCTACTTGTTCATTAATAGCCGACATCATCATCGACATTGCAAAAAGCTGCTGACTTACAGAATCATGCAGCTCCCTCGCCAATCGATGCCTTTCTTGGGATATCGCTTCTTGTCTCATCTCTTCATTCCAATGAGCTCGTTCATTCGTTACTTTTTGAAAGAGTCCAGCTTGCTCCTCTAATCGACGAGCAAGACCGATTACTTTTCGTTCTACTTCATGAAATTCATCATCTGCAGTAAACGAAACATCGCTCGGAAAATTCCCTCGCTCCACTTCAAATAGAAAAGTATTTAATCCTTGTATACGCTGCTCTATATAGTAACCGATTGCATATCCTACAATTCCCCCGATAAGTAAACTTGTAGTCATAATAAACAAGCCAATTGGAACAGAAGCGATGGATTCCTTCCATAATAAATCATACACTTGTTGCTCGCTTTTCCATACATATACAATTGTACAAATGAGTGCAATACTAACGGAAGACAACATAGAATAACGAATATACATCCACGAAATATTTTTTTGTTTCTTCATTATACTTTCCTCACTTCCGTATCGCCTACGACAAGCGAAGAAATAATTTTAATACGACGAGGAGCTTCTTTATACTGCTCTGTTCTAAATGTAACATTACAATTAAATCCTGTCTCTTCATGTCCTGGCAGGAGCACACGTCCGACAATAACAGAATGATTTAAAGACAACTCAATATCATATGGCACGTATAAACGAATATTACCAACGATACCTCGGATAACAATTACCGTTTCTCCTTCTGGAATCATAGCAGTTGTTAAATCTATTTCCACATCACAAGCGCCATATTGAACATTAATATCCTCAAGTTCATAAATATGATCCATCATTCGTATATTCCCTACAAACATATTTTTTAAATATGGTTCTGTACGATATATTTGCTTCTCTTCGTCTATAATCCCTTTTTCTTTAATTTCAACCTTCATTGCTTTTTGCTGATGTCCTTGTTGAATCAGTTGATAACCAATTAAAGCTAAACAAGCAAATACGACAAGAACAAATGCTGCTGATGAAAATAAGAAGAATAGAAATACGATACCACCAACAAATAAAAATACATTTCCCCGTACGTAACGATTCTTCTTACGATAATGCCTTCCAAACATAAGCATAATAAATGCAAAAATGAGACCACCTGGTTCAAAATGTCCAAGTATCATATCAAGAAAAAGACCGAATCCAAATATGATGAGGAGCATCCCCATTAATTGTGTTTTTGAAAATTGTTTCTTCATTTCAGCTCCCCCCTTCTTGTTACATATACATAGAAGAAAAGGCATTGCTTTCCAACACCTTTTCTCCTATCACTATATCATAAGCCTGTTTTATAATATACTACTATTATTTTGTTAACTCTTTCGTTAACGATACATCATTCTTCTCTTTCATTTCACGCTCAAGCTTTGCAATCTTCATATCAAATGTGTCACGTTCATGCTCCTCATTTATACGAGATTCTAAGTCGCGAATATGATCTTCAATTTCTTCAAAGCGTAAGAACGGATTATTTTCATCCATTTTATGCATCGCTGTATTCATACGACGATTTGCATGTGCCATATTTTCACGTGCCATTAATTCCATACGTTTTGCGTGCATTTCTTTTAATTTATTTTTCATCTCAGCAAGACGACGCTCTAACTCATCAATTTGCTCTACAACACCTGCATACATTTCTTCTAATCGAGTTACTTGCCCTTCATAATACGCTACTTCTTGTAACGCACGCTCATGTAGTTGTAATTCGCCTGCTTCTTGAGCGACGATCGCTTGCTTTGATCTTTTATTAACGAAATAACGTGCTTGCTCAAGCTCACGAGCGAAATTAGATTTTAATGTTTTGTGGCGCTCAATTAACTTCTCAATTTTTGTTATTTCACGCTCACTATCGCGTAAATATTGATTTAACATCGCGATTGGATTTTTCCTTTCTTTCTCATCTAACACATTATGAAAATCTGCTAAAATTGCATCGCGTACACGTCCGAATAAAGATTGTTTCATTATAATCTTCCTCTCTTCTACTTTATCAATTTAATTTGGTTTTTATTAATTTTTTATTAGTTTTTCATTAACTTGTTCCACTCATCTTCAAAGTTGCTATATGGTTTAGAACTTTCTGGTGCAGAATCAACAACTACATTTTTTTCTTTTTTCCACTCACGGTATCCGTAGTATAAAACTACTAATGCTGCGATACCGATTAATGCTGGGGAATGAGAAAGGGCGATGGACAAGCCGATCAAACCAACAATACCCCAAGCTAACTTTCCAAAAAATGATTGTGCTCGCACAAATGATTTATAGCTCCAGTACACAACTCCTGCTCCAATTGCGAATCCTATAATACCAGCAAGACTGCCAAGAGCAATTAAAGCTAAAATACCAGCCGCGATAAACGCTAGAAATTGTTTCATCTTGTGCTTGCCTCCCTTCGATTTGATACTCTTATCTTAACTATTTTTTCACTTTTCCATAACGAGCTTAAGAACCGTTTTCGACTCAGACTTAAGACTGAGTTGCATTCAGCCTTTTGTAAAAATATGCGGTAGGATAGGATAATTCACTCTTTTATCGCAAAAAAAAGCCGTACAGAGAACATTCTCTGTACGGCTTTCGTTATTATTCATAAACTTCATTTTAAATTATGCTGTTTTGTGATACTCTTTCTTTCCCGCTACTTTAGAAAACTTCGGGAAACCAATTAATATAGAAATAATTCCACATACTCCAACTAAAATCGGATAAAACGCATATGGTAACAATTCAATCGGAGATAACGCCGCAAATCCTGCTGCCGTTAACATTTGCGCACCATACGGAATTAATCCTTGCACACAGCATGAGAAAAGATCTAATACACTCGCTGATTTACGAGGATCAATTTCATATTGATCTGCAATGTTTTTCGCAAGCGGACCTGTAAAGATAATAGAAATCGTATTATTTGCTGTACACATATTCGTCATACTCACTAAGCCAGCGATACCGAACTCTGCTCCTTTTTTTGAACGAATGTTACGCGTTAAAATATTCATTAAATATTGAATGCCACCATTATATTGAATCAGTTCGACCATACCGCCAATTAAAATAGCAAGTAATACTAACTCCATCATACCGCCCATTCCAGTCGTTACACTTTTAAAGAAACTCTCTAACGTGTAACTTCCATCTAAAAGACCTATAACGCCGGATAGTACAGTTCCACCAGTTAACACAATAAGTACATTCCAACCAAGCAATGCTGTAATAAGTACTCCTGCATACGGTAAAATCTTTATCCAGTCAAAGCTATGCGCTTTAATCTGCGTATCGCTTCCTAAAGTAACGATTACTAATAGTACAATTGTAATAATAGCTGCTGGTAATACAATTAAAAAGTTCGTTTTAAACTTATCTTTCATTTCCGTTCCTTGTGAACGTACAGCTGCGATTGTTGTATCTGAAATAAATGATAAATTATCACCAAACATCGCCCCACCAACAACAGTAGCCATCGTAAGTGCAATTGAGATATCAGTTTGTCCACTAATACCTACAGCAATTGGTGCTAATGCAGCAATTGTTCCCATTGAAGTTCCCATCGCTAATGAAATAAATGCCCCTATAACAAAAATTCCAGCTACAATAAATCCTTGCGGTAAAATGGATAACGCTAAATTAACTGTAGAATCAACGCCACCCATCCCTTTTGCTGTTTCAGAAAACGCTCCTGCCAGTACAAAAATCAGAACCATAATCATAATATCCGGGTTCCCTGCACCTTTAGCGAATCGTTCTACTTTTACATTAAAACTTTCTTTACGATTCATTGCTAAAGCGACTCCTACAGCAATTGAAATTGCTACAAGTATCGGCAATTTATAGAAATCACCTGTAATAATTCCAGAACCAATAAATAGCGCCAAAAATATCCCAAGTGGTAATAAAGCCAAACCATTTCCTCTCGTTTCTTTCAAAGTACCATCTCTCCCTAGTTTCAACCTTTTTCTAATGAATAACAAAAGACCTCTTCCAATGAGAAGAGGTCTTATACATCTATAAGAAACACTCTTCTCATCTTTCAAGCACATGCTTGCTGGATTTGGCACAGCACTCTGAAATCGAGTCCGCTGCCGAGGCATCGTAGGGCCAGTCCCTCCGCCTCTCTTTATAAGAAGGTTTCATATTTATTTTTTAATAATAATTTCTTCCCTAACTTTACTCGCTTACAAAACAAAAGTCAATTATTTTTTGTATAGATTTTTTTGGTAATTATACAAAAATTTGAATACAACAATCATTTTAACTTTTTGATTTCTTTTTCCAATATTGCAATCCAATAAAATTCACTCTTTTTTATTGCAGCTATTATCCATTTCGTAGTGTACCAAGCTAGCTCATACTCTTCTTTTGTAACATCGCCACTTTTATAAGCATCCTCTAGCTCATCTTCATCCAATACATACATCTTACCATTCGGTAATAACACTACATCTAAATATAAATCATCAAAATACGGTAAACCACGGTCGTCTATTTCATATTCTTTCGCCACATCGATATAATATTGCACTAATTTTTTCTGACCATCTAACATAGCTGTAATCGCAAAGTTTTTCCCGTTTATGAAATATTGAATCCACGTATACTGATCCGCTGCAATACAAAGTTCTTCACCATCATATTCTTTACAACTAGGTTCTCTCACCTTTTTTATTTCCAGTATTCCTAGCATTCCCTCTTCTACTTGCTTAACCCTATAATTTTTCTCTATTAGTCGCTTCCACGAAGAACCGTCACCATACTTACGTTTCATTACGTCCGCTTCCCTTCTATATAGAAAAGCTCCCACATATTATGTGAGAGCTTGTTCAAATTATAATTAAGCTGCTTGCTTATTAGAAATTTCTTTCAAATAAGCTTGTCCTTTTTCAGCGTCATACTGACCTTCCCACTTAGACATAACTACAGCTGCTAAAGAGTTACCTACAACGTTAACTGCTGTACGAGCCATATCTAAAATACGGTCAATACCAGCGATGAAGGCTAAACCTTCAGGTGGAATACCTACTGTACCAAGTGTCGCTAATAATACAACGAATGATACGCCTGGTACACCTGCGATACCTTTTGATGTAACCATTAATACGAGTAATAATGTAATTTGTTGTGTAATAGATAAATCAATACCGTACATTTGTGCTAAGAAAATAGCCGCAATTGCTTGATATAAAGTTGATCCATCTAAGTTAAATGAATAACCTGTCGGAATAACGAAAGATGTAATTGCTTTCGGACAACCGAACTTCTCCATTTTCTCCATGATTTTCGGTAAAACTGTTTCTGAACTTGCTGTAGAGTACGCTAAGATCAGTTCGTCTTTCAAAATCTTAAAGAATTGGAAAATGTTAATTCCAAATATTTTCGCTGTAAGTCCTAAGACAACTACAACGAAGAAGATCATTGCCCCATATACGACAATTAGTAATTTCCCTAATGGAATTAATGACGCAAGACCAAATGTAGAAACTGTAACACCGATTAGCGCAAATACACCAAATGGTGCAAATTTCATAACCTGGTTCGTTACGTAAAACATTGCATCAGCTACACCTTGGAAAAATTGAAGAACCGGTCTTCCTCTTTCACCAATTGCTGCGACACCTAAACCAAATAATACAGAGAAGAAGATAATAGCAAGCATATCTCCGTCAGCTAATGACTTCATAATGTTCGTTGGAACAATATTTACAAATGTATCTGCAAATGAATGACTTTGCACTTGCTCTGTCGTATGTGTATATTTCGAAATATCTGTCTTCGTTAACTGATCCATATTTACGCCTTTTCCTGGTTGGAAAATATTCGCAATTAATAGACCGACAATAATTGCAATTGTTGTAATAATTTCAAAATAAAGAATTGTTTTTCCGCCTAGTCGGCCCAGTTTTTTTACATCACCAACACCAGCAACCCCAACAACAATACTTGCTACAACAATTGGTACAACGATCATTTTAATTAATCGGATGAAAATATCACCAATTGGTTGTAAATATTTCACAACCGCTGGATTATCAAAGAAAATCGCCCCAACTGCAATACCAAGCGCAAGTCCTATTAATATTTGCCATGCAAGTCCTATTCTTTTCATATTTGTTGTAACCCCCTCTTCGATGTGTCACTCTATCTCTCATTCTATCTCTATAAAAACATGAAATTAAGAGTATTACATATTATTCGACAATTCACTACATTTTGTCCCTGTTAAAAATCATAAATCAAAATTTTAAATCTGACAACAAAATAAGTTTGCCCGAACGCAAATAATTTTCTTGACAAAAACAAAACCCATGTCAGAAAACCTCACATGAGAACGATTCCTTATCAGTGTTTTATTGGATTCCTATCTACTATTTTACTATATAAAACAAATATATTTTCCCTTTATTTTACAATAAAATCCAAAAAATACATCCTTGTTGAACGAATAAAAAAGTGCATCCAACATGACAATTATCATTAAAAAATGATAAATTCCGACAAAACTTAGCAATTTTATAAAATTTTCTTTACATTATGGTTACAACGATAGACACTCTTCTTCTTATGATATATAACATTCATAGGGAAAGGAGCCAGACAACCATGAAAAAGAAATTTGCAGCGTTCAGTGTTTTAGCAGCAGGAACGATTTTTGTTTCTCCGTTTCTTTCACCCGCATACGCTGAAACGAATCAAGATAAATTATCTAATATTCAATCTGAATTAGAAGGAAAACAAAATGACTTACAAAATAAATCAGCCGAGAAAGAACAAATAGAAAAGGAAATTCAAGAATTACAAAAGAAAATCGACGACCTAACTACTTCTATTAATAAAAACGAAGCTGAATTAAACGATACAAAAAAAGAAATTAGTAAAACACAACAAGTAATCGCTGAAAAAAAGAAACATATAGAGCAATTACAAACAAACATAGATACGCGTCAGGAAGTTATTAAGCAACGTTTACAATCTATGCAAGAAAAACCTCGTACAAATATCATTACAGAGGTATTAACAAATTCTACAAATATTGCTGATCTTGTTGATAATATGTACTCTGTAAGTTTAATTTTAAACAACGATACAGATATTGTGAAAAAGCAAACAACTGACCAAAATGCTGTAGCAACTGAAAAAGAGGCTGTTGAGAAAAAAGAGCAACAATTAAAAGAATCCGAGCAAAAATTAGAACAAAAACAGCAAGAATTACAAAATAACCAACAACAGCAGCAAAGCTTTATTAGCGATCTACATACGAAAGTAGCAAAAGTAGATTCAGAGATTGAAGGATTAGAAGAATCCAAAGGTATTTTAGAAAACCAGCGTCAAGCTGTTCAAAAAGCAATTGAAGAAGAAAAGCGTGCCGAAGAGGCTCGTAAAGCTGAGGAAGCTCGCAAGGCAGAAGAAGCTCGTAAACAAGCTACTACATCTGCTCAAACAGCTCAAGCAGCTCCAACACCACACGATACAAATATTGGCGGGTTTATTAAGCCGGCAGCTGGATCAAAAACTTCTGGGTTTGGCGTGCGCTCTATAGATAACCATAAGGGAATCGATATCGCAGCTTCAGGAACCGTTCCAATTATTGCCGCTGCTGATGGCGTTGTTATCCGCTCGGAATTATCATCTAGTTACGGAAACGTTGTGTACTTATCTCACCGTATAAACGGAAAAACATATACGACAGTATATGCTCATATGAGTAGCCGTTCTGTATCAAATGGACAAACCGTAAAACAAGGCACTCAACTTGGATTTATGGGGAACACTGGCCAATCATATGGACAACATTTACACTTCGAACTTCACCTTGGAGAATGGAATGTCGGCAAGACAAATGCAGTTGATCCATCTCCTTATATCGGATTATAAAAAAACTCGGTGCATACCGAGTTTTTTTATTTCCACTTCACACACTATAGGCATTCCACATAGACTACAACTACATGCCTATATTTTATGAGGTGAATCATATGAATACACAATTACAACAAAAAATAGAAGAAGCTAGAGAAACTTACATTGGCCGAATATTTACATTTGGCGGCTCAGCATTATTTTTAATCGGATCATTTATCGCAGTCGTCACAGCCTATAAAGCGTATAATCGTTTATTAAATACACCTACTACATAATAAAACGACGGAGATTTCTCCGTCGTTTTATTATGCAAACATTTTAAATACGCCTATCGCATTTAAAAATACAATAATTACAGTTACTGGAATAACATAACGAAGCAAGAAGAACCAAATATTAAATAATGTTTTCCCTTTCGTTTCCGTAACTTCTAATTCTTTCATTAACATCTCTTTACTCATTTTATTTGGTACGAATAGCGAAATGGCTAGTACTCCGAGCGGCAGTAATACATTACTTACCGAAAAATCGACGAAATCAAAGAATGTCTTACCAAATATTTTCACATCACTCATAATTCCAAACGATAATGCTGACGGGATTCCAACTGCAAAAATAAGAATACCAATTAATAATGATGCTGACGGACGCTTCTTCTCATTACCTTTCGCAACAGATGCTACTACAATTTCAAGCATTGAAATTGCTGATGTTAAAGTCGCAAAGAAGAATAAAATTAAAAACATAACAAAGAAAAATTGTCCAAATGGTATTTTTGCAAATACTGCCGGAAGGACGATAAACAGTAATCCTGGCCCTTCAGTCGGCTTAACGCCTAATGCGAAAATCGCTGGGAAAATTGCTAATCCTGCAAGTACTGTAACAAAAACAGTTAAACTTACAATAGATGTTGCTGATTTCGCTAAATGTTCTTCTTTCTTCAAGTACGAACTATACGTGACCATTACTGAGGCACCTACTGTTAGTGAGAAGAACGATTGTCCCATCGCGTATAAAATCGTATCTGCTGTCAGCTTTGAGAAATCTGGTTTTAAGAAGAACTCTACCCCAGCCATAGCACCATCAAGTGTTAACGCACGAATAATGATAGCAATAAATAAAATGAATAATAGCGGCATCATATACTTACTTGCTTTTTCTATTCCTTTCTCGACACCTTTACTTACAACAAAAATAGTGCAAAGCATGAAGATAAATTGCGCTCCAATCGCGCTTACTGGATTTGAAATCGTTTCACCAAACAATTTCCCGTAATCAACAACACCATTCCAGAAGCTTCCTGTAATACTATAGTATAAATACAGTAAAATCCATCCACCTACAACACTATAAAAAGAGAGTACACTAAAACAAGTTACAACTCCCATACGACCAATCCAAGGATATACTTTACTATTTGGTACTAGTACTTTATAAGCTGTAACCGCCTCTTTTTGAGTGCTACGTCCAATAACAAACTCCGCTAATAGTAAAGGCATACCTATAAATAAAGTTAATAGTAAAAATACAAGGAAGAATGCGCCTCCCCCACCATTACCTGCAACATATGGAAATTTCCATATGGCACCAAGACCTACTGCGGCTCCGGCTGCTGCGAGTACAAAGCCTATTTTCGACGTCCATTGCTGTGTTTCTTTCATCATAAATTCTCCTTTTCTGAATATTTAAACTTTTGTTAATTATACACTTTCATTTCATACTCGCACACCTCCTTTAGAAAATAAAAAAGTCCCCTACACGCAAATATGCATGTAGAGGACGATATATGTAATGTAAATACCGTGGTACCACCTCAATTGGATTGATAAATCCCACTTGTTCAAGTACAGGAAAACTCCGATACTCTATCCTTTTAACGGCGGAACCCGGGTTGCCTACTACAATGTTCAACATACCTCTCGCAAGCCCATTCTGTATATTTTATCGTACCGGGCTCCCACCTTATCCCAGCTCTCTGAACGTATCAAATATACATACTCTTCTTGCTCATCGATTTCATTTATTGAAGTTACTTGTGATTATAAATTATATTTTTATAGTTGTAAAGTACAATTTATTCATTATCCTATATGAACTCTTCTCTCTAATTCTTGTAAAAACAATTCTCTTTTTTGTTCATTTTGAACATATATCGACTTTAATACTTCTTGCAACAATATATTTCTCTCTCTTTTCTCTATTTGTAATTCTTTCACTTTTATTCTAACTTCGTATAAAAAATCAAGATACGATCCATACGCCTCATCATATTTATTTGCGATATCATCACGAATTTTTTTTGCCAGTTTCGGACTTGCTCCTCCAGTAGAAACAGCCACATTCAGTAATCCACGATGAATTGCCGCCGGAAAATGAACATTGCCACTTTCCGGGTTCGTAATAACATTTACTAACTGATTCTCTGTGCTATCTTCAGCAATTTGTTCATTTAATACGGCATCACTACTCGCTGCAACAACTAAAAAAGCACCTTGAATATCACTTTTTTCATACTCCCTTTGATACCAACGAATTTGCTTTTCTTCCACTAGTTTCACTAAATTCGCATCCAATTCAGGACTTATCACAACTATATCCGCACCTTGTTTTAGTAAAGGAATAATTTTGAATCCCGCGACTTTTCCTCCACCAATGACAACAACACGTTTCTTCTCAACTCGCACTGTAAGTGGATACATATTGATCTCCCTTCAATAATTTCTTCGTTTTCTGAATTAACATATATTGAAACGCTTCATTCTTTCCTAAATACGGACTTATTTTTATCTCATCCGACTCATATTGGCGCACTTCTTTTTCAATATGTTTCATAAGTAAACCTGTAAATAATAAGTAAGGCAGTACAACGATATTCTTTTCTTTTCGTTCAACAACTTCCTTTAACTTCTCCTCAAATTTCGGCTCGGCAGCCGCTAAATAACAAACCTCTACTTTTTTAATGTTCTCTTCATGTTGAAATAAAGAAGCAATCCAGTTTATATCTCTTAATACTTCAGGATCACTACTCCCTCTTGCAACGAGAAGTAGCGTCACTTCATTCTTATCTTCCTGTTCAATGCCACTTCCGCTATACACCGATTTCACAAGTGTTTCTGATACTCCAAACGGGTTACCGTAGGTCAATTTAACATTCGAAAATTGATTATTTAACTTTTCCAATTCAAACGGTATATCTTTTTTCACATGACCTGCCGCTAATAAAAAAACTGGAATAACAATAATCTCTGTAGCACCACGCTTCACACATGTACGGAACCCTTCATCAATCGTTGGACTCGCTAACTCTAAAAAACAAACTTCTTGAATACTTGCCTCTACACGGTTCATGCATGACGTTATAAATGCAACCGCTTCTTCTTTAGCTGCTTTCAAACGACTTCCATGACATATATATAAGATGGCTTTCATTTTATAACACTCCACTTACTTGATAGGTACTTTCTGTCTGTTTCTCAAACCAATGGATTTTTTCTCTAAAACGGACCACTTCTCCAATTACAATCATGCTCGGATTTTGAATTTGTTCTTTTTTTGCAACATCCACAATTGTTCCTAACGTCCCAACAACTGTGCGCTGCATTGATGTCGTTCCCCGTTCAATAATAGCAGCAGGTGTACTTTTGTCTTTTCCATGCTTCATCAGTTGTTCACATATGTAGGGTAAATTGCTAACCCCCATATATACAGCTAAAGTCTCTACACCTTTCGCTAAATTTTCCCACTTCACTTCTTCTTCAGCACCTTCTTTCCTATGCCCTGTCACAATAGCAAAACTTGCACTTGCATCACGATGTGTCACTGGAATGCCAGCATAAGCAGGAGCAGCTATTCCAGCTGAAATACCAGGAACGATTTCAAATGGTACACCTTGCTTTGCTAACGCTTCAGCTTCTTCTCCTCCTCTACCAAATACAAATGGATCGCCGCCCTTAAGTCTCGTTACAACTTTTCCCTTTTTCGCATATTTAATAAGAAACGTGTTAATCGTCTCTTGCTTCATCGTGTGATAATTTGGTAGTTTTCCGCAATAAATTAAATCTGCTTCAGGCTTTGCGTATGAAAGTAACTCTTTATTCACGAGACGGTCGTATAAAATAACGTCTGCCTTCTCAATACATTTCAACCCTTTCACAGTAATTAACTCTGGATCACCAGGACCTGCACCAACGATATAAACCTTCCCCATCATCTCTCCTCATTTCTACTATTAAAGTGAAACTTCCATCCTTATATACGAATGGAAGTTTTCATTATTTCGTATTACCTTTTCCCTACTCATGAATAACAAATGCTGCACCTTTTCGAATCTTCTTTTTTTCAAATAGGGAAATCTCCTTTACTTCTGGTAACGGTAAAAAATGCTTTTCAAGCTCTATCTCCGCGAGATTAAATGCCTGTTCTTCACTTTGAGCAACAACAACAATCGGAACAATACTATTTACTAACACAGCTTCAAATCGATATAAATCCATATTGTCCCTCCTAAGACGCTATTACTTCTTCTAACACAGTATTTAACGCTATTTGTAATGTCTCTATACCAACACGGCCGACAAAATCATAAAACGTTTCAGCTGGTAATTTATTCTCTTTGAAATAGCTTATAAATGATGCAAGTACATCAGGTAGATCCTCGCCATCTATTTTCCCTTTTAACTTTTGATTGTAAGCACCGCCATCTAACAATGTTCCACCTACGTATATTTCAAATGCTTCAACAATTCCTTTTTCCTTCGTTTTCATTTTCACCCCTTGTAATCCAATGTCAGCAATTTGACGTTGACCACATGAATTCGGGCACCCTACCATATGAATACGAACCGGAACATCGAGTGCAATTTGTGTATCTAAGTATTCGGCAATTTTTCGCAATCTTTCTTTCGTTTCTACTAAAGCAAGATTGCAATATTCAATACCGGTGCAGGAAACTGCATGACCAATAAACGATTTTGGACTTGCTGATATGGCTTCAAACAACGGCTCATTTAGTAAACCCGTCACATTTTCTGGCGGAACATTCGGAATAATGAAGTTTTGCGAATTACATGTACGAATCTGTCCATTTCCATACTGCTTAGCAATTCTTGCAATCTCAAACATTTCTTCTGCATGTAGACGTCCTACCGGCACATTAAAACCTACATATTTTAGTCCATCTTGTTTTTGATCTTGAACACCATAAAAGTATCCCGCATTCCATCCTTTGAGAGCACTTTCTCCTTTACTTTGCAATGGTCCTATATACTCTATTAGTTTTTCTTTAAATTTCTCTGCTCCCCAGTCTGCAACTAGAAATTTCAAACGGGCTAAATGACGTTTTTCGCGGTATCCAAAATCACGGAATATCGTAGCAATCGCAATTGCTACCCCCTTCACTTCTTCTGGTAAAACGAATACATCTAATTCATCAGCTAAATATGGACGAGCTGATAATCCACCGCCTACTTTTATATGAAAACCAACTTTTTTCTCACCATCTATTTCTTTCGTAGCAGGTGTAAATGCAACACAGTTAATCTCTGCGTTTGCTGAATTATAAATGTTAGAACTAATAGACATTTTAAATTTACGCGGTAAGTTAGAAAACTCTTCATTATGTTGGAAATAATCATATACCTCTTTCACAATACCCGTTGTATCAAACAGTTCATTTGCATCAATACCAGCAAGTGGATTCCCTGTAATATTACGCGTTATATCACCACACGCCCCCGCTGAAGATAACCCAACTCTTGCTAATCTTTTAAAAATATCTGGAATTTGATGAATTTCTAACCAATGAAACTGAATCGCCTGTCTTGTCGTAATATCTATTACGTCACGCCCATAATCCTCAGCGATAGAAGCAAGCACTTCTGCCTGTGCATTCGTAATAATCCCTGAAGGAATATTTACACGCATCATAAAATATCCAGCTTCTTTCGGTCTTTGTAAATATAACCCTGCCCATTTGAATGCGTCCCACTCTTCTTTCGGAATAGATTCGAAGCCATTCTCTGCATAGTAAGGAATATCATTAAAGATTTCCAATCCATCTTTTTTCAATTTATTTTTCTCAGTCTGATTTAATTTTTCATTGTTAGCCCATACTTTTTCATAACTCATTTTTTATCCCCCTATATAAAACTACGCTCTTGTAAGTACTTCACGATTTGTTCTGCACATTCTTCAATAGAATACTTGTGCGTTTCTACAATTAACTCTGCTTTCTCTGGCTCCTCATACGGTGAATCAACACCAGTAAACTCTTTAATATCACCCTGTCTTGCCTTTTTGTATAACCCTTTTGGATCACGTTTTTCACACTCTTCAATTGGACATTTTACAAACACTTCTATAAACTCATCTGCCGCTAATAGATCTCTAACTTGTTTTCGGTCTACTCGAAACGGTGAAATAAACGCTGTAAGAACAACAGTACCTTGATCTACAAATAGCTTCGCCACCTCACCAATCCGTCTTATATTTTCCATACGATCACTTTCAGAAAAACCTAAGTCTTTATTTAAACCGTGGCGTACATTATCTCCATCTAGTACATAGTTTCCAATATTCTTTTCAAATAGTTTACGAGCAACCGCGTTCGCCACCGTAGATTTACCTGAAGCTGATAGACCAGTAAACCAAACTACAAAACTATGATGCCCATTTCTTACTCTTCTCTCATCTTTTGAAACAGATGCTGTATGCCAAGTAATATTCGTATCCATGTCATTCTCTCCCTATTCTGTTACTACTTCTTTTTTCAAACCTTTAATTAGCACTTCCACTACTTCTTTACGACTAAATGTACTCGGCGGAACCTCACCGTTTCTTAATAGTTCTCTTACTTTCGTACCTGATAAAATGACATGCTCCTCTTTTCCGTGTGGGCATGTTTTCGTCGAAGCCATCGCTTCACATTTCGTGCAGTAAAAGCTATGTTCAAAAAATAACGGTGTAATCCCTAACTCTTCCACTGTAAAGTTTGTAAAAATTTCTTGTGCTTCATAAGTCCCGTAATAATCTCCTACTCCTGCATGATCGCGCCCTACGATAAAGTGGGTGCATCCAAAATTCTTTCTGACTAATGCATGGAATATCGCTTCCCTCGGTCCTGCGTAACGCATTGCTGCAGGAAATACACCTAAAAAGACACGATCTTTCGGATAATAGTTTTGAAGTAATACTTCATAGCTTTCCATCCTTACATCAGCAGGAATATCGTCCGACTTCGTTTCCCCAACGAGTGGATTTAAAAAGAGACCATCTACAATTTCAAGGGCAGATTTTTGAATGTATTCATGGGCACGATGTACCGGATTTCTCGTTTGAAATCCAACCACTGTTTTCCAACCACGTTTTTTAAATTCTTCTCTCGTTTCAATTGGATCTAAATGATAAGAAGGAAACGGATTATTTTCAAAGCGTTTTGTAAGAATAATGGCTCCCCCGACATAAACGTTCGGTCGTTCATATAATTTTTTCACTCCTGGATGAGCCTCATCCGTCGTTTTATACACAAGTAACGCTTCTTTTTCCTTGTCAGGTACAAAAATATCTTCTATTTGAATGACACCATATACATTTTCAGCATTAACAAGTTTTACTTCCTCTCCAGCTTTCAGACTCTCTGCTACTTCTTCTGTTACTGGTAATGTAATCGGTATACTCCATACGCTCCCGTTTGCTAAGCGAAGTGTTTCTACGACCGAATCATAATCTTTCTTTCCTAAAAAACCAGTAAGTGGGCTATATGCCCCTGTCGCTAATAGCTCTAAATCACTTAAAGCAATGTTGTCTAGTTCAATTTCTTTTTCGATTTGTGATAAGTCGTACGTCTCGTCTATACGATTTATTAATTCGTTTCTTGTACTCATTTTCTATTTCCTCTCTTAGCTTTATTTTCAAATTCATCTTATTGGTAATGAAGACCACATTCTGTTTTCGCTTTCCCAGACCACCTACCATCTCTCGAATCGCCACCCTCACCTACAGGTAACGTACATTTCTCACACCCAATACTTGGATATCCAACATCATGCAGCGGGTTATACGGCAAGCTATGTTTGTATACATATCGCCAAACTTCTTTCCACGTCCAATGAATAAGTGGACAAACTTTAATAGATTGAAAGCGATGATCTTGATTTATAAACTTTGTATGCTTACGCGTTTCTGATTGTTCCCTCCTTAAGCCCGATATCCACGCTTTTTCCGCTGCTAATGATTTTTCTAACGGTAAAATTTTTCTAATTTTACAACAAAGGTTCGGATTACTTTCCCATAATTTCTCACCATGCAACTTCGCTTGTTCATCAAGCGTAAGTTCCGGCTGTTTTTCTATAATATTCAATGAAGGAAATCGTTTCCGCACTTTTTGAATTAATTCATACGTTTCTTGAAAATGAACATTCGTATCTAAAAATACAACTTTAGCAGATGGATTTACTTGGTTTATAAGATGCAGCAATACCATCCCTTCCACTCCGAAGCTACATGCGTATACAATTTCACTTTTATATTCTTTATAAGCCCAACTTAATACTGATAGCGCGCCTTTCGTTTCATCTTCTTCTGAAAATGAAACATTATTTTCTTCCCACGTTTCATACGTCAACATGTTCTTTCCCCCTGTAAAAGCAAAAAGACGGTTTTAACCTAATATAATAGGTTAAAACCGCCTCTAGTTTTTCTAGTCAGCGCTTTTTACTTTAAACGTACCTTTTCACTTTTCTCTAATTGAATGACTTTCCCATCTTGCACAACAATTGTAATTGAACCATATTTCATATCAGCAAGCATCGCTTGAATTTTCTCAGATACTTCCTCAAAATGTTCCCGTACACTCACGCGAACAGCCCCCCTTTTTATTCATAAAAAAAATCTTTCCCATTTCGAAAAGACTGTTCGGTAATATATTTTACCTTATCTTTCAAAATGGATTCCATTTTGCTGGATTTAGCACCTTGCTTTCTATAAGCAGGTTGCCGAGCTTCGTCGGGCCAGTTCCCTCCGCTTCTCTTGATAAGCTTTGTATTTGTATTTTATCACAATTCTGATTTTTTTCAATCCTAGTTTTCCGATATATTTTAATTATTTTATTTTATAAAAAAGGAATTGCCCATCCGAACAACTCCTTTTTCCTCATTTAAACAAGTTCTTTAATACGTATGCGATCGTTCCCAATAATATTTTCATATGTTTCACGCTCTACAACAATTTGTGATGTGCCGCCCTTCGCGAAGACGACAGCTGGTCTACGAATCCGATTATAATTATTCGCCATCGAGTACCCGTATGCCCCTGTACAAGAAATTGCTAGTAAATCGGCTGAAGCAACTTTCGGTAGAGTAATATCCCAAATTAACATATCTCCACTCTCACAGCACTTCCCAGCAATCGAAACAAGTTCCTCATTCTCATCATTCCCTCGATTCGCTAACATCGCTTCATAACGAGCGTTATATAAAGCAGGTCTTAAATTATCAGTCATCCCACCATCCACTGATACATATTTCCGAATACCAGGAATGTCTTTCACAGATCCGACTGTATAAATTGTCGTTCCAGCATCCCCTACAATACTACGGCCTGGTTCAACCCATATTTCTGGCAATGGATAATTACATACCGTAAATTGTTCCCTCACCGCACTTGTTACAGCTCGCACATATGTCTCAAGAGTTAATGGTGTATCTGACTCTGTGTAGCGTATTCCGAATCCTCCGCCTACATTTAGCACTTTTACTACATAGTTTGTTCGCTCTCTCACTTGTTCTAAAAATTGACGAAGAACTTCAATCGCTCGCACAAAGCCGGCCGTTTCAAATATTTGTGATCCGATATGTGAATGAATCCCTAACACGTTATAATTTGATTTTTGTAAAGCAATCTCAATCACTTGCATCGCTTGACCATTTGACACGCCAAATCCAAATTTCGAATCATCTTGGCCTGTTGTAATATATTCATGTGTGTGCGCTTCTACTCCGGGCGTTACACGAATTAATATGTTCACAAATTTCCCATGTTGCACTGCTAAATCATGCAAAATTTCTAATTCCAAGAAATTATCTACGACAAAACAACCAATATTCGCCTGAAGAGCCATCACAATTTCTTCTTCTGTTTTATTATTTCCGTGAAAATGAATGCGTGATGCCGGAAATCCTGCTTGCAGCGCAGTATATAATTCTCCTCCAGAAACAACATCTAATGACATATTCTCTTCACGAGCCATTCGGCACATCTCCATGCACAAGAACGCCTTGCTTGCATATGCTACTTGATAAGAGAAACCACTTTCTTTAAACGCACGATGAAACGCGCGGCACTTTCCTCGAATTGACTCTTCATCGTATACATAAAGTGGTGTTCCGTATTGTTTTGCTAGCTGCGTCGTATCGCACCCTCCAATTTCTAAGTGTCCTTGCCCATTGATTCGGCTTGTGCCGTGTAAATACATTTGAATTCCTCCCTTATTTCCTCTAAAACTCATAACCCCAATCTTCTATTCATTGCAGCACGCTTTTAGATAGACAAAAAACGCGCGGAACAATGTTCACACGCGTTTCTTATTAGGAAAAATATATATTGAAAAAATAAACGAGTTGTTATCTCCTCAAAATAAGAAACCGCATCAACATCTCCAAATAGCTCTCCATAAAAGAAATATTATGACAGTACTACATTTATTCAATGTAGTCCCAATATATGAATAAGATGGTTATTCTTATATTTCGGCAATAGTCCCTTTCAACCTATGATCACAGATTCCATTAAATCTCCCATAGCTTACTCTTTCCTATCGCGGCCTCTACCTTTGAGAGTAGATGAGGTAAGTCTATTTAATTTTCAAACATCTAATTGTTGCTATTAACAATACCAAAGGACCATTTTATTTGTCAAACAATTTTTTATATTGTTTTTTTACAGTTTAATTTCGTATCATTTGGTAAGCGCTTTACTGAAATCTTTGACACTTCCCATTCGCCTTCTTCATTATTAAATGTAATCGTTACCTTCTCAAATGGTGGAGCAATTTTCCCAGCAACTCGTTCATACTTCGTTACTTCAATACTTGCTTGAAATAAATATGTACCGCTATACACTTTTTTTAAACTAATAATTTTAGGACATTGATAAGGCTTCAAGCTCCCATATTGTTTTTCAATTGCTTTATTTATTTTCGGAAATAAAACAGAATAAAGGGCATCTTCCATAAGAGGTGCATCATATTGGGCTACCGACACACTCGGTGAAGCAAAAAGTATAACACTACTGCATACTATAAAATATAATAATTTTCGCATTATAACCTCCGTATTATTACACGATTCTTTCTGCGCACGATAATTATCATACATAGAAACTCCGTTTTATTGTCTCCCACTGCCCTTTTTCTACTCAATTATTATAAAAAAGCCCACAACTCTCTTTTATTTTCGTATAATGATACTCATAGTATAATAAACATAATAACAAAGGACTGTTCGTATATATAAAATGAGGCGCTAACCAAACCGGCTCACAAGAACTGTCATGCTTTTTAGGAGAGGAGTATATTATGCTACAACGTCTGTTTCCAAAACTGCGATTTGCACTCGTTGCAGTCGTTTTATTATGGATAAAAACATATATTGTGTACAAGCTAGCATTTGATATTAAAATTGATAATTTCTTTGAAGAGTTTATGCTTTTTATTAATCCACTAGCTGCGTTACTTTTATTTTTCGGTTTTGCTTTACTTGCATCTAAACACCGAAACCGCATTATAATTGGAATCAGTTTTATACTGTCCTTTATTTTATTTGGAAATGCAATGTTTTATGGGTTTTATAACGATTTCGTTACGTTCCCAGTTTTATTTCAAACAAATAATATGGCTGATTTAGGGACAAGTATAAAAGAACTCTTTACGTACAAAACATTACTTTTATTTGCAGATGCAATTATTTTAATGTTTCTTTCACGTAAATTCCCAGCATTTTGCGACAAGACGCCACTTTCTCGCTCTGAGAAGCGAACTTTCTTTAGCGGTGTAACAGCTCTATTAGCATTACAAATTGTCGTTTCAGTTATTTATAAGCCACAAATGTTCTCACGCTCATTTGATCGTCAAACTGTCGTGAAAAATTTAGGTTTATACACATATCATCTATTTGATATTACACTTCAATCTAAATCTTCGGCTGAACGTGTATTTGCAAGTGGTGACGGGTTCTCTGAAATTAAAAACTATACAGACTCAAAAGATAAGCAAGTTGATAAAAACTTATTTGGAGCTGCAAAAGGTAAAAATGTAATTTTGATTTCAATGGAATCTACACAAAGTTTTGTTATTAATAAAAAAATAAATGGAAAAGAAATCACTCCATTTTTAAATGAATTTATTAAAGATAGTTTTTATTTCGATAACTTCTATCATCAAACGGGACAAGGTAAAACTTCTGATGCTGAATTTATCGTTGAAAATTCACTTTATCCGCTAGACCGCGGTTCTGTATTCTTTACTCACGCAACAAATGAATATACAGCTACACCAGAACAATTAAAAAAATACGGATATTCTTCTGCTGTCTTCCATTCAAACGATAAAACGTTTTGGAATCGTGATGTAATGTATCCTGCACTTGGATATGATCGTTACTTTAATTTAAATGATTACGTAGGCACAGAACAAATGTCTGTCGGTTGGGGATTAAAAGATAAAGGATTCTTTGAACAATCAATTCCAAAGCTAAAATCTTTACCACAACCGTTCTATACAAAATTTATTACTTTAACAAATCATTTTCCATTTCTTCTAAATCCAGAAGATCAATATGTTGATGAGTTTAATTCGGAAAGTGGTGTTGTAAACCGCTACTTCCCAACCGTTCGTTACACGGATGAAGCTCTTAAACTATTTATTAAACAATTAAAAGAAGAAGGACTGTATGATAATTCCGTTATTGTCATTTATGGAGATCATTACGGTATTTCTGAAAACCATAATGCAGCTATGGCTCAGTTCCTTGGGAAAGACGCTATTACACCGTTTGATTCTATGCAATTACAACGCGTCCCTCTCATTATTCATGTACCTGGTCAAGAAGGAAAAGTCATTTCTAAAGTATCTGGTCAAATTGATATTAAACCGACGCTACTTCATTTACTTGGTATTAAAACAAATCAATCAGTTGAATTTGGAACTGACCTATTTATTAAAGAAGAAGATCCACTTATGGTAATGCGTGATGGTAGCTTCGTTTCGGAAAACTATGTTTATACAAAAAACATGTGCTATAAACGAAATACAGGTGAAGAAGCGGACATTTCATTATGTCAACCAAATATTGAAAAAGCAAAAACTGAATTGAAACTCTCCGACAAACTCATTTATGGAGACTTATTACGTTTCGACCCTAACAATCGTTATAAAACCGGAACAATGACAACGAAATTTGAATAGCGCCAGAAGCAACTTTTATAAAAGTTGCTTCTTTTTTTACTTATTTTTTAAATCATTCCGCTATGAAATCTTTCACAAATTGGGAATTTTTTTCGTATGAGGAAGAAATTTATGGTATGATAAAATAAGTAAAATTTCATAAACTAATTAAGAATTTATTACAGAAAGCAAGGGATCAGATTTTGTATAGAGCAGCTATTCCAAACTTATTTACGCTCGGAAATTTATATAGTGGATTCTTGTCAATCGGCTATGCATCTTTAGGATATTATAAATCAGCTGCTATTTTAGTACTTATCGGGATGATGTTAGATAGTCTTGATGGGCGTGTTGCTCGTTTATTACGTGTTGATTCACAAATGGGAAAAGAGCTTGACTCGCTGGCGGATGTCGTAACATTTGGTGCAGCACCTGCTGTTCTCATGTATTACACATCTTTCTCCAATTACGGAATCATCGGACTATACATAGCGGGACTATTCCCTCTTTTCGGAGCATACCGTTTAGCACGATTTAATGTAACACCATCTTCTACTTCAATGAAATATTTCACTGGGGTACCGATTACAGCAGCGGGAGGGCTTGTTGCTTTCTTAACATTATTTTCACATACCATTCCAAAAATCGTTCTTATTACAGTATTTGTAACGTTCGCATTTTTAATGGTGAGCCGCATTCGTATCCCAAGTTTAAAAGATGTACCAATTCCACGATATAGCATCATTATTACACTATTTCTAGTCGGAATCATTATCACAATGTACCAAACAGGGTTCGGTAATTTTTCTGTTTTCTTATTCATTGCTATTCCACTATATATTTTGTATATGCTATCTCAATTTCTTAGACAAAGACCATCTAAAAGAGCAAATAAAGAAAAATAAGAAACCTTCCGATTCCGGAAGGTTTCTTTTTATTTTGTAACTACTACTTTTTGATTTACAGGTGTTACAGGCTCTTCACCGTTTAATACGGCTAAAATATTTCTTACTGCCATTTCAGCCATCGCATCACGAGTTTCGAATGTTGCATTTCCTACGTGAGGAGCAAGTACTACATTCTTTAATCCTTTTATCTCTTCTGTAATTTTCGGTTCAAATTCAAACACGTCAAGAGCTGCTCCTTCAATTTCATTCGTTTTTAATGCATGAGCAAGTGCCGCTTCATTCATAATTGGTCCACGTGAAGCATTTACAATATACGCTGTTTTCTTCATCATTTTAAACTGTTCATCATCAATCATATGATGCAATTTCGGATTATAAGCACAGTTAATTGTAATAAAGTCTGCTGTTTGTAATAATTCTTCCAATGTTACATATGTTGCTTCCAGTTCACTTTCAGCTTCAGGCTTTCGATTTGGACCTGTATATAAAACATTCATTCCAAACGCTTTCGCACGCTTTGCAACTGCCTTTCCGATTTCTCCAAGGCCAATAATTCCAATTGTTTTACCATGTACTTCACGGCCTAAGAAAAATAATGGCGCCCATCCATTAAATCCAGTTGTACGACATAATGTATCGCCTTCAGGAATTCTACGTGCAGCTGCTAAAAGAAGTGCAAATGTTAATTCTGCTGTCGCTTCAGTTGATACTTTCGGTGTATTCGTTACCGCAATCCCTTTTTCTCCAGCATACGAGTAATCAATATTATCGTAACCAGCACCGTAGTTTGCAACAATCTTCAAATTAGGTGCCGCATCAATAACTTCTTTTGTCACCTTTGTAGAAAGTAGACTTAACAATGCATCTTTATCTTTTACACGATCTGTTAATTCATCTAAAGAAATTAACGCATCTTTATCGTACATTTCTACATCATGATCCTTTAATAGTTCTAATCCGATTGCTGGAATTTTCCCTGCTACTAATATTTTTGCCACTACTAACACCTCTTCTATAAAAAATAAGATATCTCTTATCTTTCATTGTAAGAAATCCACCTATAAAAACCAAGGAATTTGATCATAGTTTTGAAAATCGACATTTTTTACCCATAAGAAAAGAGGAGATTCATCTCTCCCCTTTTCTTACGCTTTCTCTTGCGATTCTTGTCCAAGCTTTACATCAATCGTTCCTTCTGCAACTGTATCGCTAATTTGTTCCTCAATAACTGATTGAGATGTAGCATTCGTTTCAGAAGTATAAGCTTGTTGCTGTGCATCTTGTACATTTTGTTTATTTTGTTGTTTCGCCATTTCTTACCCTCCTTTTTATTCTTTCTTATTTTGAACAAAAAGGGTGGTTTTCATCAAAAAATCGTGATCATTTTGAAATTGTTACTTCTTCTTCCAGTAATCTCATCGTTCTTACTCGTTTCGTAAATGTAGCTACGTGAGAAATATCATGATTACGTAACGTCTTTATATTCTCTGCCACATATTTTCCTAAATCATTCGGATAATGAGCATCTGAGGAGAGAGTAACCGGAACGCCATGCTTAGCTAGTACTTGTAAATATAGCGGACTCGGACACATTTCGCGCACAGGATAGCGATAGTACAATCCCGCATTTATTTCCGTTGCCGTATTTGTTTCTACTAACGCACGCGCAATTTCCTTATAATAAGAAAGTTGTTCATTTTCATCTAACCGATAATTAAATACTTTTATGTTATCAAGATGAGCTATAATATCAAATAAATTAGAGCGAACTGCACACTTAACCGTTTTGAAAAACGTATCATATAAAGCATATAAGTCATGTTCCTTAAAATATTCTTTCGTATCTGGATTATCAAATCCCCATCCATTTAAAAAATGAACAGAACCAATTACATAATCAAAATCTCCTAATGCGAGTAAAGATTGTAATTCTTGTTCACCACCAATAAAATAATCCGCTTCAATTCCAAGTTTTAGCGTCACGCCTCGTTTACTCCATCGTTCTTTCGCCTCTTCAATTGCCTTTGTAAAATCATGCAGTGACGTTACCCTTACTTGGTCTAACCATCCCTTCTGTAAACGACCAAGCCCTGAATCACTTATATCGACATATCTTTCATAGTATTCTTTCGCTTCATAAAAACGGTATAAATGATCGACAATACCAACTTCTTTTATACCTTTTCGCAAAGCTTCTTCTAAATATAAATCAATCCATTTCGTTGTAAATGGCCCTTCTTTCACACGTCTTTGCAGGCGTTCTTGTGTTTTCACAAGCCATTCCATAGAATGTTTTTCTTCTTTAAGTGGTTCATAATGTTGTAACACTTCATTTATTTTAGCTAGCCATCCTATTGAATATGGCCCTTCTTCTAAATGAATGTGATAATCCACCTTCATCTACATTTCCCCCTTATAACGTATCTATTTCACTTCTGTCCCCTACTCGCGAAAGCTTCCCATTTCTTTCTGTCACTTCCTCCATAACATCTTCTAATGATATATTTTTTTCAGCTAATAAAACAAAGCAGTGATACAATACATCAACCATTTCTTTCACTAATTCTTCTTTGTCATTATTTTTAGATGCGATAATTACTTCCGTGCATTCTTCACCAATTTTCTTTAAAATCTTATCTTCTCCTTTTGAAAATAAATAATTTGTATACGATTCAGGAAGTGGATTTCCCTTTCGTTCTTCAATTGTTTCAAATAGTAATTTAAAGGCATTTTCCATATGTATCCCCCTTATATAATTTGGTAGTGAAAACATGTTTTCTCTCCTGTATGACAAGCAGGTCCCACTTGCTTTACGACAATAACAATTGCATCTTGATCACAATCTAAATAAAGAGATTGCACATATTGGACATTTCCTGATGTTTCTCCTTTATTCCATAACGATTGTCTTGAACGAGAATAAAACCATGTTCTTTTCGTTTCTAGCGTTTTTTCATATGCTCCTTCATTCATATAAGCTAGCATTAAAACTTCTTTTGTCCCTTCTTCAATTACAACTGCTGGTAATAATCCTTTTGAAAAGTTAGGTTTCATAACCGCACCTCAACATTTGCATTTCTTAATTTTTTCTTTACGTCCTGCACTGTCGCCTCACCATAATGAAAGATGGATGCCGCAAGTGCTGCATCAACTGTTGTCTTTTGAAAAACTTCTATAATGTGATCAGCATGACCACATCCGCCTGACGCGATGACTGGTACGGAAACGCTTTTTGAAATTTCTTCTGTTAAACGAAGATCATACCCGTTTTTCGTTCCATCTGCATCCATACTCGTTAACAAAATTTCGCCTGCCCCTAGCTCGGCAACGCGTTTTGCCCACCCGATTGCATCCATACCCGTATCAACTCTTCCGCCGTTCACATATACATTCCACTTATCTTCTGCTACTTTTCTAGCATCAATTGCTACGACAATACATTGTGAGCCAAAGTATTCTGCCCCTTCTTCGATTAGCTTTGGATTTCGCACTGCCGCTGAGTTGATTGAAACTTTATCCGCTCCCGCTCTTAGTAAATTGTACATATCTTTAACACTTGAAATCCCCCCGCCAACTGTAAGAGGAATAAATACTTTCGAAGCTGTTTTTTCTACAACATCGATAATTGTTTTTCGTCCTTCATGCGTTGCAGTAATATCTAAAAATACAATTTCATCTGCTCCCGCATCATTATATAAAGCAGCTATTTCAACAGGATCACCGACGTCTTGTAACCCTATAAAATTTACACCCTTTACGACTCGCCCTTCTTTCACATCTAGACATGGAATAATGCGTTTCGCTAACATAACTTTGTTACCTCTAACACTTCTTCTAAATCAATCGTTTTCTCATAAAGAGCCTTACCAATTATGACGCCGTATATATTCATATCATTTAATTTTTTCACATCTTGAATAGATGCCACTCCTCCAGAAGCAATAAGACGAATGCTCACGCTTTTTTGTAGTAACTCCAATTGCTCTAAATTCGGTCCTGCAAGTGTCCCATCTTTCGAAATGTCTGTAAACACAATCGTTTGAACACCTACATTCTCCATTTGCTTTGCTAAATCAATGTAAGAAATTTCAGACACATCAAGCCAGCCTCTCGTTGCTACGAAACCATTTTTCGCATCAATTCCAACAATGATTTTCTCTTTATATAGAAGAACGGCTTCTTCTAAAAATGCCTTATCATAAAGAGCAGCTGTTCCTAAAATCACTTTATCTACACCTACTGACAATAACTTCTCTACCGCTACAAGTGATCGAATTCCTCCTCCAACTTGCACAGGAATACGTACTGCCTTGCAAATTCTTTCAATGACGGGTAAATTTACTGACTCCCCAGCAATTGCACCATCTAAATCAACAATGTGTAGTATTTTCGCTCCAAATTTTTCGAATATAATCGCTTGCGCAACCGGATCTTCATTCATTACTGTTTCTTTACTAAACTCTCCTTGATAAAGTCTAACGCATCGACCCTCTTTTACATCGATAGCTGGGAAGATTTCCATGCTTCTACCACCCCTTTGAAATTTTTTAACATTTGCATCCCAATGTCACCACTTTTTTCAGGATGAAACTGTGCGCCGTATATATTTCCTTTTGCTACAAAACCAGGTACTTTCACCCCATATTCACTTATTCCATATACAATTTCATTTGGACAATCTGCGTAATAAGAGTGGACATAATATACGAAAGAACCGTCCTCTACTCCATTCCAAAGCGCTATTTCCCCCTCTTTCTTTAACTCATTCCATCCCATATGTGGAATTTTATAAGAAACTTTTAACTTTCGAATAACACCTGGCAATAAACTTAATCCGTTACAGTCTTGTAGTTCCTCACTTTTTTTAAATAAAAGCTGCATTCCTAAGCAAATGCCCAGCAGCGGTTTTCCTGAACTCCCAACTTCTTTTAACACACGCACTAAATCTTTTTCTTCCAATACATCCATCGCTTTCGGAAATGTACCTACTCCTGGTAAAATTACTCCATCACTTCTAAAAACCTCTTCTTTATCACTCGTTACGATGTACTCTGCTCCAATATATTTTAATGCTTGTTCTACACTACGAATATTTCCCATTCCATAATCTATAATAGCAATCAATTACAACATCCCTTTCGTTGAATTTACACCAGTAATGTTGGCATTTCTTCCGACTGCTTCTCTAAGAGCTCTACCAAACGCTTTAAATAAAGCTTCAACTTTGTGATGTGTATTGCTTCCGTATAAAATGCGAGCATGTAATGTAATATTGGCAGCATGAGCAACTGCTCTAAAAAACTCTTCTGTTAGTTCTGTATCAAAATCCCCTAGCTTCGGATTCGTTAATTCTCCTTGAAATACAATATATGAGCGCCCGCTAATATCAATTGCGACAAAACCTAAAGATTCATCCATCGGTACATATGCGGAGCCATAACGGTTAATCCCCTCTTTATTTTGCAATGCTTCTTTCAAACAATTTCCGAGTACAATTCCAACATCTTCAACTGTATGATGCGCATCAACGAATACATCGCCTTCCGCCTCCACTTGTAAACCGAATCTTCCATGCCTTGCAAATAAAGTTAGCATATGATCAAAAAATCCAACTCCCGTTTGTACAGAAACGTTCTTGCCTTCATCAAGCTGCAAACTTAATTTTATTTTTGTTTCTGTCGTCTCACGTATTTGACTAAACTCACGCATTATTCTTCCTCCTCAAATCTTATTTGAATTGCTCTCGCATGCGCATGTAACCCTTCTTTATTGGCAAGTTCTACAATATGATGTTGTACATCTCTTAACGCTTCCTCCGTATAAGACAGAAAGCTTGATTTTTTCACGAAATCATCGACTGATAACGGTGAGAAAAACCTTGCCGTTCCACTTGTCGGTAACACATGATTCGGTCCTGCTAAATAATCACCGAGCGGTTCCGGTGCATATGGTCCAAGAAAAATAGATCCTGCATGTTTCACATATGCTAGAGCATTCATCGGTTCTTTTATATGTAACTCTAAATGTTCTGGAGCGATTTCATTCGATAATTGTAGCGCCTCATCTAAAGAAGGAACGATAAAGATAGCTCCATTTCTATTTATCGATTCACGTGCAATTTCGCTTCTTGGTAATGTTTCTAACTGTCTTTCTATCTGTCTTTCTACTTCTTTTGCTAACTCTATATTCGTTGTAATACAAATTGCTGTTGCTCTCTCGTCATGTTCTGCTTGTGATAATAAATCAGCACCGATATATTTTGCATTACCGGTTTCATCAGCAATAACTACAATTTCTGATGGTCCAGCAATCATATCGATATTTACTATTCCGTATACTTCTCGTTTCGCCAGAGCGACGTACAAATTTCCTGGTCCAACTATTTTATCCACTTTTGGAATCGATTCCGTCCCATATGCTAAAGCAGCAATTGCTTGCGCACCACCTATCGTATAAATTTCATCTACTCCTGCAAGGCTTGCAGCAACTAAAATATGTGGATCAATTCCCCCTTGCCTTGGTGGTGTTACCATTACAATCTTTTTTACACCAGCGAGTTTTGCTGGCAATACATTCATTAATACTGATGAAGGATACGAAGCAGTTCCGCCTGGCACATATACCCCTACATTTTCTAACGGCCGAATGATTTGCCCTCTAATGATGCCTTTACTCGCGCAATCGAATATGGATTGCCTTTTTTGCTTTTCGTGATAAGAAATAATGTTTTTCTTCGCCTCTTGTAACGCTTCTAAAAATGAATTTTCTACAAATATACCCGCTTGTTTTATTTCTTCTTCACTTACACGAAACTCTTTCATCTCCACACCATCAAACTTGTTTGTATAAAAAGATAGGGCCTCATCCCTACTCTCTCTTACATTTCGAACGATTTCACTTACACTTTTTTGAACAGTTTCTTCTATTATATTAGCGTTTTCTCGTAGCAATTTTATTTTCGATAACGCCTTTTGAAAATCTTCACAAACTATCTCCATTACAAGTCCCCCTATTTTCCTGACAAAATTTCTTGCTCCATCATATTTACAATACTGAATATTTCGTCTTTTTTAGTTTTTAATGCAGCCTTATTTACAATCATTCGAGCAGATATAGAACACATTTCCTCAAATACAATGAGCCCATTTTCTTGTAATGTTTTTCCTGTTTCCACAATATCAACAATTGCATCTGCCAATCCAAGAATAGGAGCGATTTCTACAGAACCTTCTATTTTAATAATTTCTACATCCTCTCCTTTATCATGAAAATAGTTAGAAGTAATATGTGGATATTTCGTCGCAATACGTTTCTTCCGGTAGCTCTTCGGATTATAAGTAGGAATAGAAGCAACACAAAACTTACACACACCTACTCCTAAATCTAACATTTCATAAATATCTTTCTCGTTTTCCATTAAAATATCTTTTCCAACGACCCCAATATCAGCTACTCCATGTTCTACATAAGTAGCAACATCTACTGCTTTCACTAAAATAAATGAGATATCTGTATTTTTACTTTGAAAGACAAGCTTTCGTCCTTTATTTTTGAGCTCCGAACAATCAATTCCAATCTGCTCAAAGAGCGGAATCACATGTTTTTCTAATCTTCCTTTCGTTAACGCAATTTGAATGTTACGCATGAAGTTTCTCCTTCTTTCTGGACTACCCATTTCTCTTTCCATACATATTCCACTAATGATTCGTTCTTTGCCTCAACGACCGTTACTATTTGATTTTTTCTTGCAAATTGAAAGGTGTCGTTTACATTAGAGAATAAGGATAGCTCTACTTTTTTCCCGTCCTTTTGAAGTAAATTTCGTAATCTTTCCGCTTCTGCTAATCTATTTAACTCATAATGAATAATAATATCTATTCCCTTTCGTTCATATGGTTCTTGTTGCTCTTGCAGCGCCTTCACAATTTGATTGACTTGCACCGCGAGTCCAACAGCCGGCAGCATCTCTCCAAAATTTCCAATTAACTCATCATATCTTCCGCCACTAACAATTTCTTCTCCTATTTCATATATATACCCTTTGAAAATAACTCCCGTATAGTAATCTAAATGTTGGATCATACCTAAATCAATTGATATGTAAGATCCATAGCCTAGTTTTTCAATTGCTTCATATATTTCTTTCACTCTTGCAATCGCCATTTTCATTTCATTACTTGAGGCGAGTTTTTCTGCTTCCTCAATCACTTCTAAGTTCCCAAATAGCCTTGGTAACTTCTCAAGTAATCTTACTGTTTCATCACATCGATCTAATTTCTTTTCTCTAATAAAATTTGATAGAGCCGCATAATTTTTACTTTCAATGTATGTCCTAAGTACTCTCTCTTCTTCCTCATGAATGGAGAGTTTTTTTACAATACATTTATATAATTGCACTTGCCCAATCTCTATTGTAAAAGATTGTACCTTCACCTTTTGAAGTGATTGAATGACGCTTATGACGCATTCAATTTCAGCTCTTACATTATCAATACCTATAATTTCAATACCACTTTGTACAATTTCATTATATTTTCCAGTAAGGGACTCATTCGCCCGAAATACATTCCCGCCATACGTCAGTTTAAGCGGCGTATCCCACCTCTGCGTTCCCATCACTCTCGCTAAAGGAATTGTCATATCTGGACGTAACACGATAATCCGTCCCTTTTCATCAAAAAATTTATACATCTTTTCTTCATCTATCGGTCTATTTTGAAAGGCAAAAACATCATAAAATTCAATTGTAGGTGTCCTTATTTCCTCATAACCTCGCCCTAAAAAAGTACGTCTTAATTTTTGCTCCACTTCTTCAATTAACGTACATTCTTCGAATAAATAGTCTCTCGTTCCATTTGGGTTTGCCCGTTTCCATTTTGTCATCTAAATTCTCACACCTTTCCCTTTCTAATGTATGCCCATTTCATTCACCTAAACCGAAAATAAAAAGAGCCTTGTAGACAAAATACCTACAAGGCTCTTTAGTAGAGTGTAGGTACAACGGGAATAACCCTTGTGCCTACACGTTTTCACGTTAGGTTCAAGGGCTTTATGTATGATGATGTAGTTGTGTAAGCATTTTAATAGATTGCATGATATTCATAATACTTACTCCCTTTCCCCTCTGATTTTTACATAGTATATAATACTTCATTCTGAATGTAAATACTTTTTGAACATTCCGTTATTTCTTAATATAAAGCTACTTTCCTTTCATATTCTACAATTTCTTGTTCATATTTCATCGTAATACTAATTTCGTCTAGACCATTTAATAATTTCTCTTTCCACATTTTCTCGATTGTAAAATAAAATCTGTGCGTACTCGTTTTAATTACCTCATTCTCTAAATCTACTTCTATTTGTTCTCTCGCATCCGTTTTGGCAAGTTGTTCTCGCATTTCTTTATCCATTACAATTGGTAACATACCATTTTTCATACAATTCATATAAAAAATATCTGCAAACCCGCCGGCGATAATAACGCGAAAACCATAATCAGCAAGCGCCCACGGAGCATGTTCTCTTGAAGAACCACAACCAAAATTATCACCTGTAATTAATATACTTGCTCCTTTTCTATTTTGTGCATTAAGCGGAAAATTAGGGTTTTCATGGCGGTTATTATCATAACGCCATTCATCGAATAAATATTTTCCAAATCCCGTCCTTTCAATTCTCTTTAAGTATTGCTTCGGAATAATTTGATCTGTATCAATGTTATTATTCATCAGTACTGCAGCAGTACCTTTATGAATACGAAATGGCTCCATCATAACTCTCCTTTCTAGTATCAACAAAATGACCGTATAACGCAGCTGCTGCCGCCATTGCTGGGCTAACTAAATGTGTTCGTGCCCCTTTTCCTTGTCTTCCTTCAAAATTACGATTTGAAGTCGAAGCACAATGTTCTCCTTCAGGTACTTGATCTGGATTCATTCCAAGACACATTGAACATCCAGGTTCTCTCCATTCAAATCCAGATTCTTCAAATATGTGATGTAGCCCTTTTTGCATCGCAGCTTCTCTTACTCTTTTCGATCCAGGCACAACGAGCGCTCGCACACCTTCTTTTACCTTTCTCCCTTTCACAACAGATGCAGCAATTTCTAAATCAGAAAGCCTGGAATTTGTACAAGATCCAATGAAAACATGCTGAACAGGAATGTCATACGTGCTTTGCCCAGGGCTTAATCCCATATAAGAAAATGCTCTTTCGTCATTTTCATCCTGCTTTTCTGGCAATTTTTCATCAATACGAACACCCATACTCGGGTTTGTTCCCCATGTAACGTACGGTGCTAAATCCGTCACATCTATCGAAATATGCAAATCATAAATTGCATCTGAATCTGTATAAAGTTCAGACCATTTCTTCTCGAATGTTTCAAAGTCTTTCGGTGCATATTTACGTCCTTTTACATAAGCGAATGTTTTTTCATCTGGTGCTATAATACCAGCCTTTGCTCCTCCTTCAATTGCCATATTACAAAGCGTCATTCTCTCTTCTATCTCCATAGCCTCAATCGTATCTCCGTAAAATTCCATTACATATCCAGTTCCAACTGCTACACCGTACTTTGAAAGGAAATGCAAAATAATATCTTTTGCGTAAACACCTTTCTGTAATTTTCCTTTTAACTCAATACCCATCGCTTTCGGCTTTCGTTGCCATAACGTTTGCGTTGCCAATACATGCTCCACTTCACTCGTACCAATGCCAAATGCTAGTGCGCCAAACGCACCATGCGTTGCTGTATGACTATCACCACAAACAATTGTTTTTCCTGGTTGTGTAAGTCCAAGTTCTGGTCCAATAACATGAACAATCCCTTGCTCTTCATCCCCGATATCCGCTAACGGCACCTGAAATTGTTTACAATTTTCCCGGAGTGTATCCAGTTGCTGCTTCGCAATGCGATCGGTAATATCCCAAACATCTTTCGTTGGAATATTATGATCCATCGTTGCGAATGTTAAATCAGATCTGCGAACCGTTCGATTTGTAAGCCGCAAGCCTTCAAAGGCTTGCGGTGACGTTACTTCATGAACAAGATGAAGATCGATATATAATAAATCTAATCCATTTTCGTTTGTCGTAACTACGTGTCTTTCCCAAAGTTTATCTAGCAGCCTTTTTCCCATTATCTCCCTCTCCCTACTAACGCTTGCTCTTCCATCTCTTGTATAACTGCCTTCGTAAATGAAGTTGTCGTCTCATCTCCTCCGATATCTGCTGTACATTTTCCTAATTTAAGAACTGCTGAAATTGCTTCTTCAATTGCACACCCTTCTCTCGTTAATCCGAACGATTGCCCAAGCATCATTGCAACAGAGCGCATCATTGCAATTGGATTCGCCTTATTTTTCCCGGCAATGTCCGGTGCTGACCCGTGAATAGGCTCGTATAATGAAGGCCCCTTTTCCGCGTGACTTGCTGATGGAAGCATTCCTAATGATCCCGCTAATACGGAAGCCTCGTCACTCAAAATATCCCCAAATAAATTTTCCGTTACAATTACATCAAACCGTCCTGGATTCCGAATTAACTCCATCGCAGCTGCATCTACTAAAATATGTTCTAGTTCAACGTCTGGATAACGAAGTGCTACTTCGTCCGTAACAGTTCTCCATAGTTTACTAGATTCTAAAACATTCGCCTTATCAATAGATGTTACTTTCTTCTTCCGCTTACTCGCTAATTGAAAGGCATAAGAAACGATCCGTTCAATTTCATGGCGATGATACGTAAGTGTATCTGTTGCTACTTCGTCCGTTCGTTCTTTCGGATAAGAAAAATAAATTCCGCCTGTTAATTCACGAACGACAACGAAATCAATTTCATCAGCGTTTTTTAATGGCGATAAATGTGCCGTTGCGCTTTCTACCGTTACAGGGCGAACATTTGCAAATACTCCAAGTCCTTTTCTTAGAGCTAATAATCCTTTCTCCGGTCTTTCTTTCGCGCTATCCCACCTTGGTCCACCAACCGCTCCAAGTAAAACCGCATCACTTGCTAAACAAGCGGCAAGCGTTCGTTGCGGTAATGGTTGCCCATTTAAATCGATAGCACTCCCGCCAAAATACTCATCTTGCAAATGAAAATGATGCCCATATAACCTCTCTACCATATGCAATACTTCCTTCGCACTTTCCATAACTTCCGGGCCAACACCATCACCAGCTAAACAAACGATACGTTTTTCCAATTTCAACACTCCTTTTAACTGAATTTTCAGAACTTTATTTTGATAGGTGAGGAAAGCTTCTCCCACCTATCAAACACTTATTTCACAAGCTGGATAAAAGATTTCAATTTCCCTGCTGCATGGACATATGCTCTCGCCGAAGCTTCCAATACGTCTTGTGCAACACCAAAACCTGATACTTGATGCGTTCCTTCTTTTAATTCAACATGAACATGAGCCAGTGCATCTTGACCTTGTGTAATAGATTGTATGCGATAATCCGCCAATTCACATTCTAATCCTAAAATTCTTTGGATTGCATTATAAATTGCTTCAATACTACCAGAACCAGTGGCTGCATCTTCGTATACATTTCCTTCTTCGTCTTTTAGCACAACTGTCGCGCATTGTGTACTATTTGATACGAAATGAACTTGTAGTTGCGTAATGTTATATTGCTGAGCCGCAAATGCTGATTCCCCAAGCATAAGTGCACGTAAATCTTCCTCAGTAATTTCCTTTTTACGATCAGCTAATTTTTTAAATGCTTCAAATACTGCATCCCGCTCTTCGTTTGTAAATTCATAGCCAAGCTCTTTCATTTTTTCTGTAAACGCGTGACGTCCAGAATGTTTTCCAAGTACGAATAGATTTTGAGATTCGCCTATTAGCGCTGGTTCAATAATTTCATATGTTGTCACTTCTTTTAAAACACCATCTTGATGAATTCCGGATTCATGAGCAAATGCATTCGCTCCAACGATCGCTTTATTTTTCGGTACAACCATACCTGTTAATCTGCTTACTAATGTACTCGTCGCTTTAATTTCTTTTAGCGTCATAGAAGACTCCGCTTTATAGAGATCTTTTCTAATATGAAGAGCAACTGCGACCTCTTCTAGCGCCGCATTCCCTGCTCTTTCTCCAATTCCATTAATTGTTCCTTCTACTTGCAACGCTCCGCCTTCAACCGCAGCTAATGAATTTGCTACTGCCATCCCAAGATCATCGTGACAATGACAAGAGAAAATTGCTTTTTCATATGAAGGAACGGATTCTTGTAAGTATTTAAAAAGAGAATAATATTCTTCTGGATTTGTATATCCAACTGTATCTGGAATATTAATTACATTCGCTCCTGCACGAATCGCAACTTCAACTGCTTCAGCTAAAAAATCTCTTGCTGTTCTTGTCGCATCTTCTGCAGAAAATTGTACTGTCGGAAATAATGATTTCCCGAGTGTAACCGAGCGGTGAATACTATCTAATACATCTTCTTTTGACATACAAAGTTTATATTTCATATGAATATCACTTGTAGCTAAAAATACGTGTAGACGAGGAGATACAGCACCTTTCACCGCTTCATATGCTCTTCGAATATCACTTTCTTTCGCTCTAGCTAAACTCATAACTGTAGCATTTTGAATGGTATTTGCGATGCGTTTTACCGATTGAAAATCCCCTTCGGAAGCTGCTGCAAAACCAGCTTCCATGACATTAATACCTAGTCTCTCTAATTGCCTTGCAATTTGCAATTTCTCTTGTTCATTTAAATTCACTCCTGGTGATTGTTCGCCATCACGTAGCGTCGTATCCATGAACAAAATCTGCTTCATATTATTTGACCCCTGCCTTTACTCGCGGCTGTACAAACGGCATCATTTCACGTAATTTACGTCCAACTACTTCAATTTCGTGTTCATTCTCTTTCTCATTTGTCGCATGGAAATTTGGTTTTCCTGCTTTATGCTCTGCAATCCAGCCTCTTGCAAATGTACCATCTTGAATTTCTGCTAGCACTGTACCCATCGCTTTCTTCGTATCTTCCGTTACAACGCGTGGTCCTGATACGAAGTCGCCCCACTGCGCTGTATCTGAAACTGAATACCTCATATTTTCAAGTCCGCCTTCATACATAAGGTCAACGATTAGTTTTAGTTCATGTAAACATTCAAAATATGCAAGTTCCGGTTGATAACCAGCTTCAACTAACGTTTCAAATCCAGCTTTTACTAGCGCAGTTACTCCGCCGCAAAGTACAGCTTGCTCTCCAAATAAATCTGTTTCTGTTTCTTCTTTAAATGTCGTTTCTAATACACCAGCTCTCGTCGCTCCAATTCCATCGGCATAAGAAAGTGCCTTTTCAGTCGCAACTCCTGTTGCATCTTGGTATACTGCAAATAATGCAGGAACAGCTCCACCTTCAGCAAATGTACGGCGCACAAGATGCCCTGGACCTTTTGGCGCTACTAGAAATACATCTACATTAGCTGGTGGTTTCACTTGATCAAAGTGAACATTAAATCCGTGTGCAAAAACGAGAGAATTTCCTGCCTTTAAATTTGGCGCAATTTCCGCTTCATATACTTCTGGCTGGAGTTCATCTGGTAGTAGAATCATTACTACATCAGCTTTTTCCGCTGCTTCTGCTACTGTATATACAGAAAACCCATCTTCTTTCGCTTTATCCCAAGACTTCCCTTTTCTTAAACCTACTACTACATCAAATCCGTTATCACGTAAGTTTTGCGCATGCGCATGACCTTGCGAACCATATCCAATGATTGCTACTTTCTTTTCTTTTAATACATTTACCGTTACATCTTTCTCATAATAAACTTTTGTCATTTTCATTTCCCCCTATATTTAAATGATTATTGAATTAACATAACTTGCTTATCTTGTTTTTTCATACTACGCGTAAATGCTGTTACACCTGTTCTAGCAATCTCTTTCAAACCATACGGACGAAGTAATTCAATTAATGCTTCTACTTTCTCCTGCGTACCAGTTACTTGCACAACTATGGAATCCTTCCCAACATCTATTACAGCGGCTCGAAACGGTTCAATTAAACTATATAATTCTGCTCTTGCTACCGATGTTGCTACTTTAATAAGTGCAAGTTCTCTTGCGATCATCGCTTCTTCTGTAATATCTGATACTTTCAGAACATCAATTTGCTTATGAAGTTGTTTAATTAACTGCTCCACTTGCTGTTCATTTTCAACGTGTACAACAATCGTCATCCGCGATATGTCCGATGATTCCGTATGACCTACTGAAATACTTTCAATATTAAAATGTCTTCGTGTCATAACACCCGTAATTCGGTTTAACACACCACTTTGATTTCGAACTGTCGCTGTAACAATTCTCTTCACCTTTTTTCCACTCCCTCCATTTGGTGAACACCTTTCCCTGGCGCAACCATCGGCATTACCTTTTCTGATTGAAGTACACGGCAATCAATTACGACTGGTTCTTGTAATTCAATCGCCTGCTGTATTTGCTTCTTTGCAAGAAGTGGATCATCTATACGAACTCCTTTTATGCCATACGCATTAGCAAGAGCGACGAAATCTGGTTGACACGACAGTAAAGAGTGCGAGTATCTTTGATTATAAAATTCATCTTGCCATTGTCTTACCATTCCTAAAGCTTCATTATTTAAAATAAATACTTTAACAGGCAATGAGTGTTCTTTTAACACACTTAATTCTTGCAAGGTCATTTGAAATCCAGCGTCACCTACAATTGCAATAACTAGTTCCTCAGGCTTTGCAATTTGCGCACCAATTGCTGCTGGAAATCCGAAGCCCATCGTTCCTAATCCTCCTGAAGTTACCCATTTATCAGGAGTTTTGAGCGGATAATATTGGGCTGCCCACATTTGATGTTGCCCAACATCTGTTGTTACAATCGCTTCTCCTTTCGTAATTTTATATAACATGTCAATTGCGTATTGAGGCTTAATACTTTCCGAATTCCTTTTATAAGATAGTGGATACTGTTCTTTTCTACTCTTTAATAAAGAGAGCCAATTATGATGATTTTCTTTCCTTCCTTCTGGTTGAAGTAATACTTCCAGCGCTCGCTTAGCACTTGCAACAATTGGAATTTCAGTCGGCACATTTTTTCCGATTTCTGCTGGATCAATATCAATATGCGCAACAGTCGCCTCTTTAGCAAAATAAGCCAAATTTCCAGTAAGGCGATCATCAAATCTTGCACCTATATTAATAAGTAAGTCGCATTCATATAAAGCCATATTGGCTGTGTAAGAACCGTGCATTCCTCCCATCCCTAGAAAAAGTTCATCATCTGGCGGAAACCCACCGAGACCAAGTAATGTATGCACAACAGGAATTTTATATTTACGAGCAAAACTTGTTAATTCTTTCGAAGCCTTCGCATGCAATACACCTGCTCCAGCTAAAATTAACGGCTTGTTTGCAGCCTTAATTGCTTGTAATAATTTGTTTATTTGGAGTAAATTCGGTTCATAATTAGGGTTGTATCCTGGTAAATCCATTTGTACGTCATTACATCGTTCTCCTTGCTCTACTACCATATCTTTCGGAAGGTCAATAACGACTGGGCCTGGTCTTCCTGTTCTAGCAATATGAAATGCTTCTTTAATAATTCGAGGTAAATCTGAAGCCTTTCGCACTTGATAGTTATGTTTTGTTACCGGCATCGTAAGCCCCATAATATCTGCTTCTTGAAAAGCATCACTTCCAATTAACGTCGTTGCTACTTGCCCTGTAAATACAACAAGTGGTAATGAATCAATCATCGCATCTGCTAGACCCGTAATAACATTTGTAGCACCTGGTCCACTCGTTGCAATGACAACCCCTGGATTACCAGTAATTCTGGCATACCCTTCAGCGGCGTGAATAGCTCCTTGCTCATGCCTTGTTAAAATATGCGGAATTTCACAATCATAGAGTGCATCATAAAGAGGTAAAACAGCACCACCAGGATAACCGAAAATTACTTCTACTCCTTCCTTTTCTAGCGCTTCTAACAATAGCTGTGCACCAGTTGCCAGTTTCTCTTCCGTTTTTGAAGACATTGTTCTTATAAGCCCCCTTTTTGAAAACTTTTATCAATAAAAAAAATCCTACGTCCACACTCCAGCTATGTGCTGAAGGGACGAAAGATTTCGCGGTACCACCCTTCTTCGCAAGAATACTCTTGCCTCAGTGACCCATAAATGAGTCTAGCTAATAACGGAGCTACCGTCTAAGCCTAGACAAATGCTTCAGCTTAGCACTCAAGGGCGATGTTCGTCGACGTGAACCATCGGTTTTCAGCAGCCACCGACTCTCTGTAAGGCTTCACAATCAACTACTCCTCCCTCTCAACGCTTTCGTATATTATAAAGAGTTGTTATCCAACTTTATTTTCTTCGTAAATCTTCTCTCCATCTTCTATAACTAACTTTCGGAATTCTTCTAATAAACGATTCGTATGTGGACCCGTTTGCCCTAAACCAATCGTTCTACCATCTACTGTCGTAACAGCAATTACTTCAGCAGCCGTTCCTGTTAAAAATACTTCATCAGCTACATATACATCATGTCTTGTAAATAACTCTTCTCTAACGTCATATCCAAGTTTTTCACCGATTTCTAAAATAGCGTTTCGTGTAATGCCTTCTAACGCTCCAGCAGAACTTGGTGGTGTAATTAATTTATTTCCTTTTACAATAAACACGTTATCTCCTGAGCCTTCAGCTACGTATCCTTGATCATTTAACATAAGTGCTTCTTGTACTCCAGCTAATTTCGCTTCAATACGAACTAAAATATTGTTTAAGTAATTTAAAGATTTTACTTGAGGCGACAAAACATCTGGACGGTTTCGGCGCGTTGCAACTGTTACAACCGGAATCCCCTTTTCATAATATTCTTGCGGGAATAAAGATAGTTGTTCTGCAATTACTACTACATTCGGTTTCTTACAAGAATCAGGATCTAATCCAAGATTTCCTGCTCCTCTCGATACAACAAGGCGAATGTATCCATTAGATAATTTATTTTGTCGAATCGTCTCAACAACAATATTCGTTACTTCATCTAAAGAATATGGAATTTCTAACATGATGGATTTTGCTGATTCATATAACCGGACAAGATGCTCTCTCAAACGGAAAACATTACCGCTATATACTCTAATTCCTTCAAATACTCCATCGCCATATAAATAACCATGATCATATACTGAAACTTTTGCCTCGTCTTTTGGAACAAATTCTCCATTTAAGAAAATCCATTGCTCGTTCACTGGAAAGCGCCTCCTATGTTCTATGAATTTTTTATTGTTTCCTAGTTTACTCTCCTTTCTAAATAAATCAAGTTAATTTTTAGAAAATTTATAATTTTTAATCGTACGTACATCTTTGATTATATTGATTTAACAGCATTGTTAACGTTTACAAAAAGTCAAAAATTTTTTTTCGCCAATTTTCACTAAAAAAATATTTGTTTAAAAGAAGGATTTTCATCAATTGATACGAATCTATTGTATTCAATAAACGGACGTCCGTTTTTATAAATTCAGGAATATACAACGACTTTTGCTGAAAAAGGGGGAAAATAATAAAAATAAAGCTGTCTAAAAATAACATTCATATTTTTCGTTTCGTAATCATAATCCTATTTTTAAAAAACAATTTGTCAAAATGAAGGAGGAAAGCAATATGGCATGTGTACAAATTAAAGGAACGAGACAAGAGGTAGTAGAAATGCTTCAACTATTTGATCTAATGGATACGAAAGGTTTTTGTAAATTCGATAATTATGTAGAGGTAGAACCAAATAATAAAGAACATAATAATTTTATTGCTTCAATTGACATTCATTCAAATACTTCTTCTGCCCAAGATACTTTAAACGATCAATTCGTAAGTCAAATGCTTACTGGTGTATATAACGACTAAACAAAGATTTACTTCCTACCATCTTTTCATAAATATATGCAGTGGACTTGGGCATACTAGCAACTAGATGGTAGGAGGTGAGAATTATGGCTAGAATTGGCGTTGAAAACTCATTAACAGATGTTCAACAAGCTCTTCAGCAACAGGGACATGAAGTTGTTACCCTGGGCTCCGAACATGATGCACAAGGGTGCGATTGTTGTGTTGTAACTGGGCAAGATTCTAATATGATGGGTATTGCAGATGCATCAATTAAGGGATCGGTAATTGCAGCTCATGGTTTAACAACAGATGAAATTTGTCAGCAAGTTGAGAGCCGCACTTAAATGTATTATACAAAAAGAAAGAGGACTCCTTTTGAAAAGGAGTCCTCTTTTTTATATTCACCTAACGGGAAAGTAACATATACTGGATGAAAGCCCTACCTCTCTCTCATCATTACGGTTCCACTGACCGCTCCTTGATTCACTAGTATACATATAAAGCCTACAATAATAATTTATAGGGTTTGTTCACAAAAGTTGTTGGTAAGACTACCCGATCTTTTGCAAACTTTTCGTATTATATTTATAAGATTTATTTACTTTACACTAGCTGTAACCGAGACACGAATTAAAATTTTAACACCAATACAATAACTTGTCAACATTTTTCACAAATTAAAAACAGACAGTAACGGTTTGTCTGTTTTAGAATGGAGCTTTTTCTTTTATTACATATACAACAAAACCGCTTACTAACATACATAAGCCAACTACTAAGTTTTTGATATTAATCATAAATTCCTCTCCCTTATTCCACACATCATATATATTTACAGTTCAATTATTCCGATCATCTTAAAGCGCACTTTTTCTAATATATCATAATTCCTAAAAAATGCAAGTTCACTTTTGGCGACCATTTACAAATTTATCTACAGTGCTTGGTACCGTATTTAAAGCCTTTTCAATTAAATGTGTACTACTATTGAGGTGTAATACTTGCACACCGTTAGAACCGACTACTAAAAAAGCAACTGGGCTAATAGAAACCCCAGCCCCGCTTCCGCCTCCAAATGGATGGCTTTGCTTGTTCTCTTTATGCTTCCCTTGTCCGTTATTATGCTTTTCGGAAATAAAATCACCTTTAAAGTCACTTCCGCCGGCACCAAAACCAAAAGCCACTTGAGATACTGTTAATACTACATTTCCATCAGCTGTTGAAACTGGACTTCCGACAATCGTATTTACATCTACCATCTCTTTTAAATTTGTCATTGCTGTTTTCATTAAATCTTCAATTGGATGTTCCATTATGTATTGCACCCTTTCCTCATTATTCTTTTTTATACTTTCCAAAATAGAGGAAGTCATACTAACTTTTCCTATTTCAAAAAAACAATTCTACTCTTCTAAGTGGAATTACGCCTTGTACTCGCTCGGATAAAGTGAAACTTTAATCAGCAGGGCTTTGTTCATCACCCACTGATTATTAGCCATCAGCAATCAGATGTTTACGGCCTATAATAGCAGGATAAAAAAGAAAAAGAGATGCATACTACTATTGAACCTTGTTATGAAAGGAGTCATGACTTTGACTGAGAAATTTGATGAGTATAAAAAAAGAGATAGAATAGATAGTGATTATAGTGACTATAAAGAAGAATATGCAGCTGAGGTTGCACCACAGCGCATTGATTATGATTACGATGAGAAAGATAATAAAGATGATGTAAGATCGTCCGCCGCTGGATCAACTGCTGGCTTTATCGCTCTTGCTCTATCTATCTTATCACTCTTCACTTTCCCAACATTATTTGGTCTTGTTTCTGTATTACTAGGGATTTACGCTTATAATCGCGGAGCTACTGTAACTGGTGGGATCGCTGCAATTGTCGGCGGAATTGCTGCACTCATTGCAATTTTATTCCGAGTAGCGCTTGTCGGATTATTGTTCTCCCTTTTTTAAAAAGAAAAAGGTATCTCGCTTTATGCGGGATACCTTATCCTGTAAATACATCTTCCGATGGATATTTAATTTTTTGTTTTGCTGGTCGTGCTAAAGAAAAGACAAGTGTTAACGGTCCAATTAATCCGCAAAACATAACAAACATAATAATACATTTTCCAAACGCTGATAACTTCGCAGTAATCCCCATCGTTAACCCTACTGTACCAAATGCTGAAATTGTTTCAAATAGTAACTGAATAAAACTAAAGTCTTCTGTAAGCATTAATACAAATACTGCTGCAAAAATGAGGATTTGACTGGCAACAGCAATCGCTAACGCTCTCGTTACTGTCGACATTTTAATTGTACGCTGAAATAAAACGATTTCCTCTTTCTTTCTAAAGAAAGAAAGGACAGATGTAACTAAAATAACAAACGTTGTTAATTTAATTCCTCCACCCGTTGATACACTTCCTGCACCAATAAACATTAAAACCATCGTAAATAATATAGATGATTCTTCCATACCTCCGTAGTCAACTGTATTAAATCCAGCAGTACGAGGAGTAATACCTTGGAAGAAAGAAGCCCATAACTTTTCATTTAAAGGTAAATTCCCTAACGTCTTCACATTATTATATTCCAATACAAAAATCACAATCATTGCTATAACATTTAACGCTACTGTTCCAACAATCATGATTTTAGAATGAAGTGATAATTTTCGAAAGCTACGACTATACCATATATCAATTAATACGGTAAAACCGAGACCACCAATTACGATTAATGAGCAAATCCCAATATTAACAATAGGATCTCCTACATACCTTGTTAAATTATCCGGCCATAGAGCAAATCCAGCATTATTATAAGATGCAATAACGTGAAAAATACTATAGTATACACCTTTTCCAAAGCCAAACTCTGGAACAAAGCGAAACGATAAAAAGATGACTCCAATAAGCTCAATACAAATTGAAAATATAAAGGCACGTTTTACTAATTTTACGAGACCACCTATATTTGTCTGATTAAATGCCTCTCCGATTAATAATCGATGGCGTAACCCGATTTTTTTACCTAATACCCAAACAATTAAAATGGCAATTGTCATAAGACCTAAACCACCTGTTTGAATTAAAAACATAATAACAATCTCGCCAAACATTGTAAACGTACTTGCAGTATCTACTACTCCTAATCCCGTTACAGTTGCTGCTGACGTTGCCGTAAAGAAAGCATCTACCCAACTAATATGTACTTTCGTTGCGAATGGTAACTTTAATAACAAACCGCCAACCACAATTAAGCAGAAAAAACCTAGTGCTAATATTTGTGGTGGATTTAATCGTATAAAACGATTATACAGCCCTTGTCTTTTTGTTACTTCCATATTCACTAACTCCCTTTTCCCCTCATAACTAAAGGCTTATAAGAAACCTTACATAGCGGGATAAACCTTATATTCTTATAATATAGTTGAGCATAATCCTTTTTTTTTAAGATTTCAACTTTTATTTATACTCGAACTCCACTTCATTTTATGACAAGAAACTTTCTATTATATTTATTCGTACTCTACAACTCTCGCAACAATCATTTTATATGTATCATTTCTCAAATTCTCATACCTTTCACTCTATGTTCACACCAAGGTCACATCCACCTTTTATAGTATATGTATCGGAGCTGTTCCTCCCTAATTTATAAAACATTCCCCAGTGTCTTGAACAGCTTTCCATCCCTAATTAAATTGACATAAATTGTCCCCTTCCTTGACCATCTCTTATGCGATGGTCTTATTTTTTGTTTACTCTATCTTCTATTTAAAACTCCCTCTCTCTTTCACTCTATGTTCACACCAAGGTCACATCCACCTTTTATAGTATGAGGGTGTTGCAAAACTCATAAATATTCAAAAATAAATGCATAAAAAAATCCGTTTTCCTGGAAGAATGATAGTACCCTAAACTATCTCCAGAAAGGACGGATTTACTAGTATGATAACCAATTTTGATCACAATCAATCCATTTTACACATTTTATTTGCCTACGTAGACAGTTTAACCATTGGAGGCGTTCCGCCTATTACAGGCCGCCCACCTATCTGTAGAAAAGCTTTACTCAAATGTTTTTTTGTGAAAACGGTATTCCAAATCAATTCATTACGTAAGTTAACTCGCTTTTTGCATCAATATCCTTCATTTCGTGTATCTTGTGGTCTTTCCTTTGTTCCTCATATATCCACTTTCTCACGTGTAGGAACTTGGTTTCGCAATGAAGGTATTCCGTTGATTCATAAACAAACTCTTGAAGAAATGAATTTAGGATTAATTCCGTGTGTTTTAATTGATAGCACTGCCTTACGGAGTAGTTTATATGATTCCCAAGCAAAATGGGGGAAATCTACTCGTTATGGTTGGTATAAGGGATATAAAGCTCATGTCTGTTCTACACCAGAAGGTGTTGTATTGTCGTATGCATTTACAACAGCGAACGTACATGATAGCAAAATGGCTCCTGTATTGCTTCAAGATATACAAAATCAAAATGTGTTATTTTCCATTGCAGATGCTGCTTATGATAGTCAGCGCATTTATGAAATTGCAAAAACATGTGATATTTTTGCGGTGAATCCAATTAACCCACGTAATGGCGAACAAAGCAAAAGTACACATCGCCGTGTATTATCTCATTTTGCACAAACCATCTTTGGCAAACAGTTGATGAAAGAGCGTGGGAAAATTGAACAACAGTTTGGTCATCTCAAAGATAAAGGGCTGGAACAGCCACGTTGGTATGGTCAAAATCGCTATTTATTACATGTTCAGCTAGTTTTTCTGATTCATAACATTGCATATTTATTTTAGTTTTGCAACACCCTCAGTATATGTATCGAAGTTGTTCCTCCCTAATTTATAAGACATTCCCCAGTGTCTTGAACAACTTCCATCCCTAATTAAATTGACATAAATTGTCCCCTTCCTTTGACCATCTCTTATGCGATGGTCTTATTTTTTGTTTACTCTATCTTCTACTTAAAATTCCCTCTCTCTTTCACTCTATGTTCACACCAAGGTCACATCCACCTTTTATAGTATATGTATCGAAGTTGTTCCTCCCTAATTTATAAGACATTCCCCAGTGTCTTGAACAACTTCCATCCCTAATTAAATTGACATAAATTGTCCCCTTCCTTGACCATCTCTTATGCGATGGTCTTATTTTTTGTTTACTCTATCCTTTATGTAAAACTCCCTCTCTCTTTCACCCTCTGTTCACACCCTGGTCACATCTATCTTTTATAGTATATGTATCGAAGTTGTTCCTCCCTAATTTATAAGACATTCCCCAGTGTCTTGAACAACTTCCATCCCTAATTAAATTGACATAAATTGTCCCCTTCCCTAGACCATCCTATGTGATGGTCTATTTTGTTTTCTAACTAGATTTTCCAACTTTTTTGCTTACTCTAGCAAAAGCAATATATATTTAAATTGATAATTTTATACAAAATATTCAGAAAATATTGTCAAAATAGGTATTTTTTCGGTACAATTAATGTAGAAAGCTATTTTACAAAAAATAAGGGGGGATTTTATTGAAACAAACAAAAGCAATCTTAATCGCATTATTTCTCGGTTTAGTTGTCGGACTCACTTTAAATTTAGCTGCACCATCCATTTTTGAACCATTAAATCAATATGTGTTCAATCCACTTGGTCAATTGTTTATTCGCCTCATTAAAATGCTAGTTGTTCCTGTTGTATTCATTTCTATCGTGCTTGGGGCTGCTGGGCTTGGAGACCCGAAGCAACTTGGACGAATCGGCTTAAAATCAATTTCATTCTTCCTCGTAACAACAGCTGTTGCCATCTCTATTGCAGTTACATTTGCACTTATTATACAACCAGGATCTGGCGGTAACTTTAAAACCGAAGGACTTAAATATGAAGGTGAAAAAACCGAAACATCTTTCGTCGATACATTGCTAAATATCGTGCCAGATAACCCAGCAAAAGCGATGGCTGATGGAAACATGTTACAAATTATTGCCTTTGCCGTATTAATCGGACTCGGTATAGCTATTTTAGGAAAACGGGTTCAAGGTATCCATTCATTACTTGAACAGGGCAACGAATTAATGATGTATCTTGTTAATCTCGTTATGAAATTAGCACCAATCGGAACATTTGGATTGCTCGCTTCATCCGTTGGTAAAATGGGTCTTGCAGGCGTCGCTGCGATGTTCAAGTATATGATTGTCGTTATGCTAGTACTTATTATTCACGGCGTCTTCGTGTATGGCGGATTATTAAAGGTATTAGCAAAAGAAAGTATTGTCCGTTTCTTTAAACATTTCGGACCGGTAATGGCAATTGGGTTTAGTACATCTAGCTCTAATGCATCTCTTCCATTTGCAATGAAAACAGCACAAGAAAAACTTGGTGTTCCAAAAGCGATAAGTTCTTTTGTACAACCACTAGGTGCAACGATTAATATGGATGGCACTGCCATTATGCAAGGTGTAGCAACTGTATTTATCGCTCAAGTATACGGCGTTGAACTTACAGTGACCCAATTAGCTGTCGTCGTATTAACTGCTGTACTAGCTAGTATCGGTACCGCTGGTGTACCAGGTGTTGGACTTGTAATGCTTACGATGGTTTTAAATCAAGTAAATCTACCGGTAGAAGGTATTGCCTTAATTATCGGTATTGATCGCATTTTAGATATGTCAAGAACAGCTGTAAATATTTCCGGAGATGCAATTTGCGCAATGATCGTCGCAAAATCAGAAGAAAAATATAATAAGGATCAATCCGCAGCATCGTAAATCAAAAAAGGAGTGAATTATTTCACTCCTTTTTTGATTTACTTCCTTTTTTCGAACGATATTCTTTTCCTTTGTTATCATTACCAGTCTCAAATTCAGTACTAAACTCTTGCTGAAATTTCCCTGATTTTGGTGAGCCTTGATTTCCGCTCCCTTTACTACCATTTCGATTTGTCATATGTCTGCCCCCTTCCTTTACTAGTAGTATGTTACATATTTTCTTTTTTATAATCTTTTACATACGAAAGAAGACCTTCCTCACATAGGGAAGGTCTTCTCCTTTATTACGTAAGCGTTTTCTTACTTGTAATGAATTAAATAAGTTTTTTAGAAATTGATATCATTATATTCATTTCTTCTTCTGAAAGCGCGGAGAATCTTTCTTGTAAATATTTCTTTTTCTCCCCTTCCATTTTCGCAACTAAATCTTTTCCTTGTTCTGTAATCTCCAAATATACAACTCTGCGATCAGACGTAGAACGTGAACGAGTTACAAAACCTTTATTAATTAATTTTTCTGTAACAGCTGTAATATGACTATTCGACACATTTAACTCATTGGCTACACGTGATACCATTTCTTTATTCGTACGATTCAATATTCTAAGGACGATGAACTCATTCCACGGTATGTAACCACCAAATATCTTTCCAATATCATTACGCAACGTGCGGAACATAGCAAAAACATTTGTCGATAGTTCTTCCATTAATTGCTCTCGATTTTGAGACAACTTTGACAGCCCCTTTTATTTCATTTAGTTAAATAAAAACCTTATTAATAATTTTACATGAAATCTTACTTTTTGTCACCTTATTTTCCCATAATTCGTAGTTTTTTAATAGATATTTCATGATACAATAAAGTTGATTTTCCAGAAAAAGGGGATGAAATAGTGAGTGAAGAAGACAAATTTTCTAATCTCAATCTAAAAGATAAGACTTTGATTATTGGTTTTGTTATTCTGTTTCTCATTATAACTTTTGCATTTATATTCTTTGTATATGTAGCAATCTTTCATATTACAGGTATAGAGTATAGATCACGCACTGCTTTACTTCTATTTTTTCTATTAATCACTTTCTTAGACGGTATTACATTCTTTATCTTCGGTTTCCTCAAGGCGTTGCTATATCCAATGACAAAAAACATGCCAAATTGGCTGGCTATTACTCTTTTTGCAATCATTGAAATTACGCTAGATTGGTTCGTCATTCATACTGCCGATGATTGGATAGAGAGCGTACAACTGTCCAATCTTACTGAATTATGTGTCGTACTATTCTTTTTCCTATTAAATCAATTATTAAGTGACAAGAAAGAGTAAGAATACAAGCTTTTCTATATAAAAATTGGTACAATGAAAATAAATCATACTAAAGAGGTGTTACTTATGAACTTACAACAATGGGCTGATAAAGGTATGTCCTTTGATACATATGTGAATGAAATGAAAGTAAATCAATACGAGCTACTGCACATTTACAATAACTTTTTAATTCCAAATGAATTACTTCCTGTATTAGAAGAACGCAAAAATGATAGCTGGCGTGTTATCGTATTAACAGCTGATTGGTGTGGTGACGCTCTTTTATGCGTACCTGTTATGAAACGAATTTCTGAAGTTGCAAATATTGATATGAGATTATTAATTCGCGATGAAAACTTAGAATTAATAATCTCATATCAATATTTAACAAATGGAACAGCACGTGCCATTCCAATTTTTATTTTCATTGATAAAGATGGAAATGAACAAGCCGTTTGGGGACCACGCGCTCCAAAAGTACAAGAGTTAGTAACTTCAATGCGCGCTACATTGCCTGAAAAAGAAGATCCAACATTCGAAGAGAAACAAAAAGAAATGTACGCTAATTTCCGTGCTACATTAGCTGATGATACTTCTCTTTGGGAACATGTAATGGAAAGCATGATGGAAAAAGTAGTAAAATAAAAAACTGCCGAACTCGGCAGTTTTTTATTACATAATGAAGAAATAGAATACCGCAGCTAAAATGAAACGGTAGTAAGCGAACGGTGTTAGTTTTACACGACCTAATAATTTTAAGAATGAAACAATTGCAAGCATCGCAACAACGAATGCTGTAATAAATCCTGTTGCAAATAACGGAATATCAGCCGCACTTAATATATCCCAGCTTTTAATTAAATCTAAACCACTTGCAGCTACCATCATTGGTACTGCTAAAATAAATGTATATTCAGCCGCCGCTGTATGTGACACGCGAGCTAATAAACCACCACTTATTGTAGAACCAGAACGAGAAAATCCTGGCCAAAGCGCTAAACATTGGAACATCCCAATTGTAAATGCTTGCTTATATGTGATTTCATCTAATGTTCTTGCTGTACTTGGTTTTGAAAACTTCTCAGCAACAATCATTAAAATACCACCAGCCACTAAACTGATGACAACTGGGCCTGGCCCAAATAAAACTTCTTTAATCGCACTATGGAACAATACGCCAAGTATGCCGGCAGGAATCATCCCGATAATAATATGTAATAAATTTAACGATGGTCCATCTGTTACTTTTCCTATACCTACTAAAGACCATAGACGCTTCCAAAATATAACAACAACTGCTAAAATCGATCCCAATTGAATAACAACTTCGAAAACTTTCGCTCTCTCGTCGTCAAATCCAAGTAAATGACCTGTTAAAATCATATGTCCTGTTGATGAAACTGGTAAAAACTCTGTTAAACCTTCAACAGCACCCATGATTATTCCAATTAACCAATCAGCCACGAGTAGTGCCTCCTTAATAACGAATATGTAATTTTTCACACCTTATCATAATACCTTATCCCCTTTTAAAGTGCATCTTTTTTTTATTGATTGTACATGTTGTATGCGCGTATTTCTTTTCTATTTTTTGATTAAATTGTATGATAGTAAGAGTTTGTTTTTTTAGCGGAAAGGGGATTTTATGAAGGAAACTAATTCATTCTCACAAAAATTAAAGCAATTTGTATTACTATTTTTCCCGATTTTCGTAACGCAAATGTCATTATTTGCAATGAGTTTTTTCGATACGACAATGTCAGGGCACGCAAGTCCTATTGATTTAGCTGGTGTTGCTATCGGAACAAGTATATGGCTTCCCGTTAGTACCGGATTAACAGGAATTTTAATGGCTACTATTCCAATTGTTGCGCAGCTCGTTGGATCAAAGAAAAAAGAGGATGTTCCCCAAGTTGTCATACAAGCAGTATATTTAGCAATTTGTGCTAGTTTCGTGGTCATCCTTATCGGTTTCTTCGCTGTTTCACCTATTTTAAACGGCATGCGCCTGGAAGAACCAGTGGAACGTATTGCGGCACAATTTTTAAGTATTATTGCAATTGGAATTATCCCTTTATTTACTTACACTGTTTTACGCGGCTTTATTGATGCATTAGGAAAAACTCGCACAACGATGATCATTACATTACTATCATTACCAATTAACGTAGTATTAAATTATGTATTAATTTTCGGTCATTTCGGTTTTCCAAAACTCGGTGGTGTTGGAGCGGCAATTGCTTCTGCAGCAACCTATTGGTGCATTTTAATCATTACCGTTATTATTATTCGTACGAAAGAGCCTTTCGCATCTTTCAATATATTTAAACAATTATATCGTCCTTCTCTTTCAAGTTGGACTGAATTCTTAAAACTCGGCGTCCCTATTGGATTTGCTATCTTTTTTGAAACGAGTATTTTTGCTGCGGTGACACTTATGATGAGTAATTTTAGTACGACAACAATCGCAGCTCATCAAGCGGCTATGAACTTCGCTTCCTTGTTATATATGACTCCTTTAAGTTTAGCAATGGCAATGACCATCGCTGTTGGATTTGAAGTTGGAGCAAAGCGATACAATAACGCAAAACAATATGGATTCATCGGGATTGGCTTAGCACTTGCATTTGCCCTATTATATTCAATTCTTCTCTACTTCTTTGACGATGAAATTGCTTCTATTTATACGACAGATATACAAGTTCATCATTTAGCAAAAGAATTTCTTATATTTGCGATTTTATTTCAAATTTCAGATGCAATTGCAACTCCCGTACAAGGGGCACTGCGTGGTTATAAAGATGTCAATGTCGCCTTAATTATGACGCTAATTGCTTATTGGGTAATCGGTCTTCCTCTTGGCTACATATTAGCAACTTATACGGAATGGGCAGCGAAAGGTTATTGGATCGGTCTTATTATCGGTCTAGCATTTGGAGCTAGCTTCCTACTTATCCGTCTCTTTCAAGTCCAGAGAAAATATACAACGCAAAACAGCCGCTAATGATATAGCGGCTGTTTTCTTCATGCATATTTTTTCTTTGAACGTATAACATAATGAAAAAGAAAGGTGGATACATATGGACGAAAAAGAAAAAAAGCAAGCATTCAATGAAGAATTCGCCCCTGAAATTTCACCTGGATATCGGCAAGATGTACATAAGCCACCTAAATATAAAAACACCTCGTTTTTAATGGGCATTACCATTTTTGCTGCTGTGTTACTCGTACTCATCATTTTCGTTTATTTTTGATGGAGGGTGGTCTATTATATGAAGAAACAAAATTCCAATCGTTCAAAAAGAACTGTGCAAACAGAAAAAGGGTATGCAGGTGATTCTGTTCTTACTCAAAAACAAGTCGAGCAAGGAAATTTATATATTGCTCAAAAAGAACTTGGTCAACAAAATGAAAACCTTTAGAATCCCTCAAAGAACTGGGGGATTTTTTTATCCGCTATTTGTAGCACTGATTCATGTTTCACTTTATTGTACATACTGTTTTTGTTCTAACACCTTAAATATATTATTAACCTTTACAATTTTCATTTCATAATTCAATTTCATTTCGCTTCTCTTACCATTTTCAGTACCCGCAACGTACGCTGCAGTTTGATAACGAAAACTTTCATCCGTCACTTCACGTATGTCCTCGTTTATAAATTTATACTCTAAATCCCGAAACCGATTTGGATAATAATTTCCTATTAATTGTTCATATCCTCTATTTACAAATAGTTCTTCACCTTTTCGTTTCACATCTTCTTTATTATTAAGCTCAAACACTGATAATTGCTCTGTCACAAAATGTTCTCCTACCTTTTTCATTTCATTATGAGTTAAAGTTTCTATACTTTTGTTCTTTAATTCATTATTTAATCCGTACTGATCAATCGGTTTAAAGCTAGCAAAAACCTCTTCTTTATATGACCAAAACAATCCAAAAGCGATACATAGAGAAATGATGAATAGTCTTTTCTTCGTGATACTCCCGCCCTTCTTCATAATGATAGTTATATTTTAACATATAGAAAGAAAATTCTGATATCATAAAGTGGAATAACTTAACTTAGAAATGAGGAACAATTATGGACTCTTACAAACAGTATATAAAAGAAGCTTTGCCTAATCTTTCTATACATTCATATAAACAAAATGAAGAAGGATGGGATAATATAGCAGTTATAGTAAATGAGGAGCTACTGTTTCGTTTCCCGCGAAAACAAGAATATGCAATGCGAATTCCTTTAGAAAAAGAACTGTGCATAATTCTCTCTCATTTGCTACAAGAAATCGAGGTTCCAAAGTATCACCTATTATATAAAAATGATGCTGATACTTTTCCACTTTGTAGTTACTATACTCTCATTCATGGTGAACCGTTAAAAACAGAAATAGTTGCGAAGTTAGATGAAAAAGAACGGAAAATAATTATTACACAATTAGCTACTTTCCTTGCGGCTCTACATAGTATTCCTTTACAACGTGTGGAAATATTAGGATTCCCTATAGAAAAAACACTTACCTACTGGAAAGAGCTACAAACTAAGTTAAATCAGTATGTTACTAACAGTCTTACTTCGTTCCAGAAATCATCTTTAAATCGTTTATTCAAAAATTTCTTTACATGTATCGATACATCCATTTTTCAAAATACAATTATTCACGCTGATTTTACACATCATCATATTTTATTTAATAAACAGAACAAAAACATTTCAGGTGTTATCGATTTTGGTGATGCTCAAATTGGCGATCCTGCTTTTGATTTTGCTGGGCTATATTATGATTTCGGACGTGAATTTACTACATCTGTATATGAACAATACAGTACGCTTATTTCACACCATGACCCATTACTCATTCACCGCATCACTATCTTTTATCAATACAGTCCTTTACTACATAATATAATTTATAACTTTGAAACAAAGAATGAACTTAAATTCCTAGAGGGTACTGAACAACTGAAAATAATACTACAGGAATGACATTACATTCTCTTCCGATATTCTTTCTCTTCATACATCATTAACTTTTTATCCATTTCAACAATGATTTGATATAGTTGAAACGCTTGTAAAATTTGCAGTTGAATTCCAAAAGGAGCATTCTGTTCTTTTAACCATTGAAATACTTTCGTTTCATCTTTCATTGATTATTCCTCCCTTTATTAAAATCTGCTACAAATATACGGTAAATGATGAAAAGCTTTTCATGTCAATAATAAAAAAGGATGCAAATTTGCATCCTTTAATGTACGATATTTTTCTTCTGCTTCGCTTCTTGCTTTACTTCTTCCCCTTGGCATTCCCTACGAAACGCACAACTCATACACTCAGAACGAAAATGACGCTCTGTATAATGCTCAGGTTGTTGCAACATTTCTTTCATTCTAGATAAATCAGCCATTCCAGTTATAATATCTTCCTGTTTCGGAATGTACTCATACTTAGTTCCTTCTATTAAATTAATAACTTCAATTTTTCCGGGAAGAATTCCGAAAGCTTTATAACTGAATACTGTCATTAACTTTTGACAAAGAGCAAGCATTTCCTCATCCGCATCGACAACATACTTTTTAATTACAAACGACTCAGTACTCCACTCACCAACTTCTAATGTCAATGACATGTGGACACCTAACTCTTCTACTATCTATAAAACTTAAATTGCCTAAAAGCGCAACAAACAGCTGTATTAAGCAGTTTTGCGTTTTGCCTGAATTTATAAATGGCAACACTTTTCTGGTTATTTGTGACCACATTCGTTACCGGAAAAATTCGAAATGAAACCAATAAAAAATAAAAGAGCACAGCGTGTTAATAGAGTGGTTGCACACTCTATTAACCGTCCACCTGCCAAAACCAGGTAAACACTTGCTATCCTCTCATGAGTTATTTTACCTCATATAGGGTTTATTACGCAACGTTTACCAATCAATTGGTGACGTTGCTTTTTTGTTTCTAAAAAGGAGACAAACCGTTATGAAAAAGAAACAAGCTATTACCATTCTTGCTAGTATAGAAACATATGCAAACTTAGTATCTTTTGAAACTCTCAAGGAGCTAAATGACACAGTACGCGAATATAAAGAACAATTTGCTGATCAACTAAATAAAAACCAATTAGCTGTATTAAATAAATTGCACAACTATTCTTCTAAATTCCTTGGTGTATCTTTCAGAACGAAAAAACACATTGCTGAAGACCTCGATATTAGCCGTAGAACGGTAATTCGTGTATGCCAACATTTAGAGTCACTTGGTATTATTAAACAACTAGAGATGAAACGCCCGAGTGATATGAGACAAACAAGCAACATTATTGTCATTCAGCCTATCATTGTGGGAGAACAAATTGTCACAGAAGACCCTACTAAAAATGCTGAAATTTGTCACACCAAGAAAACAACTACTAAAACCTTAAAACAAAAGATTAAAGATATAAATAAACGTAATGCAGATTCAGATGACACGACACCTGAAAAGAATGTACAACAAGCAAATTTTATTGCACACTGGGTTCCAGAACGTTTTGCTTCTCTAGCCTCTGCTTATTATTCAACAGCGAAAACCATTCAAGAATTTTGGAAAGTAGTGAAACAATGTAATCGTGTGGTGAATCATACAACAGGGCAAACTGCCTTTGATAAAGAACAAGAATTACATATTGGTGTACAGGCCATGAAAGAATTTGCGATGAAAATAAAGGATGGGGTCCGTATGAAAAAAGGAAGGTTCGCCTATTTCAATGGTATCGTGAACAACTTGATGAACAAATATTATTTTGACCCCGAATTTGGTATGTGATACTTTCTTTTACACTTCGGGTACCACATATACCTTTGCATATACACCTTGCTGCACAGCAAATTGTTCCAATGTTTTTTGCCTATATGCTGTGAGTGTAAAAAAGTGAATAATAGGGACTTTCCCGTTATATTTGTTTTTATAATACACGGTGAATTCACCGTACCGATTCATTTTTTCAGTGTTTATATTCATCGTCTGTTTACGATCAATTTCTACAGCATTTAATATCCCGTCGTCATCTCGGAATTTTACATCAGAAATAATCGTTTTCTTTTGATCATTTACTTTATAACGGATTGGTGCTTCTATTTGCCAGTCATCAGGACAAAACAAATAGAGCCATGCTTCATTTCTCATAAGACTATGAGCTAACCGACCATTGGGTATAACTTTCTCATTATCATCGAAGAACTCTCTACCATTTTTATTTAGGTAATATACATGTTCTTTTTTATACACTGTACTATTCACAAATGAGCTTAAATCCTTTAATATACGGTTTGCATTTCTTATGCCACCTAAATCATGTATAGCCATTAAATGCCTACGTGTAGCAAATTTCAGCTTTCTAATCGAAGTCAGAATCATCATTTGTCTGTTGATTTTGATATGTGTCTGGATGTTCATCTTTCTTCACCTCATATTGTTTTAGTACATCCCACATCTTTTCATTCGAAATATAAGGGACTTGAACTTCAGTCAATCGATCAGTCTTGAAAATCGCACGCCCTGGAATGCTGTGTATGGTTTCAAGTCCTGGTTCATCTATAACAACTTGTGAAGCTGTTGCTGTTGGTAACCTGAAGCCTAGCTTTGCATCTGAATTCTGTTTCACTTGGCGTGGTAACGTATCCCCAGTTGGATACTGTGTACAGAAAATTAATCTAAACCCTAACGCTCCACCTATACGCGCTATATGAGACAGCAGTTGTTGGCAAGCTCCTAATAACTTTTGTTGTTCTCTATTCATACTTTTATCAGGACAAAGCTCTGCGCCTTCATCCACAATAATAAAATAGCGTTCTTTTATATTTGTTTCTACCACATTGGTATAATGGTGTCCTTTCATAAAAAGCATTTTTTCTTCCATCCTTTTTAAAATCATACTCAATACTTGAAAGGCCTCAATTGGCTTTTCTGCAATAGATTCTACCTGTTTTACGTTCTTGTAAGGTCCAAACTCCAATCCACCCTTTAAATCAATAATGTAAAAGTGAACATGCTCTGGATTAGCTACAGTAAGTGAAGTGAATACATTCTTTAAAAACACCGTTTTCCCCATCCTCGTTAGTCCACCTAAAGTCATGTGCGGTGTTTTATCAAAGTCATGACAGATTAACTCTTCTAAACTTTGCCCGATTGGTACACGCCATTTGCGCTCTTGAATTAAGTCTGTCGACCATTCCCACTTCTTAGGTATTTCTTTATGGAATACTCGAATGTTCAATTTATAGTTGTCATACTGGATTCGAATGGGTTTATTTAGTCCTTCAGAAACAACATCCTCTACCTTCTGAATGATTTTGCTCGGCATTCCAACAGGTAAAGTGTAAATATACGTTGTACTGCGATCATCATCTTTTTGCTTTTGAAATTTTGGATAATGTAAGCTATCTTCTCTTTTGATTGCAATTCCAGACACTTCAAAGAATACTTGTATCTTGCGTTTATCATCATCTTTACGTTTGAGCTTATCACTTACCAAGGCATATCCAAATGAAGCAACGGGTATTAACAATAATTCAAGCATTGATGAACACTCCTTATATATCCTATAAGGATATAGTTGCATTTTTTTGGAAGATAACCGGACGAGCATTTTTGCTTGTGAGGTCTATTGTCCCTCTCTTCCACATCGTATTCCTTCATAGAAACATAACGAGAATATAACGTAGAAGATATAAGAACGAGCCCGTAAGCGTCGTATACAAGGTTATACGTGGAAGCCAATGTGGAACACTCTTCCCCATTTTTTCAGCTACACTCATCGCGATTACAGACAAACCTGTTGCTGTCCAAATAATTACCGCTTCCCCTGCAAGTGTCATAACCATTCCTCCTCGGTCAGTTCTTCTTTTTCACGAAATTTAATCCCCGATTTAGTAGCTACAATCTGATACCGCTCCATTAAATCTTGCCAATTCAATATATCCTCCTCTTCTCCATATAAATCTTCTTCAATGACTTGTGATAAGCTGAAATACCCTTTGTACTCTTTGTTATCAAATACTTCATGGTTCCTCATGTGAGTAAGAATTGATTCCGTCTCTTTTCTGGATCTTGACTCGTTATACATGTGACGTAGTTCTTTTGATGAATATAAATACGGTGTTGCATTGAGGTAACTATACTGAGAACGCATATAATCCTCTCCTCTATTGATATCTACAGTGCCATTTGGAATTCCAAGTAGATTTCTTCGTGGGCTTCCGAATGGAAGTAATATAGGTATATGATATAGAAGAATGATTATTGCCTGTCCTTCACAATTTTATTTGCAAAGGAATTTGCATAAAATTATCGAACTCTATACATAAACGGAGGAGATATTGATGAAATGTAAGTTGCGAAAGATATTAGACCAAAATGGTATAAAATATAGTTTTTTTGCAGAAAAAGTTAAAATTCAACGTTCGACTATGAGTCTAATTTTAAAAGAAAAAAGTATCCCTACATTACCTGTAGCAATAAGAATTGCTAAAGCCTTAAATATGCATGTTGAAGACATTTGGATTGAAGAAGAGGAATAGATATACCCGGCTGAGAGAGAAAGATAAGGAGTGAATACAATGCATAAACCACCATTCAAAACACTAAACCAAATTGTTGAGGGGTATTATCATCCTGGAAAGGGATTATCTGAGGTTGCAAAGTTTATTGTGGAACATGAGGAAGAATCTTTATTTATACTGGATTACAAAGGAATTATGTATCAAAAAACATCCGCTCAAAAATATGATCAAGGTTACGAAATACTACTGCTTCCTTATACAGAAATTCATTCAAATTCAAAGCAAGATTTATTACAATTGTTAAAGCGAAAAATAATTGTTTATTTTACATATAACGAACGAGATCAACAGAAAGAAGAGTTTATACCTCATATGGGGAAGCACCTGTTTTCGTTTATGAGCCATCTACTGAAAAATATCCAGCAGAATAAAAAAACAAACTCAATTAAATTTATTCTCATGGATATTGAAGCTATAGGTTACATTCCTAAGCTTCCTAAAATTATAGCTGGTTGCCGAGGGTTTAACATGGGGACCTGTTTATTTGTAGATGATAAAGAAACACTACTATACGGATATAGCAAAGAACAAGTAGACAAGATGTATAAAAACAGTATTGTTATTTCTAAAGTACACAAATAAAAAATCCGCCTCCAAAAGGAGACGGATTTCTTCGATATGTTGAGTATTGGGGTAAATAGAATATTCAATTGAGAATATATTATATTTAGATACAACAGTCAAGAACCTGCTCTATCTTTAATTCTTATTGCATATACTGTTTATGCATCTAGAGAATCACCACACGAGAGACACCTTCAACTGAGGAAGGTGTCTTTTGTTTTCAAAGCATATTAAGCACTTTAGAAGCATATATTAAATTGCTCCTGGCATGATGCCTTTCTATATACAGAAAAAAGCATTCCGGTCTCACCACCCTGGAGTGCTTTTTTCATATTACCAAATGTTACTGCATACAATGCAATTAACACGTTTCTTTTTATGTAGTAAGCATCCTATGTAACCAGAGTACTCTGGTTTTTATTGTTTATATTTATTCCTGTCGTTACATATAATACTACTGACAAACCAAATAAGAGATGTATATCTTTATAATGTTAAAAAAGCATTCCTCCCTCGCCAGGGGAATGCTTTTTGTCTGCCCTATTTTACGCATATATAAAAACCTTTGGTAATTACATAGTATACACACCCTTTAAAATCGTGCCAGCCTACCTCTCAAACCTCACATACTCCCCCGATACCCATTGATCTCCGCCAACGTTGTACCACCCATTTTGAATGCCCCAAGATTGATAGCGTTCACCTCGGTACACCTTTTTCACAATTTCATAATTTGTTCCTGGTCCCGTACGAACGCGTAATACATCTACTGTTATGGTAACGACACCTACACCATTGTTAGATGGTTGTGTGGATAGCGCTGTATTACCACCGTTATATGCGTTTTGCACCCTTTCTATAAAGGAATTCCATCGTCCTTCATCTAACATACGATGTGGGCAGTATTTTCCGCTCCAAGATTGGTGTGTGCGGACTTTACTGATTGGAATGTTATATTGCCTCATTAATTGCGCTACAACGATAGCTGCATTATCTTCCGCTTTATAATATCTATCTCCACCGCTTAAAGAATAACAGATTTCCACACTAATTGATTTTCGGTTACCTGCGCCATTCCCATCCCCACAAGCCCATGCATTGCGTTCTAACGGAAGACCTTGTACAGCTTCTTTATCGTCTACCGCAATATGGAATGACACTTCATTATTATTTCGTATCATATAAGCAATTTCATTCTCAGCTGGCGCATCATTATACGTATTGTGAACTGTGATAAATTCTGGATCCATTGTATACGGACACTTTGTACCATATTTACTTGAGTCAACTAATTTTTTTCTGATTTGCATTATTGAACATCTCCCTTTTTATCTTCTTGTTTTTGCTTACTACCTAAAATTTCAACTGCATTTGTCAAAGCTTGCGGAAGTGGAATCCCCATACGCCCAGCATTTTCTAAAATGGAAAGTAATTCATTACCCATGAAGAAAAAGAGTGTCGCTTCACGAATCGCACTATTACTACCAATCGCCGCATCTGCCTGCGTAGCTGCTCCAACCAATAAAAAAAGCACTACCTTTTTGGCAATGCCTTTGAAACCTATCTTGCTTTTGAGTTGACCAAGTATTGAAGCGGCAATCATACCTGTTACATAATCAATCACTGCCATTATGACTAAGATTTTCAAGGTTGTATCCCATCCTCCCAAGAAATATCCACAGAAGCCACCAAATGTAGCTATAAATGCTTTCAGTAATACATCTATACGATCCATATTCTTTCCTCCTCAAGATAAAAAAGAGAGACACTTGTCCCTCTTTCACACATACTTTTATATAAACAACCTAAATCCCACCTGTAAGTACCAGGCCCATAACTGCCATAACGATTGCACTAATCACAATTCGTAAAATCCATGTGGTATTTAGACTGATTTTTTCTAATTGCTTATTGATGGTGGAAATATCTTTTTCGTTTATCGTTGTACGAGTTTCTAGATTACGAATATCTCGCATGATTTCTTTTTGTTCTGCTTTGATTCTGTCAATCTTTGCATATACATCTTCCAATGCATTCACATCCTTTTGTAATCGTAATAAGGCAATCTCTATATACTATGAGACAACCCTTTTCTTAGTGAATGATTAGAAAATTTTTTATACAAAAGCCGTATTTTATTCAAAATAAAAAAGACCAGCTATTGCTGCTCTGTCAGCACGTCCTCATTACCTACGATTTCCTTGTATTGTTCTTCGGTAATCTTTTTAAATGGTGTCCAAAACTTTTTTACATCCTCTTTTTTATAAATTTCCATTTCGTAATAACGCTTAATATTTTTGTACCAAAAGTCTTCCGTTAACATATTACAATACCCCCTTCTCCGCTAAAGCAAATAACATCACGGCTTGTTGTTCATCCCTGTGCTGATTCATTAAATCTCTCTCGGCTACCATTAGTAATAATGCGGCATTTTCCTGTTCCGTCACTTGTTGTTTGTTTTTCATCTCAGTAATAAGGGCGTTGAGTTTTTCAATTTCACTTGGTTTATGCGGTTGCGGCTTATTCATTTCTTCTAATTCTTCTTCCGTGATCGTTTCAATCCACTTTTCTCCATCCCATACAGGTTTCCAATTCGGCTGCGGTAATGGTATTTCTGTTGAGTTTTCTGGAATGTTTTTATAAACAGGAATCCATTCAATCACATTCCCGTCATTATCTGTCTTAGTGTCATATGAAGGGAATATAATCACATTTTCTAAATATCTTCCTGTTTGTTTGTCGTATACATAAAATGTTCGCATGTTTTTAATCACCGCCTTTAAACATTGTAAGTAAGGGAAAATCTATATAATGACACTGTGGCTTCAATACCTTCAAGGTAGATGTCTCCATTGGGTTTTACAATTACATAACCAGTTTTTAGTGCTAAACCTTGAAAATAGTTAGGTGTAAATAGCATTTCTCTGTCTGGTCTGAATATTGCTGGTACATTGGCAATCACCTGTTTATCTTTGAAATCAGTAATCGCACAAACTATATTAACAACATTACCTGAACGTTTAACGGCTGATGCTGGTTGTGAACTTTGTTGTTTAACTCCGTTTAGTAAGGTTAGTGGTATCCAATCGGTGTCGTTCTCCTTTGTAGCTACTTCTCTAGTGATATTGCTACCATCTCTAAGTAGAAGCTTACCATTAGGGGTCTGAATATTTAGACCTGAGTCGCTAGCCTCATTGGCATTGTAAAAGATACGAGCATTCCGAGATCCGCCTACCGTTGAGAAGTTTAGCGATGCTCCATCTTTCTTGATAGTGAGATCTCCTGTCATAGTGTCGCCTGTTTTCTTTAGGAGGTTAGTCCCTCCATTGACGACAAAGTTGTCAGGACGAAACTCAACTTGCTTTGCCCAGTCCCAACCATCCAACGTATTCTTTTGAGGGACTAGTACTAGAGACTTATTAGTTGAGTCCCTAATTAACTTCCAATCTCTCCCGTTTACCCCTCCTTTGAGTATTAGGAAGTCGGAGTTGTCGATAGTTAGACTACCCGTCATAGTGCCGCCAGACCTTTTTACAACGTCTGCCTTATCGACCGCTATTTGCAAAGCATCTATCTGTTTCTTGAGTTTATCAAACTCTGCAATATAGTTTTCTAACTGAACACTTCCACTTTTCACATCACTCCCTAACGAAATCCGTATATCCTGTGTTGTAAATCGTTCAGTCCCTTTTTCAAAAGCGAAATAGCCAACCCACGTTCCAGCACTTGATACAGCTTCTTTTGAAACGGTATACTCAAATACCCCGTCTCTAAAATTTGTAATTACTGCAATATCACGTACGAACATGCCTAGTGGACTGATTGCTTCGTAAAATACTGCAAATCCTGTGAGATCTACTGACTTCCCGCGTTCTCTCAGATTAACAATAACCTTAAATCCGTTTCGGTCATTCTCCCTCGCCGTGATTGTTCTCGGCATACTCTGGTTGGACAGGTCCAGCACTAACGTTTCCGTTCTCATTGGCAACTCCTTTCTGCAGTAAAATTAATTGTGCTTTTAATACTGCGTTCTCTGTTTCTGTAGCTACTAATTTTTCTGCTAACATACCGTTTGCCACCCTTAAAACATCTACTTCATTCATGTTCACACCTCCTATTTTCTTTCTAACGCTTCGATACGAGAAAATGCATTATCTATACGCGCGATTTGCCACCCTAAGGCTGATGCATCTGCCTTACCACTTACAGCATTCGCTGCATTAACAGCTATTTTATTTACTTCTTCCACACGACCAGAAGCCCAATCAGCAACCCGTCTTGCTTCTCCAGCTTTAAAATCCGCATCCGATATCGCTTTGAACTTCAAACCAATGTCTTGACCGTTAATCCAACCAATCCAAGCTTCCTGCCATCTGTGTGTCGCTGTCCCTAATGAACCATTCCCGCTTGTCCAAGGACGAATTGCCGCACCACCTCTATCACCTTCACCTGGTACAATCGTCCATTCTTCACCTTTCATTGCTCCTTCGATTTTAGAAAGTGGTGAGGCATCGAACCTGACAGGGTGGTGGAATTCTGCACGAGCCTCTACTCGCATTTTTTCAGACGGTATGATATACAATGTCGGTGGGCGCATATATACATCACCATATCGACTTTCAATATAAATTGAGTTGCCAAAAGAACCATCTGCTGCACGTTTACCGAAAGCCAAACCAGTTGCTACACCTTCCGCCTCAGATACGCCAAAATAAGTGATTTCGGCTGAACTACCATCGGCTTGACGTGTTTTTGCTTGAACAATTTGAGAAACTAGTTTTCCTGTCTCGGAGTAAAAATCAACGCCAGAGCGATCTAAATCGATTCTGAAACGGTTGTTGCGGCTTCGAAGAATACCAGAAACAATGTCATCCGCTACTAAATTCTTGATTTTAGCTAGTGAAGCATCTAATGTACCTGTTGCTATAAAATCAGCTACAATTCGACCGTCCATCGTCATAGCTGTTTCATATGGACCATTTATCCCTTTAGAAGAGAATCCCAATCCATTTATGTTCCATTGCCAAACTTTTTTAGCTGTCTTTTCCGAATCTGTATCCATAATTAAAATACGTTCTGGATACGTACGCACATGACCACCAAAACCAGAATTAATTAAATTCGTTGCATTGTTTTTCGCTTGTTGTAGCACGGATTCTTCCATATCTTCAAGACCATCAGTAATTTTACTAACGTCATTCATTTTATCTAAAAAGGATTTTTTATAACTTCCTAGATTCAAATCTTTGTATTTTTCTGTTAGTACATTAAACACATAACTAATCGCCTTCGCCTGTATATCTACACCGAGTTTGCTATGTTTCACCCGAACAGTATCGGCTAGATATACCCGTTCTAACACCGCATAATCCTTGTATTCCTCTGTCTTAGACAGTTCCACAAAATTAACTTTATAGTTAGCTTGTGGAATATCAATTTTTTCATCCGTAAACTTAGATTTCGCCGCTGCTCGTAATGCTTTATATGCTTCTTCAAGTGGGAGAGCTTCTTCATCATTTCTTCCCTCTTCTTTTTGAGCCTTAATGTGATTAAATTCAATTACTTTAATTCTAGGGCGGCTGTAATTATTTATTAATGGGCTATCCACATACTTTTCAGGTAACAATAATCCATCTGCGCCCTTAGGCATGATACGAGTAACAACCACATCCAAATCTACATCACTTTCAAAACCTATAAGGTTTTTTTGATCTTGTATTGTAACCCCTCTATCTGTTCCACGTTGTTGATACATTTTGATATCAAAAAAGTCTCTTACTAGTTCGCCGCCCCAACGGTTCACAAAACTATTGTCTTCCTGCGGATCAAGAATTGCTTCAACAGGGTTTCTCCTTACTATTCGGCTGTTATTCATTTTAGAGATATCACAAACAACTTTAAATGGATGCGGATATTGTGTTTTACGGAGTAATTGATCTAACGCTCCCGCTCCCGGTTGCTCTACAATGTTGGTATCTTCAATCAGATTTTCCAAAAGGTCATAAAAAATATGCCTAGCGTAAATTTTTACAGTAGACATATTTTTCTTTACACACCTATGAATAGTAAATGGTTGCGGGCCTTCTGGTGTCTCGGCTTTGATAATACGTTCTTCTTGTATCTCATTGCATTTAAGTCCAAGCACAGGATATTCCATGTAAAGCTCAAAAGAACCGTTTAATGTTTCTGATACTTCAGCTATAATTGTATCTTTTAGAAAACATATTCCATTATTCGTGAAATCCCTCGTGTTCTTTTCATATAAAACTGGAATCATAGATATCTCCATCTTCCTTCAATTTCTACTTTAGAAACATTTCCAGTCCACGATATGTTATTCGCTCCCCTTTGGAAGAATGGAAAATCACCAATCATCTTATGATTTTGTGGACTTGTATCTTTATAACATTCCATCATTTGTGAATCTACAATAACATATTGGTTCACGTCTTTTAAAAGAAAGGTTTTATCATTAATTGTCATTTTAATTTCACCTGAACCGTATATCTTCAGAAATGGATTTGACTTATACGTTCCTGGATTATAAACAATTTCTGGTCCTGTAATTTCTAATGAACTATAGGTAAAATATGCATGTGGGCCTAATGTGAAACCCACTTCAAATTTACCGTATTCTTCTATCTCATTTTCAATATCATCTATTTCCACATATTTCACTTTATAAAAAACATCTTCATCATTGAAAGATAAGGTTTTTGCTTCTAATAACCATACCTTTATAAATCTAAGCTTCGTTTTTAATGACTCTTCATCCAGCAATATGTTAAGTTCCACTGACAAGTTAATATCTTCATATTCCCCTAGTTCAGTAAGCGCTCCGTCATCTCTTCCCTCTACCTCATGTTTTATTATTTTTCTTTTTGGGGTAGGGATTGGGGGGCGCTCAACTAAACATAATTCATAATCACTTGCGGGTATATTATCTATTATCAGTTCTAACATCGTTACGCCCTCCTTCCTATACCTGCGGCACTTTCGTTTTGTGTGTATGTTAATTCATTTCTTACTTCTACAGCTAGCTTTCTGATATCTGCTTCTTCACGTACTGTTCCGTACAAATTCAATGTAATGGATGGTTGATTGGTTACGCTATTCACTAATGATTGTGGGATAGCCGATGCATAAGACACCGAACCATCAATGTCCGGCTTCGACCATTCAGCCATTTTAGATGCTGCATTTTGGACAGAGGTTTTCATCTTATCCATACCAATAACTAATCCTTTACCTAAATTCACACCAACCATATCTCGCATCCAACGTGAAGGTGAATGAATTCCTAAAGCACTTGTAATTCTATCCTTAATCCCACTTGCCGTTTCCGTGATTTTATCCCAAATTCGATTGACCATTGATGAAATACCGTTTAATAAACCTTCCATAATATTTCGACCAATATCCATTAAGTTAATCCCAGATAAGAATGAAGTTATATTATCCCAAACATTAGATACCGTATTAAATACTGCATCTAATACGCTTGATGTTACGGAACTAACTGCGTTCCATCCGGCTGATATAATATTACCTACAGCTGACATAACAGATGAAATCACATTACTAATACCACTAAAAATTGATTTTACTACTCCCCATACAGCATTTAAAACACTAGAGAATATTGAACTCACTAGATTTAATCCACCACTTACAACCGTGCCAATCAAGGACATAGCACCTTGGATAATACTCCCGATAAGAGACATTACACTAGATGTGATTCCTTTTACAGCTTCCCAAGCGCCACTCCAATCACCTTTCAATATCGAAGTAAACAGTTTGATAACATTTGTGATGATGCCAAGTACAGATGATATTACGCTCATTATCGTTGGGAATACTGCCTGCACAATGGATAAAATGAATTGTATCGCTGGAATCAATACGCCCTTTATGACTTCTGCCATACCTTGTAATATTGCTGAAATTATAGGTATTATAGCTTGAATAATTGCCATGATTACAGGGAAAACAGCTTGTACAACCTGTAAAATAAGCGGAATTACTGTAGTTGCTATAATTCTAATGACTTCACCAAACAGCTTTACAATTTCAATTACAATCGGAATTGTTGTTTGAACGATTGAAACAATAATCGGAAATACCTGTTGGAAAATTGTAAGAAAAATCGGTAGTGCTTCTTGTACGATAATTACAATAATATCCGCAAAAGTTTTTATAAGTACAATCCAAATTCCTACTGACGCTTGAATTACATTTAAGATCACTGGGAAGACTTCTTGTACTACTTGAGCAAGCATAGGCATAACTTCAGCTGCTAATCCTGAAAACATTTGTACTAATTCTTGAACAACCCCTGTTATTAAAGGCATTAATTCAATTGTTGTATCAGTAAACAACTTGATTAAGTCTGTAACAAGTGGCATAACTTGTTGAACTGTTTCTCCAAATAATTTAAATAAATCCGCTGCTAACGGCATAATTCCCATTACAACTTCACCAAACAGACTAATAATTGTTGAACCTAACTCTCCAAATGCTGTTCCTAACTCAGCAAATACTGGCTGTAATGATGCGAAACTTTCCATGATTACTTGTCCAGTCTTTTGAAACTCTGGTGCTAATGGCGCAAATGCATCTATAAATCCTTGTGCTAGTGAGGTTATAACCGGCATAATAACAGATGCAATAGAAGTAAATACACCTTGAATGATTTGCCATGCTGACATCAAGGCTTCTTTCGCTTGATCGTTCGTATTTATTAATTTAAATATCGTTGCACCTAACGAAGCTATAATTGCAATTACCCATCCAACAGGACCCGTTACACCTAAAAATGTTAATCCTAAACGGACAATTAATGGCGTGAGCGTTGCAATCGTATTTCCTATTGATGAAAACGATGATTTAATGAATTCAATAATTGGAGAAATTGCGGAACCTAATCCACTAAATATATTTGATAAAGAAGAAATCTTGCTTTGGAGTGAATTTTCAATAGCATCTCCTATTTCACTGAATTTCGATTTTATAGAGTCAACTAAACTCCCTATTGCACTTCCCATAGCTGAAAACTTACTCGGAATAGTTCCAAGAAAATCTCCGAAACTACTTAATGCATTTTTCATAGCCTCTATTGCTGTTGTTGTTGCATTCTTTATTGTTTCCCACGCGTTTATACAAGCATTTCGAAATGACTCATTTGTTTGCCATAAATGCCTTATCCCGACGACTAAGGCGGCTATTATGGCTATTACACCTATAATAATTCCAATGACAGAAAAGAATGATGTTGCAACCGCCCCTATACTTAATTGGGCATATGTTGCATAACTGGCTAAACTAATAAATACGGGCCCTAAAGCCATAGCGGCTCCAACAAGGATTCCAAGGGCAACAACGATCGTTGTTATTGCTGCTGCTAATGCTGGATGTGATGAAACCCAAGTTGCAAATGCGGCAATAACACTAGCGACTGTAGCCAACACTGGTTCAAGTGCCATTTTCAAATCCGCAAGTGCCTTTTGAAGTTTTACAGCTGGACTGGCATCCATTTTCTTTATCATTTCATTTAGTTGTTCTTGATTCTTGTTTAAATCTACAACTTTGTCTTGGGCACCAATAAGTGTATTTGTAATGTTTTGCCCTTGATCTTCATACATCGTCCCGAAAAGTTTAACACCAATTTCGTTTCGTTTTGTTTCATCTTCAATATCAGCCAAAGCTTTAGCAATCTCTGTCATAGCTGCGGAACCTTCTTTACCGCCCTTTGCTACAGATTGCCCCCATTTTTCTAACTGATCAGCTGAAATTTTAGTACCTTCAAGCGCTTCTCGCATAGACTTATCGACACCTTGACCGAATTCAGCGGCTTTTATACGCCCTTCTTTCAATCCGTCTAACAGGTTATCAATATTCCAAGTTCCTGTTTCAACCCCAGCTTCCATAATTGCCTGCACTTCTTCAGCATTGTAACCCGCTCGTGTTAGCTGCCCGCCATATTCAGCGATAATGTCCAATTGTTCCGGAGGAAATCCGATATTTAACAGTCGATTCGTTAGTCCTAATGCCGTATCATTGGTTATCCCTAATTCATTACCAATTTCATTTGTTTCTTGAATTAACTCAGTAAAATCTATACCTGCATAAGCACTTGAAATGGCTCCTGCTCCTTTTACAATTGAAGCATTCGCTTTATCACTAACGGTTTTATTTAATGCCCATTGTCTTCGTGTACCCTCAAGAGCTTCTTCCACATCAACACCATAAGCTTCAACTCCACGAACCGCTTCTTCAACTGATTTTTTAGAAGATGCTGGGACCTCAAAGGTTACATCAATTTTCGTTTTTAATTTAGAAGTATCAAGCGCTTGCTCGATGACCCCTGCAATACCGCCACCAGCCATTAGTCCGCCTAATAGATTTTCTAAGCCAATATCTAAACCTTTGAGACTATGCTCCGCCCTTTCTGCTTCTCGTGAAAGGTCCCTCAATTCGTTTCTAACATTTTCTATAGAGTTTCCATCGTCCACAGATCGAAGAGCACGTTGCAACTTTTCAATATCAGTTTCTGCCCCTAATGCTTCACGACCAATTAAATCAAGTGCTTGTTCTAACTGCCTAGCGGTCGCCGTACCGTTTCTAATTGCATTCGTTAGATTATTTCCTAATGCATTAGCAAAGTGGTCTACACTCGTTCCAGTAGCGTCAAAAAACGTCTTTAATTGTTTCGTTGCATTTTGTTGCTCTTGCAAACTTCTATTTGTTGTACTAATTTGATTTTGTAATTGTTGTTCTGCAATTTGCTGGCTTCTTAACCTTGTTTCTAGCTTGGCAACTTCGGTTGAATTTTCGCCATATAGTGCTTTAGCTCTTTGTAAATGTTCCGCGGTTGCTTGCGTAGCTCTTTGTGCAACTGCATATTGTTGCGATAGATTTTGAAGTTTTGCCTGTAATTTTTCTGAATCAGTAGCATTTAACTTCATCTGTTCTTCTTGTAATTTCATTTCTTGACGAAGTTTTTTTGATTCTTGATTCATGCCCTTCATAGCATCATTAAAATCTTTATTTTGCGCTTTAAATATAACTTCTACTTCCGAATTGTTTCTTGCCACATTCTCACCTACCTTTCTTTTGGATTGTTACTCCATGCATTGAATGCTGTAATTCCTGCATAAATCCGTTCCACAGACGCAATAGGTGCATGCCAAAAAGTCTCTGGATCAATCCCAGAGACCAAGCAATACAAAACATATAAGTCCTCTACACACTCGACTTTCGCGTCAGGAACTTTTACTTTTTTTTATCTTTTCCACTGTTATCCGTGCTTTTTTGGAATGCTGTTGCAAATTGATTCGGGTCTTGATTAATTACATCTGTAATTAATGTTGCGTATAATTGCATAGATTCAACTAGTGGTTCATGAAATCTTTTTAAAAAATCCTCATATGATAGGTTTTCTTTAGGATTTGCTCCGCTAAACGCTAAATAAATAATTTTATGCATATTCGTCTGATCGATTTCTCCTAAAGCTTCTAAATCGGCATTCCCCTCTTTATTCACTCCATCTAAAGCTTGAAACTTTAATAAATCTTTAAAAATAGAACTTTCAACAAGACCTAAATCTTTACCCTTCTGTAAAGCGTAATTCGTTAAAAAAGCTGGGTATTTTTGTTCGTTAATAAATCTTGTTTCAAATTCACCATCAACACTCACAACTTCAAATTCTTTTAGTGTTACCGTTTGTACTTTCATGTATTATTCCTCGCTTTCATTTTTTCGTTTAATCCAATAGAAAAAGACCCGTTGTAAACTGGGGCTTTTAAGGTGCTGGCGTTCCTTTAACAAGAGTTGAATTAAATTGCGTGTGCCACTTTTGAGCGACTGTAGCATCTGCTAATTCTTCCACAAATGCTTCATAATAAAATTTCTTCAATTCATCTGGTAAAGCTGTGAATTCTAACTCCATCATTGCTAGTTCCTCTTCGCCATTTGCGATTGAAAACTTAAACCCTGTAGAATTTGAGCAATTTGGAAAAGCAATTAATTTTACAATATCCTGAAATTCATCCACTACATCAGCTGTAAATACGAAATCATTTCCTTTTGATTCACTACCATATGCCCAGATGCCGGGCTTTAATCCTGTTGTATCAAAACCAAAATAATCCCTTGCTACTTTAACAGGGATATGTGCTGCAACAGTTATTTTAATTTCAGTTGTCTTTGTTTTCTTTTTAATAGTTGCCCCACCGCATATTTTTTTAATTTCTTTTATTTCCGGTTCCCCTTCAATCGTTCCTACACATCCGAAGGGTGTGCCGGGTTCCTGTACACCTTTCTTTTTAAACTGGATACTTGCGTTAACAATCGACACGGAATCAAATTCTTCAATCACTTTAACCATACTAAAATTCCTCCTCTATCACTTTATCTACACCTTCATGTAGTTTTTCTATAATCTTTGGTTTTGCGTTCATAAGTCCTCGTTCTGCAAATCGCTGTTCTAACGGATTACTTGAACCTCGTCCCTCGTTAGGGAAAACTAAATAACCAAACGAGCCTTTTTTATTAGCCGCTCCACCACGAGCCTTTACTTTGAAACCTAAATTCATCTTTTCACTTTTTGACCAATTGCTATTTTTGGCATGAGCCTTATCACGAACGCTCCATTTAGACCGAGATACCCGAATAAGCTTTGTAATTTCCTCTGTAGCAATTTGTATACCATCCGTATGAAGAATGGTGTTTACTGCGGGTTCCATTTTATTTGGTAACATCCGCATCTTTTCCTCAAGCTTTTCTATAGCTGAATAATCAAGTTCGAACGCATTCATATGGAATCACCCTCTTAAATGTAAAAACAACACGATCAATATAACGATCTATATCTTTTACCTGAAGACGATCACTTTTAGCAACGACAAAAGATACCATTTTCACCTTACTAATAGATGAAATGATATCGATTACCTGTTCATCTAAATCAGCCTGATTTTCAGATAAATAGCTGATATATACATTTTGAGAAATTGTACGTTCATTGGAAGATGGCTGAAACTCGCCATATTCCAAAATGAAACAATTATATCCCTCTTCGGTTAATTGCGATTCCTCATCTTCTGCTAATTCATCCTCCACAACTAAAAGCTTAAATTCATCGTCAAGAGATTTTTTAATGCCACTTCGTTGCTCCTTCATTAGCTTTTTAGATTTTTCATTCACGAGATTTCACCGCCTGTTGTAAATAAAAGAAAAGATATTGTTTATTAGAATCATGATCCGTTTTAATCACGTCATATTCGATTCCATCAATCAATACCTTGAGTTTATTCTTATTTATTTTTCTAAATGAAGGTGGGTACAACGTTTTTAACTTTAAATCTAGGCCCGTTGTTAAAACACCAACAATTTGATAATCACTATCACGGAAAGACATTTCTTTATAAGCAAGTTTACCTTCTTCATGAAATTTCTCACCAATTCGTTTTCCATTTTCAGATCGTTCAGTCTTTTTGTAACCATATTCTAAAAAGCCATCGTTAAAGGTTTCTCTATACGCTTTCAGAACCATTAACAACACCCACCCTTCCTATTGCTACATCTAAAATGAGCCTAGATAATTCATTCTTATAATTCTTTTCAAATTCATCACCAGCATTGTTATAAACGTATCGACAACGTTCTAACAATAAATCTTTAGGGGTTAATTCTTTTGAGAAATCAAAAGACGCATTTGTTAATCCAAACAAATACGTCTTTCCTTTGTCTAAAATGCTATTTAAATGTGCATCCTCTTCGTTCCATGTGATTTTAAGTACATCTTTTAATTCTTCAAGAAGATTATCTTCCAATGGAATCACCTACTTATCTTCTTGATCTGACTGTTTTTCCGAAGACTTACTTGTCGTTTTTGCTTTTTCAAGTTTAGGACCCAAGAAAGCAATTTGATATGGATTTTCGGTTGATTGCAAGTATTTCACCCGTTTAGAATTCGATTTAAAATCAGCCTTTGGATATTGCTCACCTTTTTTATAAGTAATACCATCATGCTCTGTTTCAATAAAGTCGTTTAATACTGGATACATACTATTCACTCCTTTTAAGGCGTTGGTGTTCCTTCTTTTGGCTCAAGTGCTGTAATATCAAATACTGTGAATGAATCATGGTCCAGCGGACGACCATTCGCAAGTTGACGAATAAGATATAAACGTTGATCTTCAATAAGACGTACTGTGTCATTTGATTCTAAAGTTTGCTTAGATGCTACACCCATAAAGTAATCTTTTGGCTTACCACCAATCATTGTATTTAACGGAACGGCTGGCGATTGTACAATTGTTAAGCCTGGTACACCGAAATTATCATATGTCCAAGTGCCATCGTCCTTACGTTTCGCTCCAATTGGGAAGAATTTTGTTGCGTAATCTAAAGGATTCACAATTAACGTTACACCTGTATATCGTTTAGTGCCGTCTTTTGTTGTAGGAGCTAAGATTTTTTTACCGATAGTGGCTGGAGTAAAATCAGCTAAGACTACTTTCTTTTTATCTGGGAAAATACCATCCGTTACAGCGCCTTTTAAATCTTTAATCATACCAATTGGTTGTTTTTTTCCCGTCCCCATAACGATGACTCTTTCTAATTCTTCTGCTACAACTTCTTTCATAAATGTACGAACATATTTATCTAGCCACTCAGGACCTAATTCGAACATAGCTTTACATACAACTAAGAATCCACTAAGTTTGAACATGCCTTGATCGATTGTCGTGAAACCTTCATCAATCATTTCTTTAATTGCATCACAAACATCACCCCAATAAGCTGAAGCTGCTCCTTCTTTTCTAACAATCCATTGAGTAGTTGCCCCAACTGTTTGGAAATTAACGAGTGATAATAGCGGATGTTCTTTCTCTAATTCTTCAAAAACACGTTCGAAAATAGTTGGTGGCATCAATTTATGTGTTTCATTAAATGAATTCACATCTATTGCTGCATTGTAAAACTTTTTCTCTTCATTTGTTAAAGTGCGTACACCACGAGAAGCTAAAACTTGAGCATCCCAGTTTTCATTTTTTGCTTGTTGCGCTTCATCAATAATACCATTCATCATATTTTGGAAATGCTGCATGTTATTTTCCATGTTTGCGACAATACGCTCTGCTACTACCTGTGCATCTCCTGTTTCAAGCGCTTCTTGAACATTAACGATCTGTTGATCTTTATTTTCGATTACCGGACGATCTAAATTTCTGATAGTCATCTTATTACCTCCTTGATTTTTGACAATAAAAAAAGCACTGCTTTACGCGCGCTTAAATTTATTAAGTATATTTTGATTTGTATTTGCTACTGCTGGTTCATTCTGTTTATTTTTATTTCGGAATTTTTGTAGAACATTATTTTTAAATTCCTCTGGATCTGCTACTGCAATTTCTTCCACATGTTCATTTACCTTGTGAGCTAATCCGAATTCTACTGCTTCGTTTGCAGTAAACCATGTTTCATTCGCAATCATCGTCTCAATTTCTGAACGTTCCCCTTGGTAACGAGTCATATAGATATCAGCAATTGACTTGTCTATTCCTTCAAGAGCATTCAGTGTTTTACGAATGTCTAACTTTGTTCCCCAAGTCCATGTAGAAGCCTCATGAATCATTAGCATAGAACCTGTATTCATAATTAATTCATCTGCTGCCATTGCAATAATTGATGCGGCACTTGCGGCCAATCCATCTACATTAATGATAATTTTTGCTGGATGATTTTTTAATTGGTTGTAAATTGCAATTCCATCAAACACATCCCCACCAGGACTATTTAAATTGATATTAATAACATTCGCTGAAGTAGCTTTTAATGTCTTTTCAATATCAACCGCTGATGTTGAATCACTCCACCACGATTCACCAATATCACCATAAATCGTTATGTCTAACGAATCCGTTTTTGTTTCTGCCTTAAATGTATGTTGAACATTAGCTAAATGGTTATATTTGTCATTCTTGTAACGTCTCATCCTTTTCACCCCCTTCCAGTGAATCTGCTTCTTGATAGTTTTTCGTTACATGTCTTCTGTTTGCCCATTCTTCATCAATCGGCTCTTTTCCAAGCATCATTAAGACATCATTAATTGTTAAACCACCAATCGCAAATAATTTATCCATTGCGGTTGATAATTTCGTGATATCAACAATTTTTATTTTCGTTGTATCAATTTTTAAGTATGTTCTTTTCAAATACTCTTCTTTCTTGTACATCTTTCGGTTAAATTCATCTTGTATCAATTCAGCAATCGGATTAATACAGAAAGCTAAAAATGAATCCATTTGCTTTTCAATATCAGCCACGTCCCCTTTTAAAATTCCAATAGGAACATGAAAAGCCGTTGCTACATAACCAAATATATCACTGACTAAATCACTAATATCACGACTTGTGCTATTGTTTGCGACACCATTTTTACTATCGCTCATATCTTCGAAAACATAGCCATCTTGCAATTGAAAAGCAGATCCTACTTTATCAGCGTTGAACCAGTTCTTTAATTGACTTTCAAACATCTCATCAATCGCTGCTTGTGTTTCTTTATCTTGCGGCCTTAAAAAATCACCTTTAATTAACAAGCGCTTATTATTTTTTCTTTTATAATAATCAATAGAGGATGCAAGTAATTTCCCAAAACTGTTATACATTCCATCGATGACTTCCATGATGTTGCGATCATTTAATTTAAAATGAAATACTTCAGATTCATTAAATGATTTTTGAAAGGTAAAATCATCAATCGTTATGTCATTATATATATTTTCTTTTAATGCAAATTTAGTAACATTAAAAGAATCCGCTATATACAATTGTTCATCTTGCATAATAACTACGCACTCATTGTCCATGATTAAATGATTAACTAAGCTATGCATAAATTCTGATGCATTTTGATTTTGATTAGGTTGTACATTGAGCAAATAATGATTTTCACCACGTTTTTCTTTACCTTTTTCAAACGTTTGAAATTCACATCTAGTTAGAGCATTAGCGATTAAATCAATACAGCTTTCCACAGCTAATTTTTTATAGTAGTAATCAACACTTAATTCATAAAGACATTCCTTTAAAGTAAAAGTGTTATTACTTCCAAGAAAACCGCTTATCCATTCTCTTAACCCCAAATTCTCACCACCCTTTATACACTAAATGATTTGAATATCTTTCTAACATTTTCTTTCGTTAAAGCATTTGCTTCTTTTAGTTCGCTATCAAAATTAAGCGCATGTAAAAAAGCGAAAAAACCATCTGTTTTTCGCTTCTCTTTATCAATCTTCTTATATTCAATATTTCCATTCATTTTTTCTTCTTTATATACATTCCCAACATACCAACGCATAAGCGGATCATCACCAAAAACAATTGTATGTTTGATAAATATCTCTTCCACAAGTGGAGCAAGTTTACTATGAGTTGCTGGACCGCGACGAACAATTTCAATTTCAAAACCCGCTGCTTCAAGCGCCTCTTTTAAAATTGCTGAACGATATAAGTCCATGCTGACTTTTTTTATACGGTATTTCTTATTCATCATGATGAACCAATTCAGTACATGTTCCGCATTAATTGATTTGTCGTAAACTACAGTAAGCAATCCTTTTTCAATAGCGATTCGAATAATGTCTGGGTTAATATCTTGTAATTTAGGCGCTGTATGATGCATGAATGTATGTTGCATCCAATAACGTTTTCCATCTTTTTTGAAATATATCCCCACTGAACAAAAGTCTCGAATTTGAGCAAAGTCCACAGCCCCTATGCATTCTATTCCTTGAACATTTTCAGGGAATGGCTGCTCTGTAGCTAATCGTTCTTCGTATGTAGCAACCTCTTTTCTTGTATCCTCGACAGGTAAATTCATTCTTTTCGTCATGAACTCAATCCGCAAAGCACTATTACGTTTCATATCATGATATTCTTTACGCATTTCATGTTGTAAATTTTCATTGTATCTATATGAAGGGTTCGCCTTTTCCCACATAGACTCATCATGAACTTCTTTTTCATCATCAAGCTTACATATGAAAGGAAACAGTGTGGAGTGTGGCAATTCTTTATTTAACACCATTTGAGCTTCGTCTTTCATGTCATCCAATACTCCACCACGGACATTTCCATCTGTTGTAATATAAAAAATCCTTGGGTCCTTCTTTTTACCCAAACCAGATGTGAAAACTTTTATATTAGAATAATCCTCATATTCATGTAACTCATCAAATATAACAGTTCCACTTCGCTTACCATCTTTTGTACGAGCATTTGACGTGTTAAATTCAAATTTAGATTTAGTTTTATAATGTTTAATTAGTTTTTTTGATTTATAAAAAACTTTTTTTAATTTCTTTGCAAATTTGGGTGTTTCTAAAATATTTAAAACATCTTCGAATGAGGTTTTCGCCTGATCTTCTGAAGTTGCCACAATATCTATATCATAATTCTTAATCCCGTGATGACCACTTAGCATATAAAAACAGTCATAACTGATATATCCGTTTTTACCTGCCCCGCGACCAAGTAGTAACAGATATCTGTCAAACATAAGACGACCGTCATCATAACGTACACCATAAAAAATGGCATTACAGAACCTTTGCCAAGCAAATAGTGAAAAAGAAAAATAAGGGGCTGGCTTTTCTACTGATTTTTCAATAGCATCTGCATCAATTACTACACCCGGTTGATCTAACTTCCAACGAAGAAACTCCATGAGTTGTTTTTGTTCTTTACAACTTTGTATTTCCTCATTGTCAACCATACGCATATACTCATCGATGTAAGGATGATATTGATATGTGGTTGGATATCTAGATGTCGTCATCATCATCATTACCTTCATATATTGGCTCTTTCAAACCAAGCACTTTTAATAATTCTGTCATTCGCTTATTTGTCTCACGAAATTCTTTTGTAGCTGGATTCGCTTTGACTCCTTTTTGACTATCACTATTTTGCCATTCAATCATTGGTCCGTTCTTTTTCATTTCTCTTGCTAGCTTATTTTTCACATCAAACATTGTCATGTAGTCATCAACAAGGTCAACGTAGTGCATACCCTGCAAACCGCCAATTTCCAATTGTTGTAATAAATCTTGTTTCATTTGTGCTTTTTTTGATAGTTTTCGCACAAGTACCCCCCCTCTTACTTTTTAATTCGCAAAAATATTTTAACCGCTCTCCTCCCCCCGTTGAATGGTCCTCCAAGGAAAAGCCAAACTTTTTGACCGGGGGGTGTTTAAGAAACTAATTCAAAGTATTCTTCAATAAAATCCAAAATAAAAAAGACTTCTTCACTAGAAATCTTTAAAATATCTTTTGTAAATATTAAATTCTCTTCTTCTTTTAATCTTTCTCTTACATCAGTAAGCTTAAGTCGCTTGCACTTCCTTGGGTTCACACAGTCCCTTATCTGACAGTAACGCCAGTAAGAATACTTTCGGAACTGATTAAGCATGTCACGCTCATATGACGTACGCTCGTCCTTCTCAGCGTATTGAATCATTAAGTCAGTATCAAATGTCCAACTACTATCCACAATTATCATAGCTACCACCGTTCCTCATTAACGAACTTAGGCGTCTTCTTCTCAATCTTATCTAACCGATCATGTACTTCGTTGTGGCACCGAATACATAGGCATTGCAGGTTATCCAAATCCATTGCTAAGTGTGGATGTGTCTTCACCTCTTTAAGATGATGCACATTCTCAGCAGGCTTATATTTACCTTTCGACTTACACATTTGACATTCGTGATTATCACGCTGTAAAGCCTTGAGCCTTAGCGCTCTCCATTCTTTAGACTTATAGAACTTCATAAGCTTACCTTCCCTTATGAGCTTAATATAGTCCATCGTTAACACACCGTCCTTGCTCTAATACATTTAGGTTTACGATCTATAACCTGTGACTTCATTGTTTTATGTTTAACATAACCATATACTTTAGGTTGTGGTTGTTCTAGCTTATACTCCATATACTTTGCTGTAAGTTCTTTAATCTGTTCCCAGTAATCTGAAACAAACTGAACGATTCTTTTATACACTTCAGTTGCTAACTTGATAAAGGCTTCTCGAAGTAATTCAATATCAATCTTCATCCACTCACCCCTTATCTTTCTCTAACAAATCATCCATCAACTTATTGATTAAACTTGTTATAGCTTCTTCTTTATCCACAAGTGTTGTGTTCTCTTGTAATTCATCTAACACTTTAATTACATCTGGCAATCGTTCTAATCCAACATACTGTTTTATTTTCTTTCTACTATGAAGAGCGCTAAGGATTATGCCAACAACCATCGCTTTCTCAAGTTTAGTTAGTAATTGCATCTTTCCTCACTCCTTCTTTCTCCCCATCCTTTATCGCTTTCAATTGCGCCATTTCCTTTTCAACCATCTTATCTATCGGATCATAGAATTGCATTGAAGTTATAGTTACTTTTTCTTTTTCGCGATTCCATCCTTTGAACACTTTAATTACATCGTGACCAAGAACATTAACATCATGCAAAAACATTTTAAATAACTTAAACACATGAACCACCGCCTCTTAACTCAAAATAAAAAGCACCCGAATGGATGCTTTTCTCTCAATTATTAATTTGTATTTCAATTGCGGTACGTGAAGTTTTATTCTTTTTCCAATTACCTAATGTTGTTACATTCATGCACCCCAACATTATTAAGTAACTGGAAGAAGAGCAAAAGCTCCTCTCCGTTTACACAACAGATTTGACTTCGGAATTGAAAACAAGAAACAACATCTCATTCAATCCTCAACCATCACCCATAGCCTAACGATCCATTTGAGTTATAAAGGAATGCGAGAAATGTTTTCCGCCATTTCTCACAATACAAATATATCATGTTAAAAACCAAAACGTGTCCGTAAATAGTTCGCAAATAGTTCGCGGATAGTTCGCGGATTTTCTTCTAATAAAATTAAAAATATGACTTTTTAAATTCACTTACTTTAGCCGGTTTAGTAATAAGTTCTTCTACAATGAAATTTAACATCCAAAATAGTGTACTAGCTATTTTAGGGTTATCATCTATATCTATGTCTCCTGAATGTACAGCACTATTCCCAGCTAACCTCACTACGTTTAGTGCATCAAGAACAACATCATTTATATTGTCCCTTTCTACTAGTAGTTTAATATTATTATAAATGCTATTTCCTTTTGGACATTTTAACTCTATGAGCAATTTTTCTAATGCCAATCTAAGTAACGCACATGCAGACTTAGGCGAAAGCTGTACAACACTCCTTGCCTCTTTATATAAATCACTTACCGCTTTTGGCATATCAGGATTTGGATCATCAACACCATGCGTATTAGGATAGATTATATTTTCATCCTTCCAGAATATAGGCTGATTACAAATAGAACAAATACTCATATGTAATTCCCATTCTTTTCCTATAATATCTTGTTCAACCTTTTTACTACTCTCTGCATTTGTATATCCGTCTGGATCAATTTGATTTGAAACTATTCTAGGACGTTTTTTATACAGCTGCGAACCAATAAATGTTACATTCCCACTTCTACAAGATAAAAAATGCCATTCAACTCTAGTTGTACCTTTGCAATGTGGACAATCGAAAACTTCTGCATGTAGCTTGGGCAATTTACTCTGTTTACTCATTGTTACTCCTCCTTTTTATTCATATATCAAATTATGAATATTAAACCTTAATAAAGCAACAATTAAAACCAGTCAAAAATCCCAATAGTTTTTAGCCCATTTTCATGTGATTTTGATTAAATATGTTCTTTAATCCTTAAAAATGAATTAGCTATAAACTAGATTGTGTTAAATTCACCTATTCGGTTTAACCTTAGATATAGCAATATCTTTCGCATTTTATAAAAATGAATTTGACACTTTCAGTTTAAAGCTAATTCAATAAGTGATAAAAAAATAAAGGAATTAGATTCTAAACTTCCTTTGGTAATCATTTAATGTATCTTGCTCCATTCCGATATATCTCAATGTTTCTTTCTGATCAGTATGATTTAACATCTTTTGCAAAGCGACTACATCTTTAAATTGTTTGTAATGATGATACCCATATGTTTTTCTAAGTGAATGAGTACCTATGCGTTCTAATCCAAACTCTTCTGCAGCTTGATTTAATATTACATAAGCCATTGCACGAGTAATTGGTTTATTCTTTCCATTCCTACTCTTAATCAGATATTCAGTCTTCGATTTTCCTTCTGTATAATTCCTGATAGCTCTCTTCAGCTCTGAAGGCATCTTTACATCTTTGATCTTCCTTGTCTTCTTTTCACGTATTACAATATTCCATCCCTCAACATCCCTAACGCGTAAACGCAATATATCTGATATTCTGAATCCTGTATTAATACCAAGAAGAAACAGAATGTAGTTCCTCTCATTCTGCTTCTTATAGAATTCTTTTATTTCTTGTATGATTTCTTTATCTCGAATCGGCTGTACAATGTTCATACACTTTGCCCCTCTTTTTGTCTACGTGTTTTTTGAAATACCTCTTTCTTTAGATTGAAAGCTAAACGCAATATCGCACGACCTTTTAACTTGTAATACTTTGTTTTACCTATGCCTAAGTCCATCCAGATATCTGGGTCATATCCAATGTCATCTTCCATATAAAACTTCACGATTACCTCACGTTCATCATCTCTTAGGCGATTCACAGCATCATACAACCAACTCATAAATTTATTTCTTTCTTGTTCATACTCAATTCTTTCAATTGCAATATTTTCAGTTGAGCTATTAAATGCGTTTGTAGTTGATGGAGGAACAATAGAATATGATGGTGTCACTTTTGGCAGCATATCACATGGCATTGTTGCTAAATATGTACGATACTCATTGAATACTTTTTCAATTTCTTGTTTTGTTCTTTTCCCATCCACGATTGGCATTTTAAATGATAGTTGTTTATTCATATTAAATTCCTCCATTATTATTATTTTTGTCTTAATGCTCCACGTCTTCGTTCGTAACGTGGTCCATGAACTCCCATTAACTCTTCAATTTCACGAGTACTAAATTTCTCTTTTCGCTTTTCCTTGCCTTTCTTCTTTGCTTGTTTTGATTGCTTTTTCCACTCACGTAGCTGATCCTTTAACACCTTCATTTCCCCATCTCCCTTTTCAAAATAAAAAGGACACCTATTCCTAAAACAGCTTTAATGACTGCTTTAATGAATTGGTGTCCTCTAGTTTTCTAGCCGGACTATCTTCTGTTTGCTTTCACTTTAAAATACCAGCTTGTACAAAGATGTTTCTCCAAGCTTTTTCAACCCTATATTTATTAACCGCCTTCGTACGACGAGCAATAGCTTTTCTTGTTTTCCGTTTCTTTAAAGTAGCCATTCTCTTAACCTCGCTTTCTATTCAAAGGATTATTTTATTAAGAATTAATTATTTCTTTGATTCTATTGATCTTGTCTAAGCTGTTATCTTGTAATATTTCTCGATCAATACCAATACTTGCTCGTCTACGTGTATTCATTGTTTCGATATAACAAGAATGTTTATTTTCTTTATCCTTAGCAACCATCTGAATCCCTTCAAAAGAAGCGTCACACACATACTTGGTGTCTTCAAATAGCTCTTTCCAATTTCCCTTTAAATACAATCCCATGTAATACTCTATATCCTCACCACACGAAACGTTTAACTCCACTTCGAACTGATCATCCATTGTTGCTACAAGAAAAACCATATAAGCGCTTATTTCAGTTAATTTACCAATTCCTTCTTTCATTTCCCTCTACCCCCTGAATAAAACTCGTTATTCCGTCAATACTAATGCTGGACTACCTTCCCTAGGTAGCTTCCAACAAGTTTTTGAGCAGTTAGCTTTTTCTAGCTGCTCTTTTGTAGTACAGGCACCTATTTATTAGCAGGTACATAAACTATTTCGAACCTTACTTTTCGACTCATTTAATTGTTCATGACTCACAAACATAACAAAATGAATGATGTCATCTTATAAAACGAGCACTCTGGCACAAGTGCTTGTTTTATTTAGTTGATTTTCTACAAAATGAAATTTTTATTAAACTGCTTTTTATCGTGTATAACATTTCATTTTTGTCCTCATATACGGACTTTTTTGCTCTACACATATATACAGGTTTCGTTTACCATGTAGAAGAAGAGTAAGGTAAGAGTTACTCTTTGCCATAATAAGAGAGGAGTTGCTATTTATAGCAGGTCCTCTTTTATTATGATAAACTCTCACTAAAATAGCGTTTTGGTTTAAAATTTCTTCACATTTTATCCGGACAAGCATATGTTATTGTATGGAGACTCTCCACTCATAGAAATCTACCTTTCATGTCAAAGAGCATACTTATATGTGTGCTCTTTTTCGCTTGTTATGAAATAATTATTTTTTCTAAATCCATGCACGAATTTCTTACTTTCACATACTACCATTATTTACCTTTCTGTATAATGTGAACTCGTCACTTCCATTATGGTTAGGTATAAAGAGCGCTCACAATCTGTGCTCTTTTTATTTGTTATAAAATAACGGTTTTGTATAAATCCAATTTCCTCCTCACTTCACAGCGAGGCTCTTCACTTACTCCTATACAAAAATGTTTAATCATCCTATAATTAAACATGTTCGACCATGTGTGTATACCTTTTTGAAAACCCTTTTGGCTAGGAGAAATCCTAGCTTTTTATTAGCTTCTTTGAATAAAACCCAATATCCCGTTCATACTATAATTACATCTAGAGTAACATCCCTGATTAGAGCAGTTAGCTTTTTTGCTAACTGTTTTTGCTATATAAATAAGACATAAAATCGTCTTTTTCACTTCTATAACAGTAATACCTTTGCACTAATTACTATCAATTTTCATATATTATATTACGCTTGTCCTAAACGTGAAATTATCACTCAAGCTATCTAAAAAGAAAGGAGTGAAAATATGCTCTCATCTAGTCATACATTTAGTAACCTTAACTGTGGAGCACAAGCATCCAGTACACTACCTGCCCTTGGTTTTGCTTTCAATGCTACTTCACCTCAGTTTGCAATTTTATTTACGCCACTATTATTACCTAGTACGGGGCCAAATCCTAACATTACTGTGCCTGTAATAAGTGATACAATTAGTACCGGCACTGGTATTAGAATTCTTGTAGCTGGTATATATCAAATTAGTTATACATTAACAATCAGCCTTGACAACGTTCCAATAGCACCAGAAGCAGCACGATTTTTCTTAACACTTAATTCATCAACTAACATTATTGCAGGATCTGGAACTGCAGTTCGTTCTAGTATTATCGGAACTGGTCAAGTCGATGTATCTAGTGGTGTCATTCTAATTAACCTAAACCCTGGTGACTTAATTCAAATTGTCCCTGTTGAAGTAATTGGCACAGTAGACATTCGCTCTGCAGCACTAACAGTTGCACAAATTCGTTAATAAAAACACAACGCTATCCAATTAATATTTAATTTTTTATATACACCCTAATATATTTTTATGGATTTGACACACATCTATACCAAACAAGCATATGTTATTGTATGGTGACTATTTAGTCATACAAATTTAAAGCTTTCATAAGAGCACACTTATATGTGTGCTTTAATTTATTTTCTATACAATTATTATTTTTCCAATATTTCTTTGTCACCCTACACGAGAAAATACATACACTATATTCCGCTAACAAATTGGGCATTGTGAGCTATCATCTTATTGAAAGAGCATGCACTTTGTTTGTATGCTCTTTATTCATTCTAAAATAAAGTTTTTGTTATAAAACTGTACCTCGCTAAAAGACATACATACACTATCATGTGGTATTCTTTTTCAACTTTTTCTTAAAGAGCGCCTAGTAAAGCGCTCTTTTTATGTTTAAATAAGCATTTTGTTTCATTTCCATTAACCGTTTTATCCAACTTACATATAGTAATATCATCCAAGTGAATACCTAGGTCGCTCTGGACCAGCCTCCTGGTGTTCCTTGTGTTCCTGTTACAAAAAAATCCGTTTAGCATCAGCGGGTTTTTTTATTTTTCTGCATAAAATATCTATTTTATTAGCATTTTTCTTAAGCTTGCTCATATACTGTAATATACGATGTGCGATATCTTTTCCAGAGCCCCCTTTCGGGCTCATTTTTTATTAGTGTTTAATTGTTATAAAACTTACGCCCAAACAATCCAACCAAGTCCAACACCGACTAAAAAAGTAACAAACCCAAATACGATAATTTTTAACATCATTTCTAAGACTATTGCACCTAAACCATTCAGCATATTTAACACACCTACTTTTCTACAAAATTCAAATTTTATTTGATTCCGATTGACTATCATTTGTAAAACCGGAAATATTTACTCGATGTTTTTTCTGAATACTCATGCTAATATGTAGTTGCTGATTTTCACCATCCCGTGCACTCAGTAGCTGCATCCACTGTCTCTACTCTCAACCTTTTGAGAGTAGAGCTTTTAATTACAGCATTCCCTTCGAATCGCATGATTTTATTTAAACTTCTTTGTAATCGTTGTTTGTGTATGAGACAACTTTCCATTTACCCAATGTAAAACTTGTTGTCCATAGCCGCTTTCTGGTGGTTCTACAAAGATGATTTTTCCATCCTCTACAATGTAGATTCCCTTCGTCTTTATATCTATTTCTCTTTTCATTTACACACGGTCTCCTTTGCATATAAGAGCTCTCTTGATGAAAAACACCTTTAGTCCAGCTCCATAATTTCTTTCAATGTTCGATTGGACACATATACTTTAATGATTTGAATTCTCCCGTATGTTTCTACTGCCTTTTCTTTTGCTTCAGTCTCTGTATTCACTTCAAACCAGCGTAACTTCTGCTTTTCATCTCGGTCAAAAAATTCTACTGCGTAAGTTGGTGTAACCAAATGATTGGAAAGGAATTGTTCAGAAGTACTACGTGCGGCATAATCCACGGTTCCTACAACGTCTTCAAAGGTTAATTGTTTCATGCCCCTAACCCCAACGCTCTTTTTCCAATCGCACCTTTTCTTGCTAAATCCATAATAAGTAGAGTAATTTCGTCCGGATCTCTTTGTAATTTCTCACCTATTGCAAACACACTCTCGTTGTTTTTCCAAGCATTCTTCACTCGTAATACATCGTCTTCATCCCAAAACATGTCCAGTTCTTCTAAAGCGATGTACAAGTTACGTCGTTCATTCTTCATGTACTTTCGTTGCTGAGCTGAAATTGTATAGTTTTCTAACTGTAAATCGGTCATAAGCCTACACTCCTCTTCTATTGGCATGTATTAAGAACTCTCTCCGAAACGCTGTAATCTTTGTTTAGCAATCTCTCTTCGATAGCTTGTTGCTTTATTTTCAATTGTCAAACTCGTTTCCACCATACGATCATAAGATCGCTTCCCCACTTGTTGTAACATTTCTTTCGGCTTTAAATTACTTGTATACAAAGTAGGCATCTCTTTTCGATAACGTCCATCAATGATATTAAAAATCTTTTCTTCCACCCACTCGGTCGCTTTTTCAGCTCCGATATCATCAAGAATCAGTAAATCGCATTCTAATAGGGCTCTCATAATTTGCGCTTCATTTTCCTTGTTTTCACTGTTAAACGTACTACGGATACGTTGGAGCAATTCTGGGACACTTTGAAATACGACGATATAACCTTGCTCTGTTAATGTTTTTGTAATGGCAGCTGCCAAATGTGTTTTCCCGTTTCCAGGCTCTCCCCATACCCAAAGTGATTCTCCCTGCCATTCGGTAAAAGCTTGTACGTATTGTTTTGCTAACTGACACGCCGTCTCTGAACCATTCCGCTCTAGAAATGCTGAAAATGTACTTTTATCAAAACGATTTCCCACATTGTGAATGCTAAATAGTTTTTCAATTCCTCTTTTCTTAGCGAAGTTTTGATACTCTCTTACTTTCGCTTCTTCACGCTCTACCACACATTCACATGTAGGAAATACTTTATTTTTTATCCGTAATGCTGGGACTTCTACTACGATTGCCTTAATAAAAGAGTTACAGTGTTCACAGGTATAACCTTCGTCTTCCTCTTTACAAGCCGATGTATTCAAAATCCTCGTCATCACTCTTTCCACCGCTTCCATGATTCTTCGCTCCTTTTCTAGCATTCATTTGGATTGTTAGTTGATCAAACTTTTCACGTAGCTTTTTAGGAGATAAGATGTTTCCTTGCCAAAATGGATCTGCTTGGCACCAATCAATCACATCTTTTATCTCTTGTAATTCACGTTGATCTTTTTCACGCATTAATCTAAAATCCTTAGACCAAGAAATAAAATTAGGCTCTTTTTGTTTCGGATTATTACTCTTAATTTTTTCAAACAAATATTTTGCCGCATTGACGTCGCAAGTTTCAAACTTGTGACAATCCTTCTTTTTATTTGTAGTAATCTCTGTAGTAGTCTTTGTAGTAATCTCTGTTAAAAAATTTACCCTTTCGGTAAGTTGAATTTCACCCAAAGGTGCATTTGGAACTTCCCCAAAGGTCAAAATGCATTTTACCCTTTCGGTAACTTCGGAAATGTTTAACTTTATATGATGAGTCGGAGCACCATTAAATTTAAATTTTTGAACTTCTACAAACTCTTTCTCAATTAAAATTTTAATTGCCCGATCGTATTGCTTAGGAGTAATTCTAATCTCCTCTCTCCAATCTTCACGACCTTTAGCAAGCCAAAATTCTCCGTCCTTCTTCACTTTCAGCTTGCTCTTCCCTTGTTCGTTAGGTATGTACCAGTAAACAATTTGTCCTAACAAGATTCCTGCGATTAAATCCTCTGTAATATCCACATAAGCAAGTCTTACCGTATAACCATTTCTCGCAAAGGTTTCTAATTGAAATATATTGCTACTCATCTAATTCACCTGAGCCCTTTCACAAATTGCCATACCATTTTCTATTTTCAAAATCTGATAACCTTGGTAACGATTTGGCACACTTGTTATATATATATGAGTGTTGCTAGCTATCTCTTTTTCTGTTTTTGTGCCTCCATATACCCAAGATGGGAGGACGATGCTAGTCACGATATTCGATGCGAGCATAGGCCTTTTCTCCTTTACAAGAAAATCTCAACATGATACAATTTCAGTATCTTAATTTCGCGATTTTTTCCATAACACCCTATATCCCAATAGGGTGTTATTTATTTCTCAACAATATAAATTGAATATTCTTCCTTTCCATCTATCATTTTTCATATTTTCCTGTTAAAGTATGATTAAATCGTATTCTTTCACGAAATACCCTAACTTTTGACCTGCTGAAACAGGTCTTTTTTTGTATGCATGACGCAACATATGTTATGATGGATGTAACGTGTGTGTTTATTAAATCACCAGCCCCAACTGGTGGTTTCTCTTTACCATCCTTTTCCCTAGGAAAAAGGATTTTTGTTTCATTGGCTTATAATTTGGATTCATCTTTAAAAATGCCCGTGTCTTTTTTGTATGAACAGTAGATTTTTTCATCTCTAATTTCACAGCAATTTCCTGTTCTGTAAAACCATACCCAACATGCATAATAATTATTTTTTCCTCTTCTTCCAGTACACTTGTGACTTCTTGAAGTCCTACTGACACGATTACTTCTTCTTCCACATCAATTGGTGATACTGCATAATACTCGTTTACTGTTTCCTGACCTCGATGCAAATCAATCGAATGAATATTCATTTTATTCCTTTCCTCATGACTAACTCGTCTGCTGATTTTAAAAGGCGTTCCTTTCATGTGAATCTCATCACTTATTGCCCATTTCATACCTTTCATCACGTATGCATTGAATGTATCTACTCTCTCTGGATCATATTTCACACAATGCTCCCATAAATACATATGACCAACTTGAATTAAATCATCCAACTCCATATTGTTCATTTCTGCAATTTGTCCGGCTCTTGCGATACTTCCAAACTGTTGCTTTATTGCTGCAATTACTAAATGTTGTTTTTCTTCAAATAATTCTTGTGCTGTCATTTCCTTTTACCATCCTTTCTTATTTTTAGTTATAATAGTTTGCTATACAATGCACCCTCTCCACGGTTGAAGCATTAATCCCTATACTTCTTAAACGTTCTACAATCCCTAAGATGCTTTTGCGATCCTGTTCAAGTTGGTTATCATAGTTTTCTTTCTCACGGTATAGCGCTATAAGCTCTCTTCGAGCCAATCGTGCTTCTTTAATCCAAGTGCAAAGTAAAAATGGATCATTCTTTTGAATCGCCTCTATTTGTTTCTTTTCACAATGCTGCAAGAATTCATCTAGTATTTGTTTTTTCTGTACATCTTTCTTTAAAACTGATAACGTCATAGCGCTTTCTCCCCTCAAATTCATTCCACATCTTTTGTAAATTCTTTACTTGGTTTATCTAGTGCATAAACAGCAAGTAGAAGCCCACAGGTGCCAAATCCAACGATACATAGCGATACAATACTTTCTTCCATCGTGGTTATCTTCCCCTTTCGGCTTGTTCTACATCTCAGAGAACATAATTTGAGAGTTTATTACATTGATTGTTTCACTCAACACGATTGGCAACGTGTACTCCCCAACAATCTTTGTTGCTAATGCTAAATGACCACGTTTAATTGCTTTATGACTTGTGACTCCAAATTCACGATACAACTGGTTATAGATATCACGGTAGACCTTACCTCTTATTCCTGCATGTTGGTACGCATTAGACTGTTTACCACCTAACAGCGTAACGCCATGACGTTTAACTGCATTGGATATTTCATCACATTCTATTGCGAATAATGGGGCATTTTCTCGTATGTCTTTGACATCTGACTTAATGTGCTGAAGCTCTCGCTTTTGCCCTTCTAGTGCTTCAAAAGTAAGCTTTAGAATACTCATTGGATCTGTAGTAACTTGTTGCTGATTTTTGATGTATTCCTTCATACGTTTAAATTCTTGTATAAATCGAATTTTTGTTTGCACTGCTTCTCTTGTGTTGTATCCGAAAACAACTAGTGTGAAAGCTTCTTCCGTTAAATCAAACTTGGAATACTTTTTCCCACGACTTTCATAATTTGACTCCTTAAAATTTAGGAGTGAAAATTCTTGTCCTGCATATTCCATTTGATTTCTAATATCCGCCATAACGTTATCATGTCGCTTACCAAACATGTTCGCGACTGTTAAACTATCAGTCACTACCTCGCCATTGCTTTCAAATACAAGTTCATTATGTAACGGTTGTTCGTTTGCAACTGTTAATTCATTCATATGAAGACCTCCTCGAATTTAATAATACTTGTCCACTCTATTCACTTGGAATGACTCGTATTGAGTTCGTATGACGATGCACTAAATGTAATTCGCCATCTACTTTCTTAAAAATCAGCCATTCATCTGCATTTAAGTTGTAAGAATTGATATGTATTTTCTCTCTCTTGGTTGGTCTTTTACCGTTTTTCATTCAACTTCCCTCCCTTTCGTTTATTGGGCAAACAGCTCGTCCACTGTTGTTTTGAAGTATTTTGCTAGTTTCTGCGCTTCTTTTAGGGTAAAGTCACTTTTACCGTGTTCCTTAGCAAAATATGTTCTTGGTGCAATATGAATCAAATTTGCCGCTTTCTCTTGTGTCATGCGTTGCTCTTTTCTGGCTATGTATAGGTTTTTGTGCATGGTATCGCTCCTTTTTTAATAATTTCTAGATTTTGCACATATAGTTACCTGTGTTAACTTAATGGTCAAAAAAAATCTATAAACAACTCATCTATAGAAACTTTAAAGATACTTGAAATACCTAATAACTTGGCAGTTGTTGGTTGAAGCTTACCATTTTCCATCAAGTTAACTAAAGAGTGACTACAATTTAACAACTCTCCTAATTCCCTCTGCGAAAATCCTCTATTTTTCCTTAATAAATACAGTTTCTTACCATCAAATCTTTTCATCTTTATCCCCCTTAGTTACTTGTGTTAACATCATACAATGAAATAAAGTCTTCTGCAAACCTTTTTTATGCACTTTAATGGTTTTGTTAAAAAAGCATTGCTTCATTTACTTATTTTAGTTATTATAATCATAGAAATGTTTAATCCAGTTAACCGGAGGGTGTTAGTAATGGTAACATTAGGAGACCGTATAAAATTTATTCGTACAAAAAAAAATATCTCACAACAAGAATTAGCGGACATTTTAAATGTTAATCGCTCTGCAATATCCTTATACGAAACCAATAGAAAAAGCCCTTCGAGAGAAAATACCTATAAAATAGCTACCGTATTAGGTGTATCGATAGATTATTTATTAGGTTTACAAACTGAGACTTCTTTTCAAACTGAAAACATCCATTCTGAAACTGCCCAACTTATGAAACGTCTTGATAATATGCCATCAGAAACAAAACAAACGATTATTAATTTAATTGATGACTTACTTAAAATACACGAAAAAAGCCATGATTAATTATTATTAATCATGGCTTTAATTTTACTAACTGCAAGTATGTATTCTTCATCCTCGCTAAAAATTTGTTCTAACATTAACATTTTTTTAATTTTATCTTCAGTGTTTTCCTGTTTAATTTTTTTTGCATTTATTTTGTTCATTTGTCTAATCTCTCCTATAAGTAATAGTCTCATCACCCATTGTAAATTAGCACCTTTTTTATAATTTTATTACTAATTTTTATAGATGTCTCAAGATTAGCCAAAAAACAAAATGCTTTTTTTTAGCAAAATATATTGACAAATAAAAAAGGCCCACTTAATTAACTTCATTAAGTGGGCCAGCATATTCATCCCCCAGGTTTAATATCCATATAATTAATCTGTTTATCCACAGCCTTTTCTTCTAATCCTTTATTAGCAACGAATGGTATTATCATTAAAGTTAACATCATTGAAAATATCAACATTGTCTTCTTCAAATTCATTCACTCCCACCTCTTGTTTATAGTCCATCATCCATTCAAGTATAACAGAATCTTCCCCACGCTTATATAATTCTCTTGCACTCAGACTGGAAAAAAAATAATTGCCTTGAGTAAAGAATTGTTGAAGACATTTATGTAAACTCTTATTAGAAGTATCTTGCATTGCCTTAAATAACACAATAAAGTCTTCATTTTCTTTCTGATAAAATACTGATGAGAATTTATCAATTTCTCTTAGTACGATAACGGGTTCATTCTTTTCTGATTCGTAATACAATTCGACCAATTTTAAATTATACAATGCTTCAGTTTCTAAAATTTCCTCCCCAATCGCTTTAGATAACTCATAACTCTCTTTTAGTAGTAATAAGCATTTTTGCTTATCTTCAAGTAAATAAGACATACCCATTAAATACGTTGCATCCGAAACCGTCTTTGCGCTAATATTCGCATTTTTTAAGATAGTAGCATATCTTCTTGTTAATTCTTTATTATTTAATCTTAAATGAACAGGTGCTAGAACCTCATATACCTTGTGGAAATAGCAATGTAGAATAAAATCTTTACGCCCACCACTTAACTGCTTAAGCCTCTGTTCTACTTCTTTACCCAATCCAATCATCATTGGAAAATCTTTAGAAAAATAATAATTATAACATTTCATGATATCGATTAATATTCGTAAACAACAATCCGTTGGTTGCCTTAATTCACACAATTTATCAATTAGTGATCTACCATCAATCTCATTCACTATATATTGATACAATATTTCATACACATCCACAAACTCCTGAATACTTCCTTTATCTTTTCGATATTTTCCTATCAAACGTTTTAACAATTCAATATCCCTAGTAATTGAAGCGTACTCAAAGCTTTGTTTGATTAGTTCTGTTGTATCAACTTTCAAGCAAAAGTCACGCATTATAGTTTTGTAGTTTTCATCAGGCAACGTTAATACTTGCGACAATTTCAAGAGACTACAAAAACTAACTGTCCCACTTTTTTTGAACTTAGACATATATTGGGGGCTTACTCCAATAGCCTCAGCAACACTCCCATATGTTAGCTCTGGGCTATTGTCAATTAATTCACAAATTTCAACATGTAGCGGCTTCAAAGTATTCTTCCCTCCATCCGATAACATAAAAAGCCCCACCCTTAATTTTCTCAACTCAGGACACATTTTAAAATTACTAGGTGTGTGTTACACTGACGAGGAACTCGTATGATGCAAGTGTTTGTCCTAAGGTAGCTAGGATGAACGGTGTGAGGGGCTTTGTTTGGGGCACCTCTTACACACGCTCTGCGAGTTTTTATGTTTTTATTCATTTTTTTGTGATTATTCTGTCTATTTACTCTACAGAAACCCATATACTGTATACAGAGCCAATCTTAGCACGGACTCACATTCTATTCCACCCTAAAACTTATTTCTCAATATAACTTCTGAGAAAAATGTTGAAAATATTTGAATGCAGTTTCACATATTTTATATTCGTAATGAACATTGGTTCATTTTTCATTATATTCCACTCAAATCAATGTAGAATCCAGCCATTTTTTAATAATTACACCCAACCAATTTGAAAAAAACATTAAAATATTACAATAAACAAATGTTTAACTTTCTCAATATGTGTCACAACATTATTATGGTAATATGATTTTATCCTTACTTTATGTATCATCCTGATTGGTTTCCCTACCAATCTTTCTCCACTACTATGAGTGGAGAGCTTTATACTATATGTTATTAAAATTAAAATGGTTAAATTCAAAGAGAGGCTCTCAATTTATTTTGAGAGTCTTTTCTTTTGGTAACAAACAAGTTATAATCTACTCAATAAATTGAATTATCAATCTCTACATATACAGGAGGGATTCTTATGGTCATCTACAAAGATAAAGAACGAGGAACATATTTCTTCGTTGTCAGAGTTCGTCAGTTTGATGGCACTCAAAAACAAGTAAAACGCCGTGGGTTTAAAACTAAAAAGGAAGCACGTGAAGCCGAAGCGAAAATGTTAGTTGAAAAAGAAACGAATTCCAGTTTAACGTTTGCTCAAGTTGCGGATAGTTATTTTGATTGGTATTGTCAGAGACGAAAGCAAACCTCAATAAAGGTTATAAGAAATGTAATATACAATCATTTACTACAGGAATTTAGCAAAATCAAAATTGAACAGATCACAGCCAAACACATTATGAATTATCAAAATAAAATCATAAATAGCTATTCCGCTGACCATTTAAAAAAAATTCATACTGTACTCTCTGCCATATTCAACTTCGCAATTAAATTCCATGGAATAACTATTAATCCAGCACGTATTGCTGGTAATTTTGAAAAAGAATCAAATAAACGAATAAATTTCTGGGAATTTGAAGAGTTTCAACAGTTTATTGAAGTTGTTGACAAACCATTATACAAAACGTTCTTTTCAACACTATATTATAGTGGGGCTAGAAAAGGCGAATTATTAGCTTTAACTTGGGCAGATGTTAATTTTGAGGAAAAAACAATTAACATTAATAAAACAGATTATAATAGGCAGATTACTCAGCCAAAAACCAAGGCTTCTAATAGAATTATTATGTTGCCTTCTCTTGTTATAGACTTATTGAAAAAATTAAAAGAACATGCTACATTAACAGCACCAGTAAAAGATGATTATGTCATTTTTGGAGAGTTTCGTAGCAGTATTTCTACAAGCACACTACAATTAAATTATAAAAAATATATAAAGATAGCCCAAGTTAAAAATATTGTGCTCCATGAATTCCGACATTCTCATGCATCCTATCTAATTAATAAAGGCGTAAGCCCTCTTATGGTAGCCCAGCGCCTTGGTCATTCAGATGTAGCAACGACTCTGAACACTTACAGTCATTTGTACCCATCAAAGCAAGCGGAAGTAGTTGCATTTATGGAAAAAGATTTGTCACAAAAGTTACCAAATTGTTGCCGAGATGCTTAAAACCCTTGCTACGATTGTTTTTACAGACACCTAACTCTTCCATATATGTTTGAAATTTTTCATATAAAAATAACGGCGGTGTCTGACTATCATCTCTTTCAACAAATTGTAATAAGTGATCCGTTAACTTCGCTAACACAATATAGTACTCCGTCTTTGAAGCAAACATATTAATCCTTACTTTTTTCCAATACTTTTCTATTAATATTAAAAGTACGATTTTCGTTTGTTGGCCCGCAGGTAGTGTGTAATATTCATTAATAATTCGATTCACAATCATTTGTGCGATTTGTTGCCATTCAAATGAAGAAGGTTCTCTTCTTTTTATATGACGGAAATAAAATTTATGCGGACAACGCATAAAATCATACAAATGATAATCTGTCATCGTTTTGATTGCGATTTTCTCATGCACTTGCTCTTCATCTCCCTTCTGCCATTAAGAAAGGTGTTTTACAAATTCAGCTCCAAACTGTAAACATTTTTCTACATCTTCATCTTCTGGCGTTAATTCTACTTTTAGTCCTTCTAACACAACTGCAGCTCCGCGCTCTTGTAGCTTTTCTATTAAAATGTCAACCGCCACGCCGTATTTCGGATAAGCCGAATCACATGATCCGAATACTGCTGCTTTTTTCCCGGTTAAATCAATAGAATCCATTGCATCATAAAAATCTAAGAAATCATCAGGAAGGTCACCATCTCCCCAAGTGTAAGCACCTAAAATAATTCCATCATACTGTTCTAGTATAGAAGCTTCTGGTGAATCCATAATATCGATAACTTCAATTTCATTTTCTGTTTCACGAATTGCACCCGCAATATGATCGGCCATTTCCTCTGTATTTCCACTCATACTTGCAAAAATCATTACTAACTTACTCAACTGAATCTCTCCTTTTACCTTGTATCTCTTTTTCTGTTGGAAGCGTACTCTTCTCATCTACATATTCAGAACGAATTACATTTCGTTGCCATTCCATATGCTGATTAACATCTTTATTTTTATCTTTTAATCCCCTCCGCAGAAGGTGAAATTTTTTTCTCATTAACATGTCTCATCCATCCTATTGATAATAATTATCAATTTCAACTATCTTTAGATTAATTGACAGTGATTATCAATGTCAATAACTATTTTTAAAAAAATGATTAAAATGTACAAGCTTGTCCGTTAGCTATTCATATACTATAAATGAGCATAGTTCTTTCTCAGCCCTCTCTGACGGAAAGAAATAAAAGCAACTGCGATAGAGCGCAGTTGCCTTTTTTTATACTTTTCTATGATTTTAGTAGTCTTATCGCTGTCTCTAAAAATAATTCCACTCCATAAATTAAAGCTGATTCATCTACATCGAATTTAGGATGATGATGCGGATAACAAGTATCTACCTTTTCATTCCCCGTCCCCAATTTAATGAAGCAACCCGGTGCCTTTCTTAAATATGCTGAAAAATCTTCTCCTCCCATAGAAGGTTCAAGCTTCACAACACGCCCATTCCCAAACAAATGTAGTGCACTTTCTTCTACTACTCTCGTAATATATTCATCATTAATAACCGGATCATATCCGTATCGATACGTATATGTATACTTTCCTCCATGTGCCTTTGTAATTCCTTTCACGATTTGCTCAATTTTCTCTTCTGCTTCTATCCTTAACGCTTGATTAAAAGAGCGCACAGTTCCCATTAAAGTTGCTGCACTAGGAATAATATTATCAGCCATTCCCCCATGAAACTGCGTGACTGAAACAACTCTTTGCATGAAAGCACTTGTATTTCTTGATACGATATGTTGTAAATTTGTAATAATCTGCGCTCCGATAGCAATAGGATCTATCGTTTCTTCTGGCCTCGCCGCATGTCCTCCTTTCCCTTGAATTTCAACTGTAAATACGTCTGGTGCAGCCATCATCGGCCCATACGCAATTCCTACCTTCCCGCTCTCCAATCCAGACATAACATGTAAACCTATTACATAATCAACACCATCCATTACGCCTGCCTCAACCATTTCTTGTCCCCCGCCAGGATACACCTCTTCTGCGTGCTGAAAGAATAGACGAATCTCACCTGCAAAATCTTCCTTTATATTTGATAGTACCTCTGCTGTACTTAACAAAATAGCCGCGTGAGCATCATGTCCACATGCATGCATTATTCCTTTATTCACAGACGTATAAGATTTTCTTGTCTCCTCTTGAATTGGCAAAGCATCTATATCAGCTCGAATCGCAATCACTTTCCCTTGTTCCGTTCCTCTTTTAATTGCTAGTACACTATACTTCGTCGGTCTCGTTACTTCAAAAGAAGAAAATGAACATAATGTTTCATATATAAATTGCGAAGTTTCCTTTTCATGAAATGATAATTCCGGATATTTATGAAAATGCCGTCTCCATTTAATAATATTTTCTTCTGAAATAAGATCCTTCCACATCCTCTTCATCAGAAATGCCTCCTTTTATGAAACTATATCAATTCAAACATTAACTATGAAGAACTCAAAAATTCAAACAAATATTGTATTTATATACATTCACACAATCCACTTCCTATTTACATATCAAACCCATTACAAATTGATGCTGAATGTAATATAATTGCTAAGTTAGGGATTTTCTTTTTTAGTATTTAGTGCTAATATCAGAAAAGAGCCTTTTGACTTATTTTTACCTAAAATGTGGAATTTTGTTTTTTTCACAATAATGTAGGACATGATACCTACAAAGAGCTATCATTTCATTAAGAGAGGGAAAGACATGGAAAGATTAAAAGAGATATGGTCTCGACCACTCACACAATGGGTTGCAAAGACGGTTTATTACCTTGCAATTTTATTTGCATTACTTTGGTTGTATGGATTCCATGATACAAACACAAGTACATTTATTTACAACGAATTTTAGGGTGGGAACGTTATGAAGTTATTAGAACAAATTGAAAAGTGGGCTATTGAAACGCCTGATCAAACTGCTTTTGTTTGGCGAGATGCGAAAATTACGTACAAACAATTAAAGGAAGATTCTGATGCGTTAGCACATTGGATTTCTTCTGCGTATCCAGATGATCGTTCACCAATTATGGTGTATGGCCATATGCAACCTGAAATGATTATTAACTTTTTAGGATGTGTAAAAGCTGGACATGCTTATATTCCTGTAGATTTATCTATCCCAGCTGATCGTGTACAACGTATCGCTGAAAATTCTGGTGCGAAACTACTTTTATCAGCAGCAGTAACTGTAACTGATTTACCAGTTCGCATTGTAAGTGAAGACAACTTAAAAGATATTTTCTTTACTCATAAAGGGAACACTCCAAATCCTGAACATGCGGTAAAAGGTGATGAGAACTTCTACATTATTTACACATCAGGAAGCACAGGTAATCCGAAAGGGGTTCAGATTACTTATAACTGCCTTGTAAGCTTTACAAAATGGGCTGTAGAAGATTTCAACTTACAAACAGGGCAAGTATTCTTAAACCAAGCACCTTTCTCATTCGATTTATCTGTCATGGATATTTACCCATCATTAGTAACAGGTGGTACACTTTGGGCAATCGATAAAGATATGATTGCACGTCCAAAAGACTTGTTTGCTTCTTTAGAGCAATCGGATATACAAGTATGGACTTCGACACCATCTTTCGCAGAGATGTGTTTAATGGAAGCATCTTTCTCTGAGAGTATGCTACCGAACATGAAAACATTCTTATTCTGCGGTGAAGTGTTACCAAATGAAGTAGCTAGAAAATTAATTGAGCGTTTCCCGAAAGCGACAATTATGAATACGTACGGTCCAACAGAAGCTACTGTCGCTGTAACAGGTATTCACGTTACAGAAGAAGTGCTTGATCAATACAAATCACTTCCAGTTGGCTACTGTAAATCAGATTGCCGCCTTCTTATTATGAAAGAAGATGGTACGATTGCACCTGATGGTGAAAAAGGTGAAATCGTAATTGTCGGTCCAAGCGTAAGCGTTGGATATTTAGGAAGCCCTGAATTAACAGAAAAAGCATTTACTATGATTGACGGTGAGCGCGCCTATAAAACAGGTGATGCTGGCTATGTTGAAAATGGTCTTCTATTCTATAATGGTCGTCTTGATTTCCAAATTAAGCTGCATGGTTATCGAATGGAATTAGAAGAAATTGAGCATCACCTTCGTGCGTGTTCTTACGTAGAAGGAGCAGTTATCGTTCCAATTAAAAAAGGTGAGAAATACGATTATTTATTAGCGGTTGTTGTTCCTGGAGAACATTCATTTGAAAAAGAATTCAAACTAACATCTGCAATTAAAAAAGAACTCAATGAGCGATTACCAAACTACATGATTCCACGTAAATTCATGTATCAATCTTCTATTCCAATGACACCAAATGGAAAGGTAGATCGCAAAAAATTATTGAGTGAGGTTACAGCATGACCGCATATGGATCATTTTATTTTTTCGCTATAGTGGGCATTTTATTAATACCTACTATCATAGCTGGATTAAAAGGTAAAATGTTGCGTAAATATAATGCCGTTTTAACATTAGTCATGCTTGCTATTATCTTCTCGGATAAACCGAAGCAAGCGATTATGTTAGCCGCATTTATTATTTGGCAATATGCCCTAATTAAAGGCTATTTAATTTTAAGAAAACAAAATAATAGTACATTCATGTTTTGTATAGCTGTTATTTTATCGATTTTGCCACTTATTTTGGCAAAAATCGCACCATTTGTGCCTGAATTACATTTTATTGTTTTCGCAGGTATGTCTTACGTAACATTTAGAGCAGTACAAATGGTCTTTGAAGTTCGTGATAATTTAATTAAAGAACTTTCCTTCTTTAATTTCTGGGAATTCGTTTTATTCTTCCCTGCGATTTCAAGTGGACCTATCGATCGTTACCGTAGATTCCAAAAAGATATCCAAAAGCCACCTAGCGCTGAGGAATATCAAAAGTTACTATATACAGGGCTTAACCGTATTTTCCAAGGTTTTCTGTATAAATTTATAATTGCGCACTTGATAACAACATATCTTGTAAAGGCAGTATTCGCCAATCAAGATACACTTTTATCTAATGCGATTTTTATGTACGCTACTAGCATGCAATTATTCTTTGACTTTGCAGGTTATAGTGCGTTCGTAATTGGTATCAGTTACATGATGGGAATTAAAACTCCTGAAAACTTTAATAAGCCATTCCTTAGTCGTAACATTAAAGACTTCTGGAACCGCTGGCACATGAGTTTATCATTCTGGTTCCGTGATTTTATTTACATGCGTTTCGTCTTTTTTGCAACGAAGAAAAAGTTAATTAAAAACCGCTACACAATTTCGTATATCGGTGCATTTTTAAACTTCTTCATCATGGGAATTTGGCACATCCAAGGAAGCGCTGTTGCGCAGTATGTTATTTATGGTCTATATCATGCCGCACTGTTTATTTTATTCGATATTTTCGAGCGAAAAAACAAGAAGCATAAGTTTTGGCCAAACAATAAATTTACACATGTCCTTGCGATTGTAATTACGTTCCACGTTGTATGTTTCGGTTTCCTAATTTTCTCTGGACACCTTAACAGATACTTTTAATGCACCATTCTTATACTAGTAAGAAGTTGCACATATAATATATTTCGGATATAAAGGAGATTTTAAAAATGGCAGAATTTAAAGAGCAAGTATTAGATATTTTAGAAGAAGTATGTGAAAACGATATTGTGAAAGAAAACTTAGATGTTCAATTATTTGAAGAAGGTATTCTTGATTCTTTCGCTGTAGTATCTTTATTAGTTGAATTCCAAGAGCGTTTAGATATTGAAGTTTCTATTTCTGATTTTGACCGTGACGAGTGGGCTACACCAAACATGGTTATTAAGAAGTTGGAAGAAATCCGATGAACAAAGCAAAATTTGGTCCGATGCTTTTAGCATTGGCCCTTTTTGCTGTATTCTTACTTATTCCAACGCGCTTTCTACTTCCACTTTTAAGTGACGAAAAAGTAGAACAAGCTGCGACTTCTTTAAAAGAAGAAAAGATTCAAAGTATGATATTACAGCAAAAGATGTTAGAAGACCCGAAATACCTTCCGATGTACGGTTCATCGGAATTCGCACGTATGGATGCTTTCCATCCATCAAATTATTTCAAAGTAAAGCCTGAAGGGTTCACACCATTCCTACTTGGACGCGGAGGAACACAAGACCTTGTACATGTGTTAAACTTTGCATCTACTATGGATCAATTGAAGGATAAGAAAATGGTATTCGTTCTTTCTCCTCAATGGTTTGTACCACAAGGTATTGATGAAACACACTTTGCACCTAACTTTTCAAAACAACAAGGCTATCACTTGCTTTTCAATGATGACTTAAAGCCTGAAATGAAAAAGCAAATTGCAAAACGTTTATTAAACTTTGAAATCGTCAAGAAAGAAACTTTACTAAAAATTTCGCTTGAAGGTATCGTTTATGATGATACAAAGCATAAAGTAAAAGCACTTGCTGCTAAACCTTTCGCTTATATTTATCGTAACATTTTAGATCGTAAAGATTTATTTACAGCAATGTTTGATATTAAACCGCATAAAGAAAAACTTGACCCTTCATTAAAACAAATGAATTGGGAAGAAGCTCGTAAGCATGCAGATCAAACGGGTGCAGTAGAATCCGGATCTAACGAATATGGTATCGAAGATGATTACTTCAACAGTAAAATCAAGAAGAAATTAAAGCAGCGTGAAAGCTACTTAAAAAATGATGCTTATGATCAATCGCCAGAATATGAAGATTTACAAATCGTACTTGATTTATTAAAACAATCTGGTGCAAAACCACTCTTCATTTCTGTTCCTGTAAAAGGTCCTTGGTACGATTACGCTGGCTTCCCGAAAGAACGCCGCGAATTGTACTATAAGAAAGTTCGTGAGCAAATTGAGAAAGCTGGCTATCCAATTGCTGATTTCTCAAATCATGAGTATGATAAATACTTCTTAAAAGATCATATGCACTTAGGTTGGAAAGGCTGGGTTTATATCGATGAGGCCATCCAACAATTTTATAAAACAAACTAACGAAAAGACCGCTTGAATTATTCAAGTGGTCTTTTTCTATATATATTTTGCAATTGCTCGATTACGTTATCTGCTTCTTTCATAACTCGCTCCACTACATGCTGAGCTGATTCTATTCGAGCTAATGATGACGCTTGTCCGGCCCAAAGCGACATGTATTCTCCTTTATTTTGTTTTGCTGCTTCTTGGCGTATTTTAGAAGTTAATACATTTTGTACTGGATACATCGGAAGCCCTTCTTCTTTCCCTTCATGTTTCTCTATAAATTCATTACGAATACCACGTGCATATTTCCCGGAAAACGCACGAGTTACAGTTGTACTCGTATCTGTACTATGTAAAACCGCTTCTTTATACACATCATGCGTAATACTTTCTTTACTCGTTAAAAAAGCTGATCCCATTTGAACAGCTTCTGCTCCCAGCGTAAATGCCGCCACAAGCCCTTCTCCGTTCATTACACCACCTGCTGCAACAATTGGGATATGCGGGACTGCTGCTACTAACTGCGGAATTAATGCAAACGTCCCAATCATAGCGTCCTGTTCTTTCCCAATAAACGTTCCTCTATGCCCTCCTGCCTCACTACCTTGACCAACAATAATGTCTACTCCTAATTCAGCAAGCACCCTCGCCTCTTTCACATGAGTAGCTGTTCCGATGATTTTTATTCCTCTTCTTTTTAAGTTATCTATTTCTTCTTTTTCTAACGTTTGAAATGCAAAACTAACGACTGGTACGTTTTCTTCTAATAACACTTGTAATTGTTCTTTATAGCTTTTTGGAAGCTTTAACGTCTCTTCTTCCTCTATACCAAATTCTCTATTCACTCCGCTAAGTAATACCTTTGCCACGTTTACTTTCTCTTCTTCTATCTGTATCTCTTTCGTTAACAGTAAATTAACACCGAAAGGCTTATCCGTTCGTTCCCTTATTTCATAAATCGCTTCACGAATTTGCTCAGGGCTCATATAGCCTGCTCCAAGCGTTCCTAGTCCTCCGCTATTACTTACAGTTGCAACAAGCTCAGGCGTCGTAATTGCACCTGCCATACCTGCTTGAATGATGGGATACTTAATTTGTAATAGATCTATTACGCGACTTGTAAACATCATTTCTCCTCCTATTCCCCTTATATCTTCTTTATTTGACAAACTTTCCCCTTCTTTTACAAGGGTTGAACTTCATAGGAAGCGAATATATTGAAAGGGAAGGAGGCTGAAAACAATGATATATCCAAATGCGTTACAACAAGGTGATACAGTAATGGTTATTGCACCGTCCGGGCCACCAACAATTGAAAATGTATTAAAAGGTGTAACCGTATTACAAGAAATGGGTTTATCTGTAGTACTCGGGAAGAGTGTTTATGAGAAGTATGGATATTTAGCTGGAAGTGATCAAGTTCGTATTGATGATATACATGAAGCATTTACAAATCATGAAGTAAAGGCCATTTTCTGTGCACGAGGTGGTTACGGAAGTGCTCGTCTCCTCCCTCACATTCAATATGAAATCATTCAGCAGAATCCAAAAATCTTTTGGGGATATAGCGATATTACAGCTTTACATACGGCCTTTTCACGTTATGCAAAGCTCGTTACTTTCCACGGCCCAATGGTTGAAGAATTAGGAAAAGTTGTAGATTCTCTTTCTTTATCTTCTTTCAATCAACTATTTCATCCGTATTCCACCATCTTACCTGCTTCAGAATGTATCGTACCTACCTCTCCATGTACAGTTACAGGCACATTGACGGGAGGAAATTTAACTGTATTAACGAGTATAATTGGCTCACCCTATGAGATAAATACGGCGAATAAACTTTTGTTGCTTGAAGACATTGGGGAAGAACCGTATCGCATTGACCGTATGTTAAATCAGCTACTTTTATCTGGAAAGTTTAATGAATGTAGCGGTGTTATTTTTACAAGTTGTCACGACTGCACTCCTTCTAAACCATCTCAATCATTGCAAACAATACTATATGAATATTTTGCACCATATCATATACCTGTCCTATTCGGTTTACCGATTGGACATATAAGCCCAAACATTGGGATTCCTCTTGGAGCTACAGCGACAATAAATACAAATAATAAAACACTCTCTATTTCTTCTGGCGTAGCCAATCCGTATTCAAATTAAAAAGGAAAAGCGATTCCGCTTTTCCTTTTATTTATAATAATTAAAAATTCGTCCAGATGCGATATCTGCAACTTCTTCTGGAATAAATGTTTTACTTATATCAGTGCCAACATTTAATACTGCTGTAGCATCTTTCTCAATGCTACCAAATAATTCTTTTCCACGTATCGTAATAAGGGGCGTTCCTTCTGGCAACACGTCTTTTACAAATTCCATTTGTGTAAAGAACGGAACGATCCATCTACCCTCTCCTTGGAAATGACGCAAACGAAGTATTCCTTCTGTTGCCCCTTCCTCTGCTTCTAGTGAACCAGCAACATAAAACTCAGTAGATAGGAGCAATTCATAAAATTCCTTCTGCTTTTGTTTATCATCCCCTGCTACAACTAGTACTTCTTCTATTCTCTTTACCGGAATTTGCTCCATATGATGCCACCCCTATTTTCAAAATGATTGTACTTAGATTATACGAAATATTCTTATTTTTTTCTACATAATTCGCAATTATTTTCTTAAAATAATTTTAAAACTTCTTTTGTCGTCACAATCGTAGCAAACTCTTCATGTTGAAACGCCTTTTGTACATCAATTATGATAAGTGCTGTTTGATGATTCTTCATTTTCCCTTTCATTCGGCTGTAATTGAAACAGAAAACCAAATTGTTGTGACGCAGTAATAAAACAAATATAAGCACAAAGCTCTACAATTTCTTTTTCCGTCCAATATTGTTTCAATACATGAAACATATTATCATCTATCGCCTTTTTATCGTGAACAAATATATGTGCAAAAGTAACTGCGACACTCATTTCTTCTACCCTTTGCATATCATCAGGTCTTCCCTTTGCCATACAGTACGGACATTCATTCCCGTACGCTAATGTTCGTCTTACTTGCTCCTTCAGCTCTGCCGACAGAGTTCCTTTACTATATAGTGTATTCTCTACCATACTCCATGAATGTAATAGATCCGGATTATGGCCTAATAATTTTTGAAACTTTGTATCTCCTACATTTGATAATGAAATTCTCTCCATTTTTTCCCCTCCTATTTCCTTCTGTTTTATTGTAAAATAAATAAGGTTCACTTTACATTTCATATGAATCTTAATTTATATTTTTCCTTTACAAAAATCATTATTTTATTGGAGGTATATTTACAAATGCAACTAGACCGTGTTGATCGAAAGATTTTAAATGAATTATATAATGATAGTCGCCTTTCCATGCGTGAATTGGCGAAACGAGTAAACTTATCTGCTCCGTCTACTGCAGAACGTGTTCGCAAACTTGAAAGTGAAGGCGTTATTCAAAAATACACAATCGATATCGATTATAAAAAAGCAGGACTTGTTTTAGATTGTATTTTAGAAATCACTTTAAAAAATGGTGACACAACACGTATGCAGCAGTTTATTCAGTCTTATCCATCTGCAAGTTTTTGTTACCGAGTAACAGGAAGCTTATGTTACATTGTAAAAATTTCTGTTCCTTCACTCGTTGAACTTGAAGATTTTATCAATGATGTTTCTTCATATGCAACGACAGTTTCTCATATCGTATTATCAGAAGTATCTCTTACTCCGGACATTGAACATATATTCCCAGAAAATTAATTTATTTTTATTCAAAAAACATTTAAAAACCCCTTACATTAAGAATAAAAATAATATATCATGTATTAAAATACATAAAGTTCGGGAAAGGGGCTTTACATTGAAAATCTGGTTTTATGAAAAAACGGCACAATTAGATGACTTACTTGGCATTTGGGATAATGTTCCCACTATCCCTCGAATTGGTGAAAAAGTGGAGATTTTAAAAACAGTCCGCACTGTTACAGATATTAAATATGTAAAGAACGGTAATAATTTTCGTGTAGAAATTATTACAAATTAAAAAGTAGCTCTTAAGGAGCTACTTTTTAATTACCTATCATGCACTTTCTTTATAACGATTTTATCTTCTTCTACAGATACTGTTACATAATCATTTTCTTCTAACCGAAGCTTATTTACTGCTTCATCTGGTAGCTCTACAGCCATCAGTCTATCTGTTACGATCACTTGACTATACACTTCATTTTCTTGTAATGCACTCACCACTTTTTCCTCATTAAAAAAACGTACTGGTGGCACACCTACTTCTTTTACTGTACGCCATTGCTTCCAAACGTAAGGAATTAACCAAAGTAATCCAACAACTGTCAGACCGATACCGATCCATAAATTACTTTGCGCTTGTAATTCAAGAATTGAAATTGCACTACTCTCTTCTCCACCGACAAATTGCATACTTGTTGCAATCAAATTATTTAGAGCGTGTACAGCGATATTCGTCCATATATTTTTTGTCTTTATGTATAAAAGACACATTACAACACCAAACATGAACGCACCAATAACATCAAAATGTCCTAGACCAAAAATAAGTGAAGATATGATTACAGCTTTTTTAATTCCCCATTTATGAGCCATTCGCTGTAAAAAGAATCCCCTAAAAATAACCTCTTCCATAATAGGTGCTAATACACATGCTGAAATGAAAGTAAATATCGTCATATATATGTTACTCGTATTAATAACATTTCCGTCTTCTAGCATAGTAACTAAGAAATTCGGTAACGTATGTGCTAATATGTAAAATTGAATATGAGATATACCGACTGAAAAAATCATTCCCATTATCGTTGCTAATACAATTAATCCCCACGGTAAACGTCCTGGCTTATCAAAAAAACTATTAAATACAACATTATTTTTATTTGTTTTTACGTATAACCAAAATAATGGAAATACAAAAAACACAGTTATTTGTGAAATAACCTCCATCGTATTCTCAGAAACATTTGATAGACCTAATGGGATCATCGTAAGGAACAATCCTATAATCATCCATCCAAAAAAGCTACGTAGCCTTATACGTGAAAATGCATAGTGCATATAGAACACCCCCAAAGATAATAAAAATAAATGATTGGATAGCTAAATTATAATATGAATATAGTTGAAAATCTTCCTATTTCTCTCATATACTTTCAAATAGCATATCTCTTAAAATATATAGTAATCATTTTATTTAATATACCGTATCGCTTTTCTTTAAGCTGAAAGATAGGAGAAAGTTATGTAATAAAAATCCCCGTTTATACAAGCGGGGATTTCTTTTATTATAATACGTCACGTTTTTGGAATAATGCACTTGATGCTACAAGTAATACAATAAAGTATGCAGCTACAAGTAATAATGAAGTTGTAAATGTAAACTCTGTAAATGTTGGTTCCGTTCCGCCACTTACTAGTTTATTGCTATCGTACACACTTAAATTTAAATGGAAAAACACTACAAATTTAGCTACACCTTTTGCAAACATCATCAGTACCATATTAATTGGTCCTTGTAAAAAGAAGAGGAACATCGTAATAATTAATGGTAATACAGATTTTCTAAATACGTTTGCTAAGAAAAATGCAAGCGTCGCAAAGAAGAACGGCGAAAGTACTTGATATAAAGTAGATTTCATTACGATTCCTACCGTTAATTCTGTTTTACTACCATCCATTACAATGCCGCCAATGATCATTGCAATTAACGTGCTAGCAAATATGATAAATACTATAGTAAGTAACACTGTAATATATTTAGAGAATAAAACTGTCATTCGTTTTCTTGGACGGATTAATAACTGCTTAATTGTACCTTTTTGGAACTCATCAGTAATCATACGAGAAGCAATCGTAATCCCAAAAATTGTTGCAAACAAAGTAATTAAACCAATCTCTGAACTTGCAAAATCTAAATATGATCCTTTAAATTCACTTCCGTCTCCCCATTTCAGCATCGCTAAAACTCCCAAAATCTCCAATACTGCAATGACACCAATTAAAATATACATACCTTTTTTCGCATGTAACTTTAAAAATTCATTTTGAATTAATTTAAACATTACGCTTTCACTCCCCCTGTAATCGCTAAGAACTCATCTTCTAACGTTTTAGTTTGAACAGTAACTCCGTATACAAGCACATCGTCATTTACAAGTTTTTTTACAAGTTGTGGGATTTCTTCTTTCATTACAGATACTGCAATTACATTTCCTTGCGTCTTACCTTTAATGATTTCATTTGCTTTCTGTACTTGATCTACTTCAAACGCTACAACTACTGTCTCATCGTGTTTCGCTTGTTCATGTAAGTTGTACTCTTGCACAAACTCACCTTGCTTAATAATAACGACGCGATCACACATTAGTTCAATTTCACTTAATAAGTGACTTGATACGATTACAGCAATATTCTCTTCTTTCGCTAAACGTTGTAAATAATCACGAATTTGGCGAATACCAGCTGGATCTAATCCATTTGTCGGCTCATCTAAAATTAAGATTTTCGGCTGATGAAGTAATGCCTGTGCAATTCCTAGACGTTGTTTCATACCAAGTGAATATGTTTTCACCTTTTTATGAATTGCATGTTCTAATTCAACAAGCTTTACAATCTCAGCAATGCGCTCTTTACTAATTGGTGTAATTGCCATATTCGCAAAATGCTTTAAGTTTTGCATTCCAGTCATATAATCATATAGTTCAGGATTTTCTACAATCGCTCCAATTTGCTCTAGCGCCTTTTCACGCTCCGTGCGAATACTATGACCACAAATTGTAATATCGCCCTCTGTCATTGATATAAGACCTGTCATCATACGAATTGTCGTCGTTTTACCACTACCATTCGGTCCAAGAAACCCGTACACTTCCCCTTCACGAACTTCAAATGATAAACCACGGATAATTTCCGTCCCACCAATCTTTTTTCGAACATTCTCTAACTTTACTACTACATTTCCCAATTCTGATTCCTCCTTTAGACTTCTAGTTTTTTATCGATTATGCGACCTGTTATATAAACAAGTAGAACAAATATACCGATTGAAAAAGTAAGACTATATAAATTCATAAGTCTTTCTGGATATAGTATGAGATTCATATCCGCCGATTCATCTATATAAACTAATTTTTTAATAAAAGTAGGTATAGGCGCAAGTCGGCCCAGCATTTCATATATCATATTGATTACTTTCGTTACTAGTAAAAATAAGAAGAAAATAATTACATACTCCATTTTTTTCTTTTTCAAAGAAAATACTTTAACGCCAGCTACTGTAAAAAGTAAAACTAACAATACACTTGATAAATTAAATACATATAACACGCTACTAAATAACTGCTTTACCATATCTAGTGTAAGTGTACTTTCGGTAAATAACAATTCATAAAGTTCTGTACCTTTTATTACTTTCATCGAAATACTATAGAAAAATATAACACCTATTAATTCAAAACACATTAAGCTAATTGCTGCATATGACAATATTGCTAAAACAATTTTTTTACCAGATATCGGTGTTAACCGAAATAATTTACTTTCAGTCATTTTCCCAAACGCAGACATCGCCTGCAGAAATACTAATACCGCAAAAATTAAATAAACTAAGAATACTAAAGCAATTGTAATCATTTGCCTTACTTCTCCTGATTCTTGTTTAATATAATTCCCCATACTTACAAAAGCGACAGCTGCAATAAATATGAATGACAATAACGAAATAAAAATTTGTTTTTTATTCGCATTGTACATATATATTAAACTGGCCTTCATCTACTAAACACCTCCTTAAACAAATCCGTAACAGCTTTTCCTCGTTGGAAACGTAATTCCTCTACATTTTCATGCAGTACACTTTCACCATCTTTTAAAAAGATTACTTCGTCAAAAATATTTTCCACTTCTCCAATTAAATGTGTTGCAATTAAAATGGTACAATCTTCGCGATAAAACTGTAAAATAAGTTCTAATACGTGTTCTCTAGAAACAAGATCAATTCCACCCAGCGGTTCATCTAGTACGTATAACTTCGCTTTCCTCGAAAATGTTAAAATAATTTGTAGCTTTTCAACCATACCTTTTGATAAAGCTGTAATTTTTTCTTCTAACGGTATTTTAAATTCCGCAATCGTATCTACCGCTTTTTGAATATCAAAGTCTTTATAGAAATCTCGATAGAAAAATAAAGAATCTTTTACCGTCATCCAATCATCAAATACTGGTTTATCCGACATAAAAGAAACAATTTCTTTCGTTTCTAATCCTACCTTTTTACCAGCGATTGTAATACTACCTTCGGAAGGGTGCTGCAGACCGGCAATCATTTTCAATAACGTCGTTTTCCCGCTCCCGTTATCTCCAACGAGTCCTATAATTTTCCCTTCCGTAATCTCTATGTTTAATTCACGGATCACTGCTTTTAACCCGTATCTCTTCCATAAGTTTTCTATTTTTAATAACTCTGTCATTCGCTCTCCTCCCTCTTCTCATGTAATGAAGAGCGAAGGATTGTAAGAATTTCTTCTTCTGAAAAACCTAAATTGTCCATTCCATCTATAAAAGAATGAAGTAATTCTTTCGCCATCTCTTTTCGCAGCTCCATAATTTTCTCCCCTTCATTCGTTACATATCGTCCCATTCCTCTACGCGTTACAACAACCCCATCCCGTTCTAACTCTTGAAATGTACGCTGAATCGTATTTGGATTTACTTGTAATTCACTCGCTAATTCACGTACAGAGGGAATTTTATCACCAGGCAATAAACTTCCTGTTACAATTTCTTTCTTTATGTATTCCATTACCTGAATGTAAATTGGTGTATTTGGAGAAAACTCTATTTTCATTTCTTCCCTCCTTTTGTATTGGTGTACTAGTTAAATAATACACTGATACAAAAGGATTGTAAATACCCATTTAATTACAAAAAAGTTCTATCCATTAGCCAGATAGAACTTTCCAAACAGAAATCGTTATACAAAAATAATAGTGTTATGTAAACAAACTCATAAAGAAAAGCTGTCTTATCAATGAATAAGACAGCTTTTCTTTATGAGTATATATTAAAAATCAAACACGAAGTCATCATCAGCTAACTTTTCAACGTTCGTTGCTTTTACGTAACCATTTCCTTTTACAGAGAAGAAATCATGGTTTTTCGTATCTGTACGTAAACCATTTAAAACGATTGGGTTAATTTCTTCCTCTTCAAACTTCGGCTCAAGTCCTAAATTCATAAGTCCTTTATTCGCATTGTAACGAACGAAACGATTTACATCCTCTACAAGACCGATAGAAGTGTAAATTTCTTCTGTGTATGCCATTTCAATTTCATATAGTTCCATTAATAACTCTTGTGTTTCTTTTTGCACTTCTTGTTGATCTTCTGCAGAAAGTTCTGCGAAGAGTTGTTGTGCTAAAATACCGACGAATACGCCGTGAATGGACTCATCACGAATTATTAGGTTAATAATCTCACCACTTGCCGTCAATTTACCTTGACCTGCTAAGTAAAGCGGATAGAAGAATCCACTATAGAATAAATAACTTTCTAAGAATACACTTGCTACCATTGCCATGTATAACTCTTTTTTCGTTACTTCAGGCTTTAATAAACGACGATAATAACTAGTAACAATACCAGCCTTTTTCTCAAGTAATGGATGGTTGTCTACCCAGTCAAAAATATCATCGATTTCTTCTTCAGTAGCTAACGTTGTGAAAATATGACTGTAACTCTTCGCATGTACTTCTTCCATAGCTCCCATGAAAGCTAATACACTTTTCGCTTGTAAATTTTCAAGATGAACAAGTACAAGTGGCATCCCTTCGCCACCTTGTTTCGTATCTAAAAGTGTTAAACCACCTAATACACGCTTATAAGCAACCTGCTCTTCTTTTGATAATTGTGCCCAAGTATTTTTGTCAGAAGATACCGCGATTTCTTCTTCTGTCCAAAACTGAGCGATGTTTTGCTTCCAAAACATTAAACTAAAATCATCTTCTTTTTTGTTCCAGTTTACCGCACGCATTCAATCGCCCCTTCTCTAAATAAACATGAAAAATTGATAACTAAGCATGAGCAGGGTTCAGAAAACCCTGCTCATGATGTCTCACTTTTTATATTAAACGGTACAAGCTACGCACTCTTCCACGCTTAACTTACGTGTTCTCGTATAATAAAGACTCTTTAAGCCTTTTTTATGTGCATAGATGTAGTAACGTGCTAATTCACGTGTTGAAATATCACTATTAACGTAAAGAATTGTACTAATTCCTTGGTCAATATGTTCTTGGATTTCTGCGATTAAATCAATTAATTTAAACTGATTCATATCGTAAGAAGATTTATAGTACCAGAACGTATCTTTTGATAAATACGGCATTGGATAATATGTTGTCGCATTCGCATATGTTCTTGATTCGATTTGACTTACGATCGGCATTACGCTTGAAGTTGCATTTTGAACGTAACTGATAGATTGTGTTGGAGCGATAGCAAGACGGTATGAATTATATAATCCATTCTTCTTCACTTGCTCTTTTAAACTTGTCCAATCATCTTTTGTTGGAATATGAATTCCTTCAAATAGTTGCTGAACTTTTTCAGTTACTGGGCTGTAATCTGTCGTTTCGTACTTTTCAAAGTATGTGCCATTCGCATAATCAGACTTATCGAAGTCTTTAAATGTTTCGCCTTTTTCTTTAGCGATTTCCATACTTTTCTCAATAGAGTAGTAATTTAACATCATAAAGAATGTACGAGCGAACTCTTTCGCTTCTGCACTTTCATATGCGATTTTGTTTTTTGATAAATATCCGTGTAAGTTCATTGCGCCAAGTCCAACTGAATGAAGCTCATCATTTGCTTTTTTCACAGTTGGTGCATTCGGAATGATCGTCATATCAGACACAGCTGTTAAAGCTTCCATTCCCGCATGAACAGCTTCACGAATTTCTTTATTTTCCATTACATTTACGATATTTAACGACCCTAAGTTACAGTTAATATCACGACGGATAATGTCATCTGTACCGTAATCGTTAATTTCAGAAGTTTCTTGAAGCTGGAAGATTTCTGTCTCGAATGTTCAACTGAGTCCGCTACTCCTCAGTCCGTTGCTCATGCAACTGCTGTATGTCACCATACAGGACAGACTATATCATCACCTACAGCATTACCTGATTAGGTGCTCCGCTTTTCGAACGCCAATCGCTTGCGCTCTACTCCCCTAAGGGATAGTCGTTAGGCTTTTACTTATCTTAATCTTTCAGAAAGTCTCTTATTACTTTATGTTGTCCCATAACTCTGCTATACAAAATAATAAGATACATTCTGAACTTTTATATTTTCATTCTAAGATAAGATTTAGCACGGTAGGTTACCTCAAATTTGAGGCTTTCCCCGTTTAGCGGAGTTTTCGACTAGCATTTCTACTAGAAGGTGCTACATATTTAACACAAGTTCGACATCTTCACAGTTCCAATATCCTTCAGTGGATGTTGGTTATTTGCATTTGATTTAAACATTAAGTATGGGTAACCAGACTCAAGCTGAATCATAGCAATTTTAATAAGCATATCACGTGCACTAATATCAAGCGGCTTCTTCTTCACTTTCGGATTGCTCATTAATTCATCGTACATTTCATCGATATCAATATCATCTAAATGCTTTCCGTATTCTTTATACACCGTATAAGGCGCGAAAACATGGAAAGGTTCGTTTTTCTCAGCAAGCTCGAAGAACTTACTTGGAACGATAATTCCGATTGATAGAGACTGAATACGGCTCTTCTCATCGGCGTTTATTTTTTTTGTATCAAGGAATTCAATAATATCCCAATGGAAAATGTTTAAGTATACTGCGCCGGCACCTTTTCGTTGGCCAAGCTGATTCGCATATGAAAACGAATCTTCAAGTAATTTCATAACAGGTACTACACCACTTGCAGCATTATCGATACCTTTAATTTGCTCACCGCGTGCGCGTAGCTTAGATAAGTTTAAGGCTACTCCACCGCCGATTTTTGATAATTGCATTGCAGTATTAATGTTAAAACCGATTGAATTTAAGCTATCATCCATCTCTAACAAGAAACAAGACACCATTTCTCCTCTTCTGCTTCGTCCCGCATTTAAAAAGGTTGGTGTCGCTGGTTGGTAGTTTTGTTTTACAATCATGCTTGCGAATTGTTTTGCCTTCGCAACATCACCGCGTCCTAAGTATAATGACACAATTGCTACACGGTCTTCATAGCTTTCTAAGTATTGTTTTTGATCATTTGTTTTTAACGCATAATCTTTGTAGAACTTAGATGCTGCCATATAAGATTGGAACTCGAAGTTTTCACCATAAGCGATGTTATATACTTCTTCTACTTCCTCCAAGCTATACTCGTCCAGAACATTGTAATAGTAATCATGTTCTTTCATATATTCCATTCGCTCTGCCACGCTATTAAAAGGAACGGTATTCTCTCTAGCTTCTTCCATAAAGACTTCTAATGCCTCTTTATCTTTATGAAGCTGATAAAAACCGTCCTGCATTTGCGTGATTTCATTATTCAGTTCAATGTGTCGCAATCTCCCGCACCCTTTCCTTAAAATATTCTACATCGTTATTTGTTCCTGATAACTCAAATTTTGATACAATAGGCACTTCATATTTAGCAGAAATTTTGTCAGCACTTGCACCGAACATGTCTCCCCAGTTACGATTGCCGCTTGCAGATACGCCTTTTAATTTTTCATTATTGCGCTCTAAAAATTCTAAAACACGTTCTGGTACATTGCCAAAACCTGTTGTATACGTAATTAAAACAAAGTCTTCATCTATTACTAGATCTTCACCAATTTGAACGGCCGGCATATTTAATTTGTGAATGAAACGCTTCACGTTTCCTGTCATAGAATCATATGCAACTATCATTTCCGACCCTCCCTCTCCAATCTATACTCTCTGTATGTTGTTTCTTGATTTCTCTATATATTGTATTACGTTTCAAAATAAGACACAAGATATATGTATAAATTCTTTCTTTTTTTAAATTTTACTTTTCGACAAGACAGTCGATTTTTTTCAATACAATGACTATGAAACAACATTCTAAAACTCATGTCAATAAAGTGCTTTTCAAAAAAGTTGTCAACGAATTTAACCTTATTTTTAAAAAAGTTGCCAATATATTTTGTCATAAAACGGCAAATGCTGGAGGAATATATTTCTCCAGCATCACGCAAAAAAGAACAGACATGAAACGATAATCTGTTCTAAAAAACGATTACATTTATCAATTTTACTTTATTAAATATTATACATATACTTTCGGTTCGCGTTACATACTAAAAGATAACTATTATAGAAAAAGATTATTATTATGGAAATTCAATTTATTTATGAAAAGATTATTCAGAGTGCTGAATACGCAAAATATCTTTTACAAATATATGATGTGGATTTTCATCTTTATCAATCATTGTACATACAGGAGCTTCTTCATCAAAGTACACAATCATTCCTTCTACGTACTGATATGTATGTTGAACTTGTACAGTTACTTTAATTTCTATAGCCTCTTCATATGCTCTTTTTATTTTCTGAAGCATTTTTGCCGAACATTTTCGTTTCTCTGGGTACATTACCATCCCCATAAACCTATTTCCAGCTCTATCTTTCCACATATAATCCCAATGTGGTAATATGCCTTGTTTAAAATCGCCCATAATTCCCCTCCCTATATTCTTCTAGTTACGAACGTGGCGTTTCTGAATATGTATAAATTACTTGTCCGCCGCGCTGTGCGTTCCCAATAATATGTTTAAAATCTTCTCGACTTACTACAACTTCTCTGAACGTATAAAATACATCTTTCGTAACAACATACTCCTTTATTTCACCATTTTTCAGCTGATCCAAAATTGCATTTGCTAATTCTTTATCCATGTATTTCACCTCTATGCAATATTTTATTTTATCGTATATTCTATAGGTCAACAACTGTAAAATTATCCAGGTGCTATACCTTCATTTCATTTTCATTATTCACAAACGATATCACTTTACTATATGTCCACTAAATATCATATACTAACATAGCTACTTCTCTATATCAAACATTTCGACATTCAATTATGCAAAGTTCCATACCACTATGTTACAATATATAAATAGAACTAGGAGGGATACTATGATTCGGAAAGCAAAAAAGACAGATGCGAAGGCAATTGCACCTTTATTATATAACGCTCTGCACGAAATTGCTGAAAAAATCACAGGCAGCACAGTTGAAACAGAAGTATTACTAGGACTTGAAACATGGTTCTCAAAAGAGAGAAATCGACTGAGCTATGAAAACTGTTTTGTATATGTACAAGACGGGGTTGCAGTTGGGGTTATTGTCGCTTATCACGGTAGTGAAGCAACAAGTCTTGATGCACCAATTGTACATTACTTAAGAGAATTACATAAAGATGAATCAATTACGTTAGAAAAAGAAGCTGAACTTGATGAATATTACATTGATACATTATCAGTTTCAAGTGCATATGGCGGAAAAGGAATCGGTTCTCAATTAATTGAAGCTGCTGAAATCCATGCAACTGAAAAGAAGCATGAAAAAATCGCATTACTTGTTAATTTGGAAAACAAACGTGCCTATTCACTATATGAAAAACTAGGTTATAAAAAAGATCAAATCGTTATGCTTGTTGGCGAACCTTATGCACATCTCGTAAAAACATTAAACATCAAAATTTCTATATCTTAAAAAGAAAGCACACGATTTATATATAAATCGTGTGCTTTTATGTTAATTTTGTATTTAATACATTTCCATCCATCGCTTCGTGGAATGTATAGGTTGTACATCCCCATGGCTTCCTATGTAAAATAGGAGCACCAGACCATCCCATCGCTCTCAGTTCCGCACCAACCATTGCATTAATGTAATTATGACCTACAAGAGCAATACTTCCATGTACGAGAGCATAACGGTGTAATAAGTAAGCCGCTTGCCTTGCCCTCTCTCTTACTTCCTTATAAGACTCAACACCTTTATGGTAACCAAGTATCCATAATGTTCGCCCGATAAACATCCATACGTTAGGTTTACATTTCAACCATGTTGGAGCATAAAAATTCGTCGAAATTTCAGCTTCCCTAAAAAGAGAATTTTGCATAAAAGATAGAGAATTCATTAATTCAGCTGCTGACTGTATAGCACACCTTTGATCACTCGTTACAATCAACTTTGCTGCTTCAATCGCTTCCATTGTTTCCATTGGTATAGGTACTTTTTCTGTTATAGCATGTAAGTCATATCCTTTCATCCATTCATGAAAGGATGTAACCGTCATTCGTTCTATAGTACGATCTAAGCGGCCATGAGGAATAAAAGAAATCTTCATTCTTTCCACTCTCCATTCATCACTTACGAACTCTATTATGTACTATTTTTAAATATCATACCACGCAAAAAAAGAAAGTTATACACCTTTACATATCCCCGCCACTCTCATGTGTGACCCCAGCATGTATACCATCCATCCCATCAAAATATGTAGTCGTTTCATGATGACGAATCTTTTTTAAATTTATATAAGAAAATACAAATAAAGTTAATGCTATAACACTCCCCACAAATTCAAACATCATTTTACCGCCTCTAATTTCCCCCACTTTAGTAGGTTATTGTATATCTTTTCATTATACCCCTATATAAAGATGCACGCATTTAAACCGTTCTTTTTTTCTAATAACTTGGAGTTCTTGCATATTTTCTTACAAAATGTGAATATTTTTCGAATTTTTACTTTGGAAACATTTACAAACTAGACAATATGGTTCAAAATAAGAGGAAATAAAAAAAACCAAAATTATTCTTTTTTTGGAAAACTGTAACAAGGAGAGTTGCTTATGCAGATCGCAGAAACTGGAGATATCATTGAATTTAAAGGTGGAATGCAAGGCCGTGTTCAAAAAGTAAATCAAAACTCCGTTATTGTAGATATAACAATTATGGAAAATTTTAGAGAACTAGATATGGAACCTCTTACAGTTGTAAGTCATAAAAACTATACTGTCATTAATCAAAATGCATAATATAATAGAAAGAAAGGATCTGTATATCATACAGATCCTTTCTTTCTATTATATATTAACGATTATCAATTGTTTCTGGATATAGATCATGGTTCATCATGCGGTAGTCTGCCATTTGTTCATACTTCGTGCCTGGGCGACCGTAGTTGCAGTAAGGATCAATTGAAATCCCTCCACGTGGTGTGAATTTCCCCCATACCTCAATGTAACGCGGATCCATTAATTTAATTAAATCATTCATAATAACGTTCATGCAATCTTCGTGGAAGTCACCATGATTGCGGAAACTAAATAAATATAGCTTTAAAGATTTACTCTCTACCATTCTTTGTTCTGGAATGTAGCTAATATAAATTGTTGCAAAATCTGGTTGTCCTGTTTTCGGACATAAGCTTGTAAATTCAGGACAATTGAATTTCACAAAATAATCACGGTTTGGATGATTATTATCAAATACCTCTAAAATTTCTGGGCTATATTCAAATAAATATTTTGTATTTTGATTTCCTAATAATGTTACATCTTTTAAATCTTCATCTAATCTTCCTGCCATTTTAAACATCCCTTCTCATTATACTCCGCGTTTATTTCCCCATACTAACGCATGAAGCTGCGGCAATACTTTTGCATTATTCATCTCTTTACAATTTACAGCTTTATCGATCAGCCACTCATACTTATCTAATAATTTTTTAATCAACATCGTATCATCCACCGTTTTTGTATCATCATTTCCTACTTGTAAGAAAAATGGCACATCTGGATAACGTTCGTGCATATTAACTGCATACTCAAAGTCATAATCGTCAAATACTACTACCTTTAAACTAATATCTTTTCCTGCTAGTTTCTGAATAACAGCATCTAACTTCTGAAAATCAGTATTCATTGCCGAACTTGGTGGTTTTGGAGAAATCGTTATCTCATCAATTTGAAGTAACCAATCTTGCCATTTACTCCCTTGCGTTTCGATTGCTGTTCGCATTCCATTCTCTTTTAATATAGAAAGAAGAAACTCAATATTTTTCAGCAATGCTGGATTTCCACCTGAAATCGTAACATGAGAAAAATTTTCGCCACCAATTTCTACAAGCTCGTTCCAAACGTCCTCTGCTGTCATCTGTCTAATTTGATCTTTAGCCGATCCATCCCACGTAAAAGCAGAATCACACCAAGCACAGCTATAATCACAACCAGCCGTACGAATAAACATCGTCTTTTGTCCTACAACCATTCCTTCACCTTGAATAGTCGGACCAAATATTTCTAAGACAGGGATTTTACTCATCAAGCATCCACTCCCGTCTTACTTCCGCATAACTAGTCGGCGTCTCAAATAGACGAACAAATTCAACGCGAGCTCCTTTATATTCGTTCGCACGATTATCTTTTAGTAATGCTTCTGCCATCTTTTCATAAATCCAAACGACCATGTTTTCAGCAGTCGTATTCATTGCTGGTAACGTTTCGTTTAAATAACGATGGTCTAAATAAATTTCTATTTCATTCTTCCAAATTTCTTTTATATCTCCAAAGTCAATCGCAAGACCTATTTCATTTACATATCCACTAATCCCAAATACAACTTTATATGTGTGACCATGTAAGTTTTTACATTTCCCCTCATAACAGTGTAAATGGTGTGCTGCATCAAATGTAAATTCCTTGCTGACCATTACTCTTTTATTATGATATTTGAGCTGTTTACGCTGAATATCCTTGTCCATTTTTTGCAAATTTTCTACGATGCGAAATCCAAAGAAATTATCCATTAGTTATTTGCTCCTTCGCGTTCTTGTAGGTACGTATCTAATCCTGCTTTACGAAGCTGACATGCTGGACATTCACCGCAACCATCACCAATGATTCCGTTATAACATGTTAATGTTTTTTCTCGAACAAACTCGAATGCTCCAAGTTCATCTGATAATTTCCATGTTTCCGCTTTATCAATCCACATAAGTGGTGTATGAATTACGAACGGATAATCCATGGATAAATTTAAAGTAACGTTTAACGATTTCACAAACACGTCACGGCAATCTGGATAACCACTAAAATCAGTTTCACATACACCCGTTACAATATGACGTGCTCCAACTTGTTTTGCTAATACAGCAGCAAATGATAGGAATAGTAAATTTCGTCCATCTACAAACGTCGATGGCAATTCACCTTCTTCATGTGTAATCTCCATATCCGTTCTCGTTAACGCATTTGGAGCAAGTTGATTTAATAGACTCATATCTAGCACCGTATGTTTAATTCCTAGCTCTTTCGCAATTTCCGCTGCACAATCAATTTCTAGTTTATGACGTTGATTGTAATTAAACGTTACAGCTTCTACTTCTGCAAACTGCTCTATTGCCCAAAATAAACATGTCGTACTATCTTGTCCTCCACTAAAAACAACGACTGCCTTTTCTTTTTTCATTTCACTCATTCTCCTTCTCTACTACGAATAAGAAGAAAGAACGTTCTTGAACTGTCACAATAAAAAAACAAAACAATACCTAAAGATATTGTTGTTTCCATAGTTTTTTATAGAGGGAGTTCGCGAACCTCTCCCGTGCAATGCACGGAATTCCTTCTTTCATTGACAAAGCTTATTGTAACATATTGTATACTACCAGAAAAAATTTCTGATTTTTCCGCTATTTTTCCATTTCATTTCTTTCATTTTATAGTATGATGAATTTAATGCGAGAAGAGAAGAGAGGAGGCACACCACTGAAACCCTTTATTATTTATCTCTTTTTAAATATATTATTCATCCTTGTTACAATGCTCGTATACCATTTATTTTGGAATCAAAAAGGGAAACGTTCTCCTAAATTAAATTCAGCTATATTTATTGTATTATGTTGCCTCGTTACTATACTATGTATTACTTTCGCAGCAAAAACAAATTATGGATTTCAATTTGATATGCGTCATATCGTATTAATTGTCGGTACATTAACCGGAGGTCCTATTGCTGGTGGATCTATATTAGTTGTATTAAATATATACCGCTTCTTATTAGGAGGAATAGGTGTTTTCCCATCGCTTATCGGTTCTATCCTTCTATTTATTGTCCTATTATTTACATACAAATTTTTCAACCGAACTTCTAATCGCATAAAAATAGCACTTGCTATTATCTACAGTCTCACATACGGATTTAGTTGGATACCTTTCTTCCTTTCAAAGGTTACAAACAAGGCTGATTATATACCACATATTATTGTGTATGAGTTATGTACGATACTTGGTACGATCCTTATTTTATATTTACTACACATATTACAAACTCAAGTTCGTCTCCAAAATGAACTTATGAATGCTGAAAAATTTCATTTAATTGGTGAAATGGCAGCGTCTATCTCTCATGAAATTCGCAATCCATTAACTTCAACGAAAGGATTTTTGCAACTTTTACAATCAGATACATGTACTGAGCAGGAGCGAAAATTATATATCGACATAGCCATCAACGGAATCGAACAAGCAAACCACGTTCTTACAGATTATTTAACCTTTGCAAAACCAAGTATTGAAAAAGAACAAAGATTACAGTTAGAAGAAGAACTACTACATGCATTATCGTTAATTACACCGCTTGCTAATTTAGCAAATGTACGTACACATTATATAAAGCAAAGCACTTCTTTTTTTATCGCGGGAGAAAAACAAAAACTAAATCAATGCTTGTTAAATATTTTAAAAAACTGCATTGAGGCCATGCCAAAAGGCGGTGATCTTTATTTCACATTAGTTCCTGATCATAAGCATATTCAGTTGTATATAAAAGATACAGGAATCGGTATGGATACCGAACAAGTGAAACGTCCTGGCTCTCCTTTCTACTCAACGAAAGAAAAAGGAACTGGTCTTGGAATGATGGTCGTGTTCAGTGTTGTTCAAGCTATGAACGGAAAAATCGATATTATAAGCGAAAAAGGTACAGGTACAACCTTCTTATTAACTTTTCCACTCATACAAAAAACGTGATGAAATAATCATCACGTTTTTTCTGTTCCTTCAACTAATTCAGCAAAGGCTTTCACTTTGCCATGTGGTTTTTGATTTTCTTTACGTGCTTTCCAAGCGCGCTCTTCTTCTTTCTTTTTGTTGGACATACTTTTCAACTCCTTCTTTTCTTTCTCCATGTAGTATTCCAAAATAAGAAAGAAAACTATGCACGTATCAAAAAAGAAGTGGTCTCCCACTTCTTCCTACTTATCGCTGTAAAATTGCATGTTTCGCCTCTTTTAACTGCGTAAGATGTCTTTGTTCATGCAATTCAAGAAATTGAACCCACTGATACAAATTCAACTCATTAAAAATAGGATGCTTTAATCCATTTTCAAATAGATCTTTTTCATCTATAACACTATGAAGCGCGTGTAATAGTTCTTGTCGTGAATGTTCTAGCAATTGAATTCCTTGCTGTTTTTTCATTAACGTTTCTGTTGGTTCCATTTGCTGAGGAGCTTCTCGTTTATGTGTGCGATCAAGCGTAAGTTGGAGGTCTTTAAATGGAGTCGTGTTTCTTTCATTTTTTTGTAAAGCATATACAAGGGCAGATGTAACTGATTGTTCAACTAAATGCAAGTGATGCAAAATTTGAATAATACTCCATTTATCACGGCGTGGCTTTACATTCACTTCTGTATCATTTAACATTTCAATTTCTGATAATAGCGTGCTTCGAGTAGACTGTAATGAGTTCACCAAACTTTCTAAACTCACATCCATATTAGATTGAAGCATACTTCTTTCCCCCCTTTTTGTTGGTGAAAAGAGGTGCTCCTTATTAGAAACACCTCTTTAGTATTCTGAATTTTCTTTTATTATCTCATCATTTTCTCGTTATGTCGATGTTAAACATGTGAAAAAAAGCGCATGTTTTTTACAATTTTGTGTCGTCAATCGCATGTAGCCACGCTTCAATTTCTGTAATGACACTTTTCACACAGCCTTCAGCAAATGGTGATGTTAAATTTGCAACTTCTACTAATTCCAAGAATGATTTACTTCCACCTTGTTGACACAGATTCACATAATCTTCCCATGCCTCTTGTCTATTATCTCTTGCACGTTTCCAAAATTGCAGTGCGCAAATTTGTGCTAATGTGTAGTCGATATAGTAGAATGGCGAGCTATAAATATGTCCTTGACGTTGCCAGAATCCACCGCGCTCTAAATAATCATTATCTTCATAATCACGATGCGGCAAATACTTTTTCTCTATATTACGCCATGCTGTCTTACGCTCTTCTGGTGATGCCTCTGGATTTTCATATACATAATGTTGATATTCATCAACAGATACACCATACGGTAAAAACAGAAGTGCTGAACTTAAGTGAGAGAAATAATATTTGTCTGCATCTTGTTCAAAGAATGACTTCATCCATGGCCATGTAAAGAATTCCATACTCATAGAATGAATTTCACATGCTTCATACGTTGGCCAATTGTATTCTGGAATTTCAAACTTACGACTTTCATATACTTGGAAAGCATGACCAGCTTCATGTGTTAATACATCAATGTCGCCAGATGTTCCGTTGAAGTTTGAGAAAATAAATGGTGCTTTATAATTCTCAATATATGTACAATATCCGCCACCAGCTTTTCCTTTTTTCGCAACTAAATCTAATAAATCATTATCTAGCATGAAATTGAAAAATTCATCCGTTTCAGCCGATAACTCTTTATACATCGTTTTCCCATGATTAACAATCCAATCCGCATCTCCTTTTGGAGTTGGATTACCAGTAGCAAACTCAAAGTTTTCGTCGTAATATGCTAACTTCTCTACACCGATACGTGTTTGTTGTCGCTTTCTTAATTCCGTTGTAACGGGAACGATATAATCAAGTACTTGCTGACGATAATTCGCCACCATTTCCGCATTATAATCTGTACGGTACATTCTTGCATATCCAAGTTCAACAAAGTTTTTGAAACCTAAAGATTTGGCGATTTTCGTTCTCACTTTAACAAGCTCATCATAAATACGATCTAACTCTTCCTCATTCTCAGCTAAAAATCCGTAATATGCTTCACTTGCTACTTTACGTTCATTTCTTTCTTTCCCTTGCATAAATGGAATCAGTTGCGATAACGTTCTTTCTTCTCCTGCAAAGTCAATTTTTGCAGATGCTAATAACTGCGTATATTGTGAAGACAATTTATTCTCTAATTGTAAATCTTTCACAACTTCATCAGAGTATGTTTTCAAATCACACTCCGCTAAAGCAAATAATTGCTTTCCATAATACGCTTCTAATTCTTCACGGAATGGAGAATGAATTAACGCATTATAATACTTTGTACCATATCCTTGTACAACTGGAGAGAATTCATCAAAGAAATCTTGCTCTTCCTTATAAAAAGCATCTGTCGTATCAACAGAATGACGAATGTAACAAAGATTCCCCATTGTACCGAAGTCGTTGCGAATTTCGTTAATTGAATTGATGACTTGTTTTTGTTCTTCTACAGTTTTTGCATTATCAAACTTCTCTAAAGCAACAGTAAACTTTTCTTTTAATTCTTCAATATTTGGCCGTTTATATTCATAGTCTTTAAATGACATGAACGAGCCTCCTCTCCATTATGTGCATCCCTACTATAATTCAATGCTTACTTACAAATCTCCTCTTATTCTTCAACAAAATACGGCAGATGCTGTCATAATTACATGTAAACAAAAGAGCCTTGGATTTCTTTATCCAAAGCTCTTTTGGAACATACTATTATTTTTCATATTTTCCAATCTTTTTTAATAGAGCAAGTAATTCATCCTTTTCCTCTTTCGTTAACATTTCAAAAGACTGATGTATAACTTGCTCATGCCCTGGAAAAATAGAAGCAATAAAGCTCTCTCCAGATTCAGTTAGTTGTGCATAAATAACACGTCTGTCATTCGGGCACGGAATTCTCTTTACTAGTCCCTTTTTCTCTAGCTTATCTACAACATATGTAATGCTGCCACTAGCTATTAAAATACGCTCACCAATTTGCTGAAGTGGTTGACCGCCTTTATGATATAACAGTTCTAATACAGCAAATTCAGTTGGATTTAACCCGTTACTTTGTATAGATTTATTTGTAGTATCCATAACAGATCGATGTACACGAGATAATGCAATAAATACTTTTAAAGATTGAGAAATATCTTCTCGTTCATTATTTGATGTCATACAACTTTCAACCCTTCACTTAAATTCTCAGTAATAAAAAGAAAAAACAACTTAGTACTTCATGTAAATTCCGAATGAGTATTCACTCATTCATTTCCTCTCCCCAAATATATTATGAATGATTCTTGAATAAAAACATGACAATTTTAACATAGTTTATATATAATGATAATAAAAAAGAAGGAGTACCAAATTTGAAAGTCAAATTCCACAGCATAGTTTTATATATGGTGCTTGTTATCCTACCAACGATAGGAATTGGTGCTACATTTTATTCATATCATTCGTATAAAATGAAGCAGGAAAACAAACTATCTGCTCACACGGTTCTCTTTTTATATAGAGACTATTTAGATCATCACCTTGGTGAAGCAATTTCCGCATTAGAAATGCTCTCAAAGGTCGTAGGAACCGAGACTGGAAATATAAATGGAGTTAAACAAATTGTACATGATACAGATGGAAACGATACACGTTTTTCTGGTTTATATTACGCTACACCAGAAGGCATCATTACAATCGCATCCGAAGGCGACCGACCACCTGTTGATGTCTCAGATCGTAAATATATTCAAGACGTATTGCAAACGAAGAAAACAACTGTATCATCAGCCATTACAGATCGTGTTCTTGGACATCAAGCTATTATGATTGCTTCTCCCATTTTCAATAAACAGAAGGAAATCTCAGGCTTATTGTTAGCAAGTTTACGCTTTGACTACATTTCATCATCTTTAAATGCCATTAAGCCACAATACCATTTTGAAGTAACTGATAAACATGATGTAGTTTTTCTCAACGATGATAATAACGAAACAAGTGATGCGCATTCTAATATGCTTACTACCCCACTCCAAAGATTAAATTGGAAGGTCTCTGTTTCTCCATTGCCTATCCATCAAAAAACTTTATATCAGTGGGTTGCAATAGAGTGTATAGCTACTTTATTTTTAATGTCTATTTTATTTTTACTTGCTCAATATATGTTGTTAAAACGTCAAACAAAACTGGAAAGACAACAAAATGAAATACAAAAAATTGAATTGGTTGGAACTTTTGCAGCTAGTACAGCCCACGAAATCCGTAATCCTCTTACCGGAATTAAAGGGCTCGTCGCTCTATTAAAAGAGAAATATAAAGATGAACAAGATCAGTTTTATTTTTCCGTCATCGAACAAGAAATAGAACGGATTAATGAAATTGTAAGCGAATTTCTTATTCTTGGAAAGCCAACTGCTATCATTGAACAAACATATGATGTGAGAACCATTCTAAATGAGGTAGCATTAATTATTCAATCTGAGGCGAATCTACATAACATTGTATTCCATTTACATTTGCCAGACCATCCTGTTCATATCCGTTGCTCAAAAGACCATATGAAACAAGTGGTTTTAAACATTACAAAAAATGCAATTGAAGCCATGAATTCTGGTGACACACTAATCATTTCCGTAACAAACAATGAAACACACGCACAATTGCAAATTATAGATACTGGAAAAGGTATTCCAAAACATATTCAAAAACACCTCTTTCATCCGTTCTTTACTAATAAAGATACTGGAACCGGTCTTGGACTTGTCATATGTAAACGAATTGTAGAGATGTACAATGGGCATATTTTTATTGACAGTATAGAAAACGAAGGAACGACAGTTCATATCGAAATTCCGTTACACCTAGTATAATTATCCTTATCCCAAAAGGGTAATTATACTTATTTCATAAAACCAGCCACAAGCATTCGCCAAAAATTACTTGATTTCCCTTCATATCCAATTTGAAAAATAGGTACCTTTATAATTGATAACCATTTTGGTGTTTGTTTTTCTTTATAACGCTGGTACTGTAAAATAAGCTTGTCCAATTCTTGACTCACTTGAATTGTCTCCATACTATTTAACCCACTTGTTAAACCTAATTGAATCATTTCTTCACGTTTCATATGAATATCACGTGAAAGCTTTTCTAATGTGTACTTCCTTTTTACAGTAAACATTCATATCCCCCTTATTATACTTCCATGCTCTCAACTTTACTTCTCCATTGGCCTTTTAACTACTTAATCATATTTGAATTTGAAGAATCAGAAAATTTAACATTTTCTCCCTGTAATTTACAAATCTTTACCCTCACTTTGAGAATTATTACAAATTATTCTATCTTTGTAAATACATTCGCAATAATAGACATTTTTTTCATCTTCTTTTTTTACAAATACCAATTAAATAGCGGATTCTCTATTTTCCATATACTTTTCTTCGACATTTTTTGTTTAATTTTTATAAAAACGCAAAACATAATGATGATTGATAAAGTGAAATTTAATCATTGGGGATTTTGTCCCTTCCTCACTGCTCGCAAATAGCGGGATAAAATAGAAAGGAAATATTTATATGCGCAAATATACGATTGCATTGCTTATATTTACTATGTTCTTACCATCCTTCTTGTTTCCTGTTCAAGCAAAGGCCCATACAAACAAAGTCGCTATTGTCATTGATGACTTCGGCAATAATATGAAGGGGACTGATAAAATGTTATCACTTCCTATTCCACTGACTGTTGCCGTTATGCCTTTTCTCCCTTCCACAAAGGAAGATGCGATAGCGGCTCATAAGAAAGGGCACGAAGTTATTATACATATGCCAATGGAACCTATTAAAGGTAAAAAAGAATGGCTTGGACCAAAAGCAATTACAACTGATTTAAGCGACGAAGAAATAAATAACCGACTCGAACAAGCGATTCAAGAAGTACCGCATGCAATTGGCATGAACAATCATATGGGATCAAAAGTGACCGCGGACGAAAGAATTGTACGACTTATACTTGCAGCTTGTAAAAAACACGGTTTATTTTATTTAGATAGCAAAACAAATCCTAAGAGTGTTGTCCCAAAAATCGGGAAAGAATTAGGAGTGCCTATTATTGAAAATCAATTATTTTTTGATGATGTGTATACAGCGGCACATATTTCAAAACAAGCCCAATTACTTATTAAAAAACTTCAAGAAAAACCGATTATGGTAGCTATTGGACACGTTGGACCTCCAGGTGAAATTACATCACGTGTTATAGAAACTTCTATTCCTAAAATTCGCGAACATGCAGATTTTATTTTTTTATCTGATTTAGCATTATCTCCACCTCCTGTTTCAAAATAAGATTCATTACTCGCACTAAAAAAGGTACCAATCTGCATATAGCAGATTGGTACCTTTCCTTTTCACCTTAAATATAATCTACATGACTCACCCTGAATCCTTTTTTCTCTATTTTTTCAATTAATTGCTTTAATCTTTTTTCATTTAACTCATCTGCTATATTTACGATAACGCGGCGAATATATTGATCACCATTATCTAGCGTAAATAATCCACCGATATTAAATGCTTTCAACAATGTCCCAAGTTCTTTAATCGTTCCCTTACAATCTTGTGTTGCAATTGTTAATATATAACCACCCGTCCGCATACCGAATGAATCTTCGATAACATCAAATATATTGGAATGCGTTAAGATACCGACAAATTCATTATAGTCATTTAGCACAGCTAAAAATGGAAGTTGACGAATAACATAAAATGCTCTAAAAAAAGAATCCTTTTCAAAAATAAATGCAGAGGAATCTCCCAGCATATGTTCCGTACTTAATTTCTCTAATCCGCTATTACACTTTTTTTCTAAAAGATCTACTTTATAAATAATCCCTATGAATTTCTTTTCATCTTCTGCTAATACAGGGATTGCTCGAAATCCCGTTTCATTCATAATGTGCAAAGCCTCTTCACCTGAATCGTTCATTTTGCAAAATGTTACTTGCTGTTTTGGCAGAAAATGATATTTAACTCGCAAAATATGTTCCTCCTTACATGTCAACATGTAATCTATATATAATAAGGAGACCTATATTTTATGAGTGAAATTATTTTTAAAACGCTTTCATTTTTTATTGACTTGTAACGACATCACAAACATTTTATATAACAGAGCTCTTTGCACCTTTTATCATTAACAACTTTACATGGTAATTCATTAAATATTCTATACCCTCTAGCCATTTTTTCGCTTCTTCTGGAGTTTTCCCCCACACAATCATGCCATAATTATGAACAAGAACTACTCCTCCACCTTCAATAAAATTCGGTATATTACTTTCTAATAAATCAGCAAATTTCTTCTCATCTTCTACAATGGGAATTGTCATTTCTGTTATACCTTCTTTTCCAAAAACACGTTCCACGCTACGTTTATCGAATGTTACTTCTCCTTCTTCTCCATATAACTCTGATATTAAATGGCTATCTACAGTCTGCACTTGTAAAATACATTCTGCACTACTTTTTTTATAAATATCCGCATGCATAAACGATTCTGCAGCTGGTTTTTCTTCATTTTCAAATACTGGCTCACACATACAATTAACAACAATAAAGTCTTCTTCTGAAAATAACCCTTTATCTCTTCCCTCAACGTTTATTAAAAAAGTTAACGGCTCTTTTGACGTACAGAGTGATAAACTAATTTTTGTACCATAAAACCAATCACGAAGTGCCAATTCAGATTTCACATCTTTTAATTCATTCCATTTCTTTAGAAAAAATAACATTTCGTCACCCCCGGCATAATATTTATATAATGTTCGAATCCTTTCTATGTAAAAGGAGTATTTTTTGATTATTCTAAAAATTTAATTGAATTATCACATGAGAACGCCTTTTTGTCAATATAGTTTCACAGCTCTTCTTTAAAATGGGCCATTCATATATCTATACTTCTGTCTATTACCTATTTCATTTTGTACATAAAAAATACGTTATTCTTTTTAAATCAAAGAATAACGTATTTTCTCATCTTTTATTTCTTTATTGCATTATATAAAAACCGTGCATATTGTTCACGTGTTACGAAATCATCACCTAAAAAGTTTCCTTTTCCATCACCTTTTGATATATTATTATCCGCTAAAGCTTTCACATAACCTTCTGCCCAATGGCCCTTTGGTACATCTTTAAACTCTATTACTTCTTCAGCTACTTTTTCATTTACAACCTTTTGAATCACAGAACCAGTGAAGAAAATACCTGTATCATTAAATGGATCTTTCACTCCAAATTCATATACTTTCTCACCTGGTGTACTCCATTTCACTACACCATTACTATACGTACCACCATCACTCTTCAGACGGATTTTTGTAGATACCTCGCCGTCTTTTTCTTATATATAGGTACTTTTACTTCTTTATTTACCTCTGTATCCTCTAGAAAGACTTTTTGGTTTTGAACATTAATATAAGCTTTCTTACTTAGTTCTATTACTGGTCTAACATCGCGGATTTCATTTGCAACAAAACTTAAATATACTAACTTATTCAACTTACTAACTGGCGATAAGTCTGAAATATAATTTGCTTCTAAATCAAGTTTTTGTAAGTTTACTAGATTTGATAATGGAGTAATATCCCTTAACTCATTATTAGGTAAATCTAATTCTGTAAGCTGAGTCATTTTAGCAAGTGGTGTCACATCTTCAATTGCTACTTTAGGATTTTTTGTATACTGAGAAACCATAGATGGCTCATCTTTTTGATCCTTATATATTTTAATCTCAGTATCGTATGTACGTTCACTAGCTGCTGCCACCGACTGGTTTGCTTCAGCTTTTAGTGCTGCTAATGCTGGAGTAGAGTATGTAGCAAATGGAATTGCTAATGTTGTGGCTACTACTAGCGCCTTAATATAACTTTTTTTCAAAATAATATCCCCTATCATACATAATTTTTATAATTGATAAACGTTATCAATTATCTACAAATAAATGATAATATTACATTAAGTTTATATTTCCAAAGATAAAAAATAAAAAAACCCTTTAATCAAAGGGCCTTTTTACCTAGCGTATGAAGAATTTCACTTTTTTCTTTTTCATTAATAAAACCAATTTTTTGCAAAATATTTGCATACAATACAAGTTTATTATATATCCGTTCTGACATGATTCTCCCTTCTTTCCTTCGACCAACTTTTTTTGTATTGGTAAATTATATGAACGAGATGAGAAAATGTGTCCACTTTTTGCATACATACAAATCTTTTATCCCGCTATTTGCGGACAGTAAAACTCCCACCTCAAAAACAGGTGGGAGTTCAATTTATTTAACAAATTGTCCATTGAATATTATGCTTTTTGACTTCCTCTTCAAAACTATAGGGCATTTTCTTATCACAAATTACATGTTGAATACGTGAAAATGCTGCTATTCGGTAATTTCCTTTTACCCCTACTTTTGTATGATCACATAAAATATATGTTTTCTCCGCTAATTTCAGCATCGCTTCTGACAGTTTCGCCTTTTCTAATTCAAAACTAGAAACCCCAAAACCAGGTAACAATCCATCAATCGAAACGAATGCTTTATGAAAATGAAATTGCTGGATTACTTGCTGTGAAATAGAACCTGACACACGTGAATGCTTTGGAGATACTTTGCCACCAATAAATAAAACTTCACCGTGAAACATCTTTTTATTAATAGAAGAAATTAATTGTGTAGCTACTGGAAATGAACTTGTTACAATCGTTAAATTTTTACGATGAACAAGATATGGCACCATTTGAAGTGGTGTACTTCCATCATCAATCGCAATCACATCTCCATCTTCCACAAACGTTGCTGCTTTATACCCAATTCTCTTCTTCTCTTCTATATGCAGCATCTCTCGTTCTAACATTGGTGCCTCTATTCCAGCTCCCGGAAGTTGGACGGCTCCGCCATACACTTTCTTCAACTTCTTTTCACGATCCAATTCTTCTAAATAACGACGAATCGTCTCTGTTGATACAGCAAACTCTCTCGCTAACTCTGAAACTTTTACTTTCCCTTTAAACTCTACCTTCTCAAGAATGGTTCGCTTTCTTTCTTCACCTACTACAGACATAGATTCACCCCATTGATTTCTACCTCATACACTGCCTTACTTATACAAAGTTATGACTTTCTTTTTCAGTGAAAACTTCTTCATGAATATAAATACCACGCTTTTTTAGTTCATCAAAAATAATTTGTGGATTTACAAAAGCTTCCTCAGGTGTCACAACACCAACTTTGTTTACACTCCCTTTTGCGATTAACTCTGTAGCAATCCCAAATGGAATACCGACGTTTCTCGTATAAGCTCTTAATTTTTCCCATCCTACAACAGAACCATCAGATAACGGGTGTGTATGATATAATACGTGCCTTTGTTTCTCATTATTTTTCATACCTATTACTTCTACATGAAGCGCATAACCGTAAATTTCTGTTTCTTGCCCTTCTTTCGATTGCAATAAATACTTCGAAATACAATCCATAATGCCAATTTCTTTCCCATTTATGTCAACCCGATCATTACGCAATATACCATAATCATATAAAGCACGTACGAGCTGCATATTTTGCTTTGGCCAAGTTCCTCTCGTCTCTATCAGTTTGACCCCTTTATTTTCTAGTGCTTTTGCTAACGTAATCGTTTCAGAATGCGGTATTATATACTGCGTTTCCTTACCATAAGGCGCCGGTAATTCAATTTCTCTCGGACGCGCAAACGGCGGTACTTGCTTAAACTCACCCTCTTCATATACTGTACGCGATGGTAAATGTGGATCATATTCATATGTCGTTGTTTCTGTAATTGATGCAGAAAAAGCAATTGGACGGTACGAGCCATGACTTACACGTACTGACTCTACAGTATCTAGCTGATTTGCTACATGCATTGCCATCATTTGCGTTACACCTGGCGTCATACCAAAACCAGGTAAACACGTTTTTTCATTTTGAGCAAATATAGAATGAGATTCATTTTCTTCACCAAATCCATTCAAATTCACACCGTGACAACCTGCTTCTGCAATACATCGAGTAGACAATCCATTTAACTTAATTGTCGTACCGTCCATTACAATGTCATAACCTTTCATTTTTGCAACCGTATCCTCGTGATTCGTTACATCTACTTTCACAAAATCAACACGAGGATCGTTGAGCCATTCTACTACTTTCAGGCCCTCTTCTTCATTAAAATCAGCTACTGTAATCGCCTCAAAAGATGAAAATTGCACTAAATCTAAAATTGCTTCACGACAAATTTTACCTGCTCCACCTAAGCAAAATACTTTCAACCTATAACAACTCCTTTAGCGATACTATCAACTAAGCGATTGATATCTGCCTCATGTACATCACCGATATTTCCAATGCGGAATGTATCTACTTTTGAAATTTTACCTGGATAAATAACAAACCCATCACACTTTAATTCATTATATAACTGCCCAAAATCGAACCCCTCTTCTGGATAAATGAAAGATGTAATAATAGGCGATTGATATTTTTCATCTACTAGTGGCTTAAATCCGATTTCTCTCATTCTATTCACTAATATTTTTTGATTGTTATAATATCGATTGTAACGTGCTTCTACTCCGCCCTCTTTTTCTAATTCAAGTAGTGCTTGATAAAAAGCGTGTACAACATGTGTAGGTGACGTAAAACGCCATTTCCCATTTTGATGTTCCATCGTTTCCCACTGATCAAATAAGTCTAATGATAATGAACGTGCCTGCCCTTTACATTTCACCAATTCATCGCGCTTCGCAATAACAAAGCCGAATCCAGGAACGCCTTGAATACATTTATTCGCACTACTAATTAGAAAGTCAATTTGCAACTCAGCGATATCTATTTCAATACCACCAAAACTACTCATTGCATCAACCAGTGTTACTTTTCCGTATTGCTTCCCTAATTTACATACATCTACAATTGGATTGATAATACCTGTTGTTGTTTCACAATGAACAACTGCAATATGTGTAATCTCTTTATCTCGTTGCAATATCTTTTCTACTGCTGCAATATTAGTAGGCTCCCACTCTTCTGTTTGACTGACCACCACATCTATATGTAACATCTCTGCCATTTGTACAATTCGCTTACCATACGCACCATTTGTACATACGAGCAGCTTTCCATTTTTAGGAACGACAGATCCAATCACTGCTTCAACTGAAAACGTACCGCTTCCTTGCATGAGAACAGTTGTATATGTCTCTTTTTCCTTCGTTGCTAACGATACAAGCTTAGCTCTTACCTCTTGTACCATTTTGTTATATTCAGCATCCCACGTACACCAATCGTATAACATAACTTCTTTTACTGTTTTGGTTGTTGTTAATGGTCCAGGCGTTAATAATAAATAGTGATTTTCAGTCATGATCCTATTCCCCTTTTATGAAATAATAAGTTCTTGTTTCTCGATATGTTCCATTACGTTTTCGAGTTCCTGCATCGTTTCTATCGTAAAGTGCGCCCCATTTTCAACGAAACGATTGCGAACTACTTCTATTTTTTCACGAAGTTCTACCTGATCCATATTCTCCACTTCCTCTTCAGTTAAGCCTAGTTCGCTACTGCCGAGAATTACACCCACTGTCCACATACCAGCATTTCTTCCCTCTTTCATATCTGATACTGTGTCTCCAACTTTTATCATATGATTCATTGGATATACACCAAGCTCCATCGCATTTTTATAGCACATCCACGGATACGGACGACCTGCTGGAACATCATCTGGTGTTACAAGAAAATCAGGTTTATACCCTTGTAGTGCTGCTTCTTTTGCTACAATATCCATCATTTCTCTCGTATAACCAGTCGTTGAACCTATTTTAATTCCTCTTTCACGTAAAGAAGCAATCACTTCTTTTACTCCATTAATCGGCGACGCATAGCGCGGTAAAATAGCGAAGAGAATCTTTTCAAATTCTTCATACATTTCCTGAATGTCTGCTTCTGTTGGTAATTGTCCGAAAATACGATTCCACTCACTCGCAATACGAGGCATCTCTGTTAATGCCCTAACATGATCAATTTTCAATAATCCCATTGGCTTACGGGCTTCTTCTGCAGTAATTGCAACACCACGTTTATGGAAAATCTCCATAAATACTTCCAGTGGTGCAAAACATCCGTAATCAACTGTTGTACCTGCCCAATCAAAAATAACTGCTTCTACTTTCATCCAATCCATCACCCTTCTTATTTATCTTTTTTGCCATTGTGACGTTCGGTTACGAAGTGCTTTCGTTCCCCATTCATATACAACTCTCACTACAATATTTGTAACAACAATAAGTACACTCATTGCAGCTGCTGGTGCTACATTTCCTGCATCATCCATATTTACAATTGATACGGCAGCTAGTTTAAAATCAGCTGCATACAGGAATACAACTGCTGAGACAGTTACCATTGAATTTACGAAGTAGTACATTACCATTTCTAAAATGGCTGGTAAACACATCGGTACCGTAACTCGAAAGAATGTTTTATAAAACGGTATCCCCATCGACTGTGAAACAAGTTCAAACTCTCGATCTAATTTCTTTAAAGCTGTCGTTGCCGTAACAAATGTTACAGAATAAAAATGAATGATATTGACTAGTACTAGCACAGCAATTGTTCCGTATAGAGAATGGAACGGGTTCGTTACGGAAAGTCCAAAGATTTGTATGGTTGGTTGACTAAAGAAGAAGACGTAGCCTAACCCAAGTACTAAACCTGGTATCGCTAAAGGGACGATAGAGAAAAAGTAACCTACTTTTCGGAAAAATTGTAGCTGATCTATTTTCTCAATCGCATAAGCGAACATAAATGTTAAAACCGCTCCAATAACCGCAGTAATTGCTGAAACAATTACGCTATTTTTAAATGCTTCCAATCCATCTCCTGTTAAACTGGAAAAATTAAAATGCTCAAATGTAAAGCTCATATTATATGGCCATACTTTCACACTTGCAGCAATACCAACTGCCACAAATAATAGAATGATCATAAGCGTTACTACGCTACAATATACGAATGAAATAACATCTCGTTTCTTATTATTTATTATTCTGTAAGGTACTGATTTGGAAGATAAGAGATTCGCCTGCTTTCTTTGCGTAATGCGATCAACTGCAAAGGCAAATATAGCTGGGATTAATAAAATCATTCCGACAGTTGCACCCATCGGCATATTTTGCTGCCCAATTACTTGCTTATATACGTCAGTAGCAAGTACATTATATTGCCCACCAACAATTTTTGGTGCCCCAAAATCAGTGAAACTAAGTGTAAACACAACGAACATCGCACTAATTAATCCGTACTTTACACTAGGTAAAGTAACAGTGAAAAATTGCTTTGTTTTACTCGCTCCTAACATATTAGAAGCTTCATATAAACGATAATCAGAGCCTTGAAAAGCAATTAATAATATAAGAAATGCTTGCGGAAATGTATACATGACTTCAGCCATTACAATTCCTACTGGTCCATATAAAGGGATTTGTATCCCTTCAAACAAACCAAACATTCCTTTCGTTACTAACCCTTGATTACCAAATAAATATGTAAGTGCGATACCATGCATCATCGTTGGTGCGAATAATGGTAACAACGCAATATATTGGAATACACGCTTTCCAAACACATTCGTACGAGCGATCGCATAGGCGTAAGCGAAAGCAAGTGTCACTGCAATAATTGTTGTCGCACCCGAAATCCATATCGTATTTTGTAATGATTGAACTAGCGTTGGTGTTGTGAAATATTTACTGAAATTCGCAACACCAATGAAAGCTCCATCTTTATCATAAAAAGCTTGTGTAAACAATTGTAATAGAGGTAATACAAGCATGATCAAAAACGCGAGAAGCATACCAATAATTAATAGTCTTTGTATCCACTCTTCTTTACCGATACGTCTCTTAATCTTTTTTTTCGTACTTTCTACCTTAAAATCTTCTAACATCTCCATCTATACAATGACCTTCTTTCCATATGACAACATATGATTTTCTGAGAAAGAGATTTGAATCGGCTTTCCTTTTCTAATTGCGGTTGCTTCTACTTCTGATGCCAATATATCCACTACAATTTTCTCGTTATAAAGATGTGTTTTTTCTTCTACGACCCGCACTTCCGTCCGATATACAGATCCGCGAAATTCCATACTTTCCACAACCGTTTTAATACCATCCTTTTGTACAACTGTTACATGCTCAGGACGAATTGCATGTTCTTCATTGTTTTTCGAAAAGAAATTAATAGAACCAATAAAATCTGCCACAAATGGATTGGCTGGTCTTTGATAAATCTCCTCTGGTGTGCCAATCTGCATAATTTCCGCATGATTCATTACAACAATTTTATCGGCCATCGTTAATGCCTCTTCTTGATCATGCGTAACCATAATAGTTGTTACTCCTACTTTTTCTTGCAAATCACGCATTTCTCTACGTAACTTTTCACGCACTTTTGCATCTAAAGCAGATAATGGCTCATCGAGTAACAAAATATCCGGAGACAGAGCGAGCGCACGTGCAAGTGCTACTCGCTGCTGTTGTCCACCAGACATTTGAGCAGGATATTTATCTTTTACATTCAGCAAATCTACAAGTTCTAGCACCTCTAGCGCTTTCTCTTTTACTTCTGCTTTTCCATATTTTTTTGTCTTTAAGCCATATTCAATGTTTTCAAGTGCTGTTAAATTCGGAAATAATGCATATGATTGAAACACCATTCCGAAATTCCTCTTTCCAGGGGGTAATGCTGTAATATCTTTTCCATCCACAGCTATACTACCTGTTGTTGCCTCTTCTAGCCCTGCTAAAATTCGAAGCAATGTTGTTTTCCCACAACCACTTGGGCCTAATAAACATACAAACTCATTTTTTTTCACAGTAAAAGAAATATCTTTTAACGCTGTAAATACATCAAACTGTTTTTGAATGTGTTGAATTGATAAATATTCGCTCATTTTTTCTCTCTCCCACTCACTTACTTTTTCGGTTCTGCTTTTTGGCCAAACTCTTTTTCCCATTTTTCTAAAATTTTGTCACGATTTTCTGCTGCCCATTTAAAGTCATTCTTTTTGTATAACTTTTCTGTCACATCTTTAGGGAATCCATCTGGAAGTTTATAATCATTTTTAATTGTCGCAAATCCATTTTTCTCGAAGTATAACTTCATTACATCATCAGTAATTGCCCAATCTAAAAATGCTTGCGCTAATTTTTCATTTTTTGCATTATCTTTTTTAATAAGTGCGTTCGCTTCTACTTCCCAACCTAATCCTTCTTTCGGCAATACAACTTCAACTGGTGCACCTTTTTGTTTCTCTTTCAAAGCACTATAAACCATTGATACGCCAACTGGATATTCACCTGCGCCTGCTAATTTCGCTGGTTTTGAACCTGAATGAGTATAAGTTGCTATATTATCATGAAGTTTCTTCATGTAATCCCAGCCTTTATCTTCACCCATAATTTGTAACCATGCAGAAACTGTTAAAAATCCTGTTCCAGAAGAAGCTGGATGTGGCATAACAAGCGTTCCTTTATATTCTGGTTTCGTTAAGTCTTCGTATGATTCTGGCATCGGTAAATTTTTCTTCTTTAATTCTTCTTTATTTATAGCAATCCCCGTCATAAATGCCGTATTACCTACCCATTTTTCTGGTTGCTTATCATCTTTAAATTGCGGAAGAACACGATCCGCTCCTTTTGGAGAGTATCCTTTTAACATATCTTTTTTATCTAAAGCTAATAGACTCGACGCTGCTGTTCCCCATACAACATCTGCTTGTGTATTTTTTCCTTCAGCTAGCAATTTCGCTGTAATAACCCCAGTTGAATCACGAACAATGTTCAGTTTCACATCTGGATACTTCTGTTTAAAAGAATCAAGGTAAATTGGTACAAGTTCTTCTTCAATCGCTGTGTAAACAGTTAATGATCCAGATAATTTATCATCCTTTACTTTTGCCCCAGCACTCTCTTCTTTCTTTGCACCACACCCCATTAATAACGAAAATACCATTCCAGTTGCTACAGCTTTAAAGATTGTTTTTTTCACTGTCTCTCTCTCCTTTTATAAATCTTATGTACAACTCTAATATAAACAACTAGTGTAAAAGCAGTATTAAACCAACATTAATCTTTTGTTTGTTGTTTGTTTTTGTGTAATACGTTGCTACTTCTATGTTTTTTCGCATTTTTCTGCTAATAATGAACACTAAATTTACAAATAATTAAAAAAACCTTTATAATCCCACAAAAAAATGAGGCGTTTGTAAAAAAACGCCTCATTTTTGTTTACCTTTTTTTGAATTACGATTTGCATACTTCGCGCTATTTTCTCCTTCATACTCTAATGCAAATTCTGCATCTGGTAAGCTTTCTTTCGGAGTTTTATTATTGTTGATTGCCGCATTTTGTTTCACTTTTCTTTTTACCAATACATTCACCTGCTCTCAAGAATTCACTTTCTACTCTAGTTTAAAACAACAGTAAATAATTATTACTGGCAAGTGTTAACAAGTACATAAGGCCGCTAGATGGAAATACTACCTATGAAGAAAGCATTAAAAAAGGGGCGATTATTTTGAAGAAGAAAGATAAAATCCAGTCACCAATTTTAGATGAAACGCTCCCGCATCAAATGAATTTCCCATCTTTTAAAGGAACAGGAAAGAAGATGCAACAACCTTTCATAAATCAATATGACGTCGTAATCGGAGACAGTAAATATGATTCCGAGAATAGTCCACTTCACAATTGGACTGATGAAGTAGACCCTGCCATTATGGCTGGAGAAGAATGGATTCATCCTACAAATGATATTGGGTGGATTTCAGAAGAAAATCAAGAGTTGCTAAAAAAAGAAGTGGATAATAAGAATGAGGCTTTTATGCATCCGCAATTTGGCATTAACGACTAAAAAACCATTCTACCTCACATAGGTAGAATGGTTTCATACTATCCAATAATAATTCGCTCTTTCGGGTATTTATAGCGAGGTGGCTGTTCTCTTCCCCCACTAGCCAGTATAAATGTTAAAATACCGACACGCCCAATAAACATAAGTACAATGAGTACAAGTTTACCAACAGTTGTTAAATCTGGCGTAATACCTGTCGATAGCCCTGTCGTTCCGAAAGCAGAACACACTTCAACAATTAAACTCATAAGCGGTACATTTTCCGTAATAGATAAAATAAAGAGTGCTGTGGCACATAATAAACCCCCCATCGTCATAACGACAGATGCTTTTAGCACGTCTTCTTCATGTAACTGACGTTTGAAGACTCTAACCGTTCTTCCGCCTCTTGCAAAAGTGTATAACGATAATATACTAACAGCGAATGTTGTTGTACGTATTCCGCCCCCAACCGAACTTGGAGATGCCCCTATAAACATTAATATACTCATAAATAAAAGCGTCGGTTGTGACAATTCACGTATATCCATTGTAGCAAGTCCACCACTTCGCGTCGTCACAGATTGGAATAATGTATAGAAAACTGTTTCATGCCATGACTTTCCTGCTAAAAATTGATTTCGTTCTAGTAAAAAAATCATAATTGTTCCAACGATAACGAGTGCAAAAAATGTTGTTGTCGTCAATTTTGTAAATAACGAAAAGCGGAATAGTTGCTGTCGCCTTTTACTAAAGAATTGCTTTATTTCCATTAACACCGGGAAGCCAATCGCTCCTAAAATAATAAGTAACATATGAATCATTTGCACAATATAATCTTTTTTGTACGGAATTAGTGATTGTCCAGTTAAATCAAATCCGCCGTTCGTGGTTGCACTAACAGCTGCAAAGAAACCGTGAAAATAAGCTTCTTGCCAAGTTGGAAAATAAAGTAGAAATCTTGTACCTAATAGTATCGCTCCAATAAGTTCTATCGAAATAATTACAATTAAAATAGAACGCATCAATTCTACAAGGCCTGATAAATTCCCTTGATTATGGTCTGCCATAATGAGTCTTCTTCTCTGCAAACCGATCTTTTTCCCCGTTATAATCCAAACAAACGTACCGAGTGCCATAATTCCTAAGCCGCCTAATTGTAAAATAAGGGCTAACATAATAATTCCTGCCGTAGTAAATGTATCTGAAATCGTAACAACAGACAGTCCCGTAACACTTACCGCACTAACAGATGTAAAGAGGGCATCGATAAATGTCCATTTCACACCAGACTTCGTAACAAACGGGAAACTAAGCAATATCACCGATACAACTACTGCTAATAAATAAAACAAAACAATGAGTTGTACAGGACGTAATTTTTGTAAAAACTTTTTTATATCTCTCATTCCATCACTTCGCTACCTTTTTTTCTATCGATTAAATAAAGAAAAATCTTCACTTTCTTTATTTGTAAATAACTGCTCAAATAATTTGGCAAATACCATTCCATACACAGTTCCATTACCTCCATACGGCAATGCGTAAAATAAATTATGTATCTCTTTGTCTTCTTTTAAAATAGGGAGACCATCATGACTACCGCCAAATGCTGCCGCCCAATAGTACTCTGCCTGTATATTCTTATACTGCGGGAACATCTCTTTTACAATGTTAATAAGGATATCACGCTTATGCAATAATTTCGTATCACCAATTGTTTGGATTTGCATCGCTTCATCTAATCCGCCTACAATAATACGGTTTTGATACGTTCGAAAATATAAGTAAGGCCGTGCTGTTTCCCAAATTAATGATTGTTCATGCCAGCCTTCAAATGAATCTACCTTATTTGTCACCACTGCATATGATGTTTCCACCATTGTATTTTTTTCTTTCTTTCCGAAAAGTGCTTCATAACCTGTCGCCATAATAATATTCTTTGCTACAATTTGATTTCCTGTTTTCGTGTAACAAATTAAATCATTTTGGCGTTTTTTTATATGTATGGCCTCTGTATGCTCAAGTATAGTAGCTCCCATTTGATTTGCTTTATGCAAAAGGCTATGCGCTAATAAATACGGATTCACTTCGGCATCACCATGCGTATATAACGCTGCTTGTTTTATAAATGAATACTTCTTCTTCATATGTGAATCGGTAAAATATTCAACCGGGAATCCATAATGGCGTAACGTATTATATTCTTCTTGTAAAAACGATACATCCTCATTTCTACTTGCATAATACAAACTACTTCGCGGAATAAACTGGGGATCAATATCGAGAGTCGGTACGACTTGCTCCATTGTTCGTAGCGCTTCGTAACAAAGCTTATATGCTCGTACCCCCTTTTTTTCACCAAATGTATGGATAAGTGAGGTTAGCGATTTATCATGAAGAAATTGTAGTAAACCTGTATTAGCAGCTGTGCTACCACATGCGATTGCTCTTTTTTCAATGAGCGTAACACGCATTCCAATTTTCGCTAACGAATACGCTATATGAGCACCTGCTTCTCCGCTTCCGACTACAAGCACATCACATATCATATCATTTTCTAATGATGGATAACAAGGTATAGAAACTCCTGTATTCCAAAACAACTTACCAGTCATAAGTTTCATAATTATACTCCTAAAATATAAATTTCTCCTTTCTATCTTTTGTTATTTCCCATAAAAAAATCCAACTAACATACGCTAGTTGGACTTTTTATTTTTAATTAGAACGCTCCTCCAGCCAATTTCCAACCGTCGGATATGTTTGTTTTACCGCTGTTCCACCGTAAACGATCGACATATGTCCCGTTGGTAAACATACATATTGTTTATCTGTGCTAGAAATATGGTCTAGCAAAGCTTCTACTTGGCATGGCAGGGCGATATGATCACGTTTCGCAGAAATATTTAAGACATTCGCCTTAATATTTGCAAGGTCTACCTTTTGTCCACGAATAACGAGTTCACCTTTCACTAATTTATTATTTTGATAAAAATCACGAATCCATTGTCTATACGATTCACCTGGGAATGGAATACCGTCACCAACCCACTTTTGAACTAATTTCCAGCTTTCGACGAAGCGCTCATTTTCTGAACGATCAAGTAAAGCGACATATGGACCTACAAAGTTTGTAATTGGTTTTAACATCTTATTTCCGAAATCAATCATTTCTGGCGGAATATTTCCGAATGTATCAACCGCTTTATCTAAATTGAAGTATTTCTCATCTAATAAAGGACCGTATAATCCTGTTTCAGAGAAATCAAAAGGACTTGTCATAAAGATTAAGTTGCGAATTGGCATGTGTGGATGAAGTGCTGCATAAATAGAAGTTAGCGTTCCACCCATGCAATAACCAAGTAAAGAAATCTCGTCCGAATTCGCAGTTCTCATTACTTTCTTCACTGCTTTTGCAATATAATCAAACACGAAATCATCAAATTTCAAATGACTATCTTCTAAACCAAATGTGCCCCAATCAAGCATATACACATCAAAACCACGATCTACTAAATATTCCACTAAACTATTTCCTGGAGTTAAATCCATAATATACGGTTTATTAATAAGCGCGTATATTAATAGGATTGGAACTCTCTGTGTTTTTTCTTGTTTTGGAATGTAACGATACAGCTTCGTTTTATTCTTCGTCCAAATAACTTCTTTCGTTGTTAAACCAACTTGTGGTTCTGGTTCGCGTAATAAAACTTCGCTCGCTCTTTTCACACGGCGATATGCTTTACGATATTCTTCTGGGTACAACTCCAATTGCTTTTCCCATTCCGTTACGAATGTAGTCATTTTTCTATCTCCTTTTCGGTCGATTTATTTCTAAAAAAAGAAGTGCATTCCTGCTATGGATATGCACTTTTTTCTTACTTCATTACATGTATAATCCGCCGTTAATGTTTAATTGCTGACCTGTGATATATGCACCGTCACGGCATAGGTATACTACACCTTTTGCAATTTCATCAGCTTGACCAAAACGTTTTTTCGGGATTTTCGCAACAATTTTTTGACGTACTTCTTCTGGTACTTCTGCTACCATTTCAGTATCAATAAATCCTGGGCAAATTGCGTTTACAGTTACATTTGTTTTTGCAAGCTCTAATGCTAATGATTTTGTAAATCCTAACATACCTGCTTTTGCTGCAGAGTAGTTTGTTTGTCCAAATCCACCAGCTTGGCCAATAATAGAAGAAATACTAATGATTCTTCCTTCTTCTGCTTCCGATATGTATGGAAGTACCGCGCTTGTTGTATTAAATACACTGCTCAAGTTCACGTCAATTACGCGCTCCCAATCTTCACGATTTAATTTTTTGAATGTACGATCTCTTGTAATACCAGCATTATTAACAAGAATATCAACTTTACCAAAATGATTCACAGCTTCTTCTACAAGTCTGTTTGCATCTTCTACTTTCGAAACATCCGCTTGAACTGCATAAACGTCATGTCCTTCTTTTCCTAATTCATTTACTAAGTTTTCAGCTGCTTCTTTACTGCTGTTATAGTTAATAACTACTTTTGCTCCCTCTTGTGCTAATGCTACTGTAATTGCTTTTCCAATTCCTTTTGCCCCACCTGTTACGATTGCTACTTTGCCATTTAATTGAACCATTTCTTTTCCCCCTTAAATGAATTTGTGAACGATTGTTATGAATCATTTTGGTACTCATATTACTAGAGTCCATATATTAATTATGTTTCGTTGTTTATACATGAAAAAGAGATTCTCCCTTTCCCTTTTACACGTTATAAACAAACGCTATTATCATTTTTTATTTTCCGGCTTATTCGCAGGTTTTATTTCTTCTTTTGCAGGTACTTGTAGTTTCGCTAGTACTGCATTTTGCTTTTCTAGTAACTCTAAAATTTGATCAACTTTCGTTTCTAGCGTGCGAATATCTTGTTTTACTTTCGTAACATCACGCTTTAATGTAGGAGCTTGTCCTAATGAATCCACTTTCTCTTCTAGAATTTCCTCAATGTTATCAACTTTATTTTCTAAATTGATAACAAGCGTAGCTACTCTAGCGATATCCTCTCTCGTCGGCACATTCACCTGTTCTAAATAATTTTTTGTCGTATCATTTAATGCTTTTTGATAAAACAAATTTAAATCTAGAACGCTGCCCATCCAAGCAGAATATTCTTCTGTTTTAATTGTTTCATTGAGCGCTTTTCCCCAAAATGTTTCGGTTTGTTCATAAGCATTTTTCCATGCTTGCAATGGATCGAATTTTTGATCAATCACTTCGCCTACACTCCCTTTTTCGTTTTTGAAACAATTCAACCTATTCACTATTTTCTAATATTCTGAATAAAACTTCAAGTCTATATTTTATTTTTCTTTATTTTCCAATAAATGTGTTGACATTAAAAACAGATAGGTGTAAATTGCACTTATAAGCAAAAAAATTCCATCTAACTGATTCATGAGGTGATGCACAATCATGCTACATAATGAACCAGAACACCCAGAAAGTTTTGAAAAAAACCAAGCGAAACAACCAAACTCCATGCCAAAAAACTTCTTAGTTCCTTTCTTACTTCTCTGTCTAAAAGACTGGAGTCTTCATGGTTACAAACTCATTCAAATGCTAATGGACATCGGCTTTTCTTCTGTTGACCAAGGTAATGTGTATAGAACACTACGCAAATTAGAAAAAGAAAACCTTATTTCTTCTACTTGGGATACAAGCGAAGGCGGGCCAGCGAAACGAATTTATTCTTTAACAGAATATGGAGAGCAATATTTAACAACATGTGCAACTTCTTTTGAACATTATCAAAATATGTTGCGGACGTTTTTTACGTTATACACCAATGCATTCTTTCCGTTTTCTACTTCTCCAGAAAAGGATGAAAAGGATTCTTCATCTTCACCTGGTGGTACAGCAGAGTAATCTGCGTTCACAATATGCAAAAAAACATTTGGAGGTCAAACAATGGAAACTAAGCCATACGAATTAGTCGATGCATTTTGGAAAAACTGGTCTCAATCTCTTTCCCTCTTCTCTTCAGCGGGGAAACAATTAGAGCAACTTACTTTAGAAACGTTAAAACAACAACAAGACGCTTTGCATAAATTAACATCAGGAGTAGATGAACTAGAAAAAGAACTACAACAATTCACTGCTCAGTTCAATAACCAATATACAGATTACGTGAAGCAATTAACTGGAAACTCCTTAAATGATCAAATTAACGAGTGGCAAGGGAAATGGAATGAACTTTCTAATCAAATGCACCAACTGACTGTTTCTCCTACGAAAACATCTTTGTCTATTCTTACTCAAACTAGCGGTCAATTTGAAGAAACAACAAAACAATTTATTGAACAACAACAATTACAACGTGAAGAGGTTCAAAAACAGTTAGAAGTTTTTTTGGGAGAGTTCAAGTCCAAACAACTAGAACTCGCAAAGCAGTTCGAGGAAAACTCAAAAAATTTATTTACTTCCATCAAGTAAGAAAAATGTGGGAGCTAACTGCAGCACAAACAAAACTCTTTCTTCCTCCTACTACATCAAGATGGCTAGCATTTTTCGATATGGAAAAGAAGGAGGCCAAAATGAATCCATTTCAAGAAGCACAAACTGTTCCGGAGCTTCATTATGATGAGATTCAAGTCGGTGATCAAGCATCCCTTACAAAAACTATTACGGATGAGGACGTTATTAATTTTGCAAAATTAACTGGAGATGTGAATCCTATTCATATTTTAGATTCTTTTGCAAAAACGACAATGTTTAAAGAACGTATTGCTCATGGCATGCTCGTTTCCAGTTTCATTTCGACGATTCTTGGAACGAAACTCCCTGGCAAAAACACGATTTATTTATCTCAAAACGTTTCATTCCGTGCTCCTGTCAAAATCGGTGATACACTTCGCGTTGTGGCAGAAGTCATTAAAAAACGAGACGATAAAAAAATCATTACGTTGCAAACAAACATATATAATCAATCCGGGGATATTGTCGTGGAAGGTACAGCGACAATACTGAAAAAAGAGTAGCAAATTTGCTACTCTTTTTTCTATCCAATAACTTCTAATCACACCGATTACTTCCGTGTATGAGTACGTCGTTTCCACATAAAATAACGTTACCAGTTTAGATAAGTATTTAGCTGAACTGGACTACTTATAAGGATGTGTATCAACATGGTAAAAACAAACAAATTACTAGTTCCAGGTGCAGAACAAGCACTTGAACAATTTAAATATGAAATCGCACAAGAATTCGGTGTTAGCTTAGGTTCTAATACAGCATCTCGTTCAAACGGTTCAGTTGGCGGTGAAGTAACGAAACGACTAGTCGCTTTAGCTCAACAACAATTACGTGGATAATACAATAACCTATGGCTTAGAGGCAGATATTCTCTGCCTCTTTCTATTTTTAACATACATAATCGTGCTTTTTCACATACTAGTAAGAGCAAACTGAAAGGAACGATATGTGACATGAAACGGATTAATATTAGCATGAGTCCTCCCCGTGTTCTTACTTTGTCTTTTATTACGTTATCAATTATCGGTACATGCTTATTAAAACTACCAATTGCTACAACAACTTCTATTTCATGGATCGACGCTTTATTTACAACAGTTTCTGCTTGTACTGTTACTGGGCTTGGTGTTGTAGACACCGGAAAAGTATTTACTTTGTTTGGACAGTGTGTCATTTTAACGCTTATACAAGTAGGGGGACTTGGCATTATGAGCTTTGCCGTTTTAATTGCAATTATGCTCGGCAGAAAAATTGGTCTTCAAAACCGAATTTTACTGCAACAAGCGTTAAACCAAACGAACATTGGTGGCGTCATTCGTCTTGCCAAAGCATTATTTTTATTCTCTTTTACAGTCGAATGTATCGCTACTTTGATTCTTTCTTCTGAATGGGTACCAAAATACGGGATTGCTAAAGGGATCTATTATAGCTTTTTTCATTCGATCTCTGCTTTTAACAATGCTGGTTTTTCTGTGTGGAGCGATAATTTAATGTCCCATTCTCATAGCATTCTTGTCAATCTCGTTATCTCCTCCCTCATTATTTTAGGTGGGATTGGTTTTACAGTAATCGTGGATATAAAAAGAAAGAAAAATTTTAAAAACCTTACATTACACTCAAAACTTATGCTCTCTTCTACTCTAATCGTCAATATTATTGCGACTGTTTTTATTTTTATATTCGAGTTCCACAATTCCCTTTCTATGAGAGGATTTACCCCATTTGAAGAAGGAATGGCCGCTTATTTCCAGGCGATTTCAACTCGTACTGCCGGGTTTAATACAGTTGATATTTCTGCATTATCAAAGCCTTCCCTACTATTAATGATGCTCCTTATGTTTATTGGCGCTGGAAGTGCTTCAACCGGTGGTGGAATTAAGTTAACAACATTTTTAATCATGTTTTTTGGGGTATTTAAATTTTTACAAGAACAAGATGATATTGTCGTGTTTAAAAAATCTATTAAAGATACTCTCATTGTCAAAGCATTAACCATCACTATTATTTCCTTTTCATTTATCTTTTTTGCTATTTTAATTTTAAGTATTACTGAGCGAGTTCCTCTATTGATGAGTGCTTTCGAAGTATTTTCAGCATTTGGGACTGTCGGTCTCAGTATGAATTTCACACCACACTTAACTATGATCGGAAAAGCTATTATCATCTTTATGATGTTTTTTGGGAAAATGGGACCTTTAACATTGGCTTTTTCATTTGCACGTAAAAAGAACCGAAAAATAAAATATCCGAATGAAGATATTTTAACAGGTTGACAACCGTATACATTATCCATATAATGAGAGTACAATAGCATATCTCCAAAGGGGAGTAGCGTCCAAGAATATTTCTTGGAAACAAAGTCGTCATTACGTAGAACTTAGTTCTTCCGGCTTTGTTGGCATTTTCATTACATATGTCTAGCAAGACCTTTGCCTATTAACGGCAGAGGTCTTTTTTGTATTAATTTCCAAATTCTTCCAAAGTTAATAGGCAGGAGTATGGGGAAACTAAATAGTGGGGAAATTCTTCACTTATTTAGTACTTATAGAAATGAGAGGAGAATGTACATGGATGTATCATTATTATTGGAGTATGGTTGGGTATTACTCATCCTAATTGCACTAGAGGGGATTTTAGCGGCTGATAACGCTCTCGTTCTTGCAATTATGGTAAAACATTTACCAGAAGAAAAACGAAAGAAGGCACTATTTTACGGATTAGCGGGGGCATTTGTTTTCCGTTTCGGATCGTTATTTATGATTTCGTTCCTAGTCGACGTATGGCAAGTGCAAGCAATCGGTGCCATTTACCTTATGTTTATCGCTGGTAATCACTTATTTAAAACGTATGTTAAAAAGAATACGGATGAAGAAACAGAAGAAAAAGAAGCAAAGAAAAAACAAGAGAACTTTTGGTGGACTGTATTTAAAGTTGAGGTTGCTGATATCGCCTTCGCAGTTGATTCAATTTTAGCTGCAGTTGCATTAGCAATGACTTTACCAAAAACAGGGTTAGGTACAATTGGTAGTCTTGATACTGGGCAATTCGTTGTTATCTTTGTAGGTGGACTTATCGGGTTAATCATTATGAGATTTGCAGCAACTGCTTTCGTACAAATCTTAAAACGTAAACCAGGACTTGAAACTGCAGCATTCTTAATTGTAGGTTGGGTTGGTGTGAAACTAGCAGTTTATACATTAGCACACCCTGCATTAAATGTAATTCCGCATTCATTCCCAGAATCTACACTATGGAAGCTTACATTCTGGATTGTATTAGTCGGAATCGCAGTTAGCGGTTGGTTCTTCTCGAAAGAAGTAGAAGTAAAAGTAGAAAAGAATTTAGACGAAAAAGCGCTGTAATTACAGCGCTTTTTCTTTTTCCCTTCCCCCCTCAATGTCCAGAAAAAATTCTATTATACTACCATTTGTAAGCGTTTTCTAAATGTATGTATGTCCTTTTTGTGAAGCATTGCACAAACTTATTGAAACTGAGAACAATTCCATGTACTTTATTCATATAAGGAGTATTTATAGATGATGTACTAAAGGAGCATATTACTCATGCTAGAGCAAGGAATAGATTATGTTGTCAAACTGGCTAAGAGCAAAAAACAAATGCTAGATACAAACCCGATGCAATATTTCATTCGTGCCGCACTTGCGGGTATTTATATCGGTTTTATTATTGTACTATGTTTTAAATTAGGTAACTTTTTTCACATTGCAGATTCACCGGCAACTTATTTAGCTGCTTCTATGTTTTTCGGAATTGCCCTCGTACTTATTATATATGGCGGTGCTGAATTGTTTACTGGAAACACAATGTACTTCACTGTAGCAACTTTAAGAAAAGAAACAACGATTTCTGATACACTTCGTAACTGGGTCGCTTGTTATGCAGGGAATTTAGCTGGAGCTTTATTCTTTGCCTTACTATTTTATGCAACTGGAATTTTCGAAGCAATTGATCACGGCCATTTCATGAATAAAGTAGTAGAAGGAAAAATGAATACACCTACAATACAATTATTCTTTAAAGCAATTTTATGTAACTGGCTTGTATGTCTTGCGTGTTTCTTACCTTCTCAAGTGAAAGGTGATACAGCAAAAATTATGATGATGATGCTACTCGTTTTCACATTCTTCTTATCCGGTTACGAGCATAGCATTGCAAACTTATCACTGTTTGCTCTATCTTTAGTTTCACCGCATCCGGAGACAATTTCTTTTGCAGGTGCTATTCATAACTTAATTCCAGTTACAATCGGTAACATTATTGGCGGGTCCGTCTTTGTCGGCATGGTATACCATTACTTAACAAAGAAAGTACCTGACGTGAAACAAGAAGAAACTGAATTAGTAGCGGCTCAACAAGAAGAAATCATTCCGTTACAAGCACATATGAAACATTAAAAACTCCAAAGTTTTACTTTGGAGTTTTTAGCTCCCCACATATTTAACAACAAGGTGCGGATTAATTTCGCCTTCTTCCTTTCCCTTATTAATTCTCTGTTTCATCTTGTGCATACCGATGACATCATTCGTATGAAGGTGAATTTCATTTACATATAAACCCTCTTTACAAAAAGCCTCTACAAAATCTAATCCATTTCTTTTCCCACATCCCATATTAAAATCAAGGGAAAGAATATTCACATCATAATCCCGAACCATTTGCAAGGCACATTCTACTGTAGTGGCGGGCACATACCCGTACGGACAACTTCTTTGATCATCCATATATACATTCATGTTCTATCCTCTCTCTATTTTGTATACGTGGACAACATGTAACATATTGCCCCAAGGCTGATAAAAGGACCGAACGGAATTTGGCTCCTCATTTTCATACGTTTTAATACTATACCAACTCCAAAGAAACAAAGACTAAAGCAAGATGCTAAAAATAAAATCATAAAAATCCCTTTCAGTCCTACTATAAATCCAAGTAACGAAAGTAATTTTATATCTCCTCCACCAAGCCCTTCTGGATATATCTTTTGCATGCAATATAACAAAATGAATATAACGCCACTACCAACTATACTATCTGTCCAAGTCACTAACGGCACAAAAACACATTCTAAAATGAGTAAACAGGCAAACCAAACTAAAATACGATTGGGGATTAACATATATATGTAATCTGTAACTGAAATAATAAGAAGTAGCGAAAAAAGCGATAAAATGATGATAAGCTCTCGTTCCACCCCAATCATATATACAGTAAGAAGAAATATCATTCCTGTTACAAGTTCAAATACTACGTACAAAATTGAAATTTTCCTCTTACAATTCGTACAACGTCCTCCTTGTATACAAAAAGAAATGATTGGAATCAATTCTTTTGGCTTTAGCACATACTTACAATAATGACAATGTGAACGCGGGGTAATGATAGACTCACCTAGCGGCACTCTCATCGCAATTAACATAAAAAAAGAACCAAACACCATCCCCACTAACAATGCATATAAATAAGTGAACATCCCTTCCTCTCCTTTCCAGAAGAACATAGCAAAAAAAGGAGAGAACTTCTACTTCATATTATTTCTATTCTATTAAAAAAGCAGGCCATTTTCTGGCCTGCTTTCCCCTCTTTTATACGATGAAATATACTGCTTTTAATGGTCCGTGTACTCCGACAACAAGATTCATTTCAATATCTGCCGAGTTACTAGGTCCTGTAATAAAGTTAATACAAGATGCTACTGCCTCGCCATTTTCTACACGTGTGTTCATATCCTGAACTGCTTGTGTAATACGAGGCACAAGTGTTTCACGTGGAATAATAGCAAAGTATACAGTCGGTAAAAAGTGTAAAGAACGACCTTGGCCTTTATGACTTTGTACAACAATCGTACCAGATTCAGCTAAAGTATAATCACTAAATGCGATTCCAATATTCGCTCTTTCTGCGATACGCATATTCTCTTCTTTTTTCTCAGGATCCCATACATTCACTTCAACATTTTGCTTTGGAAGCTCTTCTTTAAATAAAGAAGTCAATCCATAAGAATCAAAACGTTCGTCTGCCGATAACATAATAGGTCCCCCGCCGTTTTCCACGATTACTTTTTGAATATCTTCACGTAAACGGTCGTTTGTCGTTTCCACTACAGTTGTATGAATGTTTGTACATTGATTTTTAAATACTTCTAACAATTCTTCTTTTGAATAATCTTTTAGCGTTTCTACATTCACATTACTTTTCCATGCTGGACGCTTTACGCCTTCCGTTTTCCGCTCACGTCCAAGTTCTTTTGCAATATTATCTAGAAAGGACTCACGGTTTTGAATTAATCCTGTCATTATTTGTCCCCGCCTTTCTTATGATCTTTATACCAATCACGGAATCGTTCTTTACTTGGAGCCGGGAATTCACGAATATCTGTCCAGTTTTTAAGTGGCCCAACACCTTTTGATACACGGTTGCCCGATGTAAATGGACTCATTGCTGCTGGCGCCATTTTTGATCCCATTTTATATAAAGCTGCTGAAGATGCACCCATACTAAACATTTTCATTGCTAATTTTTCTGCAAGTGGTGCACGTCCTTCTTGCTCAACAATTACTTGACGATGTTTTAATAATAAATCATGCAATGGTATTTTTACTGGACAAGCTTCTGTACACGCTCCGCATAAACTAGAGGCATATGGAAGCTCTTTGTAATCATCGTATCCACCTAAAAGTGGTGTTAATACCGCACCGATTGGTCCTGAGTATATAGAACCATACGAATGTCCACCAACGTGACGATATACAGGACATACGTTAACACAAGCAGCACAACGAATACATTGCAATACTGAGCGGAATTCAGACCCAAGAATTTGAGAGCGGCCATTATCAACAACAACTAAGTGGAATTCTTCTGGTCCATCTACTTCCTCTTCTTGGATTGGTCCCGCTACAGTTACATAACTTGTTAATTTTTGCCCTACTGCACTACGACATAGTAAACCAACTAAAACATCTAATTCTTCCATTGTCGGAACCATACGTTCCATACCCATTACTGCAATTTGAGTTTTCGGAATCGACATAACAAGATCGGCATTACCTTCGTTCGTTACTAAACAAAGAGAGCCAGTATTTGCAACTGCAAAGTTACAACCTGTCACACCAATTTCTGCATCCATAAATTTCTCACGAAGTTGTTTACGAACAAACTTTGTCATTTCATATGGATCATCAGAATTTTCATAGCCAAGCTTTTCTTTAAATACATCACGAATTTGCGTTCTGTTTTTATGAAGTGCGGGCGCAATAATATGTGAAGGTGGATCGTTATCTACTTGCAAGATATACTCTCCTAAGTCACTTTCTAACACTTCACAACCAATCTCTTCAAGGGCATGATTCATACTAATTTCTTCAGTTACCATTGATTTTGATTTTACAACTTTCTTCGCTTGTTTCTTTTTTGCAACGTCTTGAATATACTTTGCTGCTTCCTCTTTCGTTTTTGCAAAGTACACATGTCCGCCTCTTTTTGATACATTTTCACTTAACTGCATTAAGTAATAATCAAGATTTTCTAACGTATGTTGGCGAATTTGTTCACCTAGTTCACGCCACTCTTCCCAGTTTCCTAATTCTTCCGCTGCTTTTAAGCGATTCGTATATAAGCGCGTTTGCGCAGAAGATACTGCTCCGCGCATAAAAGAATCTTGAATTCCATCGCCAACGCGATCATTAAATTTTTTCTCACTGATTTTCATAGACATAGCTTATGTTCCCCCTTCATGAGCGACTATTTAGTACCTCAGCAATATGCATTACTTTTATTTCTTTTCCTAAACGCTCAATACGTCCGCCAATGTTTAACAAACACCCACAATCTGCACCGATTAAATAATCAGCACCTGTTTCCATTGCACTATCTACCTTCTCATCTACCATTTGCTCAGAAATTGGAGTCATCTTCACTGAAAACGTTCCCCCAAACCCACAACAATTTTGTTCGTTTGGCAGTTCTCTCACAATTAATCCTTTTACGTTTGATAATAAAATTCCTGGTGCCTCTTTTACTCCAAGCAGGCGTGTCATATGACAAGATTTATGAATAGTAGCTATCCCTGGTAAGCTTGCACCAACATCTGTCACTTTTAAAACATCTACAATAAATTGTGTAAATTCATATGTTTTATCAGCAACCTTTTGTGCACGTTTAGCCCACTTCGGATCATCTTTAAAAACATGCGGATACTCATGAAACATTGTCGCACAAGAACCAGATGGTGTAACGATATATTCTGCATCTTCGAAAGTTTCAATCATATGTTTCATCGCTTCTTTTGCTGCTTCTACATGGCCGCTATTATAAGCAGGCTGACCACAACAAACTTGTGCTTCTGGAAATTCAATTTCACAACCTAAACGCTCCAACACTTCAACTGTTGCTTTGCCGACGTTTGTTTCAAACATATCGACTAAACAAGTAACAAATAAAGTAACTTTCATAATTATTACTCCCCCTTTTTACAACTCCACCAACAAACGTATGGTCATCAGATGACTAAGAAAAGAAGAAGTAGGCTCAACCATGGCCTATCCTCTCCCTCTTCTAAAGAAAACGCTTACTTAATCTTTCTCTATTTTATCAAAAAATTTGATTTTTAAAAGATTAAATTACGAATTTATATCGTTTTACCTGTGACAATATGTTCTACATTTGTTAAATGATCTAGCATTGCTTGCTGCGCTAATTCTACATCTTGCTTTAACACTGCATCATATATAACTTGATGCTCTTCTATAAGTCGTTCTGATGTTGTTTGTTCACCATATAAAATAATGCGTCTTGATTCACCAATCGTTTCAGCAATCATCTCTGAAACGTGATTCATGAGTTCAATCAAAATGTTGTTATGCGAAGACTCCGCAATTCCCATATGGAACTGAAAATCTGCTTTTTCGCCAGCCTTTTCATCTCCAATGCTCTTTGCCATTTCATCTAACCAATGCTTCATATTTTGCAAATTATCTTCCGTACGTTTTGCCGCAGCTGCTCGAACTGCCCCCACTTCAAGCACCTTTCGTACTTCTAATAAGTTTAAAATATCTTCTTTCTTCATTAATAATTTATTGTTTAATGATTTTGTTAATGAAGAAGAATCGAAATTCTTCACATATGTACCTTCTCCTTGTTTCATCTCAATTAAGCCCATTGCTCTTAGCGCACTTAGCGCTTCACGAACAGCAGATCTACCAACTTGAAACTGCTCAGCTAATTGATGTACAGGAAGTAGTTTGTCACCAGGTTTTAACGTACCATTTTTAATCATTGTTAAAATAGCTTCAGATACTTCTTCGTAAATCTTTTTCGGTTTAATAGATTTGTACTCCAGTTAAATCACCTCAGTATCTTCCAAACAACAATTGAAACGATTTATAAGAACTTTGCATCATAACTATTTTAGAACGAATTGGTAAGAAGTACAAATGTTTTGTTCATAAAATCGTCAAATTTTTAATATTTATTTGATATTAATTTATATTTATTCCTCTATTCATTGCACTCATGAAGAAAAACATGTCCTTCACGTTAGAACATGCTTTCTTCAACTTGTATTTTCAATTTAAAACTAACCGTCGTTCCATGCCCTTTTTCACTTTCAATTCGCCACTGTCCATCATGTATATGAACAATTTGTCTGACAATGGCAAGGCCTAAACCTGTTCCCCCATGTTGACGACTTCTCGCTTTATCAACGCGGTAAAAACGTTCACCAAGATTTTCTAAATGTTCTGTTTCAATACCGATTCCTGTATCTTTTATGTTTAATTCACAGTAATCATCTATCTGCCTGAGTGTTATCACAATATCCCCATTTTGATTTGTATACCGTATCGCATTATCTAACACGTTATGAAGCACTTGTTGCATGCGATCCTCATCAATCATTACAATGATTTCTGGATTTAAATTTGTTGAAATACGAATTTTCTTTTCTATAAACTTAATCTCATACGTATCTAACACATCTTCAATCAGTTGTGAAAAAACGATAGGTTGTTTCTTTAACGGAAAATGTTCACCTTCTAATTGTGCTAAATCTAATAAATCATGAACGAGACGCTGCATACGACCCGCTTCTTTATGAATGAGCTGTGTTACTTTTTCCTGCTGTGGTCCCTTCGCTACACCATCTAAAATAGCTTCACTATATCCTTTTATATAACTAAGCGGTGTTCTTAGTTCATGCGAAACGTTAGCTAAAAATTCCTTACGCTTTACGTCTTCTGTCTCTAAAGAATTTGCCATTTTATTAAATGCTTTTCCTAATCGTCCAATTTCATCTTCGGAAGAAATTGTAATCCGTTCTGAGAAATCTCCCGTAGCCAAATGATTGGCAACTCGTTCCATTTGCGAAAGCGGTCTCGTAATAGCAATAATAATCTTTCTACCAATCCATATTGTCAATAAAGTCATAGCAAGTGCTAACGGTGCTAAAATAAGGCCCATATCATATATTAAGTCTTTTATACTTTTTAAAGGAATATAAGAATATACAATACCAACTAATTTTTTATTTTCTAAAACAGGAATGACAACCCCCATAATATTACGGTCAAAATGTTCCTCATACCCTATCTTTGTCACAGTTCTCCCATCTAATAATGCTTGCCTGTCCCCTTCACTTATAAGGGAATGATGATGCACATCAAAAGGTAAACATGCGCTTAAATCACGCGGGTTAGATACGAAAAGAACGTCTGAACTAGATATTTGATCAAATGCTCTTACTTTCTCTTCAAAAGCCGCTATTCCTTCACGCTTATCATATTGCGCAGCAAGACGCTTCCCTTCCATTACTAATGAATCTTTTAAATTATCAACGTATAGTTTTTCATACGAGTATAAAGATACAAAATAAAGAAAGGAAACTGTTACACATACTGCACATACTACTGTAAGCCAAAGCTTCTGTACCATCGTAAACATACGTTACACCTCAAATTTATAGCCTACACCCCATACCGTTTGAATGTAGTTTCCACTTTCTCCAAGCTTCAAACGCATCGTTTTTACGTGCGTATCTACTGTTCTTGTACTTCCGGCATAATCATATCCCCATACCTTTTCCAGCAACTGTTCCCGGCTAAATACTTGTCCCGTATGTTGGCAAAGAAAATAGAGTAAATCAAACTCTTTTACTGTAAGAGAAATCGGCTCACCATCAGCCTCAATCTTCCTACTTTTTTCATTAATAAGTATCGGTCCAAACTGAATCTCTTCTTGTTGCTCTTGCTTTGTATAACGTCTTAGCACAGCTTCCATACGAGCAATTAGTTCTCCAGGACTAAAAGGCTTTACAATATAATCATCTGCTCCCATACGCAAGCCGTTCACCCTATTCCACTCTTCACCTTTTGCTGTTAAAAATATAATTGGTACATCCGACGTTTTTCTAATTTCTTTACAAACTGAAAGTCCATCCATCTCTGGCATCATAATATCTAATACAACGAAATCATAATGATCAGTCTCTAATTTTTTTAGAGCCTCTTTTCCATTTTCAGCTTCTCCCCACTCGTATCCGAAATTATCTAAGTACATTCCAACAAGCTGCCTCATATCACTTTCATCATCTACAACTAGCACCCTATATTTACTCATTGTCCTTCCCTTCCCTCTCTATGAGTTGAAACGGCCCTTTTCCGACTTTAATTGTTTGTTTTATTTTCAAGCTCTTCATATCCATGACACACACTTCATCACTATCATAGCTTGCTACGTATCCTTCTGCTCCGCTCTTCAAAAATGCAAATGGATTCGATCCTACTTCTACAGAAGCCACCTCTTTATACGTACTAACATCAAACTTTCTAAGCGTATTCGAACCGTGACTTAATGCATATACATTCTTATTATCCTTCGTTATATTCACAGGCATAAACGGAGCATGTAAAGAACGTACCATTTCTCCGCTCTGCAATGAATACACTAATACTTTTTCATTGACTTGATTTCCATCACCATGTCCGCCAATCCATATTTCTTTCCCATCCGGGCTAATTGTCGCTCCCGTTGATGCTGGGGGAATCATAAAGGATTGTATCACTTCTTTTTTCTTTGTATCAATGGTCGTTAGCTTCGTATCATAAAAGTTTAATACAGATAACTGGTTATCGTGCTCTACCATCGTAATTGGTCCTTTTCCTGTTGATACACTCCCTGTCTCTTTCCCTTTTATCGTAAAGAACCTTACCTTTTGGGCAGTTTGATCGGCAGCAAATAATTGTTTTTTATCCTCGGATACAATCACATTTACAATGCCTTTTCCCGTTTTATATTTGTCCACTTGCCTTCCTTCTGCTAGTGAATATACATACATGTACTCTAACTGCTTGCCATATACAAGTATGTCCTCACCGTTTGGAAGTAGTGCAACTCCTGCCATTGGTTCATTAAGTTCCCATGTCGTAATTAACTTTTTAGTTTTTTCATCAACAAAACTAATACTACCTTCTTTTATATTCGTTGTTATAATAACACTTTTATCTTTAGCAATCGGTGTATATGAACTTCCTTGACACCCTACTAATAGAAATAAAAAACAGAGAAGAAAAACATACTTTCTCAAAAGATTCCCTCCATCTTCGGATGATTTCGTTATAATTGTAAAATAACAAATAAATGTGTGGAAAGTGTGAAATTTTCCTTTCTTACTGCATTTACATATATAATGTACAACAAATAGAATTTGAGGTGTGCAAATTATGCTTTTTCCTGATTTAGCGAATAAAATTGTACGAGAAGTACGCAGATTAATTAAAGAAAATATCATTATCATTAATATACAAGGCGTTATTATCGCAAGTACAGATGTAGAAAGAATCGGCCAATTTCATGAAGGTGCACTCCGATGCGCGAAACAAAAGAAAACTGTCATTATTACAAAAGCAGATGAACGACGTTTGCAAGGCGTAAAGGCGGGTATGAACCTCCCCTTACTATTTCATGACGAAGTAATTGGTGTCATTGGAATTACAGGCGAACCTGAAAACATTTCGCAATACGGAGAAATATTACGTAAAATGACCGAACTACTCATTCACGAAAACTACTTTTTAGAACAACTAGAACTTGAACACCGTTCTTATGAAGCATTTGTCTTTGATTGGCTTCAAAATACAGACTGGTCTCCAAGCTTTCTCGATCGCGCAAAAACACTTGGTATTGATTTATATAAGAAGAAACAACTTATTTTGTTCTCTATCGATCAAAATGACACGATGCTTCAGCGTAAGATTTGGCAACACGTACGCAATCTATTAACAAAGGAGCATCTATTTGTTCGTTGGGGAAATGATCGATTCATTTTATTTACAGCCACAAACTCCAAAGAGCAAACGTATCAATTCTTAAAAAGATTAAAGCAAGACTGTGAAACTTTGTTTTCTATTCCTTTATATATTGGGATTGGACAATCCGTTACACCAAGCAATATGAACTTATCGTACGAACAAGCATTACAAGCTCTTTCCGTATCACTTGAAACGAAAAAAATTGTATTTAATGAAGATTTACGTTTAGAAATGTGCTTACAAGATATTTCTGCTGAAACGCGGGAACAGTTTCTAAGGCGTACTATCGAAAACTTACTATCATCTCCTGAGCTTATGCACACTTTACGCTTATTTATTGATTATAACCAATCCTATAAACAAACAGCTGAACAATTACATATACACATTAACACATTGCATTACAGACTTAAAAAGATTGAGGAGCATACAGGACTTGACCCGAAACAATTCAAAGACTTAAACATTTTATACTTCTCGCTCCTCTTATTAGATAATCACACAAAAAAGAATGATAAAAAAGATTAATCTTTAGATGATTATATATAGAAAGAATCCCCCAACTTTTTTATCATTATAATGAAAGCACTGTTACAACGTTTTTTATTATGATCAACTACGTTAACAGTTTGAGGGGGATTTCCAATGTTAGAAAAGCAAATTATTCATTCATTCGTATCCATTGTTGGCGAAGATAATGTAGATACATCCAATATGGGGCGTTTAACGTATAGTTATGATGCCACTCCAAACTTCCAAGCAATGCCTGATGCAGTCATTGCTCCTCGTAATACAAATGAAGTAGCTGAAGTGTTAAAAATATGTAACACTCACAAAATCCCTGTATATGTTCGTGGTTCTGGAACAAACCTTTGCGCGGGGACATGTCCACTTGAAGGCGGTATCGTCCTTATCTTCCGCCATATGAATAACATTTTAGAAATTGATGAAGAGAATTTAACAATTACTGTACAAGCTGGTGTAATTACACTTGATATTATTAAAGCGGTAGAAGAAAAAGGTTTATTTTATCCACCAGATCCAAGCTCGATGAAAATTTCTACAATCGGCGGTAACATTAATGAAAACTCAGGTGGATTACGCGGATTAAAATATGGCGTAACACGTGATTATGTGATGGGTCTTGAACTTGTCTTACCAAATGGCGATATTATTCGTACTGGCGGTAAATTAGCAAAAGATGTAGCTGGTTACGATTTAACTCGTTTATTTATCGGTTCTGAAGGAACACTTGGCGTCGTAACAGAAGCAATATTAAAACTTGTTCCTATGCCTGAAACGAAGAAAACGATGCTTGCACTATATGAAGATATTAATGAAGCTGCACGTGCTGTTTCTTCTATTATTGCAAATAAAATCATTCCAGCGACACTTGAGTTTTTAGACCAGCCGACAATTGAAGTAGTAGAAGAGTTTGCACAAATCGGTTTACCAACTGATGTAAAAGCAATTTTATTAATCGAACAAGACGGTCCACCTGAAGTTGTCAATCGAGATATTGAAAAAATGGCTAACGTTTGCCGCTCCATGAATGCAGTCGATGTTCGCATTGCAAAAGATGAAGCGGAAGCAGATGCACTTCGGACAGCTCGCCGTAGTGCACTATCAGCACTTGCAAGATTAAAACCTACTACAATATTAGAAGATGCAACGGTACCACGCTCACAAATAGCTCCGATGGTTGAAGCTATTAATGCGATTGCAAAAAAATATAATATTCCTATTTGTACGTTTGGGCATGCTGGCGATGGCAACCTACACCCAACTTGTATGACAGATGCTCGTAATGAAGAAGAAATGCACCGAGCTGAACAAGCTTTTGCTGAAATATTTGCGAAAGCAATTGAACTTGGTGGCACAATTACTGGTGAACATGGTGTTGGTGCGATGAAAGCTCCTTATTTAGAAATGAAATTAGGTAAAGAAGGTATTGCTGCCATGCAAGGAATTAAACAAGCCTTCGATCCAAATAACATTATGAACCCTGGCAAGATGTTCGCGAAAGACACTCGCAAAAGAGTGGTGGTTGAGCGATGACAACATTAAATAAAGAAAACATTCAAAAAGAATTTAAAGAAAGATTAAGTGAAGATGAACTACTAAACTGTATGCGATGCGGTTTCTGTTTACCTACTTGTCCTACTTACATTCAATCTGGATATAAAGAATCACATTCACCACGAGGACGTATTGCATTAATGAAAGCGGTCGTTGACGGTTTAATTGAACCAGATGAAGATGTTGAAAATACATTGAATGTTTGCCTCGGCTGCCGTGCTTGTGAACCTGTTTGTCCATCAGGTGTAAATTACGGACATTTATTAGAAGAAGCTCGTGATATTATAAATCAAAACAAAAAGTTCTCGGTGCCAGTGAGAGCCGTTCGTAAAGTCGTTTTTGAAGGGCTCTTCCCCCATCAAAATCGAATGAGAACATTAACAGGGTTAATCGGATTTTACCAACGTTCTGGTTTACAAACGCTAACACATAAAATGGGTATTATGAAGTTATTCCCTGAAACACTTGCAACAATGGATCTCGTTTTACCAAAAGTCCCTAAAATGAAAGCAATGAAAGATCGTCCTGCATTTTTACCTGCTGAAAGTACAAAAAAGAAACAAGTTGCATTCTTCACAGGCTGTTTAATGGATACGATGTTTTTAGAAACAAATAACGCAACGATGAAACTTCTTCAGTTAGCTGGTTGTGATATCGTTATTCCGAAAACACAAAGTTGCTGCGGTGCATTACATGGGCATGCTGGTGAAAAGAGCGGAGCGAAAGAATTAGCGAAACGAAATATAAAAGCATTCGAAGATTTAAATATCGACTATATTATTACGAATGCAGGTGGTTGCGGAGCTTACCTCGTAGACTACGATTATCTTTTAAAAGATGATCCACAGTGGGCTGAACGCGCAAAGCAGTTTGTTTCTAAAATTAAAGATATTACTGCTATTCTAGTAGAACTAGATTTCCATAAACGAAATGACTTACGACTTCCATCGCAAATTATTACGTATCAAGACTCTTGTCATTTACGCAATGTTATGCGAACATCTTCAGAACCTCGTATGTTACTAGAAGCAATTCAAGGCGCAACATATCGTGAAATGAAAGATGCGGATCGCTGCTGTGGTTCTGCTGGTATTTACAATATTGTTCATTCAGAACTATCCATGGAATTTCTAGATTATAAAATGGACCGTGTACATGAAACAGAAGCAGCAACTATTGTTACTGCAAATCCAGGTTGTCTACTACAAATGAAATTAGGCATTGAACGAGAAGGAATTTCTCATAAAATGAGAGGAATTCACATTGTAGATTTATTATTAGAAGCAATTGAAACCAACTCGTAATAACTCGTAACATACGTAATAATAGGAAAACGGCTATCTCCTTCGTCTATGTAAAGAGATAGCCGCTTTTTTGTCCGCTACAATATTAAAAATATGTTACTTTATTATAAAAAAGAACAACAGATACATTACAGTTTTGTAAAAATCAATCCAGTATATTCCTAAAAAAAACTCTCAAACCATTGATACAATAGGATTCTTCATTTTCTGTTTAGGTAAATTCATCCAAAATACCCCTCTTAAAACGAAGTATAAAAATGCTGAAAATTCCTTTTATACTCTATGTTTCTCTTATTTTTCCTCTTTTCCCCTCTTAGGATAAATTAGGTAAATTTTAAGTCTATGAATTTTTTTCCATCTTTTTTCTCACAAAATCTATGCTACGATGAATTTGTCAGTCAGACAGGCTGTCAAAAACAAATCGTGTGAAAACAAATTAAAACTTTATATAGGGGGACACACATCATGAAAAAGCGTGTTTTATTATCTGTAGCTGCTGCAACGGCTCTTACTTTAGGAGTATCTTCTCTAGATGCACAAGCTGCAACAGTACAACCATCTAACGTAAAGGTTCAAAATATTCAGCATTCAAAAGTGATGATGAAGCAAATGAGCCAACAAGAATTACAAGCATTCTTACAATCTATGGGCGTGGAATCATTAGCACAATGGCAACAAGGAAACTTCCAACCAAATTGCATTATTCCTGGTCAACAACCAACTGAAAATGTTGTAACTGAGCAACCAACAGCTAAGCCAGAAACTCAAAAGCCTGCTGAGCAAAAACCAGTTGAACAAAAGCCTGCTGAAGAAGTTCAAAAACCAGAAGCTCAAAAACCTGCTGAAAACAACAATACTCAAAAACCTGCTGAACAAAAACCTGCTGAAGAAGCAAAATCTTTAAGCGAATTCGAACAACGTGTTGTTGAATTAACAAACGCTGAACGTGCAAAACAAGGCTTACCAGCACTAAAAATCGATACTGAATTAAGCAAAGTAGCACGTATTAAATCTGAAGATATGCAGAAGAATAACTACTTTGATCATAACAGCCCTACATACGGGTCTCCGTTTGACATGATGAAGAAATTTGGTATTTCTTATACATCTGCAGGTGAAAACATCGCTCAAGGCCAACGTACACCTGAAGAGGTAGTACAAGCTTGGATGAACAGTGCTGGACACCGTGCAAACATCTTAAATAACGGCTTCACTCACATCGGTGTTGGCTATGTAGAAAGCGGCAACTACTGGACACAACAATTTATTACGAAGTAAATAGATTAAAAGAGTCTTCTCATAATGAGAAGACTCTTTTTTATGTTTCATAACTTTCTATTATGTATGAGTATAAAATGTAAAACATGAACAAAATAGAACCACTACTTATTACACTAAGTAATACATAAAACCCCCACTTCAAGTTCAAAAATAATGAAAATAATATACTACATGCCATTATTTGAAAAATCCGCCTACTCACTAAACGGATCTTTTGTAATTTGATTGGGTCTTTTTCCGTACTCTGAACTTGTTTAAACAACTTACTAAGCATAAAAAGAAACATACTAATCCCAATTGTTAGTCCTGTTTGAAAGGATATCATACTTCCAAAATTAATAAAGAGAATGAGCATATGGATAAACAACATAAATAAAGTAATCGTCTTTAGAAATCCACTTATAATGACATGCTCGCCTTCATTAAACTTATATATATTATGTGAAATAATATACATCAATCCATGTAAAAAAATAAGAAAAAAAGGAATAAATGCTATAACAACTTGTTTGCTCATAAAATCGTTCGGCCCACCATTTTCATCCCAATGTACAGCCATCTCATTTGGTAAATATGGATAGAGGCATAGAGTAACTAAAAGACAAACGAAAAATATTCCTAGTATATATTTATATTTGACCAAGCAATTCTCACCTCTCTTTTCTCTTAACGGCTTCGCTTCTTTTAGAGAAATTCCTGCAAGAATCTACTTTTCTCAAATTTAAACTTACACTTTACGCATTCATTCTTTGAAATTCTTTCATTGTATCATTTAATTTTGCAGGGAATGGTACATCCACTTCGATCTCTTCTTTCGTAATGGGATGTAAGAAGTTTATCTTCATCGCATGTAATGCTTGCCCAGACATATATTGCGTTTGTCCACCATATAATACATCCCCAACTAATGGATTACCATGATAGCTCATATGAACACGAATTTGATGGGTTCTACCCGTTTCTAATTGTAACGTTACGAACGTAACATTTTGGTTTTTAAAATACTTCTCTACTTTATAAAATGTGATGGCTTGATCTCCCTTTGGAGAAACACGTCGTCTCGTCGCATGATGGCGATCTCTTCCAATAGCTGCGTCAATTGTTCCTTGCTTACCTTTTACTTTCCCTTCCACAAGCGCCGCATATGTTCTTTTAATTTTTCGTTCCATTAATAAACGATCCATAATTGCACCAGCAATTCTATGCTTAGCAAACACGACACCACCTGTCGTATCTTTATCTAACCGATGAATATGACGAACCTTCGTCTCTAAACCTTGCATTTGAAAATGAAAGGCAACAAGGTTTGCAAGTGTTCCCGTTCCACCTTTTTCCGCAGGATGCGTATCCATCTTCTCAGGCTTATTTACGATGAGTACGTGATCGTCTTCATATACTACATCTAATTCACCATATTCAGGCTCTACATCGTATTCTTCTTCCATAAACATATGTACTTGTAACTTATCGCCTTCTTTTAAAAGCTCATTCCATCTTCTCTGTTCTCCGTTAACGGTAATACCTTTTTCCATACGAAGCTGATGTAACAACTTTTTCGGTATTTCCCATTCTATTTTTAATAACGAATCAATACTTATGCCATTCCATTTCGCTGGAACAGTAATTTCACACCATTCGCCCTTCTTCTTCGTTTCCATACTGTATCACCTTATTTCTATTGATTCTCTCATTGTAACGGAAAACACAATTTGATGCACCGTCAAAAATAGAGGACAGTCTTATAGTAGACTGTCCTCCTCACGCTCTACGCCGTTTCATTTCCTGCAATACTTCTTCCGCTTTTTGTTCATACGATAAATCTTTAAAGAAATCCGCCAATCTTTTATAATCATTATACGTATCTAATAAGTCATCAATTTTTTCTACTTTCATCACTTGTTGTTTTTGCTTCATTTTTACTGGATAACGATAGCCCGATACTTCTTGTATTTTGTAATACTCATCCTCTACTTGAATGACCTTTACAAGTTCCTCCTCTTCCGCATCCATCGTATACCCATCAAAATCTCTAAGTAATTCGTAAATGATATGAGTCCATTCATCTTTTGGATAAAATCCTTTTTCTAATCGATAACCGACAATGCGATACATATGCCCATCGTTTTCTGCAAACTGTACTGTATCATTTAGCTTAAACTTAAAATAACGAAACATTGCCTTCACCTACTTATATGTAATGTTCTTATCACATACTATTTGCAAAATGTAGGCCTTGCTATTCATAAAAAAATACTCATCTATAAGATGAGTATTTTTTACGATGATTTTTCTCTTTTCTTTCGAAATGGTAACCACCAGTTCCAATCTCCAAACAGTTTCATTAGACTTGGTACAAGCATAAGACGAATAATTGTTGCATCAAGGAATATTGCTAATGCAACACCAAGCCCCATTTGCCGTACTGGTAAAATATCAGTAAAGGCGAACGCACCTGTTACAACAATCATAATTAACGCAGCTGATGTAATGATCCTACTTGTTGACACAAGTCCTTCTAACGTCGCTTGATCATTATCTCCTGTTTCTTCATATAACTCATGAATACGTGAAATAAGAAAAACTTCATAATCCATACTAAGCCCAAATACGAGACCGAAAATGAAGATTGGTAAGACAAATAGAACAGGACTCGCTTCTAAACCAAAATGCCCACCTTCAAATAACCAAACAACAATTCCAATTGTTGCGCTTAAACTAAGTATATTCATAATAATCGCCTTAATTGGAATGAGTATAGATCGGAATGCAAATAATAATATAACAAAGGTCGATCCAAATATAACAGACATACCAATTGCAACTTTATCTTTAATTTCATCTTCTAACTCTTGTTGGAACGTCGTCATCCCGCCTAAATAATACGTAACATCTGTTTCTTTATAATTTTGTTTAAAATCACGAACCCACTGTTTAGCAGTTTCAGTACGTCGTTTTGTTTTCAAAAAGATTTCTATCGTCGTCTTATTTCCTTTCGTATACGCTTCAAATATAGGAGCTAGTTTCGCCGCTTCTGGCGACTCTAACATTCCAGCAACTTGATCTGCTTTCATACGAGTTAACCCGTCGTATAAGCTTCTAACTTCATATACTTTCTTATCATCTTTTAACTTTTGAACGACTTCTTCTATCTTTTGTAAACTTTCTTTTTCTTTCATATCTTTTTTCGTCTCTACCACTAACGTAACATCAGCATGTTTTTTTGCAGTTTTATTAAATGCCTCTTCGTACTTCTCATATGCAATTCTTGTATCACTTTGTTTAGGTAGAGCTTCTACGTCAGGGAACTGCAAATTAGCTGTACGTAACGGTAATAAGCAAATAACAATAAACGTTGTAACAATAATAATCATTGCGATTGGATGTTTCATTACAAATTGCGCAAATTTACGCCACGCCTTTGCCGGCGTATGTGCTACTTGATTCTTTTTTAATATTCGTTTCCCAATTAATGATAATAGCGCTGGAAGAAGTGTGAGTGAGAATAAAATACTCATAATCACAACAATCATTCCGCTAATTGCGACAGACTGAATATAATCGATCTTAAAGAAAAACAAGCCGGATAATCCAACAAATACACATAATCCTGAAAATACGATAGCGCGCCCTGCTGTTTGATATGTAATTGCTATCGCTTCTTTTACCGTTCGCTTTGCAACTTCCTCTCGAAAGCGATTTACAAATAATAGCGCAAAATCAATAGATAGCGCAAGTCCAATCATCGGTGCAACATTTAACACAAAGATAGAAAGTTCCTTATCGCTACCTATAAAGTATAATATGCCCATCGTACTAATAACACTAAGTGCCCCATTTACAATTGGTAAAATAGATGCCAAAAGGCTACCAAATGAAAATAGTAATACGAGAAATGCAATTGGTAATCCAATCATCTCTGCTACTTTTAAATCATTTTGCGTTCTTTCATTAATCTCTTGATTAATTTTTGGAAACCCTGTTGGTATTACTTTTAGTGCTGCATTGCTTTCTTTTTCGATTTTATCAGCAAATTGCAATGTCTTTTCCATTCGTTCTTTATTTGTTTTCCCGGAAAATAAAATTGTCGCATAGCCGATATCATCTTGTAACATTTCTTTATTTTGCACTGGGTGATGGAAAGATTCATATGTCTCTTTCTCTTGTACATTCTTTACAATTCCCTCTACTTGCTTTTGAAATTCCTCATGTGAAGCACCCTTATTTTTTTCAAAAACGAGTAGAAGTGTGTCTTGAGACCTCTTAAAATCTTTATCTAAAATTTCTTTCGTTTTTTGATAGTCCCCTTCCGTTTGGAAACCATCACCGCCTAATACTCCCGGCAGCTTTGGAGCGAAAATACCGAGTGCGATCGCAACCAATATTAACGCTACAATTACTGTATAACGAAACTGATACAAAAAAGCTCCTAATTTCCCCCACTTATCTACTTTATGTACATTTGTTTTCACACATTTTCACCTACTTTAAATAATTCAATTGTCATTTATACTGTATCACATCTTCGCACAAACAAAAAACGTCTGGAAACACTATAATGATAGTTTTTCCAGACGTTTTTTATCTCTCTTTATTAAGTCCCAATCTCTTGGTAAGTAAACGATGGCAGTAAATCGCCATAATTAACAAAATACCACCTACGCAATAACCAGCTAAAATATCAGTTGGATAATGTACATTTAAAATAACTCTACTTAATCCAATCGATACAATTACAATTCCCATCAAAATCGTTATAACATATTTTCCAGTTACACTCTTCAAATTTGCCGCAATAATATAAGTAAGAAACCCGAATGTCATAATAGATAACATTGCATGTCCACTAGGGAAGCTATACCCAAGCGCATCCAACGTTTCATTTAACGATGGGCGCTCCCTTTTCACAATTTCTTTTATCCCTTTATTAACAAGATGTGTTATTAAAATGCCCATTGGATACACGATCATCGCAGCATAATAACGTTTTCTCCAAAAAACAAGTAAACTTATAGCCAGCGTAGTTACGATCCCGATAGCAGAACCTAATTTTGTATAGTGTGAGAAAAATGTAAGCGAACCTTCTGTTTGTAATCCTTTTACTAATGCTCGGACATATGTATCCATCACTGTAACGCCACCCGCATGTACGCGCCAAGCAACAATGCCAAATACAGCAAGTAATAAAACGATACATACTCCCTCATATAGATGCAACTTCTTTTTCAAGCGATTTCCTCCTACTATGAAAAAATGCGATTTCTATTTTAGAAACCGCATTTCCTTACTTATTTACCTTTTGTTTTTAACTCTGTCCAGTAACGATCATAGTCTTTTAGCTTATCGTCTACATCAACAAGCCATTCTGTACGATCTAATTCTTCTTTCGTTAAGAAGATCATATGATTATCACGATATTCTTTACTATGAAGAGGATGAGCTTTTTCATTAGGATTACTGTATCCAATTGACTCGTAGTTTTTCACACTTACTTTTTCATCTAATAAGTAGTTCATAAACTTCTCTGCAAGCTCTTTGTTTTTCGCACCTTTTGGAATTGCTAACGTATCAGCCCAAATTGTGCCGCCTTCCTTTGGTACAACGTACTCTACATCTTTATTATCTTTTGCGATAAATGCTGCATCTCCAGACCAAACTGTTCCGATCCAAGCATCTTCTGTAATGAATTTTTGTTTAATATTATCTGTATCAAATGCTAATAAGTTTGGAAGCAGCTTCTTTAAATCATCTGCTGCTGTCTTTAACTGTGTATCGTCTTTCGTGCTGTTTGAGAATCCATGCTTCTTAAGACCCATACCTAATACTTCACGAGAATCATTTAATAAAGTTACATGCCCTTTATATTTCTCATTCCATAGGTCAGTCCAGCTTGTAGGGGCTTCTTTCACATACTTTTTATTGTATGCAATACCTGTTACGCCCCAAGTATATACTAAAGAATATTTATTCTCTGGATCAAACGCCGGTGTTTTGAAGTTAGAAACCATATTTTCGATATTCGGGATATTCTTTTTGTCTAACGGCGCTAATAAATCCATTTTCGCCATTGTTTTAACCATGTAATCAGACGGCTGAATTAAATCATACTTCGCGCCACCTGCTTGTAATTTCGCAAGCATTTCTTCATTACTTGCATACTTATCATAGTTAATTTTCACGTTATATTTCTTTTCAAAATCTCTTAGCACTTGCTCATCAAAATTGTCAGCCCAGCTATAAATGTTTAACTCTTCTTTCTTTTCACCACAACCAGCAAGTACACCAGCAACAAGGCTAAAGCTAATTGCTGCGCCGGCTAATCTTTTTATTAATTTCATCGATTTATTACCTCCTCGTACTTTCTATATCGTTCGTATTATAAAGGAAGGTGTCCTCCAGAGTTTTCTTCACCATCTGCACCTTTGTTACGGAAGATTTCAGATAGAACCATTAATCCTACGATAGCTACAATTAAAATTGTAGAAAGTGCATTAATTTCTGGTGATACTCCGCGCTTAACCATACTGTAAATGTATAATGGCAATGTTGTTGATCCTGGTCCTGATACGAAGAAACTAATTACAAAATCATCAATTGATAATGTGAATGTTAATAATGCGGCTGAAATAACTCCTGGTGCAATTGCTGGGAACGTTACATAACGAAACGTTTGCCACGGCGTTGCTCCTAAATCATTCGCAGCCTCTTCTAAATCACGTCCCATACCAGAAAGACGTGCTGCTAAAATAACGACAACAAATGAAATACTAAATGTAATGTGCGCAATAATAATTGTTATTTTGCCAAGTTCCATACCTAATTGACTAAATAAGATAAGTAAAGATAATCCCATTAAAATATCAGGAATTAAAATTGGTAAATACACAAGACCGTTAATAGCCCCTTCATAACGATATTTATAACGATGTAACGCAATCGCGAAAATCACACCAAGAACTGTCGTTACAACCGTCGTTACGATCGCAATCGTCATACTATTTACAAACGCATCAATAACATCTTGCTTTTGAAATAAATCTGTATACCAATGGAATGTAAAACCTTCCCATTCCGCATTAATGCGAGAATCATTGAAGGAATATACCATTAAAACCATCATTGGAAAATACAAGAACAATAAAATTAACCAAGAATAAGAAACTAAAAACTTCTTCATCTTTGCCTATTCCCCTCCGTTCCCATCATATTTATATACTTTCGTTGCACGATAATATAAGTAAATTAACAGAACAGAGAATAGAACAACAATCATAGATAACGCAGATCCAAACGGCCAGTCACGCGCTCCTAAGAATTGATTTTGAATTACGTTTCCGATTAACGCTACTTTCGATCCACCCATAACGTCTGATACAACAAACATTCCGATAGAAGAAACAAACACTAAAATAGAACCAGTAGCAATCCCTGACATCGTCATTGGTACTGTTACATTCCAAAATGCCTTTGCTGGTGTTGCTCCTAAATCATAAGCTGCTTCTAGCTTACGCTTATCAAGCTGCTCAATCGCTGCATACACCGGTAAAATCATAAATGGTAATAAAGAATAGACCATTCCGAGTATTACAGAAGGTGTGTTATATAGTAAATTTAAAGGTTCACTTATAATACCTAGTTTCAATAGCAATGTGTTTACAAGACCTTGTGAACGTAAAATAACAATCCATGCGTATGAACGAACAAGGAAGTTAATCCAAAACGGGATCGTTGCCAATAATAAAAGAATTGAACGGTATTTGCGATCAACAATTGTAATTGTATAAGCAAATGGATAACCAATTACTAAACAGATTACTGTTGTAATAACTGCAATCTTAACAGTTTCCCATAACGTTCCCATGTATAGTGGATCAAACACACGAGCTATATTCTCTAACGTAAATTGCATTTCCACTGTTCCGTATGCTCCGCGCTGCATAAAGGCAAATGCCAATACAAACAGAAGGGGAATTAGGAAGAAGATTAACAGCCACGCGACTGTCGGTAGTGCGAGTAATTTCCCTTTTTTCAATTTAAGGTCACCTCGTCCTCTTGCTCCCAGCCTACGTATACATTATCTCCAATGCTCCACTGCGCTGCTTCTTCAGCAGTTTGATATGCCATTAGTAATTCTGATGTTTTCTCGTCACGTACATACAGCTTTTCCATATTTCCAACAAACTCAACGTCTTCAATATGTCCAAGATGGTATTCTTTTAAAATCGGCTCTTCAACCGAACGTACTTTTACGTTTTCAGGGCGAATTGCTACATAGCCTTCCCCGTTTTTCACAATATTATTTTCACCGATAAATGTCGCAACGAACATTGTTTTCGGCTTATTGTAAATTTCTTTCGGCGTTCCAATTTGCTCAATATGTCCTTTATTCATAACGACAATACGATCACTCATGCTCATCGCTTCTTCTTGATCGTGCGTTACGTATATGAATGTAATTCCTAAATTACGTTGTAAGTTTTTCAATTCACGTTGCAAATCTTTTCTTAACTTAAAGTCTAACGCCCCAAGTGGCTCATCTAGTAATAATACACGCGGGTTATTTACAATCGCTCTCGCAATTGCTACACGCTGCTGCTGTCCACCAGAAAGCTTTGCAGGTTTACGATTACGGAACTCAAGTAACTGCGTTAAACGCATTGCCTCTTCAGCACGCTCTTTCTGCTCTGCTGCCGGTACTTTCTGCATTTTCATACCGAAACAAATATTTTTCTCCACATTCATATGTGGGAATAGCGCATAATGTTGGAACACTAAGTTCATATGACGCTTATATGGTGGCAAATCGTTAATCTTTTCATCATCTAATAAAAGATTCCCTTTAGTTGGCGTTTCAAAGCCTGCGATCATGCGAAGTAACGTTGTTTTCCCGCAACCACTCGGCCCTAAAATCGTTAAAAATTCCCCTTCTTTAATGTCTAAAGAAAGAGGTGGGATAATCACTTGATTTCCAAAATGTTTTTCTACTGCTTCAACTTTAATAATCTTTTTCATTTTCCCGTCCTATCTACCTTAAATTTTAATTTTTATATTCATGAATAAATATTTATGTTCTATAGACTATTTTTTGTTTCGATCCAAACAAAAATGGTTGTTTAGCGTTCTCTTCTATTCTTTATGTAGTATGTTTGATTCATTTTTGCATGATACATATGTCGAACAGAAAAACCCCTTCCATTACGAAGGGGCTATTATCATACGGCTACGCCTACTGATAAACACCATCATCATTTTAACAACTTTCGTATGAATTTTAAAGCACTTTTTGTAGAAGAGTAACGAATTTTCATATCGAATGCCGTAGATTGGGCTAAAATGCTTTTATAATGTGAAAAAGTCCGAAAACTTTCTTCCCCATGATAACTACCTAATCCACTACTTCCAACACCACCAAAAGGTAAATATGGCGTTGCAAGATGATAGACAACATCATTAATACAGCCTCCGCCATATGAAATATTACTTGTCACTTTCTTTTGTACTTCTTTATCTTCAGAAAATACATATAACGCTAACGGCTTCGGATGTTGCTGAATTGTGCCAATTACCTCTTCTATGTTGTCGTATTCTACAATTGGTAAAATCGGACCAAAAATTTCTTCTTCCATAACAGTACTTTGCCATGTAACATTCGTTAACACTGTTGGTTCTATATGTAAAGTTTCTTTTTTATAGTTCCCGCCGATTACCGTTTTACCATCTTTCAAAAATGAACATAAACGTTCAAAATGACGTTCAGTCACAATTCGTACATAATTGTCATTGTTTAGTGGATCTTTTCCATACTGCTCCGCAATTTCGTGTCGTAATGCCTCGATTAACTGTTCTTTCACCGAAGCATGCACATACATATAATCAGGCGCTACACACGTTTGCCCTGCATTTAAAAACTTCCCCCAAACAATTCGTCTTGCTGTTACATCTATTTTTGCATCTTTATGTACAATACATGGGCTTTTTCCCCCAAGTTCTAACGTGAGTGGCGTCAACCGTTTCGCTGCTGCTTCCATCACAACTTTTCCAACACCTACACTACCTGTGAAGAAAATATAATCAAACGGTTCCTTTAACAATTCCGTACTCTTTTCTACACCGCCTTCTACTACCGCTACAAGCTCTTCTTGGAATAATTCCTCTAACATCCTCGTAAGCACTTTGGAAACGTTTGGCGTTAGCTCTGACGGCTTTAAAACAATTGTATTTCCAGCCGCCAACGCTCCTACAAGAGGTGCAATTGCTAATTGAAACGGATAGTTCCACGGTGCAATAATAAGTGTCACACCGTACGGTTCAGGCACTACTTTCCCCTTTGATCCAAAGTGAGTGAGTGCTGTTCGAACCCGCTTCGGTTTACTCCACGATGAAATATGCTTCAATTGAAAGGAAATTTCTTTTAATACATATCCAACTTCCGTTGTAAACGACTCATGAACTGACTTATTTAAATCTAATTTCAATGCCTGAAATATTTCTTCTTCAAAGCGCTGAATGCCTTTATAAAGCTTCTTCAAATTATTCTTTCTCACTTCTACACTTCTCGTATGACCATTATAAAAATATGCCTTTTGTTTATTTACAATAGAAGAAACACTCATTCATTCACCTTCTCCCACTATTTTTATCCAATTCTTTCATTATTTATATAGACTTCATATATAATAAATTTCTATTCGTAAAGTTACATTATATATAATTTCTTCTTGCATATAAAATTCATTGCTCACAAAAAAACTACCGAAAGAAAATCTTTCGGTAGTTTTACTGTATTAACGATATAAACGAACAGCACCTGCAGAATTATCATCAGCTTGTCCTACTACTTCAAACTTCAGGCCAAGATTCGGTAAAATACGTCCTGCATCTGGAATCTGTTTATTAATATACGTTTTCGAATCATCAAACTTCGGTACGCCTGCTAAGCCATTATACGTATACGTTCCGCGCGTTGGAGATACAACTTCCCAAGCTGGCGTTTTATCAAATGAGAAAGCCGCATCAGCGATTTGGAATCGTGTACTACTTGCTACTGTTGGTTTACCATTTAAAGTTCCAACAATTGCTTCTGGATGAGAATCAACTACGCCAAGGAAACCATGTCCTGGATGTAAACCAACCCAGTTATCTGTATAAGCTGAGTCTGCATACCATACAACCATACCTGTGTTGTATTCTGGACCGCGAGCATATTTCAATGCGTTATCCGAACCAGCATAGTTTCTCCACTCTACATAATAGTTATGTTTTTTCTTCTCTGTTCCATTAGATACGGCGAATCCATCTAATTTGAACTGCGGTGTACCTTCTGCATCATCAGAGAATACTACTTTACCATCTACATTTAGTGATGCATTATCAAGTAGGAAACCGTTTAATGCTAAACCACCGTCTGTAATGTACTCAAATGTTAATTTTACTTTCTTACCTTTGAATTGGCTTAAATCGTATGATTTATCAATCCATTTTCCATTTGTTGAATGTGCATTTCCACTATTTGCTTTCTCACCAAGTTTTTCGATTAATGTTTGTTGACCATCTTCTGTTACAGCATGTACTTCAAGAAAATCATACTCTGCTTCAATTTCATACAATGACTTGAAATCAAATTTCGCAGTCGTTGCATTTGTTAAATCGAACAGTGGCGTCTCCATTTTTGTGTGAAGATTGTCACCTTTTGTGCTGTAGTAATACTGCTTACCAAATGCTGGAGCAATTGTTTTTATATCTTTATCTGGCAAGTTAACACGAATCATACCTGGGCGGTTAGATTTCGTAACACTTTGGTCTAAATATGTTGCTAGACCTATACCTTTATTTAATTTCTCGTAATCTACTTCTACGATATTTGCCCAGTTACCACCGATTGTTTTTTGGAAAAACTCTTTATTTTGTGGTGAGAAACTCGTTGGCGTTGTTCCTGCAATGTTACCAGCCCAGCTTCCGCCACTCATAACAGACCAAGCTTGAATTGGTTCACCGTCACCAGTATAGTCTGTATCATACTCATCTGGAAGACCTAAATCATGACCATATTCATGTGCGAATACACCAACTGCGCCATCTTCTGGTTCAATTGTGTAGTCGAATGCTGCGATCTTTCCGCCCCAATATGGAACTTTCGCTTGTGTGCCTTCAATTGGGAATGGTTTTGGTCCAACAGTCCAGCGATGTGACCAAATTGCATCGTCACCTAATTTACCGCCACCTGCTTCTTGTCCAACACCCGCATGGATAATCATTAAGTGATCGATTAAACCGTCCGGTTGTTTTTGATTTCCATCGCCATTTACATCATATTGATCGAATTGGTCAAACTCTGATAAATCAATACCGCTATCTACAGCCGCTTTTAATGCATCTTTTACTAAATCACGTGGTCCTTTTGGCCCTTTATTATCATGACCTGTCGCACCATCTGCACCGTAATCAGCAGCTTTACCAGGAACTGTTAACCATTTTGTAACTGTTCCGTCTACTGTATAACTACCGCCAGATTGCTCTTCGTAATATTGTTTAAACGTTTCGATTTTGCTGCCATCCTCTAATGCGAATGGCTCATTACCGAATAACATTTTTTCATAATGTTCTTTGTTAAAATCGTCAGTATACATATAACCAGGTTCTTTATCAATATTGTTATGTTTAAAGTCAGCGTACTCTACAAGTAAAACGAGTACTTTATCTTTACGAACTTCACCGTTATATTCTTTTCCCTTTGCTGGAGAAGTTGGTACTTTACCATTTAGACCACCCTTAACTGGGCCTGTCGCTGCAGGTGTTCCTGTTGCTGGTTTGTCTAACTTTTCTTTCGTATCAGCTTTCGCATCTTTCACTTTCTTTAAAAAGTCAGATGCTTCTTTCGTAAGTGGGTCCCCATTTGATACTTCTTTCCCAGGATTTTCACCCTTTTTGTTCTCTACGTATTTTTCGACGGCTTTCTTTGTTTCTGTCTCTGAAGCCTTCGAATCAATTACCCCACGGTTTTTTAGCGCATTTGCTAAACGTTCTTCTGGAATTAAATGATCATCGACTGGACTCGTAGCTGTCTTATTCACAGGTGTTTCAGCATATGCAGACTGGCCACCCGCTCCGAATGAAAGACCTAACACAGCTGTCAAAGCGATTGATGACAAAACTTTGAACGGTTTCTTGTTCATCCCTTATTTCCTCCCCTAATAAAAAATATGTATTACAAATTGAATTTTATTAAAAATTCAATATTTTTTCAATATTTAGTTATATTATGTAATTTTTTTAACATATTTGTAAAAATTCCATAGTTAGCATACGAATATATCACAATTCAACAATGTTTTCTGAAAATATTGAAAATATTTGTCAGAAACTTTATAATCGCCATAGAGGGAATTTAATGGGGATTTTATCTTTGTTTTATCTACAAAATATTTGATAATTCACTATATAAAACACAAAATACGATTGCTTATCATCTATTCTGTAGCAGCAATTATGACCGATAATTAGGGAGGAATTACATTTGTACAAAGATAAGACTGACGCACTGGACCAAGAATGGATTGATTTAATACTTGAAGCTCTAGACGCTGGTATCGCCCTGCAAGATATCGAACATTTTTTCCAACGTATGAAGCCATCCAGTCAGGCTCAATAGGCTTGTTCTTTTTAACGAAGTTTATGTTATAATAATGACATCATAAGACGACTACATATTGATAGAAAGGTGCGCAAATATGATTGGAGAACGTATAAAACGCCTTCGCTTACAAAAAGGTATTTCATTAACTGAACTTGCCGAAAAAGCTGGTGTTGCTAAATCTTACATTAGTTCTATAGAACGAAATTTACAAAAAAACCCTTCCATTCAGTTTCTTGAAAAGATCGCAGCAGTTCTACAAATTCCAGTTGACACTCTACTTCATGATGAAACAACAAAGGAGAATCATTTAGACTCCGAATGGACACAACTCGTTAAAGATGCGATGAGCTCCGGCGTCTCCAAAGAACAATTTCGTGAATTTCTTGAATTTACAAAATGGAAGCAAGATCAAAAATAATAAATAGAAAGAAGTGCTTTCAATTCGCACTTCTTTTTTCTTTATAAAAAAAAGCGGGGGATACCCGCTTTTTTATTATTTTTCTTCTCCAGCTTCTTGGTTAGCATTGAATGTCCATTCTAAGTTCAATGAATCACCTTGGAAGATATTTTGTTCTTTCCCATTATCTACAAATTCAAATTGTACCCACAGATAATCCTCTGTGCCTGCTTCTAATCCACCCTTTTCTCCCCACTCAGGAGCAAAGATATCCTTCGCTAAAAGATCTGGATCAGCATTTTGTAAATCAGCTAAAGTTGTTTCATATACAGGCTCACTTTGTTTATCCCAGTTCCAAAGGAATTTTACTTTAACGTGCTTACCAAAGTCTTCACCAGCATTATCACCTTTTGCATCTTTTACAGTATACTTTGTCGCTAGTTTAACGTCTTTAATTGTTAATGAACCGCTATTCTTTAATAAGAACTCTTTCTTAATAGAATCCCCTGGTTTTAAATCTTTAATATCTACAAGCGTTTTAGGGTCTAATGTAAGATCTAACGTCCCAGCTGCAAATGTATTGTTCGATACTTCTTTATCGCTAAAGTAAGCGAATGTTCCTCCACCAATTAAAGATAACCCCAATGCTGCTGATGCAACTCCCATACCTAATTTCTTTTTCAGACTCACAATCAATTCCCCCTAGCTGTTTTTTATATTTTTGTCTCTTATTTTTCAATAAGAGATATAAAGAAAACTATATTAGCTTAGCTAATGTTCGTTCTCTTTTAAAAACCTTAAGTTCATTATAACGAACATTACTCTATAAATACAACAAATATTTATTAGTATTTTCAATTATTTTTATTTCTCAATATTATTTCGTTTTTTCTGAATTCTTATGTTTATATTTTAAGAAATACAATAAGTGCGAGGGCAAATACTCCCTCACACTCATATACATCATTTTTTATACCGATCGTCAGTTTATTCTGATGATTTCTCATTATGATCCGTGGTAGTAGCCTTTTCATGAGTTCCTTGTTCAAGTTTTTTAGCTGTCTCTACTTGTTTCTGCTCTTCTACCTTCTTCTGCTCTTCTACTTTCTTCTGCTCTTCTACCTTCTTCTGCTCTTCTACTTTCTTCTGCTCTTCTACTTTCTTCTGCTCTTCTACTTTCTTCTGCTCTTCTACTTTCTTCTGTTCTTCTATTTCATTCTGTTTCTTTACTGTTTCATCTTTTAATAGTTTTTGTAAAGTCTGAATTTGTTCATCAATAGCTTGCAAACTAACTTCTTTCACGATATAATCTCGCTTCTCTTTTATACTGAGAAAACCTTCATTCACATATACGGCCACTTGTTGAATCGATTCACTTTTATTCACTTTTAATTCTTCTTGTATTTGATTATAAGGAGTTTCTATTGCAGTATATACATTTTGCAGCGCTTCCTCCTCAGAAGCAATTTTCTCACGTCCTTGTTGCCACACTACAATTGCCTGTTCAATTTCTTCTATAGAAGTTACTGCCAACTTCCCCTTCATTTCTCCATACTGATGCTCAATAAACTGTTTATGTTTCTCAGCTTCCTCTTTTAACGTATCAACTGTCTTTGGAAATATAATCGCTGTAGAAAGAGCGGCTTCCACTTTCGTTTCATGAATAAATGCAGCTTCTGTATACGTCATTATTTGAGAGCCTAAATAAAACGTAATGGAGCACATACAAGGCAATATAAGCATCTTTTTTAATTTGTGAGGTGTTTTCAGCATCTTAATCTCTCCCATCGAACAAGATGTTCTCTATACAGAACGTTACTTTTATTATAATAAAGAACGATACAAAATGATAGCTATATACTAGAAAAATAGAAAAAGGGCTATCCATTTGATAGCCCTTTTACATATTATTTTGTTTCACCTTCTGTTTGTTGTGCATCAAACGTCCAAGTTAATTGTAACTTATCACCCTGGAATTCATTTTGATCTTTTTTATTATCAACGAACTCAAATTTCACCTTGAATTTATCAGATTTACCTGCAGAAATACCTTTTTCATCCCAAAACCAAGCAGCTAAATCATTATCTACTGCTGTAAGTGTATCACCCTTCAATTTATCTAATGTAGTTTGTTTCACAATCGTCTCATGCTTATCTACATTTTTTAAGAATGTTACTTTAATATGTTTACCAAAATCATCTTTATTATCTTTCTTCGTATCTTCTACACTATAGTCTGTTTTTAATAGAACTTTTTTAATATCTAATGTACCTTTATTTTCTAATTTAAATTCTTTTTCAACTGTATCACCAGGTTTTAAATTCGATACATTAACAACTGTTGATGGATTTAATGCTAAATCCAGTGTACCAGCCGCAAATGTATTGTTTGACACTTCTTTATCACTGAAAAATGCAAATGTTCCTCCGCCAACTAATGCTGCCCCTAACACTGCTGATGCGATACCCATACCTAATTTTTTCTTTAAAGTCATGTCCATATCCCCTTAATCTATATATTTGTTAACTTCCTAAACGGAAAGTATAACTAAACGAACTAGACGGATTGTTCTACTTTTTTCTCTTTCTTTTCTCCGTCAATGCTGCGAATCGCACCAAAAATAGAAATTGCAGAATAGCCTAATAAAAAGACTCCTGGAATAATAAGAAGCAATGCAGCTCCAGCCTTTGAACTAGCATAATTTAATGCATATCCTGCATAAGGAACTGTAATATCTGCATATTTCCCAATTACATTCTCCGCACGTACTGGTTCTAAATCAGGACCGTTGTTGTTATCACCTTTTGTTTCATACATTACTTTTCCATTTGTATCTTTCACACCGATAATACGGTGAGTGATAATTTTTTCATCTTTCTCTTTAAAGGTAATAACATCACCTTTTTGATATTTCGAACCATCTTTCGTCGGTTCTATCGCAATGATTGATCCTGTTAAAAATGTCGGTTCCATCGATCCTGATAGCACTGATTTAAATTGATATCCCAGCACTGTTGGATCTCCGCCACTCGCTTTTGAGGAAATAACTACAAAAGCTAGAAAAACCATTAATGTAAATAAAACAAACGAGATAACGTTGCTAATCACTTTCCAAATTAATTTCATCGTCTCTCTCCCTCTCCGTTGTTTTATATTATTTGGAGTATATAATACTCAATTAATTCTCTAACAAGAACACAACTAAATAATATAACGAACAACTCGTAAATGCAATAAGAAAATTTACAATTATTAGTTATTTTATATATACAAAAAAGACTGTGACAAAGTCTCTTCACAGTCTTTTTACTAGTAATTTATTTTTCTTCTGATTTCATTCCTGTTGTATTTCGGCGTAGCACTACAAATAAAATGGCTCCAAATAGTACAGCGGCACCTATCCCAATGCTTATTATTTTCACATTTGATTCATTTACTTCAGGCGTAGCCGTATCTTTTTTAGGCATCGCAAAAGTAACATCTTCTTTTGAAAGAACATTTATCGTCGCAATTGTTTGATTATTTTTCGTGATGTCAACTGCACCGACTACCTCACCACGATGAATTCCTTTATGATACAAAGAATCTTTATCTAATGAAGCCGCACGGAAAATCGTCCTCACATTTTTACCTTCATCTTTCTTAAGCATAAGCTCTGCACTTTTTTCAAGCTCGCTATCAATATCTTTATTTAAATACGTTGCCTTTTGATGCCAGCTATGTTTATCTAATACAGTTTGCTTCACAAATTGACCAAAAGAATAATCCGCCATCTGCTTCAAATCTTCATAAATTTCAGGTCTTTGGGAAGCCATTACTACATTTATAATGCGATTACCATCCTTCTCATTTAATAGAACGAGTGTATTACGCGCTTCATTTGTAAAACCCGTCTTCCCGCCAATGCTATATGGATTTTCAAAATAAGTAGACTTATTAAAAATAGAAACCGTCTGGCTAGATGTCGTAACCGTCGTCCTTTTCGTATTCATCGCTTGTAAAATCTCAGGATACTTTTGTACACCTCTCGTAATCATAGCCATATCATACGGCGTCGTATAATGGTTTGGATCATGCAATCCATTTGGCGTTACAAAGTGACTATCTGTAGCCCCTAATTGCTTTGCTTTCTCATTCATCATATGAGCGAACTTCTCAACATTTCCGCCAATACGCTCCGCAATCGCATACGACACATCATTTGCACTCAGCACCATTAAAATCATAAGCGCAGTATTTCTATTAATCGTCTCACCAGGTTGAAATTCAATTTGATAATTACTCTTCTCTTGATCTAATGCTAATTGCGAAAACGTAAATTGATCCTCTGGCTTCGTATGCTCCATAAGTAAAATCGCTGTTAACACTTTCGTCATACTAGCCGGAAATGCACGATGATGTGCGTTTTTGTTATACAAAACATCTCCAGTTTTTGCATCAATCGTAGTTGCAAACTGACTAAAAACATTTGGTCCTTCCGCAGGTGGTGGTGCCACTTGTTCTGGATTCACTCCAACATTCGTCTCCGCACGTAACGTCATAGGTGTCAAAAAAAATAAACAAATAACGGTAATAAAAGCCAAAATTTTCTTAAATTTTACCATATGACTCTCCCTTTTCACTATACTCTCACAGTTTAAAAACTGAATCTACCAATCCATATGTAATTTGTATTAAATTGGAAGAATATTCACTGTTTTTTACTATATCATATTTTTACGATGAAGAACATAAATATACAATAAAAAATAAGAAGGAGTTATTCTTTCTTATCCTTCTCATCAATCAACGAATCTATTAACTTTTGGCTAGCTTCTTCAGGCGTAATCTCATCTGTCATCCCCATAAACGACCAACCTTTAGAATCGACCCACTCAACAAACTCTTGTAAAAACTCATCATGTGTAACATCCACATCAAGAATTGAGCCATTAATCGAAATCGTTCTATTTCTAGATACACGCATCTTGAACGTTTTTCTTACCATTACAATAATTCTCCCTCTACTTCTGAATATTTATAAAATAATCTTGTATCTCTCTGTTATACATGATTTTAAGTAAATTGTAAAAAGGATATATTGGCCAATTTGCATATTAAACCCGAAAATCTATCATCCTGCCAAAATATCAAATGATATGGAATTGATCAGAAATGACTGAATAGATCCACATAAAAATAAAACAACTTCCATTTTATCACACCAAATACAAATGACTTTCGTACAATGAAATGGAATATACTACAAGAAACCTTAAAATGAGGAGGAACTCTATGGCGCGTTGTACGTATTGTAAAACGAAGTGGATAATAAAAGATGTATGGTTGATACTCGTGACATTCGAAAAAGATTGTCCGTATTGTTTTGGGAGGCAATATCTATCAAATGACACCTTTCATCATGCTAATGCCGCTCTACCTTTATTATTCTTATGTCCTTTACTTGTTGATTTAAGCGATGAAAACCCTTTGGATAAATACATTAAATAATATGACCGCTACATTCTACTAAGTCTTCTTCTCATCATTATCCCTTCAGACACTACTCGCATAATTGCATATGATTTCCCTTTTAAAACTTACTATAAAAATATTGTAAATTTTCAGTTAATTATATATAATTGCTTTAGCATAAAGATTAAAAATGCTGTTACATACGCATTTTTGAAGATCCCGTAGCTCAGCAGGGAGAGCGCCACCTTGACAGGGTGGAGGTCGTGAGTTCGAGCCTCTCCGGGATCATACTAAGAAGTCTTATTATATAAGGCTTCTTTTATTATATAACAAATCATAAAAAATAATGAAACACCCTAAATGGGGCAGGATTGGGGCAGAAAAAAAGCTGGCGTGTGTAGAAATGGATAAGTGTAAAAAAACAATAAAAAACTCTGTAGTTTTATAGTACATTTATCTTATTTGTAGTTAATAATTATTAGCCCTTCTTTTCTTCAAAACTTTTCATTGTTCCTTTATCCACCTAAGGGGAATTTTTAAAAATAAATAATCTTGAGCAAATGCTAATTTCTCCACGCAATCCTTGCATTTTCAGATATAATGATATTTATTCTGATAAAAATAAAAGGAGTTAATTGCTTTGAAAGAAAAATTAACCAAGATTCCTCTTCATTTACAGGACTTTCAAAATTTAAAATTGTTATTAGAAGAAATAATACAAGACGAAATAGAAATGATTGAAGGTTTTTCTAAATATACTTTACATATTTCTTCTAAAGAATCTAAAGTTACTATTAACCTTAGAAGTGAGTTTTTCCCCAATCCATACTTGGCAATTGCCGCTATAAGCATTATCCCAAGTAATCAAGGAAAAGGAAGTATTGTTCTTGAATGGTTTAAGACATTTGCGAAAGAAAAAGGCTTCAAACGCTTAGTATTACAGGAAGTTATAACTGAAGAAGGTTACCGCTTTGCATTAAAAAACGGTTTTACAAAAGCGGGTAATCTATACGAAGAAACATTTGGAGATCCAAACAGTATTGACGGGGATTATGAACTATATTTATAAAGAATAAAAAAGTGAACGAATATTTTTCATACTCGTTCACTTTTTCTATGTTAAACAATAATATTGTTTAATCATATACTCTCTTTTGTTGTTTTGATAAGCTGCATTAAAATAACAGTACCCGCGAAGTTCATTACAATACTTGTTCCGAGTGAAACTGCCCATAATGCAGTTGGTAATGACACTGTTAATGATAACATTAAAAATATTATACCTACTGAGGTAAAAGTTAGACCCAAATACATTTTGTTCAATCTAAAAACCTCCCTTCCAATTTTATTTTAACAGTATTCACCTTGTAAGTATAAGGATATTTAAATATAAAGCTTTTAAAATCCAAGGACTTCCTTAGGAACAAATACGATATGTGCCTTTCTCCTAATTAAGTGCATAAGCGTAAATTGTTAAATCTTGTTTATAACCTTCAAAATCATCAATGCGAGTTATACCATATTCTTTACCTCTAAACATAATGCTCATACTTGGATGTAAATCATTTCTCCATCCAATTCTAAAAATAGCCTCTACCTTGTAATTTGTTACGGCTGCACCTAAAAATTCATTAGCTGATGCTAGTCTGTAATAAGCCCAAATATTTTCGCCAACTTTTTACGGACTTTTCATTTCAATTTGTTGTCCTATTTCATCTCTTCCATATTCAACCTTTAAAATCGTTATTTTTTTATCCTTTTTTTGAGTTGTGACCACTATAATTCCCCTTCTTATAAAGCTCTTAAAAATTCATCATGATGCTCAAATAATCCAACATACGCATCTAACATACTTGCCGTTCCATCTATCCGCATCTTAGCAGCTTGATTTTTTACCGGTACAATATTGCCGTTCCGATCAGTTTCAACACCTGTATTAGTTAAACACCACTTGAGAATAGGTGAATTATTTTAATTAATCTTTTTCGCTTGCAAATCAGCTCCCATCTGTTGTAACATATCGTTTTGCTGTTGAATCATTTCTTTCAACTCGTTATATACCCTTTTCCTTAACCCATGTCATGATTGCGTTACAAGCCTGTTTTTATGTCATATCAGGGTGGGACTTAATTTCAATTAACTTTCGAAGTGTTATAACATCGTTATCCATAAATCCACGATGGCCATGCTCATTCTTATGAAAATGGTATCCTTGTTCTTCGAGCATGATACAGTACTTACGCAAAGTGGACTCTTGAATTTTTAGCATAATCGCTACATCTTTGCTGACATATATGGATTGAGAGCTGTCTGTTTTATCTGTCATAACACCATCACCTCATGAAAAATATTCGCTATAGCAATGATATATCCTTTTGAAGAATAATTCACGTATCAATCGTTTTCATTTTTAACTTCTATTATCTTCACATGAGTAATGTATTTCGTTCGTATTACAGTCCCGATTTTAGGAATACATATCGTTTTACTATTTTTTATTAAATCCTGTAATGTGTTTAGGCATGTTCCTATATCCTCGTCGCGTGTAACTCTACCACTTATTTCTTTACCGTCAGATAAATAAAAAGTAACCTGATATGTATATTGTTGTTTTGTCATGATGCTCACTCACTTTCTAAATATAAAAATCTATTATTACATAAAAAAGACGTGGATAACCATGCCTTTTTTATTCTTTAGCCATTCTTTTACCATATTTTATTGATTTATCACTTGTTCATAGCCACTATGTGCTGCGGTTATAAGTTTATGTAATAAAACCTCAAATTCTTCTAACATGTTGTTCACTTCACTCATAGCGTTGCACCTTCTTTATTATTCGCTTCAGCTATCGCTTTATCTATTAATCCTTGCCATATATGTTCTTCAAATTGTTTTTGCTTAATAAGAGTAATCAATTCGTTTAGTAATCCGAAACTTTCATTTACTTCCATCCCTTTATCTAAGCAAACTCCAACAAATTCCATTACAATGTTTTCTTTTATAGCTTTTTCTGAGTATTTATCTTCTTTTTGTGCTACCATACTAAATACATCTTTTCCATAGGGATTATTTTATTTGAAAGAGTAGGAGGCGCAATCTCCTGCTCTTTCTTTGTTTTTTGTGCTAAATTCGCCGACGTCGGCTATTTTTACAATGTTACTTTGTAATTATTTGTTGCTGTTCCATCCCTTTGAACCTCGATAAATCCCTTTTCTTCTAACTTTTTCACAAGTCTTGTAACCGTAGCTCTACTCAAATTCGTGTAAGTCTCTAATTCTGTAATTGAGAATGGAATAAACTTATTGTCCGAGTAGATCGCTATTGTTAGCAAAAACATTTTTTCTAAACGTGCTACTATCTTTCCACTGGCTGATTGCAGCAACTTGTCATATTGGTGTGGCTTCATATCCAATGCCATATAGTGTTTTCTATTAGACTTGTAATGATTCTTATGTAGATATCGCTCATAAATCAGTATTCTTTCCTGTTTTTTCAGAGAGTTAACAGCATCCACTATAAATTGGTAGAATGAATGTAATGATTCGTTGTCTCTAAGCTCATAGAATTCCACCAAACAATCTCTGAAGTTCTCGTGATAGGAAAGTATATGATTCTCGTAAATTAGCTTATTTCGGCTTATACGTTGTTCTGCGCCATCCTGAAAACGTACGATGTAAAAACAATACATGTGGAATATGTTTTTTAATGTATTTTTTTCCATGTTATTCACTCCCTTCAAATACAAAAAGCAACGTGCCATTTTATACGACAAGTTGCTTTTCATAATTAATTATTTAAGGGGTACAGCCGAGATACATGTAATTTTGAGTATTAGTCATACATTTATTTCTAAATACACTTGTAATCACGAATTTCCCTATTTTTTTCAACTTATTATCATACATCCTAATCATACAGTTGGAACAAAGTGTTTTCATTTTCAGTAGCTAGTAGATGGATGATTAGGGTGTACCCATAATAGACAAAACGGTATTTATAAGCCCTATAAATGCAATATGGAAATAAAAGTAAGCCTATGACCTATTTTTACACGTATCTCGGCTGAACCACTTTAAGTTCCAAACGATACACAGTTGGTTCTACCTCTGAATAGATTAGCTTCCCATCAAGAAGGTTGTATAGCTTAAATCCAATTTCGTTTCTAAGAGCATACCTTTCTGGCATCACCTCAACTTCTAATCCCGCAGCATTTTCTTGAATAACGAAAGATGAAAAGTCACCAAAGTAAAATACTGTAGCTGTATCTACTGATCCTTTTACAACATCTGTGCAATCAAGTGGGATTCCTAGCAACATGTAACTTACTCCACCGTCCTTTTTAATGATAGTGACTTTTAGGATTCGATCCGTTTATATTAGAATTTAAGCGTTTAGACATCTGCATACATTCCTCTAATATTCTTTTTTGCTGGTTTTATACTATTTTTACAAAAGTATGTGTGATTTTACTAATTATTTATTTAAATATCAATCGATTATTATTTATATCAATTTAAATAGAATGATATTTTTCACAGTAAATATCATTCACATGAATAAAGATGCGAATGCTCCCTGCTGAATAACTGAATTAAAAATTGCATCTTCCACTGTTCCCATCTCCTCAAAATAAAAAGAGAAGCGAAAACGCCTCCCTTTTTTTGAAAAACTTGTATCAAATTATTACACCCAAATTTAAGCTACTCGTTTCATTTGTTTTTGTCTTGTCCCTTTACGACTTGATTTTATTTTTTCTTGAAGCACTGTTAAGATTAGCGCGATTACAAATAAGAAAATAAATCTTGTTACAAAATTACCTGATACTAATGGCAAACTATCCCCAAATATTTTAATTAAATATATAGGAATTATGTGCCAAAAATATAGCCATAAAGAAGTCTTAGATATAAAGTATACAAACCTATTATCAAATATTTTATTTACAAATTTAAAATCAAGAATGAGATAGAGAAAAATACTAGCAAATAAACCATATGAAAAATAGTACATAGTAGGTGGATATTTAAACGCTTGAGTTGAATCGAAATGATGCCATGCCATTAGACTAGCAAATACAACCAAGAAAAATAAACAAGCGCACACTAATTCTTTTTTTGTTAGTTTTTTTAATCTAATTCCAATCGCTGCAATTAATCCGTATCCTATACCTTGTATAAAATACTCTTCAAAAATCTTTTGACCAAATCCTGAAAAATTATGATTAATAAGTAAAAACAAAGTGTAAATTCCATATCCTATTGCTAATGACAATAAATACATTTTGTTATCTTTAACTTTTTCACTAAAACTCAAAAGAAATGGACTAATCATTGCAACAATGAAAAATACTTTCATGATCCATACGTAGCCAATCCCCGAGAACATTGTGTATGATCCTATGATATCATCTAAACTAAAGTAATAATCAACGTTCATGATTAAAGATATTATCAAAAATAGAACAAAAAATATCGTTAGAAACTCCCAGGTCGGTATAACTAATCTGTTAAATCTCTTTTTTAAATAACTTGTATATTTAATTTCTTTACCTGTATTACTTAAATAAAAAGAGGTACCCATTAGTAAAACCATTAAAGTTACGTCAAAGTTCCTTAATTGGAATATTGCGCCTGGTGGTGCACTATGGGCCAAAATAATACACGTTATAGCTATAAACCTTAAAATATCAATTTTTTTATCCCTTCTTGAATCTACTATTCCCATAAGTCCTCCCTAGAAACTATTAATTTATAAAAATTACATATTAATTATAAACATATATTGTCATACAGTAAATGCGTACATGGAAATATGATAATTTCTAGGGAGACAACCATATTAAAAATAATTAGTAATCTGAGTAGACAACTAATTATTAATGATGTTTCTATAATTCTATTTTACCGAACTCTTTAAAGATAAGAGGCGCTGTGGAAGTACAAATCCATCCTTCATATCCACCAGGCACTGGATTAGTATTATATATTTTATCGGCTACCTTCCAAACACCAGAAGTCGGTTTTGAATTCGAATAACCTATGCGTCTCCAATCACCGCCTAATTGAAAACGATGACAAGCTATTGAGTTGGTTGTATCTACATATAAACTGCCTTCACGACCGAAAGGAGATGTAGATAACTGTGAAGGGTGAAATGCTCTTCCGTTCATGAATACATCTCGATAAAATGTCATGTCATCATTAGCGTTTATATCAAATACTAGTCTTTCTCCTGATTCATTACTCCCATGAATCAGCCGGAATTTAGATTTTATACCATCTGCGATAACTCGGCCTATATCCCAATACTCTCCGTTTATATCAGACTTTTTAAAACGTAAATAAGGATTCATTGTTCTAATACTTGAACTTCTTATTTTTTGACTATAATTACATAATTCTCTAGTGCCATTGTAATCCTTTATACTACCGCGGACCGATATGCTTGGTTCGTCAGAAAGTTGATCAACCATTACTACTGATGGACTTAACCCTTTATTCCCGTTTAAATAAACATGTACATAAATATCAATATTTGATGATGATTGTACATTTACAAATCTATCTATCTTTGCTGCATTAGTATCGATTACTCCTGTATGTTCTAATAGCAAAACACCAGTGATACCTGAGCAATTAGAAAAAGATACTTGGCTTGGAAGAACGCTGCCGACACTACCTCTTGAACAAATATTAACAACATCAAAAGATATTACATTTGTATTCTCAAATACAAGATGAGACACATTAGATTGTAAGCTTTCAAATTTACAATTTGTAAAAAAGATCTCGTTTGTATTATCACCAGTAGTCTTAAGCATTGTCCCTCTATAGCTTTCCATACGGCACCCTACGAAGTGGATTTGATTAGTGAATTCGTATTCCCCTCCAGATATTAACTCGATTGCCGGCAAGGTACCACTGGCGTTTCCTCCCCATTCAAATAAACAATTCACAAACCGACTGTCCATAAACTCAGTTGCTTTAATCTGTCTTCCACCCATAGCATAAAATAAACATTCATCAAAGACGAAACCAGTACAAGCTGTTATCCTCATGAAATCTTCAACAAAGTCGCCTCCATGAAACTTTATGTTATTGAACTTAACTCCACCTTTATTAACACCTGAAATTACCGAAGTGCCTTGAATATTAAAAGCTACTACATTAGCTGTTCTTTCTATAATAGTTCCTAATTTATTGCTACCTCGTGGAACATAGCCTAATCCACTAAAACAGAAACCATCTGGAATATCCAACTGGGAAGAAATTTTGTACCTTTTAGGATTAAGATTAATAGTTCCAATTCCACCATTAAACGATTCGATAGTTCTTCTGAAACGCCCACTATCATCCGATTCCGGGACTTGAACAGGAAATAACTCAACCGTAACTCCGTTGGATGTGGAGAATATATCCACTCTATTCGAATCATAGTCGATTCGGTCTTTTAAAACGGGGAATACATTTCCATTCAATCTTTCCCTAGCTTGTGCTGCTTCAACTGATGAATCACCATTAATTACAATTGTGTCTAATTGTTTTTGTATACTAATAGATAATTCATTTGCTTGTTCTGCAAATTCTTTTGCATCATGCGCTTCTCTATATGCTTCACTATTTAATACATCTAATTGCATTTGTTCTAACTGTTTAATTAGCTCATCTAATTGAGAAATATAAGTTTTAGATGGAATTCTGTTAGTTAATGCATCTGGCAATGAAACAATAATAAAGTCTTGAGTTGTAGCTTTTACAGTTGAATTCTTCTCTACGGTAAAGTACGCTTGTTTAGATTTCCCCAGAGATGAGAATGTTTGCGTTGGGAATGTGTATTCGAAATGACCTTTAGCTGCATCTATCATAGTGATTCCGTTCTTATCTCTTACGGAAGTATTGTCAGGTTTAGCACATTCGAAATATACGTCACTTCCGGTTAAATTATATGGAATAAAACCGTCAACAATATATACATCGACGGTATTACTAGCTTTATCACCTACCCTTCCAGTGACAATGGAATTAAGTTGAGCATGTTGGGTTTTATTAACGTCTAAAATAAGTTTTGTTTTCATCTTCTGTTACCTCTCTTATTATTTCTACTGCAATTGCTTCCTTAGTAACTTTCTTCCTAACGCGCTTATCTTTCCTTATTTCATGTTATTCGTCGTTTAGGTATAAATACATTAGACAGTTACGCAAAATAGCATATATAACAAACTGGAAAGCCGTTTTTCATTTTTTCGTTATTTCTGGCTTTAAACGGAAAAGACCCCCGGATAACAGGGTTCATGTGTTAACCTTCAATAACTAACGTTTCGTTTACTTCTTTTCCCTCAACTTCAATCGCTGGATTTTTAAGCACTTTTTGTTTGCCACCCTTTTTCGGCGTGTCCAGGACATCAACTCTCTTTTCAATTTTCACTGAATAGTCAACTCCAAGTATAGGAGATTTTAAATTACCCCATTTTGTACTTGTTTCCCATTTTCTATAAATCTTGTTTTCTACATAACGTAACACTTCGTTTACTCGCTGATCTTCTGATTCGTTCGGATCATCATAGTAAAAAGTATATTTGTCATTAGGTTTGAAGTTGCCTTTGTTACGTGATAAAGCATTCTTTAACCAGTTTTTTACCTGTCCGTCCATTTCTCCCTTTAATAAGTCCATACGACCGAATAATACTTTCCCTGCATCTGTTAGCGGCGTTAGTTCAATATCATAAGTATGATAAGCATGTTTTCTTTCTCGTGCCGATAGAATTTTTTCATATATTGTAATCATTATCGTAATACCTCCGATTTCGTAGATGTAACCATTTCATATAGTTCACAGTAATACCCACCGTAAATCTCGTTACAATGCATTAACTTTCTGTGAGCTTCATGCATTTCATTTAGTTCTACATTAATAGCGGCAACTTCATCAGCAATAGACATTTCTAAGTCATCTTTTCGTTTGCGTAACTCGATATAACGTTTGTCCATTTCTTTGATATCTTTCTTAATCACTTTCGCCGCCTGGGCTTTGTCTTCCTCGCTAAAAATAACCGTTGGCGTGTAACCGAATTTCCTTTCGGCTGCATAGTCTTTTTTTAGTTCTTCAACAATCTTTGTAATGTGGTCATATTCATTACGTGACGTAACGTTTCTTTGACACTCTTCCGCTAATTTTAGCTTTTCCAGGACCGGAAGGCTTCTTTCCTCTGTTTTGATTTGTTGATAAAATAATTCTTTCAATTTTAAACTTTTCTCTAAATGTGCCATATTTTCATGACCTCCTGTTATATTATTATTTATATATAAAGTTCTTCATCGTCTTCAGCTTCTTCAATGTCGATACCTAAAACTCTAACAACTTTGACATAGACGTGATAACTTTTGTTAATTCTGAAATAGAATCATTCTTATTGACTGATCCCGTTACACCCATTACAGATACACCGCGTTCTTCAATATCAGCAATCAAATTGTTTTTGATATCCCACATTGCCATGTAATCTTCTACTAAATCAAGAAAATGTCCGTGAATGACACCGTTTGACCTCATTTGACCTAGCAAATCGTCACGGATCTTATCTCGTAAGTTAGTATGTTCTTTTAATGATTCTTTCCAATGTCGCTTACGCCAGGTAACACGGACAGTAGTTTCAGCAACGCCATATTTTGTAGCAATATCAGCGTATGACATGCCATTTTTATAGTCTTCAAAAGCCAATTCATAGTTCTTTTTCTTGATTGTCACGGTATCACCACACTTTCATTTATTAATTTAGAAGCCAAGATAACATGCGTTTTTTTCTGTTCCGCGCGCGAAAAGCAAAAAATAAAAAGACAAATCTCCCCCCCGCGTTGCTCGGTCCCCCAGCAAAATTGTTTCTAAAAATTAGGCGGGGGGTGTTATTTAAAAATTCATTTTTAATTTTTGTTTACAAATGAACAATTCAATTCTTGTTTAATTAATTAAATAGCTTTTAAAATATTTTGTTTTCCTTCCACAGTTCTCTATTCTCTTACCTTTAATCTCTCAGCAAACTTAATTCTTCTCATAATCTCAGCATGTTTCACTTTAATATAATGCGTACTGTAATTTAATTTGGTTCCTATGCCTTCTAACGTCATTCCTTCAATATATTTCAGCTTAAGTATCTGTTGTTCTAAGTTTTTGAAATTACTCAATATATCATCGAGCCGTTGCAATTGTTCTTTCTTAAATGTGAGTTTCTTCCTAAGTTGATTTAGTATCTTTTCTGTTTCTTCATTGCCTGTATTAATTGATAATATATCTTGACCCCATTTACTCTGACGTTTTAATTCAGCGTGTATTCTATTTAACTTGTATTCCAAATAAGTGATCTCTTCTCCTAACATTTGATAATCTTTAAGGCAAACCAATTACGTATCACCTACTTAGGCTCACTCTTTGTAACAACCTCTTTACCCGATAGTTTCATCTTCTTAAGGACATAGCCTGTACGAATATATGGACTATCTTCCTCAAAACAATGTGCATCCCTGTGTCCTTCACCTGTTCCGTGATGATGAAACTTTCTACAGTATTGACACCATGTACTAAGATGTCCTTTTTCATCACGTTCAATTGCTAATACGATTGGAGTTTTTTTAGTTGCCATTGATTTACCTTCTTTCGTTTGTTTAGTTGGTAACCGAAAAGGTAACTGAAACTGCATATCTCGGTTACCGCCTTCCCCCTTACTCCCACAACGGTTTTTATACACATGGTAACTGGTAACCGAAAATCTATCCTTACTCTATATTTTTTATACATACTTTTTTTATTAAAAACATAAAAACAATATTTTTTTCGGTTACTCGGTTACCGAATTGCTACAACCCTTGTGGTTCTAAGCTTTAATACGGTAACCGAAAAATAAGTCTCGGTTACTTTTCAGTTACTCAGTTACCGCTATACAACTTTAAACATGCTGTTCTTATATGCTTTATATGGTTTGGATTTATCTGGAAAACCAATTCCCATCTGATCTAAATCTCCAAGTATTTTTATAAGGCTTTCATATTGGAATTTTTTCTGTGAATCTTCCCATTCCTCACCTAAATACGTTTTAAAGTGTTTATGGAATTGTCTATCTGCCAAATGTTTATAACCATTTTCATAGCAAAACTTCTTATAGAATCCGTAAACTACATATTTCGGTACTTCCTGTATTCCCCATTCATCAAAAACAGATAGTTTGAAATCAAGAATAGGATCATTATCCTGCTTGAATACCTCCAATTCTTGCAAGGAAACTTTCGGAATATCAAATTTTTCAAAGTCCATGTTAATAGCTTTATATAAGACAAATTGCAGCACTGTTTCATTTTTGATATATTCATCTTTGATTTTGAAATTTTCAGCTCCGCCATTGAAATCAGCCTTAAATGGTACTATTACAATCCTTCTTATAGTTCCATTTGTTTTATTCTTAAATTTTGGCATACCATTTGTTGATTGAATGACACTACATCTGAACACTGTGTTATATATAGGCCTGTTTTTAAATTCGACTGAAACCATGTCACCAGTTACAACGCTGTTAAAGTTAGATGAATCATCTATATACACATTGGCTGGTACATCATCACCTATAACCGCTGTTTTCCCTTCAAGTACACTTAACCTGAATCGCTCGTCAAATTCATTTACTTTTAATGTTGCTATGTTTTTAATACCAATTAAATTCATAATCAATTCTTGGAATGTTCCCTTACCGTTATTCCCTTCACCTATAAGAAAAATTGATTTCCTACGTGAATAGTTACCATTAAGAGCATCGTTCATTACTTGCCACAAAAGATTTTCGATTTCTAAATCCCCACACGCTATTGATTTCACCCAACTAACTACATCCCAACCATCTATAACAGGGTTAACAGGGTTTTCATAATAAGGTGTGGCAATCTTGGTGGTGAACACATAATCAGCGGTAAATGGTTCTAGTTCCTTAGTTTTCAAATTAAATACACCGTTTTTAACTGGTATTAAATATCTTGAATTTGTTTTTTCCTTTACTTCCGCTGTATTTGTTAAATGGTAAATGACTTCCTCGGCTTTCGTGTTGTTTAATTTTGGTTCTAACCATGATATAACCCTTTTAATAACAGTTGTGTTTTGGGTGTAAATCCCTTCTTCTGGCAAATACATGGCTAGACGGGTATTTTCTTCTAGATCAAAAAGGATGAAACTAATGTATTCAGGTAGAATTACTGAACACCTTGCAGGGCTAATGGTAATGGGTTTTCTCCCTTTTTTTCCGTTATCTTCCCATTCTTGTTCTAATCGCGATAATTCCTCAAAATACCTATCTCGCAATTCTTTTTTTAGGTCTATCACTTGCAAGTCTTTAACTTCGACTTCAAATTTTATATGTTCCTCGTAATACGCCCTCACTTTTTCGTCTTTTTTACAATGCTCGATCATGGCTTTATAACTAGGCTTGTCCTTCATATCCTCAGTGCCGTTATCTAGGTGGGAAAATTTATGTAGCCTATATAAGTCAAAACTGTTTACATTCTTACCGCTTATCGGGTCTGTTGAATGGTTGCTATGTGCATGTAAATCACCATCATAAATAACTAATCCACCTTTAGTACTACCATCAATATAGGTATATCTATTGTTTCTAAACGGCTCATATTTATCCGATAAGAAGTTGTCCAAAATATCTATTACCGAATAAATATTTGTCCATGCCCCAATCCAATTTTGTTTTGTGCGTGGGTCGGCTTTTTCACTCTTTTTAAATGTCTTAATTTCTTCATGCTGTTTTGTAAGAAAACTTGCATCAAAAAAGGGTAAGTCTTGATAATAAAATTCGTAATCATTAGGGGTGCTGCAAGTCGGATAGTGCATGTGTCGTTCAAATTGGTAAGAAGTTTCATCTATCCACATTTGGAGAATGCCAACTAAATATTGTGTAACCTCCTCATAGTGTTCCGGCTCAATGTCGTAAAGCAAAGGTATTATGATTCTGTACCGCGGATCATCTTTTGTATGCTTGTGTGTTGAATACATAGCAACCGCGAAATTTGTAAAGCCCTCAATGTTCTCCCAAACGTTTAAACCTTGTGGTACTTCATCTATATCAATCGATATTATGCTTCTGCTTTTAACATTTTCTTTATTTCTTTTATTTTGAACATACCCTCCTACAAACCCGCCTGCATTTCCTTTTTTGGCAGTTATCATAGGATCACTTATCCTGTTTAAGAACTCTCCATATGATATTTTTTCGTTAAATGCATTGGTATTAGTAAGGGATTTAAAATTAGTTATATCTATTAACCTGTCATATTTAATCTCTATTTTTTCTTTATGTGATGTTATAGTAGATAACACTTTCTCACCTCCTTGATGCTAAATAATGTTTTTAAAAGGAACTATCATACTTGCTTTAATATTCGATTAATTTCTTTTACAACTTTGATTGCTTTTGAATCACCGTTTTCCGCTTTTTCTAAAATCATATGTAACTTGTCTTCACGTATTTCAGCAGTTGTCATTAACCTATTCACCTCAATTGTTTCCAAATCGACGTTGTTATAAAATATCCAAGCAATTTGAATTAATAACTATTATCTACCTAATCTTTTGTGGACTTTATTTCATATTCGTCTAATGCGACTTCTTTTGTCATTCCAAATCGAAGTATGTATTCTTAGATTGGTCTACCACCTTTAGGGTTTTCTGATTTCTCGGAAAAAGGATTCTTTAAATTATTGTTTTCTCTTTTTTGGAGCAACCATTAAATGTTCTTATAAGCTATAAGTCACATCTAACATTTGTTTTCAGTCCGCCATCTAAACAACGCAATTCCTGTGAAGTCATCCAACGATCAAGTGCTTCCTTGCGAAAAATTTTTCTTTTCCCTATCCTTACACATGGTAGAGAACCATAAATACTTTCCTTATAAACTAAATCAATGCTCACACCCAGATAAATAGCTGCCTCTCTTGCCGTAAGTGTAGATCGTTCCATTTTTAGACCTCCTTATTTTGTTAACTCATCTATCGCTTTTAAAACTCGTGCTTTGCGTTCATCGTTTAATGGTGTGCGTAGCCATACAGATAAACGACTATCTGAAATACTAACTTGTTCTGCAACTTGCCAATTTTTTAGACGATTAGTGTAAATTAAATCTCTAATGTCTTGATTTGCTTTCATGATTTCACCGCTCCTTTTATCATTTACAACGGTGTTGTATAAAAACAATTTATCACAACAGTGTTGTATCGTCAACAACAACGTTGTATTATTTTGTTTTTCTTGTTAAAATGATTTTGAAATAGGAGGGGATTTATTTGAAACGCATAAAAATAGCCCGTCAAAGAAAAGGTATTAGTCAAAAAGAATTAGCTGAAAAATTGAATATCACACAACAAGCAGTCAGCTATTATGAAAAAGGAAGCCGCATCCCAGACGAAAATATGTTATTAGAAATTTCTCAAATTCTAACTGTCCCTGTTGAATATTTAACAGAAGAAACAAATGATCCTGACGGTTGGGATATATGGGAAAAAAACACTGGTTACAGTATTGAAGAAATTCAAAGTGAAATCAAACGAATAAAATATGCTAATCATGTGGTTGGCGATGAAAGTGATTTACAAAATTTGATAAAACAGGCTGTAGCCAATCTAGCAGGAATAGGAAACACTGACCGAGGAATAATAAATAAAATTGCTGGGGATATTATCAGTTTACAAAACGAATTAAATGAAAAATATGAAGATCCCCGAAAAACAGCTAAACTTCCAAGTTTGGGGGAGCAAGGGAGAATGAAAATCTATCCGGCTGCTATAAAATCAGCAGAACTAATCTTTGATGATTTAAGTGCAGAAGCATATGAAAAAGCTATAGATGTACTTATAAAAGCCAGACGTGATTTACAAAAAATTTCTAACGATTTGCGCTTAAATTAATTTCCCGCTCTCAGATATCTATCTGTCTATTAATAATAAGAGATATTCAAACCAACATCCTTCCTTGCCCCCAGCTAGTAGTGGTTGTTTAACATAATGAGAGGTGAATTTCTATGAAAGGTACACTCGAAAAACACGGTGACGGCTATCGTATGCGTGTAGTAACTGGATACAATGAAAAAGGCAATCCATTAAGAGTGTCGAGGAAAGCAAAAGCGAAGAACAAACGTGAGGCACAAAAAGAGCTTGCTGCTTTTATTACTGAAATAGAAGCTGGAGAATATATTAAGCCTGAGAAGATGTTATTTAAGGATTTTATTGAAGAATGGAAAAAGAAATATGCAATTGATGCCCTATCACCTCAAGCATATGAAACTTATTGTTATCATTTGAAACTGCGTATTCTTCCTACCCTCGGAAACATGAATTTGGAAGATATTAAACCTATGCATTTAATAACTTTTGCTGATAACCTTAAAAACAGTTCCCGTAAGGATGGAAAAGAAGGTAATCTATCAGCTGGTACCATCAATTATGCTATCCGAGTTTTAAAGAATATTTTCAAACGTGCTGAGGAATGGCAATTAATAAAAAAGAATCCAGCTGAAAAACTGAAGAAGTTTAAAGAAATTGCAGAAGTAAAAGAACCATATAATTTAGAGGAAACCCGCCATATAATGAACCTATTAGATCAAGAGGAAGAAATGTATCAAATCCTTTTTCAATTGGCAATTATGACAGGGTTTAGGCGCGGGGAACTATTAGGATTAGAATGGAAAGATATCGATTTTGATAATAGTACTGCTACGGTTAGACAGTCTGTATCTTATGCTAATAGCCATTACCATATAAAAGAACCTAAAACAAGAACATCAAAAAGAACCATTTCAATACCATTATCCCTATTAAATAAACTTCTTCGATATAAACATACCTGGAATGAAAATAGATTATCATGTGCGGAACTATGGGAAGGTGGAGAATATTCCTTTATCTTTACAGCATGGCATGGAAAGCCACTATATCCGAGTCATATTACAAAGAAGTGGAGTAAATTCACCGCTAAATATGGACTAAGACATGTGAATTTTCATGGACTAAGGCATACATCTGCCACCCTACTTTTAGAAGCCGGTGAAAATATGAAAGTTATCTCCAGTCGCTTAGGTCATTCAAGAATTAATACAACTATTGATATTTATACTCACTCCCTACAATCTGCTGATCAAGGAGCATCAAATAAATTAGATGCATTAATTACACCAAATAATATGTTAAGTAAGACAAAATAGGATGTTTATTCAGAAGCATCCTATTTTTTTTGCGTTGTAATTATCCTTTCCTTGTTCATAAGTCATTGGTATCAAAGGATTTCTTCTATTTTTGGGGCAGAAATGGGGCAGAACCTTGCAATTATGGGGCATTTAGCATCATTCTATTTCCCTTATCATTAATTAAAAACCTCTTTATATCAACGTTTCTCACCCTCAATCTGTTATAATCGGCAAAACTTTATAACCTTGACAGGGTGGAGGTCGTGAGTTCGAGCCTCTCCGGGGTCATAAAAAAAGAGAAACCATATCAACCTTCCACGTGATATGGTTTCTCTTTTTTATGTAAGTCAATCACTTCCCGCCAAACATCTTCTCCAAAGACTTCGCATTAGCAAACAATACTTCTTTCAAGTTATCATCTGCAACGATTTTATAGTCGCCATCTTTGTTTTTCTTTAAGTTCAATGTAACTTCGCGAGTTGCCATTGCTGCATCTTTATCCGCTAAATTTTTGACGATAGTTGATGTCATTGTTTTTTCGATTGCTTTTTCGGATTGTTCTTTATCTTCACTAAAGGCACTAGCGAAGGCCATTGGCATAACTTCTCCCACTGCTTTTGTTACAGCAACGGATAGATCTGCAGATGTAATTTTCACTTTCACTTCTGCTTTGTCATCTTTTTTCGATACTTCTTCTAGCTTTTCAAATTTAAAGTTTTTCGTAATTGCACTCAGCATTGCTTTTGCCTCAGCATCATCTGTTTTTTCATTTAGTTTATTAAATTCCTTGTCACTCTCAACAAATGTACGAGCCTTTTCTACATCACCTTTTTGTATTGCTGTTAAAAATTCTTCTGTCGTATCTTTCGGATTTGCACATCCTGCTAAAACACCAACTGTTAATCCTACTACCATCATTAACAGCAATAATTTCTTTATCTTTTGCATGCTCATTCTCCTCTTATCTTTTCTAGTAAGTCAGCATTATACAATAGTATGAAACTGACATTACAAACATTTTTTAGTATAGCATTTATATAATTCATTTTCTATTAATTCCCAAAAGATAAAGAGCCTTGTAGCATTCCTACAAGGCCCCTCTTCTATCAATCCGTATCCGTAGCACAAATGAACCATATTTTATGCTCCTTACTATCTAACACCATTCAAGTAATATCCCACGCAACATCATAAAACCAATCTGTCCAAGGACGATAACTTTCGAACACTTTAATATCTTCGTATCGATCTTGGAACATGGATATGAAGTTACTGTCTGCATCTGAGTCTCCTTTTCACTTTATAGTACATGTAACATCGGTCTTACTACTCTATATTCGTCACTATAAGGCTCCTTTATGATTAAAGATGAGTGAGGATTTTTTTCTTCCTCTATCATTGTGAATACTTCTGTTTTTTCTTGTACTATGTTGGATTCACTGTTTTTAGTAGGTTTTTTACTTGTTTTGATTTTCTTCGTTACTTCTCCGAGCCTTTGTCCAACTTTTTCAGCTTCGGCAGGTTCATTCGTAACATAGTATTCTTGGTCCTCCCATACTAACATAGGTGGCACTTGTTCTCGTTTGTTACATATTATATAAGTAATACTAGCTATAAGTAGTAGGCATGTTAATAAAAAGAAGATAGTTTTTTTGTTCATATAGTATGCTCCCTATCTATCATTTTATTAAATTATATAATATCTATTATATGTAGTAAATGGATATAGAGGGAATTTTCAGATTTTATACCAAAAAGAAAAACCTTACTACAGTAAGGTTCCATTTTTATATTCTATAGTGATTGATTTATTAAAACAATCATTACGATAATCGCTATAAACATAACAACTAAACAGCCGATCATTTTATAAAAGCCTCTTTTCGTTAACGTCCCACCTTGAACGTCTTTCCGAATAAATAAGAATACGGCTAAAAATAATACAAGCCCAATACCAAAAGCATACATCATTTGCATATGTTAATCTTCCTTTCTCTCTTCCATCTTAATATCTTTTCGATAAAACAACAAATGAGATAAATACTGTACTCATCGTAAGTGCCATAAGTATGTTTAATAGTTCAACTGCAGATAGTGTAATTACGTGTAGATTTAAACCGAAAGAGAAAAGAAGGTAATATGCCGTTAGCGCAAAAAAGCTGAAGAACATTCCTTTATAACGAATAAGTTTCATTCGCTCATCTTTTTCTTTAAATTGCGGGTGTAAGTAACTTAAGCAGAAACACATAATCATCATCGCAAGTACTGTATACGTTGGAGCCGGTGGTGCGGAATGCGTCATTATGCCCGCTAATACCATGGTTCCACTCATAATAAAGAAAATAATTCCCATAATTAAAAAGTACTTTTGTGAATAATTCATCCCTATTCCCCCTCTTCTTTTCCTTCATAAATAAATACATGTTCTATCGTTGTCTGAAATGTTTTCGCTATTTCAAATGCTAACGGAAGTGATGGATCGTATTTTCCCTTTTCAATTGAAATGATGGTTTGTCTGGAAACTCCAAGTTTCTCAGCCAATTTTTCTTGAGATAGTCCAAATTTTTTTCGGTATTCGACCATTTTATTTTCCAAGGAAATTTCTCCCTCCTTCCTTATATCGAGTATATATGTAAAGGAAACTTTACGTCAAGTTCCCTTTACATTCATTTTGTTTATTTTTCGTTCTATTTATATAGAAGAAACTTTTTCATTTTCAGCACGTCTATTTTGAAATGAAACATGGAACACTGTAATGAACCGTTACTATATCTCCTCCTCTCTTTTTTTAAAATTTAATATCTCCCTATTTGTTTTATCCTTTTAAAATATTTCATTTATCTCTTTATTCCACGAAATGCGTTATTGGTTTTACGGTGTTTTTCGGCATATTTATAGAAACTAACTGTTTATGAAGCATTTCTTATGTTTAGCAACTTTTTTTGTAGAAATCCTTCACTTTCCTTTCAATATTTAACACTATCTAAATAAAGTTTACGATAAATTCATAATTTTTTATTTTTTATACTATATTCCGTTATATTGTTGTATAATATCAATGAAAGCGCTTATTATTTCAATATACATAATTCGAACTCTTTTTATCGAAACATTCTAACTATTATACTTATATTTACATGCAACATTTTTAGTTATTTGTATAGGTATACCAAATATATCCACACCATTTTTTTGTAAAATTACTTTATAACATGAAAGATTAACTTGGGTGATAAGTTATTGTGAATGTTTTTTTACAAAACAGATAAGTAATAGTGTTTGGTATTATGTAAATTATTGTAATAACATAAGAGTAAAGAAAACATTTACATTGATTATTGGTTCATCAATTATTGAAAAGAGCAAAATGCACCTTTTGTATGGAAAAAGGATTATATGCATTGGGAGGTTTAAACAAATGACGAGGAAGAATACAACGACAAACCCTTGGGCCAAGTTCCATGGTCCGAACCTTGGTTATGTTATTGAGCAGTATGATCTTTACGTAACTGGAGCAGGTTCTGTTGATCCGGAATTACAAGAGCTTTTTGAAATTTTTGGAGCTCCTTCGTTTCAAGATGATGTCGTAACAGGGGACAACACAGCAACACATTTTTCTCCTCAAAACACAGGGAACATTGAAAAAATTCTTAAAGTCGTTCAGCTTGTTGAACAGATTCGTTCTTTCGGGCATACGTTGGCTCACATCAATCCGATGGAAGATGCTGCTAATGGACAATCTCTTCTTGAAAAAGCAATGAACGAACTGAGCGATGCTGACTTGAAAGCGATTCCAGCAAAAACAGTATGGCAAGATGCGCCAGAAGGTATTCACACTGCACTTGATGTAATTCATAGATTAAAAGACGTTTATACAAAATCTTTAGCTTATGAATTTTCTCATATACAAGATAGTGAAGAACGCGCGTGGTTGCATCAAATGGTGGAATCAAATTCATTGCGTCAACCACTATCAAATAAAAAACGAACTGCTCTTTTAAAACGTTTAACAGCTGTTGAAGGTTTCGAGCAATTCTTGCATAAAACATTCGTTGGGCAAAAGCGTTTCTCTATCGAGGGCGTTGATATGCTTGTACCTGTTCTAGATGAAATTGTTCTCGAAGGTGCAAAGGGCGGCGTAGAAGATGTCATGATTGGTATGGCTCACCGCGGTCGTCTAAGCGTACTTGCACACGTATTAGAAAAACCATATAGTCACATGTTTGCTGAGTTCAAACATGCAAAAATAGAAGGCGCAGTAGCAAATTCTGGATGGACTGGCGACGTGAAATACCATTTAGGTAGAGAACAAGTCGTTAGTAACGAAGAAGTTAGCACTCGCGTTACATTAGCAAATAACCCAAGTCACCTTGAGTTCGTTAACCCTGTTGTAGAAGGTTTTGCACGTGCGGCTCAAGAGAATCGTAAAAAATCTGGTCTTCCAGAACAAGATACTTCAAAATCATTCGTAATTTTAGTTCATGGTGATGCTGCATTCCCTGGTCAAGGTATTGTATCTGAAACGTTGAACTTAAGCAGATTGAACGCGTACCAAACAGGCGGAACAATTCATGTTATCGCAAACAATGCAGTTGGCTTTACGACTGATAGCTATGATTCTCGTTCTACGAAATATTCAAGTGACCTTGCAAAAGGTTTCGATATTCCGATTGTTCACGTGAACGCTGATGATCCAGAAGCTTGTCTTGCTGCTGCTAACCTTGCGATTCAATATCGTACATTGTTCAAAAAAGACTTCTTAATCGATTTAATTGGTTACCGCCGCTACGGTCATAACGAAATGGATGACCCAGCAGTTACGCAACCACAAGTGTACAAAAAGATTAAAAATCATCCAACTGTAAGAGCGATTTATGCAGATCAATTACAAGCTGCTGGTGTTCTAAATGCAGATGAGGTTGAAACAATGACTCAGTTTATACAAGAGCAATTAAAATCTGACTATGCACAAGTACCGCCAGCTGATACGAGCGCTGCAACAATTCATGTTAAAGTGCCAGATGTTGTTGCAAAAGGCATTCAGCCAATTGATACTGGTGTTGAGATTGACTCACTTCGTGCAATTAATGAAGGTCTACTATCTTGGCCAGAAGGCTTTAACGTATATCCGAAAGTAAAGAAAATTCTTGAACGCCGTAAAGATGCTCTTGAAGAGAACGGTAAAATTGAATGGGCACTTGCTGAGTCATTAGCATTCGCTTCTATTTTACAAGAAGGTACGCCAATTCGTTTAACTGGTCAAGATTCACAGCGTGGTACATTCGCGCATCGTCATATCGTATTACACGATACTGATACAAATGAAACATATTCACCATTACATCGTTTACCAAACATTAATGCATCATTCTCTGTTCATAACAGTCCGTTATCAGAAGCTGCTGTTGTTGGTTACGAGTATGGTTATAACGTATTCGCTCCAGAAACTCTTGTTATGTGGGAAGCGCAATATGGTGACTTCTCAAATACTGCGCAGGCATTATTTGATCAATATGTTTCATCTGGAAGAGCAAAATGGGGTCAAAAATCTGGTTTAGTTCTTCTATTACCACACGGTTATGAAGGTCAAGGACCAGAGCACTCTAGCGCACGTCCAGAGCGATTCTTACAGTTAGCTGCTGAGAATAACTGGACAGTTGCAAACTTAACGAGCGCTGCACAATACTTCCATATTTTACGTCGTCAAGCATCTATCTTAGGAACAGAAGCTGTTCGACCATTAGTATTGATGACGCCGAAAAGTTTATTACGTCACCCACTTACGCTTTCAACTGCTAGTCAGTTAAGCGAAGGACGTTTCCAACCTGCTCTAGAACAAGAAAACCTTGGCATGAAACCAACTAAAGTAAAACGTCTTGTTTTAAGCACAGGTAAAATGGCGATTGACTTAGCAGCAGAAATTGAGTCTGGTAAACGTGAGTATAACTTAGATGAAGTTCATGTCGTTCGTATTGAACAGCTGTACCCATTCCCTGCTGAGAAAGTTCAATCTATTATTAAACGCTTTAAAAACTTAGAAGAAATTATTTGGGTTCAAGAAGAACCTCGTAATATGGGCGCATGGCATTACATGGCTCCAATTCTGTTCGAACTTGCTGGAGATAAAGTGAAAACAGGTTACATTGGACGCCCAGATCGCTCTAGCCCATCTGGCGGCGATCCATTCGCTCACAAAGCTGAGCAAGAACTAATTGTTGCACACGCTTTAGATGTGAAGTATAACTTCCGTCAAGATAAACAAGAAATTGAAGTTTTCAGCAACTGAAAGTAACAATGAAGGTTTCTAGCTTGTTCCCCGGGCAGATCTTCTGCCCAGGGGCAGGCTAACAAATGGAGATTACCGAAGACAAAAGAAGAAAAAACACACCGTTAGGCAAATAAGGGGAGGACATTTAAAATGATCGAAATTAAAGTACCTGAGCTTGCAGAATCTATTACTGAAGGAACTATCTCACAATGGCTTATCAACGTAGGCGACAAAGTTGAGAAAGGTGGCAGCGTTGTTGAGCTTGAAACTGATAAAGTCAATGTAGAAATCATTGCAGAAGATTCAGGTATTGTATCGAAGTTACTAGGCGAACCTGGGGATACAGTTGAAGTTGGCGCAACTATCGCAATTTTAGATGCAAACGGAGCACCAGTTGCAGTAAGTACACCTGCACCGGCTGCTGAACAGCCAAAACAAGAAACAACTGAGGCACCGAAAGCTGCGGCTCCAAATGCTGAGCAAGCTGCAACTTTACAAGGTTTACCAAATACGAACCGTCCTATCGCATCACCAGCAGCTAGAAAAATGGCTCGTGAATTAGGAATCGACTTAAACGACGTACGTAGCACAGATCCACTTGGACGTGTGAGACCACACGATGTACAAGCTCATGCTGCAGCTCCAAAAGAAGCACCAGCTGCTCCAAAAAGTCCAGCTCCTGCTCCAGTTGCAAAAACGGAATTCGAAAAACCAGTTGAGCGCGTGAAAATGTCCCGCCGCCGTCAAACAATTGCAAAACGTCTTGTAGAAGTTCAACAAACATCTGCAATGTTAACAACATTTAACGAAGTTGATATGACTGCAATCATGGAATTACGTAAAGAGCGTAAAGACGCTTTCGAGAAAAAACATGATGTACGTCTTGGTTTCATGTCATTCTTCACAAAAGCAGTTGTTGCAGCATTAAAACAATTCCCATTATTAAATGCTGAAATTCAAGGCGACGAGCTTATCATTAAAAAATTCTATGATATCGGTATTGCAGTAGCAGCTCCAGATGGATTAGTTGTTCCAGTTGTACGCGATGCTAACCAATTAAACTTCGCTGAAATCGAAAGCGAAATTCGTAATTTAGGTATGAAAGCACGCGATAACAAACTTTCATTAAAAGAGTTACAAGGTGGTACATTCACAATTACAAACGGTGGTGTATTCGGTTCTCTAATGTCAACACCAATTCTAAACAGCCCACAAGTAGGTATTTTAGGAATGCACAAAATCCAAGTACGTCCAGTTGCAATTGATGCAGAACGTATGGAAAACCGTCCAATGATGTACATCGCTTTATCTTACGATCACCGTATTGTTGATGGTAAAGAAGCAGTTAGCTTCCTTGTTGCTGTTAAAGATATGCTTGAAGATCCAAAATCATTATTATTAGAAGGTTGATAGATTAATAATCTATTACAGGCTGTAGAATGAATTATTCTACAGCCTTTTTTTATTGCGTTCATATGGGACAAATTTCATAACATAAGCTAATAATGTATGCTTAAAACGTAAGGAGGATTAAAATGAATAACCTTCCAATTGATGCAAAACTTAAAGCAAATAAGGATACTTTTTTCCTCCCCGACTCAAACGGGGGTGTCTATTTTCGAAATAATGCCAGTTCATTTCGTATGGACGGTGATGGAATTTACAACTGGATTGAAAAATTAATGCCAATGTTTAACGGGAATTATTCTTTAGCAGAAATAACCGATGGTCTCCCTCTCCCCTATCAAAATCGTGTATTTGAAATTGGAGAGATTTTATATGAAAATGGTTTCGTTCGGGATGTAAGTCAAGATGCACCTCATGAATTAAATAGCGTATTACTTGATAGATACGCTTCACAAATTGAATTTTTAGAAGCTGATTCTCATTCAGGCGCTCTAAAATTCGAAACGTATCGCGCGGCAAACGTCCTTATAATTGGTTCTGGAGATATGCTTACTTCCTTAGTTTCTTCTTTATTAGAATCAGGATTACCTACCTTTCATTACCTTGTTACAGATTATGAGGAAACAAATTACGATCGCATTCATGAGCTAGTAGAACTTGCACATGAAGTTGATGATCATGTCCTTGTTCAGGAAATAGATACGACAATTGATCGTCCCCTGCATGAAGTGTTCGAGCCTTTCGACTGGATTTTGTATGTTTCTCAAAATGGAGATATTGAAGGCCTAAGAGCAGTTCACACGATTTGTAGAGAAGTAGGAAAGAACTTCATACCTGCCGTCTGTTTATCAGCACTTGGTATAGCTGGCCCTATCGTAACAGCTAATCGTGAAGAATGCTGGGAATCCGCATGGCATCGGCTACATGAAACGACTTTACAAAATGAACATTCATCAGCATCATTTTCACCACTTCCATCTGCAATGTTAGCAAATATAATCGTATTTGAATTACTTAAACATGTCGCTGATGATTCTTACCGGGAAAAAGAACCACAATTCTTTTTATTAAATTACGAAACACTCGAAGGAGCATGGCATCCTTTTATAAAACATCCTCTCGCAACTGATGAAAGTTTTACAATTGATACGATAGAAAATCTTTCTGAACAACTTGAGCAGCGTTCCAACCAACATACCTCAACTGATTTATTCCGCTTTTTCGACTCATTAACTTCTAAAGAAGCTGGTTTATTCCATGTATGGGATGAACAAGATTCATATCAATTACCGTTATCACAATGCCATATTCAAGTAGCTACCCCACTATCAGATGGTCCTGCTTCCCTCCTGCCTCTTATGACTTGTGGTGGTTTAACTCATAATGAAGCGCGCCGAGAAGCTGGTTTAGCAGGAATTGAAACATATGTAGCAGAAATTATGCACCGACTTATTCCGGAACATAACGATATCGGTATCGGTGCTGGAGAAACGATGACAGAAGGTGTATACCGGGCACTGCAACAACATTTAAATAATAAATTGTATGAGCGGCAGTCACATATGCTAGAAGAAATTACGACGATTGATTTAACTGCAATTCATGATAAACATTGTAGATTTTATTACGATGCTCTCTCTACAATTCATGAAACACCTAAAATAGCAGTAAGCGAAGAGATTCTCAGCTTCCCTGTCGTTTGGGTCGGTATAAATGATCGCTGGTACGGTGCATCTAATATTAATATGACGTTAGCCTTACGAAACGCACTACAACTATCACTTCTTCATATTCAAAATGAAGAGACTCCATACAGAGCTAATATCTTGCCTGAATCCTCTATTATTTTATATGACACGGATTCTTTTAGAGTGGAAATACAAGCGGAAGAAGAAGTTCCAGGTGTGCAATCTGTGCAGCTTGCCTTGCAACATTTAGAAGAACATAATTTTTATCCATTCGTGTTTGATTTAGCCATTGAATCATTTTTGAAAGAAAACTTAGATGGTGTGTACGGTGTATTAATTGCAAAGGAGGACAGTCTATGACTCAAAATATATTGCTTATAGGAGATGGCTTACTTGCAAACTATGTACATGATCAACTATGCAAACAATATTCTATCATTCGCCAACATAACCTTACAGAAGAACTCCCTGAAAATATTCATCTCGCTCTCGTATTACATGATGGCTCTCCTTCTACTATTCATCATGATGCCGAGCTAATGTTTCGGTCGAATCATATTCCATGGCTACGTGCATTCACTTCATTTGGTGAAGGTATTATCGGTCCTTACATTCATCCTCTTGCAACTGGCTGTTCCAACTGCTCTGATGGACGCCGATTTATCGCTGGATTTGATCAACAAGAAATGTGGGCACTACAGCGGAAATATGCGTTAAAGGCAGATAATGTAACAAGGCGTGATGTACGTGCCACCCAAAATGGTATGTTACAAATGTGCCATCTTATTCGTGCAGAAACAGAGAAAATATTAACTCATAACCATTCTTCTTTAGAAAATGAACTCATTTTACTAAACTTACAAACACTGCAATGTACGCGGCATTCTTTTCTTCCCGATCCGCTCTGCCCTGTATGTAGCAATTTGCCTGATGATACGGCAGATGCAGCTGCGATTTCGTTACAACCGAGCTTAAAAACAAGCGAAGCAGCATATCGCTGTCGTTCCATTCATGAACTAAACACATTTTTAACGAGAGATTATTTAGATTATCGCGTCGGTATGTTGAACGGAAAAATGCAGCATTCTTTATTACCATTTGCTGACGTTATTATAAACATGCCATTAATGTTTGGAAACGAAGGTGTTGCAGGCCGAACTCATTCATTTGCAATGAGTGAAGCGACTGCTATTTTAGAAGGTTTAGAACGATATTGTGGTATGTCCCCTCGAGGAAAAAAGACAAATGTACACGGCAGTTTTCGTGAGTTAGAGGATCATGCACTTAATCCCCTCTTGCTCGGTGTACATACAAATGAACATTATAATCGTAATAGTTTTCCGTTTAAACCGTTTGATCCTGACTATGAACAAAACTGGGTATGGGGCTACTCTTTATTACAAAACCAGCCAATTTTAGTTCCTGAATCAATTGCTTATTATAGCCTCGGTCATCGAGATGCTTTCGTGTATGAAACATCAAATGGATGTGCAATTGGTGGTAGTTTAGAAGAAGCAATTTTTCATGGCATTTTAGAAATTGTAGAGCGTGACGCCTTTTTGCTCACTTGGTATGCCGAATTACCTCTCCCCCGCCTTGATCTTAGTTCAGCAAATGATACGGAATTACAATTAATGATTCAGCGGCTGTACACGATTACTGGGTATGAATTACATGCTTTTAACGCAACGATGGAACACGGTATCCCAAGCTTATGGGTAATTGCGAAAAATACGCGTGAAAATGGAATGAACGTTGTTTGTGCGGGAGGCTCTCATTTAGACCCTGTCCGCGCTTTAAAGAGTGCCATCCATGAAATAGCAGGCATGTTACTAATAGCAGACGATGAACTCGAACAAAAAAGAGAGCATTACGAAAACTGCTTACACGATCCTTATCTCGTTAATAAAATGGAAGACCATAGTATGCTGTACGGATTGAAAGAAGCAGAAGAACGTCTTCACTTTCTTTTACGTGACGATGCCCCGGTGCAGTCGTTCCAAGAAATGAACGGGTTACAATCAGTTGATCTAGATTTAACATCCGATCTTCATCAACTTTTAAACCGTCTGCAACAATCTGGACTTGACGTAATCGTTGTAGATCAAACAGTACCTCTTATAGAAAAAAACGGATTACATTGTGTAAAAGTCATTATTCCAGGCATGCTACCGATGACGTTCGGCCACCATCTCACTCGGGTTACAGGACTAGATAGAGTATATACTGTGCCGATGACACTTGGATATACAAACGAACCTTTAACGAATGAACAATTAAATCCACATCCGCATCCGTTTCCATAGTAAAGGAGGGGATTTTATGCAGCTGGATACTTTTTTACATCATCTCCATTTTTCTATCGATGAAATTATGCCGAATCATGAAGTGGACTGGGAAGATGCACCGCTTCCTTATAAATTATACCGAAATGTACCTATCATTCCTCTCTCTTTAGAAATCCCATTATCTTTACCTAACTCTTCTACTACCCCTACTTTGAAGGAGATTGGTCATTACCTTTGGTCCTCATTTGGTCTAACACAGTTATGTCAGCTAAATAGCGAAAAAATTTTATTCCGAAGATCTATCCCTTCAGGCGGCGCTTTATATCCAAATGAATTGTATATATATTTAAAAATCGATGATTATCCAGACGGTATTTACCATTACGACGCTGCGCACCACCGACTTATTTTACTTCGCGAAGGAAATTTCGATTCTTACATTACAGAAGCACTTGGCAACCGTTGTAACATACAGTCTTGTTTTGGCGCTGCATTCGTATCCACTATGTTTTGGAAAAACTACTTTAAATACAATAACTTTTCATATCGACTTCAAGGATTAGATAGTGGTGTTCTCATCGGACAATTACTTGCATGTGCCAAACAATTCGGTTACAAAAATGGCGTATACTTTCAGTTTCTAGACCGGGCAATCAACCATTTACTCGGACTGTCAGAAGGCGAAGAAAGCGTGTATGCTGTCGTTCCTTTAAGTACAGAACCGCAAACGAATTGGTTTCACAGTGATTACCGTGAAAATAAAACAGTTACTTCTCATGAGTTGTTACAGCAAATTCCGCCGTTAGCACACGAACATTTCGTTCGCTCAAAACATGTAAATGAATATCCGATGATAACAAAAATAAATGAAGCTTCTATGATTGAATCGACAGCACACTTCCAAACACTACATCATGAAGAGCACTATCAACATCATGCGCACGCTGTACAGTTGCCGCAAGTAGAACGGTTATCGTATGATTTCTTACAACTTTGTAAAGAACGGTATTCCCCTGATGCTGACTTTACTTTCACGAAATGGCATGCAGCCGAGCTCGCTACTTTACTACAAGAAGCGAGTCTCTCCTCCCCTTATTACAACGACCTTGATGGTCAGTATGTAAATGAAAATGCACGGGTCTCATTATATGGATGTTTTTATAACGTAAAAGATATAGAGAACGGTGCTTATTCTTATAACAGTAAAACACATTCCATACAGCCACTTCGATATGGAGACCTTCGTTATCCCCTTCAATCCAGTATGACGATGGATAACGTAAATCTTTTTCAAGTACCGCTTTGCCTACATGTAGTCGGAAAGAAAGATTACTATACAAATGCATTAGGCTATAGAGGATACCGTATTCACCAAATGGAGGCTGGTATACTCGTTCATAAACTCGTTTTTGCCGCAACCGCGATGGGGATGGGCGGGCATCCATTATTAAGTTTTGATACAAATTCATGTGATCAGTTATACGGGATAGATACTGGAAATGAAACGTCTCTCATTCAAATTCCTGTTGGGGCGTATCGAGCGCGGAATTGGTTAAAAGGGAATTTGCGTAATTAGAAGCACGCCGGTGGTCGGCGTGCTTTTTTAAAGGACTTAATTGATAAAAAGCGAAATGAGTATATATTCTTACATAAAAGGAGCGTTTAACTTGAGTATTTTACAGCGATTAATCCAGCAAGCAAAAAATCCTCGAGGGACAATTGGTTCTTCCATGCTTTGTATTATGAACACTGCACATACAAGACTAACCAATTGGGCACTACAGAAAGTACATATAAAGAAAAATGCAATCATATTAGATATCGGTTGTGGCGGCGGTAAAACGATACACACTCTTTCAAAACGAACTCCACTTGGGAAAATATATGGGATTGATTACTCCGATCAAGCTGTTAAAAATTCTATACAGACGAATATAAAGGATGTGCAAAAACAAAAAGTCATTGTTCAACAAGCAAGCGTTTCTTCTATTCCCTATCATACAAACTTCTTCGATCTCATTACCGCTTTTCAAACACACTACTTTTGGCCTGATGTGGAACAAGATATAAAAGAAGTATTTCGCGTCCTACAACCGAACGGATCCTTTTTATTAGTGGCTGAAACTTTCAAAATTCAATATCATATGGAGAAATGTAAAACGACTGAAGAGTTAATAAACCTATTTTATAAAACAGGATTTAAAAGTGTGAAATGTTCCGAAGAAAGAGGATGCCTTTGTGTAATAGGAAACAAATAAAAAAGCAGACCCTTTGAGGTCTGCTTTTTTACTAGATTAACTTAAAAATACTCTTAATTTGTCTCGCGAATAACCAATTTTTCGTACCGTAGTTATCATTTAAACTATCTAAATTGATAGATTGTCCGTTAGCAAACTTTAATTCTAACGTTGTATTTTTGTCATTTGTTTTTAAGTTGCTATGTGTAATTGCTTCATACTTTAATTTTTCGATTTCAACATATTCATCTTTTTCTTGTCCAATCACGACATGATCTTGGAAGAAGAACAATACTTCTACTTTCTTACCGAAACAAAATACATTTTTCGTATAAATTAATGTCGCATTATCAAGTCCGACGCATACTTCTTTCATTTCTTCAACAACGTTTCCAAAGTCTTCTTCCTGTCTTGCGTTTGATTCAGCAATCCATTCTTCGATTGTTTTCATGTTAATTGCCATACTGTGCCCCCTGGTTCGTTCATTGCTTTATTTAAAAATAAATACTATATGACAATATAAGCCATATGTACTATGTTTTCAAGGGTGAACGGTATATTCAAAATAAAGTTAAATTTCAAAGTAATATACTAGGAGCATCGATTTCATTATATTTTAAACGTTTGAACGAGGCATTCTTCATCATCGATTAACTGTGTTTTTTCATCAAATTCGATGTTTAGCTCCCTATATACTTTCTTCCAAAAAGAAACAGCTGGTACATTTTTCACAAGTTCGATAACGAAATATTGTCCTCGTTTCTCTTTTAGTACATTCTCAATAACTTGTTTACCGATTCCTTTTCCTTTGTACTGATTCAATATGAAAATGTCATTAATACAAAAGTCATTTTCTTTTTTCAAATATGGACGTTCCAATAGTAATAAAAAACCTACAATATCATTATCACTTTTAATAAAATACGGAGTGATTCCGTCATTTACCCAAAACATATGCAAATCTTCGTATTCAAAAAATCCATTTGCCCCAATCTTTATATTAGGAGTGAATGTAGAGAGGTCATGAAGATATAGTGCATATAAATTACGTAATATTTCTTTTTCAGATTCTTGAACAGTTTGAAGTGCTACAAACATTTTTAATGATCCCCTTCCCTATATATAACTATTTCCAATTCGCTTCTTTCGCCAAAAATAATGATTCCCCTTTAACAAAAAAATAGCACTTAAAAAGTGCTATTCTGCTCGCCTTGCCGCTTGCTGAATTGGATCCCAAACGCTGTTATATGGTGGTGCATAACTTAAGTCGACATCTTCTAAATCGTGAATGCTCATTTTATTAAAAAGTGCCATTGCAATCACATCAATTCGTTTATCTACACCTTCTTCTCCAATTACTTGTCCACCTAATAATTGTTTCGTATCAGAGCGATATAGTAATTTCAAGTAAAGTGGTTTCGCATTTGGATAATAGCCCGCCATATTGGTCGAATCTACTTTGACTGTTTTATACGGGATATGTAACCCTTTCGCTTCTTTTTCATTTAAGCCTGTTCTTGCGAGCGTCAAATCCATAAATTTAATAATACCTGTACCTAACGTACCTTTAAATGCTCTTCGTTTATCAAGCATATTCAGTCCAGCGAGTCGGCCTTGTTTATTAGCAGTCGTTCCGAGCGGGATATGATCATGAATTTCCTTTATAACGTGGTAATGTGTTGCGCAATCACCAGCTGCATATACGTCCTGCACATTCGTTTGCATATATGCATTTACTTCGATTGCCCCTTTATAATTTGTACGTATATTTGTTCCTTCAAGAAAATCAGTATTTGGCTTCACTCCAACCGATACTAAAACAAGATCTGCTTTATACGTCCCTTTATCTGTTTCAATTTGTTCCACTCTTTCATTTCCTTTAAATGCTTTCACATTTTCATTCGTTAAAATTTCAATATTGTGTTTATCTGCTTCTTTATGTATATATTCAGCCATATCTGCATCATAAATCGTACCGATATGATCATTTCGCTCAATCATTCTTACTTTCTTACCAAGTTCGACGAATGTTTCTGCCATCTCCAGTCCAATCGCACCGCCGCCAATAATCGTTACATCTTCAACTTTATTCGTTTCTAACGTTTTTAATATACGCTCAGCATCTGGAATTGTTTTTAAAAGATGAACGCCTTGCAAATCTCGACCTTCCCATTCTGGCATAACAGGACGCACTCCAGTCGCAATTAATAATCGATCGTACGGAAATTCAAAAACATCTTTCGTCTTCGTATGCTCTGCGTACACCATTTTCTTTTCTGTATCTACTTTCGTTACTTCATGTCGTACTTTCGCATCAATTCCATATTTATCACGAAACGTCTTTACATTACGCGCAATTAATTTTTCCGTAGAAGCGATAGCACCACTAATGACATACGGTAATCCACACTGAGCGTACGAATAAATTTCACCTTTTTCTAATGTTACAACATTTGCATTTTCATCGTTTCTAACAATTTGCATAGCTGCACTCATACCAGCTGCATCTCCGCCAATAATGACATAGTTCACTTTACCACTCCTTCTTTTTTGCATACTCTTTACGTTTTCCATATTTTTTAGAAATAACACCTACTTCCATTGTAAAGAAAGAGAATTTCAACTTCAAATTTGGTGCACAAACCTATGCCTTAATAGGTAAGTGTCGTGTCTTATAAACAACATGTTTAATATGCTATAACAGTAACTATTGAAAGTAGGTGAAACATACATGTGCGCCGGCCTTCTCGCCCAACTTCCAGATGAACCGCAAGAACCAAAAGAACCGAAACCCGCCCTCTCACTTGACCAAGAATTTTCCATTAATGCAACAATATACAGCGCTCGTGCTTGGTTATCTAACGATGATACGTTTGCACAAGATATTTGGAAAGCTACCCAATTCGCTTCAGCATCACATGCTGGCAAGTCCATCTTTCCAGTCGGTTCTGTTAAAATTTTGAACTTTTCTGACGATACAATAACTGTTACTGCTTCACCAGAATCAGATCATGCGCTCAAAATAGTCGTGCCACCCCATTCCGAGGCAGCTCTAACGTCTGGTCCTTTATCACATATACAGGCTAGTACATCAGGAGGATCAAGTAAAGTCACATTTCTCTTTCACATCTTTTTCTCAAGGGATCCTGGTTCAGATAAATAACCATAGAAAAGGTACAGCTATGCACTGTACCTTTTTCACGTGTTTATTCTCTTGATTTGATCAATTCAACATTATAAGTTTCAATATCCGTTAGCTTTCCTGTAAAATACGGATTCTCTCTATACCAAGACTGTTTTGAAAAATACGCTTGCATATCTTTCATTTGAAACATATGTCCATGTCTTGCGTATATTTCGTTTCTCGCTATTTTCAATTGTTCTTTCGATAAATATGTTAAGTCCGCACTCGTTAATTTTCGAATATCACTATCAGGAAAGATGAAACCATTATATACATACCGAGTCGTAGGTGGCGGAGTAACATTGTAAACAACGTTTTTTTCTGTACCTTTCTTTTCGAATGGAAGATTATAAGACGGAAGTGCCGTTACCGTTTCTACCTTCGTCGTTTCCCTTCCGTTTTCTCCATTTCGTTCTAAATAAATCGTCGTACTTCCATCAGTTGCTACCGGTCCCCACGTAATTTCTTCACCAGCCAGCGCTGTAACTGGTTTTTGATTCACATACAATGTTGCACCAGGCACATTCGTTTGAACCGTAATATATTGTCCTTGCAACGTTAAATCTATCGTTACGTTATTTTGACCTTGTTTCATAAGTACAACCTTTTCTTCACGTGATAGTTTCACATATTCATTTTTATATTCTGCTTGAAACACTTGAGTTCCTGGAAGAAACGGTCCATATTGCTTCTCGAACTTTTTATCATCTGTCTTATCAATTTCCTTTCCGTTCATTTTTAAAGTTGTACCTTTTTCATTTGTAAGCAACGTCGTATAATACGTCTTCGCTTTCAATTTATATCGATCAAATAAAAAGAAATACTTTCCGTCTTTCGTTACCGAAAAATCTGCTCTTTCAATTCCGTTCCCTTGTTTTTCACCTATCCTCAAATTTCCTTTCAATTCATTCACGTAGGATGGATTTTCTTTTATATATGAAAATAAAGGCGTTAAACTCTCTCTCGTTACAGTAACTGATGGATCATCTGCTGTGATGATTTCAGCTAACTTCTCCCCGTCCTTCTCTTGTAAAATCGTAATCATCCGGTCTACTTGTGCCACCTGCTTATAATACGATGATCCGTACAAATACAGTCCCACACTCGCTATAACAAATAGCGTTAACAACGTAATGCCAATCTTTGCACCACCGCTCATGTTCTTCTTTACTACTGGACTTCCCCTCTTCATCCCGCAGTTTTGACAAAATTGCACACCGTCTTCAAGCTGAGTCCCACACTTTGTACATACATTCATCCATTCAACCACCTTTTCTTTAGAGGCCAGTTAATCCCTTTGTAAAGGTTTGAATTATCGTGTTTATGTAAGACCAAAACACGATAAACGTTGCAATTCCAATGAAAATATTTGCGATAAAAAGAGTGTAAACAAGATCTAATCCACCGTTATCTAGTTTTACTGTAGCTACAATTATACTAATTCCCATATATGTTGTAGCCAGCCCTAATAAAATTGGTAAGAAAAAGATTAATAAAAAACTAAAAAGAAAAGAAAGCACTAATATAGCAATAACTGGCGTCGCTATCGTTCCCCATATTCCAAATACTTCAAGAAACGAAAAAGATGATTTCATCATCTTCCCACTTACAAAAATAATAAATCCGACAAATAAAGTTAAAATGAGTAAAAATAAAAAGACCGTTACAGAGTCCAAAAAGAATGTAGGAGTAGGTATATCTGGTGCAAATGTTTTCGTAACAGCTGCTGCAGCACTCATCATTCTATAAAAAATACATGCACCTAAAAAACAAATAAGAACAAGACTTACAATTCCATTTCGTACTTCAACCTTGCCGCTTTTCATAATCGCTGTCGGTGCTTTGAAAGCATGTTTAAAAAACTGAAAATACCCACTCGCAAATCGCTTCGCTTGCTCTACCGTTTCATTCGGTCGAGTTTCCTTCGCTTGTTCCGGCTCTTCTTCTTGGCCACTACTTGCCACTACTTCTTCCGTTAACGAATGTCCACAATTTCCGCAAAACTTTGCCTCTGCTGCATTTTCTGTATGACATGACGGACATTTCATTCTCTCTTCCCTCCTTAAGCATATACCATATAGGGTGTTACAAATTCAATATATGACTTTGTACATAAAACATGACTACAAGAAAAAGATTATGAAATCCTTCTTTCAAATGAAAATATATATGCTAGCAATCTTGAAAAATAATGCTATTATGAAACAGAACAAATAACATTTTTAACAGATTGGATGACAGGCAATGGAATTGGTAAACTCAATTTTTCAAATACTCCTTACAAGCGTAATCCAATTATTTTCCTTAATTGGCGTTATCATTGTAATTGGATTTCTATTAGGCTATTTAGAATCATTAACACGCATGTATTGGTCGAGAGCTTTCGGAAGAAAAGGATTCCTTTTAACGGCTTGGATCGGTGTTCCTATTCACGAACTTGGACATGCCATTATGTGTGTACTATTTCGTCATAAAATTGTAGCGACGCAGTTTTTCCCAACGGATACAAGTCAAGGCGCTTTAGGCTACGTACAACATCAATACAATCAAAAAAGTGTATATCAACGAATTGGGAACTTCTTCATTGGAATTGGTCCTATTATTTCCGGTATTACTGCACTAATCCTTTTAATGCGCTATTTCGTACCAAATTCATATTTCTTATTTAATACAACTCTCGAAAAAACAATCGCTTCTACTTCTATTAATATAGAAATGGTTCAAAACATGCTTTTATCGACGTTTGTATTATTGAAAAGCTTATTTACAATAAGCAATTTATTGAATCCTTCCTTTTGGCTATTTTTATTTATCGCCATTTGTATTTCTGCACATATCGCTTTAAGTAAACCAGATATTAAAGGATCAATAGACGGTGTTATCGTCATGTTTATCGTGTTATTTTTATTCAACATAATAGCAGGACTGTTTCAGTACGACAGTAACCAGCTCATTGGCAAAGTGATGAAGTATAATATGTACCTCATTGCATTTTCTAGTGTGGCACTACTGTTTTCTTGTATTTCTACACTTGTTAGTTTTGGATTTTATAAAATAAGAGGAGGGCGTTCGTTTTGAACGCCCTCCTCTCATCATTTATTTCCCTTATAATCACAATGCTCAACCGGAACACGAGCATGTCCTTCTTCATCTGTACACCATGACTGCGACTGGAAGGCAAGAAAAATACCGATCCACGATTCTTCCTTTTCGAAGTGAATGAGTATGCCTCCGTCTTGCCATATACCATTATCACCTTTCCATTTCTCTACATTTCCTTGATTCATATGAATATCATGTATACCGTTTCCTGGTTCAAAATGAAAATAAGAATCCGGTGTATTCTCTTCTGGTCCCCATCTTTCACCAAACGCGTAAATAATCGCTTTTTCCTCTATCGCTCGTTTTATATAACGTTCAATTTTTTCATTTAAATCATTATCCACTCCTGCTTTTTCAGCAGGTAAAGGAATCATTTGTTTTGAATCAAATACATTACCTCTTACGTAGTCTAAAGCAACTTTCGGTTCATTGTTTTTTATTTCTGTAAAACCGAACGGTAAAGTCGGTAAAATATGAATCGCCTCTGACCTAATATTATCAATCGCAAAATATAAAACTTCTGACGGATAACTTTGCGATTTCACGTTAATTGCAATACGATAATCTACTTCTGCTTCACCTTGTAAATGAACTTGATAATGAGGCGTTTTCCCTTTTCCAATCTTTGATTGTATAACTGTACCTTTTAACACGCCGTAGTTTTTTAAGGGCATACATTTCATCTCCTATTCATTTAGTAGAAGCTTTTCATCTTTAAAACATTATCCAATCAAATTAAAAATCCTCCTATGTTAGGAGGATTTTTAATTTCTCAACATATACCAAACAATAACCTCTACCACTACAAGCAAAACCGCGCCAAGGATCATTAAGGTCGTCTTCTTTAATAGTTCATTTTCACGATACGGGATATTACATAAGTAAGCACCGAGTGTAATTCGCGATGGACAAGCGATTGTCGCTACTGATGATGCGGTGTTTTGCAGGGTTGTGACGTATTGCCACGGGAGGGCTACGTTTTGCGCCGTTTGCATTTGTAGTTTTATAAACATCGCATTTGATCCTGCGTTACTACCTGTTAAAAAGCCACCGATTCCCCCAATAAACGGAGCAAAGAAAACGAAAAATGTACCGAATGTTTCACCAGCTGTTTTTGCAAGCAATGAATGCATGCCAGATGCACCCATTAGTTCTGAAATAGCGATAAACATTGTCGTCGTAATTGCAAAAGGTATCCATTGTTTTATCGTTTGCGAGAGTGATTGTTTCATAATATGAGATGGAATGCGGAAGAAAATAATAGTAAATAGGCAAGTCATACCGAGCCAAAATCCTGGTGAATATAGTAGCTCCAGTTTATAAGAGTATGATTTTAAATCAAGGACTGCATATGATCTGAATACATCATGTAATGCTGGTACGAGGCGAGAAAGTAAAATACAAACTGTTAGGAATATATAAGGGCTAATAATTTTTATAATAGATACTTCTCTCTCCGTTGCCGCAGCATGTTCTGTTATAAGATTTTGTTCATTTTTCCCTTTTAATTTAATGATAAGAAAGCCAAATGCAATTGTAACGATGGAACTTAATATACCTGCTAGTTCAACACTTACGTATGCGTTAGAAAGATAAATTCCGAGAGAAAATAATAGAAAGAAACCGAATCCTTCTTTCCACTTTTCAATAACAGCCTGCCAACCACCAACAACGTGTAAAGAAAGGATGACGAAATAAGCAAACATCGGAATGCTTAGTAGTGCCGTATTCGTGCCAAGTGTTGTAAGAGGCATGTTAATAAGCTGCGAACCGATAATCGTACCAGTTGCCATTGCGCCCCATGAACTAGCTAGTAAACCAATAAATGAAAGTAGTACAGCTTGAAACGGTTTATAGCCTAATGATAGAAAGATAGGTGCTGCAACCATGAAGCCAATTCCGAATCCACTTACTGATTCGATTAGCGGACAAATACCAAAACACATAAGGAGCATTTGTAATAAACGATCGTGCGTCACTTCTTCTAGAAAACGTGCTACTTGATCGATGTACCCCATTTTGTTCATGAGGTGAAATAAAAAAATACCGAAAAACAACACGTACCCGACAATAAAACAAATTAACCAACCTTTAATCGTTGCGTGCACAGTTTCACTTATCCCTAGTTGAAACGTTGGCGAGAGTAAAACGATTCCAACAGACACAACGTAAGCAATTAAAGAGGACCTTAATGACGTTTGTTTAAATAAAAATAAACAAATGAAAATCATTATAATTGGGATAAGTGCCAACAATATGGCCATGTTATCATCTCTTTTCATTAAAAATACAATTTTTAACTATTATATAACAGATGTCGTAAATTTCAATTGTTTTTGCAACAGATTCAAAAAAGGAGCCAAGTGGCTCCTTTCACTCCCATTTTCTATTATCCTGAAAAACTGTCTGCTGTCCGACTATTTTGTCTAACACAACAAACACAATATAAGCACACATTACTTGCAATACAACATTTCCAAATCTCATTAATTCAAATGAGTGGATCCAGCGAAATAATTCATTTAATAATACAATCGAAACGATACTAAATAGTTCTATACTAATCGAAAATATACATATTTCTAAAATAGATTGCTCTTGAATGCGATTTAAATTGGAAAAGATGAATACATATCCTAAAAATAGAGCCATCACCTCTATTTTCGTCATGCTAATAAGCCAAGCGTATAGTGGTACAGTTAGAAGAAGATATAGTAGTTTACGTCTTAGCATGCTTTCTCACCCTCTAAGTTATATGTATTTTCTGTATATTTTAACATTTATTACGTAAAACAAAAAGAAGAGACTTATACCTCTTCTTTTTGTTTTATTGCCTGTATTAATTCACATATTTCTTCTCGCTTTTCATTTTCTAACAGCTCGATGACTTTACTTCCAACGACTACTCCATCACATATTGTAATCATTTCTTCTACATGTTCCTTTGTTGAAATACCGAACCCTGCCACTACCGGTAAATGTGTATGTGATTTTACTTTTTCTAAGTAACTATGAATCTCACCTTTAAAGTTTTGACGTACTCCTGTTACGCCCGCTACTGTAACAGCGTAAACGAACCCTTCTGATTCACTCGTAATTTTTTCAATTCGCTCAATTGGGCTCGTTACTGTAACGAGTGGAATTAGCGCAATGTTTGCCTCTCGAAGTAACGGGGCAATAATATTTTGCTCTTCATACGGTAAGTCTGGAACGATGATGCCATCTACACCTGCTTCTATACAGTTTTCGATGAATCGTTCTTTTCCGAATGCGAGTACCGGATTTAAATATGTCATGAGTACAAACGGAATTTGTACTTCTTTCCTTATCTCTATTAATGCTTGAAAAATACCTTTTACTGTTACACCGCTATCTAGCGCTCGTTTCCCTGCTCTTTGAATCGTTGGACCGTCTGCGACTGGATCTGAAAACGGAATGCCGATTTCAACGATGCTCGCTCCTGCTTCATCTAGAAAACAAATTCTTTCTTTTAATTTTTCAAGGCCACCATCTCCGCCCATTACGTACGGAATAAATGCTTTCTTACCATTTTCAAACGCTGCTTTAATTTTTTCTACTCCCATTTTTTACACCTCTTCCATATAACGTTTTATACTCTCTACATCTTTATCCCCGCGGCCAGATAAACAAATGACAAGTCCTTCGTCTTTATTCATTTGCGGCGCTAATTTTAATGCGTATGCGACAGCATGTGAGCTTTCTAACGCCGGAATAATCCCTTCTTTTTTCGTTAATAATTGAAATGCTTCTAACGCTTCTGCGTCTGTTATTGAATAATAAGAAACGCGGCCAATATCTTTTAGCAAGCTATGTTCTGGCCCAACACCTGGATAATCGAGTCCCGCTGAAATAGAATGCGCTTCTTGAATTTGTCCTTCTTCATTTTGCAGAAGATACATCATCGATCCGTGTAAAACACCAACGCTTCCTTTCGTTAAAGTAGCTGCGTGCTTTTCTGTATGAACACCTTTTCCAGCTGCTTCTACGCCGTAAAGAGCGACTTCTTCGTCGTGTACGAACGGATAAAACATGCCCATCGCATTACTACCACCACCAATACATGCAACGACTGCCTCTGGTAATTTCCCTTCTAACGCTTCATATTGTTTTTTCGTTTCTTTCCCAATTACACTTTGGAAATCACGAACAATTTTCGGGAATGGATGTGGTCCAAGAACGGATCCCATAATGTAGTGTGTATCGTGTACATGTGAAACCCAGTAGCGAAGCGCCTCGTTTACCGCATCTTTTAATGTACCGCTACCTGCCGCTACGCTTTCTACTTTAGCTCCGAGTAATTCCATTCGGAACACATTTAATTTTTGACGTCTCACATCTTCTTCTCCCATAAAGATGACGCATTCTAATCCGAGTAGGGCACATACAGTAGCGGTTGCCACTCCGTGTTGTCCTGCCCCTGTTTCAGCGACAACTTTTTTCTTGCCCATTCGTACTGCAAGTAGTGCCTGACCGATTGTATTGTTAATTTTATGAGCTCCTGTATGGTTCAAATCTTCACGTTTTAAATAAATCTTTGCACCGCCGCAATACTTCGTCATATTTTCAGCGAAATAAAGCGGTGTTTCTCTTCCGACGTACGTTTTTAAATAATGATTTAATTCCTTTTGAAACGCTTCATCTTGCATCGCTTCTTTATATGCTTCTTCTAGCTCTAATACAGATTGCATTAACGTTTCTGGAACGTATCGTCCTCCGTATATACCGTAGTGACCTTTTTCATCTGGATATGCGTAGTTCATTTGGAACACTCCTTCGCTTTTATAATAAATTGTTTTATTTTCTTTAGATCTTTCTTTCCTTCTGTCTCCACTCCGCTACTTACATCGACCATGTATGGCTGAATAGTTCGAATCGCTTCTTCTATATTAAAAGCGTTTAATCCACCAGCTAATATCGTTTTCTCTCGCAATTTTTTTGACATATGTGCGAGTAACTCCCATGAAAATTGCTTTCCATTTCCTCCGTGAAACTTTTCTTTCGGGCTATCAAACAATATATAATCCGTTTCATATGTTTGAGCATTTTTCATATCACTCTCTGAAGTTACCCCAAGTGATTTTATAGACGGAATATTCAATCTTCTGATTTGATGATTGTCTTCATCCCCATGTAGTTGCACATGCGTTAACCCACATTCATCTGCAATTTTCTCGATCACTTCTACTGATTCATTTACGAAAACACCAACCTTTAACACGTTTGTTGGAAGCTCCTGAATGATTTCTTTCGCTAGCACTGGAGTGATTTTCCGCTTACTTTCTGCAAAAACAAATCCGAGTGCATCAGCTCCGTATTCGCAAGCACGTTTTGCCGTTTCAACATCAGTGATGCCGCAAATTTTCACTTTCATATGTTCACCTTACAGTCTTCAAAAAAGGTATGAATAGAAGATGATGTCATAAGTGCCTCTCCAACTAACACACCTTTTGCTCCAGCTTTTTTAACACGGATAATATCTTCCTTTGAATGAATCCCACTTTCACTAATCCAAAGTAATTTCTCCTCGTTTAATCGTTTTCCAAGCTTTTCTGTTTGGCTTAAATCGACTTCGAATGTTTTTAAATTACGGTTGTTAATGCCGATAACGTGCGGATTTAATTGGATTGCAATTTCTAATTCCTGCTCATCATGGACTTCAACAATTGCTTCTAATCCTTTTTCTAGTACGTAACTATACAGCTCTTGTAACTTCTCTTTCGTTAACGCCGCTACGATTAGTAAAATAATATCTGCACCAGCTTCATACGCTCTATCAATTTGAATCTTATCGATTATGAAATCTTTGCATAAAAGCGGAATGTTACTTTCTGCTCTTGCCGTTTGTAAATCATGAAACGCCCCTTTAAAAAATTGACCGTCTGTTAAAACAGAAACTGCTCCTGCGCCGCATTCTTCATATGTTTTCACTTGTTTTCGTACATCAACGTGTAAATTGATATCTCCTTTTGATGGTGATGCTCGCTTTACTTCTGCAATGACAGTAAACTGCTGTAATGCTTCTACAAGTGAATGTGTCTTTCTACTTTCTTTTAATGGTGTATACGTTTCATATAACGCCGCAACTTCCTTTTTCTTTTGGTCTACAATTTTGTCTAAAATCGTCCCCACTTTAATTCACCCTTTCTAATTTTTCATTACTTGCTGCAATTAATAAGTTTAGTTTGGCTAATGCTTTTCCAGAGTCAACACTATGCGTTGCTAGTGTAATTCCTTCTTCAATCGTTTCTGCTTTTCCATTTGCGAAAAGGGCTAGACCTGCATTGAATAAAACAGTATCGCGGTAGACACTCTTTTCTCCGCTTAATACGCCGAGCGTAATCTTTGCATTTTCTTTCGAATCTCCGCCTCTAATCTCTTCGTTTTTCACTATTGAGAAACCATATTTCTTAGGTTCAATACTCGTTTCTACTATTTCATTATCTTTTAAAATGACAACATAATTTTCTCCTTGCAATGACGCTTCATCTAAAAAACCACTTCCATTTACGACAAGCGCTTGTTTTCTGCCTAGTTTCTGTAATACTTGCGCAACTGGTAGTAACATATCTCGTTTATAAATGCCGACAAATTGTGTTTCTAAATTCACCGGATTTGTTAAAGGACCAATTAAATTAAAGATTGTCGGCACATTTAATTCTTTTCTTATTTTCATAATGCGCCGTAATGCTGGATGCATCGCTGGTGCGAATAAAAATGCAATGCCGACATGCTCTAATAAATAATCAATTTCGTTTGGCGTACTACTAATATTTACACCGAGTTCTTCTAATAAATCTGCACTTCCTGTTTTACTAGAAACAGCTCGGTTACCGTGTTTTGCAACCTTTACGCCAGCTCCTGCCAGTACAAATGCCGATGTTGTACTAATATTAAACGTTTGGGCACCGTCACCACCCGTCCCGCAATTGTCCATTGCTCCTTGTATATGGTTCGAAAACGGTAATGCCTTTTCACGAAGAGCTCGAACGAGACCGTATATTTCTTCTGCCGTTTCACCTTTCGCTTTCAGTAAGACTAAGAAGGCTGCAATTTCACTTTCCAATATGTTTTCATTTAATAAAAGAAGCCCTGCTCTATACATTTCCTCTTCTGTTAAATGTTGTCCCTCCACTAATTTACGAAGATAGTTATTCATACTCTTTCCTCCTCCTTCACTTCACCTAAAAAGGCACGTATTAACTTTCCACCTTCTTCTGTTGCGATTGATTCTGGATGAAACTGTAGTCCGAATAGCGGATAATAATTGTGACGAACTGCCATAATTTCTCCGTCATCCATCGCTGTCGCTAGTATGTCAAAACACTCTGGCAAACTCGTTTTCGCTGCAACAAGGGAATGGTAGCGCATCGCTGTTAACGGCTGTGTTACATATGAAAAGATTGAATTTCCGTTATGTTTCACACGGGATGTTTTTCCGTGTTTAATACGTTCTGCTCTAACAATGTCTCCTCCAAATGCTGATATAATCGCTTGATGACCAAGGCAAATACCTAATATGGGAACGTTCTTATAAAAATGACGAATCACTTCGATACAAATACCAGCATCCTCTGGTTTTCCTGGCCCTGGCGAAAGCACAATTCCTTTCGGCTTCATTTCTTCTAATTTTTCTATCGTTATTTGATCATTTCTTACGACAACAATATTTTCTTCGTATTCACCTAACAGTTGATACAAGTTATATGTGAATGAATCATAATTATCAATCAGTACAATCATTTCATTACCTCCAATAGTGCTCTCGCTTTATTTAACGTTTCTTCATATTCAGCTACTGGGTCTGAATCATAAACAATTCCCGCTCCTGCCTGAACGTATGCTTTTTCATCCTTGACGACCATCGTTCGAATCGCAAGCGCCATATCAAGATTCCCTGAAAAACTAACGTATCCAACTGCACCTGCGTATACATTTCTTTTTTCATTCTCTAGCTCATTTATAATTTCCATCGCTCTAATTTTCGGAGCGCCTGACACTGTTCCTGCTGGTAGACAATACGCTAATGCATCAAATCCACTCATTCTTTTTCGCAATATTCCGTAAACTTCAGATACAATGTGCATAACGTGAGAGTATTTTTCTACTTTCATATATTTATCTATCGTAACTGAGCCAATTTCACTTACTCTGCCAATATCATTCCGCCCAAGATCCACAAGCATCATGTGCTCTGCTCGTTCTTTCTCATTTTCTAAAAGTTCTTTCTCAATTTCCGCATCTTCCTGCTTCGTTTTCCCTCTCGGCCTCGTACCGGCAATTGGATTCGTCATCACTTTATCCTCTCTTACCGATAACAAACTTTCCGGCGAAGAACCGAGTACAACATAATCTTGAAAATCGATATAGAACATATATGGTGACGGATTTGCAATTCGAAGTTTTCGGTATAAAGCGAAAGGATCACCAATACATTCACTTTGCAAACGCTGGGATAATACAACTTGGAATATGTCCCCGGCTCGAATGTATTCCTTCGCCGTTTCTACCATCGCGCAAAATTCTTTTTCTGTTATAGAAGAAGTGAATGATAATGTTGATCGTATTTCAGTTACTTCCGCTTCTTCTTCCTGTAACACTTCTTCTTTGTATACTTGCAATCTTTCATATACTTCTTCATAATCTGCTGAATCGTCTTCCCTGCATACATATACAAATGATAATTTTTGGCGTACGTGGTCATACACGATAAACTCACGGTACAGTAAAAGATGTACTTCTGGAATATTCAATGGATCGTGTAAATCTACTCCAATGTTTTCATATTGCCGGATGACGTCATAGCCAATATAACCAACTGCTCCTCCGCAAAACGGGAATGGACTGTCTACTTGTGCTGACCGGGTTTCTTTTTCTAACACTTGTAGTACGTTACCTTGCAGCTTTTCTGCCCTGCCGTAAATCGTTCGTTCCACTTCCGTACCAACGCTTTTCACTTCACCATACGGATTACAGCCTAAGTAAGAATAGCGTCCTTTATCTTGATGAAGCTGAGAGCTTTCTAATAAAAACTTTTTCTTTCCCTTCATACGTCTATATAAAGAAATTGGCGTAATGCTATCTCCTTCTTCTTCAGCGATTACTAAAAATGTTCTTCTCTGTTCTTTTTGCTTCATAAATTCCTCTTTTGTCATCATGCCTTTCACCTCAATCTGAAAAATAAAAAAGTCCCCTACATATCGAAATATGTAGAGGACGATAAATTTACCGTGGTACCACCTCATGTTGGACGCAAAAGCATCCCGCTTTGTTCAGGTACAAAATATATACCTTATCCTTGTAACGGCGGAACCCGGGTTGCCTACTGAAAATAATTGTTCAGCATACCTCTCGTAAGCCCATTCCGTATATGGCACCGCACCGGGCTCCCACCTATCCCCAGCTCTCTGCAACGTCTCCAATATACGTACTCTTCTTACTTCAACGATTTCATTTATTTAATTTTTTGTACACAAAAAGGGAGTACTCATCCTATAGAAAGGACGGGTACTCCCGTGGTGCCACCTTAATTCGTTACAAATGTAACGCACTTTACCGTATCAAAAACAATACGTGTCTCTTGTATCGATGAGATCATGTCGCCAAAGCCTACTTCTTTCGTTTCGGTTTGGAAGCTCCGAAGCCCATTCCACATCAATCCCATACTGATTCGCACCAACCATCAGCTCTCTGACATGTTCATCATGTGTACTCTTCTTCATCAACGCTTGCATTTTTTTAAGTTGCACTCATTATAGACCTGACTTTTTTCATAAGTCAATACTTTTTAAAAAAATTTATTTTTCTCTCCTTTCAATATTATATTGACAAAACAACCTCTTTTTATGTAAATATAATAAATACTCTATTAAAAATAAGGTTTTTTGCATGAATATTATATATTTAAAAAGTAAAACGATGCCAAAAAACGCTTACATTTCTGAAAATTCATATTTCTGTATGGATTTTTCAGAATAATCATGATAGATTATAAATATGCATAACGCATCAAAAGACATGACAAAAGGAAGGGGAACTACATGAGTACGCAGATGTTAACTTTAACTTCTATCTCTATTTACATGCTCGGGATGTTAGTAATTGGCTATTTCGCCTACAAACGAACGTCCAACTTAACAGATTATATGCTTGGCGGGCGTACACTAGGCCCCGCAGTAACAGCATTAAGTGCTGGAGCAGCTGATATGAGTGGTTGGCTTTTAATGGGATTACCCGGTGCAATGTTTAGCGTTGGATTAAGTAGTAGTTGGATTGCGATCGGCCTAACATTAGGCGCATACGCAAACTGGATCTATGTCGCTCCTCGCTTACGTACCTACTCTGAAATTGCAAACAACTCTATTACTATCCCAGAATTTTTGGAACACCGTTTCCACGACAAGTCCCATTTGCTACGCCTAGTATCTGGACTTGTTATTATGATATTTTTCACGTTTTATGTAGCTTCAGGATTTGTCTCTGGCGCTGTATTATTCGAAAATTCATTTGGACTCAATTACCATGTTGGTCTTCTTATCGTTGGTGGAGTTGTCGTAGCTTACACATTATTTGGTGGTTTTTTAGCTGTAAGTTGGACAGACTTCGTGCAAGGAATCATTATGGTAGTCGCTCTTATTCTTGTTCCAGTCGTAACAATTATGCACGTAAATGGACTTGGTCCAGCATTTGAAACAATTAAATCTATCGATCCGGCATTATTAGATATTTTTAAAGGTACTTCTGTATTAGGAATTATTTCATTATTCGCATGGGGCCTTGGTTATGTTGGACAACCACATATTATCGTACGCTTTATGGCGATTTCTTCTGTAAAAGAAATTAAAAGCGCACGACGTATTGGTATGAGCTGGATGATTTTTTCTGTTGTCGGAGCTATGTTTACTGGCCTTATCGGTATTGCGTACTATTCAAAAGCAGGTTTAAAACTTTCTGATCCAGAAACGATTTTCGTTGAACTTGGCACTATTTTATTCCATCCACTTATTACTGGATTTTTATTAGCAGCTATTTTAGCAGCGGTTATGAGTACAATTTCATCTCAGTTACTCGTTACTTCGAGTGCTATAACAGAAGATTTATATCGTACATTCTTTAAACGTTCTGCTTCTGATAAAGAACTTGTATTTGTCGGTCGGATGGCTGTACTTGTTATTGCATTAGTTGGGTGCGCTTTAGCGTTTAAACAAAATGATACGATTTTAGCTCTTGTTGGATACGCTTGGGCTGGATTTGGTTCTTCATTCGGACCTGCTATTTTATTAAGCTTATATTGGAAACGTATGACGAAGTGGGGCGCACTTGCTGGTATGATTTCTGGTGCCGCTACTGTTATTATATGGACTCAATTCGAATTCTTAAAAGATTTCTTATATGAAATGATTCCAGGTTTCGCTATTAGTTTACTAGCCATCGTAATTGTTAGTTTACTAACACAACCTTCAAAAGAAGTTGAAGAGCAATTTGAGAATTTCGAAAAACAACATAGTCATAATCTATAAAGGAAAAGCTCTGCTGTTATCGTATCAGCAGAGCTTTCTTTTTATGAAAGTTCGACAATCTTCTACTCGAATTTAACAATTTCTTTATGTTTCGTTAAATTAAACATAACACTACTCCTTTATAGTAGTACTATCAGCACTTATACAGGAAGGGGACTCCAACATGTTAGCAGCTTTCCAGCAACAACAAACACGAAAATTTTCACCTATTACAAATACTTCTGCGTCTTGTTTGAACATACAACCTAACCCACCTAAATTTTCAATCGCTCCTTCTGTTATTTCAGTCATTGGTGTTCATATGGAAAAAAATAAGTTGAAAGTAAGAACTGGACAAAGCACTGAGTTATCAGCTTCCGTTTTGCCAGTGCAAGCAACGAATAAAGAACTTGTTTGGACAAATATGAATGCTGATGTTATCACAATGTATCCAAAAGGTAATACAGTAACGATTACTGGAAAAAGTGCCGGAAGAGCAGTCGTAATTGTCACAACTACTGAAGGAAAGTTCCGTGACCTATGTATTATTCATGTACAACCTTATATGACAAATCCAAAGTAAAAGAGTGGCTTCCTAGCCACTCTTTTACTTGATTTCAATGTGTGAATTTTTACTTGTAACAAGATTGATGAATTGGTCTTTATCTTTAGGAGAAATAACTTCTGTTTTATGTGCGCCGTAAACAATTTCAAGTCGATCCAATGACAATGCATGAGCAGCTATTGGATTTTTCGTATTTGAAATTTGTTTTATATCTCGTATAAATATGCTTTTTTTAACGAGACCTGATCTAATTGTAATTGTTTCTTCTCCGACGATGTATTTTGTCGAAAACCAACTCCACATAAATAATATTGCTAACGGAAGTGTAAAAAATAAAAGAAAATACTCTTTTCCTGCAAATAGAGGAGCAAAACACGCTCCAATGACAACGAAAAAAATCGGATATAACCATATATCTTTTTTTGATGGAAATTCCATTAAACTTCCCTTCCTCCCCTATATTTCTGTAAAACAAAAAGAGAAGTATCACAACTTCTCTTTTCTCCTCTAACATTATAATTCCTGTGTATACGCAGGCTCATTTACTACATTTTTTGCTGTTCGTTTTTGTTGTTGTAGTAAGAAAACAGATACACCAAACAATACGAGCATGCTACCGATAATTTGCATGGCATTTAGTCTTTCCCCGAGTAAGAAGAAGGCTAGTATAGATGCTCCAACTGGTTCACCTAAAATACTCATTGAAATTGTTGTTGCATTTACGTAGTTTAATAACCAATTATTAATGACGTGTGACACTGTCGGCACAACCGCAAGTAAAAGAAAAACGGTCCAATCCCACTTCGTATAACCTGTAAAAGGCACTTGCAATACTATATTATAAATCCCCATAAAAATACCGGCGAATGCAAAGACTGTAAAGCTGTAAATCCAGTGTGATACTTTCTTTACTGTCGTTTGCCCGATAAATAAATAACCGACAACCGCTATGACACTTAAAAAGGATAATATATCTCCATAAATTGCTTGTTCACTTAACCCTAAATCTCCCCACCCAATACACATTACGCCTAGTATCGCTATTCCCATTGTCGCAATGGCTGAGTATGTTGTTCTTTCTTTAAATAAGAAAAAACCTCCAACTAAAGATACGATTGGTTGAAGCGCTAAAATAATCGTCGAACTAGCAACTGTCGTATGCTTTAAAGATTCAAACCACAAAAGAAAATGAAGCGCTAAAAAGAAACCAGATCCAATTAAAAATCCCCAATCTTTTATTTGAATCTTACTAAACTCTTCCCGTTTTTTCCAAACGATAGGCAGCATAATAAGCACGATAATCCATAATCGATACATACTTAATATTGAAGATGGTGCTGAGGACATCTTTACAAAAACTGCTGCGAATGAAATGGCTATAATGGAAATTGCTAATGGTAGTGCGATTGATCTTTCTTGTTTCAAATTCCGTCTCCCCTCTCACCTGTCAAAAATCCCACTTCATTATATCCGTTTTCTTTCATAACTTAAATACTAATTTTTTAGATTCTTCGTACCATTATGGTAAAATAGAAACGAAAGCACCTATTAGTGAATATTTCTTTCTTTTTCACTACAAGCGTCGCTCTTACAATCATTACAGTAAATTTTTATTTAGGGGGATCTACATGAATCAAACAATAGGGAGAATTGAAGAAATTTCATTTTATAGCGCATCACTTCAAGAAGATGTTACACTTCTCGTTTACTTACCAGTAAATTACACACCACTGCACAAACATACAGTTGTCATTGCACAAGATGGTAGAGATTATTTTCAGCTTGGTAAAGCGCACCGTGTAATTGAGCGCCTTCGTGAAACTGAAGAAATTGACCGTACAATTATTGTCGGTATTCCATATAAAAATGTACACGATCGTAAAGAAAAATATTTCCCAAATGAAGTGAAAAACGCTGCGTATATTCGTTTCCTTGCTCATGAACTTGCACCATATATCGATGAAAATTATCCAACGTACCAAATGGGAAAAGGTCGTGTGTTAATTGGTGATTCTCTTGGCGGGACAGTTTCCTTCATGACTGCACTTATGTATCCGCATACATTCGGTAAAGTCGTTATGCAATCACCATTTGTGGATGAAACAGTGATGAGCTTAGCAAAAGACTTTAAAAATCCGGAGGCGCTAGACCTTTATCACGTCATTGGGACAGAAGAAACAGCTGTAAAACGCACTGATGGACAAGTATCCGATTTCGTTGGGCCGAACCGTGAGCTCAATACGCTTCTGACAGATAGAAATTTCATCACACATTACGAAGAATTCGAAGGTAACCACACGTGGAAATATTGGCAAACTGATTTACCGAAAGCTTTCTCTCATATTCTATCAATGAAATAATAGAGAGCAGTATTCAGAATAATTTGATATAATAGATTAAGAGAGTTATTTTCTCAAAATCTAACTAGACTTACAAAGGGAGGAATTGGAACATGAAATTAGGCATTGTAATTTTTCCATCTAAAATGATTCAAGATAAAGCGAACGGATTGCGTAAACGTTATGATCCGCACTACGCATTAGTTCCGCCACATATTACATTGAAAACACCCTTTGAGACGCAAGATGAACAATTAGAATCGATTGTAAAAGAGTTACATACAATCGCAAGTAAAACGAACCCTTTCACCCTTCATGTCGGAAAAGTTGGTTCATTCGCACCTGTTAATAATGTTCTTTATTTTAAAGTAGAAAAAACACCTGAACTTACTTTCTTAAATGAGGAGATGCATAGCGAATTCTTTATACAAGAACGCGAGTACGCTTTCGTACCTCATTTAACAATCGGACAAGGCTTATCCGATGCAGAGCATGCTGATGTATTAGGTCGATTACGTATGAAAGATTTCTATTATGAACAACCAATTGATCGCTTCCATCTTCTATATCAATTAGAAAACGGAACGTGGACTGTATACGAAACATTCCACCTTGGAAAGGGGAACAACTAATTTGCACGCACAGATCGTACAAACGGACGAACAACTAAGAGATGCATTCTCTGTACGTAAGCAAGTATTTGTGAATGAGCAACAAGTTTCTGCTGACGAAGAGTATGATGAGTTTGAAGAAACTTCAACACACGTTGTTATATATGATAATGATGTTCCAGTTGGTGCTGGTCGTTTTCGCATACTGGATGGAATAGGAAAAATGGAACGCATTTGCGTACTAGCTTCCCATCGTAAAAAAGGCATTGGAAAAATTGTTATGGATGCACTTGAAGCGTATGCGAATGAAAACTCGCTACCAAAATTAAAGCTGCATGCCCAAACACATGCTGAAGATTTCTATAAGAAACTTGGATATGTAACGCATTCTGATGTATTCATGGAAGCAAATATTCCTCACATCGTTATGATAAAAGAATTGTAATTTGAAAACAGGAGGTATCCCCTCCTGTTTTTTACATTGCTATTTTCTTTTTCTTCCGCTAAAGTTAAATGTTGATGCTATAGTTTTGAAGGTGAATATATGACACAAGAAAAATTTTCACAAAAATCATTAACGCACGCTGACATTCCGCGTGCAACATATCATATTCCGAAAACATCTACCCATTTAATTATGGAAGAAGATGCAGATGCGGCGTATTTTCGCGCTCTCGAACAACAAAATGTTTTTTTAAATGAAAAACAATTAGAGGCTGTGCGAACGACAGAAGGCCCTGTCCTTACATTGGCTGGTGCCGGAAGCGGGAAAACATCTGTTTTAACAACCCGCGTAGGTTATTTAGTAAATGTAAAACAAGTTCATCCACGAAATATTTTATTGCTTACATTTACACAAAAAGCAGCTGAAGAAATCCGAAACCGTGTAGCAAATTTACCAGGTATGAATCGTGCTGCAAGTAGCTACGTTGTTGCTGGTACATTCCACTCTGTCTTTTTAAAATTGCTTCGTAGTCAAGGATATAATCAGCAAATTTTAGCAAACGAAAAACATAAACAAATTATGATAAAGAAAATCTTGAAAGAATTGCGTCTAAAAGACGATTATGATGCTGAAACAATGCTCGCCATGATTTCACTTGAGAAAAACAAATTGAATCGTCCGAAAGATGTAAAAGCAAAAACACCCGTTGAACAAGAATTTAAAGAAGTATACGAGCGTTTTGAAGAAGTAAAACAACGATATAATTATATTGATTTCGATGACATCTTATTAGAAACATATTATATGTTAGAAAATAACGTTCCTTTGCTTACCCTATTACAACAACGTTTCCACTATATTGAAGTAGATGAGTTCCAAGATACATCGTATGCACAATATGAAATTGTAAAATTGTTAGCCACGCCAAGAAATAATTTATTTATCGCAGGTGATGACGATCAGGCGATATATGGCTGGCGAGGAGCAAGTCACCAAATTATTTTATCTTTTCCAAAAGAATTTGATAACACTACGATTATCGCACTTAATACGAATTATCGATCCAATCCTTTTATCGTCGGGCTTGGAAATGAAGTTATCAAACTAAACCAGGAGCGTTTTGATAAAGAGCTATATTCTGTGCGTGAAGAAGGTGTACAACCTTTTTACGCAAGACCTGCTACGACTCTTGATGAAGCAAATCAAATTTTGCAGCTCATTCAAGAAAAAGTAGATAGCGGCGAACGCAACTTTAAAGATTTTTGTTTACTGTATCGTACACATTCTGTAAGCCGTTCGTTACTTGATCAGCTTACAATTCACAAAATCCCGTTTATTAAGCACGGGGCGAGTCAATCATTTTATGAACATTCTTTAATTAAGCCTGTATTAGATCATTTAAGACTGGTGATTGAACCGTTTCGACTAGAATCACTTTCAAATATATTGCCAACTATGTATATCGGGCGTGATGATTGTATTTCATTTATTGAACGTGAACAATGGAAATATGGCGAGGGGCGGTTCCCTTCTCTTCTTCATTTCTTATTATTAAATCCGAGCTTGAAACCTTTTCAAGTAAAAAAGGTAAATGAGCGTATCGATTTTATTAAATTTATAAAAGAATTAGAACCGAAAAAAGCATTAAAAGAAATTATTCATGGTAAAGGAAAGTATTTAGAGTACTTACAAAGTAACGATCGTTCTTCCTTTACGATGCATAAAGATATACAAGAAGAAATGTTAGAAGAATTAATGGAGTCAGCAACTCGTTTCACCGATATTCCAGCATACTTACAATTTATTGATGAAGCAATTCAAGGTCAAAAAGAAATGGAAGCATTAAAAACAATGCCGGAAAAAAATGCTGTTTCGCTTATGTCTATTCATAACGCAAAAGGCCTTGAATTTCCATGCGTCTTTTTACTTGGAGCGAGCGATGGTATTCTCCCCCATACTTCTTCTTTAAAAGATGCAAATGATCGTGTTACAGAGACTTCTGAAGCTTTAGAAGAAGAACGCCGACTACTTTATGTCGCCATTACACGTGCGAAAGAAGAACTTTACATTTCCTCTCCGCAATTTTTTAGAGGTAAAAAATTAGATATCTCTCGTTTTTTATATACTGCGCGAAAAGATTTATCTGAAAAGACATCCACTAAATAAGGATGTCTTTTTTTCATATTGCATTATGTACATCCCTACTATATAAATTCCATGTTCTTATCATAAGAATTAACGTAATATCAACCATATACCATTCATATTGTAATAGTGTATGTCAGAACTCACGATAAGGAGTGAACATAATGAGCTGCAATTGTAACGAAGACCATCATCATCATCATCACGATTGTGATTTCAACTGTGTATCAAATGTCGTTCGTTTTATACATGAATTACAAGAATGTGCAACCACAACCTGTGGATCTGGTTGCGAAGTTCCATTTTTAGGAGCACATAATAGTGCATCTGTAGCAAATACACGCCCGTTTATTTTATACACAAAAACTGGAGAACCTTTTGAAGCATTTGCACCAAATGCAAGCCTTTCTAGCTGCCGATCTCCAATTTTCCGTGTCGAGAGTATAGACGATGATGATTGCGCTGTATTGCGTGTATTAACTGTAGTATTAGGTGATACTTCTCCTGTACCACCTGATAATGATCCAATTTGCACGTTTTTAGCTGTACCAAATGCAAGATTAATATCGACCAACACTTGCCTTACTGTTGATTTAAGTTGCTTCTGCGCTATTCAATGCTTACGTGATGTTACGATTTAAAACTAAATAATGAGTTAAGCATGGATTGGGTGGCAGAATTATCTGCCACCCAATCCATGCTTAAAAGGTATTATTATGTATTTTTTATAAAATTGGGAACTTGTCTAGAACATAGAACCTGTCCTTTTCATTAACTGAAAGTAGAAACAGATAAAGGAGTGAAAAACATGTTCTCTTCTGATTGCGAATTTACGAAAATCGATTGTGAGGCGAAACCAGCTAGTACACTACCTGCATTCGGTTTTGCTTTCAACGCTTCTGCACCTCAGTTCGCTTCACTATTCACACCACTACTATTACCTAGCGTAAGTCCAAACCCAAATATTACTGTTCCTGTAATAAATGATACAGTAAGTGTCGGAGATGGTATTCGAATTCTACGAGCTGGTATTTATCAAATCAGTTATACATTAACAATTAGTCTTGATAACGCACCTGTTGCACCAGAAGCTGGTCGTTTCTTCTTATCATTAGGTACACCAGCTAACATTATTCCTGGATCAGGTACAGCGGTTCGTTCTAACGTTATTGGTACTGGTGAAGTAGACGTATCCAGCGGTGTTATTCTTATTAACTTAAACCCTGGTGACTTAATTCGAATTGTACCAGTCGAGTTAATTGGAACTGTAGACATCCGTGCTGCAGCATTAACAGTTGCACAAATTAGCTAGTAAAAAGCGGTATTTCTCCTTTGAAATACCGCTTTTTATTTTTGTAATAAAAAACACTCATAGTAACATGAGTGTTTCATTCTTCATATTGTTTTATTATGTTCTTCTTTTTCCCACAATTACATCCTTTTTTCTTCACAAATCCTTGTTGTTGCAATTGTTCTTGATATGCCTGTTGTTGCAATTGGTGTTGTTGCTGTATATGATACCATTGCTGCAGGTCATATGAATTTTGCCTTGGATTATTGCTCACAGCAAACATCTCCTCTACTGTCAATTCTGTCTATTTACTATATGAACAACTTTTTATTTCCGTTCCCTCATTCTTTTAAACTCCGCTTTTTCTCGTATTATGAAAATATATTATTCTCCCATAAAGTATCCGGTAATCGTTTCAATGATTGCTGCTGCTCCTGCAATAGCTAATAATGCAAGTAACGGCTCTGCAACGATAGGGATACAATTATATAAAACTAATAAAAAAGCACTAACCCATACACCTGTACACCAATAACAGCTTAATAATTCACCAATCCACTTTCTTAATCCTTTACCTTTTACTTTTGTAAAAGTTGATACACTTCCATCCGGCTCTGTAACCTCTAATTCGTCAATAAACGGTCTTCGCAAAAAAGCTGTAATTTTATCATAAACAATTAAACGTGTGAGCCTAAAAGCAGCTAACGCGAAAATAAAAAATAAAAGCCAGCTTGTAAACAGCATAATTCCACCTTCCCTTATCCTCTTTCGCCTATTTAAAAAAAAAGGTCTTGAGATTGTGACCAAATCTCCTCAACTCCAATATCTTATTAATGTAAATACAAACAAGAAGATAAGGAGTGACATTAATGAGTTGTAACGAAAATAAACACCATGGCTCTTCTCATTGTGTAGTTGACGTTGTAAAATTCATCAATGAATTACAAGATTGTTCTACAACAACGTGTGGATCTGGTTGTGAAATCCCATTTTTAGGAGCACACAATAGTGCTTCAGTAGCTAATACACGCCCTTTTATTTTATACACAAAAACTGGAGAACCTTTTGAAGCATTTGCACCAACTGCAAGCCTTTCTAGCTGCCGATCTCCAATTTTCCGTGTGGAAAGTGTAGATGATGATAGTTGTGCTGTACTACGTGTATTAACTGTAGTATTAGGTGATACCTCTCCTGTACCACCTGATAATGATCCAATTTGTACGTTTTTAGCTGTACCAAATGCAAGATTAGTATCGACTAACACTTGTCTTACTGTTGATTTAAGCTGCTTCTGTGCGATTCAGTGCTTACGCGACGTTTCTATCTAATAAGTGAAGTAAACTAAAAAACTATTGGGGTGGTAGAAGATTTTCTACCACCTTTACATATTTAAAAGCCGGCCATACTAATCGATTGGATATCATCTATAGACAACCTAATATCTCTCATACTATTTTGCGGCATAATGGATACAATGCCATTACGATACGATATGATTGATCCAATATAAGAAACTGTAGCCGTTTTTATTCTGCACCTTACTTTCGGAATGTAATGAGGACGGTTTAATAAGAAATGAATTTTCTCATCATTATTCATATCCTTAAATGATTTATTATACGGAACAGTTCTCACTGGCTCTTGCTGTTCTTGTACTTGTTCCTCTTCTTCTATTTTTTCTTCTACTTGTTCTTCTTGTTGCTCTTCTTGTTGTTCTATTACTTCTTCCACAGCACTACTTACAGCATTTTCGTTTCTATTACTGCTCTCTTTTCGATCCTCATTTTCAAAGTTTGTTAAGATAATCCTTTTTATTTTCGGTGCAGCAAGTTCCAAATTTACTTGCGCAATATATAACAACGGTTTTCCAACTGTTGAACTTTTATTTTTATTCTTCACACTCGTCCCTCCCACTTCCATACGTAGCTGAATAAATCGTGTACTATTATAGTTATATTCATAACGTGGTAAGAACTTTCGTTAAAAATCGTTCTTTCTAAGAACAAATAAAAAGGACAATCTCAACATTTAGAGATTGTCCTTTAAAAATTAATATTATATTTATCCTAGAATATGATACCCTGAATCAACGTGAATGTTTTCTCCTGTTACGCCGCGTGCTAAATCACTGAATAAGAATACTGCTGTATCCCCAACTTCTTCTGGAGTTGTTGTACGACGAAGTGGTGCGCGCTCCTCAATTTCTCTTAAAATTGAGTTAAAGTCGCCTACGCCTTTTGCAGATAACGTACGAATTGGTCCTGCAGAAATAGCGTTAACGCGAATGCCGTGTTGGCCTAAATCGTTAGCTAAATATTTTACGCTCGCTTCTAATGAAGCTTTCGCAACACCCATAACGTTATAGTTTTTCACAACGCGCTCGCCGCCAAGGTATGTTAACGTTAAAATATTTCCGCCTTCTGTCATTACTTTCTTCGCTTCTCTTGCTACAGCTGTTAAAGAGAATGCACTAATATTTTGTGCAAGTAAAAATCCATCGCGAGAAGTATCTACAAATTCACCTTTTAAATCATCACGATTTGCAAAAGCAATACAGTGTGCAACACCGTGAATTGTACCAATCTCTTGCTTGATTGTTTCAAAGCAAGCTGTAAGTTCTTCATCATTTGTTACATCACAAGGTAATACAAGTGATTCTTGTCCTTCTAATGTTTCCGCTAATTCACGAACGTTTCTTTCTAAACGTTCTCCTGCATATGTGAAGATTAGTTTTGCACCTGCATTATGCAAAGAGCGAGCAATTCCCCACGCAATACTTCTTTGGTTCGCAACGCCCATAACAACAAATGTTTTCCCTTGTAATAGTTCCATGATATATCCTCCCAGAATTGCTTATACTTGTTATTAGTACCTGATACTATAATTATAGTACCATAAAACCTCTTAAAGGCAAACAAAAAAGTCATTAACTTAAATTTTGTTAATGACTTTTTGTTTCTATAAAAAACCGCTCTAATCCTTCTTCCCAAGAAGGCATTTGTGAAAAACCATTTAATCGTAGCATGTTATGTTGGAAAACAGAATATTTCGGTCTCGCTGCCGCCGATCCAAATTCTTCGGTTGAAACAGGTAATACATTCACTTTCATATTTGCATCCGAGAATATTTTTTTTGCAAATTCAAACCAAGAACATGAACCTCTATTTGATACATGATACGTACCGTATAAAGAAGTGTGAATGAGCTTATTAATCATCACATTTAAATCCGCCACATAAGTAGGAGAACCAATTTGATCCGCTACAACAGATAATTCTGCTCTTTCTTTTCCTAACCGCATCATCGTTTTCACAAAATTGTTTCCATACTTACCATATAACCACGATGTTCGAACGATAAAATATTTATTATGTAACTCTTTGACAAACTGCTCTCCCGCATACTTAGAAGCCCCGTATACATTTATCGGTGATGGATTATGAAACTCATGATAGCCATCTGGTCTGTCACCTTGAAATACATAATCGGTACTAATATAAACTAATTTCGCCCCTACTAATTGTGAAGCAACCGCTACATTTCGAGCTCCTATTGCATTTATTACATAAGCAAGATCTTGTTCTTTCTCGGCATGATCAACCTTCGTATACGCTGCACAATGAATAATTATGTGTGGCCTTATTTCTTGTACCACTTGCTGCATTCGGGATATATTTGTTATATCTAGTAACTTTTTATCAAATGGATATATGTCATATTCTTCAGGATTTAACTCTTCTTGTAGTTGCTTTCCCAATTGACCATTCGCTCCCGTTATGATAATCCGTTCTTTCATTTATATGCCCCTTATTTTTCTTTTAGTGGTTTCCACCATTCTATATGATGTTCATACCATTCCACCGTTTCTTTTAGCCCCTGTTCAAACGTATACTGCGGTTCCCACCCGAGCTCATTCTTCATCTTTTGTGCATCAATCGCATAACGACGATCATGACCTAAACGATCTGTAACATACGCAATATCTTCTTTCGTTTTTCCTAAGAGAGAGATAATTTGTTCCACAACATCTACATTGGTTTTTTCATTATTTCCACCTATATTATATACTTCTCCTATACGTCCCTTATGCAGAACAACGTCAATCGCACTACAATGATCCGTTACATGTAACCAATCTCTTACATTTAATCCATCGCCATATAACGGTAGTTTTTTTCCTTCCAGCGCATTCGTAACCATTAACGGAATTAACTTTTCAGGATATTGATACGGCCCATAGTTATTCGAGCAACGCGTTACTATAACTGGTAATTGATATGTTTTATAATAAGATAAAGCTATCATGTCGGCGCTCGCCTTGCTTGAAGAGTATGGACTATTTGGAGCTAATGGAGTTTCCTCGGTAAATCGCCCCGTTTTCCCTAAAGAGCCATACACCTCATCTGTTGATATTTGCACGAGTTTAATATGCGGATATTTTTTTACTAATTCTAATAAGGTGACTGTCCCAATTACATTTGTATCATAAAAAGGGATCGGATTTTCAATACTACGGTCCACATGTGATTCAGCTGCGAAATTTACAATTACTTGCACGTCACGTTCCTTAATAACATATTCCAGCAGCTCTCCATTTTGAATTTCCCCTTTTACAAAAGAGTAATTAGTATGCCCTTGAAGAGACTTTACATTATTTAAGTTTCCACTATATGTTAATGCATCAAAATTAATAATTTTATATGTTTCATAGCTTTGTAACATGTAATGAACAAAGTTACTTCCAATAAATCCAGCCCCACCTGTTACTAATATATTCATAAACAACTCTCCTACTCAAAAGCTATCTTCACATTCCTGAAGTAACGGTAATATTCGATCTTTGTCAGACAAAATAGGATTTGTTACCGGCCATGGAATTGCTAATTCTTTATCGTCCCAAATTACCCCTGAGTCATGATCGGCACTATAATACTCATCTACTTTATACATAACAATAGTATGCGGCACAAGTGTACAAAAACCATGTGCAAATCCTTTTGGCACTAATAATTGCCGATGATTATCCGCGCTTAAAATATATCCTCTCCACTGTTTAAACGTTGGTGAATCTTTTCGTAAATCAACGATAACATCATAGATTGCCCCTTGCATAACTTGAATAAGTTTCGTTTGTGCTTTCGGATTTTTTTGAAAGTGTAATCCCCGAATCGTTCCCGCTTCTGCTGAATAAGAAATATTATCCTGTACAAATGAATACGTAACCCCTAATGTTTCTAGCACCTTCTTATTATAACTTTCAGTAAAAAAGCCACGCTCATCTCCAAATAACCTCGGTTCCAACAATTTTGCGTCGGTAAAGTTTGTTTCTACAACTTTCATATTCTCACCTATTCTCCGTTAAACTGTTTACCAAAGTTTATATCCCGCGCTAACGTATTCGCCCTTTGAAGAGAAACATGAGTTCCCGCATCAGTCCACCAACCACTCATTTCATTATAAGTAAGTACCCCTCGCTTTAAATACCAATTATTGATATCTGTAATTTCAAGTTCTCCCCTTGCGGAAGGTTTTAATTCTTTTATATAAGAAAAGACTTTCGGGTCATACAAATAAATTCCTGTAACTGCATAGGAACTTTTCGGCTCTTTCGGCTTTTCTTCAATTTCAATTATTTTTCGGTTTTGAATATGCGCCACGCCAAATCTCTCCGGATCATCTACAGATTGCAGCAGTACTTTCGCACCTTCTTTTTGAGTTGCAAACTCTTCCACGTACGGACGAATGTCATCTGAAAAGATATTATCCCCTAATATAACTACCATACGATCTTTCCCAACGAAATCTTCACAAAGCCCTAATGCTTGTGCAATTCCGCCAGCCTTATCTTGCACACGATACGTAAAGGACACCCCAAACTCTTGACCGCTTCCTAAAAAACTAACAACATCTCCCATATGCTCTTTACCTGTAATAATCATAATATCTGTAATTTCGCATTGTTTTAGCTTATATACCGCATGATAAATCATTGGATAACGTCCAACAGGAAGCAAATGTTTATTCGTTACTTTCGTTATTGGATATAGCCTCGATCCAGTACCGCCTGCTAAAATAATCCCTTTCACTCTGCATCTCTCCCTTATAATGGAGATAGTATATCTTTATACTGTTCTACAAACACTTTTCGATCTTTCTCATATGTATCCGCATCAAATTCATCTCCGTTATAATGAATACACCATAAATTTGATTGATTTGGGATACCAATTAAATAACCAGCCCTTTGAAACTCTAAAGACTGTGATACATCATAAAAGTGGAACCCTTGAAACAAATCTTCTCGCCACGGAATATCATACTGCGTTGCCATGAATAGGCCATCAATTGCCTGCACCGACATAAAAGATTGGCTTCCATAAAACCCCTGATCTAAATTTAATAATTGATAATTCCGTCTTCTATACTCAATCACTTTCCCTACCAAATTTTTCCCTTCCCACCATATCCCGTTACTCGGTAAAAATTGGGCTCCAGCTACTCCAATTAAGCCAAGCTTTTCATTATCTTTAAAAAGGGAAATAAGTGTATAAAACATCTCTCGATTAATAAGATAAGTATCTTGATGTATATAAACCTTATACTTCGCGGGATATGAAAGTGCTCGGTTATATGCACTTGCCATACTTTTTGCATCTCGTATCGGAAAGATTTGTACGACATAATCAGGGGGAACAAAAAGGTTTCTTATTTGTCTCTCGCATTGTTCAAATAGCTCTTCATTATTTACACAAACAACAACTAATATTGTACGATCCTTCATTTTGTAGCCCCTCTATTCGTCTTGATTTACATCTGACATATAGTTCTCCACAAATATCTTTCTATACTTGTCATAGTTGGTCATATTCACATCAATATGATAGTGAATGCACCACGCATCACGCTGTACAGGAACCCCAACTGTATAGCCAGCTTTTCTAAATTCAAATGACTGAGATACATCATAATAGTCAAACCCATCAAACAAGTCTTCTCGCCACGGAATATCGTATTGCGTTGCCATCAATAAACCGTCGATACATTCCACAGGCATAAATGTTTTTGACTCATGGTACGGCTGTTCTTGAGTTGCCATATAAAATAAATCGTTCATATAACCAATTACTTTCCCAACAACTCCTCTGCCTTCATTCCATATCCCGTTTGGAGGAACATATTGGGCTCCAATCATTCCAATCATTCCAAGATGTTCATGTTCGTTAAATAATTGAAGTAATCCATATAAAAATGCCACATTCATAATGAAAACATCTTGGTGTATATATACTTTATATTTCGCTGGATGCGAAAGCGCTTGATTATATCCGCTCGTCATACTTTTTGCATTCCGAATTGGCATAAATTGTACAATATATCCTGGAGGCACTCCCAATCTCAATATATGCCGCACGCACTGTGCATACATTTTCCGATCATTTATACACGTAACAAATAATATTGTTTTTTCAGCAGCACTCATAACTGCGATTTTTCTGCTTCAATAATATACTGAAATACGACCGTCTCAGCCATGAAGCCACTTCCAAGACGATATTTCTTACAAATTCCATATAACTCCTCAATTAACGGTTCATACATTTTATGATCAATATATACACGATCTACTTTACTAATCGAATATCCTGCTTTTAAAAACATTCGGAGCATTTCATTAAATGTAAAGAAACGAATATGTGTTTTATCTAATAAACCATATTCTGTATACGTCCAATTTCCAGCAAGTAAAGGCGCTAATACTGAAATGTGAGCAACGTTTGGTATACTTGCTAAAATCACACCATTTTCTTTTATATACGGCTTTACTTTTTCTATTACAGCCCACGGATCAAATAAATGCTCTAATACATCCCCAAATATGACGCAATCAAATTGCTCCTTCTCATATGGCATATCCATTGTTTCTATATCACCTAAAACAACATGATCTAGTTTTTCTTTTGCTTTTTCTGCTGCCTCTGGGAATGCCTCGATTCCTGATACACGTGTTCCATTTTCTTTAATAGCCGCTCCCAATGCACCACTCGAGCAACCAATATCAAGAACTTCTTTCCATTCCTTTTTTATATGCTTTAATAAATTCGGATTCACTGCATTATAATAATGCCCGGACTTTTCTTCATATAAAGAATTTTTTTGGGGATTCATTTCACACACTCCTTATGCAAATTGAATTTGAAATATAAACTTCATATGAAGTCTATAAATGTAACCATTACACCGATACTTTACTATATAGCCAATCTATTAGAGTTAGAATCGTGATAAGCCATTTCTAAAAAAAACAACCTATAACGATTTATATTGTTTATCAAAAACACCCCGAAAATATTTGCGGTTATATTCAATTGCAGCATTATTTGGAACATAAGCAGCTGCTAATTCGTTGTAATAATAAGCTTTGTCTTGCTCTCCTAACTTGCTATAACAAATACACATTTGTAAATAGGGAAGCCATGTGTAGCTCGCTGGACTGTGAAAAGGACTCTCTGTTGCCATTGGTACTTCTGTTGCAAGTTTAAACCAAAAAATTGCTTCATTATATTTTTGTTGTTCCATATATATATATCCTATTCTTGTACAATTCTCTCCTCTAGGGACATCATACCGAAACGACTTCACGCAAGATTCAACTGCCTTTTCCCACATTCCAAGCTTTGCATAGCAATCTCCTAACTTGCCACATGCATAAATTTTCTCTTCATACCATCCTTCGTCTTGAATAAGGAATGTTTCATATAGAATAACTGCATCATCATATTTTTGGTTATCCATAGATTCATTCGCATAATAAAATAAATCTCTCGGACTCAATTCTTCTCCAGCTGCTACAGCATTTTGAAAAATTTTCAAATTACGATTTGTTACCTTTTTTTCTTTTTTATGTGTAATAGCAACATTACTACTAAAAGTTTCACCAGAAATAGCTAAATACTCATGAACCTTTCCAAACCATTGAAATTGTTTTTCACGCTTTACAAGTCGATTTCTTTTTGTACAATATAAAGGTTTCCCGTTAGAATCCATTGCAAGATGATAAGGCATCGAAACAGCATCAATTTTAGGATCTAATTCTCTTTTTAAGAGTTTCAATGCTTCTTGAGCATCTTCTAACAATACGTCATCTGCATCTAGCCACAATATATACTCTTGCGTTGCTTTTGAAAAAGAAAAATTTCTTGCTGCCGCAAAATCATTAATCCATGGAAAGTCATATATGTTAGAGGTATATTGAGCTACAATTTCTTTCGTTCGATCAATGGAACCTGTATCAACTATAATAATTTCATCAACGATTTTTTCTACTGCGTCTAAACATCGACCAATTGTATCTTCCTCATCTCGAACAATCATACATAAACTAATTGTAATTCCTTGCTTGTTCAACATAATCACCCTCTTCCAAATCAATCATATGTTATACATACAATAAACTTTCCACTTTTTTAACTTGCACAAGCAGTTTAAGATTTCTTTTCAATAATTCAAATGTCCGTGTCATTTTCTTCCGGTTTTGCATCTACTATATAATGAACGCTTTATGGAGGTGAATTTATGTCAAATAATAATTATTCAGATGGATTAAATCCCGATGAATCTTTATCAGCTAGTGCATTTGACCCTAATCTTGTAGGACCAACATTACCACCAATACCACCGTTTACCCTTCCTACCGGACCTACTGGGCCTACTGGACCTACTGGGCCGACTGGGCCGACTGTACCGACTGGGCCAACTGGGCCAACTGGACCTACTGGGCCTACTGGACCTACTGGGCCGACTGGACCTACTGGACCTACTGGACCTACTGGACCTACTGGTGACACTGGTACTACTGGACCGACCGGGCCGACTGGTGACACTGGCGCTACTGGACCTACTGGGCCGACTGGTGACACTGGCGCTACTGGACCTACTGGGCCAACTGGTGACACTGGCGCTACTGGACCTACTGGGCCAACTGGTGACACTGGCGCTACTGGACCTACTGGGCCAACTGGTGACACTGGCGCTACTGGACCTACTGGGCCAACTGGTGCTACCGGACCTACTGGGCCAACTGGACCATCAGGGCTAGGACTTCCAGCAGGATTGTATGCATTTAACTCCGCTGGGATTTCTTTAGATCTTGGAATTAATGACCCAGTACCATTTAATACTGTTGGATCTCAGTTTGGCACAGCAATTTCTCAATTAGATGCCGATACTTTCGTAATTAGTGAAACTGGATTCTATAAAATCACTGTTATCGTATATACTGCATCCGTAAGTCTATTAGGAGGACTTACAATCCAAGTAAACGGGGTACCTGTACCTGGTACTGGAATGACTTTAATCTCAGTTGGAGCACCTATCGTTGTTCAAGCAATTACGCAAATTACGACAACTCCATCATTAGTTGAAGTAATTGTTACAGGACTTGGATTATCATTAGCTCTTGGTACGAGTGCATCCATTATTATTGAAAAAATCGCTTAATTTTTTACTTGGCAGTAAAACTGATATCAGTTTTACTGCTTTTTCATTGGTAAATTCAATCATTAAATCCTTCTTTTCTACATAGTCATAATGTTGTATGACATTCTTCAGGAGACACTTATATGGAAAATAAATCGGCTGTCCAGCTTTATCTTGAGTTATTAAAGAAAACAATTTTATTTGAAATATGGTTAGAATACGAACCATACTTACCTGCTTCGTTACATATATCTAAAGAACTATCATATGAACCAGTTACGGTTCCACTTCCTTTATTTCTTAAGCAGTATATAGAAAATCACAATTTAAAAATCGTTAATCCTAACGTTTCAAACAATGAGCGTCAAGGTGGCAAGGATTGGCCAAGAGCTGCACACAGTATGGTTGGTCGAAAACGTATGAATCAATTACAAGAGGCGATGGAAACTGTAGTCAGGGAAAATATAGAAGGCGATTTTATTGAAACTGGTGTATGGCGCGGAGGATCATGCATTTTTATGAATGGGTTTTTACAAGCAAACAATATTAAGGATCGTACTGTATGGGTGGCCGATTCGTTTGAAGGTCTGCCCGCACCTAACTTAGAACAATATCCGAAAGATTACGGTGATTATTTGCACACATTCGATTACTTACGAGTTTCTTTAGAAACAGTGCAAGAAAACTTTAGAAAATATGATTTATTAAATGATCAGGTGAAATTTTTAAAGGGTTGGTTTAAAGATACATTGCCTTCAGCACCGGTAGAAAAAATTGCAATTGCTCGCCTTGACGGTGATATGTATGAATCAACGATGGATAGTCTTGTAAATTTATATGATAAAGTTTCAACAGGCGGCTTTATTATTATTGATGATTATGGATTGATAACATGCGCAGAGGCTGTAACAGATTTCAGAAGTGAAAGAAACATAAAAGCTCCTATGACTCAAATTGATGATTTCGGTATTTATTGGCGAAAAGAATAGAATACAATTTTATTCTTTTGAGGGGTTCTATCACACTACTGATTCATAAGAACCAATCGTGTAACGTTCCCCTCACTATAAATGATTAACTTATATATGCAATAAAAATCTCTTACTTTACTACAAGGACGGAGTGAATGTATGAACGAAAATGAGAAAAAAATCACATTAATTCCCCCCCCAGAACTCGTTCAATATGTAGGTGGTGACTTTGAAGAAGTTGGAAAAGAGTTTATGCAGTATTTTATTGAAATTGGCAATTTAAAATCAAATGAAACAGTGTTAGATGTAGGCTGTGGTATCGGCCGAATGGCGGTTCCATTAATGAACTATTTAAGCGATGATGGTACTTATTATGGATTTGACTTATTTAATAAGGGAATTACATGGTGCAAAAATAACATTTCAACACGCCGTAACAATTTCCATTTTGAACATGTCGATATATATAACCAATTCTACAATCCCGATGGAAAAGAAGATGCTTCCCAATACAAGTTTCCATATGAAGATGAATCATTCGATTTTATTTTTTTAACGTCTGTATTTACCCATCTCCTTCCGAAAGAATTAGAACATTACGTATGCGAGATTGCACGAGTTCTGAAAAAAGATGGGAGATGTTTTATTACTTTCTTTTTAATTAATCCTGAATCTTCCTATTACTTAAATGCAGGACTAAGTACGTTAGGTTTTTATCATCAAATTGACAATTGTTATGTTCTAAATAAAGATATCCCGAATTTCGCAGTTGCCTATCCTGAGGAAGATATTCGCACTCTATTAAATAAATATGGGCTAGAAGTACAGACTCCTCCCCATTATGGTTCATGGTGTGGCAGAACTGAACACACCAGTTATCAAGATATTATTCTTACACAAAAAAATTCTGAAAGGTAGTTGTATATGAATAATATAAAAAATCCACCTCTCGTTTCCATCCTTATTCCCACCTATAATCGACCATATTATTTTAAAATTGCTTTAGAAAGTGCATTAGCGCAAACGTATTCAAATATTGAAATTATTGTAGGGGACGATAGTACAAATAATGAAACAGAAAAATTAATATACAGACATTATTTACATAAGCATAAACATATAACGTACATTCGAAATGCCTCTACTCTAGGACAATTTCATAACGCCCTTATGCTCTTAGAACAGTCAAATGGAGAGTACATAAATTTCTTAATGGACGATGATACATTTTATAATAATAAAATCGAAAAAATGATGTTTTATTTCCAACAAGACCTCAATAAAAATCTCGCACTTATCACATCCTATCGCACTTGGATTGATGATAATGGAGATATAATTGAACAACATCCCTCCATGAAAAAATTATATGATGAAGATACTCTACTAAATGGGAAAGATTTTGGAAACCGTATGCTTATGGCAGGACAAAATATTATCGGTGAGCCTACAATCGTACTCTTTAGAAAAAGCCTATTAACGGAACCTTTCGGCACTTTAAATGGCAGAAAATATGGTTGTAGTGTTGATATGGCCTCTTGGATCAGTTTACTTTCAAAAGGTGATGCGATGTATATAGCTGAGCCCTTAAGTTCATTCCGTCTTCATACTGGACAGCAAGTACGTCACAAATTCCTTGAGGGCTGTGAAGATTTTTCTCAGCTCGTTTTAACCTCGAAAAAGTATGGTTTCTTACAAGACGCCAAATATTATAAAAAAGGTTTGATAAGAGCTTACGGATGGTATAAAAATGCGACCAAATTTTACGATCTATTTCCAAACCTCATTCCAGATAAAAATACACATGCACGACTTTCTTATTGTTTAAATATCATTACAAAAGAGCTCCGTGCAATATAGTCCATCACAAGGGAGGAGCTATTCCTTCCTCGTGATGTATGACTTCCTACAAATAGTGGAATAAATGTATGAATAGTCTGCTTGTATATTATTTTTTTCATGACATGATCCATATACTTACTAGGCGATAGAAAGGAATACATACATTGAAAGATCCAAATTCTCAATATCAAATAGACTACGTATTACTATTCATCTTATTTGCCATTGGGACTGTTAGTTGCTTTGCAATTGCAAGTGCACAAGCCTCTTTACCACCATTTTTGCAAAATGTAAATTTTGTATTAAAGCAAATCCAATGGTACTTCATTGGATTTATAGCCATCGGTTTTATTATGATTATCGATTTCGATCGTTATCAAAAAATTGCTTGGTATTTATATAGCTTTGCATTGGTACTACTAATTGGACTAGAACTTCAAGTACCAGGTGCCGTTACAATAAAAGGTGCGACCGCTTGGTACAGGCTTCCAGGCATCGGAAATTTCCAGCCTTCTGAAATTATGAAATTGTTTTTAATTATCGTCACCGGACGAATTATAGCAAATCACAATGAGAAACATTTTTTCCGAACAATACACGGCGATTTTTTATTACTCGGAAAAATATGTGCAACAAGTTTGCCACCCCTACTACTTATTGCAAAGGAACCTGATTTAGGAAACACAATGGTAATTTCCGCTATGCTCGCAGCAATGATACTAGTTTCTGGTATACGTTGGCGTTTTATTTTCGGATTAGTTTCTGGTATTTTTGTAGCTGGCGTTACATTAACGTATATTTTTTTTACTCATACAAAATTCTTTAAAGCACACATTTTACAAGAATATCAACTAAATCGCTTCTACGGCTGGTTAGCGCCATACAAATATGATGCGCAAGGCTATCAATTAAGACAAGCTTTCTTAGCTACTGGATCAGGGGAAATGCAAGGAAAAGGTTGGGAAAATGGACAAGTATACTTTCCAGAACCACATACAGATTTTATTTTCACCAATGTCGCTGAGCAATTCGGCTTTTTAGGTGCAAGTGTCATTATTTCACTTTTTTTCCTACTTATTTTCCGCATGATTCATATCGCTTTAGAAAGTAATGACCCTTTCGGCAGTTACATCTGTGCTGGTACAATCGGAATGTTTACCTTTCAAGTATTTCAAAATATCGGGATGACCATCGGATTACTACCTATTACAGGAATTACATTACCCCTTATGAGCTACGGAGGAAGTTCTTTACTCACATACATGATAGCGATTGGATTCGTTTTAAACGTTCGCTCAAGAACGAAAATCTTTATGTTTAAATGACGAGCAAAAACAGTATATTTTTATCTCTATCCTTTTTTAGATATACTAATGAAAAATATGGTGGAGGTTTAAATATGAAATTTGACATTATAGGGGATATTCATGGATGCTTTCAAGAGTTTCAAGATTTAACGACGAAACTCGGATACAACTGGAATAGTGACCTGCCGTTTCACCCTGACCAACGTAAGCTTGCTTTTGTTGGTGATATTACAGATCGCGGCCCTCATTCATTACGTATGATTGAAATTGTATGGGAACTTGTCATAAATAAAAAAGTAGCTTATTACGCTCCGGGAAATCACTGTAATAAACTATACCGTTTTTTCCTTGGGCGTAATGTGACAATCGCTCATGGACTCGAAACAACTGTTGCCGAATATGAAGCACTGCCTTCTCATAAACAAAACATTATAAAAGAAAAATTCATCACACTTTATGAGCAATCCCCTTTATATCACGTACTCGATGAGAAAAGGTTAATTGTATGTCACGCTGGAATTCGGCAAGATTACATAGGAAGACAAGATAAAAAAGTACAGACCTTTGTATTATATGGCGATATTACAGGAGAAAAACATGCTGACGGCTCTCCTGTCCGTCGCGACTGGGCACAAGAATATAAAGGAAAAGCTTGGATTGTATATGGACATACACCCGTTAAAGAACCTCGCTTCGTAAATCATACAGTCAATATTGACACTGGCGCTGTATTTGGTGGCAAACTAACCGGACTACGTTATCCTGAGATGGAGACCGTTTCCGTCCCTTCTTCCCTGTCTTTTGTCCCTGAGAAATTTCGCCCAATTTCATAACGGCCCTTATTTAGATATCATTCACAAATTACGAGGATTACCGTATCATTTAGGCGGCTCTCCTATAAAAACTAGGTAAAGTAATTAAAAAAAGATGCAATAAAGTGCATCTTTTTTTAATTACACGGCATATACTGTCGCAGGAGGTGACAGAATGAAGAAAAAATCTTCTAAACAAAAAAGAAAATGCCCGCCTTTTTATCTACCCATGTACGGAATTAACAACTGGTGCAGCATTCGAGCTGCAGCTTTAGAAGAACCGGACGGACAAGGGGCTTCCCCCAAAAACAAAGCTAAACCAAAATATGTCTCTTTAGAAAATGCTGTAATGAGCCGCATAATCGATAATAGAAAAACAAAGATGCAGCAAAAAAATAAACCTCTCTCTACTCACACTGAACAGGTTGTGCCTTCTGAGCAAACAGAGAAAAATACAGAAGAAGACATCCCTGTAGCAATAAATAAAAAAGCAGAATCAGAAATTCCAGCTGATATTATAAATCAAGTGAAAAAAATAAGAGAAGCATTAGCACCATCCAATGATATACAAACAGAAAAAACGATTATAATTCAAACTCCTACACCTGAAAATACAAAAGTAAAAAAAGGGGGACGATATGCACATGCAGAGGGGCTTCACTCTAATGCAGAGGGTACAGCTTCACATGCAGAAGGACTTCTTACACACGCAAAAGCTTCTTTCTCTCATGCGGAAGGATCAAAAACGAAAGCAACTGGACATAGTTCCCATAGTGAAGGAAGTGAAACGACAGCAGGTGGCTCTTATTCTCATGCGGAAGGTAAACATACAATCGCTTTAGGCGAAGCAGCACATGCAGAAGGAACCGCGACTATCGCTAACGGATTCTCTTCTCATGCGGAAGGTAATCATACATCAACAGCTCATTTTGCAGGTAGCCATATTATGGGGCGCTTCGGCACAGCAGAAGAATCTTATTCTTGGTTTATTGCAAACGGCACAAATGAAACCGATCATAATATCGGTGCAAAGTGGCTTGCTCATAATGGGGAAATGTATATTGATGGCGCTTCTTACAATGCAAGTGGAACTGATTTTGCACAAATGTTTGAAACAACAGACAATCATTTTATTGATGTAGGTTATTTCGTTACATTTAGTAGCGAAGAAAAAATTCGGATCGCTACTTCAAACGATTCATTCATTTTAGGAATATCTAGTGCAACCCCCGCCCTTATAGGAAATAGCGGTGCTTTAAGTTGGCAAAAACGCTATAAAACAGATAACTTTGGAAAACGCCAATATGTACGTACGGAATCGCAAGACATACAACCTCTTTTAAATACAGAATGGGATCCAACTTGCAAATATATAGCAAGAAAAGATCGTACCGAGTGGCTTCCTGTCGGATTAATTGGACAAATGTTAGTACGCGATGACGGCACTTGCGAAACGCATGGATATTGTCGTCCAAATAACGATGGCATTGCTACAAAATCCGAAAGTGGCTTTTTCGTTATAAAGCGCACGGGTGAAAATCAAATTTTAATATTATTCCGCTAAGAAAAAGGGAACAAAATTCTTCGTTACATAAGAATTTTGTTCCCTTTTTAAGTATGCCTTAATACCTCTTCCATATCGCTTGGAATCGTTGTAGTGAAAGACATTTCCTTCTCTAAAATAGGATGATAAAACGTCAAAGATGTACTATGAAGTGCTTGACGTTTTATCACATCTCTTCTTCCTCCATATAAATCATCACCAAGTAACGGATGGCCTATATGAGCCATATGTACACGAATTTGATGCGTTCTTCCGGTCTCAAGCTCAAGTGATACATGCGTCTTATGATTGGCGCTATCCATCACTCTAAAATGAGTAACTGCTCTTTGCCCATTTTCACAAACGGTTCGCTCAATAATGCTATCCGATTTTCGTCCAATCGGTGCATCAATCGTTCCTTCTCGTTCTATCATCTCACCGTGAACAATTGCTTCATATGTTCTTTTCACAGCTTTTTGTTGATGCTGTTTCGATAAAAGATGATGCACGAAACGATTTTTTGCAATAAGCATAAGCCCTGAAGTATCACGATCTAATCTTGTTACGATGTGCACCGTACTTGCAAGATGCTGCTTATCATAATGAGATAAGAGCGCATTCGCAACACTCCCTGCCGGATGTTCTCTAGACGGAATCGTTGACATGTTCGCCTCTTTGTTTATGACAAGAACCGCATCATCTTCATATACAATACATAAAGGGATATCTTCTGCAATCATCCCTTCACTTCTTTCTTCCACTGGAAAAAAGACACGTAATTCTTCACCAGCTTGCAACTGATGACGAACACTGGCATGTTGATTATTTACTTCAATAGCTCCGCCGCGAAATTTTATATCCGTTAAGGCGGCTTTAGAAATCCCTTTTGTTTTTAAAAATTCTCTAACTAAAGTTCCCTCTTCAGCCGATTCTATATCCCATTTCAATGTAAATCTGTTCAAATATATAAACCCTTTCTATTTATCTGCAACAAACGAGTCACGAACTCGTTTCCAGAACGGGAACGGACGGAAACGAACAAATCGTACTTTCTCGTTTGCAACGCGATACTGGATTGATTTCACATCTTGATGAACCATCGTTAAATGGTCCACCGTAATTTGTAAGTTCATTCCTGCAGCCGGCTTCAACACACATGTATGATGCTTCGGCAATACGAGTGGCGAGCCTACAGTACGAAACACACGGTTATTAATAGATGCCATTTCTGCAATTTGAATCGCTTCAATAGAAGGGTGAATAATCGCTCCGCCAAGCGCCTTATTATACGCAGTACTTCCCGAAGGAGTAGAAATACAAAGGCCATCCCCGCGGAACGTTTCAAAGTACTCTCCGCGTATTTCCACTTCTGTTACTAATGTACCTTCCGCACTTTTAACAGTTGCTTCATTCATCGCCAAATACTGTGACTCTTTACTCCCATTCACATAGCGAATAATCACTTCTAAAAGCGGATATTCCACCACTTGGAATGGTGTTTTAGCAATTGCAATTACTAATTTCTCTACTTCTGTCGGTAACCAATCTGCATAGAAACCTAAATGCCCTGTATGTACACCAACAAATGCTGTTTCATCCAATCGATTATAATAACGATGAAATGCATATAAAAGCGTTCCATCTCCCCCAACAGAAATTACAATATCGGGTTCCTTTTCATCCATTATAAATCCAAAATCTAGCAAGTATTCTTTCATCGTGCTTGCCAGTGTATCTGATGATTGATCTCCCTTTGACATAATTGTAAATTTCATCGCCCAACACCCTTTAGTTTATGATTCGGAATCTTTCGTTTCTTGTTTTCTTGAAAAAGCTTTCTGCGCTTCTTGAATCTCAAGACGAATAGAAGACATTTCTTCATCTAATAAAAACGCCGCTTCCGCTGCGCGTTGCAAGCGTATTTTAATATCTTCAGGAAAACGTCCACTATATTTATAATTTAAAGAATGCTCAATTGTTGCCCAAAAATTCATTGCTAACGTGCGTATTTGGATTTCTACCAATACTTTTTTTTCTCCCTGAATCGTTTGAACGGGGTAACTAATGACAACGTGATAAGAGCGATAGCCGCTATCTTTCTTTTGCGTGACATAATCACGTTCTTCCACGATTTCAAAGTCATTTCGTTTTCGAAGATATTCTACAACAGGCTTAATCTCATCAACAAATTGACACATCATTCGAAGGCCCGCGATGTCTTGCATATCTTCTCTCAGCCGGTCTAACGGTACATTTCTCTTCTCCGCTTTATCAATAATACTAGCAACCGACTTTACCCTTCCTGTTACAAACTCAATTGGAGAATGCTCTGTTAACATTGCAAATTGAGTACGCATTCCTTTTAGTTTCACTTTCAGCTCTGCCACCGCTTGATGGTAAGGTGCTAAAAATTCTTCCCAATTTCGATTCATTTCAACCACCACCAAAATCAATCCATTTGCTTATAGAAATACTTTTTCTACAGCAGTTACTAGTTCTTCTCCGTAATTTGCATTACCTTCAATATTTTCAACTAAATATTCTACTTCTTCTTTTAAATTTTCTAATTCCATTTCAACGTCGTTCACACGAACGAACATTGCTATATCGTTATTCATCGCTTCATGCATTGCTTCCCAGCACGTGTGCGGAATACTTACATAAATGAAAGATGATTCGTTTTCTAAAATATATAAAAATGATAAATTGTCTGAGTCTACAAGTACGTGATTACGCGCACTTAACTCCTTTACCTCTATTTCATTATTTTCCGCACAAAAAATAAGCGCATTCTCTCTCTTTTCTACGCTCTTAACTTGAATTTTATTTTGCATGCTCTAACTCCTCCATCTCAACTTCCTGTCTTACTTAACAGTATTATTGTATCATAACATGGACGCAAACAAATAAAACATTGAACCAAATTTATGAAAAAGCGATAATGTGTAAAGAATTATTTTTTAAAAGGAGCGCGCATACAATGACACAAGAAATTGAAATTGAATTTAAAAATATTGTTACAGAAGAAGAATTCGATACATTATGTAAATCATTCTCTATTGAGGTATTTACGAAACAGGTGAATCACTACTTTGAAACACCGGGCTTCTCGTTAAAAGAAGCTGGCTCTGCACTTCGTATTCGTCATAAAGGAGAAACTTATACATTAACATTGAAACAACCTGCAGAAGTCGGCTTGTTAGAAACGCATCAAATCGTAACAGAAGACGAAGCAAGAATGATGATGAAAACAAACGTAATCATTCCAGGGGCTGTAATGGATCAACTACACAAATTACAAATTCCTGTTTCCACTTTAACTTATATGGGTAGTTTAACAACTGAAAGAGCCGAAACACTATTTGAAGGCGGAACGCTTGTCTTTGATCATAGTTTCTATTACAATCACGATGATTATGAAATTGAATTTGAAGTGCAAGATGAAGAAACAGGAAAAGCTGCATTTATTCATTTATTAAAACAGCACGACATACCAATCCGTCATACAAATAATAAAGTAAAACGCTTTTTCCTTGCCAAACAAAACAAAGCACGCTAAAGTGAAAATTCCACTAGTGAATACGTTCTACTAGTGGATATATCTCACTTTTTAAAAGGAAAAGATTCTTTTACATTTGAAAAATAAGCAAAGAGCGTTATGAAGGCTGTTTATTTGCCCTCTAGAACATTCCATTGCTACAATAGATATACATTTCATGGAAAAAGGAGTTTATAAAGGATGAGCAAGCAACCGATGACACCATTTGAAGCAATTGGCGGTGAACAATGCATTGCAATATTAGTAGACACGTTTTATTCCTATGTCAGTAAACACCCTGACCTATCTCCCATCTTCCCGGATGATTTAACAGAAACCGCTAGGAAGCAGAAACAATTTTTAACGCAATATTTAGGTGGTCCTAATTTGTACACTGAAGAACATGGTCATCCTATGTTAAGAGCACGCCATCTTCCGTTTGAGATTACTCCAAAACGAGCAGAGGCTTGGCTATCATGTATGGAGCAAGCAATGGATGACACAGGAGTGCACGGTCATATAAGAGAGTTCGTTTTTGAACGTTTAGCGTTAACTGCTCAGCATATGGTTAATACTCCAAACGAAACAGGTGAAGTGTAATGGATAAGCAGGAAGCAACGCATATAAATATGCCATCTCCTTCCGCATGTGAGCATAAGTCTGTAGAAGCATATTTATTTATTGATCCACTTTGTAAAGATTGCTGGGAAATTGAGCCCTTTATTATTAAACTATGGCTTGAATACGGGAAATACTTCTCTATTCGTCATATCGTAACAGGAAAAGTGGACGGAACGAACGCTTCCTCACACAAATGGAATAAACCTGCTAATATTCGATTTGTGTGGGAAAAGACAACAAGTTTACAAGGTTTTTCATGTGATGGAAAGGTACATATGCAAGAAGCATCGTCAACACCATATTTAGTTTCGATGGCAATTAAGGCAGCGGAGTTACAGGGCCGAAAAGCAGGTTCGAAGTTTTTGCGAAAACTCCAAGAATACATTTTCCTTGAAAATGTATCAAACCCTGACTGTGAATTATTACTTGCATGTGCAAGAGATAGCGATATCGATGTAGAAGAATTTAAAAAAGACCTACATTCCGCTAGCGCAAAAAAGGCTTTCCAATGTGACTTGAAATTTACAAATGAGATGCATATTACAGAAATACCTTCTCTCGTATTCTTTCATGCGAATTCAGATGAAGAAGGTATTAAAATCGCTGGAACTTATTCCTACGACGTATACGTACAATTATTGAAAGAACTTGTAAAATGTGAAATCGAGCCAGAACCATTACCACCTTTAGAAGTGTTACTAGAAGCAACGCAATTTATATCTTCAAAAGAAGTAGCATTTATATATGACTGCTCGCAGCAAGAGATCGAGCGTGAACTGAAAAAATTACAACTGAAACGAAAAGTACAAATGATTGACGTAAAATGTGAACGTTATTGGAAATGGATAGCAAAAGAAAAAGACCTGGTGTAAAACACCAGGTCTTTTTCTTTACGGCTTATAAAAATATTAAAGGGGATGGGAGAAATTTTCACGTTCAAACAAAGGGGTATATGTTTGTATGTGAATTCGTTCACGCTTATTATATTACAAGATTCGACGTCAGATGACAACCCCTTTTGTCGAATTTCACACTTTTGTCACATTCTAAACGTTTTCATTTCTGAATAAGCTATAAAAAAGCTATTTTGGAGGTGTTCCGTATGAAAAAAACGTATATTTCACTTATCTTACTAGCTGTCATCGTTTCTTTTTTCTTGTACATCCTCTCTCTACTACAAGCTTTTCCTAAAATTATTGCCTTCCCTCTTTTATTTGGAGTCATTGTCATCGCTCTCTCTTATTTCAACCATAAAAAACGATTTAAAGGTTTTTAACTACAAAAATCACCTGTAAAACTGCCTTCTAATTTAGAAAAAAGAAAGAAATCCACCTTATTTTTCGACAAATATCGACAAAAATATTTAAAACAAAAAAGACGAGGTAAATTCCTCGTCTTTTCAATTACTTCTCTTCAAATAATAATGCTTCTAATTCATTTAATTTCTCTTCAAATACTTGTAGCGCTTCTTTTACCGGTTCTGGAGATGCCATATCTACTCCAGCTTTTTTCAGCACTTCAATTGGATAATCTGAGCTCCCTGCTTTTAAGAACTCATTAATGTAACGTTCTACTGCTGGTTGCCCCTCTTCTAAAATTTGTTTAGACAAAGCCGTTGCTGCACTAAATCCTGTTGCGTATTGGTATACGTAATAGTTGTAGTAGAAGTGCGGAATACGAGACCACTCTAAACCAATTTCTTCATCGATTACTAAAGCATCACCGAAATATTTCTTATTTAAATCATAGTAGATCTCCGTTAACATGTCTGGCGTAACCGCATGTCCTTCTTGTACTTTCTTATGAATAATATGCTCAAACTCTGCGAACATCGTTTGACGGAATACAGTACCACGGAATCCTTCTAAATAATGATTTAATAAGTATAGACGCTCTTTCTTATCTTCTGTCGTTTTTAATAAATAATCGTTTAGAAGTGCTTCATTACAAGTTGATGCTACTTCCGCAACGAAGATTGAATAATCACCGTATACGTGCGGCTGCGTCTTTCTTGTATAGTAGCTATGCACGGAATGACCGAACTCATGAGCAAGTGTAAATAAATTATTTACATTATCATGCCAGTTCATTAAAATATACGGATTTGTTCCATATGCACCAGATGAATATGCTCCGCTTCGCTTTCCTTTATTCTCATACACATCTACCCAGCGATTTTCATATGCTTCTTTTAAAATGTCAACATACTCATCACCAAGTACGTTTAAAGACTTTAATAACATGTCTTGTGCTTCTTCATACTTCACGTTCATTTTCACTTCTGGTACAAGTGGTGTATATAAATCATACATATGAAGCTCATCAAGTCCTAGTGCACGCTTACGAATATCAATGTAACGATGTAGCAAGTGTAAATTATCATTTACAGATTCAACAAGTTGATCATACACCGCTTCAGGAATATTGTTATTACTTAATGCCGCTTGACGTGCAGAATCGTATTTACGAACACGCGCATTGAAATTATTACGTTTCACAGCTCCGCTTAACGTGCTTGCAAATGTGTTCTTATATTTCCCGTACGTTTCATATACAGCTTTGAATGCATCTTCGCGCACACGACGATCATCACTTTCTAAAAACTGAATGTAACGACCATGTGTAATTTCCACTTCTTCTCCATCCTCACCTTTAATAGATGGGAATTTCAAATCCGCATTATTCAACATACCAAATGTATTACTTGACGCACTCATTACTTCAGATGCTTCTGCTAATAGAGCCTCTTCCGCTTCAGATAATACGTGCGGGCGTTGACGCGTAATTTCTTCTAATGCATGTTCATATACACTTAAGTCTCTATTTTCTGTCAAGAATGTTTGCAGTGTATCTTCTGCAATCGATAAAATTTCAGGCACAATATATGCTGTGCTACTAGATACTTGTGAATATAAATTTGTTGCGCGGTCATTTAACGCTTGATACACAGAGTTTGTTGTATCTTGATCGTAACGCATATGTGCATATGTATATAGCTTACCTAATCGCATTGAAATTTCGTCTTCATATTGCAATGCCTCAAGCAAATTGTCCGCAGAGTCACCAAGTTTCCCTTTAAATTCAGTTAACTTCGGTAATAGCCCTTTAATAGCTTGGAATTCTTTTTCCCATTCTGCATCTGTTTGGAAAATATCTTCTAATCGCCATGTGTTTGATTCTTCAATCTCACTGCGATTTGGTAATGTTTTTGTTGTGTTTTGTTCAGACATCCTTTAAGCCCTCCTTTAAATATCTCTACTTACATACAATTCGATTTTTCTTATGTAATTCCTTCACGATCAGTCTTTATTATATCCCCTTTTCCTTCTCTCATGTTGTACTTTGCCTCAAATAAAGATAAGGCATACGCTAAGCAAATTTCATCATATTTCATAACTTCCTCCTCTGTTTTTAACATAACCACCTCTCTTTTTTTCCGGTACTTATAAGTCCCTACTTTCTGCAATACACCTGTATAACATAAAAATGTCATATATTCAGCAACTGCTACTTTCCATATATGCCGTGAAAAGTACGGGAGCATGCGCCTTTTCGTATACGTTTTCACATAACTACATACATATTGAAGGGAAATACAATCCCCTACCGCAAGCTCACCTATACACTTTATATATAGAAAAGCTTGCCATATAAATGGATTTGTTTGAAAAACAAATGAGGACGGGAGTGGCACACCGATTTCAGAAGGAAAATTTGCTGGGGTACATTTACATTGATATAAGAGGCGTAATAGTGACTTATGATTGTAATTCCAAATCGGCAGAGCATTTTGCCGAAAATAGCTCTTTCGCTTTTTCCATTCCTCACCTAATGTTTCTTTTCGGAAAGAGACGGGAGAAAAGAGCATTTCAAAAGTAGTCGTTTCAGTTGGTAAATAGATAATATGTGAGAAAGAGACGCTTGTAGAAAATGAAGTGAGAAACGCGCATTTCATAAATGATTTTTGTTTCGAACAGAAGAAAATAAGAAATGGCTGAGGATAAGATTGTAAGGAGAAAGCCATAAGTGAGGAGAATTTCATCCAATATGCTGATTGCCTTTTCAATTGATTTCCACCAATGATCCAAATGACCTGTATACCAGCTCGCCAATACGAATAGGTTCGTTTGTACAGCTGCTCTATAGAAAGATTGGCGCATTGGTATTCAATCGCAATTGTTCTCCCTGCTCTCTCTATGAAAATATCTGGTCGTTGCTGAATTTTTGGAAGATAGTGCTCTATATACACAGGAAAGTTTTGACGTTTGAACCACCTATATAACAATTCTTTACCGTGCATATGATACATAGATTCTGCTTCATAAAAGGCAAGACACGCGTCCATTTTCTTATGAGCAAAATGCCAACTTTTTTGTTTCCCTAATTTCATTTGCACTTCCTTCCCGCAAGCTATGCAAAAGAAGCTTTCCATTTTACGCATACGATGTAAAAGCTCTTCATCATGATGATAGAGTAGATGAATTTTTTCTCCATTTTCTCTTTTGGCGATAAACATCGGAATCACACCCTTTCAGCTCCTTATATTCTACAATTTATTACAAATTCCTTTTAAAAAAGAGATGTCCCAATTTCGGACATCTCTTTTTATAATAAAGGTGATAATAATCGATACGTCGATTCAACAATTCGTCTATGAAGACGCCTTTTATGAAAACGATCGACATGAATTTCACTTGATTCTTCTATATCCTCTTTATAATCTTGAACAAGTTTTCGAATACTGTCTGTATCATATAAAAAGGCATTTACTTCAAAGTTCAAATGAAAACTTCTCATATCCATATTAGCAGTCCCAATTGAAGCTAAATCAGAATCGACAATGACAACTTTACTATGAAGAAAGCCTTTTTCGTATTCATATATCTTTACCCCTGCATCTAATAGCTCTGGGAAGTACGATCTCGATGCGTAAAAGACGGTGCGCTTATCAGGCTTACTCGGCATTAACAAACGGACATCAATACCAGCAAGTGCAGCTACCTTTAATGCGGATAAAATATCATCATCTGGAATGAAATACGGCGTCGCAATCCAAATTGATTTCCGTGCAGAAGAAATCATGGCAAAATATAAATGTTTAATTGTTTCCCATTTATTATCTGGTCCACCTGCAACGAGCTGTACGCCTCCCCAATGATCACCCTCAACTGCTTTCGCTTGTAAATATTCAGGGGCCAGCACAGCCTCACCAGTCATATAAAACCAATCTTGAAGGAAAATAAGTTGCAAGCTTTGAACAGCTTCACCACGCAAATATAAATGCGTGTCTCGCCAAAAACCGAAATATTTATCCTTCCCTAAATATTCATCACCAATATTTAATCCACCGACAAATCCTTCATTTCCATCAATAATAACGATTTTCCGGTGGTTTCGATAATTAATCTTATCGTTTAAAATCGGAAAGCGCACAGGGAAAAACGGAATCATTTCTACTCCTGCATCATTCAATTCTTCAATATATGAATTCGATAATCTAAAACTTCCAACCGCATCATATAAAAAACGAACGACAACACCTTCTTTTGATTTCTGTATTAAAATATCTTTAATTTCTGTTCCAAGCTTATCATCACGCACAATGTAATATTCCATATGAATGTGGTGTTTCGCTCGTTTTAATCCATCTAAAATGGCCTGAAACGTTTCATCTCCATTTGTTAATGTTCTCGTTTCAGTTTGAAATGAAATATTTAAAGCGCCTAAGCGGTCCGCTAAACGAAATAACAGCTCTTGGTGCTTATGATTGCGCAAAATCCGTTCTTCATAATCTTCATGCCCTTTATATTGTAAAAATGCTTGTTCATCGAGCAACGCCTTCTTTTGGAACAATCTCTTCCTCCGAAAGTTCTGTCCAAATAATAAATAAGCGAAGAATCCAAATACCGGAAAAATACCTAACACAATGAGCCATGTAAGTGTTTTAGACGGATGACGGTTCTCCAAGAAAATAACGCAGCCAATTAAAAATGCAGATACCGTAAATAAAATACTAATAATACCTAAAATCGAAACATTTTTTATACCAATTACATCCGAATAAAATGCTACATCAATAAACATACGTAACGAAACAAATAACGCGAACAATAGTAAAACAAAGAAAATCAACTTTAACGTATTTTTCATCTCTTACCTCCTTACTAAGAAAGCTTTCCTATTCTTCATATAAAAAGCCGATTTCATACTACAGAAATCGGCCTACGTTTTAGCAGGAAAATTATTGCGAATTGTTTCAAGCGCATGCTCTTTCACAATTTGTTTCCCATACTCACTTACACGATGAATTGTTAAAGTTGATTCTTCTCCGTATTCTAAAACAATACTTAAAATACGATCAATTTCTTCTTCATCATGTAGCACTTCATCGAATTCCACATATACATAATAGCGGTTCTCAAATGAATACAGCTCATCTTTTATATCTTCAAAGATAAGACGGTGGCTTAATGAAATGACATCTTCAAAATCATTAAATTTAATTAAAAATCCAAACGTACCATCTTCATTAAAGTTTGTTCCTGCTTGTTCCTCTACCTCTTCCACTAATTCTTGCTGGAATAATGATTCAATGCCTTCATCTAGAGGAATGTCTATAATTTTATCTACACCTATTGGTAGTTCTAGCTTTTGTCCATCCTTTGAAAGCTCTGCTTTCGTTACAAGTACTTCAATCCCTTTATCGACTGCTTGCACTTGAATCCATAACGGTCCATCAATAAAGAAATCATCATGATCACGAGCTTCGTCCATCATCTCCCAAAAGAGCTCTTCACTTCGTTCGCGGTCATACCAAATTTCTTCACGATTAAACCCTCTATCCTCTATATCAATGTACGTAATAAAAAATTTCATCGTATGGTCATTAATTCTTTCAATATCCAAAATACAACTCTCCCTTCCTGCTTAGAATTGTTATGAAGGGATTCCCCACTCATATGACAAATCAATAGATTCTTGTACTCTCATTTTATGATAAGATTCTCCAGAATGGAAATAAAATCGATTTATTTTACAAAAATAGTTATATGCCTATCTTTATTCGACCATCTACACAAATATATCATTATAGCGATTTCTCACTCATAAAAAATTTGGACATACATTTCCACCCTCCCCCGTACACTGTAATAAAGTGAAACTTTTATTAGAGAAGGTGATTTAGTCTCTCTCTTCACCACATACATACAGTTCGCTTATTAAAACATCATAAATGGAGGCAGACGAATGGACTTAGAGTTTTTAACATCTGTACTAATGATTGTCGGTATCGATGTTGTATTAGGTGGTGACAACGCAATCGTCATCGCACTAGCTAGCCGAAATTTACCTGAATCGAAACGAAATAAAGCCATTTTGATTGGTACTCTTTTAGCAATCGTACTAAGAATTGTCCTTACTATACTAGCTGTCTATTTACTCGACATTCCATTTCTGCAACTTATTGGAGGCGTTTTACTTACACTAATTGCAGTAAATTTACTAACTGATAATAGCAACGATCTTTCTGCTATTCAGGGGAAAACAACTTTATTTCAAGCTGTGCGTACAATTGTATTCGCGGATCTCGTTATGGGGTTTGACAACGTTATTGCCATTGCAGGTGCAGCTCACGGAAGATTTTTACTCGTAATAATCGGCTTACTCATTTCTATCCCGATTATTATTTGGGGCAGCAAACTTATTTTAATACTTATGGAACGCTTTCCATTCCTCATTTATTGCGGAGCAGCGATTCTCGCCTATACAGCAGGAAAAATGGTTACACATGAAGACAGGCTTGCAACGTTCTTTCATAATAATCCAAATTTCACCACAAGCATGCCTTTCTTATTCATTTTCACTGTTCTATGCATCGGTATTATCGTGCAACAAGTTCGATTACGAAATGTGAAACATTAAAAAAAACCTTCTACTATATAATAGGTAGAAGGTTTTCATATTATTATAATTAATTTACAAGACGCTGTGCTTCACGTAATTGAAACGTTCTTACTGTACGTGGTAAGAAACGGCGGATTTCGTCTTCATTGTAACCTACTTGAAGGCGCTTCTCGTCAATCATAATTGGACGACGTAAAATCCCTGGATAGTCACGAATCATCTTATATAAATCTTGAAGTGGTAAAGACTCTAAGTTTACATTTAATTCTTGGAAAACTTTCGAACGAGTAGAAATAATCTCATCCGTTCCGCTTTCTGTCATACGTAAAATCTCTTTAATTTCCTCAATCGTTAATGGATCTGAGAAAATATTACGTTCTGTATAAGGAATATGATTTTCCTCTAGCCATAATTTCGCCTTTCTACAAGACGTACAGCTTGGAGAACTATATAATGTTACCATACAAAGCTCACTCTCCTTAAAGAGTACAAATTCTGTACTAATTACAGTTTAAATTTCTAAATTCAGCAATTTTTTACGATACCTTGTCTTATAACAAAGTGCAAAAAATCTCATTTCATGTAAGCAACAACTTTGAGCAAACAACAATTACTTTTAATAAGTAACTTCTATAATCATTATACAATAGATTTTGCAAGAAATATACAGTAAATTTCCTTCTAATTGAGAAAACTCTTCCGTGTATTCCACTGCTATGTAACATGATCACACTCACTTCAGCTGTAATTTAACAATAACCTTCAACCCTCTTAATACTGGCTTGTCATAGATTTTTCATGTGATATACAGTTATTTCCCCATAATCTTCTCTATGAAAAAGAGAACGTTTTCTTACCTTTTCTTCATAAATCAATTAAGAAATGTAAGACTATACAAGTGAGAATTAAAAGGAACACTTGTTCTTATTTTAACAAACATCCTCATCCATGTCTATACGATTTCTAAAATAAATCAATTATTTTTCTGACATTTCTTTCTTTTTTATCTTTTATCTCATACAATAAACATACAGACAGGCAAAGGGGGAATTTGCAAATGATTGCTTTTTTTATTGATTTTGTCACTGTTGCTGCCCTCATCATCGGAATCACAGCATTGATTGGTGTCATTACAAATAGCATTGGTGAAAAACTCTTTGGCGGAAAAGAAAAAATGAAGTTTGTTAATAAAAGCTTGGATGTCCAATCCGGCTGGAACCAAGTTGGCGGGAAAGGTATTTATAAGAAACGTACGTATTAAAAAAAGCAGGCGGTTAGCCTGCTTTTTTTATTTTTCTACAGATGCCCACTTAAAGCTTAATTCGCCGCCATATTTGTGGATATATACATCTTTAATTGTTTCTCTTTCTAATATAGATCTACCGCGTTGGAATACTGGTGCAATTGCTGCATCCTCAAATAAGATTTTTTCCGCTTTTAACAGGTCATTCCAACGTCCTTTTACATCTGAACCTTCTTGCTTTGCCTTTTTAATAAGACCATCATACTGGGCATTAGAATAATTCATTTTATTTTGTGAACCATCTGTTATAAACATATCAAGGAATGTGATTGCATCAGGGAAATCAGGTCCCCATCCAGTAAACGACATATCAAACTGTCCACTATCTTCAAGTTTTAATTTTTGTGCAAATGGTTGCATCTTAATCGTTACTGTTAGACCTGGTAAATTCTTTTCTAACTCTCCCTTTACATACTCACCAATTTTCTTAGATTCTTCATTATCAAAGTTTAAGAATTCTAGTTCTATTTTATCCTTACCTAATTCTTTCTTTCCCGCTTCCCAGAATTTTTTAGCTTCCTTTACATCTACTTTTGAAAGTTTTCCATTTTCTTTTCTGAAATCCTGCTTATCTGGTCCCTTAACAAAATCAGATGGTACTAAACCATAAGCTCCCTTAGAACCATTGTTTAAAATAACCTCACCAATACCATCTCGATCATATGCACTAGAAATAGCCTTACGAATATTTTTGTTAGCTAACGCTGGATTTTTTTGATTAAAACGCAAGAAGAACACAGTTGGATCATTAATTGTTTTAAAATCTTTTTGCCCTTTATACTTATCAACTAATTCTGCTGATAAACCAACTCTGTCAATCGCATTCGTATTATACAAATTAACAGCTGCTCCTGTATCTTTTACAACATTAAAATTAACTTCTTCTAATTTCACTTCTTTTTGATCCCAATAACTTGGATTTTTCTTTAATTGGAAACTTTGTTCATGTTTCCATTCATTTAATACAAATGGACCGTTATACAAAGTTGTATTTGCTTCCAAACCAAATTTTTGTCCCTGTTCTTTCATATACTTCTCATTTAATGGGAAAAATAGTGGATACACCGTTAAATCAAGAAAATATGGAACTGGATTATCCAATTCAACTTCTAATGTATAATCATCTATCGCTTTTACACCTAATTGATCTGGTGATAGCTCTCTTTTATTAATTTTCTCTGCATTTTTCACATCTAGCATGATATATCCTGATTTCGCTGCCGTATCAGGGTTAACAGCTCTTTGCCATGCATATACAAAATCTTTTGCTGTTACAGGATCACCATTCGACCATTTAGCGTCTTCACGCAATTTAAATGTATATTTTTTACCATCTTCAGATTTCGTATGGGATTTCGCTACACCTGGAACTAACTTATCGCCTTTCCCAAGTCGATATAGCCCCTCCATCGTATTATTCATAACTTTTGAAGAAGCAGCATCCGAGGCAAGTGTTGTATCCATTGTCGGAATTTCAGACACTTCTGTTAGATTAATAACTTGCTTCGCACCGCTTTTCCCGCTATCCCCTTTTGCGTTCGCTTGCGGTTCATCTTTTTGGTAGCTACATGCCCCTAATATCATGCTCATTGCTACTGTTGACGCTACAAAAACTGGTATCTTTTTTTTCATACTTCCACCCTCCAAAAAAATGTTAGCCCTTTCATTTTCAAACAAATAGAAATATATATATGTTCTAACAATTCATATTATACACACAAATATATTTTTTGTATATTTATATTTCTATTTTATTAAAATTTTCTGTTAAGAAATAAACCTTTGTAAACGTTTCATATTGTTGATTTTCCCTACTAAAGTGTTGAAAATAATTGTTTTTATATTTTTCTAAATTATCAAATAAAAACGAATTTTATATCCTATAATATTTTATGTATAATTATCCTTCTCTTTTTATCATAAAATAGCGCCCCCTTCATAATAAAAATATGTAGGCTAAAATGAGTGCAAAGGATAAGAAAGTATGTTACGATACATTTTGCTAAAAATAGATATCGGTAAAGAGGGGACGGACATGACAGCAATTCAGGCAAAAAACGGGCCGACAGAGAAATTAAGTTTATTCTTATTAACATGGCCTATTTTTCTAGAAGTTTTTCTATTTATGTTAATGGGGATCGCTGATACTTTCATGTTAAGTGCATTATCAGACGATGCTGTATCTGGGGTTGGTGCAGCAAATCAATACCTCCATATCGCTATTTTGGTACTAGAAGTCATCGGGAACGGCGCAGCTATCGTCGTATCTCAATACCTCGGTTCCAAACGTTTTATGGAAGCATCTAAAATATCAGCTTTAGCCGTCACATTAAATTTAGTGGTCGGGCTCGTTATAAGCGCTGGTTTTCTATTATTTTCAAAACATATGATGATGGCAATGAACTTACAAGGCGATGTACTCATGTATGCGCAAGGCTATTTATCCATCGTCGGAGGGGCTATTTTCCTTCAAGCTATTATTAATTCATTAGCCGCAATTATCCGCGTACATGGCTTCACAAAGCAAGCAATGTTTATTTCACTTGGAATGAACATTATTCATATTGCCGGAAACTACGTACTTATTTTCGGGAAATTCGGTTTCCCAGAGCTCGGTGTACAAGGGGCTGCCATTTCTTCTGCTGTCAGCAGGTTAATCGCTCTTATCGTTTTCTTCTGGTTACTGTACCGCGTTATGGAATACCGTGTGAAATTACAATATTACTTCACCTTATCAAAAGAATACATCGGGAAAATTTTAAAGATTGGGATTCCCTCTGCATTTGAGCAGGTTATGTATCAAGCTTGCCAAATTGTCTTCTTATACTATGCAACATACTTAGGAACGGAATCATTAGCGGCGAGACAATACGCTACGAACATTTCTATGTTCACTTATTTATTCGCGATTGCGATCGGTATGGGAACAGCCATTATTATCGGGCGTCTCGTTGGCGGTGGTGAAAAAGATGAAGCGTATGAACGCGTATGGAAAAGTGTAAAGTGGGCAATTGGAGTCACTTTATGTATGGTCGCTCTCGTCATTACATTCCGTACACAATTAATGGGACTATTTACAGATAATCCGCACATTATTACGTTAGGTGCATCGGTTCTTTTACTAAGTGTACTACTTGAAACAGGGCGTACGATGAACATCGTCATCATTAATTCACTTCGCGCAGCTGGTGATGCAAAGTACCCCGTTTTAATCGGCGCATTCTCTATGGTGTTAATGAGTTTACCACTCGGCTACTTTTTCGCCTTCCATTTAGATATGGGGCTCGTTGGTATTTGGTTAGCGATTGCTATTGATGAATGGACACGTGCCATCATTATGTTCTTCCGCTGGAAAAGTAGAGCGTGGGAACGTTATGCACTCGTTAAACCGGAAGAACAAGAAGAGATTGTTTCTGTTCAGGCACAGTAATACTCGTTTAATTAAAATGCATTCATTGGAAAATAACATTTATATTCACTTACCGACAAATGTTAACAATACAACTGTTTATAGAATAGAAAAAGAGCCATCCTTCCGCAATGGAAGAATGGCTCTTTTTCTTATTGATAAATCTCTTTATATTTCTTATACTCCGCTTCAGAACATAATACGAAATGTCCTGGGCGAATTTCACGCATTGTTGGTGCTTCACTAGCATAATCATGCTGAGATGGATCGTATACGATACGTTTACGATTGCGCTCATAATCTGGATCTGGAAGCGGAATTGCTGATAATAGTGATTTCGTATATGGATGAATTGGATTCGCATATAACTCTTCACTTGTTGTTAGTTCAACGATTTGACCACGGTACATTACGCCGATGCGGTCACTAATGTATTTTACCATTGATAAATCATGGGCAATGAATAAGTATGTTAAACCTTTTTCCTTTTGTAACTTTTTCAGTAAGTTTACAACTTGCGCCTGGATTGAAACATCAAGTGCTGAGATTGGCTCATCGGCAATGATAAATTCAGGTTCTACAGCAAGTGCACGAGCGATACCGATACGTTGACGTTGTCCACCTGAGAATTCATGCGGGAAACGGTTTGCGTGCTCTTTATTTAAACCAACTGTGATTAATAATTCATGAACACGGTCCATACGCTCTTTTTTGCCTTTTGCTAGTCCGTGAATATCAATACCTTCTGCAATAATATCCCCTACTGTCATACGAGGGTTTAATGATGCATATGGATCCTGGAAAATCATTTGCATTTTACGGTTGAACTTCTTCAGTTGTGCGCGTGATTTTTTACCATGTACATTTTCACCATCGAACAATACTTCACCAGCAGTTGCATCATATAAACGAATAATCGTTCTTCCAGTTGTCGATTTACCACAACCTGATTCTCCTACAAGACCAAATGTCTCTCCGCGGTAAATATCAAATGAAATATCATTAACCGCTTTGACAACACCACCACTCACGTCGAAGTGCTGCTTTACATTTTTTACTTCAATTAATTTCTCACGTTGTTTAGTCATGTTGTTCACCTGCTTTCATTTGAAGAATGCGTTTTTCAACAACTGCCGGCGGTCTTACTTCTGGAGCTTGCTCGTGAAGTAACCAAGTTGCCGCGTAGTGTGTATCACTTACTTTAAATAAAGGTGGGTCCATTTCAAAATCAATTTTCAGCGCCTGCGGGTTACGTGGTGCAAAAGCATCTCCCTTTGGCGGCTTTAATAAATCTGGAGGCGTTCCAGGGATTGCGTATAACTCTTCTTCTGAACCATCTAAACTTGGCATAGATGCGATTAGGCCCCAAGTATACGGATGTTTTGGATTGTAGAAAATTTCATCAACCGTTCCAATTTCAACAACTTTACCAGCGTACATAACTGCTACGCGGTCCGCAACGTTTGCCACTACACCTAAGTCATGCGTAATGAAAATGATGGCCGCTTCTGTTTTTTGCTGAATGTCTTTCATAAGCTCTAAAATTTGCGCCTGAATTGTAACATCTAGCGCTGTTGTCGGCTCATCGGCAATTAATAATTTCGGATTACAAGCTAACGCCATCGCAATAACTACACGCTGTCTCATACCACCTGAGAATTGGTGAGGATATTGTTTTAAGCGCGCTTCTGGATTCGGAATACCTACAAGGTCGATTAATTCTAACGCAACTTTACGTGCATCTGCTTTACTCATCCCTTGGTGTTTAATAAGGCCTTCCATAATTTGATTTCCAATTGTCATCGTTGGGTTTAATGATGTCATTGGATCTTGGAAAATCATCGCGATATCTTTACCACGCACTTGTTGCATTTCTTTTTCTGTTAATTTCGTTAAGTCACGACCTTCAAATACGATTTCACCGTTTTTAATACGTCCTGGAGGATTCGGAATTAATCCCATTAACGCTTTAGAAGTAACTGATTTACCAGAACCAGATTCTCCTACAATCGCTAATGTTTCTCCTTTTTTCAAATCAAAAGTAACACCGCGTACAGCTTGTACTTCACCTGCATGTGTATCAAAGGAGACTTGCAAATCTTTTACCTCTAGCAATGTTTTCATTTTTACTTCTCCCCTCTTTTACTTACGCATTTTTGGATCTAACGCGTCGCGTAATCCGTCTGCCATTAAGTTGAATGCTAAGATTAACATACTGATGACAACCGCAGGGATGAACATCATATGTGGATACGTTTGAATTGATTTATAACCATCATTTACAAGAGAACCAAGTGACGCAAATGGTGGCTGAATTCCTAAACCAATGAAACTTAAGAACGCTTCACCAAACACCGCTGATGGAATTGTAAACATTGTCATTACGATGATAGGTCCCATTACGTTTGGAATTAAATGTTTCACAATTAATTGTGTATTTGTTGCACCTAATGTACGAGATGCTAATACATATTCTTGGTTTTTTAACTTTAAGATTTGTCCACGAACAATCCGCGACATCCCTATCCAGCCTGTAATCGCCATTGCAAGTGTAATTGACCATATACCAGATCCCATAATGATTACCATTAAAATAACGATGATTAAGTATGGAATACCGTTAATAATCTCCATAACACGTTGCATAATATTATCTACTCTACCGCCATAGAACGCTGAAATACCTCCGTATGCAACCCCAATTACTAAGTCAATCGCCGCTGCTAAAAGAGCGATATATAACGATACACGCGTACCTTCCCATGTTCTTGTCCATAAATCGCGTCCAAGATCATCTGTACCAAACCAGAAATACTCTTTAATATCACGTTTTTCATATTGGTCAACACCATATTGATCTGTACCGTCAAATGGTAGCCAATGAACATTTTCAATAACAGGAATTTTCGGTGGTAATTTCGCACGACCTAAGTCTTGCTCTTTATACGAGTGTTTACTTACCATCGGCCCAAAAATTGCTAGTAATACAATAAGCGCTAATAAAACGAAACCTAACATTGCTCCTTTATGTTGGAACAAACGTCTTCTTACATCTTGCCAAAACGTTAAGCTTGGACGGGCAATGACTTCATTATCCACATTATTTTGATTGGCTTGTTGAAATAAATCTGGAGATAATTTTTGTACATCTTTCATCATTTTTTCCCTCCCGCTAAACGAATTCGAGGATCAATAATTCCGTATAAAATATCAACAATGAAAATAACTAAGATGAAAATCGCACTATAGAAAATTGTAGTTCCCATAATAACTGTATAGTCATTCACTGTAATAGATTTAACGAACTGTTCCCCTAGTCCTGGTACTGCATAAATTTGCTCGATAACGAGTGTTCCTGTAATTAATGCCGCAACCATTGGTCCTAAAATTGTTACAACTGGAATTAGCGCGTTACGAAGTGCGTGTTTTACAATGATAACGCCTTGACTAATCCCTTTTGCTTTCGCTGTTAAAATGTAATCAGCTTGCATAACTTCAATTAACTCTGCACGAGAGAAACGTGCGATTGTTGCGATAACTGCCATCGATAAAGCGATTGTAGGCATTACGGTAAACTCTGGCCCTTTCCAGAAGGCTACTGGGAACCAACCAAGTTTTACCCCTACGAAATATTGTAGTAATGCGGCGAATACGAACGATGGTACCGACATCCCGAGTACGGAAATAATTGTCGCCCCATAATCGACCCACGTATTGTTACGAAGTGCCGCAACGATTCCTAAAAGTAAACCGATAAATGTTCCTAATATAATCGCTTGTAAACCAAGTTGTGCTGATGGTCCAATGCGATCCACAATCATATCTGTTACTGGACGGTTATCATATTGGAATGATACCCCTAAATCACCTTTTGCTAAGTTACCTAAATAACGTGCATATTGAACTGGTACTGGATCATTTAAACCATATTTTTCAAGAATGATTTCTTTTTGTGCCGGTGATAGTTTCTCCTGGTTTTTAAGCGGAGAACCCGGAAGTAATTTCATCAAAAAGAAAGTCAGTGTAGTAATTAAAAATAATGTCAAAGCCATGTACACGAAACGTTTTAATACATAACGTCCCATAGTCAAGCACCTCCCCGTTTTTCTCAAAAGCAATAAGATAGTTTAAAATATTCTTACTTTTATTTTTTTAAAATAAGAGCATATGCCCATCATAGGCATATACCCTTATTCATGATGGAAACCATTTTTAGTTTTTTAGTTCAACCCACTTATAGCTAAATTCTCCGCCATATTTATGTTCTAATAGGCCAGTAATTGAGCCACGTTGTAAATAAGCTTTTCCTGGTTGATATACTGGAGCAATCGCTGCATCTTCAAGCAGTTGTTTTTCTGCTTGTAATAATGCATCCCAGCGAGCTTGTACATCAACTTCTGTTTTCGCTTTTTTAATTAAATCATCATACGCTGCATTTGCGTAATTTACTTTGTTTTGCGCATTACCTGTCGTATACATTTCAAGGAATGACATTGGATCCATATAATCTGGACTCCATCCCGCGTATGACATTGCGTAATCTCCACTTGCTTCAAGTTTTAATTTTTGTGCAAATGGCTGCATTTTTGTTGAAACTGTTAAACCTGGTAAGTTCTTTTCAAATTGGCCTTTTAAATACTCTCCGACTTTTTTAGCATCATCAGTATCAAAGTTTAATAGCTCTAACTCTACTTTGTCTACACCAAGTTCTTTTTTACCAGCTTCCCAGTATTTTTGAGCTTCTTTAATATCCTCTTTTATAAGCTTTCCGTTTTCTTCACGGAAGTCTTTTCCATTCGGACCTTTTGCTAAGCCTTTCGGAACAAAACCATATATCCCCTCTGAACCATCGTTTAAGATAACTTTCCCGATATTTTCACGCTCAAAGGACATTGCAATTGCTTTTCGGATATTTTTATTTGCTAAAAATTTATTCTTTTCATTTAAGCGAATAAATTGTGTAGATGGTCTCTTAATCGTTTTGAAGTCAGCATCTGATTTGTATTTGTCTACAAACTCTGATGTTAAGACTACACGATCAATTGCTTTCGTTTCATATAAATTTATAGCAGTTGAACGATCCTTAACAATATTGAAGTTTATTTCCTCAAGTTTTACTTCTTTATTTTCCCAATACGTTAGATTCTTCGTAAGTTTGAAGCTTTGTTCATGCTTCCATTCATTTAATACGAATGGACCATTATAAAGTGTCGTATTGGATTCTAATCCAAATTTTGCTCCTTGTTCTGTTACAAACTTCTCATTCAAAGGATACAATGTTGGATAGACTGTTAAACTTACAAAATAAGGAACAGGGTTATCTAATTCCACTTCAAGTGTATGATCATCAATTGCCTTTACACCAAGTTCTTCAACTGGTAATTCTTTTTTGTTAACTTTCTCCGCATTTTTAACATCAAATAGTATGTAAGCAAACTTGGCACCTGTGTTTGAATCTACAGCTCTTCGCCAAGAATAAACGAAGTCTTTCGCTGTTACAGGTTCACCATTAGACCATTTCGCATCTTCACGTAATTTAAATACATACTTTTTGCCATCTTCTGATTTCTCATAATATTTAGCGACACCTGGAACAAGCTTATCGTCTTTCCCCAGACGATATAATCCTTCCATTGTGTTATTCATGATGTTAGAAGATGTTGCATCTGTTGATAACGTCGTATCCATAGTTGGGATTTCAGCTGTCTCGGTTAGATTTAACACTTGCTTGTTTGAGGATTTTTCTTTTGCGCCTGCTTTATTATCCTCTTTTTGGTAACTACAAGCTCCTAACATACTGACAGTCAACGTCGATGCAAGTAATAACGGTATCTTTTTCTTCATGTTGTGTTGCCTCCCCTAATTGCACTTCCTGTACCCTCACTTGTAAAAATGTAGAATTGAAAGAATAATCTCCAAGTTTCTACAATTTTCATTATACATATAATATAACAATTGTGAATATAGTTTTTTGTTTTTTTGTTAAAATTTTTAATAAAATGTTTATTTTTTTATTTTTTTGTAAAGGGATACGTTAACATTGCTACCATCATCTTGAAATCAGACCTTTAATTGCGTATAATTTTCAAAAAATTAATTCTAGTACATATTATAGCTTTTATAGTATAATAATTCTAGTAATATTTTGACGGAGGGGAACATTTTGAATAAAGTTTTTTTTCATACTTGTATACTAATTTTCATAGCGATAATCGCTTCTAGTATTGGCGCATTCCTCGTTTCATCGCATTTTTTGTTGAATTTTGTCAATATATCGTTTTATGTCGCACTATTTTTTATTCTTGTTGGCGGTTTTTTATTCATATTTCAAAATGGATTTTTTAATGTAACAATTTACGCCTTCCAAAGAGTATTTGGTACGAACAAAAAAATTGAGTCTTTAATTGAAGAAGTAGAGGAACCTGTCGATAAGAAAGAACGTATTTATAAAACATATTCATTCAAATGGACGTATCCAATTTGTATTACAGGTATCGTTCTTGGGTTGTTCTCGACCCTCATTAGCTTTACTATTTTGATGTAGTTTGCAAACACTATCCCATATGATATAATAATCAGCAAAACATTTTGTTATAAAACTTTAGTTCTTTCATATTAAAAGAGCTCAGGTAACAATAAATAAATTTATATGTATGCGATGATAAAGAAGAGTACATATTGAGGCAATTTCAGAGAGCTTGTGGCTGGTGTGAACAAGTAATTGCGCAGTGTGGAATGGGCTTTTGAGCACCAAACCGAACCGAAAGTAGTAGGCTTTGGCGTTATATCCAAACGTTATTATGGATTAGAGAGATTTCACAGTAGTGAAATAATTAGGGTGGTACCGCGGTCCATTCGTCCCTATAGTTTTTGGGATGAATGGGCTTTTTTGTTTGCCTTCTCTTCCCCATCACGCATTCAAATTTAGGAGGAATTACTTATGTCAGTTATCTTTTCTGGTATTCAGCCGAGTGGAACGATTACACTTGGAAACTATTTAGGAGCTATGAAGCAATTTACAGAGCTTCAAAATGAACACGACTGTTATTTCTGTATTGTAAACCAACATGCGATTACAGTACCTCAAGATCCCGTACAACTTCGTAAAAACATTCGCAGTCTTGCTGCACTTTATGTAGCATGTGGCATCGATCCTGAAAAAGCTACTTTATTTGTACAATCAGAAGTACCAGCACACGCTCAACTAGGATGGATTATGCAATCAGTTGCTTACGTTGGTGAATTAGAACGTATGACGCAATATAAAGATAAATCTTCTGGTAGAGATTCAGTTCCAGCTGGATTACTAACGTATCCACCATTAATGGCTGCTGATATTTTACTTTACAACACTGAAATCGTACCTGTTGGTGATGATCAAAAACAACATATGGAATTAACACGCGACCTAGCAGAGCGTTTCAACAAACGCTTCCGTGAAGTGTTCACTGTTCCTGAAATTCGTATTCCAAAAGTAGGAGCTCGCGTTATGTCATTAACAGAACCTACGAAAAAAATGAGTAAATCTGATCCGAACCCAAAAGCAATGATCAGTATGCTTGATGAACCAAAAACAATTGAAAAGAAAATTAAAAGTGCTGTAACTGATTCTGAAGGTATCGTGAAATTTGATAAAGAAAACAAACCTGGCATCTCTAACTTATTAACAATCTACTCTTCATTCTCTGGAAAAACAGTTGAAGAAATCGAAGCAATGTACGAAGGAAAAGGATACGGAGACTTCAAAGGCGACCTAGCACAAGTAGTCGTAGAAGCAATTCGTCCAATCCAAGACAAATATAACGAACTAATCAACTCACCAGAACTAGACGAAATTCTAGACAAAGGTGCAGAAAAAGCAAACCGCGTTGCATTCAAACAACTACGCAAAGTAGAAAACGCAATGGGACTAAGCAGAAAACGTAGGTAACATATAAAGCGGAAGCGGCTCGCTTAGAATGTGAGGGGGATGGCGCTCCTGACGTAGAGGCGCTTTTTTCCTCGCAGGAAGGCGCGAAGCCACCGAATATTCTTGCCGCTGAAGCTAAGTTACAACAAATTAAAAAACCGCCAATTGGCGGTTTTTTAATTTACCTTTTGCTCGTTTTCCATTTCCCATAACTTTTCAAAAAATGGCTGTCCTTTTACGAGACGCTCACATAATTGTTCGTGCTTCTCAGACCAGCCTGTTTTCGCTTCATCATACAGTTTAGCCCAAATATCTTCAAATTCCATATGTTGAACCATTCCGTATGCTGATGGATCCCACTCTGTGAACCAATAGCGAATTTCTGCTGTATTTTTCGTTGTATGTAATTGATCTAACGCCATAAATAATAATTGTTTAAGCTGTCTTTCTTTACGAGTTAAGCCATTCATAATGAAAGGTGATGGTGATAAAATATGATGTTCTTTTTCCATTTCTTCTACTTGGAACTCATACTTTTCTGCTTGTACGTTTTCTACCATCTCATATACCATCTGCTCTTGGCGCGGTATAAGTCTGCTTTTTCGAATTGGTACATTGTAACCAATTGTGTCGATCGCAATAATTCCTTTTCCATCTGTAACAACAAAGCAATACTCTTGCTGCAAACGTTCATGATTTTTACGAATATATGCCTTATGATGTACGTCTTCCAACAATTTTTGCGGAAGCTCTAACAATTCGTCCTCGATGTAATGATATAATGTGGCATCTACTTTTAATAATGGCACTTGATCTAATAGCTCAATCGTATCATCTTTCCGCCATTCGTAAAAATGACAAACGTTATACCCATTCTCTTCACCTTCAAACCAATTTACCCATACATCATGTAGATATAACATTCACTACCCCTCACTTCACTACTGTTTGTATCAATCATTATGTTCAATTTTTCTTAACTTTATTCCACCTAAGGAAATATATTCTAATTATTATTTTTTCTTCTATTAATACTAAAAAAAACAGGAAATAGAGCTCCTGTTTTTTATATATGAAATGTATTTGCTTTATTCAATATTTCTTTTGCATCTATAGATAATAAAGAAAGTGTATCTTCTCCTTCCAATGTTACACAATCTTTGACAATATGAAATCCAAGCGCATAGCCAAGCATCTTTGGATAAGAGTGAAATCCATTTAATAAGATGTCGTGCTCCCTTGTTCCTCGTTTTATACTTATTCTTTCATGTACAACATTTTTCCAATAATAAATAGCCTCTTCTTTTGAAAGATACATCGTCCACGGTGCATTGTTTTTTTCTGAATATCTTTCCGTTACCGCTTGCTCAGCTAGCCCTTCCATAATCATCGTATCAAGTAATGTATATTCTGTTTCTTTCGTCTCAATTTGATGTAACCTGCATATGTGATGATATTCATGCGCCAATAACACCTTTAATTCTTCCACCGAATTCCGTCCACATACGAATAAGAAAATAACGTGACGCATAGATAATCCCGCCCTACCGTTATACTCTTCTTGTATAGTTCGATTATAGGAATCTGATAATAAAATAAAGACAGGGACATCTGGACCTTTTAACCAGGTTTTCAGTTTCTCATACTCCGTACGTAACTCTTTCCAAACTTCCTTTTCCTCTAACTCTTTTACTTCTTGTTCTCCTCGTATAACTGGGCGGTACATACCTTTAGAAATTAAAAAGCGATACAACCTTTCTTTTGGCAGCGGGATATACTTCGTAAACTTTTCACACAGCTTTTCTGGCCGTCCATAATATAGATGTAACCACTCAGCAGTTTCAACAATCCCCATCTTTATCCCTCCTTTTTCTTATGTATATGCAAAAGGGGAAAAAGGCGTAAAAATAGATAAGGAGTTTTTTCGCAATATAGTGCGAAAAAACTCCTTATCTCATCTATTATTTATACGATTTAAATACTAATACTGCGTTATGACCACCGAACCCTAGTGAGTTACTTAATACTGCATTTACTTCTTGTTGTCTCGCTTTATTCGGTACGTAATCTAAGTCACATTCTGGATCTGGTGTTTCATAGTTAATTGTTGGAGGGATTACTCCGTCTGTAATTGATTTAATTGAGAAGATCGCTTCAACAGCACCAGCTGCTCCTAATAAGTGACCTGTCATTGATTTCGTTGAGCTAATTGCTACTTTGTACGCATGCTCACCGAACGTTTCTTTAATTGCCATCGTTTCATACTTTTCATTCGCATCCGTACTTGTACCGTGCGCATTAATGTAATCAATATCTTCTGGCTGTAGACCTGCATCTGCTAAAGCTTGACGCATTGCACGCACGCCGCCTTCACCGCCAGGAGCCGGCATTGTAATATGGAATGCATCACCAGTTGCACCGTAACCAGCGATTTCCGCATAAATGTGAGCACCACGAGCTAATGCGTGCTCTAATTCTTCAAGAATTAAAATACCTGAACCTTCACCCATTACGAAACCACTACGGTTTTTATCAAACGGACGGCAAGCTGTTGCTGGATCTTCATTAAATGTTAATGCTTTCGCTGAACTAAATCCTGCAAATGCCATACTTGTTAACGGCGCTTCAGCTCCGCCTGTTATCATCGCATCAGCATCACCACGCTGAATTGCTTTAAATGCATCACCAATTGAGTTTGCACCAGATGCACAAGCCGTTACAGAACAAGTGTTAATTCCTTTTGCTCCTGTTGCGATCGATACTTGACCTGCTGCCATATCTGGGATCATCATTGGTACGAAGAATGGGCTCACGCGGCGCGGACCTTTCTCAGTAAAAATCTTAAATTGTTCTTCGTATGTTTCCATACCGCCAATACCAGAACCAATCCATACACCAATTCGAGGTCCGTTTTCTTCTGTAATTTCAAGCTTTGCATCTGCAACTGCCATTTTCGCTGCTGCTACTGCATATTGTGTAAAGCGATCCATACGGCGCGCTTCTTTTTTATCAATATATTTCTCGACTTCAAAGTCGTTAATTTCTGCTGCTACTTTTGCTGGAAACAGTTCCGGATCAATTCTTGTAAGTCGTCCGATTCCAGATACACCCTTTTTAATGTTTTCCCACGCTGTTTCAACATCTGTTCCGATCGGTGTAACAGCTCCTAGTCCTGTAATTACGACCCTCTTTTTCTCCATACAAAATACACTCCTTTTTTTCTCTCAGTCCTTATTTACCCCAACGAAGAGCAACTGCTCCCCATGTTAATCCGCCGCCGAAACCAACAAGTATAATTAAATCACCATCTTGAATACGTCCATTTTGCAATTCCTCTACCATTGCAATTGGAATTGAAGAAGCTGATGTATTCCCAAACTTTTCAATTGTCATACTCATTTTTTCTTGCGGTAAATTTAATCTCTCTCTTGCAGATTCCATAATACGAATATTCGCTTGATGTGGTACTAAAAAATCCACATCCTCTTTCGTAAGTCCCGCTTTTTCTAACACGCGAAGACAGGAATCACCAAGTTGGCGAACAGCAAATTTAAAGACTTCTCTGCCGTTCATCATAACATACTCGTCTTGATAAAGATGCTTACCGCCGCTTCCGTCTGCTCCTAATTCGAAAGATAGAACGCCTCTTCCTTCTGAAACAGCCCCCATTACGATTGCACCGGCTCCGTCTCCAAATAGTACTGCTGTATTTCGATCATTCCAGTCTACAATTTTAGATAGTTTATCACTACCAACTACTAATACATTTTTATAAGTTCCCGTTTGAATAAATTGCTGCGCTGTAATCATTCCGTACATAAACCCAGCACACGCTGCGCTTAAATCCATTGCGGCTGCGTGTTTTGCGCCAATGGCTTCTTGAATGACACAAGCTACTGCTGGGAATGCGCGATCTGGTGTTACTGTTGCCACTAAAATCAGATCGATATCCTCTCCGCTAATCCCGGCATCTTCAAGTGCTTTTTTAGAAGCCTCTACCGCCATATATGAAGTATCTATTGTATCATCGGCAATGCGTCTTTCTGCAATTCCCGTTCTCGTACGAATCCATTCATCAGATGTATCTACGATTTTCTCTAAATCGTGATTTGTGACTACTTTTTCTGGCACATATCTTCCGATCCCTAAAATGCCCACGTTCACATCGCAGCCCTCCGTTTTATATCAATTATTATGACTTGGTACTAATTTTAAAACATAAATGTATTTTTGTCTAGAATATATTTCAGCTAAACCATAAATCCAGCATTATTCACTTTATTGTTTATTAAAAGAAACAGAAACATACCTTTCCTGTTTCTTTTGAAATATAAAAAGGCCCGAACCGCTTCTATCCACGGTTCGAGCCTCTCTTCCCTTCCAAAAAAGAAAGTTTTATTCTTTATCTGCTTTCCCAAGCTCATATGCTTCGTTCATAACTTTCATCAATAACTCTAATACTGGTTGTGCTTTCTCCATATCAAGCGCAATTCCATTCGAATCTAAGATGGCCTTTGCTTCTGGTAAATGCTTCATTGCGATTTGTAAAAATTGCATGCTTTTCTCATTCATATTATGTTCTTCCTCTCCATTAAAACTTTCACATACATAGTGTAACACGCTCGCTATCCTTCGTATAACTCTTTATATTTTTTCATATGTGCCAATTGTTTATTTAAACCATATTCTAACGGGGTATTTCTTTTTATCGAAATAACCTCGACAGCATCATTTCGTTCTTCCTCATTCTTTTTATTCACTTTATCCGTTGCACGTAAAAGGTTCATGCCTTTTTTCCATAATGACTTTTTACCACTAAGTAAATTGTATATACCGAGATGCTCCTCGTTCATTCCATTTTCCCATAAGTATTCACATACATCTTCCACGTACAATAGATCACTTCCATTTTCCTCACTCGCATAATGGCACTCTTTCTCATCCAGTTCTGATAAAATGAGCTGATGATACATCATAAAAGATGGTTGCCATGGCCCATATAATGTAGGAACTCGAAATACACTATATGGTGCCTCTCCTTTTTTCAATCCTTCTTCCACTTTCAAAAATAAACGTTTATTTTCAGATTCATCTGCGTTTCCTACTTCAATAGAAGAAATTAGATTTAACTTCACTTTCTGTTCTGCACACAGTCTTATAATCCGCTTTAAATACTGTAATATAACTCTTTCATTCCGAAAACCACTTTGTTGATTTGGCTCATACAAGCAAAAGTAAACCGTATCGAACTTCTCTCCTTCTACTGATTTCCATCCATCTTCATCTCTTATCGAATAATACGTAAATAACGCATTTCGTCCAATCAACAATAACTTCTCTTCATTAATTTTTGTCATATTCTCGAATTCATCAAAATCAAGACCGTACACTTCTACTTCTTCTGCAATCATTTTATTCACAAGGTGATAACCTACAAACGTAAGTCCACCTATAATTAGCACGCGCTCCATACCACCAACCCTTTCTCCTTGAAACAAATTGCTCCTCATTTATGTATATGGGAGCTTCACAATTCTTCTTCATATCTTTTAAAGAAATCAGTCGTTTGCCTAACCATTTTATATTTCACATCTTGCAGATGGAATAAGACAGAAGTATCGCATTGATTGAATTGCCTCATTTTCTCATATTTACGTAACAACTGTTTTCTTCCTCTTTTTTCTTGTGTTGATACGAAAACTTTAACAGGTACACAAGACGGAAGAAGCGTAAATGATTTCTTATTTATTTTGGATTCTAATTCTTCTTCTTTGGAATCATACGCCAAACTTAATTCCTTCACTAATCTTTTGTAAAAAAACTTATGCTCTTTTTCAAACTCCACATATTCTGGTAAATCTAAACACGGATTTAACATAACGACAGAGCGTATACATTCAGGGTATTTGTTCATCATTTCAAGTGCTACAAGTGCACCCATACCATCTGCCATAATGTGCATTTTCGCATTTAATGTCTCTTTTCTCAAAACAACATCATATAAACGTTTTGCTAGACGAACAGATTGGTCGTTTCCCCAATGTCTTCCGTATAAATTAGAGGAAAAGACCGTGTAGCCTTCCTCAATAAGGCCATGTAAAAAATAAGATCTACCTGCATGCTGTGTCCATAAACTTGTACCATTCTCAATAAAGTAGTTATAATCACCGAGAAGCATAACAGAAAATCCATTTGGCTTCTCCGGTAAATAAATGACACATGGTTCTTTTTCTAAATAAAAAAAACGTTCCGTAATACTCATTTTTCCCCCGCCTTATTTTCTAAACGTATAAAAGTACTCTTCTATAATGTATGAACGGAATGCAAATTTGCGTTGAAAAATCTACAAATATTTTTCTATATTCTTTTTTCAATTGTGTTACAATAAGGACAGATTGAACGAATAGAGGTGTAAAATATGCGTTTCATTTGGGCATTAATTTGGTCGTTCGCGCTTGTACATATGATGAGCTACGTAATCGGCTCTATGACTGGCGGTACATACGATTTTAACCAAGCGTCTATTTTCTCAGTTGTTCTTGCGGTATTAGTACTAGCAATTTCAGCTACAATTCCAAACGAGCCAGTAGAACAACACTAAAAAAAGAGTCCGGATTTTATCCGAACTCTTTTTTATTTTACTTTACATGAACGACTAATTCGTTATTTTCTACATCAACAACTACGTGACTGTTATCAGTAATTGTTCCTGCAATTAATTCTCTCGCTAATTTCGTCTCAACTTGACGCTGTACATATCGTTTTAATGGACGAGCTCCGTACATCGGATCAAAGCCAGCTTCTACAACAAATTCTCTCGCTGCGTCTGTTAATTCTACTGTAATATGACGGTCAGCTAAACGACCTTGTAATTCTTTTACAATTTTATCAACAATACCTTTAATTTCATTCGTTGTAAGAGGTTTGAATAAAATAATTTCATCGACACGGTTTAAAAACTCTGGTCGGAAATGTCCTCTTAATTGCCCCATTACAAGTTCTCTTGATTCCTCTTTAATTGAGCCATCTGCTTCTAATCCATCTAACAAATGAGCAGATCCAATATTTGAAGTCATAATAATAACCGTGTTTTTAAAGTCTACTGTACGTCCTTGAGAATCTGTAATGCGTCCATCATCTAACATTTGTAATAAAATGTTGAATACTTCTGGATGTGCTTTTTCGATTTCGTCTAACAAAATAACTGAATACGGTTTACGTCTTACCGCTTCTGTTAATTGACCGCCCTCTTCATATCCAACATATCCAGGAGGCGCACCAATTAAGCGTGACACAGCGTGTTTCTCCATATACTCAGACATGTCGATACGAATCATTTGCTCTTCACTATCGAATAAAGACTGTGCTAACGTTTTTGCAAGTTCTGTTTTACCAACACCTGTCGGTCCTAAAAAGATGAAGGAACCAATTGGACGGTTCGGGTCTTTAATACCAGCGCGTGCACGAAGAACTGCGTCTGATACTAAGCTTACCGCTTCCTCTTGTCCGATGACACGCTCTGATAAAATTTGCTCTAAGCGTAGTAATTTCTCGCGTTCACCTTCAACGAGTTTTGCGACAGGAATACCAGTCCAGCGTGAAACAATATCAGCAATCTCTTCTTCACTTACTTCCTCACGTAATAAGCGATTCTCTTGTTTATTATGTGCACCCATTTCTTCCGCTTCTTTTAACTCTTTTTCGATAGCTGGAATTTTCCCGTGACGAAGTTCAGCTGCTTTATTTAAATCGTAATTTCCTTCTGCTTCTTCTAACTCACGGCGCAAGCGCTCTAAATGTTCACGTAAGTCACGCACTTTATGAATGTCTTCTTTTTCTTTCTCCCATTTCGCTCTCATACCACTTGCAACTTCTTTTAAATCCGATAATTCACGTTGCAACGTTTTCAGGCGTTCTTGGCTACCAAAGTCCTTCTCTTTTCCAAGAGCCGCTTCTTCAATTTCCAGCTGCATAATACGACGCGTTACTTCATCTAATTCTGTTGGCATAGAATCAATCTCTGTTCGAATTGTTGCGCACGCTTCGTCAACAAGATCAATCGCTTTATCTGGTAAGAAACGATCCGAAATATATCGATCTGATAAAACGGATGCTGCTACAATCGCGCGGTCATGAATATTTACACCATGATAAATTTCAAAGCGCTCTTTTAAACCACGTAAAATGGAAATTGTATCTTCAACAGTTGGTTCTTCTGCTAATACTTGTTGGAAACGTCTTTCTAGCGCTGGATCTTTCTCAATATATTTACGATACTCATCTAACGTTGTCGCCCCGATACAATGCAGTTCACCACGCGCAAGCATCGGTTTTAACATATTTCCTGCGTCCATCGCACCTTCTGTTTTACCAGCGCCGACGATTGTGTGAAGTTCATCAATGAATAATAAAATGCGACCTTCACTCTTTTTAATTTTATTTAATACAGCTTGCAGACGCTCTTCAAACTCACCACGGAATTTCGCTCCAGCTACAAGCGCACTCATATCTAATGCGAAGATTGTTCTATCTTTTAATCCTTCTGGTACGTCCTTCTTCACAATACGCTGTGCTAATCCTTCAACGATTGCTGTTTTACCAACACCGGGTTCACCAATTAAAACCGGGTTGTTTTTCGTTTTACGTGAAAGAATGCGGATTACGCGGCGGATTTCACTATCGCGACCGATAACAGGATCAATTTTCCCTGCTCTCACTTCCGCCACTAAATCACGACCATATTTTTCTAACGCTTCATAAGTTGCTTCTGGATTTTGATTAGTCACTCTTTGATTCCCCCGAACTGTCATTAAAGACTGTAATAAATTATCTTTCGTAATGTGAAATCTTGTAAGTAATTGATTTATATCGCCTTTTTCTTCTGAAAAAGCAAGCAATACATGTTCAACTGAAATGTAGTCATCTTGCAATTTCTCTGCTTCTTTTCCTGCTCTTACAAGTAGTTGTTGCAGAGCACCTGTTATATATAATTTTCCTACTTCTGCACCGCTTCCCGTTACAGAAGGTTTTTTCTTAATTAAACTTTCGACGTCTTGCTTTAACGCTTCTATATCGACATTCATTTTTTGAAAAATACGCACTGCTAACCCATCTTGCTCTTCTAATAATGTAAACAAGAGATGAACAGTATCTACTTCTTGATGATGATGAGATACCGCTAAAGATTGGGCACTCATAATCGCCTCTTGTGTTTTTGTTGTCATTTGATTTAAGTCCATCTTTACAGTCCTCCAAATGTTTGACTTTCTTTGACCTTTGATTTGATTATACGCCAACTGCCTTTTTTATACAATAATTTTGCTTATGTATTTTCAAACTTATTATCGGAAAAAGAAAAAGGGAACATTCATTATACAACTGAAAAATATACGCAATGCGTAACGACAAAAAAGCCGCAATAATGATTGCGGCTCCTGTTACGGTTTTCTTTTATATGTCCACTGACGGTTATGATTCGCGTTATCTGGAAACTTTTCACCCGCAGTTAATTTCACCATTTGCGGATCTTTTACCATACTTCCTGTTTCACCAATTTCTACGTAAATGCCATCGTTTGGCGCTTTTTGTCCAGAACGAAACCTGCGATTTTGTCCCATTTCCATTCTCCTTCCATGACGTCTTTGCCTCATTAGTATATCCATTTTAAAAGAAAGCTTTTCTGTCATGTTTAGGAAACAAGTACTACATTTCGTTCTTGTACATATACATGAATGATACAAGCTTAGGAAGGGATTTCTTTCCTATTTGTAGAAAAAAAAGAAACCAACCTACTATAGGCCAGCTTCAAAGGAGAGTCAAACATATACGAGAAGATTACATGTTCATTATAAGCCTCATCACACGAGCAATGTAACCCTTTTCACAATTTGTACATAATGAAAAAAACATTGTTTGAACTTTCTAAAAAAATGTTGACTTTTCTTAATTTCCAGCGAGAAATAGTAGACACCACAGCACTTTGCGACGTAAGATGGATATATAGTGAACTTTCCATCTTTGGTGTTCTCACCCAGTTTAACCTCTTATTTCTGCATATTAAAAACGGAAATATAGATAGAAACAAAAAAATTATTATAAGAGGTGAAATTATGAATAAACAGCATTTAATCGCATTAGACTTAGACGGCACTTTATTAACAGACAACAAAATAATTTCCACTCGAACAAAACATACAATTGCAAAAGCAAAGGAACAAGGACATATTGTCGTTATTTCAACAGGACGTCCATTCCGTGCTAGTTTTGATTACTATAAAGAACTTGGTCTTAACACACCAATCGTAAACTTTAATGGCGCTTACGTACATCATCCTCTTGATTCAAAGTGGGGAACACATCACTCTCCTCTTGAGCTAGCAACAGCCCAAGAAATTGTCCGAGCTTGCTTTGATTTTGGTGTGAAAAATATATATGCTGAAGTAATGGACGATGTGTATGTTCGTGAAATTGATGAAGATAAAAAACATATTTTCGAATTCGGTTCTCCAAAGATTTTTACAGGAGACTTATTAAATATTTTAAACGATCATCCAACCTGCTTATTAATTGACGCACATGACGAGCATTCCAGTGCAATTCGTCAACATTTAACTGATATGCACGCTGAAGTAATCGACCATAGAAAATGGGGCGCACCTTGGCCGATTATTGAAATCGTAAAAAGCGGGTTAAATAAAGCTGTCGGATTACAAAAAATTTCTAGTCATTACAACATTCCACAAGAGCGAATTATCGCTTTCGGTGATGAAGATAACGACTTTGAAATGATTGAATTTGCTGGTCACGGCATCGCAATGGGCAATGCAATTCCTGAATTAAAATCACTCGCAAATCATACGACATTAACGAATGAAGAAGATGGTATTGCGCTATATTTAGAAGAGGTTCTTGGATTATAATCTAAAAATTCCCTGCTTATAGTTTCTCGCCAAACGCTCATACTATTATTAGACGCCGGATTATCGCGTCGATTGTTTTCAGCTAAATAAAGGGGGTTTTTCGAATGGGTAAAAAGAACAAATCAAAACGTTTTATCCAACAAGGAGCCGATGCTGTTATGAAGCATGATGCAAGATTCCCGTACAGAGGTACATTAGCTGAGGCAGAAAAAGCGAGAAGTAACTCTTCTTTTGGAGGGGTTTAAATGGGGAACTTACTATTCCAACAAGCTAGAGATGCCGTTGCAAATGCCGTATCTTGTTCAAGCGGTACTGAGCAACAAGATCTCGTATATAGGGCAAAAAACGCTTTGCACTCTGCTTATGCAAACTCTTCAACAGCTGAAAAAGTTCAGCTACGCGAAATGCAAGAGCAGTTGCAAAATATTACGAATTTACATTAAAAAAGAGGACCAGCTTTGGTCCTCTTTAATCTTTTCGAAACAAGCCAAACACCCCAACCGTCTGTAATACGTTTGTAAATGCACCTGGGTCCACTTGCCTAATAACCCTTTCTAATTCATATAACTCATAACGCGTAATAACAATCATTAACATTTCCTTATTTTCATTTGTATAAGCACCTGTTGCCGGTATAGTTGTAATCCCCCTCACTAAGCGTGAATGAATCGCCTTTCGTACATCTGCCCCATTCTTCGTAACAATTAATGCTGTAATTTTCACATGACGCGTATGAATCGCATCGATAATTCGCGTTGACACATACAAAGTCACCAAAGTATATAATGCTTTTTCCCATCCATACACATAGCCAGCCGCAATAATGATCAGTGCATTAAAGAAGAAAAAATACGTACCGACAGGCTTGTCTTTAATCTTTGATAAAATCATGGCGATTATATCTAAACCACCTGTAGAAGCCCCCCACTTCAACGCAATCCCTACCCCAATTGCTGAAATAATCCCACCAAAAATCGCATTTAATATAATATCGTTCGAAACTGCTCTAACCGGGATAATTTCTAGAAACAAAGTCATAAATATGACGCAAAGAAAACTAAAGAAAGTAAAGGCCTTTCCAACCTTTTTCCATGCTAAAATAACGACGGGAATATTAAACAAGCTAAACAATACCCCCGTTGATATGTGAATAGATAAAAAGTCACCTAATATTTGCGATAACAATTGGGACAATCCAGCAAAGCCACTCGCGTACACTTTCGCTGGCGTTAAAAATAAATTCATTCCAATCGCGTTTAACAAACCTGCGACGATTACAACGATTAACTTCTTTATAAGTTCGGTATAATTCAACTTCAAATCCATTTCGAATCCACCTTTATTATTCATGAATGCACTGCTATACATAGTCTTTACGAAAAAGGAAATGATAAACGTACAACGTTTAGAAATGGAGTTGATACATATGCCACATACGAGTGATAACGACAAAAAAGCACGCGATAATAATGCAAAGCGTACACAAAAAAATGAGCAAGAACAAAAAAATATTCAGCAAGGTAAGCGTTCCTATTCTAAAAAGACCGATCATCTTTGATTCCATCGTACATCAACAATATTGTTGATGTACTTTTTTTACATTTTACAGGGAAAAAACATTAAAAATTCACTTCATGTTCACTTCTATATTCTACAATAGCGATAACATATTCGGATGAGGTGTTGGCATGAGAGGGAAACACATTTTCATTATTACTGCACTAATAAGTATATTAATGCTAGCTGCTTGTGGACAAAAAAACAGCTCAGCTACAGTCGCTACAGCAACAGACTCAACCATTAAGAAGAGCGACTTCGAAAAACAGTTGAAAGATCGTTACGGAAAAGACATGCTATACGAAATGATGGCACAAGACGTTATCACGAAAAAATATAAAGTATCTGACGATGATGTAGATAAAGAAGTACAAAAAGCGAAAAAGCAATACGGCGATCAATTCACAGCTGTACTAGAAAACAATCGTTTAAAAGATGAAGCTGATTTCAAAAATCAAATTAAGTTCAAACTTGCTATGAATGAAGCAATTAAGAAAAGTGTTACAGAAAAAGACGTGAAAGACCACTATAAACCAGAAATTAAAGCGAGTCATATTTTAGTAAGTGACGAAAATGAAGCGAAAGAAATAAAGAAAAAATTAGATGCTGGCGCTTCATTTGAAGAATTAGCAAAACAAGAATCACAAGATCTACTATCAAAAGATAAAGGTGGAGACCTTGGATACTTCAATTCAGGCAGAATGGCGCCTGAATTTGAAACAGCTGCCTACAAACTAAAAGTCGGACAAATTAGCAATCCCGTTAAATCACCAAACGGCTATCACATTATTAAATTAACTGATAAAAAAGATTTAAAGCCTTATGATGAAGTGAAAGACTCTATTCGTAAAAACTTAGAAGCAGAACGTATTGCCGATCCTACATTCAGTCACAAGTTAATACAAAAGGAATTAAAAAAAGCAAATATTAAAATAAATGATAGTGACTTGGAAAATACGTTTACTCTTGCGCATGAGCAAGGAAATTAAAAAAGCACCGCCTTATTTTTACAGCAAAATAAGGCGGTGCTTTTTATTTAATTTACTTCTTAAAATACGTCCAACCTTCTTCTTGGTAAATCTTTTCTTCTTTCATCAACTTACCAAGCGCACGCTTAAACGCAGCTTTACTCATGTTGAAACGTTCTTTAATATCTTCTGGGTGGCTCTTATCCCAAAACGGCATCGCTCCGCCTCGTTCTTCCATATATGCATAAAGTACTGCAGCATCATCTTCCATTCCTTCTTCTTTACGAGGAAGAAGTGAAATATTAATTGTACCGTCATCTTTCACGTCAATAATACGACCTGTTACACGTTCACCGATGCGGACTTGTTCTTTTCTTTCAGTATGGTGTAAGAAAGCACGGAAATGCTCATCAGTTAGTATGAATGAACCAACTTGAAGTGAACGATACACACGTCCATTGACGTTTTTATTACGCATAGATGGCGTCGCATCTACGATAATTTCTTGCATATCACTGTCTCTTGCCGGAAGAGCGATAAGGCGATCACGATTCGTTAATTTTAACGTACAATATAATTCGTCTCCAACCTCTGGCCATACTGGCATATAAATCGGGAACTCATCAGCTGGGATTAGTATATCTTTTGATACACCAATATTAACAAACACACCTAAACTAGGAATAACTTCTACAACCTTTACCCAGTTCCAATCAAAAGTTGTAATAAGCGGCTCCTTCATTGTTGCTGAAATACGATTTTGGTGATCAAGGTATAAGAATACATCAATCGTATCGCCTTCTGCAATTTCTCCAACTAATTCGTTTTTATGTAAGAAGATTTCTTCTTCTTCATTCCCAACCATATAGCCGATTTCCGTTTCGCGTAAAACAGTTACCTGTTCAATCGATCCTAATTGTAAATACATATTTTTTAATTCCCTTCTATATATATAATTAACTTTTTTATATTTTTTATCATTCCAAACAAAAGTTAATTATAACACGGTTTTTCCTTTATTTGTCCAACTGCCCAAAATTCACTATAATTAAATAAAGACTTTATCTATAGGACTATATTACCCTACAGATGATCCGTCAAAACACTTAAGTTGCAACACTCTATCTAATCGATGTATTTTCCGCTATACTTTAATATGTATATTACATAGCCTATTTAGGTGCATGAAAAGATAGAAATTTATTTGGAGGTGCTAACTATGGCAAAAGATAGTTCTTTTGACATCGTTTCGAAAGTAGAATTACCTGAAGTAACAAACGCAATTAACATCGCATTAAAGGAAATCCAAAACCGATATGACTTTAAAGGAAGTAAAAGTGATATTAAATTAGAAAAAGAAGTACTAGTTTTAACTTCTGACGATGAGTTCAAATTAGACCAAGTAAAAGACGTTCTAATTTCTAAACTTGTAAAACGTAACGTTCCAATTAAAAACTTGGATTACGGAAAAGTTGAAGCTGCGACTGGTAACACTGTTCGCCAACGCGCAACACTTCAACAAGGTATCGATAAAGATAACGCGAAAAAAATTAACAACATCATTAAAGAAATGAAATTAAAAGTAAAAACACAAGTACAAGATGACCAAGTACGTGTTACAGCGAAAAGCCGTGATGACTTACAAGCAGTTATCGCAGCAGTTCGCAGTGCCGACTTACCGATTGACGTACAATTTATTAACTACCGCTAAAAAGAAAAACATTCTCTGTGTAGAGGATGTTTTTCTTTTTAGCGGTAGAGAAAATATTACAAAGTCTAAGATTACGAGCAATCGGATAGTTAGAATGAGTATTTAATTATTATGCATAAATGAAGAAGGTCCTTTTAATAATCGGCGCAAAAACCTCCCTCCCCACCCAAATGTAACAAATTATGAGTATAAGAATATTTTCCACCCTTTCATGTAATGTAAAATTAGTAAGGAATTTATTTTATGAAAAAATGTTAATTAAACAAGAGTTAGAAGTGGTTATTTGAAGAAATTAATACTATGTTTTTTATTAACTACATTCTGTCTATATATTGCAGGGTGTTCTAATAATATAACTACACCCGAGGATACACCTAAAACTTCAACACCTGCGAAGTGTAAATACATCAACAAAGCTTGGTATAAGAAACCTATACAATGTAATAATTGATGATATAAGTTATAAAAAAGACACCGTAAGGTGCCTTTTTTTATAGAAATTAATAAGATATTCATCAGAAATTATGAATCATTTTTTTTTTTGTTTTTCAAAATATTTTTCTTTAACCATTTTTATTAGATTTTCTTTTTCTGTTAGTTCAAAGATAAATAATGCTTTTTTCATGTTGTCAGCCACATCTTCTTCATTATATTGTTCTAGCTTTAGTAAGTTCCAAGCTTTTCCATAATATAATTCACCTAATAAATATAAAGTATTTAGATTAATAGCTAATTTAATCCCCATATCATTGTATTTTATTGCCTCTTCATGTTGATTTGCAAGACCTAAAATTTTCGCTAAATTAAAAATGATTTTTAATTTAATCTCTTTATCTCTAGGAAAATCTAACTTATTAAAATTAGCTAAACACCTTCTTAATATAGTAATACTCTTTTCATACTCTTTATTTGCCCAATGAAATATAGCCATCGACTGCATAATATCTATTTCTCTTTCTGATAAAAAATCAACATTCGTTACAGTTAGTTTTAGTGCACTATTTAAAAGATTTAAAGCAGTTTTTATTGATTTATTTACATGAAATATAGCAATGGCTTCATGCCATATTAGAAATTGTTTATCTTCTTTTAACTGGAAATTATTTTCGTTTTTCTCTTGTTTCACTATTTCGTAAAGTTCATTATATTGTTTTTGCTTTGTACAATCTCTCATTACATGTTTTACATTTTCTACATATTTTAGTTTTTTATTTTGCGTTAGTGCGAAAATATTATTTGGATCAATACCAAGTCTTTCAGATAACTGATATAACAATATACTAGATGGATAAATCATACCTTTTTCTATTTTGCTAATTTGACTTTGCGAACATATTCCATGACACAATTCGGATTGTGATATATTCTTTTTCGTTCTAAGTTCTTTAATGGTAATACCCAAATCGTAAAATTCCATTTTTCCTCCCTAAATATAGCCCTCAATGAGTATCAGAATATTTTTTCATCCTTTAATGTAATGTAAAATCAATATAGTTGCAATTATTGTTTCTTCTATCGGTCTTTTCACTTCTTTGTTCAGCTGCATTTTGAGGCAAGAGTCTTCCTTCACAGAAAAACAGGCTAGGGAGAAAGTATCCCCCCCTTAGCCTGTCCCCTCTCAGCAGAAGAGTTTTCGTACTTATTAAGAACACACATCCATTACTCATTTCCGTCTCTTTTTAACAACAATTAAAAACGCAATAAACAATACGTTCACACCGACGATTAAAGAGATAAATAGCCAATTCACACCTGTTTCCCCGTTAACTTTATATACATTTGATTCTTCACGCTTTAAAACGAGATAAAAATTCCCGTTTTCTTCTCTTATAATTTCATCTTCTAACAATCCTCGTAACTCTTGTTTTTCGCCAATTGCACTTACAGGTAAAGCAACTTTTTGTGTTTCTTTCGTATTATTAATCGCTACTAATGTTACTTCATCTTTATACTTTCGTTTCAGTACACTCATTCCATCTTTATCGTATAAAAGCTCAAACGTTCCATGGCGTAAAGATGGTCTCGCTTGTCTAAGCTCACCGAGTTTCGTTATGTGCTGCACAAATTTTTCATCTGATTTGAAATCCATTAATCGTCTATTATCCGGGGTATCCCCTCCATCTAATGCAATTTCAGTCCCGTAATAAAAATTCGGAATACCTGGTGATGTTAATAAATATGTAAGGGCTAGTTTCAAACGAGATGGTGGATAATTCATATTCTCTTTTGCAATACGGGCAAACCTTTTTGTATCTTGATTATCTAAAAATGTAACGGATTCCACTTCTTTTTTACTCACATCATATAAAGGTTTCACCGATACATCCACTTTAGAAAACGATTCTACTATTTTTTCGTTATATCCACTATCTTCCTTTGTCATAATACGAAAATCTTTCTTTATCAATTGCATATCTTTTTGCACGTCATCCCAGAAAGAACGCGACTTTTTTTCACTATGTATCACATAACTTCCATCTAAATCGACTTCTTTGATCCACCATTTCATCGCGTCGATAACTTGTTGTTCGTTTTCTCCAAGCGGAAATTGGAATATAACTTTCATCCCTTTTGCATGCGCTTCTTGTACAAGTTCTTTCACATCATTTTCTGTTCCGAAATGTTCATTTACCTTTTGAAAATTTTGCACATCTAACCCATCGTACTTTCCACTTTCAAAAAACGGTGAAGGCATAACAGTCGTAAAACCCATTTCTTTTATGTAATCCAGTCTTTTTATAATCCCTCTTATATCTCCACCCTGATATCCTTCTAAATTGCCAACTTCTAACTGTTTGTCATTTTTCGGTTCTCCATTATTGAAGCGATCAATCATAATGGAATATACGACTTCGTCTCGCCACTCTCTTTTTTCATCTGCAAACGTATGTATTGGCACAAACAAAACGACAGCTAAACAAAAACAAATAAATAGTTTCCTAGTCCGTATTTTCCTCACACGCATCCCCCATGTTTTTTAATTGTAAGAATATTATACCAATTTTTAGAACGAATCACATACGTTGATTTCATTCCCTCAAAATACTTCATGTTAGATTTTCTAACATGAAGTATAAAGTTTCCTGAATTTTTAGTTGATTTTTCATTTCATTTCGAATATGATATGAAACATAACAAATCGATGTTATTTTTTCTAACATCATAGGAGGAGAGAGAATGAATACAGGAGATACGGTTTTTATGTTTGTAACGACAGTAATGGTCATGTTAATGACACCAGGATTGGCACTTTTTTATGGGGGCATGGTTCGCAGTAAAAACGTACTCAGTACGACAATGCATAGTTATAGTGCAATGGCTATCGTTTCGATTCAGTGGATTGTGATCGGCTATTCTTTATCATTCGGACCAGATTGGCACGGACTTATCGGTACACTCGATTGGTTCGGTTTAAACGGAGTTACCTACGCACCAAATCCAGACTACTCATCTACTATTCCTCACAATTTATTTATGATGTTCCAACTCATGTTCGCCATTTTAACTCCCGCTTTAATTTCAGGTGCATTCGCCGAAAGAATGCGATTTTCTGCTTTCCTTATTTTCATCCTTCTATGGACAACAATCGTTTACAATCCTGTCGCTCATTGGGTATGGGGCGTTGGCGGATGGCTAAGAGAACTCGGCGCGTTAGACTTCGCTGGCGGTAATGTCGTTCATATTACATCTGGGGTCGCCGGCCTTGTATTAGCTATTTTCCTTGGAAAACGAAAAAACATAAACGGTACTTCTCCTCACCATTTACCATTCACAATGTTAGGCGCAGGCTTACTATGGTTCGGCTGGTTCGGTTTTAACGTCGGAAGTGCATTATCTTTAAACGACGTAGCTTTAACTGCATTTATTAATACAAATATAGCCGCTGCTGCCTCTGCATTAACTTGGATGCTTTCAGAATGGTTCTTCCAATCAAAACCGACTGCGATGGGAGCTGCTTGTGGTGTAGTTTCCGGTCTAGTCGCTATTACACCAGCTTGCGGGTTCGTTACACCTTTCTCCGCCCTTCTTATCGGAGCAATTGGCGGCGTATTATGTTTCGGTGCTGTCTTCTTCTTAAAAACGAAATTTGGGTACGACGATACACTTGATGCATTCGGATGTCACGGCATCGGAGGAACTTGGGGCGGTATTGCAACAGGACTCTTTGCAACTACTACTGTAAATGCTGATGGCGCTAACGGATTATTTTACGGAAACGCTGCTTTACTATTTAAACAACTGGTAGCAATCGGCGCAACATATGCATTCACGATCATAATGACGTACGCCATTATTAAAGCGATTAACTTCTTCCTCCCTGTTCGGGTAGATGAACACGAAGAACATATGGGACTTGATATTTCGATGCACGGAGAGAAAGCTTATGAGTATACAGAGCGAGTGAACTAAAAAAAGAGATGCAATCTATTAGTAGTAGATTGCATCTCTTTTTATTATACTGCCGGTGGTATACCCTAGTTGGTATATTCATGAATATATCAACGATTATTCGGATATATCGACGATTTTTTAAATATATCAGCAATTCTTTCATTATATCGACGTTTCGACACAGAATATCGATTTACCAACAAATTCCGACATGACGAAAATGAAAAACACCCCGTGTAAAGCTTATTTTACACATAAAAAGACGACCGAAACCCGGTCGTCTTTTCCTACTTATTTCGGAGCATTTCCCACATATTGCGTAATATCAACATTTAAAGCTTGCGCTAAACGCATTCCGTAATCGTGATCTGCACGGAAGAAGTTACAAATAGCTAGTAATTTCGTGCGCTCATTTACGTCTTTTAAGTCATTTGTTAAGTTTGCAATTAAATTGTCTTGCTCTTCTTTAGAGAATGAACGGTAACGCTCACCTGCTTGTTTGAAATCATTTGGTTTGTCAATTTTTTCACGAGATACATAGCCTTCTACTTTCATAGTTGAATCGCGGTAAGTTGGGTCTTCAACTGGATTTTCAGTATGACGGCTCGGTTCGTAGTTGATTGTAGATGGGTTTTGATTGATTTGCATCGCACCATCACGTTGTTGGTTGTGAACAGCTGCGTACGGGCAGTTTACAGGAATTTGTAAGTAGTTCGCACCAAGACGGTAACGCTGTGTATCTGGATAAGAGAATAAACGACCTTGTAATAATTTATCTTCAGATGGTTCAATACCATTTACAGTTGCACTTGGAGAGAACGCCACTTGTTCTACTTCAGCGAAGAAGTTTTTCGGGTTACGATTTAACGTCATCGTCCCTACTTCAATTAACGGGAAGCGATCTTCTGGCCATACTTTCGTTGGGTCTAGTGGATCAAAGTCTAAAGAATCCGTTTCATCTAGTTGCATCACTTGCACATGTAAATCCCACTTCGGATAATTTCCTTTTTCGATTGCATCGAACAAGTCACGAGTTGCATGGTTGAAGTCTTTTCCTTGTACTTCTTGCACCTCTTTTGCACTTAAGTTACGTACACTTTGCTGTGGTTTCCAGTGATATTTAATGTAGACGATTTTACCTTCTGCATTAATCCATTTAAATGAATGGACACCGAAACCTTCCATTTCACGATAGCTTGCTGGTGTACCGTAATCAGAAAATACCCACGTCATCATATGTGTAGATTCCGGACTTAACGTCATGAAATCCCAGTAACGATCTGGTGTTTGAACATTTGTATCAGGTGCTGGTTTTAAAGAATGCACCATATCAGGGAATTTAATTGCATCACGAATGAAGAAGACTGGTAAGTGGTTACCTACGATATCGTAATTTCCTTCTTCTGTATAAAATTTAACAGCGAACCCACGTGGATCACGGGCTGTTTCCGGAGAACCTTGACCATGAATAACCGTTGAGAAACGAACAAATACAGGCGTTTCAGTTCCTTCATTTTGTAAAAATGCTGCTTTTGTATATTGCTTCATGCTGTTTTTCGTTACGAACACACCGTGAGCACCTGCACCACGTGCATGCACAACACGCTCTGGAATACGTTCACGATCAAAGTGCGCAAGTTTTTCTACTAAATGATAGTCTTCTAATAATACCGGTCCACGGCGACCAGCTGTACGAGAATTTTGGTTGTCTCCAACTGGAGCACCTTGGTTTGTTGTTAAGCGATTATTTGGATTCATCTAGGGGGATCCTCCTCTTTCTTTCATGGTAATTATTATTTATTTAAAATTATTATAAACTAATTATTATTCAAAACTAAATTCTTGTCAACTATTTCCTTCATTTTTTTGGAAACAATTTCAGCTAAGCAATCGATAAATACAGATTGTGAATTTGGCATATTTGGTCTAAAATATGCCACGTTTAATTCATCAGTTACAACTTTACATTCGTAATCATTGTCATATAAAACTTCTAAATGCTCTGCTACAAACCCAACCGGACAGTATACGAAAGATTCATAACCATGCTTTTCAAATAAACCTCTCGTTAAATCTTGCACATCCGGACCAATCCATGGGTCAGGCGTATTTCCAGCACTTTGCCAACCCATTGTATAGTTTCGAATATCGGCAGCCTTCGCAATTAAATCTGCCGTATGCTGCAATTGCTCCACATAAGGGTCCCCTGCTGCAATAATTTTCTCTGGCAAACTATGTGCTGAAAAAATTACGACTGCTTTCTCTTTATCTTCAATCTTTGTAAATGTTTCTTTTAGTTGCTCTGCCCAATACGAAATAAACTTCGGTTCATCGTACCATTGTTCAATCGGTTCAATAACAGGCCCACCAATTTCTTCCGAAAGACGAATAGCACGGTCATTATATGCTTTAATGCTAAATGTAGAATAATGCGGTGCTAATACGATACTAATCGCCTGCTCAATTCCATCTTTCTTCATCTCTTCTACTGCATCTTCTATAAATGGGGCAATATGTTTTAATCCTAAGTAACAAGTAAATTCATACTCTGTAAATATATTATTCATAGAATCTGTTAATTTATGCGTTTGCTCTTTCGTAATTTTTGCAAGTGGTGAAATTCCGCCAATCGCTTTATAGCGTCTGATTAAGTCTTGGAGTGCTTCTTCTGAAGGTTTATGCCCGTGGCGAATATGTGTATAGTACGCTTCTACATCATCTAATGATTCTGGCGTTCCATACGCCATTACGAGTAAACCTATTTTTTTCTTTATCATCTATATAACACCTCAATTTTATAAATGAGAATCTTTTTCAAGAACATTTGTTTCCAATTATAACAACTAATAATAAGTACGTCAAAATAATTATTATAAATAAGTATTATTTCTAATATGATTTTGAATTTTATATGACAATTTATTTAATAGAAAAGCGACTTACTTTTATGCAAGTCGCTTTTCTTCTATTCTTTAATATTTACCCCATACTCTTTAAACCAAACATGAATTTGCGCTAAATGAGCTAAAAGCTGCGGACCAGTCATTAATTGACCGAACCAAGGGGATTGAAATGCACTGCCACCTGACTCAATTAATCCACTCAGCTGTTCTTTATCAAATAGTTCGTGCAAAATTGAGCCTTTATCTGTTAATAAATCTTGTAGCCATACTGTTACCGCTTTTGTATAATGCGGATTATGGGTTTTCGGATACGGGCTCTTCTTTCTATATAAGATGTCATTTGGAAGTAATCCTTCTAACGCTTTACGCAATAGACCTTTTTCGCGGTTTTTATACATTTTCATTTCCCAAGGAATATTCCACGCATATTCGACAAGTCGGTGATCCGCAAATGGAACACGTACTTCTAAGCTTGCCCCCATACTCATACGGTCTTTTCTGTCTAATAATGTTGTCATAAACCATACCATGTTCAAGTAAAATAGTTGTCGTCTCTTTGCTTCAATTGGGCTTTCTCCCTCTAAAACAGGAACTTCTTGAATAGATTCTTCATAACGCTGCTGTACATATTGTTGTAAGTTTAATTTATTTCTCCATTCTTTCTTTAGCAGTTGTTCACGCGCTTCTGTAGAGCGCATCCACGGAAATGCACTCGATTGTAAATCATCTTCTCTATAAAACCACGGATAACCACCAAATATTTCGTCTGCACATTCCCCAGATAAACCGACGACAAAATCTTGTTTAATTTCGCGGCAAAACCATAATAATGAGGAATCGATATCTGCCATACCAGGCAAATCACGAACGAGTACCGCTTCTGTTAAATACTGTGCTAATTGTTCATTTGAAATGACGCAGCGATGATGGTTTGTTTGAAACGTCTCAGTCATCAAATGAATAAATGGCGCATCTGAATTCGGCTGAAACGCATTCACTTTAAAGTATTTGTCATTATCTTCATAATCAACAGAGTATGTGTGTAATTGCCCTTTTCCTGACTTTGCGTATTCTTTCGCAGCAATCGCTGTAATGGCGCTCGAATCTACACCACCTGATAGAAAAGTACATAGTGGTACATCAGAAACGAGCTGCCTTGTAATCGCATCTTGTAATAAAAAGCGTGTTTTCTCTACTGTTTCTTCAAAGGAGTCTTCATGTTTTTTGCTTTCTACATTCCAATATCTCCATATGCATAAACCGTTCTTTGAAAATGTCATCGCATGCCCTGGACGTAATTCTTTTATACCAGCATAAATGCCATGACCAGGTGTTCTAGACGGTCCAAGGCCGAATATTTCGGATAACCCTTCTAACGTTACTTCTGCCTTCACATCTGGATGCGCTAATATCGCTTTTAACTCTGAACCAAATAGTAATCGCCCACTATCATATTTATAAAATAGCGGTTTTACACCTAGTCGATCTCGTGCAATAAATACTTGTTCCTTCTGTTCATCCCATACAGCAAACGCATATATACCGTTTAAATGATCGACACATTCTTCTTTCCATTCAATATACGACGCTAATAGCACCTCTGTATCAGAATGACCTTTGAACGTATATCCTCTTCTTAATAATTCCTTTCGAATATCTTCTGTATTATACAATTCACCGTTATAGCAAATTGCATAATTCGTTTCATCTTTTAAACAAGTCATCGGTTGTTTACCACCCTCAGGATCAACAACGATTAACCGTTTATGCCCAAATGCGACATTGCCTTTAATCCAAACTTTATTATCATCCGGGCCACGCTTTGCTAACGTCTCAGCCATCTTCGTAACGACGTCCCGTTCTCCTTCTAATGAGCGTTTATAATCCACCCATCCTGTAATCCCGCACATACGAATCATCCTTCCATCTTATTTCTTTTCCTAAACGAGCAGTAATCCACACCTTAGAGGTGCGGATCAAAAAAATGAAAAACTTGAAGATAACGTACTATCCGCATACGGAATAGCATTTTCACTCAGTAAAACGTGTGTTATTGTATGCCCACCTATGTCTAGGTGTGTCTAGTTATAAAGAATGCCCGAACTGTCTATAACAGAAATAACTACTTTTTATAAAGGAGAAATCATATATGATACAACGTAACCATATTTTATATAACCAGCCACGCGCTCATACAGTCGGTAATGTAGAATATATAAACAATGAATGGGTATTCTTTGATGATGAAAATGATGAAGCTTTTTTATTAGAAGATATTGTCGAAGATGGATTTGAGATTTTATATAACAACAACTGGCTACCAGCTCGTTTCTATGAACAAGATGTACTACAAATCGCCAACGAACAGCACCATTTGCAAAACGGAGAAATGATACGAATTCGAAAAAAATTACTTCTTAGCTATACGGAATGGCTTGAGGAATTACCTGACTCTGTCTTTACATTATTAACCGAATCATTGCAATCCCTTCATTACTCTTTATATGATTGCATGTATTGTCATAATTATTTATCTTTCCTACCGAAAGAGGAAGCATGCGAAGGAGTAAATATTCTTTTATTTGATAACGAAGAGATGATTTGTACATTGCAGCACCATTTCGTTCGTCACGCTACGTCAAATAAAAACATGTTTCGTTTTACGAAAGTAAACGGAGAAGAGTTGCATATCGATGCAACATAAAGTAAAAAAAACCACCTTATCTCCCAAGTCTTTGAGATTATAAGGTGGTTTTATTTTTTATTAGAATACTTGCCAGCCAATCGGTAATTTCAGTCCAAGGTAAAATACTGCTACTAATGCAACAATAAATAGTCCCCAAACTGCCCCTGTTGCTTTGTTCTTGCTCATTTTTACAAGAACCATTTCCATTCCACCGATAACTAAAATACCAGCTACCATTTTTAAACCATACCACATGTGCATGTTACTTGTTGCAGTCTTCATAATACCCATGTACAACATGAAACCTGTCACAATAATGATAATGTACATAAGACGAAGCCCCATATGTACACCTTTACCTTTTCTTCCTGCTGAATAAAGTGAATACGCAACGAAGAATAAAATTAAACCTAACGCCCATGCTGTAATATGCATATGTACCATCGTATCCCCTACCTCCTCTTTTCACACTTTTTCACTCTATATGATAACATGTTCATTTATTTTCAGGAAATGTTTCGCTTTTTTACATTTAAATGATATAATATTTAGAGTATTTACAAACTTCTTGTAATAACAAAAGGGGGAACAATCATGATTCAAACTAAGGATATTATCGAACTTACAGACACATACGGAGCAAATAACTATCACCCACTTCCGATCGTTATTTCTAAAGCAGAAGGCGTTTGGGTAGAAGATCCTGAAGGAAATCGCTATATGGACTTATTAAGTGCATATTCTGCAGTAAACCAAGGTCATCGTCACCCAAAAATTATTAACGCTTTAATTGACCAAGCTAATCGTGTTACGTTAACTTCTCGTGCTTTCCATAGCGATCAATTAGGTCCTTGGTACGAAAAAGTTGCGAAACTAACTAATAAAGAAATGGTACTTCCAATGAATACAGGTGCAGAAGCTGTTGAAACTGCAATTAAAACAGCTCGCCGCTGGGCTTATGATGTGAAGAAAGTAGAAGCAAATCGTGCTGAAATTATCGTTTGTGAAGATAACTTCCACGGACGTACAATGGGTGCTGTTTCTATGTCTTCAAACGAAGAGTACAAGCGTGGATTCGGTCCAATGCTTCCTGGCATCGTTGTAATTCCTTACGGTGATTTAGAAGCGTTAAAAGCTGCTATTACACCAAACACAGCTGCATTCATTTTAGAGCCTATCCAAGGTGAGGCAGGAATTAACATCCCACCAGCTGGTTTCTTAAAAGAAGCTCTTGAAGTATGTAAAAAAGAAAACGTTTTATTTGTAGCAGATGAAATCCAAACTGGCTTAGGCCGTACTGGTAAAGTATTTGCTTGTGACTGGGACGGTGTAACTCCTGACATGTACATACTTGGTAAAGCACTTGGTGGCGGCGTATTCCCAATCTCTTGTGTAGCAGCAAACCGCGACATTTTAGGCGTATTCGAGCCAGGTTCTCACGGTTCTACATTTGGTGGTAATCCACTTGCATGTGCTGTTTCTATCGCAGCTCTTGAAGTGTTAGAAGAAGAAAAATTAACAGAGCGTTCTCTTCAATTAGGTGAAAAATTAGTTGGGCAATTAAAAGAAATTGATAACCCAATGATTACTGACATTCGTGGTAAAGGCTTATTCATCGGTATCGAATTAAACGAGCCAGCTCGTCCTTACTGTGAACAATTAAAAGCAGCTGGGCTATTATGTAAAGAAACACACGAAAATGTAATTCGTATCGCACCACCTCTAGTAATCTCTGAAGAAGATTTAGAGTGGGCGTTCCAAAAAATTAAAGCTGTATTATCATAATAATAGAGAGGTTGTCCTACATGTTTGGACAACCTCTTTCTTTTTATATTGATTTATACTAAAATGAAATTGCAATTTTCTGTATTTTATTTTAGAAAGCAGGTGCGATATGTTATTAAGGTATGGTAAACATATTAACTATTTAGCTACATCTTTTATTTTAGTTACATTCTTTGGCTTCCTCCTTTCCGTAACATTGCTTAGTCACTACTCAACTTCTACTACATTCACACTACTGAAAGCATCATTTTGGACTGCTGTTACCCTTACTATCATTGGTTTTGGACGAGAAAAAAGCGCACTTACGGTTATACTATTTGGTATTTGTACACTTGCATTCGTCGGTCTTTATACTTTTTCGGTTATCGATTACCTCTATCACCCAAGACCATAGAAAAGAGCTATCTTTTCACAAGATAGCTCTTTTTTCATTTCACTACATTTCGCAAAGTACCAATTCCTTCTACTGTAATGACCACTTCATCACCCGCATGCAAAAACTTCGGTGGTGTGAAACCTTTTCCGACACCAGCTGGCGTTCCTGTTGCGATAATATCGCCTGGCTCTAACGTCATTCCTTTACTTATCGTTGAAATGATTTCTTCTATTGAAAAAATCATTTTATTTGTATTTGAAGTTTGTCTTACTTCCCCATTTACTATTGTTTCAATGTGTAACGCATTTGGCGCTTCAACCATTGATTTATGAATTAGATACGGTCCCATCGGACAAAATGTATCGAAACTTTTTCCAAGAAAAAATTGTTTATGTTTCCTTTGAATGTCGCGAGCAGTTATATCATTTATAATGGTGTAACCAAAAACATGCTCAAGCGCTTTTTCTTTTTTTATTTGTTTCCCTCGCTTACCAATGACGATAGCTAGTTCTCCTTCATAGTCTAGTTCATTCGTTGCGTGGGGGTGACTATTAATTTTTTCATTCATTCCAATAACTGTCGTTGGCGCTTTCGTAAAGATCATTATATTTCCTGGAATTGACTCTACTCCACCCATTTCTATCGCATGCTCACGATAGTTCTTTCCAACGCAAAGAATATTCTTCCTTGGCCTTGGAATTGGTGCTAATATTTTCACCTCAGTTAACGGATAATACGCCGCCCCTTCATTTTCCTTCGCCCAATTTACAATATCACATATTTTTTCAAAGCATTCGGTTCCTCTTTCAATACACTCTAACATTGTAATCGGAATCGTAACCTTTTCCCCTTTTTGTCTTTGCGCTTCTCTTACATGCAATACCTTTTCTTCCTCTTCATCCACAATACCTACAAATACCTTTTCATCTTTTTTCGCCGTTACCAAACGCAATATTTCCACTCTCCATCCTAAAACTCATGACCTTTAATTGTATTCGCATCCGTCAGAAAAAAACCTTCTCATGCACGCTAATTTTTACAATATTCTTCTCATATTCTATTCGTTACCCCTTTATATTTGGCATAAAATGTAGAAATTTTACTTTTTTTAGCGAAGGTGTTTCTTTTTTATTGGTTTTTTGTATAATATGTACTACATATATACTAAAAATTTCATTTAGAGATGGAGCCGATTTCAATGTTTGAGCAAGCGATTGAAAAAAAACGTGAAAAAATGATTTATTTTGCTGAACGCTACGGAATGACTTCTCAAAAAACAGTGGATTGTAGCCAAGAACTGGACAGGCTCTTAAATGTAATTTGGCATGTACATACGGATTTTCACCCTAATCAAACACTCAATACACACACGCAATAACGTGTGTGTTTCTTTTATAAAAAAAAACACATTTTATTGAAAACGCCCATACAATAGTAGAAAAGAAAATTTTAAAAACGAAAGGTGTTTTGTATGCCAGCTATGGTCGGACATATTCGTATCGTCAATATTGGATCAAGTGGTATTTTTCATATTGGAGATGTATTTGCGATTAGGCCTATTAGTTATTCACGCGCTTTTGCTGGGGCCGGCTCTTTTAATGTTGGAGATAACGTTTCTGTCTACAATTATCAAAGCGCAACGACTGTCAATGATTCAGATGTAATTGATCAAGCGATAATTGGTTCAACTTAGAGGAGGCGATTGCATTGAATTTTTATGTAAACCAAAGCATCATCATTAATAGCATTAGAATTGATAGCATTACAACCTCTTCTGTATTCCAAATTGGTACTGCAGGAAGTATTAAAGCTCTATCTAAATTCTCAAATAGCGGTGGATTTACAGAGCCCCTTCGCCCATTGCAGGCGAAAGGACAAATTATTTCTATCAAACCATCAACTAGTTCTTCTTAAGACATCCTTGTCATAAATATATAGCAGGAATATTTTTACCCTCCCTACTGAAAAGGAGGTTTCACAAAATGAATCAAGATATATATACTTACTTACACCAACTTCAACAAGCTCTTCAAGCACAACAAGCAACCATCCTTAACCTAGAAGATCAAGTTCGCCAACTCCAAGAAGAGCTTAACGAATTAAAAAATCGCCCCTCCTCTTCTGTAGGAAAAGTGGAATACAAATTCGATCAATTAAAAGTAGAAAATTTAAATGGTACTTTAAATATCGGTTTAAATCCGTTTTCAGCAAAAGGACAGCAAATTGAAGATTTCCAAGTGGATACAGAAACATTAAAAGTAAATCCTGAAACAGATACAAACCCAGATTTTTACCAAGGCATCCTTCAAGAAATGCATCGTTACTTAGATGAAGAAGCATATAATCGAATTCTCCATTTTGAACAAGAAGAGAGAACGCCGCTTGATGAAATGTATCGACAAATGATGGTTGATGACATAAAAAAACAGATGGAGCATAGACTTCCTTATTATTTATCACAAACGCAATCCTATGAAGGAATTTCAACAGATCCAGATTATTTACGAGATATCATTATTCAAGCGATGAAACATGATATCGACAAAGCTTTCCTCTCTTTTATTCAACACATACCGGGCAATTTCCGAAAGGAGTAAGTATGTATGAATCTTAACGTTGTAAATCGCGAATTAAAAGTTGGCCAGATTAAAATGAACGGCGTATCGTCGTCCGCACTCTTTTTAATTGGGGATGCAAATTTCCTCATACTATCTTCTATTCTTGATACACCATTTGAAACTGTTACAGAGGGTCCATTTGTACCATTAGTCACAGATGTCCCTCCTACTCCAGGTTAAGGAGACTGAGAAACTATGTTACATCATGTGTCTGTTGTCCAAAATGTTTCTATTATTTCTTTAGGGATTAGTGCCGTATTTCAAGTTGGAGATGCCAATCAAATGGAATTAAAAAGTAGAGCTCTTGCCGTCCATAGGGAAATTCCTTGTTATATAAAAGACGAAGGCCGCTTAGACGCATTTGAAATCTTTACAGATGAACACATCACAATCCCAAAACGAACGACAGATGTAAAATTAAACATTGTAAATGAATGCCCTTTTATTGAAGTAAACAATGTTGAATTGCGAACACTTTTAAATTCTGGTTGCTTTCAAATTGGAAATGTTGATTATGTTTTTAATAACTCTCGTATTATGCAAATCCGCCAATATATTACGGATGAACCTTCCGCACAATAATTCATATAGTAATTAAAAAGCTTAGAAAAGTAGGTGGATGGTATGCCTTCTGTTGTTGGAAACCTTGTCGTTCAAAACAGTAATGGATCTTTCAATTTAGGAGATTTTTATAACGTATCTCCGAAAGAAAACACGAAAGCGTATAATGGATCTGGAGCTTCCAATGTTGGATTTGTCGTGAACACTTTTAGCGGCGTTAGCGCAACAAATACGTTTGATTCTGATGTGGCCGATCAAGATCAGATCGGAACAGCGTAAAAAAAGTAGGAGATATTCTCCTACTTTTTTTTTATCTCATTCAAGATTATCAAAAAACTCCACTGTTTACTGTTTCATTTTATTTAAATGATAATCCTCTCTCCTCCAAAGCCTTTCTAAGCTTTGGCAAAGATGCTGGACCCATACCATGTAGTTTTAAAATCTCTTTTTCACTGTATTTTGAGAGTTCTTCTATAGTGTGAATTCCATGATGTTGCAGAGCATTTCGTGCTGGTGATGACAGAAGTGAAAGAAATCCTGTTTTAGGTTTCTTTTCTTTCTCACAATCTGGGCAAGTTGGACAATCGCTACTTTTATAATACTCATGTCCCTGTTCACAAGTTCTTAACGTTTTTTCCATTGCCATTTTCAAGTCCCTCTATTCCTCAACTTTGACAACATGATTGCCATCAAAGAAATATAAGCATTTCTCTTTCACAGGATGTTGCAAGCTTTTTTCAAGCGCCTTTGCATATAACGAAAGCTGTACTTTATATCGATCTTCTAAAATCGGTTTCGCTTGATCGAATCCGCCTGGGAACTTCCCTTCAATCGTATCCGTTTTGAAGTCGATTAAGGTGATACCATCTTCCTCTTCAATCATGCAGTCGATAACCCCTTGGACAAGAATTGTTTCATCACTCTTACCTTGCCAATCTTGATACGCCTCTTCTGCTGCAAGCATCATCGTAAATGGTACTTCACGCTCAACACTTTTCGCCGCTAATACCCTTTTACCTAGGTCACTGTCAAAGAATGAAATCACTTTTTTAATTGCTATTTCTTCTGCTTGTTCGAATGTTAATAATTCCTTATTTACCATTCCGGCAATTTGCTCTTGAAGAACTTCAATCGTAATTGGTTTCTTCAAATCTACATGTTGCATAACAGCATGGACTGCTGTCCCACGCTCTGCGTACGTCAATCCTTTTTTCTCCATAAAACGAGGACGCGTTTTAATTGGTGCACGCAGTTTTTTAATAAAAGCATTATCGCTACCTTCTTCTGATTGGTAGTTTCTCTTTATTTCTGTAACAGACTGTTTCGCACGGTGAGATGTTGCTTCCTCATATCCGTACTTCCACATTAATCTGTCGTACACTTCTTCTTTCCGTTCACTTTGTAGCGGAACAGCTTTTTTCTCACGAAGTGCTTCTAGTAATTCTTGTTTCTCTTCTTGAACCGGTTCTGGTGCAAGTAACGTTTTGCCGTCAACAACTTCTACTTTCCAGTTCGTGTCATATTCATAAATTTCACCTGGAATGCTTCCTTGTCCTAATTCAAGAAGCATTTCACTATCACGATGTCTATATAATGAAGGTGCAATCCAGTCTAAATAACAAGACGCTCCGGCACGTATATGGTCTGGTAATAACCATTCACTATGCTCCCTTGCATCGAGCCATTTTTCCATTTCTTTATTGGCATCTTTAACCGTTCCAATTAAAATTAATTTCTCTTTCGCACGCGTTAACGCTACGTATAACACGCGCATTTCTTCCGCGATTAATTCCATTTTCATTTTACGCTTAATTGCTAGTTGCGATAATGTCGTATATTTAATTCGTTTACGAGGATTGATAAATTGTGAACCGAAACCGAAGTCTTTATGCAGTAAGAAACGTTTCATTAAATCTTGTGTATTAAAACGACGACCTAGTCCCGCTACAAATACGACTGGGAACTCAAGTCCTTTACTTTTATGAATCGTCATAATACGAACGACATCTTCTTGTTCACCTAAAGCTCTCGCAGTTCCCATATCATCACCGCGTTCTAAAATACGCTCAATAAAGCGTAAGAAGCGGAATAATCCTCTAAACGATGTTGCTTCATATTGTCTTGCGCGGTCATATAGTACACGCAGGTTTGCTTGCCTTTGCTTTCCGGCTGGTAAACCGCCAACAAAGTCGTAATAACCTGTCTCACCGTACACTTTCCAAATTAAATCAGAAAGTGACTGTTGACGCGCGAATTCACGCCATCCTTGCAGTAAGTTATAGAACCACTCTAATTTATCATGTAGTTCTTGCTCTTCTTCAAGTGGTGCCCCTTTTAAGAATGTGCTCATTACTTCATAAAACGAACCTTTCTTCCCGTGAGCACGAAGCGTCGCAAGTTCCTCATCATTTAACCCAACGATTGGTGAACGAAGTACGGCGGCAAGCGGAATATCTTGCATCGGATTATCGATCACGCGGAATACGTTCATCATAATATTTACTTCTGTCGCTTCAAAGTAACCAGTCGCAAGATCAGCGTATACTGGAATTCCTTGCAGCTTTAACTCTTCCATAATTTGCGGCGCCCACGGCATAGAGCGAAGTAAAATAACGAAGTCACGGTATTGTACAGGGCGCATACTATCTGTTTTACGATCATACACTTCATAACCTGAATCAACCATCGCTTTAATACGCTGCGCCATAAGGCGAGCTTCAAGTTGTGCTTTTTCTACTTCCGCACCTTCTTCTCCGTCTATTACCTCTTCTTCCGTTTGCTGAATGCATAGTAGTTCTGCCGCTACATCTTCACCTTCTGGATAGGTAGCACCTAGCTTCAATTCAGCGTCTGCATCGTAGTCGATTTCTCCGACTTCTTCACCCATAATTTGTTTAAAAATAAAGTTCGTACCTGCTAACACTTCATGACGGCTACGGAAGTTTTTCGCTAAGTCTATCTTCATTCCGCCGCCTAATCCTTCTTGCGTAAAGCGTTTATACTTTCCTAGGAACAGGCCTGGTTCTGCTAGTCGGAAACGATAGATCGACTGCTTCACGTCACCTACCATGAACAAGTTCCCTTCACTCTCAGAATCTTTCGTTACGAATTTAATAATGGATTCCTGCACAAAGTTCGTATCTTGATATTCATCAACTAGTACTTCAGCAAATTTATTACGATATTGAAGTGCTACTGCTGATGGCTTCATTTCACCACTTTCACTTTGTTCACTTAAAATTTGTAAGCAGAAATGCTCTAAATCTGTGAAATCGACCATTCCTTTATCACGCTTCATCGCTTGGAAACGCTCTGTAAATACTTTTACAAGCTGTACGAGTTTTTCTAATACAGGATGCATGTCTTGAAAATCTCGTAAGAAACTTTCAGGTCTGCGGCTAAATAACTCTTCTTGTAATTTTTTCACTTCATCTTTCGCTTTATTACGAAGAGAGTCTACTTGTTTTACAACATCCTCGTTGTAATCACTTTTCTTAATACGCTTTAACGTTTGCCACGATACGTTTTGCATCGCTTCATAAACGCTTGTCCACGATTTACATGCTGCTGATGACAACGTTCCAAGTAAAACTGCATCAGCTTGCAGTGTTTCAACGCGGGGCGCCGGACCGTCAGGAAGCATTGCGAGTTCAGTCGCTTTACGAATATGTGCCTCTGCTGTTTCAAGCTGGAATTTCACATCTTCTAATAAGTAAGAAGCGTACACTAAATCTTCAATTGTCTTTCCTTCCACGTCGTATGCTTCTACTAATTTATCGAGCCATTTTTCCGGATTTGGATGCGCTCTTGATTCTGTATGAAGCGCTAAAATCATACGCTGTAAGTCATCATCACTACGGTCACTCGTATAACGATCAACGAGTTCAAAGAAAATACTATTATCTTCAATTCCGTACTCTTCTTCTAATATGTCATCTAATACTTCTTCTTTTAACAGTTCATTTTCCGTTTGATTCGCAATGCGGAAACGAGGATCCACATCAAGCATGTAATAGTATCCTCTAATTACTTGTAAACAAAAGGAATGGATCGTCGAAATAGAAGCTTTATTTAATAAGCTAAGCTGCTTTCTTACGTGCTGCGATCCTGGCTCATCAATTAATACCTTTTCTAACGCTTCCCCAATTCTGTTTTTCATCTCTTGCGCCGCTGCATTCGTAAATGTTACAACGAGCAGGCGGTCGACATCGACTGGGTTTTCTTCATTTATAATCTTTTTAATAATACGTTCAACTAATACTGCTGTTTTCCCTGATCCAGCTGCTGCCGCAACTAAAATATCACGTCCGTTCGCTACAACCGCTTTCCACTGGTCATCCGTCCACTGACTGCCTTCTGGTTTTTTAGGCCAATTTTCAATCATTCTCCGCCAACCTCCTCTCTAATTTTCTCCATCGCTTCGCTATCTTTCATATCTTTTAGCGTACGGAACTGGTTATCTTCAAGTGATTCATCGAACTGACAAACAGATTTGAAGTTACAGAACGTACACGCCGCTTTATTCCCCTTCTTATAAGGAGCAATATCGATAACGCCTTCTGTAATGTCTTTTCCGATATTTTCAAACGTATGGTGTACATATTGTTGAAGTACGTTAAACTCTTGTTCACTTGCAATACTCGAACGCGCACTAAAGCTACCGTCTTTTTTCAAACCAGCAGAAATAATATCAGAGCTTCCTGTTGAAAGTTTGTTATCCATTAAACGAACAACATCAGCATCTCCTAGTACGAGTCCTTTCATTTTAAATTTCTTTAAAATCTCTTTCTCAATTTCTGCTTCAGATGCGTCACCCTTCATCTCAACGATCGGGTTATGAATATGGAAGTACAGTACACCAGCCGGTGATGCAGTACCTCCCTTTTTCATCCACGTATGTGCATTTGAAGTAACAACATCTAAATACGTTAACATTTGAAGTGCTAATCCGTAATATACTTCTGTTAAGTCTAACGCTTTTGAGCTTGATTTATAGTCAATAATACGTAGGAACGTCCCGTTTTCATCTTCTGCCTTATCAACACGGTCAATACGGCCAACTACTTCCATCTTCACGCCATTTGGTAATGAGAATTCCATCGGCGGAAGCGATCCTGTACCGCCCATACCGAATGGCACTTCTAAATCAACTGGTACGAAACCACTTGACTTCGCATGTTCACGAAGAATGATTGATGTACGGAAAATGATTTGTTGTAGTTTTTGTTTTAAATAGAAATGACGATTTGAACTTAATAAAATTTGTCTTTGTAATAACGGTGCAATCTCTTCTATTACTACAGCCGAAAGATGCTCACACTCTTTTATTGATAAATCCGCCCAAGTACGGTTTTCACGTAATAGCCTGTCTGCAATTCTCTTCAGCGCTGCATGGAATAGTTCCCCGATATCTGGCGCATCCAATTTGAAAATGTCACGCTCTCTTAACGATAAACCGTGCTGCGCGAAATGAGCATATGCGCAACGGTTAAATAGTTCCATACGAGATACGCTTCCTTTTATTTTATCTCCATATAAATCTCTACTTACAACTGTACTTAGCTTTTGCGCACGATTTCGGTAGAATAAACTTGATAATACGCGGCTACTTTTTTGTTTCCATTCATCTGAAGTTACGTAGAAGTTATATACATCCCACCAAAAATCTAAATTCCCTTCAAATCCATATCGCTTCCACGTTTGAAGTTGCTGCATAACATATGACAACGTTACTTCTGGCGTTGCTACGTATGAAATTTGTTCCGAACGTGATAAATCATTTACGTCATTTGTAATAAATGTATCTTTCACATCAGGGAACATTCTTTTTATTTTCTTAATAAAGCTAGACGCAAGTAATGTCTTCCCTTCCTCATCTGCAAGCGGGCATGAAATATATAATTTCTCAGTTGCTCTCGTTACCATTTGGTACATAACGAACTGTTCTTCTAATAAGGTTTGTCTCGTCGTTGGTGCTAATTCGATACCTGCAACACTAAGAACATCTCTTTCCTCATCAGAAAGCATCCCTTCATCCATCGGTGCTGCCGGAATAACTCCTTCATTCACGCCAATGACAAATGTTGCTCTCACATTTGATAATCTAGAACGATCAATATTAGCAATTAACACTTGGTCTAATGACGGCGGAATGTTTGCAAATTGAAGCGCCTCAAGACCTGTCGACATAACGTCTGTGAACATAGAAAGTGACATTTTCTCTTCGCCAAGCATCTCAACGAACGTATCAAGAAGACTCATTACTTCTTCCCATACTTGCTCATGATCTGTCGCAAATAAGAAATCTCCGCTCTCTTCTGCACGAATACGTAATGCTTCTAGTTTTTTCGGAACGTCTAGCTCTTCTAAAAATAAATAAACAGCTTCGCACATTTGCATAACTGTCCCCGCTCGCTTCAGCCTTTTTTGCATACGAATAACAGGCGTTCTTACAACGTCGCGCAGTCGATTTATTCTCTCTTCCATTTCACGTTCACTGTCTGTAATCATCTCGTCTGTATCGTCAAGAGAACGATAGCGGCGATACATCCACGGATCCTCAGAAGTCCATCTCTTCCCTTGTACACCGTACGCTAAACAGTAGTTTTCAAACTCATCCATCTCTTCGCGCATCGTTTCTTTTCTTACGTCTAGTGGATATAAAAGCTCTGTTTTCACGCAGCGGAACACTGCATCATAACGCCAATTTCCGCTAATAATCTCGAGTGCAGAACGAATGCATTCTACTAGCGGATGATGTGACATCGGGCGTTTTTCATCGATGAAATGCGGGATATTATAATCTGTAAATAGCGTTCGCATCACATCGTAATAACTTTCTCCGTTACGAAGAAGGACTGCAATATCTCGGTAACGATAGTCTTCATCTGCCACAAGTCTACGAATTTCACGGGCAACACCTTCTACTTCAGCTCGTAAATTCGCTGCTGTACTAATCGTTACACTTGCTTCTCCGTGAAACTTTTCATTTGGACGTGCTTCGTAATGCGTTTCTAAATGCGCTAATGCTTGCGAATGAAAACGCGGTTGTTCCATAAGTGGAATCGTTTTTTCAATTTCTATCTTCTCTTCACGCGCCACTTGCTTTATTTTTTCATACGTTAACGTCGTTTCATAAAATAAATCTAGTTCATTTACTGGCTGTGCTAACGTTTTTTCATCTATCGTTAACGTGATCGTAACTCGCGCACCGCAAATCATAAGCTGTCTTACAATTTCTAGTTCTTGCGGTGAAAATGAATGAAATCCATCTATATAAATTTCAGCCCCATTTACATATTCAGACTGTGGAAGCTTTTCGACTAGCAATTGTAGGTAGTCTTCTGAATCCAAATATTTTCCGATTAAAGCACGTTCAAAATCATCATATAATAGTTGTAAATCATACACTTTATTCGCTAATAGCTTTTGTTCTGCACTGCTACTATGCGCATCTAATTGTTGCCACATTTCATATACGTTAGATGGCGTCACGTTGTAACGTTTAAACTCCGCAATCATACTGCCAAGATGTTCAAAGAAACCGTTTTGCTCCGCTGCTTTTTGGAACACCGATAATCCATCTTTACGAGACTCTACAATTTTACGAAGTAACATATGTACGCCCGCTTCATCAATGTGAAGACGACTCGCTCCACCAACTTCTTGCAGTACCTTCCACGCTAATCGTGAAAAACTAAAAACTTGTGCCCGAATAGAACCTCTTACATCCTCACTACCAATTAACGCCTGCTGCGTTTGGAATGTCATCTGTTCTGGCACAAGATATAATATTGTTTTCCCTCTTGGGCGTTGCTTTAACTCTTCCTGCACTTCGTGTAAACAAAGTGTACTTTTTCCACTTCCCGCTCTACCAATTACAAATCGAAGTGACATGTAACCCCACCTTTCACTTACATAACGAACGTTAGTTTGCTACTATAATTGTATTATAGTACACGAAAAAAGACAAACAGAGTAGTTTGTCTTTTTCTATACTTCTACCTATTATATCAACCTTTTGAAAAATTCGTTTGCACCTCTTGAATTGGCCAATATCGTAAATCAACTTTACCGACAACTGTATCAGCTTTTACAAATCCAAAGTGTCTACTATCCCAGCTCCCGAGGCGATTATCACCTACTACAAAAATATATCCAGGCGGCACCGAATTTTCTTTCGTTAACTCTTCTAGTTTAAAATCACCCGTCAGTTGTCGTCCATTTATCTCTTTCTTATATGTCTCTAAATAAGGTTCATCCACGAATTGTCCGTTTATATACAGTTTATCATGCTTATATTCAATTTGATCCCCAGGTAAACCGATAATTCGTTTTACGTAGTCCTCTTTTTTATTCGCATGAAATACAACAACATCAAACCTGTTCAAGTCCCCTACTTGATAACTCACCTTATTTACAACGAGCATATTGCCATCTTGCAATGTCGGCATCATTGACTTCCCCTCTACAACGTACGTTGAAAAGAAAAACGTTCGAAAAAATACAGCTAATAATACACCAATTAAAATTGTTCGTATCCACTCTATGCCTTCTTTTTTCAAAGTTTTCTTCATCAGCTTCTCCCCTTATCCTTTAATAATGAAGCCTGCATTTATAAAGTGAAACTGAATCGGCGGGAGTTTTGTTCATCCCACTCCTTATCAGCCGCACCAATCCAGCATTTACGAGCAACAAGGCTCTCACCTATCCAACCGAATTTTGAGGTGGGAGTTTTACTACCCTCAAATAGCTGAATAAAGAAGACTATTCTTAATGTAGTTCTAACTTTACTTCGATTTTCTTACCGACATACCATAAAATAAAAATAGCAATTGCTACAATGACTGATTTCACCGGATTATGAATAAATGACATTAAATCATGACCGATATACGTTAAAATAAAAATCATCACAAGCTTTCCGAACGCGAGCGCAAGTCCAAACTGCTTTACACTAATGCGAGATAAACCAGCAACAACATTTATAAGCGCAGACGGTGTAAACGGAAAACAAAATATGACGAAAATTGGCGCAAACCCTTTCCTTTCAATCCACCCCATTGCCTTTCGTACTCTCTCATGCTTATTTACAAAAGAAAAGAAACGACTTCGGCCAAAATGGCGGATAATGAAAAAGACAAGTAAGGCGCCCATTACTGATCCAAGCCAAGAATAAAGAAAACCGAGCCAAAACCCAAATGCAACAGCATTCGCCAGTACAAATACGATGAGTGGCAATGCCGGAATCAACGCTTCTATCATCGGTAAACCAATACCAAGAAGTGGTCCGAACGCTTTATAGCTTTCAACAATATGATCCATATTTTCTGGTGAAAAATACTCTTTGATTGTCTGAAAATCCATTCTACACTTTACCCCTTTACTCTAAGTACTACCTCTACTGTATCATTGCTTATATGAAAGAGGAAATGGTAGATACGACATATGGAGATGTAATTATTAAGTTTCCATATCTTTCATTAGAATTCCTTCATTATTACGCTATGATAATCTTTCAATATTCGACAATATTTAAAAAGGAATAATATACATAGTGACACTCAGTACTTTTCAAAAATAAATTCGCTGTGCATAATGCTGTTTTTATATCAACAATACACCCTATAAATAAAAAAGAGGTTAACCCGAGTAGCTATTCAGCTACTTTTGGGTCAAACTCTTTTTGAATTTCAATATAATTTTAATAATAAAATTTAATGATTCTTTTTATCTTTAAGAAAAAGAATTACAGCAATTATTACTAGAACAATAACTATGGTATCTAAAACATATGATACCGTTTTACTTAAACTTATTAATTCCACACTCATAATCCCTGCATACAAGCTTACAAATATCATTAATAAATCGTATGTCTTTTTTAATTTTAAGTAACGAATTACAAAAAATACTGAAAAACTAAAGAAGAAAATCGTACTGATGATAGTCATATTTCACTCCTATATCATTATTCAAAACAAGCAGAATAAATACTTCCTAAAGCAAAGAAATCTAGCAACGCTTGTTTAGCTTCTGGTCCCGCTGCACTTGCTGCTTTTTTCATATTTAATACCTATTTTTTATTCAATAATTCGAAATCGATATAACCTCTTTCGATATTAATATATATATTAAAAGACTCAATACTATTTTTTAAACTACTTCTAAAATCCTTTTTACACATCCTCTTCTCTAACAACATACACTCTCTCATAAGCTGGTCTTAATGTCGATTCATCCCTTTGATCAATCTCTTTAAAACAAGGGTTTCCTTGTTTTTTTCTACGATCTTCATATTCAGTACGCAATTTCGCTGTACGATTTTGTTGATTTTCAAAACTACTTTTTGATATTTCTAATTTCACAGCAAAGCCATTTATAAATCTAACAATAACATTTCCATCTTTTAACTCTTTATTACTTTCAATATAAAACTGAGACAACCAAGAGCATTCTTTTCTAGAGTAAGAATAAGTAGGGAAAAAATAAAGTTGATCTGCCGGACTAATCGCAATCGGTGCTTTATGTGTAATATGAGTTAACTCTTTCGTTCCTTCTTTTCTGCCTAAGAAACTAGAGCCATGCTTGCGGCAACTTCTTTCTATAATATCTAGGGGCTTTTGAAATACAAAAAAAGAATCTTCCATCTCAACAACTCGTGTAACGATTTTCTTTTCACTTAGAATAACAGGAAGTAAGGCCATTGTATTTTTATTTACCACATAGTTTTCGACATAGCGTTCTACTTTACTTTCCATATTCTACTGTCTCCTTTTTTCCATTTATATTAGCAGCTGCATATATAATTTTAGCATCTATGAAAAGAAAATGGTTTACAGATTCCGCTTTTTTACAATAATTTATCATTTATCAAACATCTTTTAAATTATAAATTAACAATATAGTGATTTTATAATAAAAATCCTATATAAAATGTATTTATACTACCTATAAATATTTACAACTGCTTCCTCATTTCGCATCATTACGACAATTAACTTTGCTATAATTAAAAGAAAAATCCAATATATGGAGGTCCACTATGGAAGAAAAAGAAATGCAACCAACGATTCAAATGAAAAATAGTAGCATTGTGATCGTGAAAAATTCAGCTAGTATTATATTCGGTTTGTTTTTCATTCTACTATTCTTCGCAAAGCCTTTTCGTAAATCGAAATGCTCTGAATGTAAGAAACGTGAGAAGAAAAAGATTGGAAAAGAAGAGTAAAAGGCCTTCCATTTTGGAAAGCCTTTTACTCTTCTTCGTCCTCAAAAAAACCGACTATTTTTTCTTATTCATCTAAAACGGGCGAATGAGATTTCTTCAATCGTATTGTGTAGATCTTCTTTATTCCCACTACGAACATCGAGTATGACTTCATTTATATACTTTTCCCCCAAATATACTCATTATGCTCGTATATTACAACAAAAAAAAGGATGGCAGCAGCCATCCTTTTTCCATAATGAACTATAAAATTATAGTTTGATTACGTTTTTAGCTTGAGGTCCACGGTTACCATCTTCGATTTCGAAGCTAACTTTTTGACCTTCTTCTAGAGATTTGAAACCTTCAGTTTCGATTGCAGAGAAATGTACGAATACATCGTTTTCGCCTGGAACTTCGATGAAACCGAATCCTTTTTCGTTGTTAAACCATTTTACTTGTCCTGTTACTGCCATAATTATTTCCTCCTAAAGAAAACACAATTTATTTTAGTCTTCCTGTATAAAAAAAGAATCCACACATTATCAAACACGAAACATAAACTAGTTCTCACATACTTTTTCTCGTTCGTTTTTCGGCACTTGATAATATATGGATTGCTTAATTTAACTATTCAACTGACTTCATCATAGCATACTTAAAATGAAATGTACAATCTTTTTTGAAAATAACTGACAAATTAAATTGATTGTACATTCGTAAATAATTGATTTTAGTATGTGCGGATTTCACTATGAAGTGAACACAAACATCATTTGAACGCGATTACATCCCTTGTTCTGAAGTGTTACAATATAATCGTACAGTCGTTATATTGGAGGGGATTATATGTCAAACTACACCAACGAGGAAAAGCTTACAGGGGGAAATGTATCAAATGTGTATCGTTCTGAAAATACTGTTCGGCGAGAATTAAAGCCAGGTAGCGCAAAAATTCATACATTATTACAGCACTTAGAAAACAAAGGGTTTCATCATGCTCCAAAGTTTTTAGGTGTAGATGAAAAAGATAGAGAGATTTTATCCTTTATTGAAGGAGACGCTGGGAATTATCCTTTAAAAGAATATATGCGATCTAATGATGTTTTAAAGGAAATAGCAAAGATGCTCCGCCTTTATCATGATGCGGTAAGTGACTTTCCCTTATCAGATGAATGGCAACCGATGGATCGTACTCCAAATGACATTGAGGTTTTATGCCACAATGATTTTGCTATATATAACATTATTTTTAATGACGAGAAACCAGTAGGTATTATTGATTTCGATGTCGCTGCTCCTGGTCCAAGAATTTGGGATATCGCTTATACGCTTTATACTTGTGTACCTTTAAGTAGAGTGTATTATACAGAATCAGGTGAGGCAGTTCATTATGAATCGGCACAACATGCTAGCCGTATGAAAGAAAGAGTGAAATTGTTTGTCCAGTCCTACGGTAAAAGTATGGACGAAGATTACTTAGGAATAGTGTTACTACGATTAGAAGCATTATGTACATATATGAAAAGAAAAGCACAAGAAGGCGACTTATATTTCCAAAGAATGATTGATGAAGGACATTTAGAGCATTATAAGAAAGATATGCAGTTTATTCGCGATCATAGAGCTGAGTGGATTTGATACTATCGTCTTTTTTGTCGGTAAGTCGATATATTTGAAAAACCGTTGATGTATTTCCATTTACTCTCGAATCATTCCGAAAATAACAAGGGCACCCTTTAAAAAGGTGCCCCTTCCTTTTATTTCGTAAACTGTGCTTCTTCTGTAGATCCTTTTAGCGCTGTCGTTGATGAAGTACCACCTGTAATAACTTGAGCTACTTCATCAAAGTAACCTGTTCCTACTTCGCGTTGGTGACGAGTTGCAGAGTAGCCGTGTTTTTCTGCTGCGAATTCTGCTTGTTGTAGTTCAGAGTACGCTGCCATGCCGCGCTCTTTATAGCCACGTGCTAATTCAAACATACCGTAGTTTAACGAGTGGAATCCAGCTAGTGTTACGAACTGGAACTTATAACCGTAAGATGCGATTTCTTTTTGGAAGCTTGCAATTGTTTTTTCATCTAATTTTTGTTTCCAGTTAAATGAAGGTGAACAGTTATATGCAAGCAATTTCCCTGGATGCTCTTTATGAATTGCGTCCGCAAATCGTTTTGCATCCTCTAAATTTGGTTCAGATGTTTCGCACCAAACGAGATCTGCATAAGGAGCGTATGCTAAACCACGTGCAATTGCTTGATCAAGACCTGCTTTCGTACGGTAAAATCCTTCTGGAGTTCTTTCACCTGTAATAAATGCTTTATCAACTGGATCAATATCGCTCGTAATTAAATCTGCTGCATCCGCATCTGTTCTTGCAACAATAATTGTCGGCACTCCCATTACGTCTGCTGCAAGGCGTGCCGAGATTAAATTACGCACCGCTGTTTGCGTTGGTAATAATACTTTTCCGCCTAAATGGCCGCATTTTTTCTCTGAAGATAATTGATCTTCAAAGTGCACACCTGATGCACCTGCTTCAATCATACCTTTCATCAGTTCAAATACGTTTAGTTGTCCGCCAAATCCTGCTTCTGCATCTGCTACAATCGGTACGAAATAATCTGTATCATCGCTTCCTTCCATATGCTGAATTTGATCCGCACGTTGAAGCGTTTGATTGATTCGTTTTACTACAGCAGGTACGCTGTTCGCTGGATATAAACTTTGGTCTGGATACATATGTCCAGAAAGGTTCGCATCCGCAGCGACTTGCCATCCACTTAAATAAATTGCTTTTAGCCCAGCTTTCACTTGTTGCATCGCTTGGTTTCCTGTTAATGCGCCAAGTGCGTTAATATAATCTTCCGTATGAAGCGATGACCAAAGCTTTTCAGCACCGCGGCGCGCTAATGTATGTTCAATATCAATTGACCCGCGCAAGCGAATTACATCTTCTGCCGAATATGGACGTGTAATCCCTTTCCAGCGCGTATCTAGTTCCCAGCTCTCTTGTAATTTCTCGATTCTTTCGTTTTTCATTTGTTCCATCCCCTTTTCATTTTTTATAAAATTTCATAACCCGGTAATGTTAAAAATGGTACGAATTCATCATTCCGAACGAGATTTGTAAACAACGTTGTCGCCTCTTGGAATCTCCCTTTCTTAAAGGCTTCCTTACCAATCTCTCTTTCTATTTTTGCTAGTTCTTCTTCTTTTAGCTCTTCCATCAATTCAAGCGTAATATTACGGCCGTCATTTAGCTTTCCACCTTCATGGCGGATCCATTGCCATACTTGTGCCCTAGAAATTTCCGCTGTTGCCGCATCTTCCATTAAGTTATAAATTGGTGCCGCTCCCCGTCCGCTTAACCAAGATGCGATATATTGAATGCCTACGTTAATATTTAGGCGAAGCCCCTCTTCTGTAATCGTTCCCACTGGTACTTCTAATAAATCCTTTTCTGTAACATGTATTTCTTCACGTTTTCTAAAAATTTGATTCGGTGTTTTCATAATGTGATTAAATACTTCCGTCGCGACTGGTACAAGTCCCGGGTGGGCAACCCAAGTCCCATCATGACCGTCTAAAGCTTCGCGCTCCTTATCTGCACGCACTTTTTCAAAAGCTGCTTCATTCGCTTCTAGATTGTTTTTAATCGGAATTTGTGCTGCCATTCCTCCAATAGCTGGTGCATTACGGCGGTGACACGTTTGAATGACTTTCAAAGAATACGCGCGCATAAACGGCGCCGTCATCGTGACTTGCGCTCTATCTGGAAGTAAAAATTTATTATGATTACGGAAACTCTTTAGAAAGCTGAAAATATAATCCCATCTTCCGCAATTTAACCCAGCAGAATGATCTTTAAGCTCATACAAAATTTCATCCATTTCAAACGAAGCGTGAATCGTTTCCAGTAACACCGTCGCTTTAATTGTTCCGTTTGGAATACCGATATATTTTTGAGCAAATACGAAAACATCATTCCATAACCTTGCTTCTAAATGGCTTTCCATTTTCGGTAAGTAAAAGTATGGACCGCTTCCTTTTGCTAAGAGAGCTTTCGCATTATGGAAAAAATAAAGTCCGAAATCTACTAAGCTACCAGACATATTCTTCCCATCAACTTGCATATGTTTTTCTTCTAAATGCCATCCTCTTGGACGCACAATTAATACTGCTGTTTTACTATTTAAACGATATTCTTTTCCATTTTCATTTTTATGTGAAATCGTTCCCTGCACTGCATCTCGTAAATTTATTTGACCTTCAATCGCATTTTCCCAAGTTGGTGAATTCGAATCTTCGAAATCTGCCATAAAAAGATGCGCTCCTGAATTTAAAGCGTTAATAACCATCTTTCTATCCACTGGTCCAGTAATCTCTACGCGGCGATCCTCTAAATCTTTTGGCAATTGAGCAATTGTCCAATCCGCTTCACGTATGCGCTTTGTTTCTTCTAAAAACTTCGGAAACTCTCCTGCATCAATTCTCTTTTGTTTCTCCGCACGCTTTTGTAAAAGTTCTATGCGGCGCTTATTAAAATTTTCATGTAGTTCCTTTAAAAAACTAAGCGCCTCAGGTGTCAATATTTCGTTGTACGCTGGTAACATTTCTCCGGGCAATGTAACCCGTGAAGTTTGCGTCGACATATTAGCATCCCCTTCTTAAACTGTTTTATAACAGATTTGATTTTATGTTTTATATTATATAACAAATCTTCAGAAAAGGAAGTTTTTTTTGAAAATTCATTTCGTTTTTTTCAAAATACCTTTCTTTCGCGCTTTATCCCATACAAAAAAGGCCACTGTTATACAACAATGACCTTTTTGTATTATTTTTCAAATATCACTTTACTAGTTAAACCTTATTGCTGTCCTTGTTCCATATCATGCAAAATTGCTTTGTATAAAAACTGTGCGTATTGCTCTCTTTTTACTTTCATGGATGGGCCGAATTTATTATCTCCGATTCCCGCCGTAATACCATTTGTTTGAATTACACTAATTGCATTCTTTGCCCATGAATTTGCTGAAACATCATTAAGCGTAGGAGATCCCTTCGCCTGTAAATCAAAAGCATTCGTAAGCACTTGCGCCATTTCCACACGAGTTAACGTTGCTTTCGGTCTAAAGTTTCCATGCTCGTCTCCCATAAAAATTTCTAGTTCCGTTAAAGCTAATATCTCTTCAATAAAGTTTGTTGAGTTTTCATCGATATCCCCATATGGGTTTTCATATTCCTCTTGTTCTTCTATATCAAATACACGATAAATTAAAGCTGCAACTTGTTCACGTGTTACGTCATCACCAAAACCGAAAATTCCATCCCCATATCCAAAAATAATTTCGTTTGCCGATAAATTATGAATTGCCTCTTCTGACCAATGTCCTTTTGGTACATCTTTAAATACAATTGGATTTGTATTTTGCAATGGTGCACTTTCCGCTTTTACAGGGGCCACATTCGTCCCTGCAAATATACCGCCTACCATTGTCGCAATCATCATTACACCCAATATTTTTTCTTCATTGTCCTCTCTGCTTTATACCTCCTTCTTTCTTATTTCAAAAAGGAAGCTGTCACATCTAAGGTACTATATATTAAAAATTCTACAATCTCTTTGTGAACTCCTTTACATTTTTAAATTTCACTTTATTGACACAAAAAGACGCAAATAGTATATATATGCGTCTTTTTAATATCATTTTATTCAAATTATAAAGTAGCACTTTCCTTCATCGATAATTCCTTCTCTGTTCCCTTGCGAAAAGTAAATGCCATTCCTACAAATATAAGAACAATCCCTACTACTTGCATACTAGTCGGTCTAAACCCGGTAAAGACTGTATCTAATAATATTGCAACCGCAGGATCTAAAAACACTAATACAGAAATTAATCTCGTCGATAAACCTCTTAAACTGTCAAAAAATAAGTAATATACAAATCCCGTATGTATAAGTCCTGTTGCTGTAATCATCATCCAGTTCATCTCTGTTAAACCTTGAAACTTGCCAAAATCTACGAATGGTAGCAATAAAAATATACCTAAAAACGTTTGTAAAAATGTCATCGCATATGCGCTCGTATGCTGAATTCCTTTTCCTAATAAAGTGGTAAAAGCATAAAATAACGCTGCAAGAAGTGCCCATACCATTCCAGATGACATTAATTTCTCTAACGACATACTACCGTCTACTCCAGCTACTAAAACGGTACCGATAAAACAAATGACAATGGACATAACCGCAAATACTGTAAGTCTCTCTTTAAATACAATACTACCAATCATTAATACGATAATGGGTGCAAGATGGTACACTGAAATCGCAATTGTAATCGACATAACTTCAAACGCTTTAAATAAAAATACCCAGTTAAAAACGAGAAATACGCCGCATGCTAATATTTGCATTACTTCTTTTTTATTCCATTTCTCACTTTTATACTGTCCTGTTACGAGCCAACACAATGCTAAAAATATAGTTGCACAAATGCAACGAACGAATACTAATTCAAAAGACGGTAAACCTGTTTGAGTAGAAAAAAATCCAATTGATCCGAAAATAGACATCGAAAGGATCATTTTTATAGCCGGCATTGATTTTTTATTGAACACCCTTTCTCCCCTCCTATAAACTATCTTTTACAAATGAAAAATCTCCAAAACATTACGTATTATTATATATTACAATCGGAAAATTGTAAAAAATTAGAATATATTAAGTGATAGCTGCGCAAAATTCCCATAAAAAAAATCATCCTTTGTTATATAGGATGATTTTTTTATTTATTGAGTGGAATTTTTCTATATTAAAACTTAAATATACTACTACTTTTGAAGAGTAAATTGAGCAACTATTTGTTTTAATCCTCCTGCTGCGTTATGCATATGTTCAATTGAAACCGAGATCTCTTGAACAGATTTTTCTTGCTGTTGAATAGACTCTTTTACCCTATCAGTTCGGTCAGATGATCTTTGGGAAATTTGAGCCATGTCTTCTGCCGAAGCCGAAATCTCCTCACTACTCGCTGCAATTTCATCCGTAGACATAGATACCGTTTGAATTTGCTCAGATACTTGCTGTATTTTTTCTGTAATTTTTCCAAATACTTTTTCTGTATGCATTACTACTTGTGTACCTGCCTGTACCTCATGATCTACTTTCCCCATCATATGTACCGTATGGCTCGTTGTTCCCATAACTTGAGTAATAAGCTTCTCAATTTGTTTTGCAGAATTACTAGATTGTTCCGCTAATTTCCGCACTTCATCTGCCACAATCGCAAATCCTCTACCACTTTCCCCAGCACGGGCAGCCTCAATTGCGGCGTTTAATGCTAATAAATTAATCTGAGAGGTAATACCTTGCATAACATCAATAATTTTAACAATTTCTTCTGATTGTTCTTTCATAGTCTCTACTTGTTTAACACCGCTATGTACTGAATTTTGGATTATATCCATCTGTTGATTCATTTGTTTCATTAACTTATTACCACTCTCTGCATCTAATGCTGACTGTGCAGACAATTCATTTACAGATGATGATGTATTCACTATACTCTGCATTCCTTGTGTCAACTCTTCCATCGCACCCGCAGTTTGTTCCATTGCTTGCATTTGGCTCTCTGCACCATTTGCAACTTCTTCAATATCCATCGTTATTTTCTTCGCTGCACTGCTAGATACTTCTGATGCAGATACCACTCCGTCTGCATGTTGGAATAAAAGCTGAATATTATTCTCTACTTCTTTCATATTTGTTCTTAACCCTGTAATCATCTCATTAAAATCACTTACTAATACACCTAATTCATCTTTAGCATTATACTCACCATGTACAGTCAAATCCCCATCTTTCGCTCTTTCCATCATACGACTAACCGTTTGTAAAGGAGCAACTATAAGCCTGCTAATAATATAACTTACTATGCATATAACGATTGTAGTAACTACTACAAGAATGATAAAAGTAATAACGGACCGATCTATCATTTTTTGAGAATCTTTAAATACTTGGTCAGCTAAATTTGAAACATACGCTTCTAGATCTACAGCATAACTAGCTAGCTCTACTCCCTTCGGTTTTAATTCCTTATGAAATTCGTTTACCATTTGAGATTCATTTGTTACCTTCGCTTTATCAAACAACTTCTTATATGTCTCCATATAACTTGGCAAATATTTCTTCATCTTCTGAAACAGTTCATCCTCTTGCTTACTTAAATTGAAGCCATCATCATATTCTTTTAATAAAGAATCATATTTTTCAAGATCCTTTTCAATGTTACCAATAATCCCCTCTTTATTTGCCCCCTCATTTGGTGATGCTGTAATTAATTCTAGTAAGTTATACTCTAGTGAATTCTGTGTACGAAGCATTCCTTCTAATAAAACTACAGAATGTTGATAATCATCTACTACAACCTCTGTATCATGCTTAATCTTATTAATAGAATTAATTGCTACACAGCTCATAATTACCATACCTAAAACTGCTAATGAAATAAGCGATAATAATTTATATTTCACTTTTAAATTTTGTAAAAAATACATTTTTCCACCTTTATTCCTTTATATATAGATTTTTAGAATTTTATAGCTTATTATTTACAAAATCACAATAAAAAGCAATGATAAATATTCCCAATATCAAACTTATATCTCTATAAAGAAAGAAGTAGCATAATAGCTACTCCTTTTTGCTTTGTTTCTCATATTGTTCAAACGTATGAATTCTTTCGAAAATTGGTGGATGTGTGTATAAGAAAAACTTCACTAACTCAGGCGGATTTACTTGACTTAAACTCGTTTTTGATAAATATTGAAACGTTTTTACACCAGATTCCCCATCTTTCGTCATGTCTAAAGCATATTGATCTGCCGCTCGTTCTTCTATACGAGAAACATAGTTTGTTGCGGGCTGTGATGCAAAAGAGAGAACAGAAGAAATTAAGAAAAATAAAGGTAAAATTGAAAAACATGCTACTTTTGAAATTTGCAGCGTATCTCCCCATTTTCGAATACACATATTTATAATACGACTAATGAAATACATCCCTATAAACGATAGCAACACATAACTCGCCACGCCCCAATATATATGTTTCATAACATAATGCCCCATTTCATGAGCCATTATAAATAAAATCTCTTTATCTTTTAATTGCTTAAGCGTTGTATCCCACATTACAATACGCGAGTTAAGTCCTATTCCTGTTACATATGCATTTAACGCATTCGTTTTTTCCGACATATTTACTTCATATACATGTTTAGCCGGAATATCGGCTTTGTCTGCCATCTCTAAAATTTTCGTTTCTAATTCTTTATTTTTCAGCGTCGAGAAGTCGTTATAAAGTGGATCAATAACGACAGGCTGTATGAATGTTAAAAAGATTGTAAATGGAACAGAGAGTGCCCACCCTGCTAGCCACCATCTCTTTGGGAATTTACGGATGAGCCATAACAGAACGGTAACTACGATTAACATCGTCGCATAACTCTCCCAAAAACCGATAACGTGATCTTTTATCCAGCTTTGTGTACTTTGCGTTGAAATGCCGTAATCAACGGATACTTTTCGGCTAATCCATTGCATTGGCAGGGCAAGAACTGTTGTAAGTAATGATAAATAAAAGAAATAAATCGCAACTTGCAGGACACTTATTTTCGTCGTTTCCTTCGACCATTTCTCAAACTTCTTTGAAATACCGAGCACAAGTACAAATAATAATATAATCCATTCCAGAGGCGTCGCTAAAAAGTACAGTAAATTTTTCACGCGCGAATAATCTTGGCTTAGCGTAAGCTCTCTTGCATTCATAAACGTTTCTGGATCTGCACTCGTTCCTTTATACATGTCCGGAATAAGTTCATGATTCCATCCAAATAAATACCAATATATAAGCAACGCAAACCCAACGTACAAAAAAAGCGACCACCCAATAACCTTCCTCACGCTATTCCCTCCTCTATGCTGCCTGTCTATTATTATTGTAAGTTCGTACATGCTAAATTAGAACAAGCTTATTACGCGAATTGCTCGAGATCCTTTTATTTACATAAAAAAACTCTTCTACAAAAAGAAGAGTTTTACCTACCTTTAGACACTTTCTTCGGTTCATACTCTGGGATAAGAAACGTACTTACAACCCAACATATTAAACCAGCGCCTTTTAAATAGCGTATATATTCATAGTCTTGAAAAAATAAAGTCGTTACAATAAGCGTAAAAAATCCAATTAAAACTAGTACGTATCCTATTTGCTTCTTAGATAACATAACGTGTCCCCTTAAGGAAGTACATCCACTAATAAACTAAAATCTTGTAAAGAAAAAGTACTATATTTCATAATACCTTGTACAGCTAAAAGTAAAATAAGACCGGTCACACACATATAATTAACGCTTTCTTCACTCTTTTTTTCAGCAACTATTCCGCCGCTTATACATAATATTCCTAACAAATGGAGTGCTAAATACATAAAGAAATAAGCTTCCTCCCAGCGAAGAATAACATTGACTGTCGTTATCAGCACAATACTAGGGTGTGTCTAAAAACTGTTGTTCATTGTGTTAATCGAAAAATGGCAGCGATATACACAAAGGCTAAAAAAGAAGATGCCAGCTTATCATAACGTGTTGCGATTCTACGGAAATGCTTGATTTTATTGAAAAAACACTCCACTAAATGGCGTTCTTTATATAAATACCAATCCACATTCCAAGGAGCTTTCGCATTTGACCTGGGTGGAATGGTATAGGTTGCTTCATGATCGGTAATATAGTTACGAATCGTATGAGAACCATAGGCCTTGTCACCAAGAATATTGCTGCCCTTAATCGGTATTTCATCCAAAAGCTCGCAAACAGGAGTGCTATCAAAAATATTTCCGCCAGTCAAATGAAATAAAATGGGGTTGCCTAAACCATCAACAATTGCATGGATTTTGGTAGTTTTTCCACCGCGACTCATGCCAATATGCTGATGACACTCATGATTTACAGCCTTTTTTTTGCACCAGCACTATGTTGATGCGCTTTGATACTGGTTGAATCTATGCTGAGGTTTTCAAGATCCGGTTCAGCATTTAATTCTTGAAAAATAGTCAGTAAGACACCTTCATCACGCCATTTGCAGAAGCGAGCATACACGGTTTTCCATAATCCGTAATGGTCCGGCAAATCACGCCAGGGAGCGCCGCTCCTAGCTATCCATAAAATAGCATTGAACATTTCACGATTACTCCTTTTAGGCGGACGACCAGTAAAATACGGTGGGAAAAAGTCTTTGATTTGTTCCCATTGTTCATTTGTAAGTTCGTAGCGGCGTGGCGTCATAGAAAATACCCCTCTCTAAATGATTTGAGGTAATCCTATCATAGAAATAGTTTTTAGACACACCCTAAGCAAAATCAAATAAAAAAACTTATTTGATGATATTGTTTCATTCATATAATTTTATACATCCCTTTCAAATTTAGAATTAATGATGTTTTAAAGCTATAAAGTAAATGATTGTTTTCATACTATAAAACAAAAGGAAAGCCACTATTACTTTCTCGAATACTTTATGAACCCACATATACTTCTCTTCATTTTTTCTGAAGATGCGCTTCATCATTTCTTCTACAATTAGACCAAATATTAGTAAAACCCCTAACACAATAAGAAGAGAAATAATATTTTCTTTTACATGAGTACTAGAAAATAAGTAATACTCTGGAAACACAATCGTATCTACTACAGGTTGCACCCAATGACAAACGCTTTTATCACACATATCTGTAATAGACGTAGCATCTATAATGTCTTTCAATATTTTTCCAATCGCCTTCTTCATCTCATTTACTCCCCACTACGTCTGAAAAGCTTTTTTCCTGCTCTACATATATAGCTGGCATTTCTTTACTCCAATATTTGCGGTTAACAAATAAGAAGATGAGTACTAAGTTTAATCCTGTTATAAAAATAATAAGTCCTGGGAAAAAGGTCGTATAATTTGAGAAATCTGCAAAACTCATTATCTCTTCTCTGTTTATTAAATAAGAAGCGCCGATTACAAATGCATTGTTTAACATGTGAATAGCAATTGGCATAAGTAAACTATTCGTACGAATATATACGATTGATAGTACAACGCTAAATACTACTGCGCCTAGGAAATCAACATGTAACAACGCAAACAACATCGCTACTACAATAATCGCTATACTCGTTCCCCATTTTGCTGCAAAGCGTTGCAGTAAAAATCCACGAAAAACAAATTCACCAATAATTGGCGCAATGAATACGACCATAATAAATTGATATACATATCCCCCTGTACTATCTATAATCGGTTCACGTAATGCGTTCATAATAAATTCCGGTGTAATCCACGCAAAGCTATACATGTACAAAATAAGATACCCGTAACTAAACACGCATAACATAATCGTAATGTATAAAACTTGCACCAGGTTAAATGTTTCATTTTTATTAATAAATAATGAAAATGAAACACGTTGTTTTCTATACTCAAAAAAAATCCATGTAATCGGAAGAATATAGAATATAAGAATATTTATAAAAGTAGAATTCTGCATATGAAATGTATTTTCTATCAATTCATTACTGGCTCTTGCAACTAAAGTTAATAGTGCAAATACAATTAAAAAATATCTAGCTCGCATCGCTTGAAACGGATTCACACTCATCTCCTCCCCTATGTTCTTTTATCATATCATTTGATTCTTAATTTTTTGCGAAAGAAAACCTTAAAATTTCCTTAAAAATTCCATAAATTATAGAAAAATGATATGATATTCGAGGAAATTAGGAGGGATTTTTTATGTACCAAGCAAATATTTTGCTCGTTGATGATGAAACAGCAATTTTACAATTACTAACTACCATTCTTGAAAAAGAAGGTTTTTCTCATATTACAACTGCAACATCCGCTGAAATAGCTTTATCTCTCACCGCGCAAAACAATTACGATTTAATTATTTTAGATGTCATGCTTCCTGGACAATCTGGTTTTGATATTTGTCCAATCATTCGCGAAAAAACAGATTGCCCTATCTTCTTCCTCACAGCCAAAACATCTGATTTAGATAAAATATCTGGATTTTCACACGGTGCAGATGATTATATTACGAAGCCATTTAATCCACTTGAAGTAGTCGCTCGTATGAAAGCACAACTCCGAAGACATATAAAACAAGCAGTACCACACGAACAAAAAGCAAACTCCAGTTCATTTGGTAGATTTGAAATTGATCGATATTCCGCAGAACTTACAGTAAATGGACATGTTGTCGAATGTTCCGCCCAGCTATTTCAGCTATTACTCTTCTTTTGCGAGAATCCGAACTACGTATTTTCGAAAGAAGAAATATACGAGAAAGTTTGGGGAGCACCTGCCTATAATGGCGATGATAATACCGTTATGGTTCACATTCGAAAACTACGTGAAAAAATTGAACAAGACCCAAGTAAACCAGAATATATAAAAACCGTTCGCGGACTTGGCTATAAGTTCATTACAAAGTAAGGTGACGATATGAACTTTAATAAACGACTTATTATCCAATTTATCATGCAACACGTATTTGTTTTAGTTACATTACTGATTGCTGTAGTAGCTGCTTTCACTTATTTATTTTTTCTTGTTACGAGTACTTCATACGAACCGAACATTCCAGATTCTGATAATTTTACGATTTCCAGATATATCTCTTCAGAAGATGGCGATATTTCGTTAAAGGTTGAAGTAAAAGACTTAATTAAAGAGAAAAATGATTGGATTCAAGTTGTAGAGGAAGACGGAAAAGTTCTCTATCACTTTAATACGCCTAGTGACGTGCCAACATCTTATACGAAAACATCATTATTCTCTTATATACAGAATCATATAGAAAGCCCTTATACGTTTACATATTGGGAAATTGAATTAGAAGAAAAGAACGTACTTGTTATTTACGGCGGTACGGTAAAAAGCAATCTATTACTGAAAACGATACAGAAAGAGCACCCTTCTGTATCTACGGATACGTTCACATTAACAGAAGAAGAAAAACAGTTACTTTCTAAAGAAAAAGCAACGCTTCAAATCTTTAATAGTGTCGGCGAAGAAGTATTCTCCTATCCAAATGAAAAGAAAAAAACGTTTTCTGCCATACAAGCTGCTCTTAGCGAAAAGGAACCGTGGAATCATAAAGAAAACACGTCTAGCTTTTACGATACAAATAGCAATCACCTTCTCGTTATAACTGCAAAAAATGAGCACTACTACCCAGTTGATGAAATAGACGATGTATTTGCTAAAAAGTTTCTAATCGGATGCGGGTTAATCCTTCTTATCGTATTTGTTTATTTAGTCATTCTTTCTATTTGGTACGGTAATAAATTTGGAAAACCGTTATTACACGCGATGCGCTGGCTTAAAAATATCGCTGGTGGAAAATACGAAGAGCCCTTTAGTAAAAAAGGGAAACCTGTCAGGTTCCGGCGATCTGGTAAAGAAAAATGGTCATTCCGCTTATTTAGTGATGTGACAAATTCACTAGAGCATCTTTCTATTACACTCAAAAAAAATGATGCGATGAGGCAAGTACTGCAGCAAACACGTGAAGAATGGATTACCGGTCTCACACATGATTTAAAAACACCACTTAGTTCTATATATGGCTACGCATTATTACTAGAATCACAGCAATACAACTGGACTGATCGCGACATTCAACAATTCGGCAGCGTTATGAAAGAGAAATCTCAATATATGACGACATTAATCGATGACTTAAGCTTAACGTATCAATTAAAAAATAACAGTCTTCCTGCGCAGCACGTAAACATTGAAATGAATCAATTCGTTCAAAAAGTATTATTACAATTCATTAATAATCCAACACTTCAAAATCAAAATATTGAATTCGTACCAAGCTCAAATAAAATTCAATATTTCATTGAAGAAAAATGGTTCCAGCGTATTATCGAAAACTTACTCGTAAACGCTGTAAAACATAATAATGAAACGACAAATGTCAGCGTAAAACTTTCCCAAAACACTACTTCATTTACACTCTCTATTTCAGATAACGGAAAAGGAATGGATGACAAAACGAAAGAACTTCTATTTGAGCGATATTACAGAGGAACAAATACAGAAGAAAGCAACATCGGAACGGGGCTTGGCCTTGCTATTACGAAACAGCTCGTTCATGCTCATAACGGAACGATTTCTATTGAGAGCGAACTTGGAAAAGGAACGACGATTATACTTATGTTCCCGTTTCATTCGTAGAAAAGACGCTATGTGGCGTCTTTTCTTTTTTTCATTTCTGGGGGGCGTCGGTAAATGAAATTATACCGGCGATTTTCTAGATATATCGATTTGTCGACAAAACCAACAATACTAATCTACTTCTCCTACTTATACAAAGTAAAAATAAAACTATTAACAAATACATTTCTAAACTGTTATACTATAAATAGAAGTATAAACTAATTAAGTTTTGCATAAAATGAAGTAGACGAGGTGCTTCCAACACCCCGTCACTGCAACTAATTACCGCCAGGGGAAGGTTGCAACTAAAGCTTATTTGCGTTTAGAAGACTTCCCACGCTTCGCAGGCAGACGGGTGGTCTTCTTTTTGCGCTTTTTTGCCGTTAATTTCTTAAATCCCATAACTATACCTTCTCTAGCTATAGTTTTTGTGATTTCCAACAAAATTTGCAAAAGAAATTCCATATGATTACACCTCCTTTCTTCATTAAATGAAGAAAGGGTATAACCTTCCACCCGCAATATTTAATTGCTACTTTATTTTACAATTTTCAAATGTATTACAGATAAAGCAATACAAATTTAACAATCCACTCATAAAGTGAAACTTTAATCAGTGGGGGTTTTCTTCATCCCCCACTGATTATTAGTTGAACCAATCGGACTTTTATGGGCAGTTGATCCTCCACCTAACTTCTTTGTTTTCGCTGAATTTTGAGGTGGGGGTCTTACTGCCCATTAAAGCGGGATAAAAATAACCTTTCACAACTCACTATGAAAGGTCATCTCCATATTTTAGCTATTTCCCTACTAATACAAACTCATTCTCATCAGGTGCTTCCATTACCGCAACATGTCCTGATTCTGTTGGAAATGGTTCGCGAATCCATTTTACATCTTTATTATCTTTTAAACTTTCATACGTTTGTTGCACATCTGCTACTAATACTTCGACTTCCATAAAATTAATATCCGGATGATTACTTATTACTAACTCCGAACTTTTTTCATCTGGAAACTTCAATCCTATTCACGTCCAAATAATCCCTTCTTCTAATTCTCTTTCTATAACCCAGTTTTGCTCCATTCCCATTTCTTTATAAAAAGAAACTGACCTTTCTATATCCTTCGTATGTATAGATACACATTCTAATTTTTTGAACATCTTCCCATTTCCCCCTTTATAAAAAAGCGAACCATCTCCCAATGATTCGCTCTTATCCTATTACTTCTTCTTCACTGGTATCCAAAGTTCAATTTGAGCGAACTCACTTTTATCTGCATGGGAACGCTCATCGTATAGTTCAAACTCATTAACGCCGCAATGTTCGTATCCTGAATGCGGGAACCATTCTGAGAATACAGCATTCCACGTTTGGTGAATAGACGATACCATTTCTTCATGAGGAACTTTCGGCGTTGTAAATACAGCATATGTCGCTGCTGGGAAAGTACGCTTTGCAACTTCATTTGGTACATTTTCAAAGCCTGTAACTTCCATTCCGATAATATAAGTGAAATCGCCCGTTTCTAAATTAAAATCAGTACATAATCCAAGCTCTACCCATTGGCTCGTATCTTTACGATTCGGAATTGTCGTTCCAAGATCTTTTTGTAAATATTCTTGCCAAAATGCTGGGATGTCTTGATGGTTTTTCCCTTCTTTACTTGTCGTCTTCAGCTCATAACCCGCCACTAAAAATTCTGGTTTATTTACAATACGATATTCCATTTGTATGCCTCCTAAATACGGATTTAATTTTCTTTGCTTTACATTTACGCTGTAATACATCGGTGTTTCAATTTCTTGTTTTCGATATTCACTCGGTGTCATTTGAAATATTTTTTTAAAGGCTCTCGTGAACGTTTCGTGAGATTGAAAGCCATGCTCAAATGCGATATCAATAACTTTTTCATCCGTATGAGAAAGTTGATAAGCTGCCCGGGCTAACCTCCTCTTTCGAACATACTCCATTACTGTATCACCTACTAATGCCTGAAATACACGATGAAAATGTGACTCAGAAAAACCTGCAATACGTGCTAAATTACGCAGCGTTTGTTTTTCCATTACATCTTCTTCAATATAATCAATTGACCTTTGAATTTGTGTTTCATAGCTTTCCATCTCTGTTCACCCGCCTTATATGTATTATGATAAAAGAGAATCCTATCCAATTCTTGACGTTTTTTACTATAATTCCATGAAAAATTGTAACTTTTTTATATGTATTTCGTTGTTATGTATGAAGAGAAGGAAATGTAGTGAAACGCAAACAATCATTAGAAGAAATTTACTCCGAACATATGCAAGATTTATCCCACTTTAATGGGCAGTAAGACCCCCACCTCAAAATGCAGCGAAAGCAAAGAATTTAGGTGGGGGATCAACTGCCCATAAAAGTCCGATTGGTTCAACTAATAATCAGTGGGGGATGAAGAAAACCCCCACTGATTAAAGTTTCACTTTATTTCGCTATCTTCTCTCCCTAACCGGAGATTCTCACTGTGCTGAAGATCTCATGCAAGAAACATTTTATCGAATGCTCGTCCACATTGATTATTATAAAGGAGAAGAAATTAAGCCTTGGTTATTTACGATTGCCTACAACGCCTTTATCGATTGGTATCGAAAAGAAAAAAGATATAAAACAACAGAGGTTACAGAATTCCATTTACCAAACGTACCAAGTACAGAGCACTCTTATTTTGTAAAACATGAGATTGCTAGTTGGTTAGACAGTTTATCTTCTCTTCCGCTCCAAAGACGAAATGTGTTACTACTACGAGATTACTACGGATTCTCATATATAGAAGGAATTTTTTCTGATGTGATAATTTTGAAAGGATTATGGTTGCGATTAACGTTGCTTCTTCTAAATATATTTTATCTTTCTTTTTAACAATTGTATATAAATGGAATTACATTTATACACTCACAATAAAACCCTAATGTGCTACGCTCATTAGGGTTTCGTCTTTTCCATATATTTCTTCCGATAATGCAAGGGTGTTTCTCCGTATATTCTCTTGAATATTTTTGCAAATTTACTTGGGTTATCGTATCCAACCTGCATTGAAATTTCGGTAATGGATTCATTTGTATGAATAAGTAATTCCGCTGCGTACTCTACACGTTTACGCTGTATATATTGATAGACTGACATTCCAAACGACGCTTTAAAATAGCTTTGCATGCTTGATTCACTAATATTCGCCATTTCGGCCAAATGCTGAACTTGAATCGGTAGGTGAAATTGCTGATGAATTACATCGAGAATTCCCTCAATTCGCTGATCTACAACTTCTGGCCAAATTTTTTGAAGACTATGCGCTAAAAACTCTAAAACCTTCGCTTTAATTAATAAATGGTTCATCGCATTTTCTTTAAATTCGATTTGTAAATAACGCGCAATAGAACGATGAATGGTTTCGCTATTTTTTTGAAAAATAATTTTTTGAGAATGAAGAAAAAACTGCTCAATTTCCTTCCAGCTATCAAGCTGATTTTCTTGAATAAGATAACGTTCCAACCACTCTAAATCGAGAAAAACACTCATTCCTGTTAGCTGATCATATTGAAGTTGTTCTTCAATTTCATTAAAGAATAGCAATGTTTTCGAGTCATATTGTGCGGAAAGTAACGGCTTTCTTTTTTGGTTAATTTGTCCATCCAATATGACTGTAATCTCTAATATTTTTTTCAATATAGGCATTTGGGGGCGTTGAAATGTACAGTTATCAAAAATCTGAATTTCAACCCCTTCTTCAATATACAACCGTCTGACTTTACCATTTTGAAAAGGAAAATGATAAGCCGTTCCTAGCCAAATCTCGTGATGAGCAGCGTCGTTCATTCTTTTTATTTCCGTAAAAAAGGCGTTTAATATATTTTTCAATTTCTTCACCTCCGCCTCAAATTACGATTTCGGGCTATTTTTTCGTTATTGGAGTAGTTAGAACTACTGATAATGTTTATCATTTGGATTATCAATGGTTAGGAGATGAATCGAAATGAATATAAAAAAATTTGCAGCAAAAGATTTAATTACAATTGGATTATATACCGTTCTCTTATTTATCGTACAGTCTATCGTCATCGTCGTCGCGAGTCCACTCATGGCATTTGCACCACCACTTACTCCCGCTATCGGTATGTTCTTTGGCGGCATCGTCTATATGTTAATGGCCTTGCGCGTGAGTAAAAGAGGAACACTTTTATTAATGGGGACATTAACAGGGATTTTCTTTGCCTTAATGGGAACACCTATTATTCTACCTTATTGCATTCTAACTGCTTTCATCGGTGAACTTACTTTACTGAAAGGCGACAGTTCGCAATATAGAAATCGTCATCGTCAAGCAATCGCATACGGAATTTACGGTGCTTTCTTCAGCATTGGTTCCTATATGACAATTTATTTACTCGGTAGTAGTCAGTTAGAAAAAATGCGTTACTCAAAAGAAGCAATCGACGAATTAATTTATTTTGCTTATTCACCTATATGGATGACAATCGGTCTTATCGGCGGATTCATTCTATCCTTGTCTGGCTGTTACTTTGCAACAAAACTATTACAAAAACATTTTGTTAAAGCTGGCTATTTATATATGAAGAAATAATTAGGAGAGGTTTTTATGTTTGATGCTCGTTTACAATTTACTCTATTAATCATCTGTGGATTTTTAGCAATTTCCGCTACAAGCACCGGTTCACTTATGCTCGCAGCGTTTGCTATTCTTTTACTCATTTGTCAAAAACAATATCGTTTAGGACTCAAATGGTTCATTATATACGGTTGTTTGTTCTTTGCACACTATTTCATTTCAACTTATATGAATGCTTCCATTTTAAATGTGTTTTTATTAATGCTACTCATTGCCTTAAAAACTTTACCTACGTTAATTATTGCATCTGGATTATCGAAAGTCCCATCAGGGCAGCTACTAGCAAGTTTACAAAAATTAAAAATTCCTGAAAGTGTTTTATTAACTCTTACAGTTGCCTTGCGGTTCTTTCCTATTTTACGCGCTGAATCCAAAATCATCAGAGAAAATGTACGTATTCGTGGTATTTCATTAAAAAGCCCGAAAAATTGGATTCGTTTAAATCAAGTGTTTGAATATGCAATTATCCCTTTATTGATGAGAACGATTCGACTGGCTGATGATTTGAGTGCCTCAGCAACAACTCGCGGAATTGATGCACCTTGCAAAAAAACAAGTCACTATGCGATTGCCTTCTGTCCGAAAGATAGCATTGCTCTTCTCCTCGGTTTATGCATGTTTGGCACGCTTTGGATTTCATAAGGAGAATAGCTATGATTACACTCAATAATGTTCAATTTGAATATCAACCTGGAAAACCCCTTTTAAAAAATATAAATGTAACAATTCAGGAAGGAGAATGCGTCCTCATTACCGGCCCTTCTGGATCCGGAAAAACGACACTAGGACGAATATTAAATGGTTTAATACCAAGCTTTTATGAAGGAAACTTACAAGGTGAAATTATCATTAATAATGTCCATACGAAGGATACTCCGATATGGGAACTTAGTAAAAACATTGGTAGCGTCTTTCAAGATCCAAAATCTCAATTTTTCACTTCTATCGTTCAAGATGAACTTGCTTTTGAACTTGAAAATCATGGAGTTGAAAGAACTGTAATTCAACACCGATTACAAGACGTTTTACAACAAATGAAATTAGAATCTATACAACATAACCCCGTCATGAGTCTTTCTAGTGGTCAAAAACAAAAGGTGGCAATTGCTGCGTCGCAGCTAATTGATCCATCCCTATTTGTAATGGATGAACCTTCTGCGAATTTAGATTTACAAGCAACGAATCTTCTCAAAGAAGAATTAGTCTCCTTACGAAAAAAAAATAAAACAATTGTCATTGTAGAACATCGCCTTTATTACTTAATGGATCTTGTAGATCGTATTATTTATATGGAAAATGGTGAAATCAAAAAAATCTACACGCCAAAAGAATTGCTCGCGTTCTCTTGCGAAGAAATACAAGCACTAGGCTTACGTTCTCCCTTTATTGAAAAAGGAAAAATGAACGACCGTACTTTTCCTTCAAAATTAGAAAAAATGCAGATTGAAGGCTTGCACGTCAAACATAAACGAACAAAAGATTGGGTACTGCAAGATTTGAACATCACACTTCATGCAAATGAAGTAACCGCATTAATCGGAAAAAATGGTGCAGGTAAAACGACGTTTGCCCGCACATTAACAGGATTAAAAAAAGAAAGTACCGGCAACATCCACATCGATAACATGCAACTAAAAGCAAATAAAAGAATGCAAAAAATTTGGTTCGTTATGCAAGATACAGTGTACCAACTATTCACCGATAGCGTATGGAATGAAGTATTACTCAACCATCCTAACCAGGAGGAAATGGCCGAAAACGTTCTAAAAGACCTCCATTTATGGCATTTGAAAGAAAATCATCCTGCCACTTTATCAGGTGGAGAAAAACAACGGCTCGTTCTCGCAATCGGTTTAATGAATGAAGCTTCTATTTTCATACTAGATGAACCGACTTCTGGTTTAGACGGCATGAACTTACAACGTGTTATCGAAGTAATTCATCAACTCGCCAAACGCTCCTGTCACGTACTTGTCATTACTCATGATCACGAACTCGTAGCTGGTGCTTGCCAACGTATTATAAAACTAAAAAACGGGAAGATTACAACTGATGTTCAAGCCAATACATTCTCTTATCGAGAACTTGTAGATTTTATGTATGAGATAGAGTAGTTTAATAGAGGATTAACCGTTAAAAACACCTTACTAACAACTAAAGATAAATAATAAAGTACAACAAAAAAGGTTACCCTAAAATAGCTACATCACTATTTCAGGGTAACCTTTTCTATTCAATCTGAAATCACTTTCACATACATCCCTCTCACCGCTTTTTCATAAGCGACCTCACTCATCTGTTTTATATTTTCTGATACGACAGACGATTGAACAACTTCACCTTCACGAAGGAATGGAGGATTAATAAGACGAACTTTATTTTTCTGATACAAATCATAGTCGTTTCTATCTTCTTTTACCTTTACATTCGGATGAACTTTGCTTAATAAAGCACCTACTTCTTGATCTTTACATAGCTGTAATTTCGAAATTAATTCCTCATCTTCAAGAAGAAAGTCATCTACATGAATAACCTTTTTATGTAGAGCTAACTTTAGCGTTTTCGCTAACATATCATTTCCGTAAATATTCATTGGCTTCATAAAGAAATCGATTACTTCTTTGTAATACGTTTCTGTAAACCATTCGGCTATTTCGATGTTTTGAAGAACCATCTTTCCATCAACTGCGATTAAATCATCTAAAAAATCTTGAGCTTCTTCCAAAGAAATATATCCATATGTATACATATCTCTCAATGTATAATCCACTCGATCTGCGCATAATTCGGGCGCTGACCTTTCCAGTAACGTCCACTTCGAATCATCTAACAAAATATCTTCATAGTTATAGCCATACTTCGCAAGGATCGCTGGAATTTCTGAGTTTTTTACGACAGAACTAAATATCTCTTCATGATAACTTTCATTTCTATTATCAAAAACGTAATCAATCACATGAGAAAAAGCAGTATGTGATACGTCGTGCAGTAAACCTGCCATTTGCTCTTCTACTGAACCACCGAGTTTTTTTATTAACAACATAACACCAACTGAATGATCAAAACGTGTTACATTCCATTTCTCATTCATTAAGTAACTTGCTCCTGCTTGATGAATTCCTTTCAGTCTTTGCACAGACTTACTTAAAATTAATTCTTCTAACACTTGATCCACTTCAAATTCTCCGTATAGTACATCTGATATGATCACTTATAATCCCCCTTTATTTCAGCCATGTCTTATAATCGTACCTTTTTTATGAAATTAGCACCAACAGAGATATTTATTGTTATTTGTTTTTATTGAAAAAAATAGAGAGCCATCAGCTCTCTATTTTTTAATCCTATTCAAACGTAACTTCCACCTGTACAATCTCAGATCTACTTCCAAGTCTAAGCGGTGGTCCCCAAAATCCGAAACCAGAAGAAACAATAGCGTGGAATGCACCTTTTTGTGCGTATCCCCAGTCTAGTTCGTACATTCTTCTCGTTACAATATGATTCGGCGCCATTTGTCCACGGTGCGTGTGACCGGATAATAGTAAATCTACACCAGCATCCGCTGCCTGTTTTAACTCGAATGGTTGATGATCCATTGCGATAACTGGCATAGATTTATCTACCGTACTCATTAAACTTTCAAAGCTTTGGCGATCTCGCTCAGTTTTATCTCTTCTTCCAACGAGATAAAAGTTATCTTCAATTGTGATCACTTCATCTAACAAAATACGAATATCAATCTTATCCATCTCTTGTAAAAACTCAGGAACCGCCCGTCCGTAATATTCGTGGTTTCCTAACACACCATATACGCCTAGTGGAGCTTTCATTTGTTTCATAATTGGTCCCATATTTTTTTGAATGAACACACCTGGATGATCATCGATAATATCACCTGGCAGTAAAATAATATCGGGCTCCATCTCCTTTACATGACGGACAAGCCTTTTTAAATGCGAAACGCCAGATAATTTACCGAAATGCATATCAGAAGCCATCGCAATGCGTAAGCTTTTACGTCCCTCTACTTTTTTCGGTATGTGCACCTCGTATTTTCTTACTACTGGGCTATATGCGTTGAATACCCCATATGCAAAAATAAAGATAAACGCAAGTAACACGACAGTTCCTGTCCAAACAATTGCCGTCTCTTTCTCCATTGAAAACTGTAGAAGGAAAACTGTAATATCGGCTAACGGCAATAACATAAGCGCATATTGTATGACCGCAAACCAAATTGAACCTATCGTTCGTAGAAATGGCAAAAACTTAAACACTTGTACGAGAATGTATGCATATGAAATAAATCCGACTACGAAAGCGTAATATCCCCAAGATTGCCAGCCGAATACTGCATGAAGCCAAACCCATCCGTTCCAGCCGATGTAAAACATAAGTAGTGTGTATATAATTAATATCGTAAATATATTGAGATAACGAAGATTTTTCACAGCGAGCCTCCTTCTTGATTTCTTCTATTATATCTTGTTATGCACTTATAGCGTAAATATTAAGCACTTCACTATTCACAATAAAAACCTCGATAAATGTATCGTCTTAACATTTTTAGGCATCTCTTCACCTTTATTTCGAAAAGCCCCCTTCACATATTAAGTACATCAGTATAATAAAGCATATCATCCGTCTGAAAATACATAACAGATCCGCGGCTATAATAATTAACAAATTGAACCTGCTCTCCTAGTTCATTACGAAGATTCATATCATGCACATGATTATCGTTTAAATCATAAACAACCAACTTTTTATCTTGCGTAATGAATACTACTTTATCTTGAGCAACCGCAAAACTTCCCGACCATGTTTCCCTAGTTAAATTTATTTCATTCCACGACATATGAAATTTTTTATCTTTCATTTGAACTAAAGGAAATTCTGAATAATAATAGAGCCAGACGTCTCCATCTAAAACATTTATTGCATAACAATCATCTATATACGGTATATTATATTTTTCTACATATTGATCATAGCTATCAAAAATCAATTGACCTGTAGAATTAAAAGCAACTATACCATTTACTCCAATTGGGCACTCTCCAAAAATCCCTTCATCACAATAACTAACCCATATATCTTCATTCGCATCAACCTGACAATCTTGAATCCCTTCTCCAGCATAAAACTTAACATATTCACTTCCATCTGGATTATAAATAACTGCATTATCCTCTTCATACTTAAACATAAGCAACCATCTCTCTCCGATTCGTTGCATACATATCACCGATTCAACATCTATATCTACATTTAAATTAATATTACTTATACTCCCATTATTTTTATCCAAATAAATAATACAAGGGCGATCCTGATTATCTTGTACTAATAAAATTATATTTTGTTTATAGTCCACGTTCATTTTTCTAAATTGATAAGCTTCAACAATAGACTTAAAACTGATTAACTCTTTACATACGATATCTTTCATATAGATAAAAACCCTCTCATTGATTCTAAACATAAAAAATAAGCGTCAAACTTCCTTAATTTTAATAAGTTTGACGCCTATCCTCAATTATAATTTATTTAACTACAAACAATATCTCTTACTCTCTCAAAACCTATATATAACCCTAAAGATTTTTTATATTTCCTTTATAAATTATGAGCACCTCAAAATTAACCAAGGATACCACAATATCTCTTCCGCCTCTATCTTTTGATTATCAATTAAATGAATAACATATTGTGCATCCTCATAATTAGCGATAAGTGATAATTCATTTAAATTCTTACCATACTTTCTAAAATCCGTCTGTAAATTATTATGAATAAACGAATAAAAATTATTGTTACTATAGCCACATATATCAAAGCCTAACATTTCATCGTTATTGATACAGAATGGCAATGCATCTTCCATAAAATTATATATAGAACAATCAAAATCATTCTCTTCTCGCTCATTCAATAAAAAATTCGCCCGATACTCTTCTGAAAGATTTAAACTAACAATTTCCAACTCCTCTATACCCTTTAAATAGTTTTGCTTAAAAAATCTCGCATCCTCTAAATTCCTAAAAACATTAGGCCAGGAGAACCTTTTTTCCTCTATCAATGTATCTAAAAAACATTGTGCCTGTTCATGCTCCTCTTTACTAATCCTTAATCTTGAATTTATTAGTTTAGTAATAGATTCATTTTCATTTGTATTGGACCAAGGGAAAAACCAATAATCAGGGAATGTAGGTCGTACACCATTACTTATCGTTACAATAATTGAGGAAAGTCCCTCAATTATACAATTTTGATAAATAAGCTCTTTTTCATATGAAATTATTATAATACAAAGGCAACCATCTTCATAAAGATGGTTGCCCCTATTTTTAAACTTGCATCGCTTTTTCTTTTAACGCTCTTCTTAACAATTTACCCGTCGTATTCTTCGGCAATTCTGTTAAAAATTCGATACTCATTGGCACTTTATATTTTGCTAAATGTAACGTGCAATAATGCATAAGTTCCTCTTCTGTTACGTTAGCTTGTTTCAAAACGACGTATGCTCGTACTGCTTCTCCTAAGTTTTCATCAGGAACGCCAATTACGACAACTTCTGCTACAGATTCGTGTGTATATAATACTTCCTCTACTTCACGAGGGTATACGTTATAACCGCCAACTAAGACGATATCTTTTTTACGATCAACGATATAGAAGTAACCTTCTTCATCCATTTTCGCTAAGTCACCTGTATATAGCCATCCGTCTTTCAATGTCGCTGCTGTATCTTCTGGAGCGTTATAATATCCTTTCATAACGTTAGGCCCGCGAACAATTAATTCACCGACTGCGCCAACAGGTACTTCTTCCCCAAGTTCGTTCACAATTTTGTTTTCTACATGCCAAATATTTGTACCGATCGACCCAGGTTTACGCGGACGATCTAGCGGGTTAAAACAAGTAACTGGTGATGCTTCTGATAAACCATATCCTTCTGAAACGATTACGTCAAAACGTTTTTCAAAGTTTTGCAGAAGAGCAACTGGCATTGACGCACCACCTGAAATACAAAGGCGAAGCGTCTTCACATCTCCTGCGCTTGCTTCTTCAAATAAATATAAATAATTGTACATTGTCGGTACACCAGCAAAAATTGTTGGTCCGTACGTGCGACAAATACGGAATACTTCTTTCGGACTAAATTTCGGTAACATTAAAATAGTTGCTCCGTTCACAATCGGTGCATTTACCGCCACTGTTAAGCAAAATACATGGAACATCGGCAAAGCCGCAACAACGCGATCATCAGCAGTATATTGTAAATACGACGCTACATCGCTCGCATTACTATATAAGTTTTTATGTGTTAACATCGCACCTTTCGGTTTTCCAGTTGTACCTGAAGTGTATAGAATAACCGCTACATCTTCTTCATCTAATTCTGGGCCTTCAAAAGTTAAATCTCCAGACCCTATCATTCTCGTAAACGTTTTCATTTTTTCGGTTTCTGCATGGTTAAAATCTGATGAGGTTTCGCATATGATGATGTTTTCAAGTGAAGGAAGTCTTGTTGTAAGAGATTGTATAACAGGTAGAAGGACGTCGAGTACAATGATTGTTTTTACATCTCCATTTTGTAAAATATAATGCATTTCGTCTGCTGTATAAATTGGATTAACTGGAATAACAGTTGCTCCAGCTTTCATTGTTCCGTATAAACCGACCAAAAAATGTGGTGAATTTCCAACAACTAATGCGACATTGTCCCCTTTTCCAATGCCCATCGCTGCTAAATTGTTAGAAAACCTTGTGACCATTTTGTTTAATTGGTCATATGAGACCGACTGATCCATAAATATATAAGCCGGTTTATCCCCCTTCTTTTTCGCCGTTTCAGCCAAAGATTGAACGAGATTCACACAAACCCCACCTTTATAAAATTTAGAATATTTAAAAATTCTAAATTAATTATATTAAAAGAAAATTAAAGTAGCAAGTGATATTCCATTAACTGCATATACAACGATCACCTCCTGTTGACTCTCTTTGGAAAGATAAGGGGATTTCATTTATTAGCACACTATGAAACGAGTGCTAAAATCATTTCAGGATAATATGCATTCATTTTTTCTCTCAGCATTGCAAGTTCTTCTTTATTTAAGCTCGTATACTCCCCGTACAAGTTAAGAACGTCCGCTCCATCTTCATGAAAAAACAATGTAACATATAATATCGGTAATCCTTTATTGTCATCTATCGAAAAGACAAGATCTGGCGTTTTATTCACCGTACTAAAAGTTTCATTTCTTTTCCATTTCTTATTTTGAAACATTGTTTGTATATCAGCGATCTTTCGTTTGTTATCCGTATGCGTAAAATATATGACATGATCCTTCGCTGGCTTTCCAATAGATAAAAGTGTGCGACTTGAAGATGTTTCATCGTTACAAGCTGTCATTCCGATAACGAAGCTAAGCAATAATACAACGTACATTACCCTTGTCATTTCGATCCGCCTCCTTTTGAATATATATATTCCTTTATAAGAGGCAAATGTCCTGTGATTTTATGGTATATGAAATTATATCGGCGATTTTTCGAATATATCGACTGTAACTCGAAATATATCAGCGATTTTCCAAGTATATCTACCGTAACTCGAAATATATCAACGATTTTTAAAATATATTGACTTACCGACAAAACATGACAACCTACGCAAAAAGAAAGAGGCTGTCCGTTACGGCAGCCTCCCTTATTTTTAGAAGAATAAATGTAAGAAATCTTCTGTTGTAATATTACCGAAGTAGCGTTTAATATCTACGCCTTCCAAAGCTGCAGTGAATGCATCTTTATCAAATTGTACACCTGTTAGACGCTCTTCAATGTCATGCACATCTAGTGATCCGAAGAAATCACCATAAATTTTACATTCTGTTACTGTTCCTTTTTTCACTTCAAGACGAACATCAACTTGTCCAACTGGGAAGCGGTGTGAATGTTGTAAGTTGAACTTCGGAGATTTTCCGTAGTTCCAGTCCCAATTTTGGTAACGTTCTTCAGAAAGTTTATGGATTTCTTTCCAATCCTCTTCTGTTAATTCGTACGCCGGAATTTCTGTTTCCCCTTCGAAAATTGTTTCTAGAAGAAGTTGTCTAAACTCTTCTGTCGTCATTTTTTCGTTTAAGAATTCTGTAATGTTCGCAACGCGGCTACGGATTGATTTGATTCCTTTTGATTGAATCTTATCCATTTTTACTTTTAACGCTGATACGACGTGATCGATTTCAGAGTCAAATAGTAACGTACCGTGACTGAACATACGACCTTTCGTTGAGAACTGTGCGTTACCTGAAATTTTTCTACCTTCAGCTAAAATGTCGTTACGACCACTTAGTTCTGCATTTACGCCTAATTTGCCGAGCGCTTTCGTTACAGGCTCTGTGAATTTTTTGAAGTTGCTGAAACTGTCGCCATCATCTTTCGTAATAAAGCTGAAGTTTAAGTTTCCTAAATCGTGATATACTGCCCCTCCGCCTGATAGACGACGAACGACATGAATTCCTTGTTCTTTTACGTAATCTGCATTAATTTCTTCTACTGTGTTTTGGTTTTTACCAATGATAATGGAAGGTTCGTTAATGTAGAACAGTAAATATGTTTCGTTAATATCTAAATTCTTCACACAATATTCTTCAATTGCTAAGTTTATTCTAGGATCTGTAATCCCTTTATTATCAATAAATAACATCGTATCACCTCATGAATTCCATACGTAGCCACTATGCGCTAGCGTAATATGGCCACTGAAAATTTGTTTTGCTTCTGTTACTAAATCAGATGGGTTGCCTGTATGCGGTAAGTGCGTTAATAAAAGTTCTTTTACATTCGCATCTTTCGCAATACTTGCCACTTCTGTACTATTCATATGCCCTGCTTTTGCAGCCTCTTGATGTGCATACATATTACACTCACAAATGAAAAGATCAGCATCTTTTGTGAATGGAATGAATTCAGGAATATAACTTGAATCAGCGCTATATACTACAGCGTCACTACCAGCTGTAATACGCATCGCAAAGCATGTAACAGGATGAACAGTTTTTAAGAATGAAATCGAGAACGGTCCAATTTGAAGTGTTTCTTCTGGATTGTACGCGATTCCTTTCGTATGTGGTTCATGCGTTAAAGAATGGAATCCATTCTCGTCAAACGTATGACCGTATATTGGTAATTCCGGTAGTTGCCCCTTTGTCGCACTTGTAATTAATCTCGCATATTGCAATACCCCAATGTCTGCAACATGATCATGATGATAGTGTGACAGTACAACTGCATCTATATCAGATGGTGTTATATATTTTTGAAGCTGTGCTAGTACACCACTACCACAGTCGACAAGTAAACGAAAACCATCGTGTTCAAACAAATACCCCGACGTTGCTTCTCCCGCTTCTGGAAAGCCGCCCCAAAAGCCGACAACAGTCATTTTCATATGTATCCATCCTTTCTCAAACCGAGTAGGAATGCATGTTTCACTTACATTCTACATTGTTAACTATAATCCATTTCCTAAACTTTTTCATTAATTTTCATTTTGTTATAAAACAGTTGTTGACTTTTGTTTTTTGTACTAATACAATGATAGTAAGAAATGGAAATGGAGGGATTGACATGATCGATCAACCAATGGAGTTTTTCAGAAATTTACCGACGAAAACTTGTGCACACTGTGGGAAAGAAATTGATGAGCAGCACGAAGCATACCATAACAAATGTGATGACTGCGTTCACGAAGAATAGTAGTTTATGAACATAAAAAAACCTAGCAGACATAGTCTACTAGGCTAATAACATCGTATTCTTCTTCATCGTTGAACCTTTCACCAAGAGCTCCAGTTCAAACTCATACAATTCTTTTTGTCGATAATTTTTCGTATGGATTTTATCCATCATCAGGTCGACAACTTTTCGGGCCATCTCATCGATTGGCTGTTCAATTGTCGTAATACCTGGCTCTGTAATCTGTGATAATATTTGATTATCAAAACCGATAACAGCGAGATCATCTGGAATGCTCCAGTCATGGCGTTTTGCCTCTGAAATGATTCCAGCTGCAACCTCGTCGCCTCCTGCCAAAATCGCGGTAGGATTTTTTTTGTCCTTTAATACTTCATGGAATATTCTCTTTCCATCGTCCCAAGAGAAAGCGTTTTCAAGAAAATCGATCGCTTCTACTTGGCGGCTCTTCTCCGTTATGGCACGTAAAAAGCCCATTTTTCGCTGCTGGCTAACCACTTTGGTTTCGTTACCACGGCAAAAAATAAGATTACGATATCCTTGTTCTAACACATGCTTAGCAGCTATGTATGCTCCTTGCGCATGATCAAACTTCACTGTTGGAACATTTGCTTCCTCAATATATTCATTACATAACACGATTGGACCGTGCTGTAAGTATGGCTCTACATCTTCCCACGGATTTTCTAGTGAACATAGAATAATCCCATCTACTTGTTTCGTAGATAATAATTGTAAATACTCCATCTCTTTTTCCGGTAAATATCTTGTTTGACAAATAATCAGTTTATATTTATGTTCAGAAGCAGCAATCTCGATTGCTTCAATAAATCTACTGAAGAAAGGATTTGTAATCCTTGGAACTAGCACCGCAATTGTTTCCGTCTTTTGTTTACGAAGCCTTCTCGCCGCAGAATTAGGAACGAAACCTAAATGCTTCATTGCTAATTGAACCCTTTTTTTCTTCTCATCTGAAACATATGGATGATTATTAATCACCCTAGAAACCGTTGTCCTTGATAACCCCGCTAATTTCGCCACGTCCTCTATAGTCGACACGAAATCCTCCCCCTTTGCATGAAAACGTTTTCTTAAACTGATTATATAGTATATTATTGGAAACTGCAATATCGGTTGTTATGATTTTACTATATTAATATTATACATAGGGAAAAGTCTGTTAATGGGAGGAGAGTTTATACTACTTTTAGAAGTTTATAGTAGGCATATTCATAAAAGGAGGGTGTTGCAAAACTAAAATAAATATGCAATGTTATGAATCAGAAAAACTAGCTGAACATGTAATAAATAGCGATTTTGACCATACCAACGTGGCTGTTCCAGCCCTTTATCTTTGAGATGACCAAACTGTTGTTCAATTTTCCCACGCTCTTTCATCAACTGTTTGCCAAAGATGGTTTGTGCAAAATGAGATAATACACGGCGATGTGTACTTTTGCTTTGTTCGCCATTACGTGGGTTAATTGGATTCACCGCAAAAATATCACATGTTTTTGCAATTTCATAAATGCGCTGACTATCATAAGCAGCATCTGCAATGGAAAATAACACATTTTGATTTTGTATATCTTGAAGCAATACAGGAGCCATTTTGCTATCATGTACGTTCGCTGTTGTAAATGCATACGACAATACAACACCTTCTGGTGTAGAACAGACATGAGCTTTATATCCCTTATACCAACCATAACGAGTAGATTTCCCCCATTTTGCTTGGGAATCATATAAACTACTCCGTAAGGCAGTGCTATCAATTAAAACACACGGAATTAATCCTAAATTCATTTCTTCAAGAGTTTGTTTATGAATCAACGGAATACCTTCATTGCGAAACCAAGTTCCTACACGTGAGAAAGTGGATATATGAGGAACAAAGGAAAGACCACAAGATACACGAAATGAAGGATATTGATGCAAAAAGCGAGTTAACTTACGTAATGAATTGATTTGGAATACCGTTTTCACAAAAAAACATTTGAGTAAAGCTTTTCTACAGATAGGTGGGCGGCCTGTAATAGGCGGAACGCCTCCAATGGTTAAACTGTCTACGTAGGCAAATAAAATGTGTAAAATGGATTGATTGTGATCAAAATTGGTTATCATACTAGTAAATCCGTCCTTTCTGGAGATAGTTTAGGGTACTATCATTCTTCCAGGAAAACGGATTTTTTTATGCATTTATTTTTGAATATTTATGAGTTTTGCAACACCCTCATAAAAGATAAAGGGGAATTTTCATGAATCGGACAGATCGCTTGTTAGCTATATTAATTGAATTACAAAGAAGACAAACTGTTACAGCACAAAGCTTAGCGGAAAAATTTGAGACAAGTATAAGAACGATTTATCGAGACATGGATGCACTTAGTGAATCTGGCGTCCCACTTTTCGCCATGCCCGGCCACGGCTATTCATTAATGGATGGTTATTTCTTACCACCCATTCAACTTACGCCTGAAGAGGCCGTTACTCTTTTACTAGGCGGTGATTATATCGAGAAAACTTTCACTTCTTCTTTTTCTGTACATGCGCGATTAGCAAAAGAGAAACTTGAGGTTGTCCTCCCTACTGATCAACAAACGAAAGCCCAGGAATTACGGGGAACTTTTCGTTTCCTTTCTCCTATATTTTCGCATCAGCAACCCGAGCGAGAGAATTTAGAAAAACAACTTTTCTTACTGCAAGAATCTATTCAGAAAGAGCAAGCGATCTCTTTTTCGTACCTTAAGCCACGTGAAACTATGAAGATAAAGCGAACTGTTCATCCTTATGGCTTAGTCAACATTTCAGGAATTTGGTATATCGTTGCCCATTGTTTACTTCGAAAACAAATACGTAATTTCCGCTTAGATCGAATGGAGGAATTACAGCGAGAACAAGAATTCTTTAAAAAACCTGAAGACTTTTCTTTGCAGGAATATCAGCCTAAAAGCAACCGTACTATGATGATCCATTTATTATTCCCAACCCATATTGCACATAAAATTATTGAATCACGATACTTCTTTATAGATTCATACGAGCATAGAGATAATTGGTTTCACGTCTTTTTAAAATCAAGAAACATAGGCGAAGTATTTCAATGGGTATTAAGCTGGGGAAGCCAAGTGCAAGTACTTGAACCAAACATTCTTTCTGAGAAAATCCGTGATGAAGCAAAAAAAATGTTACAACTTTAATTTTTTTATTTCACTACTGACATAATGTTGTCAGCATTACTTCTTTATAGTAGGTATTAACAAATACATTTTCATAAAAAGGAGTTAGCAATATGAAGAAATTTGAGGAGTTAACAACGTATTACATAGAGGAATTAGAAAAGTACTCTATAGAGCAATTTAGGATGAAGCCTTCTAGTGAGGAATGGTCTCTTGGTCAAATGTATAATCATTTAATTGCCTCAACATACATGCAGTTAGATGCAATCGCGAAATGTACAACTGAAACACCATCAGCAATTAACAAGAAAACGGATATGGGTGAAAAAGTATATAAACTTGGTGCTTTCCCAAATATACAAATCAAAGTACCAAATCATCCTGGATATACACCTGAAAATCCCTCTAATAAAGAAGAAATACAAAAACGTATTCTAGAATTAATTACAGTTGTTAAAGACATTGAGCCAACACTTTCTTCTATTCCAAGTGATTGTAAAGTAAAGCACCCTGGGCTTGGTTACTTACATGCAGCAGAATGGTTCCAACTTATTTCTATGCATTTTGCACATCATTTACGTCAGAAAGATCGACTGGAACTTAAGGTTTGCTAAGTGTAAACATTCTACTAAAAAGAGACTGCCAATATCGGCAGTCTCTTCACTAAAATGTTGACTGACTATACCGTTATTTATAAAGTTCCGTATCTAGGCATGTTACTTGCTAGTAATGGAAGACTCTTTTTTATTCAATATAGAGCCCCATCAATACGTCATCTTCATATGTTCCATCTTCATATTTAATTTGCTTTCTTTGTCTTCCTTCTTCTACAAACCCCATACGTTTATACACCTTAATCGCCCTATCATTAATAGAAACTACACCTAAGCAAATTTTCTCTAAACCTTCCTGTCCTTTAGCCCAACTAATAAGAAATTCAATTAGTTTCGTACCAATTCCTTGATTACAGCACGCCTCTCTAATCCCCATTCCCATTGTACCTGCATGTCGTAGGCGTTCTAGTTCGTAGCGTTTGAAAAGTAAAAAGCCAACCACCTTACTATCTACTTCATAAACTATATAAAGATTCCCTTTTTCATTGCTTTTCCGTATCTTTTCTTTTTCTGCATCAATATCATTTGGTAATTTCTTTGGAGATACTATGAAAAACTTTGTAGTACTTTCTGATAATATAATTTCTTTTCTAATATTCATTATTGCTTCTGCATCAGTCTCTTTTGCTAATCGTATCATTGAATCACCTCGTACCTTTTTCTAAAAACTATAAAGAAGAATAAATAACGTGAAATTCATTATTTTAACTCCTCCCACTTCGCCCAAACTTCTCTCCCATTTATATGGTACATATTATCCTCTCGATCCATAAACCCGTGTACAATAAACTCGCGTCTAATCGTACAAAAATCATCATGATATTGTTTTATGAATGTATTAATTTCTTTTTCCGTATATTGATTTTCAGCATTTAACTTGCTAATTAAATGCTCCAACAATACTAGTTTTTTCTTCTTTTGACCTGGAATCGATTTTAGGCGGTCCTCTTTATCGAAAAAGTTACGAATCGTCGTATCTCTGAATTTGATTTCATTTTCGGTCATGTTGTTATCCCCCATCGGTTTTTATGTAATACAAATTTATTGTTTGTCCTTACTATTCTTCTTCATTCTTTCACTTACAACATTCATAAGGTAATACCCGCTAATTAGCACATAGTAAACTAAAAGTATTCCTAGTGCGTCTTTCATATTTGTATATTTTTCTTTATGAAACAAGATAGGTGAAAGGGCGTAAACAAGAAAGATGATTAGCGGATTTAAGACAAAATAATAAGTAAGATTTCCTTTCATCATATCAACTCCTCTATTCTAGTTTTCTCTGTAAATTGCTGTAAATCCTTTTCTTTCGTCTCTATAGCTTTTAAAAAAATTTATATATAAACTACAGAAAAGACGCCCTACATTAAAATAAAAAAGCACCGAAAAGGTGCTTTTTTCTATGCTTCAATCAATTGATTTTCAGCAATATTTCTAAATTGTCGTTTGTGCATCCAAGTTAATGATGCAATTGTTCCAAGTGATAATATAACGATAAAGATCATGAGCACTCCTATGTTTTGCCACATGAAGTTAAAGTCCCCGCTTGATACGACTGCTTTCAATCCTGATACAGAGTATGTCATCGGTAACCAAGCATTGAATGGTTGTAAAAACTTCGGAATCAATTCTAGTGGGAATGTTCCAGCACTTGTTGTAAGCTGAATAATTAATGTGATGATGGCGATGAAACGCCCTGCATCACCGAATGCTGTTACTAAACATTGAATTAATGCGATAAACGCTAAACTTGTAACGATGCTAAAGAGTATAAAATACGGCATACTTTGTACTTCTACACCTAATCCAAATAGTAATATAATATCTGCTACTATCGCTTGAATAATACCGACTGATAGTAACACGCCGAACTTACTAATAAACCAACTAAATCCTGATTTCGGAACGCCAACTGTATCACGTAATGGATATACGATTGATAATAGTAATGCCCCAACAAATAAACCGAGTGATAAGAAATACGGTGTAAATCCAGTTCCGTAGTTAGGAACTTCCGCCATTTTCTCCGTCTTCACTTTTACAGGACTTGCAAACATATCATACGTTTTATCCGTCCCTTTTACTTCACCAGTTTTCTCTGCTCCTTCGCCAAGTTTCTCAGCAAGTTCACCTGAACCATCGTTTACTTTTACGAGACCATCTGTTACTTTTCCTGATCCGTCTGCTAGTTTATTTACGCCGTCGATTAGTTGGGTTGAGCCGGTTGACATTTTATTTAGGCCACCATTTAGATCGCCCAGACCTGTTGTTACTTGATTTGAGCCATCTGCTAATTTGGTTACTCCTACTGATAATGTACCTAAACCACCTGTTACTTGACTTGAACCGTCTGCTAATTGATTTATTCCACCTGCCATTTGGTTTGCTCCTACAGATAACGTACCTAAACCGCCTGTTACTTGGTTTGAGCCATCTGCTAATTGATTTGCTCCTGCAGATAATTGACCTAATCCAGCTGTCACTTTTCCGGATCCGCTTTGTAATTGTGTTACTCCATTAATTAATTGAACTGATCCATCTTTTAATTTATCCGCACCTATTTTTGCTTTATCTAATCCTTCACCAAACCCATGAAACTTACTAACAAATTCATTTTGTGCGTTCGTTAATTTCTCAACACCACCTGCCAGAGTTTTCACCCCTGCTGGATTTGGTAATTTGTTTTGCAATCCATTTGTTGTTTGATGTATTTCGCCTGTTAATTGTTTTACTTCTTCATTTAATTTATTTGTTCCACCTGCTACTCCGGCAGCTTTTTGCTGAACTGTCGCTGTACTTTTTACAGCACTTGTTACGAATGGTTGTAACTGCTCTTGATATTCTTTTGGTAAACTTTCAATTTGCTTTTGTAAATTCGCTACCTCTTGCGCTGCATTTTTTGCATCTCCTGCTGTTGATTGTGTAAGTTCATTTAACTGAGTTACATTCGCCCCAGCTCCATCTATTTTCTCATTTACTGTATTCAATATAGAAGGAACTTTCGACTGCATTTCCTCTAAGCCTACAGCAGACTTTTGTACGTTACTATTTAACTCTTGCAATCCCTTTTGAATTTCTTGAGACCCTTTTTCTAATTGACTTTGCCCTTCAGCAAGTTTTCCCATACCATTTGATAGGTCAGTTGTTCCTGTTTGTAATTCACCAGATTTACTTACTAGTTTGTTCAAGCCACCAGTCACTTTCTCAGATCCATCACGCAATTCACCCGTTTTGCTATTTAACGTATTTAAACCGTTCGTTACTTTTCCGGATCCATCCACTAATTTTCCTATACCTGTCTGCATTTCACCTGTTTTGCCATTTAGCGTATTTAAACCGTCTGTTACTTTTCCGGATCCATCTTGTAATTTTCCTATACCCGTTTTGCTATTTAATGTATTTAAACCTGCTGTTACTTTTCCAGACCCATCTACTAACTTATTAGATCCATCTGTTAATTTCCCAACTCCATCCTTCATCTCCCCAGACTTTCCTTGAAGTGTATGAAGGCCATCTGTCACTTTACTTGAACCATCGTGCAATTCACTTAATCCGTCATGTAGTTTATTTGCTCCTTCCGCCCCATCTGCTAATCCTTTTGAGACGTCTTGAATAGAATCAAACATTTTCTCTGCATATGTTTTCGTTAACGTACTTGATACTTCACCTTTAATTTTTTCAATGGCTGTTCCGCCAATTTGTGAAGATAAGAAGTTTAAGCTTTCGTTTGGAATGTATTCTAAGTTTAATGGTTTTGGATCATCTTTTAATAACGTTGTAGCGTTACTTGAGAAGTCATTCGGAATGCGTACTAACATGTAATACTTTCTACCTTCCATTCCTTTTTTCGCTTCTTTTTCACTTACAAACTCCCATTTGAAACTTGTATTATCTTTTAAATTATCAACGAGCCCTTTTCCAACCTCAATTGGTTTCCCATCAAATACTGCACCTTTATCTAAATTGACTACCGCAACTGGTAAATCATCTAACTGTTTATACGGATCCCAAAAGGCCCATAAAAACATACCTGCATATAAAATTGGCACGAATAAAACCGCGATAATTGGAATTAATATTTTTTTACTTTTTATAATTTCAGTAAACTCTTTACGAAGTAACTGATTCCATTTCATCATTTCTCCCCCCTTTATTAAAATGACCAAAATGTTCATTTGGTCATTTTTACCCAAACAAAAAGGCTATACCTATTCATACATATGCCTTATCCCCGAATTTATACTATGCAACTGTTCCTTACTACGAAGTGAATATTTCTATTATCCCTCCTAAAATTAATATATGACCATTTTGTTCAATCAGTCACTTTTTTATAATAATAAAAGGATTATCTTAGTTTGACAATCCTTTTAATAAATAAAGTTCAAATAATTCTGCGATTTTTTCTTTTTCTAACGGTTTATGGTTTTTTTCCCAATCAAAAATAAGCGATACGTATAAGCGAAGCATAATAAATGCTGTAATTTCTGGATCACATTTGCTAATTTCACCTTTATCAATCGCAATCTTTAAATACGATTGAATAACAGAAACGATTTCCACATCTACTTGTTGCATCACTTCTTGTACTTCTTTCGTTCCCATATCGCGTTCTTCTTGAATTAATTTAATCATGAGCTGATGTTCTTTTCTGAATTCTAATATGCTATATAATGCTCTATGTACATTTTCAAAAAATGAAACATCTGAACGAATTGCATTTTCTGCAACTTGCTTCATTTCTGTAATTAAATTAGAAATAATTTCACCAAATAGCTCTTCTTTATTTTTGAAAAAAGTATAAATCGTTCCTTTTCCTACATTCGCTAACTTCGCTACTTGATCCATCGTTGTTGCTTTATAACCGAACGCTGAAAAAGACTTTGTTGCAGCTTCAATAATAGAACGTTTTCGATCTATCGCCACATCGTCACCTCCAAAAATGACCAATTGGATAATATAGTCAATCAGTACATCTTTGATATTACCACACGCTTACATTCTAGACAAGTTCTCTTTTTTATTATTTCCAGTATAAAAAAATTCCAGTCAGTGTATATCATACTGTCAATAGTTTATCAGAAGAAAAGAGAAAAGGAAAAGGTGTTCTTAAGATATACAATTAAACCTTACTTAACAACAACAAATTTCCCTTTTTTCAAATAATCAAATAAAAAAACAAGAAAATCTTTACATTTAATAGTAATATAGAAAATAGACAAGTTTATCAAAATAGTGGAGGCTTTTTCAGTCATGATGCGTGCGCTTCGTTTAAATATAAAGCAAGCTTTTTGTAGTCGTATTTCTTTAATTATTATGTTTAGTGGATTCGTTCTTATTTGTATTTATCACTATTACTATGTCATTCGTTATTTAGGAGACGCAGCGAGTGGACCTATTTCAACAGATATAAAATGGATCGGATTTCGCGACAATGAAATGGATGTTTATTTATTATTAATGCCAGTTATTGCGAGTTTCCCCTTTAGTACAAGTTACAATTCGGATAAGTCAGATGGTTTTAAACCGTTTGTGAGTAAGGGGATTTCTTTATTTCCTTATTCAGTAATGAAATATATCGTTACGTTTTTTTGCGGAGGATTTCTTTATACATTTCCATTCATCTTATCGTTATTATTTTGCAAATTAACCATTCCAGACGGAACACCTACGATTGGTTCAGGCATCATAAATGCTGATGGAATGTTCGCAAACCTATATTTCGATGCGCCTCTCACTTACATTACTGTATATATCGGAATTAATTTTTTATTTGCAGGTTTAATGGCCCTTTTAGGACTTGCTGCATCTGTATGGTCACAAAAGGACTATATGGCAATTCTCTTTCCATTTGCAGTTGCCTCCATTCCTTACGTCCTGCTAAATACAATATTTCCTTCAATAGGCGGAGCACCTATTCATTTATATGATCCGAAACAACCATTGCAAGGCATGTCACCGTATATTTTAACGATGCAATGTGCTTTCTTCCTTCTCGTTAGCTTATTTATGTATATACAAGGAGTAAAGCGGGATAGAAAAAAATATAGAAGAAGACTGCAAAAAAGAGATCGGTGTAGAAAAGCGCTTCAAGCAATTTCAGACTAAGTGATTGTACGAATAAGAGCGTAATTCCCTAAGTTAGCTTAGAGAATTACGCTCTTATTCTCATTTCCATTTATCAATCGTATAATCATCTCCCCTTTACGGCGTACCTGCCAATCCCCATAAAATAACGACCGCCGCAAAATAAATCGCTTTAATACCTACAACTAAACATAATAAAACAACTGCATATTTACTTAATTCTCTTCTTGCGCCTATTAGAGTAAAAATGACTGCGAAACTAAATGTTACATAGGACAATGCTGTATGTATTAAGTTATACGTAATATCCAAATTTTGAGTAAGTCCTGTTACCTCCGCTACAAATTGGAGCATGACGATTGTACAAAACAAAATTGCAAGCTGATTCATTAATTTTCCATTTAACCACGCTTGCATCTTTAACCTCCTCATTATAAAAAGCTGAATTTTCAATTAATTTTAACATGATTTTTACAGAAAAAGAACGCTCAGTATATCTCTAAGCGTTCTTTCATGACTATTTAAGAAGCTTTCTTCAAATCAATTTGAGCAAGTACTGGATCGTGGTCACTTACACGTCCATGTTCTTTCATAATGTTTGAGTTTAAGTGTACTGGATCTACAATTGTGTGTGGTGCGATGTTGTTTGTTACTAAAATATGATCTAACACTTGTGCATTTCCTTCATGAATGTACGTGTAGCGGTTCTCTTTCGGCACTGTGTTTAACATATTTTTCAAGATTGTTCCTTCTAGTGCTTTTAGTGGTTTAGCAAACTCAAAATCGTTCATATCTCCTAACACAACAACTGGTGCATTCGTGTTCTTTTTCTGAATTCCTTGTACGAATTGATTTACTTCTTGCGCTAACTGAATTCGTTTTTCTTCACTCTTTAATACGAGCGGCTGTACTTTTCCAAATGGCGTTGCATCTCCTATTTTTGAGTTTAAGTGATTTGCAACGACAACAACGTTTTGTCCTTGGAACGTAAATTCTGCTGCAAGCGGTTTACGTGTACTTTCAAATAATGAACTTTCGTCTCCAATGCGAACAACGTTTTTATCAAGTAACTTCGGTACTGCTGCTAATTTCACCCGTGATGGGTTGTAGAAGAAACCGACGCGAATATTCGCTCCTGGTGCTCCCCCGTCTAGATTATTGTTCGGAGCAATTTCTACATACTCATACTTCGGTCCACGAATTTCTAGCACTGCATCAATGATACGTTTTGCGCTTAACGAAGCATCTGTTGTACCGTCATTAAGCGTTCCGTTATTATCTTGCATTTCCTCTACACCGATAATATCTGGCATTTTTAAATTGTATTTAATAGAATACGCTAACGCTTTTACTTTTTCATCTGTCGTTTCTTTTTTATTCGCCGAGAAGTTTTCAATGTTATATGTAGCAACTGTTAACTTATCAAGACGCGGCTGAATATTCGCACCTACTTGCTTAAATCCACCGTCCACTACTGATGGTAATTCTGTTATTGGCGAAATGCGGAACGAACCGTAATCATATCCGACTACCCCTGTTATATCTCCAGTGAAAGCATCTCCTACTTTCGCTACATAATCACGAGGTACTTTTACAGAAAGACGCTCAGGATTTAATTGATTTTCATCTAAAAGAGGTGTACCATATTTCGTTACGACTTTATCTCCACCATTTTTTACTGTTACATATAAATTCCCGTTTTTCTGAGGAGCAATAATTTTTGGCGTTGGCATCGTAACGCGCATACCTTCTACACTTTCATAAAAGTCGATTGCATCTTCATTTGGATCAAATAAACCAAATGCATCATTATCGATAATTTGATCAGGAATTTTCACACCGTTTTCTCCAAGTACAATCGGCGCTGGTAAAGCTTGATCTTTTGCGATTACAGCAACGCGGTTCGCTTTAATTTCCGTCGTTGTTAAGTCTGTTTCAAATCGCTCTGCATATCCAGGCCCAACATATTCTTCTACTACTCCATCAACTTGAATAAGATCTCCTACCGCTACATTCGCATCTTTTTTGTATACATACATACCTTCTGAAGTAGCTGGATCATTATCTGGCTGATTGTCTTCTATATAAAAACCATTTTTATCAAGCGCTGTTACAACGCCTTCCACATTGTATACTTTCTTCCCGTTGTAAGGAGAAATATGTGATTTTCCTTGAATATCATGAATACGAACTGGTTCATTATTTACGATAATAAATGAAAATGTTGAAACCGCTGAAGAAGTAAGCCCTTCTTTCTCTGCGATTGCTTTAATCACACTATTTTCATTCACTACAATTTGTCCGTTATAACGAACACTCTTATTTGTAGGGTTAGAGCCATCTAACGTATAGTAGATTGTTGCTCCTTCTGTATTAGTTGTTAATGTTACCGCTGTTCCTTTCGCAATTTCCCCGCCACCAGGCGAAGCTACTACATCGCTAACACGGTTTTGTTCTTCCCCTTGAAACTTATGAGCTGTTACCGATTTTAAACCGGGGCTACTAAAATATAATTCAAGCGTTCCTGTTAAACTAACTTTCTTCCCGATATTTTCAGGATGATCTTTCACGTTTACTGCCGATCTCACATCGCCTTTTGGCAACTGAACAGGCATGATTTTGTCTGGATTCGTTTCAGTTGGCGAATCCGCAATTGCTACGTTTGTATCATCAAACTTAGCAGGATCTTTCGTGTATTTAGAAGGACTTTGCGTATATCCAACGATGTATCCTTCCACTGTCCCCTTCGTTTTCCCTTGCTGCTTAAATACTTGAATTGCTTTTTCTACTGACATAGAAGTATTTTCTTCTGCCTGCGCTAAAGTTCCAGTAAATGAAAGCAATAGCAATAATGATAAAAAGACACTTAACAATTTCTTCACAGCCATTTCCCTCTCCCTATTTCATATTTTCTCAGCATTTCTATCATAACAAATGATTCGTTATATAGAATGCTATTTCGACAAGTTTTACAAAAAATTTATTTAATTTACAAGCTTTCAAACTATAATACAAAATAATAATTTTACACCTTCTACGAATGCGACCTATAATAGTAGAGAGAGAAAACAGAAAATATCGAAATTTCATTGGCATGTAAAATGGATTCATTTGAATAGGAGTGATTGGATGGAAGTGCAAACAGAAACATACCGCGCAGCTATGAATGGAACATTAGAACGTCATTTTTCAGATATGATTGCCGTTATACCAACTAGAATTACAATTGAACAGTTAAAACAGCGGCTAGAGACTATCTCTACTAAAGTGGATGAATTAAAAATTGTTTACAGTGATGAGACAAGCCTTATTGTTGAGTTACATATGGATGAAACAATCATACCGTATGAACTGCATATTGATGAAACGGATGATCCAGAAGAATATAAAATGTACAATAGACAAGATTCTACAATCGTAGATCGTAATTTTGAAGATGCTGCTTATGGCACTGAAATTTTCACTCGTACGCTATTTGTAGGCGATGTGCTGGACTGCTTTTTCCAGCAGTTACAGTTTTTATGGAACCTCGCTCCAGACTTGTTATTTGTAATCGATTCAAGTGCAGCAATGAAAGTAATATCTAGAAGCTATATTGAATATCACGTTGAAAATGAATTATTACCTGACATTCCTGACTTGTACGTTATTCATTCTGTTTATGAAGACGATAAAGACGATGAGCCTACGCAATATTGGTTTCATACACACGGCCTTTTAAGAGCAGGCGTAACGGAAATAGAATTAATTATTCCAAATCGTATTTCTTCCTACTACGGCATTGGCGACCTTTTTCAAACATTTGCTAATAACGCCGTTGAGAATGGACAAGTCCCTATGAATGAGCCTATCGTTATCGCGTATAGTCAGCAAGGTTCTATACATACAGTAGCTGTTCCATGGGAAAAGGGATTATCTTATATTGGGCATAAAACGAGTATGGATCAATTATCTTCAATCGAGGATGAAGAAGTGAAACTACAACCAATAGATGCGCAAAAAACATTCTTAGGCGGGATGGATGACCGAGATGAATACCATCAATCTCCGTCCGTTCTCTTATTCAAATTTAATACTTCAGAAGAATATATTGAAAGTTTTTTCAAAGAACACGAGGAAGCTACTGGGCTCATGTTCTATAAAACAAATAGTGAAACCGATCGTATGGCTTACAATGCGAAGAATACTTTCGGGTATTTCAGCAACATTTTTCACATTGAACAATCAAATGAAGATTTTCGTTTCCTCGCTAAGTTTGGTGTCTCCTACGAAGAAGGAAAAAGTGAACATATGTGGTTTGAAATGCAAGAAATCACGGAAGATTTCATTCAAGGAATACTCATTAATGAACCATATTTTATAGAAGATATGAGTGAGGGAAATAGTTATCAGTTAGATTTTGATAACCTAACAGAGTGGGTGATTTATGCGGGAGATGCTGTTATAAAGCCAAATAACTTATATATGTTTATTGGTGAATAAGTAACGAAACGCCTTCAATATGATTGAAGGCGTTTCTTATATTTTATTGTACGAGTAATTCCGTCTCCATTACTTTCTCCAAATGAGATAGTACACGCTTTGCGGCTTTCTCACCTTGATCAATACAGTCCGGAAGACCAGAACCAGCGTAAGAACTACCTGCCAAGTATATACCTGGCAACTCTTTCTCCATAAATGTTGTGAGTTTCTTCATTCGCTCGTTATGGCCTACTGTATATTGGGGCATCGCTTCTTTCCAGCGACTTACGACTGTAAACTCAGGATCCTCTGTAATATCCATCGTCTTTCGTAAGTCTTCTAGTACAAGCTGAACGAGTTCCTCTTCTGTTTGTTCTACAACTGCTTCATCACCAGCACGACCGACGTAACAACGAAGAAGCGTTTTTCCTTCTGGCGTTGTATGTGGCCATTTTTTATGTGTCCACGTACATGCTGTAATTGTGTAATCGCTATTTCGAGATACGACAAATCCTGTTCCATCAATATCGCGCTGAATGGCTGATTTTTGGAAAGCCATTGCCACATTCGCAACTGATGTGGACGGAATGTTGCGGAAGAAACGAAACTGCTTGTACTGTGCAAACATAGATGGCAATACTTTATGTGAGCTTGCCACTACGACCGCGTCCGCTTCTATTTCTTTTCCGTTACTAAGAGTAATCGTGTAAGCATCACCAAGTTTTGCAACTTTTTCAATGCGAGTTCCCTTTATTATCGTACCTTCATGTATCTTCGCTTCGAGAGATTCTACGATAGATTCTAAACCTGTTTTCACTGTTTGGAAGATTCCCTTTTTCGGTTCAGATTTCTCTTTTTTCAGAGCAAGTGTACGCATACCGAGTGAAATACTGCGATGTTTCTGCTCAATTTGATACATTTGCGGGAATGTTGACATTAAGCTCATTTCATCAATATCCCCTGCATAAATACCCGATAGTAATGGTTCTATTAAATTTTCAACCACTTCGTTGCCGAGGCGATGTCTGAAAAAATGCCCGAGTGATTGGTCAGATACTGGCTTTGATCTCGGCATTAACAGATCAAAACCAGCTCTTAGTTTACCAATTGGGGAGAACAGCCTGGAAAATAGAAACGGCGTAATTTGCGTTGGAATTCCCATCATCGATCCGCTCGGCATTTTATGTAACCGATTGTTTACGAGGATAAATGATTGACCGGCCTTATTATTTACAATTTCATCGCCAAGACCTAATTCTCGCGCTAATCTAGCTGCACTTTCCTTTCGTGCTAAGAAAGAATCCGGCCCGCGTTCAATTGTAAATCCATCTTTTCGAACGGTTTGAATTTTCCCGCCAAGTTTACCCGATGCTTCTATCAGTAATGTATCGATCGGCAAGTTGTTGTCATGAATATCTTTTTGTAAGTTATACATTGTTGTTAATCCTGTGATGCCACCGCCGATGATTACAACTTTTTTCCTCAAGCATGCTCCCCCTTTCTTTTTACAATACAGATTCTTTTTTCTTTAATACAACATCTGTTAAGCACTCAATAAATGCGTCCGATGCATTTGGCATTTCTGGACGATAATATTTTGCACCAATTTCATCTGTTACAACTTTACACTCAAAGTCATTGTCATATAGAACTTCTAAATGTTCCGCAACAAATCCAACTGGTGCGTATACGAATGAAGTATAACCATACTTTTCGTTTAGTTCTCTCGTTAAATCTTGTACATCTGGACCAATCCAAGGATCTGGCGTGTTTCCTGCACTTTGCCAACCTACTGCATAGTTTGCTACTTCAGCTCCGCGCGCAATATAATCCGCTGTTTCATTTAACTGATCTGGATATGGATCGCCAAGTGCGATAATTTTTTCTGGTAAGCTATGTGCAGATACGATTAATACTGCTTTTTCACGCTCTGCTTCTGACATACCGTTATATATACCTTTCACTGCATCAACCCAGTACTGGATGAATTTCGGTTCTTTATACCAGCTATCAATGCCGTGAATTGTTAAGTTTCCAAGTTTCTCAGCTTCTTCTTGTGCTCGTCCAACGTATGATTTTACGCTAAATGTAGAATAATGCGGCGCAAGAACAAGTGCGATTGCATCTTGTATACCGTCGTTATGCATATCTTTCACTGCATCTTCAATGAAAGGTTCGATATGTTTTAAGCCAAGATACATATGGTACTCTACTTCATCTTGTACTTCATTTAAACGCTGCTCTAACTTTTTAGCTTGCTCTAATGTAATAGTAGCTAAAGGAGAAATACCACCAATTGCACGGTAACGCTCTGTTAAATCTTCTAGCATTTCAGGACTTGGCTTTCTTCCTCTACGAATATGTGTATAGTAACGTTCAATATCTTCTTCTTTATATGGCGTTCCGTATGCCATTACAAGCAAACCAATTTTCTTTTTCATACAGCAATGCTCCTTTACTTCGCTAACTGCCCTTTAGAGTATTCATGAATAAATGTAGTTAAACGTTTTAATGTATCTGGATTTACTTCTGGGAATACACCGTGTCCTAAGTTAAAGATATAACCTGGCTGTTTCATCCCTTGATCTAAAATACCTTTTACATGTTCTTCAATAACAGACCATGGCGCAAGTAAGAATGAAGGGTCCATATTACCTTGTACCGCTTTATGAACGCCGCGTGCGCGTGCCTCTTCGATCGGTAAGCGCCAATCTAAGCCTACTACATCAAGCGGTAAGTCGTGCCATTCATTTATTAAGTGTGCAGCTCCTACGCCGTGCATAATCATCGGTACACCCACCTTACGAACTTCTGCAAAAATACGCTCCATTGCTGGTTTAATAAATACGCGGTAATCTGCTACATTTACTGTTCCAACCCAAGAATCGAAAATTTGAACAGCTTTTGCTCCTGCGTTAATTTGCGCTTTTAAATATGTAATAACCATATCTGCTAGCTTATCCATTAAAGCGAACCAAGCTTTCGGCTCTGCATACATGAACGCTTTCGTATTATGATAATTACGAGATGGACCGCCTTCAATCATATAGCTCGCTAATGTAAATGGAGCCCCTGAAAAACCGATTAACGGTACGTCTAACATTTCTGTCGTTAATAAACGAATTGTATCTAATATGTACGGTACGTCATCTTCTGGATTGATTTCCCCTAGTTTTTCTACGTCTTGTAAAGAACGAATTGGATTATCAATAACTGGGCCAATACCTGATTTAATTTCTACATCCACACCAATTGCAGGTAGTGGTGACATAATATCTTTATACAGAATTGCTGCGTCTACGTTATATTGATCAACTGGTAACTTTGTAACGTAAGCACATAACTCTGGATTGTGTGTAATTTCAAATAAAGAATACTTTTCTTTTATCTTTCTATATTCCGGCTGCGAACGACCTGCTTGACGCATATACCATGCTGGTACATAATCAGTACGTTCCCCCCTACATGCTTTTAAAAATGTCTCATTTATAGTTCTTACCAAGACCCTTGCTCCCTTCCTTGCCAATGCTTTTGCTCTAAATACGTTCTATTCCGATATTTATCTTTTTTTACTATACAGCTTGTAAAAACAAAATGCATAACATTATGTACGTTGTTCATGAAATTGACACAAACATTCGTAAAACCGCTTACTATTTTCACAACATTCTTATTATAGCACAGAGAAAAACTATGGTTTAGCTACTTTTGACTTTTCTCCTTCACGTTTCGTTTGTGTGTTATATGGTACAACGTAAAAACTCGGTTTTGAAAAGATGTTAACGAACTTTTCCTCATATTCTCCGGCACCATTTACAGTGCCTACATGCGTATGAACTCCGTTTTCCACTCTATAAATACGATACATAATTCTTTCATCTGGAAGTGGTGTCCAGCTTAATTTTGCTTTAAATAAACCGAAAGGGCTAAACGCTAATTTCATTTTCACATCTTCAATCTTGCGCAGCCGAATCGGAGCACCGATTGTTTCCACACCTTCTGGTTTCATAAACTGCTCTTTCTGTTCCACATTTGCCTTCGTTAAAATTTTCTTAAACAATTTCGTTGCTGACGCACTTTCTCCTTGCAACTGATGCTCTTTATCCGTACGGTCATAACCAATCCAAACAGCACCTACTAAATTTGGCGTATAGCCAACGAACCACATATCTCTAGCTCCATTATCGTCATTCGGTAAGGAAGTTGTACCTGTTTTTCCAGCTAATGCACCGCTATATATGCCTGCTCTTGCTGTCCCTTCCTTCACAACCCCTTCTAACATTTTTGTCATATACCATGCCGTTTGTTTCGAGAAAATTTTCGTTTCTACTTTTGGCGATTCTCCAATAACTGCGCCGTGTCTATTTAACACTTTATCAATCACGTGCGGCTCAATAATAGCGCCATTTGCTAAAAATGCACGATACATTTTCACAAGATCAAATGTTGAAACACCATTTTTCAGCCCGCCAAGTGCTGTACTTAAACCAGCATCGGCAATATGAACATTTCCTTTCTCTAAATATTGCTTTCCTTCTTCTACCCCTAACTCATTTAATAAAGAAACTGCCGGCACATTTGCTGACTCTAAAATCGCATCGTACATCGTCATTTCTTTCGAATACGCATGGTTATAATTTCGGGGTTCATAGCCTTCAAATGAATTTCTTTCATTCGTCAATAAAGAATACGGATTATACTTTTTCGTTTCGAGTGCTGGTGCATAGACGATAAGTGGTTTTAGCACAGAACCGGGCTGTCTTTTTGCGAAAATACGATTAAAGCCTCTCGGGACGTACTTTCTTCCGCCAATCGCCGCTTTAATTCCGCCCGTACGATTATCCATTAATAAAAAAGCACCTTGCGCCCCCTCTTCTTTACCAGGGAAATTCCTTGCATCTTGAAACTGGTTATACGCTACCTTTTGAATCTTTTCATCCATCGGTACGACAAACGTATATCCTCCGCGCAGTACTTCTTGATGAGACAATCCGTATAAACGAGCTGCTTCATCTATAACCATATCAATATACGGCATATATGCGAGTTCATTCTCGTCTAAGTTTTTATATAAAGCAATTGTCTTTCCTTGATAACGTACACTATCTTCGGCAGTCAAATAGCCTTGTTTATGCATAAGTGACAATACGAGATCACGCCGCTCCTTACTCTTCTCTGGTGAGAAATACGGTGAATATCCGTTTGGCGACTTCGGAAGACCTGCAAGCATTGCGCCCTCTTCTACTGTTAAATCTTCTACATTTTTATTAAAATACAACTTTGCTGCTGCTTGAATACCGTAAGCCCCATGGCCAAAATAAATATGATTCATATACATTTCAAGAATTTGTTGCTTCGTATATTTTTGCTCTAATTGAAGAGAAATTGCGACTTCCTTCAATTTACGCGTAACTGTTTTTTCACGAGTTAAAAAGACGTTTTTCGCTAGTTGCTGCGTAATGGTACTACCGCCCTCTACCTTTTCTCCAGCTAACGTATCTTTATAAAGAGCACGGAATATAGACGGGTAATCAATTCCTTGATGCTCATAAAAACGAGAATCTTCCACCGCAATAAACGCCTGCTGGACATGCTTTGGAATTTGCTCTACTGGTACGAGATCTCTATTTTCTACATATAATTTCGTAATCTCTTTCCCTTTCTGGTCAACGATACGTGATGAAGAGTGGAAAACGAGCTGCTTTTCATCCATCATATAGCCACCAGCTAACACAATAAGTTTATAAAGTACAATCGCTAATACTAGCGTTGCGAATCCACCTAATAAAGTCCACTTTACTTTCTTCATACATCGGCCTTCTTTCCAAATGATGGTACATTTATTATTTGAAAAAGAAGTATCTTTATGTATATAATCTTCGAAGTTTTTTAAGAGAGTTGATATAATAGAAACAAATAATTAAGGGGGCATTAAAATGAAGGCTATTATTTCATACGAAACACCTCTAGAACAAGCACATTTCACTGCAAAAAATAATGAAAAAGATATGTTTTATAAAGAAAATACAGAAGAATCTGTAGAAGGTTCGCTTCAGTATGACGTACTAGACGCTGTTGGAGAATTTAAAGGACAACCTGGCTATATCGTTTGTAACAACATTTCTGTAACAGACGAAGGTCGCCCAGTATTTGAAAACCGATTTAAAAACCGAGCAGGCCTTATTGAAAACGAACCCGGCTTCCAAGCAATCCGTGTTCTACGCCCATTAAGTAACGATACATATGTCATCTTAACGATGTGGGAAACAGAGCAAAACTTTAAAGATTGGACAGAATCACGTTCATTCGAAAACGCTCATAAAAAACGCCCTGCACAAGCAGAAGGACAAGCTCAGGCGCATCCACATGCGGAACAGCAGAAAAGTATTTTCTCTCGTCCGTCATTTGTGACTACTTTTGATGTGTTAGTTTAGGTTTTGGAGTTCGGAGTTTGAAGACCACGGTATGTGAAATTATATCAACGATTTTCCGAATATATCTATCATATCTTTGAATATATCAACGATTTTTTCAATATATCGACTAATCGACAAATGACGACATAAAAAAGGAAACACCGTTACACGCCGGTGTTTCCTTTTTCTTTGTACCAATTATATATACGAAGCGCATCTTCTTTTTGCATATGCTTCACTTTGTAACGATGCCCCGCTACCGATACCACTGCTGTACATAGCTCGTCTTTCTTTTGAAAATGCGACTGACCATATCCTACTGCTTGAACATGTCTTCTTCGCATAATTCCTGTATATTTCGCGAGTCCTCGGTACACCATTACTAACTGATTGTCTCGTATCATATAACCACTACTTGTATACCGAGCGTATGCAAGTAACATAAATACAATAAATAATGGTATCAGGCTGAATAACGCAATATTCTGTGTAAAATATATACTCGCACCGACGATCGGCACAGCGAGCACAGCACTTGTAATCCATCCCATGATCACATAACGGCGCAATGCTACTTTCGGTAAATGAACGATTTCCTCTTCCATTTCATACGGCAACTGCAAATACGTAAGTAACTGCTGCACATCTTTTTTCTTCATAAAAGGATGTAGCATCACTTCATTCCCTGCCGCTTCTGTACTTTGAATGACTTCTACTTCGACAGAGCAATAACCGAAAGGCTCTCGGAGAATTCCTTCTTTCACCGTAATCGCTTGAATGCGATGTAATTTTAACACAAACTCTTTCTTATCAAATAACCCTTGCACGATGCGAACTTCATTTCCGTTTCGCTCTATTTTAAAGTTCGCATATTTTAACGCATAGCCAGCTGTCGAAACGACCCACGAAACCGCCATTAAAATCGCGGCCATAACGATTAATTCATATACACCGTTATCCATCACATACGCTTCCACTTTATTTATGAGCCATTCTGGAAGAAATTGATTAAACTCTGTGTAAATAAGAAGTAATCCTGAAAACACTAATCCGAATCTACCAGACGTAATGGAAGCTACTAAAATCTCTTTCATCGTTAACTGATAAATCGTCTTACTTTCTTCTGCCATGGGTACTTCTTCACTCGCAGCGCTTCTTTTTTTATTTAATAAAGCAATCAGTTCCTTCGCTTCCTCTTCTCTAATACCAGCTAACATCACTTCCGGCTCACTACCGCCGCCCGCTACTTCAATATTTAATTTCGTCAGTCCAAGTATTTGATAAATGATGTTAGAAGACGTACTAATATTTTGCACACGTTCTTTATTTAAGTAACTTTCTTTCTTAACGAACACACCGTGCTTTATATGTAAAATATTATTTTCAACCCAGTACACTTTGAAATACCATTTTATAGCTGAGAAAATTGCCATAATAAATAATATGGCCAAAAGAACAAGATGAAAAAAATACCAAGGTTTTACTTCACCATCTGAACGAAATAAAACAAGAAAAATAAAAGGCAACAAAGTCGCAATTCGAATACCTAATAAAATTGTGATCGGATGTTGCCTCTTATACATCCTCATCACTCACTTTCGCAAGTTCTCCAATTTGTCTTTTCAGCTGCTCTGCTTCTTCTTTCGTTAAGCCTGGAATACTATGAGAAGTTGCCGCTGTTGAAATATGTAATTCTGCTAAATTATACTTTCTCATAATTGGGCCCTGTTCAATCGTTACGTGCTGTACACGCATCATCGGAATAAGTACGCGTTTTACAACGAACATTCCCTTTTGAATCTCAATCTCTTCTTCATTTAATCTGTAACTATAATAACGTTGACGTAAATTTGGAAACACAAAATAATCAAGCGGGATAAATGTAATAGCGCCTGTTACTAGCAAGCCAAACAACCAGCCCCACCAGTTAAAATTGATCATAAAAAAGAAATACGCAATTACGACTGCTAGTATAACTGCCGCCCCAATTAAAGCGTGGATTCGCCACACTTTAAGCATATTAGAATGAATCTCCCTTTCTAACGGCTGCATCTCATCACTCCAATTATATGAATGTATTAATTATATATTAGTTGGTATATACATATTTGTAAAATTATAGTTTTCTATATCGTATCAATCATTTCCTTAAAATTCCCTTCATTAATCGAATACACTTGAAACTGAATGTAGTCTATTTCATTCGTATTCGGACGGGCATATGGCAAAATAGTAAATTTAGAAGCTGATTTTCCTAACATATCTACAATCATTAAAGAAACGTCAATATATTCGAAGTCTATACAGAATACTACTGCTTCTCCCGTAAATTCATAATCTTTAATCGCATCATAGGACTTATTCGCACTAATGAGCATCACTTTTAATAGTTGGTTCAAATTTTCTGGTTTAAAATTAATCATATATACAGCTCCTTTTTTCAACAAAACACTACAAAAATAGTGTAATCTTATACTTTCATAGCTTCACACATCAATTATATTAAAAATAAAGCTAGTTTTTTATATATTTTTTGATATAATTACATACGGGAAACGGGAAGAAATTTGTCTTCCCTTGTGTTTTTATTTGCATCTAGTACTTTTACTAGATGCCTTTTTTTATGCTAAAAAGGTACCCTCATATACTTTGAGGATACCTTTTCCATCAACTTAGTGCACTTCAACAATTGTACCATCTTCGAATACTTTAAATACACCAGTAAATCCTGGTCCACCTGCACCTTCTATTTTATATGTCGTATGTACTCTTATTTGATAATATTTCTTTCCATTCTCTACTTGCGTATTTTCTAGCGTGTAATCATAGTCTTCTTTATATTCATTTTTGATATATGCTTTCGCTTTCTCAAAAGTAAATGCATCTTGAGTCTTTCCTGTCTCTACTTTTTGGTTCTTTTCTGTTACTACCTTCTGATTCTTTTCTGTCTCAGTTTTTTCGTTCTTTTCTGTTACTACCTTCTGATTTTGCTCTGCCTCAGTTTTTTGAGTCTTTTCTGTTGCTACCTTTTGATTTTTTTCTGCCTCAGTTTTTTGAGTCTTTTCTGTTGCTACTTTTTGATTCGTTACTGCATTTGTTTTTTGTGCCTTCGCTGCAGCTTCATTCTTTGCAGTTTTTTCTTCTTCATTCATTTTAGTAACTAATCCTACCGCTTTTTTATTATATTCTTCAAGATTCTTGTTATCTTTTGTTTCTGCAACTAGCTTATTTAATATCTCTTTCGCTTCTGCATAATTTTTCTTACTTATTAACTCTTCACTTTTCGTCAGTTGCTCGCTATACTTCTTTTTTTGCTCTAAGATGGCTAGTAATGCTGTTCGTTCTTCCTTTGCTTGTTTTACAAGCGTAGCATTTCCATTCTTCATGTTCTCTACTTTTTCAAATGACTTGATTGATTCTTCTACCTTTGTTTCTTCTTTTAACTTCACTGCTTCAATCATTACTTTCGTTTGTTCTACAAGCGTCTTTGCATCTGAATCGTCTTTTTTCTCATCTAGCGCTTTTTCAAATGATGATAAAGCATTTTTATATTCTTTATTCGTTAACGCGGTCTTTCCTTCATCCATTGCTTTGTCAAAATTCCCATTACTACACCCAGCTAACATTAAAAACGTAAGTCCAATTACCATTAATAACTTTTTCATTTTTTCTCCTCCTATATATCCCTAAAACGATAACAGCATATGTATAAAAGTCTGTGTAGTAATTAGACTGAAAATAAAGATGTACTTTGTGTGTGGGAAAGGAAGTACATTTCATTTACTATCATTACTTAAAACTCCTAAATAGTTGGTAGTTGGTTTTCTTCTTCTTTTAAAGACAGAAAGGAATTTTAATAATGTGCGTAAAGCTCTCACCAGGCTCTTTACTACACACACTCTTATACACATAGAAAAACTATTTTTAGGTTGCTATTTTTTCAGCTTTACTTTTTCTCTCTTTGTAACATACCGATAAATAAAAGAAAACAAACCGTAACATAAGTTACCTTTCGTAACTATTTTGTAACACAAATGTAACATAAGACTTTTAAACACACAATAGTTTTTTTACATTATTTTCCCCTATCTACATTTTAAGGTGTTAATACAGTGCTAAAACGAGTTTCATCTCCCACCTGCTATTGGACTATCATCCTTTGAATACTTTAGGAAAAAGCTCTCTTTCTTAAAGTACTCAAATTAATTACATAGATAACTCTTTTTTTCCCCAAAACATTACGAAGGCCTTTAACCTTTTATTTTCACATTAAATATATATAGCTATTTTTTTGATATAACCATATCAAGAAAATAGGAAGAACTTTTTCTTCCTTTTTGTTTCTATTTGCATCGAGTTCTTTTGCTAAATATTTTTCATGCCAAATAAAAAAGGTATCCTCCAATACTTTGAGGATACCTTTTTATTTTTATTATCTCTGCTGTTTTCTACCTAATACGAGCAATCCAAAACTCATCATAATAAGAAGTGCTCCCATATATGGTTCCACAGGCATTTTCTGTCCTGTCTTCGGTAATTCTTTTTCAGGCTTCTCTGGATTCATTGTTCCAGGTTTCTCTGAATCCGTTGTTCCTGGTTTCTCTGAATCCATTGTTCCTGGTTTCTCTGGATCCGTTGTTTCTGGTTTTTCTGGATCCGTCGTTTCTGGTTTTTCTGGATCCGTCGTTTCTGGTTTCTCTGGGCCTGGTGGTGCTAAAGAAGTCAATTTGTTTAATACTTCTAATTGAACTGGACTTATCATTCCTTTTGTAATTTCAAATGGAATTGGATTAGTTAATTTTTCATAACCCTTTGGTGCTTCTACTTCTACAAGTGTGTAGTGACCTACAGATAAGTCTGAGACTTTCGCTTTTCCTTCTTTATCTGTTGCTACTTTCGTTACTACTTTTCCTTTTTCGTCATGAACTTCAAAAACTGCCCCTGATAATACATTCTTACTTTCAGCAGCCATTTTTGTAATTTCTACTGAACCTTTATCTAACTGTTCATTCTCTACTTTTAGTAATAAAACTTCTGTCATACCTTTTTTGATTTCGAATGATACTGATTCTGTTAGTTTTTTGTATCCTGGTAAACTTTCCGTTTCTACTAATTTGTATTTTCCTACTGATAGATCTGAAACTTTCGCTTTTCCTTCTTTATCTGTTGTTACTTTCGTTACTACTTTGCCTTGCTCATCTTGCACTTCAAAGACTACGCCTTCTAATGCTTTTTGACTGTCTTTATCTACTTTTGTAATTTCTACTGAACCTTTGTCTAATTGTTCATTCTCTACTTTTAGTAATAAAACTTCTGTCATACCTTTTTTGATTTCGAATGATACTGGCTCTGTTAGTTTTTTGTAACCTGGTAAACTTTCCGTTTCTACTAATTTGTATTTTCCTACTGATAGATCTGAAACTTTCGCTTTTCCTTCTTTATCTGTTGTTACTTTCGTTACTACTTTGCCTTTTTCATCTTGCACTTCGAAAGTTACGCCCGCTAACACTGTTCCACTGTCTTTATCCACTTTTGTAACTTCTACATTACCTTTGTCTACCAATTCATTCTCTATTTTCAATGATAAGACTTTCGTCATACCTTTTGTAATTTCAAATGATACTGGTTTTTCTAGCTTTTTATAGCCTGGTAAACTTTCTACCTCTACTAATTTGTAACTTCCTACAGATAGGTCTGAAATGTTTGCTTTTCCTTCTTTATCTGTTGTTACTTTCGTTACTACTTTGCCTTTTTCATCTTGCACTTCGAAAGTTACGCCCGCTAACACTGTTCCACTGTCTTTATCCACTTTTTTAATTTCTACTGAACCTTTATCTAACTGTTCATTCTCTACTTTTAGTGATAAGACTTCTGTCATACCTTTTGTAATTTCAAATGATACTGGTTTTTCTAGCTTTTTATAGCCTGGTAAATTTTCTACTTCTACTAATTTGTAACTCCCTACAGATAGGTCTGAAATGTTTGCTTTTCCTTCTTTATCTGTTGTTACTTTCGTTACTACTTTGCCTGCTTCATCTTGGATTTCAAAGACTACACCTGCCAATGTCTTCTGACTGTCTTTGTCCAATTTTGTAATCTCTACTGTGCCTTTATCTACTTGTTCGTTTTCTACTTTCAGCGATAAAACTTCTGTCATACCCTTTTTGATTTCAAATGATACTGGTTTTTCTAGCTTTTTATAGCCTGGTAAACTTTCTACCTCTACTAATTTGTAACTTCCTACAGATAGATCTGAAATGTTTGCTTTTCCTTCTTTATCTGTCGTTACTTTCGTTACTACTTTGCCTTTTTCATCTTGCACTTCAAAGACTACGCCTTCTAATGCTTTTTGACTGTCTTTATCTACTTTTGTAATTTCTACATTACCCTTGTCTAACATTTCATTTTCGACTGTTAAAGCAAGAGATTTTGTCATGCCTTTTTCAATTTGGAAAGTAATCGGATTTACTAATTGCTTATATCCTTTTGGTGCTTTCACCTCTACTAGCTTATATGTTCCAACTGATAAATTAGTAACTTTTGCTTGTCCTTTTTTATCTGTCGTTATTTTAGCGACTACTTGTCCTGCTTCATCTTGAATATCAAATACTGCATCAGCTAAAGCATCTTTATTTTCTTTGTCTACTTTTGTAATTTCTACATTTCCTGTATCCACTAATTCATTTTCGACTGTTAATTGTAATGCTGTAACTCTACCTTTTTCAATTTCGAATAAAATTGGTTTTTCTAGTGGTTTGTATCCGGCTGGTGTTTCTACCTCCACCAACTCATACTTTCCAATAGATAAATCTGAAACGTTTGCCTTTCCATCTTTATCCGTTTTTACTTTTGTTACTACTTTCCCTTTTGAATCACGTACTTCAAATACAATACCTTCTAATGGTGCTTTACTATCTTTGTCTATTTTTGTGATTTCAACATTCCCCGTATCCACCATTTCGTTTTCTACAGTGAACGCTAGAGATTTTGTCATACCTTTTTTAATTTCAAATGGTACCGGCTTTTCTAATTTTTTGTATCCTGGTAAGCTCTCTACTTCTACCAGCTTGTACTTTCCTACAGATAAGTCTGAAACGTTTGCTTTTCCTTCCTTATCTGTTGTTACTTTTGTTACTACTTTGCCAGTTTCGTCTTGAACTTCGAAGACTACACCTGCTAACGATACCTTATTATCTTTATCTATCTTCGTTATCTCTACATTTCCCGTATCTACCATTTCATTTTCTATTTTTAATGATAGAACTTCTGTCATACCTTTTGTAATTTCAAATGATACTGGTTCTGCTAACTTTTTGTAACCTGGTAAGCTTTCTTTCTCTACTAATTTGTACTTTCCTGCAGATAAATCAGCAATTTTTGCTTTTCCATCTTTATCTGTCGTTACTTCTGTTACTACTTTGCCTTGCTCATCTTGTACTTCGAAGACTACGCCTTCTAATACTTTTTGACTGTCTTTATCTACTTTTGTAATTTCTACAGATCCTTTATCTAACTGTTCATTCTCTACTTTCAATGATAGGACTTCCGTCATACCTTTTTTAATTTCGAATGACACTGGTTCTGTTAACTTCTTGTAACCTGGTAAGCTTTCTTTCTCTACTAATTTATATTTCCCTACTGATAAATCTGAAATTGTTGCTTTTCCATCTTTATCTGTCGTTACTTTCGTTACTACTTTATCTTTTTCATCTTGCACTTCGAAGGTTACGCCTGCCAATACTGCGCCACTTTCTTTGTCCACTTTTGTAATTTCTACTGAACCTTTATCTAACAGTTCGTTCTCTACTTTCAATGATAAAACTTTCGTCATACCTTTTTTGATTTCGAACGATACTGGTTTCGCTAGTTTTTTATATCCTGGTAAGCTTTCTACCTCTACTAGCTTATATTTCCCTACTGATAAATCTGAAATTGTTGCTTTTCCATCTTTATCTGTTGTTACTTTTGTTACTACTTTATCTTTTTCGTCTTGCACTTCGAAGGCTACGCCCGCTAATACTGCGCCACTTTCTTTGTCCACTTTTGTAATTTCTACTGAACCTTTGTCTAACTGCTCATTCTCTACTTTTATTGATAAGACTTTCGTCATACCTTTTTTAATTTCGAATGATACTGGTTCTGTTAATTTTTTGTATCCTGGTAAGCTTTCTTTCTCTACTAATTTGTACTTGCCTACAGATAAGTCTGAGATTTTTGCTTTTCCTTCTTTATCTGTCGTTACTTCTGTTACTACTTTTCCTTGCTCATCTTGTACTTCGAAGACTACGCCTTCTAATACTTTTTGACTGTCTTTATCTACTTTTGTAATTTCCACTGAACCTTTATCTAACTTTTCGTTCTCTACTTTCAATGCTAGGACTTCTGTCATACCTTTTTTAATTTCGAACGATACTGGTTCTGTTAGTTTTTTATAGCCTGGTAAGCTTTCTTTCTCTACTAATTTGTACTTGCCTACAGATAAGTCTGAGATTTTTGCTTTTCCTTCTTTATCTGTCGTTACTTCTGTTACTACTTTTCCTTGCTCATCTTGTACTTCGAAGACTACGCCTTCTAATACTTTTTGACTGTCTTTATCTACTTTTGTAATTTCTACTGAACCTTTATCTAACTTTTCGTTCTCTACTTTCAATGCTAGGACTTCTGTCATACCTTTTTTAATTTCGAACGATACTGGTTTCGCTAGTTTTTTGTATCCTGGTAAGCTTTCTACCTCTACTAGCTTATATTTCCCTACTGATAAATCTGAAATTGTTGCTTTTCCATCTTTATCTGTTGTTACTTTTGTTACTACTTTATCTTTTTCATCTTGCACTTCGAAGGTTACGCCCGCTAATACTGCGCCACTTTCTTTGTCCACTTTTGTAATTTCTACTGAACCTTTATCTACTAGTTCGTTTTCTACTTTTAGTGATAAGACTTTCGTCATACCTTTTTTAATTTCGAACGATACTGGCTCTGTTAGTTTTTTGTATCCCGGTAAGCCTGCTTTTTCTACTAATTTGTACTTGCCTACAGATAAGTCTGAGACTTTTGCTTTTCCATCTTTATCTGTCGTTACTTCTGTTACTACTTTTCCTTGCTCATCTTGTACTTCGAAGACTACGCCTTCTAATACTTTTTGACTGTCTTTATCTACTTTTGTAATTTCTACATTACCCTTGTCTAACATTTCGTTTTCTACTGTTAAAGCAAGAGATTTTATCATACCTTTTTCAATTTGGAAAGTAATAGGATCTACTAATTGCTTATATCCTTTTGGTGCATTTACCTCTACCAACTTGTATGTGCCAACTGATAAATTAGTAACCTGTGCGTGCCCTTCTTTATCTGTCGTTATTTTAGCGACTACTTGTCCTGCTTCGTCTTGAATCTCAAATACGACATCAGCTAAAGCATCTTTATTTTCTTTGTCTACTTTTGTAATTTCTACATTTCCTGTATCCACTAATTCATTTTCTACAGTTAATTGTAATGCTGTTACTCTACCCTTTTCAATTTCGAATGAAATTGGCTTTTTAAGTGGTTTATATCCTGCTGGTGTTTCTACTTCCACCAACTCATACTTCCCAATAGGTAAATCTGAAACATTTGCTTTCCCATCTTTATCTGTTGTTACTTTTTTAACTACTTTTCCTTTTGAATCACGTACTTCAAATACAACATCTTTTAACGGTGCTTTACTATCTTTATCTATTTTTGTTATCTCTACATTCCCTGTATCCATCATTTCATTTTCTACTTTTAATGATAGAACTTCGGTCATACCTTTTTTAATTTCAAATGATACTGGTTCTTTTAGTTTTTTGTAACCTGGTAAACTTTCTACCTCTACCAATCCATACTTGCCTACAGTTAAATCTGAAACATTTGCTTTTCCATCTTTATCTGTCGTTACTTTTTTAACTTCGTTACCTTTCTCGTCTTGGACAACGAACGTTACTCCCGCTAACGGTGCTTTATTATCTTTGTCTATCTTTGTTATCTCTACATTCCCCGTATCTACCATTTCATTTTCTATTTTTAATGATAGTACCTCGATCATGCCTTTTTTGATTTCAAATGATACTGGCTCTGTTAGTTTCTTATAGCCTGGTAAACTTTCTTTCTCTACTAATTTGTACTTTCCTACAGGTAAATCTGCAACTTTTGCTTTTCCATTTTTATCTGTTATTAATTCCTTTACTACTGTTCCAGCTTCATCTTGCACTTCGAAGACTACACCTTCTAATGCTTTTTGGCTGTCTTTATCTACTTTTATAATTTCTAATGAGCCTTTATCTAACTGCTCATTTTCTACTTTCAGTGATAAGACTTCTGTCATACCTTTTTTAATTTCGAATGATACTGGCTCTGTTAATTTTTTGTAACCTGGTAAGCTTTCCGTCTCTACTAATTTGTATTTTCCTACTGATAAGTCTGAGACATTCGCTTTTCCATCTTTATCTGTCGTTACTTTTTTTACCACTTTTCCTTTTTCATCTTGCACTTCGAAGACTACGCCTGCTAGTGCTTTTTGGCTGTCTTTATCTACTTTTGTAATTTCTAATGAGCCTTTGTCTAACTGCTCATTTTCTACTTTCAATGATAAAACTTCTGTCATACCTTTTTTAATTTCAAATGATACTGATTCTGTTAGTTTCTTGTAACCTGGTAAGCTTTTCGTCTCTACTAATTTGTACTTTCCTACTGATAGATCTGAAACGTTTGCTTTTCCATCTTTATCTGTTACTACTTTTCTTACCACTTTATCTTTCTCACCTTGGACTTCAAATTCGACACCCGCTAATACTGCGCCGCTTTCTTTGTCCATTTTTGTAATTTCTACATTACCTTTGTCTACCATTGCATTTTCTACTGTTATTGGGAATATGCCGTCCCCTGTTACATTTACTTCGAACTCTTTTTCTTTTAATTGGTATCCTTCGGGCGCTTTCGTTTCTTTTAAAATATATTTTCCTGGTGCTAACGGTTTAGAAATTGCCTTACCGTCTTTATCTGTAATAATATGCTCAACTACTACACCGTCTTTTACTATATCAAACTCTGCATTTGCTAACGCTTTACCACCATTTTCCGAATCAATTTTCTTTAATTCAATTTGACCCTTTTGCATGGTATTTTTAATTTCAATTGTTTTTGTTTCTCCAGCTTGAAGCGTAACCTCTACCGGACTTGTTAATTTTTGATATCCCTCAGGTGCTACTTTTTCATAAACTTTATACGTCCCAGGAGTTAAAGTTTGAGGTGCTGAAAAACCTTTTTCGCCTGTTTTCAGTACTGCAACAACCTTATCCTCACTATCTCGAACTTCAAATTCGGCACCTGTTAACTCTTTAGTCGGATCCTCAGCATCTATTTTATGAATAGCTACTGTACCGTCTTTTGGAGGTTCAGGCGGCGTAACCGTTACTTCATTTGATGTTAATTTCTTATCATCAAAATGTAATTCTGCTTTATTAGGAATCTTCTTATCTACGTAAGAAGATAAGTCTGCATCAGCTTTAATTTTCGCCTTAATATTCAAGTTAATTATCTGGTCTTCATATGACTTATAGTCAAAACTCTCACCGAACGTAAATGTTACTTCACTTTTTTGTTTATCTATCTTTAGTGTTCCTTTAGAAGTAATATCTTGGCCATTTTGATCATACACTTTTGCCTCTAATACTTCTAATACATCTTCTAAATCATCACTAATTACCATAGATGTGTATTTAGGAGGATCGTTTGGTATATGTGTACCAACTTGATATTGAATAGGTTGATCCATTTGCGCTAACTGCTGATTCTCTACAAGCTTACCACTCTCATCAACTATATTCTTTTCAATACTAGGTGGATGATCGTCGCCTGAACCAGTTCCTCCCCCACCACTTACGAATACTTCTCCTACTTTTTCTTCAGTTTTAATATTTTTGCCTTCTAATTTCACTGTATTTTTATGAGGCTTTGCAGCAGGATTAGTAATTTTTGTTTTATATCTTAAAATATAACCTTTTGAACTGTCTGGAAATTCAATTGTAAATCCAGTTTTCGTTGCATTAATTTTAATTTTAGATAAATCTGCTGGCTTAATATTTGTTGGTGCATAGCCATCTTCAAATACAGCCTCTTCTAATACTAAGCTATCTGTAATTAATTCATGCCCAGGTCCTAATGTGTCTGTTAATTTAAGATCTTGCATTTCTGTTCCAGTTGCATTTACATATACAAGCCAATCAGCAATGGACGGATCTTCTTGATTATAAGAACCCCATTTCAATAGATTATCTGTATTGGGCTGTGGCTTCGGTCTCTCTGTCGTATTATTTACACTTACTTCTTTATTAACGATTTGACCATCAACGTTAAATTCTAATGGAATTTCTTTGACACCATCATATGCTTCTAGCCCAAAGTAGAATTCTACGAATAAAGAACCTTTAACGTTATTCTTTCCTTCTACGTAATCACCCATAGTACACGTCAATAGACCTTTTTTCATCTCACATGTACCAACTGTTTTTCCTTCAGCATCTTTTAAAGGAAAACTCATATTCATAAGATCTTTTCTGAATTCTTTTGGCATATCAATTGTGAATTGATCTCCACTTTTTATTTTTTCTTTAGCTGACCACTTCACTTCTACTTTCATGCCATCTGAGGCTTGATATGGTTCAGACGTTGTACCATCAGTACGGGAAATATTAATCTCGTCCACTGGATTTTTTATCACAGCGGCTTGAATAACTGGAGCCCACACATTTAGCACTGAAAATAATACTAGAAAAACTAATGAAACCATCGAAATATGCCTTTTAGTACTTTTCATTTGCATAATTCCCTCCTATTTTTTATATTTATATAACAAAAAAAGACCGTCCGGTTGCATCAAAAATGTGCAACCAGACGATCTTAGTAACCAATATGTATTACCGTAGACTCTAAGCTTTGCGGCCTATCCTTTCGAATAGTGTGCTAAAAATATTTTTTATTCTTTTTTTGTTTCATTTTCCTCTTAAACCAAATATTACTATACCGTCTGGACGGTTATAATTCAATACTCTATAAAATTGTTCTATTTTTCTAATAAAAAAAATAATTCACCAGTGCATTAAATAAGCAATGGTGAATTATTTTACATTATATAGTTCGTATATTCTATTTATATGAATTACAAATAAGAGCTTGAATCACTTTTTCTCTTAATTCGGGGCTTAGTCTTCCAACCCCTAAATATTCCGAATACCATAATCCATCTGCCGCTAATCTAATAATTGTGGCACAAACTGAATCTATCTCATCATTTTCTATTTTATTTTGCAGTTGCTGAAATGATTGTTGTAACGGTTCAAGTAATTCAGGTTTTAGCATTAATGCTGCCATCATACTACTACCCAGCTCTTCTACTCTTCTCTCATTACTTAATCTTTCCTCTACAAAAGAACGTACCCACCTTCCTTTCTTCTCTAAGTCTTCCGCAACTTTATTGTGAATAGCGTCTTGATACTCCTCCGTCCCTTTGAGTATCATGCCCTCTATTAAAGCTTCTTTAGTTGAAAAGTGATACAACAATCCACCTTTACTTATCCCCGCCTCTTTAGCTACCGCTTCTAAAGTTAACTTAGCAACCCCTTTACATTGCACAATTTGAGAAGCGGCTTCTAAAATCTTTTGCCGTGTTATACTTGTACTCATTCCTTTTTAAAACCCCATTTCTACTAAATTTATATAAATACGTACCTTATTTTCAATATCGCTGAGTAATAATAAATATTTTCTTTATACAACAAAAGCTTCCTCGCCTTTGAATTGTTCGTTGCTTCTTCTATTAAAAATTTCCATATCATTCAATATGATAACATTAAATACACAAAGTTGACTATACATCTATACTTTTATATTCATTGAAAATATATCCATAAACACGCAATGTACAAAAAATTTATTATCCTTATATATCCATTCTATAATTTAAAGATGTTTATATTTTCATAAAAATAAAGTGAAATTTTATAAGGATGATTCCATTGAAAAAATTTTCTATTAGTTATTTAATATGCTTACTGGTTTTTTCTATCATTGTGAACGTTTTACAGTATACACTAGTTCCAAATTATACTGACTCCTGGGGACCGATTTAAGTATCTATTATTATGTTTTCAATTCTTGGAAGCATCCCTGTTCTTATCGGTTGTTTATTTGGTGAATTTTGTTATAGAAAAATAAAAAGGAGTCACGAATTAAAGATCGGAATTCCTTTATTTATATTGTTAGGTATTTCTTACAATCATTTATTCTTTATGTGGTTTAACGACAGAGATTTTTTATCCTTTTATTTAGAAGCTTTTCTGGATACTGGCCTTCCTATTACTGTATCATCTTTACTGTTTTATCTTGTAAGACGGCGTTAATTCTTTCATCATTGCATAAAAAAATGTTATTACTCTTGTTACATTGAGTAATAACATTTTTATTTTAAGCTATTTAACAAATTTACTTCCAACTAGCATCCTTCACATCTTCACTAGTCGGCTTTTTAACTGATTTCACAAAACATTCCCCGCAAGCATCAAATGCAATGAAGTTTTTCTGTGCTTGTCTTAACGAGACTTCATTCGCCCCGCCTTCAAAGTCAGGATCGTTAAACTGAACCTCATCATCTTCCCAATAACATATATTACAAATTTCATATGTACCTGGTGGTTCTTCTTCTATTGTTCTATATCCGCAGCATGGACAGGTGTATTTCATTTTGTCACTCCATTATTAACTTGTTTTTTCCGATATATTCCGGCCCACAAAGAATGTAACAGCGCAAATCATAGTTATTCCCATGAAAAAAATATTAGAATCTTCATATGTAGTTGGAATCCCAACCGTTACTGAAACAATACTACAAGCTAAAAGTAAATATAATAATAAAGATATAATATAGCTTAGTTTAAATCGTAAAATGATACCTCTAAACAATAACTCACCAAGTAGACAGCCACCTAAAATGATAGGTACTCCGAAATACAATGTAAGGACTCCCATTTGCGCAGTAGATTAAATTATTTTACCAAGTAAGTTCGGCGAAACCAGCTCACTATTGTTTCCCATCCTATCATATAAATCAAGTGCCGTTACTGAAATAAAGAAACTTAATATAGAAAATGAATACGGAATTAAAAACTTGCTCACTCTCATTCACCTCGCTTTTCCTTCCCCATATATTATTCATTATTTTCACATAAAGTGAAACTTTAATCGGTGGGGGGTTCATCCCCCACTGATTATCAGCCCTCACCAATCGGGCTTTAACGGGCAGTTGATCCCGCACCTAACTTCTTTGCTTTTGCTGAATTTTGAGGTGGGGATCTTACTGCCCGTTAATGCGGGATTAAAAAATAGCCCGTCTTCCGCAAAAGACGAGCCGTTCTATTTAATTCTCACTCATTCTCTTCTTATACCAATCCTGCATTCTCTCCGCATCTGCTACTCTCGTATGCTCTAGTTTATAATTGGATGATGCGTTAGAGAACTTATACGTACATAAATCCGCTCGGCGCTGGAAATATGATTGTGTTTTTTCCATTGATTGGACATGTCTTCTTCTAACAAGTCCTGTATATTTTCCGACGCTGCGATATACAAGCGTAATTTGCTCTCCGTTTACACTGTAACCATTTGTTTTAAATGTTGCGTATCCAAGTGTAAAGATGAGGATCGCGAGCGGAATTAACGCCCACATGATGAAGTGCTTTTCAAAGTATATACTTATTCCAATAAGTGGGATTGCTAGTATTGCGAAGAATATAAAACTATCAATTAAGTAACGACGTAATGCTACTTTTGGTAATGAAATAATGTTTGTATTCAGTTCATATGGTAATTGTAAATGTGCAAGTAACTGTTGTACGCGATCTTTTCGAATGATAGGATGCAGTGTAACTTTTTCTTTTTCGTCACCCATTCCCTTACTTTGAATGACTTCTACTTGCACAGCACAATAACCGAATGGCTGACGCAAAATACTTTCTTTTATCGTAATACCTTGAATACGATGTAACTTTAGTACGAGTTCTTTTTTCTCAAGTAATCCTTGCGAAATGCGGACTTCATCATTTCTTCGATTCACTGTGAAATCTCCATGTTTTAGCGCATAACCGATTGTCGATATAATCCATGAAAGGACAATCAAAATAGCTATCATGAAAATCCAGCCATATATATCATGTTCCATTACATACGACTTTACGCCATTCTCTATCCATTTCGGAATGTACTCATCTACTTGGTGATACACGAAAAAGATTAATGAGAATAACAATCCAAACTGACCAGATGTAACAGATGCTAATAAAATTTCTTTCCAAGTTAATTTGTATTCTGTCGCTTGTTTTTCTTCTGTAACGATTTCTTTTTCGACTACTTCTTCTGATATATCTTCTGCTTTCACTTCTGGAGTTGGCTCATTTAGCATTGCAATAAGCTCAGTTGCTTCTTCTACTGTAATTCCAGCTAAGCTTACTTCTGCATCATCGCCCCCGCCAGCTGTTTCGATTTGAATTTTCTTTAAGCCAAGCATTTGATATAACACGTTAGAACTTGTATTAATCGTTTGAACACGTTCTTTATTTAAGTAGCTCTCCTTCTTCACAAAGAGCCCTTGTTTCACATGTAATACGTTATTTTCAACCCAATATGTTGTGTAATACCATTTTTCAAACGCTGAAAAGACAGTGAGTAAGCCGAATGCAGCGGGAATTAAATACCAAAACGGGAATTTTCCATTTAAGCTAAACATGAAAATAATGAGTGGTATAAAGTCTGTTATTTTTAATTCTAATAACATCGTGATTGGATGCTGCCTCTTATACATCCTCATCACTCACTTTCGCTAATTCTGCGATTTTCGTTTTCAACATTTCTGCTTCATACATCGTTAAGCCTGGGATGCTATGTGAAGTTGCAGCTGTTGAAATGTGTAATTGTGCTAATCCATATTTTCTCATAATCGGTCCTTGTTCAATCGTCACGTGCTGTACACGAATCATCGGTACTAATACGCGCTTTACGACGAAAAGACCGTGCTGAATTTCAAGTTCTTCTTCATTTAGTTGGTAGCTGTAATAACGCTGACGAAGTTTCGGGAATACGAAGTACTCCAATGGTGCTAGTGCAACCGTTAACCCGATTAACACGTACAAAATCCACGCCCACCAATCAAACTTTATCATGAGGAAAAGGTAAGCTAAAATGACGAGAATACCGATTCCTTCTTCAATTACAGCCCGAACTTTCCACACCTTGACCATGTCAGGGTTAATTTCATTTTTCAATGGATCCATGTAACCACTCCAAATCTAGTAATCTAATATACGAATACTCTCAATCTATATTTTACATAACTTTACATAAAATTGAAATTTAATCTTCTTTCTTCTCAGGAATAAAATATCCGAACCAAAGTAACCAAATGAAACCTATTAGTTTCATCCAACTTCCATCCGTTTGAAAAGCTTCAATCATACCTGGTATTTTATAAAGTGAAACTTTAATCAGTGAGGGGTTTGTTCATCCCCCACTGATTATTAGCCCTCACCAATCGGGCTTTTACGGGCAGTTGATCCCCCACCTAACTTCTTTGCTTTCGCTGAACTTTGAGGTGGGGGTCTTACTGCCCGTTAATGCGGGGTAAATCCCAATAAATCCAAGTAAACCGAGCCACCAGTTTTTTTGCATTTTCATTTTTATTCCTCCTTCATTACGTTTTTCACATTTTGAATCCAAATTTCTTTATACTTTAACTGGAATCCCATCAGCATGTAATTACTCATATTATCGATTACGAGCGCTAACGTATGAGCATTTTCTTCCGTTGCATGTTGTGACACAACGTCAAGTTCTACACCTTTCTTCAATAAATCGTGGAAACCATTTAAGAAATCTTCTTGTATTTCAAATAAGCGTTTCTGATACTTTTCATTTCGCGCCGCAGTTACGATGAATTCATTTATAACACGTAATATTCCTTCTTGGCCTTCATACTCAGAGAGCATATGTAAACCATCGGCAATTAATTTTTCTGTAAAGTTTTCTTTCGTATATTGTTCTTTATTGAAATAACTCACGAAATGATACCCAGAAAAAATTTCTTCAAATAAAAAATCAACTAACGCTTCTTTAGAAGAAAAATGATAATAAATAGCCGGTTTTGAAATACCTACCTCTTTCGCGATCATGGAAAGGCTCATTTTCTCAATGCCGTGCTCTGCCATGAGTTTAAATGATGCCTCTACAATGTTTTGCGATGTTTGTAAATTCTTTGTCATACTGTACCTCACTTATTTTTACTTACCGGTCGGTAAGTAAATTATAAAATGAAACGAAATGATTTGCAAGTTAGTTAGCGCTTCAGGAGGAATTTATTGGTAAATACAGAAAAGTATAAAGTAAAAGCAACATATAACAATAAGGAGGATATTCCTATGGGACTTGGTGGTAAAGGCGGTAGTGGTGGCACTGGTGGTGGTGAAGCTGGACAAGACGGTAAGAGCGTTAGTAATGGATATATAGTACTCATTGTGCTCTTTATCGTATTGATTGTAGTCGGAGTTGGCTATAACGGCATTAACTTCTAAAAAAAGCATCCTACATTACACATGTAGGATGCTTTCTTTCTAATTTCTATTAAGTATTCGCATACGATAACAATTCATCGTCACTTCTCCGAGCCTTTGCAGTAATTGATAGTTCGCATATGCGCCGACCGGGGCACCGATTATTGGTACGAGCTGAAGCATTTTTGCTAAATCGATATAGTCTCGGTACTCTGTTTGGAACTTTTCCCAGTCCATATGATTTTCTTCTTCTGTATCCCACGTTTCGATTGCTTTCCATATTTCTTTTCGGTGATCGTCACTTGAAAAAGCAAGTTGGAAAACGTGAAGGATAAAAAGGCGCTCTTCTTTATCGCTCGTATCAAATCCGTACAACGTTGCGGCATCGAATAAAAATTTAATTTTAATGCCGAGTAAAAGCGGAAAATCAGCAAGGCCAAGGAGAATACCGCCAGCTCCCGTCCCTGCTCCTTCTGCCGCTGCTATTTTTTTGTACTCATCCATTTTTTTACGTACTTCGTCGTCTCTTCTTTGCAATGACCAGTTCGTCTCTTTTAATTTCGGCTTTATAAAGTTTGATCCAGCACTAATCGTTTGCACCATCATCCGAATCGTTTCCGTTAATACTTTTTGCACTTTCGCCGGAATAAGCTGTTGCACTTTCGTCTGCACTTTCTTAGAGAACCGTGTCATCATAGAAGAATCTTTCATGAATGTAGCTTTCCACTGCTCCAATTCTTTTATAACCTTCTCTTCGTATGTAATCATAGGTTCATTCCCTTCAATTTAAACGCTCAATACGTTTCGCCCCGTATTGATAAACGAAACCGATACTAAATACTATGCTTACGACTAGTAAAATTCCCGTCATCATGAAATCTTTCGTCGCAAGGGCGAATATAACTGTAAATACAACGCTGCCGGTAATAAGGATCGCATTTAATAAGACAAGAAAATCTTTCTTCTTCTCTTCTCCCCCTACCGGATACAAATCAAGCCAAATCTTCATGCGGTGATGTTTCCATAAAGTTAATAGCTGATAACCGATTAAGTATAGGAAAATAAGGCTTACGATAAATCGTCCATATAAAAACGGAATGAAGTAAAGAATAACTCCTCCAAGAGCGAGCAAACGCATATATAAACCGAAATAGTTACCAGATCGTAAAAACGTTCTCGTATATAAGTATAAATATGTACGCTTCTCACCAATCATCGAAAGAATGAAATCAAGCCATTTTCTACGTGCTACTCTTTCTTTTAATGCTGGTACATCAACGAACATGTTCGCGATGCGGTACAGCAGCATCATCTTCTTACCTTCTTCAGAAATTAAGTACTCCCAGTTTAGCGGCTTTCCCTTCACCATTTGATGCAGTACTACAAGGTATAACACCATGAGAAGGACGATTCCGCCAACAAAAATAACGGAAGTACGCTCTACAAGAAAGTACACAAATAAGCCGTTTAAAATAAAACGAATGAACCAATCAGCTCTTTGTATATTTTGGTCTGTTAAAAATGATTTTTCCCATGCAACGAATAAGTTCCACGCTTTTACAATGACAAACGCGAGTACAATCCATATGTAAGCCGCTCCTGTTTGCTTCATTTGTTGGAAGTATAACGGGGCAAGCGCTGCCGCTACAATTGCGATTATGTATAACTGAATCATAAACGTAAAGAGAAATGCCTTTGTAAAGTACGGTTTTAACTTTTGTTCAACTGGCAGTAAGTAAACGAGATCTGCTTCTTTTAATAACGTTTGAATGGATCCGGCCGTTAATACGAGTCCAAGTAACACTGCCATAACGAGCGCTGTCGGAAATGAAGGTGTTAACGTTTGTAACCATTGCTGATAATAATACGCTCCTGCGCCGATGATGAATACGAAAATAAATTTCAAATGATCATTAAATACGTATTTACTATATGTACGAACTTCTTTTAGAAAGTGACGAAATCGTTCTTTCCATAATGCTGTGCTATTCATAATCTTCTTCCTTCGTTAATGCAATATAAATATCATCTAGCGTTGCACCTGGCATATTAAAATCGGATTGCAGCTCAGATAATGTTCCCTTCGCTCTTACTTCGCCTTGATGCAAAATAATGAACGAATCACAATAACGCTCTGCCGTCGCTAAAATATGTGTACTCATTAAAATTCCTGCACCACTCTTTTTCATTTGATCCATCATTTGAAGGAGTGATTGAATCGCTAACGGATCCAGTCCAACGAACGGTTCGTCCACAATGTAAAGAGATGGTTCCACTAAAAAGGCACTCATAATCATTACTTTTTGTTTCATCCCTTTTGAGAAATGAGATGGAAACCATTTTAAACGATTTTTCATGCGAAATTCTTGTAATAGTTGTCCTACACGTTCTTCATATTGTTGTTCATCGACACCGTACGCCATCGCTGTTAATTTCAAATGTTCTTCTAGCGTTAGCTCGTCATATAATACTGGTGTTTCTGGGATGAACGAAAAACTAGAACGGTACGCTGTCATATCATCACGAATTGTTTTCCCGTTAATTGTGACAGTTCCTTTTTTCGGTTCCATTAAACCGATAATATGTTTAATTGTCGTACTCTTCCCGGCTCCATTTAAACCGATTAAGCCGACAAGTTCGCCTTTATTCACAGAGAACGAAACATCTTTTAGTACAGGTCGTTTCGTATATCCTCCTGTAACATTTTCTACACGCAATAACTCGCTCATACGACACCACTTTCTTCATTAGTATTCATTCTATATTCATCTTACCAAAAATAGCGCTGTACTACATAGTATCGATGCCCTCAAAAAAAAATTTAAATTTGTTAGCATATATTTTTACGAAAGCGGACATCATAATTAGTGAAGAAGGAACACATTGAAAAAGCAACCACCAATTGATGAGTACAACAACATAGTGAAGTCATCATGAAATGGGGTGTCCATGTTGGACAAAGAAATTTACACATAACCAGATCATTTGTTTCATTTTCGAAACGGGGTGTCTCCGAAAGAGCATATACTGTTTTAAAAAATAAACAATTTCCTTTTATAAAGATTGCAATTCATTTCACTTGAAAATGGGGTGTCTGCGAAACGTAAATTACGATAATGCTTTTTCAATCCCTCTTCAGAAAACAGGAAGCTGAGTCAGCTTCCTGTTTTTCGTGTTTGTTCTCTTATATAATTATGGTAAAATACGGCTAAGGCTACTTGAAAGGATGAGATCAATGAACCATACAGCGGACAATTGTATTTTTTGTAAAATTATTGATGGGCAAATCCCTTGCTCAAAAGTATACGAAGATGAACATGTGCTTGCATTTTTAGATATTAGTCAAGTAACAAAAGGACATACTCTTGTTATTCCAAAAGTTCACAAACAAGACATTTTTGCGTTAACGCCAGAAATCGCATCACACATTTTTTCTGTCGTTCCGAAAATCGCAAATGCGATTAAAGCAGAGTTTAATCCAGTTGGCTTTAACCTACTTAACAATAACGGTGAAAAAGCTGGACAAACTGTGTTCCACTTCCACCTTCATTTAATTCCACGCTACGGTGAAAACGATGGTTTCGGTGCTGTTTGGAAATCACATCAAAATGAATACACAATGGAAAATTTACAAAACATCGCAAGTACAATTGCACATAGTGTGGAATAGTGACACTATAATAAGAAGTAATACATAACAAGCCACTTTCCTAAAGTCATTACATATTGCACGGCTTGTTTCTCCATTCAAGATGCCGGGGACTGTGTACTTTTCTTCCCCTTATCTTAAAGATATGCATATTTTTTCACATCATGAATACGAACAAAAAATAAGGAGGTTTCCTTTTATGTCAAAAGCTAAATCCTTTATTACAGGTGTCATTTGCGGCGGAGCAGTTGCTGGATTAGCCGTTCTTTTCTCTACTCCTTCTTCTGGTAAAGCTATGCGCGGTAAGCTAAAAGAAAAAGGAACTGATATTAAAAAGACTTTAGCTGATATTACAGCTGATACAAAATTATTAAAACGTCAAATCGTTGAAACTGCTTCAGAAGGTAAAGAAGTGTTTCAAGAATTAAAAGAAGATATGCAAGACACGCTTTCTAACTGGAAGCAAGATATTTCTCAAAACAAACGACATATTGAGCAAGAAATTTTGGACATTCAAAAATCAATTGAGAAACTACAAGAAGCTGTTCCGGAAAAAGCGTAAACAAATTCCTGCTTAGTTTTTTGCATATAACAAATATTTTTTATATAAATTGACCTTAACACGGCATATCACACAGATATGCCGTGTTTTTATGCATTTACAATATATGTTATCACTTAACATGTAAGGACAACACATGTATTCACGACTCATAAAACGCTTCCATAGTTATGCATGATTTGTATAGAATGTCATTTTTCCGAAAAATTTTCACAATTCTCACAAAAAGACTTTATTAATTTTTACTTTACTGGCATAATAGATAGTAATGAAAAAGAATGTTAAAGTGGGTGAGTAAATGAAAAGTGGAGAAAAAGATTACTCGGTAAAAGAAGCGATGATTTTCAGCCAACGCATTGCTCAATTATCGAAAGCGTTATGGAAATGTGTAGAGAAAGATTGGCAACAGTGGATTAAGCCTTACGATTTAAACATTAATGAGCATCATATTTTATCAATCGCTTATCATTTAAAAGGGGCTTCTATTTCTGAGATTGCTAAGTTTGGAGTTATGCACGTATCAACGGCGTTTAACTTCTCGAAAAAGCTGGAAGAACGCGGCTATCTTGTATTCTCGAAAAAAGAAGATGATAAACGAAATACGTACATTGAGATTACAGACAAAGGGGAAGAATTACTACTTCGCTTAATGGAGGAGTATGATCCTGAAAATAACTCTGTATTTAATGGGGCTCTTGCACTTCGTAATTTCTATGGTAAGTTCCCAGAAAATATCGAACTTATCGCTATCTTGCGCAATATTTACGGACAAGACTTCATCGATATTTTTGAGAAATCATTAGAGAATATTGAGGAGAATTTTACGGAATCCGATCAGAAGTTAGTTAAGAAGTAATCTATTTATTTTTTCGCAATCATGCTTAAGAATTCATTCATAAGCGGCTTAAATAAACCTTGTTTTGCTAGCGCTTCCGCAGTTTCGTGTACTTCGAGCTGATGTGGAAGCGCTTTTTCAAATTGATCTAACAGCGCATCGAACAAAAGAAGTCCTTCTGCTTTCTCCACTACATATTGCTCGTTCAGTATTTCACAAAGATGTAGTATACGTTCAATATCTTTTTTGCGGGCTTTTTTCTTTATGATCAAAGAATAAAATGGACACTTTTCTTCATCAATCATTTTAAATAGTAGGTCTACGTAGTATTCAGCTTGTTCTAATCTTCTAACAACGTCCATTTTCTCCCTCTCTTTCTAACACAAAGTCTTCTATTTCTGAATTTTATAACACGAACAAAATATCGTATGATACAATATATAAAGTATATGTATTTTACCAAAAGGAGGTCTCGCCTCATGACACTTATAACAGTTGTTTTTGTCGCATTCGCACTTCTTGTTATATTTTACACGAATTTCATGACACATACACTGTGTGAACGAAAACAAATAGCTGCGAGCCGCCAACCCAGTGTCTTTCGGGTTATTAATGTATGTATAACAATTTTATTAATTTCTAGTTATATAGAAATTATATTTCATGGAAAGTGAGGAAGGAAAGCCCCTTCCTCACTTTTTTCCTCTATAAGCAAATTATACCTACTATAACCAATAAAATAAACAGTACAAGTAATAAAATAAGTTGAGAATTCATCCCCATCCCCTCCTCTTTTCTGTATATGCGGCATGCGCCCAATATGGAACACCTTCAAAATCTGACACGCACTGGTTAAATTTTCTTTATCAATATGAAATTGAGTCGAAATATGATATATTAAATTTTGTACATATTGCTTATACTATGAAATAAATGACACGCATCTTAACTTTATCCTCAGCCTCGGTAAGCCCTGTTAAGCGCGCTTTACCAATATACAAAGCAAAAGTATCAGTGAGACTTAATCGGGCTCTTATGAATCAAAATTCATTGGTGTAGGATAAATTAAAAATACATAATAGTAGGAGTGTTTATCGAATGAAGAAAGCTATGCTTGCCTTAGCCGCAACAAGTGTAATCGCATTATCAGCATGTGGAACATCATCATCAGACAAAATCGTTACATCTAAAGCTGGTGACATTACAAAAGACGAGTTCTACGAGCAAATGAAAACACAAGCTGGTAAACAAGTACTAAACAACATGGTAATGGAAAAAGTACTTATTAAAAACTACAAAGTAGACGACAAAGAAGTAGACAAGAAGTTCGATGAAATGAAAAAACAAGTCGGTGATCAATTCGATACACTATTAAAACAACAAGGTCTTAAAGAAGAAACGTTAAAAAATGGTGTTCGTGCTGAATTAGCTCAAGAAAAAGCTATCGAGAAAACAATCACTGATAAAGAACTAAAAGAAAACTACAAACCTGAAATTAAAGCAAGCCACATTCTTGTAAAAGATGAAGCGACTGCGAAAAAAGTTAAAGAAGAACTTGGACAAGGTAAATCTTTCGAAGAGTTAGCGAAACAATACTCTGAAGATACTGGTTCAAAAGAAAAAGGCGGAGACTTAGGATTCTTCGGCGCTGGTAAAATGGTTAAAGAATTCGAAGATGCTGCTTATAAACTGAAAAAAGATGAAGTAAGCGAGCCTGTAAAATCACAATTCGGTTACCACATCATTAAAGTTACAGACATTAAAGAGCCAGAAAAATCATTCGAACAATCTAAAGCTGACATCAAAAAAGAATTAGTTGCGAAGAAAAAACAAGATGGCGAATTCATGAACGATCTTATGATGAAAGAAATCAAAAAAGCGGACATCAAAGTTGACGATAAAGATTTAAAAGATCTTTTCGAAGAGAAGAAAGCTGACGCTAAGAAAGACGAAAAGAAATAATGAAAAGCTCGGGATTAGCCCGAGCTTTTTTTGTTTGCCCTCTTCTCGCGATACATTGCGTCTAGATTCGGTACATGAAATTATGTAGTTGATTTTTGTGAATCTAAATTATATCAGCGATTTTTCAATTATATCGACCGCAACTCTAATTATATCGGCGATTTTTCAATTATATCGACTTACCGACAAAAACTGACAATGATCGCGATCCCCTCTTCAAGAAAAACAAAAAACCTCGATTCCGCCACACGGAACCAAGGTTTATCTTATTATCATTGATTAAATTAAAAAACTATGTTAAATTAGTACAGAAACACGTTTTCAAAAAATAAAAAGAACGTATTTATCCGTATCTTAATTTTACACCAAAACACATCTTCAGTCAACCTCTATTTTTCACTTTTAAAGGAGTGCTTACGTATGAACAAAAAACTTGATTTAGAGCAAAAACGATTGGATACCGTAATAGAAACGATTACGGAGCAAATTGATAAACTGGAAAACGAAACTGGCAGACGCCGGGCGGAAGTAATCCATATTCGTAAAAACTTTTGGGATGACGTGAAAGTGAATACTGATACTTTTGATGATTACCTTGAAACAGTTATCAACTTAAGACAACAAGCTCAGTCACTAGCTGTCACACAAATTACCCATAAGCACACCTTTAATCGACTTGCCGCATTAAGACGCATGCATAAAGCACCTTACTTTGGGCGAATTGATTTCAAAGAAGAAGGAGAATCTGCTGCGGAGAAAATTTATATCGGCGTGGCTACACTTACTGATGCAAGCGGAGAAAACTTTCTTGTATATGACTGGCGCGCACCCATTTCGAGTGTGTACTACGATTATCCACCAGGACCAGCTGAATACAGTACACCAGGCGGCGTAATCCACGGTAATGTGGAGAAAAAATTACAATACATTATTCAAAATGGCGAGATTGATTCTATGTTCGATACGAGTCTTACAATTGGCGATGAAATCTTGCAACAAGCGCTCGGTAAAGGCACGAACAAACATATGCAGAGCATCGTTGCTACGATTCAGCGCGAGCAAAATGAAATTATTCGTCACGATGAAGGCCGACTACTTATCGTGCAAGGAGCTGCTGGTAGTGGTAAAACGTCAGCTGCCCTGCAACGAATCGCCTACTTACTATATAAATATCGCGAATGGTTAAAAGCAGATCAAATTATTCTCTTCTCCCCTAACTCTATGTTCAATAGCTACGTTTCTAACGTACTACCTGAACTCGGTGAAGAAAATATGCAGCAAGTGACATTCCAAGAATATTTAAACCATAGACTCAGTAAGTCATTTGATGTTGAAGACCCTTATGAACAATTAGAATATATGTTAACTGAAACGAATAGCCCTACCTATAAAACGAGAAATGCGAGCATTCGATTTAAAGCATCTACTCAATTTTTCGAGATGATTAGAGCGTACAGACAATCTCTTGAATCTTCAGGCATGCTATTTAGAGGAATGAAATTTAGAGGAAAGTTAATTGCTTCTGCTAAAGAAATTACAGAGCAGTTTTACAACACAGACTCCTCCCTCCGCTTCCATAATCGAATTGAAAAGTTAACAGATTGGCTAAATAAACAAATAGATGCAATTGAAAAAACAGAACTGAAAAAGCCTTGGGTAGAAGAGGAAATTGAATTACTTAGTAAAGATGAATACCAAAAGGCTTATAAATATTTACAGAAAAAAGGCGAGTTTGAAGACAACTCCTTTAATGATTATGAGAAAGAAACGAAAGTACTTGGACGTATGATTGTCCGTAAAAAATTGAAGCCGCTTCGTAAAGGCGTTCAAACATTGCGCTTCATCAATTTCACAGGCATATATAAACAACTCTTCACAGATGCATCATGGGTTACTGGGGAAAAACCGAAAGAGTGGGATGACATTTGCTCATTAACAGTAAACATGCTCGATGAAGGAAAGTTATATTACGAGGATGCGACTCCATTTTTACTTTTAAAAGAATTAATTGAAGGCTTCCAAACGAATAGATCAATTAAACACGTACTGGTAGACGAAGCACAAGATTATTCACCGTTTCAATTTGAGTTTTTAAAACGTCTCTTCCCTGCTGCAAGAATGACTGTACTCGGGGACTTTAACCAAGCGATATTTGCCCATGCGAGTGAAGCAGTGAATTTCAATACACTTACTAGCTTATACGGACCAGATGAAACGAACGGTATCAACTTAACTCGTAGCTATCGCTCAACAAAACCAATTATTGAATTTACACGTGCTCTCGTACCGGAAGGAGAGAACATTCACGCCTTTGAACGTGACGGCGAAAAACCTACAGTGACGAAAGTATCGAATGATAGCGAACTGCACGAACATATTACCGCCAAAGTTGCTGAACTACAAAAACAACAGCACAATACGATCGCAATTATATGTAAATCTGCAGCTGAAAGCGCCGCTGCCTACGAAACACTTAGTCATATCGAGAATATTAAACTTGTGAAAAGTAACTCAGCCGAGTATGAGCAAGGCATCGTCGTGATCCCTGCTTACTTAGCAAAAGGTATCGAATTTGATGCTGTTATTATTTACGATGCTTCTAAAGATGCGTACAGCGATGAGAGCGTTCGTAGATTGTTCTACACTGCTTGCACGCGCGCAATGCATGAACTGCAACTTTATAGCGTTGGCGAGGTTAGTCCTTTTATACTTGGGGCTAATTCGGAAAGTTTTGAAGTTATTACACCTTGATGTGAATCAGGGTGTTTCTTTTTTCATGAAGGATTTAAACCTTAAAAGTAGAATATATCAGTTTAGAAAAAGCTAAGGAGTGACAAGATGACCCATTATTTTATCGCTATTTATGAAGGCGTGTTCCCTAACGAAAAATTACATAACATTTTACAATCTAATCCTACTTTTACCACCCTAAACGTCCGCCCTCTCGAAATCTCATCACCAAGACCTTTCACATTATTAGTTGGCGCAGAACATGATGCTCTTACCATCGGCCTTACAGATACATACCATTTATTAACGAAAGAGTTACAAAAACTAGAAGAACAAGAAAAGTACTATTACGTATACGATTATAAAATTAGAAAGACCATCGATAACCCGACCGAAAAATGTTTTCCATTAGCCAAAATTAATATAAGTGTTACGAAATTCCATAAGATGATTCAAAAAGTAAAAGATTTAAAACGACCAGTATTTGCAGGTTATAATATCACTTCTCATGATGCAGACATACTTACACTTGATGTACTTCTATCTTCACCTTTATTAGATCCTAACACTTCCGAAAAAGATGCGGAAGAATACACTTATTTACAACAACTAGCTGAATCGATATCTCGTTCTGAATTATGTATTTCTATTAAAGCGAGTGCACTTATTTAAACAAGAAAAGAGGGTTATTTATCATAACCCTCTTCCACTATCTATTTTCGTTTGTACTTGATCATAATAATGAATTCTTTTAGCATCAAGGTGTTCTTCTCATACTAAATGAAATATCCTTACGCCGATATACACTCAGCACGATCCCCATTATAAGCGCATGAAATACAGTCGGCGTTAATCCGTAGCTAATAAAAGGTAAGGATATAGCAGTAATAGGTAATAACCCTAAAATCATACCAACGTTATAAAGGAATTGAACTACGAAAAGAGTCATTCCTCCAATGAGAAGCAATTTACCATACCGATCATTTATTTTATAAGATATGAACACTAACCTTACTACGAAAAGAGAAAGAACGAAGACAAGAACTAGCGCAAGCACATATCCATAATAATAAGTCAAACTTGCAAATACAAAATCAGTATCTGGATTAGGGATGAGCTTTACATCTCCATATGTACCAAACCAACCTGCTGACGACATTACCTCTTTTAAACGTATATACATAAATCCTGCACCCTGTGCATCACGCTCTGGATTCAAATACCCTAAAAATCTATCCAAATAAACTCCTTTTACTGTGGACCAGGAAAAAGAGGCCCCTATAATCAATAAACAGATTGGTACAATTGTAATAATTAATGCCGTTTTCTTTCCTAATTTACTCCACCAAAGCATAACAAAGATCATTGCGATATAAATAAACATTGTTGAAAAAGCGGATCCAATTAAGAATAAATAGAGAGAAAATAAATACAAAGCGACAAGATACCTAACTTTTAACCTACTATTATTGAAAAAAGAAGCCCAAGCTAGAAAAAAGAACGGCACCGCCATTAAACGACTAATTGCAACGGGACCAATTTTTATTAACGGTTCTCCAGCCACCAAAACGCTCGGAAAACAATATAATATTAACAAGATAAGTACACCAATTGTGTAAAACAGCCACCCTAACCTCTCTAATTTCCGGTAATCAGTCAGCATCATCACTGCAACTGTTGCACTACCTAGAATAACAGATATCACCTTATTCATTAGTAAGTCATCCATATATCCAAAAGCTATAACCGGCAAAAACCCTAACCCCATAGCAGCCACTAATAAAATAAGTAAGAACCAATCCACCTTCGGCTTATGAAGTTTATTAAGTTCTTGCCCTAGTTTAATCGGACTTCCCATTTGCTCAACAGCTTTATCTTCAGCAATTTCCTCGCTTAATCCTTTATCCATCCACATATTCTTCGTCTGTTTTAAGTGAAAGTCTAGCTCAGTTGCTACAAAGCTCTTTGCTTCTTTTGATTTAATATGATTCGTAACTTCGCTTACAAAACGCTCCCCTTTTTTGTTCAATTTTTTCTCACTCCTGTACTAAGCCTTTTAATATAAATCGTACCTTCGTAGCATTCTTCTCTGCCTTTCGCAGCATCTTGTTTCCTTTATCATTTAATTGATAATATTTAGCTCCCGTGTGATCCCAGCTAGATTGGATAAAGCGATTCTGCTCTAGACGATGTAATACAGTGTATAGAGACCCTTCATTGCCTTCGAATTTTTGAATCCCTCTCCCCCGCAGTAACTGCATCAATTCATAACCCGTTTTTTCATTCATCAGAAGTTGCAACACTGCTAAAAGGATATCTTCTTCCTTTTCGGATGATTGATTGATTTTTTCACGCACCTGCTTTCGGTGTTGATCAGAAAAACTCAAATGTTTAAACGTTGTATTCTCCATTGATTTTCGCAGGCCTTTTAATCGATCTTCCATTTGATTATTCCTCCAATCCTTTCTTCAAAAGCTCCTTCGCTTTTTTCAGTCTCGTTTTTATCGTGTTTTCATTCACGTCTATTACAATAGCAATCTCTTTAATTGATAATTCTTCATAATAAAATAGATAAATCACTTCTCGATATTTTACCGGTAAACTCATCACTGCAGAAGCGAGCTCACGGTCCTCCGCATTTTGAATGACAATTTGTTCGACACTATCATTTTGAACCCCAATATAAGCAGATTCATCCTCTGCCACGATCACCTTTTTGTTATACCAACTCTTTATATAGTCCTTACATTGATTAATCGCAATTCTCCATAACCACGTTTTCACATTCGACTTCCCTTTGTATGTATGAAGAGATTTATAACATTTCACAAATATATCTTGCGTTACATCCTCAGCAACCTCTTTATTATTCACATACGAATACACAAGCTGCAGGACTTCTTGTCCATACTTGTTCATGATTTCATCGATAAGGAGTTCCTTATCTTCTATTTCAAACGCTTCTATCGTTAATTCATCCACATCATTTCCTCCTTCCCATATATTAGACGACGCACTGTATGGAAAAGTTTTATAAATGTATAAAAAATACGGATGGCAATAACGTTTTTTATAAAACCCTTTCCAGATACTTACATATAATAAACCGAATAGTCGTTACAATACATTCACCTGAAGAGCGTCTTCCTCCCAAAGCGCTCTTTCATTTTGCAATAAGGATTTTTATAGTCAAGATTCCCCTCAGCTCTAAAGACCGCTAAATGAAAAAGAGAACCCATTTAATCGAGTCCTCCTTCTTCCTAACGCTCACTTAAAGAATCTAATATCTCATAGCCATACAAAGAGGGCTTCATAATATCAAAACCAATAAAGTCTTCATACTTCTTATCCGAAAAATAAAATACGATATTATGAAATAACACTTTTTGCAAATGAGTATCCTGAGAAAGTCTAAATGAGTATATGTATTTATTATCATTTGAAGTTTTCTTTTTATATATTTTACTCCTATTTGCTAATTCTTTTAATTTGCGAGCATTTTCTCCAAAAAACTCAATCCCCACTATGCGATCAAATTGATCTATATCTAAATTTAATGTCGGATTTTCTTCTAATTCTTCAGTCGATTCAATCTTAATTTCTGAAGTGAATGGAATTACATACAGATATGCCATCTGGATTTCAGAATCGTAAGTAATTAATTTTTTCATGATACACCTCATATTGGTATCCTTATTTTTTAGTTATGTTTGTTTATTTAACAAGAAACAAAGTTGAATGAAAACCTTAACTTGTAGGAGACTCACAAACAAGTTTCATATGACAAACCACACGAACCAATCATTTAAAACTAGGGCTTTTCATCCATATGTCTTGTTCCCTATTTTAAAACATAATACAATTGAAATGTAACTTAATAAGCTATAACTAGTAGGTGTGATAATCATCTCTTCCATTTTGAAAAAAGGGGGGAGGTGATAATATGATCGCGATGTTTGTAATTAAATTAGTGTATGGTATCCTAACCGGAGCTGGCGTTGTCATCGGTAGAAGATACGTCGGTCCGTGGCTAATTTCTGTATACAAAAAAGCGAGAACCACCCTGCTTCGTGGAAAAGGTAAGGGCGGTTCTCGGCTAAAACGTTAATGTAATTGTCTTATAACCGCACCTACTACCACCACAATAGCAAGTTAGGTTACACAAGGCAGAAGTTTCTCAGGCTTCTGTCTTCTTTATTTTATGCAAAATTCATACTACATACTCTATCATCATTGTAACACATTTTATTTATTTTTAGTCAAGGTAAAAACCACCTGAAGGGCTCCCCTTCAGGTGGTTCTCTATTTTACGCTAACGCAGCTGCCTGCTCTTGTTGATCTACAGGAATTACAGCGTCTGTTAATGCTTTTTCTAATTCTGCTGTGTATTTCATTTGCTCTTCTTTGCTCCAGCCTAGTTTCGCAGCCATATAGTTGATTACTGCTTCTTTCCACTCGTATACCCAGTGAATGTTGAAGAATACAGCGCCTCTGCGGCGTACGAAGAAGTCAACTGGTTTTGCTGTCATTTCGTAATCCATTGCGTATACAAGTGGGATTAGAACGTCAAGCGGCATGTTGTATTCTTTCGCTTCGTCTTTATGTTTTTTCGCTAAGTCGAACAGTACGTCAACGTTAGAACCGTAGAATTTCGCGAATTCTTCCGCTTGTGCTGTCGTTAAACCGTATTTCGTACCTTCGCCTGCTTTTTTCGCAACGAATGCTGGGAATCCATGTGAACCATCTACATGTCCACCAGAGATTGGCATATGTTTCGTGTCGCTCTTCGGATATGCACTATGACCTTCTTTTTGTAGTAAGTTCGTTACGTAGTCTACTACCATTTCAGCCATTTTACGGTATCCTGTTAATTTTCCGCCCGCAATTGTAATTAAACCAGATTCAGAAGTCCAAATTTCATCTTTACGAGAAATTTCAGATGCATTCTTTCCTTCTTCGTAAATTAACGGACGTACACCAGCCCAGCTTGACTCCACATCTTTTTCTGTAATTTTCACACTTGGGAACATGTAGTTAATCGCATTAATGATATATGTGCGATCTTCTGTTGTCATGTGCGGTACAGCTGCGTCTTTATCATAGAACGTATCTGTTGTACCTACGTATGTTTTTCCACCGCGAGGAATCGCGAACACCATACGTTTATCTGGTGTATCGAAGTAAATAGCTTGCCCTAATGGAAAACGTTTTTGGTCAATTACTAAATGCACACCTTTTGATAACTGAAGTACTTTCCCTTTTTTCGAGTTATCTTTTTCACGAAGTGTATCTACCCAAGGACCAGCTGCGTTTACAATTTTCTTACCGTACACTTCATACACTTCGCCATCTAGTAAATCGATTACACGTACACCGCATACTTTTCCATCTTTATATAAGAAACTGTCTACTTTTGCGTAGTTAACAGCTTTCGCACCGTGTTCAATCGCTTCTTTCATTACTTCAATTGTAAGACGCGCATCGTCTGTACGATATTCTACGTAGTAACCGCCGCCCTTTAGTCCTTCTTTTTTTACAAGAGGCTCTTTGTTTAATGTTTCTTCACGGTTAAACATTTTTCTGCGCTCGCTTCGTTTTACACCTGCTAAGAAGTCATATACACGAAGACCAATTGATGTACTGAATGATCCGAACGTACCGCCTGTATGGAACGGAAGTAACATCCACTCTGGTGTTGTTACATGGGGACCGTTCTCATATACGATCGCACGCTCTTTCCCCACCTCTGCTACCATTTTCACTTCAAGTTGTTTTAAATAACGTAGACCACCGTGTACAAGCTTCGTTGAACGACTTGATGTACCTGCTGCAAAGTCCTGCATTTCAAACACAATTGTGGATAACCCGCGTGTTGCCCCATCTAATGCAATACCAGAACCAGTAATACCTCCACCAATTACGATCACATCTAACTCTTGTTTATTTACTCCATTTAATACGTCTTTACGTTGTTTACTTGAAAATTTCATGGTAATTCCTCCCTTTGATAACGAAAAAAGAGACCACGAACTCCGCTATAGATTTCGCCTCTATAGCGTGTTGTGGTCTCTCCAAATCTCCTACCGAATTATTAACTTGTCACCATTATAACACTGTTTATGATTATTTGAAAGCTTTTGTTGCTTCAATTGCTTTTTTCCATCCAGCATATAGCTCTTCGCTTGTTTCCGCTTCCATCGTTGGTTCAAAGCGTTTGTCCATATGCCACTGTTCTTTAATTTCATCTTGGTTTTTCCAATATCCAACCGCAAGACCAGCTAAGTATGCTGCACCTAAAGCTGTCGTTTCATTGATCACCGGACGCTCTACAGGAACATCTAAAATATCACTTTGGAACTTCATTAAGAAGTTATTTTTAACTGCTCCGCCATCAACGCGTAATGTTTTCAGTTCAATGCCTGAATCTGCTTCCATTGCACATAATACATCTTTCGTTTGGTACGCTAAAGATTCTAGTGTTGCACGAATGAAATGCTCTTTCGTCGTACCGCGCGTTACACCAAACATAGCGCCGCGTACTTCACTATCCCAGTACGGTGTACCTAATCCTACGAATGCTGGTACAACGTATACACCGTCAGTTGATTCAACGCGAGAAGCATATACTTCACTCTCACTTGCATCTTTAAACATACGCATTCCGTCACGTAACCACTGAATTGCAGAACCTGCTACGAAAATACTTCCTTCTAATGCGTAGTTTACTTTACCATCTATACCCCATGCAATTGTTGTTAATAGGCCGTGCTCAGAAGCTACTGCTTTTTCACCTGTGTTCATTAACATGAAGCAACCAGTTCCGTACGTGTTCTTCGCCATACCTTCACCGAAACAAGCTTGTCCAAATAATGCTGCTTGTTGGTCACCAGCTACACCTGCAATCGGTATATTTTGACCGAAGAAGTGATAATCAATTGTTTCTCCATATATTTCAGATGATGGACGTACTTCTGGAAGCATGCTCTTTGGCACTGTTAACATGTCTAGAAGCTCATCATCCCACTGTAAGTCGTGAATGTTAAACATTAATGTACGTGATGCATTTGAGTAATCCGTTACGTGCGCTTTACCGCCAGACAATTTCCATACAAGCCACGTATCAATCGTTCCGAATAATAGATCGCCGTTTTCTGCTTTTTCTCTTGCACCTTCAACATTATCTAAAATCCATTTTACTTTCGTACCAGAGAAGTATGCGTCAATTAAAAGACCTGTTTTTTCGCGAACCATTTCGCTATACCCTTTTTCTTTTAACTCATCACAAATCTCCATTGTTTGACGAGATTGCCATACGATTGCGTTATAAATTGGTTTACCAGTCGTTTTATCCCATACAACCGCTGTTTCACGTTGGTTCGTAATACCGATACCAGCGATTTGTTCTGGTTTTACATCTGCTTCGCTTAAGCAAGTTGCGATAACTGCTAAAATAGATCCCCAAATTTCTTGTGCATTATGCTCTACCCAACCTGGCTTTGGAAAATGTTGTGTAAACTCTTTTTGAGCTGAATGAACAATTTCACCTTTTTTATTGAACAGAATTGCGCGTGAGCTAGTTGTTCCTTGGTCTAAAGAAAGAATATATTTTTTCATATCGGTTTCCCCCTATGCTACTTTTCTACTATTTGTATTGCTTTCACTTTTTTTACTTGTCATATAAGAGATTGCTAGTATAATCACAGTTGCAATAATCACATAAATAAGTGCTACATTTTGTTTTCCTTCAAATACAACTTGATGGAATAATCCTGCAAGTGATCCGCCTAAAATTGGACCAACTACTGGAATCCATGCATACTTCCAGTTTGAACCGCCCTTTCCTGCAATCGGAAGGAAGAAGTGTGCGATACGCGGACCTAAATCACGAGCCGGGTTAATCGCGTATCCTGTTGTTCCACCTAATGATAAACCAATACTTACAATTAAGAAACCTACGATAAATGGATTTAAACCATCTGCAAATTTATTTGCTCCAATTGCTAATATACCAAATACTAAAACGAATGTTCCAATCATTTCACTTAAAAGGTTTGTAAATGTGTTCGGAATTGCTGGACCTGTCGCAAATACACCTAACTTTGTTCCTGGATCTTCTGTTTCTTTCCAGTGTGGTAAGTAATGTAAATATACGAGAACTGCCCCGATAATTGCCCCAATCATTTGTGCTGCGATATACATAGGTACGTCACTCCATGGGAACGCTCCCTTAAAAGCAAGTCCTATCGTTAAAGCCGGATTTAAATGTGCCCCACTAATTGATCCAACCGCATACGCTGCCATAGCAACTGCTAAGCCCCAGCCCATTGTAATAACAATCCAACCAGAATCTTTCGCAAACGATTTCTTTAAACTTACACCAGCGCAAACGCCGCCACCAAGTAAGATTAACAACGCAGTCCCTACTAACTCTCCTAAAAATGCTGACATAGTATCCCTCCACAATCAATTTAAACGCTTCCAAATGTGATAGAGGTAAAATGAATGGCCATTCGTTTTTGTCAAAAGAAAAAGACCCACAGCTTTGCACGCTTCTATATAAGTTTATATAGAAACAATGAAATGTGGATCTCTACTTTTCTCCGTCACGTTTATTAACTTGTCTATAATGTTAACCTCTCATGAAAGCGGTGTCAACAGAATTTTTTCACATTTTCGTCACTTTTTTTGGTAATGTTTCCATAGTTCCCGTTTTGATGTCGTAATTGCTGTCGCACCAGCATTTAACGCTTTCTCCACATCATCAACTGTACGAATAAAACCACCCGCCAAAATCGGTACACCAGTACGCTCTTTCACTTCAGCGATAATGTCCGTCATTGCCCCTGGAAGCACCTCTATATAATCTGGCTTCGTCTTTTCTAAAAGATTGCAACTCTTCTCCATTGCACTCGAATCGATTAAAAAGATACGCTGAATTGCCACAACACCTTTTTGCTTCGCCTTCATAATTACGCTCGCCTTTGTCGAAAGTAACCCGTATGGTCTAAATTCCTGGCATAAATACTCCGTCGCATGCCCATCACTCTGCAAGCCATGAATTAAATCCACATGTAAAAACACCTTTTTACAATATTGCTTCGCAAGTGATATAACACTCTTCAATTGACCGACATGAATATCTAAAATAACGATATATTCATACGAACTATGTAGTAACTTCTCCAAATCTTTAATTTGCCTCACTGCCGGCAAAATCTTTTGTTCATGAAATTCCATTCTATATGTCCCCTTCTTTATGTCATCCTATCCTTTATAGTACACAATTTAAGTGAAAAGAACAGCTAGTGTCGGGGATTTCTTTCAAAACTTTCTCTTACCTATATATTTTCTTCAACTTATCAGATCCCATACCACCTATAACCATTAATAAGAGCGGTAAAAAATTCATTACATACGGTGCATCCACTATAATTGTAATGCTCGCTCCTGCAAACTTATTTAACATCCACACAACGATTTTTGTAACAAATAAAAATACGCCCATCATAAATAAGCTATCAAAAAACACCTTCCATTTTGGATATGCCAACTGCTTACTATCTTCAATAACTTTCTGTGTCAACTCTTCATCACTCCTTAGCAACTCATCAATCGTAATACCGAACAGATCGCTTAAATGAATAATAATTTCAATGCTCGGATAGTTCTTTCCCGTCTCCCATTTAGAAACAGATTGCCTACTTACATGAATCTTTTCAGCCAAATCATTTTGCGACCAATTTCGTTTTTCTCGTTCTTCTTTTAAACGTTCACTAAAAATCATACTGTGTTTATCACCTCTCTATGCCTAGTATGGACAAATACATGATGAAGAGTAAAGCGAGTTGTCGTTGCATAGCCTGTGCAACTTGTGCGTTACAGGTTGTAATTGCGCTATGTATTGTGTCAATTCCATATATTTTTCTTCTATAATAATTTCCCGAACAATAATACAAAGAACCGATACTGGTAAAGACTAAATGAGGCATAAAAAATATGCTACCCTTTCTTATCATTCTCCAGAAAGAATAACGTAAATATTCATTTTCAAACCTTTTCATCAAAAAGAAAAGAAGCTAACAATACATTGTTAACTTCCCCGCTGAAAGCAAAATAGTATTTTTCCTTATCTTCTAATATCTAGGTTGTGATTGAATATTTGTAAGATGAACATCATACATATCAATGATTTCAAGAAATCTATCAGCTTCACGGAAAACATGGTCTGCTAATAATGGATGGATGATACTCTTTATTTTACATTGTTCAATTAAATCACGTGCTGTTTTCTTAAAATCCCGAAGAGATGCAACCGACACACGATTTTGATCTAAAAATTGATCTAAAAGAGGGACTGTTTGGGATTGTGGTTTCATAGATTCTAAGTCAATTGCTTGATACATTAATGCATCAAAATCATTGCTAAAATTCCGCGCTGTATCTACAAGCTTTCTTTCTGATGGATCAAGAAGATGACCAATAAATTTAGCATGGTCTGCCATAATCCTTAGAAAGAAAACATTTTCTTTAATAATGGCATCAGGAAGGGCATCTAATTTCCCTTCATTTAATTGTATTAAACGTTTTCTAAAATAGTCAGCTTCCCTACTTGTGTGATCAACTAACAGCGGAAAGTTATTTTGTCCTGGCAATTTACATGTGAGAATCAATCCTAAAATTTTTCGTTTAAATCCCCAAATATTAGTTGCGGCTTGTTGTACTTCTGCATTAAATCTTTTGATTTGCTCAGGATCTGTTTCATTTGTATAGGAATGCGCTATTTGTTCGATATGTTCAAACAATCGATAAAATTGATTCGCCTCTTCGATTAGTTGCGTATCCTCGCATCTAAATCCCAAGCGAAGAAAAAGAGAATGCTCCTTCATGATTCTAGACCAAAAACGAATTTCATTTAATGAACGTTCAACAAACATTACAGATGTAACACCTGTATCCGGATGTAATGTAGTTTCATCCCTATGCATTGTTAATCCCTCCCAGTAAATATCGCGCTAGTTCCATTCTTATGAGAAAAAATATATATAAATACCATCAGTAAAAGTTCATGATGAATTTCGTATACATGCTCTCCAAAAAGAAAAAAGCTATCACCTAGATGTAAAGTTTTACTAGATGATAGCCTTTCAACATTTCTATTAAAGTAATACAGAATCCTTATCACTATCCTGATTCCGTTTCTCTCGCTCTTCTTCTAAACGCTTCATATACACTTCGCCTTCTTTTTCGATAAACTCATTATCCATATCTTGCTCTTTTTTTGAAGTATATAAAACCATGTAGCCACTTAATACGATCCCAACGATTACAAGATACACCCACCATGGTAAAGTTTCCACTGTACTTCATTCCTTTCCTTAGACAAGCCTTATTAGTTTCACTGTATGAGGAAAGCAGTGGATTTATGCTTAAAATTTATTGTGGATTCTTCGCGAAGAACGCTTGTACATATTCCATAAATTCGATTGGCTCCTGACGAAACGGTGCGTGGTATCCTTTTTCAATAATATGGAACGTACTATCCGTAAATAGCTGATGATACAGTTCACCATTTTTCCAAGAAACGCTCTTATCGTGTCGTCCCCATATAATTAAAGTCGGCACCTTAATTTTATCAGCTTCCATCGCAATGCGGCGCTCTCTCATTTTCGTCAGCTGATCATAATGCTCTTTATCATCGCGACTATTTTTCACTGCATTTTTATTGTAATCTGTAATCTCTGTTACAGTTTGTAAGTCCGTTGATAGCGGCGGCACTTCATAGCTTTCTTTTTGCTGGAAAGACTCGATCCCTGTAGAATCCGCTAAAACGAGATGCGTTACTGCATCCGGATATAAATACGCTAAATTTAGAGACATCTCTCCGCCCATCGAATGACCAAGTACTGCGAATTGATCGTATCCGAGTTTCTTCATTAACTTATAATATAAATTCACTTGCGCAGGAAACGAATACTGAAAATCAACCGGCTTCGAAGAACGTCCAAATCCTAAAATATCAACCGCGATAATCGTATGGTCTCGTGCAAGTTCCGGATAAATATCACTAAACCCATCTGAAGAACCACCAAACCCGTGAAGCATAAGTAAAGGCGGCTTCCCCTCACCAATTTGCTTAAAGTATATCGTCTGCCCATCAATCTGCGCCATACTCTCTTTCGTATTCAGCTTCATCATAACATTATTTTTCACTTCTCCAACCTTCGCAATCGGCTTATCAACGAAGTTACATACGATTAACAAAACGAGCACAATACCGCTAATAAAATAAAATTTAAACCCTTTCAACATTCCCGTCTCCTTTCTCTTGTTGCTATTTAAAGTTTTTACATTATTTGGTTGTTTTATAATTAATTTTAATTGTAACTATAACAGTTACAATTATACTAAAAAAATATTACTCACTGCCATTAGTGATGGTTATTTTGTAACTATTATAGTTACATATTTAAAGTAAGTCAATTCTTTTCTCTACATGGCCTAATAACAAAGAAAAGGACTTCATGTTGAAGTCCCTTTCTTTGTTATTATAGTTGGCTTACTCCGCCGTCTCCTCTATTATCTGCTGGTGCTCCGCCATCTCCTTTATTGAAATTGGCTGGCGCTCCTCCTGTATCTCCTATATTAACGTAGTCTGGTTTTGCTGGTGCTGGAACATCACCGTGCTCCGCTTGTTGTACAAAAGAACTATTTAAACCGACAGATACAATACCAACTAACACTATACCAGTTACAGTCATACCTATTTTTTTAAACATTATTTTAATGCTCCTCTCTCTATCTTCTTCTCTTTTGCCTGTAATGCTTTGTAAAAATAATCACTTGCTTTCATGTAATTAGCATCCTCACGAAACTTTATTGCAAGTTTTTCCACATATTCCTGAGTGTAACTATATAAAGATTCTTTATCAAAATAAGTAATTCCTTTAAGGATAATCTGCTCTAATTCTTTAATAGGAACATTACCATTTACTGCTTTTAAAATACTAAAATGATGTATATACTCTTCATTTTCTAACTCCATACAAATATTTAATCCTCTATCAATTAATTCTTCAGCAATGTTTGTTTCTCCCAGTTTAAAATGTTCCCTAGCTTGTAGGAAAATCGCTTTGAAATGTGCTGGGAATTTCTCTGTTACTTCCGAAAGATGTCGAATAGCTAGTGCAGAAAGGTTTTGACTTGCGTATAGCCACCCTAAATTATGACGTACCCTTAAAAGCAATATAGCGTTATCCTGTTTTTGTAGAATATCTATCGCTGAATTTAGACACTCTTCTGCTTGTTCATATTGCTTTATTTGTATGGCAGTTAGTCCTAAAAGATTTTGAGATAAAGCAATATTCATATCTTGTCCTGCTTGTTTTGAAAAAATTTCTTTAGCTTTATTTACATATTTTATTGTATTCATTGGTTGCCTTGTATTGTAGAAAAATGCAGAAAGACGATAACAGAATTCCCCATATTCTAATTCATCAGGAATATATTTTATTAGTGTTTTGGCCTTCTCATAACATCTACTTGCATCATTGTAATTTGATATTAGAGTTGCATGCATTGCCTTAAAAAAATAATAGTAATATGACAAACGATTTTCAGACGTTTTATAAATTTCATCAATTTTATCAAAACTATTTTTAGTAATTTGTAAGCCATCCGCCAGCACTTTATATCTAAAATCTAATAAAGAGTAATATAGCCATAAATCCCCATCCTCTTTTACATTAGAAAACTCACTCTCAATATCTTCCTTCATTTCCCTAGCCTTCTCTATATTTTGCTGCAACATTACACGATACCAATCATCTAAAGAATGTTTCATTTGCTCCCTTGTTACTACATCTGCTCCCATACACTCGCATCCCCTTTTCTCCAAACTTACAAAATTTGGATATTTATACAATTATCCAAATTGTATATTATCACCTCTTTTCTATGTATTGAAAAATAATTGTCAGAAAATTAAATATTTTAATTAATTATACCAAAGTTTTCCTTTTTGATAACTTGAGAAATAATTGTCAGAAAACTTCATGAAACAAATAAAAAAGCAAGCAGTTCCAGCGATCAGCTAAAACTACTTGCTCTCCTACTTACTATTTTTATTCTTTAATAAATTCTTTCGTACTTCTCACTGTATCAATTGGACGAACTAATTTTTCGATTTCTTCACGTTTTGGCTCTAAGAATGGAGGTAAAGATAATTTTTCGCCAAGTGTTTCGTATGGCTCATCTCCCATAAACCCTGGGCCATCTGTTGCAAATTCAAATAAAATTTGTGGTGCAACTCTTGCGTATAATGACTCGAAGAAGTGACGGTCTACATAGCCAGATGAAGGAAGCCCTACGCTACCGATTCTCTCAATCCACTCTTCTAATACAGCGCGATTTTCTACGCGGAATGCAGCATGGTGAACTGTACCAAAACCTTGTTGTGCTTCTGGAAGAACCGTATTATGTTCTACAATGACAGATGCACCGTTTCCGCCTTCGTTTACTTCAAATAAATAGAATTCTCCTTCTTGTGCAACCTCTTTAAACAATAGAACTTTTTCTAACACTTCTTTAAAGAAACTAAAGTTTGAAATGCGGATAAATACAGGGCCTAAGCCAGTAATTGCATATTCTAATGGAACTGGACCGTTTTGCCACGGTGTACCTGATTCTATCCCGTTATCTAATTCATCTGAGATTAATTGATAGTGTTGATCATCAAAGTCAACGAAAGAAAGAGTTTTCTTACCAAATTGCTCTTTAATGCCTGTATGTTCCACTTCAAGACGATCAAAACGTTTCACCCAATATGCTAATGCTGCATCAGTTGGAACGCGGAATGAAGTTTTTGAAATTTCATTTGTACCGTGTACTCCTTTTGGAATACCTGGGAAGTCAAAGAATGTCATATCTGTTCCTGCACTACCTTTATCATCTGCAAAGAATAAATGGTATGTTTGAATATCATCTTGATTTACTGTTTTTTTAACTAAACGCATTCCTAAAACGCGAGTGAAAAACTCATAGTTCTTTTCTGCACTACTTGTAATTGCTGTAACGTGGTGAATTCCTTTTAATTGGTTCATTTTATATTCCTCCAATGGTTTTAAAGTTATATTTTCTCTTCTATTATTTCTCTTCAATAGGTGCTAATATCGCTTCAATTTCTGCTCGCTGATCTTCTAAGAACGGCGGTAAATCAAGTTTTTCTCCTAAATGCTCTACATCTCCATCAACTGTAAATCCTGGTCCATCTGTCGCAATTTCAAATAGGATTCCGTTTGATTCACGGAAGTATAAGCTTTTAAAGTAGAAACGGTCGATAATGCCTGAAGAATGGAAACCTTTTTGTATTACCTGTTCTTCCCAGTAAGCAAGCTCTGCATCGTTCTTTACACGAATTGCTAAATGATGAATGCTACCGCGGCCTGGCTTTTCAGTAGGACCATCTAAATATTTCACAACGATTTCTCCGAAGGCTTCTCCTTTAATAGACTGGAAAACCGCTTCTTCATCGCTTCGGCTAACCTCTGTATAACCAAATATGTCTGTTAATGTACTCGCCAGTTTATCAAGTCTACGAACTGTCATTTCCACAGAGCCCATTCCTTGAATTTGATGTTCAGCAGGAACTTCTGATTTCTCCCAAGTTTCCCAATGCTCTACTTTTTCTCCGTTTGAAACGAGTAGTACTAACCGAAGACCTTCAGCATCCTCAAATTGCAAAGCAGGACGATTTGCATATGTTGTCATTTCACTATGTTTCACATCAAATTTCTCAAAACGTTCTTTCCAGTAATGCAAGCTATCCTCTGAAGGAACTAGTAATCCAATTCGAGTAATTGCATTCGTACCGCGGTACGTTTTTCCTACTAAAGGAATTTCGAAAAACGATAATTCAGTACCTGGACTTCCTGTTTTATCTCCATAAAATAAGTGATACATTGATGGATCATCTTGGTTTACTGTCATTTTCACACGACGTAAGCCAAGTACATTTTTATAAAAGTGATTATTTTCATTTGCATTTTTCGTAACCATTGAAATGTGATGATGCCCTTTAATTTCATACATTGTTTATTCCTCCGTTTCGTTTTACTAGTCAAGTGATAACTAAAAAATAACATTTCCCACAACTAATATGGTTTTTAGCGTTTCAATTTATTCTCATTATATTTTTGTAAATTCATCTTAGTTTTTACTGAATAAGTTACTTTGTTTTGTAAATCGAAAGCAAGTGAGTGTATGTTTTTCATATGACTCAATCGCTTTCGTTACTATCACTTTACAACTCAAGTGATTAAAAAGCAAGTGATTTATCTCAAATTCGAGATATTTTTTTATTGCATAACATTTTGAACTGGAGAATGATGAATTTCTATATGGGATAGCGTCATAAAAATGTGGATTTACAACGCTAAGTCTTTTATAAACTTTCCCTTACGTTTTCATGTATCCATTTCCGCATCAGCTGTAACATCCCTCTAACATAATTATTATCATATCTCTTCCTTCTAATTGGAGCGGAATTTGATAAGAGTGATGCGAACACTCCATCTTCCAATCCGTTTCCCACTCTATTTGTTCATCCGAACGAAACTGAAGAGTTGCTTTAAAGATTGGAAAACGTGCTTCAGCTCCCCTACATAGGAAGTAAGTATGTATCACGTTTATGATGATTTGAGCAAGGGGATACTGCAAAAGTGTTGCAATGAAGGGGAATATAAAATAAGAAGATCAATCTAGAAAAACTATCTAGTTTGATCTTCTATTATTTTATTTCTCATTAATACATTTTTACCCTTAAAATAAAACTATCAACGGGTGGATTATTCTTTATATCCTCAAAATCAGGTCTAATTTTAAAGTCAAATTCATTTGTTATTTCGCTCAATGAATAAAGGTTTGTTCCATCTACACTTGTATGTGGGGCAATATATCCTCTTTGATCCCAATTCCCTTTGAAATCTGATGGTATTGTACTTTTTCCGTTTTGTTCTATTTTAGCCCCAGGTGCACCGGAAAAAATAGTTTGGTTTGTAGTGTTATTAATTGTGTACTTCACACGAACTATATTATCAGCTTGTTCAACTTTATGAACTGTAACAATAATCCCATGTTGTTCTAAAGTTACACTTGTAGCAGATTGCTCTTGATTTTGATTAGGTTTTTGTTGATTATTGTTTGAATTATTATTCGAGTTATTATTACTATTATTAGTGCCCCATTCATTATTTGTATTAGTGTTATTATTACCATTAGAATTGTTTGCATTGCTGTTATTGTTATTATTGCCATTAGAGTTATTTGCATTGCTGTTATTGTTATTATTGCCATTAGAGTTATTTGCATTGCCGTTACTGTTATTATTGCCATTAGAGTTGTTTGAACTACTATTATTGTTATTATTGCTTGAATCATTATTATTATTGTTTTGTTGTTTACTAGATTCAGCGTTTGTTTTTTCTTTGTTATCAGTTACACCACAAGCTGCCATAGAAAATGCTAATCCAGTTGCTAATAAAATTTTCCCCGATTTTTTCTTCAAATATTTCATGGTATTTTCGTCTCTCCCTCTTCAAATCCTATTGTCATTTAAAAAACACTAGACCTTTCTAAAATAATCCAAAAATCCCCTTCATATGTATGTAATTTTACAAGAAGTTACCATTATAGTCAAAGTTATTTGCATAATTAGAAACTTAAATCAATTAGGTGCATATTAAAAAAGAAAGAACCAAAAAAATTTCACGTGAAATGTAACTTATATAATCTTAGCTTGATGGAGATGGGGCTCACCCACATTGTAATGAAAATATACTTTAAACAAATTTCAACATAAAATTTGGCTGTTATTTTTAGACCTGTTGTAAAGGCTGAAGGGATTCTAACTTTAATATCTGTCATATTCTATCGACACTCAACTAAAAAGTTGATATGCTCCCATTCTAGTGGCAAGATATGTTTTATTAGTTCTTCGTTACACCCATGCGTACTTCTTAACTATTTTATCCCGCTTTAATGGGCAGTAAGACCCCCACCTCAAAATTCAGCGAAAGCAAAGAATTTAGGTGGGGGTCGGGCTGCCCATTAAAGTCCGATTGGTTCAACTAATAATCAGTAGGGGATGAAGAAAACCCCCACTGATTAAAGTTTCACTTTATTTCATTTTCAATAAAAAACAGCCTCACTAAGTTTTTAACACTTAATGAGGCCATTTGATTCACATTATTAATTATGGAACGTCGGCTTATAGAACGAACGATTATCAAGTGCAAAAACACGCTCTGTGTATTCGCCTGGTTTTGTGCGTCCTAATGCACGGTCCATCATGTTCATTTTTGCATCTAAGTTATCGATGTAGTGCAGAATTTCTGCTTCTTTTACTAACGGTGGTTTTGGACTACCCCATTCTGCTTTTCCGTGGTGAGAAAGCACGATGTGTTGAAGAATTAATACTTCTTCTGCATCGATTTGTAGCTCGTCTGCTGCTTTACCAATTTCGTTCACCATAATAGAAATGTGGCCTAGTAAATTTCCTTCTAACGTGTACGTTGTAGAAATTGGGCCAGATAATTCGATTACTTTACCAAGGTCATGTAAAATAACGCCTGCATATAGTAAGTCTTTATCTAATGATGGGTATAGAGCCGCAATAGCTTTCGCTAAATCAAGCATCGATACAACGTGATAAGCTAGTCCAGATACGAACTCGTGATGATTTTTCGTCGCTGCTGGATATTCTAAAAATTCATTTTGATGCTTATTTAACAAATGTCTTGTTAGACGCTGAATGTTCGGGTTTCTCATTTCAAATATGTATTGCGTAATTTTTTCAACCATATCTTCTTTTTTCACTGGCGCTTTTTCTACGAAATCCGAGATATCTGTTACTTCATTTTCATTTGCAACACGTATTTGTTTCACACGTAATTGAATACGTCCTTTGTAGTTTAAAATATCACCCGCTACTTTAACGATTGTTTCTGCTACATATTGTTTCTCAACTTCTGGCGATACGTCCCATAGCTTCGCTTCAATATCTCCACTTGGATCTTGTAAGATTACTGTTAAAAATGGTTTCCCATTGCTTGCTAAACCTTTCGTCGCTGTTTTAATTAACAAGAAAACATCGACTTGTTCACCAACTTCATATTCTGCAATTTTCTTTTTCATTCGAATTCCTCCACCATATCAATTACTTTTAGTATAGCATACTACAACTCATTTTCTTTACGCTTATGCGTTAATTTTATAATCTGTTTTTCTGTAAAATACGTTAATAAATGCGCATGGCATGTAAAGAAGATGACTTGTCTATCTTTCGCAATTTCCTTTATGAGTTCAATTGTACGATTCGTCCTTATCGCATCAAAATGCACGAAACTATCATCAATAATAAATGGATAATCATGCTCAAACGTTTTCGCTAACGCAAATCGTAACGATAAATATAACTGCTCTGCTGTCGCTTGACTTAGTTCATGACTGTAAAAACGCATACCGTCGTTACGCTCAACGATGAACGGTTCCGCCTCTGACGGTGAAAAGATTTTACTATATCGTCCGCCTGTTAAATAGACGAAATACTCTTCTGATTTTTGTAAAATACGAGGAAGATGTACTTCATGATAATATTGCTTCGTTTTCGTTAATACTGTCTTCGCGGCCGCATAAGCAGCCCACTTCTTCACTTGTTCACGCACTTGCGCTTTTTTCATTTCCCATTCGTGCAGTAAATCACCGTACGTACTACCTTCTTCTAAATTCGCGATTTCCATACGATGTTTCGCAATACGCTCTGTCAGTTCTTTCTCTTTCATAAGACAATTTTGTGCAGCTGTCATTTCTTGCTTTAATTTTTCATCATAACCGTCAGCCTCATAATGTTCAGCTAATGATAAACTCGTTAAACGCTGTTCTAACAGATCAATTTGCGGTAATAAACGCCCTACTTGCTTCTCAGCATCTTCACGTTTTTCTGCCAGTTTACCTGCTTCTAAAAACATCTCTTCATCTGTAGAATGTGCGATATGCCATAAACCATCTCGTTCTACTAACAGTTGTTTCAATTGCTCCTGCATGAACTCATATTCTTCTTGCCATTCCGCAAGCTTCTCTTTTCGCTGCTTACAAGTTTGTCGCTTCTCTTTCTCATTTTGCATACGGCTTTGTGCCTCGTGCAGTTTACTATACTCCGCACTACCGATAACAGTTTCTAGTTTATGTTCAAATTGCGAAATCATTTCATATAATGAAGATTTCCGCTCACTTTGTTTCTCTAACTCGCGATATAATTGCTGCATTTTTTCCATACGCTCAAACGCCGGCAATATGTGTGCATACGTATAAAATTCAGGGAACATAAAGCGCACTTTATACACATTTACTTGTTCGCTAATGCGGAACGTTTCTCTCTCCCATTCCTCATACGATGAAACGACTTTATCATACGCTCGCTCCATTTGCTGTAACTTATATGACTCACGCTCAAATAATTTACGTATCTCTTCATCTTTTTCTAATTGATAGCGCACAGACATCGCTTCTTCACTTTGTCTCCCGCCAGCACTTTGCTGAAGAGTAAGAAGCTCTTCTTGTAATCCACTTGAAGGATCTTTATATAAAACGAGGGCAAGAACGATCCCTACAAAAATAATGACACTAATAAATAAGAGTAGGCGGTTGTCTATAAATAAGCTTGTGAATAAAACGACTGTGTTAATAAGAAGTAACAGAAGACAAACTCTTTGCCACTGTTTTTTCTTTTGCACTGCGGCTCCTGCCTTCTCTTCATACTTGCGCTTCATTCGCTCTGCACCCATACCGATAAATGCCGCATCTTGGAATGACTTTTCTTTCTCAACTAGCGTATTTCGTTCTTCATCCGCTAACATTTGTTGCTTAACCTGTTTTATATTTTCTTCTTGTTCTTCTAGTTGCTCTTGCGCTACTTTAAAACGCTCGTCAAGCTGTACTTTTTGCGTTTCTAGTTCGCGCGCCTTTTGCACCGTTTGCGTAATTAACTCTTTCGTTGCCAAACTCATATCAAACGAAAGAGCTGTTTCTTTTTCAAAAGTAGCACCGATTTGTTGCTCTAATTCTGTCAGTTCTTCTTTTATGTTCGTAATCGTTCCTGTTATATCACGCATTTCTTGGCGTGCATTTTCATAAGACATATGCTGCATACGAAGTTCTTCTACATAACTTTCTTTTTGTAAAAACTCTTCATCTATTTGAATCGATTCAATTTCCGATTGCACATTCTCTATTTTTTTATGGAGCGAATCAACTTGTAATTGGAGCGGCTCCATCTTCGCCTTAATCGCTTCATAACGCGCCATTCCGTTTACAGGAAATTGTCCGCCCTCGTTTTCTAACACTTTCTCATGCGCACACTTTTCAATAACGAGAGGCTCAAGCACAGCTAATATTTCATAATCTTGCTTTCGCTTTTCTGCACTCTCTTTTTCCGCACGAACAGCAGCAAGTTTCTCTTCACTTTCTTTTAACTGCTCCACTTGCTTTTCATACGTGCCAATTTTCCCTTGCCACTCTTTCATCTTCTCTTCAAGCTTCTTCATTTCTTGCAGTGACACGTTAATTTCTGGTTTACGACCGCTCGGCTTAAAGCGCTGATCCATTTCTTTCTCTAGTTTTTTATCTAGCTGTAATAACGCATCGCTTCCGACTGCACTTGCCGAAAATAAATAATTTCCGATATCCGCTTCGCCTAGCTGATGAATATTTTGAAGACCGTGCATATCAAATGAAAAGACAGATTCAAATAAACTTTCATTCATCCCGCTTAATATATCGTGTAAAATTTCCTCGTTGGCCGTTTTCCCGTCTTCAAAATACACGGTCACCTCGCCAGCTGCCGTCTTTGGCAATCGCTCAATTTTCAAACGACCGTACTTCTCTGTTTGTATAGTCATCGCACCGCCATACTTGCTACCTTCTTTCGGCTCATAACGGCGCTGTCCTCTCGTTGGAAAACCGAATAAAATACTTTTCATAAATGAGCGAATTGTCGATTTCCCCGCTTCATTTTCACCGTATAACACTGTCAGCATTGACAGATCTATTTCCACATTTTCTAATTTTCCGTACCCATAAATATGGAGTTTTTCAATTCTCATTTCTTATCCCTCTCTTGCTGGAATAATTGCTCTAAAATAATATTTTCTGCTTCCTTTTGAATCTCTTTCTTCTCTTCTTCTGTAAAAGATTCAATACTATTACGCGCTACAGGAGATGTCCAAATCGTGCGTAACACGCCGTCCATATTAGTGAAAGCTTCTAGCTCTTTTAGCACACTACCGACGAAATGATTTTCCTCTTTCAAACGCTCGATTTCCGCAAAAGAAACCGTCTCATTTTTCCACTTCATCGCATATACGAAGTCTTTTCGCCCTTCGCCAGCTGCTAAAATATGAAAAATCTCTTCCACACGTTTTTCATCACGTAAATAAGGAGAAAGTGGGCCTTGTCCTGTAAATACGACAGTAAGTAGCGTCCCTTCCTCTTCTCTTCGGCACTCATTCATCGCACTTGATATCAACGTCATAAGCTCATCGACAGTTTGCAGTCCATCAATATTCACTTCAATTTCATCCCATACAACATCTGCCGTATGGAAAAATGAACATTGCGTTCCTTGTTTCGTAAGTTCAATCAGGTATGCACCCTTTTCCCCTGTCTCCTTACGATGACGGCCTTGTATATTACCTGGATAAATAATGCACGGCTCTTCTAATAAAATTTCACGTTTATGTATATGACCAAGAGCCCAATAATCAAACTGCTTTTCTTTCAGCTCACGAATTTGAAACGGTGCATAACGATTATGCTCTGCATCTCCTTCCATACTTCCGTGAAGCATGCCAATATGAAAAGGCGCATCACTCATTTTCGTATACTGCGCTGTCATATTATCCGTTACCGCTTGCTGCAAATAACTAAACCCGTAAATAGAAGCTAATAGCTCACCATTTTTATAAAATGATTTCTCTTCTACATAAGGCTCCGTAAATACATGAACATTTTCCGGAAACTCAATTGCTGCCCAGCTTCCCCCTAAATGATCATGGTTACCGTGAATAATAAAAGCAGGGATATCATACTGCGACAGTCTCTTCATTTGCTCGCGCACAAACACTTGCGCTCTCAAACTTCTCGTCTCCGCATCGTACAAATCCCCGGCTAGTAATACGAAATCAACGCGCTCTTGAATCGCTTTATCAATAATACGTTCGAACGATTCAAACGTACTTTGCTTCATTCTCTCCCAAACAGACTGCGCAACATTCATTTCCATCCCTTTAAACGGACTATCCAAATGCAAATCAGCCGCATGTATAAACTTCACTTGTTTCACAAATAACGATCCTTTCTATCTTTCAAAAGTTTCATTTTATCAACATTAAAATTGCTGAAAACCTTAATAAGTAGGAATGAATAGACTCCCCACTAGTTAAAGTTTCACTTTATTGTAACACGCAATGTCATATATTTCTTTGCATATTCTAGCGATTTATGCCAAAATAGTTATAAGATTCTGATTTTTATTATTGGAGGGAATTTTCATGGGAGTATACGTTCTAACAGTCTTTGAAAAAGATGGTTCTAAAGCATTAGACGAATCATTCGAGGCGGCAACTGAAAAAGAAGCGAAAGCAAAAGGTGAATCTATTTTACAAGAAAAAGGATTGTATGAAAAAACACATCGCTGCACATCTTCTGCAGGTAAGCTCGTTTTATTCCAGCGCTAAAAAAAGAAGCGTCATCCGCTTCTTTTTCACTCTACTATATCTTCGTCACACCACGTAAACACCACATCTAGAATGCGATTACCGATACGTACGCGATTATTCCATTTTCCTGTTTGGATCTGATGTTGCAATTCTGCTTTCATCTTTTCCGTCCAGTCGTGAATCGTTTCACTACCGTCGTACGGATATACGCTCGGAAACTCTTCCTGCAGTAGATGCAAGCTCTCTGCATCAAAATGAAAATGGAAGAAGTAGTTTGCTGTAAGCGATGGTTCTTGCAATCGTAAAAAATGATCATCAACTTGCTTTCTATTCCTATAGAAAGTAAAGATATTCACTTTACCGCTCGTAATTTGGTCAATTTGAATTTCGTGCTTCTCTATAATCACGTCTTGCCCACCTCGTTATATACTATCCTTAGTATATATGTCTTTTGCAACAAAGTTAACCATTTTCGCACGAAATTCATTTCCTTCATTATATTACCTGTACCTCCATATGCAATCAGAACAAATAAAACAAAGTTGAAGGGGAGCGATCACATGTATTTCGGAAGCAAAGGTTGGTATGTAAAAGAACTTAAAAAATTAGGTATTCGTACTTACGAAGGTAAAAAACTAGAATCATATCGTACGCATGTGTTATCTAGTTTACTTGAGAGAATGAAGAAAGCTTCGGCTTAATTGATGTAGGAAGCAACTACGGTTGCTTCCTTTTTATATAGTGGAAAAAAAGAAATAATCCTATCTTAACGTTCTATCTTTACCGTTATACTCAATTGATAAAAACCACCCATTATCAACTGAATCTCTATTACCAAATCTCTTTCTAGATAATCATTCGTACATACTTTAAATTTCCCATACTTATTAACCCGTCCGCTTCCAACATACATATCACCACTTGTTATGACAATTGTTGAATGTGGTTCTGCACGACCCAACACAAAATTATGACCATATTCCACAGAAGCTATCGTTATTTTTTGATGCATATTATTAATTGAACCTATACATTTCTTTTTACACAAATTAACATTACTTTCTTCAGCCCTCGAAAACGCCAGATTCCTGTTAATCTTTTCCGAAGAGGAAGCAACATTCCCCAGCCAAATAAACCTATCAAATGTAGTAATAGGTAGAAACATCTACGCTAACTCCCCCATTCTTCTTTCTCGTTTTTATCGGCTACAATCTTTTGATGAACTTACAGTATTAATTTCTATATCAATATAAAAAAATATCCTTTTTCTATTCAATTTCGCACTGTTAATTTGTATAGAATACATAGAATACTGTTTTTCACCCCAGATGCAATGACAACACTACATAAAATAATCCACAATCCATTAAATGTAAATCCACCTTCAAATGTGTTAATAATAATTATGTTGCCGATTATTAAAAGAATCCATGAAATGGAATACTGTTTTCCATTTGTAATATATAAAACTCCATCCTCATAACAAACTGTAATTCCTCCACCTTGCCAAACACCAATAGCGAAAGAAAAAAGCGTAACTGCCAATAACTCTGCTTGTAAATCTCTAGTCATTGGTTGCGGCGCCGTATAAGTAATAATCCCTATCATCAGGAGAAAAGTAATAATATGTATCCAGTTTAATTTTGTTTGTTTGCTTTGCAGCCAAATAAAGAAAATTAATACAGGAATTAAAAGCAAAGTTTCCATTTACTTATTCTTCTTCCTTTCCTACATTAGAAACGTCTATAATTGTAATGCAATTAGATTGTTCTTAAATCTCTCATACTTTCTGAAGCATAACATGAGAAAGAAATAAAAAAATCGTACAAAAGGGCACGCCTATAATGTACGATTGGGCATATATAATATTTTAAAAATGAATTAACTTCCTTTCAATAGATACAGCTACTGCTTCTGACCGTGAATTAACACCTAATTTATTGTATATATTTGTTAAATATGCTTTTACCGTTCGCTCAGCTATTCCCATATCAAATGCAATTTCTTTATTCTTATATCCGCGCGCAATAGCTTTCAGCACAAACAATTCTTTAACCGTTAAGTTATTTTCTGCAACCTTATCAGCATGTACTTCTTTCCTTTTATACTTCACTATCTTTTCCATAATATTTGGTTGTAGTAAAATCTCACCTCGAATAGCCGCTTCCAATGTTCGAAACAAATTCTCTCGATCCGTATCTTTTAGCAAATATCCTTTTGCCCCTAACTCAATTCCCTTTAACATTAATTCATCTTCGTTATAAGTAGTTAATATAATAATCGGCGTATGGTTTTGTTTTTCATTCAAAGCCTCAATTGTTTCTAAACCACTCATTTTAGGCATATTCAAATCCATTAAAATGACATCAGGTTTCTTCTTTTCTATGAAAGAAAGGGCTTCTTCTCCGTTTGCAGCCTCACCTATAATTTGAAATGAATCACTCGTTTCTATTATTAATTTCAGACCTTCTCTTACAACGAAATGATCATCTACAATTAATACGTTATGCTTCATGGCTATCTCCTTCTTTATTTATAGGCACTTGAATATACACTTTCGTACCTTTCATCTTTTCACTCAATATATGTATTTCTCCCTTAATCAATCGAACACGCTCATTTAGACCAATTAAACCATAATGTCCAGGATTCTTACCGATATATCTAGTATCAAAACCAATTCCATTATCTTCAACTTCAATAGTAAGTTTTTCAAGATCATCGATATATTCAACATTTAAATTTACATCTGCTGCCTGTGAATGTTTTGCGATATTTGTTAAACATTCACTAATTACATATAAGCAGTGCTCTTTTACTACGCTTGAAATATACGGTGGACTTTGGATAGTAAATCTCACATGTATAGACGTAGCTTCAGAAAAACGTTGAACCTCTTCTTTTACTGCTCCATTAAATGAATTAGTAGTATGACGCAAATCATCAATAACCAACCTTGCATCATGTAAAGTTTGTCTCGCTCTTATCATAGTTTGTTTCATAATCTCTTGAGATCGTCCTGTATTCCCTTTTTGCATATGGGCATCTATCGCTTCCAATTGCATAATTAAGCTCGCTAAACCTTGCGCTAACGTATCATGTAAATCTCTTGCCATACGCTGCCTTTCATTAGCTAATGTCAATTCTTCCACTCGCATATATGCAGACTCTAACTCTTTAATATAGCTCTGTATACGATTACGTGCATCAAATTGCTGCTTATTAATATAAGAAAAAGGAATAATAATTGCTAACACTAAAAGAAACATAGAGATAAGAATAGCTAATTTATTCACACCATAATTGATACTAATTGCAGCACAAAATATTGCATACATAAGAGTAAAAACTGCCATTACTTTAAATATATTGTTATAAACATATAAACTTTGGGCGATTAAAATAGGAGTTAACCCAACAAAAATCGCTATCGAAGCATTTGTTGCAATAAACGCAGCCAAAAACACAATGAAAAGTTGTACAAAAAAGAAGTACAACAATTGCCTATTTTTTAATGAACTCGCATACCAATGAAAAATAGTATGAATAACAATGACTATTGTAAAGAAAAAACTATCCATAGAGAAAATATTATTACGAAATTCTAAAAGTATTGAAGCTATATATACGAGTGTAATCCATAAAATAATAAACCTTCTTGGAATAAATACCACTTCCAATACATTTGTATCCAAATCTATATTTAAACTTATTTTTTTCATATCTGACCTCCACCATTACATTATACAAGATGCAACTTACATTTTGATAAAGTGAAACTTTAATCAGTGGAGCTTTTGTCTATCCCCATTGGTTATTAACCCTCATCAATTGTGCTTTTACAGGCAATCCACCCCACAAATAGCGAGATAAATTATTAATTCCTCTTTATCCTCATTACTGAATGCAAATATGAAATATTGCATATCGAAATGCATTGATGTATTTGTAAGCGCTTACTATAATAGGTATATAAAGATTCATTACATCCTACCATTAAAAAAGGAGGCACTCATATGGAAATCGCAATGGCAGTTTTAAAATTTGTAGGTGGGGTAATTCCATTAGTTCAAGAACTTTTAAAAGCATTTATGTAAGATTATTATTCAGCAATTATCTATACGAGTTATCATACAAATGATCTGTATATCAAAAGCAAATTGATACACAGATCATTTGTGTGAGAAAACTTTATACGAGAACTATGTAGCCTAGTAGAACAATAATAATGTATCTATCTCAAGTTAGAAAAAGACGCTCACAAGAGCGTCTTTTTCTTATTATTACTACGTATTCAGGAGAAATCGATTTTATCAAATAGATAAACGACGAATTTCTGTTCCCTTTTATTTTTTGATAACGAAATAATCACTCCAACCAAAAATGCTATAATAAACCCAATCAAACTAAGGGGGCACTTTTATCTTGCACGGAAAACACATTCAATTTCATGAGTTTGGTAACCCAAAAGATGTATTACAAGTTGAATATAAAAATATAGAACCTCTAAAAGAGAATGAAGTTCTCGTTCGTATGTTAGTTAGACCGATTAATCCATCTGACTTAATTCCAATCACCGGAGCGTACGCTCATAGAATCCCATTACCTAACATACCTGGTTATGAAGGTGTTGGTATTGTAGAAGATGTAGGTGCGGGCGTTACGAGAGACCTTATCGGTAAACGTGTTTTACCGTTACGCGGAGAAGGTACTTGGCAAGAATATGTGAAGACATCAGCTGATTTGGTAGTCCCTATTCCGGATTCCATTGATGATTTTACAGCGGCACAAATGTATATTAATCCTCTTACGGCGTGGGTTACATGTACAGAAACGTTAAACTTACAACGTAATGACGTTTTATTAGTGAATGCTTGTGGATCCGCTATTGGTCATCTTTTTACGCAGTTATCACAAATTTTAAACTTCCGATTCATTGCTGTTACAAGAAATAATAAGCATACAGAAGAATTACTACGCCTTGGTGCTGCATATGTAATCGATACTTCCACTGCCCCGCTTTATGAAACCGTTATGGAGTTAACAAATGGGATTGGTGCAGATGCTGCGATTGATTCTATTGGAGGACCTGACGGAAATGAATTAGCATTTTGTGTACGTCCAAACGGGCACTTTTTAACGATCGGTCTTCTATCAGGTGTACAAGTTAACTGGGCAGAGATTGTCACGAAAGCAAAAGTGCACGCAAACATATTTCATTTACGACATTGGAATAAAGAAGTGTCACCATATAAATGGCAAGAAACGTTTCGTCACTTAATTCGCTTAGTAGAAAATAAACAATTACGTTTTATGAAAGTACATTCTACATACGACCTAACAGATGCGAAAACAGCGGTTGATATCGTGCAGTCTGCTGAGAAAGCTAAAGGGAAAGTGTTTTTGACGAGTTATTGATTACAATTGAAGGAGTCTTTTTGATTGGCCATTTAAATAGACTAGATAATACGTTTAGGAATAACTAATTGTAAGTATCTGGTATAATTCTATTAAAAGGTGAAAGGAGATTTTCACATGTGGCTAATCACGGCAATCGCGCCTGTTGTAATAGTTGGTGGAATTGTAGTATTTGTAATTAAAAGATTGGAACATAAATATAAGAACGGAAAATTAGGTAAGAAAAAATCTCAAAAAGCTCAACTGTTATTAGATAGTTTCATACCTATGGGAATGCTTGTCGGCTGTATGATCGGTTTGATTTTCGGTATGTTTTTCCCGGATTTCTCACTGCTTTCCATTAGTTTAGGGTCTGGAATAGGCTATTTATTTGGTTATTTCGCCTATGAAATTTATAGCAAGACAGGAAACAATTATTCATAATCCAAAAACAGACGCGATTACAAAATAAGCGAAGACAAAAAAATCCCCTCAAAGCATGAACTTCAAGGGGGAGCCTGTTTTTTATTTACTTATATACGTACAGCTGTACCACTTATAGCAACCATTAACATTCCATCACGAACAACTTCGTAATCTACGTCAATACCAACGATAGCGTTCGCACCTTTTTGTTTTGCAAGTTCTTTCATTTCATCCATTGCGATATCACGAGCTTCTTTTAGCTTGCTTTCGTAAGAACCAGCACGACCACCGACAACATCACGAACAGAAGCGAATAAGTCGCGAACAATATTTGCCCCCATAATAGCTTCACCATTTACAATATCGATATACTCAATAATTTCTTTACCTTGAATTCCAGACGTTGTTGTTACAATCATGACTGACACGCTCCTAATAAGTTGTAGTTTGAATAAGCTTTCTTATGTCTTTATTATGACATGGAACAAGTAACGAATCTATTGAATTACCTTACAGGAATGTGACAGTTTTGTAAGAATACAGCGACTATTTTGTTCACTAAAGCGCTTTAACATTAGGATACATAAACGATTCTCTATTTTCCTTCCAGTCCTTTTCTACTTCTTTAAAAGTTGGTCGCCCTAATTCTTCATTGTTTTTCTGTTTACGAAACCATTTCTTCACATACTGTTCTCCACTTTTATTTTGAACTGTACAAAGGAAGCTATTACTACTATCCTTTACTATTTTTACAATCACGAAAAGACACCTCTTCCCTTTTAAATAACAGAATAGAACTTGATCTTTTACTATAAGCCCTTCCTCTCTTATAGTTATACGACTCCTCGGCCGCGCCAAAGTTGTAAGATCAAAAAACGATATTCACTATGTTTACATTTTTCATCATTGATATGTGAAGTACATATTATTTAAAGAAATCAGAGTTATAAGCATTATGCTTATCAAATATTTTATAGATTTCTAACTTATCATCTAATTTTGCATCTACTAAAATTAATATATTTCCATCGTAAATGTATTCTTCATATTTCTTAGCGTGTTCTTCGGGAATTCCTAATCCGATAAATGCTCCTATTAAACTTCCAGCTCCTCCGCCAATACCGGCTCCTCCAATAGCTGCTGCAATAGGTCCCGCTGCTACGATTGGACCCATTCCAGAAACGGCAAGTATACCAAGACCTGTTAATAAACCACCGAGTCCGCCTGCTACTCCTCCTGCCACAAGCCCTGTCGCTGAAAAGATATCCGCTTTATGTGCAGTTTCATGATTCACTTTTTCACCCGATTTTTCTTCCAGATGTTCAATTTCCTTTTGATCCTTCGCAATAGCTGAAATATTATCCGCCGAGTATCCTTTATCATTTAATTCATTAATAACACATGCCGCATCATCAATTGTTCTAAAAACACCTACTATTTTTCTATCTACATCCATAACTATTAACCTCCTAAAGTTTTATATAATGTATCTTTATCTTTCTTCATTTCTGTATACACTAATCTTTTTATTAACATAACCATTTACGAAAAAAGCGAATAGTAAAAGGATTACAAGCGAACTACTTAACAAGTAAATTAAATCAAATGTAATATCAATCATCATTTCATTCATGTATACCAGACTCCTTTTTATTTAAAGTAAAAGTATATTTTTATAGAATAGAAATCTTATAATTCATCTTGAGTCAATCTCTTTGTAGTATATGTATACCCTTCGTAACGCTTTCTAAACGTAAAAAACTATAATTATATTTTTTTACGTTTATATGTTTAACATTTTTTAAAACGGGTATGTTTATATTGTTATGCTTACTATATGGAAAGGAATATTTCGATGAATGCAATCCAATCTACTACTATTCTTTATAATGAAACACCTACAATAACGCAGATTCATCATTTTTATGCTTTAATGACAACATTTCAAACGAATGTATTTATAAGTAAACACGGAACACTTACTTCTATTAAAAGCTTAAGCACATTAATATCCTTTTTCCTTACTGTAAAAAAGAGAGAGCTTGTATTATTTATCTTTGAAGGAATAGATGCAAAAAAAGCTTTAAGAACACTCTTTCCTTCTTAAAAGTTTTATTATCCCCCTATTCCCTCGATCGTTACTTTTCATATATGTTTTTATATTTCAAAATGATTTCCTCTATTAAAAAAGAACCCCCTAATACAATAGGGGGATTTCTAGTTTGACCCTATGAAAACTGATATAATATATATTACGTTTTTCATTCTTTACAATTGAAAACTTTGAATAACCTTGAAGGTAGGAATTTTTAATGAAATCGAAAGCAAAATTTAGTATTCGCTTCAAAATTATGGCTGGTTATTTAGTTATCATTTTGTTCTTGCTTATTTCTTTCATTATGTTAAACAATGGGATTTCCAGTTTACAAAAATCTCGTAATTTTATTATTAATCACGATTTTAAAGTTCTTAATTTAACGAATCAAGTGGAGAAAGATTTACTAACAATTGAAAATAAAGCGAAAGGATTTATCACTTCTAATGATGCAAATTACGTTCAATCTCTTAACGCTGCGGAAAAGGATTACGAAAAACATTATCAAGATCTTTTAGCTCTATTAGAGGATAACCCTTCTCAGCAAGAAAAATTAAAACAGATTAATGAAAACATTACTAGTTGGATTAATAAAGAGATTCACCCATTCATTACGAATCACAATAGTAATAACGTACAAGCAATCGACACGACTCAAATTCAATCATTACAATCGCAGCTAACTAACTTCCGTAGTGTAGAGGAACAACTAACGAAAAAAAGAGCTGCACAATTAGATACCGAAAATAATAAATTAGAGATTTGGTTATACAGTTTATTGTTCTTACTTTCTTGTATTTCCATTATTATTTCACTCTATATTTCGAATTCCATTACAAAAACGATTAAAAATGTAATTCAAGTTATTAAATCCATTTCTTCTAAAGAAAAAATTACGGAAAAAATTCATGTGAACAGCCATGATGAAATAAAAGATCTAGCTCACACAACGAACCACTTACTAGACGAAATATCGAAAAGAGAGTGGTTGCAAACCGAGCTTGCAGAATTAATTTTAATGTATCAAGGTGTATCTTCTATTGAGATGTTAGGTAACAAAATTCTTAGTGGAGTTATACAAAAAACGCAAACTTCTTGCGGTGCATTTTATATACGTGAAGAAATTGAAGACACTGTCTACTATGTGAAAAAAGCTTCTTTCGCAGATCAAGGTGCTGATATTGGGAAACAATCCATTAAAATGGGTGAAGGTTTCATTGGACAGTCTGCTTTAGAAAAGAAAAGTTTTATTCTCAGGGACATACCTGAAGAATTTCGTTACGTTACTACTGGATTATTAGAAATACGCCCTAAAAATCTACTAGTCGTCCCTATCTTATTTGAAGATGAAGTGATCGCAGTAATGGAATTAGTAAGTGTAACTGAGATTTCAGATTTACATCAAGATTTAATTCAACAAACTGTTGATAATCTAGGTTTAACGATCCATAGCATTATGGGACGTATGCGAATTCAAACTCTTTTACATGAATCACAAGCAATGACAGAAGAGTTGCAAGTTCAATCAGAAGAATTGCAAACGCAAGCTGAAGAACTACAAATGCAAGCCGAAGAATTACGAACAACGAATGAACAATTAGAGTCTAGAACTGAAGAAGCTGAACAAAAGACAGCTGACTTACAAATTACTAAATCAGAATTAGAAGAAAAAGCAAGTGAGTTATTACGTAGCTCAAAATACAAATCAGAATTTCTAGCAAATATGTCACATGAATTACGCACACCGTTAAATAGTATTTTACTATTATCTGAAATGTTAAAAGAAAATCATGATAATCATTTATCCGATGATGAAATTGAACTAGCAACCGTTATTCATTCATCAGGAAAAGATTTACTTACTTTAATTAATGACATACTAGATTTGTCTAAAGTAGAAGCCGGAAAACTAGATGTGATTTTTGAAGCAACGAACATAAGTGACATGGCAGCAAATATGCATCAAAACTTTTTACATATAGCTGCACAAAAAAATGTCGAATTTACTATTGAAGACAGTGATGCTATTCCTGATCTGTTTTATACAGATACAAAACGGATTGAACAAATTATTAAAAACTTATTATCCAATGCATTTAAATTCACGGAAAAAGGATCCGTTTCTTTACATTTCGATTCGATAGAAACAACCCATTTAAGTGATGAAATGCAATCTATCAGTAATGATTGGATGACAATTTCGGTAAAAGATACTGGTATTGGTATCGCTACAGAACAGCATCAACTTATTTTCGAAGCCTTTCAACAGGCAGATGGCGCAACGATTCGGAAATATGGTGGTACAGGCTTAGGGTTATCTATTTGTAAAGAATTTGCTAGATTATTAGGTGGTTGGATTACGTTGGAGAGTCATGTAGGAGAAGGCAGTACTTTCACTGTATATATTCCTAACCTTCCAAATGGACTAACTGATATACAAGTATCCAATTTAGAAGTTGCAGCAACGATAGAAGATGTTATTCCTGCTGAAGTTGTGGAGGAAACTATCGTGACTCCAGAAACAGATAACGTCTTCCAAGAGAAAACCATTTTAATTGTCGATGATGATCACCGAAATATATTTGCATTACAAAATGCATTAAAAAAACAACATGCCAACATTATTACTGCACAAAACGGTATAGAGTGTTTAAAAATACTTAAAAACAATACAAATATTGACCTTATCTTAATGGATATTATGATGCCGAATATGGATGGTTATGAAACGATGGAACATATCCGAATGAACTTAAGGTTACATGAAATACCTATTATCGCATTAACTGCGAAAGCAATGCCAAATGATAAAGAAAAATGTTTATCTGCTGGCGCTTCAGATTATATAAGTAAACCATTAAATTTACATCAACTCTATTCAGTAATGAGTGTATGGTTAATAAAATAAGTGAGGTTTAATTTTAGTGGAAAATAAGTATTATAATTTTGATCCATCCGTCGATATGGATAAGCGCACGAACTTAGAAATTGAATTACTATTGGAAGCGGTATTTAAACTATCTGGCTTCGATTTTCGCCAATATGCTCGCACATCTATTTATAGAAGAATTTGTAATCGAATGCAGCTCTCTAATATACCAACCATTTCAAAATTAATTGAAAAAGTAATTCATGAGGAAGGCTTTTTAGAACAGTTATTAAATGATTTCTCCATTAACGTAACTGAAATGTTCCGTAACCCTAACTTTTTTAAAGCGCTAAGAGAGCATGTCATTCCTGAATTAAAAAAGTATCCTGAAATTAGAATTTGGCATGCTGGATGCGCAACCGGTGAAGAAGTATTATCAATGTCTATCTTACTTCACGAAGAAGGATTAAGTGAAAAAGCTGTTATTTACGCAACAGATATGAATACAAATGTGTTAGAAAAAGCAAAACAAGGCATCCTTCCGTTAAATAAAATGCAAACTTATACGAAAAACTATTTACAAGCTGGCGGTACACAAGCATTTTCTAACTATTATTCAACAGATAATCGTTTTGCTTATTTTAATCCATCACTGCTACAAAACATTATTTTTGCACAGCATAATTTAGTAACTGATCAATCTTTTAACGAATTTCATATTATACTTTGCCGTAACGTTTTAATTTACTTTACTAGTAAACTTCAAAACCAAGTACAGCAACTATTTTATGAAAGCTTAGGTCATAATGGATTCCTATGTTTAGGAAATAAAGAAACTCTTCGTTTTTCAAATATAATGCCGCATTATATCCAGTTTAATCCTAACGAACAAATCTATCAAAAAATACAATAAAAGCGTATGAAATCCTCTGTTTGGATTTCATACGCTTTTTATTTCGCATTCGTTTGTATCATAATTAGGCACATATCATCTGATTGTGTTTTCTTCTGTTCTTCCCTATAAAACCCTTCTATCTCTTCTTCTAAATCCCCCCATTTTCTTTCTGTAAAAGCACGTAATTTCTCTTCAGACTCAAATTCATCATTTGCAATTGCTTCAAGCACACCATCTGTAAATAATAATATTTGAGCGTTCTTCTCAAAAGGTATAACTGTCTTTTTAACTTTTATTTCATCAAAAAATCCTACCGCGCAACTCCCGCGATTTAGTTCCACTACATTCGCTTCATCCACTAAAACGTATCCAGAAGGATGTCCTGCATTTACATATTCAATTGTTCTCTTTTCTGTATCCACTACTAAGTATATCGCTGTAAAATAATATGGAATATTGTCATTCTCATTATGTAAAAGAGTCATATATTTATTTAAGTCTTTAATGACGAGTTCTGGATCGATTAAAGATTTAATCGTTTCACGTAATACAGACGAAATAAACATACAAACTAATGAAGCAGATATACCATGTCCCATCACATCTAATAATATAATACCGTAGCGGTTTTCATCGATTTTATACCAATAATACATATCTCCAGCTAGTTTGAATGAAGGTAAATAGCTTGCTTCAATTTTTATATGATCTTCTCTTAATGGGCTACTTAATAAGTTTCTTTGTACTTGTGTAGCTAAATCCAACTCATTACGAAGGTTTTCTTCTTGTTCTTTATGCCAATTTAATTCCGATTTCAAGCGTAATGCTACACGCATACGCGCTAACAATTCAACTTTATTTATCGGTTTCGTAATATAATCCATTGCGCCTATATCAAGCGCTTCAGCTAATTTATTCGCATCTTCTAAAGCTGTTACAAAAATAATAGGAATATCTTTAAACTTCTCCTCTTTTTGTAATCGCCTACAAACTTCAAGTCCGTCAATTTCAGGCATCATAATATCTAATAGTATTAAATCAATTTCATTATGCCTGGAAGAATCTTCTCCAAATTGAATGTATTCGAAAAGCTCTTGTGCAGAATTAAGCGATACAAGATCCTGATATCCGGCTTGTTTTAAAATTTTTTCAATTACAAAGATGTTAACCGGATTATCATCGACAATTAAAATGGACACAAGTTATTTCCCCTTTTCTTATATAAAATGTAAATCGATTATCATTTTCTATTTTTCTAGTATTACATACTCAGTTACAAAATGAAAATTTCCTACTCAAACATATTTATACAGCAAAAGAACAAACCCCCAGAAATGAGAGTTTGTTCTTTCACTCTATTAATTTCCACTTTTAATTTAACACCATTGCTTTATCACTTAAAAGACGATCTAACTCTTCCATATGATTTGTTTCATCTGCGATCATATCTTCTAACTTTACAACTAACTCTGTCATATTTAACTTCGCTGCCTGTTCTTTTCTCATTTCATAACGCTTAATTGTTTCATATTCTGACTTCCTAGCTTCTTCTAACATTTCTCTAACATCTTCTACTTGTTTCACTGGTAAAGGAATCGTAGTAGGTGTACCACCTAACGTCTTAATTTTCTCCGCTAAATATAGGGCATGTCCTTGTTCATCACTAATTTCAGATTCAAAGAAAGGTTTTAACACTTGTCTATATATACCAGAAACTGTAGCTGCATTATGGTTATACATAATAATTGCCGAGTATTCTCCTGCTAAATCTTCATTCAATCCTTCGATTAGTTCTCTCACATCGTGTGACATTTTTATATCTCCTCCTATACTTAATAACTACCCCTTTTCTCATGTTTTAAACATAATTCTTTAAAATTTTTTATGTATCTAAAAACGCCGCTTGCTTCAATTTACTTATCGCTTGTCTTTTAATACGAGAAACGTGCATTTGTGAAATACCTAATCGTTCCCCTGTATCCTTTTGATTTAAATTTTCACCAAATATATAATGAATAACACTCTTTTCCGTATCATTTAATACGTTAAAAATATCCTTTAAAACGAGACGTCTTTCTGTCTCTTCATATCCTTGCTCTACCTCACCTACAGATTCAATTCTCGCTACCGAACTTCCATCAGATGAATTTTCAACTACATCATCTAAGGAAGATACTCGATAATTATTTTTCGCATCCATAATTTCTAGCACTTCCTCTTCGGATAGTCCTAAATGATCCGCAATCTCTATAATCTTCGGTGAACGCTGCAAATGATCTGTTAGCTCCTCTATCGCAAGTTTAATTTTCCCGCCTAAATCTTTAATTCGCCTTGGAACATGAATACCCCAAGTTTTATCACGTAAATACTTCTTTATTTCACCTACTATCGTAGGTATTGCAAATGGCTCAAAAGCGTTCCCTATTGAATAATCATACCTTCTTATTGCGCCTAAGAGCCCTAACATTCCTACTTGTATAATATCCTCATGCATCGGACCAACTTTTGAATAGCGATATGCAATGGAATGTACGAGATTTTTATAATGATTAACTAATCTTTCCTGTGCTTCATCACATTGGTTTTGTTGGAAGTCTATAATTAGTTTAATAACGTCTTCTTTAGCAAGATTTGTAGGTTGAGATTGGATTTCCATCATTCTCCACCTGCTCTCTTTGTATATATTTTGTCATTAAAACTGTCATGCCCTCATCATGCATAATTTGTATATCATCCATTAACGTATTTATTAAATATAAACCTAAACCATTTTCTGGCAAATGTTCTACTGGTTTATTAATATCATACGGACCAACTTTACTTTTTAAGTTATTAAAATTAAAGCTAACCCCATTATCCGCAACCATAATTTCTAATCGATCTTCATATAGCCCAAAGACAATTGCAATTTCTCCAACATCTTCTTTGTATGCATGTTGTACAATATTTGTACAAGCTTCACTAATAGCAATTTTCATATCTTCTATATCGTCATAAGCAAAGCCCATTCGATTCGCAACACCAGCCATTGTTAAACGAATAATAGCTACATATTCTGCTTTTGCAGGAATTTTCATTTCTATCTTTTCAAAATTCTCCATCATCCCTAGTCACCTTCTTTCTACTTTTTCAAAATCGGAATTCAAATTTAATATTTCTGTTAGTCCTGTAATATCAAATAATCTTTTTAATCTTTTAGATACACCAATAAACTCTAGTTTTCCATCATTTTTCTTAACTGCTTTTAATAGCGCTATAAAAACGCCTAAACCTGTACTATCCATATAATCTACGTTATGAAAATCTACTACAATATGAACCTCTTTTTCACTTGCAATAGGCACGATCTTATTTTTTAAATCTGATGCCGTATATGCATCAATCTCACCATTAAGTTGTACTGTATACCCTAAATCATTTTGCAAAATATTTATTGCCAAATTCATTATTTCCGCCCCCTTATCTCAAACTACTACTATGTTAATTACCCATAAAAATTAATTTTAAACATATTTTTTTATTTTTATTATAAATAAATTTTCTACACCTTTCTCGGCTTAACACTTAAAAAATACTACTAAATGTTTAAACCTTATAAATTTGTGTATGTATAATGTATAAACATTATTTTTAGGGGGATCTATCTATGGAAGAGCACAACTTTAAAAAGGGAGATTTCGTTCAATTTTCTTATCGACACGATCATGCTACAAAATTAATTGGTTCCATTATTAACATACTGACGAATACAATTGTAGTTGATATAGGTAATAGCGATGGCTTATCTCATATAGAACCAAGGCAGGTCGTAAAAATAAATAATTGTGAAAAAGTAACGATGGTTTAATACATAATAGAAAGTGTAATTTTAATGAGTGGGGGGTCTTCATCCTCCACTCATTCCTATGCAGATTACATTAAAAAAGCATCCAAACTTTTAATTGGATGCTTTTTTATGTATATTTATCAGTTTATTAACTTTATAGCTACATATAATAAACTTAAGATTACTATTCATTATAATACTTACGCTTTCCGTAGCATTCTAGAAAAGAATGTAACGATTAAAATAAAGACGATTGCACCTAATAAAGCTGGAAGGATAAAGATGCCTCCCCATTCAGGACCCCAATGACCAAATAACGCACTACCTACCCAAGATCCGATTAATCCGGCAATAATATTACCAACTATACCTAAAGGAAAGTCTTTTCCTGTAATCATTCCAGCTAACGCACCAATAAGTCCACCTACAATACACGTAATAATAAGTCCCACAATTAAACCTCCTATATTCGTTTTATATTGGATTTATCAAGCTTTGGTATGTAACCAAAGCTTGATAAACATGTATTATTCTTTATTATCCAACCCATCACTTATCTTTTGTTTCACTTTTCCGACTTTTTCTTTTATCGTTCCTTTCGTCTTCTCCCACTTCCCTTCATTTTTCAACTCTGTATCTTCTGTAATTTCACCAATTCCTTCTTTTACTTGGCCCTTTTTCTTTTCAACCTTACCAGTAATTTGTTCTTTTAGCCCGCTCTCACTCATATTTCTAATCTCCTTTTCGTAATAGATTTATAGATTTAAAGGATACAAATTTAAATAGAATACATGCATCTTCTTTCTTGTAACCATTCACCGACTCTTTCTAAATCCTTAACGAATAACAAGATTTTCCCTTCATCCAGTTTTTCTTCATAGAAGTTTGCTTCTTCCTCATTAAGCCCTAACTCTTGCATCTTATTTCTTAACTGATCTCCCGTTTTTTGAAAGACGTTAATAATGCTTGTCCCAAGTCCTTCCTCTTTTATTCCAATTGTATTCACGTCTGCATTGTCTGCGATTCTATCTGTCCTATCTTTCTCATGTGTTAATACGTAAATATCTTTTTGGTCTATCCCTTTCTTCACTAGATCATTCGCCGCATTCATGACCTCTTTCTCCGTAATAAATTCATATACAAAAGGTTTACTATACTTCGTTTCCATCTTTAACTTCCTCCTTTAAAATGAATTATTTGTTATATTATATGTAATACACCCATTTTCGAAATGTTAAACATAGAATATGAAAAAAGTTATTTAGATTTTTTTTAATAGAGAATGAACAGCTTAATTTTCCACTTTAAAACATCTCACCCACCTTACAATAACTACCTAAATTAACAGAAAATTTTTATGATTAAACATAAGGATGGATACTATGAAAAAAATCATATCTATATGCGCTCTAACCACTCTATCTTTCACTTTAATTGGTTGTACAAGCACCTCAGCTACAGATAAAGCTTCACAAGTTAAGCAAGAACATACACAAAATACCTTTCAATTAAACTCCGCAAATATTACAGACATTGAAATACTCAAAACAACAAATCATACTACTTCCAAATCTCAAACAAGTAATGAAGAAATGGTAAAATCTATCGTTTCAGCAGTTCAAAAAGGTACCTCTAAACCAATCACATTAGATCAAAAAAAGAGAGATTCTGCACATTCTACTATAACCGTTACATATAAAGATGACGCAAAAGAAGAGTTTCTTGTGTGGGTTGATAATAAGGAACAAATTACGATTGCTAAAGATGCGAAGAAAGATAAGGTGGAAGGTGTGGTAGTGAATATTAAAGACGCTAAAATGATGAAAGATTTCTTTAAAATGTAAAAAGGGTCTCCTTTAAGGGGATCCTTTCTCTCTTCATACAGCCTATCGAGTTCTGCTCCTTAGCATTCAAAGTAAAACTATTAATTATAACGTTTATTTACGCTGTAGTTATATACCTATTGTTGCTATTGCAGCAAAGTAAACCAAACTGGACAACCTAGATTTCAAACTGTAAGATTAGATGTTGGTGAAATCGGACAGCAAAGTATATATAGAAAATAGGTGTTAATTTTGAAAATCAATAAAAAATTTGAACCAATAATTTTTAATCTCTTTATGATTTTAGGTATATCTAGTATTATCTCTTTCGTCATGGTTTCAATGAATGTTGGATATACAGATTTATTTCTCAAATCATGGATGAAAACATGGGGAATTGCTTTTGTGCTTGCATTTTTAGCTTCTAAATTACTACCCTTTGTAGTAAAAAGGATAATGAAAATATTCACATTTGTTGAGAAGGATGCTTAAAAATAAAGTGATACACTACTCTGGTTCATTCCAATTAAAAGAGAGTATTATCTTGAAAACTTAACCTAGTAAAATAATATTCGGATGAGAGTCCATACGTATTATGAAACATAAAATGTTTCGAATCGAAGGAAGGCGCCTTAAAAGTTGTCTTTTCTTTATATGTTAAAAAAGCCCGCCTATTTCCGTAGGCGGGCCTTATCTTTATTACACAATAAGAAAGTATACTCTCTTTTTCCTTGAATTTTTATGTAATTATACATATTCATGAAAATAGATAAAGTTGTTATTACAACATATTCTCCACGTTCAACTTAGTTATCATTAGCATATTTTTCTACAAAATCAAGGATTTTGGCATTAACTTCGTTAGAGAATTCACCATTGATTGCGTGAGATGCATTTTTCCAGTTCACTATATCGATATCTTTCACATATCTTTTCCCAGTTTCAACTGCTTTTACCGAATTATGCATTGTACTTTTTTCAGCCATTAATGCAAGCACTGGAATATTGATATTTTTCAAGTCTTCTTTACTAAATAAATCAGGCGCTGGCGTTTTCAGTTTATAGTTACGCATACCCGACTCGATTAACTTTGCGATCGGCTCATCTTTATTTATTTCTGCTCCTCCAGAAACATAGCTTAACATCTTTTCTCTTATAAACTTAGGTACAATAGGAACGGAAACTGGAATAGATGCTAGAATCATCTTTATGGATATTCGCGCAAATACAAAGACTGGGTCCAATAAACTAGCCGTAGCAAGATGCTCAGGGTTATATCTAGCCAAGTTCATTGTTGTCCAACCTCCAATGGAGACACCCACGATATGCACTTTTTCTAAACCTAATCCTTCAATTACTTCATTTAACCATTCTGCTTGTTGTTTTTGGTTTTCAATCACCTTCGTTTGCACACTCATTCCAGGTTCACCGAGTAAATCTATCGTATAAACAGGCCTTTTCTCCCTTATCCCTTCTAAATTGGGTACCCACATTGGAGTAGATGCACCACGTCCAGGGAGTAAGAGTATTGGTTCTTTATGTTTGTTTTCTTCTTTAGTAAAGTAATAAGCACGAATTGTGCCATATTTCGTTTTTATATCTTTCGTTTCGTTAGGTTTTGGAAGAAGTGCCATTGATTCATCGTAAGCAATTTGAAAATCTTCCTTCCCTTTTTCGGATATAAAGTGACCAATCTTATTATTAGCTCTCTTCATTTAAATTCCCCCTTTCTACAAATATATTGATGAAGTTTATCAATATATTTGTAGAAAGGGGGAATAGCTAATGATTTAAATAAAATAGACATACTAGATAAATATGCTACTTTAATCGCTGGTTTTATTGAAATCTATTATTTATTTTTTTAAATCCTTCACTTTCGAAGTCTAGTAGTTCTGGATCGCTAACTCTAAAAAACATATCAATTAATCCACTTGTAATAGAAAATAATATAATTCCTCTTAAAGGAATATAAATACTTACCATGTATTTTCTTTAACATTAAATCACTTGTTAAATTGAACATTTTTACTGCAACCAAATAACTTCCGATAAACTATTCGAGTTTAAAGTTTGAATATCATTACTTATCTCATATAAAAGAAACAAAAAATCCATTCTAATTAATCTTTTATCAAGATCATAATCAAAATGAATTTTTTAACTTTATAGAGACTGTTTTTTAGCTATACATCTCTTGGAGTTTCACTAAGTTTTTTTTATGATTTGATAATCCAATTGTAAAACTATTGGGATTCATAACGATATCTCCTTTGTTACCTTTTAATGTAACAATAACTTTAGACTTTATTAGCCCTCTTTTTACTTTTATACCCTCTACATCTTCAATATTAATTATTATTTTATTACCATTAAACTTACCAGTTAAAGGATTCAATTCAAGCATCATTATCCTCTTATTAGTAAAACAAATCACTTGATGTTGATTTTCTAAAAATGCACCAGGTCCAAATTTAAGATATTCTGATGTTGCTGCCATTTTCATAGTGTAAAAATAATAAAAATACAATTCATCTTCATATGCTACCTCATTAAATAGTGCATCTAATACATTATTGTTTAACATTTTTATTCCCCCGGTATGCAAATAATCTCTTACCATTTATCCTTTTTCTTCCTATCCGCCATCTAATTTTACCATAAATTAGAATTAGATTAGAGTTTATACAAGATTAATAACAAACCTAAAAAGATTCACATATTTATTTCAAAAACTAATTTAATCAATGGGGGGAAGATAAATGATAAGTTATAAAAATTAGAATGAGGTTCCATTAGAACTTGCAAGTAAAACTAAAACTCAGTAAAGAAGGTTTAAATCCTTTAGAAGCCCTGTAGCTAATGTATTCCAGAGAGTAAATAATAGGTATATACAGCTATATAAACGCTCAAAATCAGAAAAAAACAACTATCTGATAAACAAAAACTTGCACTACCAAATGGTAGAAAAGTAAGTTTGGAGCAACGGACTTGTAAACAGTGTGGTTATATCGTTCAAAGCAAAACTAAACTACGTCTAAATCTCTGCCCTAGCTGTTACGAACTTCAGGTAAGTATGAATCAATAATATGAATAAATTATTAAAATAAAAATAAGCACATCTCGTTAAAAAACAGATGTGCTTATTTTTATATAAGAATTTATTTATCACGTTTAACAATACGCTAAAATCTATTAAATCAAATTATTGTTTTATAAATTTAAATACTATTCCTTTGTCCATCTAACTAATATAATACTTTTTGCTTTATTTTATAAAATGAAGTATTTGACGCAAATAATTTCTTCTAATAATAAGGTAGTAAATTATTTGTACACTAATAAAGCTTGTGAATATGAGAATAGAATTCCCTGCAACAGGTAAGTCTACGCCCACCCTGCTCTGCGCTAAAGCCCTTATTGCCAAAAAGGCTACGCTACTGTGAATAACAGAAATCACAATAGGCATAAAAAATAATATGCTAATTTGTTGGGTTACAATTTTTTTTAACTCTCTTTTAGTTAACCCTAATTTAGAAAGCGTTTGAAATTGGCTTTTATCTCGATCTAAATCTGTGAATAAACGGAAGTATAAGAAGCTAATTGCAAATATAAAAAATACAACCCCCACTAGTACGCTAAGAATAGATAGCATTGCATTCATTTGTTTACGTTCTAACCATTGTAAGACCGAGCAATCAAACATAAAAGGTGGTTGTCCACTTTGATAATCATATGAAATTACCTTCTCAAGTTGTTTAGCAACATCTGCTGCTTCATGCATATTTTTAATTAAAAAACGATAGACTTTATGCTGATCAGCCCTTCCTTCTGCTAATTGCTTTGTATTTAGTATTGTTTCGTACATTGAATCTGAAACAACAACGGAAAAATAATAAGATGGGCTAATAATATTATCCCTTAATATCTTATTCCTCGAAAGATTAAAATGCATATTACCCTGTTCTATTTTAAGAGATGAGGACACTTTCTTTAATTCCTCTTGAGAAGCTGTTCTTAAATATTTTTTTGATGGTAGAATTAGACTATCTGTTTCCTTTTTTAATGTTTCTACTGGGTATCCTAGTATTTTGGCAGTTGCGTTGTAATCAGTCAGGCTCATAATTGTTGCACCTCCTTCTGTATTAAAACCAGTAGAAGTTACTAACTTATATGAGAATCCAGCATCATGTAATTGTTTCTCGATTTGAGAAATATGAGAGGACTCCTGCTTGTTGCGTTTCAATGATGTATACTCAAACGCATAAGGGCTGTCAACTTCCGCCAATGCTCCATTTCCAATAGCAAGACAAGCACCAATAGAGGTAAAGGCAACTGCCGAAAGTATACTTACTAGAAATAGTGTTCTTGCGTTATCTGTCATTCGATATGCTAACTCCGAAATCGTTAACATATTTGTTTTTTTAAAGAAAGTGTATTGACGATTTTTCAATATTTTAATGACATAAAAGCTGAGCTGAGTAAATAAAAAGTATGTTCCTAATACACATAAGAAAACGCATATTAACATAACATATATATAATCGGTACCTTTTTCCAATGCTGTATCTAAATAAAATGCTGAAGCATATCCAATGATAATACAAAGAATTGAAAAGAAAGCTAGCCATTTAGATGACTTTGGTTCCGTTTTTGGTTTTTCTTCAGATTTCATGAGTTCAATTAGCTGGGATACTTTCATTACTCGTAAAGTGAAAAAAGAGACAAGTATAAATAAAATAAAAAACATAATAGATGTCATTAAAATTGCCTTAGTAGGAAAATAAAATGGAAGCCCACCTTTTAATAGGAAAAGTGAACTACATATCAATAAAATTAATTTTCCAAAGACTAATCCAGTTCCAATCCCAACAATAATTGCAGAACATCCAATTAACATATTTTCCATGAAGATTAACTTTTTTAATTGTGTGTCAGACATGCCATGGAGTATTAAGATACCAAATTCCTTTTTCCTTGTTTTTAAAAACATAGTAATAGAATATAGAATGAAAAAGAAGGAGAAAAATATAATTAGATATTGAGTAATTTTAAATCCTTGTGTACTTAAGGCACTTATGACCGCACTTGTCGATACAAGATTACCAGTGAAATTAGGATGAAATGCAAGTAATTCATAAATGAATAGAATCATCACGGCAAATGTACTACTTAAAAAATGGCCTAAATATAATCGCTTATTACGAATGACGTTATTAAGCGCGAACTGACGCAAATTCATGTTGATTGCCTCCTAATAAAGATATTACATCCATAATATTTTTGTGAAATCTTGAACGATTGTCACCGCAATAAATTTCATTATAAAAAGATCCATCTTTAATGAAAACTACTCGGTCACAGTAACTCGCTGCTACAGGGTCATGTGTCACTAGCATCATAGTTACTTGTTCTTCTTGATTTAATTTCTTTAAAAGTTCCATCACATCATTTGCCGCTTTTGAATCTAAATTTCCTGTTGGCTCATCTGCTAAAATTAATTGAGGAGAATGAATGAGGGCACGAGCAATGGCAGTTCGTTGGGCTTGACCTCCTGAAATTTCATAGGTTCTTTTATTTAAAATCTGTTCAATCCCCAGTTGTTTAGAAATAACTTCTACTTTTTCGTTCATATCATTCAAACTTACATTATCTAATGTAAGTGGTAAAACAATATTCTCTTTTACAGTTAGAGTATTCATGAGGTTAAAAGATTGAAAGACAAATCCTAGTTCACGACGTCTAAATAGAGCTAAATCATTAGAAGATAAACAATAGGGATTTTTTTCGTTAATAAATACTTCCCCAGATGTTGGTGCATCAATAGTAGAAATCATATTCAGTAAAGTTGATTTTCCACTCCCTGATGCTCCCATAATCCCTACAAATTCTCCTTTTTGTATTGTCAAATCAATATTGGAAAGAGCTTTATAAGATACTTCTCCTGTATTATAAATTTTACTTAAGTTACGGACTGTTAATATACTCATTGTTGCTATCTCCTGTTCGTTTATTGGATATCTATAATTTAATCTAAAGTGTTATAGTCTTCATATTGAATTGTCTTACATTTACCTTACAAGAATGTAAGATTACAATAAGAAAGTGCAATTAATATTAAAGTAAATAGTAGTATTGTCAAGAATATGGTTAATTTAGAGGCATTTATAAATTAATTCCATAAAAAGGGTAACATTCGGCTGTTCTGGTTTAAGTTGTTCTAGCTTTACTTCTTTAAATTGCACTGTTTGTCCCTTCTCTTCAATTTCAGCGTGAATAGCTATTAAGATATTATCTTGATACAGTTCTTCAAAAACTACTAGTTCTTTACCTTGTAGTCCAGAAGCATTAAATGTGAAATCTAATGTGATAGAACCGTTTCTTTCGTTTTGGGGAGAATCAATTTCTTAAGTTAATAGCGATGGGGGCACCATATGAAAAAAAGAAAATTGTACGCTTAAATACAATTTGGCAACAAACTAACTGTTTTCTTATACATAAATAGACAACTACTGTAAGAGTTATAGTTCCCTTTTTGCATTTATCTTTTAATCAGATGAATGCTTTTTTTAGTACATAATAAAAAATATAAAAAAATAACTAGAAAAACTGTCACAAAATCCGTTTTTCTGGTTTCTCTATAATACAGGTATCAAATTGAAAGTGAGGTTTAAACTAACATGTTAACCATAGAAAATGAAGAAAGTCATGCTTCTGATATGACCTTTGAAGATTTATTTAAGCAGTACTATGCTTATGCTGTGAAACAGATCATATGGATTGTTAAAGATCAATCTATTGCTGAAGAATTAGCACAAGAAGTATTTTTACAATTATATCGTAGCGATTGGAAAGGAATTGAAAACATACCTGGATGGTTGATTAAATCTTCTACTTATGTAGCTTATAACCATTTCCGATCTGAAAAAAGGCAGCAAGCGAAGATTGATAAAGAAATACAATACCATGAAGTACAAAATGTTTCATCATTAGACGATGATTGGATAAGAAAAGAAGAAATTACAAAAGTCCAAACGATACTAAATAAAATGAATGATCGAGAACGAACCCTTTTACTAATGAAATTCTCTGGTTTTCAATATAAAGAAATTGCAGAAATACTTCAAATTGAAATATCTTCTATTGGAACATTATTGGTCCGAGCCAAAATGAAATTTCGCAAGATTTATAAACAAATAGAGGAGGCATAACAAATGAAATGTTATGATATCGGATTTATTCAAACATATATTGATGGAGAACTCTCTCATGATATAAGAAAGGAATTCACAAAGCACCTAGATACATGTGAAGCATGCCAAGATTTATTGGTAGAAATTAGTAAATTAAATCAATGGGAAAACGTAATGCTAGATGAAGAATGTGGAAATTCACCACAAGAAATCACAATTGATATAGAACAAGCATGGAAAACATTTGAAAGTCGCTCCAAGTTAGAGAATGTTTCTAATATAAATCAGAAAAAACAACAGAAGAAAGGAACCTTTACAAACATGAGTAAAAAATCAAAACGTTTCATGTATACAGCAGTAGCTGCAGCAGCACTTTTCACAACAGCAATGATTCCACAAGTACAAGTAGCAGCTACAAATGTTGCCTCGTATTTTTCTAATGCAGTTATAAACGATAAGGTTGTAAATGAGGGGGGTACAGATGAAAATGGTAACAAAATAGATGGAATGAAGAATGGTAAATATATTCCTATTGATGAAAAAATTACAGATCAAGGTATTACTGTACATTTCAAAGAATTATATATCGCAGATTCACGTATATCCGTTCATTATAGAATGGAAAAAGCTGACGGAAGTTTAGTACCATTTGAATTTGATACATCAGGATTAGAACTTAGGAATGATGGTAAGGTTAATGGACAACAAGAAGAAAACCCTGAGCTAAAAAAAGGCGGGATAGTATCTTTTATCCAAAGTTCAGATGATCGTCTTCCTTTTGAACTTGTGGCAGCAGGTAAAAAATTAGATCATGTAGGCATTCGTGATAATGACAAACCAGAAGGTGTCGTTACATTTGTTGAAGGTCCTGAAGGAAAAGACTCTTTCAAACAACCTCTTACGCTAGATATAAATATAAATAAAGTTGGAAAAGTAGCTGGATCTTGGAAAGCTCAAATTCCAATTGATACTTCACATTTGAAAAATAATACGAATTAACATGAAAAAAAGAATAGAACAGTATGTATCTAATTCTCAGTTTATATGTTTTCTTGTTTTCGTTACATTTATTTTTTATATAGTTTTTACTCTATCTTTTATTTATGATTTAAGTGTATAACCTTAAATCAATCATTTAAGATTATTACAAGAAAAAACTCCCTAAAAACAACCGATCTCTTAACGTATAAGAAATCGGTTGTTTTGTATCTACAATGCGTTTTAAAATACAATTTTCTTTTTTGTAAAAAAGAAAAGACACCCTAAGGTGCCTTTCTCCGACTTGAACCATCTTAATTTTAATAATATGTATTGGACTCTTATCTAAAAAATAATCTAATGTATTCCAATAAGATAAAGATAATGATAAAATAAAAGTGCAACAAGATGTTGCTTAGTTTTTAAATTTTATGGGAATAACACAAAAGCTAGGTTTGGTCGCCAAGTTTTTTCATTCCTATCGGTCATGAAATACCCCGGTTGGTCGCCGGGGTATTTCTTTTTTATTACCGTATATATAGGTCTATTATGGACAAAATAAAATATAATCTTAGTAGAAGATAGAACACTGACATCTTTGCCGCTTCTAAATCACTTTGGTCTTGTGCGAAGAAAGTATGGTCAGTACTTTCAGCTCAGTGTTCGATCCACTTTAGTTTTTGAGTTGAGTGTTGCTAATCATAGCAGCACTTTTTTACATTCCAATTTGTTCTTTGATCAATTGAATTATATGTTTTACAAACTGGCTTTGCGTGAAGAAGTAATGAATATTTCTCAGTACTGTCGTCCACGATGCTAGATTACTTACGAAAGACTGGGATTCTGTCTTTTTGGTCGCCTTTTTTTTACGTTTTTTCATTCCTGTCCCTCCCTTCATAAGGGAAGGGCAAAGATGGCACATTTTATATTTTAAAGAGTTATATAGAAGAGGACAAGCTATTCATTAGCAAAATAAAGAAAAGACACCCTAAGGTGCCTTTTTTTATGGAGAATCAGTTTAAAAATTAAAAATAAAAGAACCTCAATAAATGAGGTTCAAAAAATCTACTATTTTAAATTACCTTCGTAAAAAGCAACTCCATTTTGAACATGTTTTAAATACCATGTAATCGTCCCGCCACAAACATTTTCATTAAAACTATTAGCATATACTCCATTTGAGTAATAAAGAGTTCTTTTGAATTTACCATTAGAATATTCATAAGGAATTGAGCATGTTGCTTGCTTCGGAGAGCTCACAGCTTTTTGCGTATCAGCTGAAGCTGCCCCAATTCCTCCTGTTAATGCAATACCAGTTGACAATAGTCCTACTACTAATTTCTTGAACATAATAAATCCCCCTTTAATAGTTTTTATAACTTACAACTTAAATGTATCACTTTTGTAATTTATGTAAATATCTTGAATATGTAGAAATATTTATTAAACTATTGGTAATATTAGGATTTTATTTTATCAAATGAAAAATAGAGGGATTTAGAGAAGTATGTAACAATGCATAATAAATCAATCAGATATTATGATATACTCACAAAGAACTGATACAAAATTTCTTTAGATTGGAAAACTAAAGTCTTATCTACCTAAAAGGAATGCGCCTAATGGCGTCTTTTCTTTATTTTCAAAAGGACCTGCTCAATTCATTCTTTAAAACATAAGGTAAAGTGAACCCATTAAAATCCATGGAATGAACCCTAGTTTTACCCTTTTATCAAAAGGAGGCACTATTGTTATGGGATATGGTGGTAGTTGCGGCGAAGGCTGCGGTTTCGCTGGAGGATTTGCTTTATTAGTTGTATTATTTATTCTATTAATCATTATCGGATGCAGTTGTTTCTGCTAACAAACTATTAGAAAAAGGTACCTATATATAGGTACCTTTTCTTTATGTGCCTTATTCATTATCTAGTTCCAAACTTTTATCATGATTGGATTAGGTTTTTTCATTTTTCGCATTCATCATACCTCAAATATGAATCGATTTCAGACATGAGCTTTTAACTAAAAGAATTTGGGACCATTTTTTCCCACAAAGGAAATACCTTTTTGAAAACCTCTACTATAGAAGGATCAAATTGTGTACCAGATCCTTCTATAATACGTCTATAAGCTTCTTCAGGAGATAGAGCCGAACGATATGCTCTTGAAGAAGTCATTGCATCGAATGCATCAGCTATTGCAACAATTCTTGCGCATAATGGTATTTGATTTCCTTTTAGTCTTTGAGGATAGCCCTTTCCATCCCATCTTTCATGATGAGAAAGAATTATGTCTTCATTACCTTTTATTAAAGATATATTTTTAAAAACTTCTAATCCTAATTGTGGGTGTGTCTTAATAATATTATATTCTTCTTCTGTAAGAGAAGATGCTTTTTTTAAAACTTCATCAGGAATACCTATTTTCCCTATATCATGTAATAAACAAATAAAATGAAATTGTTTTAAGGAATTATCATCATATTCATTTGTTTCTTTAGCAAGAATAGTAGCATAATTTGCTACACGTTCACTATGCCCTTTCGTATATTGATCCTTTAATTCCATTATCCTCATTATCGATAAAGCTGTTTCTTTCATTTGTTTTTCATAGGATGCCTTAATTTTTTGTACTAAAAATTTTAATGAAAGAAATACAAAAAATGACGTAACAAAAATTGTTAGAAACAATAATATTAATGCTATTGGATAGTTAATTTCAAAATAATAAATAGCAATTAAAAATCTACATATCATACAAATAGATACCGATAGAAGATAATGAATACTTAAAAATAAAGGTGCAGAAATTACTAAGAAGCACTCTAAATAAGGGATATGTAAAGAAGCATCTGGATTACGTATAAACATAAGATCGTATGCCAAAAGATAAATAATACTTACTCCAAGAAAAATATATTTTGTAAACATTTGTTTATTCATTTTTTGTAGACACTTATTATATAAAATAAATGAAACAAAAATAAATAAAAATATGAGTTCAAATAAAAGTTTCTGTAGTGAAAAGTCCTTTCTAAGAATAAAATGTTGATAAATATTATCAAACAAAAGAATACTACAGGGAACCAATAGAAACATTTTTATCGGTTCTTTCGTTTCAATATTTTTAATACCTTTAATCATTTAACACACCGCCAAACCTTTTTTAATAAAAAAGAAGTTCATATAGATATTATTAATAATATCCAAGAATAGATAATAGTGCAAAAAACATCATTTCTCATAACCTATAAATGGGGTACCGCCATGATAGGAATGTATAAAAAGATGAATAGAGTTATAGAAAAAGAAAAAGGCGACGTTATGTTAACCTCATATGTATAGAATATACAGTAAACTAAAAATGAAAAGTTCACATTTTTTATTGTTTCTTATAGGTAAATTATTTGTATTCCTGTCTATATAATTTAAACGAATAAATAGCTCCAACGAAGAATACAAAGGCTTCAAATAATATAAAGATTTGACGGAAATTCTCGATATCTTTACCAACTAAAGAAATAAATATGCAATTCATTAGAATTTGAGTAGTAAACATACAAGAAATAATTTTAAAATAAATAGGATTTGTTCTTTCATCTGGTTTACCAATTTTTTTGTAAATAATTATAAGTGCAATTACTGAACCCAAAAATAGAAGTGCTGTAAGTCCTACAACGATATTGAAATTACCTGTACTTTCTAACATCCATTTATTTAATAGATCAATCATTATTATCTTCCTTTCCTACATAAGAGAATATTTCGTTCTTCTATTTCACTATAATAGAAAAAGAAAAAGGAAAACATCGAACTTTCTTACAAACATTCGTGTATTCTTACAATATTGTCATTTTGCAAATGCATTCATCGCCTTACCTTTCATTATTTTCTTTGGAAAACATAGTGAATTACAAATTTTAAACTCCTTTTAACTAAGATAATAAAAGGAAAAATTATATGTAATTATATTAAGATTTAAATAACTATAACGAACAATCTAAAGCTTCCTATTCAAATACTTTAGACTCCCTTATCTCGAGGCATCATTCATGGCCTATCGACTTAATATTTGGAAGTATATACAAATACCCTAAACAAAAAAATTAATTTGGGGTATTTGCTTTTCTTAGCTTGATAGCGATATCCTACTATTTAACATCAAAAAAACCTCGCTATTAATAACGAGGTTTTCCATCTCGAAACTTTATCTTCAACCAGTATTCCCATGTGCATATTGAACGATGACATCTTTAATAAATTGAGAGGCTTCCTGATGATTGACCGAATTATGAGACACATTCAAAAATAACGTAAGAGCCGTGACAACACCAACTAAAGTAACACTTATTTTTTTCATTTTAATGCCTCCTTTTTAAAAACCTCTTCACTCGCTTTATGGCTAGAGAAGAAATAATAACTCGCTTTTTCAAAGTTATGTTCTTTATGGAATAGAACCGCTAGTACTTCAGTATATTCTTTCACGTATTCCCAAAGCTTCTCTCTTTCGAAATATACAATACCTTCTAATATAATTTCTTCTAGCTTTTCTCCACTTAATCCTTCATTTCGTCCATTTAAAATTTTAAAATGGTGTTGGTACTCTACCAGTTCTAATTTATCGCAAATCTCCGTGCCTTTTCGAACAAGTACTGAAGCTAGTGAATTTTCGTCTAATTTAAAATGTTCTTTCCCCTTAATATATATCGCTTTATAGTTTTCAGGCATTTTTTCACAGACCTCATTTAAATGACTGATAGCTAACTCCGAAAGATTCTGCCCAGCATACATTAAACCTAAATTTTGTTTTACAACTAACATACCGTTTTCATTTTTAACCTTTTTAAAGATATCCATTGCCGAAATATAAAGTTCTTCAGCTAATTCCCATTCTTTCAAATGTGTACAAGCTAACGCCATAAGGTTGTTACAGTAACCGATTTTCACTTCATACCCTTCATGTTTAGCAAATATTTCTTTTGCTTTTGTTGCCTGTTGGAAGGCCACAAAAGCCTGATAATAATGATATTGGAAAACAGCTTGGTTATAATAAAACTCTGCTTTTTCAATTTCATCTGGAATACTTTTAAGTAAATTTTCTGCCATTTCATAATGCTCTTTTGCTGCATTGTAATTACCAACTGCATTAGAGTAGATCGCTTTATAAAAATGATAATAATACGATAAAAAATCATCAGTTGGTTCACCCAAAGATTCAATTTGATCAAAACTATTTTTTGCTATACTCAAATTATCTATTAAATATTTATAACCAAAATCAAGTAACGAATAATACAGTAATAGATTTTGGTCTTCTTCAATGTTGTTTATAGAACTCTCTATTTCTTTTTTAAATTTATATGCATTCGCAACGTTTCTATTTCGAATTTCAATATACCAGGCATTTAACAGTTCAGTAACTTTGTTATTTACGGTAGTTTGAACATTCAATTTACATCCCCCTTTTCCAAAATTATCTATATACTCTTTTCCTCATACTACCATACAACATTACCTCTTGATATCTTCATAAACTTGAGATAATTTTTACAGAAAATTCAGAATTTAATTCATTTAACTAACGTTTATTTAAACAATTAATGGATATTTTTAAAGAGGTAAAGTTAATATAGATCAACTAAATAACGCAAAGAAAATGTTTTATTTCATAAAAAAAGGCTCCATTGCTGAAGCACTCAAAAATAAGTAAATGAATTAAAACAAATAACAGACAATTTAACTATATAGATTAAATATAAATAAATCTATATATATTAAATATTACATATAAAACCCTATTTTTTGATGCTATAATAAGCTTACTCGATGATTGTTATATATTTTTATGGTTTTTAAGCAATACAATACCTTCTTAACACCAAGTGTACAAGTAAAAGAAGACATCTTAATCGATGTCTTCTTTTCTTATATAATAACAACACAATAAAATTAAGATGATTCAAGCTACAGGATGGCACCTTGATATGATAGTAAAGAATACATCATCACGGTGTCAGCAAGCAAAAGTGTATTCTGCATTTCTGAAAACAGTAGATGGCAGATTGTGACCTGCTGAATCTGCTAAGAAAGAATATACAAGAACATCCTTAACATCATCTTTATTTCCACTAATAATAACATCAAGAAAATCTTCTATTTGGAATTCTGGAGTAAACAACACAATCTTAGTTGTTCTGTTTGGTTCTAAAGAAACAAAAGTACGAGAGATTTCAACTAATTCATTTTGAGTTGGGAAAGAAGTGTTTGGACTTCTCTTAACAGTTACCGTTACATTACTAGTATGGCAGCGTGAATCATTGTTTAACATAATGTTGAGAGCAGTTGGAATAATCCCATTTTCAGAAACTGGAACTCGAAACACTCCAGTAGATTTATGAGCCATATAATCACATCCTTTCAAAATAAAATATATTTACAATATATTAGATGCAAGAAACGTTCATTTTGATAGGGACAAATTATATGATTAATATATCTATAATAACCCTCGGTATTACTAAGACAATGATTTAAAAGATTAACAAATATCGTGAGACCCAATCGAATGTATATGAAAAGTAAAAAGAATAAGGTGTCTAAAAGATTCCCTATTTTGAGCCAATAATGAGACATTATGTTAATCTTATATGTATAGCTGCACAAAATTGAAAAACTTAAGGAGACAGATCAATTTTATGAGAAAATCATTCATATTACTTACTTTAATTCTAGTATTAGTCAGTGTTACGGCTGCTTGCACACAAGATAAAAAAGATAGTGCCGTTGAAAATGGTCCAATAGAAGAACCCACCGCAAAAAATGAAAATGAAGAATTAATAAATTTTGAAGAAAAAGAAGATATGAGTCGCTTGGAACAAGGTATTTTATTAGTTGGTGAGAGTGTTAAGGGAGGCTATTACTTGACCGCCGTTCAAAGTGCATATTTAAATGATAGCAACGATTCTATCGTTGTTAATGTCTCTGTAAAAAATGTACGAGGTCAAACGATTGGACTATCAGAATTAAAATATAACCTAAAAGATGAAAAAGACGGAAAGGCCTATGAAGGAAAGGTGCTTGATCAAAATCCTTCTGATATACAAGTTAAACCAAATGAAACGGTAGAATTAAAAATAGCTTTTAAAGTACCAAGTACCGCAGATGAATATATGTTTTATATTGAAAGCTCTTTAGATCCTCTAGGAGCACGCTGGAAAATCGATAAGTTGCAATCACAAAAAAACTAAGTCTAACATACAATTTGATTGAAGAAATCTCTCAAATAAGCAAAAAGTACCGAAAGAAGTCTTCTACATATCAACTATATAAAAGTCCCTCCGACTTAAGACAGAGGGACTTTCTCATTCCTATTTCAAACTACCCGAAATCTCCGTAAAGATAACTCCAAGTGCATGTGCACCTGCATCTGGATAGCCTAAGCTTCTTTCACCAACTGTACCGGCGCGGCCCATGCGAGCTACGATTTCTTTCGTATACTCTGCTCCTTTTTCAAAGGTGATTTTCACTATATTTAAAATATCTGAAAACATAAATTCATTTACTTTTCACGAAAATAAAATTGTATTGTTTAGAATTTTAATGTTAATCAATTTGAAACTTTATGAGTTAATTAAATGTGATATTTAAAGAAGGAATTTATGATGAAGTACTCACATAATGGAATTAATGTTAAAAAACAAAAAAACTCTAACTAACTCGTCATGGCGATTTAGTTAGAGTTTTTTTGTTTGAAGTATTCACGAGTATCTACCCTTGTCTTTTCAGGTAAAACAATATCAAGTTCTTTATCTAACCATGCAAGAGTCTTTTTACGAAGAAACTCACGCATGTGTTCTTCTGCTTCGAGCATTACTAAGTTAATTGTACAAGAAGAATTGCTAGGTTCACAAGAATTACAAGCCTCGTCTCGATATAGTAGGCCATTCTGCACAATATTTTTACATTGAAAAATAGGTTTTGGACCTTCAACAGCTTCTATTACATCCCAAAAAGAGATATCTTCTGGAGACTTAGCTAACCTATACCCTCCCTTTACACCTGGGACAGAATTCACAATGTCAGCTTTAGATAATTTACCGAAAACTTTTGAAAGAAATGTTTCCGAAAGTCCTTGAAACTCTGCCAAATCTTTTATTCCAACACTTTCCTTAGAAGGGGTATTAATTAAATAAACTAGGCAATGCAAGGCATATTCAACCCCAACACTATATTGCATATACAAATCACCTGCTTTTTATTTTAAGGGTTATCAAATTGTATCTTAGGACCATTTAGAATTTTAGTCAAATAAAAAAAGGCTCTTTTAGAATAGTATGTATTTCATTTGACAAAAATAATTTCAGAGTTTATATTAAAGACCATATTAATCGACGATTAACTTAGTCGACAATTAAAACGTAAAAACTTTTAAAAAGGGGAAATAAAAATGAACAAAACACTTATCATAAACGCACATCCAAAAGTGGATGATACATCATCAATCAGCATTAAGGTTCTTAACCACTTTTTAGAATCTTATAAAGAATTAATTCCTAATAATGAAACGATTGAACAAATTAATTTATACGATGATGTAGTACCAATGATAGATAAAACTGTTTTAAGCGCATGGGAAAAGCAAGGAAATGGACAAAAGTTAACTGATGAAGAACAAAAAGTAACAGAGCGTATGTCCGAGATTTTACAACAATTTAAAAGTGCAAATACGTATATTATCGTATTACCTTTGCACAATTTCAATATTCCATCAAAGTTAAAAGATTACATGGACAATATCATGATTGCACGTGAAACATTTAAATATACTGAAACTGGATCAGTAGGACTACTTAAAGACGGAAGAAGAATGCTTGTTATACAAGCAAGTGGAGGAATCTATACAAATGATGATTGGTATACAGAAGTGGAATACTCTCATAAATATTTAAAAGCAATGTTTAATTTCCTTGGTATTGAAGATTATCAAATCGTTCGTGCACAAGGAACAGCAGTACTAGATCCAAATGAAGTATTACAAAGTGCATATAAAGAAGTTGAAGAGGCGGCTTCTAGATTGGCTAACAAATAGATCTTTTCACTGGAAGAATGATGGTTATAAATAAAGATCCCCTCCACCATAAGGCAGAGGGGATCTTCTAATTCCTATTTCAAACTACCCGCAATCTCCGTAAAGATAACCCCAAGTGCATGCGCACCTGCATCAGGGTATCCTAAACTTCTTTCGCCAACTGTACCGGCGCGGCCCATGCGAGCTACGATTTCTTTCGTGTACTCTGCTCCTTTAACGGCTGCTTCTGCACCTTTTTCAAAGGCGTTTTTCATGTCTTCTTCGCTTGAAGCGCTAGCTAACCAAGAGTCTACACATGGAGCAAGTGCGTCAACAAGTGTTTTATCACCAACTACCGCTCCTCTACCGAATGATCTTTCTCCGATAGATTGTATACCTTGCAGTGCTGCTTGTAACATTTCAGCGAATTCTTTCACTGTTAACTCACGCTTCTCGCCTGCTGCTTTACTAGCTGCGCGGAATGCTCCGCCCCAAATTGGACCAGATGCGCCGCCGCAATGTTCCATAATAATCATGGAACAACCGTCAAGGAATGATCCGATCGTTACGTTCTCTTGATCTACGATAGAATGCCACTCACGTTTTAATTGCTTAAATCCTTTTGCTACACTCATTCCGAAATCGCCGTCACCTGCATGCGTATCTAACTCACAGAACGTTACTTCGTTTTTAATAATAATATCGCTCATTTTATCAACGAGATAAATCATGTTGTTTAATGTGATGACATTATTTTTAATTACAGCGTGCTCTTCCGCTGTTTCTAGTTCAAAGGAAACTTCCTTCTCTTCTGCCCCTTCAATTACATTCACGTACTCTACACTTTCAACTGGTCCATCTACTTTAAACGCTGGTGTATTACACTCTTTAGATAGTAATGTTTTTAGCTCATCATCTAATTTCATTACTGTTAAAGACATACCAGCCATATCGATACTCGTCATATAATTACCGACGAATACTCTGTTTATTTTAATGTTTCTAGCAGCTAATTCTCGCGTAACTGCATTGTTAAATAAGTAAAGTTCTTGCAGTGGTGTTCCGCCAAAACCGTTAACTAAAAGCGCAATTTCTTCGCCGTCTTTTACACCTAAATCTTTCATTAAATCATTTGTCATACGGTTCGCTAATTCATCTGCTGACAGCATTTTTTCACGTTTAATTCCTGGTTCACCGTGAATACCTACGCCGTATTCCATTTCATCTTCCGCAAGTGTGAAAGTAGGTGATCCGCTCGCTGGAACAGTACAAGAAGTTAACGCTAAACCGATTGTACGCACGTTAGCCGCTGCTTTTTCCGCTACAGCTTTCACCGCTCCTAAATCCATACCTGCTTCCGCTGCTGCGCCGGCAATTTTATGAACGAGAATAACGCCCGCAACACCGCGTCGTCCTACTGTATATAGACTATCTTCTACCGCAATATCATCATCCACTTTTACGTAATCTACTTCAATTCCATCTTCCGTCGCTAAATGCGCTCCGTTTTTGAAATTCATAATATCGCCGCTGTAATTTTTAATAATTAATAACGTACCTTTTTTACTCGCTGTCTCTTTAATCGCTTGATACACCTGAATTTGTGAAGGCGAAGCAAACACATCTCCGCACACTGCCGCATCTAACATTCCTTTTCCGACTAATCCTGCATGCGCTGGCTCATGACCACTACCGCCGCCACTAATTAACGTTACTTTATTTTCGTTCATTTCTTTCTTCTTAATGACTTTATATTTTTTCAAAAGCTCAAGCTCTGGATGAGCCATAACCATTCCGTTACACATTTCCATTACTAATGTTTCTGGTTTGTTTATAATCTTTTTCATTGTGATTCTCCCTCAATTCCTTTAATATATTGTGATATATTTGAAATCTTCTTCTTACTAACCATGTTAAAATGAAAGCGTTTTATAGTAAACGGACAAAATGGACAATCTGTCTAAAGACACCGCTCTCATTTGTAGGTAGGATTTTCATATTACTAACATTCTAGGGATGATTGAGATGACCTCTTCTATAATTTCTAAAAAGATAATCGCGAATTCATTGAAATATTTAATGGAAACAGAGTCGTTTCATAAAATATCAGTGAGCGATATTATGTTACACTGTCAAATGCGTAGGCAAACTTTTTATTATCATTTTAAAGATAAATTTGAGCTATTAAGCTGGATTTATAGAGAAGAAACGAAAGAGAACATTATCGACTTTCTCGACTATGAAACGTGGGAAAATATTTTCGATTTATTATTTGATTACTTTTATGAAAATCAAAAATTTTACCGCAATGCTTTTAAAGTCATTGAGCAAAACTCGTTTAATCACTATTTATTTGAGCATACGAAAAACTTATATATGAAGATTATTGATGAACTATCTGTGAGCTGTGGATTCAGCCTTTCTGATGAGACAAAAAATACGATTGCCTCCTTTTATAGTCATGGCTTCGTCGGAACGATAAAAGATTGGATTGAAAGTAAATGCGAAGTAGATCCGTCCATTATGTCTTCTCTCATGAAAAATATGATAAACAATCAATTATTACTATTACTAGAGCAATCAGCAAAGTAATTAAAGGGTGGCAAAAGCAATGAAAAAGATTATGAATGATGTACAACATATCGTTCAAGATATGATGCATGGCTTTTATTTTGAACATAATGACAAAGTAAATTACGACGAAACAAATAACATCATTTATGTAAAAGATATCGAGAAAATGAAGCAAAACGTTGTTATCATTAGCGGCGGTGGTAGCGGACATGAACCTGCTGATATTGGCTATGTAGGAAAAGGAATGCTTACGGCGGCTGTAAACGGCAGTATTTTCATTCCGCCTACAGTGGAACAAATCGTCGCAGCTACTCGACTCATGCCAAAGGATAAAAGTATTTTATTCATCATTAAAAACTTTAAAGATGACGTTGAGAACTTTCTAGCGGCAAAGCAAATCGTGAAAGAAGAAGGAAGACAAATTGACCACATCATCGTAAATGACGACGTTTCAATTGAAGATGATGCTTCTTTTAATAAAAGAAGACGCGGCGTCGCTGGTACTGTTTTCGTTCAAAAAATACTTGGTGCGGCTGCTCTTGAAGGACATGCTTTAGAAGAACTAACAGCAATTGGCCGTTCTGTTACCGAGAACTTACACACATTAGGAGTCGCCCTTTCACCTGCAAACGATCCAGTGAAAGGTAAAGCTTCATTCATATTAAACGACGATGAAGTCTTTTATGGCGTCGGCATTCACGGAGAGAAAGGTTACCGTAAAGAATCCCTATCCTCTTCTGAAATATTAGCGATCGAACTAATGAACAAACTAAAAAGCATTTATCGCTGGAGAAAAGGTGAAAACTTCGCCATCCTCATTAATGGACTCGGCGCAACACCATTAATGGAACAATACATTTTCGCAAATGATATTCGCCGTTTATGTGAGCTGGAAGGATTACAAATTACATTCGTAAAAGTTGGTACACTGCTAACTTCTTTAGATATGAAGGGTGTTTCGCTCAGTTTGCTTAAGGTGGAGGATTTTGATTGGGTGAAGTGGTTGAAGGAAAATACAGAAACTGCTAGTTGGTAATATAAATAAAAATAGGATGACTTCAATGGGCCATCCTATTTTTGTACGTAATTCACCTATTAAAAAAAATTCAATTACTGAAGAATTCTGCCTTCAATATTACAACAAATTTACATTAAAAATGTAAATCCTCATTTCCTTCGTATTTTCCTTTATTAAGTCTTTTTCTTATGAATAATTCTGCAACAATTAAATTAGGTACCCACGCTAACCAAGCAATAATAGCGTAACTAAGTTCAAAACGCTCTATTCCAAATAGAACGATAAACAACGGTAGCCAAATTCTTAATGTAACTGCTCCAAAGGTTAAAGAATAATTTCTAATCATCCAATTCCGATGCTCTTTAATTTTTTTATTCTTAACTCTATTTAATGCTTGATATGCTGATGTTAGCCAAAATACAGATAACGAACCGAAACCTAGCTTCGCTACCAATCCTCCCGTAGCATAAAAGGATAGGTACAGTCCAGAAACACCTCCTAATAATATACCAACCATATAGATTCTCCCAACTATTCGATGACGGTTGATATTCTTTTCTCTAAATTTAGTGGATAATGTAAACGGACCAATTACTAATGCTACTATACTAGTTGTAATATGTATAAATAACATCATATACCAGAACTCACTTAATTTAGATCCAAACATAAGCTTCGCTTTTACAAGTCCTGTTTGAAATCCATCCATAATAAAATATTGGACAACAATATAACCAGATACTAAAAGAGCAAAACAAGTAACTACAAACCAAATTTTCCTGTTCAAATTTCACTGCCTCCCTATTATATTCACGGAAATTAGATTATATATTACTGTTCATTCTCGAGAAAAATAGAAAAGCCTTCTTCATACATAAAAACCCTCACGTATATCGTTCTATACTTGAGGGTTTATTCATCTATTTCTTCTCATCTCTCATTTTCTTACATCAATAGTTAACTCATCTGTAATCTGCTCAAGATGGAAAAATCTTTTTATATAATGGATATGTGACCATTTCTCTTCTCCACCAATAACAAATAATTCTTGCGCATCATACATAAATGAAAAGCTTGGATAGAAACTGTCAGCCTTTATTTCAATCTCACCAGTACGATTACTGATAATCTTACAGTCTGCTGAATAGCTTAATAACGTATAGAGAGAATCTTGTGCTGATTGGAAGAAATACTAGAATCATTTTATAAACGAGATCGCACATCTCATTGGAGAATTACAGGTCTTCCAAATAAAGCTGGATAATAAATTAACATCGCACCTACAAATGAACACACTAAACAAAAAACAGCTTCGTATTTTATAACTAGAGAAGAGTTGGCATCAAGCTTTTTTTCCTCTCTTTTACATATCATTTTAAATAATGCTTTATATAATACATACCCAATAATCGCTCCGAGGGTGTTCGTAAATAAATCATCAATATCTGTAATTCTATTATTTAGTAATTGATTTAACTCAATTGCCAATGAAAAAAAGAATCCCGCACATACGGTGTTTTTCATTTTTCTAAACTGCGGCCAAATAGTCGGTAATAAAAAACCTAACGGCATAAACAGTACAATGTTCAAAAGATACGTAGTACTACCTGCAGTATCAAATAGAGTTAAGTTAATTTGACTTACGCGAATCCACGTTTCATATCTACTTATATCCCATACAGTCGCGATTTGTGTCACCTTATACACTAGCGAAAGGTAGAACAGAAAAACATACACCCATAAAAAATGCCAAATAGATATAGTTCTTTTCGCTTTAAAATAACATCCAATTTGAAATACAATACAAAACATAATTGTAAAAAAATAAGTATACAAATAACTCATCAAAACTCCTGTATGCATGTGGAATCCCCTAACTTTACATTTTCATCTATGACTTTGTTGTTTATAGGATAGGGAAAACTTTTAAAATAAAAAGTGGGGTAAATATAAAATTTTTCTTAAATCTTCAGTTGGGTTTTATTATTACTCTTCTTAGGAATCCGCCATTGATAGCTAGGCAACAACATGCTTAAACGTAACAATATTATCATTTTTGCACGTAATCCTCGTAATACTTTAACCGATGAAGCATATATAAAATCATGTGAATCGTTTGTTCAGTTAAAACATGAAATGAAGAAATATATGACGTACTATAATCACTCTTGCTATCAATAGAATGTACAGAAGATGACTCCTGTTTGCATACAGAAATCATCTTTTTTAGAATGTCCTATTCAAGGGGATCAACTATACCTTCTTCCCTTAAAATCACTAAAACCCATTTACAAATCTATAAAAGTAGATATAATATCCTTATGGAACCTTTATTAATTTATAAAGCATTGTCAAATGAAACAAGATGTCAAATTTTATCATGGTTGAAAAATCCAGAAAACCATTTCGATGAAAAACCTTATCTAGAACAAGACCTTAACTTTCAAGTTGGAGTATGTGTAGGAGATATCCAGCTTAAAACCGGCTTAGCCCAATCGGTTATTTCTAGTTATTTATTAACTATGAAAAAGGCAGGCTTACTAGAGTCTGACCGAATTGGAAAATGGACCTACTATCGTCGAAATGAAAAAACAATACGAGAGTTTTCTGAATACGTCCAAAACGAATTATAAAATGAAAGCTAATGATCAATCAGCACACTAATTGATTATTAGCTTTCACACATTCTGCTTTTTTACAGGTATCCAATGAATTTTGTACAAATTGCACTGCCTATAAAAGCAAGAAACATCGAAAGGAGCATTTTTTTTAACATAACACATCTAGTTATTTAGATATCTGTTATTGTATTTAAAATTACATAATCCTAATAATATTGGCATCCAATCATGCTTATAATAATGCTTCTTTGTTAATGAATTTACTTTCAAAATACTGATACGAATGGAGAGTTTTATAAATGAAAAAAGTAAATCCTTTACTTATTCTGACACTCGCAATAGGTGTGTTCGGAATTATTACTACCGAGATGGGTATTGTCGGCGTATTACCACAACTCACTCAAAAATTCGGAATTTCAACTACACAAGCTGGATTTTTAGTAAGTATATTTGCACTAGTTGTTGCTATTTCTGGTCCGTTTTTAATTCTGCTCGTCTCTAGTATTAATCGCAAAATAATTTTATTAACAGCAATTTTCATATTTGTTATTTCAAATTTAATCTACGCTTATACAACACAATTTGAAATCATGCTTATTTTTCGTATTTTACCGGCAGCGCTTCATCCCCTCTTCTTTTCAATCGCTCTTGTAACAGCTGCTAAACTTGTCCCTCCAGAAAAGAGTGGTCAAGCAGTTACAAAAGTTTTCATGGGAATTACTGTTGGCTTTGCTTTAGGTGTACCACTAACCTCTTACCTTGCAGACCAATTTTCACTCGAAATGGCTTTCTTATTCGGAGCATTCGTTAACACTGTTGCATTCATTGGAATACTACTCCTACTTCCTTCTATGCCTGTTAAAGAAAAAATGTCTTTCGGCAAACAAATTCGTATACTCGGCAAACCAGGATTATGGTTAAATATTTTAACCGTCACATTCCTTTTTGCAGCCATGTTTTCCGTATACAGCTACTTCGCTGAGTACCTTGCAAAAGTAACTTCCATGAATGGATCTCTCATCAGTATCATGCTATTCATATTTGGTATAGTTATGATTTTAGGTAATCATTTATTTGGTGGTCTCCTGCAAAAAAGCATAATAAACACTGTAATATCATTCCCTATTCTATATTCTATTGTTTACATAATGGTTTATTATTTAGGTTCCTACCTTGTTCCAATGATTTTTATAGTATTCATTTGGGGAATCGTACATGCTGGTGGATTAATTGTTGGTCAAACATGGTTAATAAGTGAAGCTAAAGAAGCACCCGAATTTGGTAACAGTCTATTCGTTTCGTTCTCAAATCTCGGAATTACTTTAGGAACCACTATTGGAGGCTGGTTCATTTCAAACTTAGGTATTCACCAGCTTATTTGGAGCGGATTTATATTCACACTACTCTCATTTCTATTAATTATAATAAAACTAAAATTTTTCAATTCTAATAGCCAGGCTTCATTATCAAGCTAGTACATTGTCAGTTCCACATTCGATAAAAAACATTATAAATTCTTCTTATAAGATTTTATTAACTAAAAAGTATAATGCTCAAAGCCTTTAGCCATAATTACGACTAAAGGCTTTTTTGTATATAAAGTGAAACTTTAATCAGTGGCGGTTTTCTTCATCCCCCACTGATTATTAGTTGAACCAATCGGACTTTTATGAGCAGTTGATCCCCCACCTAACTTCTTTGCTTTCGCTGAATTTTGAGGTGGGGGTCTTACTGCCCATTAAAGCGGGATAAAAATAATTCTAAAAGGAGCTAATTTTATGGAACATAATCAAAATGGAGTACTTGCTTTAATTGTTTTGTTTTTAGGATTAGTGTTTTTTGTTAGTGGAATGGTTTATCATTTATGGGGTTCTTTTTAATGGTATGATTGTAATCACTCATAAAAACCCTCAAGTATATCGTTCCTTTATTAATTTCAACGTTTAGACAGATACATAATTCCAAAACTAAAACGTGTACTATAATTATCGATATGGAATATTTCCAAAAACAACTTAACATGGTAAAATAATATTCGGACGGGAGTCCAATATTATTAAAATTAAGATGGTTCAAGTCGGAGAAAGGCACCTTAGGGTGTCTTTTCTTTATTTTCAAAAGGACCTGCTCAATTATTGTGTAAAAAACATAAAGTAAGTTGAATCCATTAAAATACATGAGTGACCCCTTGTTTTCCCCTCTTATTAAAGGAGGAACTATTATGGGATTTGGTGGTAGTTGTAGTAGTAATTGTGGCGGCGGCTTTGCTTTACTAGTTGTATTGTTTATTTTATTGATCATTGTTGGAGCTTCTTGCTTCTGCTAAAAAACTATCGGAAAAGACACTCTTATATGGGTGTCTTTTCTTTGTAATAAAAAGCTCGCTATAAAGGAAGGTTTTCACATCCAAATTAGTGATTTACACAGCACTTTATTCCTTCGCATCCCTCATACTATAATAACCCAAATTAATAATAATTAAGAAATACCCACCCATAATTCCAGCTGCGAATGTCCACATGTACTCACGGTGTTCAATTTCATACATAATAATCGCACCGAGTATGGCGGCTGCAAACCGATTCATCATGCCAAGCATCGGTGCTTTTTCTTTTTTTACGATGCTATCTCCGAACTTTTCGATACGCCTTCCTAAAATCCAGGCGCAGTACATACTTACTAAAAGGCCAATGCTTATCCCTACAAACTGGGCTGAGAAAGGTGTCATCAACCATCCCAATAACATCACGCCTAGCAAACAATATATTTGTATGTTGAATGATCTTAATGCCATACGAATCATGTTATTCTCCTTATCTTTCCTATTAATCCCATCTTTCGGACTTCAAGCTCTCCGATATATCCTTTTTAAAATGGGGGAATTTGATTTTGCTCACCATTAAATAAGCGAGTACGCATGTGCCAAATGCCACGGAAACTGGGTTATTTAGGAGGCATAAAATAAGAAGACACATTGCCGCAAATGGAATGGGCATTCCGATGAATGTTGGGAGTTTGCTTTGTTGTGTATTAAATCTAGCAAGCCGCAGCATTCCGCAAACACTATAAACAAGCGCACATAGCATCCCGATAGACTGCAAATCTTTTAACGAGGCACTATATGCAAGAATAGACGGTGCCACACCAAAGGTCACTAAATCCGCAAATGAATCTAGTTCTCCGCCCATTTCCGAAACAGAATCTAGTTTCCGAGCAACCATACCATCAAACAGATCAAATACCATACCTGTAATAATGAACATAACTGCACCATACATATCGTGAACGAAAACAGCGTGAATAGCCAAAAGCCCACACACAAAATTTGCTATCGTAATCATATTTGGTATGTAACTCATCACATGCTTCCCCTCCTTTTTACTCATTACAATCAAGAGCCTTCTGTTTCTCTTCCAATATCACTTTATTTATTTTCGTTAACGTATCAGTCATTTGCTCTAAAGCATTTATATCGATTTTAGAAAAGTATTTCTCAATTAATACATCATCTAATTCCGACAACCGCTCTATATACTTACTACCGTTTGGGCCAAGTGTAAGGAAATACTCCCGTTTATTGTTAGGATTAACTTGTTTCGAAATCATCTTCTGCTTTTCCAACTTCGATAAAACTTGGCTCACAGCACTTTTCGATATATTAAAAGTAGTCGCAATGTGATTTGCTGTCGTGTTTTCATTTAAATTAATATGAAATAGCATACTCTCTTGCTGCCCAGTAAGACCAAACTCATCCTTTAAATCTTGAAATAGTAAAATGTAAAATTCATTATAGGCTCGATTCATTTCATTAATTACTTCTTTATACGATCTAGTCATAGCTTTCTTCCTCCATGCTGTTATTTCATTTTTAATAGTTAAGTTCACTTAACTTAACTATATTATACCGTTATGTTTGTGTAAAGGGAAATCTATCTCTATACATTCCTATAACACGGAATAAAGTATGCCCTTTGCCTTTTCCACTGCTTTTAATAGATCAAATTCAGAATGATACATCTATCATTCTGAATAAATAAACATAATCATTACAAAAAATTCCATATAGACCCATTACTGGTTAAAATGTTATAATGAAATTACCCTACATAGTTACTCATATTCCGATTGAGGAACTAGCGTCTTATTAAGCAATGCGCATAACTCAAATAAAAAAGACACTTTTTACAGTGTCTTTTTTATTTATATTCTATTCGTAAGGATTCTCTCTTTTACACACAAAATCTATTACATGACAAAGGAGACCATCAAATGGAACATCCTGTTGCAAAAGAACTACGTTTCATACGTATATGCCTCATCATCTTGATCATTGTCATCGCGTTTTGGGATCGTGAGAAAACTGTGGAAATCACTGACCACGGTAGCGATCCTATCGTAAACACGAGCAATATGACCCCAGTTGGCGATAATACATTTGCCTATAAAGACGAGTCGAATCAAATTAAAATATTTAAGTTTGACCCGGATACAAATGAAATAAAATTAATAAAAGAATTTTATGCTAACGAATATTAATTACATAAAGTGAAACTTTAATCAGTGGGGTTTTCTTCATCCTCCACTGATTATTAGTTGTACCAATCGGACTTTTATGGGCAGCCCGACCCCCACCTAAATTCTTTGCTTTCGCTGAAGTTTGAGGTTGGGGTCTTACTGCCCATTAAAGCGGGATAAAGGCACCTTAAGATGTCTTTTTTATTTTCAAAAGGACCTGCTCACGTTTATGCGTCAAAACATAAAGTAAATAGAATCCGTTAAAAAACACGAGTGACCCTTTGTTTTCCCCTCTTATTAAAGGAGGAACTATTATGGGATTTGGTGGTAGTTGCGGCGGAAGCTGCGGTTTTTCTGGAGGATTTGCACTATTAGTTGTATTGTTTATTTTATTAATCATCGTTGGAGCTTCTTGCTTCTGCTAAACAAACTATCGGAAAAGACACTCTTATACGGGTGTCTTTTCTTTGTAAACTAAAAAGTATGAGAATAAAAGCCTTTGGTCATCATTACGACTAAAGGCTTTTTCTATATAAAAAATAAAACATAGTAAAAATGAAATACTTACTCAAATTGTTTTTCACTTTACAAATTATATCCAAAAAGTTGGATAGCTCCTTTTACTACTCATATTATTAATAAATAAAGCAAAAGCTACAATAACAAGAGAACCAACTAGAACTGGTGTTACTAAATAACTCCAACTGTATGCTCCTAAAATAACGACAATTGGATCAGCCCCTGCCGGAGGATGCGTTGTTCTTGTTAACATCATAATAGCAATCGACATCCCCACTGCTAAAGCAATTGTCCAATATTCATTCCCAAACAAATGATATATTGATAGGCCAATGAAAGTTGAAATCAAATGTCCTCCAATAATATTACGTGGCTGAGATAACGGTGCATTCCAAACTCCAAACGCTAATACACAACTCGCCCCAAATGGAGCCATTAACAATTCTGTAGACGTTATACTCGTTAAATATGTTAAGGTGAGAATTGTTAAAAATCCCCCTAATAGTCCCGTCAAAGAGTCCTTTATATTTACTTGTAATGGACTTCTTCCTTTCCCTTTCATTTTTGCAAAGTATCGTACACTTATTGGTGGAGCCTCTTTCTGCTTAGCTGCTGTTATATTACTCATCATTCTCCTCCTTTATTTACCAACAATTATATTTCAAATTAACTAACCGGTCAATATCGTTTTTAGGGGTTAGTTTAAAAATACAGAAAAAAAAGGATCAACTGCTATAAGTTGATCCCCTAAACTTCTTCACATTTTCGATCCTGGAATTTTGCTACCTTTTTCCGGTTCCCACATATTTTCATAGAACACCATTTTCGTTTTCCGCTTTTATCTATAAATAATAAAACACAGTCAGGGTTTGAACACCTTTTAAGGAAAATAAGCTTATTTTCTGCTATTAACGTTAAAGCATCAAATGCAATTAACGATGCGAGTACATCCTCAATTTCCCCAACTGGGATAGGGACTAGACGCTGTTCAATGACTTTATATGTAAATGGTGCCTTCTCAATTTGTTTTTCTAAATATGTAATAAAATCATTAGAAATTTCGTGCTGATCGGCAATTGTCTCAAACTGTTTTCGCAATACTTCTCTTGCCTCTAATATGCTAGATGTAACTTGATTCATGCGCTCTTGAATTCCTATAAGTGTTTTTTCATTCCAAAAAGGCAGATTAATCTTTATTACATGTAGCCATTCTAATACATCTTCATCCGTTATTAATAAATCATAACGTTGTCCACGCCTAACTAGCTCTGTATTTACTAAATCTAATGAGAGATTTCCAGATATAAGCGGGAATTGTTTTGTTTCCTGCATGTACTCATCACCTACTCTTTAAACAATCATATTCCAAATTAATACAGAAGTACAACTTTTTTATAAACTATAAAGTATGAAGATCAAAGCCTTTAGCCATAATTACGACTAAAGGCTTTTTTGTATATAACTAAAAAGGAGCTGAATGTATGGAACATAATAAGAATGGAATGCTTGCTTTAATTGTTTTGTTTGTGGGACTAGCTTTTTTTGTTTTCGGTATGGTTTATCATTTATGGGGAACAGTCTAAAAATAAATAGTAATCCATTTAGAAGAAATTCAGACACAACATCCATGTCTTCATCTCATTAAGCACCAATAATCATTTACCTAGTTATGAAACCCCTCATTATGCTTCAGAGGTTTCCGCTTTAAAACAATTATAAAAAAAGGCCCCATCAATGGGGCTCTCAAAAAATAATATAAGTAAATGAATTAAAACAAATAACAGACAACTAAAATATATAAGATTAACATCATATAATCTATATATATGCAACATTACATAAAATTCTTTATTATTACATGCTATACTAAAATAGGAGTCGACAATCGTTATTTTCTTCTTATTTTTAAAGCAATATGGATATACCTTCTTAACTCATTTGGATTGTACAAGTAAAAGAAGACATCTTACTAGATGTCTTCTTTTCTTATATTTTTATGAATTCCTTTGAGCAGATGCTCTCCAAGCACGAAAAGATGTTGGGTGTCCAGAATGAGCTCTTTGCTTTGCAGCAGCAACAGCTGGTTTTTCTTCAATAGTCGTTGGTTTCTCTTCCACAATCGCTGATTTTTCTTCAAGAGTAGTCACAGCAGTTTGTATTTTTTCCAACTGCTCTTTTAAAGCTTGCTGTTCAATCTTTAAATCCGTAAGTAATCGTAAAATCATTTCAGAATTGGCCATAAAGATCCTCCTTCCCCCAATACACAGAATAAAATACAATATGTCATCAGCATACTACCCGTGACAAAAATAAGGTCGTCAACTCTTTTAAAATCTAAGCACTTTTTATTTTTCAAAAGGACCTGCTCAAGATTATCCGTAAAAACATAAAGTAAATTAAATCCATTATTAAATGGTCTTTATGGAAGGAGGAGTTAATATGGGATATGGCGGTAGTTGTGGTGGAGGCTGCGGTTTCGGCGGCGGATTCGCTTTACTTGTTGTGCTCTTTATCTTATTAATCATCGTTGGCGCTAGTTGTTGGGGCGGCGGATTCGGCTGCTAATAAGAGGCACTCTTGAGAGTGTCTTTTTTTTGTGTTTTTGGATGTACAACCCCTTCGCATTGGTAGCTTATCAACGTTACTAGTTACTGTCATAAGGAAATCGTATCCTTGTAATTCCCCCTCGAAATTCGCACATTTTAAAATTGACATAGCACTTTATGCACCATATACTGTTAACAACAGTATACTGTCAATAACAGTATAAATTCTAATTCATTCAAGGAGGTATATCCATGAAACATACAGGAAGACATACAGGTGCATTCCTTTTGTTATTTCTAGCTGAAGGAGATAACTATGGCGGGCAATTACTGCAAAAGTGCGAGGAAGAACTTCCAGTCAATCCAATCGATAGCGCCATTTTATATCGTACGCTAAAGAAATTAGAAAACGAAGGTGCAATTGAATCTTACGTAAGTACAGATCATCAAGACAAACCGAGAAAGATGTACAAAATTACACCTGCTGGAAAGGAACAATTGGCAGATTTCCAAATGGATATTGAAGAAAAAATGAAGAACTTATCCTTTTTCATAGACAAATATAAGGACTTAAAGGATTCCGACCATGATTAATGGCGTGATCCTTTACACTTTAGCCATTATTCTTACGGGGATTTCTTTTATGAAAGATCGCAATAAAACGAAAGATGCTCTAATGAAATCATGGAAAATGTTTCGCAATCTTCTACCTGCGATGCTTTCCATCATGCTTTTCGTTGGCTTATCGCTTTCTATATTAACGCCGTCTTTCATCTCTTCTATTATTGGGGAGCAATCTGGATTCATCGGTATTATTTATTCAGCAATACTCGGCTCCGTTGCACTTATTCCAAGCTTCGTCGTATTTCCTCTCGGTAATACATTAGTCCAACACGGCGCAGGCCTCCCTCAAGTTGCGGCACTTATGTCTACACTCATGTCAGTAGGAATTACAACCTTGCCGATGGAACAAAAAATATTCGGACGAAGTTTTGCTTACGCACGTAATGCATCTGCATTGCTCATGTCACTCCTATTCTCCTATATCATTTGGGTGGTGATGGTATGAAGGAACTAAAAAGATATCGCTTCTTTTTCATCTTACTACTGGGACTCATTGTATTAACTTTTATAAATCAATCTTTAGGATGGAGCGCATTACAATTAACAGGAAATAGCATTTTAGATATGTTGTTTCTACTCCCCCCTGTCCTAATATTTGTAGGATTACTTGATCAATGGGTGAAAAAAGAAACGCTCATGAAATATATGGGTGAAAATTCCGGCATATACGGAATCTTATTCTCTCTATTATTAGGCGGCATTGCAGCTGGTCCGCTCTACATCGCCTTCCCAATTGCGGCACTACTCTTACAAAAAGGCGCCAGCATTCGGTACATCGTATTTTTCTTAGGCGTTTGGACAACTGCGAAATTGCCAATTCTCGTGTATGAATTCTCTTCATTTGGAGCTACTTTTACACTCATTCATATTGGTTTCGGTTTAATATTCTTTTATGTTATGGGGCTTATTTTTGAGAGGTTTTATGATCAGGGGCAGTTGCTTCGGTATGATGTTACGGAGGAAATATAATCAAATTGACCATAAAATAGGAATATGATATATTTTCGGTAGAGTGCTATATAAGTATGACATCAAATAAAATGGCATATAATAAAAGAAGCGATGCGCTAACATCTCTTCCCTAACTGCTACCGTATAGGGTGGTAGTTATTATAAGTTATTTCTTTTTACGAAACCCACCCTTCTGCTTCCTACGGCGCGGAGTGGTTTTTTTGTTGTCCTTATCTAGAAGTTGCTTCCGCAAAAAATACGCTGAAACTTCGCGCACAGTCGCTTTGACAAACTCTTTTACAAGGTCAAACAAAAAGTCCATATTATCACCTTCTTTCCTTCCAAATAGAAAGAAGGGATAACCACCCACCCTCACAATACGCAGTTGAATTTATTTTATCAAATAATTGTAAATATATTATGTAAACAAATGAAATTTCTTCGTTTGGAACTACTTTTACACTTATTCATATTTGTTTGGTTTAGTATTCTTCTATGTAATGGAGCTTACTTTTGAGAAGTTTTATAATCAGGGAGAGTTGCTTCGGTATGATGTTACGTAGGAAATGTAAGATTAACAAACATTTGATAACAGATGCAGAAGAGCGAACTGTCATTGTAGAAAAAGATAAAACAACATTAACAACTTGTTACCCCTTTAACTATATCGGTGACGCCTCCTTTTTAGTTTAGAAGCATTAACATAACCTTAATTCGATACAGTATAATAAATGTATAATACATAAAATTCAGTTTTCAGGAGGTGATTACCTTGAGTAAAAACGTGAATTTACTTCTTCAAATAGTAATTGGAATTATCATTATAATCGCGCCCATTATCATCACAGGATTAATGTATGACGGATCGACAGCTATGGGCAACTTATTAATTGCAGAATTTATTATGAGAATACTTTCCCTCATTATTGGACTTTTAGTTATTAGTAAGGCTTTGCATCTTTATTCCCAATAGCTATTCATCCTCAAAAAGGAAAGCCATTGCACATACCATATTCATACAAATAAACTATCGATTATATTGTATCCTCACTTCATTGAAATTACACCGACCATTCTTCTGTATTAAAATATCCAAAACAAATGTTACGAAAGAAATATAAAAAGACATCTTTATCTCTTAAAGATGTCTTTTTATATAAACCTTAATTCTCGTTCTGTAAAACCCTCGCTGCCGTTACTCCCTTTTTCTCTTCTTTTAAAAACAACGATACGATAAAAGCAACAATGATAAAGACTAACCCTAATGTAAACGCACCTTGGAATCCTGATGTTAAACCGTTTAACTTCTCCACTGGATCCAGTGGATTTGCAGAGCTTTCCATATACTGAGTTGTTCCTGAAGACATTTTTGAAATAAAGATAGCCGTACCAATTGCGCCAGCTACTTGTTGCAACGTACTAAATAGTGCTGTTCCGTGCGGATATAAATCTGGTGTTAATTGATTTAACCCATATGTTTGTGCTGTCATGACAAACATGAGTCCAACCATTAATACGCTATGCATAACAATAATTTGTACCATTGATGTATCAGGAGTAATGCCTTTAAATAAGAACATTGCTATCCCTACTAAAACAATACCAGGAACGATAATAACTTTCGGACTAAATTTATCAAATAGTTTACCCGCGATTGGTCCCATTATGGCGCTAATAACACTTCCCGGAAGCATGATAATTCCTGATTTAAAAGCTGTAACGAGTAACACTGTTTGCAGGAACATCGGTAATAAAGTCATCGTTGAAAACAATGACATCATCACAATGACGATTAATCCAACTGATAATGTAAACATCGGAACTTTAAATGCGCGTAATTCTAAAATTGGATTTTCAATTTTTAATTGTCGAACGGCAAAAATACATAATGAGATAAGCCCAACAAGTAAAGTGCCATACACTTTCGCATCAGACCATCCTAAATCACCCGATGCACTAAAGCTATACACAAGTCCGCCAAATCCTAATGTCGATAAAAGGATAGATAGATAATCTACTTTTGGTCTTGTTAACTCTGAAACATTTTGAATGTACTTCCTCCCAATCATAATTGAAATGATCACGATCGGAATAACAATATAGAATAACCAGCGCCAATTTAATGAATCCACAATTACTCCAGATAATGTAGGACCAATTGCCGGAGCTGCCATCATCACAAGTGCGATTAACCCCATTGTGGCACCACGTTTTTCAGGCGGACAAATGATTAAAATCGTATTCATTAATAACGGTGTAATTAATCCCGTCGCTACAGCTTGGACGATACGGCCGACTAATAAAACGGAAAATGTCGGTGCGAATCCCGCAATTAATGTACCGACTAAAAACGTTACCATAGCGATCAAAAACATTTGTCTCGTTGTGAGCCATTGCTGAAGTAACGCTGTAATTGGGACTAAAACCCCAACTACCAACATGTAAGCTGTAGAAAGCCATTGAATCGTTGAAGCTGTTACATCAAATTCTTTCATTAATACCGTTAGCGCATTACCAAGTAATGTTTCGTTTAATAATGCAACCATTGCCCCTAAAAGTAACGCAATTAAAATGGGGGTATGTTTCATATTAGAAGTATCAACTTTGCCACTTGCAGGGCTCTTAGTTGTCATATTCATTTACAAATTCTCCTCCTATTTCTTACTTAAAAATCTTTAAATACACCGGAACACATGTAATATAATATACATATGTAGATTAAAAAGGGAGAATCAATTGTCAGCCACTGTATACTTAATCTACAAAAAAGGAGAATTGTAGATGAACGATAATGAAAAACAACTCGATTTACGTATTAGACGTACACATAAATTACTATGGGATTCCTTATTTGAATTAATGACGCAATCAAAACAAAAATATAGTACGATCACCATTAACCAAATTTGCGACCGTGCGATGGTACACCGAACAACCTTTTATAAACATTTTGAAGATAAAGATGCTTTATTAGCATTTGGATTTAAACGATACAGCAAGATGATTGCGGGAATACCGGTTTCAGATCGATTAAGTAAACCATTTCAAGTAATGGAACAATTTCTACATCATGAAGAAATCGGTAAAATATTAGAGACGCAAATGTCTGATGAACAATTTATTAGCCGGACACAGTATTTAAGTCACGAAACGAGAAAACAAGAAATAGAAGCGTTAAATCAACTTTGTAAAAACCATACGATGCCAAATGATTTAATCATTGAATTTTATTCAGGGGCAATCACCTCATTAAGCGCATGGTGGTTTAAAAATGAAAGAAAAGTTTCTGCAGCTGAAATGGATAGGTATCTCCACCAACTTATTAATCGGGATATTTTTCAGTTTGGAGAGGAATAAGACTACACCTTTTCAATCATGCAATCAAATTGACCACAAAATAGGAATATGATATATTTTCCGTAGAATACTATATAAGTATGACATCAAATAAAATGGCATATAATAAAAAGAAGAGATGCGCTAACATCTCTTCCCTAACTGCTACCGCTTAGGGTGGTGGTTATTATAAGCTATTTCTTTTTGCGGAACCCACCCTTTTGCTTGTGACGGCGCGGAGTGGGTTTTTTGTTGTCCTTATCCAGAAGTTGCTTCCGCAAAAAATACGCTGAAACTTCGCGCACAGTCGCTTTCAGAAACTCTTTTACAAGGTCAAACAAAAAGTCCATATTATCACCTCCTTTCCTTCCAAATAGAAAGAAGGGATAACCACCCACCCTCACAATATGCAGTTACATATATTTTATCAAATGATTGTAAAGATATTATGTAAACAAAACAAATGAAAGTTTACATAGAAAAAAAGCCCTTCTAAACTGGGCTTTTTATATACATACTATTACTTCCCAATTGTTCTGAAAAAAACGTCGATAAATTTTCATTTCAAATATTCAGAATTAATATTAAAATAAGCGATGGGAGAAGGGGTATAGAATTATAAATTATACATAACGAGGGAATAGAAATGAAACTACAATTAAAAGCGGATTTAATGCTACTACTAGTTACATTCTTTTGGGGTGCATCCATCTTACTTACAAAGATTGGACTTGAAGGCATAGAAGAATACAATTTAATCGCATTACGATTTATTATCGCCTTTCTTTTATCAGGTTTAATATTTTACAAACATTTATTCAAAATCGATTTTAAAACTGTAAAATATGCATTTATACTCGCTTCTGTTTTATTTATCGTTTACATTTTCGCGACTTTCGGCACAAAGTATACGAGTGTTTCTAATGCTGGTTTCTTACTATGTCTCACAGTCATTTTCATTCCGATATTATCAGCTATATTTTTAAAACACATCCCTGAAAAGAAAGTTATAGTAGGAATCATTTTAACGATAATAGGAATTGGTTTATTAACATTAACTAGCGAATTCAAGATCGGTAATGGCGATATATTTTGCATACTGTCAGCCTTATTTTATGCCATTCACGTCATCATTACCGGAAGCGTAACAAAACATGTGAACTCCATTGCACTGGGAGTCATACAACTCGGTTTCGTCGGTCTATTTAGTCTTATTTTTTCATTCATTATAGAAACGCCAAAACTGCCTAGCACAACCAACTCATGGCTAATCATCTTAGCCTTAAGCATATTTTGCACCGCAGTAGCATTCATCGTGCAAGTTATCGCCCAACAATACACAACGCCCACACATACAGGGCTTATCTTCTCATTAGAACCTGTCTTTTCCGCAGGCTTCGCTTTCGTTTTCACAGGTGAAACGCTCACAGGAAAAGGATACTTAGGCGCGACGCTTATATTAGTAAGTGTGTTGATTGCTGAGGTTGATTTTAAGGGATTGTTGCGGGTTAATTATAAGAAGAATATAGAGTAAACATTTTACTATGATCAATAAACATACCCTAGAAAAATATGAGTTTATATTATTTTCATTCTCTTCACTTAGATCTTCTTTTAAATGAGACTTTTTAGATGCTATCTTCAAATAAGATAGCATCTAAAATTGTTAAAAAGAATTCCCCCCTGGTATCTTCTTATACTTTATGTAGTCTTCATATTTAACCTTTTCTACGTTTTTTGAAGAAAAGATGTTCAAAATTACTTACTGAATATAGTCATACAGATTTTTCGCTAACAATAAACAAGTTACTGTAATGAAAAGAGCACGAACATACCCGCTTCCTTTTTTTATAGCAAATTTGGATCCGACGATTCCTCCAGCAATTTGAGCAATCCCCATTATAAAACCATACGCATAGTTTACTTGCCCTACATACATAAATATCAACAATGCACCAACATTACTTCCTAAATTAAGAAACTTCGCATTACCTGCTGCTTTTAAAAAATCATATCCAATAAATAAAAGAGCAAACATTAAAAATGAACCTGTGCCAGGACCTAGAAATCCATCATAAAAACCAATAGCAAAAATAAAAAAGGTAAAAACAATGACGTGTCGACCAGATAATTTCTTATGAGTAGAAATACTACCCCAATCCTTTTTGAATATCGTATAAATAGCGACTGCACCAAGCATTACCAGCATCAATGGCTTCAGTATTTCTGGGTTCATTAAATGAACGGTCCATGCACCTACTATAGAGCCTATGAAAGTGATTGGGAATAATTTTAAAGCCGATTTCAAATCAAGATTACCAGAATGATAAAACACAATATTACTAGTTGCACTCCCCATTGTTGATGCTAATTTATTCGTGGCTACTGCACTTGCTGGATTCAATCCTGTAAATAATAAAGCTGGTAAGGCGATTAATCCACCACCACCTACAACTGAATCAATAAATGCAGCTACAAATCCAAAAACAATCAAAATCATTAATATAGATGGGTCTAAATAAAAATCCATATTAGTAGCCTCCCCTTAGTCACTATTGTAATAGTAACTATCAATTTGCTAAATGTAAAGAGTTATTGTAACGTTGAAATATAAAGTGAAACTTTAATCAGTGGGGGGTTTTGTTCATCCCCCACTGATTATTAGTTGAACCAATCGGGCTTTTACGGGCAGTTGATCCCCCACCTAACTTCTTTGCTTTCGCTGAATTTTGAGGTGGGGATCTTACTGCCCGTTAAAGCGGGATAAAAGCAAACATCGGAGGAAGAAAAAAGTGGACTACATCGTACAACAGCTTAAAAAAATTGGTTTCAATGAATATGAAGCTAAATCTTATGTATCTCTTGTGAAACAGGGGCCTGTCACAGCCTATCAAGTGAGTAAGGATTCAGGTGTCCCAAGAGCGCGAATTTATGAGATTTTGGGTAACCTTGTAGAAAAAGGAATTGTCATGAAAGAAGAAATAAATGACACCACTCGCTATTCACCTCTACCTGTTGAAATCTTTTTACAGAAGGCTCAATCAGAATGGCAGTCTACTTATGAAGGAATTAGTGATTCATTAAAAAAACTAGAAACTTCCGAAGAAAAAACGGATAATCGAGTCATTACTTTAAAAGACAATCAAACAATCATTAGCTACTGTCAGACATTAATAAAAAAAGCAGAACAACGTATTGTCATTTCAATGTGGGATGAAATGTATGAAGCGTTAAAAGAGGAACTATCTGAGGTAGCTGATAAAGTTTCAGTACAAGGTATTACCTTACATGTTGAAAATCCAATTAAAAATCTAGAAGCTCATCGGATCACACCCTATACAGAAACTCTGTCTACAGAACATTGGTTTATTTTATCGATAGATTCTAAAGAGATGATTTATGGACCATCAATTGAAGAGCGTAATGTTGCTTTTTATACAGATGACCCCGTTCATATATACTTATTAGAGGATTATGTATGGCATGATGTTTTAGTAAATCGACTTGTCCGACGTAGCCAAGATGATTTGCAGCAATGGATTACTACAGAGAGAAAATCCTTCTTTATGGGGAAATAAGAAACATATTGAAAGAATAAAGCATAAGTGAATACCATGGAAAACTTATGCTTTATTTTATATGCAAAGTAATACTCCAATCTTTTCACTATTTCCCCTCCACAAACCGCCCAAACTCCTTCATAAACCTCAATTTAAAACTACCAACAGGCCCATTCCGATGCTTCGCCACATGAATCTCCGTCATCTCTTTCTGCACCGTTTCCTTATCATAATAATCCTCGCGATACATAAGCATAATGACATCCGCATCTTGCTCAATTTGTCCTGTCTCTCTTAAGTCGGATAAAAGAGGTCGCTTATCTTGCCGTGACTCTACAGAACGAGATAATTGCGACAATGCTACTACACAAACATTTAAATCACGCGCTAATAACTTAAGCTTACGCGAAATCTCACTAATCTCTTGAAATCGATTACCCTTATGCTTCGGATCTCCCGTAATAAGCTGCAAGTAATCTACAATAATTAAAATCTTTTTATCCCCATGCTTCCTCTTTAACTTACGAGTTTGCATCCAAATATCTTGCACAGTAACGCCTGCATTGTCGTAAATCTCAAATGGCAGTTCACCAATCTCCGCAAACGCCCTACTCACCTTTTCCCAATCTTCCATCGCAAAACGATGCTTCGGATTTTTCAGCCTACCTCCTGACACTTCACCTACACAAGAGGCCATCCTTTTTAACAATTGCTTGCTACTCATCTCTAACGAAAACAATCCAACCGCCGCTCCAGACTTCGCCGCATGCAGTCCAACATTTAGCGCAAACGCAGTCTTCCCCATAGAAGGTCGCGCACCAAGGACAACAAAATCACCATCCTGCAATCCGCACGTCATTTTATTTAGCGATGTATAACCAGTCTCAATACCAGTAATCTCTTTCGCATCTTGATGAAGCTCTTCATATAAATCAACTAGCGCATCCTTCAAATCAAACTCACATACACAGTCCTTTTCCTCTAACTCACAAAGTGCTGTAATCGTCTCACCAATAATTGTCTCACTCTTCTCGGCAATAAGACGCTCTCCCATCTTGTGCCCGAGAACACCCGCCTGATACATTTTCCAGGCACCTCGAACAAGCCCCTCATAATAAGAGAAGTTGGCAGTTGTCGGCACCCCATCCATTAATCCTATAAAATACTCCATTCCCCCGATCCCCTCTAAAAACTTCGGATCCACCCTAGAAATGAACGTCACAAGATCAATCGGTTGCCCCTCTTCTTCCATCTTTCGCATTAACTGAAATATAGACTTATGCACCGGCATCGAAAAATACTGCTCCGTCAAACGGCACTCCTTAATAAGCTCTCCATCAAGTAATAGAGAACCTAACACCGTCTTCTCCGCCTCCACATTTTGAATACTCATGGACGCCACCCGCGCTCCGCTAAAAAGCGCTGCAACTCTTCCTCAGACGGCGCATTCTTCTCCCACTCCTCACACCTCGCCAAAAACTCCTCCGTCTCCCCCGTACTCACAGACGAATCCTTCTTCCGAAACTGAGCCGTATCCGCCTCAACCTCACACACTTTCGTAAACCCTTTCCCGTGCCACCCTCTCAAAATGCCCTTCACATAAGCAACCGTCCGCTTATTATTCTCAAACGCAATTTGAAGAGCCTTCAGCACAAGCTCCTCTGACAAATCTTCCATCCACGCACTCAATTCCTCCACAGTATGAGGAGACAAACTACCGAAATGTTGCTCATAAAAAGAAAACACACGACTCCCCGTTTCTTCCTCTATAACCTCTTCTTCCTCTGTCTCCTCACAAACTGGCTCAACATCATCCACAGCCAAATCGCCAGGCATACCGAAATGCGCTAAAAGCATCGGAACATTCAGCTCCTCCTCCACGCACCTCTGAAGAAACATATGTACAAACTCCTTATTCTTCACACCTTTAAGCTCACGAAGCACACACTTCTCCACATTCGTATTCGTCACTGGATTATAACGAAGCCAATTTAAAACGAATAACTCCCGAGTATCCGCATCATAAAGAATCTTCCCATAATCAATGAAGCGTTGCACAAGCTTATCAACAGTCTCCCGATTATAACCCGTCTCCATCTCAGCTAACCGCTTCGGAAAAGGAAAAATCCTACACTGCGTCGTCTTCGAACAAGTCAACAAATACACATAAAAATACCGCTCCTCCGGCGTCAAATCCAAAACAAAATCATCCTGCCAAAAATTCACCTGCACAGTACGATACACCGCCATCCCAATTCCTCCCGTCTCCGTTCAAAAGTGAAAACCTCTTCATAATATATATGGGAGGATGGCAGGGTTTTTGGCGTGTTATTTCAAATTTTTTTCGACTCCTACTACGGTGTTTGTAGTTGTTTTTGTTTTGTTGTGTTTTTTCTTAGTGATTTATTACTTGGTAGGGGCTTGTAAGGGGCTTAGGAGGGGCTAGTTATCGGTTACTTCAATTAGAAAGACTCGATCTGAGAAGCCACCTCGTTCTTCTGCTTTCTTTTTACGGATGTTGTTAATTTCTTCTAGTGTTGTGCCTTCATGTTCGGCTAGGGCGTTGATTAGTTCTAGTAGGTCGGAGAGTTCTTCTAGTTTATGTTCTTTTGTTGTTGTTTCTAGGTATTCGGTTAGTTCTTCTTGTGTTTTTTTGCAGATTTCTTTTATGTATTCGTCTTGGGGTAGGATTCTTGTTGTGGGTGTTTTTCCGTTGGTTTTTATTATTTGTGGGATTTTGTTTCTGATTAGTTTGTTGTAGGTTGGCATGTGGGTTTCCCTCCGTTTGGTTTTTCTTCTATTATAATGGAAAAGCAGTTTAACTAGGGGTTAAACTGCTGCATTGCTTCTTTTATATAGTTTTCTTCTTCGGTTGTGAAGAGGGTTGGGAATTCGGATAGTGGGAGGTTGGATTTTTGGATTATATCCTCTATATCGCTTTGAGGTGTATCAAGATAGTCCGTTACCTCTTCTATTACATTGAAAAATTCCTTCAAGGTAACTTGAACGTCATGATAACCCGGATCCTTCTCCTCTTCCTTATACTTTTTCAACTTCCCTATCACATCCATAAATCGCCGATCAAACTTTTCTTTTAATTCCTTATTATTATAAAAAGCTTGAACACTATCCTTCGAAAAATGTTCCTCTAACCATTCTTTATTTTCTTTCTCCCATATGAAAGTTTGCAAAAACGAAGAAAACAAAGCAACATCCACTCGTTCTTCCTTTTGAAACTTTCTCGTCATCTCATCCATATGCGAAAGCACCTTAGCAATTCTTTCTTGCTCTACCAAAAGCAATTCCCTTTGAAAACGTATTTGTCTTAAAAATTCTTCCGTCTCTATATCACGCTGCAAAATAATATTTTGAATTTCCCCAAGCGAAAAACCCAGATGCTTAAACGATTGAATTTGCTGTAGCACATACAAGTCATCTTTCGTATATAACCGATGCCCACCCTCAGTATAATCGCTTGGCTTTAATAAATTAATCTTGTCATAATAACGAAGCGTCCGCACCGTAACATCCCCAACACTTGCAAACTCACTAATCATCCACGTCATATCATCACCTACTCCGCTAACTTCTCTTTCACATACTGAAACATATGAGAAAAACTCATCTCATTCTGCCTACAATATTGAAACAAACCTACAACAAGGAATAAAAAAGGAATATTCCCCCTATAACGATTTTCATACTCACTAATACCATCATAAAAGTACTCATACTTTCTATTTCGTAAAACGATATAAATCGCAATAAATAACACTGCAATCATAATAAAAATTCGCTTCCCCTTTATCTCCACTTCTTTTTTCATCACCTATTCTCCTTCCACTACATACTTATCTTCTTTAAATAACGGAATTCGAATGAAATAACGATATGGCTCGTCGCGTATTACTTTCCACGCAATAATGATCACTTGAACTACCTCAAAGACAAACACAATCCAAAATAAAATATCACTAATACGCGAACTAATATTAAATAGAAGAAAGATTAACAAATGAAAGTTGAATGCCTTTCGGCAATGATATTTGTACACTTCATTTTTACGTGCCAGTGTGATGTACATGAGTAGTGGTGAAAAGATTCCTATTGCGGCTGAGAGTATTAGCATGATGATGGTGTTTCTTTTTTCTTTTTTGGTGGTTTTCATAGTTAGTTTTGCCCCCTTTTTGATTTGTCTTCTTTAGGTTAGGGGATGACGTTGGGGGAGGTGCAAGGGGAATATGTAGAAAAAAATTGATTAATGCCGATATAGATAAAATCAGATTTTCACCTTAACAGGGGGGAGGTTGTAAGTATGAATAATAGTAACTATCTACATATAGTCTGTACAATTATTACATTCAAGCAAATCAGATATACTCTAATAGTTCTAACCCACCACATTTCATTTAAATACCGGCCAAGTTAGGGCCCTATGTTATTTAATTGCATGTTTGTGCAGAGTGATATCTGCTATTTATATAAATGCTTAGCATTTAATTTGTTAGCAATTATAACCTTTCAATGTGACCTAATGTTTTCGAGCCATTTAGATTAAAAAATCAAGTTTTGGCAAGTTACTTTATATAACATCCATTTTTTACAAACATGTAAATATTAGTTATAATTTACACAATAATTACAATAGAGGTGAAAACATTGATTGAAACACAATTAATCCATTTCTACAAAAAAAGATTAAGTAATTTTAGCTTAGTATTTAAACACCTAACCCTTAATATTATAATTACGATTTTAGCTGTCACAATAAGTACTCACTTTTTTCTTTCTCGCATAGTTGAAGAAAGTGTGCATTCTGCACTTGAATTCTATATATTAAGTGTTACTGTAGGAATCTTGCTAATATACATACTTTTAATACGGCCATATAATATTTTTACTATAAATGAATATAATATTAAATTCCGCAGCACCCAATGGGAAGCCTTCCGTATGTTATTATTAACAAAATTCCTATTTTCAAGTAACCTATTGAATAAAAGGAATGCCAATAATACAGAGAACACGGAACAACATATCAAAAAACTAGAGTCTTTAATTGACCTACTTCAAAATAGGCTGGATAACAATAAAAAGGAAAACCTCTTAGCTGCCTTAGGTTCCAATATTAATACGGCTGTTATTTTCTTGATTCCCGTTTGGACGGCATTTAACAGTCAAATCTTTATGCACAAAGACCTAACAATAGAGCAAGGATTAAAACGCCTTCTCCTAATCTTAATAATTATGATTCCATCCATCTGGTTTTTCTTCATGTTTAAAAGTGCTATTAAAGATTTTAATTTCTTTTCAATAGATAAATACTTAACCGATTTAATTGATATACTAACTCAATTAAAAGTTATCCTTACCCTAGATAACCCCAATTACCTAAAAAAGTATTACTCTGCGAAATTAAACGATTTGATTGAAAATCAAATTAAAGATTACGAATCTACTTTACACACAAAAACAACATTTTCATTTAAAAATATTCCTTGGAAAAAACTATATTATTTTCCATACTTACAAAGAAAACTGGATAACTATTAATACTTATTACATTTTTCAATCCAAAAGAGCATCAATCGCTAAAGATGCTCTTTTGGATCAACTCTCTTTCTTAAAAGCTTAGATGTTCTTTGTAAATGTCAAGATGATCATGTACATTTTCACTTGTTTAAGCATGTACAAATTTAATCGTTTTCTTTACTGAAATGATCTTTAATTCGGTATGATTGTCCTACAATGCTAACAACGGTAGCGTGATGTAATACACGATCTAGTATGGCATTAGCTATTTTAGGGTCCTGAAAGATTTCATCCCATGATTTGAAATTTACATTTGTAGTTAAAATCGTACTACGTTTTTCATAACGCATATCAATGAGTTGGAAAAATAATTTTGCATCCTCCGGATCAATTGGTAAATACCCAATTTCATCGATGATAAGCAATTTATACTTTGTGTAGTGTTTTAATCTTGATTCTAGACGATTCTCAAGCTTTGCACGCTTCAAATTTTGAAGTAAATCATGACACTTAATAAAATAAGTGCTTGTTCGTTTTTTAGCTGCTGCTATACCTACCGATGTCGCTAAATGGGTTTTACCAACACCACTAGGTCCTAAAAATACTATGTTTTCTTGTTGTTCTAGGAAACGTAGAGAAATAAAATCTAAGATTTGTTGTTTATTAATACTTGGCTGGAATTCAAAATCAAATGCATCAATCTCCTTTCTATGAGGGAATGCGCCCATTTTTACCATAGAGTGAATCATATTTTGTTCTCTTACATCAATTTCATAGTTTGTCAGCTTAACCAGTGCTTCCACGAATGACAATTGATTATTAATACTAAAATCAACGACTTCCCCTAAATGTTGTGTCATTTGTTTTAATTTTAAATACTCTAGGTTTGTGGTTAACTGTTGATAGCTATTCTTCATTTCTATATACCTCACCAATTACTGATAAATTTTGTTTCGCCAAATTGTCAATGTTCGGATATTTTGGTAGTGACTTAGCCAATGCGTTTTTATAATGTTCTTCTTTATAATTAAGCTTAGATTGACTGATTTTATGTTGTACAATTAACTTCATGTTATGATAAACATATATTTGATTATCATAGACTTGTAGACCAACGGTCTTACCTTGATACTCAGCTGGCACTGAGTATTGATTTGATTTGTAAGATATCATTCCTGACGCATTTACTTTTACAAGCTTATGTTTAATCTTATAGGAATCTCTTATTGTACTCGTAGGGAGTGGCTGTAAGAGATTCTTTTCTTGTTTTAAGGCAAACACCGGAATCTTACCAGTTCCCTGATGAAACGTTTGATTAATTCTTTTACATAACCTTTGTACAAATTCATGCAATTCTTCAAAAGTAAACTTGCCTTGATAAGCATGAATTTCATCTAGAAGTTTCATTGGAGCTTCTATTTTTCCTTTTGTATTTGGACGTCCTGCAATACAAGGTTGTACCTTAAATCCGAAATCCTGGGCAAATTGTGCAAACTTATTATTAATTGTTCCTGAAAAATGTTCTGTTCGAGCCTCATCCATTACAGTTTTCATATTATCTGTAACGATTACCTTCGGTACGCCACCAAACGCTTCAAATGCCTCTGTCATAAATGACAGTAATACACTTTGGGATTTTGAAATATTCAAGTGGAAAACTCTAAAGCGTGAATAAGATAGTAGAAGTACAGCCACATTTACAAATATCGTTTCACCATCTTTCGTTTCAAACTTTATGCTTTCTTTCCAATCTAATTGCGCTTGTTCAGCAGGAGGTGTTTCATAACGAACCTTTCCTGGTAAGTTTGAAGCAATACGTTTACCATCCTTAAAATATTTTTTGAATTCAGGTTTCCTATTGATATAGGCACGAAAAGTAGACTGGGAACATTGCAAACCATGATTATCCGTTAGATATTGCCATAGAACCCGCATATAGTAAAAAGTTTGTTTAGATTCATCTGATAAAAGATCTACAATCACTTCATAATAGGCATCGATTTTTGATGTTCTATTTTTGGTTCCTTTTGGTATAAAGCCATTCATGTATTTATCAATGGTACGTCGATCAACCTTCAATTCTCGCGCTAGTTGACTTTTATTTATTTTCATCTTTAAGTTCTCCATTAAATTTTTAAAATTAGACAAGTCTGTAAGACTTTTAATTGTAAATTCCGTTGGAATATCTAGTTTGATATACACACTAACCACCTCAAAGTCAGTATGTAGAATCCTGTTGAAAATGTACATGCTTATTCAAGTGTTAATGTGTACATTTAAACTAGCATTTATAGTTCTTAGTAATCTTACAATAAAACGGATTCTTTTAGATAAAGAAAAATACCTGGTTTTATTTTAGGTTCATATGTCGAACTGCGTATCTTTACGCTTGCCTCACTTTATAGGTCAATCCAAGTGTTGAATTATCACTTTTAGAGCAGGTACATTAGCAAAAACTTTTTTTATGATTCTGCCTATAATTATTTAAAAGACATTTAAATAAAATACAACCAAAATTGAGCCTACCTTTTATATAGAGAAAGCTAACTTTTATTTGGTTATGATCACCAATTGATTTCCTCCTTGCTAAACATTGCATTGAATTTTGATCTTATCCGTCTCTGAATCAAAAATCATTAGCATTCTTTCCCAAACATCAGCCTTCCACTCACTTAACGTGAGTTTCTTATATAAATCATATTTTTGAGCTATCTCCCTTAAATAAAAATAGTATTCTAAAAATATTTGATCTTGAAATCCTTTATCTATATTACCTTGTAAAAATCCAAACTATATACACCCTATCATCACCTACTCTCATAACCTCTATTTACAAACTGCAGCATATAAGAAAGATCCATCCCCACATTCTGCTTACACCACTGAAATGAATACACAAACCTAGCAAAAAACACATTAAATTCCAATAAAAAAGCCATATCAAAAGCATACTCCGATGTCATTTTGATACAGCCTCATCTATATTCCCTTAATCATTTTAGAAACATAAAGATATTAAAAATTTAATATACCTACAAAACATTACCGTCCTTTATATAATCATAGAGCTTATTATCAATTGATTTCTCCATAATCATATTCATCGTAACAACCGGTAGTTCTTTTCCATTTTTATCTTGCATTTCAGTTTGTTCTACACTTGCTTTATCAGGTCTCGCTTTTCCTAAATAGTAAAAGTCGCTTCCCTCGTCATCATCTTTTTTCACAAAAATATGGACATCAATATTATTTTCTTTAGCATCAATAATTGTTTGAACTTCCTTTGATTTTAATGTTCTATTACTTCTTGTATACCATTTCAGAACATCTTGATTAAGGAATTCATCACCGTAGTCCACACTGGATTCTACCTCATCATTTTTATGGTATGTGATAAATATTGGACAAGTATAGTACTTTGTCTTATAACCATACATAGTTGAGCTCTCATCATTATGCCAATTTAAAAGTTTACAGACATCTTTTCTTGAGTACTTTTTATAGACAGTAAGGTTACTATTACACTCATAGTTCTTGCTCTTTTCTTTCGCACTCCTAACGATGTCCATAACCATATACTTAAAGTATTCATTTTGTTCTAAGCTTTTTCGGATAGAATCATTAAACATATATGTCTTATTGTTCTGTAAAGAGAGAATTGGCTTTTCTCCATATTTCTTTTGACTGTTTTGTGAGAAAAACTCTAATTCAAAAATTCGTTGTACTGAAGTAATCGTTTCATCATCTATTAAGCAATTAGTTTCTTCAAGTTGTTTTATATACTCATCCTTATCAACTTTTTCTTGCTTTAATAATAAGTCTAACAAAACGATTTCGTTTTTACGTTTTCCATTTAATACTTCCAATGAAAGCATTGTTAAAACTTTATTTTCGTACTCTGTTAATGCAGGCACATCTTCTTTCATTTTCAATAGGAACTGATAGTAGTTCGAATATCCTTCTACAAGTACAACTGGATCAATAGAATAGTTTACGATAAAGTCATATAGATATGGAATTCTTCCTATTCTATTTTTCAACTCACCAAACGCTTCCTTTAATACTTTCATTGCTGTTAAATTACTATTATTAATAGCTTTAAAGATTCGTTTTTTCGCTATCTCCTCAAAGTTAACTGTTGAAATACCTTTAATATAACTTGTGTCATTTATATATCTGCGTATATTATCTTTATTTTGTGATCTATCTCCTGAAAGGGCAATTGGAATTAAATAGTTGTTTTTATAGTTTCCAATGAAATCAATAATCGTAACAAAATCTTTCGAATCATGTTTCCGAAGCCCACGCCCCAGTTGCTGTATAAAGATAATACTCGATTGAGTTTGTCGCAACATAACAACTTGGTTCACACTTGGAATATCAATTCCTTCATTAAAAATATCTACCGTTAAAATATAATCCAGTATGCCATTTTCTAATTGGTTCACACGCAGTTCTCTTTCCTGTTGGGAATGATCACCGGTTAACGCAAATGTGCGAAAACCTTTTTTATTTAAAGCATGTGATAATTGTTCTGCCTCATCTTTTCGACTGCAAAACATTAATCCTGTTACCTTCTCACCAGAAAAACCATAATATTTTACTTTTTCAACTACATGATCCACTCGCTCTTCCGTAACAAGTTTAGATAAAGCAGTAGTGTCATCTATCTTTTCACCATTATATTCAAAATCAGTTACTCCAAAATAATGGAAGGGACACAGCATATCTTCTTCAAGTGCTTCTTGCAATCGAATTTCATAAGCAATATTGTAATCAAATAGCTCATAAATATTAAAATTGTCTGTACGTTCAGGTGTAGCGGTCATTCCCATTAAAAATTTCGGTTTAAAATAATCAATAACTCTATGATAAGAACTAGCACCCGCTTTATGAACTTCATCTATTAAAATATAATCGAATAGCTCAGGATCAAATTGATGTAAAATATCCTCTTTTGAAATGGTTTGGATCGTCGCAAATAAATACTTAGCATTCATTTGCTTATTTGATCCTGATAAAATTCCAAAATCCTCATCTACTCCACCAAGAACCTTTTGAAAATCTGATTTTGCTTTATTTAATATTTGCTCTCGATGAACAATAAATAGCATCCGTTTAGGTGCAAAATTTCTGACATCAAATGCTGAAAGATATGTCTTCCCCGTTCCTGTTGCAGAGATAACTAATCCTTTTTCTTTTCCAGCGTCTCGAATAGCTTGTATTTCTTTTAACGCAGCTTGTTGCATTTTATTGGGAGTAATTTTCAAAGCTTCTTCAATTGAATTATGATATTGACCAGGTAATTCTATAACTCGATCTAGTAACTTATTTTCTGCAACTTGTTCATATATTGTTTCGTAATTTCCAATTAACTCTTCAGTTAATACTTGAGAATGCTCCCAAACTTCTTCAAATTGATTTTTAAAATGCTGTACAATCTCTCCATCTTCATGCGATGTCAACTTAACGTTCCATTCATAGTTTACCTTCAAAGCATGTGCAGTCAGATTTGAACTACCAACAATTAATGAACAATGCGTTTTGTTATCAAATATGTATCCCTTTGAATGAAAACCAGATAAGTTTGTTAATCTTACTTCTACATTTTCAAGTTTCATTAACTCTCTAAACACTTTTGGTGTATTAAAATTTAAGAATGTAGATGTTAATATACGTCCTTTAATCCCTTTTTGTTTAAGATCAAGGAAATGTGATTTTAAAGTCGCTAGCCCACTTTCCGTAATAAAAGCTACTGAGAAAATAAAAGATGTACTATTTTCTAGCTCCTCCAACAATGAGTTTAAAACATTTTCATTTTTTTTCGTATTGTTTACTAGGGTGTGTCTAAAAACTATTTCTATGATAGGATTACCTCAAATCATTTAGAGAGGGGTATTTTCTATGACGCCACGCCGCTACGAACTTACAAATGAACAATGGGAACAAATCAAAGACTTTTTCCCACCGTATTTTACTGGTCGTCCGCCTAAAAGGAGTAATCGTGAAATGTTCAATGCTATTTTATGGATAGCTAGGAGCGGCGCTCCCTGGCGTGATTTGCCGGACCATTACGGATTATGGAAAACCGTGTATGCTCGCTTCTGCAAATGGCGTGATGAAGGTGTCTTACTGACTATTTTTCAAGAATTAAATGCTGAACCGGATCTTGAAAACCTCAGCATAGATTCAACCAGTATCAAAGCGCATCAACATAGTGCTGGTGCAAAAAAAAGGCTGTAAATCATGAGTGTCATCAGCATATTGGCATGAGTCGCGGTGGAAAAACTACCAAAATCCATGCAATTGTTGATGGTTTAGGCAACCCCATTTTATTTCATTTGACTGGCGGAAATATTTTTGATAGCACTCCTGTTTGCGAGCTTTTGGATGAAATACCGATTAAGGGCAGCAATATTCTTGGTGACAAGGCCTATGGTTCTCATACGATTCGTAACTATATTACCGATCATGAAGCAACCTATACCATTCCACCCAGGTCAAATGCGAAAGCTCCTTGGAATGTGGATTGGTATTTATATAAAGAACGCCATTTAGTGGAGTGTTTTTTCAATAAAATCAAGCATTTCCGTAGAATCGCAACACGTTATGATAAGCTGGCATCTTCTTTTTTAGCCTTTGTGTATATCGCTGCCATTTTTCGATTAACACAATGAACAACAGTTTTTAGACACACCCTAATAATTTTGGCTTATATATTCCAGGATGATTATGTTTTTGATCAATAAACCCTTTATATAAAGACCCCTCTAATTTTTGAATAAAATTCTCCATATGATCACCATTTATGACAATTTTTTATATTAATTGTATTACTCACTGATTTAAAGTGCAAATTTATTACAAATATAAAAAACTATCCGTATAAAACGAATAGTTTTTTTAAAATTACTTTACAATCGATTCTTTTGATAATTTCTCAATAGTTGGGATATCCGCAGGTGCCCACTCTAAAGCTGCTAGTTCATTCGGATATAACCATTTAATTGCTACATGCTCAGTTAAAACCGGACTTCCTTCAACAAGTTTACAATAGAAAGTTTTCAAATGAACGATACCAAAATCATATTCATAGGCTGTATAGTCAATTTGTTCACCAATTTGCACGCTACAATGCATTTCTTCATCAATTTCACGCTTTAACGCCTCTTGAGGTGTTTCTCCCTCTTCTATTTTTCCACCTGGAAATTCCCACATAAGAGGTAGCGATTTAGATGGCCCTCTTTGTGCACATAAAATTTTCTCATCTTGAACAATTACCGCTCCAACAACATAAATATTTTTCTTCATTATGTCCTCCTTAAATCTCACAGAAACTCTATAATTTACGTTTCTACATCTTATAGACTGAAAAATGCCTTTTATATCTTTTAACGACTAATAAATTTTTAATCAGTAAGACAGATTTTATCTATTCCTATCTAGTACCTTAAATGTAATTAGCCTAACACTCTCATCTCTTTTATATTATATAGAAGTAACTATAAAAATAAAGCATGATTGAATACTTCCCTCTTAAGCCTCTTTTTTCACCATCTCTTCATACCTAAAACTACTCTCCTCCAAAAACCCCCTACTCTCCCCACTCCCCTTATAAAAACTCTCCCAACCCCGTTCCCTCAAAATCTCCTTCCAACTATCACTCTCCACCATCCTCTTAATCACACCATCCCAATAAGCAACCTCTTCCTCCGTCATATCTTTCGGGCCCATAATTCCTTTCCAGTGCTGGAATATGACGTCGATTCCTTGTTCTTTCCATGTTGGGATTTCTGGTAGTCGGTCTAGTCGTTTTGGTGCGGATACGGCTAGTATTTTTATTTTGCCGGATTTGTATTGTTTTTCGGCTTCGGATAGGGTCATGGTTGCGGCGCTGATTTGTTTGTTCGTTAGGGCGTTTATGATTTTTTCTTTGTTTTCGTAGACGAAGAATTGTAGTTCGGCAGGGTTTATGCCGAACGCTTTGCTTACTTGTACAAAGGATAGGTGATCGTCGTTTCCTAGGCCAGGGGCAACGCCGAGTTTAAAGTTTTTCTTGTTTTGTTTTAGTTGTTCCATTAGTTCGTTTGCGTTATCTATGGTGCTGTCTTTTGATACGACAACGACTTCCCAATCTGATGCGAGTGTTGCGAGCGGCGTGAAGTCTTTATATGTTAGTTTACTGTGGCCTAGTAGGTTGTTCGTTATGAGTAAGCTTGAGTTGATCGCGAGTACGTGACCGCCTTTTTGTTTCGTATATTTCCATCCGACGTCACCGCTACCACCTACTTTGTTTGTGACTGTGATTGGTTTTGTGAAGATTTTTTCTTCTGTTAGTGTTTTTTGCATCGCTCGCGTTGTTAAGTCCCATCCTGCTCCTTGAACGTTTGGTGCAACGATTTCTACTTCTTCTATGTTTACTCTATTCGTTTGCGTTTTTTCCGAGGAACAACCAGCTATTACTCCTGTCATGATCCATATACATAGTAATAATCGCTTTTTCATAGTCCTCGTCCTATGCGATATTTTCGTTCTGGTCGTCCGATAATGCCGTATGTGTACTCTACTGTGCATTCGTTTGTCGCTACTAAGTATTCTAAATATCTTCTTGCGGTTGTTCTGGAGGCCCCCATTTGTTCTCCCATTTCTTCTATTGTAATACCCTCTTCGAATCCTTTTATAATTCCTTTCACTTTTTGCAGTGTTAACGGATCAACACCCGTCGGTAAGTTTTTTATGTCTTGTGTTTGCGAAGTGCCGAAGAAACTATCGATGAGTGCTTGATTTACTTCATTGTTACTATGTAATAGTTGCTTCTTTCTTTTATAGTCTTCAATTGTGCGAACAAATTTTTCTAACGTGACCGGTTTTATAAGGTAGTTGCTTACGCCATTTCGAATTGCTTTTTCTAACATATGGTTTTCATTCGCCGCAGTAACCATAATGACGTCAACATTTGGAAAGTCAGCATGGATTTTCGGCAATAAGTCTGTTCCGATTCCATCTGGTAAATAATTATCTAATAGAAGTAAATCGATTTCTTCCTTTTGTAGTAGTTCCATCGTTTCTTTTGCATTCAATGCTTTTCCGATCACTTTTACGTCCTTTATTTTTGATAAAAACTCTTCCTGAATTTGCGCGACGCGGAAATCATCTTCTGCAATTGCAACCTTCAACATATGTCCATCCCCCTGTTTGTCATGTACTTTCTCTCAATGTTTTCGGAAGGTAAATTGTAAAAATAGCTCCCCCATTTTTCTCGTTTTGAATTTCAATCGTTCCTTCTAGTACATCTACCATTTCTTTCACGTTTGCTAGTCCGTAGCCACGATTGTTTCCTTTCGTTGAAAATCCTTTTTGAAAAATAGTACTTATTTTTGCTGCTGATACTCCTATCCCACTATCTATCACTTCAAATACAATATCGTGTCCAATATCCGTAACGAAGAAAGAAACACTCTTTTCCTCTCGTTCACTCACCGCATCAAATGCATTGTCGATTATGTTGCCAAGGATTGTAATAAGATGCGAAACTTTTATATGATCTGGTAACGGATGAAGCGCACTATCTCCTTCAATATGAAAATCAATTTTCTTCTCAGATGCTGTTCCGATTTTCCCTAATAAAATAGCTTGTACTTTCGCATCATGAATTTGATGGAATAAAATGTGGTTTTGGCTTTGATGAATGTTAGATTCTTGCTGAATAAATTCAATCGCTTCTTTGTAATGTCCTAACTGAAGTAATCCTGATAAAACGAAAAGCTTATTTGTAAATTCATGTGTTTGAGCGCGTAAATCCTCAGAATACTTTCTTACCTCAGATATTGTGTTCACAAGGTTTTGCAGTTCTGTTTTATCTCTAAAACTACATACAACTCCTACCGTACTGTTATTTTCGAGTATCGGTGTCATGTTTAAAATAAACACTTTATCTTGAAACGCGATTTCTTGATCGTTTTCTAGCACTCTCTCCATATTAAATTCCGGTAAAACATTTGAAATGTGCCGCTGCATATAATCGCCATTTACATGAAGCATTTCCTCTGCTGATGTGTTCATCATCGTAATAAAACCGTTTTGATCAATAGCGATAATCCCTTCTTTTATAGATAGTAGTATTGCGCTTCGTTCCCGGTATAACGCTGCGATTTCATTCGGCTCTAAACCGAGTGTATCTTTACGAATGCTACGTGCTAAAAGAATTCCACCAACAATTCCAGCTAGTAATACAGCTAAGGAAAAGAGTATAATTTCTTTCGTTCTGCTCAATATGTTAGATTCAATACCTTTTATTAAAAACTCTACTGTCACAACGCCTACTACTTGATCGTAATCTCCGTTATGAACAATAATAGGTGCCTTCGCCATTAAAGCCGGACCACTTTCACCATTTCCTTCCAGCGTATAATAGCCACCAAGAGTGAGTGCTTCATAGTTATATGGATTGTTACTCTTTGTACCAATTAACTCAGAATTAGAATGGGAATACATAACCCCATAACGATCTTCTATAATGACATAATCTGCACCAGCTTGCTCACGAACTTGTTCCGCAATGGATTGAATCGTACTTTTATGCTCGTTGTATTGAAAAGCATCTTTTATAGCTGGCATAAAAGAAAGGGATTTAGCCGTTTGCAGTGCTAGCTGCTCTACTTGGCGCTTCGTATCAACGGACTGAATGTAAACAAATATTCCCGCTAACAGAAGAACGACAAATAAAATTAATGTAATAATTAAGCTTACTATTTTCGTTTGTAATGACACTTTGCGTGATTTCTTCATACTCCATATCCTTTGATAAAATATTCAAAACTATCAATCTCCTTTTTCTATTATTATGACAAAACTAATAATGAAGCAACTATTAAAACTCTCCATGTACATAAAGTACAAAAAGAATAAAATTGTCGTAATATTGAGATTTCATCCCGAAGACAGTACAATTCAACTACAATGAACACGCTTTCATATATACCTTTTATTACTAAGCAAGAGGAGGAATGATTATGGCTCAAGCAAAATCTAATCGAGTCGCCGGCAATATTTTCAAAGGTTCTGTCGGTAATTTAATTGAATGGTACGACTGGTATGTTTACTCTGCTTTCGCTGTTTATTTTTCAGCAGAGTTCTTTCCTAAAGGTGATCCAACGAGTCAGTTACTGAACACTGCGGCTATTTTCGCAGTTGGGTTTTTAATGCGCCCTATCGGAAGTTTATTAATGGGACGCTATGCAGATCGGCACGGACGCCGAGCAGCATTAACGCTTTCGATTACAGTTATGGCCGGTGGTTCTTTAATTATCGCCTGTACACCTAGTTACGAAAGCATCGGTATTATGGCACCCATTATTTTAGTTCTTGCCCGTTTACTGCAAGGATTATCACTCGGCGGAGAGTACGGAACTTCCGCAACGTATTTATCTGAAATGGCTAGTAGTGGTCGCCGAGGCTTTTATTCAAGCTTCCAATATGTCACGCTCGTCGCTGGACAAATGGTTGCGTTAGGCGTTCAAATTGTTCTTCAGCAATTGCTAAGCGAACCCGATATGAAAGCTTGGGGTTGGCGCATTCCATTCATTATTGGAGCGATGGGCGCAGTAGCTGTATTATGGCTTCGCCGCACGATGGATGAATCAGAGCAGTTCGCAAACATAAAATCACAAAAACGCGAAAGCGCAGGAACCGTTCGCGCGCTTATGAAACACCCGAAAGCAGTATTAACAGTAGTCGGCCTAACATTAGGAGGTACTGTCGCATTCTATACGTACACAACATATTTACAAAAGTTCATGGTAAACACAGTCGGTCTTCCGAAAGAAGTTGTAAGCTGGATTAACTTTGTCGCACTACTTATTTTCGTCGTACTTCAACCAATTGCGGGGCTACTATCCGATAAAATTGGACGCCGCCCACTATTAATGGCTTTCGGTATTCTCGGGACATTACTCACAGCACCAATTTTCTTCTTCATGGAAAAAACGACAGAACCAATGGTAGCATTCTTACTTATGATGGTCGGTCTCATTATCGTTACTGGTTACACTTCCATTAACGCAATTGTAAAAGCCGAACTCTTCCCAACTGAAATTCGCGCACTAGGCGTAGGTTTACCATATGCACTAACTGTTGCGATATTTGGCGGAACAGCCGAGTTCATCGCATTGTGGCTAAAAAGTATCGGAATGGAATCACTATTCTACTTCTACGTAGCTGGATGTATCGCGATAAGCTTCATTACGTATCGGCGTATGGATGAGTCATCGAAGACTTCGCAGATTGAGGCGGAGCTTGGTGGTGGAGATAAACTAGCTAATAATAAATCTAGTTAAAATTACGTATTCTATGTTCTTCGTTTACCCGAACTCGATTTGCTTTATCTAAAAAAACATAATTCATTAATATACACTTTAAAAACCTCTACTTATATGTAGAGGTTTTTGTATGACGAAAAAACTCGTAGTTCCATTGTTATTTTACAGCCCCAAAATTCTTCCTCATCTTAAAGTGGAACAAATTTATTACTTAGAGTGTCTAATAAGTGTATTTCTAATATTAGTTGTCCAGATTGGATACAACGTATCTCGTTTGACATCTATTTTTATGTATTACAAAAAAAGAAAGGACTTATTATTCCCAAAAGCAAAAAATATGTATTGTAATACTTTCACAGGTGAACCATTACAAGTGGAAACAAAAAAGAAACAGCCCAAACCGTGACTTATCAATCATATAAACGTTTTGGATATCCTTTAACCTGTGAAAATTTAGCTGCAGTAGTTTACCCTATGCCATCTTTAATTGCATTGGTATTTAGAATACCTAGACAAAATCCATATATTCTTGAAAGAGGTTGAAAATTTATGTTCGTTTTAAACAAGTTCTGTAACATTTTACATTACACAAAGATTGTACCTGTAGTATTACTTTCATGTGTATCACTTATAGGCTGTTCCAATAGTAATGCTCAATCTGAACCACCTAAACAAACGAATCAAGCTAATCAAATTAAACAAGAAAATACAGTTAATCAATCTTTCGCTAAACTTGAAAAAGAATATGATGCTAAGCTTGGTATTTATGCAATGGACACAGGTACGAATCAAACTGTTGCTTATCATTCAGATGATCGTTTTGCATTTGCATCTACATCTAAATCATTAGCTGTGGGCGCTCTTTTACGCAAGAACTCATTAGAAGCTCTTGATCAAAGAATTACGTATACTCATGAAGATCTTTCTAATTATAATCCAATTACTGAAAAGCATGTTGATACAGGAATGACGTTAAAAGAACTTGCAGATGCTTCAGTTCGATATAGTGACAGCACAGCACATAATTTGATTCTTAAACAGTTAGGAGGTCCCTCTGAATTTGAAAAAATCTTGAGAGAAATGGGAGATACTGTTACTACTTCAGAACGATTTGAACCTGAATTAAATGAAGTGCATCCAGGAGAAACACATGATACCAGTACACCAGAAGCAATAGCTAAGACGCTTCAATCATTTACATTAGGGACTGCACTTCCAATAGAAAAACGTGAACTATTAGTAGATTGGATGAAGAGAAATACAACTGGAGATAAATTGATTCGTGCGGGCGTACCAAAAGGATGGGAAGTAGCTGATAAAACTGGCGCGGGATCTTACGGAACAAGAAATGATATCGCAATTATTTGGCCACCAAATAAAAAGCCGATTGTTCTTGCTATACTTTCTAATCATGATAAAGAAGATGCTAAATATGACGATAAACTTATTGCAGACGCAACCAAAGTCGTGTTAAATACCTTAAAGAGGGTGTTGCAAAACTAAAATAAATATGCAATGTTATGAATCAGAAAAACTAGCTGAACATGTAATAAATAGCGATTTTGACCATACCAACGTGGCTGTTCCAGCCCTTTATCTTTGAGATGACCAAACTGTTGTTCAATTTTCCCACGCTCTTTCATCAACTGTTTGCCAAAGATGGTTTGTGCAAAATGAGATAATACACGGCGATGTGTACTTTTGCTTTGTTCGCCATTACGTGGGTTAATTGGATTCACCGCAAAAATATCACATGTTTTTGCAATTTCATAAATGCGCTGACTATCATAAGCAGCATCTGCAATGGAAAATAACACATTTTGATTTTGTATATCTTGAAGCAATACAGGAGCCATTTTGCTATCATGTACGTTCGCTGTTGTAAATGCATACGACAATACAACACCTTCTGGTGTAGAACAGACATGAGCTTTATATCCCTTATACCAACCATAACGAGTAGATTTCCCCCATTTTGCTTGGGAATCATATAAACTACTCCGTAAGGCAGTGCTATCAATTAAAACACACGGAATTAATCCTAAATTCATTTCTTCAAGAGTTTGTTTATGAATCAACGGAATACCTTCATTGCGAAACCAAGTTCCTACACGTGAGAAAGTGGATATATGAGGAACAAAGGAAAGACCACAAGATACACGAAATGAAGGATATTGATGCAAAAAGCGAGTTAACTTACGTAATGAATTGATTTGGAATACCGTTTTCACAAAAAAACATTTGAGTAAAGCTTTTCTACAGATAGGTGGGCGGCCTGTAATAGGCGGAACGCCTCCAATGGTTAAACTGTCTACGTAGGCAAATAAAATGTGTAAAATGGATTGATTGTGATCAAAATTGGTTATCATACTAGTAAATCCGTCCTTTCTGGAGATAGTTTAGGGTACTATCATTCTTCCAGGAAAACGGATTTTTTTATGCATTTATTTTTGAATATTTATGAGTTTTGCAACACCCTCCTTAAAAGCTACGGAATAGAGGATAATAGGTTAAAAGTTTTCTATTTTAGGCGGTGTTTTCTCTAGTAGGAGTTGCACCGTATTTTCATCAACTAAAAATTTAATAGTGCCCCAAAAATGAAATTTGGTGTTCCCCCTAAAACATCTGGACTGTAATAGCCAATTAAAAAAATGCAAACAAAACGACCCTTAATCAGTCGTTTTGTTTGCATTTCCTTTTTCTAAAACCACAGAAAAGATAAGTACTATAGTTAACAGCATAATAAACCTTACTTCACTTCCGTCACTTACAAAAAATGAATACAAAGTATATATTAAAATTAATATTCCATAAATAATTTTGTGCAATGTACTCCCTCCTTTTTGCCCTATATATTTTAGTATAAAAGTTTGATTCAAGTCCTATATCCAAATGAAAATACTTTTCTCTTGTTAATTTACCTATTTTCTTTTTATAACTCAAACTTCTTCGAATCGTACTTTTCTAGAGTTTGCTGCAATTCATCTTGTTCATATGGAATATGCTTATCTGTCTGTATATCTTCAACATTTGCTCCACCTGCTAATAATCTCCTGTACATAAAAGAGTGCCCTGTTAATACTGTTTTAATCATTTTGTATCGCCCTCCTTTTGTTTGATTACTTGTATCATAAAACAAGTATCTGAAGTTGATATGTAGTCTATCTAGAGTGTATGTAAATTTAGAAAATCTCTAATAAAATGTTTGTATTGTAACGTTACCACCAAAACTATTGCCCTAAACACCATGATTTGAAGAGATAGGCCCCCATGTTCTAGTCTCAATTCCTCCTACAGTTCTATATTCAGTAAAACTGGTTAATCCCTATAATATAAAAAGAGCACCACTTTTTGGATGCTCCTCGTTATAACTATATATTATTTAATTTCCTTCTTTTGCTGGTACCATTTTTCCTTCTTGAGAGTCTGTACCCTCTGTTCTTTCAACAGTTTTTGCATGTTCTGGTTTTTCAGGGGCTCCCATTTCAAATCCAGATTGAGAATCTGTACCTTCTTTTGCTGGTACCATTTTTCCTTCTTGAGAACCTGTACCTTCCGTTCTTTCAACAGTTTTTGCATGTTCTGGTTTTTCAGGGGCTCCCATTTCAAATCCAGGCTGAGAATCTGTACCTTCTTTTGTTGGTACCATTTTTCCTTCTTGAGAACCTGTACCTTCTGTTCTTTCAACAGTTTTTGCGTCTCCTTTAGGAGTTGCTGGCACTGCATCTTTAGGTAAATCAAAGTTTTGTGAGAAAGACGTTGTTCCATCTGCACTTTGTGTAATTACTTGATTTGAACTATTTTCATTTGACTTTAAATTGTCCATTTTCGCATCATCTGCACCTACTGCACCTACTGCACCTCCCGCTACCAATCCTGTACTTAAAAGTGCTCCTGCTAATAATGTTTTAATCATTTTTCATTACCTCCTGTTTATTTGTAATATTCATCAAAAAAGTATCTAGAGTTAATGTTTTAGTCATTATCTTTATCTACTTGCTTTTTGATTACATTTAGCATAAGACAAGAATCTATAGTTGATATGGACTGTATCTGGAGATTATGTAAAGAAAAATAGATGATCAATTGTATATCCTAATGGATGCTTAGACAAAATTGAAACTTTATATGAGTTTGAACAATTGAGTTCCCCTTTGTTTTTGGGTGTGAGGTTTTTAGCTGGAGTGGAGTGAGGGACTAACCTTTTCTAATTTGAAAGCAAACTTTTTATTATTAGTTTACATTCATATTTTCAACTCTTTTATTTTTCTATAATAAAAATAAAAGAGTAATCGCAAAGATTACTCTTGTTTCTTTTTCTTCTCTTCTTTTTGAATTTCAGATACTGATTTTTCAGGATTTTTTATAAGTTTCCCTAATTTCCCAGAACGCGTAAATTTGTCTTCAAAGTTTTCAGTTGTACTTATACTTGCTATAAAATCTAATTCTTTATTATTATTTATATAACCTTTTATACGAGGAACTCCCATTGGACTTATCTTATTTTCTGTAAATGTAATAGATTTTACATCCTGAATATTATAACGAATATACTTTTCTACTCGTACTTCTTGTACTTTCCAAAACTTTTCCTCTTCTTCTTTTTGTTTTAAGTATTCCATAGTAAAATAACCTCCTGCCATGAGCATCACAGCAGATACAACCAAAATCATTACTTTCTTCATTCGAAATCCCCTTATATTCAAGGCTAGTTAACATATGCTCTTTCTAAAATAGGGTACAGAAACCAAGAGTAGTTGCAAGAACTACTCTTGGTTTTTTGCTTTCTCTTCTTTTTCAATTTTAGATACCGATTTTGCTGGTTTTTTCATGTAGTTATCATATAGTTCTCCAGAACATCCAAAATGATCTTCAAAATTCTCTGTGGTACTAATACTTGCTACAAACCACAATTCTTGATCACCATTTATATATCCTTTTATAGTAGGGATTCCCATCGGATTCAACTCTTGTTTTGTAAACGTAATAGATTTCACATCTTTAATATTGTAATGAATATATTTTTCTACTCTTGTTTTTTGTGTTTTCCAAAACTTTTCTTCTTTTTCTTTTTGTTTTAAGTATTCCATTGTAAAATACCCTCCTGCTATGAGCACTATAGCAGATACAATCAAAATGACTATTTTCTTCATGGAAAATCCCCTTACAAAAAACGTAACTACTCAGCCACCTTTTGGTGTCTTTTTTTATTTTACTTGTTTCATATGCCTCCCATTTGTAAATACTGAGTATATCAAACAGGGAGGTGAATAGGATGATCCATCGAAAAATCATTTTAGATGCATATAAAAAAGGACCTGAAGCTGTTATTTCTTTATTTGAAGAAACATTTTCTAAGTTAGAAAAACGTATACAAGAACTAGAAAATGCTTCAAAAAAAAACTCCAAAAATAGTCATAATCCACCTTCTACAGATGGTTTGGGTAAGCCCGTTACAAAAAGTTTGCGCAAACCGTCTCATCGTCAAACCGGTGGCCAGTTGGGCCACAAAGGACATACGCTTTATTTGACAACGACTCCGGACCATACGATTACCTATTCTCCTACACATTGTACTTGTTGTAACACTTCCTTACACCAAGAACCTGTAAAAGGATACCGCATTCGCCAAGTGTATGATTTACCACCTATCCAGATAGAAGTGACAGAACATAAAGTGTCACAAAAAGAATGCCCACATTGCCATTCTATCCAAGAATCACAATTTCCTTCTACTGTCTCTCGTCCTGTTCAATATGGTCCAAATATAAAAAGACTGATTCCCTATTTAACGCATTATCAGTGTCTTTCTTTGAAACGAACGAAAGAATTCTTTCAAGATTATTTTGGGCATTCGATTAGTGAAGGAACGTTAGTCAATCATACAAACAGTTTTTCGGCTCAATTGCAGCCCTTTCTTCAAGAAGTAAAAGACAAGATCCTTCAGTCTTCTGTTGTCCATTTTGATGAAACCGGTATGCGAGTAAAAAATAAAACACAATGGTTACATACCGCTAGTACACCGGAGGTGACCTTGCAACATATTCATCAAAAACGCGGAAAAGAAGCAATGGATGCAGGCGGAATTTTACCGTCTTTTTCTGGAATTGCGATGCATGATGGTTGGAAATCGTATGATGCGTATACAGATTGTCGACATGTATTATGCAATGCCCATCTCTTACGAGATTTGCAAGGAATTATAGATAGTACGGGGCAAAAATGGGCTCAACAGATGCAGAAATTTCTCACGCAAGCTTTAACGCTGAAAAAACAATACAAAGGAAGTCTGCCAAAAGCAAAGCAACAGAATCTGTTTACTGTCTATCAAGCCATATTGAAAGAACAACCAGTCTTTTCTGCAAAATTAAAAAAGAAAGGAAAGCAGACGCCTGCTCAAAATTTATGGAATCGCTTCGTCAAATATGCTGATAGAATTCTAGCATTCTTGGAACATCCAGACATTCCATTTGACAATAATCAAGCGGAACGGGATATTCGAATGACGAAAGTCAAACAGAAAGTGTCTGGGACTTTTCGAAGTAAGAAAGGCGCAGAATCCTTTTGTCAGATACGAAGCTTTATAACTACCATGAAAAAACAAAAACAATCTGTCTTACGAGCAATAGGCCAGGTTATAGAAACCGGAACGGTTCCTTTGAATCGCACAACTTCATAAGAGAAATTCTCTATTTGATCTAGATTCTTTCTCTTATTGGAGTATTTTCTTTTCATGTTTTCGAATCGGAAACATGTATTTGGCCTGTTTTTTTATTTGAAGAAGCTGAGTAGTTACCAAAAAACTTACCAATGCATTCTTCTTAAAATGAGACGGAGAAGAAAATAGTAGTACAAAGACTACTCTTGTTTCTTTTCCTTCTCTTCTTTTTCAATTTCAGATACCGACTTTTCAGGGTCTTTTATAAGTTTTCCAAGTTCTCCAGAACGTGTGAAATCATCTTCAAAATTTTCTGTAGTACTAATATAAGCTATAAAATCCAATTCTTCATTATTATTTATATAACCTTTTAATCTGGGAACACCCATTGGACTTACACTGTGTTCTTTAAATGTAATCGATTTTACATCTTGAATATTGTAATGAATATACTTTTCTACTCTTGCCTCTTGTGCCTTCCAAAACTTTTCTTCTTTTTCTTTTTGTTTTAAGTATTCCATAGTAAAATATCCTCCTGCTATGAGCACCACAGCAGATACAATCAAAATGACTATTTTCTTCATGGAAAATCCCCTTATAAAAAACTTACCAATGCATTCTTCTTAAAATAGGATACAGAAGACAAGAGTAGTGCAAAGACTACTCTTCATGTTTTTCTTCTTTTTCGATTTCAGATACTGATTTTGCTGGTTTTTTCATGTAGTTATCATATAGTTCTCCAGAACATCCAAAATCATCTTCAAAGTCTTTCGTTGTACTGATACTAGCGCCGAACCATAATTCTTGATCACCATTTATATATCCTTTTATAGTAGGGATTCCCATCGGATTTACCTCATGTTTTGTAAACGTAATAGATTTCACATCTTTAATATTGTAATGAATATATTTTTCTACTCTTGTTTCTTGTGTTTTCCAAAACTTTTCTTCTTTTTCTTTTTCTTTTAAGTATTCCATTGTAAAATACCCTCCTGCTATAATACAAATAATGGATATGAAAATTACCAACTTCTTCTTCATAAGAAATCCCCTTATATTTCAATATAGTTAAAATATACCATGAAATGAGTTGAAAAATATGAGTGAATTTAAAAAGAATACCATTGCGACAGATGAAGATTTTTTCAAACTATCAAGTCGTGTTTATGACGATGAATATCTTCACAAAGGTGCCTCAATAGAAGGGGTTAATGGTCAAACCTGGAGGGTCATAGAATCAATAGATGCAGATTGCCAAAAAGTAAAAAATGGATTAGAAGCTATCGCGGTAGTACCAGCAGACAAATATGATAAAAATGCAACACATTATGATGAGATAATCCTAGCATTTCGTGGAACAGAGCCTAACCAATTAGCAGATTTCGAAACAGATATCGATCAGATTACGTTTGGAATTAAAACACATTCTAAAGTAATTACTCCAAGTAACAGTCAAACTATAAAACCTGATTCAGAAACATCATTTAATACTGGATTAAAATGGGCAAAAAATGACATCGTAGCAAAATATAACCCTTCTTCTCTTCATACCACTGGACATAGTAAAGGTGGTGCAGAAGCGGCCCTTATTGCTGCAGAATTAGATTGTTATACAACTACATATGCTGCACCGAATCCCTATGGTTTACTAAGTTCTGAAGCAAAAAAACGAGTAAATGAAGGGAAAATGGAAAATAAAGGAATTGATTATACACATGAAAATGACCCAATTGGTAACCACACTCAATTCGGTGCACCTCTAATTGGTAAGCAATACACGATGAAACAGAACGATACAGAACAAGGATTTCTTACACGTTTAACTATGGACGGACACGGCAGAGATACATTTATGGGATCCTTTCATTCAAATGGAAGTCCCATATTAAAATTAGAACCTGAAGACATTATAAGACAAGCAGAAAAAATTCAAACACTCAGCAATCGATTATCAGATATCGCAAAAAATATAGAAGAGTTTCAAAGAAACGAAGCTGAAGCAGTTCAAAAGTTAAAAAATCAATTAAAACATGAAACAGGGCCAGGTGGAAGATATCATTTATTAGAAGAACACGAAGTAGATGAAGCCATCTCACAAATTGCTAAAATTAGAAAAGGTGGAAATGACTATTTTCATGACGCAAACCTAGCAGAAGAATTAATCCATCTTTTAAAAAAAGAACAAAAGAGTTTAAGCCGATTCGGAGATGATATTAGTGATGCAGCAAATTCACTAAGAGATAAAGACAACCAATTAGCATCAAATTTTCAAATTAAATAAGGGGATAATTATATGATCGATTTTATGGGAGAAATTAAAAAGATAGAAAAACAAATCGAAAATGCTGCAGGAGATTTAGCAAATCAGGTTGTTGATGAATTACAAGCTGCTAAAAAACAAATTGAAAAAGAAATGCAGCGTATGATGTTAAAAACAGAGGTAGAGTTTAAATCAATAGATATTATAAAAGAAGATACATATGCTCTTCAAAAAAACATAGGGATATTTCACGATTTACAAACAAATACAAGAGATATAGCATCAGAACTAGAGAAAAGTTTCGAAAGTAAAACTGGTAGTAAAATAAATGAAACATTAAAAAAATATGAAAAACAAATTAACAACAAAATTTTTAATGAGCATGTTCACTTGGCAAACAGTTGCGGAAAAAAATAAGGGAAATAGAAAAAAAGTCCTCTTAATACAGGACTCTTTTTTTGTTATTCCTGAAAGTAAAACATATTAGTTTACTTTCAAACCCCTGAAAACATTAACTTTTCTCCAATTCTCCTGATATCCTCAAAATACACAATAAAAGTATACATTCAAAACACTATTAATAAAGAGGTCAAAAATCCATGAACAAAAAACAACATCTCATTGATGTCCAACCCATCCGTAGCAAAGAACAAATTGAAGATATGAAATGGGCTCTTAAACGTCATTGTTCTGAACGAGACTATATTCTGTTTCTTATCGGCATCCATACCGGATTACGTGTGAGCGATCTACTTCAACTTGAAACACAAACCATATTGAAATTAAAACGCAAAAAAAGAAAAGAATTCAAAATCAAAGAAGGAAAAACGAAGAAAGAACGTATGATTAACCTTACTTCTATTTTTGACGAAGTATACTCTTATAGCCAAATACTAGAAAGTACCTGGTTATTCCCTTCTCGAAAAGGAGATCAACCAATTAGTAAAATCCAGGCTTATCGACAATTGCAAAAAGCCGGAGATTTTGCCGATGTAGAATCCATTGGTACCCACACCATGCGAAAAACCTTCGGCTATTGGTTCTATAAACAAACAAAAGATGTTGCTATGTTACAAGAAATTCTTAACCATAGCACACCACACATCACCCTGAAATATATTGGAATTAATAAAGAAGAAAAAGATAATATTCTTGATATATTTCAAATTTAATTTATTTAGAATTACTATTTTTTTAATTATATTTTCGAAAAAACGTTAGATTATACATTTTTTCTTTGTTATATTTAAAGAATAATTGGAGTATTAAAATCAACTGATAGAGGTGTTTGCGTGGAATTATTTGAGTATTATAAAAAAAAGGGGAAGTTTAAGTGTTTAATTGGAACTGGGCTTTTTCTTTATGGATTAATTGGTATGTATAATACTTGGGGTAATATTAATTGGGGACCAGTAATCTTAATTATTATAGCTTCTATTGTATTTTTTAGTATTGGATTTTGGCAATTAAGAAAAGGAAATTTACTAGAAAAAAATATAGTTAAAAATGATTTAAAATTTTGGGATATTGATACTTATGTTTTGTTAGAATTACCCGGCAATAATAAACATTTAGGTTTATATACTCCTGATGGAAGATATGTAGCAGGAACAAAGATGATTTCTTCAACATTACCTATTTTAAAAAATAAAGAAGTTTTTGGATTAGAAGCAAGTGATGGAGAAATTCTTGCATACTTTCATAGTGAAATTGAAAATTATGATTGGGCTATTTATGATTCAAATTATAATTGTGTAGGCATGTTTAAAGAAAATATTATACAGGGATTTGGAATGGTACGTGGTTCTTTAATAAATGAAAAAGAGATAAAACTTTCTGAGATAGAAGTTGAATTTGATTTTTTTGAAACATCTTTTCGTACAATAGATGATCGTATATTAATAAACTGTAAAAAAGGATATATGCCTTTAGAATGGAGTGAAAAATTCGGATTAAATGTACCTATTATTAAATTAGGTAATAATATTTCTAATGCTGAAAAAATATTTGGTTTAGGTATTCTTCTTTATATTTTAGAAACAATTAAAGTAAGAAAAAGTAGGATTGTTAATGATTAGAATTAAATATTTATATTATGAAATTTATTAAATCTTTTATTAGAGATTACATCGCCGAAAGTGAAATATTGTATATTTTAGAATTACTTTACGTTCACTTCTTAAAATTGATGAGCATTTGTTATGCCAGAACCAACTGGAAATGGAAACGGCAAGCGAGTATGCTCCGCTTGCCGTTTTTTCATAGCTTCGTATGTATTTGAATTCCTTTCGCTTTCTCTTCTTTACCCTTCACGCGTACAATTAAATCATATGATCCGGGTTTTGGCGCTTCAAAAGAAAGCAAACCTTCTTTTTGAGAAGTGACTTCTTCTTCATAAATGACCTTATCATCTTTTGTGACTTGCAATAAAATCGTACCTTCTTCAACTGCTGCCTCATAAGGAATTTCCACATTTCCTTTTTCAGCTTTAAGCGTTTGTACATCGTAATACCCCTGCAAAGAACCAATTGTTAAAGTCGTTTCGCCATTTTTTTGAACCTTTGTGACTTTTGTTGCTGTATTACATGCACTTAACAATACAACAAGAGTGAAAATCAGAAATAAACGCAGTAATTTCATAGAGATCCCCCTTTCTTTAAATATATACGTATTAAGATTCATTCTTTAACTATTTCAAAAACGCCAACAGCTTAAAAGAATCACTGCTTTTCTTCAACTTCTTTTTTAAATAATTTTTGAAACTCTAATTCTGTTTCATTAATAAAACCAATATGTAAAACATTGGAAATATCTTCATGGTTCAAAAAGAAATTGTACTCCGAAGAAATATTACCATGAGGAAAATAACAACATACATAATCCCATGTTTTTTTTGTTTCAGAATCCATCTGTCTTCTTCCATAAACCATTAATGGATGTTCCCAATCTTTAAACATTACAACAGAACCTATTGGAAGTAATTCTAACTCTAAATTTTGTCCCATCTTATTTTCCCCTTCTTAAAATAGCTTTTTTTACAATAAAATAAATAATAGAGAATAGTAAACAAGCTCCAATTGTACCGAAGGTTGCAACTGAAATTTTCCCTGCTAGTGATTCATTTGGATCTAATGCATTAGGTAAAACTGTACCGAAAATTGCAATGCAAGCTAATATAATCATAAAATATTTTAAAATTTTAACTTTCTTAGTCATACTAATTTTCTCCTTTATTCTTTAATAACAAATTCTCCACCAAATCCCCATAAACCTACACCAGGACCAAATGGTACATGGAATTTCACTCCGCTTTTTCCAGCTTCTAAAGATCCTCCGACTGTCCCAAGCGATGCTGATCCCCCAATTTGTAATTTTTTATTAGAAAATGGAAGAGGGATTTTTATAGCACTCTCATATTTTACTAGAGTAGCTTCAGCTCCTATATGTAAATTTCCATTTTCCACATGAGCACCTAACTCTGCAGTAGCAAGAGCTACTTTAGCCTCAGCTCCTATTCCAAATCCTTTAATATTCTCTTGTTCTATTCCGGCTTGGGCTACTGTAAAACCAACCATAGGTCCATAGGTTTGTTCTCTCTTTTCTTTATCTTTTACATCAAATCTATCATAAGTACGAGAACTTACAAATGGCTCTGCTTCAAGTGTAAGACCTTTAATAAATATACCACCATATCCCTTTTCCTCAGTAAATGATTTTTCATACTTTTTACCATTTATTATACTACCAATTCCTTTTACAACTACTCCAGTAACTGTGGCTACTCCATTAGCTGTTTCCTCAGCTTTTTCCTTTACCTCTTTTGAATCCATCAAAAACCAATCATTTTTAACAGCTGATTTTTCAATTTGAACAGCATGAACTTTATCTGCTGATTTTTTTTGAATAGCTACTGTCCATTCCATATTTAATTCTTTCACACTAAATATCCCTGTTAAAGCATTAAAACCTTTTCCACTTTGGACTTCCGCAAGACCTGCAGCAATGCTAGTTGCTAATTGAATTGCCGTACTATAATTATTACTAGAGGTCTGATTGAATTGATACAAATGATCCAGCTTTTCTTGCAGTTTTTGCCTCATAACAATAAAAAGATTTACCATGGCATCCATACCCGGCATTGGCATAGCTTGATTGACAGCTTCCATACTTGCTTTCATTCGGTCAATTTCTCGAATTTGTTCTAATATTTCTTGTTCAATAACATCAGTTGAAGCTACCTGTGACTGAAATTGACTTGGAAAGGCATTGTTTTGACGGATTAGCTCTTCACATAAGTAAATAATTCCTTGCGCTAAAGGACGAAAGGTTTGTACAAAAAATGCTTTTGCACTGCTATATGTTTGCCCCTGTAACACAGTATCCGTTGCAAAAGCATCAATCGACTGAATTGCTTGTTCCATACCTTGAATGGTGGCCGCACATACAGCATTCATACTTTGAGTTTGGTTCTGTACTTCTCCCAAATACATATTTAAACTCATGAATTAGCCTCCTTTACTAATTGTTGTTGCTGATATGAAAGATCATTTTCTAATTCACTAAGATCTCGTTTCTCTTTAAACAATGTTTCTTTTTGGCTTTCCAATTCAAATGTAAGTTTTCGTTCGATGTATTGTGCTTCTTGACGCATATCCATAAAAAACAATGACATTTCTCTATCTTTATGCCAAGTTCCTAAAATACGATCAAACAAACGATGGTTTTGATTCTTCCATACATGAAAATCTTCTTCTACTTTTTCCTGTTTTTGAATCGCAGATTGATTTCGGTCCTGTTCTTCAAATACATTTCGTAACTTTAGATTTAACTCTTTCATTTTGTTTTCAATATCTCGACCCATCTTTTTCCTCCTACTATTTTACTTTACGTAGGTTGTCACATTAGCGAAAAGTGTTGTGAAGTTCGTTATCTATTCTCTCAAACTCGTTAGCTACCGAATGAATATTATCAACCGCTTGCTGGAAGGCAGCGGAAAATTGTTTCGTCAAGTCTAAGACTTGCTGATTCGCTTCTTGTGCTTTGAAATTAACAGACAACGTTGTACGCGTCGCCTTTGTTATAGAACGACTGGTTGCACTTTGAATCCTATTAGAGGCTGATTCCATTTTCGTAGCAATTTGCGCTGCTGTTTGTAAATTACTTTGAAATTGTCCCATTCTTTCAAACCCTTTCTATAAGTTTTCCAAACGCATCAAAGAAATCTCATAAAATATATATCCCTATCAATATCACTCGCTCTAGGCATGCAATCAAATGAGCCATACAATATAAGCTGTATGGCTCATTTGAAATGCTTGTTATATAGAGCATGACAATTTTTATTTCAAACCGAAATTACGTGATAATTCTTCATCATGAGAAGCAACAGCCTCTGCAGTTTTATTCAGCTGCATATTAATTTCTTGCAATAGCTGTGCAAAGTTTTGTACTTTTGGCTTTAATTCATTGAACTGTTGATCAAAACCTTCGAAAGCACGACCTTCCCATTCTCCTCTTAATTCATTTTGTAAGTTTTGTAATTGACTTAAAATATCCTCAATTTGATTTGCACCTTGTCCATATCGAGTCGCTTTTGATTTAAGCTCCTCTGGTGACATACGAATTTGTCCAGCCATTTTCATTTCCCCTTTAATACATAATAAGCAAAATATGTTTTGGTTAATTTTACTAAATATATTATAATGTATTATTTTGAACTTTTAAACATTTTATCTTTCTATTGAATATTAGAATATTAATATTCTACTTTTTCTTGCTTTACAAGATTTTATGCAAAAAAGACCACCAAAAGGCAGTCTCTCAGAACGAAATTCTGTGTTAACTTATAACAAAAAAAGAGGAGCCATCTCCTCTTCATAAATAAACACTATTTAATTTGTTCCTTATACTCATGGTTAACAACTACATACCATTTTCCTGTATCAAATTTTTCTTTATTAATCACGTAAACTTTACTTTCTCTCCTTACCTCCCCTGGTTTTAATTCCTTAATAATACTAGAGGTCTCACCTTTTTCAACATCATAACTACTAGCTGCCCACACATCACTTTGGTAAGCATTATCATTTTCATCCACTAAATCCACTGATGGTAAAACGGCTAATTTCATCGATTCGTTTGTGATATTTTTTCCTTCTGCTTCTACAACAATAAAGACATGTCCATCTTCAGGTTTTTGGAATCCTATACTCTCTTTACCAACCTTATCTCTTTCTACAACTCTTTTTACAGTTACATCAAATTTAGGTGTATGAAAATCCTTGTTTACAGCATACTCTTTTTCTTTTATTTTTGATTTCTCTTTTGTTTGTTCTGTATTTTTCTGCTTTGTATTCTCTTTCGTTTTCGCCTCATCATTTGTTTGCACTTTCTTTTCTTCTTGTTTAGAATTGGTTTCTTTAGATTCTGAAGAAGTTTTTTCGGATGCATTGCCGCAACCAGATAAATTGAATACTAAAGCGCCACCTAAAATACATGTAGTAAATTTTTTCAACATCTCTTTTTATCCCCCAATAACACGATATGTAAATTCCTTACTTATCATAGCAAAAAATACAATCTTAAATTGTTGCATCTTGTCGAATGATTAAGAATGATCAATTGTTTTTATTGCATATAAAAAACATGATTTTGATGTAGTACGAAGATCATGTTTTACGTTGATGTTATTTATCAAACACTTTATTCACATTATACTTCGCTTGAAATTCGTTAATCATATATGTTTCGTAAATTCCTCTTTCCATCGGATTTTCTACAATACATACATCAATACGATACACTTCATCACGATGATTTTTAATACGTTGTCTTACTTTACGTGCTTTCCCAACAAAAAGAAGTTCGTCATTCAAATTATAGTTAAACAATAAGGAAAATTATATGACAGGAGATGCAAATATAGACAGTCGCTGATCATTAGTCTACAACCAATCCCACTCTTTACAAAAATATATCAACGATTATTCAATTATATCGATCGTAACTCCGAATATATCGACGATTCGACACAACATATCGACTTACCGACAAATTTCGTGAAAACTATAACCAAAACCACCAACCAATCCCACACCGGCACCCACGCTCCCTACAAAAGAAAGAAACACCTTCAATTTGTCGTTTACATCTACATACTACAGACTGGATGTTCTATCCTTGTCTCACTTTATTGGGTCACTCCAAAGTATGCCAATTCAATCGGTGCATTCTTACTCATGATGATCGGTGCTACACTTCCATTAACGCAATTGTAAAAGCAGAACTCTTCCCAACTGAAATTCGCGCACTTGGCGTAGGTTTACCATATGCGCTAACCGTTGCGATATTCGGTGGAACAGCTGAGTTCATCGCATTATGGCTAAAGAGTATCGGAATGGAGTCACTATTCTACTTCTATGTAGCTGGATGTATCGCGATAAGCTTTATTTCGTATTGGCGTATGGATGAGTCATCGAAGAATTCGCAGATTGAGGCAGAGCTTGGTGGTGGAGATAAACTAGCTAATAATAAGTCTAGTTAAAATTATGTATTCTATTATCTTCGTTTATCTGAACTCGATTTGCTTTATCTAAAAAAGCATAATTCATTCATATATAATTTAAAAACCTCTACTTATATGTAGAGGTTTTTGTATGACGAAAAAACACGTAGTTTCATTTTTAATTTACTTAAAATTGCTATTTCAATCATCATAAAAAAGACCTTTTATTTTAAAATAAAAGGTCTTTTTTATGAACATATATGTATTAAGATTTATATTTTTTTACTGTACAAGGAATAGTTACAATGTACAAATCTATAGCATAGATTGTAACCCAGATACCTTTACCTTCAGCTTCTAACTTTTTATCTAGTTGAGACAAATGCTCTGAAACTTTTCTTTTTCCCCATCTTCTAGGAAACCATTGAAAAACCTTAGGAACATTATATTTTTTATTATACCAAGTATTCAATCTCCAAAAAATGAAAAAAACCAAAACAATAATTATGATACGAAAAATATCAGAATATGAAATTCCTAAAACCATATTATATTTTCTCCATTCCCACCACAACTCAGATAATTTACTTCTTAATTCTAATTCATCCTCTGTTTCGAAACCCTTAAATAATAAATGAATTATTTGATTATGATTAAAAAACACATTATATTCTTTTGATAAATTACCATGAGGATATGGACAAGAAACATAATCCCATAATTTATTATCAGCTTGTTGTTGCTTTCTTCCATAAATCATAAGAGGTTGATTAATTTCTTCTATAAGAGCTACAGAACCAATTGGTAATAATTAGCCTCCAATTGGAAAATAAGGGACAAACAAAGACAATCTACTCAGATCCCCTAAGGTTTTAATGGTTTAATATTTTGATTTTCAAGTTTGCCTTCACAAATTCCTGTTAACACTGATAATAAGAAAAACAGGCCGTAAAACGGGCGATCAATTTGGTCATAAAGGTCATACGCTTCGCCAAGTGGAACATCCGAATCATGTGGTTGTTCACCCTATAACAATTACTAACAGCGCGTAGAAAACGTTTGGATAAATACGAAGCAAATAAATTATTAAAGGGTTGTAACCCCTACTATAAGAAATACTATTATTACCAAAGGAAGAATGATAATCATAAAGGACACTATTATTGTTAATAATGCTTTCCATGCTGAAAATTGGTGTGCTTCTCCTAAACATTTTAAGGAAATAATGATTGTCCAAATTCCAATAACTATATCAATTATGGCAAAAATAAGAAACAAAATCGTTAAAGTTATGCTACTATCCATTTCCGGTGTCTCACTCGTAAAGTTTTCTATCCCAAACAAGAAAAATGAAGGCATCCAAACTAATATAAGAGAATAAACGTAAGGGATATAAGAATAGGCAACTGAGTAACGTGTTTTTTCAAAGGTACCTTGTCCACCAAGTTTTTTTGCCACCCAATTAAATAACGCTGGTAGCAAAAAATAATAAATTAAGAAAGCAACGAAGGTACCGAATATAACCATTGAGATTATTGAAAATGGACTACTTATTGAATCCGCCATATTTTTAGAAGATGCTCGATCTAAAGTCTGTACGAATGAGCCTAATAAAATGAGTAAAAACACATTCTTAGGTTTGGATATAAAAATTTCTTTCATTGTATCACGTGGTTTTGTCCAAATGGAGAACCAAGGATTAAGTGCACGTTTAAATTGATTTTCTGGAGTTTCCATAAAAAAACATTCCCCTTCCTTAAAACATATCAAATACAAATCCCTAATTATCCCAGTTAAGTATATAAAAATATTAAAGCATAAATAGTCAATTATTTAAATATAAATATTCAATTATTTAATTTCATCTGAAATTTAGGGGGAGTGCTTCTTAGCAATTCCCTCTATATTGTCTTGCATTTTTAACTATGGGCTGAGTAGTTACTTTCATTTTTGAGTACCTCACATTCTTTAATACATTGGATAAACAGTTATAATCTTATCATTAATAAGAACAAACCTAATTTCCATTCCTTCAGATGTTTTACTAGAATATAATCTTCCACTTATACATCTTTTATTGCTATAAGTCTCGTGAATGGCTTCCATAAGAAGAATGCGATTATATACTTGAAATGCAACAAATCCTCTTTAAAAGCCTATACGTATTTTTCCTCCATCTTCTATATGCTTCCGTAAATAATAATACTTATGGAGTTCTATAATCATATAAAACAAACCAAACGAAAACACTGTGCATGCACACATAAATACAATTGCCCCCATCTGTTGTGTTGCAATGCTAAGAATTATATTAGCAATTAACTGCCCCGATCCCGCTGCAATAGCTGCTACTTTTACACCACCAGTTCCTTTCGATGATTTTGATTTTTTTCTTGGTTCCTGAAGTTTTTCAATATGATTTTTATAAAAATAATACAAAGCAAAACCATACAAACCAAATGAAAGAATAAAATAGATGGGAGTTTGTAATTGTAACACTTCATAAGCATATTTTTGAGTTATAACCAATAATCCGACTGAACATATGATGCCATATACTCCTCGAAATAGAGTGTATTGTAATTGTCGTTTCCGAGGATTGATAGCAATCCATATCGCCCACAAATTTAAAAAAATAACTGGAGGAGTTACTATATATACATAGAGTAATTGAAAAGGATTCGCAAAGGCAGGCAAAAGAACGAACACGTCTGCCCCCAAAAGGACAAGACCAATTACGTGGACTCTTATTTCATTTACAGGATAAAGAGCCATATAATGTGCAAAAGCTTTCTTATTAAAATCTATACTTTTTTTCATGTTAATTAAACCACCCCGCTATTGTTGACCAAGTTTGTTTCATTTCCCCTTTACTACTATCATCTTCACCATCACCATCTAAATCAACATCCCATTTTACACCTTCTGTGAAATATCATTCCCTTCTCGAAAAGAAGATCAACCCATTAATAAGGTCTAGGCTTATCAAAAAATTCAAAAAGCCGTAGAGTTTGCTGGTATCGAATCTATTGGGACTCACACTATGCGCAAAACCTTCGGCTATTGGTTCTATAAATAAACAAAATATTTCACTATGTTGTAAGAAATACTCAATCATAGCACCTCATAAATTACACTTAAATATATTGGCATCAATAAGGAAGAAAAAGAAAAAGATAATATACTAGATAATTTCTATATCTAATCATATATGATCAACATAAAGAAAAATTTGATATACAATCAGATTTAAAAACATTACTTAATAATTCTTTGAATTAAATTAGAGCTGATTCTCTACTTAAAAAACATGATTACTATATATTTCACCAGAATACAGATTCAAAACTATTTAATCCAAAAACTATTTTTCTTTTTTCCATGATATTCGAAATTCCCCACCATGTTCTTCCGTTTTAATTTTAACCTTATATGTATCATCCTTAGGCACTTTAATATTTTTTTCGCCTTCGCCACTATTAAACTCTAGTATTGTATTATCATTTGAATCCACAACATAAGCAATTATAGTTCCTTGTTTAGTTTTATCATCAAAAGAAAAAATCCAATTCTCACCTTTTTTAACTTTCCTATCTTGAGTTGCAGATCCATTAAATTTTCTATAATCTCCAGATATACTACCTGATACACTATCTGAAGAACCATGAACTTTACCACCAACAATAGTTCCCTCTCTTGTAAAACAACCACTAAGAATTACTAAACACAAAACAAATAAAATTGTATTTTTAAAAATTTTCACCATCATTACCCCTTCTATTCCCAATAAAATTTTCACCATTAAACTTATAAAAATAACTATAATAAAAAATTATATCCATTAAGACATATATATTTTATTATAGTTATAAATTTCAAATTATTATTTCAACTCTTCACACAACTTAATTTCATCCTCATTTATGTAACCAGTAAAAATAACTTCTGATATGTATTCATGGTTAAAAAACATATTATATTCAGTTGAAACATTTCCAATAGGAATATTATTCAGTTGATTATCATTTGCGCCTTGGTATCCTTGTAAAGGTACATAGAAATCATGCAGTTCAATTCCTGGTATAACAGGATTTAATTCAAAATCATAACCTAAATAATTACCTCCTAAGTCTAAAAACCAATAAGAATCATAATATTCTTTAATTGAATTATATAATTGTATCCCCAAATCTTTTTCTATATTAGAAAAATCATGAATTATATTTTTTCTAAAGGTTTCCAGAATACGTACCCCTCTGTATCTGGTTCTCCTTCATAGATAAAAGCCTCTGCTTCTTCTATCCATAAAGATTTTGGCAATGAATTATTACAATTTTGCCACTCTCTAATTATTTTATCAAAACAATTTTTCATTTTTTATTTTTTATTTACCTCCTAATTTATGATGTTCAATAAATTTCTGAAGCATTTCTGCATATTCTGCATCTTTTCCCCATGCTCTAATCGCTTTTTCTGCGTTATGAATCCCTCCAAAACCAGGATGTAGTGGCATCGGAACACCAACAGCTTAACCACTACCAATATGGTAATGGACTAATTTAGTTCCACGTAATCCGGTAAAATCATATTGTGGAAATTCCCCTCTAAATCCTTAATGATTTATTCATATTTTGAATTCCCCTATCACATATGTAATATCATTTCTTATCAAATTTACTGTGTATCAGTTCAAAGAATTTATTTGCACCAAATGAAATTGCGCCAATAATAAGAACACCAATAATAAAATAAATCTTTTTAAATAAGTTGTAAGGAGATAAAATAGCAACTACAAGAAGTATTATAATTGCAACCAATGTGACTAATCTTCCAACTTTAAATGCTTGCATATCAGCTTTCCTCCTTCTGGATAAAAACAGCCAATATAGTCATACATCACAGGTTCTTTAACCATAAGTTTTTGTTTCCTTCCATAAATCACAATACTTAAAATTCAATAAACCTCTTTAAAAGGTTTCATGTGTTCTACCCCCATCTTCTATATGCTTCCTTAAATAATAATACCTATGGAGTTCCATAATGAAATGAAACAACATAAACGAAAGCATGGAGTATACACACATTAATACAATTGCTACCATCTTTTGTGTTGCAAAACCAAGGCTGATATTAGCAATGAGTTGACCCAATCCTACAAAAGCCAATACTCCGAAACCAGAGTTTTTTTTCGATGACTTTGATTTTTTGATTGGTCCCTGAAGTTTTTTAATATGATTTTTATAATAATGATTCAAAGCAAAAATATACAAACCAACTGAAAAAACAAAATAGATGGGAGTTTGTAATCCTAACATTCCATATGCAAACTTTTGGGTTATAACTAATAATCCTACTGAACATACGATGCCAAATCCCCCACGAAATAGAGTGTATTGTAATTGCCGTTTCCTAGGATTTATAACAATCCATATTGCCCATACATTTAAAAAAGCAACTGGTGGAACTATTATGTACATATATATCGGTTGAACAGGATTCGCAAAAGCAGGCAAAAGCACAAATATATCTGCTATCCCAATGACAAGAGTAATTATAGTTGATCTTATATCATTTGCAGCATAAAGAGCCATATAATATTCAAAAGCTTTTTTATTAAAATCTGTATTCCTTTTCATGTTAATTAAACCACCCCGCTACCGTTGACCAAGCTTTTTTCATTTCCCCTTTAATACATAATGAGTAAAGTATGCATTGGTTAATTTTACTAAATATATTATAATACTTTATTGTGAATTTTTAAACATTTCGTCTTTCTATTGAATATTAGCATATAATCAATTCTAATCATGAAACATTCTACTTTCCTTTGTTTTAATTATTTATAAAATACTGAAAATAACCCCTAAATCAAATATTTTTCAGCGTTAGAGATATTATTCCCGAATTTAATAATAGGTGCATTTAATCCAAATCTTTCATTCCATTAATTAATCTTAATACCCAATCACCCTTTAAATATATTAAGAACGGAATATACAATCTAACATGTCATTAAAAAAGCTTATGCAAGTTATACATAAGCCTTTTTACTCATGATTAGATATTTTTCAAATGCTACACCTTAAAGCAAGTCTTAAAAAGATTAAATATAATAGTCAGGATTTTCATCCATTTTAATTAAAAATTCTTCTAAAGAATCCGCTATTTTCTCATCCTCAGAGTAAATAGGACATTGACCTAATTCATTTCCCTCTTTAAATTTAATGGTTAAAAAGTTAAGTTCTGTTACTTCAAAAAACACTAATGATTCATCATCATCTACATCATCTACATCATCTAGGTTTGGATTATATTCATAAATATCTTGCCTTAAACGGAAATCTGCAACTGAAATCGGGTCCATAAATCTGTTGAAAAACGTTCTTTTATCAGACTTTAAAAACCCACAACCTATTTCTTGATAAAAGCGTTTCAGTTCTTTTGGAAGTTCCATTTGTAATAAGCTTTCTGCCTCATCTATCTCATCTTGATATATAGGATAGAAAATAGGTTTTTGTTTAGAACGGACACTTCTGTCTGCTACAACATATTCTTTCAAAAAATTAAACATAATTTTTACTACCTCCTATTAAAGAAGGGCTGTTTTCAATGCTTCCTCAAGCATTGTGTTGCAATCATTATATGTACTCATCACTGTACCTGATGGTTTATCAAGTTCTAAATAAGTACCGTCTGATAAGCTTTTACAAAACCACGCAATATTTGAATCGCCAAAGAAAAGATACTCTTTTTGAAATTCATTTTCATACCAAATCTCATTGGTTTCTATAAGCCCGCAAATTGATTCGTCCCTTTCTGTATCTAACAAATAAGAGTCAACTCCATAAAGTACTAGCCCGTTAAAATCTAATCCATTTACAGTTTTAAGAAACTCCTCATATTCACTCGGTAGGTCAACATTAAAACTCTTTTTCATGCGTTCTCTTAATTTCTTAACTTCACTATCTGTTGCTGGTGTATTCAGTTTATCATTAAAACTTTTCTCTATTTTTTCAATTTCTAAAATCAAATTTTTCCACATATAAAAAACTTCTTTCTAAGAGTATTTATTCACCTTTAGGATAGGTATTATATTTGGGTATAGACCAAGTTATATCTGCACTATCTCCATCTTGTAAGTGTCTAGTTAATGTAAACCATTGCTTCAACTTCTATCAGTTATTTTAGGACTTTCTTTTACATATTTGCCTCTGAATCCCATACCTCTACAAATTCAAAACCCTCTAAATCACTCTCTAAAACTACATTTCTAAATTCGTCAGACACAAAAACAGCAGTAGGATGAATCCTTTTATTTACATATACTTTAAAAATCACTTCATTTTGAATAACATTAGGAGTAAATGCAAATTTTTCACACCCTATTATTAAACCTGTAATTAGTTTTTTAAAAATTGCTTTATCACTATCAATTGCATCTAATACATTTAAAACATGAACTACATAATATACTTCACCTGTTGTATTGTTAATAAGTGGAAGAAACTCAACGTTAGCACCTATTAAAGGTTCTAATAATTTTTTCGCTTGTTCACTAACCATTGGTGCACCAGTTTCCCCAAAAAAATAAGGAAAATCACTATGATTTCCTTCTTCTAGACATTCAATAAATATTTCTCCCCATGAATCTAGTAAAATTGTAGTGGAGTTGAATTTTCCTTCAAAATATTTCTTATCCTTTTTATAATTTAATAGTTGGAAAGACTCATAGTTATTAGATGAGCTCTTCAATTCCCAAATTTTCATTTTCCTTCTCCTTTATATTTAATCTATTCATAAATTATTTCGGGCTATTTAATTTTAAGCTGCCATCTAATAAACGTGTTCTTATGTCATGTAAAGCTGCAACAGCGTCTGCTTGAGTACCACCATATTCTTTAACTTCTTTTAGTACCTTAGTTACCTCTTTCATATAATCCGTACCATGGTTACCTATATGTAACACTTCAGTAGTCACATATTCATTTACTTTATACGGTAAAAATACTCCATTAGCAGCAGAATCATGGTGTATTCCAAATTCTTTTAATAATTCTTGTGCTTCAATAGCCCTTTTATCATTCCAAGGTGTTAGGTGATGTGCTGCATTAGAATATGGGGGTGGTTCAATCCCTGCATCCTTAAGTTCTTCACATAATATTTTAGATGTTGTATACGAATCAGGTTTTAATGAAGTATACTCTTATGCCCAAACACTAGAAAGTACCTGGTTATTCCCTTCTCGAAAAGGAGAGCAACCCATTAGTAAAATCCAGGCTTATCGACAATTGCAAAAAGCCGGAGATTTTGCCGGTGTAGAATCCATTGGTACTCATACCATGCGCAAAACCTTCGGTTATTGGTTCTATAAACAAACAAAAGATGTAGCCATGTTACAAGAAATTTCGAATCACAGCACACCACAAATTACACTTAAATACATTGGTATCAATAAAGAAGAAAAGGATGATATCCTTGATACATTTCTCCTTTAATTTCTTTTAAAATATATATCAACCTATTAAAAAGCAAATAGTAGTCTTCTTTTTCTAATTAAAATATTAAAAACCAAAAAACTAGCTTTTTTGTGACCAATTAGCACAAAATCTCGTTCTGGGGGTACAATAAAATTTTAGCTTGATGGCAATGTGGCGGTAACCCTTTTATAATGATTTTGGGTAAGTTATAAATATTCTCTACCTATTAATATTGTATAATTCAATAAATTTGTTAAGACTGTCTTCTAATCTCTTAATTGTGTTTGGATACTTTTTTGAATAATCCTCACACATTTTTTTTAAATAATGATAAAGTGTTTGATAATCAATTATTACCTCATCACCACTGTATAATGCAAATTCTACACCTTCAAATGAATCTCCATTGGCAATATCATACTCATCCAAATCTCCTGGAAAAGTACATGCGCCATATTCCTCTCCAAATCCTACTCCTTCACAAACTGAATTGATTACCTTTAAAAATCTTTCATCATCTACCATATTAAACACTGCTTGTATAGGGAAATGAGTTAAATCTAGTAAATCCTCATCTTTTAATCTAAATTCTCTTTGCATACATATCTCTCCTCGTATATCTTTAATTTATTCTGGAAAAAAAGAAGAAATTTCTCCATCTTTATGGTATCCTCTCCAAGTTATCTCTTTACTGTCAATACCTGTCCATTCTCTTGAAAGAACTCCATCACTAGTTTTTAATTTAGCGTCATTAGCTGCTTCAATTCCACGGTTAATAAATTCCTTATCACTTATAATTTTAGGATCATAAATGGTTTTTGTGAATACTTTATTTCCATACTCTCCTGTAGGAGTGCCATCCATATTTAACTTAGGCATATTGTATTCTACTGTTTTTACACCTGGAATTTTTGAACGTGATTCACTGACTATTTTTATATCGTTTTTAAAGAACTCTTCACTGTTGTGTGCTCCACCATTTAGAGCCTGATCATAGCTTTTCAGCGTTTTAGTCGATAAGTTTTTACTTGAACAGTACAGCATAAAATTACCTAGCTGTAATTCAAATTCAGTCAAAACAAAAAACACCGCCTCTCATTAGTTTGATTTACAAACCAATAAAAGACGGTGTTTATTAAAATGCATTAACATTATTTGTTGGTACGAAAAGAAATTTGTTGGTAACTTTACATTACCGCTAAACAATCAAAAACACTGTTATATCAGCGTTTACGAAGCCTTACATTCAAGTCTCAGCTTATCCTCAACCATTGCGATGAACTCAGAATTCGTAAGTTTTTCTTTTGACATGGATACTGTATAACCATCACTATATCAAGGCATTGTATATTTCATAACAATTATTAAAAACTTCTATTTATTGGTTAGAAGTATAAAGTTTATTGCTTACCTAAATTTGATCGAATCATCTATTCAAAGTACTTTCAATTAAAAAAGTAATGGACATTACAAAAGCTTATGCAAGGTTATACATAAGCCTTTTTACTCATGATTAGATATTTTTCAAATCCTACACCTTAAAACAAGTCTTAAAAAGATTAAATATAATAGTCAGGATTTTCATCCATTTTTATTAAAAATTCTTCTAAAGAATCCGCTATTTTCGTTGAACCATAATATATAGGACATTGACCCAATTCATTTTCCTGCTTAAATTTAATTGTTAAAAAGCTAATCTCTGATACTTCAAAAAATACTAGTGATTCTTCATCATCGACATCGTCCAAATTAGGATTATATTCATAAATATCTTGTCTTAAACGAAAATCTACAACAGAAAATTGGTCCATGAATCTGTTAATAAGAGTCTTATTAGTCTTTAAAAATCCATAGCCAATTTCCTCATAGAAACGCTTTAGTTCTTTTGGAAACTGCATTTTCAACAAATCTTCTGCTTCTGCTATCTCTTCTTTTGGTAAGGGATAAAAAATAGGTGTTTGATTAGATTTAACACTCTTGTCTGCCACAACATATTCTTTCAAAAAGTTAAACATAATTTTTACTACCTCCTTACTAAAGAAGAGTTGGTTTCAATGCTTCCTCAAGCATTGTATTGAAATCATTATATGTTTCCATCACTGTACCAGATGGTTTATCAAGTTCTAAGTAAGTACCTTCGGATATGTTTTTACAAAACCATGCTATATCTGAATCTCCAAGGAAAAGGTACTCTTGTTGCCACTCATTCTCATACCAAATCTTATTATTTTCTAAAAGTCCATAAACTGTTTCATCTCTTTCTGTTTCTAGTAAAGAAGGGTCAACTCCATAAATTATCAGACCATCAAATTCGAAGCCATTTACAGTTCTAAGAAATTCCTCATACTCATTAGGTAAATCAATATTAAAGCTTTCTTTAACAAGTTCTCTTAATCTTTGAACTTCAGTATCTTTTGCTGGTTTATTCAGTTTGAGGTTAAAACTTTTCATTGTTTTTTCAACTTCTAAAAGCGTATCTTTCCACATATAAAAACCTTCTTTCTCAATTTATTCCCCTTTAGGATAAATATTATATTTTGGAATAGGCCAATCTATATCAATACTATCTCCATGAGTTAAGTCTTTAGTTAGTGTTTTTTGTGTATTAGTAATAGCCTTATGATATGGATGATTTTGTATTAAAGTTAAATTTTCAAAGTCATTTGTCCCCCCATCATCTAAGGGGAGGTTATGATGTACTTGCCACCCTGATGGATTTTTTCCTTTTTTCATATTTTCTATTTCAAAATCTGGTATACCCGCTTTCTTAAGTTCAAGAATCTTCTCAGGATTAGTTGCCAAACTGTAAAGGAATTCCTTTTTTACAGTATTTTAAAAAACCTTTCTAAGTTTTGCAGCTTCTTCTCGAGTTCTCTTAGAGTAAGTAATTTCATCAACTTTAACATCTTTAAGAATTACATCTTCTCCATATAATTTACCAACAAAAATGTCACCATCCGTAGTCCTTTTAGTATATTGATAAGGTGATAGCTTATCCTTAGCTGTTTGATAAGTATCAATAAAGCTAGATTTTAAAGAACTTCCCCCAATACCAGCATAAGCAAAACGGTTTCCAATGTTTAAATTAAAATTATTTAATACGTTTATTGCATTTCTATATGTAGCAGAATTAGTTACTCTGGACATACCTTTTGTTAGATTTGCAGTAGTTGCTACCTTCGATACTTTACTTAATCCTTTATCACCAATAGATTTTCAGGTAGCTTACCACACATTTCACCTTCTTCAATTGAATTGGCAGTTTGTCGTGCCCTCTCTTCTCCAATAGCTTGAATAGAAGTTGTCCACTCCATATTCAACCCTTGCGTACTAAATGTACCACTTGCAGGACTAAAACCTTTTCCACTTTGTACCTCTGCTAAACCTTGTGCGATACTAGCAGCTAGTTGAAGAGCCGTACTATAGTTATTACTGGATGTATATTCAAATTCATGTAAATGCTCTACTTTTTCTTGCTTTACAAGATTTTACGCAAAAAAAGACCACCAAAAGGCAGTCTCTCAAAACTCAATCCTATTCCCCACTCCGCGCTCCACCGCTTTCTCATACAAATACTTTGCAACGATAATATCGACTACCGCCAAACCAACCGATTTAAAAACAGTAATCTCTTCATCGTTCTCTCTACCAGCTCTTTCACCACTTATAATTTGACCAAGCTCGGCGTAAATGTTGCTTGCCTCAAATAGACCTTCTTGCACTGGAACTTGAAGGTCACCTGTTTCTTCTAATGCTGCTTCTTTTGACTCGACTACTACTTTGTTAGCACCCGCGATAGCGTGAGATGGTAATTCTTGCATGTTTGGCCTGAATGAGCCAACGGCGTTTACGTGGACGCCCTTTTGTAGTTTTTCTGAGAAGACTGGTGTGGATGCGTTCGTAGCTGTGACAATAATGTCAGCTTCGCTTATTGCTTCATTTGCATTTGTGTGAACATATGCAGGTTTATTGAATCTTTCTTGTATATATTGCGCAAATGCATACGCTTTTTCTTCTGTTCGATTGTATAAAATGACTTTGTCGATATCTCTTACCGCAAATACAGCTTCAGCAATTCCCTTCGCCTGTTCTCCGGTCCCGATTATGCATAAAGTTTTTGCGTTATGACGAGCTAAATGTTTTGTCGCTACTCCTGATAGAGCCCCTGTTCGAATCATCGTTAAGTAGGATCCTTCTAAAAGTGCGAGCGGTTCTCCCGTTTGAAAGTCTGATAGCATCACAATCCCGTTTATCGTTTTCTTTCCTATCTTTTTGTTCTCGGGGACTACTGTTACTACTTTTAAGCCAAGTGCCTCAAGTCCTTCCGCTACTGAAGGCATAATTAATGCAGTGTTTTGCTCGTTCGCAAATGGTAATGAGCTGCGAATTGGTGTAATCGTTCTTTCTGCGGAAAATTCTTTTAAAGCAAGCGCTGCGTATTCAATGACTTCGTTCATATTTACTAAGTTTCTTTGTTCGTTCGCGCTTATGACTAACATATCTTTCCACCTCCTCCTCTTATCCTAACAAAAATCCCCGATTCAAATCATCTCTCGGATCTATAACGAACTGATGAAACCCTGTAATAAATGCATGCCCCGTTACTTTCGGAACGACAGCTTCATATGTATGTACCGCTGTTACCGACAATACTTCTCCTTCGAATTTCCCGTCAGTAATGCATTCGTGGACGAAAAGTTCTCCCTTTTGTAAAGCATCTTTTTCAAAAAGAGTTGCGATTCTTGCGGAAGTTCCTGTGCCACAAGGAGAACGATCTACTTGCCCATCAGCAAAAATCGTTACATTTCGTAAAGTTGCGCCTTTCCCTTTCGGTTCATCTGAGAAAATAACGCCGTATATTCCTTTTAATCCTTCTTCAAGTGGGTGCTTTACCTCCATTTGGCTCTCGATGTAGTGCTTAATTTTACCGCCCCACGTTTGAATAGCAGATAAGTCTTTGAAATCGACTTTCAAACCAAGTTCTTTACTATCTACTACCGCATAAAAAGCTCCGCCAAACGCGATATCTACTTGAAATTTATAGTTATCTATTTTAATAGGAACATCTTTCTTATATACAAATGAAGGAACGTTTTCAAATGATACAGACTCTACTTCGCTCCCGTTATATTTTGCGTACGCAATCACTTCCCCAGCAGGGCTATCAATAATGAATTTTTGTTCCTCACCTGTCACTTCAAACATACCTGTTTCAATTCCGACTGTAATAACAGCAATAATGCCATGACCACACATCGTACTCCAGCCTTCATTGTGCATAAATAATACACCAAAATCAGCGTGAGCACTTGCAGGTGGAGTAATGATACAACCGTACATACCGTGATGTCCTCTCGGTTCATACATAAGAACTTCGCGAAGATGGTCCAAATTCTCCATACAGTACGCGCGTCTTTCTAGCTGCGTTTCTCCTTTTATTTCTGGCACGCCGCCTGTAATAATTCGAAGCGGTTCCCCAGCTACGTGAGCATCAATTGTCGTGTACACTTTACTAACCTTCATTTCTATCTCTCCCCTATATGTTGATACTATTTTTATTGCAAATATCATGCCAACGCATAGGGGGATAAATTTGTATACATTGTGTAAAAAAGCATACACTACTGTCTATTTTTTTATACATGGACCGGACGCTATGTTATGGAACACCTTGGTACAACCAGGCTTATTATTTTCAATGGAAAGTTACTTCCATCCCCAACATATACTGTTCAAAAGCAAAAAGGAAGTGATCCAATGTATTACGGAACAAAGGGTTGGTACGTAGCTGAATTAAAAAAATTAGGCGTGCGCTATCATGAAGGACGAAAACTAGAAAGTTACCGCGGACACGTCTTACGCAATTTATTACTTGCACAACAAGAGAAATTAAAAGAACAGTAATATACTAATGTAACGATATATACGATTCTCGGAATATATCAGCGATTCAACACAATATATCGGCGATTTTTTAAATTTATCGACGATTCGCCATGGAATATCGACTTACCGACAAATTTCGCTAATTCATCTATCTAAACTACCAACCAATCACACATCAATATCAAACAAAAAAAGGTCACCCAAACGGGTGACCTTCTTTTCTTATTCACAAACAAGAATTTGTCTAGAAAATGATCCTTTTCTTGTAATACAGCGATCTGTAATTTCAAATCCTGCTTCATGGATCATGTCGTCCATTGTTTCCATCGTTACAACGACTACCTTTTTAGCGATGCGGCGCGCACTTGAAAGAATAGAGAACTGGTCTTCTGGTGTTGCATGCGTAAATAAGTCGTACGGCATATCGATAATTGCAACATCGTAGTTCTCAGTAATTTCCTCGATTGGACCTTTTGTTACTGTTCCTTCAAACCCGAAATGTGCAATGTTTTTTCTCGTTCCAAGAACTACAAGTGGGTTTATATCTCTACCAACGATGTTAATTCCCATAGAAAGTGCTTCTACTACTACTGTTCCAATACCACAGCACGGGTCAATTGCTCGTACTCCCTCTGGATTTGGTACAGCGATATTTGCAACCGATCTCGCAACACGTGTGCTAAGAGATGTCGAATAACTATGCGGTTTTTTTATGTGATGATACCAAACTGGTTCACTTTCTACATAATGTCCGAAGTACCAGCGTCCTCCAAGAGGAACAATCCCGAATACACGCTCTGGATTACGAACATCCGCTTCTCCTTCAATATGCATACCGAGGTCGCGTTCAATGAGACGTCTTTCCCCATATTCAATTTTATTTTCTCCAACCAGGTCATTGATTTTAACGAAGATAACTTTAAACGACGCTCCCGCCAAATCAATTTGTTCCACTTGTTTTAAAATACTTTCTAAGTCGTCTCCTTCATACATAACCTCAACGCGCTCTTTAATAAATGCACTTCTACTCGGGTCAATTTTGACATCACTTTTCAAAATATTAACGTGAGACTCCATTCCAAAGAACGAGCGCATTTCCAAATAACATAAAGCACGCTCCTCCTCACGAAATGCATACGTATATATACATGCAGGTGTTGTACTATGATTACTCAATCTATTATCATCCTTTATCGTTTAAAATTATTATGATTACAATTATTCGAATATCTTTTTTACGTAAAATTAAATGATATCACATGCCGGAAATAAAGAGAAACGTTAATAAATAAAAGAGACTGCCTATTGGCAATCTCTTTTGATTTATTAGCGGAAAGAAGATACTTTATTACCCTTTGCTTCGTAATAATCTAAAATCCCTTGATAAATTGCTTCTGCTGCACTTTGTTTCTGTGCTGCTGTAGCGAGTTTATTTGCATCATTCTTATTATCTACAAATGCTAATTCTGTTAGTACAGCTGGCATTGTATTATATTTTATTACGTACCAAATATCCTTTTTCACACCACGGTCATATGTCCCAAGTGCTACTACAAGGCGTTTTTGAATTTTGTCTGCTAATAAGCGACTGTCTTCCGAATGTGGATTCGTTGATCTTGTCGGTGCTGCTGAATAATAGAATGTTTCTGTACCGTGTCCATTTTTTTCATCCGAACCGTTACCGTGAATACTTACGAAAATATCACCCTTATTTTCATTAGCAAATTCTACTCTTTTTCTTAAAGAATCACTAGAATCTACTCCTGGGCGTGTATCGTTCGTACGTGTTAACTTAACAGTAAATGTTGTCTTTTTCTCAAATATTTTTTTTAATCGTAAAGATGTGTCTAATACGATATGAATTTCTTTCTCATAATAACCAACATTACCCGAGTCAATTCCACCGTGACCTGGATCAATAATAATTGCTTTACCTTCTAAGAAGTTTTCTTGTTTTACTGGGTTTAATTGATTTGTATCCACCCATTGGAAGCCACTATTTGTACGGATACGAATCCAGCTATCTTTTTCTTCAATAACTACTACTTTTGGCGCATACGTATCACTTGTCATACCGCTAATTACATCTCGATCTACTAAATAGTAAATTGCGTCTTTTGCAAATGAGTCGTCTCGAACATCTGAAAACTTCTTCGTTTCTGCTAAACTACTAACTGGATAAGCTAGTAAACTTGCTGCTAACATACCAGCAGCTATTGCCTTGTACTTCATAAAAATAATATTTAAAATATTAACTGGTAAATAACTCCTATAATAGTTTATAACATTCTATCACTGTAATAAATACGTTTTCTACCTATATTATTAAAAATAAATATATAAGGAATGATAAATATAAATACATTTCAAAAAGCGATTAATTACCCATCAAATGAAAAGCTGATTAAAAATAATATTTTTAATCAGCCCTCTCTATTTTCTATGAAATTATTCTTCAATTAAATGAGACATTACATATGCATATACTAACGCTTCTGTATGTGCAATCGAACTTTCATGTGTACGCTCAAATGCATGAGAAGAATCAATACCCGCCCCAATTAATGCATGTTTCACATCAAATCCAGCGTGAATCGCAGCTGATGCATCCGATCCATAGTAAGGATAAATATCTACTTTATATTCAATATTGTTCGTTTTCGCAAGCTCTACTAAATGTTTACGCAGTGCATAATGATACGGACCGCTAGAGTCTTTTGCACAAATAGATACTGTATATTCGTCAGATGCTTGACCATCACCTAACGCTCCCATATCAACCGCTAAATACTCAACCGTTTCTTCTGGAATGTTAGAGTTACCACCGTATCCAATCTCTTCATTATTAGAAATTAAGAAATGCGTTGTATATGGTAATGTTACGTTTTCGTCTTGTAATCTCTTAATTAATTTTAATAAAATCGCAACACTTACTTTGTCATCTAAATGACGTGATTTTATGTATCCACTCTCTGTAATTTGAACGCGCGGATCGAATGAAACGAAGTCTCCTACTTCAATTCCTAATTCACGTACTTCATCAGCTGAAAAGACACGCTCATCAATACGAACCTCAATATTTTTCTCGTCGCGTTTCGCTTCACCTGCATCTTTATATACATGCACAGATGTTTGATGCATTAAAATCGTTCCTGTATAAGTCTTACCGCTTGATGTTTCAATTTCGCAATATTCCCCCTCTACAGAGTTCCAGCGAAATCCGCCAATCATAGAAAGACTTAGACGACCGTCAGGCTTAATTTCTTTCACCATCGCCCCTAACGTATCAACGTGTGCCGTTAATAAACGGTGCTGTGCATCATTTTTCCCTTTTACCGTTAAAATAAGAGCGCCTTTATTGTTACGCTTCGTTTCTACGTTCCACTCACTTACATAGTTTTCAATAAAACGAATGATTTTCTCTGTATTTCCAGACGGACTCGGAATAGAGACAAGCTCCTTAATAAGTTCCATCGTTTCTTTCGTATGATGTGCCATTGTCGTTTCCTCCTCATTTTCTCTACTATTCAGTATACCGAATTTACTATAAATCCTCTACTCATATAGCTTAATTTTCTAAATTGTATTAAAATTCACTTTAACAAAAAAACATAGCGTTATTCATAAACACTATGCTTTCTATCAAACTATTCTTCTGACACATCTAATAAATAAATGCCTCTTTCAAACCCACCGCGCTCTATTTCTTTTTGCTTTCGTAGACGTTCTACATCTTCAATTGTTGCACCTTCTGCACGCGCTAAAGAGATAATTACTTCCAGTGCATCCGCAAGTGAATCTAGCGCATGTTCACGTTCTTTCATAGAAGTGAATTCACGAATTTCTTCCGTTCCAATTTTCGCTAAAGCTTGTATGTATGCTTGTCCTGTTAATTTTTGTGCTGTATATGTTTTTCCAGACCTTAAAATCTTCTCTGGAACACGATCTCTTACTAACTTGTTATATGCTGACATCATTCAACCTCCTATATTTAATAACATCCGAGCTCTGCTTTATAGAAAAACCATTTTTTATTCACGCACGCACTAAGCATATCAATTCCTGACCCATGTGCCCTTACGTGAGGAAAGAAATAGTGTTCTGATTCTTCTTCCTTACTATATAAAGTTTGGTACTCAGCTGGAATTGCTTCTTTTTTCACATCTTTTTCTTTCGTCACCTCGCCAGAAAACGCAACGCTTGGATGTCCTTCAAAAAACAAAGCAGTTCGCACCGCCATAGATGGTGTACTATGTAAAGCATAATATGCTATTACAACCATGCCGATAACACCAATAATTTTCTTCATACATTACTCCTAAAAAAAAGTGCTAACACAATTATACTAAAATGTGTTAGCACTTTCTCCCCTTTACCTTAAATTAACCGGCAGTAAAACTACCATTAATTCAAATTTCACTTTATTCCCCTTTAAATGCAGGCAAACGTTTTTCTAAAAATGCAGCAATGCCTTCTTTATGATCCGCTGTTTGTCTCATCGCATATTGGCCGCGCTTTTCAAGTTGCAATGTTTGTTCTAAATTAGAACGATTTACTTCACATAAAATTTGCTTCGTTTGAATCATCGCTTTAATCGGCTTTTGTGACCATTCACTAATTTTTTGCTTCACAGCCGTTTGGAAATCCTCACCGATTACTTCATCAATTAAACCGATATCAAGCGCTTCTGTTGCTGATAATTTCTTTCCTTCCCAAATAATTTGCTTCGTCATATTTTCACCGACGCGCTTTTGAAGGAAGAAATGGCCGCCACCATCTGGAATTAAAGCGATTCCAATAAAGTTCATCGCAATAACGGATGATATATCTGCCATCACATAGTCAGCTGTTAACGCAATACTTAACCCAAGACCAGCAGTTGGTCCATGAATCGCACTAATAACAAGCTTCGGCATCGTATATAAAGTTACAACAACTTCAGAAATGGTATTCATAATGCCATCAAACTTGCTTTCATCATTACTTGAAAGCATCGATTTAATATCTCCACCCGCAGAAAAACCGCGGCCGTTCCCGCATAGCACCACAATATGCGCTGAACTCTCCGCAACTTCTTTCAGTTTTTGTAATAGCTCTTTTAACGTTGGTTCATCTAATGCATTTAACACCTCTGGGCGATTGACCATAACCGTTGCAACGTGCCCTTCATATTTCACAATGACAGATTCTGTTTTACTTGTTACTTCCATTATATATACCCCTCTTTTCTACATAAAGATTATACTTATATAATTATAGAAAGCAGGTGAAAAACCCTTCTTTTTTCTTAATTTTCTGTCTAATAATCTCGTAATTTGTAAATAGCCTCGTATAAAACATACAATTCCGTTAAAAAATATAGCAATTAAAGTCGGTTTATCCATACTTTCCATCTATTTACCATTTATATATAGAAGTGCTGAAATAAAGGAATGTAGAAATGGAGGCACATATGGTTACTAAGTTAAAACAGATGGATAACTACTTCCCGCATTTCCTCCCTACTCTCCTCCTTAGTTATATCACTTCTCTTATCTCAAAATTACTAACTCCTATAAAGCATTCAAATACCTTCTTTCCATTATATTAAAAGAAGATATGGATCTATCTTCTTGGAAAGCTTTCGTACCGCAAGACTAATAATAAAGAGAGGCTGCTTTGGAAGCAGCCTCTCTCATTCTTCATACAAAAATTCTGTTCAAAAAGATGGTCATCACACCTCTTTGGACAGGATTTTTCTTTATGTAAAATTTATTTCGTTACTAATAAACGTTCAATATAATATTCAGCTTCTAATTTGCACATGTCATCTACATGCTTCACTTTATTTCTCTTTAATTGCTCTACTTGCTCTTCGCTCGGTTTTTCATTCATACATTCTTTAATTTTTCCATTTACTTCCATTGTTAATGCTTGATGGAAATCTGGATGTCCTTTCAACTCATCATCTACTTTATTGATCCAAGTTGATTTTGTGTATAAATACTGTTTCCACTCCGTGTGGTAACTGTTGTACATCAATTATTCCCCTCCAGCTTAAAGCTTTTCCTTCTGAAAAAAGGAATTCTCAAAATTCATATACATTTTTATAATATCAAGTTCCTAATCTAGAATGTTACTATAATGCTAAGATTAACAAACTTCAATAACCGCAAAACATTGTGATATAAAGATGTTGAATACAATAAAAAAACACTCTCATTGAAGTGAACCCGAATAGTGGTACATGAAAAAAACACCTCCTGAATTCGCATACTAAGTATGCAAATTCAATGGAGGTGTTTTTTCGTATGACGACAAGAGTTCATTACCCAGAAGAAACAAAGTGGAAAGTAATTGAAATGAAGAAAGATGGTTATTCAAATCGTACAATTATGGAGAAACTCGGAATTAAAAATGTTTCCCAAATTAAGACATGGATGAAATGGTATCGTACAGATCAAACGTATCGTTTTCAACAACCTATAGGAAAACAATATTCTTATGGAAAAGGACCAAAAGAGCTCAGTGAATTAGAACAACTACGTTTAGAAAATAAGCATCTAAAAACAAAATTACTTGTATGGGGAAAGTATCTGGAAATCGAAAGGGGCTGAAACCAGAAACTGTAGTTACTTTATGGAAAAATGTAAAAACAAAAATAACGATAAAAGAATTGTGTAACGTATTAGAATTACCCCGTTCCACATTTTATCGCTGGTTACAACGAACGGAAGATCGGAAAGATGATATAGAAGAGAAAGTAAAGGACGTCTGTCTTAGGCATAAATTTCGGTATGGATATCGAAGAGTGACGGCTACTCTTCAAAAAATGGGACTGTGTGTTAATCATAAAAAAGTATTACGAATCATGAGACAAAATCACATTCTTTCAAAAGTACGTCGAAAGAAAAAGAAATATATCAATGGTGCGGAACCAATGGTAGCCCCTCATCGATTGGAGCGTGAATTCGATGCATCCAGACCAAATGACAAGTGGTTTACAGATGTGACGTATCTCTTATTTGGAGAGCGTACCTTGTATTTATCAACGATCATGGATGCCTTTAATCGTGAAATTATTAGTTGTGTCATCAGCGAATCACAAACACTGGCATTAGCGATGAAGACATTGAAACAAGCAATGAGAGGGCGAAGAGTAAAAGATGTCCTTCTTCACTCGGATCAAGGAAGTATTTATACAGCAAAAGAATTTCAAGCGTATGCCAAAGAAAACGGCATTATCACCAGCATGTCCCGGAGAGGAAATTGCCATGATAATGCCGTCATGGAAAGCTTCTTTGGTCATTTGAAAAGTGAAGCTTTCTATTCACAAGAGATAACAAAAGTATCCAACACAACTGTGCGAAAGATTGTGCTAGAATACATTCATTACTACAATTGTGTGCGAATTCAAGAAAAATTAAACCACCTATCCCCTAAAGAATTTAGGGAACAAGTGGTTTAGGTGTTTTGATTGGTGTCCCGTTTTCGGGGTTCACTTCACATACGAGGGTGTTTTTTATATAGCCTCAGCTTTTACAAACTGTAATTTATCTTTCTGCTCATTACTCGCCATCGTTACTAACGTATTTTCAATATGAGCAGGCACTTGTTCTAGCGTCACACTCGCACCTACTTTATCCGATTGCTCAACAAAGTTTAACAATGCCATCGCTCCTGATACATCCATATAGCGCACATCTTTCATACGTAAAACAACTGGAGACTTTACGTCTTGTAAAGTATGAAAAACACGATCCACTGTTAGGAAAGAAAGTGGACCTTTAATTTTATACGTCGCTTCCTTTTCTTTTACAATAAAAGCTTTACGTTCTTTACATTTCACCATGTATATAATGAACGAAAGAATAATACCGAATGCAACAGCGATCATTAAATCAAACTTCACTGTGACAACCATCGTTACAAGCATAACAATGACATCACCTTTTGGTGCTACATGCATCTTCTTCATGCTTTCCCAATCAAACATGCCAATACCAGTTAAAATTAAAATACCTGACAATACAGCAAGCGGAATGTATTGTACGACCGATCCAAGTCCCATAATGAAAATAAATAATATAACACTATGCATACTTGCTGAAAGCGCCGTTTTACCGCCACTTCTTATATTAACGATAGACCGTACAGTCGCCCCTGCCCCTGCTAATCCACCAAACAATCCGCTCACCATATTACCGATACCTTGTCCGACCAGTTCTTTATTACTTTTATGACGTGTACCCGTCACATTATCCATTACGACCGATGTTAACAACGAGTCAATCGATCCTAATAAAGCAATACTAAGCGCTGGTAAAATAAGTTCTGCGATGCCTGTTCCACTTAAAGATGGAATATGAAGCGTCGGCATCGCTTCTGGAATCGTCCCAATCTTCTCAATCATCTTATTTAATGATAAGTTTCCGATAATCGGCAACTTCACTGTAAGCCCTTCTAACGCAGAAGAAAATAAAGGAAGCAAAGCCGTCACACCAACTAATGCAACTAAACTAGATGGAATGGCTTTAATCCATTTTCCAGAAACAATCATTACAATAATCGTTAATACTACGAGTAGAAAACTATTTTGCACATGCTTTATTTCACCTAAAATAATAATTAATGCGATACCGTTCATAAATCCTGAAACGACAGGATACGGAATATATCGCACGTAAGAGCCAAGCTTACATACACCGAATAAAATTTGAAACAGTCCCGCCATCATAAATGCTATAAAACTCGCCTCTAACCCGTGCGTCGCAATTACCCCTGTCGCAATTACCGTAATCGGTCCAGTTGGCCCGGTAACCTGCCCCGGTGTCCCGCCAAATAAAGCCGCAAATAAACCTGCAAAAATCGCACCATACAATCCGACTAGTGCTCCCTCAGACGTTCCTGTTGCAGCAATACCAAATGCAATGGCAAGTGGCAACGCAACAATCGCAACCGTAAAACCCGCTAAACATTCCTTTGCTATTTTTTGAAACATATAATAACCACCTTCATATAAAGTCCATTTTCCATTGTACACCTAAAAGAATACATTCGTTAGCCCACTTTTTACAGTATCGTGACGTAAACGCATTCAATTGTAAGCTCACACCGCATCTTTGGAAACTATTATAACTATGCTATAATAGATAAATTAAATCTTTTATTATATATTTGGAGGCACTATGCTAACTTTTGAAGAAAAATTATCGATTATTGAATCTTTCCCTGAATTAGAAAGAAAGAACGTATCATTAAAACGCGTGAACTTTCACTTTGAAGAAAGTCGTTTAGATAAAAAGAACGTTGTATATCATTTACATCCAAATGGAAACGGCTTTGTATATGCAAACTTCATTAAAGGTTATAAAACAGATGATAAAGGCATGATTAATATCCGTGAGTTTTCAGAAGAAGAACTGCGTTCATTAATTGAAAAAGTAATTGAACGTCTATCACAGGAGCCAGAAGAAATTGTTACACCAATGGAACCTGCTGCAGAAGAAGAATGGAAGAACGAAGACGGCCACATCCTAACTCTTATTCAAGAGGATGATATGTGGAACGTGTACGCTGGTGTAAACTTAGACGGTACATTCAACTCTTATCCAGAAGCTGCAGAATACCTTGATGAAGAAGGATTTTCACGTAAGTAAAAGTAGAAAATGGGCATCCCAACATGACCATCAAACAATGTTGCGAACCCCATTTAATTCAACGATTTTTATAACAGTAAAAACCCCTCAAGCATTCATATGCTTGAGGGGTTTTCAATTAAAAGATAGAACAGCTAAAATTCCTTATATTAAGAACAAAGTGGAATTATTCCTAGACCAATTAATAGAGCTGCAGCAGCCGCTGGAATTGGTACAGGAATCTGGATACCTTCTACAAATAAGAAATATTGACCACTTACTATTTTAAAACAAACTAATTGTATGGCTATTCCTCCCTTCTGTTAGATTAATACATTATATTAATTAACCTTATTATTAATATAACTAAATTATTTGTTTTTCAAAAAGTTACTATGTTACAATCTCTCCAATCAAAGAAAGCATCTTAAAGTTTCTTTTTTGGCTATATAAACTCCTTCCTCACACTATCTCTAGTAATTTTCATAAAATGATTTAGAGGAGGATTAAAAATGAATACAACTGCTAGATTAGTAAATTGGAAAGAACATGGGGATATGATTATTTTGGAATGTGAATCCAATGGAAAACGCTTCGAGATATCAACATATAAACAACGAATATATAATGCCCACCTTTTGTCAGATGACGTATATGTTCGTTTAGATTCATCTGATAATATAATTGGAATAGATATCTATAAGAAGTAAGAAAAGCCCTCTATTTTTTGTAGGCGGGCTTTATCTTTATTACAAAATACCAAAGTATACTCTCTTTTTCTCATGAAGTTTATGTAATTATACATATTCACAAAAAATAAACTAAATGAATATTACATGTAGTAAAATATAACTTGTGGACACGTTCTATAAAGCAGATTCTTTTAAAAGGCGTAACATATCAATCATTATAGGGGATGTGGCGTTACTCCGATACTGATCTCAGATCTCTTATATTTTGTGAACTAATAATCTAGTGTATATAGACGATTCTGTTTTATAGTATGTGTTTACACTTATAACAAAGGGGTAATACGGATAGATTCGTATGAAATGAAAATGGTTCAAGTCGGAGAGAGGCACCTTAGGGTGTCTTTTCTTTTATACATTACATCCCTTTTGTTCTTTCACCTTACTTCAAATACACGAATCACTCTTCATTAAGAAAAAACGAGAATTAAGTGAAGATCAATTGACCTTCACTTAATTCCCCACCTCTACAAAAGAGCAAAGATATTGCTTCGTCTATTTAATCGCTTACAGACAAACAGGCGGAAATCATGTAGGCATCCCACACTTTCTATTTTTTCGCACCTTTCAAAGACTCTCTAAGCACAAACTTCTGTAATTTTCCACTCGCATTACGAGGCAGTTCATCCACAAATAAGTAATGACGTGGACGTTTATAATCTGCTAATTCATCACTTTCTTTACAATATACTTCTAAATCTTCTTCTGTAATCGCTTCATCTTTCATTACAACAACAGCCACAACACGTTCTCCCCATAATTCATCTGGCTCACCAAGCACCGCAACATCTAATACACCAGGATGACTATGAAGGAAATCTTCAATCTCACGTGGATAAATATTAACGCCTCCGCTAATTACCATATCATCCACACGATCTGCGACGAATAAATAGCCATCTTTATCGAAGTAACCTAAATCACCAGAGTGATACCATCCTTTATACATCGATTTTGCATTTGCTTCTTCTCGGTTATGATAACCAGCCATCATAGTTGGGCCGCGCAAAATAATCTCCCCAACTTCATAAGGCGGCAATACATCATCTGGCTCTGCTGGTGCATCATCGCTTGGTTTTACAATGCGAATTTCATGACTAAAGCATGGTGTTCCCGCTGAACCTGCTTTCGTAATTTGATCTTCTTCTACGAGAAATGCAACAACTGGCCCCATTTCTGTCATTCCGTAAATTTGTACAAGATCAATATAAAGACGTTCTTTACATTCCTTCACTAATGCTGGCGCCATCGCCGCTCCACCATATATACCAATCTTCATCGACGTTAAATCGTACTGTGTTAAATCTTTTTGCAGTAACATATTCCACATCGTCGGTGCTGCAAAAAACGTCGTAATCTTCTCTTCTTGAATCGTATGTAATACTCTATCCGTATCAAAATGATGCAAAATAACATTCTTTCCGCCAACTTGAATGCGCGGAATGATTCCAGCATTTAACTCGCCGCAATGATATAAAGGTGCTACAACAAGTCCGGCACTATCTCTATTATATTTTAAGAAATACGTACAAATCATACTATGCTCAGTCATTTCACGATGACGATGCAATACGCCTTTCGGATGACCTGTCGTACCGCTCGTATATAACATAGAACAATAATCCATTTCATCAATTTCGATATGTACTTTGTCAGAAGATGCCGCATTAACTTTTTCATGGTAAGAACTAGCATAGGAAGGTGTATCGTCTTCTACATACCAAAAAGACGAATTTGGAAAATCTCGTTCAATGATAGCAACAGTTGATTCAACCGCTTTTTCAAAGATTACTACTTTCGAGGCTGCATCTTGAAGGATATACGATAATTCTTTTGCTTTTAAACGGAAGTTAATCGGGTTAAAGATCGCCCCAATTTTCGCACAAGCTAAGTAAACGTTTACAAATTCACGGCAATTATATAAGTAAACAGATACAGTATCTCCCTTTCTTACCCCTTCTTTCAACAGAGCTTGCGCCGTTTTATTTATTTGCTCATCCCACTGTTTATATGTCCAGCGAATATTTTTTTCCGGCTCTACTAACGCCTCTTTATTCGGATACTTACCAACCGCTAAATCAAATATTCTCCCTATCGTCATGTACATGCCAACAATTTCCCCCTTTTCTCTTTCATAAATCTATCATTTCGTCCATAAGTAGACATTGTCCTCTAATGATTTGACTAATTTTTCTGATTATTATCGACATAGTTTTACAAACAGTGTGGTTTCTTGGTAAATGAAATTATAGCAACTTACTCACAACAATATAAAAAGAGGCTGTTCCAAATGGAACAACCTCTTTCTTCTTATACAAATAGCTCTTCTAAAATTTTCAGTTTGTCTTCTGTATATTTTACGAAGCCATCGTTATATGATTTTGGATCTTTCGGATTTGCGAAGTGCGTAATTGCACCTGTCTTCGGATGAACAAATTTACTTGATGCACCACAACCAAGTCCGATAATTGATTGAACTTCTTCCATAATAACAATGTTATAAATACTTTCTTGCGTCGGCATTGCATAACCAACGTTCTCTAAGTTACCTAAAATATTTTTTTGACGATATAGGTAATATGGTACGTAATTATGCTTTTGCGTCCACTCTTCTGCTTCATGCATCATCGCTGTAATTTCTTCGCGACCTGCAACTTTATATTTACGTTTGTTTTGCGTCATTTCAGAAGCACGTTTGAATGATAACGTATGAACTGTTAACGATTCTGGCATTAACTTTTCTGTTTCATCTAACGTATGCTTGAAAATATCTAGCCCTTCACCAGGAAGACCAATAATTAAGTCCATATTAATATTGTTCATTCCCATTTCACGAGCTAAGTGATACTTCTCAATTGTTTCTTCTACAGTATGGTGACGTCCAATTGCTTTTAGTGTCTCTTGATGGTATGACTGCGGATTAATACTAATACGGTCAATGTTCCATTTATTTAACACTTCTAGTTTTGCTGGCGTAATTGTATCTGGGCGACCTGCCTCAACTGTTACTTCACGCACATTTTTCACATCTGGGAACGCTTCATACATTTCTTCATACAGCATATCCATCTCTTCTGCTGTAATACTTGTCGGTGTACCGCCGCCGTAATAAATCGTCGTAACTGTTACACCTTTTTCTTTTAAAAACTTACCAATTTCACGAACTTCATAATGTAAACCACCTAAGAATGAATCAACAGAGCCTTGGCGTCCGTTAATTGCATACGCCGGGAATGTACAATATGCACATTTTGTTGGGCAGAATGGAATACCGATATAAATACTTACTTCCTCTTTCAAACGGTATAAATCCGGAACTACCGCTAATTGGCAATCCACAATACGCTGAAGAAGTTCAATTTTCTCTTCATGAATTAAATAGCTTTCACGAAGTTCTTGGTGTGCTTCTTCTTTTGACATACCACTTTGAAGCATTTTATGAAGGAGTTTCGTCGGACGAACTCCTGTTAAAATGCCCCAACTTTGTTCAAGACCAGTTAACTGCTGAAGAACAGAAAGATATACATAAGAAACAACGTGCTTCACTTGCTTCATACGCTCTTTTTCATCTGTGAAAGCAGATAAATCTTTTGCGAAAGTTTCTTCATACACATTTCCAGTAGCAACATCTGTTAAACGAGCAAATGCTTTCACATTCTCTTCAATGTGTATATCAACAATAAGATTTGCTTCCTCTTGTTCAAATCCAATCGTACTATCTTCAAAAAATAAGCCGCCAATATTTTGCAGCGGACGTAAAAAACGATCATCTTGTAGCGTTTTAATTGAAATTAACAACATTATCACCTTTTCATTTGCAAACTCTCTTTAGTTTACTTGAAGGGCGTTTGCAGGTCAATACAGAAGGTTTTACCTTATTTCTTCTATTTAAAAACTTAAAGGCAGAAGAGATGACATTTCTCTTCTGCCTTTTATAAATCTATTAGCTATTTTTAGTCATAAATCTTAAACGCATTCCTAATAACACAAGAATTACACCTATAAATGGAAGGTAATTTGTATTATGCCCTGTAGCTGGAAGTTTTTGATCATTGGAACTGCCTTGCTCTTTTTCTGGTAAGTTAGGCTTTCCTACTTCTTCACCCGGCTTCTCTGTTTCTTCACCTGGTTTTTCTGTTTCTTCACCTGGCTTCTCTGTTTCTTCACCTGGTTTTTCTGTCTCTTCACCTGGCTTCTCTGTTTCTTCACCTGGTTTTTCTGTCTCTTCACCTGGTTTCTCTGTTTCTTCACCTGGTTTTTCTGTTTCTTCACCTGGTTTCTCTGTTTCTTCACCTGGTTTTTCTGTCTCTTCACCTGGTGTTCCTGTTTCTTCACCTGGTTTCTCTGTTTCTTCACCTGGTTTTTCTGTCTCTTCACCTGGTGTTCCTGTTTCTTCACCTGGCTTTTCTGTTTCTTCGCCTGGTTTTTCTGGACCTTTTTCTTGTTCTTTTTCATTTGTAATTTCAAGATTTTTAACTTCTACTTTTTCATTAGAAATCTTAAATTTAATTTCCTTATCAGATAATTTATATCCTTCTGGTGCATGAACTTCTTTTAAAATGTAATCTCCAGGTTCTAACTTCTTAGAAATTGCTTTACCATTCTTATTTGTTGTTAATGTGTCTATTTTTGTTCCATCTTTCCAAATTTCAAACACTGCGCCAGCTAATGTTTTACCTGTATCATTAGCATCTACTTTTGTAATTTCTAATTGACCTGTAATTTCTTCTTTCACTTTTTCATTCAATACTTCTCGTTTCGCTACTTCATTTGCTACAACGTTTACTTCTACTGTAACTTCTATCGCTTTGTAGCCTTCTGGCGCTCTCGTTTCTTCTAACGTATACTTACCTGGCTCTAAGTTTTCGAATTTCACAATGCCGTCTTTATTCGTTGTTTTCGCCTCTCCAACTACTTGACCAGTTTCATTCTTCAGCTTAAATTCTGCACCTTCTAGAACTTTTCCACTCTCTGCATCCTTTTTGATTACTTGTAAGCTTCCTAGTTCTTTTGCGTTTTCTACTTGTACTTGTACTACTTTGTTTGCTTCCACAACGACTTCAATTTCTTCTTTTAATAATGTATATCCTTGTGGTGCTTTCGTTTCTTTTAATGTGTATGTTCCTGGCTCTAATTTCTTAGAGGTTACTTTACCTGTTTTATCTGTTCGTAACGTCTCTACTTTTTTACCATCTTTGTACACTTCAAATTCTGCATCTGATAATACTTTCGCTTTATCTTCTGCATCCACTTTTACGATTTCAAATTGACCTGTAGCTTTTTCAACAATTTTTTTATTCAACACATCTACAGTCACTGTTTTATTAGCAGCTACATCAACATGAACTAAACTAGATGTTAGTTCGTAACCTTTTGGTGCTTCAACTTCTTTTAATGTATATGTTCCAACTGGAAGTTGTTTTGATAAAGCCTCACCTTTACCATCTGTAATAATTGTTTCGATAACGTTCCCATCTTTATCTATAACATCAAATTTTGCACCTGGTAAAAGTTGACCAGATTCACTATCTTTTTTCAATAATTTAAATTGACCATTCTCTACTTTTTTCGTATTCTTCATAACAAATTCAATTATGTTTGTATTATCAATTGTTACTTTTACTGGTGTATCAACTTTTATATATCCTTCTGGTGCACTAATTTCTTTTACAAAATAATCACCAAATGGTAAATCTTTAACTTCCGCAATACCCTTTTCGTTTGTTGTAACAGTAGCCACAACATTATTATCTTTGTCTATAACATCAAATTTTGCATCTTTTAAAACAATGTTTTCATCGTTTTCATCAACTTTTTTAATTTGTAAATTTCCTTTTTCAGCAGCCGGCTTTTTCCACTTTGGCCAGTTAAATTTAAAATTATGAACCTCAAATCCATCTCTTTGGTGTAACCCACCAACAAAGGCTTGTCCGTTAATAGAGCCACCTTTTGTCTCTACAACTGCATTAGGCGCAAATACACTTCCTACTACACCATATCCTTTAGTTGTTATCTTTGTAGCATTAGGGAACACCCAAATGACTTTACTAGCTAACTCGGTAAAAAAGGAATTAGGATCATATGCTTGAGATGTATTAACTAATGTGAACCCGCCCTTATCTGTTGTATCATACAAGATTGCACCGCCACCAAAACTCACTTCTTCTGCATCTGAATGAATAACAATAAAGTCTTTATTACTTACATTCGGAAGATAAACATCACTTACATTAAATGTTTTCTTTCCATTTTGGCCTGAAGAAACATAAATATTAGGGTTATTTACATCTTCACCGATTCCAAAAGTCATACCAGGTTTTGGTTTATCAGTATGTAATTGGCCCGCATCCTCAATTACACTATCAACGTCTTTTCTAAACTCTTTAAATTTAGCATCAATCTCCGCTTGCTCTTTATATGAGATACGGTCATATGATGATTTCATTGCACCTTCTGGATCACCATCTTTTGTCATCGCCACTGTTCCATCTTGAATAATTACTTGTCCTGTTCCCGCTTTCGTAAATTGACCACCTAGTAATAATGATGGATATCCTTCCTCTACCCATGTTGCTCCAGCTAAGTTATGTGCTCCTGTTGCAGCCGCTAAGACTGTATAACTTGATGCGTTCATATTTTTTTGAATAGCCATCGCACCCTCAATATCCGCACTCGTTGCACTATGATCTCCAAAAATGATTGCATTGTAATAAGATACATCACCTAAACCTTTTAACTCTGTTGTAGCTGCCTCTGCTTTATCTGGTAAATGGATTAAAAAATTCATACATACTAGTAACATAACTATAAAACTACTACTTAATTTTTTTATTTTTTGATTAAATGATTTCCTCAAAAAAATCATTCCCCCTTTTATGATTCCTAAATTTATGAAAAGAAGCTCATTTCATATGTACCAAGTCTTACTCACATTAACTTAAAATAATCCATTTAAATAAACCAAAGAAACTCTACAACGAATTAATAACATTACTACAATTCATTTTTGAAATAATACGTGAACTAAACTAACATGCGGAAATGTTTTTACTTATGGGAGCTCAATACAATTAATCTGAAGAATATTTCATGTGGTGTAAATTTTTGGCAACATCATCCACTTTACAACAGTTTTCTAAAGGATTCAAGTAAATTGTATAGATTTCAGACACAATTAACTCGAATAAAACGCTTTCAACCTTAGGATAAAACCAAAAGAAAAACGTAGCAAAAAGCTACGTTTTTCTTTTATCGTTTCGGTGTATTTTTATGATTTTTCAAAAACGGAAGCGGGAATTGCTTACGGAAATGTTCTTTAATCATATACTCTACACCGTTCTCGCTATTTGAACGTGTAATCCAGTCTGCTGCTTGTTTTAACTCTACAGGTGCGTTCCCCATCGCTACCCCGAGCCCTACATTTTCAATTACTTCTAGATCTTCTAAACTATCTCCAATCGCAACCATTTCGTTTAGCGAAATATTTAAATGCTCTCCAAGCAATTGTAATCCGCGTAATTTTGATACATTTTGCGGCAAGATTTCTATTCGTTTTGAATCACACTCAACATACTCTATATCTTGGAATGCTTTTCGTAATGTATTTAGCCCTCGTTCTTTTTCACCTTTACTTTGGAAAATCACATCAATTTTCGGAGCAGCTACTGGATGATCCCGAAGCGCATCACCTAACGAGTCTACAAACTGAACCGGATAAAATAACGGATCTGCGCTTGATAATACAGTACGCGCAATTAAGTTTGGTGTATTTCTCTCACGATTTCCGATTGAAAACCGTTCATGAGAAATGCGGACGTTACAATCGAAGTGCTCTAACACTTGCACAATGTTAAACGTCTTCTCTTCAGATAATCTTTTTTGAACGTACGGCTTATCTAACGTTGCTGAAACGAAAGCACCACCGTGTGTCACTAATATAGAATCTAATTTTAACGCCTTTGCTACTTTATGAGCAGACTGAAAATTACGGCTCGTAAATAATGTAACGTATACGTCTTTTCTTTTCACAAATTCAATTGTTTCTCTTAATCCTTTTGCAATTTTTCCGTTGTTGTATAGTAGTGTCCCATCTATGTTAAGAGCTAGTAAGCGATAAATCATGTCGCACTCCCCCTCTTCGCTGTTGTACTCTATCCATAATTTATGAAATAAATGTAGCAAATAGAACGAGTTAGAATTACTACTGAAAATTTGGTTTACTATATACATATACACTCAGTAAAGGAGATAGTACAATGCAGGCACCTCCTTCCTTTTATGAAGGCGATACGTTAGAAATAGCAAAGAAATTAATTGGGCAGAAGCTTGTTCATATTGTAGACGGAATAAAACGAAGCGGAATCATTGTAGAAGTAGAAGCATACAAAGGTCCCGATGATAAGGCCGCACATAGTTACGGCGGGAGACGAACAGATCGCACAGAAGTCATGTTTGGCGAACCAGGTCATGCTTACGTATATTTGATTTATGGTATGTATCATTGTTTTAACGTCATTACAGCGCCAGTTGGCACCCCACAAGGTGTTCTCATTCGAGCCCTTGAGCCAGTAGACGGGATTGAAGAAATAAAACTAGCGCGCTTCAACAAAACCGACATTACAAAAGCGCAGTATAAAAATTTAACGAACGGCCCTGGCAAACTATGCCGTGCCCTCGGAATTACTTTAGAAGAACGAGGTGTATCCTTACAAAGTGATACATTACATATTGAACTCGTTCCAGAAGAAGAACACATGTCATCACAATATAAAATAACAGCAGGACCTCGTATTAACATCGATTACGCAGAAGAAGCTGTGCATTATCCGTGGCGTTTTTATTATGAGGGGCATCCGTTTGTTTCAAGGAAATAAACGATATTAACGATTTTCCGAATATATCTATCGTAACTTACAATATATCAACGATTTTTCAAATATATCTATCATAACTCAAAATATATCAACGATTCGACAAGGAATATTAATAAAAGAAGACTGTTCCACAATGGAACAGTCTCTCCTTTTTACTCCGCGCCTTCCGCAGTCGCTATATTATCCTCTAAGTTTTCTCTCGATAATTCAGCTGCCATAAAATCAGCTGTTTCTGGAAGTGCTAAATGCATATGAGCTTTTTGACAAATTTGGATCGTACAGTTTTCTACAACATAATCGAAAACATGTCCGCCTCCGCTTCTTGCATCGTCAATGTAATGTAAGTGGAAACCAGCTACACCAATACCTTGCGCGTAATCTGGTGTCCAAAATCCAGCAAGCGTACCTTCTGTATGTTTAAATGAAAAGATTGGTTGTGATTTCGTCACTTCAACGAGCGGTGTATACGGTTTTTCTTGTCTTGGAACAGTTCTCGTTCTTACTTCACGGAATGTACCGTCCATTCGAATCGCGTAAAATAAGTTTTTACTTGGCATTAATTCATGTAATAATGCCTCAATTTCTTCACGATTCATCGAGCGCTCTACTGTATAACTCATTTCTTTTTCAAAAAACGTTACAGTCGCAAACGGTGTTGTTTCTTCCGGTTCTACTTTTTCTGCTGAACCGTCTGAACGTAAATGATAAAACTCATTATCGAATGCAATCATTTCACCATCTAATTGATCAAATGTACCTATGCCGAAATCACCACGTTCTTTCAATTCCTCAAAGCTAATTACACCATCATATATACCATCTAATAGCGCAAGCATTGTAGATGTTTGATATACTTCATTACTCATTTTCGTTCTTTTTGCATCAATATCAATTAATTGTGCAACAGTCATCTCAATCATGCCTCCATCAGTTTAATTGGTTTGGTAATAATTTTTCACTTAATTTAATGTTATCACGGTAATCAATTGGAACATCAATAATGACAGGACCATCTGCTGCTAGTGCTTCTTTTAATACACCTTCTAATTCATCAGGCGTGTTAACGCGAAGACCTTTTGCACCGAAGCTTTCTGCATATTTCACAAGATCGACATCGCCAAACTCTGTAGCTGATGTTCTACCGTATTTCATCATTTGTTGGAACGCAACCATATCATACGTACCGTCTCTCCATACAAGATGTACGATCGGTGCGTTTAAACGTACCGCTGTTTCTAATTCCATTGAAGAGAATAAGAAACCACCATCACCTGACACGGAAACAACTTTCTTGCCCGGTTCAACTAAAGTAGCAGCAATTGCCCAAGGAAGTGCAACACCTAACGTTTGCATACCGTTACTAAATAATAATCTACGTGGTTCATAAGAACGGAAACATCTTGCCATCCAAATAGAATGTGAACCGATGTCACATGTAACGGTTGTATCGTCACTAATTAAAGAACGAAGTGTACGAATCACTTGAAGCGGATGCGTAACACCTTCTGAAGCACGGTTTGGAACTTCTGCTTGTTCTGATAATTTCGCGCGTAATCGTTCTAACACTGCTTCTGATTTCGTACTTAATACAAGTTTCGGTAATTTTTCTGCAATGCTATTTACTGTTAAAGCGATATCGCCAATTAATTCACGCTCTGGTTGGTAATCATGGTCGATATCCGCTTGATGGTCATCAAGATGAATGATCGTTCTGTCTCCAAGTTTATTCCAGAATTTCGGATCATACTCAATTGGGTCATAACCGATTGAAATAACAAGATCTGCTTCTTCTAGTAAAATATCACCTGGTTGGTTACGGAATAATCCAACGCGGCCGAAGAAATGATCTTCTAACTCACGCGAAATTGCACCAGCTGCTTGATATGTTTCAACGACAGGAAGTTCTGTATCCGCAATTAATTCACGAACGGCTTTCGTCACTTCATTTGTGCTCGCTCTCATACCGAGTAAAATAACTGGTAATTTCGCCGATTTTATTTTTTCTACTACATATGTAATTTCATGTGTGGGAGCGATTCCAAGCTGTGGCTTAGAAAGCGCACCGATAGACTCTACAGTCGTTTCCGCAGTCATAACGTCTTGCGGAAGACTTACTAAAGTAGCTCCTGGATTAGTGGAAGTCGCACTTCGGAATGCATTTGATAGTGCTTCTGGCACATTATCAGGATGTTCTACTTCTACGCTATATTTTGTGATTGGTTCGAATAGTGCAGCATTATCCATAGATTGATGCGTACGTTTTAATCGATCCGTACGTGGAACTGCACCAGCTAAAGCAACAACGGGATCACTCTCCGCATTCGCAGTAACAAGACCTGTTGCTAAATTCGATGTCCCTGGTCCTGAAGTTACAAGACATACGCCCGGTTTCCCTGTTAATCTACCAATAGCAGCTGCCATAAATGCTGCGTTTTGTTCATGACGACAAACAATTAACTCTGGTCCTCTTTCTTGCAGTACATCAAATACAGAGTCAATCTTCGCTCCTGGAATACCGAAAACATGTGTAACACCTTGTTTAATTAAACAATCAACAACAAGATCTGCTCCTTTTGTTTTTGTCTTCACGTCGTTTGCTTTTACACCTGTACTCAAACTAATCATTCCTTTATTTCATAATGTGTGTAATAAAGATTTTTAATTTCACCTAGTTAATTAATGTGGTGAAGTATTATTTATCATTATATTACAAATGCATTATTTTTCCAACAATATGAATTTGACATTATTTTGACAACTGCTAAGGAATACGCTTACAACCCTTTGTTTATCCTAAAATAATATTTTTATATCTTCTCTAAAAATGTACAAAAAAACTTTCATCTCATCACAGTATTAATAAGATTATAGTACCTTGCAAAGAACACTACTAAATGATATATTTGTAAATATTGGAATGCCCAATAATTGGAACATACTTTTTAATTCGTATCCCCCTTTTCAAAAGATAGGATTCTCAGCTGTAATTCATCATTTTATAAAGGAAAGTGATTGTTATGAACAAAAGTGAATTTTTGGAACAACTTAGTTCTGCTCTGCGAAATATGCCTAATGTAGAAAAGAAAGATATTCTTTCAGAGTACGAAACTCATTTTATCAGTGGTAAACAAGATGGGAAATGTGAAGAAGAAATTTCTAGAAAACTAGGAAACCCTAAAACGATCGCTAAAGAACTTAATGTTTCCTATGCAATAAGCAATGCTGACAAGAAACGCAGCTTTAAAAATATGATAACTGCACTATTTTCTGTTATGAGCTTAAGTATTTTAAACTTTGCCTTTATCATTATCGCCTTTTTCGTACTACTCTTTTTATTACCTATTATTCTAGCACTGATCATTGCCACTCCATTATTAATAATTTCACCTATTTTATTAATAGGATTAGGATTTTTTAAAGGGTTTCAGCAAATTAGTTATTCCGATGTTTATAATGTGTTCATCGCTTTTTGCGTCGGTTTACTCATATCCGTCATATGTTACCAAATGGTAAAACATCTATACGCTACTTTAGTAAAGTATTTGAAATGGAATGTGGCTATTTTACAAAGACACTAATGAATGTAAAAGGAGATTAATATGAAAAAGTATATTTTATACCTACTCACGTTACTTACAATTTTATTTCTATCAGCTTGTTCAAACAGTGCACAACCTAAGGAAGAAGACGATGTACAATCTATTAAAGATGTTACGATTAAAATTCCGGAAACTATATTCACTTCCTCAAAAAAGAATGAAACGATTAACGAAGACGAAATGAAACAAAATATAAAAACGTATTTAAATTATAGCGGAGAGTTATACGAAAACATCGTTCCACTTTCGTCAGCTATATCTGACGAGAATGTCACGGAATCCAATCGGAAGAAATTAAAACAACTAGTAGATTTAGCACAACAAAACGATACGAACTTCCATAATTTTATTAGTAACAATACGATCCCTGATGATTACAAACAGCCTTCGAAGGAAATTCATGATTACATTTCAGCATCTACGGCACTTTCAGTAGAACTAGATCAAGAACTAGAAAAACTCGCTGAAGATGGTAACTTATTCAAAACTGATTTTTCTTTTACAAAGCGCTTTGAGAAAGTTAATGGTAGGAAGCAAAAAGAAATTGAAAAGTTTTTGAAGGAAAAGAAGATTGAGACTGAGTATTTCAAGAAGTAACAAATAAAAAAGACGCCCCTATACAGGGGCGTCTTCCACTATTACGCTTGTTGTTGCGCGTTATATAATTCTTCAAGTGGCTGCATGATAATTTTGTTAACGTCAGTGATAACGATGTTTAAACGTTGCTCAGTTTCCATTAACTTTGTGATTTTAGCATCTTGTTGAATGCGAGCTACAACTTCTTGTGCTTTTTGGTTATCTTCTTCAGTGATTTCTTGACCTTGCATCATTTTTTGTTGTAAGCCAAGTTGCATTGTACGGAACTCATCGAATAAGTTCTTTGAATTTGCATCACCTTGTACTGCTGCGTAGCTTGCTTTTAATGTTTGGAAATCTTCGTTTTCAGCGATTGCTTTTTGTAATTCATATGCAACATCATGAATGTTTTTTGTCATTTTATTTTTCCTCCTTTAGAAGGCTAGCGCTTTTCGCTCACACTGCCTTTTAAGTGCATTTACATACGCACCTCTTCTTACCATATCAAACTATGCAAGAGATGTGAAGAAATTTCACTTTTATTTCTATGTACTTATCTTTACTACATAAGGAACAACAGTAATAGCCCTTGCACGAGTCCAATCATTCCGCCTAATAAGGCACCTAAATACGTAATCATTTTTAGCTCATTTTTTGTAATGGACAGAACTAAATCTTCTAGTCTCTCTGTTGAAAATGTGGATACTTCTTGCTGGACAATTTCTGCAAGATGAAGATTGTTTAATATACTCGCTACGTTTTCTGTCCCCCACTTCAAGCCTTTCGTTACTGCACTTGGAACTACCTTTTCCATAATTATTTCTCGAACGGGCTCACATACTTGCTGCACAGATTGATTTAAAAATTTACTCACTGTTTCTTCAACTTTAACCGCTGACAATATGGAGCTTACAATCATTTCTTTTTCTACAAACGTTTCTACTTCTTTTACATCTCTTCCTTTTAACTTTTCCCACTCTTTTTGCAGTACGTCAGTTAAAAGTTGCTTTGTTCCATCTTGCCCTAAAAACTTAATGACTTCTGGTTGCACACGATCCACTACACTTACATTCCCTAAAAACATTCCGACTAAGTTAAGCAGCGTTCCCCTAGAAGCAAAGAAATCATCAATCATTTTTGAAAGACGTGCTTTTCCTTCTTCACTTTCAAAAAAATGAATTCCTCGCTCTAAAATAAATGCCGAGACATTTGGGATCGTATTCTCTATTTTTTCATGAACAGAATGAGGTAAAGCCTGTTCCCATGTATATGTATAGTACTCTGCTAAAAATGCCTCTATTTTTTCTGTAATCACATGTTCGATTTTCCCGGTCGCTTCTTTTTCTACATACGCTACATTCCATTTTTCTAACATATGTCGTAACGACTGTTCATTCGTAATTACTTTATCCACTTCTACTTGTGTCCATTGAATTAAACCTTTTTGAAACTCTTCATTTGTTAGCTTCTTTCCGATTCCTTCTGGTGTTAACAAATGCTCGACAACCATTTTTCCTAATTGAACAGCAAGCTCATCGCGGCGCTTCGGAATTAACCCTGGTGTAAATGGAACTTGAAACTTCCCAATATAAATAGGACGATGAGGACGAAATAACATTTTTATCGCTAAATGATTTGTGAATCCTCCAATAATCGCTCCGAGCCCTGTCGTCGTTAACATACTTAACCATATATTCATTACAATCAACCTTTCGCTTCTCCAAAACTATAGCATATCATCATACGGACAAAAGTATAATGGTATAAAAAAGTATTTGCAATATATAGCTATGCCTATTATGCCAACATTTTGTTAGTAAAGGAGTGATTTCGTTGGTTCTCGGTATTTTAACTTCTCACCCTCATTATGAGCAAATGTATTACACCGAAATCGCTAAACGCGCTCGGCTTTATCATAATGTCGTGGCCCAGTTTACGCCATTTGGTATTGATCCTAAAACAGACCTTTTCTCTGGTCTTATTTATGATACAGATACAGGAAAATGGAAAGAGCAAATATTCCCTATTCCTTCTTATATTTACGATCGTTCTTCTTTTAACGAGGAAACAGACTTCGACAAAGCAAAATCAATTATTCACTCATTACACAACCGTCCTACCACTACCTTTTTAAATAACACACTTATTGACTTAAGCGAACTTCATGATTTATTTCTCACGAATAAAAAATTATCTCCTTATATACCAAAATTTGAAATAGCAACGATACAAAACATTTTCAAACTGTTATTAAAAACAAAAGATATTATTATACGGCCTACTAACACACATTCCAATGAAAGTCTGTACCGGATCACTTATAAAAGCAAAACGTTTCATATCGATACGATAAATGATGACTATCATACTTCTACTCCAATCAAACGGACAGATGAATTTATATCTTGGTACAAATCTAACATACGATCAGCACGTTACATCACCCATACAATGCTGCAACCACCAAATCAATTAACATACCCACTCCATATTCGAACCATTTTGCAAAAAAATAAAGAACAGAAGTGGACTGCTATCGGCCAATTTATACAAAAAAGCTCATTTCCGAATCAACTTTTACTTTCGGCAACGGACGATTCCTCGCTGCATTCATTTTCAAAAGTTAAATACGTATTATCTAGTACCGGTGTACAATTATTACAAGACGCTTTACATGACATTATAAATGAAGTGTTTCAAACATTAGATGAATCTTATTCTTCGTTATTCGAGCTAGAGCTTTCCACCATTATGGATCAAAAAGGGGCAATTTGGCTTATGTATGTCAACACGATTCCCCCGTATGAACATTACATTCGTCATAGTGATGCACTTGCCAAAAAAATATATCACGGACCACTAAAGTTTAGTCGCTTCACACCATAATGAAAGGAGGTAACACCATTTTGAAAGAGCACATATATACATTAAATATTTCAGATGAGCATCCAAATAGTATTACTTTACCTTATATTTTTTCCATTACACCACCAATTGCATCTCTTTCCTTCGGCGTACGCCATGTTGCAAGTGAAGAGGTGAAAATTCATTATTCCTTTACTCGCGAAATCATTATTGGAAAACAAATTGCAGAGAAACTTTTACTTCCTCATTCCACTACCATTCATGCATTCACACAAAATGAAACCATTATTTTCGGACCATTAATCGGGATTTTTACAACTGGTTTTAACGATGACTCTTCTAATCCTTTAGGAAACCGTTCAACTTCTCTTGGCGAGTTACTAACGCCACCATTCACCTTGCGACCATTTGTATTCGTTTTTGGTGTGCAACATATAAACTGGGAAGACGAAACAATTGAAGGATATTTCTTTCAAGAGGAACAGTGGATAAAGAAAAAAGTCCCTTTACCGAATGTCATTTACGATCGATTACCAAATCGTAAAGCCGAAAATTATAAACCGATCGTAAGAGCAAAAAGAAAGTTAGAGCATGACTACTCCATTCCGTGGTTTAACCCAGGCTTTTTCAATAAATGGGAAGTGCATCAACTTCTTATGAAAGATGAATCCATTATGCCTTTATTACCAAACACAGAAACATTTCAACACTTCGAACAAGTAGAACGATTTCTCGGTACGTATAAATCTGTTTACATGAAACCGATTCACGGCAGCTTCGGTAGAAATATTCATCAACTATTTTATTCTCAAACAGAGAATTGCTACTACTGTCGTTATCGCGAAAATGAAGAAAATAAACTAAGAAAGTACCAATCGTTAGAAACACTTCTGAACCATGTGTTAAAAGGACATGATTTAAAAAAATTTATCGTACAACAAGGTATTTCCTTACTTCGCTTCGATGGGCAACCTGTTGATTTTCGCATTCATACAAATAAAAATCATTTTGGCCAATGGATGGTCAGTGCAATCGTTGCAAAAATTGCTGGCAAAGGTAGCTTAACAACGCATGTAAATAGCGGTGGCGATACAAAATTACTGCAAGAACTTTTTCCAGATTCAACGAAACAAGTTCAAATTGAAAATAAATTAAAACATACAGCCTTACAAATCAGTTACGCGCTCGATGAACAAGTAACCGGAAATATTGGAGAAATTGGTTTTGATATCGGTTTAGACACGCAGGAAAACCCGTGGCTCTTTGAAGCAAACTCTAAACCTGGGCGAACTGTATTCCAAGATGAAAAGTTAAAAGAACAAAGTGAACTGACGCGCCAATTATTTTACGAATATGCCATCTACTTAACTGAACATTCTTTGCGCGATGCAAAAGAAAAAATGTCTCAAATAAAATCCGGAACTCCATCAAACACCGAACATATCCCATCCCCTATGATTCACTCACAAATACAAAAACAAAAACTTCCACCTCATTCATAAGGTGGAAGTTTTCTATTTACACAAGTTTCACTACAACCTCTGTTTCCACATTACACATCCCGCAATAAAAAATATGATTGCAGTACTCTTGTGAATTACTATGTGTTAAACCATCTACTGCACTTAATAATTCTTGATCCATATACGCACTATAATCGTCTATGTAATCTACAGTTTTTCCATAATCTTGGAGTATACCTTGGCAATTTTGACAAGAATATGTTTGTAATTCTAATGCGTTGCAAAGCGGGCAAATTCCCATCACGATTCCTCCATACGTTATCATTTACAAGCAGATTGAAGAGAGCATCTAGCCGTGCATAGGAGCGTCCTGTCCCCCCTACTTAAAATAGAACTATAAAGTTGCTGCCGATTTAATTTTAGTAAGTCATAAATAAGAAGTTAATGATTTGCCCCACAATAGCGGGATACAAAAAGAAAAACATATTTCATATCGCTCTTAGTTTAGCCTTCTTTCTAAAAAATACAACGATTACTCTTATTTCATAATTTACGAAATCACTAAGATTTTTTTACAAAATTTACAAATTATTATTTCGTATATCTTTCTAGGTAACATCCATACTATGAGTACAAACTTAATTACCGATGGATTAGCGCCAAACGGGGCGATAATCTGGTTCAAATCCAGCTAGTCCAACCAAAAAAAATTTTTATAACTCTAAGGAGGATATATTCCTATGGCAAACCAAAATTCTTCAAATCAATTAGTAGTACCAGGAGCAACAGCTGCAATCGACCAAATGAAGTACGAAATCGCTCAAGAATTTGGTGTACAATTAGGAGCAGATTCTACGGCTCGTGCTAACGGTTCTGTTGGTGGAGAAATTACAAAACGTCTAGTTGCAATGGCTGAGCAAAGCCTTGGCGGATTCCAAAAATAAATATATATGGCAAAAAGGTCTCAAGGCATATGCCTTGAGACCTTCCTTCATTTATTGCAACATTTGTAAAAACTTCTTCGTACGTTCTTCTTTTGGATTTGTAAATACATCTTCTGGTGTACCTTGTTCGACAACGACACCGCCATCCATAAAAATAACACGGTTCGCAATTTGATGTGCAAAGCGCATTTCGTGCGTTACAATAACCATCGTCATGCCTTCTTTAGCAAGTTCTTTCATTACTTTCAGAACTTCTTGAACGAGTTCAGGATCAAGTGCTGACGTCGGTTCATCAAATAGTAATACTTCCGGCTCCATCGCAAGCGCGCGAGCAATTCCAACGCGCTGTTGTTGTCCGCCTGATAATTGGAACGGATATAAGTCTACTTTATCCGCAAGTCCAACTTTTTCAAGGAAATAGTTTGCTTTTTTCTTCGCTTCTTCTTTCCCCATCTTTTTCACTGTAACGAGCCCTTCCATTACATTTTGAAGTGCTGTTAAATGAGGGAATAGATTATGTTGCTGGAATACCATACCTGTTTGCGTACGAAGATTGACAATATCTTTCTTCGATACTTTTTGAGAGAAGTCGAGCTCTTTATTACCGATGCGAATATTACCAGCGTTCGGCGTTTCTAACACGTTGAGACAACGCAGGAATGTCGTTTTACCAGATCCCGATGGCCCGATAATAACAACAACCTCCCCCTTCTCAACTGATAAATCTATATGTTTTAGTACGGTATTATCTCCGAAACTTTTTTGTAAATGTTGAATTGAAATCATAAAAACAAAAACTCCTTTTATGAAAGGGTTATTTTAGAGTGTAACGTTCTGAACGTTTTTCTAATATTTGTTGCACAATAGATAATAAGAAGCAAATTGCCCAATAAATTAGACCTGCTTCGAAATAAACAATTAAAAACTCATAGTTCATTGCCGCAATTTCCTGCGCTTTTCGGAACATTTCTGTTACTAAAATTAACGATGCTAATGAAGTATCCTTCACTAAACTAATAAATGTATTCGAAAGCGGCGGAATAGATACACGCGTTGCTTGCGGTAAAATAACACGTTTTAACGCTTGCGGGTATGTCATCCCAATTGTGTAAGCTGCTTCCCACTGCCCTTTCGGAATGGAAAGGATAGAAGCACGAATAATTTCAGATGCATACGCACCAACATTTAACGAAAATCCAATAACTGCTGCTGTATATGGCTCAACTTCAATATTAAGAGTTGGAAGACCATAGAAAATAATAAATAACTGTACAAGAAGTGGCGTTCCGCGAATGATAGATACATAGATACGAGCAATCCATTGTAAAATACGACTACCTGAAATACGTGCAAGCGCCGTTAACGTCGCAAGTATAATCCCGATAATAAATGTAATAAGCGTTAATGGAATTGTCGTAAACACAGCTTCCTTCAGCATAGGCATGAAGGAAGACTGCATAATATCTATCCAAGTAGACAATCGATCTGAAACCAACGCACTACTTAGATACATTTTCACCGAACCATTTTTTCGCTATTTTATCGTACGTACCATCTTTTTTCATATCTTCTAACGCTTTATTTACTTCTTGTACTACCTTGTCGCTACCTTTACGGAATAAGAATCCACTTTGTGACGCTTCTTTTTCTGTATCTACAATTTTAATTTTTGCATCTTTTTTCGTTTCTAAGTAGTTTAATACTGATAATTTATCATTAATTGTGAAATCAACGCGTCCAGTATTTAATAATTCTGCTGCTTGGCTAAATCCTTCTACATTCGTGATTTCCGCACCATTTTTCTTAGCAATATCTGCATAGTTACTTGTTAAAGATTGTGCTGCTTTTAATCCTTTTACATCAGCAAATGTAGCAGGTTTATCTTTATCCTTCGCAATAACTAATACCGCTGAAGATGAAACATATGGGCTAGAGAAGTCATATTTCTTTTGACGATCTTCACGAATACCAACTTCATTCGCAACCATGTCGAAACGTTTTGCATCTAGACCAGCAAGTAAGCTATCCCATTGTGTTTCTTTAAATACAGGTTTTACTCCTAAACGTTTTGCAACTTCTTCTGCTAATTCAACGTCAAATCCAGTTAATTTATTACTTGAATCGTGGAATGTGAACGGTGGATATGTACCTTCTGTTCCAATTACAAGTTCACCACTTTGTTTTATCTTTTGTAACGCATCTTGATTAGCTGTATCTTTTTTCTCTTCTTTACCGCAGCCCGCTACAATCCCGATTGCTAATGTAGTTACTGCAAGTACTGAAAATAATTTTTTCATAATGGTAATCCTCCAAGTATTCTGATAGGAATTTAAAAACTATATTGATTGTATGCAATCTTGAACAATTTTTCAATGAAAATGTTCTTATTTAGTTTATCCTTTTTCTTCATAATCAAACAAAAGGGGAAAATAACGCTACATACAAAAAATAAGTAACATTTTTTAATATAGCATTTATAAAGAAAAAGGTAAAACAATACTTCTTATTTAACTTTCGCGATTCACTAAAAAAGAACTTGTGAAAATCACAAGTTCTCCTCCATACATATTAAGCGCTCTGATTACCTTCCATTTGCGTTTTGTACATATCGTAATAACGCCCGCGCTTTTTCATTAGTTCATCATGAGAGCCTTTTTCTAAAATTGTTCCTCTATCAAGTACAATAATTTGATCTGCGCTTTTAATTGTTGAAAGACGGTGAGCGATAATAAATGTCGTTCTACCTTTTTTCACAACTTCTAGCGCTTGTTGAATCATCGCCTCTGTTTCTGTATCAATACTAGACGTTGCTTCATCTAAAATTAAAATGGCTGGGTCAAAAGCGAGTGCCCTAGCAAACGAAATAAGCTGACGTTCTCCGGTTGAAAGTGTGCTTCCTTTCTCCGTAATTTCTTCATCTATATTGTTCGCAAACCGTTCAGCACCAACATCACGCAATGCTTTTACAATGCGCTCTTTTGAAATTTTTTCGTTCTCTAAGCTTACATTAGAAGCGACCGTCCCGCTAAATAAAAACGGATCTTGCAGTACGATTCCCATATGTTCACGTGTTGCTTGTTTCGGCATCGCTTTTACATCGTGACCATCAATCGTAAGCTTCCCTTTTTCAAACTCATAAAACTGGAAGAGTACATTCATAATGGAACTTTTTCCTGATCCAGTATGACCGACAAGTGCCACTGTCTCTCCTTGTTTCGCTTCAAAAGAAATATTTTTTAGTACTTCATCTTTTCCATTATAAGAAAACGACACATTATCAAACTTTACATTTCCTTGTAAGCGAGGCATACGTTCCTCTTCTACTGCTTCCCCTTTTTCCTCTAACAATTCAAAAACACGTTCTGATGCAACACGCGATTGTTCTAAGTTAGCAAGTTGATTTACCATATTTGTAATTGGTGAGAACAATCGTGTTAAATAATCAACGAATGCATACAATATCCCTAGAGAAATGACGCCTGAAGCACTTAATGAAGCACCACCGAAGTACCAAATCACACCTGTAAAAGCGATATTTCTCAATACAGACACTAAATTATGCGAAGTTGCTGCATTTAAATTCAAAATTTTATTTTGATATTTAAAATAATCACCATTTAATTCTTCAAACTCTTTCTTCGTTTCACGCTCTTGACGAAACGCTTGAATAATTGGCATACCTTGAATAGATTCATTCACTGTCCCATTAATATCAGATAAACGTGAACGCATTTTATGATTGTATACAGACGCATACTTTCTATAAAGAATTGCCCAAACAATTAAAATCGGGATGATAAGTAAACATAACGTCGCCAATTTTACATCGAGTAAAAATAGCGCAGCGAATATCCCGATAATATAAATGATACTAGAAACGAATGTCGCCAGTACCGTTACGTATAAATCACGAATGGCTTCCGTATCATTCGTTACACGCGATACAATTTTCCCTGCTGGTAAATGATCGAAATAACGAATCGGCAACGTTTGAATATGAGAAAAGACATCTTCCCTCATAATTTGAATAATTTTGTTCGCTGCTTTCTGTAAGAAAAATTGCTTTCCATATGCAAATAATGAGACAACTACTAATAAAGCGAAATAACCACCACCAAGTAATAATAGGGGGTTTATTTCTGGTTTATAAAACGCAAACACTTCTTCTTTCGTTAATGCTTTCGCTTTATACACTTGCACTGCCTTACCATTTTGGACGGTAATCATATCATCTTTTACAGTACGTGATCCTTCAGCATTCACTTTATTCGGTACAAAATAATATTGAAAACCGACTTGCATCACGCGTACTTCTTTTCCTTTTTTCTCACCTTCCTGGAAGCGATCACTTCGCTTATAAAAGGCGCCATTATACGAAACAGCCTCTTCACTCTTTTCTGTTTCATACCACGGTTTCTCTATCCCGACGATATGATCGTCAATCATCGTTTTCGCGACGAAAGGACCAGCAAGCTCTGCGATGACGAAAATAAATAACATTAGCATCGCTGCAAAAATTGTCCCTTTTACTTTCATCGCATATTGGAACAATCGTTTTGATACACTCATATTTTCACCCCACTATCCGCACTTTCATTTTCCCCTTGTTGTCTTTCAAACTGCTCCGCATACCAGCCTCCGCTTTGAATAAGCTGTTCATGCGTCCCCTCTTCCATTACTTCACCTTCATCCATAACGAGAATCCAATCCGCATGTTGTACGGCAGATAAACGGTGCGTCGTAATAATCGTCGTTTTTCCGCTTCTTTCTGTTCTTATATTTTCAATGATTGCTGCTTCCGTACGAGCATCAACAGCTGATAACGAATCGTCTAAAATTAAAATTTCTGGATTTTGAATGACAGCTCGCGCAATCGAAATCCTTTGCTTTTGTCCTCCTGATAAAGAAACACCTTTCTCTCCAACGAGCGTTTCTAACCCCTCTGGTAAAAACTCTAAATCCTTTTTAAACGCCGCGATTTCAATCGCTTTCTCAAGTTCTTCTTCCGTCGCTTCTCGGTTTCCGAATAAAATATTTTCCCTCGCTGTTTTTGAGAACAAAATATGTTCCTGAGGTACATACCCAATCCATCCGAGTACATTTTCATTCGTTATGTTATCTAACGTCACATCAGAGACTGCAATATCCCCATCTCCAAGCGGATATTGACGAAGAAGCTGACGTACGAGCGTCGTTTTTCCGCTTCCTGTTTTTCCAACAACCCCAAGCGTTTCCCCTTGTTTTAATGTAAACGAAACCTTTTTCAAATTTTCTCCAGTCGATGAAGGATATGAAAAGGAAACATCCTCAAACTGAATATAATCTGGCTCTTGTACAAGCTTTGGATTTTTCGGGTCCTTGACATCTGGTTCATACGCTAACGTTTCATTCACACGGTCTAACGAAGCGTTTCCTCTTTGCATAACATTAATTAATTCGCCAATTGCAAACATCGGCCAAATCATCATCCCTAAATACACGTTAAATGAAACAAGTTCCCCAAGTGTTACCTTTGATTGAAATACAAGATATGCGCCGTACACTAAACCAATTAAATAACTAAGACCGACAAGCATTTTCACAGTCGGCTGGAATAATGCATCAATTCTCGCTACTTTCATATTTTTTTCGTAGACGTCATCTCCTAAATGATGAAACCTTTCCTCATCTGCATTCTCTTGTACGTATGCACGAATAACGCGCACGCCAGCAATCGATTCAAGTACTTTATCATTCATATCTCCGAACGCATCTTGCGCAACTGTAAATCTTTCATGCAATTTCTTTCCATATATGTTCATCGCATACGCCATAATCGGAAGCGGTATAAGCGCCGCAAATGTAAGCTCCCAACTGATTGTAAATCCCATCATAAAGACAATCGTAAGCATATATAAACTCGAATCCACGAGCGTTAATATACCGAAACCAGCTGTCATAGCAATTGCTTTTAGATCATTTGTCGCTCTCGCCATTAAATCACCAGTACGATTTTTATGATAAAACGTCGGTGTCATCTTAAGTAAATGCCCCATAAATTTAGAGCGCATCGTCCTCTCCAGTACGAATGCACCACCAAACAGCTGATGTTGCCAAACGAAAGTAAGACCATATCCAATTACCGTAACCCCTATTAAAATGAGAATAAATTGCATAATCGCTGCATTCGTTAACGTTCCTGTTTTTATATTATCAATCGTAACCCCTAACACCTTCGGGGGAATAACTTCAACTATATTCACAATTAAAAGAGCTCCAATGGCGATACTATATCTCTTCCAATGCTCTTTAAAAAACCATTTTAACTTAAGTAATACTGATAACAATGTAACCTCTCCCTTCTCGTTCTCGTTTCACTCCCAATTCTTTACCCACTATCCAGATCCATCACATTTACATTTCGTAACCCATACAATCTCATCACATTTTTCCACCTTCCAAATTTTTATATAGTAACGTGGAAAATAAACAAAAAAAAGCATACCGCCGCTTGACGATATGCACAAAAATGCATAAAAGCGTACGTTACGATATACGCAACGTACGCTTTTTATAAGACAAAGGTGCCCTATATATCCGCACGGGTTGCGTAATGATATGAATGTTTTCTGCCATTTGACAGAGCTAAGCCCATTACATTTACGATTACAATCATTACGCACACCCCCTTCATTTATTTTCCATTTATAATCTTACAACTTTATTGAGTATTCTGTCAATTGTTTTTTTACACACCGAATAAAAATATACGCTACATCATTTTGAAATAAGGGAATCTTCTGTAAGAAAGGGCATACAAAATAAAAAAAGAATAAGAAATCGTTTTCACAAACATTTCATTTGAAAAATGTTATCAAACCCCCTACAATCACCTTATACTCACTCTTACAAGTTGCTATTTTAGGAGGACTAATCATGACAACTAGCAATACGTACAAATTTTATTTAAACGGAGAATGGAGAGAAACCTCTTCAGGAGAAACAATCGAAATTCCATCTCCATACTTACACGAAGTAATTGGACAAGTACAAGCAATTACTCGCGGAGAAGTAGATGAAGCAATTGCATCTGCAAAAGAAGCTCAAAAATCATGGGCGGAAGCTTCTCTACAAGATCGCGCAAAATATTTATATAAATGGGCTGATGAGCTCGTAAATATGCAAGATGAAATTGCCGATATTATTATGAAAGAAGTCGGTAAAGGATATAAAGATGCGAAGAAAGAAGTTGTTCGTACAGCTGATTTCATTCGTTACACAATTGAAGAAGCTCTTCATATGCACGGAGAAAGCATGATGGGCGATAGCTTCCCTGGCGGAACGAAATCTAAACTTGCGATCATCCAACGCGCACCACTTGGTGTTGTATTAGCAATCGCACCATTTAACTACCCAGTAAACTTATCTGCTGCAAAACTTGCACCAGCATTAATTATGGGTAACGCTGTTATTTTCAAACCAGCAACTCAAGGTGCAATTAGTGGTATTAAAATGGTTGAAGCACTACATAAAGCTGGCCTTCCAAAAGGTCTTGTAAACGTGGCTACAGGACGTGGTTCTGTAATTGGTGACTACTTAGTAGAACACGAAGGCATCAATATGGTATCGTTCACAGGTGGTACAAATACAGGTAAACATTTAGCGAAAAAAGCTGCAATGATTCCACTTGTATTAGAACTTGGTGGTAAAGACCCTGGTATCGTTCGTGAAGATGCTGACTTACAAGATGCTGCAAACCATATCGTAAGCGGTGCATTCTCTTACTCTGGTCAACGTTGTACAGCTATTAAACGTGTACTTGTACACGAAAACGTAGCGGACGAGCTTGTTGGCTTATTAAAAGCGCAAGTAGCCGAACTATCAGTTGGATCTCCAGAACAAGACAGCACAATCGTTCCATTAATCGACGACAAGTCTGCTGATTTCGTTCAAGGCTTAGTTGACGATGCTGTTGAAAAAGGTGCAACAATCGTTATCGGTAATAAACGTGAGCGTAACTTAATTTACCCAACATTAATCGACCACGTAACAGAAGAAATGAAAGTTGCTTGGGAAGAGCCATTCGGCCCAATCCTTCCAATCATCCGTGTTTCTTCAGATGAACAAGCAATTGAAATTGCTAACAAATCAGAGTTCGGTCTACAAGCAAGTGTCTTCACAAAAGACATTAACAAAGCATTTGCAATTGCTAACAAAATCGAAACTGGTTCTGTTCAAATTAACGGACGCACAGAGCGCGGCCCTGACCACTTCCCATTCATCGGTGTAAAAGGTTCAGGTATGGGCGCACAAGGTATTCGTAAGAGCCTTGAGTCTATGACACGTGAAAAAGTAACTGTATTAAACTTCGTTTAATCTTATATGTAGAAGCTGATCTAGTTTTAGATCAGCTTCTTTTTATATCAAATAATTATTCATTCCTAATAACAAACTCTTCTCTATAATCTGATTATTACTATATCCATTGACGTATAAAAATACATTTGTTACTCTTAACTACGTTAATTTAATATTTAAATCCTCATTCGTATCTCGGTGAGGTAGAGGTTGCAATCATTAAGAGTATCGTTTCAGGAGATGTAGTGGCATTGATGAAGGAATGAGAAAGGAATGATTGCCGAAGTAAGTCGTGTCCACCATGCACACTTGCTGGGTCTGCATTTAATAAGTGCAGAACTGTCACAAACGAAACGTTTCGTTTGTGGAGAGCTATCGAGAGGTATGTCGTGGGTTTCTTATAAGATAGAAAGCATGTAGCGGCAAATTACGTGCTTTTTTTGTTTTGTTTGGGACTTCTCTTCTCTACTAAGAAGACATACATATCTCCTCGCTTGACTTGGTTATACTAACTTTGGAGGTATTTTCTATGCAACAAAAAAAATGGGGCTTTTGGGTACTAACAGCTTTCGTTGTCGGTAACATGGTTGGCGCTGGGATTTTCATGGTGCCAAGTACGTTGGCACAAACAGCAAGCCCTCTCGGTGTCACTTTAGCTTGGTTAACAACAGGGTTTGGTGTTTTAATGCTAGCTCTTGTTTTCGGTAATTTAGCAATTCGTCGTCCTGATTTAACGACAGGACCACAAAGTCATGCATATGCTTTATTCTCATCACCAAAAAAGAAAAAAATGGCTGGTTTCAGTATGGTATGGGGATATTGGGTTGCAAACTGGGCAAGTAACGTTGCCATCATTACGTCTTTCGCGGGATATTTATCACTCTTCTTCCCAATCATGAAAGATACACGACTACTATTTTCAATCGGTTCTTTTAACATAGAAGTCGGAAAACTAATTACATTTACTATTTGTTCCATCTTACTTTGGGGAACTCATATTATATTAACAAACGGTGTAAGCGGAGCTGGAAAGCTAAACTTCTTAGCAACAACAACGAAAGTAACTGGATTCCTTTTATTCATCGTCGTTACGTTATTTGCATTCGAGGCTTCTAAGTTTGGACAATGGTACACACCGATGATCGATAAATCAGGTGTATCACATGGCCTTCTTTCACAAGTAAATTTAGCCGCTCTTACAACGCTTTGGGCATTTATCGGAATTGAATCAGCAGTACTTTTATCAAATCGTGCTACCTCTCCTAAAACAGTAAAACGCGCAACGGTTGCTGGATTACTTATTACAGTTGCGATTTACTTAGGAATTACAATTTTAACAATGGGTGTACTTCACGTTGATAAATTACAAGCTTCTGAACGTCCATTAGCAGACGCATTAAACGCTGCAATGGGGCATGGTGGCGGGAAACTGATGGCATTACTTGCTCTTACTTCCCTATTCGGTTCTATATTAGGATGGATTTTATTAAGCTCAGAAGTGCCGTATCAAGCAGCAAAAGAAGGTTTCTTCCCTTCCTTCTTCACGAAAACAAATAAAAAAGGAAGTCCAATTTATTCATTACGATTAACAAACATTATGTCGCAAGTGTTCTTATTCTCAACATTATCAGGAACCATTGCGGAAGCTTATACATTCGTTATTACCGTATCAACACTAGCCTACCTCATTCCATATCTCGTTTCACCAATCTTCCAGTTAAAACTAGTCGCAACTGGTGAAACATATAAAAATGAAATGCGGGCAAGAATTACAGATGGTATAGTCGCAGTAATCGCACTTTGCTACGCACTATGGGTTATTAAAACCGGCGCAGCCGATATCAAAACGTTCCTTCTCGGAATTGGTTTATTCGTAATCGGATTTGCTTTCTATCCATTAATGAATCGTGATGAGAAAAAAAATAACAAAAAGAAAAACGGGCAAGTTGCATAACGCAATTTGCTCGTTTTTTCTTTTATAAAACATATATAATAGAACAAAGAGGTGAAAAACATGTCAATTGAATCACTATGGAGCAGCCGCTTCCAACAACATATGCAAAATATCATTACATACTTTGCACGTATGATTAACGGTTTACTATATAGCTTTATCTTCGTTGCCTGTATAGGTGCTTACTATTACGCAAAGTTTCTTAAGACAGCTCCTTCTAAAGGACTATCTTTATTACTTATTACAATCGTCCTAACAGCGATTATAACGAGATGCCCTATCCGTACATTTATTCAAAAACCTGATGCTGTCTATTTGCTTGCATTAGAAGAGAAACTAACATCTTATTTTAAAAAATCTCTTCTATATAATTACATCATTCAGCTTTTCCCATTATTATTTACGTTCCTTATTCTCGTTCCACTTGCCCTGCAATCATTACAATTAACTGTACCTTTTTTATGTACAATCTTTATCGTTTTAATGATTACGAAAGCTTGGAATATATACACACATTGGATGTGGCGTGATGGTCATGAAAAAAACATATGGTTAATTATTCGTATTGCTTGTAACGCCTTAATCATTTACATGCTGTTTTACTCAGCAAATGTTCTCATATTGGGCGGATTACTCTTACTACTTGCTTTCCTGCTTCTATATACGAAAAAACAGCCTACAAAACGAATACCGTGGGATTACATAATTGAACAAGAAGAAAAAATGGACGTTCGTTTTTATCAATTTGCTAGCATTTTCACCGATGTTCCGCAACTGAATAAGCAAGTAAATAAAAGAAAATGGCTTACAAATTGGATTGAACCTTTATTACATAAAAAAGGAGCAACTTTCTTCTATTTACATACACTAGCATTTTTACGCGGGAATGATTATTTCGGTATATATATTCGTTTAGGGTTGATCGGTGCCTTCGCCTTATATTTTATACCAAACATATACGTAAAAGGTGCTATCGTTTACATCGTCCTATATATGATCTCTATGCAGCTCCGTTCCCTGTGGAAATATTTTTCGGGAAATATTATCGTAGCATTATATCCAATTGATACTGAAAAACGAATGAATCAATTTCTTCGTTTAATCTTTATATTGCTAATCATTCAACTCATTGTATTTTCAATTGTTATACTCATTGCTACGGGACAATTTTTACATAGCCTTATCATTATGATTATCGGGTTACTCTGGATCAAATTTGTTATTGTACCAAAAACGAAGCAACGCGTTTCTTCATTTTAACGAAAAAAATCATCTTAAAAGCCAAGGAGAAAATAAAGTATCTCCTTGGCTTTTTTATTTTTCTTCCTCAAACAAGAATCACTGAAACAACCGATATTTTTGATTTTTACATACAAAAACGATAATACATGTTTACATCCTAATAAAAAGGGTATGTATTAAATTAACAGGGCAAAGGAACTGGAGGGAATGAAAAAACATGAATTAAAGTTTCACTTTATAAAAGGCATTGCTCAAAGATGATTCTGGAACCGATACTATAATGTAAGGAGCTGACTGCAATGAGTAAAAAAATTGCTATTTTAATAACGGATTATTTCGAGGATACAGAATACACAGAGCCAGTAGAGGCTTTTAATCAAAAGGGATATGAATTAACAACTATTGAAATGGAAAAAGGTAAAACGGTACACGGTAAACAAGAAAAAAGTGAAGTCGTAATTGATAAAAGTATTGATGATGTTTCTCCAGAGAACTTTGATGCCCTCTTCATACCAGGCGGATTTTCCCCAGATATACTTCGTGCAGATGAGCGTTTTGTTCGCTTTAGTAAAGCATTTATGGATGCGAAAAAACCTGTCTTTGCTATTTGTCACGGACCACAGCTACTTATCACTGCACAAACACTTGAAGGACGCGATGTGACTGGATATAAATCTATTGAGGTCGATTTGAAAAATGCCGGTGGAAATTTTCATAACAAAGAAGTAGTCGTATGCCAAAATCAGTTAATCACAAGTAGACAACCGGAAGACATTCCCGCGTTTATTAAAGAATCGTTGCGTATATTAGGATAGTTATTATAGATTAACCAAAGTAGCTAAATGGCTACTTTGGTTAATCTTTTTTATTTGTATGAAAAACAAGATTCACACCATATAAGACATTTTTTCATCCATATAAAAGTAAATAAGAAGAGCGCATCTCCAAATTTCTAATCACTCTTTATAGGCAACTCTCATATAGTGAAAATGACTATATAATTCTTATCCATAAGCTAAATAATGATTTCACACATATATAAATAAAAAAGATGGGAGCCTTATTATGAACAACACTCCACCTTCAATGCCCCCAACGCCAACGGCAACGAATAAGCGTGAAATAACCTTACAAACGTTACGTGTCGTTGGACTTATTGTACTTATTAGTGGCTACATATTAGTCGCTCTTTCTGAAGTCGGTACATTAAAAAATCTTTTGCTACAACCTAGCACTACTCCAAATTTAGCTGCAGTTGATCCGTTTTAAACTTGAAATACCAATTATTTTATTTTCAGTTTCCCTTTTGTTCTTCTTGAATAGTACCAGCACCATAATCAAAATAATAATCCATTACTTGTGCTAACCATGTATCTTCCTCTTCTGTAAATGGAGATGGAGGCATTTCACCTGTCTCTTCTCCCTCTATCTCTTTCAGCTCTTTAACCATTCCTTCATCCATAAGTGACAATGTAGAACAAACAGCTTCATTAGCCTTTTCCATCCACCATGCAACCAACTCCTGCACTTCTAAATCATCAACTGGTCTCCCAGCTAATTTCTTCACTCTTTTTACATAGTGAAGAAATTCTTTATCACCTTGTACTACAGTTTCTTCCGAATGATCAAATAGAAGGCTCACTATTTCTTCTGGAATATGTTTTTCAAGTCTTTTCCGCTCTAGGTTCTCTACTTCTATACTTCTAATTAAATATATTAAAACTGTACTATCTATTTCCGCTTCGTCTTCTAATAATACCTGTATACGATGAATAGCACCCAATACAAGCTCAATATGCTCTTTTTTATTCTTCAAAGCTTTTTGTTGTAATTTCAGGCTTTCACGAAAACTTAAATCTACAGTAGATTTATCCATCATCTCACTTATTTCATCTAAACTGTAGCCTAAAAATTTAAAGGTCACAATTCTTTGTAACGTTTGTACATCACATTCTGTATATAACCGATGACCTGAACGAGGATTTTTCTCGGGATTAAGTAGACCTATTTCATCATAATAATGTAACGTCCGAATAGATATTCCTGTTTTTTTTGAAAATTCTCCAATGGAAAAGTACTTTTTTTCATTCATCTTATATTACTCCTTACATTATCTTGTTGCCCTTCTGTGTCTTCATCATAATACCTCACGTAACTGTAGATTCAAGGAGAATTTATTACAATAAATCCTCTTATTATTTCCCGAAATAATTATTTATATAATTTTTAACCAATATGAGAAATATCATCTCTCTCATACCCCTTCTCTTTCCCTATCGCCTTCATAAATAATAAAATACTGCTCATACCAACGATAAAGTACAGAGCACTCATGCCCCAAGATGCAATAAATGAACCTAGCATAACACCTAATGCCCCGTTCATTTTTGCCACTTGAAAGACCATTCCGTTAATCGCCATATATGAACCTCTCGCCTCATTTGGCACCATATCTGCCATAATAGATTGACGTACTGGCACATACATCATCTCTCCGACCGTTTGGAAAAGCCCTGCAAATAATAAAATCCATAAACTATTGCTCGTTCCGAGTATTGTAAATCCAATTGTGTAAATGAATAAGCCTACATATAAAATTTTCAAATCGTTGAAGCTTTTTAGCATTTTAATAAGAAGTGCTGAACATAACACAACTAAAATTGTATTCTCTGCTGAAATCCAGCTCAGCATACGAATACCTGTTAAATCAAACGTAAAACCATTCCCGAAGAAAAAGTGCACCGTTTCAAATTCCTTCTGCAAACGTACTTTGAAACTCTAACGATAATGTACATATACTCGCTGCACAAAAAATTAAAAATGCTCTATCTTTCATCACGACTTTATAACTATCTGCCATATCTTTTAATACATTTTTCTTCTCTACTGTTTTTCGTACTACATACACCTCTTCCATATATACAGCCATCACATATAAAGTAATAACGGCAATAACTGTTAATCCGATAAACAATTGCAATCTATAGTTCTCAAATAGTAATCCGCCAAATATCGCTCCAATTGCAATTGATAAATTAATTGTCCAGTAGTTAATGCTGTACATCACCTTTCGATTCTCAGGTGTACTCACATCAATTAACATCGCCTCTGTCGCAGGATTCATAAGTCCAGACCCTAAACTATTCACTAACATAAACACAAATGTTAGCAACGGTGAATCTACGTAATCCGAATTCGCAACTCCCATACAAGCAATGGAAATGACTTGTATACTTTGACCGATAATCATTACCTTTTTACGTCCAAGTCGATCTCCAACATATCCACCGTATAAGCCAATTACTAATGAAGCTATGACATTAATGAGTAGTAACGCACCAGCCATCGCACTACCTAACTTTATTGAAAAATAAATCGCCATAAATGGAAAAATCATCGTAGACACAGTACGTGTTAAAAATGAAGTTATAATTCTAATCTTTATATTTCGATGCATACTCCAAAATCCCATTGTTTCCCCCTCCTTATGCTTACTTATTTTACTTTGAAAAAGAGGAAGAAAAAGGTTAGAATATTCTAAAGAGTTTCCCCTTTTATTATAGAAGGAAGTGTATATATGAAAATTATGGACTATTACATTCGGTTAAGATTACATGCACAAGATCAACATCATATCCGAAATAGCTTACAAGAATTAGCGGATGTTTTATATTGCAGTACAAAAAACGTAAAGATTTTATTAAAGAAAATGAGCGAGGAGCAATTAATTAGCTGGACTCCAGGGCGAGGACGCGGAAATAAAACAGAAATTCTATTTTCACATAATTTCGTAGAAGCAATTGAATCCTATACAGATGAACTGTTAGCGCAAGAAAAATTAAAGGACGTTTTTCTTCTTTTAAAAGAACCCCTACCCCTTGCACTTCAAAAAAAGATAGAAAATAAACTACATCATCATTTTGGATACGAACCTTCAAATGATATGTACGACATATTAAAGATTCCTATATCGAGAAAGATATTCCCCTTAGATCCGGCTTTTGTGGCTGTAACTACAGAAAGCCATCTTACGAGTCAAATTTTTGATATGTTAGTCGTTTATAACGATGTTACGGAAAAAATGGAACCACACATTGCGCATACGTGGGAATTAAGTGAAGACGGGCTTACGTGGACTTTTTATTTACGAAAGGACATTCATTTTCATAACGAAACAGTTTTAACTTCTAAAGATGTACAATTTTCATTTGAAAGACTAAAAGAAGTCCATTCCCCTTTCGAATGGTTAACAGAAGAAATTGTTCAAATTGAAACACCATCACCACTGCAAATACGGTTCCATTTAGCAAAACCCAACCTTTTCTTCTTACACTATGTAAGTTCCATACAACTAGCAATTTTACCGCGTGATGTGAGTATCGAAAATCATCATTATATAGGTACGGGACCTTTCAAACTTGCTCATTACTCTGAAGATAATATCGTACTCGAAGCATTCACTCATTATTTTAAAGAGCGCGCATTATTAGACCGTATTGAATTTTGGGGTATTCCTGATCATGTACAAATCGATGCTGATTATGAACTACCAAATGAAGAAGAAAATGAAAGACATAATATACAAATAGAAGAAATAGGTTGTATTTATGCTGGCTTCAACTTTACAAAACCTGGTCCTCATCACGATATTTACTTTCGAAAAGCTTGGAGAGAACTATATGATGTTGAAATGATACTTCGTAACATAGAAGGAAGACGAACAATTGCTGCATCAAGCTTTTTCCCTGAAAGAAGTCGCCAAGCTTCTAAAAGGTCTTACTCTTTAGAAAAAGCGAAAGAGTATTTAAAAAAGAGCACTTATAATGGAGAGACGATACATATTTACTTCTTCGCATTTAAAGATAGTGCAAATGATGCATATTTCCTAAAAGAACGATGTGAAAGTTTAGGTATACAAGTAGAGCTTCACCCATTTCTCGTTTCAGATTATATGGATCGTTCTATTGATCAACATGCCGATATTATTTTCATGGGAGAAGTATTTGCTGCCGATCATGAACTTGCATTCTTAAATGTATTTAAAAATAAAAGCTGCTTCGTAAGCCGGTTCATGGACCCGCACTATGAAAAACAAATTAACTGTTTGTTAGATACATTTTTATTAGAAGAAAATAAAGAGAAACGCTATGAGCTCATGTATGAGATAGAAGAATTTTTACAAACAGAACACATCATTTTATTTAACTATCACGTTTTAAAAAGAAAAACATATCCTTCTTCTTTAAAAAACGTAACGATTGATTCATTCGGTTGGGCAAATTTTGCGAAGTTGTGGATACAACCATCCACGTATTAAAATGTGAGTCATTACAAAAGGAGAAGAACCATGAAACGCACCCTAGAAAAAAGACTTTCCTATCTATACACAGGTGAGTTATTTTCAGTCATTACTTTTATTTTCACAAGTTACTTACTTAATTATGCTTATCCTACGTTACATTTATATTCTCTATATTCTTTTTGGGTCTCATTTCTTCTTTTAGAGTTTATCTTATTACAAGGAGTAATTTACTGGTACGTAAAGTGGAAACGACTAAAAAAAGAGAAAACATCTGTTACCCCTATTAGGGTGGTTCAATATTTAAAAATACTTCAAAAGATAAATATAGCATTAATTATCACGGGATTTGTTACGTTTACTATTGATTTTGTAATTTGGTATCCCCACTTACCTTTAGGCGGACTATCATTCACTCTATTTATTTATATTTTTGCATTACTTGAGTACATTAACTATTATCATACTCAGCTTTCATACGATAACATCTCTGATATTAAACATTTAATCAAATCAAAAAAACTAAAACAGTCCTGTATAAGTAAAGATTTTCAACGTATTTCACAACATGAAACTTAATTAGTGAGAGTTTTGTTCATCCCACTAATTATTCACCCCCCACAAATAGCAGGATAAAACAAAAACCCCTTACCATCGTAAGGGGTTTTATTACTTCGCAAAACTTTCAGCTAGCTGTTTCTCTCTCCACATAAATGTAATGCCGAGACCAACTATTAAAACAACTCCTGAAAATGCATATGGATAATGAATATTTATATCAAATAATATTCCGCCCATCGCTGGTCCTGCTATATTTCCTAAACTCGTATAAGTTGAGTTCATACCAGCAACGAATCCTTGCTCTTTTCCAGCTGCTTTTGATAAAAACGTCGTTAAAGCCGGACGCAGTAAATCAAATGCAAGGAAAATAAAGCAAGTAACGAGAAGTACAATCCAATAATTAAAGACTACAGTTGAAACGAACGCTAATACTGCACCTACAATTAAACATATTTGAATTAATACTTTTTCACCAAACATGTCAACTAATTTTCCAAACATAAATACTTGCACAACTACCCCAAAGATTGAACTAATTGTAATAATTGCCGCAATATCTTTCGGTGTGAATCCAAACTTATGATCAGAAAACAGACTAAACACAGTTTCATACGCTGATAATCCGAATGCAAGTACAAATACGATAATAAATGCGATTGCATACATTGGATGTAATGATTTCTTTAAATCTCCAATAAAGCTTGATTCTTTCGTATTAGAAGAAATCTCTGCAAGCTCTTCTTTCGTTAACGGTTCTTTTAAAATAAAGATCGAAATCACACATGCCACAAAGGCAATTACTGCTGCTACAAAGAACGGCACACGTATACCGTATTCTGCAATAAATCCGCCAATTCCAGGCCCTATAATAAATCCGGTACTAATTGCTGCAGACAAGTATCCCATCGCCTTTGGACGTTCCTGCATAGATGTAATATCAGCAACATATGCCGTAACACCAGGCATAATAAACGCAGCACTAATTCCGCCTAACAGCCTCGCTGCATAGAGCATCCATACATCTGTTCCTAATCCAAAAAGAAGCTCTGAAACACCAAAAATAAATAAGCCAATGATTATCATTTTCTTCCTACCATAAAGGTCGACCCACCGGCCTGTGATAGGTGAAGCAATAAGCTGAGCCATTGCAAACACTGCAACGAGATAACCCATCGTCTTACCTGTTAAATTCATGTCATTCATAAAGGACGGCATAACCGGAATGATTAATCCAATCCCTAAAAAAGCGATAAATATATTACTCAAAAGAATGACCAATACCATCTTTTGTTCTTTTATCGGTTTCTTCACTTTTTAACACCTCTTCCCGAAAATTCCTCTCAAAAAATAATGCCCAAGAAGCTTTTTATTTATCCTGCTCCTTGTGAGCTAATAATGAGTGGAGATGCCCCACTCATTAGAATTTCACTCTATCCTTCCACACATACATAAGTATTAGGTGAATGACTATCATTCATTTTTCCTCAAAAATGAACCTACCTTCTCAGACAGGTTCATCTTACTACTTCTTTATATGTAGTGCATGTGTTAAAAAATCTAGTACTTCTGCCTTTTGTAGCTCGACTTGCTCATCATCTTTATGATCATATAAATAAACTTGTTCCGCTGCTGATTCAACAAGGTCGATAAATAACTTCGCTGTTCGCTCTGCATGAACCGAATCACGAATTTCACCAGCTTCTTTCGCCTCATTTAAAAATTCACTTAGCCACATATAAAGAGGCTCATACACAGCTTCCCATTCTTTTATATGTTCTGTAGATGCAAGACCTGCATACATTAAAGCTTGTATTTCACGATATTCAGCTATGAAGTTAAACACCGCATCTATCACTTGCGTAACCTTACTTGAGAAAGGCGCATCATTTTGCACTTTTTCTTTCACTGCAAGTATCATCTTTTCAACCATCACTTCTGCTATTGCAGGCATAACAGATAACTTAGAAGGAAAATATAAATAGAAGGTTCCTTGTGCAATGCCAGCCAATTTCACGATATCAGAAATCTTCGTTTTTTCAACGCCCTTTTCCTGAAACACTTCAATAGCTGCATAGACAATTTTCTCTTTTTTATTCATCATCTAAACCCTTTCACACGCGTATTGAATGACTGTCACTCATTTTATAAAATAATTAGCTGTACTGTCAATTATCGTGCACTTTTTATAATAAAAATCTCCTAACGACTTGTTAGGAGATACAGTGTATCTTTACGAAAGAGCCTTTAATCCTGTCACACCACATACAATAAGAGCCACACTGATCAAACGTGCCTTACTTTTCGATTCACCAAACAGGAACATATTTAATAAAACGGCACCGGCTGTTCCAATACCAATCCAAACTGCATACGCAACACTGACTTGTAAAAATAAGAAAGATGTATACAAGAATGCGAAGGATGTAGCAAATCCACCTATATAAAGCGCTCCATTTGCTAATGTTTTATCTTTACTATACATTTTTAAACCGATTACACCGACTATTTCACTAATTGCAGCACAAAATACGAAAAACCAACCCATCTTTAAGCAGCTCCTTCCACAGTTTCTTCTTTATTATCAGCTAGCTTTAAACCGATAACGCCAGCTACAACCATCACGATAAAGAATAGTTTCCCTACACTGAAACTTCCACCGAAAAGGAATACATCCATTAAGAAAGTACCTACCGTACCAGCTCCGGCAAAAATGGCATATACAGTTCCTGTCGCGAGATGTTCACAAGCTTTAGAAAGGAAGTGAAAATCAACAGCGATAACTCCTAAAATAATAATCCAATGCCACCAAGTATCAGCGGTATTAACACCAAACACCCAAAAAATTTCAAAAATACATGTTAATATGACATATAACCAAGCTCTATTCTTCATACCTCTCACCTCTTATGACTGACTATCAGTCATTTTTGTTTTAAAAAAATATTCCCTTTCATCACTACTATATATAAACAACTATCATCCTCATTTACCATTATATTTGTGCCATTTCTAAGCTAACTACATCCTGTTACACAAAATGACTGAATGTCATTCATAAATATTGTACATGAATATTTTAAGAACTGTCAATACCGAAAGATTATTTAAAATTTCTTTCCTCTTATTTGTATATTTCCTAATAATCTGCCAATACTGCTAGTAACATAATATTTTCTCCACTCCCCCTTGGAGAGATCCCTTTAATAGAGCAGTTAGCTTTTGCTAGCTGCTCTTTTTTACTTTTGTTTCACCCAACATACCGAATCATCGCCACCTCATCACAATAATCAACCTTTGGACAATGTCTACAATCAATCCATACTTTCTCTGGTAACGCCTCTCTATTCACAAAATCAAAACCGCACTTTTGAAAAAATTCCGTTTCATATGTTAAAGAAATGACTCTACTCACTTTTATTTTCGCTGCCTCATTTATTACATGGTTCACTAACATACGCCCGATTCCTTTTCCTGCATATGTATGCGAAACGACTAATGACCGGACTTCTGCAAGGTCCTCCCCTAACACATGTAAACCAGCAACTCCAACAATGTTCTCTCCTTCTTTCATGACATATAAGCACTGTAAATATTGATAGAGAGATAAAAGAGAACGTGGTAAAACCACTCCCTCTTTTGCGTAAATTTCAATGAGGCTATAAATTTCTTTCACATCACTCGTAACCGCATTACAGATTTTCATATGGTATCCCCTTGCCCCCAATATTAATATTTATAACTTATAATGAATTTTAATACATAATTTTATATAATAATACATCTCTCTTTTCTTCCCGTCAATCACTTTATACAACAAAAAACCAAGCAATCTAATCGATGCTTGGTTCCTCATTTCGTATCGGTAATACTGTCGAATATTTAATTTCACGAAGTGCTAAACTCGTCTGTATCCGTGTAATCCCAAGCTTATTTAGCTTTCTAATAAACTGCTCCAGCTCTTTACGATCACGATTTGCAACCTTCAATAAATAATCATACTCTCCTGTTAAACAGTGACATTCTAACACTTCCGGCATCGCTTCTAACTCTTTCTCCAACACGTCAAGTTTATCCGATTGATGAATATTTGTACTCATAAAAATGAAGCATAACAAATCAAAACCAAGTTTTTCTTGATTTAAAATGGCTACTTGCTTATCAATGAACCCTTCCCCATCTAATCTTTTTATTCTCGCATGCATCGCAGCTGGTGATAAATTAACGCGTCTTGCAAGCTCTGCATTACTTACTTGTGATTCCTTCTGCAATATATCTAAAATTTGTACGTCTAAATCATCTAACACTTTAATAACTGATGACTCCATCAAAATTCCCCCTTTTTATTACCGATGATTATTCGAAAAAACACACCTTAACCTATATAAAACTGAACCTTTTATTATGAAATACATCTATAACGAAATATTTTATTGATTTTTAACCATTATACAAAAGAATATATTACATAATAAAGAAAAATGCTAAAATTATTTACAATTCACATTGATTACAACAAAGGGGATTTTAATATGCCTTATTTTTATGTCTTTTTACTATTATTAACGAGCTTATTATGGGGAGGAAATTTCGTCGTTGGAAAATCGCTCGTTAATCACGCGTCTCCGATGACACTTACAAGTTTAAGATGGATGATTGCGATCGTTTGTTTATTACCGATCGTATGGTTTAAAGAAAAGAAAATCATTCCACCTCGTGCCGCAATACTTCCGTTAATACTAATGGGGATCTCAGGGGTCGCTCTTTTTAACATCTTTCAATTTTTAGCACTAGAAAAAACATCCGCAACGAATGTAGGGCTTATTTCTACATTAAATGCGATTTCAATTGCATTATTTTCTGTTTTATTTCTAAAAGAAAAAGTAAATACACTTCAAATCCTATCCATGGTTCTTTCATTCTTTGGGGTTATTCTTGTCCTATTAAAAGGTAACTTTGCACTTTTATTTTCACTACATTTTAATAGCGGCGATTTATGGATGATTGCGGCTGTTTGTATTTGGGGAATCTATTCTGTTTGTAGTAAATGGGCAACAAAAACAACGACACCACTCATGGCAACATTATACTCAGGAATTTTCGGCGTTATTCTATTACTGCCCTTTAACATAGGGAGCTTCACTGTTACAAACATAAATACTTCTTTCCTAACATCACTTTTATATACTGGGCTTATTTCCACAGTTCTTTGTATGGTGTTCTGGAATATTGGCGTGCAAAAATTAGGGGCTACGACATCCGGTATTTTTCTAAACTTCAATCCAATTTTCACAGCTATTTTAGCATTCCTTTTCCTCGGAGAAGAACTAACGTGGATACAAATTTTCGGGACAATGATCGTTGTGACGGGATGTTATTTATTTTCTCATTTCAAAACGGTTACTGTTCAGCCAACTAGAGCTTTAATGCGAAAACATTCTTAATGAAAAAACATCGTCATCTGAGTTGGCGATGTTTTTATTTATTCTTCATTTCTTTTATATACTGCTTTTCCTCTTCTGGTGATAAACGTTCAGTTGCCTTGCCAGTATCTCCACCTTGAAGTCTCCATAAAAAGTTGTGCTCCTCAACAGTTTGAGAAAAATCTCCTTTTTCCCATCTATTTATAATAGAAAATAACTTCATTTTATATTGAAAACCTGTACTATTTTCAATATCTCTTTTTACATTAGAAATTTCCTTTTTTGTCATCTCTACAAATCCCCATTTTTCAGAGGATTTTACCTTTTGGTGTACCATTTTGTGCATAGTAGAAATAATTTCACCTTCACTAACTTGTGGAAATTCTTCTGCAACTTTCTTCTCTTTTTCGTTTGCCACTTGCTGGGTTTGAATATTTTTATTTTCTTTTTCCACATATGCAAGCAATTTCTTTCCGCCAACTATAGACGAGAAAATTACTATAATTGTAATGCATATACCTACGATCCATTTAAAAAGCATTAGCTCTTCATCGCTTCCCTAACAAGATGACTATCTACATACTGCTTAAACTTCACAATTTTTCCGTTCTTAAGTTGCCATACATGAACAAACTCTGCTTCAAATGATTTTCCCGTTTCTTTATAAACCCCTGAATAAACACCTTCAGCAATAATTACATCTTTTTCGTTTACTTCATGGTACGTATTTACACTCGCTTTATAATCACCCCATTCTGATCCTAATCGGCTAAATACATTTTCCATTATTGCTTCTACACCTATATAAGTTCCCCCGTATGGAAATCCTTCTGCCTCTGTCCATTCTACTTTTTCAGAGAGGGCTTCTACTAAATGTTTTGCATTTGAAGAAGCTGACCCTTCATACGTGCTTCGAATAATTTCTAAATTTGATTTAGGCATATTACTTCCTCCCGTTTTATTTATTTTTCACACAAGATGTAACCAATAATGTTACATCTTGTGTGAAAAAATATTTAAATTGTTTTATTCTTAATCTACTAGTTGTAATTATTATAGTTACAACAATGGTTCAAGTCAACAATTTATAAATAAGTTTACTTCGCTTTCATTACTTTCTCTTTTACGAAACGATCTACATATCCTTCTGCTTTTACAACAAATAAATACGCACCCATTGCTAATAATGCAAGATCTAATTCATATCCTGGATTCTTTCCATCTCCTAATAAACCTGCTGCTCCATTTACCTTTACGATAGCTCCAGCTAAAATAAGAGCGAATAACAATCCTACATATCTTACGCCTAAACCGATAATTAATAATATACCACCAACTAATTCAACTGTTGCTACGCCATATGCAAGACCACCTGGTAAGCCGATGCTTGTAAACCATCCTGCTACGTTATCGATACCTGATTGAAACTTCGCTAAACCGTGTGCAAAGAACGTTACTCCTAACACAATACGAATAATTAAATTCCCAATATATTGGTTCATTTTAAACTCTCCTTTTTGTTTTGTTATGGTGAACTTTTATTTACAAGTCAAAACAATACGGTATTTCATTTCATTCGTCAAATACTTTTTTTAAGAAAACAAAAAACATTATCCCTTTTACGGATAATGTTTTCTTACAAAGTAGCGCTAATTCAAGCTTTTACTCTATCGCACAAAAAAGTTGAAACATTTTTCCAGCGCTAACATACGGCAATAAAGACAAGTCTTCTTCCACAACCATTCCAACAACGTTCACTTTCTCATCTGCAGGTAAATCATGTGTGGCAACTTGCATCTCTCCTGCATATCTACCGTACAATTCATTATCAATTGTAATGCTGCCTTTCTTTCTTGAAATGGTAGACACCGGCTGTAACACGACTTTATTTTCTTCTCGCGATTCTACAGAACGAATGACATCACGAGCTGGATCTAGTCTATTTGTATGCACTCGTTCCACCACTTTTAATGCTTCCTTATCAGATATAAACGATTTGTACCGCAGCGGAATAATTCCTCTGCTCGCACTCGCGATCTCTTGTACACTTTCTAGACTTCCGCTTATATCCCCAATTAACACCTTATCGACACCACAACCTTGTACAAGTTCTAAGTACGCTTCAAGCGGGCGCATATTGCGGTGCTTTTCTAACGTTGGTAAGCCTTCATATAACGGACCTCGTTTTTCACCATCTCCCGGAATAAATGCCATCGTTTTTATTCCGCACTCATGTAAGTATTCGTTTTGTTTTTGTAAAAAGGACTTTGCTAGTCCTGTTTCTGGACGCGGATAAAAATTATGCCAAGCTTCCACATTCTCTACTTTTATATTTTCTATGATTAACTCTTTCCAAAATGAATCTGTAATCGTACTCGCATTTAAAGCTACTTTCATTTTATGAGATACGCGTGCGATTTCTTTCGGCGTGATGCCGTAGTCCATTCGTAAACCAGTAATGCCCCAGTCTACTAACTCTTCGACATTTTCGTACGTCATTCCTAAATGGTGTAACGATTTTGGAGAAACATCGACCATTAATTCCATTTCATTTTCAAGAGCCTGTTTCCCAAGTATTTGAATTAACTCTTTATACGTACCAGGATCATCCTCTGGTATATGAAGTGATGTGAAAATAGATGAAAACCCGTTTTCCTTCGCCACTTTTAGCCACTCTTCTTGCTTCTTAACTCGTTCTTTTGCAAGATAAATTGAAACTCCTATCATATAAATCTCCCTTTCTATGAATAGAAAAAGAGAAAGGAATCCCTTTCTCTATATGTTTTCTGCCATTTCTTCTTTGAATCCGAAGAAGTACGTAAAGATGAATCCGAACGTATATGCCACTACTAATCCAAGGAAATATAATAAATAGTAACTACTCAGCTTCCTCACGGAGGCTTTTTTCATTTACTAGTCTGATATGTACTTTTTGTGTGAATACTAGATATATCATACAAGGAGGTGGTATTTATGTTGAAAAAACAAGAAATTCTAGCTGTCTATCAAAAGGGACCTCAAGCTATTTGCGATTTTGTTCATCAATTAGAAAGTCAAATACAGAATTTAAAAGAGCGTATAGAAGAATTAGAAAATCGTTCAAAAAAAAACTCTACAAATAGTCATAAACCACCCTCTACAGATGGTTTTCGTAAGCCTATTACAAAAAGTTTGCGAAAATCATCCCAGCGTCAAACCGGTGGCCAGTTGGGCCACAAAGGACATACTCTTGGTTTGACAGCGACTCCAGACCATACAATTACATATTCTCCTACCTATTGTACTTGTTGCTATACTTCTTTAGACCATGAGCCTGTAAAAGGATACCGCATTCGCCAAGTGTATGATTTACCACCTATCCAGATAGAAGTGACGGAACATAAAGTGGAACAAAAAGAATGCCCACATTGCCATTCTATTCAAGAATCCCAGTTTCCTTCTACTGTCTCTCGTCCTGTTCAATATGGTCCAAATATAAAAAGACTAATCCCCTATTTAACGCATTATCAGTGTCTTTCTTTAAAAAGAACAAAAGAATTCTTTCAAGATTGTTTTGGACATTCTATCAGTGAAGGAACGTTAGTCAATCATACAAACAGTTTTTCGGCTCAATTGCAGCCTTTTCTCCAAGAAGTAAAAGACCAGATCCTTCAGTCTTCTGTTGTCCATTTTGATGAAACCAGTATGCGTGTAGAAAATAAAACACAATGGTTACATACTGCCAGTACACCGGAGGTGACATTGCAACATATTCATCAAAAACGCGGAAAAGAAGCAATGGATGCTGGAGAAATCTTGCCGTCTTTTTCTGGAATCGCGATGCATGATGGTTGGAAATCATATGATGCGTATACAGATTGTCGTCACGTATTATGTAATGCCCACCTCTTACGAGATTTACAAGGAATTATAGATAGTACCGGAGAAAAATGGGCACAACAGATGCAGGAGTTTTTAACGCAAGCCTTAACGCTAAAAAAACAATACAAAGGACTCCTGCCAAAAGCAGAGCAAGAGAATCTGTCGACTGCCTATCAAGCTATATTAAAAGAAAAACAAGTATTTTCTTCAGAACCAAAAAAGAAAGGAAAACAGACGCCTGCTCAAAATTTATGGAATCGCTTCGTCAAATATGCTGACAGAATTCTAGCATTTTTAGAACATCCAGACATTCCATTTGATAACAATCAAGCAGAACGGGATATTCGAATGACGAAAGTCAAACAGAAAGTGTCTGGAACGTTTCGAAGTAAGAAAGGCGCAGAATCTTTTTGTCAGATACGAAGCTTTATAAGCACCATGAAAAAACAAAAACAATCTGTCTTACAAGCGATAGGTCAGGTTATAGAAACCGGAACGGTTCCTTGGAATTGCACGATTTCATAAGAGAAATTCTCGATTCGATCTAGATTCTTTCTCTTATGGGCATATTTTTTTTCATGTTTTCGAATTGGAAACATGTATTTAGCATGCTTTTTTGTCTGAGGAAGCTGAGTAGTTACAATAAATATTTATTATCAGCAATTAACGGAATTAATGATAATCCTGATACACCGATTCCGAGTGCGGCTGTTTTCATAACTGCTTGGAATGCACCGCCAACTGCTGCACCTAAACAAGCTGTAAGAAACGGTTTCCCAAGTGGTAATGTAACCCCGTATAATAACGGTTCGCCAATTCCTAAAAATCCAACTGGTAATGCACCTTTAATTACGTTACGAAGTCGTTTGTTTTTTGTTTTTACAAAAATCGCAATCGCTGCTCCTACTTGCCCAGCCCCAGCCATTGCTAGTACTGGTAATAAAGGTGTTACGTGCGTTTGATTAATAAACTCCATATGAATTGGTGTTAAACCGTGATGTAATCCGACCATAACGAGAGGTAAAAATGTTCCAGCAAGCACTGCTCCAGCAAATGCGCCGCCAATACTTAAAATACCATTAATTCCGCTTGTAATTCCTTCAGATAAGAAACCTGCTACCGGCTGAATGGCTAACATCGTTACGATACTCACCACTAACACAGTAATAAGCGGCGTTACAATAATATCAACTGCATTTGGCACTGCTTTTCGAACTTGTCTTTCTACTACAACCATAAGCCATGCTGCAAAAATAACTGCAAACAATCCGCCCCGTCCGGGTACGAGCGCTTCACCGAATAATTTTACGTTCGCCATCGCTGGGTTAAAAATTAAAATACCAGCAATCGCCCCAAGAACTGGTGTCCCGCCAAACTCTTTCGCTGTATTCCAGCCGACCAAAATTCCTAAGAATGTAAAGATACCGCCGCCAATAAGTAATAGCATTTGTAGCCACGTTGCATTCGGATCAGCACCTGCGTTTTTCGCAAAGTTAGCGACCCCGTTTATAATACCTGACGCCACAAGACCAGGAATTAACGGAATGAAAATACTTCCTATTTTTCTTAAAAAGTTTTTCACTGGTGTATTATTTTTCTTCTTAATCTCTGACTTCATTTCTTGCCCAAGGTCTTCAAGGTGATGATCTGCCACCTCACCAATTCGCAGTCCTGTTAAGCCTTCCATTTCGGCTGCTACTTTATTTACTGTCCCTGGGCCAACAACAACTTGAAGCGTCTCATCTTCAATAACGCCCATAACCCCTTCAACCTTTTTTAAAAGGTCCATATTCACTTTACTTTCATCATGAAGCGTTAATCGCAGTCTCGTCATACAATGAGCAATGCCACGAATATTTTTTACTCCCCCCAAGTTGCTCTGATATTTCTTTGGCCATTCTCTCTTCTTTCTTCATAATAGAATCCCCCTCCCTATTATTTTATAGTGCCTTCTTCACAAACCCTTTCGCTTCTTTTAATTTCTCCAGTGCTTCCCCATACTCACACTGTAGTAACACCATAACAATCGCAGCTTTCACATTACGTTCTGCCTTTTCATAATACTCTGCTGCTACTTCATAACTAACCCCTGTTGCTTCCATAATAATTCGCTTTGATCGTTCTACTAACTTTTCATTTGTAGATTGAACATCTACCATTAAGTTTTTATATACTTTCCCCACACCAATCATAGAAGCTGTTGAAATCATATTAAGTACTAATTTTTGCGCTGTACCAGCCTTCAAACGCGTTGAGCCTGTTAAAATTTCTGCGCCTGTTTCTACTTCCACATTTAGTTTTGCATATTTACTTATTTCAGCATTTTTATTACAAGAAATACTCGCCGTGCTCGCTCCGACGCTAGCCGCGTACTTCAAACCGCCAATGACATAAGGAGTTCGACCACTTGCCGCAATTCCAATCACTGTATCTTTCTCGTTTAATCCAATACTTTTTAAATCTTCTTCTGCTAACCCTTCGCGGTCTTCTGCACCTTCTACCGCCTTAGTAAACGCTTTCGATCCACCTGCTATAAACCCTTGCACCATTTTATTATCTGTGCCAAATGTCGGCGGACATTCCACCGCATCTAAAATACCTAAACGGCCACTCGTACCAGCCCCAATGTAAATTAAGCGGCCCTCATCTTCAAAGGATTTAATAACAACACCTACAACCTTTTCAATTTCTTCTATTTCATTTTCAACTGCTAACGCAACAGTTCGATCTTCTTCATTCATACTTTGCAGAACTTCTTTTATGCTCATCTCATCTAAATTCGTCGTCTTCTCATTACGATGTTCTGTCGATAAATTTTCTAACATATTATCACCCACTTTGAAATTTAATTTCATACTTTCATTATAACTTCAAGAAATTTAAAATCAACACTACTTTATTATTTTATGAAATTTTATTTCTCTTCATGACGAATTTATCCCACTTTAACTGGCAGTAAGATCCCCATCTCAAATTCAGCGAAAGCAAAGAAGATAGGTGGGGGATCAACTGCCTGTAAAAGTCCGATTGGTGAGGGCTGATAATAAGTGGGGGATGAACACCCCCACTTATTAAAGTTTCACTTTATGGCAGTATACAAAAAAAGATGGGTTTCCCCATCTTCTCATTTTAACTTCCGTAACCGCAAAGCTTCTTCTCTTGTCTCCATAAATTGATCCAACACTTTATTCCCAATACGATTAAAAGTAATCACATATAGAGCATCTATCATGTTCAATTGCGTCATTCTTGAAGCAATACTTGCAATACGATGATCTTGCTCTACATCTGGCATACAAAGACGAATATCGCCCTCTTTATATAACGGTGATGATTGATCGAGCTTTGTAATCGCAATAACAGTTGCACCTTGTCTCTTCGCATATTGCGCCATTTCAAGCACATCTTTCGTTCGACCAGATGTTGAAATCGCCACAAATATATCGCCCTCTTTTAAATTCGTCACAAGCGGCAACATCATATGAAAATCAGATAGCGTCATCGCTGTAAATCCGAGCCTTGTAAATTTATAAGCCCCGTCCATCGCCGGAGTAGCTGATCCGCCTACTCCGTAAAATATAATTTTATCTGCATTTACAATACGATCTGCAGCTTTCTCAAGTTCCTTTTTATCTATTGCAGTAACGCTCGCCTCAATTGCAGCTTTATTCACATATGTAACTTTATTAAACAAATCATACGGGCCATCTTCCGTATTCATCACTGAAAAATCGTTAATATTATAATCAGCAATCGTTAATTCACGAACGAGCGCTATCTTAAATGCTTTAAAACTCCCAATCCCAATCGATTTACAAAAGCGAACAACACTCGCCTCACTTGCGCCTGCATTCGTTGACACTTCTTTCGTCGTTAAGTTTGGAACAATCTCTGCATTCTCCATTATATACATGGCAACCTTCTTTTCAGCTGGTGAAAATTGATCCATATTATTTTCAATTTTAAATAGTAACGTTGAAGCTTTCACTATTTAACCTCCACTTCTTACGGTTGCGTATATTCTCTAATATCATTTGTATCATATAGATAAAAACCATCATTACCAGGTGGATGGTGAACAATTACAGTTCGATCCCCTTTTTTATATGACGTTATTTCACCTTCAGATCGCTGTTTTTCCCATCCATGTATCCAAATTGCAAAGTCAGGTACAAAAGCAGTGTACTTATAATCTTTCGGGTTTTCGTCTTCTACATAGGAAGAAAAAATAGACACAGGAAAGTCTTTCACTTTTGACTCTTTCCATGCAGTAAATGGTATACATAGCGCAATAAGTATCATTACACCGATAACCTTCCCCTTTGTAATCCTCACACTTTTTCTCCCCTCGACTTATCATATACGTAGATTTTACCATAATTACAACCTATTCACGCTATACGACTATTGCTTTTTCCAATAAAAAAAGAGCTTACCTACATCAGATAAGCTCTTCCTCACTATACAAAATATTTTTTCAAAAGCGGCGGCGTAATAATCGTCGTTAATATAACAACAATAACTATCGCTGTGAAATTTTCTTTCGCTAATAAATTCGCCGCAAGTCCATTCGCTGCGATGATAAGCGCCACTTCTCCACGCGAAACCATCCCCGCACCGATACTAATAGAAGATTGCAGGTTGAATCCTGTCAATCTTGCACCTAAACCTGATCCGATTAATTTTGTGAATATCGCAATAAGAGTCATGATGATAATGAACCAAATCTGGCTTCCGATACCTTGAAATGTAATTTCCATTCCAATACTTACGAAGAACACCGGTACAAATATCGCATAAGCAATCGGTTCAATTTTATGTTCTACTTCATGCTTGTACTCTGTTTGAGAAATGGCAATCCCTGCTGCAAAAGCCCCAATAATACCTGCAATCCCCATCATTTCACTGTAATACGAAAAAGAAAAACAAATAATAAGAGCCGCACTAATTAACGCTTCTGTTACGCGAAGTGGTACGAGCATTTTCATAATCCATGGAACAACTTTCCAAGAGATGAAAACGATACTTACAAAAAAGATAATTTTCTTTGCAATGACAAGCGTTACATTTACATCTTGTGTACCTAAAAAACTCATCACAAATGCTAATAAAATAACAACAATTACATCATCAAATACAGCTGCCCCTAAAATCGTCGTACTTTCTCTCGTATTCATTTTCCCTAAATCTCTTAGTGTTTGAACAGAAATACTAACGGAAGTGGCACAAAGTAATAATCCTAAAAAGATCGCATGCGACTGTAACATGCCAAACGCAAGTCCTGCCAAATACCCACCAAGGAATGGGAAAATAATTCCTCCCATCGCTACTGCGAATGCAGATTTTAAATTCCGATTTAACTCTTCTAAATCTGTTTCAAGCCCTGCCATAAACATAAGTAGTAAAACACCAATTTCACTCAGTTCATCAATCAATTCAGAACTATTAATAATACCAAGCACAGCAGGACCGATAATAATACCGACAATTAATTTACCAAGTACAGAAGGCTGGCCAAGTCTCACGCTAATATCACCAGCTAATTTCGTACAAAGTAAAATGACGACAAGTTCAAAATAAAATAACATAACATCTTCTCCTACTTTATAAAGTGAAACTTTAATGAGTGGTTTTATCACTCCGTTAACCCTCGTCCATTCCTGCCAGTAGTTTCCCCTATTCATTCGCATTTTATTTGTCACATTTTTATTTGACAAAATATTCTGAATTATATTAAGATTAATCCAGCAATTTTAAAAACTAGACACCATAACTGTACCTCCATTTACTTACATACTCTTTTCTAGTGGGCTCATACTATATTCGCAGTTATGGAAATGAAAAACGGGGGGAGAGTCCAAAGTGAAGTCATTATTACGAAAAAAACCGCTTAGTACTGAATCACCACGGCAGTTAGATAGAACATTAACGGCACTTGATTTAACTTTCTTAGGAATTGGCGCCGTAATTGGGACAGGGATTTTTGTATTAACAGGTATTGTCGCAGCGAAACATTCTGGTCCTGGTATTATGCTATCATTCCTTATTGCTGCATTTACTTGTGCTTGTGTAGCCTTTTGTTATGCCGAATTTGCTTCTTCTATTCCTGTCTCAGGAAGTGTGTATACTTACGCATACATGACAGTCGGAGAAGTCGTCGCTTTTATCGTTGGCTGGTGTTTAATGCTCGAATATTTACTTGCAGTCGCGGCAGTAGCTGTCGGTTGGTCTGGTTATTTACAATCTTTACTACAAGGATTTAACATCCATCTGCCCACCATAATCGCCTCGGCCCCTGGCGTAGGAAAAGGCGGCATTATCGATTTACCGGCTGTTTGTATTTTACTACTCATTACGGGACTTTTAAGTTTCGGTATACGCGAAAGCGCACGCATTAATAATATTATGGTTCTTATCAAGCTGGCTGTTATTATCGCCTTTATCGTAGCAGGCGCAAAATATGTAAAACCTGAAAATTGGACACCGTTCATTCCGTTCGGATACGACGGTATCATTACTGGAGCTGCCACTGTATTCTTCGCCTTCTTAGGCTTTGATGCAATCGCAACCGCTGCGGAAGAAACGAAAAAACCACAGCGCGATTTACCAATCGGCATTATCGGTTCCCTTCTTATTTGTACTGTTTTATATATGATCGTATCTTTCGTTTTAACAGGTATGGTTCCTTATACACAATTAGATGTTTCTGATCCAGTTGCGTTTGCCTTACATTTCGTTGGTGAAGATACCATTGCAGGACTACTTGCTGTTGGTGCGATGACTGGAATGACAACCGTCCTCTTAGTCGTTATGTATGGACAAGTTCGCGTGTCATATGCGATGAGCCGTGACGGTTTACTTCCAAAAGCGTTAGCACGTGTAAATAAAAAAGTAAAAGTCCCTTTATTAAACACATGGATCACTGGTGTTGTTGCCGCTTTATTAGCAGGACTTTTAGACTTACATTTACTAGCGAATTTAGTAAACATCGGTACGCTAACAGCCTTTACATTCGTTTGCTGCGCAGTACTCATTTTACGAAAAACACATCCTGATTTAAAACGTGGATTCCGCGCACCTTTCGTACCTGTATTACCAGTTGTTGCAATTCTTTGCTGTTTATATTTGATGATCAATTTGTCTAAAACGACATGGATAAGCTTTGCAGTTTGGCTTCTAGTCGGCTTATGCTTCTATTTCTTCTACTCTAGAAAACATAGCCATTTAGCTACTGAAAGAACAAATGATGAAGAGAAAAAAGCATAACAAAATAGCTCGCCGATAAAACGGTGAGCTATCTTTCTGTATTATTATATTTTTTCGTTAACGATTGTAAAATGAAAAATATGCCGATGCAAGCTGTAAACGATGCCCAATTTCCTATCGGTGTAGCATATTTAAAAACGCCAATACCTACAAGCAATAGGAAAATAATCACCTGATATATAAGCTTCCACTTTTGCATATATTCCCTCCTTTACTTCGTTCCCTTCTTTTTCTTCTTCCATGCATTTAAACTATCAAAGAAGAAATTAATAAATAACGTGCCTAAACCCGCTAATAAAAACGTCATTAAAAATAGAACCCATATACTTTTCTCTTTTAAGAAATAATATCCTACAAGGAGCACAACCGCGATCCATACATATTCAAGAATTCTTTTTAGCTTTTTCTCTTCCAAATTATTCGCTCCTTCATTCTATACTATTTTTAGTATAACAAAAAAGAAGCCTATCATGATAAGCTTCTTTTTCTTCTCTCTTATTTGTTTATGCTTTTTTCAACGAGTGAAATCACATATTCCACCGTACGATTCATCGTTTCTACTTGTGCATCTTTTACTTTCGCATCTTTTAATACAGCTTCTGCCACTGTAATTTTTTGACTCAATGATTTCACTGAACCATCCGTTACATTTGCAGCTTGCGCTTTTTTCACCACTGCTTTTGCAGTTTCAATATTGATTTGTAATTTTTCTTTCGGTGTTTTCGGTTGTTCTTCTGCTACTTTAGATTGTATAAATGTTACATTAGCTGTTTTTAATTCGTTATACGCTTGAACGATTTGCTCTCCAGTACTTCCTACATTTTCAAATGCTTGCTTTGCAGTGTTATAGCTTTTCTCTAATGCTTGAAATGCTTCCTTTGAATATTGACCTGGTTTGTCACCAAACTCATACGTACCAGCTAACACTTCTTTTACTTTTCCAAGCTCTTCATATAACGCGTTTACTTGCTCTAATTTTGTACGATTAGAAAACTCATTATACGCTGCTAATACTTCTGAAGAACTTAACGCTTTACTATATAATTTCGCAAGCGCAATTTGTCCATTTAACGGAATACCACCATTCCCGTTGCTATCTGGATCTGCACCAAGTGCAAATGGTACGTTCGGGTGATATACTTTCCCTGTAGCTGGTTGGCTATTTACTTTTTTACCATCTACGTAAATGGCTACTTCACTTCCATTATACGTTCCAGTTAAATGGTACGTTTTATTTGCCTCTAATTGAACGCCAACACGCTTATAGCTACCGCCAATATGAGCCCATAATTCTACATAACCACTTCCTGTAGATTCAAAGCCAATTCCGCCGCTCTCTGTATTTTGTAAAATACCTTGCCCACGGATTTCATTCATTGAAAACACAGTTTCTAACGTAAACGTATTTGCTACTTTCTCTTTTTGTGCTGCTGAAAATGGAAGGTATCCAAATGTATTTGCTTTTCCGTTTAGCTTCATAACATTCTTTTTCAATGCTTTATCATATTCAATAGTCACATTACCCTTAACATCACCTTTTGTACCAAATGATGAATTGTCTTTAAATGTACCATCTGCAAAGTTCACATCAAAAACATCCGCCTTTGGTACTTTCACATTCGGGTCAATATTATCTTTTTTCGTAGTAATTTCTGCCGTTAATGGTTGTACACTTTCATTGCCGAATGAATCAATCGCAACGACTTCCAGTGTATATGTTTTCCCACCATCTAGTCCTGCAAGCGTAAATGTCAGTTCTTTCGGCACTGGATCACGATAAAACTCTGAGAATGCTAACAATTTATTCTTTATTTCTCCCGTTTGCTTATCTCTCGCTTGTACACGGTAAGAATGAACAAGAAGGTTGTCCAATGCTTGCATAAATGTTACTGTTGCTGCATTTTCTGTTACATTGGATACCGATAACTTCGCATCTTTTGCAAAGTATGGCTTCTCTTTATCACGATCTTCTACATGTGTAAATGTGTCTTTCTTTGATGGTAATTTAATTTTCCAAGGCTCGCCTGTCCAAGAATTTGTATGGAAATCACGGCGATTAATTGTTACTTCTTTATCATCTACTTCTACTAATAAACCTTGGCTTAATGTACTAGCTCCTGGCGGTATATTCCCTTGTACTTTACCACCTTCAACTTCCATATAACTTACAGAAGATGTACCAACTGATGTAAAGTCTTTTTGATGAATCGACCTTGGATCATCTAACGGATAATGCGAATGACCTGAAAACGTAATAGCTTGCGGATATTCTTTTAATACCGCATTAATTTTTGCGCTATCTTTTGTTCCCCATTCATGACTACCGTAAACTGTCTCTTTAATGTGTTGGTGTAAAAATACGAAAATTGGTTTTTCTGGATCATCTTTTTGTGCTTTTGCCATTTCTTCTTTTAACCAATTAATTTGCTTGTCTGAATAATATCCATGAGTTGTCCCGTCCTCTGGAGACATAACAAGGAAGTGATACCCTTTCACCACTTTATGATAATAAATTGATTCCATTCCTGTCTTTTCTAAGAAACGCTTCTGTGCTCCTTCTACAGATAAACCGTTCCAATAATCATGGTTTCCTAGAGAATTCATTCGTACTGCATCTTTGTTTGCATTTTCATTATATACTTGCATGAAACGATCGTATTGTTGTACCGATCCTGAATCAGTAAAATCTCCCACAATTACGAACGCATCTTGTTTAGGTGCAAGTGTATTGAGTTGCTCGATTGCTCGTTTCCAGCGAAACGTATCATCCGTTCCACTATTTTTAATATGTACATCACTTACAACTGGAAAAACTATCTTCTTTTCACTTGGTGCCTTTTCTTGCTTCTTCTCTTCTGCTTTGACTGATGTACTCCACGGAAATGATACGAATGCTAATACAAAAACCATTAATAATCCAATAAGACCTCTTACTTTTCGTAAAGCTGTTCTTTCCACGTGAATCCTCCTCATAATAATTGATTCATTACAAGGGCTATTTTATCTAAAACATGTTAATGTCGTTTAAATAACAAATGAATTTTATTGGATTTTTGTAAATATATAGTTAATTAAAAATGAAGTCCAACATTCCTTGTATTATCTTATACAACCACTTTTTGTCTAAAAGAGTCTGAGCATTCTTTTCACATGTCTATTCACATATAATCTTTTCTATAACATGAATAATAATTTAAGCTTTAAGCCTATTAGACAATCTTAATTTTTAACATTTTCTTCTTTTTTTAACACATCGGCCATGCTTCTACATTTAATAGTAGTAAAAGACTACTTAAAAAGGAGGGGGTTGTATTGAAGAATAAAAAAAACATTGGCTGTTTTGCTCCTTTGTCTATCATTTGCCCAGACCCTTGTCCACCGACCCCTCCTCCAAATCCAAATTGCGAGCGAGTAATCAATGAATTTGCAGGAAATTTCCTCATAACGAATAACACCATTCCCTCTGCCAAAGGTGCATCACAATCGATGATACTGTGGCAGAGTGATGGGATACTACTTATATCAGGCACTGTCTCGGTTTACAATAGTACTAGCAGCACAGAAGCAATTACAATTGAAATCGTTGGAGCAGTAACCAATATTTTCACTGTGTTTCCTGGTAATACAATATCGTACACAGGAAAAAATTTACAGTCAGTCAGTATTACTAATATACAAAATAATCCTTCACTATATTTAGAAGGCAAGTACTGTTGCCAGTTTACATGTTGCTTATAGAATACCAATTTCATTACTTTCTTAATTAAAAAAGCATACCATTTACGGTATGCTTTTTTATGAAATCGGATAACGTACTGTAATACAAAACTCGCCTTGATTAACAGTTGTTCCTGTTGTAGTAATTCGAACAGTCGTAAAATAACGTACAGTGAAAGTACCACTACTTTGTGGTTGTACAGTAATTGTGTCAACTACTGTAGCACCTACTAAAAAATCAACTGTAATCGGAGCCGCACCTACATCATATTTCACGTAACCTGAACCATATACTTCTTGCGTAATATTATTCGTATATACAATTTGAGTACCAGCACCTGTAATAGACCAGTCTGTACATACTTGATCTTGCACAAGTGTTTTATTAGAACAACAAGACAAACCGGAACTTCTCATTCCCATTTCGATCCTCTCCTATTCTGCTATGAAAGCGGATAACGTGTTGTAATACAAAATTCTCCTTGATACGTTCCAGCAGGTGTCGCAGGTAACACAACTTGTATACTATCAAAGCGGCGATACGTAAAAGCAATACTCGTTCCTGGGTTTAATGTTTGTGTATCAATTACAGTACCAGTAGAATCAAGTGCTTCTACAGTAATTGGACCTGGTCCAACATCATATTTAACAAAACCAGTCCCAATTACGTTTTGGTTAATATTATTTGTATAGAGAACATTATCAATTGCTGTTGCAACTACAGTAGCAGACCACGGACTACACACTTTATCTTGTACATAATTTTTATCTGGACAACAAGTTAATGCTGACCCTGAGCACTCACAAGACATAGTTGTTTCCCCTCTCTCTTTTATATTCCCTATATGTGTATGTCCTTCAGAGTCTTTTGCCTGTACTATTCATCTATTTTCAAAAAATATGCAAATTTCAGTACCAATGACTAGATAGATTCAGTTTTATTTCGTTTTTTCATAAATTTATAGATAAAGATACTAGCTACGATAAGCAGAACGCCTCCTAATATCGGTAGCATATATTGCCCAACAACATCCGCCGCTTTTTCCCAATGCGGACCTAATTTCATCCCAAAATAAATATACAACGTCGTTAACGGGAACATTGCTACAAATGTATATATGCTAAATTTCCATATGTTCATTTTCGCCATACCACATGGAACGGAAATAAGTGTTCGAACTCCTGGAACGAAGCGTCCAACAAATGCTACAACCGGTCCGTATTTCTCAAAGAAATCATCTGCTTTTTGAATTTGTTCTTCTTTAATAAAGAAGTATTTTCCGTATTTTATTAATAGAGGACGACCACCGTAATAACCGAGGGCATATAGCGTTAATGGTCCTGTCGTTCCCCCCAGTGTTCCAGCTAATACAGCTAGCCAAAAATTCATATCACCCTCGTATACCCAATATCCAACCATGGGCAAAACTACTTCTGCTGGAATAAATTCAAACGTTAATGCTAACACAACTCCAAAATAAGAAAACTGCTTTAAAAACTCGATTATATCTAAAATAATTTGCTCCATATTTTTAACTCCTATCCTACGTTTACATTATGCTTTTCTTGTAATTGAACTGGCGCCATCTTTACAATTCGGTTCAAAATGAATAACACAATTCCAATATCATCTAAAATACCGATAAACGGCAGGAAGTCTGGAATTAAATCAAACGGCATCGCAACATACCCAACTAAAAAAGCAACAGATAAAATTTTCTTCTTTATTGAAACCTCTTTTGAAGTAAAAAAGTCAAATAAAAATGGAACGAAACGGCGAACATGAAATACAACTCTTAATCTACTAATAAGTTTTTTCATTTTTATTTCTCCTCTCTTTGTATACAAAAAGGACCCTACCAAATATGGTAAGGGTCCTAAAAAAGACAATAAGGGGCCTTTACCAGTGCCGGTAAAGGTCTCACTAACAACGAAACGTTGCCAATAAAGCCGAGGGTTTCTCCCTGTAATGACGACTTTACTGTAATAAGTTACTCCCCTTTATATACACAATTTTATACAATCACATTAAAATATTTTGGAGGGCTTGTCAATATAATTTATATCCCAATCCCTCCTGCTTACCCTTCCGTAAAAACAAAAAACGTATAGGAAATTTCTTACTACCTCATAATATACATACTCATTCTTTTAAATGAAAGGAGGAATTTCATGTGCATACCGTATGGAAAGGTGCACTTTCACTTGGACTATTAAATATAGGAATTAAACTATATAGCGCCGTAGAAGAAAACGATATAAAGTTTTTAAGTCTCCATAAAGAATGCTTAACACCTATTAAATACAAAAAATTTGCTCCTGATTGTACGGATGAAGAAATTGATGATAAAGATATTGTAAAAGCCTATGAATACGCACCTCATAAATACATCATTATTGATGAAAAAGAATTAGCTGCGTTGCAAAAAGCTCACGAACCACGATCCATTCGGATTATATCTTTTGTTCAAAATAACGAAATCGATTCTGTTCTTTATGACCGCTCTTATTTTATAGGCCCTACCCCAGGACATGAAAAATCATATTTATTATTAAAAGAAGCTCTTGAACGTACAAATAAACTTGGGCTTATTCATATTTCTATTAGAAAAAAACAACACTTAGCTATTATCCGTAACTTTGAAGATGGACTTATGTTACAAACCATCCACTACCCTAATGAAATTCGCGATATAACAAATACACCTAACTTACCAAGTAACGAAAATTATCCTATCCAAAAACAAGAACTCACCGCAGCAATTAATTTAATCCACCATCTTACAAATCCTTTTGAACAAGAAATGTATACAGATGAGTATAAAGAAGCTCTTACCGAATTAATCGAAGATAAAATTGAACAACAGGAAAAAACTGAAACAATCTCTCCAGCTCCAAACATCATTAATATTATGGAGACATTACAGGCAAGTATTGAACAAGCAAAAATAAAAAGAGAAAATAAAAAAGAACAAGAGGCCAAATAAAATTGACCTCTTGTTCTTTAAAGCGGATTACATTTCGGCATTTCCAGTCCAGCTGATTGAGCTAATTTTAATAAATAATAACATTCTTCTCTTGCCATATGATCTGCCATTCTAGCTGATAATACACTTAATACTTCATTTGATAACTCCAGTTCTTCAACTTCATGTAAAAAATGCGAAAATAATTTCAATTCAAGTGAAACATCTTTTGTAAACTTCTTTAATGCAGGAAAATGATGAAGCTCTGTTCTTAAATACCCTGTCATTTCAACTGCCTTCAAATAAAATTGTTCAAAGTGCTTCGTAAATTCTTCACTCTTCTCTTTCAATCTTTTTTCAACGAGATCTAACCCACCAGAAATAGAGCCCGCATGACCAGCTGCATCCGTTAACCAAACGAGATGATAATGCAATTCATGAAAAACAGGTGGAACTTCCCCTTTCTTCAAAAACTCTAAAACCGTTATATACTCTTCCACTTCGTTTACCATATGATTAATAAAAGTTGGCGTAAAATGAATGGTAATTTTCCCTTCCAACTGCTTCTGTATAACATTTAATTTAAACGTCCGAATTTCCTTAGCAGCTTGTTCTGCCTCTTTTGAGAATGCCATCAGATTCACATTCTGAACTTTATTTAACAAATTCTTAAATGTTTCAACAAAGTAAGTAGCTTTTTTTATATCCTCTTTTTCCTTTGGAGCTAACGCATCAAGTAAAAATTGCGAGTGATCACTTAGCACTTTTAGCCAAAATTGATGCTCAAATAACGCACTTTCTTCATAATTCCTCTCCACTAAATCCCCTCCGTTTATTCATCCTTTTCTATTACTTCAAGTTTATATCCATCGGGATCTTGTACTACAATACTCTTCTCACGTTTATTTTCTGTATATAAAATTTCATAAAATGCTAGCTTCTTTTTTAACTTCTCTATGTTAGAAATCGAAAATGTTATAACCTCACATGAATTCATAACACTCTTCTCCTGTCCACCCAACATGCGATTCATAACAAAACTAATTCTCGCTGAATCAGCATCATACCAAACCCCTGTTACATCTATTTGTGGTCTTTCTAAACTAGGTTTGATTCCTAAAATCCCTTCGTAAAAATACAAAGTTTCCTTTAAGTTTTTCACTTCCAATACAATGAACTGTTTCACAGTCTCCACATTCATTCCCCCCGTACCTATTACTTTTTTATATGTGTCATAAATGCTCATTATGTCTGAATACAATACGTAGTAATGAACATTTAAGGAGGTTTATTCATGAATAAATATATGCGATCATTCGTGCCCTATCATAGTCCTCTTGATCCTTGCCCTCCTATCGGAAAAAAATATTATTCTACTCCTCCTAATTTATTTTTAGGTTTTCAACCGCCAAACTTACCGCAATTCACGCCAAAAGAAGCGCTCCAAAAAGGGACTTTATGGCCTGTTTTTTATGATTATTATGAAAATCCTTATAAAAAAGGGCGGTGACTACTGACGTGACTCAATCGCTACCAGAAGAATACTATCAACTTTTACTGGAGCTTCAAGAACTTGACTTTGTACTAGTCGAACTCACTCTTTATTTAGATACACATCCAGACGACACTGCTGCTATTAATCAATTTAATGACTTTTCCTATAAGCGGAGAGTATTAAAACAAAAGATAGAAGAAAAATACGGGCCACTCCAACAGTTTGGAAACAGCTACTCTAATGCACCTTGGGAATGGAGCAAAGGTCCTTGGCCATGGCAAATATAAAGGAGAGAAACTATGTGGATTTATGAAAAGAAATTACAATACCCCGTTAAAGTGGGAACTTGCAATCCAGCACTAGCAAAATTATTAATTGAGCAATACGGCGGTGCAGATGGAGAACTAGCTGCTGCGCTACGTTACTTAAATCAACGTTATACAATTCCTGATAAAGTCATTGGCCTCCTTACCGATATTGGTACAGAAGAATTTGCTCACCTTGAAATGATTGCTACAATGGTTTATAAGCTGACGAAAGATGCAACTCCTGAACAGATGAAGGCAGCTGGACTTGACCCTCATTATGTTGATCATGATAGTGCACTTCATTACCATAATGCTGCCGGCGTTCCATTTACTGCAACCTATATACAGGCTAAAGGCGATCCAATTGCCGATCTATACGAAGATATTGCGGCTGAAGAAAAAGCACGTGCAACATATCAATGGCTCATTAACTTATCAGATGATCCAGATATAAATGACAGCCTGCGTTTCTTACGTGAACGAGAAATTGTCCATTCACAACGTTTTCGAGAAGCAGTTGAAATTTTAAAAGAAGAACGTGATAAAAAAATTTTTTTTTAAAACACGTATCCTAGCGATATGTGTTTTTTATGTTAAAGGTTAAATCCTTCTTATTAAACATACAAATAGTATATTTATTCGATTTAATGCATTATTTTTTAATATTTTCAAAATTCCCTATTGCTTTCTAGTCATCAGACCTTTAAAATAGTAACAGTTACTCGACAAATTATTTGAATTTTCGACAAAAACACTCATTAGGAGGATTTTCTTTATATGCGTACAACTTTAAAACCAGCGCAAATACTTTCGATTAGTTTATTACTATTCGCAGTTTTCTTCGGTGCTGGTAATATGATTTTCCCGCCCCTTCTCGGTCTTTCTTCCGGAGAAAATATGTGGATTTCCATTACAGGGTTCATTATCACAGACGTCGGTTTATCTTTACTAGCTATCGTCGCTGTTGCCCTTGCTGGTGGTAGTTTCAACACTTTAGCAAGCCGTGTTCATCCAAAGTTCGCAGCAATATTCGCTATCATTATTTATCTTTCAATCGGCCCACTATTTGTTATTCCACGAACTGGATCTGTATCTTACGAAATTGGGATTGCACCACTTTTCCCGGACCAATGGTACTCTATGTTAGTCTTTAGTGCGATTTTCTTTACAGTCGTCTACTTCTTATCATTAAATCCATCAAAATTAGTAGATCACATTGGAAAAATATTAACGCCAATTTTACTAGCAATTATTGCAATTATGGCAACAAAAGCGATTCTTTCACCAGGAACGTTTGCAGAACCTGTTGGTGACTATAAAGAAATTCCATTTTTCAAAGGATTTCTTGAAGGATTTTTAACGTTAGATGCAATTGGAGCACTTGTATTATCAACGATTGTTGTAAATGCAATTCGCCAAAACGGTATACAAGAGAAAAAATCGATTGCAAAATATACAATTATTTGCGGAAGCATTGCAGCCCTATTCTTAACAATTGTTTATTTCTTACTCGGTTATATCGGTGCTTCAAACGGAAACTTAGGACAATTCGAAAACGGTGGTCAGCTATTAGCTACTGTTATGTATCAATTCTTTGGGACAAGCGGTAATATTTTATTAAGTATCGCCATTATCTTCGCTTGTTTAACGACAGCAATCGGCGTTGTAAGTGCATTCGCCAACTATTTCGCAACAGTATTAACAAACGTTTCCTACAAAAAGCTCGTACTATACGTTTGTATCTTTAGCTTCGTTATTTCAAACTTAGGATTAAGTTTATTAATCGAAATTACATTACCTGTGTTAATTATTTTATATCCAATTACAATCATTTTAATTTTCGTATCATTTATTGATAAATATACGAAACGTAAACCTTCTGTCTACATCGGAGCAATGATCGCAGCATTCCTTATTAGCTGTATTCATGCACTTGATAATGTGGGAATGATACCAAGCTTTATTGCTAATATCGTACACACCATTCCTTTTTATAACTTAGGAATTGGCTGGATTGTTCCAGCAATAATCGGCGGTATAATCGGATACTTTATTCCGCAAACAGAAGCTGAAGGTGAAGTTTCTACAAAATAAAGAAAAGAAGCAAGCATGAAATCCGTGCTTGCTTCTTTTTCTCTTCACATCGTATGTTTAAACGTAAACAGCTCTTCTTTTGACTGCACAGCAGATTGTTCCTCTTCTACAACATCCTTCTTTAACTCTCCTCCTAACCTTACTTTCATCATCGCCTCTTCGATACTTTTTACAATCATATTTCCTGAAAAAATAGTAAGTCCAAAAAATGTAATTGGAGCGAGCGGAATCCACGGATTCACTGTTAATGATCTAAAATAGACTCCAATTAAGCCTGACCATTCATGTGTGTATGATTCTATTTCTTCTATCGGTCCTAAAAACTGAACTGTTCCACCAAAGAATATTTCCAGCAACCCTAAGTGCAGTAAAATAGTAAGAGTTTGCGTAAACTGCTGAAAAAACACAAGTATAAACGTCATATAAAGATGCGGAAAAATATGTTTTATAACAATATGCCTTCTCGATCCACCTAATATTCGCGCGGCATCAACAAATTCTTCGGTTCGCAATTTACGAACTTCCTTCGCAACATACAGTGCAATAACTGGCATCACAAGCATTACAAGTAATAAAACTTGAAACGAAGCCCTTTCAAAAAAGGTTGTTGTTTCCTCTCCACTCCCAAATGCATTTGCAGATTGAAGAAAAAAATACGCAATCATAACTGTTGGAATAACTGTAAAACTATCAAAAAAAGCCTCAATCTTCGAAAAGCCTCTTTTTATATACGTTCCGAGCACAACACCGAAAAACACACCTATTACCATTCTAAGTCCCGCAATTAAAATAGATATACCAATCGTCCACTTCGCGCCCTCAATGACTAAATGTAACAGGTCATATCCTTTCCGGTCTGTCCCAAGTAAAAATTGTAATGAAGGTGAAAACGGTGGCACTTGTGGATTTTCATCCGCATCATATTGCAATGTAACTTGTCTAATATGCCCATCATTCCATAACGTATTTCCAATGCTCAAAAGAACTAATAGGAGAAGAAACCCAATGCTTATCCAAAATCTTTTATCACGTTTTATATACGTCCACATATTATAGCCTCTCCTTCATCGCAGCTGGAATGAGATAATGAAACAATTTAAACAAAATAAAAATCGGAATATAAATAAGTAGCACACTAACGATGAAAACCTCAATCCTAATACCTTCATACGATTTCAAAAACATAAAAATACCACCCGTATTAAAAATCCATTCTATAATATATAAATTAGATAACATAAAAAAGATATTCGTTTTCGCAAAGAATAATGTACTAAGCAACACATTTCTTAAAATATGACGATTTAAAATATGAAAACGATCCAGCCCTTTCGCCTTAGCAAATAGTACATAATCTTTTTCTAGTTCATTTTCAAAACGAAGCACTACCATTTTTACAAACATAATCGTAGTCGGGATGCTCAAACACAATATTGGCAACCCCCTAATCGACTCGCCTCCAATTGAAGCAATTTGAAAAGGTAAAAAACCTGTTCTTTTAAAAAACCATACAACTAAAATTTGTGATACTAAAATAAGAAGAATATCTGGAATGGATTCTAGGAAGATAAGAAATGATTTAATTCGATGTTGTATACGAGGTGAACTACTCATAATCACATAAACAATACAAAATGCTACAAATAATGAAATGAAAAAAGCAGCTAAAAATATAACAATTGTTTCTTTATAATGGACAAACAACTGCGGAAATAAAAATTTATCTCCCACATATTTAAAATTGGAGATGTCCATTAAATTCACAAACACTTCTTGTAAACTCTTTATGTACTGTGATGCATGCAGCTCAAATCCGTAAAATAACTTTGGCAGTGCCCCTAAACAAATAATACCCAAAATCGAAATAATAAATTGAACCGTCACTTCCATCCCATTCAGAAAAACTTTTTTGACCACGTTTTCCCTTCTCTCTTTATATAATTTACCCCTTAATTTTATTCCCAATTTTCTGAATTGTAAATATTCAAACAAAAAAATCACTAAGTTATGATCCTAGTGATTCTTTATGCGCATGCCCTTCTCTTTTCGCAAACGGCATATACAAAATAAAACATCCAATAAGCGCAGCTATTTCTAATGAAATAATATAGTAAGGGTGTGGCCCTAACATATCGAGTAATGAAGCAGTTTCTGGCTTACGAGCTAAAAACATATAATTGCCACCCGTTTTGTAATTCACAAACGAAACAATTGGAATCAATATGTTTAAAAATATCATCGTGCGTTTAATAGATTGTAATGTTGGACGATATCCTTCCACCCAAGTCATAAAGAGTGGTGCCCAAATGAGCAATATATGTGCGATAAAATATTCAATGAAACGAAAATGCGGAAAAGCATACTGCAAGTTTGGCGTTAACATAGCTTGTGAGGCACCAATAATTCCCGTAAAAAATACAATCTCATATATGCGGTAACTTTTCGTTACAATCATAATCGATGCTAACAATAAACTAATCGTACATAATTCAAATGGTAATGAAGTGCCTAGCTCAAAAATCCCCGCTTTCCATTCCCACATATGAAGTCCAATTTCACTTCCTATAAATAGAAATGCAATCGCATATCGAACCGTTATATTCCACTCACTTTGCCGTAATACATCTTGGTATTGATATAGAAAAAATATCCCCACCAACATAATAAATAATATAAGGACGTGTTGCCTTGAGTATGGAATAAATGGTTTTAATGGATGCGCACTAAAATAAGCTTCCATCTTCCCTCCTCCTCTCCTTCATACAATATTATTGTAAGAAAGAAACGGCGAGTCAATTCATTTGCTTACAATAGGACAAGCTCTACCTTACATTTACATATTCATACCTTACAAAACTGTAAGGTTATTGTAAGCTAAAACGATTTGTCAGATTCTTCACCTCTTCTATACTTAATGTAGATACTAAAACGAACGAAAAGGTGATAAATAGATGAAGAAGAAAAATAAAGTGTTAATTACTAGTGTAGTAGCAATCGGTATTGCAGCTGGATCATATTTTGCATTTGCTGGCGGCGGTTCAGAAGTAGCAATGGCATATAGCGGATATAAAGTAACAGAAAAACAAATTGAAAACGCGCAAAAATTTGGCGGTGAAGTCATTCCAAACGGCATCGAAACAATTTCATTTGATCCAACAAAAGGTATGTATGAATTAGCTGTAAAAAAAGGTGATGAAGTAAAAAAAGGTCAACTCCTTTTTAAATATAATGACCCTACTGCGAAACAAGGTGTAACAGAAGCAGAAATGCAAAAGAAAATCGCACAAAAAGAAGTAACATTGTTCCAAAAGCAAATTGATGCAGCGAAACAAAAATTACAAAAAGATAAAAATGCAGGCCTTCCCGCTGAAGCATTAAAAGCATCGGAAGTCGAAGTGCAACAATTAGAATCGCAACTTGAAATGAAAAAGTTTGAAGTTGAAAAATCTGATGAAATGATTAAAGCAGCAAAAGAGAAAGTAAACACACTTTCTGTAACAAGTCCTGCTGATGGCGTAATTGATGATATCGTGAAAACTGCTGATGAAAAAACAGGTATGAGCGGCATTACACTTCGCCACGCTGGGCCATTTAAAGTAAAAGGTCAACTTTCTGAATATGAGCTTGCTAGTATGAAAGTCGGGCAAGAAGTAACTGTTTCCTCAAAAACTGTCGCTGGTAAGACTTGGACAGGAAAAGTAACAGAAATCGGTTCTACACCATTAAAGAGCATGGATGAAAACAAAACAGTTTCTAACTATCAATTCACTGTCACATTAGATAATAGTGAAGAATTACAAAACGGCTTCCACGTTTACGTAACAAGTAAATCTGGCGAAGCAACTGGTACGATTGTTCCGAAAAGCAGCATCGTGAAAAAAGGTGACAAAAATATTGTCTTCGTTGTAAAAGACGGTAAAGCGAAAGAACAAGCGGTTACTGTTGAATTCGAAACAGATAGCGAAGCGAAAGTTTCTGGAGTGAAAAAAGGAGAGCAAATTATCTCTAAACCTGAAAAAGACTTAAAAGATGGTATGGAGGTTGTCGTTGAATGATTAACTTAAAAGGCATCACGAAATCATTCCAAAATGGTGCAGAATCCGTTCAAATATTACACGGCATTGACTTAACACTGAACCAGGGAGAATTCACTTCTATTATGGGACCATCTGGTTCTGGTAAATCAACATTAATGAACATTATCGGGTGCTTAGATAAGCCAACGACAGGTGCGTATGAACTAGCTGGTCAAAATATTTCAAACATGTCTGAGACAGAACTTGCACGCGTTCGTAATAAAGAGATTGGGTTCGTATTCCAAAACTTCATGTTATTACCGAGACTCACAGCACTTCAAAATGTAGAGCTACCTCTTATTTACGCTGGAGTTGATAAAAAAGAAAGACGTGAGCGCTCATTAGCTGCTTTAACAAAAGTCGGTTTAGCTGATCGCGCTACTCACCTACCGAACGAATTATCAGGTGGTCAAAAGCAGCGTGTCGCAGTCGCACGTGCAATCGTAAATAATCCAAAGTTCATTTTAGCCGATGAACCGACGGGGGCACTTGATACGAAAACAAGTACACAAATTATGGACCTCTTTTATGAATTAAACAAACAAGGCTCAACAATCATTATGATTACACACGATCGTGAAATTGGGGAAGCCGCAGCACGTCAAATTGTAATTCGTGACGGAAATATCGTCCAAGATTGGAGAGGTTAATTGTGAACACGAGTGAAAATATACGCATGGCCCTTTCCTCTATCTTTGCCCACAAAATGCGTTCTATCTTAACGATGCTAGGAATTATTATCGGTATTAGTGCCATTATTACTATCATTTCAATGGGTGATGGTACAAATGCAAAGTTTAAAGAAGAATTAGGCCAAGGAAAAGATAATGAAGTAACGATTTACTACAACAATCCTGATTATGGAACAGATAGTGCCAAAATCACACCCGATATGCTAAACCGTCTTCAAACCGTACCAGGCGTTAAAGATGTGTATCCAGATGTAAGTATGAAAGTAAAAGCATCTGCTGGTTCAAAAGATGTAAATCTTGATTTAAAAGGTGGAACAGGCGCCTTTATGACAGATTCGAAAATAAAATTAGTTCACGGTCGTGAATTAAACGACAGCGAATTAAACCAAGCAATCCCTGCTGTTATATTAAATGAAGAAGCTTTCAACAAATTATTTAATGGTTGGGAATCAAATCAATACACAGATATAAAAGGAAAGCCGTATAAAATAGTCGGTGTATACGAAACGAAAAACGAATTTGGAATGGCTATGCCTGAAGGTTACACATCACTTGAAAACGCGCCTGTCATTTCAGGAGTAAATGAGTATGACTCTGTAAGATTAACGATGACCTCTCCGACAGAACGTAAAAGTGTAGAAAAACAAGCCGTTTCTGTTTTAAACGAAATGAAAGCTCCGAAATTTGAGCACAAATTCGAAGCACAAGACTTAGGTGAATTTACGAAGCAATTAGACGAATCCATTGGTATGATGAAAATGGTATTCGGTGGTATTGCCGCTATCTCATTACTTGTTGGTGGTATCGGCGTAATGAACATCATGCTTGTATCTGTAACAGAACGTACACGTGAGATTGGTATTCGTAAAGCACTTGGTGCAACACGTGGTAAAGTATTAACACAATTCTTAATTGAATCTTGTATTTTAACAGGACTCGGTGGTTTCATCGGATTCATGCTCGGTATCTTCTTCGCTTGGATCGTCTCAATCTTTGCTGGATGGCCACTCGTTGTCTCAAAAGAACTTGGACTTCTTGCAGTAGGTATCTCCATGTTAATCGGTATTATATTCGGTTTACTTCCAGCTAACAAAGCTGCAAAACTGGATCCAATTGAATGTTTACGATATGAATAAACAAAAGCGTAGGAGTTTACACTCCTACGCTTTTTATTTATCTATTAAATCGTGTTTCTTCTATTATATATGTTTCATGCTATACATACCTTTAACTATTTCAACCTACTAAAGCTATTATAGAATCCTATTATTGCAAAAATACTATGTGACAGACCAAAATCAAGGCGTAATTTTTTCCATACCTCGACTTATTTTGTAACAATTATAGCGATATTTTATTAAATTTCACCTCATTTCTATTTCTCCACAACTGAAATAGTTATTTTTGCATAACTACTTTTCTGTTCCGACAGCAAAATACGCTATTTTTGTAACACTTAAGAAACAATTACGTAATATAACCGAAACATTATTAACCCATTAGAAATTGAAATACTCCTCTTTTTATGTATCATATGCTCTAACATCCCCTAAAAACTATATGAAAGCGCTTTTAGGATATTACTGGAATTATTACAGAATATTAACGCCCCGTTACGAAAGCTTTGTAATTCTATGTTTTTCGCAAATAAGAAAATAATGGTTGCTATAATGAGGTCAACGAAAACAAATGCAATGGAGGCTATTATGAAAAAATTTATGGGTATAGCAACAGCAGCGGTTTTTGGTCTTGGGATTTTCACAACATCTGCTAAAGCAGAAACAATCGTAACGACTGATGTACTAAATGTACGAGAAAACCCAACTACTGAATCAAAAGTTGTAGGAAAATTATTAGATGGATATAAAGTAAATGTTTTACATACAGAAAACGGATGGTCAAAAGTGAAATTGAATAGCGGTAAAGAAGCTTTCATTAGCGCTGACTATACAAAAGACACTTACTACGTAACAGCTAACGTATTAAACGTACGTGCTGGTGCAAACACAGACTCAGAAATTCTTGGTAAATTGAAACAAGATGATGTAATTGAAACAACACACCAAGTTGAAAATGATTGGATCCAATTTGAATATAACGGAAAAACAGCTTATGTTCATGTTCCTTACTTAACAGGTAAAGCTCCAGTTAAAGTTCAGCCAGCAGTTAAAGTTGAAAAAACAACTAAAGTTCAAGATACAGCTAAAGTTCGTGAAGCAGTTAAAGCCGGTGAGGTAGCTGAAACTCAAGCAAAAGCTAAAGCACAAGAAGCAACTAAAGCTCGTGAAGCAGCTGAGGCTCAAGCAGAAGCTAAAGCACAAGAAGCGGCTAAAGCTCGTGAAGCAGCTAAAGCTCGTGAAGCAGCTAAAGCTCAGGCAGAAGCTAAAGCTCAGGCAGAAGCTGAGGCTCAAGCAGAAGCTAAGGCCGGGGAAGCAGCTAAAGCTCGTGAAGCAGCTAAAGCCGAGGCAGCAGCTGAAGCTCAAGCAGCGGCTAAAGCTCAAGAAGCAGCTAAAGCTCGTGAAGCAGCTAAAGCCGAGGCAGCAGCTGAAGCTCAAGCAGCGGCTAAAGCTCAAGAGGCAGCTAAAGCTCAAGAGGCAGCTAAAGCTCGTGAAGCGGCTAAAGCTCAAAAACCAGCTACACAACAACCTGTTGCAAAAGAAACTGAAACAAGTGCACCATCATCTTCTCGTGAGTTACGTGTTGTAGCAACAGCTTACACAGCAGATCCACTTGAAAATGGTTATAAAGCAGGCGACCAAGTAAAATCAGCTTTAGGTCACAACTTAACAGCTAACCCAAACATGAAACTAATCGCAGTTGATCCAAGTGTCATTCCATTAGGTTCAAAAGTATGGGTTGAAGGTTACGGAGTAGCAATCGCTGGTGATACTGGTGGAGCTATTAAAGGAAATAAAATCGACGTTTTAATGCCAGACAAAGGTACATCAAGTAACTGGGGACGTAAAACAGTTACAGTTAAAGTATTAAACTAATTCGTATAAAAAAAGTCAGTCTCATCGTTGAGGCTGGCTCTTTTTTATGTTTCTTACATGCTTGCTTCTCTCCCGTCTAAATTAAATCTATCCTTTTGAATTCTATCTACATTAAATATACCTTTCAATTCATAAAGTGATAGACTAATTTCTCTAATATTTGCTATAACTACAATCAACTTCCCCTTAATGATCTTAAAGTTTCTTCTCTCTTATAACTTCTAAATTTTAATCTGCAACGATAGATCCTTTTCCGACAATGGAATAGATATAGTCCACCCTCTCTTAATTCCTCGTAAGCACGTTTTATCTTTATAAAACTAATTTGTAAATTCTTTACGAGATTACGCATGCAATGAATTCCTTTCCCCGCCTATAAGTTCTCCTGCTAAAATAGATACTTTAATTTGATTGGTAATTTGTTCATAAATCAACACCTTTGAACTGTTAGAAATAATTATTTTCATACCACTCACTCTTCTTCACTTTTTTAAAAGTTTATATGAAATAATGTCATGTACTGCTAGTATGAACATAGCAATAACGTGAATTGTCATAAGCATATTAAAAAATGGGTAAGAATAAGGGGCAATCCATTCATTAAAGAACTTTGATTCCAAAACCCAACTACCTATCCTAGGAATTAAGTCCCCACTATCGTTCATCTTTGGCTCCAGGGAAGTACCATCAACAGCTATAAATATCAATTGAACACTTAAAAATATACCAATTGTGATTATCCAGCGTCTAGCTAAATTAATATTATGAGTTTTTTTTGTGCCTCCCATTTAAACATGTCTCCTCTCATGCTTCATCATTTTGAGTATTTACAAACTTTAAACTTTCTTATAGTAGAAGTACAGTGGTTATTATCCTTGGATTCCATAAGCATATAACAAACTGTAAAATACCCTTAATTGACCAAAAGACCTAACAACCCCATATTTTACGATAAATGAAAGCATCTATATAAAAGTTGGGTTCAAACTATTAATTATTCAGCTGTACCTTCAGTAGGTTGCCCATTTTTTATTCTAAAGAGGAAAAAGGTTATTTTTGGAATGATTTAATCTTTCATACTTCGTGCCAATACGCATGACTTCAATTTTATCATTCGTGACCTCATCCTTTTGTAGATTTAATATACGGTATTAAACAATTTTATTTTTACTGCATACCAACTTCATTAACCTATTTATTAATTTTATATTTTCTAGTTACTTTAGACAGAAAAAACACCCCTGTAGATAATCTTATTCAACGGGGTGAAATGGTTCAATTTTTTAAAGCGGTTAAACTTTGTTTCACAGTCACATCGAAAGTGTTAGAAATTGTTTGTTGGTCGACTAATTTTTGATATAACTGATTTGTTTTATATAGTTCATGATGCGGGCCATAACCAGATACTTTACCATCTTGTATAACAACGATGCAATCTGCGTCCATAACCGTTGAAAGACGATGTGCAATAATTATTGTAGTTCTATCTTTCATTAAATTATTTAAGGCTTCTTGAACAAGTGCCTCAGATTGAACATCCAAATGAGCAGTAGCTTCATCTAATAGTAGAATTTCTGGATCTCGTATAATAGCCCTAGCTATTGCAATTCTTTGTTTTTGCCCACCTGATAAACGAATCCCTCTTTCACCAACTTCCGTATCTAGGCCTTGAGGTAGTGATGAAACAAAAGAATCTAGATTGGACTTTTTTAGAGCATCAAAAATATTGAACTCACTTATATCCCTCTTTACTCCATATACTAAATTCCTCCTAATACTCCCCTCCATAATAGGTGAATCCTGACTAACATATGCAATTTTTTCTCTCCATTCATTGAGCTGATAGGAATATATGGACTTCCCATTGTGATGAATATCCCCATTTGCAACATTATAAAATCTTTCAAGTAAAGAAAATAAAGTCGTTTTTCCTGCTCCACTTCCGCCTACAATTGCCGTTTTTTGACATCCTTTAGCTATAAAGCTAACATTATTTAATATTTCTCTTTTATCACTATATGAAAACGCAACATTAGAAAATGTAATTCCAACTTCATTTTCTTTATTTGCATTATCCTTGTTTGTTATAATACCTCCTTCAAGTTCCTCCTCTAATAATGAATTAACACGTTCTGTTGCTCCCATTGCTCTTTGAGAGTGAGTAAAAAATTGAGCCATTGATGTTACTGGAGCCATAATCTGAAATAGGTAAAACACAATAGCTACTAGTTCTCCTGTTGACAAAGAACCCATTGCAACTTTATAGCCTCCATAACCAAATATACAAACCAATACCATAAGAATTGTTGTTGTAATAAGAGGGAGTACCATCGCCATTATCTTTCCAGATTTTAAACCATACCTATACAATCTTCTTGCACGTTTCCCACCTTGAGCTGCTTCTTCATTTTCAGCAACTGAAAGCTTTACTAAACGAATATCACTTAACACTCTACCAAGATCTCCTTGGAATGATGCAGTTTCATTTTGTAAATTTTTTGAAACACTATACATCCTTTTACCCAGTGGGCTTAAAACCAAAAATGCTAAGGGAAAAACAAGTAGAAAAATAAGCGCAATTGTCCAATCTATAAGAAAAAGAATGATCAAAGAACCTACAATAGTAATCAATCCAGTAAAAAATGGAATCAAGTGATCTACGAAAAAACTTTTCATTACATTAGTATCATTCGTAATTCTACTCATAATTTCACCTGAATTATTTGCATCATAAAATTTTACTGGAAACCTTACTATCCTGCTCCACAAATCTTCTCTTAGACGTACAATTATTTTTTCACCAATATACATCATCATATAAAGAGAAATACCAGAAAGTGAAACTTGTAAAATAAAAACAAGTATTAAGCCCAATATAATAAGCACATTAAATTCATTAACAACTAATATATCAATAAGTTCCTTAGAAATTAATGGAACCACAAGTGATAAACCAGTTTGAATTATTGATAGTATAAACGCTATGCTGAGTAGCCACTTAGAAGGTCTGTATCTATTTAAAATATCTATGAATTGCTTAACAGATAGTGTTTTCATATTTGAATTATCCTTTTCTTCACAGTTTTTTTATGCAGCTTATTAAACACTTATAATATATATGTAAAATTTATATTTTCATAGGATACTAATACCTTTTTACTTTAGGATTCAGTGTTAGCATAAGCATTGCATTATTCATCTATTATGGCTAACACTGGATTCTAACGATTCTTAACCATTAAATGCACTCGTTTTAGATATAAATGTAATATCGAAAGTCCTATTTAAAATTCTAGTTGAGAAAAATACATATTCTATACCCTTGTAATTAACTGATAATTTTCACTTTTTTCATTTCTTCTTTAAAACTACCGCAAAGGACTCGCTATCGATTACGTAATCTCCCCCATTAACATCTGCATACACCTTTTGAAGAGTAAATCCAGCATCATTCACTTCTTTTTCTAGACTTTCAATACTGAAATGTTGATTCCAATAATTATAATTCACTATCTCGCCATCACCAAAAGCTAGAACATTTTTTGCCAAAGTAACGTTATTAGGGTATTTAAATGCAGCGTATAAAGTTAAATGTTTCCTATCCGAAAATAAATTATCTTTTCTAGATAGAGACCACATTAAATTCTCTTGGAAGTTTTCATAACCAGCATCTGATAACACATCTAAAAGAACTAACCCACCAGGTTTTAAACCACGATAGATATTGCTAAGAATTTTTTTCCTATCCTCTGGACTAAAGACACTATAAATCTGATAAATAAGTAGAGCAAGATCAAACTCATTTTGACTCTCAATGTTAGTAATATTTTCAATCCTATAATCTATAGTTAAACCCTTCTTTCTCGCATCACTAATTGCATATTCAATTGATTTTTCATTAAAATCTACACCAACAACGTCGTACCCTTGTATTGCTAACCTTTGAGAATAGAGTCCTGGGCCACAACCTAAGTCAATAACCTTTTTAAACTTCTCTACTGGTGCAATCTTATTAATAAAATCAACAGTTCCATCAATAAAACTGCTCTCCCTACTCCCACCAGGAATATTCTCATCAAAATGAGACTTCAAAACAAGGTCAGCTCTATCTGGATCAAGCCAAATTTCTTGCGTTCCTTTCTCAAATGGTTCAGGGTTTTTTGCTATTTCTAATAACTTTTCCATCTCGTTCACCTTCTATTGATTTTTTTATAGTTTATAAGTATAGTAAAAGAAATCATTGTTTGCTTAGCTGGGGGTCAACTAAGCAAACAAGGGGTAATTAGTAATTGTTATTTTGAGTTAGTCTCAAATAACAATTACTGTATTCATCTTTTTCATCTCAGTTGAATTATATGTAATTAACTGAATACTCATTTAACAATGATTACTTACTGTTGAAGCCCAAATACTAGTTGATGTTACTGTCACTGTAGTGATCGTCGCATCCGCCGCTTGACCTTTTCCGTCTGTGTCATTCGCTAATTTTTGTAATTCTAATACTGCGTTCATCTTGTTCACCTCCTTTATTTGATTAAAGGCATTTATTAAATTTGTCCGCTAGTTACTGATAATTCCTTAGCTTTTGTTCTCGCTAAAAATTCATCTGAATTTATCAAAGGTAACCAATAGATTGGATTATCTTTGACTACTCCCATTAATGCTAAAATTATTCCTGAACTACCTGTATAAACATCATCGGATAATCTATAAGAAAATTGCCCTGGATATACATAATAACCTTTTTTCTCAATTAAAAAGAGATTAAGTAAATTCAATACCTCATTAAGGATCATCTTACGTTCTTTATCGGTTTTAACCATAACAGGAAGTAACATGAAGCTACCTGCGCCATCAAATAAGCCACCACTAATTGTGCAACGTGTCTTTGATAATTTTAAAATCGCATCCATCTCTTCTCTATAAAGGTCTTGTCCACTCACATGGTTTAAAAACCAAATTGAAATAGCAACTCCAATAGAGCCTCCAGAAAGGTATGGCAATAGGCGATTTTTATTATCGACTGTTTGTAATACACCCGTTACATCATCTTTTTTTGTCGATTCTAAATCTTTTTTTAGTAATGCCTCAGCCTTTTCTTGATACTTTTTATTATGGGTAGCCGAATAAAGTGCTGAATAAAACAGGGATACACCAGATAGTCCATCAATTAAGCCTATATCAACCGCCATCCAATCATTAACTCTTAGGGGTTCATTTTTAACTCTGTTTATTTCAATTAAACTACCTAACTCTTCTGCTAAATTTAAAAATTCAGTATTTTTAGTTTCCAAGTATAAGCTAATAATGAATATACCTATCCCAGAAAGGCCTGATCGCAAAGAAATATCACTTTTGTTACTATTATCCTTTAAATTATTCAACTCGTTTATGACAACTTCTTTATAACCTCTGTCGTAAAGTAAAGCCAATATGCCTGTTTTCCCAGTAAATAATCCAGTTTCTTTAATTAGAGAAAGATTATTCAACAAAACACTTTGAATCCATTTATCTATTTCTGTACTGCTAGAGCTATTTTTAGTTAGTGCAAAGGCAGCTCCACTTCCTCCTGTTAAAAAATTAAATTTCCCTCCATTCATCTCAAACTGACGAATATCACCATTAATAAACCTTTCATCATTTGTTAAATTATTCTCAACACCTATTAATAACTTATTAATAATAGAAGTTAAATCAAAATCACTTATCTGATCACTTAGGTTAATTTCTTTAGGATTATATGTTTGATAATCCTGTATTCTCTTATCACATTGCTCTTGTAAATTCAAAATAAAACTATAAAATTCTTCTCCATAATTCTCCTTTATCCAATTAAGGTGATTATATTGTAAATAACCCTCTAAATCTTCTGAAGACAGTAACGGAAGCGCTAAATACCTTATCAATTTCTTAAATCCAAACCAATCTCTTGCACCACTAACCTTCATTTCCTGTGAAACAAATCCAATTGCTGCCAGAGTAGGTCTATCTTCAGATTTTACAGGCATAGCAGTTTCAAAATCTATTATCCTAACAGTTAATTCCTCAGTTACCATTATATTTGCTGGTTGTAAATCACCCATAGCAATCCCATTATTATGCATGCCATCTATTAGAGTGAACAGTTGTAACAGTATTTTTTTTACATTTTCAGCATGATTACTCATACTATTACTATCTCTAAAGAACGGAAAATCTTGGGCAATCCATTGTCTTAAGTCTCGCCCTTCAATAAATTCCTCTACGAGAAAATAATGTTCCCATTCCTGAAAATAATCAATCAAGTTAACAACACCAGGCACATCTTTAAGCTTTTTCAAAGCATCATACTCAATTTTTTGCCTTGCTAAAGCGTCTTGAGCCGCCCCATCTAAACCGGCGCTCGGTCTCGCCTCCTTAATAATTACCTTCAAGTTATCTTTCTTTCGAGTCGCAAGGTATACCCCACCAGCATTACTAAAGCTAAGTGCTGTTTCAATCTTATATTGCTCAAGTCTACTCTCACCTTGGGTTTCCAAATCTCCAGAATTATTAATTGTATTCAGATAATCATCAAAGTCTTTCACAAATTCAGGCACTTGGTAAAAGGGGTTTCTTTGATCCTTAATTAAATTACCTTTCTCATCCCTAATACAATGCTCTCCATGTTTATTAATGATACCTTTAAATCCTCCATATCTATAGAATACATTGCTATTTTTCCATCTCTTATCGTTAAGAATATAAGGTCCTTTTTTAAAATCTTGGATTTCTGAAGAAATCATTTCTAACAATTCAACAAAGACTTCGTTATTTTTAGGGTATATTGTTATAAACTTCCCAGAAGAAGCACGATTAGCATTTTTCGAATTCATCTTCATAAAACTATCTTTATTCTTAAGATGCTTGAACTCAATCTTCTTATCTATGCATAACCTTGCTACCTTATCTAGTACACTCTTTGAATCTTCTAATGATGAAGTTACATGAATTTTCCACCCCTGTTCTGGGAGTATTGAGCCCTTAACATGATAGTGCTTCCAAACTGAGTCATTGTTTAATATAACAGCATATGTATCAGGAATGTCATTTAGTTCGTATATAGAATCCTGTTCTCTCTCACTCATTTTACCGTAATATTCAGAATTCGGTTTTAAGTAGCGATGATAAAGCATATTACCTTCCATAAAAAGACCTCCATTTAGCTATCTATAATTATTGTTTAGCTTCTGCAAAAGATGATCATAAATGATATCTTGGCTGTAAAACTAAAAAATTCAACCATATTAAGAGAAAATCCGCTAAAACACTCTGATTTTACTAGCACGTTATTTAATTTTAATTAACATATTTATTTTTCAATTTATTATAAATAATCCATTATTATCGTAAGTGCTATAGCTAAAATTATATTAGTTATAGCACCTTCACACCAATACTTGATTTCTCTTCTGACTAAGTATCTACTTACAACCAATGCCACTTCAATAAGAGTAAATATATTTTGTTTACATATTAAAATTCTTTCTTATGATATATAAGTATAGAAATAAGAAAAGAAAGAATATATATGATAACACCAAATATTGTATATAGAATTGAAATATATATAACTGGACTTAAGTTTGATAGTGGTAATTGTTCTATTAGATATCCAATCACGCCCTGCAATCCAAAATATGCTAGAAGGCCCCCACATGCACTTCCAATTGTAATAGCATCAGATTTTTCTGCACCGAAAACATAGAGGAGTGGATAAGATATTGCACCTGCATTAAGGATTATGAAAATCCCCAAAGAAATGCCCTTAAATATACTATCATCGATTGTTGCACCTGAAATTAAACCATATACATAAAATATGCCACATGATAATAAAGTACCAATAATTACAACTAAAAAATAGAAAAAGTAGTGACTTTGTACAATATTACCCCTAGTAACCGGTAAAGTAAGTACGTATTTATCATAACCAGACTTACTCTCATGTTTAACAACTTCAAGTGCAGGAATCGCCGCAAATAATATAGTGCATACAGCAATCAAATTGTACATTGAAGCATCTCCAAAATAAAAAATTAATCCAGACCCCAATATAGCTACTGCCATGAACATTAAAAAAGTTCGATAAATTAGGTAATAGCTTGTCAATAATAAACCTCTCACTTATTTTCACTCCTTGTTAATAAAACACTAATTTCTTCCATTGAGACATTTCTAAAAACAAAATCATTTGGTAATGTATTTACATCTGATACAAGTACACTAAAATAAGATCCATAGTTTCTTTTCGCCACAATGATGTCTTTGTTGATTAAGGATAGTTGTTTTCCCTCAATATCTACAATCGCATAGCTTTTCAAAACCTTATCTTTCTCTTCATTTAATATAATTTCTCCATCTTTTATAATGACAAGATGAGTAGCTATTTTCTCTACATCACTCATAATATGAGAAGAAAGTAATATACCACAGTTATTCTTACTCGCAAAACTTTTTAATTCATCTAGCACTTCTTCCCTTGATGCGGCATCAAGCCCTCCCGTCGCTTCATCTAAAATTAATAATTTTGCATTATGCGACAACGCAACAGCTATAGACAATTTCATTGACATCCCACGTGAGAATTTATCTACCTTTTTATCTATAGGTAAAGAAAAAGAATTAACTAATCTATAAAAATTATCTTGGTCCCAAGATTCAAACATTTTTTCAAAAACTTTACTTAATTGTTTTATTGTAAGATGAGCCGGTAGATTCATAGCATCAAATACGACCCCAATCTCTTCCTTAATCTTGGCATGTTTATTTATATTTTCTTCTCCTAATATTTTAACTGTACCGCCATCTTTAGAAATTAATCCTAGTACTGTTTTAAATGTTGTTGATTTACCTGCCCCGTTATTACCGATGAATCCAACAATTGATCCTGAAGGCACATTGAATGTAATATTTTTTAGGACAACTTTATCGTCATAAGATTTTTGAATGTTTTTAATTTCTAAAAGGTTTGACATCGTTTCACTCCTGTCATAATAAATAGATTGCTTCAAAAAAAATTCGAGTTGATTTGAAATCTTTTTTTATAATTTATCCAAGTTAGCATTGTAGCTTCCTCATCTATAAATATGATTGTTTTATCCCATATTTATTTGATAGGAAATTCTAGGTGAATTTTATCTATTATTTATATTGTCTATTGGAGCACCTTCTTTCAAGATATACGATTAAAAATTAAAAACTGGCCAAGGATAAGGAGCACTCTAGTATTTGACTCTGTTATTTTTACAAAGTGCTTATACCTTCTCCTAGAACCAAAAACCTACAAGTTTGTATCAAAATGCCGCTTTTTTCTTTAAGTAAACTTTAGTTTAGAGCAAACCTGCCCGGTTCATTATTGAATGTTTAACCAACTGGTTGCGATGCTATAACAGAAATAAATGTGCTACTCTAGATGGACTAATAAAACTGAAGGTTATTGAGTTTATCACAAAATGCTTGTTGTTCATTTTATGAAGCGGGATGGAATCTACCTCCTCAATTTTTCTATTTCTAATGTAATAACTATAGTATCGCTATCAGGGAAAACTAAAGCCTAAGCCATTAATACAATATGTAATATGAAGCGATAAAAAATCAAAATGTCATGGGAATAAAACACCAAATTAATTTCCAATTTACCAATTCTATGGGATTTACATATCACTATCTGTTTTTTACAAATAGTAAAAAACTGGAGTTTGCATCGCCTTTCTTTGTATATTGTATATATATATTATATATAATAATATGAATTCCAGCTTATTTCAATATTTTTACTGAATTTTACAATATTTTTTTAAAATGAGTCTGAAAAATCAAGCTATATACTTACTTTCACTTTCCTTGAAGAAATTTATGAATATTTCTATCATGTTTTAATTAAAAAGAATTTATTATCCCCCTTATATTTCGATGGACCGAAAATAAGAAACAGTTATTATCCAAAATCTCAATAAAACCAATTATTATAATATTGTATATTTATATTTTTATTGTTAGTTTTAGATGTCTAACAATTTGCCACTCACTTACTCGACTAATACGTAAGCGGATTCAATTTTAGTACTGAGTACTTGGTTAGATTCTGAACCTATCTATAACTTGTATTAATACAAGAATTTTCTTGTAATTTATTTTATTCCCCTTTTACAATTAGCGTTGTTCTTGATTCATCAGAAAAATGTAAATGTAGTACTTCTTCAAGATCTTTTTCGGTTAGATTTTCAAGCATTGGCAAAACGTCAAATAAATCCATATCATTAAAACGATAGCGTGTAAATTGATTAGCGATAAATTGAGGAGAGTTAATAGCACTTAAGAAGTTGCCAATCTCTTTCTTAATTACACGTTGTGCATCTTCTTTCTTTATTGATTCCTTCTTAAACTCAAAGATAGTTTCATTGACAATTTTTATAATTTCTTCAGGCTCTTGGCTACCTCCACCAATTACCGAAAAACCAAAATACTTTTCATTTGTATAATCAAAAGTAAACGATTCATCCAAATAACCATTATCATACATCTTCTCGTACGCTTTAGAGCCCTTACCAAACATTAGCTCCAATAAAACATTTAGAGATAGCTCATATTTAAGCAACTCTTTACCTTGTCTCATAGGATTAGCTTCCTTATATCCAATAAAAACTTTAGGTATTTGAACTGGAAGTTTCATAATACTTGACCTTCTATTCACTTTTGCATCTTCATTAGGGAATATGCGTTGAATCTCTTCAGGGTCTGGAAATGTTTTTCTCCCTTGATTTTCCCGAATGAGCTTTATTACTTCTTCAGGAACTACAGGTCCGATAATAAAAAGTAACATATTGTTAGGATGATAGAAAGTATTATAGCAAGAGTATAAATTCTCTTTAGTGATTTGATTAATAGAATCTATTGTTCCCGCTATATCAATTTTCACAGGATGACTCTTATACATATTTTCTAAGATTCCAAATCGGGCACGCCAATTCGGATTATCATCATACATTTTTATTTCCTGTTCAATGATGCCTCTTTCCTTTTCAACCGTTTCATCTGTAAAATATGGATCTTGAACAAAGTCTAGAAGAGTTATAAGATTTTTGTTTATTTCAGACGTAGCTGATACTGTATAGGCCGTACGAGTAAAATTTGTAAAAGCATTAACAGAAGCTCCTTGCTTTGCAAATGTATGAAAAACATCACCCTTTTCACTTTCAAACATTTTATGTTCTAAGAAATGTGCTATTCCATCTGGAACTTGAGTGGAACATTCTTTCCCTAGAGATGAGAATTTGTTATCTATTGAACCATATTTTGTTGTGAATGTCGCAAATGTTTTATGAAACTCTTTCTTAGGAAGTATGAAAACTTCAAGACCATTGGCGAGCTTTTCTTGATATATTGTCTCTCCTAATTTCTTATAAATTATTGAATTCATTTTATTTATCCCTTTCTATTTAAGAAGTAGATAGTATCTAGTTCCCATTTATTAGCAGCTCGAATAACATCGCTTTTTGATACCATACGAATTCTTTTAATCTGATCATTTATTTTATTAGATAATCCACTATCAACCGATTGAATAGATATATCCATAATTCCTAGAGGAGTATCGTATGCTTCTAGGAATAGATTAATCAACATCGCTTTACCTTGTTCAACTTCAGCATCAGTAAAGTCCCCCTCTTTCATCGCATACTCTTGTTTTCTCATAATTTCAATTGCACGTTCATAATTATCAAAATCAATTCCAGCCATCGTTGTTAATATTCCTTTATTGCTTTCTATTTGTGAAAGTACAAAATAAGCAAGGCTTTCCTTTTCACGTAAATTAACGAATAATTTAGAAGATGGAAACCTACCAAAAATTGCGTTCGCTACCCTTGTAGCTTCATAATCCTCATCTTGTATTGTCGAAAAAGTTCTATAGCCTAAAAGAAGTCTCCCTTGCTTCACATCCATTTTATCTTGAATAATCTTGACACCATTTACAGCTTTCCTATCTGAAGAAATCGTCTTTATAAGTTTGGTGTCATGTTGTTCAGAAAAAACATCTTGTACCATTAATTTAATCTCATTCTCATTCAAGGTACCAACGATGAATAAATCAAAACAAGCGTTTTGAAGTAGTTCTTCATATACTTGATAAATAGATGCAGCATTAAGTGAAGCAATATCTTCTTCTCTCCCAAATACAGACAGTTGATACGGTTCATCTTTAAACATCTCTTCTATCAAACGAATATTGGCGTATAGCATTTTCTCATTATACACTGAAGCAAGTCGGTGCTTTAATGAACGTTTCTCTTGTTCAACAATTGCGGAATTAAATACTCCATTTTCAAGCAGTGGACTGTAAACAACCTCGTGCAATAAATCTAAAGTAACTACTCAGCTTCCTCACGGAGGCTTTTTTCATTTACTAGTCTGATATGTACTTTTTGTGTGAATACTAGATATATCATACAAGGAGGTGGTATTTATGTTGAAAAAACAAGAAATTCTAGCTGTCTATCAAAAGGGACCTCAAGCTATTTGCGATTTTGTTCATCAATTAGAAAGTCAAATACAGAATTTAAAAGAGCGTATAGAAGAATTAGAAAATCGTTCAAAAAAAAACTCTACAAATAGTCATAAACCACCCTCTACAGATGGTTTTCGTAAGCCTATTACAAAAAGTTTGCGAAAATCATCCCAGCGTCAAACCGGTGGCCAGTTGGGCCACAAAGGACATACTCTTGGTTTGACAGCGACTCCAGACCATACAATTACATATTCTCCTACCTATTGTACTTGTTGCTATACTTCTTTAGACCATGAGCCTGTAAAAGGATACCGCATTCGCCAAGTGTATGATTTACCACCTATCCAGATAGAAGTAACAGAACATAAAGTGGAACAAAAAGAGTGCCCACATTGCCATTCTATTCAAGAATCCCAGTTTCCTTCTACTGTCTCTCGTCCTGTTCAATATGGTCCAAATATAAAAAGACTAATCCCCTATTTAACGCATTATCAGTGTCTTTCTTTAAAAAGAACAAAAGAATTCTTTCAAGATTGTTTTGGACATTCTATCAGTGAAGGAACGTTAGTCAATCATACAAACAGTTTTTCGGCTCAATTGCAGCCTTTTCTCCAAGAAGTAAAAGACCAGATCCTTCAGTCTTCTGTTGTCCATTTTGATGAAACCGGTATGCGTGTAGAAAATAAAACACAATGGTTACATACTGCCAGTACACCGGAGGTGACATTGCAACATATTCATCAAAAACGCGGAAAAGAAGCAATGGATGCTGGAGAAATCTTGCCGTCTTTTTCTGGAATCGCGATGCATGATGGTTGGAAATCATATGATGCGTATACAGATTGTCGTCACGTATTATGTAATGCCCACCTCTTACGAGATTTACAAGGAATTATAGATAGTACCGGAGAAAAATGGGCACAACAGATGCAGGAGTTTTTAACGCAAGCCTTAACGCTAAAAAAACAATACAAAGGACTCCTGCCAAAAGCAGAGCAAGAGAATCTGTCGACTGCCTATCAAGCTATATTAAAAGAAAAACAAGTATTTTCTTCAGAACCAAAAAAGAAAGGAAAACAGACGCCTGCTCAAAATTTATGGAATCGCTTCGTCAAATATGCTGACAGAATTCTAGCATTTTTAGAACATCCAGACATTCCATTTGATAACAATCAAGCAGAACGGGATATTCGAATGACGAAAGTCAAACAGAAAGTGTCTGGAACGTTTCGAAGTAAGAAAGGCGCAGAATCTTTTTGTCAGATACGAAGCTTTATAAGCACCATGAAAAAACAAAAACAATCTGTCTTACAAGCGATAGGTCAGGTTATAGAAACCGGAACGGTTCCTTGGAATTGCACGATTTCATAAGAGAAATTCTCGATTCGATCTAGATTCTTTCTCTTATGGGCATATTTTTTTTCATGTTTTCGAATTGGAAACATGTATTTAGCATGCTTTTTTGTCTGAGGAAGCTGAGTAGTTACAATCTAAAGATGATTTTAACAAAGGGTTAGATACATTAAGAAATTTATCTGCAGGTAGCTCCATTCTAAAAGCAATAATTTGATTCTCACCCTTTTTTAGGACATCTGTTGAAAGAGTGGCTCCATACATCTCATCAAGTTTTTGTTTTAATAGCTTACGATTTGGGTAATTTATTGATCCTCCATTCAGAATATAAGGAATTAATGCTCTTGCGGTAGTTAAATCCTCTTGAAGAGGTGCTTTTATCATCAACATTATACTAATTGTCTTAAATTTATCTGTGTTACATAGGTGTAGCTGTAACCCGTTTTGTTCACTGGAACTTATATGTATATCTTCCATCTTTCATATCCCTCTCCTCATATATTATTACTTTAATTTGGTTATTATTACGCCCATTCTGTATACCCCTAAAAATATATTAAGTAAACTTCTACTTTTATTGTTAGAATCTCTGTATTGAACAAGAAATATATACTAATCTTAAACTCAGGTTTTGTATATTATCATATTTTAATGTGAAATATTAAGGAGACACATATATTTATAGAATTCCCTTAATATATAAGGTATTTACATTTAAACAATTTTCATACACTATCCAATACAACGTCTTTAAAACTACTGCAATAAAAGAAAAGCAATCAAAAGGGCAATCCAGTAATAAAATTCGTCATTTTCCTCTAGTAACAGGCTGTTAAGCTTCCTGATCAAAGTATTTAATACATAATAAGCAATAAAATATCCCTACTTATCCCCACATTTAATGGTATCTAAAAATTAACATGTAGATAGTGATAAAACGCATATATGTAATAAACCTCCCTTCAATGTATAGCGCCTTAAATAAAATCCGTTACGGAATTTATTTTATTTAAAAATTTTAACTTTATACAATTTTACAATAACTTAACCTGGTAATATAAGTCAAATGAAATTCATTTCGTTTTAAATTCGATAAAAATTCATGTTTCCTACTTGTTTTTATTTCTTTTAAATAAATTGAACAACCTTATTGGATATATCTTGAATCTTTAACTATAGCTTTATAATTCACACCTCTTCTGAAACCCAACCTTGTTTAATCTACTTTTCAATTTCAGATGTTCTTTTTCTTTTAGATATAAAAACACCCCTCTCAACAAAAATGCCTAAAGGGGTAAAATAGTACTATTTTCTTTTAAATCCACAATAATATTATTAATGTTCTTCCTTCTACTGTAAATCTTTCCAGAGCATAGTCTCCCTTTTTCTATACAATCAAACATCTACAATTAAAAGCACAAGCTCTACACCTTTTGGTGCGATGGGAGAATTCTTAAATGGCTTTGCGTTCGCATCCCATTTTTGTTTTGAATAGCCTCAAGATAAGAGGGCTCATTCCTCCTCAGATAAGGAACTTACAACATCTTTTGATTAAGTTATTTCCACTTTTATATTTATCTTGCTATTACATATTTATTTTAATCAAGGTACGTATCGATAGGTGTACGAAAATGATGACTTTCCCCGTAATAAATCGCAATTCAAAGATTATACATACAATTTCTTGCCTCATTCAAGAATATACTTGAATAAAAGAAGACACCACCTTACTTAAGAATGGCGTACTTTTCTTGAATAACATTATTTCTAATGTTTAAGTATTATATTAAAATTCAATATCTAAGATGCGTTACACCAGAGGCCCCAATCAGTATCTAGCCCAGCAGCATATATAAAAACTCCATCGAAACCCGTGTAGGACCAACCTCCAGAAAAATTGATTCAAAGTTTACTTCTCCCTGTCGACCAATGATTATTAAAGGACCATTATTACACTTTCAGTCATATAACTTTATATCCCAAAAAAGAATATTGCTGCTTCTTGCATCATACATCTAATCGAATTTCACTTGAATTTTTCAGTTGGTACAAAGAACCCACTTAGAACGCTTTTCGCTGGTACATAGCTGTGGTAATCCCCCAAGAAATAACATAGACTCCCACAATAACAAGTGTCGCTAACGTATATAAAGCCGGGATAGATAAATTGACAGTAAAATCAGTTATTACTGTTGAGTGTTCAGTTATAAACGATGCAATAGGCCGTGCTATCCATGTTAAAATAATAAAGCTTATGAGAACAACTGTTGTAATATAGCCTGGTTTAAATATATAAAATAATGGGAAGGTAAACGCAACAAATAATAAAAATAAGCCGCTGCCAATCGCAATATCAGTAATCGTAAAAGGTTCATTGAAAGTAAATAATACTAAACTTGTCACCCCAATGGATAGAATCATATATACGATAGCGCCAATATAGCGTGATGCGATAATTTCCCTACGTGTGTAAGGTAAGGAATTTAATAATATATTTGTCTCTACTTTTTCATCGTAAGCATATGTATTAAAGGGAATAAAAATACTGGCAACCAGAAAAATCAAAACTGGAGGTACGCCCAAAATGATAAAGATTACGATAAAGGGAATAAAGATTAATAGCTGTTTCTTCTGTAGTATGACATCACGTCTGATTAAATTAAACATGGGGTCTGCCTCCCTTTAAAGTAATACATGATATCTTCCAGAGAGGCGCGTTCAATGACAACTGTATCCCCGAAAGTACTTTTCACTTCTTTAATATTATCCGTTAATGCTTCAAACCCTGTTGGAGCACGATGAACATAAACAAATGCCCTTTCAGTGTCTCTATCTAGCAGATCCAATCCTCCTTTAACGAGCGCATAGTTTTCAACTACATCGTGAATGGACTGATTAAATACTAATTTCCCATTCTGCATAAAAGTAATATAATCTGCGATGCGATCTAAATCTGTTGTAATATGTGTAGAGAAGAAAATGGTACGATTACCATCAATCATTGATTCCTGTAAAAGATCCAACAGCTCTCGTCTAAATATGGGGTCTAGGCCTGCTGTCGGCTCGTCCATAATAATTAGCTCTGCATGATGTGATAGTGCTATCGCCAATGAAGTCTTCATTTGCATCCCTTTTGAGAAAGTTTTTATCGCTTTATTTAGCGGTAATTCGAATTTTTCAACATATTGATAAAATAATGTATCATCCCAGTGTTTGTAAGCTGGTGCAACAATACGTTTTATATCTTTTAAGTCCAGCCCTTCAAAAAATACATTCTCATCGTATACAAACCCAATGCGTTCCTTGATCGCCTTCTCATGCGTCTTGTAGTCCAATCCGAAAAGCTTAACTTCTCCGAAATCCGGTTTTAATAGATTCATCATCATTTTTATGATTGTAGACTTACCGGCCCCATTTGCTCCAATAAATCCCGTTACAAAGCCTTGCTTCACTTGTAAATCAATATTTTCAACGGAAAAATCTTTGAATTTCTTCGTTACATTTTTTAATTCAACCACATTTCCCATTCATTTCACTCCTCATATAAAATCTTCAATAATTGCTGTATTTCATCAAGTGGTATCCCAATTTCTTTACTATTCGTTATGACCGCACTCAATTGTTCTTCAATGACCTTCAGCTTCTTCTCTCTCATGACCTCTAGATTTTGCTCTGCGATAAAAGAACCTTTTCCTACAATGGAATAAATAAAGCCCGCCTTTTCCAATTCCTCATAGGCACGTTTCGTCGTAATTACACTAACTTGTAAATCCTTTGCAAGATTACGCATGGAAGGTATTGCTGTCCCCTCCTGTAGTTCACCTGCTAAAATATACGATTTGATTTGATTCGTAATTTGTTCATAAATCGGCTCCTTTGAACTGTTCGAAATAATTATTTGCATACCAATACCTCTTTTGTATTTTTTTGTAAGAACATTTGAAATAATGTCCTGTACTGTGGCTTCAGGAAAATGCCCTCAACGCAATATAAATCAATTATATAATTAAAAATATAACAAGGGGAATCATCTAGCAATTTGCATAACTAATATAGTATCACTTTATTGTTCCTGACATCTGAAAATCTCTCCACTCACACTTCATCATTTTGAGTAGTTACTAATTTCAAATTCTCTATAAAATATTAGTAATGGTCACCCCTCCATTTATTATCATCGAAAACTTATTTCAATATAATTCCTCATATAGTTTATATACATTATATAAACTATATGAGGAATTATATACACACTTAAAACATCGTGCAACTACTTTTATTTGAATAGAAAGAAAGTTATATACCAACCTTGAAGCAATAGAACAGAAGCTTAGTACAAGAACGTTTACATTAAAATTGGATAATAAATTAAATGAATTATTATAAATCATTCTAAAAAAGGGAGATTCTCCATCTTTAAACATTGAAAATACGTAAATAAGCTAACTAAATAATTATATATTATTCACCTCTAAATATTTGATTAAATTAGCACCATCAGTTTTGATAAATAAACATGCTCTTATTAGATGTACAATATTATTATTAGCCATTTTCTTAATTTAAAATTCTAGTTGTGTTAACTTGGATTGGTTTAAAACAATCCTTTACAGACTTTATTTCAAAGCCACACCACATCCAACCCTTAAACCAAAAGATATATTGTTAGCAGCAATAAACTACAACAGAAAAAAGAGGATGCCATAGCATCCTCTCCTGCCCTTCCCTATTCCACACAAGTAAACTGCGTCCAAGCTCCTACATAATCTAGTAAGAATAACTCTTCTTCTGCAATTGTACCGACAATATTTTTCCGTTCATCTATCGGCATCTCTTTTAGAATGATTTGCAGTTCACCTTTATACTTACCAAATGAGTTGTTCCCAATTACAACTTGCCCTCTTTCCTGTAATACACTTTCGCGCACTGGGAAGTCATAGTCTTTATACTTTTTACGTACTTCTGTAGAACGTACCATATATTCTGTTATGTCGCCGCGTCTTACGTGTAATTCTTGCAGTGTCGCTTTCTTCTCTACTTCCGTCGCTTCGTCTACAAAGTGTACCTTTAGCTGTAACATGTAACGATTTAAGTTTCCTAGTTTCTCTAACTCTTCTTCACTCGCATAAGCATTTCCGATAATAACATCATCAATAAGCCCTGTTGCCCATAAATGTTTCGCTTGTACTTCAATCGGTAAGTTACGATGTTGTTCTAACGTACATAATCCGTCATTAATATCCCATGGACCAATGTCGGCTACATGTGACGTAATAAATGCTGCCGTGCGAATACCGTGTTTTTTAAAGCGTTCACTACAGCGAATGAAATAATCATACGGAAGTCCAGTAAATTTTTGCGGATAGAAGTTATGACAACCAATTAAAGCTGGTTTATTCGCCTGATGCGAAAGAATATTTTCTAAGTATGCAATATCGTTACTTACGTTCAGTTCAATTTTTAAGCCATACGGATTATTCGTCATTTTCGCTTCTGTTAATCCATCAAAACCTAAATCTAAACGAATACCATCTGCACCTAACTCTGCAAAGAATGATAGATCGCTATAGCTAATACCGAGTTGATCGAATACTGCCGGAGCTACATCTAAAATAACTTCCATATTGTTATCTTTTGCATGATTAATAATTTCTTTAAATTCAGCTACAATTTCTTCTTTTGGACGATTCACAGATAATAGACATGTGAATATTCTTGAAAAACCGTGGCGTGCCGCTGCCGAAATGTATGCCATATCTTGTTCTTTCGTTGAATGCTCTGGATAAAGTGAAATTCCTAATTTACGCTCCATGCTTTTGCATCTCCTTCACACGTTGTATTAATGCCATGCTCGTAAATCTATATTTTGCAGATAAACATGTGGCACATAAAATCGTTGGTACAATAATTACGTACGGTGATTGTAAGCTTAGCATTACATATGCACCCATTGAACTACCGATAAATAAAATTGATATGAGTAGTAACACTAATAAAGATTTACTTTGTACCCATTTTGAATAATGTGCAATACACTGCCCCGCTACGAATGTAATTAAGATGATAATTGCTCCGAGCATTCTGTTTTCTCCTCTCCTGCTAATTGCTGTTTCTCATACATTTTGAAGAATGGATAGTAAATAACGAATGAGATCACAAAGTTAACAAGTACAAGTACACCAGCCATAATTGTCCAGTCTGTACTAATAATCGCTGCAATTGGTGCTAACATCGTAAATGGCAACTTCGCCATCATGAGCGGAATCATGCCTGAAACAACTGCGAAATATGATACTGTCGTTGTCACTAACGGTGTAATAACGAATGGAATAATTAAAATTGGGTTCATTACAATTGGTGCCCCGAAAATAATCGGTTCGTTAATATTGAATAAACCTGGCACGAATGATAATCTACCTAACTCTTTTAGGAATTTAGATTTAGAGAACATAAACATAATAACTAAAGCTAATGTTGAGCCTGATCCACCGATCCATACGAACCATTGAATAAATTGCTCTGTAAATAAGTTTGGCAATTGATGTGCATTTCCTGTAGCTGTGAATACTTCCATATTTTCAAGAATTGCTGAATCCCACATCGGACGAATAATTGGTCCTAAAATCGCTGGGCCATGTATACCGAATGACCAGAAGAACACGATTAAGAATACTGTTAATAAACCGCCGAATAAATTATTTCCTACTAATACTGATTTTAGTGGTGCGATTAAATATGTGATTGTTGTATTTACATCAAATTTTAAACCGTAACGAATACCCCAGAATAAAAGAATAACGACTAAAGTTGGAATTAATGCTGCAAACGAGTTTGCAACTGCTGGTGGTACACTATCTGGTAATTTAATCGAGATATTATGCTTAATCATAAAATGATAAATTTCTACTGCAATTAAAGCTGTAACAATTGCGCCGAATAAAGACGTTGCACTTAATGTTCCTACTGAAATATATCTTCCCGCATCAATAACACCTGGTACAGCTTTCGTAATTTGAATTGGTTCAACTGATGCTAGTAAAAAGGCGAGTACAGATAACAATCCTGCACTTAACTGATTGAGCTGATAAAAGTTTGCGAGTGAAGCTCCTACCCCAAATGCTGCGTATAACGCCATTAAACCTACTGTGAATCGGAATGGAATATCTAAAATATGGCGAAATGGTGCAATCCACTCCATATACGCATCAATTGGTAAATTTAAAAAGATAACGAAAAATGATCCGACAATCGTTAACGGCAATGTAGAAATAACTCCGTTTCGAATTGCTAATAAATGTCGTTGTCCTGCAATCTTTTGCGTTGTTGGCATAATCTTTTGTTCCATAAAACTCATAAAACCATTCATCAATATCCCTCCTCTTTCTCTTCACTACGAAAGAACAAAATAAAGTTATAACATTATAATGTTTATATTTAAAAAAATATAATTATGCTAAAACTAATTGTTCTGCTTGTTTCAGTACTTTTAAACCGTCACACATCCCATAATCTCGTTGTTCTATTATTGCAACCGGTATATCGTATGATTTCGCAAGAAACTGTACCGCTGGAAACAAATACTTCACCTGTGGCCCGATTAAAACAACATCAGCATTTTTTATTTCCAGTTTCACAAGTTCTGAATCAACTGCTTTAATTTTATAATCCTTCCCTTGTTCCATTGCCTCTTCTTGCATTTTTCTTACAACCATACTCGTTGACATGCCTGCTGCACAACATAATAAAATGTACATCTTATACTGTCACTTTCTCTTCTACTCGTTTATGAAGAGTGATAAATTCTTCAGCAAGTTCTTTCACTGTAATTGCATTCATTAAATGATCTTGTGCATGCACTAACAGTAAACTGATTTCTGCATGATTTCCTCTTGCTTCTTCTTGAATTAAGTCTGTTTGAATGCGATGAACTGCTGAAATCTCTTCACTAGCAAGTTTCATCTTTTCACTCGCATTCTCAAAATCTCCTTGTCTTGCAAAAGCAATTGCTTCAAGCGCCGCGCTTCTCGCATTGCCACCATGTAAAATTAACGCAAATGGAGTTTGCATATCAGGCATTTTAAATTCCCCCAAGCTATCTTTTTTCTATATTGTTATTTTATTATGAAAACGCATACAATTAAACATAAAAAACTTCCGTTGTGTAACGGAAGTTTTTATATACTTTTTCAAAACGATAGTAAAATCTCTTGAAATTCTTCAATCATTCCAGCCTGAGTTAATTTCTCTATCGCACTTTGACTAGACATAATATCATATAAAAAATCATAAAGCTTTTGTAAATCTTCATTATTATTGCGCTTTACACTAAATAAAATAATAACTTGTACTTTCTTATCTCCCCAGTCAACCGCTTTATTAAGTGTACAAAACATCAAAAATGTTTTCTCACTTAATAACTGCATCGGATGTGGAATTGCAACTAAATTCCCAACGGCTGTAGGAGATGTATTTTCTCTTTCCATAACAGAATCATAAAAGTTTTCTGGTACATAGTTTTTCTCAGCAGCTTTCTCACATAAAAACTGAATAACCTCTTCCTTCGTAGAAGCGCTATGATTTAAAAAGATTAAATCTTCCTTTATATACTGCTGCACACTAATATTCACATGCGTAAACAACTGCTGACCTATTGACTTAATCTCTTTATCATCAAATATTGAGTTCACTTTTATAACAGGCACAGGCAAACCACTCGGTATATGAATCGTACTAATAATACAATCTATTTTATCTTTATAAATGTCTTCTACTTTCAATTGATAATAACCTGTAATACCTACAATCTCTAATTTATCTCGGAACTGTGATAAAATTTTATATTTCAATAGCTGAGCGCTTCCTTGACCAGTCGCACAAACTAGTAAACATCTTTTCTTTTGATTCTGTTCCTGTAAACGACTCATCGCTCCGCCGAAGTGAATCGCAATATAACCAATTTCACTTTCCGGAATCGATTCTCCCGTATATTCACCAATTATATCTCCTACAAGAACTGCAATTTCAAAAGCATACGGATAATTCTTTTTCACTTCTGCCAATAGAGGATTTCTCGTATTTAACTTATACTTCAAACGGTTTAATAACGTTTTTAAATGAACACCAAATCCAAATAATAATTCTTCATCATAATAAAAAATAAGATTCCGTTCTTCCGCTACTTTAAAAAGAATATGTTGCATAAATGCATATAGATCTTTCCCTAATAGCTCTTCCACATTTTCATAACGATCTTTCGCTGTAACAGCAGTACTTAATAAATGCATCGTCACATATAAAACTTCTTCTTCTGGAAATGAAAGATGCAACTCTTTCTCTAAATCCCCTACAATCTGTTTCGCAATTGTATATTCTTTCTTTATGATAAGTTCTGATTGCTCCGCATTCAGTCCTTTCATATAATGTTGATCTTCACAACGCCTTAATGCAATTGCAATATGAATGACTAAATTATCAATTTCAATATCTGATAAATATATCGTACCTCCCTCGATATACTTTAAGATAACCGAACGGATAAATGGGATATGAGGTAACGATAAATATGTATCCCTCTGCTCAAATTGCTCATGAAACGGAGTATGATCATAGCGCGGTAAAGCATATTGTGATAAACAAGAACGAATATGAAACTCCTCTCCCACAATACGTATACCATAATACGGTCTCTTTTCAATTTGTAATTGATAGCGACCACATATATCTGTCACATCTTTCATAATTAAATTTACAGTCGATTTACTCACATAAATCTCCTCTGCTAACTGTGAAAGCTTCACATACCCCTCTGACGTTACAATACGTTGCAGGATATACGCTATCCTTTCTTCATAAGAAGTTGGGATCTTTTCTGTCTGTTTTTGAAATAAACTCACGCAAAACTCTTCAAACTTCTTCTTTTGTATAATTTCTAATTCGTATCCAGTTCCTCTTTGCGATTCAATTTTCGCCCCGTTTTCTTCCAATATATCATTTAATAATTTTATATCCTTTTGAATCGTCTTCGTTGATACATGTAAACGGCTCGCTAAAAAAGCTCGATTTAACATCGATTTCTCTTCTAAAAACTCCTCTAAAATAGAAATTAATCGCTGATGCACTTTTGTCATAGCTCTTCCTCTCACAATTTATATATAAAAAGGAAAAAGCTGCTGAAGTCAGTAGTTTTTTCCTTTTTCATTTTATCTATTTCTTTAATGTAAATCCGAATTTATCCCATGCTTGTAAATAATCTAATAAGAAAATTTCTTCTTCCACAATTCGGCCAACTACATTTGTTTTTCCTGTGTTCACCATATCTTTTAACGCAATTTGCAATTCACCTTTATATTGACCATACTGTTCATTATCAATTAAAAGATCACCGCGTTTAATTTCGCGTGTATTATGCGGTTTGAACTCTTCTTTCTTATATTTCACACGACTTTGTGTCGAGCGAATCATATATTCAGATACATCTCCACGGTAAAAATGAGGCTCGTCTAATACGATAATTTTTTCTAGTTCTGTTGTTGTATCATATAATCCTATATCAAATGTTTGTTTCTCTTTATTTAATGCACCTAGTGCTTGTAATTCTTTTTCTGATGCATACGCGTTCGCAATAATGACATCATCAATTAATTCTGTCGCAAATAAATGCTTCGTCTGTGTTGTCATCGGTAATTCACGATGCTGCTCTAACGTACATAACCCTTCTGTTACTGGCCAAGGTCCGTACGTTGCATCAAATGATGAAATAAAAGCAGCCGTTCTCATACCGTAGTCTTTAAATTGTTTCGAGCATTTAATGAAATGATCGTATGATAATCCTGAATAACGATGCGGATAAAAATTATGGCAACCAATTAAATTTTCACGATTTGGTCTATGGCTCATAATGTTATCTACATATTTCGTGCCGTTACTCATATTAATTTCAATTTTTAAGCCGTATGGATTGTAAGTCATAATCGATTCTTCTAAACCAGAGAATCCGACATCTAGACGAATACCGTACGCTCCTAGCTCATGGAAGAAAGATAAATCATTATATGAAATACCTAATTGTGTAAAAACAGACGGACTAATATCAACTAATACTTGGAACCCTAATGCATTTGCATGAGAGATTGTTTCTTTAAACTCTTCTATAATTTTCTCTTTTTCTCCATCTACAGACAATAAGCATGTGAATACACGTGTAAATCCGTATTTACTTGCTAATGTTAAATATTCCTTATCTTTCTCTACTGTTGAATGTTCTGGATAAATAGAAATACCTAATCGTCTCATATGTACACGCCTCTTTCTTCATTGTTTTGTAAACCTTTTCAAATATATGTAGTGAAAAAGTATATATCCCCTTCTCATTCACTACTTTTTGAATCCGCTTTCTTTAAAGAAAAAACAATTTCTATCATTCATAACAACTACAAGTCTATACATCTATACTTTACAACTTTTTTTCATAGTTGTGTAGCTTTTACACAAATTTGTCAGTTTTTCCACCTCGAAAATTGTTATACGTTTTCAAGGCACCTTCCTTGACTGTTACATTGACCAATACATATACTCGAAAGAAAAGAGAAAATTTTATATAGGGGATGAATATATGGGAGAAGCAATACTCGTAAAACGAGAATCGTTATGGACGAAAGAGTTTGTCGCTTTAATTTTTGCAAACTTATGTATGTTTTTAGGGTTTCAAATGTTAATTCCTACTTTACCTGTTTATGTGAAAGAAATTGGCGGCACAAGTTCTAATATCGGGTTTGTTGTAGGCATGTTTACCGTGGCGGCACTTTTTGTTCGACCACTAACTGGAAACGCCTTGCAAAAATTCAATAAAAAAATCATTTTAATGATCGGTACTGCTATTTGTTTACTCGCTATGGGTAGTTATCTTTTCGCTTCAACCGTCTTCCTATTGCTTGCCGTGCGAATTTTACACGGAGCTGGCTTTGGTATTACAACGACTACATATGGAACTGTCGTTTCAGATTTAATTCCGCAAGCTCGCCGCGGCGAAGGCATGGGATATTTCGGCCTTTCTGGAACGATTGCAATGGCGCTCGGTCCACTTATCGGGCTTTGGCTTATGCAAACATATAACTTCACGATTCTTTTTTTATGTGCACTTTCATGTACAATTGTTTCATTAATATTAACGAAACTACTTCAAATCAAAAAATCGCCGCAACCACCACAGCAAACATCTGGTACTTTTCTCGATGGATTTATTGAACGCAAAGCTTTACTTCCTTCATTATTAATATTATGTATTACATTAATGTACGGCGGAATCGGGAGCTTTATTACATTATTTGCTACGGAAGTCGGAATTGCTGATATAAGCCTCTTCTTCTTATTTAATGCACTTGCAATCGCTGTCACTCGTCCGTTTTCTGGAAAGTTATACGATGCGAAAGGTCATGCATTCGTTATTATTCCAGGGGTTATCATTACATTTACAGGTATTATTTTATTGTCGTATACAACTACCATTCCGAATTTAATTATTGCAGCAGCATGCTACGGAAGTGGTTTTGGAGCGATTCAACCTGCACTACAAGCATGGATGATCGACCGAGTAGCACCGCACCGACGAGGAGTCGCAACAGCTACATTCTTCTCAGCATTTGACCTCGGCATTGGCGCTGGCGCAATTATATTTGGATTCATTGCACATTTTACAAACTACGCAACTGTATATCGTTATTCCTCTCTACTACTTATTGCTTTCCTATTCATTTACATTACAAGTATAAGAAAGCAAAAGCATGGAGATAAAAACAGAGAAAAAGCTGCTGGATAATTCAGTAGCTTTTTTTATGCACAAAAACGGTATGAGTAACGAGAAATAAATTAATACAATCATTTTCCTACATATTTTCTTAACTTTCATCAAAAAATATACGATGAACTCGCAGACGCTTTCCTTCATATTCAACTAAACAATACTATTCTAAAAAGTGTGATTTCTTCACAAAAAACACTTTTTATATAGGGATAAAACCAATTAAATCCAGCTGTTTCTTTAAAGATTTGTAAACTTTTTATCCCTTTGTAAATTTAGTGTAAATTTTACTAGTAAACCGTTTACAGTACCTTGAGGTTTAGTTAATAATTACATCGTACATGAAATTTAAGGAGTGGAATGCGTGGAATACAATATTCAAGATATGATCTTCCAGTTCATTGGTGGATTAGGTATTTTCTTATTCGGAATTAAATACATGGGCGATGGACTGCAACAAGCAGCTGGAGATCGTCTTCGCGATATTCTAGATCGTTTTACAACAAACCCACTTATGGGTGTACTAGCAGGTATGCTAGTTACTGTATTAATTCAATCAAGTTCAGGAACAACAGCTTTAACAGTCGGACTTGTAAGTGCCGGATTTATGACATTAAGACAAGCAATCGGTGTTATTATGGGTGCGAACATCGGTACGACAGTTACTGCATTTATTATCGGAATTAAGATCGGAGAATACGCTCTCCCAATTATGGCAGTTGGAGCTATCTTATTATTCTTCTTTAAAAATAAAAAAGTACATTCTTTCGGACAAGTTATATTCGGTTTTGGTATGTTATTCTTCGGTTTAGAATTAATGAGCACAGGTATGAAACCTCTTCGCTCTTTAGAATCATTCCAAGAATTAATGGTTAGCATGAGTGACAATCCAATTTTAGGTATTGTGGTCGGTACAGTTTTCACTTTAATTGTACAAAGTTCAAGCGCAACAATCGGTATTTTACAAGAACTATTCGGTCAAGGCGCAATCGATTTAAAAGCTTCGCTTCCTGTATTGTTCGGTGATAACATCGGTACGACAATTACAGCTGTATTAGCTGCAATCGGTACTTCAATTGCCGCAAGACGTGCCGCATTAGTTCACGTTATCTTTAATATCGTCGGTACAATTATCTTTACGATTTTATTAGTACCATTTACAAGCTTAATTCAATATTTCCAAACGTCCTTAAACTTAAATCCAGAAATGACAATTGCATTTGCACACGGAACGTTTAACGTAACGAATACAATCATTCAGTTCCCATTCATTGCAGTATTAGCCTGGATTGTAACAAAAATCATTCGTGGTGAAGATTCATCTATTAACTTCAAACCGCAACATTTAAATCCAATCTTTATTGAACAATCTCCAGCCATTGCTTTAACAGAAGCTCAAAAAGAAATTATCCGTATGGCTGAGTTTTCATTAGATGGACTAAAAGAAGCAAACCAATTTTTAAACACACAAGATAAAAAACATGCTGACATGGCCACTCAATTAGAAGGAGCTATTAACAATTTAGATAAAAAAATTACCGAGTATTTAGTTTTACTATCAGAAAAACCACTTTCACCTACAGATTCTGAAAAACATTCCGTTTTAGCAGGTGTTGTTGGGGATATTGAACGTGTCGGTGATCATGTAGAAAACCTTGTAGAACTTGTAGATTTCCAAATTTCAAACCGTGTTTCACTATCAGACGAAGCACTAGCTGAATTAAATGAAATGCTTGAGTTAACAATTTCAACATTACAAGATGCAATCAATGCTTTAACAAACTTCGACACTGAACTAGCTCAAACGGTTATTGCAAAAGAACGTAAAATCGACCAAATGGAACGTGTTCTTCGTAAACGTCACGTATTACGTCTGAACGAACGTAGCTGTTCAGGTGATGCAAGTATCATCTACGTTGATATGGTAAGTAACTTAGAGCGTATCGGTGATCACGCTGTAAATATCGCTGATGGTGTTTTAGGTGAACAAGGTAAAATCAATTTAAAACAATCATTATAATAGGAAAGAGACGCTCAAGTCAGCGTCTCTTTTTTTCATTTCATATTTACAACAGTTCTTCCTTTTAACTTTCCTTGCAATATAAGTGTAAACTTCTCATCTAACTCTTCCAATGTACATTCTTCTGTATAAGATAGTAACTCATTATTTTCCCATTCACTTGCTAAGAGCGTCCACACATCTCTTCTCACATCCACTGGGCATTGCACAGAATCTATTCCTAAAAGACTTATGCCTCGCAAAATGAACGGATATACCGTTGTTTGTAATTCCTGCCCTGCCACATTACCGCATGTCGTTACACAACCACCATACTTTACCGTTTTTAAAGCGGTTTCTAGCATATGTCCACCTACAGTATCGATAACCCCGGCGTATATCCCTTTTAACATTGGTCTTCCTGATTCATCATTCAACTCCGTGCGATGAATCACTTGTTTCGCTCCTAGACGTAGTAGCATCTCTTCCTCTTCCATTTTCCCTGTCGCTCCTACTACGTTAAATCCTAGCTTACTTAAAATACTAACAGCTACACTCCCTACGCCGCCTGTGGCACCCGTTACTAAAACATCTCCCATACTAGGTGTTATGCCTGCTCCAATAAGCTTATATACTGATAAAGCAGCTGTAAAACCTGCTGTCCCGTACATCATACTTTCCTTTAATGACATGCCCTCTGGTAAAGGGATGATCCAAGATGCTGGCACGCGAATATATTCTCCGAAACCACCAGAAGTATTCATACCTAAATCATAACCCGTTACAATGACTTGATCGCCTACCTTAATGGTTGCATCTTCACTACTCACAACTTCTCCTGCAGCATCAATTCCTGGCGTATGAGGATATGTCCTCGTAACCCCTTTATTACCCGTGGCTGAAAGCGCATCTTTATAATTTAATGAAGAATAATGAACCTGTATTAATACGTCCCCCTCAGGTAAACTACTTACTTCTCTCTCTACAACGTTTCTTACAAACTGCTTGCTTTCTGTTTCGTTCACCACGATTGCTCGGAATGATATATGATTCATTATGCTCTCTCCTTTATCCATAAATTTCTTCTTTATTATATAGAAGAAATAAGTAAACCTACTCATTCCTTCTTGGCTATATTTCAACAAATCTTACTTCTCTATTACTTTCTCACAATACATATTTTCATTTCTACTAAAACAACTTATACTTATTCTACATCTTAAAAATAAAATATAGAAAATCTAACTTTTTATAAATAAATTGAATTTTTACGAAATGTAAATGATTTGTAATGTTTTTTTTCGCTAAATTTCATTATAATAAGTGGATATGAGTGTCGTATTTCAATCCAAATGAAGGAGTACAGTAAATGGAGCAAAACCCATCTCTACAAGAAAATACACGCAGTAAGCCGAAAAAAAGTAAGAAAAAAACAAAAATTATTATAAGCGTTATTCTATTCTTTTTAATAATAGGTGGCGGTTATACTTGGTTTTTAGTAAATAAAGCATCTTCTGCTGTTCGAAATGCCGCACACGATTTAGCACGCGGTGATAAATCTGATTTACGTGATAAAGCTGTAAAACCTATCGCAAATAATGTCTCTGTCTTAGTTATGGGTGTTGATGAAAGCGATGTCCGCGGGAAAGAATATGGTGAAGCTATAAGAACGGATGCACTATTACTTGCAACGTTTAATAAAGATAGCAAAACTGTAAAACTATTAAGCATTCCACGAGATACATATACTTATATTCCAGTGGAAAAGAAAAAAGATAAAATTACACACGCTCATGCATACGGTTCTACTAAAAACGGAAAAGATGGTGGACCACAAGCAAGTATTGATGCAGTTGAAAAATTAATGAATGTTCCTGTTGATTACTTTGTAAAGTTTAACTTCAAATCATTTATGAAAATTGTCGACGATTTAGGTGGTATTGAAGTCGATGTACCAGTTGAATTTACTGAACAAGATAGTAATGATACTGCTGATGCGATTCACCTGAAGAAAGGTGTTCAAAAGCTAAATAGTGAAGAAGCTCTTGCCCTTGCTAGAACGCGCCACATCGATAGTGATGCAATGCGTGGACAACGCCAACAGCTCGTTATTGAAGCTATTTTAAAGAAACTAACAAGCGTTGGATCTGTAACAAAAGTTGGTAACATCATTGATGATATTAACGGCCAATTCGTTACGAACTTAACATTCGATGATATGCTTTCATTCTATAAGTACGGATCGGATTCGGAAATTGAGAAATTACAAATTCAAGGTGAAGACTGCTATATGGAAAAAGGTGACGATACATGTAGCAAATCTGCTGGTGGCGGCCGAACATATTACTACAATCCAGATAAAAAAGAATTAGCAACTGTTACAAACGAACTTCGTACTCACCTTGGATTACCTGCATATACAAAAACAGACTCTGATTCAAAGAAAACAAGCACAGAGAAAACAAAAGAATCTAAGTCGGAAAATTCAAGTGAACGTGAATCAAGTAACAATGAATCTAAAAATAAGAATAAAAATAGCAGTGAAGATACAGAAACATCATCTAACGACAATGAATAAAAAAGAAGCAGTTCTCTATGGAGGTAGAGTGCTGCTTCTTTTTATTTCTTCGGAATCAAAAATCAGAACTTTCTAACTATCTTTTTTAATATTTTTAAATTATAATAAATAGTAGCAATCTATTCCAATTATCAGGGGGCTCATACATATGAAAGCTGCAGTAAAACATAACATCTCAGATTTTAAAGACTACTTAAAATCCAACGATATATACATGGAAGAAAATATAGATGAAAATGACGGTTCTGTTCATTTTTCGGTAGGATTAGAGACCGAAGCCGGCGCAAAAATTCAACTTATCGCTGCATTCCAAAACGAACATCCTACTGTGGATATATACTGCTTCAATGTTGCTCACGTACCTGATGCAACATCAACAAATGATATTTTGCATGTCATCAATGAATTAAACACATCTTACCGATTTGCAAAATTCACATTAAACAAGCAAAATGCAATTGATATTTCAGCATCACTTGCATTCTCAGAACCAAATTTCAATCCAGCACTTGTCTTTGAACATACGAGAATGCTATATAAATTAGCAAATGACGAATATAAAAACTTAATGAAAGTTATTTGGGCATAAATAAAAGGATGGGCTGCAAGCAGCGCCATCCTTTTATTTCGATAACATATCAATCCACATCTTAACAGCAGTGCCTACAATCAAAATCGATAACATATATTGCAATGCTTTTTGATTGATCCTCTTCCCAACTCGTGCTCCAAGCGGCGCAGCAAAGATACTTGCAATCGCAATAATAAGAGCTGGAATTACAACTACTTGCCCAGTTATCACTTTTCCAGTCGTAATCCCTATTGAGGAAATAAACGTAATAGCGATAGATGTTGCTATTGTTGTACGTATCGGCAATTTTAAAATAACTAGCATAATAGGAACTAATAAGAAAGAACCTCCAGCACCTATAATGCCTGATGCGCCTCCTACAATAAACGCTAACAAGCTTGCTAACCATTTATTATATGTCACTTCACCACTATTATTTCGTTTCGGTACGAACATCATAATAGCAGCTATTGTTGCTAGCGCTGCATAAACAACATTGACCGTATGTTCCGTTAATACGTTAGCACCAAAACTCCCTATGAAACTTCCTATTAATATACTAGCTCCCATATACACAACTAGCGTTTTATCCATATCATTACTTTTCCGATAGGCCCATGCCCCTGCAAAAGTTGCAAAGAATACTTGAACCGCTGTAATACCACTTACTTCATGTGACGTATAATTAGTAAATCCTATCAATACCGGAATGTATAGGATCATTGGATAATTAATAATCGCACCGCCAATTCCAACCATTCCTGATATAAACGATCCTATAAATCCAATTATAAAAAGTAATACGACTAAGCTCATCTTACATCCCCTCCCTTCTAAAAAGAAGGTGAATTAAATAAATAAGTTTACATTCCCATCCGAAGCATCTGCTAAATAAGCTCCTACTCCTGCAAACTCTACCCCTTCCATAATCTCTTCCTCTTTTAACCCTAATAAATCTACTGTCATTTGACAAGCTACAAGTTTAATCCCCTGTTCTTTCGCCAAATCGATTAAATCTGGTAAAGGCATAGCATTATGTTTTTTCATAATACCTTTAATCATCTTTGGTCCCATACCCGCAAAATTCATTTTCGATAATCCCATCTTGTCTGCACCACGCGGCATCATTTTTCCAAATACTTTTTCTATGAAATTTTTCTTCACCTTCACATGCTCATCTTTCCTTAAAGCATTTAATCCCCAAAAAGTATGAAAAATAGTTACCTCTTGATCATACGCCGCTGCACCATTTGCAATAATATAAGCAGCCATCGCTTTATCATAATCTCCGCTAAATAAAACGATTGTTGTTTTCTTCTGTTGTTCCATGTTGTTCTCCCTCCGATTACCTATAGGGGTATTTTGTCATTTGTAAAAAGGCTCAAATCATTTATATCTGTACTATACGATTTTACCTTCCCACGCTAACATACCACCTACCATATTGATTGCTTGAAAACCGTAGCTCTCTAAAAACTGAACTGCTCGTGCACTTCTTCCGCCAGAACGACAAACGATAATATATTCTTTGTTTTTATCCAACTCATGCATTCGAAACTCTAATAGTCCTAGTGGAATGTTACTTGCTTCTGGAATTTTCCCCTCGGCTACTTCTTCTACTTCACGTACGTCTACGATATTTACTGCTTCTTTACGTAACAATTTTTCTTCTAATTCTTTTACTGTCATTACTTTCATTTTTAATTCCCTCCTCACAAACCATTCATACCACCTGAAACATTGATAACGTGCTGAAACCCTAATTTCTTTAATACCTTTGCTGCTTGCTTACTCCTCATCCCGCTCTGACAAATAACGATTACTTCCTTATTTTTATCTAATTAATTTGCTTTACTAGCTAACTCATTTAATGGGATATTCTGAAACCCTTTCATATGATTTCCTCTATATTCACCTACTGTACGAACATCGATAAATTGCTTCCCTTTTTTTCCCGCTATACTCTTTAATTCTTTTCCACTTATATTTTGAACACCTTTTACCGGTAAAAAACGTGAAATAACAAATCCTGCAGCCAGTACAATGAAGAGCGTACTTAATATTGTATTCATATAACCAACCTCTCTACATTTATGAAACTACTACGCCTTCTTAATCCAAAACTTCAGCACATCAGCTTCTTCTACATGCTTTACGATGTCATGACCACCTTTATTTGCCCACGCTGGAATATCCTTAACTGACCCTTTATCCGTTACATGTACCTCTAACACTTCCCCAGTTTGTAAAGTATCCATCGCTTTCTTCGTTCTTACAATCGGCATCGGACATGCTAAACCTGTCGCATCTAATACTTGTTTTACATCCATCATCTATTCCTCCATTTTTTATTTATTTTATTATTCATGAACTGCACAACGATTTGGACCAATTTCCATTTCACGCTCTTCATCTACACTCGGATGAATCTTCCCCATATTCGTTTGACGAATTTCTTCGTAAGCATTCGGCTGAGGTGGTAAATTCTCCGTTACAACTTTACGAAACTCTCCCTCATCCTCAATATTTAGTCCTGCATTATACGCAAATAAATCTTTTAACTTTGCGCTCACAACACCATTCTCATCCATTTCACTTATTTTTGAATAATGAGCTGGTAACACAATTAAACTTTGAGATAGCTCTTTATATCGGCTATATAAAGTATTACGTAAATCACTTACCCAATCTTCAGCCTTTCCAGCAAGATCTGGACGCCCAATTGAATCTACAAATAAAATATCGCCTGATAATAAATAGAAATCATCTACAATAAATGATGTACTTCCAATCGTATGCCCGGGTGAGTATAATGCATCAATTTCAATTTTAGTACCCCCCACCGTAATGACGGATCCTTCAACGAGCGGTTTATATGAGAAAACAACTTCCTCTGCATCTTTTGGCGGTAACCAATACGTGCCACCTACTTTTTCAGCTAACTTACGTCCGCCAGAAATGTGGTCTGCATGTAAATGTGTATCCATTACATTCGTAATCGTAACGCCATGCTCTTTCGCAAACTCTTCATATGCTTCAACTGTTCTTACTGCATCAATAACTGCTGCTTCACCATTTGAAACGACCATATAAGATAAACAGCCTTTTCCAAGGCGGTTAAATTGATATATACTCCCGCCATTTTTTAAATCTCCAACTTTTATAGGCTTTACATATTCACTCCATGCCTTCATACCACCAGCTAAATAATAAATATTTTCTAATCCAGCCTCTGTTAATTGCTCTGCCACAAATATAGAAGACCCTTCTTTTGCACACACTACTAAAACATCTTTATCTTTAGGTAATTCACTTACAATATGATCTACACCATCTAACAAATCAAAATACGGTTTATTTATAGAAGAAACTTGTTTCCCTTCAATTTTCCAATCTTCATAATCCGTCTCATTTCGAACATCTAAAATAAACAACTCTCCGAATAAAACTTTCTCTGCAACATCTTTTGCTTGTAACGATTTAACGTTCATCTTCTTACCCCCTGAGGTATATTTTCGTTTAAAAAAATTTAATTCTCTATATCCCCTTGCCACTCTAACATACCTGGAATGACATTTGTCACATTTGAATACCCTTTATCTTTCAACATTTGGCAAGCTACATCACTACGGTTACCAGTTCGGCAAACAACATAAATTTGCTTCGCCTGATCTAATGCTGCTCTGTCTAATTCTCCTAACGGCACCGAAATGGCTGAGGGAATATGACCAAAAGCGAATTCCGCCGCTTCACGAACATCTACTACAATACAATCTTCACCACTTAATAATATCTCTTCCAATTCCGAATTCGTAATCGTATGAGGATATTTCACTACTTCATTCACTTCATGCTCGTGTGCTTTTCTAACGTAATGCATCAATAGATCTCCTTCGTGTTTCGTCCCGATGTACTGATGACCTACTTTACTCGCCCAACTTTGTATATCTACAGTAGACCCTTTATCTGTTGCCTGAACTTCAATCACTTGCCCTGATGTCAAACCTTCCATCGCCTTCTTCGTCTTCACAATCGGCATCGGACAGACCAAACCTTTACAATCTAAACTCATATCCACTTTTATACTCATAGTCGATTCCTCCATAATTTATATACATATACCTGTAGGGGTATATTGAAATGTTTTTGAAAATCTGTCAACACTTATGTTTGACAGATTATCGGCTTTTTACAAGTAATTGAACAGCTTCTTTAATTAACTCTTCATTTGAACCATTACCGCTTTCAAACTGCTCACGCAAACATTGCTCTAAATTTGTTCCCACAACAAGTCCAATTGTACGATCAAGTGCGGAACGAGATGCCGTTAACTGTGTAATAACCTCTCGGCAATCTTTTCCTTCTTCCATCATACGAAGTACACCACGAACTTGCCCTTCAATACGTTTCAATCTATTTTTCATATCTTGATTATATTCCATTGTATAATCACCTCATTAACATTATGTCACCATTTATAACTTATGACAATATACTATACCCTATAGGGTATTTTGTAAACCTCTATTTTTAATATTTATCTTATGAGTTTGCAATGCAAGCAGTTAAACATTAATGTTTAGCCTTTCATCTTCCACCGAATTTTGAAGTGGAAGATGAAAAAATATCAATATACAACACGTTCTGGTAATACTGTCCCATACAATTTAAAGCCACCATCTACATTCTTTACCTTATATCCTTTTTCCATTAACATGCGCGCTGCAACATAACCTCTCATACCAAGTTGACAAGTAATATATATTTCTTTATCTACCGGTACTTCATCCAAACGATCACGTAACTCATCTAAGGGGATATTAATAGAACCTTTAATCATTCCTTGTTTGAGTTCATTAGGCTCTCGAACATCAATAAGATATCCACCATTTTCAACAATACGATCTATCTCATGCCATTGTACTGTGTACACAAAACCATCTACTATATTACTTGCCGCATACCCTACCATGTTTACTGGGTCTTTTGCAGAAGAATAGGGCGGAGCATATGATAATTCTAAATCTGGCAAATCAATTACAGTTAAATTTGCTTTTATTGCCGTTGCGATAACATCGATACGCTTATTTACACCGTCACGTCCTAACGCCTGCGCTCCATAAATTTTTCCACTATCTTTATTAAAAATTAATTTTATTAGCACTGGCGTAGCATTCGGATAGTATCCCGCATGCGAATTTGCCTGTACATGTACTACCTCATAGGGTATATTTAATCGTTTTAATATTTTCTCATTTACTCCCGTCGAAGCAACTGTTAAATCAAAAACTTTAGCTATAGAAGTTCCCATCGTACCTTTATATAAAGAATCTGTATGACCATGAATAATATCTGCTAACATACGACCTTGACGATTAGCCGGCCACGCTAAAGGAATCATCGTTTCTGTTTCAGTAACAAAATCTTTCACTTCAATCGCATCACCAATTGCATATATATGTGGATCCGATGTTTGAAATTTTTCATTTACTTTTATCGTTCCTCTAACTCCTAACGCTAATCCTGCATCTTTCGCTAAACTACTCTCTGGTTGTACACCAATTGCTAAAATAATCATATCTGTCTCTATGATTGAACCACTTTTTAAACGTACAACAGTCCCGCTCTTTTCTAATGCATCTACACCATCTTCAAAAACAAGCTCAACATTATGATTTTTCATATGCTCATGCACATATGCCGCCATTTCATAATCGATTGGCGGCATCACTTGATTCGCCATCTCTACAAGAGTAACATCAATTCCTCGTTCTCTTAAGTTTTCAAGCATTTCCACTCCAATAAACCCGCCACCAATAACCGTCGCATGACATGGTTTCTTCTCATCAATATACGCTTTAATACGATCAGTATCCGGTACATTTCGTAACGTAAACAGCGCCTTCGCTTCTTCAATACCTGGAATAGATGGAACAATTGGTTTTGCCCCTGGTGAAAGAATTAACACATCATATTCCTCGTTATATGTTTCATTTGTCGTTTCATTCTTTATAGTAATTGTTTTCTCTTCTTTATTAATCTGTACGACTTCGCTCAATACACGTATATCTAAATTAAAACGCTTAGACATCTTTTCAACAGTTTGTACTAATAATTTTTGTCTATCTATAATGACACCGCCAATATAGTATGGTAACCCACAATTTGCAAATGAAATATACTCACCACGCTCCACCATAATAATTTCATCTTCTTCACTTAAACGACGAAGCCTTGCAGCCACTGATGCTCCGCCCGCAACTCCGCCTACTACAACTATTTTTCTAGACATATTTCAAACCTCCATATTATTTATTATTGAATTCCCTCATGTATCACATACACAAATCATATACCCGCATGGGTATATGATAGAGTATAAAAAATTTAATTTCAATCAATATGTCTTTCTTTCACAAATTTGAAACAAATAAAGTGAAACTTTAATCAGTGGGGGTTTTGTTCATCTCCCACTGATTATTAGTTGAACCAATCGGACTTTTACGGACAGTTGATCCCCCACCTAACTTCTTTGCTTCCGCTGAATTTTGAGGTGGGGGTCTTACTGCCCGTTAAAGCGGGATAAAAAAGAACTTAGACATCTCCAAGTTCTTTACAAATGAAGCAACCCATCGTTCCATTGCCATACTTCCTATAATCTCTTTGTAAAACTATAATCCATGTTCCCGCCTAGCGCTGCCGCTGTATCACCAGTTTCTCTAAAATCATGTGTATATATTTTTTCAAATGAACCGAAATCTACTTGCTTATAAAATTCAAAACAAGGGAAACCATCATGCTCTCCTTGAACATCAATACTGCCGTCCTTTTTCACACATACATGTAATACATAATCCACAGGAGGTGCATATACATTTAATGGATTACTTGCACTCGCACTCATTTTGAATTGCACACCGTCAGAATTCCATGTGATATTAGTACACACAATATTTTCTGTACTTGCTTTCCCTGTTCTTTTACTCACAGAACCATCTGGACTTGTAACCTTCTCGGTCGTAATACCCGTGTTCGCATATGAAAACACTTCTTCTTTATAGAAATCAACTACTACCTCTTGCTCAACTCTAGAGCGCATCGTATTTACCGCATGTGGTGTAAATTCACGCGAATCACCTTCGAATTGAATTATTTTTCCTGTTTCCATATCCTTCTTAGCTTCTGTCCAAGAAATTGGAATAAAGACACTGGCTCTAATTTTTACGATATTAGTCATAAAAAACACCTCTATAATTTTATTTTAGATACTGAATACTATTGAATAAAACAAACCATAATTTCAATCCTAAAACCAATAGATTTCTCTTTTACTTTTCTACTTCCTTCTAAAAAATAGTGCTATATTTACGTTTAAACTGTCATTTTAAAGCTATATTCCATCTCTCCAGCTAGTGCTGCTGGAGTATCATTTGTTTCTCTAAAATCATGTGTATATATTAATTCAAACGAACCAAAATCTACTTGTTTATAAAATTCATAGCAAGGGAAACCATCATGTACACCTTCAACATGCACAGTACCATTTTTATTAACTCATATAGCCAACAAATAATCAGCTGCAGGTGCTGCCGCATTTAACGGATTACTTGCACTTGCTCTCATTTCAAATGAAACTTCATCCTCGCCCCATACGATATTAGTACATACAATGTTTTCTGTACTTGTTTCTCCTCTTTGATACTCAGTTGATCCATCTGGATTTGTAATCTTCACTGTGACGATACAAGCATCTGCACACGTGCATCTCCAGCATATTCAAACGATCTTCCTGTTGCAGGATCCTTAATAGGTTCCAGCGATGCATATGGTGCAAAGACACTCCCTCTAACTTTTACGATATTGACCATATGAAACCTCCATTGATTCTATATTATATAAATCATTCTTTGTTCTACCAACATAACATAGTCAATTTGATTGACTATGTTGCATATAGTACAATAAGTATTATATATAGTCAACTTAATTGACTACAAGTGCGGAGGTTATATACATGAATCAAACATTTAACGAGTTAGATCTTACTTCACTTTTATCATTATCCTTTAGTACATTAATTACTGAGCTACATGACAGATTAAGTGAATTGGGATTTGAAGATATTAGACCAGCACATGGTTTTATGTTCAAACGCATCCTTCCTAATGGAGCAACTGGTATAGAGCTAGCTGAATATTTAGGGATTTCCAAACAAGCTGTAAGTAAAATGGTGGATTCTCTTGAGAATAGTGGCTACGTTACACGTAAAATACACCCTACTGATAAAAGGGGTAAAATCATTATTTTAACCGAACGTGGTTTAGCCGTAATGAAAGCAAAAGAAGAAATAGTAGCTGAAATAGAGCAGCGATGGATTAAAAATATAGGTGCAGCAAGAATGCAAATGCTTAAAGAAGATTTAACGACATTCGTCACTAAAGAAAATACAGAGAAATTATCATCAAATATACGACCTGTCTGGTAAACAAAAAACGAAGCCATTTTAATTCATCTTCTTCAAAATGGCTTCGCTTTTCTATAGCTGTATTAAAAATCATTAATTTCTTTAAATTTTTATTCTACTAAATATATTTTTTACGCGTTATATAATTCCATAACTCTCTTCACAACCAACTCCGCAGTATTCTCCCCCGGTGGCATCAATAAATTCGTAACCGGTCCATACACAACAGGGCTTAATTCCACTTCATATCCACCATATTCAAACTCTTCCCTTGTCGGTAAGTAACCAATATATCCATTCATATATCCACCAAAGAAAGCTAGTTCATTTTGAAGACGCTCTTTCATTTCTAACGCAGTCTCTGAAAAAGGTTCCATCGGTATACCAGAGAACATACCATCATTAACTTGGAACAGTTGAACTTCTAAATCAATACGTAACTGCCGAATACCTTGCTTATATTTCTCTAAAACGATAGTAAGCCATTCATCCGTATTCACGCCCCACTGCTTCTCGGCGAACCGAGCCATTCTTCTTATCTCATCAATTTCAGGGATATCCTTCAACTTCATTTGCATCGTACTTGAAATAGTTCTTAATTTTACAATCGGGCTATAAGAAACTGCTGGCAACATCGTTAATACATGTCCACTAAGCATGTAAGCCATTTGTATTAATGCTTCCCTTGAACCACGATACTTCGCATTTACATTACCAGCAGCACCTTGCACAATAATAATAGGGCAGTTTACTATTCTCTCAAGAATCTCTCGCGCCATCCCGGGATAATCTGCTGATAATACATCACTATCACCTTTTAAAACATTCGGATGCGCCGTACAAAACACTATAATCCCAGATAACTCTTTCGTTTCAGCATCTCTTATTGCCAACATCCCAATCCGTTTATCTACAACACCCTCTATATTTATTCCCATCTTTGCTCTTCCATCAGATGTTCTCTCTCTTCTGTTTACCCCAATACCACCTGTCGTAACACCCCAGCCAACTTCACATCGCTTCAAGTTTTTATTCGCAGTAACAGCACCATGCACTACATTATTTACTAAAATCGTTTTATACGATTGCACTAGCGGATCATCACCGACTGTCTCTGGACCGGAGTGCGTATGAGTATAAACAACCGTTATTCGCTCAAATGGTACATGAAGCTCACTCGCTACTCGCTCACGAATCATATTCGTATCTTCTACTAACATCCCAATATTATCAATGCTTATAAATACAGTTTTCATTTCACCTTTTTCAAATACAAAAACCGTCCCATAAATACGCTCTTCAATATTATTTATTCCTGTCTCTCTATGATATCCGACAAAATCAATACCTATAGGCGGCGTAATATCCACCTTACATACCCCTACTTTGCTCATTTGAACCTCTCCATTTCTCTATGTAACTCCCTTTTTCAAGAATAGCATATTTGACCTTGTTCCAAATAAAAAAGAACGAACATAGCATTCTATGTCCGTTCTTTCCTTCACACATACTTCCGATGTACCATCTTCCCATCATAAGAAAACACAACGCCCTTACTCTCCACAATTGACTCCATATGCACCGTTCTTCCCCACAGCTGATGAAGATATGGTAATACCTTTTCTAAGTATTTTAAATCAAGCTCGATTCCTTCGTAACTATGTTTAATGTATAATTCTCCGTTCTTTAAGTAATCTCCGTCTTCTACTACTAAGTACGGGAAGCCGCCATTTGTACGCATATTTACGAGTTGATCACGCACATGTTCCCACTCTTTATCTATTACTTTATACTCTTTTCCTTGGCGCTGGAATAAGTACATATCTTCTCGCATTACGAGGTCTTTATTTAAATAGTTTCTTAAGAACGATACATCCCATTCAATTTCGCGTACTTCAAAGATTTTGTCACGACCAGACCCTGGTTTTACACCACGGCGTTTCATTTCTTCTGTCGGGTTGTTATAGCGTTCTTCAATATCTTCGAACATTTTAATACCGAGGTAGTATGGGTTAATGCTTGTTTTTGATGGTTGAACTACACCTGCATTAAGCTTTGCGAATTCAATCGCTTCAGAAGATGTTAAGTCCATTTCACGGAGTATGCGTTGATGCCAGAAGGAAGCCCAGCCTTCATTCATAATCTTCGTTTCAAGCTGTGGCCAGAAATATAACATTTCCTCGCGCATCATCGTTAATATGTCGCGCTGCCACTCTTCTAGCTCACGGCTATATTCTTCAATAAAGAGGAGTAAATCTTTTTCTGGCTGCGGTGGGATTTTCTTCTTTTTATGCATATTAGGTCGTTCCCTCTTTTTGTTTCGATCATCTAAATTCCATAAATCATCGTACTGTGATATCTTTTTCTTTTCTACATCCTCTTCTAAATCTCCAATACTCCAAGCAAGTTTCGGACGCATAAGCGATGGATCAATATGTTCTTGAATGGCAAGTACTGCATCCAAGAACGTTTCTACCTCTTCTCTTCCATACTTATGTTCATATGCCTTCACACGATCTGCTGTCGCTGCCATACTCTCCACCATATCGCGTTTCGTATTAGAGAAACGAATATTATTTTTGAAGAAATCACAGTGTGCTAAAACGTGCGCCACGATTAATTTATTTTGAATTAAAGAATTCGTATCTAATAAAAAGGCGTAACATGGATTAGAGTTAATAACGAGTTCATAAATTTTACTAAGTCCTAAATCGTATTGTAATTTCATTCTGAAAAATTGCTTTCCAAAACTCCAATGCGAAAACCTCGTCGGCATCCCATATGCACCAAATGTATAAATAATTTCCGCTGGACATACTTCATAACGCATCGGATAAAAATCAAGCCCAAATCCAGTCGCAATTTCCGTAATTTCCGCAATCGCATATTGCAGCGCTTTATCTTCACTTGCTCTCATTATTTTCCCTCCTTACACTTTCCCTTAAGAAAGTGTATGATGAAGAACAAGCTTTCATGAGGATTGATTGCATAATAAAAAGACATCCTCATAAAAACGAGAATGTCTCATCTATTAACCTTCAATAATCTCCATCTTCTCCGTAATCGGTGTACGAGCTTTTCCTTCTGGTGCTTTATCGAAATAGCCAAGGTGAAGAATTCCAACGATGCGTTGGCCTCTTGTTAAACCGAGTCCTTCTATAAATAATGGATTGTAGTTTAATCCGCCTGATTTCCAAACACACCCTAATCCGCGCTCCCAAGCAAGTAGTTGGAAGTTTTGCATAAATGCACATGTTGCAGCGTAATCTTCGTCGCGTTGAATTTGACGTGGATCTTCATTAATATAAACAACAATTTGTGCAGGCGTGCTTAAGAAACGATCTGATAAAATTTTACCGCGTTTCGCTCTTTCTTCTTCTATGAAAGAGTTTAATACTGCGTCTACTAATTTTTGACGGCCTTCTCCAATGTATAATTTACAATTCCATGGTTCACGGTGTTTATGATTCGGTGCCCACGTTGCGTCGTTTAATAATTCAATTAATAATTCTTTATCTACTGCTTTATCTGTAAATGTACGAACAGAACGTCTTTCTTTAATCACATTTGCGATGGAAGTATATGTAGTCATATTTTTCTCTCCCTTATTTTTATCTATATGTATAAGTTTATTTTTATTATTGATATTGATTTTCAATTTCGATTATACCCTAGTTTTTTACTATTAATCAATGTTTTATGTTGGAAAACTTCCAAAAACGTCATTTTATACTGTGAATAAAAAAACTTAGCTTGTTCACAAGTTTTTCACATTTTATGGAAATGATATGTGTACAGTTTTCCACATTATCTATCTAGGAGGAATTTACATGTACAAAAAAATCGCAGTAAGTATGACTATGGCAGCATTATTATGCGGGATATCTACCTTCCCTGCTTCCGCTGCCACGCCAAAAGAAGTAACATTCCATCATCATAAACCAATTTCAGAAGAAGAAATGCAGTCGCTCGAAAAACTCGGCTATAACAAACATGAAATTTGGAAAGCTGCCCACATTGCAAAAATGAGTAAAAAAGAAATGAAAGATGTTTTAGCTTACTATAAACAAAATAAATCTTGGGAGACAACAGCCGAGCATTTCGGTGTAGATCCAAGTAAGTTGAAAAAGCATCATATGAATAAAGAAACAAAAAAAGCACTACTGCAAGAATTAGCAAATATGCAAAAATCTACACCCGACGGACTAAAACAAAAAATGAAAGATTATAATATCGGATTACGTCAGCTCACGGTATTAACAATCATCTCTCAAAAAAGTAATACTCCCCTTGATGATGTGCTAAAAATGAAAAAAGACGGAATGGATATGAAACAAATTGCAGAAAAATTAAATGTAAAAAAAGAAGATATACGAGCTGAAATGATTAAATTAGTGAAGTCTATTAAAGAAATGAAAACAAATTAACATGCCAAAAAGGAAGAGATTTTCAATACTCTTCCTTTTCTTTATGAACTTTCAATTTTCAAGTATAAATTCCCGCCTTTCCCAAAAACTAACACAAGTAAATGATATATGTTAGGGGGTGGGAAAATGTTCGGTTTATCATCTAAGAAATCCAAAAAGACTAACACAAAAACACTTTGTTCTATTCCAGAATTTGTACAAACCATGAAAGAATCTAGCGATTTTGTCTCTTATAACGTACTTGAAGATGAAACGTTATGCTTGTTTTATTATAAATCTGTCGTGGAAGCACTTATTATTAAACAATTTATTTTAACTCCTATAAAAAAGGAATCGGAACAAATCCAAAACATCTCTGATTTATGTAATATCGTCTCTATTGAAGATATTATTACCTCCCCTTCTATTGATGATATTCGTGAGAAATTATTAGGTGGATATATTTTAATACGCTTAAAAAACAATTTGAGTCCCGATCAATATGCTTTAATTCGTGCCGAGAGTACTGTTTTAGGAACACGATTATATAACGATACAGAAAATGAGTATAGCGTAATCGGACCTAAAATCGGTTTCGTTGAAAACCTTGATACAAATATACACTTATTACGCCGAAACATTGTAACTGAGCAACTCATTTTTAAAGAAGTTACCGTGGGGTCTATGTCAAAAACGAAAGTAGCAGTTGCTTATATAGACGGAGTTACAAATGAACAATTTATCAATACTGCAATACAACGGCTAGAGGACATTGACTTTGATGTCCCATTTGATGCAACTATGATTGAGCAATTTATTAGTGATAATAGCAATTCACCTTTCCCTGTTCTATTACCTACAGAACGATTAGATCGAGCTGTATTTGCTTTAATTAACGGAGAAGTTTTAATTTTAACAGATGGCTCTCCATATGCTTTATCAGGACCAACAACATTACTGGATTTTTTCATTTCACCAGAAGATTATTATTTACCGTGGATGATTGGATCTTTCTTTCGTATTATTCGTTTTTTCGGAGCTATATTTTCTCTTTTTTCCTCCGCTATTTATACAGCGGCTTTAACATATCATTATCAAATGATTCCTGCCGATTTACTAGGTCCTATTATTTTCTCGAGGGCTAACGTACCTTTCCCTCCTATTCTAGAAGCACTCTTTTTAGAAATTACAATCGAATTGCTTCGTGAAGCGGGAGCGCGTTTACCGACAAAAGTCGGACAAACAATTGGGATTGTTGGTGGGATTGTAATTGGACAAGCATCTGTTGAAGCAGCTTTAACGAGTACAATTCTATTAATTGCAGTTGCTTTATCCGCCCTTGCATCTTTCACAACACCGACTGTGAAGATGTCTTCTACTATCCGTTTGTTACGCTTTCCGCTTATTCTTTTAGCTGGCGCATTCGGAGGATTAGGCCTTATTGTCGGATTTGTATTTATTTTAGCTCATTTAATTAAATTAAAATCACTTGGATCACCTTATTTATTACCTTTATATCCATTTCGTGGTTTAGGTACAGCAGAAGGTTTTCTTCGATTACCATTTAGTCAAACGGCACAAAGACCTTCTTTCCTTAGACCAAAATCAAAATGGCGTTATAATCCGAATAAAGCAAAACAGAAACGTGATGGTGATAATGAATGAAAAAACTTTTATTGTACCTTATTATTATCTTTTTCATTCTACAAACTGGCTGTACACAAACGTATATAGTGGATGCACAGCGTATTATTCATATTGTTGGATTCGACATCACAAAAAACAAAAGATTCCAAGGGACTATCTTATTCCCAGAGTACACACATGGTGTAAAGTCTAAACCAGAAACTCAATCAACATCTGCCCGTTCACTTGAGACGATCGCCTCACGACTAAATGCGAAATCTCCTCACAATGTTGTTGTAGGTCAAATGCGTGTCGTCCTATTTGGAAAGGCTCTAGGAGAACGCGGAATGGGAGAAATTATTACTAACTTACAACGTGACCCAAATATCGGGCGTGATGTACAACTAGCAATTGTAGATGGATCGGCTGAAGAACTTTTAAATTACGGAAAAAAAAATGGATCGTTATATATTGCTGATTTACTCGAGCAAAATATAAGAAATGAGAACATTCCACAAACCTCATTAAACATTTTTTTATATAATTACTACTCTTCTGTATGTGATGCCTACGTCCCCTATATTAGAATGGGCGATAATCATTCTGTTGCTGTCAAAGGACTTGCTTTTTTAAAAGGCGATAAAGTCGTTATGTATACGGATAAAAGACATTCTGTTTTAGCAAAATTACTTATTAATCCTACGAAAAATGGACGTTACGAGGCAGCGATAACAAAGGATAAATATAAAGGTATGGTTGTTATACAAAACTTAGCTGGGAAAAATAAATATGATATAGATCAAACTGGCGACATACCAAAGGTAAAAATCCATTTAAAATTAAATGGATTAATTAAAAACTCTCCTGATTGGATTGATTTAAGAAAAAAAACAAATATCAATTATATAAAAAAACAAATTGAACGAAATGTTGAAAAAGACTGCGAAGATTTAATAAAACAATTTCAAGAAAAGGAAATTGATCCTTTAGGAATACGAGATGAAATTAGAAGCCATACGAGAAAATGGAATATAAAACAAATTCGAAATATGTATAAAAATGTAGCAGTGGATATAAATTTAGATCTTAATATTGTACAATCTGGAATCGGGGAATAGTGAGGTGAAATAAGCAATGAATACAATGAGTAAAGCAAAGACAGTCTCTCCATACTTTGCATTTATCTTATTACATTCTCTTCAAATCGGAATAGGAGTTCTCGGATATCAACGTGTAATTTTAAAAAACGCTGGTTATGATGCCTGGATTTCTCTCATTATTGCGGGAATTGCAACTCATATTGTGCTGTTTTGTATGTTAAAAATGTTAGAAAAAGATGGAGATTTAATTAGCATTCACACAACAACTTTTGGAAAATGGATTGGTTCTATATTTTCCATAATTTTTACTCTTTATTGCTTATTATTCTGCCTTACTGTTCTTCGTACATATATGGAAGTAATACAAGTTTGGATTTTCCCTACTATTAAATTATGGAAACTTACACTTATGTTTTTATTAGTCACTTACTACATTATAAAAGGCGGCTTCCGCTCTGTGACAGGGATATGCTTTTGGGGTATTGTACTTCCTATTTTCGTTGTATTCTTTTTAATCTATCCAATGAAATATGCTCATTTTCGTAATATTTTACCTATTTTTACACATTCACCTGTTGACATACTTATATCTGCAAAACAATCTGCATTAGAGTTTCTTGGCTTTGAAACAATTCTTATCTTCTATCCACTTATTGAAAAAGGAAAATCTTTAAAAAGATGGGCTCATGCAGGAATTGTTTTTAGCACTTTAATTTATGTAGTTTTAGCTATTGTATCTTTTATGTATTATAGTGAAGGACAATTAAATCATACTATTTGGCCTACTTTAACAATGTTGAAAATAATTAAAGTTCCTTTCATTCAACGGTTTGAATATATTATTATTTTTGTTTGGTTTTTAATTATTTTGCCGAACCTTTGTTTAACTATTTGGTCATCATGTCAAACGATGAAGCGTTCATTTCATATTTCATTTAAATTTACATTACCGTTTTTTATTTTCATCGTTTTTATAGCTTCTTTATTTTTTAAAAACCGTGAAAGTATAAACACATTAAATACAATACTATCTCAAGCTGGCTTATATATTGTATACGCTTATATCCCGATTTTATTTCTATTCCATTCACTACGATGGCATTTCAAAAATCGGTCAAAAAAATCTTCACCCGACACACCATAATCTCTGATACAATTTAATTAATACATTTGTAAAGGGGACAAGCGTATGAAGAAATATGTATTTTCTTTACTTGCAGTACTGAGTTTAATTCTTGCTGGATGCGGAAGCAGTGGTACAAATGAAAAAAAATCATCTGAATCAAAAGAAGAGCACGACCATGCATCGCACACTCAGCAAGCTGACATTCAAGAGAAAACAAAAGGAGTCGACACACTTCCTACCTTCCTAGACAAGCTTGATCCACAAATGAAAGATATCTACACTGTCGCTGGGCAAAATGCAGAGCTATTAGATTGGATTCCATGTTACTGCGGTTGCGGTGAGAGTGTAGGACATAAAAATAATAAAAATTGCTTTATTCGTGAAATTAAAAAGAATGGTGAAGTTGTTTGGGATTCCCATGCAACGACTTGCGTCAATTGCCTAGAAATCGCAGTTGAATCTGCTTCCATGAAACAAAAAGGAAAATCAACGCTGGAAATTCGCAACTATATTGACAATAAGTATAAAGAAGGATACGGAAAACCAACACCTACGCCAATGCCAAAAGCTTAAAAACGAGGATACACCTCGTTTTTTCGTTTCATTCACTTTTTTTCTTAACAAATTCTTTCAAGTGTATTTCTCCTTACTTGTCACACACTATATATAACTCCTCAGTAAGGAGGGTACACAGTGCAAACATATAACGACTATGACAAAGCTCTCTATTACACATATAGCTGTAATTGGGATAAATTACTCGTTCTTATGGTTCAAACGAACGATCAACTATTTTCTAAGCGTATTGAACATTTTTTACACGCTTATCAATACAGTAAAGAAATGCCAGAAGTTGATAAACAATTGCAGCTCCTATTTCAATATATTGACCACGCATCCCAAAAGTCACATATAGAAGAAGTAGAGCAAATTCAAATGTAAAATATAGCGCTATTCTCTTCAGGAGAATGGCGCTTTTTTAAATATCGATATCAATAAAAGTTTTTCCTTATAAAACTTTTATTGATAAACATATTTTTTCTTTCTTTTCTGTGCCACTTCATACTATAATTTAGTATGTAACTATTATAAGAGAGGTATAAAATATGGGACGAGAAAAAAAGCAAGAATATGCTTTACTTACCGCATGGGGAGCTTCTTTTATCGCTACACTAGGAAGTCTTTATTTTTCCGAAATCATGAAATTTGAGCCTTGTGTACTTTGTTGGTATCAACGTATTATTATGTATCCATTCGTTTTATGGCTTGGTATCGCTGTAGCAAAGAAAGATTATCGCATCGCAAGTTATTCTTTACCAATTGCAAGTATTGGTGCTTGTATTTCTTTATATCACTATGCAATTCAAAAAGTCGCTGCATTTTCAGCAGCTGGGGCAGCTTGCGGCCGTGTACCTTGCACCGGAGAATTCATAAACTGGTTTGGTTTTATTACAATCCCGTTTTTAGCACTTATCGGCTTTATTACAATCGCTGTTTGTAGTTTTATTGTAATAAAAAACAAATAAGGAGATGAACAAATGAAAAAAATGCTTATATTTGGTGGTATTATTATCGCCTTGTTTGTAGCAATTTTCGCTGTCACACAAATGGAAGAAAAAAACGCTACTAGCCAAAAAATTGATAATCCTACTGATAGTAAGACCAATGGCCCTGACTACTACACAAATAAAATCTCTCTTTCAGATCTTCAAAAGAATTTAAAAGAGAAAAAAGAAGAAACAGTATACTTTTATCAAACATCTTGCGTTCATTGTCAAAAGCTATCTCCTGTCGTAGTACCAATGGCTAAAGACTTGAACGTCGATATGAAAGTTATGGATATTGAAAAACTAGATGTTCCTTGGGATGAATATAAAATTAAAGGAACTCCAACAATCATTCACTTTAAAGATGGCAAAGAAGTAAGCCGTATTAGTGGTGAACAGCCGAAAGACAAATTAAAAGAATGGCTTGAGCAAACGAAGAAATAACGAGAAAAGGAAACTCCTTCTACACATGAAATGGGCGTAAAGTCCCAAACTAATGTATAAGGAGGGGGTTTTATGCCAGAAGTGAAATGCTCTGTTTCCAATTGCTCATTTTGGGGACAAGGTAACTTTTGTCAAGCTAGTGCAATCATTGTTCAACCAGATGCACAAGAAACTGGTTCGGATACAAATGATTCATATACAAGCGCGGTTGTAACAAACGAGACGCTAGAAAGTTCTGTAACAACGAGTGTAGAGACTTGTTGTCATACATTTAAGCCAAAATATTAAACAAAAAAAGCATACGAGTACTCGTATGCTTTTTTACATTCCTCTCCAAAAATCATGCATGATAAAAAAGTACAAAATAACGAGAACAACTGTCCCACATAAGGTAATGCGCCGATATATACTCTTCTCTCCTTCTCTTGCTTTCACAAATGCCCAAATAAATCCGAAGAACAATATTAAATCAACATATGGAACATAAAAAGAAAAAACGAGAAACGCATACAAATACACGATAAATAAACAGGTCGTTACTAAGAAAATTTTAAAAGCAAATTCACTTTTCATAATGTAACCGTCCCCCTATCTGTACTGTATTATATTCAGCAAAATACAATAGTTGCAGTTAAACTCGAAGTAGAAATAAGCTACCGTCTATAATACGGTAGCCTATAACGGAACATTATATTTCCGTTTATATATATTACTTAAAACCGAAGAAGGAATTTGCTCATAACGAATTTTTTCTCCTGTTTCATCCACAATATACAAATTGTTTCCTATATAATATATTCCATCTTTTCGTTTTGAATACACTGGATATCTTTCGTTTGGCAATACCGTTTTCACTTTTGTTAACTGCCCATTTGGTTCTTGCCAATATATATCGGCACGGTCTACTAACGTAAGCATGCCAATTTGCTCTTCTTCTACTTTACGACCATTCCAGCTCACGACGCGGTAACCAAGCTTATTCGCTTCATATTCGGGGCTCGTATGAAAGCGAGAAATGATCACTTTTGTTTGCAATTGGACTCGGTCATATAACCATTGTATATCCCTGTCATGCATGCGAATACAGCCATTCGATTCTCGGCTTCCAATCGTCCATTCCCGATTTGTTCCATGAATCGCGTACTCCTTTTTATCCAAACCTAACCAACGCGTACCGAGAGGATTATTCGGTGCACCCCCAGCTATTTTTTTTCGATGATATTCTTTATTTTTAAATTTAGTTATAATACAAAAACTACCTTCAGGCGTAGGTGTACGGTCTCTTCCAGTTGTTACGGGGAATGTCTTTGTATAATTTCCATTTTCAAAAAAAGATAATTGGTTTGTCGTAAGATTCACTAATATTAGATGATCTGTATCAGCAAAAGCACTAACCGGTAGGATGAAAAATAATAGTATGACGAAACATAATTTTTTCATCTATATCCCTCCCCTAGCGCTCAATATAATAAGTGGAATTAGCTTTACTTTGCTCTTATAAATGAAAACTATCCATTTACAATAACGCCCCCATTTACATGTATCATTTGTCCGGTAACATAGGATGAATCGCCAGACGCTAAGTATACGTATGCTGGCGCTAATTCATATGGTTGACCAGGTCTTTGCATCGGGACATTGCTTCCAAACTGAGAGACTTTCTTCTCATCAAAGCTTGACGGGATAAGTGGTGTCCAAATTGGTCCCGGCGCAACACCATTTACACGAATTCCTCTTTGCACTAACGACTGAGAAAGTGATCTTGTAAAAGCTACGATTGCTCCTTTCGTTGCCGAGTAATCAATTAACGTTTCATTTCCTTCATATGCAACGATAGACGCCGTGTTTATAATGACATCGCCTTGCTTTAAATGAGAAAGTGCTGCTTTCGTAACGTGAAAATAAGAAAAAATATTAATACGAAAAGTCTTTTCTAGCTGTTCTGCTGTAATATACTCTAATCCTTGCTGCGGATATTGCTGCGCGACATTATTTACTAAGACATTCAAACTACCTAGCTGCCGAACGGTCTCTTCTACAATATCTTTACAATGCTGTTCATTACTTAAATCACCCGGCAACAACACACACTTTACCCCTTCTTGTTCTACATGTTGTTTCGTCTCATTTGCATCTCCATCTTCATCTAAATAAGCAATCGCGATATTTGCTCCCTCTTTTGCAAAAGCGATGGAAACAGCTCTTCCAATCCCACTGTCTCCTCCTGTAATTAATATATTTTTTCCTTTTAACTTTTCACTTCCTTTATAATTTGAATCTTCAAACTGCGGAAGTGGATTCATTAATGATTCAATACCAGGCTGTTTATTTTGATGTTGCGCAGGCATTGTTACAAAGTTTTTTTGCTGTGGCATAGCTTCTTTCAACTCCTTTTCCTTATAATGCGCACAATAAAAACTGAAATTCGCACATCAGTTTACGATTAATATTCGAATTTAAGACACAAAATATGAATTGTTATAAACTTTTTATGCAAAACTATTGCAAAATAGTTAAAAAACGAATATTATATATAACTGTTGTGAAAATTATTCGTAAACAGAAAGGATGTTTATATGTTTAACCTTTCAAAACATAAAACTTCTATTAAAACTGAAATTATGGCAGGTATTATTACCTTCTTAACAATGGCATATATCATTGTCGTAAACCCTGTCATCCTTGGAGATGCAGGAGTTCCATTTGAACAAGCATTTACAGCAACAATTATCGCTGCTGTTGTCGGAACATTATTTATGGCGATCTTTACAAACTTACCAATCGCAATTGCACCAGGTATGGGATTAAATGCTTACTTCTCTTACTCTGTTGTAAAAGCTCATGAAGGCATGACTTTCGCAATTGCATTCTCTGCTGTATTCGTAGCAGGTATGATTTTAATTTTGTTATCATTCACATCTTTCCGTACAAAATTAATGGAAGCAATTCCTGAAAACTTAAAACATGCAATTACTGCTGGTATCGGTCTTTTCATCGCCTTTATCGGTTTACGTTTAACAGGTATCGTTACAAAAAATGAAGCAAACTTAGTTGGACTTGGTGATCTTCACTCTGCTCCAGTACTACTAGCATTAGCTGGACTTGGAATTACAATTGTCCTTATGTCTTTAAATGTAAATGGTGCACTATTTATTGGAATGCTATTAACTGGTATTATCGCTTACTTCACAGGACAATTAACATTCTCAAACGGCGTTACATCAATGCCTGGATTACCAGAAGGAATCATCGTTTCCAATCCAATTACTGCTGTATCTGATGTAATTAACTACGGATTATACGGCGTTGTATTTTCATTCTTCCTTGTTACATTATTCGATACAACAGGTACATTACTTGGCGTTGCTCAACAAGGTGGATTTATGAAAGACGGAAAGCTTCCAAAAGCTGGACGAGCTCTTCTATCTGACTCATTCTCAGCAACAATCGGTTCTATGTTCGGAACAACACCATCAACAGCTTACATTGAATCATCTGCTGGTGTTGCAGCTGGTGGTCGTACTGGTTTAACCACTGTTACAGTAGCTGTTTTATTCGCACTAGCAGCATTCTTCGGACCATTAGTAAGTGCTGTTTCTGGTGTATCAGCTATTACTGCACCATCATTAATTATCGTTGGTAGTCTTATGATGGGATCAGTTCGCCACATTGATTGGGATGCATTTGATGAAGCATTCCCAGCATTCTTAGTAATATTAAGCATGCCACTTACATCAAGTATCGCAACAGGTATCGCACTTGGATTTATTTCATACCCACTTATGAAAGTCGCAAAAGGTAAATTCCGTTCTGTTCACCCACTTGTGTATGTATTCGGAATCTTGTTCGCTTATCAATTAGTTTTCTTACCACATTAAAATCCCTCATAAAGAGGGATTTTTTCATAAATAAAAAAGTAGAGCATCGAATTCGATGCTCTACTTTCCTTTTGCAACAATCATACAAAAGTCTTCTCCACAGCCTAATTATTATCGTTGCAAGAACGCCTGTAAATCTACAAATTGTCTCTTTGCATCTTCATAGCCTTGCTCATATAAATTTTGTAGTTTTGCTGTATCTTTTTCCATACGATCTACTTGAAGCGGCACTTCCGGACGAATAACAAATAAATTCCCAGCTTGTTCTTCTTTTTCAATGTAGTGAAGTGTTTCATTATACACTTCATAACGATTCAACATCGTGTTAACAAGGTTCGGATATTTTTTATAAGCTTTCGATGCAATCCAGCCAAATTTTGATTTTTTCTTCGCATAACCATGGTTTCTCGTCAAGATAACGACTGATTTTTTAAACCCATCTTCCTGTGCTTTACGAACTGGAATCGGATCAGAAATCCCGCCATCTAACAATTGCTTACCTCGGTAATTTACTACTGGTGCAATGAAAGGTAATGAACTAGATGCTTGTAATAAATTTAGTGCATCATCATTCGTTCCTTCTTTTTCAAAATAAATAGACCTTCCTGTTTCACAATCCGTCGTCCCTACAAGGAAACGCTCTGGGCTATTAAAGTATGTTTCAAAATCAAACGGTACATGCTTTTCTGGAATCTCATGAAAAATGAAATCCATATCAAATAGCTGACGTTTTCTCCATAAGTTTTTATATGATAAATATTGTGGGTGTGATGCATAATCAATATTGACCGTTTTATTTCTATTTCTTTGTCTGGAAAGATACGACGCTGCATGACAAGCACCAGCTGATACACCGATTACATATGGAAAATATAAATCTTGTTCCATAAAGTATTCTAATATCCCGCCCGTATATACACCACGCTTCTATAATCTATGTAAACGAACAAATGAATTTTAACAAGAAACGTTGATATATAAGCATTTTGCACTACATTAAAAAAGTACAATAAGTACATTATTTTACTTTTTTGTGACCAAATCGTTACCGCGATATTAAATCAATTAAAAACAAATAAAAGAGCACAGCGTGTTAATAAAGTGTACCACCACTTCATTAACCGTCCGCCTAATCACACTAGGCAAACACTTGCTGTAACTCTCTATGTACCTTATTTTATCGTACATAAGGGTTCCTCCGCAACAGTTTGCTTACATTTTGTGGCATACTGTTGCTTTTTTATTTTCGGAGGAGACGAGCCCTTATGAAAAAAATCACAGCCTATAATAAAGATATTCAAAAATACATGCAGCAAAACAGATTAAGCTCTCACAAGAAAAACGAAATAATTGACGCTATTAGAAATCGTGTCAACGATGCAAATCAAAGTTTTGAAAGTTTATTTCCTGCGCGCTCTAAGCGAAAAGAAGTTATGGATTATATTTTATTTATGCTTTCAGGGAATGGTATATGCAAAATCTCTTCTGAAACACTAGCATCCAAAAACAAATGCTCTGTAAGAACCGTTCATACGACTGTCCGTGCATTAAAAGAAACGGGTGAAATCGTAGTGGCTGGATTAGCTGATGGCAAAAATAAATATGTATTTGTATTAAAAATGCACCCTAATTTTCCAGTTATCATGAAAGAAGTATTTTATATAGATACAGAACAAATTGCAGAACTAAATGCAGGACAGGTTGCAGAACAGAAAAACACTAAAACCATTGAAGCTGTAGGGCTAGAGACCGAAAAAACGAGTTCTAACTATAATAACTCTATTAACTCTTTTAATTCTTTAAAACAAGAAAAAAATAATGATAGAGTATCCTTAATGGAATCAATTGAAAATGAATTAGAAGAAGCTCAAAATGATATACAAAAAGAGTTCGAAAGAGTCCATACGTACTATGTGAATGAATTTCAAGAAATGATGTACCATACAATTAAATCTGGTACTTATCACAATAATTTAAAAATAAATGCATCTATTATCGGTTTACGTGTGGGTAGCAATTGTGATAAGAATTTATTTTGTCTTGCATTAAATGCGCTAAGTAAAGTTGATAGATTCCTAAAATACAACGGCACTCTTACAGACACTGTACAAGCTTTATTTTCAAAGATATACAGCGATAACATTAAAATATCTAAAATACCAAAAAAAGCTAACACAAGTAATTCTGATGCGTCAAAACCACATACCAAATTGCTTTTTTATAATTGGTTAGAAGAGGATAAGTCCAAGGAACCTTCTACAAAAACCTATACAACGAGGCACACTTTCATTCCCGAAAATGAGCTAAAAATATCTAAAGAAGAAGCTGATGAAATGGGCTTGTATTAAATACTGAAGATTATTAGGGTAGGTTTATAGTTTGTATATCCCAATTAAATTTCAAATTATTTAATTGTTTATCATTTCAGGTATTGTATAATAATTTTAAGAAGGGAATTTATGAAACATACTGCTGTATTGACACCGGATTCTATTTTCGCGAGCCTTTCTTTTCATTTATTCTACTAATCCTTAAAGCCCATGTTTATTAACCTTCCATTGAGAAGAGCAGAAAGGAGAATGGTATGCAAAAATTCAAAGAATACGACTTGGCCTACATTTGCTATTATTCAGAGAGAATAGAGCTACCAGCTATTGCTGCTGGCTTTTCACAACCGATTACAACTACTGTGATAGATCATACCCTTCAAGAATTAAATAATCAGGGACTATTTGATTTTTATAAGAACACCTATAGAGAAATGTTGGAAGAACAAGGAGATTAGATATATATGCTTACAAAACGGGAGTTTGAACGTTTTGCATCTGATAAAAAATGTATTGAACGTGCTTTAGTAATGTGGAAGGAATGGATGAGTAAGAAAAAGGCTTATACCGACGATCTTGCCGCTCAAGGTACGATGTACGTTGTCAATCATATGAAATTACGAGATCATCAAGTTTCTCTAATCTTCGATTTTTTTGATGAGTACTTAACTTTGTTAACTCACGGGGAAGACCAAGCTGAAGCTTTTTATAAAACCATCATGAGAATGTAATAATCATTCCCACACAGCATATAATGAAACAGACACCGAGAGAAATTTATATAAACCGGACGCTTTCCTAAAGGAGGCGTCTTTTTATTTTACAGTTATATAATATTTTCCCATGCATATATTAAGAATGTCATCGGAGAATCCACAAAGGAAAAGACACTTTCAACAAGGAGAGTGTCTTTTTCTCATATTCCAGCATGTTACTACATAAAAATGAAATAAACACGTTTCTCTCATATGTTAATCATCCCATGTGACCAGAGCACTCCACAAGAGCGCTCTGGTTTTTATTATTCATTTTAATAAAACTATTCTTTTGTAAAAATATATTTAACATATACATTTATCGGTCAATAATAAGTTCTATCCTTCACTAATATTGGATATATTATTTATACATCTAGAGAATCACCACATGAGGCACCTTCAGCTGGGGAAGGTGCCTTTTTATTTTGATGGAACATTACGTACTTTAGAAGCATATATTAAATTGCTCCTGGCATGATGCCTTTCTATATACAGAAAAAGCAATCCGGCCTCACCACCCTGGATTGCTTTTTCTCATATTTCAACATGTTGCTGCATACAATGCAATTAACACGTTCCCTTTTTATATAGCATCCTATGTAACCAGAGCACCCCACAAGAGTACTCTGGTTTTTATTATTCATTGTAATAAAATTATTCTTTTGTATAGTAATACTTTAATCCTTTAGCATCCAACCACGCTGTTGCTTTATCTAGCTCGCTACCTTGACGATAATCCGACTCGAAATAAACAAGCCCCTGACGATCTCCGCGGGAAACAATTTTTGAAGTGTATCCAAGCTTATCCATCATTTGAATCATTTCAGGAATTAAATTTACACCAAATTCATAAGTAACCACCTTATTATGTTTGTTCACGATAATCTCCACTCCTTCTTCTTTATACGATTTATTTGTAAACCAATCTAACGACTTGCTTCCAATTAATTCATTCAAATCACACTTTCCAATACCAGGTACATTTCCTGTTTCAGTGTATTGCCAGATATCACATGGATAAGCTGGTCTATTTCCGCCATATCGAGGAATCCATACAAAGTCAGATTTTACATTTGCCATTCCGAATGGAGCATACATATGGTGGCCAACATATAAACCAACTTTTTGAGCACCCAATCGACGTAATTCATCGATAAAAGCCTGTGTACCTGCTCGCATATCATCCATTGTTTTCACTTCTACATCAGCCACCCAGACTGTTGCGCTCTTATCTCCGCGATTCCAGAAGTCTCGAGCTTCTACACGTGCGTCATTCTCAGAAACGAAACGACAGAATGCGTAGTTACCAAAAGGAATACCATGTTGCTTCATGGATTGTACATATCCTTTATATAATGGATCTACATAATTCGAACCATCTTGTACACGAGCGATGATGAAATCAATGTATTGTTTTGCCACAGGCCAGTTAATATCACCATTCCATTTTGAAATATCTACAATGTGTCTCATTATTGAACATCTCCTTTTTTCTCTTCTTGTTTTTGTTTGCCACCTAAAATTTCAACTGCATTTGTTAATGGTTGCGGGAGTGGGATACCCATTCGTCCAGCGTTTTCTAAAAGTGAAAGCAATTCATTCCCCATGAAAAAAAAGATTGTCGCTTCACGAATTGCATTGTTACTTCCAAGTACTGTATCGAGCTGGGCGGCCGCACCGACCAAAATAAAAAGCACCACCTTTTTGGCGATGCCTTTGAAACCAACTTTGCTTTTTAATTCTCCGTTATAACCTGCTGCAATCATGCCAGTTAAATAATCAATAACTGCCATCGTCACTAAGACTTTCAATGTTGCATCCCATCCTCCCAAGAAATACCCACAGAAGCCACCAAATGTAGCTATAAATGTTTTCAATAGTACATCAATACGATCCATCTTTCCCTCTCCTTTTTAAGCTGCAAAGCAACTTGGGTCCATTCCAAATATCTCTGCAATATCTTCCTCACTTCTATCTTTTAGATAAGATTCAGTTGTGGAAATATCAGAATGGTTAGCGAGTGATTTTAGTTTTTCAAGTGGTACTCCTTGTACTTTCAAATTATCTAGTCTGCTATGTCGGAAACAGTGTGGATTCATTTTAAATTCCTTCCCTTCCTTTTCGTTCAGCATCTTAGCAAATATGTCGCACCAATAATTAAATACACTTTTGTTCAATCTTTTTCTCTCACCATTCTTATAAACACGCACAAACAAATCTGGAATAGTATCCTTACCTCGTTGATTTATATATAAACGAATGCATTTCTGCACCCGGTGATTGTAATATAATCTAAACTTCTTACCGCGTTTTCCTCTTACCACATTTGTATAATATTGTTCTGTCAGCCCTTCTTTTTGAACCTGGTATACCTCATTCTTTCTAGCTGCACTGTAATAAGAAAGTGCTAAATACGTTGCTAACATATATTTTTCTTGCTCAAGTAATTCATCAATTAACCAATTAATCTGATCCTCAGTAATAAATGTAATTTCTCTAATCGGGTTCTTAGGTAAACCACGTACCCGTGAACCTACATTAAATTCATAATCATAGTCATCATCATCCGCACAAAACTCAAGTGCTGAACGTAAAGCGCTCATCAATCCATTTACACGCGCATTAGACATTCCCATCTCTTGAAAAATAATAGATAAATTTCGAATATCTTTACGTGTTAATTCAACCAGATTTTTATTTTCAAAGTGTTGATGTATTAGAAACAAAATAATTCGCAAATCCCAATTGTATTGCTGTAAAGTGCTTGCCGCTTTCCCTTGTGATTTCTTTTCAATGAGAAAATCTTTGACTAGGTTTTTATTTTCTTGGCTAACATGCTTTTCATAAATTACTTGGTCTACTATTCGTTTCACACTGATCATCTCCTCAAAATAAAAAGAGAAGTGAAATCACTCCTCTTGATTGATGAATTGAATCAAAGCCCTATTTTGTACAAAATAAAAAAGACCAGCTATTGCTGCTCCTGCACTATTTTTGTTTATTCTTCATTTTGTATTTTCCAATATTCAATAGCTTGTGATAAATAATGAAAATGTGTTTCTTTTAAAGGTTTATTATTGTTTTGTGATTTAATTTTTTCTAGGATTTTATGCGCTAATGTATACATTTCATTCAATTCTTTTTTATCACTCACAGAATAATAATTAGATTTCACAAGATATACACCTCTTTTTCGTAAATAAAAAACAGTCTATAGATCCTTCTCTATTTGTATTGCGTTTTCGTTCGCTGGTGGTTCTTGAGATGGGTAATTCCCTGTAAGTGATGTATAACACTCTAAACAAATATTCTTTTTCGCAAATCCCATATCTAGTGGGTACAAACGCGCTCCGCGTTTACATATTTCACACAGCGTAGCAATTCGAAACTTTACTGTCCCATCCATCTCTCTCCATACTTCAACCCTGCTAACACCGTTTAGAAGACCTGCATTATTTAACATATCAGCAGGTATTTGAACAAAAACCCCTGTATCTGTACGCTCTGCATCCACCAGCCTCCCCATAAAAGGGAAGCTTTCACCTGCTTGTAGTGGCATCATTTGATTTTCATTCATTCTTATTTCTCCTTTCTATCCAAGTGCATTAAATTTCCAACCACTTGGAGTACTCGCATAAAAACCTGATCCCATATTACCGTCTGTAAAACGAATATGACCCCATTGTTGGAATCCACCGCCACCTAAGTTAATCCCTTGCATTGCTCGTATACTCCTAAAGATTTTCACTTCTTTTTCAGTACTTATATCAAACGTTTGTCCGTCTGGTGATGGAGTTATATTATTATTCACACCACCTACAGCAAGTGCGTTAAACGGCTGAATACCATCTGCTCTTTCTGCTGCAGCACGATCCCAATTATACATAGATGCATATTTGCCACTGTATAACGTTACACCACTTACACAAAGTGCTGTACCTTGTCTCATGTCAGCATTTCCAGAACAAACTTTAATAATCAATGCGTGTTGTTGCGGAATATAGTTTGTCGGCACTTTGAAAGTGAAAGAATATCTTCTGATTTCTCCATAATAGGTAGACGGTTCAGGAAAGTCCATTTTTTGTTCATTCCATATATCGTAACTTACATTGTCTCGGAATGTAACGCAGCATACTTGTAAACGTGGTTTCCCTGTTTTACGTACACCATTTATCATGGACGTTCTAAAGTGCGCAGAAACTGTATATTCGTTACCAGGATGTATTCCATTATTCACGACTGTTTCTGGATAGTTATACATATCTACCCTTGCAGCATTTACCATTTGCTCGTAATCAAATATATGTGTATTCTTTTCTATCACTACATTTCCCCATGACCTCCAAGTAAGACCGTATCCACCTTCAAACCCATAATAATCTGAATGTCCAATGTTTTTCTTTGTAACACTAGAAAAATCTGGATCTGCTATTAGGTTTCGTCTTGATACCGCAGTTGTCTTTGTGCCCCATTCATCTTGGAATAGGAAGTCTAGCATTTTAACAGTTACACCATCTTTATCAATGGTCACCTTGTCACCGTCAATTCGAATAAGATTCGTATCAATACCTTTTGCCGTTAACCATTTGACCATTGTATCTGCATTAATATCTAGTTTTGCAGCATTGATTGTAATTTTCCCAGGAGACATATTGAGAGCAGTAACAATACCATCCTTTAAAATTTGTGCTAGGATACCGTCGTCTAGTACCTGTAACTTAGAGCCCATCTCTTTGACATAACCTTTATCAGCAAATTTTTCTCCTGCTTCTGTTTTTGAATATGTCTCCCTTTTTATAGACTCAATTACAATTCCTTCTGTATCTTGTTTGATAGTTCGTGTTAAGTCAGTAATTTTTTGATTAAATTCTTCGGTAGCAATTCTATCTCCCAATTCTTCTAGTATTTTATCTTTATCGACAATATCAACAGGATTCTCCTGAAATGAAGAAGGTTTATCACCGATCTGTAACATCGGTTGCGCTGCCCACAGTCTCCCATTTCTACGCAGCCAGTATTGTACTTGTACTTTTTTCGTTCCTTCTACAAGTAGACCAAACACATGATGTCTTACCCACATTCCTTGTGTTAAAGCAATCTCTTGTCCGTATTGCTTTAACACATTTCCATTTGCATCTAAACATTTCAGTTCCATTCTCGCGCCACTATCGATACTAGATTTATTATCAGTATAAAAATATGCTGAGAAAACGTAATTCCAACCAGGTCCGGCATTTATAACTTCATGTGTTGCACCTCTGTATACGTCTGTTGTATTTCCTGCTGAGATTGTACGAAGGGTATTACAACCCTTATATAAAATAGTTGTATCTCTTGTTGTGCCTGATTGAAGTATCCAATATTTTGTATCATTTTTCCAAAGAACATTCCGTAATACAGTTTGATTCCCTATACCACCTACATAATCCTCAACATCTTTCATTTTTAACTGCATTTCCAATGCTTTACTATGTTGTTCTATCTTTGAATTAGCCTCACTAAGCGTTTTCCCTTGCTGAGTTTGTATTTCTTGCACCTGACCTACGTTTTGCGAAATACTATCCGCGGTTTTCTCTACCTTTGTTACACGTTTATCAAATCCACTCTGATTATTTTCTACATCTGTTATGGTTTCTTTGATTCCCTTCACACTTTGCTCAATCTCGGTTGTTTTTTTCGTGAATGCTACTTTAGAAGTAACTTCTTCATTGGAAAGATGCCATGTAGTTCGAATATTTCCTTCTTCAAATTTCGCATGATGAGAGTTTAAATTCCCGTCAATATTACGCCCCGAGTAGTAAAATCTAACTTGAGTTACGTCCTTATCTTTTGTTTTAAATGTAATTGATAGCGGTTCATCTTTATAATCCACATTTACCTTTAATTTCGAGTCTACGCGTATGGACTTCCATTCTTGCTCTCCATCTGTATACGTTATCGCTGTTTCCACACCAAACCAAGGATTTGTATTGAATTTTGTCATTTTTCCAGTGAATAAGAAGGACATCGTAAATGTTTTGTTTCTGTAATTAATCTTATCGGAAAGAGTCATTTGCTTACTCTCTGACCATGTTCCAGTCATATTCTGTTTGTTTAACCCTGTTTCCGAATCGCTTGCTAGATTAATTGATCCTACAGAAATGTTACTCATATCGGTTTGTAATTGTTCAATGGTCTGCTTATTTGAAGTGGCCGTATTCTTTATTTCATTTGTTGTTTTTGTTAAATCGTTTGTTGTTTGTTTCACATCAGCAATAATTTGTTTTGTACCTTCAACTGTATCCTCCACTATATTTAGTTTATTATTGATTTCACCACTTTCTCGTGTTAATGCCTCAATAGATTTAGTGAACCTTTCGTTAGTCTGCTGTAAGCTAGTCACTTTTTTATCTATATCATCCTGTGAATTTTGTACAGAAGAAATAGTTCTCGTAACTTCTTGAAGGCCTTCTGTTACTTTGTTGTATTTTCCAGTTGTCTCTTTTTGAGCTTCTTCCACTTTCTTATCTAATTCTTCTTTTGTGAGTTTGATATCCTTATTAACCTGCTCCAGTGTATCTTTCTTAACTGACTCCACATCAGGAATAAGAAGCTCCCACCCTTTAACATTCCACACTTTTAAAATACCAGGTTTACCGTTACTAATATCTTTCCATATTGTTTTACCAATTTGAAGATTCGCTGTAGGTGGCTGCTTAGATTCAATGATATTAACAGTATTATTCTTCAAGTTTTCTTGAACTTTTTCTGCTAATTTTTTTGTTGCTTGCGAATCTTTCTGTACTTCATTTACTTTTCTATCAGTCTCTTGTACAAGTTCTTCTAATCTATCTAACAATTCTTTATTCGCTTTATTCCCTAAAGTAGCACGGATCCTATTGTACATTTTTCTTAACTCTTCGTTCGCATCAGTAATTTCACGATAATCGCCAAACACGTATTCATCCTGTGAAGGGTCCGTAAATGATTCATCACCAGCGATAACGCGCGCTTCTAAATACAGTTTAGGTGTAAATCCAGTATCTTTAATACGAATTGTATCACCTTCATTAATTAACTCGTGAGCTAGTCCAAATACACGCCCTATACTCTGTGCTTGAACCTCGTAAGAAACAGAAGATACCCGTTTGGCTAACTCTGTTTTCATAAGAGTCAGTAAACGTTCCGGTGTAATATTCTCTTCTGTTTCTGGTGTATAGAAACCAAATTTATGCTTTCCGTGCTCATTCCACCTTTGGAACGCATCATTATCAATAATGTAAGGAAGTCCATTATTGATGCTTTCGATTGTGATAAGTTTATCACCTTCGTCTCGTACAAAACCGACAAGTGCTGTACAAATATCTCTGGAATGCTCAATACGTCTCACACCAATTAAATCTTTCCCTAACACGACTTCTTTTCCTATATCTCGGCCACGTTTCTTTACCATATCGACATACCAACCCGTAATTTGAGAACCTACTACTTCGACACGATATTGGATTTCTAACTCAAACAAAGTAGCGATTTTCTTTAAAAAAGTGAGCGGATCTATAAATTCATCAATAGTCATCGTACGGAATGAAGAATAATCTGTTTTTCCCCGTTGCCATTTTGAATCCGCGAGAGCCATATCAATAAATGTATTAACTGTTTCGCTCTCTATACGTTGTGGTTTAATGAACCCATCCTTGGCTATTTGAACCCAAGCGCCAGCAGCATGTATAGTAATCGTTCTATCATTAGATTCTTTTTCTACTTCATTATGGATAATATACGGAACAATCCGACCATCACGTACTTCCTTTAATACTACGTTCTGTTGTTGTAAGGTAACTGCATGTGGAGTGCCATCAAAAGTTTTAAATTCTAACATATCAATGTTGTTTTTGATTTCCCAATGGCGTTTATCCTCACAATAGTCCTTAGATTGAATAGCTGATACAATCTGATCTGTTTTGAAATCAACAACATGAAGCATCCCATTTGGTGTTCTCATCTAAATCGCTCCCTATATGTAACCTTGGCTGTTCCTATATCGGAAGGCATGATTTCAAGTTTATTCTTACCTTTATTGATAACAGGAAAATTACTAAAAATATCTTTTATGTTAATAGCGTTTTTCCCTTCAATGCTGACATGACTATTTTCTGTATCAATCACGACTTTGTCACCAACATCAACTATATAAGGCGGTGTATTTTGATTATTTAAATTCACTTTCCAAAATTTCAAATCAGAAACTGTCATCGCTTCTACTGGCGGAACATCTTGCCACTGCATGATACTAATCTGTATTTGAGCTGCTTTTTCCATATGTTTATTGTCTTTATCGGTCCATCTTGCAAAGCGCTCTGCATCATCTTTTTCTGTTCCAGGAAGAAACTTTGAAATATACGCTTCCCAATCATTGCCCGTTCTAGCAATCCACAACCTACCATAATACTGATTCCACGTATTGGGATAATCACCACTCTCATAAATTAAACCTGTTTTTCCAGGCTTATTATCATATCCAATTACCATTGTCCCAAAATTTTGTTCAGCTTGCCAGTAGAGGTCGTTCATAGCAATCTTTGAAAGAACCTTGCTGTTTTCATCAAGTATCGCTATCTCAACTCGTCCCATTTCATTGATTTTTTTACTTTTACATGTAACGTGGGCTTGCATAATAAAATCTTCTACTGGCCCACCAGGGATACTCTTTTTAACCGCTGCCCCATGCCATCCATTACCCGAGCCATAGTCCGAACAATAGAATTGATAACTATCTGTTTTCATGTCACCAACTGGATTACCGTCTTCCATAGAACTAACCTTACTCCACCCTACAGTTGTAGACATGTCATCCCATATAAGACGTTGATTTCTTTCTACAGGCAATTGCTCCATTTTTAATGGAAATCCAATACGGAAATAATCCGGCTCTTTTGAATATTTATCTTCAAACCATACATCTAAAAAAGTATTTGGTTTTGTAATATCAATTTCAATAATCGGATTTGAATGCACAGATCCTTTGTTTTGGACATTGGCAATTAATCCTCGGCCATCATCTTCAAAATCAACCGTTTGCTCATTTCCTAACTTATACGGCATGGGACAAATAAATTTCAAAGTGCCTTGTCCGATATCCACAAATTTATCAATATCAAAATCTTCATCTATAACGGCCATATATGTTCTATCAGGCATTACATCAAAAATCAGTTCTGCTGGATTTTCAGTAATAAGCCACTCCGTTATTTCTTCTTTTACTGTTTCTAAATCTGTTTCATTTGGCACAATAATCCCCACAGGGACGAAAAGAGGTCGAGGTTCAGTATCTGTACTTAATAACCTTGCACCTGGATATCCGGGGGTTTTCAGGAAATTCCTCCTTAAAGGCGCCCACGTTGGAGGATTCCACCCTCTTTGAATGTAAATATAACTTTTTCGTTCTCCATTAAATTCAAAGGAACTCATTGTTTACCTTACCTCCTTTTACACAAAAGAAAAGAAACCCAAATCTAAAAGACTGAGTTTCTTGCTTGTGCTCTATTTTGATATTCAGTTACATACGGATGGCTCACACGTGCTATTTCCCTTCCTTCCAGTATGACGGGAATTTCTATATATGTTGGTCCTGACTTTGTATATGGTTGCTTATCCGGATTATCATTGTCAGGTCTATATTGAATAACATTAGGATTATCAGATAACACTTCTCTCCATCTGGAAAGACTCCCCACATCTTGACTTGAAAGTCCCTCGAATCGTTCCATTTGACGTCCAATTTCTCTTACCATATCACGCATATTTTCTGGAATATGTGTAATCCAATCGTTTTGCCAATCTCCATCGACAAAGATCGCATTAAAATACTTTGTTAATGGATCATCACCTTGGAAACTAAATATTTCTTCTGGTTTTATAGAACGAATACTATCCATAGCTCCTGTTACTGTATCTTGCAATGCATCTCGCACAACAGAATATTGGCTTTTAATACCTATCGCAATTCCCTGTGCCATACGAACACCAGAGAATCTCAACTTATTGGATTCACTATTTAATTTCAATTCATTTACCAGAGCTGCATTTGCTTTGTTACCCATTTCTTTACTTTCTTTTTCAGCCATAGGAGCCGACTTTTGAATACCTAATGCAAAACCTTCACCAAATGGCATACCACCTTTATCCCTTGTAAGCTTAGATGGTGAGTTTACATTAAGCGTAGCAGTTAACGCGTTAAATGCTGTATTGGCTAACGATGCTGCCTTCGCCCTCACTTGGTTAAACGCCCCATCCATACCAATTGCGAAACCTTGTGCGAATGCAAGCCCCACGGAATTGGCAATAATGGACCCGAGTCCATTCAAACCTCCACCAGCAACATTCGCTCCACTCCCTTGTGCCGCTCCACGTTTCGATCCTAAATCATCAACAAACTTATTACCAGCTTTCGAACCGCCCCCACCATCGGTTGCACTTCCTAACATCCCCTCTACACCTAATTTAACATTACTAGCTGCTCCGACTACATTTCCTTTATTCCCGTTAATGAGTCGTTGCATAAGAAGAGTAGAAGATGCGCCGCCATTTCCGTCTGTGGTTGATCCTAAAGTATTTTCTACACTTTGTTTCACCCCTAATGCCGCTCCATTGACATTACCCTTATTATTCATAATGTTATTGAACATCATAGAAGTTGAGTTATTACCACCATTATTATCAGTTGTGCTTCCTAATTGTTGCTCTACGCCTTGTTTGATTCCACTAGCTTCTCCGACAATTCCAGGCTTATTTTGAGCCATGAATTGCCTCATAAGCAAGGTAGACATTGCTCCACCGTTTCCATCTGTTGTAGATCCCAGCGTTTGCTCCACACCTTGCTTAACTTCCTCTGCGGCTTGAACAGGTTGACCTCCATTTTGACGAATTCCATCTGCGGTACTTTGCGGAATAGCTGCCCCTTGCTGAGTTGTATCAATGTTTGTTTTTTGTACAACCATTTGTCTAATAACTTCAAGCGCCTGATCTATATTAAACTTCCCATTGTGTAAACCTTGAACAAGAGACGCGATTGTCACTTCTCCATTTGGCCCTAAGTTGTACTTAGTCTTATCTTCAATATTAACTCCCAATGTATTGAGCACGTCTTGTACATTAATAAATCCTGTTTCCATACCAGTTTTTAACGTAGCCATGATACGAGTGCCGTCTTGCGCTAAATCTGCTGCTGTTAATTTAGATAACTGTTGTTGAAAAAAAATAAACACAGCGTCAATACCTACTGTGCCCTCGTGTAATCCATTTACAAATTGTGTAGTCTTCATTTTTCCAAGTGGTCCTAAATCTATATCAAGGTTTTTCTTTAAATCTAAGTTTAACTTAGATGCGACCTCCCCAATATTCATCTGTTTAAAACCATCAGTAAATGAAGTCATGACTTTAATACCTTCTGGTGTCAATGGTTTATTACCCATTTCTGACCTCATAGTGTTTATGATTGCAATGGCTACATCTTGGACCTTGTACTTACCAGATTTAATTCCATCAACGAATTCTTCTACTGCAACCCAACCTTGCTCGCCTAAATCAATCGTTTTACTTCCATCTTCAAATGTTTTTGCGATATCATTTGCAACTTCAATAGATTTTTCACGAGTTGACTGGAAAAGATTATCATAAACGATATTGGAATTTGCAATTAATGACTCTCCATATGTTTTTACTTCATCAGCACTTTTCTTTCTCAGATCAGCTTCTTTTGAAGCTCTATCTTGAAGTCGCTTGAACAGATTCTCATTTTTGCTTTCAATGATTTTGGAATTCTTAACATACTCTCCGAATCCTCGGCCCTGAATTTTAATTTTCTCAGTTTCAGCCTTCGTAATACCTGTTGTTAAATCCATCTCAACACCTTTGGATTCTAACACTTTTTGCGCTTGTTGAAGTTGTTGCTCATACCCTTTTGTTATAAGGACGGACTGTTCAGAGTATTTTTTATTGATTTGAGCAATTGTTACTTTTTGGTCTTCAGAATCTTTAATGTGACTTTTAGCGAATTCAATTTCTTTTTGTCTTGCTTTATCTAAATCATTTGTAAGTTTTGTATACTCCGAACCTAATTCTTTTACTTTGCCTTTAATGGTTTCAACGGACGTATTTTTGTTAAAATTATCCATAGCTTTTCCGATTTTTTGAATTTCATCCACACTTTTAGCTGCTGATTTTCCTACTTCAGCATCAATTGCTTTCAAAGCCGTAAGAAACACTTCTTTGTCCGCTGCACTCATTTTATAAATTTGGCCATTGTATTGTTTAAGTAAATTTTGAATCTTCTCATTCGCCTTAATAACAGCTTCTTCTTGCGCCTTATACACTTCCATTTGGTTATTTAAAATTTTCTCTTTTGCACGTTGTACAGCGGGATCGGTTTCGCCAGAAAACCAACTATCTAAATGAGCTTGAAATTTACCTTTATCTTTATTTATTGCTTGAATCGCTTCGTCAGCTAATTTCCCGAACTCATCATGAGCACGTTGTACAGCTTCTTTTGCTTTATCTCCAGTAAGTACTGGGATTTCGTCTAATGTTTTAAAAGCTTTTTCTTTTAAGTTTACGTAGCCTTCAATTGCTTTTTTTGTACCTTCGCTTACACCCTCACCAAATTTCCGGCTGTCTTCTTCTGCTTTTTGCGCTTTTTTACCGGCATCTGCGAAAGCAAAACCTAAAGCACCAAGTCCAATTACAACTCCGCCAATTGTGGCTACAATCGGATTTGCTATAATTGCACCAATACCAAAAGAAAGGAACCCAAGCGCACTTACTACTCCCATAACTGCTGGGGCTAGTAACAAAGCTGTTCCATATACTTTTTTAGAGCTATCATCTAACCCGTTGAACCAATCCGCGACGCCTTTTATAGATTCTTTTAATTCTGGTATAGCTTGCTTAGCAATATCTAAAATAACTTTACCAAGTGGTTCCAAAGCAATTTGTAGTTCTCTAGTTACAGATTTCCATTGCTTTGCGCTTGTATCGTAACCGTCAACCATTTTATTCATGGCACCACTATAGTTTCCTAAACCCGTTTCCATATTATTTAGTGATAACATAGTAGTAGCTTCAAGGTCTTCCCATTTCACGCCGAAAAGTGCAACGCCTAACTGATTCACTTTCATTTGATCATCCGTTGTTCGTAACTCATTTAAAACAGCATTAAAAACATCTTTGGAAGTCGCTTTTCCTTCTAGCATCGCTTTCCAAACTTTTTGCGTTTCTTTACTCATTTGACCCATTGCTTCTGTTGTGGACTTACTACCATCTTTTACACGGATACCAAATTCTTTTACAACGTCATTCACATAATCCAAGTTATATGCGCCATTTTTCGAACCGTTAATGAGAATTGTGAACATTTCATCTGCACTAAATCCCATTTCATGGAACAAAGGACCATACTCACTTAAATTATCAAATAGCTCATTTGAGTAGTTTAAACCCTTTACAGAACCTTGTGCTAATAAATCAAATGCTTGTTGGCCAGATAAACCAAAGCGTCCCATTAATTGGGCTGCACCACGAGTTACCTCGTTTACATCTGATTCCATTGTTTCTGCTAAGATTTCACTATCACGAGTTACTTGTTTTAAAGTATCATCATCATTAATATCCTTAATATTGCGCTTTACTTTAACTAAAGAATCACTGACACTAGCTAAATCTTCCCCATAGCCTTCGCGCCATACTTCTTTGGCTACAGCACTAACCTTTAAACTTTCTTCCCTTGTTAATCCTAGACCAGATTGTACCTTCTTGTTTGCTTCTTCAAATTGACTTGCATTTGCGACTAAAGCTCCAACTCCAGCCGCCACGCCAACTGCTGCTGCACCAAACCCTTGGCTCACTTTCGTACCAGTTTCTTGCATACTGTTTCCAACTTCGTTCATACGCTCACGTAATCTTCCAGAAACATTACCCAATCGCTCTATTCTTTCTTCTGTATCACCTAGCTCATTACGATAGCGATGTAAAGCTGCTGAAGCGTTATGAAAAGCAGTATCATTTCTAGAAACTTGAGCGGTTAATCTTTGTAAAGCCTGTGTACCTTGCTTATATTCTTGCTGTAATTGATTATATTGAGCTTGCAAATCTTTTGTTTCTTGAGCATTTTTCCCGTATGCCTGAGTACTTTGCTGTATCTCTTGTTCTAATTGTTGCATAGATGTAGCTAACTGCTCACATTTTTGGCGCATTTCTTGTTGTTTTTGTTGCGAAGTCCTCAAAGCTTGCTCATAATGCTTCATTTTTTGCGTTTGCGCTTCAATCTTTTGATTTAGATGGTTTGACTTATTTTGCAATTGATCCATCTCAGAACCAACGCCACGTAACTGCTCAGACGTGTTACGAAATTCAGCATCTATTCTTTTCAGACTTCTATTAATGCCCGCAATCCCATTTTCGAATTGATCTGTATCCAAACGGACACGACCACCAATTGTATTATCTCCTAGTGCCATTCAAATTCTCACCTACCTTTACAACCACATTGGTACTTTATCTGCTGTTGTCACTCGATTTGCTTTTTGTTTTCTCGCTAAACAGGTAAAGTAAAACGCAATATCCATTTCATTGATTTGATTTTGTGTCATACCTGCATCCATCAATATGTTATAAATATCAATTACAGCTTCGCTATATTTGATTTTTCCTCCGTCGGTTTCATTTCTAGTTGTGCCATTAACTTTTTTTTCGCATCTTCTACCGTTTCCATTACCTTAATCGCATCATTTAAGCGTCCCATAATTGTTAAACAAACCGAATGAATAGTAAGACTTAAAAACCAGACATGAGTGCCATCCACAAATTCCTGTGCTGTAAATTGATTTCCGTACACACTGGCAACAAAATTAGCGGCTCTTTCAATTGTTTCTTTTGGTACTAACTCTGCTTGTAATTCATCAGCTAATGTTGACGCTTCAAAAGTAGCTGAACCTGGAATAAATTGTGGTAAATAGAAATCTTTTTTACCTTCTGCATTTTGTAATGTGATTTTCATAATCTGTTTCCTCCTTAATAAAAATAGGGACGGCATTTCGCCATCCCTTTTCTTAATTACTTCCCACTTGGTGGAGCCGTTTCTATTGGTGGAGCTGGTACTTCTTTAAACCACTTCGCTGCAACTGCTGCATCGTGTCCTTCTTCCTCTTCATCTAATCGATGTCTCCAGTTACCGTCCGAACGTTGAATCGCCTTACCTTTAATTTTTGCGCTTTGGAATGTTGGTTTGTCTTCTGCTGTTTTATGTTCATCACTTGGAAGTTCAAACTTCATTTTGTAATAACATACATATAGATTTTTTCCGTTGTCGTATGGTAAACGATATAGCAATGCTACATAAGGAGGAACATCACTTGTATTATCTACAACTTGACCTTTTACAACCTTTTTACCTAACAATTCGGCATAAACAGATAAAGGTAATGTATCAACTTCTAATTCAATTTCTGTTCCGCCAAATGCACTAGCTGTTGCTGCTGGTCCACCTTCAGCATAAAAAGTTACTGATTCCGCTTTAGGTGATGCTTTACCACTAACTGTTTTACCGATTCGTTTTGGTGCAGAATAATTAAATTTGCCATCTGATGTTTCATTTAAAACCGCATAATGTAAATCTCTAAAATCTATTGTCATTGCCATATTTCATTTTCCTCCTTAATTAATAATTTCCGTTACAAAACGAAAACCATATCGATAAATTTTTGTATCCATTTCATAATCTGGATACGTGCTTAAACGCTGAAAAGACAGCTTTTTCATAGCTGCCTGAACTGCACTTTTTAATTGTGTTTTGATTGGTGCCATTGACCATATATCAACCTGATACATAACGTTAGTGGTTTTTTCCTCATTCTCTGCATATAGCCCAGGAGAACTATTTAACTCTGAAAATGTAATCCATATATCTGTTTTGTCATTTCCTTTGACAAATTGATATATGAATTCTCCACCTAACTCAGATTTAATAACTACATCTGTACGTAAAACATCAAATATTTCCTTATTAAAATTTTTCATCAGCCTGTAATCCTCTGCATAAATTCTCTTTCCATTTCTTTTAAGGCTTCTTTTTCACTTTGGATTAAAGTTTTCTCAGCAAACCCTTTGTGTGGTGGGTTTGGATTTTTACTTGTTCCCCAGTTTTGAAATTTCATATAATAATGCGGCGAATTATCTGCTTTGTCCCATCCAATTTCAATTGAATAGGAACTACCTTTCTTTACAACTTTCCCTATATGAATAGCATCCTTAGCATGTTTTCCATCTCGCCATGATTGTTTTGGAGTTGGTTTTTGTACCTCCGGACCGACAGGAGAATTTCTTTCTAAGTTCTTTTTGAATACCTTTGCTCCAGCTTGTAACGATTGTTTTGTGATTAGAGGAACATCTTGTCCTAATTGTTCTAAATCCCTAATCCATTCCTCAATGCCGAAAACTTCTAATTCTGCCAATTCAATCGCTCCTCACAAATAAGGCACATTTCCTTATGTTGTTCGTCGATATCAATAACTGATTTAATCTCGTATAACTTCTCATCATACCTTACACGCATTGCTGAATGAATACCTTCTCGATATCGAATTGTAAAATTTATTAATTTAATAACAAACTCTGCATTTCCTTGAAATATTTCTGACCTAAAACCTGTACCAAATGGTGTTTTAGGTTCTGCCCAAACTTTAGCAAACTCTTTCCATCCGGATGGAAGTGCATTCCCCTCTTCATCCTTCGTTTCTGCTTTCTGTTCAAGTGTAATTCGTTTATTTAACTTTGCTGCATTCAATGGTTTTTTATATCTAAACGGTTGCATATTAATCACCGCCCAGTTTAATCTCTTCTAAAGCTTTATCAATGCTTAAACTATTAATCTGACTTAAAAAATTCTTGTCAAAATACTCTAAGGCATCGTTATAGACATAACGAGATCGTTCAAAGACCAATTCCTTGAACTCCTCGTTAGTATTTAAATCATAATCCCCACAAACCCTAAGTAATGCCTTGTTAGACATAGAAAGGATACGCTTTAGGTTCTCGTCTTCCTCATTACCTAAGCGCATCCTATCTTTAAATTGTTGTAGTATTACATTTGGAATTACTGTTTCCATTCACATCATTCCTTATTTAGTTGCTGCTGGTGTTTCTTCCAGTTTCAATGTATAAACTTGAGATGTATATTTATCTTTCGGCTTACCTGTCGCATATTGTTTCGCAATATAAACTGTCGCGTCTTCTAAAGCTAAAGTCTCCTCATACTTCTTGATTGGCTCTGTTCCGCCCATTGCTGCAACATATTGACCTTTGACAAAGAATAATACTTTCCCTTGAGGTACAAATACCGATTCTGTAAGGATTGGATTGAATGGTAAACTTGTCACATATACCCCAGCTGCATTTTGAATTGTCGCGTTTGCTTGAATATCAAACGTATCAAACGGGTTTGTTACCATAACTACTTTTCCTGCAATGTTTTTTGGTCTATCTGCATCTGAACCATCAGCGTTTAATTTTTTAGCTAGTAATTTTACTACGCCTTTTAATTCATTGATCGTTTTACGTCCTGGTTCAAACGTTAAAGTGCCTACCGGCTTTTTATCAGGATATACGCCATCCACAACGCTACCACTTGGATCTTTTAGTAACCCAATAGGTTCATTTTTACCCGTACCAGCTACAAATCCACGTTCTAAACCTACTTTCATGGCCTCTGTAATCATTGTACGAACATAACGTTCTACCCATACAGGTCCAAGTTTCAACATGTCATTTGCTAATGGAATAAATGCCGTTAATTTAAGTTGTGAGATGCTATCTTTACGGAATGTAGCATTTAATTGCCCTTTAATACCATCAAATAACGGTCCCCATACCGCTGCCCCTTCTGGATCTCCATAAATAAATTCTGTTACAGCCCCTAAATTCTCTAAACCAATATGTTGTAAGAAAGGATGATCTTCAACTAAATCATCAAAGATTCGTTCCTGAGTCGTTTTTGGTAATGTTTCAGTAGACTTAAAGCCGCCTTCCTCCACAACTGCATTAAAGAACTTCATTTCTTCACTTGTTAGCACATTCGCACCGCGAGATTGCATAATAGAACGATCTACCATTGATTCATTCACTTGATTTAAAATATCTGCTCGTACATCTGTAGCAAGTGCTTCAATCATAGAATTCAATGCTACCGATTGCTCTTCTGCTGTACCTTCCTGAGTCGCTTTTGCAAAAGCTAATTTTTTCTCTTCGAAATTATTAAACTTAATAACCATATTTTATTTTCCTCCTAAAGATAAAAAGAGCGTACCCAAATTCTGTTTCGGTTTAACAGGAACTTGAATAGGCTCTTTTGGATTTGTATTCATTTGTAAATCATTCAGAATTTCATTTTTCAACCCTGATAAAGCTACGTTTAAATCTTCTTTTGTAATTCCTTTTGATTTATCCTTGCTCAGTGTTCCGTTTCTAAAACCATCGATTACTTTTTGCGGAATCATGGAAGAGTTGGCACTTGAAGCTGTCATTTTAACTGTATTCTCCATAAACATGATTTCATCCGCAAAGTTATTTTCTAATGCTTGTTGTGGACCCATCCAAGTTTCTTCAGCCATCATATTAAGTAGTTCTTCTTCTGATTTACCACTTTTAATGACGTAGGCATTCACAATTGCTCGATCTGTTATTTTCAACATCTCGGCCGCCTTTTCCATGTCACGATGATCTCCACCATGCCACTTAGCGGCGTTGTGAATCATAATTTTTGCTGTTGGAGAAATTCGAACTTTATCACCAGCCATAGCAATTACAGAAGCCGCACTTGCTGCTAAACCGACAATTTGAACTTCCACATGCCCAGAATAATTTTTTAATGCCGTGTAAATTTCTGAACCTTCATCTACGTAACCACCTGGGCTATTAATTGAGACAATTAAACTCTCACCATTCGCATTATCAAGTTCTTTTGAAATCTTACCTGGGCTTGTAGCATCCATTTCAAACCAATCATAAATCCAAGCCTCGTCATTAGAAATAATGGGGCCTTTCACGTCAATTTTCACCGTCATTTTCTTTCTCACCTCCTTCGGATTCATCTAATTTTTTGTAGTTCTTCGTAATATGATGGATATTAAGATTTGGATCATCTGAGTATTCATATCCCACTTCTAATCGAATCTCATTTCCAGTAAATGCACTTGAGGAAACGAGTTTGTCGATACTTGTTGCAAGATCAAAAATACTTTGATAAGAAACGGCCTTCACTTCAATTTTTTGTCCTTCAAGATACTCTCTCATTTCGAAAAACTTCACGTTTGCTTCATCTGAAATCTTTTTTAACAAAGGTTTCACTGTAAAGAGCATGTAATTTTTTGTTTGCTTCTCCACATCAGCCATTTCTCCATATAACAAAGCTGTTGAAATTCCGATAGCCATTGCGACTTGATTTAAAAAACCATTTGTTACTTTATTGATTTCTTCCACACTTTGCCCAGAACTTACACCACCAGAAGACGTCTCACTGAATTTAAAACCAGGTTGTTGAGGCACAATTGCAATATCTTTTTCTCCAAATGATTTATACATTTTCTCAACGAACTTTTGCAATTTTCCTCGACCTTCTTCGCACTTTGCCGTCTGAGCCTCTATATCTACTACACCACGAATTTGATTTTTACGTTTTTGAGAACTTAATATCCGCCCAAATAAATCGCCATAATCAGTGAACAAGCCATCAATTAGAGGCGACAGCTTATCATTTCGATATTTCAAATGAATTACTTCACTTTGTTTAAATGAACGCTTAAACTCATAATCTTTTACTACTACATTTGTAAAATTATCTTCAAATACGGCGAACTCATTATGTTGAAAATAATCAGCAATAAGTAAGTCGCTATCATCAGATTGAATGACTAAACACTCATTTTCATAAATTAATTTGCGAATTAACTTTTCCCAGAAAGTGCTTGCTGTCATATTCTTATTGGGTCTAACATTCAATCGATAATACAGTTCATCTTTTAAAAATTCATCACCATTTTTAACTCTGAACTCCGATTGACTAATTGTTCTCCCTAAAAAAGATACACATGTTTCTACAGCTAATCGCTTCATATGAACCCTATTTGAAGTTTCTGAAACTATATCATCATCGTACATATAATCTAATTCTTTATTCTTGTTAAACACATTATCAAGCCAGCCAATTGCAATCACCCCCTTAAAAATCTATTTCATGTAGCATAAACTCAACTTCTTCTTCAAGAATGTTGTCAGCTTGCCATAATGCGTGAATAAAGGCTTGGAACCCATCCGTTTTCCGCTTAAATTCATCTTTTTTCAAGTACTCTTTGTTGCCATCTTTTTTTATATGAACGTAAACGTTGTTGGTATACCAACGCATTAATGGATTATCACCAAAGATAATTTGTCCATTTGCAAATAAGGTTTCAACTCTTGGAGCTAATAAAGAATGAATCGCTTTTGGGTTACGAATATATAACAATGTAAACCCTTCTGCTTCGAGTGCTGTTTTAACAAGATCCAAACGGAATGTATCTGCAACAATCGTATTCACGCCATACATTTCACGCATTTTTACAAACCAATCAACTATGTGAGAAATATTAATAACAGGTTCGTCCACAATAGTTAGCAACCCATTTTCAGACCATTCATAAATAGGAGCTTTTAACTTTACTTTATCTAAGAAGCCTTTACGTACAAAGGAGTGAGTTTTCCATATATAATTTTCCCTATGTTTAAAAAGGAGTCCCACAGATGCAAAGTCTTTAATACTAGCGTAGTCTAGACCGCCTACAGCAACTTTATGTGCTAGATCCGGGATTTCCCTCAATGTTTCTCCATCTTCTTCATAACCTGTTCGCCATATTTCTTGCCATGAAGCTACAGACTTCGTTAAGTCTGTTTCAGGATAATTCATACGTTTGGTCATGAATTCCTCACGATTCGATGGATTATTTACTAACTGTTTATATTGAGTTAATACCTTTTTAAATAGCCCTTTCGCATAAACGCTTCTTGGTTCACTAAACATTGGATTCGCTTTTTCCCACATCTCAGGATTATCAATTTCTTCTGGTTCATCAATTTTGCAAATAAACGGAAATAAAGGATCGTCTAACTCTTCACCTTTCAAAATATTCATTGCTCTTTCTTTCGTCTTGTCCAAGAATCCATCTCGAACAAAACCATCTGTACCAATAAAAAATTCTCTAGCATTTGGTACTTTCCCAAGTCCACTAGAGAATACATTTACAACATCAAAATTTTCATATTGATGTATTTCATCATAAATAACGCAACCGTCACGAAGACCATCTTTTGAACTTGCATTAGATGTGTGGTATTGCATAATGCTTTGCGTATCGTTACTCAGTATCTCTACCTTCGTTCGATAAAACATATCTTCTAATATTTCTTTCCCTTTAATCGCATCATACACTTCACGAAATGATACCTTTGCTTGTTTCTCATTGTTGGCTACAATCGAAACATTGTACCGATCTATTCCATGCAATGGGCTAATAAAGAAATGACATAGAGATGAAATTAAGCCATTTTTCCCACCACCACGAGCCATCATAATAAGAAATTGCTCATAAAAAACAGAATTATCTTCCTTATAAAGTAAGAAATTAAAAGCTGTTAAAAACTTTTGGAATGGTTGCAACTCAAAATACCATTTCTCTGTAAACTTGATATAATCCTCATGCATCTCATTATCAAAATACAAATCATCACGTATTAAGATATATTTCTCCAGGTACTCCATTAGCATTATGCGCTCTTTATTCAGCTTAATTTTCCCTTGTCGATACATTTCGATGTATTCACTAACATATTGATTTTGAATCATGTCAGGTCTTTCACAGAGCGCTTAGGTTTTGAAGGTGTCTTATCTTCTTCAGCCGATGCTTCCAAGCCAAGTGCATCTAAAATCTTTATCATTCGATCATTCGTTTTATGTAAATCAGTAATAGAAGGATTGGATTTTGGACCGTGCATACCAGAAACTTTAATTCCTATTTCTTCAATATCATCAAAAAGAACACACTTTAAATCCCATAAGGATAAATAGTCTTGAATTAAGTCTACATAATGATTACCTACAATCTTTTTTTCTTTTAATTGATTGTTTAAATCCTTTTCAATCCTTTTTCTCATTGTTTCGCGCTTCACTCTAGCCACAACATCCCCTCCCTTCTGATTTACATCGTTTTCCAATTTAATATAACGCGCGAATTTGCTTATAAATTTAAAAAATCGAGCCCCTCCCCGGTGCCCGGTGCCCCAAAAAAGATTGAAATATTTTAAGGGGGGATTGTTTCTGAATCAGTTTCACCACTTTTCATCGTTTTCCCATTTATTCGGTTTCTTTTTGAATGTTCTACCGTGTTCTTTATTGTGGCAATCCACACAAACTGTTTCAAGATGGTCCATTTCTAATGCAAGTTCCGGATGATGTTCTAGTTCTTTTATATGATGGACAACGAGTTGTATCTTCTTACGCTTTGCGCTCTCACTGTATTCATTCGTGTCTGTTTGAACGCGACCATTACGCTTGCACTCTTGGCATTCATAGTTGTCACGTTTCTTTACTTGTTCACGCATCCTCTTCCACTCACCACTGTCATAGAACTTACGCTTTTGTTGTTTCGTTTTATATTCTTTCATCCCTTATTTACCTTTCCTTTTACATTTGCAAAAGGTCATCTTTATGATTTTATGTTTGTATGCTTCTTGTTATAGTAAAAGTATCCTAACATTCCGAACACCCACTATGGTTATAACGGATTTTTTCTTACCCTTTCTTTGCACAGCTACTTGTCTTCACAGATGATGTAACTGTGTATTTTTTCGTCTATACTAACTTATCGTTTTTTACTCTTGAAAAAGGTCATTTTTATCATTCTCTGCATCTTCATGTTCTGTTATAGTAAAAATGAGTTAAACCTCTCTTGCTATCAGACTAAAACATAGTTGGCTTTATCCTTTATTTATGTATCTCTACTCTACCCTTAGCACAGTTGCATCATCTACCTCAGCAAATGATGCAACTGTGCTTATTTAATTACTCCTCCATAATAGGATGATTGTACTGTATGGTCTTTATATTAAAACACTTCTTGCTATCTTCTACATGTTCAATATGAATATAAGAGCCAAATTTACAGCCATCGTTTGTCTTCCAATCAAAGCTAATTCTTATCCTTTGTTTTATCTCTTCACCGTTATAAATAACAATAGGAACAGCACTGATATCTGAGAGTCCGATTTGTAGTAAAGACTCTACTCCCTTATTAGATTGTTTGTACTTCTCTAACTTCCACATATCTACAAACGCACCATTACATTTCGGACAAACAGTTACTTCTTGATACTTATCTTTTGGTGATTGATACATTTTAATTCGATAGTCACAAACTAAACAACATCTAGAAATTTTACTCATCTATCCTCACTCCTTATCAAACGCAACACGTTTGTACTTACCTTTCCTTAACAACAAACAAGACACCACTTGTTTGATTAATCATTGAACATGGGTTATATCAGCTTTCGTTGCTAACGTTTCTTCTAGCATATTAATCCTTCTACCATCGTTGAAACATCAATTAATGTTTGTTTTAGACCATCTTTATCTCTTTGTAAATGGTTAATTCTTTTTTCAAAATCAGCAATTATTTCTGTTATAGATTCCATCCCTCATCCTCCTCCAAAATAAAAAACACCCGAATGGATGCTTTATCATCATTTGCTATTCATTTTTAATTACGGTATGTGAAGTTTTATTCTTCTTCCAACCACCTAATATCGATACATTTATCTGCTCCATCAACATTAAGTAACTGAAAGAAGAGCAAAAGCTCTCCTTAATAACGGTACCATTCAATCAGTACCATCTGCTGGTTTCGGATTTTATGTGCCGTCATTATGAAACCGTTTAAACATCATATATTATAAAGAAATTTTATGAGTTGTGTTTTCCGCCACTTCTCACAATACAAATATAACATGCTTTTATAAAAAACATCGGCCTTTTTCCTGCCAAAAAGCGGTCACAACTCTGCCAATTATTTCATTTCTTAATATGCCTAACTACTTTGTTAATTTCCCCTTCAACTATAGCCCTATTAAACTATTACCTAAGAATACGTTTAATTATGAACATAAGTTTCTTTAGTTATTCATCTTAAGCCTTGTGAGATAATTAATTATTCCCTTTGCATTTATAAGCATTTCAAGTCTTAACACGTTCTTATAAAACTCATGAGTCTTTGGTATCCCTTTTTTTATAAGATAAGATTGTACAGCTTCAAACAATAAAGAAGCTAATTTTTTACTAGCAGTTACCGAATTTTTCTCTACAGCAAGGATAGCTTCACCTTTTTCAATAAAAAGTGATAGCCAATTTTCCAACTGAGTATATACCTCTGAAACATTTGCAGAAGCACCGTAATGCCCAAAATAAATATAGTCAACTTTTAAATTCTTAATTCTTTCTTTCGATGCAAGCATCGCTTCTGGATTAAATTGAGTTGGAGATGTAGAGGGTAAATATAATTCTACTCCCAATTCAATTAGTTCACGATAGTAGATTCCAATTGTATCTCCCGTGAATATCCCATTAGTTAAAGAATCATGTATACTAATATGATGTTTTGCATGCCCTGGTGTGTCATAAAATGCAAGTGTTCGGTTTGCTGAAATTTGTAAAGTATCACTGTCTTCTACAATACAGATTCTTTCTTTTGGGATTGGAAGAATGGGATTAAAGAAGATATCAAATGATTCCCCATACACTGCCCTTGTTCCACGTACTAATTGAGTTGGATCAATCATATGAGATGCCCCACGAGAATGTACAAATAACTTGGCATTAGGACATTCCCTCATAAGAAGCCCTGCTGCACCAGCATGATCTAGGTGTACATGTGTCACTATTATATTCTTAATTGCAGTAAGTGAAATATTTAATTCCCGTAAACCATTTAGTATATATGGTAGAGAAGGACTGGCACACGTTTCAATTAACGTAATGTCGTCACCTAACAAAACATAAGTGCCTGTCCGTTGTGCCCGCTGAAAATCATAATCGTCTATTATATATAATTGTGAAGATAATCGCTCCACATATCGCATTTTTAATCTCCCCTTAATATAAATCTTGTTAGTCGAAAATTTATTGATAATGTCTCTCTATATTTACTATTGCGAACGACATTTTTCAAATACAAAACAGCAATTAAATTCACATTCTATTTAGCTCCAACGCTTCCAAACTAAGATTGGTGTATTACTTTGAGGTGTATTATTTAATTCCATGGGAAGAGTGGTTAAAATTAATTCATTTTCTCTAAAATGGTAAAAGCGAGTAAATTGAATGTCCGTCGCATTCTTCATTGGGATGACTTGTACATTATGAATTACTGCTTTTTTTTGAACATCTACTTTAAATGTTCCACTATAAGCAACATGATTAAGGTTTAGAAATATTTTATCCTCATCACTTAGTTTGTTGAATACATCCACTGGCAATTGTTCCAGCGGTAGATTTCCTTGTGTAATAATAACATTCATATAATTATCGACATTATACATAATCAAACCATTTACATCTTCACCTAATGGATAAAATTTGACCCCATTATCATTTTGTATATATAAATTATCCAATTTCCATACCCCTATAAATTGTTCTTTTAATTGCATTAATATCCCACCATGCTTTCTTCACTTGATAATATACCTCTTTTCCTATATATAATATGTCTCTCCTCCAAAATGGTGCATTTACATTTAAAAGTTTAATTCTTCAAACGTGATTTAACTATCATTCCATGCCTATTCTTATTTCACCATTTTCTCCAGACTTATCAGTTACCCATATCTTATATTGTGTGTAACTGAGTCTATCACTGAATCCCTTGCTATCATTGATTTCATTTCACTTTCTCTTTTGAGTTACACAGTACGAAATTTATGAGTAACTGTATAGATTTAAAAGAAAAAAGCAATGATTAGATTTTAAACCTAGTCATTGCTCTATCCATTGCATCTTGGTTTACACCTATATAACGTAACGTGACCTTCTCTGACGAATGATTGAATATCTCCATGAGTAATGCTATGTTTTTCGTTTGCATGTACATATGATACCCGTACGTCTTTCTCAGTGTATGTGTTCCTATTTCATCTAGCCCAAACTCTGCCGCTGCTATACTTAATATCTTATATGCCATGCTACGACCAATTGGACGATTCTTTCCTTGTCTACTTTGTAATAAATACTCATGGTCTTCTCTTTCTTCAATAAACCATTTCAATTCTCTTTTCAATGCTGCAGTAATTTGTATTCGTTTCTGTTTCCCAGTTTTCTTTTCTCTCATAGATATATGACTACCTTTGACATCTCCTACCTTCAATTTCAAAATGTCCGAGATTCTCAGGCCCGTATTGATTCCCATAATGAAGAGAATGTAATTACGTAAGCTCTTTTCCTTAAAATAATCTTTTAGCTGCTGTATTTGCTCTTGATCACGTATGGGCTGAACAAAATTCATAAGTCATCACCCCCATATTGCTTCTCTGTCTCATAAACTTCTAATCTAAGAGCAAAGGCCAATTTATAAAACGCTCTCGCTTTCACACGTCGATACGTACGTTCACTCATGCCAATTTCGTTATACACCATATAATCGCACACATCTTCGTCTTCTAAATACCGTTTAACTATAATGTCCCTCTGATTTTTTCCAGCTGTACTGTTTCCGAATCGACTTAATGCTTGTTCAACTCGAAATGCCATTTTCTCTAACCATTCTTCACGCTTGCTTTGTTGAATATTAGAGATTGCTACATCTTCTAACGGTTTGCCAACTGCATGTGTAGGACCTTGCTCTCTCCTTTCATAAGAAGGAGTGACTTTCATTTCCTTACGCATCATTCCAAATTGCTTATATATACGTACACTTTCCAGAATACCCTCTAATTTCTCTTGTGTTGCTGCTCTATCTATTTTCGGTAAGAAAGATAATTGCTTAGTCATTCCAGACCACTCCTTTTATTTTTTATTACTTTTGTCTTAATGCTCCACGTCTACGCTCATAACAAGGTCTATGCATCCCCATTAAATCCTCAATTTCACGAGTGCTAAAATTCTCTTTTGTTTTTTTCTTTTTTGTTTGTTTCGTTTGTTTTTCCCATTCACGTAATTGATCTCTTAGTGCTTTCATTTTTTCCACCCCCCTCACAAAATAAGAAAGAGGACACCATTTCTTAAAACAGCTTAATTGCTGCTCTAAAAATTGGTGTCCTCTAGTTTTCTAGCCGGACCCTATTCAATTTCTTTTCACTTCAAAATACCAGCCTGCAAAAAAATATTTCTCCAAGCTTTTTTAACCCTTTCTTTCTCAGCACCTTCTATAATTTTCGAACGACGCGCAATTGCTTTTTTCACTTTCCTTTTCTTTATACTCGCCAATTCTCTCACCCCTTCATTTAAATGCCTCTCTTTTCCATCCTGAAGCATTTTAACACTTTTAATACCATTACATTCAAAAATAATCTAAACGTGAATTGTCCCTGTTTTTTAAGCTCTTTTCTCCATCAAAGGATTATTTTGTTCAGTTTTGCTCATTAATTCCCTTAATCGTGATACCTAATATATCAAGTGCATCTTCTATTCCTACGTAATGCCCTATATGCCAAGATGTATCAACCTCTTCGTTATCTTTTGATGTCTTAGCTATACCTTTGCTCCATTGATAACGATTTAATAACTTATCTTCTTGAATCTCATATCCAAACTCAATAGCAGATGCTAATTTAACAAGATTCCCTTCTCCTCTTAACCATTCATAAGTTGAATTGTTATTTATGTCGCACATTTCAAGCATCATGTATGCTGATTCTTCTCTCCCGTACTTCTCAGCCTTTTTTGATAGCTCTTCAGCAACTGCTCTAGGAATCATGATTTTCTTATCCATTCCTCTTCCTCCTCTGAATAAAACTCAATATTCCGTCAATAATGTAGACAACCCATTAAGTTACTTTCTCCTTGTTCCCCCTTGGAGATGAGCAGTTAGCTTTTGCTAGCTGCTCTTTTAAGTTCCTCATCATATTCCATCCGTTTCAAACTAACTAATACATCATCTAGCGTTCTTTTATCTCCTAATGCGTCTCTATTCACTTCAATGTGCCAAATTATGTTTGATAATTGCGTTCTTATATCCATTTCCATTCCCCTTTACTACAAAATGAAATTTTTATTGTAATTACTCACCCATAGTTTTATATTTTTCAAACATTCCATTCTTCCGGAGAGTATTTACTAGCTGCCTTATCGTTAATTACGTTCTTCCTAATGCTAAAGCAATTCCCTTCACCTTTCCGAATCCATAATACTTACATATGTAGGCTAATTCTTTCGTTGTATACGGCTTCTTATGATTCGGATCGTAATCAGGATGATACTTCATTCGGCCCTGCGCATCATATTGAACTTCCACCCTGATCACTTTCCTTTCAAATGAAGTTTTTGTTTGAATTACCCTTGATATTTTTTAAATAACTCGGCCATTGTCATATTGTTGTATTTTGCTAAATCTTTAGCTACCGCACATACATTTGTGAAAGCTGTGCACCCCATTTCAATTTCAAGGTATTCTAATAAATCCACATGCCAGTCATTCCGATACGTCTCTTCACCAACTTCTATCGGTTCCACCCAGCATGCTAATTCTTTATGTTTTACAGTCGCCTTATCAGTCGGTATAGGTTGATTACTTCCTTTACACCAACGCCATCCGCCATTTTGCCAATGTTCATCATTATCATCTTCGTTCATGCATAGGACACTAAGTTTCTCAAATTCTTTATCGGTCAATTCATATACTTGATAATGTGTTTCTTCATTTCCGTATGTTCTCGTAGCATTAACCCCTAATCTTTTTAAATCTTCATTTATGAATCCTTGCACTAAGATCTCTTCCATTTTCATTCTCCTTTTCTAATAAAATAGCGTTTTTATTAAGATCTAAATCCCTCTACGCAAATATCACTTTTAACATGTACTCCATATTTATCTTCAATCGCTTTTTTAATTAGCTCATTTGAATCCTTTATACTAATATCCCGTGGATGTATACTTTTCACATTGATATCCACGCTATAGGTAACTATTGCTGTTCCATAAACCTTCATTTCCATTCTCCCTTTCTACTCAAATAACGATTTTGTTAAAATTCCCACTGGCCTTTTTTCTTTAATGACATGCTCCATACTTCCAAGTGATGCATACAATATTAAAAATTTACTCGTAAAAATCTGATTACGATTCTTTAAATTTTTTGTATCTCATGAAACATTCACCTACCTTACTAAGAGTGCATATAAGAATGCGCTCTTTTTATTTGTTGCTAAATAAAGATTTTATTAAATTCCGTCACCACTAGGTAAAAGTCACATATATTATTTATGGATTGTTATTCATAATATTGGGCGGAGCACCCTGGTCAGGTGCTCTTTTTTAATACATATCAAATAAGAATTTTGTTTAAATTACTTATACCAACATTCGTTTATATACCAAGCTCTATGCCACTCATCATCCAAGCTTTCTACAGCTTTGTTATGGTCGTTAGGGTCAACTGATAAACAATATATTTTTGAATTATCTGGATCACTTTCTTCATCTTCAATTTCGATTTGGGTAACTTTTAAATGAAATTCCTCGATACCATTACTAAAAACGTCACCTACAGCAATATGCCAACCGCTCGTTTCTAACTCTTCAACATATTTCATCTTTCATTCTCCCTTTCTATTCAAATAACGCTTTGGTTAAAATTTTTGATTCTGCCATTCAGTAATACAAGCTGGTTCAATTTCTTCAAATTCTTGTGTTTCTACATCAAGATCAATGACAGAATAGCTAGGTACTACTAAAAATTCTTTTCCGCAAACGTTACAAGTAGGATCATCAAGTGCATAAACTCCTTTAATTGTGTCAGGATTTTGCAAATCAAAATCAGCATTTTCAAAAACTACAAGACCATTACATCCTTTAACGTTACATTTATGTGCTTCAATAGCCATTTCTCATTCCCCATTTCTTAATAAAATTCAAATTTTATGTCCTTCCGGTTTACTATCATTTGAAAAATCGGAAATATTTACTCGATGTTTTTTCTGAATACTCATGCTACTATGTAGTTGCTGATGTTCACCATCCCGTGTACTCAGTAGCTGCATCCACAGGCTCTACTCTCGCCCTTTTGAGAGTAGAGCTTTTATTTACCGGATTACCTTTGAATCGCATGATTTTATTTGAACTTCTTCGTAATCGTTGTTTGTGTATGAGACAACTTTCCATTTACCCAATATAAAACTTGTTGTCCATAGCCGCTTTCTGGTGGTTCTACAAAAATGATTTTCCCATCCTCTACAATGTAGATTCCCTTAGTCTTTATATCTATTTCTCTTTTCATTTACACGTGTTCTCCTTTGCATATAAGAGCTCTCTTGATGAAAAACACCTTTAGTCCAGCTCCATAATTTCTTTCAATGTTCGATTGGACACATATACTTTAATGATTTGAATTCTCCCGTATGTTTCTTCTGCTTTTTCTTTTGCTTCAGCCTCTGTATTCACTTCAAACCAACGTAACTTCTGTTTTTCATCTCGGTCAAAAAATTCTACTGCGTAAGTTGGTGTAACCAAATGATTGGAAAGGAATTGTTCAGCAGTACTGTGTGCGGCATAATCCATGGTTCCTACAACATCTTCAAAGGTTAATTGTTTCATGCCCCTAACCCCAACGTCCGTTTTCCAATCGCACCTTTTCTTGCTAAATCCATAATAAGAAGAGTAACTTCGTCCGGATCTCTTTGTAATTTTTCACCTATCGCAAACACACTCTCGTTGTTTTTCCAAGCATTCTTTACCCGTAATACGTCATCTTCATCCCAAAACATGTCCAGTTCTTCTAAAGCGATATACAAGTTACGTCGCTCGTGCTTCATGTACTTTCTCTGCTGTAACGCCATTGTGTAATTTTCCTTTTCCAAATCCGTTCCAAGTCTTGGCATCTCATTTCCTCCTTAGAATCCGATATCTAAATTTAAAATCCGTTTATCCGTTGTATTTTGGAATACTATCGTTTCTTCTTTTGACACACCATTTAGCAATCGACTTGCTAGTTTCGGATCATACTTAACAAATAATTGTTGGCTTGATAAATTAGATGTTGTAATTGTCGTCTTATTTGCGCCTTGTCGCCCATTCGCAACACCGTAAAGTATTTTATGAACAAAATCACTCGCTTCTCCATTTCTATTCATAGAACCACTTTCAGCACCTAAATCATCAATAACCAAAAAATCCGCTTCGACCATCAAACTAATGCAATAATCCATCGTGTATTTCGACTCTTTATTTCGGAACGAGTCTTGTATTAGACGAATTAATTTTTCTATCTCCACAAACAAACAACTTTTCATTTCCTTAAATGCGAATTCATCATTAAGAGCTTCACCATCAGAGATTGTCCAGTAATGTTTTACTAGTTCGTATAGCATTGCATAAGCTAAATGACTTTTTCCTACCCCTTGAATTCCTGCAATATAAACGTTTAGAGTTTCGCCCTTTTTGATACGCTCCAAAATTTCTATGGCCTTTTTCTTATTTGCTTTGGTTTCTGGACAATCCGTTTCATAGGATTCTAACCTTGATTCTGTAATTGATTGATTTTCAATAACACTATGCTTAAAGAGAAGATTTTTCTGCCGTTCTCGATTGATCTTCTTGTAGTAATTGTTGGCTTGCTGGAATAGGATTGAATCCTGCTGTTCTACTTTGCATCTTGGACAATAAATCGAACCATCATTTTTATCAATCATCATTCTTACTGGCTTTACAGTTACTTGCCCACTTTTACTGAATGTATGATTTTCGCAATATTCATCCGCAAACTTTAAGGATGGAAGCTTTTCAAATGATTTCTGCATTTTTTGCAATTCTGTTCACCTCTTTAAAATGGCATTTTCCCTTTAAATCCCGGAATTATGTTATCACCGTATTGTTGTTGGTTATTAGGTGATTTAGTATTTCTGTTATTTTCATTTAAATAACCCTCAAATTTAGTTCCGAATAACGTTTCTGGTCGCAAGTACTGGTTCATGTGAGGGTCGTTTAACCATTGTGCTGCTTTAATATCAATAATTTGTTTGAAATCATCTATAGTAAAACCTTCTTTAAATCTAGCTTTGATTAATGACCTAGTTTTCGCTGTTTTATGTTTAAAAGATTTACCTACTTTTTCATTCAGATAAGAAACAATATCCTCATAAGGGATGCTGTCTTTTGACCGCTCTTTTTGGTCAGAAGACATATTATCTTTTAATGTAGTAATCTCTGTAGTAGTCTTTGTAGTAATCTCTGTTAAAGAATTTACCCTTTCGGTAAGTTGAATTTCGCCCAAAGGTGCATTTGGAACTTCCCCAAAGGTCAAAATGCATTTTACCCTTTCAGTAACTTCGAAAATGTTTAATTTTATATGATGAGTCGGAGCACCATTAAATTTAAATTTTTGAACTTCTACAAACTTTTTCTCAATTAAAATTTTAATTGCCCGATCGTACTGCTTTGGAGTAATTCGAATTTCCTCTCTCCAATCTTCACGACTTTTAGCAAGCCAAAATTCTCCATTCTTCTTCACTTTCAGTTTGCTCTTTCCTTGTTCGTTAGGCATGTACCAGTAAACAATTTGCCCTAACAAGATTCCTGCGATCAAATCCTCTGTAATATCCACATAAGCAAGTCGTACCGTATAACCATTTCTCGCAAAGGTTTCTAATTGAAATATATTACTACTCATCTAATTCACCTGAGCCCTTTCACAAATTGCCATACCATTTTCTATTTTCAAAATCCGATAACCTCGATAACGAATTGGCACACGTGTCAGATAAATATGTGCATTGCTAATTATCTCTTGTTCTGTTTTTGTGCCTTCATATATCCAAGATGGGAGGACGATTTTAGTTACGATATTCGCTGCGAGCATAGGCTTCTTCTCCTTTACAAGCAAATCTCCACATGATACAATTTCCGCACCTTAATCTTGCGATTTTCCCCACAACACCCTATATCCAATAGGATGTTATTTATTTCTCAACAAAATAAATTAAATATTCTTTCTTTTCATCTATCACTTTTCATATTTTCCTGTTAAAGTATGATTAAATCGTATTCTTTCATGAAATGCCCTTTCTCTTGACCTGTGAAAACAGGTCTTTTTTGCATCTTTTACGTAACATGTGTTATGATGAACAACACATATGTTTTTATTAGATCACCAGCCCCAACTGGTGGTTTCTCTTTATCATTCTTTTCCCTAAGAAAAAGGATTTTTGTTTTAGTGGCTTATAATCTGAATTCATCTTTAGAAATGCCCGTGTCTTTCTTGTTTGAACAGTAGATTTCTTCATCTCTAATTTCACAGCAATTTCTCTTGTGGTATACCCTTCACCGACGTGCAGAATAATTGACTTTTCTTTTTCTTCAAGTACACTCGTCATTTCTTCAAATTCAATGGATAATATCGCTTCTTGTTCCACATCGATAGGAGACACTGCATAAAATTCGTTTACTGTTTCCCCATCTCGATGCAAATCAATCGAATGAATATTCATTTTATTCCTTTCCTCATGACTAACTCGTCTGCTTATCTTAAAAGACGTTCCTTTCAAGTGAAGCTCATCACTCATTGCCCATTTCATACCTTTCATCACGTATGCATTGAATGTATCTATTCTCTCTGGATCATAATTCACACAATGCTCCCATAAATACAGATGACCAACTTGCATTAAATCATCCAAATCCATATTGTTTATTTCTGCAATCTGTCCAGCTCTTGCAATACTTCCAAATTGTTGTTTGATCGCTGCAATCACTAAATATTTCTTTTCTTCAAATAATTCTTCTGCTGTCATTTTCTTTTACCATCCCTTCTTGTTTTTAAATATAATAGTTTGCTATACTATAAGAGCATTCCGGTTACTTAACTCACTCCTGTTAGGTATACTGTTCTAGACTGATATTGCCGATGAGAAGACCTAATTTTAGGTCTTTTCGTCATTCTGGAAGCATTTACATGAAGATAATTCAGAATATATCTGATATACTATTTATGATGAATGTCAGTGCACGAAACAAGTAGTATGACCTATGTACAGAAGAAGTCCTATTTTAATAGGGCTTTTTTACTTTTAACAGCACTCCTCAGAAAGCGTACTACAATGCACCCTCTCCACGACTGAAGCATTAATTCCTCTACTTCTTAAATGTGCTACAATCCCCAAAATGCTTTTACGATCCTGCTCAAGTTGGTTATCATATTTTTCTTTCTCACGGTATAACGCTATAAGCTCCCTTCGAGCCAATCTTGCTTCTTTAATCCAAGTACAAAGTAACAATGGATCATTCTTTTGAATCGCCTCTATTTGCTTCTTTTCACAATGCTGTAAAAATTCATCTAGTATTTGTTTTTTCTTTACATCTTTCTTTAAAACTGATAACGTCATAGCGCTTTCTCCCCTCAAATTCATTCCACATCTTTTGTAAATTCTTTAATTGGTTTATCTAGTGCATAAACAACAAGTAGCAGCCCACAAATCAGAAACCCAGTGATACATACTGAAAAAACACTTTCTTCCATCATGGTTATTTCCTCCTTCCAACTTTTTTTACATCTCAGAGAACTTAATTTGAGAGTTTACTATATTAATTTTCTCACTCAGCACAATAGGTAACGTATACGCTCCAACAATCTTTGTTGCGAGTGCCAAATGACCACGTTTAATTGCTTTATGACTTGTTACTCCAAATTCACGGTACAGCTGGTTATAGATATCCCGGTAGACTTTACCTCTAATCCCCGCATGTTGGTACGCATTAGATTGTTTACCACCTAATAGTGCAACGCCATGACGCTTGACTGCATTTGATATTTCATCGCATTCTACAGCAAATAACGGAGCATTTTCTCTTAAGTCTTTGACATCTGATTTGATGTGCTGGAGTTCTTGCTTTTGCCCTTCTAGCGCTCCAAAAGTAAGCTTTAAAATACTCATGGGATCTGTAGGAACTTGTTGCTCCTCTCTCATATTGAAATAGCCATCAACAAATTGATCGTATATTTCCCAGGCTATGTCATCTTCAAGTATTTTTAATAGTTTTGCATATCCTCGTTCAGATAATAGATATATGTTATTAGATTTTGCGATTTGCATATTTGAGAAACCAAGATTTAATAATTGTGGTGAGTTAAAAGCACCACTTTTTAAATCGACAATATCAATTTCGTCCATAAAACGGCTACGATTTTCATTGATACGACGATTAATTTCTTTTATTGGCTTATTATGAATAATGGCAATCTCCTTAACTAACATTGCTTTCTTACCTGCGCCAAATCCACCCTCAATTCCAGTGAACTGATAACCCGCGATATATTGTTGTCCTAAGATGTTTAACTCGTTTGCTACTGTTAAGTGATCCATATAAACCCCTCCTCAATCTTAATAATGCTTGTCCACCCTATGCACTTGGAATGACTCGTATTGAGTTTGTATGACGATGCACTAAATGTAACTCACCATCTACTTTCTTAAAAATCAACCAGTCATCTGCATTTAAATTGTATGCATTGATATGTATCTTCTCTCGTTTAGTTGGCCTTTTACCATTTTTCATGAGTCTTTCTCCCCCCTTTTCCGTTTATTTCGCAAACAGTTCGTCCACTGTTGTTTTAAAATATTTTGCTAGTTTCTGAGCTTCCTTCAGGGTAAAATCTTTTTTACCACATTCTTTTAGGTAATAGGTCTGTCGGTGCATATTCACTATTTTTCCAACATCCTCTTGAGTCATGCGTTGCTCTTTTCTAGTGATGAATAAGTTTTTGTGCATGGTAATCATCCTTTTAAAAAATTTCATTTTTTCCTTAGCAACACTTTATTTCCCTAGGGGAATTTTAATTACAAAAAAATAAGTCACTCTTCAAACAAGTCGACAATATTCCTTTTAAAAACACCTGCTATTTGAGAAGCCAGACTATAGTAGACGTTTTTTTTGTATTTATCATTATTAATAATTTTATAACAATAACTGCTTGAAATTCCTAAAATTCCAGCTAGTTCTTGATAAGTGTATCCTGAATCTTTAAATGCTTGTTTTAACTGTGTACTTTCTATATTAGAAGAATTCATATATTAACTCCTTTCTTCACCTACAATAAAATTATAACATTCCCTAAGGGAAAATTCAATTAGTTTTATAATTTTTTCAAATTATTGTTTTTCCCTCAAGGAAATATTATAATAGATTATGCAGAAATACTTTATACGAGGTGGTTATATGGAATTGAAAGAGCGGATTCGCTTTCTAAGAAAAGAGCGAAATTTAAAACAAGACGAACTTGGAAAAGCAATAGGTGTAAACGCTGCTAGTGTATCTAAATTCGAAACAGGTCTCAAATCGCCTTCTCGCGAAACGCTTCAACGCATGGCAGATTTTTTTAATGTTACAGCTGATTATTTATTAGGAAGATCCAACAACCGTCAATTAAACGAGATGCTCGACCAAAAATACAATGTTTTAAAAAACAGATTAGATCAATTGCCTGAAGAACACCAAGAAATTTTACTACAAAATATGATAACAATGATGGAAAGTTTCGAAAAAATAAACAATTTAAAAAAATAATAACAAACTCATATTCCCTTCTCTATATCCATCAATTTAACGTTTTCCAATACGCAATCAATATGCTTATCTATTTGTTGTTCATTATCTGTAATCTTTTCTAAATACTTAACAAATTCTCTCAAAATTTCATATTTATCCATTGAAAAGCTCACCTCTTATAAATTTTTACCATAATTATAACATTTCCTCCAAGGCATATTTCTAAAGTATCTAAACTTGTATTTTTTCATTTTTAGATACTAAAAAAGGAACGAGCTGAACTCATTCCTTTTTTGGGTTGTTTCAACCACCCGGTTTAATTGTCTCTTGTGCTTGAACAATATTATTAATTGGTTGCTTGAAATTGTCTTGCTTTGTTACAAACACCCCACTCACCATTATGAATGCCATTGATACTATAAATACCATAGGAACTAATTTCTTCAATGTTCAACACTTCCTTTCCCACATCTCCATTAATATCAATCATAGTTTTCACTAACTCATATTCCTCTCCACGATCGAATAATGCTCTAGCCGTCAAACTTGCGAAAAAATAATTTGATTGTGAAAGAAACTTGCGAAAAATATTATGTAAATCCTTACGAAGCTCACTTGCCACTCCTGTATAGTATATCAAAAAATCTTCCTCTATCCCATCATATAGTACTTCTTTTAACTTAGAAATATGCTCAACACAAGGATTTTTTTGGAACTCAATTAGATTTGGATCAGAATCATTATCTAATTGAACCCCAAAGTAAACCTTAGCTAAATCTAAATTGTATCTGGATTCTCTTTGCATTTGTTCATCATTTATGTTTTTCATTAAATCATGGCTAGCTTGAAAATAAAATAAGCTTTTGTCTTGATCTTCAGTTAAATGACACATACCTAAAATATAATAAGCATCAGATATCGTCTTTTTACTTACATTCGCATCAATTATTGCATTTGCAAATTTCTCGGCATAATCTAAGCGATTATAGTGTAAATATACTGGTGCTAAAACTTCAATGACTCTGTATACATAACATGCTTTAATATAAAATTTCCTCTCACTCTCTATAGCAATTACTTGTTTTTCAATTTCTTGTATTAACTCTAACATCATATGATATTTCTTTAAATGAAAATAGTTATAACATTTCATTATATCTACTAAAATACTCAAAACCTTATCTTTAGGCTGTCCTACTGTTTTTAATTCATCAATAATTTTTGTACCATGCAGTTCATTAGTAGTATATCTGTATAAAACGTTGTAAATGATAGCATATTCACGTACTGTCCCAGTTTCCCCCTTGTATTTTAAAATTAATTCATCCAACAATTTCACATTTCTAGTTAAGGCCGCATATTCAAAAGCCTGTTTAATTGCTTCCGCTGTATCTAACTGCAAACACCATTCTGCCATCGTTTCAGCAGGGCTTTTGTGAGAATCATTTAATACATATGACAGTTTTACCAAATGACAAAAGCTAATAGTTCCTTGGTTTTTAAATTTAGACATATATTGCAAAGGAACACAAATTTTATCAGCTACAATTTTTGGAGATAAATCCTCCCTATCTTCAATTAAATCAAATATTTTTTGATGAAAACGCATCTAAAATGTTCCCCCCTTTAAACAAAAAATATTACTTGTAATTTTCTACCTAGAAATTGCTTTATAACAATTGAACACTTGTAATACTATGGTGGATTCGTAGGAAGCGCTTATTTCTTAAGTTCCTTTAGGAAACGTGGTATGATGTTTTGTGGGTTCATTTTATACAAACAATCTTAAACTCTTTTATTTATTTTTGTAATTATTCAGATATTTTTTGAATTTAATCGATATGATTATATCATAATTAACTCCCCTTCAAATCTGAAAATTATATTTCTCAACCTTCCCATAATAAAACATGTAGAATAAAATCCCTATTTACTTATAGTTGATTTTATTCCTAAATGGAAGTATTGGAAACCAGCCATTTTTATATATTTTGACCCAGCCAATCTGAATTTAGTAAAAAAACTTTCTCAAAAAATGTAGAGTATTTACATTATAATTATCTATAAGAATCCCCAAAAAATGTATTGTTTAAAATAATATGGTTCAGATCTAAAAAACGCTCGCAAGAGCGCCTTTCTTTTAACAGTAAACAATGTTATAATCTGCGCAATTAATAGAATTATCAATCTTTATACTTTACAGGAGGCTTTTCTATGGTAATCTACAAGGATGAAAAGAGAGGGACTTATTATTTTGTTGTTCGAATCCGACAGTTTGATGGAACACTAAAGCAGGTTAAACGTCGTGGGTTTAAAACAAAAAAAGAGGCACGTGAAGCGGAAGCGAAAATGTTAGTTGAAAAAGAGACTAATTCAAGTTTAACTTTTTCGCAAGTTGCAGATAGTTACTTTACTTGGTATTCCCAAAGGAGAAAGCAAACTTCCATAAAAGTTATAAAAAATGTGATATATAATCACCTACTAAAGGAATTTAGTAAAATAAAAATTGACCAAATCACAGCTAAACATGTAATGGACTATCAAAATAAAATTATAGGCAACTACTCGGCTGACACTTTAAAAAAAATCCATGCTGTATTATCCTCCATCTTCAATTTTGCAATAAAATTCCATGGATTAACTAATAACCCTGCACGTATCGCTGGAAACTTTGAACTTGAATCAAACAAGCGAATGGACTATTGGGAATTTGATGAGTTTCAAAAATTTATCAATGTCGTAGATAGTCTACTTTATGATGCATTTTTTTCGACACTTTATTACAGTGGTGCTAGAAAAGGCGAGTTGTTGGCTTTAACATGGGACGATATTGATTTTATAGAAAAAACAATACGTATTAACAAAACTGAGTACAATCGCCAAGTTACTAAACCAAAGACAAAAGCATCTAATAGAATTATTTTATTGCCCACTCTTGTCATAGACTTATTGAAAAAATTAAAAGAACATGCTACATTAACAGCACCAGTTAAAAAAGATTATGTAGTTTTTGGTGAATTTTATAATAGCATTGCAACAACAACACTAGATGAACGATATAATAAATATATTGCAGTTGCTGGTGTAAAAAGAATCTTACTGCATGGATTTAGGCATTCTCATGCATCATATCTAATTAACAAAGGTGTCAGCCCTCTTGTTGTGGCTCAACGTCTAGGTCATTCAGATGTAGCTACAACTTTAAATACTTATAGTCATTTATATCCATCCAAACAAGCGGAAGCGCTTGCCTTTATGGAAGAGGATTTATCGCAAAGGTTACCAAAACGTTACCAAGGTATTTAGATACCTTGGTATAATCACTTCAGTATATACACCACGCATACCGCCGCCTTCTAATACTAACCCCGTATTTTCAAGCATGTTATTCTCTCCTCTTTATATATTGACTCTTTAATTATTCACCATGTTAAGTATCTTTTTCTATTATATATGAGTTCTTTTAGAAATTATATTCAAAAGTCTTGAAATGAAGGAGTTTTTTCTTCCAATTATATTTCCAAATGACCGGAGACATCCTTTATAAACCTTTGAATAAAATCTTGCTCTTCTTTCGTATATCCATCTAAAAGTAACAGCCACTTTTCTTCAGCTTGTTTATGCAATTTATCATGAGCTTTATATATTTCATTTCCGCTTTCCGTTAAGCGGAAGAAAATTTCTTTTTGATTATCTAACATTTGCATCTTCTCAATGAATTGCTTTTGAAACAACTTTGTACAAATTTTAGAGATTGCACCCTTTGTCATCCCCATTTCTGTCGTAATAGCAGTTACATTCATCAGAGCATTTTTTCCGATACACTCGATCACATGTAGTTCAGATAAAGACATACCACTTATACCTGTTTCACGAAGAAACTTCTCATTTTGCCCTTTCAAATGTTCTTCTTTTTTATGCAAAAGTGTACGAATGTCCGAAAGTATTTCCACTTGTTTCATTGTACGTTCCAATCCGTTCGCCCCCCTAGGTTTCCAAAGAAACAATTTAACTATATACCATTTTAAAATCATTTTTTCATATTTACAAGTGAGAAAATTATGTTAAAATAAATTTAGTTTCCAAGGAAACTAAATTGCAAGGAGGTTAACATGATGAAAAAATCCAAACTACATTTCATTTTATACGTTGTCTGTATGAGTGCCTTACTCGGTTCCTTCGCTCAAAATATTTACACACCTATTTTGCCTATGATTCAAGATTCTTTTCACACTTCTCTTTATCTTATAAATTTAACAGTTTCACTTTTCACATTCGTTCTTGCAATTATGCAGCTCATATATGGACCTTTAATTGATACAAAAGGGAGAAAATCTATCCTTATCCCTAGTTTAATCATTAGTACAATTGGTTCAATCGGATGTGCTTTTTCGGCGAACATTTATTTATTTCTATTTTTTAGAACTGTTCAAGCTATAGGAATAGCGGCTATACCTGTAGTCGCAGCAACAATTATAGGCGATTTATTTGAAGGAAAAGAACGTGGAGAAGCAATGAGCCTTTATCAAATGTTACTTGCTCTCGCACCTGCGATTGGCCCTCTCATCGGTGGTTATCTCGGCAGTATAAATGGGCACGTATCCGTATTTCTGTTTTTATCTACACTTGGCATTCTCTTATTAATTATAAACATTTCACTACTTCCAGAAACAAAACCAACTGTAATTAAGCAACCGCAAGCAAAAAAGAAGTACTGGTTTATCTTAAAAAATAAAACTGGATTTTCTATTACTCTTATTGGCTTTATTCAATTTTGTATTTACTTTTGCTTCCTCGTTTTTTTACCGAGTATTTTAACAAATTTATTTCACTTAACTATAAGTAAAATTGGTCTTATATTTGTACCAATGTCCCTTTCCATCATGTTAGGAAGTTATTGCTACAAGTTTTTGCAAAAACGCCTCACGACAAAGCAAGCTTTATTCATCACTAGTTTCTTCAATATTATATGTGTCACTTTATTCTCTTTCACATATAGCATCAATATCTCATTCATCATTATCGTTACATCTTTATACGGTTTTAGTATGGGACTTTCTATGCCAACTCACACTACTTTATTAACGGAGGAATTCGTACAAGAACGCGCAACAGCCATCGGTATGTACAACTTCATCCGCTATCTCGGTATGGGCACAGGGCCACTTGTAGGTGGATTTCTTGTATTTAATCAAAATTACTTTTGGATTTTCTTCCTAGGTGCAATTACATTTCTATTTATCATTTTATGCGCAATAAAAATGCTACGTTTTCAGGCTGTACAAAAAGCAAAATAGAGACCTATAGATGGTCTCTATTCTAAACTCTTTGATCTGCAACGATATGAATATCAATATACTTCGTTTCTCTCATAATTTCATTTACAATTGAACCTTTTCGTATTTCTTCCCAACGTGTTCTTGCCGATTGTCCGAGTAAAATTTGTGTTACTTGTAGTCTTTTCGCGACTTCAATAATAACATCCGCTGGCTTTCTTCCTTTTGCCTCTTCTAAAACAAAACTCGCATCAAATTGATTCGTTAGCAACTTCCACTCTTCAATCGTTTGCTTTTTCCCTGCTGAAAGGGACTCTATATTTTCTCTTTCAACATTTAATACATACAATTCAGCGTTTAACCGATCCGCCATGCGCCATCCCCGTCTTATTAATTTCTCCGCTGTTGAACTGTATTGTACGCAAACGAGAATTTTTTCTTTCACACCAATCGGTTCTATAACGGTTTGACTAATTTTCTCTTCCATATCATCTGCCACTTCACGAAGCGATAATTCTCTTAGTGCCCCTAAATTATTAAGTGTAAAGAAATTTTGTAAGCTTTGTTGAATTTTTTCCTCTTTATATATTTTCCCGTCTATTAATCTCTTCCTTAATACTTCCGGCGTTGCATCGACGAGCTGAATTTCATTTGCTTTTTGTAAAATAAAATCTGGAATACGTTCTCTTACTTTTACATTCGTAATTTGAGCTACAATATCGTGAACACTTTCTAAATGTTGAATATTAAACGCTGATAATACGGATATACCAGCCTCTAGTAATTCCTGTATATCCATATAACGTTTCTTATTTTTAGATCCAGGAATATTACTATGCGCAAGTTCATCCACAACAACTACTTGTGGTGCACGTTTTATAATTCCTTCTACATCGAGTTCATAAAATACTTTCCCTTTATAATCTATTTCTTTTAAAGGAACTTTTTCTAAATCAGCAATTGCTTCTTCTGTCTCTTTTCTTCCATGCGTTTCAATTAAACCAATTACAATATCCATACCGTCCTTTTTCATCTCTCTTGCATCAAAGAGCATTTTATAACTTTTCCCTACTCCTGGAGCTGCTCCTACATATAGCTTTAACTTCCCGCGGTTTTGCTGACGAATATATTCTAAATATTCCTCTGGCGTTCGTCTTTGAAACGTCGGTTTATAGTCATCCGCATACAACACACTCACAACCTCTCTTTCGAAACAACACTACCTCAATCCGTTAGATTGAGGTAGCACTGTTACTATTTCATTAGTTTCTTTAATTCTAAATTTAACTTTAAGACGTTCACGCGGTTTTCTCCAAATAAGCCAAGTGCCGCACCTTCTGTTTGATTCTTAATCAACTGATTTAGCGTTTCTTTCGGAATATTCGTTAATTTAGAGATACGATCCACCTGCACAGAAGCTGCCTCTGGACTAATATCAGGATCTAGCCCTGAACCTGAATTCGTCACTAGATCGATCGGCACTTCTGTAACTGGAACGGCCCGGTTTTGTTTCTTCCACTCTTCAATACTTGTCTCTACTCGTTTCCCTAAATCTGGATTAGACGGTGCATAGTTATTTGAACCAGATGCTTCTGCCTTATATTCAATACTAGAAACACGCCCATGAAAATAACGTGGATCTGTGACGTTTTGACCGATTAATTTAGAACCAATCACTTCATTTTTATCATTATATATTAAACTTCCATCCGCATTATCCTTCATTACCGCTTGTGCAATACCAGTAACAATAAGCGGGTATACAAGGCCGCACAACACTAAAAATGTAAAAGTAATGCGGACAATTGGTGATAGTATACTTTGTTTCTTCGCCATCTTTTTCCCCTCTTCCTTATATGAACAAGCCGACAATTATATCAATTACTTTAATTCCAATGAACGGTACAATAACCCCACCAAGTCCATAAATAAGTAGGTTTCGGCCAAGTAGTGCATTCGAACTCATCGGTTTATATGCGATACCTTTCATCGCCAATGGAATGAGTAATGGAATAATAACTGCATTAAATATTAATGCTGATAAGATTGCTGAAAGTGGTGATGTTAATTTCATAATGTTTAATGCTTCCATTTGCGGAATTGCAAGTGTAAACATCGCTGGAATGATAGCGAAATATTTCGCTATATCATTCGCAATACTAAACGTCGTTAACGCACCGCGTGTCATTAACAATTGCTTACCAATCCCTACTACCTCAATAATCTTCGTTGGATTCGAATCTAGGTCAATCATATTTGCTGCTTCTTTCGCAGCTGTCGTACCACTATTCATCGCTAATCCAACGTCCGCCTGCGCTAATGCCGGAGCATCATTTGTACCATCACCTGTCATCGCTACAAGTTTCCCTTTATCTTGCTCTGCTTTAATAACCGCAATTTTATCTTCTGGCTTACACTCAGCAACAAACTCATCTACTCCTGCTTCTTTTGCAATCGTTGCTGCTGTTAACGGGTTATCCCCTGTACACATAACCGTTTTAATCCCCATTTGGCGCAGCTGTTCAAAACGATCACGCATACCTGGCTTTACTGTATCCTTTAAATAAATTAAACCGTAATTACGATTATTCACTGCAACTACAAGTGGTGTTCCACCCTCTTTTGAAATGAAATCCGCTTTTTGATTTACATCTTTTGGAATTATCCCACCTTGTGATTGAACCCATTCAATCACGCTACCTACAGCACCTTTTCTCACTTTCGTTCCGTCCTGTAAATCGACACCACTCATTCTCGTTTCTGCTTTAAACGGAACAAACTCACCTTGTTCTGCAATTTCTCGATTATATGATATAGATTTCATTTTTACATATTCTATAACTGATCGACCTTCTGGTGTTTCATCTAAGACTGAACTAATCGCAGCCCATTTCCCTACTTGCTCAATCGTCTCATTTCCTACAGGAAGCAATGTATGTGCCATTCGGTTCCCGAAAGTAATCGTACCTGTTTTATCTAAAATGATTGTATTAATATCACCCGCAGCTTCTACTGCTTTACCCGACATCGCTAACACATTGAACTTTGTCACGCGGTCCATCCCGGCAATACCAATTGCTGATAATAAACCACCAATTGTCGTTGGAATTAAACAAACTAACAACGCTACAAGTACAGCTGTATCAATTTGAAACCCTAAATAGTTTGTAAAAATCGGCAACGTCACAACAACGATTAAGAAAATAAGTGTTAAACTCGTTAATACTGTATTTAAAGCAATCTCATTCGGCGTTTTTTGACGAGCAGCTCCTTCTACTAACGAAATCATTTTATCAATAAATGATTCACCAGGATTACTCGTAATGACAATTGTAATCTCATCACTTACGACCATCGTCCCGCCTGTTACGGAACAAAAATCGCCGCCCGCTTCTTTTATTACAGGAGCTGATTCCCCTGTAATCGCAGATTCATCAACAGACGCTAATCCTTTAATTACTTCCCCATCACTCGGAATCATTTCTCCTTGTTTTACAATAACAACGTCATCTTTTCTCAGATCAGTTGCTGAAACTTGAACAATGTCTCCATTTTCTTTTACAACATTTGCAAACACATCTTTCTTCGACTGTTTTAAAGAATCGGCTTGCGCTTTCCCCCGTCCTTCCGCTAACGCTTCTGCAAAGTTAGCAAATAAAACTGTAAATAATAGAATGAGAGAAACTGTTATATTAAACCATCCTGGTACACTACTAGAATGACTTGGAAGAAACGATAAAATGAACGTAATGATAAATCCAATTTCTACAACGAACATAATCGGATTCTTTATCATGACTTTCGGATTCAATTTCGCAAAGGATTGTTTCATCGCATGTGTCACGATATCACGATCCATCGTCTTCGCTTGTCTAACTTCATCTTCTACAGCATGTATTTGTGACTGATTTACTTGTTTTTCTTTTACTACTACCGGTCTCATCATTTACCCTCCATTACTTCAATGTAAGAAATTCTGCAATTGGGCCAAGTACTAACATCGGGAAAAATGTTAACGCACCGACAATTACAATCGTTCCGATGAAGATACCTCCAAATAAACTATTATCTGTACGAAACGTTCCGACTGTTTCTGGTACTACCGTCTTCTCTTTCAACGAAGCTGCCACAGCTAACATCGTAATTAAACTGAAATAGCGCCCTAAAAACATAACTAAGCCAGTTGTAATATTCCAAAACGGTGTATTATCTGCTAACCCTTCAAATCCAGATCCGTTATTCGCAGCTGACGATGTGTATTCATATACCACTTGCGTTAAACCGTGGAAACTAGAATGAGAAATGGCATCCGTTCCTAAACTTGTTGAAAGAGCTAATGCTGAAAACCCTAAAATAAGCAGTGGATGAAATAGTATCGTTACCGCAATTAATTTCATTTCCTTGCCTTCAATTTTCTTACCTAAAAACTCGGGTGTCCGTCCAACCATCAATCCAGATATAAAGACTGCGATAATCGCATACATAATAATGTTCACAAAACCTGCCCCAACGCCGCCATACACTGTATTTAACATCATATTTACGAGTGGTACTAACCCGCCAATTGGTGTTAACGTATCATGCATCGTATTAACGGCTCCTGTTTCAGCAGCTGTCGTCACTGTTGCGTATAGGGAAGAAAATACTGTTCCAAATCGTACTTCTTTTCCTTCTGTACTCCCTTGTACATGTTCGATGCCCATTCCATTTAACACTGGATTCCCATGTAATTCAGATGTAGTAATCGTTATAAACCCTAGTAAAAACACCATGAATAGTGATACGAAAAGGATACGACCTTGTTTTTTATTTCCTACCATTCGTCCGTAAGTAAATGGAAGTGCTGTTGGCAATAACATCATAAGCATCATTTGTAAAATATTACTCATTTGCCCTGGATTTTCGAAAGGATGTGTAGAGTTTGCTCCGAAAAATCCACCGCCGTTATTTCCGAGTTCCTTAATGGACACGAATGATGCAACAGGCCCACGTAATATACTTTGCTTTGCCCCATCGATTGTTTGTGCTGTAACTGCCCCGTCTAACGTTTGTGGTACACCAAGTGCGACAAAGACTAGTGCCGCAATAAATGCGATAGGAAGAAATACTCTCGTTAGTGCTCTCGTAAAATCAAAGAAAAAGTTACCGAGTTCCTTCCCAGCAAGCCCCCTTATAAACGCCATTACAAGTGCTAAAGTCGTTGCTGGTGCTGCAAACATTAAAAATGTAATTCCGATTAATTGTGATAAATAAGATAAACCATTTTCACCGCTATAATGCTGTAAGTTTGTATCAGCCATAAAACTAATCGCTGTATTAAAAGCAAGCGTAGGCTCCATCCCTTCAATGTGTGCTGGATTTAATGGCAATACTCCTTGTAGTCTGAAAATGAAATATACGACAACAATCATAAATCCATTTAATAAAACTAATGACAATGCGTACTGTTTCCACGTTTGATTGTATTCTTTTACACCCGTAATTTTAAAAATAAGTTTTTCAAAAGGCCCGAATACTTTATCTAACTTTTTACTACCTTGAAAGGCTTTCTCTAAATAAATCCCCATTGGCTTTGCCACAACAATAAACAACAGCATGGTAATAACAACTGCGACCCAAATCATAATGAATGATTCCCCCTAATTAAAACTTTTCTGGATTTAATAATGCATACACTAAGTACACCGTAATTGCTGCAACAATAACCGATAAGGCAGCCGTCATGATTGCTTCCCTTCTTTCACAACTTTATCTGACCAACTTGCAAGGCTTACCATCGATGCGACTAACACAACAAAAATCCCGATCATTACAAAATCTAACATAGCTACCCCTCTTTTCTGTAAAAATTTACCATTTAGTTATCAAAAAAAGAACACTAAGCTCTACTTAGTGTTCGAAATGAACAACACAAAGTAAACCTCCTCTCTAAACGCTTACGAGGTTAGCTGTCGGATTCGGGCCTAAAGAGTAGCCCTACTTTCAAAACTGAAAGATTCACCCCAAGTGACGATGCACAAAATTGGTTCCCCCGCTCCATTTCTGGAACTCAGCGATTTTAGGTTTTTTTGGAAATTTTATGAATGATTTATGAGAGTAAATATACTCCTCTATATTTAACTTGTAAAGAGCCAAATTACTGAAAATAAGAAAATATCCATCTATTTAAACGCTTACATTGAGTGTTATTAATATGATTTCATCTGTTTTCTCGTCTTTTCTTTCTTTTTCACAGAAATGATCTTTTAAATACGAAATAAAAAGAGCGAATGACATGAAGTGCATAGCTTGTTGTACTCAGCATTCGCTCTTTTTTTCACTATTTATTCTCCACGCAAAAACGCGCGCAAATTTCTCCCGCGAATATAAACTTGTGACAATTCTGCATGTAGCTGCTCATATTCGATAACATCTGTTTTTAAATATAAAGCTTCTTTCGATGGCAATATGATATAGGGCCTTGGAAAAATAGGATCAAGCACCACCAATTCTTGAACTCGCTCTACTGATACCGCCCAACGATTCGCTATATCTCCTAGTAACAACACCTTCATCTTTTTTCCCCCGCCCTATTCAAAAAATAAAAAAGAAATATTATTACAATTCGTAAACACGACAAATGTAGCTCCAATTGTTTCATAGAGCCTCGCTGGATATCGTTTATTCCTTGTAACAACAGTAATAGGTGCTTGAAAAGAAAAGCGAATGTGTTCTGTGAAGAAACTAATGATTGGAAGCTCATCCCCTAGTAAAATCACCTTCTTAATACACTCACAAATACTAGTAAAATCTTGCGCCTTACTACAGCTATAAGTCCAATCAAACCCACAATTCCTAACTTCAGCAGCTATCTCTTCATTTGCTGTAAAAATAATTAACTCATGTTGAAACGCTACTAAATCTCTTAAACTATTTACCTTGCTTTCTTCCCCAACACAAATAAGTGTTAATTCCATGTACCTCATCCTCCTTAGCATAAAAGAACTCAAACATAGATTGATATTCCCCTATACTAATCAGATCGATGAAGTGATGTATCCATCATGGCACCGTCCTCTCTCAAGACGCTTACGAAGTTAGCTGTCGGATTCGGACTTTGAGAGTAGCCCTACTTTCAAAATTGAAAGATTCACCCCGAGTGACAATGCACAAATTGGTTCCTCCGCTCCATACAATTGGACTCAGCGTATTACAAAAAATGTATTCTGGCTGATATATTACTCCTGTAATTGGAAAAAGTAAACAGAAAAAAGCCAGTTACAAAACTGACTTTCCCCTTACTTATACACGCGTTTTATTCACTTTATATGCAAAATGATTCGTCGGCCCATGACCACTTCCAATATTCAAAGGCTCTTCAATTGCTATACTAATAAATCGTTTAGCTTCTTGAACTGCCTCTTCAATCGAGTATCCTTTCGCAAGTCCTGCTGTAACCGCTGAAGCAAATGTACACCCGCTTCCGTGCGTTTGCTTTGAAGGAATTCGTTCACTTCTAAATTCGATAAACGTTTTCCCATCAAAGAGTAAATCAATTACTTCATTACCTTGATACTCTGCATGGCCGCCCTTCATAAGCACGTATTTCGCACCTAATTCATGCAGTACTTTCGCAGCTTCCTTACTATCTTCAACATTATGAATTTCCATCCCAGTTAACACTTCTGCTTCAGGAACATTCGGCGTTACAACTGTTGCTACTGGTAATAAATATTCCTTTAATGCTTGTACTGCTTCTTGTTGTAATAATGATGCACCGCCCTTAGCAATCATAACAGGATCTAGTACAATATTATTCCACCCAAATTTATTAATATGTTCTGCTACAATTTGAATAATTTCACTGCTAAATAACATTCCTAGTTTCACAGCATCTGGTGTTAAATCCGTACCAATTGAATTCAGCTGTTCCGTAATACCTTCTAACGGAACTGGATATACCCCTTGAACGCCAAGCGTATTTTGAGCAGTAATTGCCGTAATAGCCGTCATACCATACACACCAAGCTCTTGGAATGTTTTTAAATCTGCTTGAATGCCGGCACCGCCTCCACTATCAGATCCTGCAATTGTTAAAGCTTTATTTACTTTCATCCCACTCATCCTTTTCTATCCAAAATAGCGATGATAAATTGTTTTTGCTTTGCTTATATCTTTCGTTCCATGTACGAGTACACGTCCATCTTTGAAAGCAACTAATCTCTTTTCTTCAACTGAAAATGATAATAAATATGGATTTACATTTAAATCATTTACGCGATCTTTCAGCAGCTCTTTGTATCGTTCAAAATCCATTTCTTCTTTATGAGGTGGCCTAATTTGAACTGTATTTCTCCCGCATAAAACTGCTATTTTCGATGTGTTTTCTTTATTTAAATACGGGTATATCGCATTCTCTCCGCACGAAGGACAATTATGCTTACGAAGCTTTTTCACATTCATACATGAATATTCATTCTTCCACACATCAAACGACACAAGTCCATCTCGAAGTGATTCATAATCTTCCACTAACAATTTAAGAGCTTCCGTTACTTGATGAGAAACGACGAGAGATACAGCAGGTGATATAATGCCCGCTGTATCACATGTCGCCCCGCCAAGCGGAATCGATTGTAATAAACAAGATAAACATGGCGTTTTACTAGGAAGAATTGTGTAAGAAAGGCCGTAACTCCCTACACATGCTCCGTAAATCCATGGAATAGAATGTTTTTGCGCTATATCATTCACAATAAAACGTGTTTCGAAATTATCAGTTGCATCAATCATTACATCTACGTTTGTAACAAGCTCTTCTAATTCCTCAGCTGTTACATCTTGAACGAGAGCCTCTACTCTTACTTCACGATTGATCTCTGCTAGACGTTTTTTTGCCGCTACAGCCTTCGGAAGATTATTTTCTACATCACTCTCTGCGTACAATTGTTGCCTTTGTAAATTACTCCAATCGACATAATCTCGGTCAACAATCGTTACTGTGCCAACACCTGCTCTTACAAACATCTCTGCATTTGCACTACCTAATGCACCTGCACCGATAATGAGTACATGCTTTTCTCTTATCTTTCGTTGCCCCTCTTCTCCAATTGGAGAAAATAATTCTTGGCGAGAATATCGATTATTCAACTACGCTCATTCCTTCTAAAGGACTGCTTGCTGTTGCACAACGTTTACGTGCAATACGCCCCGCTTCAAATCCTAATCGTCCTGCTTCAATACTTAATTTCATCGCTTGTGCCATTTTTATTGGATCTTTTGCTCCCGATACAGCCGTATTTAATAACACACCATCCGCTCCTAATTCCATCGCAAATGCCGCATCAGCCGGGCTACCGATACCAGCGTCAACGATAACTGGCACTGTCGCTTGTTCAATAATGAAACTTAAATTTAATGGATTTACAATACCAAGCCCTGAACCGATTGGTGATGCTCCTGGCATAATTGCATGCACACCTAGTTCTTGTAATTTACGTGCTAATACAACATCATCAGATGTATACGGAAGAACGATAAATCCTTCTTCTAGTAACATTTCAGATGCCTTTAACGTTTCTACTGGATCAGGTAATAACGTTCTATCATCACCAATAACTTCTACTTTGATCATATCGCAAAGCCCCGAAGCTTTTGCTAATTTTGCAATACGAACAGCTTCTTCAGCATTTTTTGCTCCAGCTGTATTCGGTAATAACTTATATTTTTTCACATCAAGTTTCTCTAATAAATTAGGCTGCTTTGCATCAAATATATCCATACGACGTACTGCGAACGTTAAAACCTCAGCCTCAGATACATCAATTGCCTTTTGCTGTACATCAAAATCAGGGAATTTCCCTGTTCCTAATAAAAGTCTAGAATGAAATGAAAATGGTCCAATGTTTAACATAATCAACCGCCTCCTACGAAAGTTACAATCTCAATTTGGTCTCCATCAAAAACAGATGTATCTGTATGATCATCTTTTTGTAAAATATCTTTATTACGCTCTACTACTACAATTCTGTTATCTAACTCTAAATGTGTAAGTAGCTCAGCCACTGTTTTTACACTCTCTGGCACTTCCATTTGATTACCATTAATTTTTAAATTCAAACTTCCATCCCCTTTCTAAACCGGTTTAGAAAGCAATGAATCTAGCAAGTGATTCTCCTGCTTTCCTTCTATTAAATCAGCCATATACTGACCAGAAACCGGGCTTAATAAAATGCCATTTCGATAATGTCCAGTACAAGCATATAAACCTTTTATTTCTTCATGCTCTCCCATATAAGGAGCTTCGTGATTTGATTGTGGCCTTAATCCTGCCCATGTGCTTTCCCACTCTGCTTCTTTTAAAGCTGGCAATATTGTATAAGCACGCTCTAATATAGAAGTAATACTTTCTGGTTGCACTGTTTTATTAAACGTATGAGGCTTCATCGTTGCTCCAATTACGTAACGTCCACCACGCTTTGGGGCAATATAAAATCTTTCTTGGAAAATAGGCGCCTTTAAAAGTGGCTTTCTACTTCTTACCGCTACTACTTCTCCTTTAACTGGATATGTACCCCATTCGCGGTGAAAATAACCTAGTAACTTCGTGCTCCATGAACCACCCGCAATCACAACCTTCTCGCACGCGATAATACCTTCGCTTGTAACAATCCCAGTCACTTTATTATTTTCAATACGAATATCAAACACTTCTGTCTGTTCATATATATCAGCACCCGAGAATGATGCGGAATGTGCGAATGCTTTCGTAAGCTCTGGTGCAATAACATGACCGTCTTTTGGATAATATACAGCACCTATAATTGACTCAGATAGAAACGGCTCTTTCTCTCGTAAAAGGTCGCCTGTTAGAAAATAAGAATCTTCACCTGTTTTCTGCTGCCAATCCATAATGTGAAGAATTCTTTCCTTCTCATCTTCATTTTGGGCAATGCGATAAATGCCTTTCTCTTCATACCCAATATCGATGCCTGTTTTTTCACGTAAAACTTCTGCAAGTTGCGGAAATATAGCACGGCTTTCTCTAGCAAGTTCAAATAGTGGGTCATACGCATCCCATTCTGCCTGAACCCCAAGTAAACCAGCGGCTGCTTTCGAGGCTTCAGATGCAATTCTTTGCTTCTCTACAATCGCTACTTTATGTCCTCTTTCTGCTAGAAAATGTGCAACTGAACTACCAATTACACCTCCGCCAATAATCGCTACATCATACTTCTTACACATGTTTTTCCGCCCACTTTCTTATTGATTCCTTATAAGATTTTGCTTTGCTATATGGATTACTACTACTTATAATCCCAGACATAACAGCAATACCACTGACACCGTTAGTAAGAACATCCCCTGTGTTTTCCGTGGTGATTCCTCCAATTGCTGTAATCGGTATGGATAAACACTTTGCAATGTCTGAAACTTCTTCAAGCCCTCTCGCTGGCACACCTTTTTTACAATCTGTCGGAAATACATGACCATAGACGAGTGAATCCGCTCCATTCTTAAATGCATCGATTGCCTCTTCTAAGGAATGCACAGAATAACCGACATGCAAATAAGAAAACTTTTCTTTCACTGACCTTACATCTGCGCTTCGATATCCTAGCTGCACGCGCGGAATGTTTAATAAAATAGCAATATCAATTCGATCATTTATCACTATTTTCGATGCCGGAAAGCCTTTCTTCAAAAGACTTTCCACACCTTCATACAATTCCTTCGTACTTTTCTCACGTTCACGAATATGCAAATAGTCAATCTCACTTTCAATTTGCATCGCTACATTCACTAACTCTTCGAATGACATGTGACCATTTGAGATTACATGAAGCTCATTTTTCATATTCATTCGCCTACTTTAAAATGTTTTCGAATAGTTCCTCAGCCGGAACGATTTCTTTCGTCATTCCTTTATCTTTTAGCCATTTATTTTGTTTCTCCCATGACTCTTTTGAATCTGATAAAAATGGCTCATCTTTCGTTTCCATCTTCTCTAATAAAATTTTCATACTTTCTTTTTCAACTTCTGGTACAAGCGGGAAGTTTTCTTTTTCTTGATGATTTAATAAAATATTTAATGCTTCATCTGGATTTTTCTTCATGAAATCATAGCCTTTTTTCGTACCACGTAAGAAGGCTTGTAACGCTTCTTTATCTTTTTTCAACGTTTTATCACCTGTTACAAATACAAGCTCATGATAATTCGGTACACCGTAATCAGCTGGATTAAAGTACGCTGGTTCGTGACCTTCATGACGCATAACAGGTACTTCATGGTTAATGTACGCCCCTGTTACCGCATCCACTTTCTTCGTAATTAATGCTGGTACTAGATCAAAGCCAACATCGACTACTTTCACTGTATCTGGATTACCACCAGCTTCTTTTACCATCGTTTTTAAATACATCTCACTTAAAGGTGTTCCAGAATATCCAACTGTTTTCCCCTCTAAATCTTTTGGCGATTGAATGCCTGCTGATTTCAGCGATACAACATGATTTAATGGTGAACGTACGACAGCTCCAATTGATTTCACTGGAATTTGTTCATTTGCTTTTGCCATGACAACATCTGGCTGATAATATAAGCCAACCGTTACTTTTCCTGCAGCTGCTAAAGTTAATGGATCAGTCGGATTAGAAGGAAATTTTATATTCACCTTTACTCCTTCTTCTTTAAAATAGCCTTTTTCAATTGCTGCATAAATAAAGCTATGTACCGCATTTGGGTACCAATCAAGCATCACCGTTATTTCTTTTTCCTTTTTACCCTTATCTGACGCTGGATTACTAGAACATCCAGTAATCATTGCAACTAATAATGTCAACACAAAGATGCGTTTTAATAATTTCATGAATACTTCCTCCAACTAATAAATTTCTTTTCTAAAATCGAAATAAGTATGACGAAGAAAATAGCTAATAATGATAACAATACAATGGGTGCAAATACACCTGCTCCGTCTAACTGCGTCATCATTCTTTTACTGAAATATCCCAGCCCAGCTTGTGCACCGAGCCATTCACCGATTGCTGCCCCAATTACACTAAGCGGAACTGCAATTTTTAAAGCTGAGAAAAAATAAGGAAGAGCAGACGGCAATTTTAATTTAAGAAAAACATCTTTTTTCGTTGCCCCATACGTAACTAATAGCTCCTCCCATTCTTTTTTCGTACTGCGTAGTCCATCATACGTATTGACCGCAATTGGGAAAAACGTAATTAAAACAGTAACAACAACCTTACTCCAGATCGTATATCCAAACCATAAAACAAAGAGCGGAGCAAGCGCTGTAATCGGAATCGTTTGTGAGGCAACTAATAGTGGATAAAATGCTCTCTCCATCCAATTACTCGCATTCATTAACATCGCTAGCCCTACCCCAAGTACGATAGAAATAGCCACCCCTATTAAAACGACGGATAAGGTTGCCGGCAAATGAACCGTAAATAATATATCTTTTAGTTTCCAGATCTTCATCACAATTGCAGACGGTGATGGTAAAATGTACATTTCGTCTACGATTCTTGCGCCTACTTCCCAAAAGGCAAGTAAAATACTAGTAAGTGTAAGGGCAGGTAATAGCTCCTTCAACCGGTTCATCATACGAGTACCTGCCTTTGTAACATACTAAGAAGCTCATCTTTAAGCGCTAACACTTCAGGCTTACATAAATCTTTTCTTGTTCGATTACGATCAAGTGGTACCACCCTCTCGGTTAAAGTAGTTATCGGTTGCTGCTCTACTACTAAAATTCGATTAGAAAGAAACAACGCTTCTTCCACATCATGAGTGATAAATAAAATTGTTTTTTCCCACTCTTTCCATTGTTCAAACAGCCATTCTTGCAAAGATGCCTTCGTTAAAGCGTCCAACGCGCTAAACGGTTCATCTAACAACAATATCTCCCCGCCTGTTAATAAAGTTCGAATAAAAGATACGCGTTGTCTCATACCACCAGATAAATCTTTCGGATATTTTGTCTCATACCCTTGTAAGCCAAATTTATGTAACAGTTCCTTTGCCTTTATTTGTGCTTCTTTCTTCTGTACACCTTGGCACTCTAGCGGTAGGGCAGCATTCTCAATAATCGTTCTCCATGGCAGGAGCATATCTTTTTGGGGCATATACCCTACAGGATGGCTCTTTATTTCTGTCAGCTCTATCTGTCCCGTACTTGCTTCTTCTAAACCTGTAATAAGGCGAAATAGAGTACTTTTGCCGCATCCACTCGGTCCGATAATACTTACAAACTCTTTATCTTGTATAGAAGCATTTAATTCATTGATGATTGGTTTCTCATCATAATGAAAAGAAACATTATGAAACTGTAGTATGTTCTTGCTCCTCAAATCCCCACATCTCCTTACGATAGGACATATCCCAGAATAAATATTCAAATCGACTGGAATATAGGAATATCTCCTCTAATCGATCTAGCTCTCTGTCAGACTTTCCAACTGCCATTTCATTTAATAAATCGATTAACCAAATACAAAGGCTACCGTATTCTTCCGAACTATATCCTTGAATCCACTCACCAAAGAACTCATGATCTCTTGCTCCAGGAATATCGTTTAAACGCTTTCCAATTTCCCAGTAGCTCCACATACATGGAAGAAGTGCTGCTATTAATTCCGCAAGTGTGCCATTTTGAGATACAGACATCATGTAATTTGTATAGGCTAAATTTTTAGCAGATGGTTTTGCAGATTCTATCTCCTCTATAGAAATACCAAGTCTTTTTGCATATTGTTTATGGATTGTCATTTCTCCATTTAATATGCCATCAATTTGTTCAGCAAATTTCCCCATTACTTGTGGATTCGTTGCTTTTACAACACCAATCGCATATAGCTTTGCATAATCTAACAAATATAAATAATCTTGAATAATATAATACTGAAACTTACCTTTTTCTAATGTGCCATCTCCCATACCTACTACAAACGGGTGATTATGACTCATCTCCCAAACTGGTTGTACAGTTTCTAATAATCTATCGCAAAATTTCATTTCTCTATCCCCTTTCAATTTATATATCTAAATAAAAAACCACTTCTAAATAAGAAGTGGTTACAGCAAATAAAATTATAATTTATTCGTTGCTCCACTTCCCTTCGCTAGTATTACCTAGATCAGGTCTGTAAGGGTTAAGGATTATTCCTCTCTCAGCACAACAAGCACCCCTAGTGGTTTCAATATGAAATTTTCAAACAAAAAAGCCCCGTTTCTATACGCAAAGAAACGGGGACTCATTATTAGTGTCCGTATTGCTTCCCTACGCTAGCATAATCTAGATCAGGTAATGAAAAGGATCAAAGGCTTACGGCCTACTCTCAGCTGGCAACACCAGCTCTCCTAGCAAACTATGAAATTAACACTGTCAGTATAACACCGTAATAAGACATCATCAACTATTTTAATTTTCTCAATTGTCAACAAAATAACAAAACTATATAATACTTATATTCTATGTTAGAAATTATTATCCTAATTAATTGGATAAAAAGGAATCATTATCCTCAAAAAATTTATTTTTATATTGATTTCATATTACATTTATGTGAATACACCCACTATATTATATCTTTATACTATAATAAAATTACAACTATACAACTAGAGGAGGTCTCTATTATATGAATATGAAAGCTACTGCTTTAACAGCAACTACTGTCGCAATTGCCTCTTTACTTCCTTCTATGGGAGAAACAAATGTACAAACAGCCAACGCTGAACAATTATCTAATGTGAAAACTGGATATGTCAAAGTCGATCAAGTAGCCTTACATACAAAAGATAACGCAAATAGCTCATCAATTGATACAATTCGCTTTAATACGAAAGTAAACATACTTGAAACAACTAATGGCTGGTATAAAGTATCTGTTAATAATAAAGTAGGTTACGTACAAAAAGATGCTATTCTACTAAAAAACAAACTTCAATCTAATAATCAATACATCGTTAATGCCAATGCATTAAACGTTCGTTCTGAACCTAATTTAGAATCTTCAATTTTAGATGTATTACCAAATGGAAAATTCGTTACCATTCAAGAAGAACAAGGCGAGTGGTATAAAATTTTACATAATGGCAAAACAGGTTACGTACAAAAAGCATTCGTATCTAATGGTTCACAGCCTTTAGTAAAAGGCATCACAGTTCAAAATAATACGAAATACACAGTTGCAACACCTAAACTTAATGTACGTGGCAACGCTAGTACAAGTAGTGCACTACTTGGTTCATTACAAAATGGTACACAAATACAAGTAGTGGAAACTGTAGGAACTTGGTATAAAATTCGTTTTGGCACAGGATACGGATACGTAGCAAAACATTATGTGATGCAAAATCAATCACAAGCTCAAACGGCTCAACCTACTTCCATTCCAGCAGTTTTCAAATTCCCTACTCAAGGAAGAATTAGCTCAACCTTTGATATACGCTGGGAACAAATGCATTATGGTATAGATATTGCAGCTCAAGGTAATGTCTCTATCCAGGCGGCGGCTGCAGGTAAAGTTGTGAAATCATATTATTCAGCTAGCTACGGCAATGTTGTGTTCATCGCCCATCAAATAAACGGGAAATTATATACGACAGTCTATGCTCACATGAAAGATCGCACTGTACAAGCTGGTGATCAAGTACAAGCTGGACAATTAGTAGGTCATATGGGCAACACAGGTCATTCATACGGGCAACATCTTCATTTTGAGTTACACAATGGAGAATGGAATTTTGAAAAAACAAATGCAGTAAACCCACTGCCATATTTAGTTAGGTAAATTGTATGCAACGCAATATCAATATACCTCTCTTAATTGAATACTTAGCCTTTTTAGGTTTAATCTTTTGTTTAATCATTTACAATACAAACACTGTATTTTTATCTATTATCATTGCTTTTGTGGCTTTAGAAATTATGATGGAATCCTTTCAAGTACAACTAAAACAAAAAATTGCCCATATATATAATGCCATCTTTCTATTAAGTGCCCTAATAACAAATATTATTAGTAATGGTTTTTATTTATCTACCGTGTTTCCTGTATTCTTTATGGCTGTTTTATTATTCATAGCTAGATACATTCATGTTCCTAATACCAAAAAACACGAACAAGAAGCTTAGAAAGAGGAGACACTGTGTATCAATCTTTCAAAGATAATCCGCTAAAATATATATTGAATTTATACACCAAAATAAATACTTTTTTTGGTATACAAGGAAGTAATACGGCACAATTTCTCCTTTATGGAATGTTATTTCTCGTCTTAATTGCGTTCTCCTTGCTTTACTAATAAAAAAAGGATCTCACATAAACTTGAGATCCTTTTTAATTTATATAAATTTTTTATATAGAAAATGCTTTTTATCCACAAGCATATTTTTCATAAATAAAGCTAAGATTATATTTTTTCTCTAAGCTCATTCTTTGTTCATCATCACACCAATAGAACAGAATATCATGAATTGTTGCATAACGCTTATTTTTAAGAAATAGTTTAAAGAATGATGGTAAACAATCATGTAATTGTATAAATATATAATTGCGTAATATTTCTTCTTTATATTCAATGCCCTTACAAATATACAGCAATTCTTCACAATAATATGCATGTTGTGGAACTTGAATCATTTCGAAAAATGGCACATATGATAATAACTTCCCGATAAAATGATCATATCGATCCATTATTCCTATCGTCATATGCTCCATCATTTCTTTCATTACATATAAATAATCATCTACATGAGTAGTTTTCAATGGGTCTAATCGATCTGAAATTTGAGAAAGTACAGCTCTTTGACAAGCTAACACCGCTTGACTAGGTCCATAATATGATAGGAAGTCTGTACACTTACGATATTTTCGTAATAAGTCATGTGTGTATAAGTCATACACAAACGTATTACAATACATCGCTAGACTCATCATATCACTATTTAATTGCTCTTTTGATAGTAATTTAGCTCTCTTACACATATAAAAGAATGTAAATTCTAATACTTCTTTATGAGATAATAGATGTTTACAATCCGTTATACATTGCTCATTAAATTTAACCCTATCCCAAATTTCTACATCCCCATCAGTCAATTCACCAATACGATATTTAATAATTAAATAGTTTAAAGCAACCGCTTGCGTCAACAGATCCCACGTTTCATATTCCAATGAAGTGTGAACAAACTCAGCTAGTCCTTGAGTTATCATAAAAGTATTTGCTTCTTCATACCAACCAATCTCTTGGCATAAGCGAAGAATACGTACTAGAGTTGGAATTTCATCTTTATGAAACTGCGGCAAATTCTTTACTTTATCCATTCCATATACGATAAATGCCGCTAAATTTTCTTCTTTATAAAATTCTTTTTCTTTCCACACTAATATAGTTCGTTCTTTCCCTTCGCCTTTTGGATGACAAGGTACAAGCAAAGAAAATAATTCAGCGAAATTATTTGGTTCTATATATGTATCTGTAACCAAATTCCAATTTGGATCGCGCTGTACAGCCCTCATATAATTCCCCTTCCCTTTTGTCTACATAGGAAATATTAATCCATTATCACATCATTAACGATGAATATTGTTATATTCAAAATCTTTCATAATGCTTATATCTATCAGTATATCATTTTTTCTCTTATTAAAAATTAAGAATGACAAATTTAAAAAAAACTGTCGAAATTACTAACCATATATTTATTATATAATGTCTCAGATACATCATGCTAACATATTAGTTTAATCCATATATACTAAAATAATGCATCTGATTTTTATACGTAACTTATCCCACTAATTAAAATCTCTCTTCATTCCGTATGCTCCGAGATTTCACTTAAAGCGAATCCCGCTTGATCATCTGCCAATTCTCTTATAGCTAAATCACCTAGTGCTAGCATCCCAACGAGTTGACCACCCTCAACTACTGGTAATCGTCTAATTTGATACTGTGCCATTAACTCTGTAGCTTTTTCAATAGAATCATCTGGAGAAACTGAAACAATGTTTGTTGTCATTACATTTGTAATTTTATTAGATCCAGGATGTTTCTCAGCAATCCCACGAACAACTAAATCTCGGTCCGTAACAAGCCCAACAACTTGCTCATTTTCAACAACTGGAATCAATCCAATCGATTCTTCTTTCATCTTTACAGCAGCCTCATATACATTGTCTAGCGGTGTGCAATGTACAACATGAGTACTCATAAAGTCTCTCACTCGTGTCATTTTTGTCTCCTCCTTTTTTATACATACCATAGCTTTTCCTAAATCCCTTTATTTATTTCAGGAAAATCAGTTGATAAAGGAGGATTCCACAAAATAAAAAAGAGCCAGCATATTGCTGACTCTTTTTTTTATGACCCGTACGGGATTCGAACCCGTGTTACCGCCGTGAAAGGGCGGTGTCTTAACCACTTGACCAACGGGCCATGGCTCCGCAGGTAGGACTCGAACCTACGACCGATCGGTTAACAGCCGATAGCTCTACCACTGAGCTACTGCGGAATAATATATGGTGGGCCTAAATGGACTCGAACCATCGACCTCACGCTTATCAGGCGTGCGCTCTAACCAGCTGAGCTATAGGCCCATACACTTTTACAGGGGCAGTAGGAATCGAACCCACACTGGAGGTTTTGGAGACCTCAGTTCTACCTTTAAACTATGCCCCTAAAGGATGCCGACTAGAGGACTTGAACCCCCAACCTACTGATTACAAGTCAGTTGCTCTACCAATTGAGCTAAGTCGGCATAAAAAAATGGTGGCTCGGGACGGAATCGAACCGCCGACACGAGGATTTTCAGTCCTCTGCTCTACCGACTGAGCTACCGAGCCAACATAAATGGCGGTCCCGACCGGGGTCGAACCGGCGATCTCCTGCGTGACAGGCAGGCATGTTAACCACTACACCACGGGACCATTTGGTTGCGGGGACAGGATTTGAACCTGCGACCTTCGGGTTATGAGCCCGACGAGCTACCGTGCTGCTCCACCCCGCGACAATATAATGTTTTTTTAAAAAATGGAGGAGGTAGAGGGATTCGAACCCCCGCGCGACTCTCGCCGCCTGTCGGTTTTCAAGACCGATCCCTTCAGCCGAACTTGGGTATACCTCCATGAAGGAAAAATAAAAATTTTATTATTATATGTATCTAAACCATTTAAAAAGAAAATGGAGGAGGTAGAGGGATTCGAACCCCCGCGCGATTCTCACCGCCTGTCGGTTTTCAAGACCGATCCCTTCAGCCGAACTTGGGTATACCTCCGAGACATATAATAAATAAAGTGGAGCCTAGCGGGATCGAACCGCTGACCTCCTGCGTGCAAGGCAGGCGCTCTCCCAGCTGAGCTAAGGCCCCATGTTTTTGGGAATATCGGGAAGACAGGATTTGAACCTGCGACCCCCTGGTCCCAAACCAGGTGCTCTACCAAGCTGAGCCACTTCCCGTTAATAAAAGCGCGCCCGAGAGGAGTCGAACCCCTAACCTCTTGATCCGTAGTCAAACGCTCTATCCAATTGAGCTACGGGCGCATATGGTGCCGAGGGCGGGGGTCGAACCCGCACGGTGGTCACCCACCGCAGGATTTTAAGTCCTGTGCGTCTGCCTGTTCCGCCACCCCGGCATGTCATATTGAAAATTGGAGCGGAAGACGGGATTCGAACCCGCGACCCCAACCTTGGCAAGGTTGTATTCTACCACTGAACTACTTCCGCAAGACATGTTTGAGTTATTTTATTAAAAGTGCGGGTGAAGGGAGTCGAACCCCCACGCCAAAGGCGCTAGATCCTAAGTCTAGTGCGTCTGCCAATTCCGCCACACCCGCATATTTTGTTAAAATGGTGAGCCATGAAGGATTCGAACCTTCGACCCTCTGATTAAAAGTCAGATGCTCTACCAACTGAGCTAATGGCTCTTAATGGCTGGGCTAGCTGGATTCGAACCAGCGCATGACGGAGTCAAAGTCCGTTGCCTTACCGCTTGGCTATAGCCCATTAATTAAGAATGGTGGAGGGGGGCAGATTCGAACTGCCGAACCCGAAGGAGCGGATTTACAGTCCGCCGCGTTTAGCCACTTCGCTACCCCTCCGACATATATGGTGGAGGATGACGGGATCGAACCGCCGACCCCCTGCTTGTAAGGCAGGTGCTCTCCCAGCTGAGCTAATCCTCCATTTTGCCTGGCAACGTCCTACTCTCACAGGGACAAGGTCCCAACTACCATCGGCGCTAGAGAGCTTAACTTCCGTGTTCGGTATGGGAACGGGTGTGACCTCTCTGCCATCATTACCAGACTATATTCATTTAAGACAAGAATTATTTTAACTCATTTAACTTTTAAAGTCAACAAGTTTTTTATATTCTTTCAAAACTAGATAACATTGCTTCATATTATATGGTTAAGTCCTCGATCTATTAGTATTCGTCAGCTCCACATGTCACCATGCTTCCACCTCGAACCTATCAACCTGATCATCTTTCAGGGATCTTACTAGCTTACGCTATGGGAAATCTCATCTTGAGGGGTGCTTCATGCTTAGATGCTTTCAGCACTTATCCCTTCCGCACATAGCTACCCAGCTATGCCCTTGGCAGAACAACTGGTACACCAGCGGTGCGTCCATCCCGGTCCTCTCGTACTAAGGACAGCTCCTCTCAAATTTCCTACGCCCACGACGGATAGGGACCGAACTGTCTCACGACGTTCTGAACCCAGCTCGCGTACCGCTTTAATGGGCGAACAGCCCAACCCTTGGGACCGACTACAGCCCCAGGATGCGATGAGCCGACATCGAGGTGCCAAACCTCCCCGTCGATGTGGACTCTTGGGGGAGATAAGCCTGTTATCCCCGGGGTAGCTTTTATCCGTTGAGCGATGGCCCTTCCATGCGGAACCACCGGATCACTAAGCCCGACTTTCGTCCCTGCTCGACTTGTAGGTCTCGCAGTCAAGCTCCCTTATGCCTTTGCACTCTACGAATGATTTCCAACCATTCTGAGGGAACCTTTGGGCGCCTCCGTTACACTTTAGGAGGCGACCGCCCCAGTCAAACTGCCCACCTGACACTGTCTCCCGGGTCGATAAGACCCGTAGGTTAGAATTTCAATACAGTCAGGGCGGTATCCCACCAGCGCCTCCACCGAAGCTAGCGCTCCGGTTTCAATGGCTCCCGCCTATCCTGTACAAACTGTACCAAAATTCAATATCAGGCTACAGTAAAGCTCCACGGGGTCTTTCCGTCCTGTCGCGGGTAACCTGCATCTTCACAGGTACTATAATTTCACCGAGTCTCTGGTTGAGACAGTGCCCAAATCGTTACACCTTTCGTGCGGGTCGGAACTTACCCGACAAGGAATTTCGCTACCTTAGGACCGTTATAGTTACGGCCGCCGTTTACTGGGGCTTCAGTTCAGAGCTTCGCTTACGCTAACCCCTCTCCTTAACCTTCCAGCACCGGGCAGGTGTCAGCCCCTATACTTCGCCTTACGGCTTCGCAGAGACCTGTGTTTTTGCTAAACAGTCGCTTGGGCCTATTCACTGCGGCTTTCCGTTAAGAAAGCACCCCTTCTCCCGAAGTTACGGGGTCATTTTGCCGAGTTCCTTAACCAGAGTTCTCTCGCACACCTTAGGATTCTCTCCTCGCCTACCTGTGTCGGTTTGCGGTACAGGCACCTTTTATCTCGCTAGAAGCTTTTCTTGGCAGCGGGGAATCAAAGACTTCGCTCCATAAGGAGCTTCCCCATTACAGCTCAGCATACGCGATAAGCGGATTTGCCTACTTATCAGCCTAACTGCTTGGACGTGCACAACCAATCGCACGCTTCTTCTATCCTTCTGCGTCCCTCCATTGCTCAAACGATAAAGAGGTGGTACAGGAATATCAACCTGTTGTCCATCGCCTACGCCTGTCGGCCTCGGCTTAGGTCCTGACTAACCCTGAGCGGACGAGCCTTCCTCAGGAAACCTTAGGCATTCGGTGGACGGGATTCTCACCCGTCTTTCGCTACTCATACCGGCATTCTCACTTCTAAGCGCTCCACCAGTCCTTCCGGTCTGACTTCACTGCACTTAGAACGCTCCCCTACCACTGATACCATTGGTATCAATTCGCAGCTTCGGTGGTGTATTTAGCCCCGGTACATTTTCGGCGCAGAGTCACTCGACTAGTGAGCTATTACGCACTCTTTAAATGGTGGCTGCTTCTAAGCCAACATCCTAGTTGTCTAAGCAACTCCACATCCTTTTCCACTTAATACACACTTTGGGACCTTAGCTGGCGATCTGGGCTGTTTCCCTCTTGACTACGGATCTTATCACTCGCAGTCTGACTCCTAAGGATAAGTCATTGGCATTCGGAGTTTGACTGAATTCGGTAATCCGATGAGGACCCCTAGTTCAATCAGTGCTCTACCTCCAAGACTCTTACACTTAAGGCTAGCCCTAAAGCTATTTCGGGGAGAACCAGCTATCTCCAGGTTCGATTGGAATTTCTCCGCTACCCACACCTCATCCCCGCACTTTTCAACGTGCGTGGGTTCGGGCCTCCATTCAGTGTTACCTGAACTTCACCCTGGACATGGGTAGATCACCTGGTTTCGGGTCTACGACCACGTACTAAACGCCCTATTCAGACTCGCTTTCGCTGCGGCTCCGCCTCTTCAGCTTAACCTCGCACGGGATCGTAACTCGCCGGTTCATTCTACAAAAGGCACGCCATCACCCATTAACGGGCTCTGACTATTTGTAGGCACACGGTTTCAGGATCTCTTTCACTCCCCTTCCGGGGTGCTTTTCACCTTTCCCTCACGGTACTGGTTCACTATCGATCACTAGGGAGTATTTAGCCTTGGGAGATGGTCCTCCCAGATTCCGACGGAATTTCACGTGTTCCGCCGTACTCAGGATACATTCAAGAGAGAACGAAGTTTCGACTACGGGGTTGTTACCCTCTACGACGGACCTTTCCAGGTCGCTTCGTCTACCTCGTTCCTTTGTAACTCCGTATAGAATGTCCTACAACCCCAAGAGGCAAGCCTCTTGGTTTGGGCTATGTTCCGTTTCGCTCGCCGCTACTCAGGAAATCGCATTTGCTTTCTCTTCCTCCAGGTACTTAGATGTTTCAGTTCCCTGGGTCTGTCTTCCTTACCCTATGTATTCAGGTAAGGATACCATACCATTACGTATGGTGGGTTTCCCCATTCGGAAATCTTCGGATCAAAGCTTACTTACAGCTCCCCGAAGCATATCGGCGTTAGTCCCGTCCTTCATCGACTCCTAGTGTCAAGGCATCCACCGTGCGCCCTTTCTAACTTAACCAAACTAAAATTAAAAAAATATGAGCTACACTGTTATCTAGTTTTCAAAGAACATACATTTATATATGAGAGATAGTTCTCTCAAAACTGAACAAAACGAAACACGGAAACTTATATTGATGAACAGCGTTCATCAATTCTCCATAGAAAGGAGGTGATCCAGCCGCACCTTCCGATACGGCTACCTTGTTACGACTTCACCCCAATCATCTGTCCCACCTTAGGCGGCTGGCTCCATAAAGGTTACCCCACCGACTTCGGGTGTTACAAACTCTCGTGGTGTGACGGGCGGTGTGTACAAGGCCCGGGAACGTATTCACCGCGGCATGCTGATCCGCGATTACTAGCGATTCCAGCTTCATGTAGGCGAGTTGCAGCCTACAATCCGAACTGAGAACGGTTTTATGAGATTAGCTCCACCTCGCGGTCTTGCAGCTCTTTGTACCGTCCATTGTAGCACGTGTGTAGCCCAGGTCATAAGGGGCATGATGATTTGACGTCATCCCCACCTTCCTCCGGTTTGTCACCGGCAGTCACCTTAGAGTGCCCAACTTAATGATGGCAACTAAGATCAAGGGTTGCGCTCGTTGCGGGACTTAACCCAACATCTCACGACACGAGCTGACGACAACCATGCACCACCTGTCACTCTGCTCCCGAAGGAGAAGCCCTATCTCTAGGGTTTTCAGAGGATGTCAAGACCTGGTAAGGTTCTTCGCGTTGCTTCGAATTAAACCACATGCTCCACCGCTTGTGCGGGCCCCCGTCAATTCCTTTGAGTTTCAGCCTTGCGGCCGTACTCCCCAGGCGGAGTGCTTAATGCGTTAACTTCAGCACTAAAGGGCGGAAACCCTCTAACACTTAGCACTCATCGTTTACGGCGTGGACTACCAGGGTATCTAATCCTGTTTGCTCCCCACGCTTTCGCGCCTCAGTGTCAGTTACAGACCAGAAAGTCGCCTTCGCCACTGGTGTTCCTCCATATCTCTACGCATTTCACCGCTACACATGGAATTCCACTTTCCTCTTCTGCACTCAAGTCTCCCAGTTTCCAATGACCCTCCACGGTTGAGCCGTGGGCTTTCACATCAGACTTAAGAAACCACCTGCGCGCGCTTTACGCCCAATAATTCCGGATAACGCTTGCCACCTACGTATTACCGCGGCTGCTGGCACGTAGTTAGCCGTGGCTTTCTGGTTAGGTACCGTCAAGGTGCCAGCTTATTCAACTAGCACTTGTTCTTCCCTAACAACAGAGTTTTACGACCCGAAAGCCTTCATCACTCACGCGGCGTTGCTCCGTCAGACTTTCGTCCATTGCGGAAGATTCCCTACTGCTGCCTCCCGTAGGAGTCTGGGCCGTGTCTCAGTCCCAGTGTGGCCGATCACCCTCTCAGGTCGGCTACGCATCGTTGCCTTGGTGAGCCGTTACCTCACCAACTAGCTAATGCGACGCGGGTCCATCCATAAGTGACAGCCGAAGCCGCCTTTCAATTTCGAACCATGCAGTTCAAAATATTATCCGGTATTAGCCCCGGTTTCCCGGGGTTATCCCAGTCTTATGGGCAGGTTACCCACGTGTTACTCACCCGTCCGCCGCTAACTTCATAAGAGCAAGCTCTTAATCCATTCGCTCGACTTGCATGTATTAGGCACGCCGCCAGCGTTCATCCTGAGCCAGGATCAAACTCTCCAATAAAGTTAGTTTGTCTAGCATCTAAAAATAAAAATTGACGTTTCACGTTGTTTGTTTCGTTCAGTTTTCAAAGAACTTGTCTGCCGCTTCAGAAGCGACTTCATCATATTAACATCTTCATTTTTCGATGTCAACTACGTTTTAAAATTTCTTTTTTGTCGTTTTCTGCGTATCCGCATCAGCGACGTTTATTAATATACCATCATGATTTTTAAATAACAAGTGTTTTTTTAAAAAAACACAAAAAAATATCCATCCTACTTTCTTCTATATAGAGACACCTCATCCCATCTATGGAAAACAGCTATTTAAATTGTATACCAATACACTCTAGTTAACCAAACTGTATTTCATAACCCCTTCCTAGATTTTCATTCTCTTCTATATTAAAGCCCTGATCATTTAATTCTCTATAGACTAACAATATAAAAAAACAAATCACTCCAAACTAAAAAAATAGATTCACCACTCCCTACATAAAGCAAACATGCCGATTTTTAGTTTTGTTCCTCCACACAAACTATTAATTGAACGAATCGGTTGTTTACAGACAGCTCGATTAGGTAATAGTCTTATCGCTCGGCGAATAGCGGAATAAATAACGAAATCCCAACAAAAACATTAACTTAAGATTATTGTTAGAATTTTTTTACATTTAATTAATGAAAAATATCCATTTTTTGTTATATAGTAAGAAAGTGCCCACAAAACTATAAATACTAATGGAGGAATTATCTTATGGATAGGTTAACAAAGTTTTCATTAAAAAACCGAGCCGCTATTATTATCATGGTTTTTCTCATTTCCATACTCGGCGTTTATTCTGGTTCTAAATTGCCGATGGAGTTTTTGCCAAGCATCGATAATCCCGCAATAACTGTCACGACATTATCTCAAGGGCTTGATGCTGAAACGATGACCAAGGAAGTAACTGATCCCCTCGAAAAACAATTTCGTAATTTAGAACATATTGATGGCATCACTTCCTCCACACACGAAGGATTATCACGTATCGACATTACATATACATCCAAAGCAAATATGAAAGACGCAGCACGTGAAGTCGAAAAAACCATTAATACAATTAAATTACCTAAAGATGCAACGAAACCCGTAGTTAGCCAACTAAATACTTCTATGATTCCACTCGCTCAAATTGCTATCCAGAAGCAAAACGGATTTTCAAAAGCAGATGAAAAACAAATTGAAAAAGAAATCGTACCACAACTCGAAAGCATTGATGGTGTTGCCAACGTTATGTTTTTCGGAAAATCAGCCTCTGAATTATCTATCATACTAGACCCAAACCAATTAAAAGATAAAAACGTAACAACAGAACAAATATTAAAGGTTTTACAAGGAAAGGAAACTTCCACTCCAGCTGGAGCAATTACCGTTAATAAAGAAGAATATAACCTTCGTGTCATTGGGGATATAAAAAATGTAGATGATATTAAAAACATAACCGTTGCACCTCAAGTAAAATTACAAGATGTTGCTCAAATTGAACTTAAACAACACTACGATACAATCTCACATATAAACGGAGAAGAAGGAACCGGATTAATCATCATGAAAGAGCCAAGTAAAAATGCAGTTGCAATCGGAAAGGAAATCGATAAGAAAATCAAAGATATAAGTAAACAATATAAAGATCAGTTTTCTATTAAACTTTTAGCCTCAACTCATGAGCAAGTTGAAAATGCTGTTACTAGTATGGGCAAAGAAGTAATTCTTGGAGCAATTGCTGCAACTCTAATTATCTTAATCTTTTTGCGTAACTTCCGAACGACACTCATCGCCGTTGTCAGTATTCCATTATCTATTTTATTAACACTCTTTTTACTACACCAATCTAACATCACACTTAACACCTTAACGCTTGGTGGTTTAGCAGTTGCAGTTGGACGTCTCGTCGATGATAGTATCGTTGTCATCGAGAATATTTTCCGTCGTTTACAAAAAGAATCTTTCTCTAAAGATATTATTCTCGATGCAACGAAAGAGGTCGCCGTCGCAATTACTTCTTCTACTTTAACAACAGTCGCTGTTTTCTTACCTATCGGCCTCGTATCAGGAGTAATCGGAAAATTAATGTTACCTATGGTATTAGCAGTTGTATATTCTATACTATCATCCTTAATCGTTGCACTAACAGTTGTTCCACTTATGGCGTTTTTACTACTCAAAAAAACAAAACACAAAAAGCCAAGTTCTTCACCACGATATGTCGCTACATTAAAGTGGGCTCTTTCGCATAAATTCATTATTCTACTTACCGCCTTTTTATTATTCGCAGGATCAATTGCAGCCTATGTATTACTACCGAAAGCGAACATAAAATCTGAAGACAACACAATGTTATCTATTAATATGACTTTCCCAGCTGATTACGCTCCTGAAACGCAAAAACAAAAAGCCTTCGATTTCGAAAAGAAATTACTTTCTAATTCGGATGTAACAGATGTTATTTTACGAATGGGATCTAGCGCAGAAGATGCACAATGGGGACAAACGACAAAAAATAATCTTGCCAGTATATTTGTAGTCTTCAAGAAAGGCTCTGATATTGATCAATATATTAAAGAGTTAAAGAAAGAACATAAAGCTTTTGAGCCTGCTGAACTAGATTATATAAAAACAAGTTATTCAAGCTCTGGTGGTGGCAACATTTTGCAATTTAACGTAACAGCAACTAACGAAACGAATTTAAAAGAGGCTGCCACTATCGCCGAAACAAAACTAAAAGATATGGCTGCTCTCTCTAAAGTAAAAACAAATTTAGAAGACTCTAAGAAAGAATGGCAAATCCATGTTGATCAAACAAAGGCCGAACAACTAGGCTTAACACCAGAATTAGCAGCACAACAAGTAGCATTCCTTATGAAGAAATCACCTATTGGTGAAGTTTCAATTAATAATGAAAAAACAACTATTATAATAGAACACAAAAAAGAAAACATTACTAAACAAGAAGACATTTTAAACACAAACATACTATCACCTATCAATGGACCAATTCCTTTAAAAGACATTGCAACTATTTCAGAAAAGCAACTTCAAACAGAAGTCTTCCATAAAGACGGAAAAGAAACGATTCAAATTACTGCCGAGGCCTCAAATGAAGATTTAAGTAAAGTAAGCGCAGAAGTAAACGAAACGCTAGCTAACTTAGACTTACCTAGCGGCGCAAAAGTAACTATTGCAGGTGCAACTGAATCTATGCAAGAGAACTTCACAGATTTATTCAAAATTATGGGGATTGCAATCGGGATTGTATATTTAATTATGGTTATCACCTTCGGACAGGCGCGGGCTCCTTTTGCAATTTTGTTCTCCCTGCCATTAGCTGCTGTTGGCGGTATTTTAGGATTAATCATTTCAGGAACACCCGTTGATGTAAATTCCTTGATCGGCGCATTAATGTTAATCGGGATTGTCGTTACAAACGCTATTGTATTAATAGAAAGAGTGCAACAAAATCGGGAACATGGAATGGAAACAAGAGATGCCTTACTAGAAGCAGGATCCACTAGATTACGTCCAATTATTATGACAGCTATAACGACAATCGTCGCTATGCTACCACTCCTATTCGGCCAATCCCAAGCAGGAAGTATGGTATCAAAAAGTTTGGCAGTTGTTGTCATCGGTGGTTTAGCAGTCTCAACCGTTCTTACATTAGTAGTCGTTCCAGTTATGTATGAATTATTAGATAAAATCGGGAGAAAAAGACGCTCTCGCAGAAAAATAAACACCTCTACAGAAACACCTGATATTTAAAAGAAAAGCGTTATCTTCACGAATGAAGATAACGCTTTTTTCTCTACCTACACATATAATCCATCATTTTTTCCGCATATTGCTCTAGAGGTTTACTAGAATCCACAATACAAATTCAACAATCATTACATCCATTCCTTCTATATTAAAATACAAAAAGAACTCCCTACTTATAAATAGAGAGTTCCTCTTTATAATTTATGCTGCTTTTACTTTCTTCGTCGTTTTACTTTTTCTTTTCGTTCCTGTAAAACGTTTGTGTAATACAGATGCTATCAAGCGTGAAATAACATTAAATAGTAATACCATAATAATTAATACAGCTGCAGATTTTGTCGCAATCAACTTTGCATCCGGAATAACTCCTTCAGAATTTAACTTCCAAATGTGAACCGCTAACGTTTCAGCTGGTCTAAATGGATTTAAAGGATGCGCAGGACTTGAGAAGTCCGCCGCTGAATTTAAAATCGGGGATGTTAAACCCGCTGTGTAAATTAACGCTGCCGCTTCACCAAATATACGACCCGCCGCTAAAATAATACCTGTAATAATTTGCGGTAATGACGACGGAATAATAATACGAGCGATTGTTTGCCATTTCGTTGCACCTAATCCAAGACTCGCCTCTTTTACATTATGAGGCACTTCTGAAATCGCATTTTCACAAACACGTGTTAAACCTGGTAAGTTTAAAATAGTTAAAGCAAGAGCACCGCCCATTACTGTGTATCCCCAACCTGTCATTGTAACGAACACTAACAAACCGAATAAACCAACAACAATCGAAGGTAACGACGCCATTGTCTCAATACATAAACGAACAAAATTTAAAAAACGCCCTTGTTTTGCGTACTCTGCTAAATATATTCCAGCACCTAACCCAAGAGGAATAGATATAACAAGCGTTATAACAAGCATGTAGAAGGAATTGAATAACTGTGGACCAATCCCACCACCAGCTCTTGTATTACTTGGTTCTCCAAACAAGAAATCAGGATCCCAAAATCCCCATCCCTTTTGCAGAATTTCAAACACTAAGAATACTAGCAGAGCTACAACTAAAGCTGCAACTGCATAAAAGATACCTGTCCAAACTTTATTTACCGTTCTTGCATTCATTATTATCGCTCACCTCTTTGCCCAATCGCTCGAATTACTAAAATAAACAGGAATGAAATAACAAGTAAAATCATCGCTAAAGTCCATAGCGCATTATTCCAAGCAGTTCCGTTTAATGTATTTGTCATGTCCATTGTCAAAATACCAGTTAACGTCGCTGTCGGACTATATATTCCTTCTGGTAATTTAATTGTGTTCCCGATTACCATTTGAACCGCTAATGCTTCACCAAAAGCACGCGCTAAACCTAAAACAACACCTGTTAAAATCCCTTTTTTCGCAGCAGGAACAATCACTCGGCTAACCGCTTGCCATTTCGTTGATCCTAGACCATAAGAAGCTTCTAAATAATCAAATGGAACAGAGCGTATTGCATCAGAAGCGATACTAGCAATAGTAGGTAAAATCATAATACTTAATACAACAATACCCGCAATTAGACTAAATCCCACTCCCCCGAACGAATCACGTAATAGCGGCACTAAAATCGTAACCCCTAATAATCCGTATACAACCGAAGGAATACCAACTAATAATTCTAAAACGGGCTTCAATACTTTATTTCCAAACTTCGGCGAAATTAAATTCATGAATATAGCAAGAGCTATAGCAATTGGCGCACTAATAATAACCGCACCTAACGAAACCACTGTTGAACCTACAATAAAAATCAAAGCCCCGAAGGTTCCTTCGTCAGCATTTGGATTCCATTTTGTCGATGTTAACATCTCAGTAAATGAGATACCGCTTTGTGTAAAAGATTGAATACCTTTACCGCAAATAAACGCAATAATAGCTAATGTAATTAAAACAATAAAAATACCACAAAACGTAACAAGCGATCTTCCTATATATTCACTTTTTACGTAATTAATTTGTTTTTTCCCCTTCATCACAGGTCAGACCCCACTTCATAGATTGAAATGAACAGGACTGGCCTTGCAGCCAGCCCCATAAAAATTTATTACTTATTTAATTTAGACATCGGGATGTAACCCATATCTTCTACTTGCTTTTCAAAGTCTTTGCCTTTTACATAATCAATGTAAGCTTTCGTTGCTTCTTTCGCTTCACCTTTTGTTACCATGTACTCGTAAGACCAGAATGGATATTTACCAGACGAAATGTTTTCAACTTTTGGTTCAGAACCATCAATTTTCACTGTTTGTAGCGCACCTTTTTTATCGCCAACCATGTAAGACATTGCTAAATAACTTACTGAACCTGGAGTAGAATTGATCGCTTGCTCTACTGCACCGTTAGAATCTTGTGTTGTACCAGTTCCATCATTAATTTTCGCTTCTTTCATAACTGTCTTTTCAAATGTAGCACGTGTACCAGATGAAGCTGGACGGTTAATTACGTTGATTTTTTCATCTTTCCCGCCTACCTCTTTCCAGTTTGTTACTTTCCCAGTGAAGATATCTTGTACTTGTTGCACTGTTAAGTTATCAACTTTTACATCTTTATTTACGACAAGTGCGAATGCAATACCCGCAACCTTGTTATCTACTAATTCTTTCGCTTTTTCAGCATCTTTTATTTTATCTCCCGACGGAACATCTGAATTACCAATTTGTACCGCACCCGATGCTACTTGGTTAATCCCAGTTCCACTACCGCCACCTTGAACTTGAATAGAAACTTTTGAATTTTTCTCCATGAATTTCTTTCCAGCTTCCTCCGCAAGAGGTAGAAGAGCTGTAGAACCAGCCGCCGCAATCGTACCTGATAATTCTTGTTTTGTATTATCGCTTCCTTTAGCAGTTTCTTTACTAGCTGTATCTTCTGCTTTCCCACATCCAACTAACGCTCCTGCTACCACTAAAGCCGCTAAAGAAAATTTAATACCTTTTTTCATAACCATGTCTTGTACCCCCATTTGGATTATCGCTTTTCGAATTCATTTTCTTTCGAACACAAATTCATTGTAGGACAACAATATTATGTGAGTGTTAAGCAATTTTTAATTTTAAGTAAATGACGATAATAACCCTTAAAAGCTAGGAATCCCAACATTTATAGTTAAAGAATCCAACAAAATCCACACTAATTAAGTTGTAATGTAAATTTATTCTTAACAATGTAAATTCAATGTAAATATTTTTCGCTCTTTTCCCCTTTTAGTTAAAGATACATTTACAAATCCATTGTATTTTTTAACTTTTACACTCTTACTTTATTTACATTAAACAGAATTTCAGTAATATTTTTTAGTCCAACTAAATAAATTGGAACAATTCTAAAAATAAATGAATATTTTTAAAGTACCAATTGACAGCATCATCCAATGTAGTCTACTATATTACTAACAAAAAGTTTACCTAAGGAAACTTTTTAAACTCAAACTAACAATATAGAGATGAGGTAACTTTTATGGTATCGGCTAATACAAAACCACTTTCCGAATTTAAGACAGGAGAGTTCGTACAAATTGAGAAGATACAATTAGAAGGAACTATGAAACGGCGGTTATTAGACTTAGGATTTATTCCTGGGGCAACAATTAAAGTATTACAGCGCAGTCCTCTCGGAGATCCGGTCGCTTATCAAGTAAGCAACACAACTATTGCACTACGCAAGGAAGAAAGTTCCCTTATTTTCGGGGTATTAATAGGAGATGATTTCAGATGAGCAAACATCGCATTGCTTTAGCTGGCAACCCGAATACCGGGAAAAGTACATTATTTAATACTTTAACAGGCTTAAAACAACATACTGGAAACTGGACGGGAAAAACTGTTTTAAAAGCTGAAGGGGAATATGAACATAACGGCAGTAAATATACATTAATAGATTTACCTGGAACTTACTCACTATATTCAAATTCTGCGGATGAAGAAGTAGCAAGAGATTATATTATATTTGAAAAACCAGAGGTAACTGTAGTTGTTATAGATGCAACTGCTATGGAGAGAAATTTAAATTTAGCACTCCAAGTGATGGAAATGACGAGCAACGTAGTCATTTGTATTAATTTAATTGATGAAGCGGAGAAAAAAGGCATCGTTATTGATGAAAAGAAATTAGCAAAATCGCTCGGTGTACCTGTAGTTAAGATTTCTGCTCGTAACCGAGTAGGTATTGGACATTTGCTAAGTGTTATCGCTAAAGTAGCCAATAAAAAATTAATTCCAACACCAATTAAAATTTCTTACAGTGAAAAAATCGAAAATATGATTCAGGAATTAGAACCACAAATTTATAAAGTGTTCGGTGATACGTATCCAGCACGTTGGATTGCGTTACGTATATTAGATGGAGATAAAAACTTCTTAACTACACTTCAAAAACACCATGATGAACCACTTGTAAGGGAGGTCGTAATGAATGGAATCTCACTCAGCCAGTAAAGCTCTTCCATTAGACTATATTATTCAACATGCACAAACACTATCAAAAGAAGATATACGAGATGATATTGTCGGAGATATTTACCGAACATCTGCAAGCATATGTAAAGAATCTGTTCAATATACAAATACTGATAAATTGTATCGTTCTGAAAAACTAGATAAAATTTTCACATCTCCCATCTGGGGATTCCCAATTATGCTCGGTATTTTATCTATTATTTTTTATCTTACAATTGCAGGCGCTAACGTACCGTCTGATATGATTGCTGAATTTTTCGGATGGACCGAAGGATATTTAACATCTTGGTTCCAAGCGGCGCATGCACCTGAATGGTTACATGGCATTTTAATACTTGGTTTATTCCGTGGTATCGGTGCTGTTATTAGCGTTATGTTACCACCTATGGCCATCTTTTTCCCTATGTTCGCACTATTAGAAAACTACGGATACTTACCACGCGTGGCGTTTAATATGGACCGCTTATTCAAACGCTCCGGTGCACATGGCAAACAATCTTTAACAATGGCAATGGGCTTTGGTTGTAATGCAGCAGCCATCATGTCAACACGTATTATTGAATCACCACGTGAACGTATGCTTGCAATCTTAACGAACAACTTCGTTCCTTGTAACGGTCGCTGGCCTATGTTAATTTTAATGGCTTCACTATTTATGGCCGCTGGTTATACAGGTAGTATGCAAACATTAGTTACCGCTGGCGTTGTAGTTGGAATGGTTGTAATTGGTGTTATTATGACATTAACCGTTTCTTGGGTACTATCAAAGACAGCTTTAAAAGGTGTACCAACTCACTACACACTTGAGTTACCGCCGTACCGTAAGCCAAAAGTTTGGAATACAATTGTACGTGCAACACTCGATAAATCAGTCTATGTTTTAAAACGAGCTGTCGTTGTAGCTGCTCCTGCGGCTGCATTAACTTGGTTACTTGCTAACATTTTCATCGGTGACACAAGCTTACTTATGTATTTTGTAAACTTCCTAGATCCATTTGCTAAAATGTTAGGACTTGATGGTTTTATTTTAGCTGCATTCATTCTTGGACTGCCAGCTAATGAAATTGTTATCCCGATTTTATTAATGGCTTATTTATCAACTGGAGCTTTAACTGAAATAGATGATTTTAATCAAATTAAAAACCTATTCTTAGAAAATGGTTGGACTTGGTTAACAGCGTTAAACACAATGTTGTTCTCACTTCTTCATTTCCCATGCGGAACAACACTGGTTAACATATATAAAGAAACAAAAAGTGCAAAATGGACATTCTTATCGTTTGCAATCCCTACCGTTATCGCCGTTGTTGTGACATTCCTCTCTACACAATTGGTACATTGGTTAGGGCTTGTATAAAAACAAAGCATATGTGCGAAAGAAACCTGAAAATCATTCAGGTTTCTTTTTTTGTATATCAGTATTCCAAGGCTGTGCTCCATACGTTGTGATTTTTTTATGAATGTAGTATATGGCTCCTGGAAGAACCGCCATTAATATCGTGCAACTAATCCCCAATCCAGTAAACAACTTCCATCACCTTATTTCACTCTCTTCGGTAAGGCCGAACCTGAATGTTCAATTGTTGGATCAATATGAACATGAATTTCGGCATCACTAAAGTAATTTTCGCCTTGATCCCAATTCTTACTTATCTTTTTCCACTCTTTATAATTATGTCGCTTATATACTTCCCCTAACTCTAATACATCTACCTTATATTTTTTTTGAATAAGTTTAATTGATTTTTGGATACGCTTCTCCATTTCCATCGAAATATCTTTCTTTAAACGCTTTTCATTCATAACTTGTTTATGATCACTAAAATGCAACTCCGCCAAAGTTCCTTCTAATGATAAATAAATATCAAACTTCGGTTTTACAGCATTTTTCGTAGATACTTTAATCTTTCGGCGCATCTTATGTATTTCATATGTAATAAGCTGATCCTTTTTACGTATAGTAAAAAAACCACCAATTTTTTTACCTATTATATAATTCATCCCTAATGTTTCTTCCCCGTTCAAACTGCCTATACACTTATTATCCTTCCCACGAAACAACGCTGCCCCATTCATTTGTACCCCTTGTTTTGTCAGTTCGAGAATAGGTAATACGAAACTTCGGTTCGAAATCATCTTTTCCTGGACTTCACCAATTCTTGCAGCCTCAACCATTTGAGCATTTTTAGGAGGATGTTCAGCTAACATATCAATATATTGCGCCGGTAAATTTTCAGGCTTCGCACTCTGCTTCAAAATAGCTTCTGCATCTTTCTCAGAAACAAACAAACGAATATTTCGTCTCATCTCATGATCACGAATATATACATCTAACGTATTTTGTAAAACATATGGATTCGCTAATAAATCTTTAGAAAAAATTATCACTTGTATATGCGGAAAGAATAATGAGCGACTAATTTTTTTGGCGATAATTCGTATTTGTTCAAAGACACTATCTGCTTTCGCACTAACATTAATATAATTTTCACTATCTCCACCACCTTGTCCACCTTGTTGCGCTAACTTACTGGGAAGCACCATCTGATACGTCCCTTTCATAATTGGATTTGATTTCTTTTTCTTCACAATATCGTACGCCGCGCCTACTACAAATCCCCTTTCTTCTATTTCTACTAGTTCAGAGCACCCACTTATAGATCCAGCTAAAACCATAATCATTATAATTTTAAGAAGGTGTTTCATTTTTACCATTCCTTCTTTTTATTTTATATACAATAAAAACTAACAAAGGCGCTAGCACGACAAACCCCATATCAACCCAGGCTAAATAAGTTCCATAATGTGATAATGACTCTAAATTACTCGGTATCATATTCAGCATAAAAATAATAGGAGCACTTACGAAAATAAAAATATGTTTCTTCACTTTCGGAAACATAGCACAAAATAATAAAGATGCGACATCATAGTACATTGCTGTCGTGTTATAAATAGTAATAATCCAAGTAGTAAAAAAAATCGCATCAAACCTTTCTAAAAAACCCCCACCAATTTCAATTTCTTTCCCTAATTCAATTGTTGGATATGTCAATCCACGCGTTGTCATATACGTAAAAACACTAATACAAGTTACATAAATTAAAATGTATGACAACACGTTTACCATCACCGCTTTTGCAACTGCCATTGGAGCTTTTTTCGCTGTCTTATCGTTTAACAACACCGCATAAAATAAAGCTACCTCAAATCCAATAAATGTAAAAATAGAATTTTTAACGCCAACTGCATATTGACTGACATTCGTTTGAAAAGCTGGTAGTAAATTCTTTATTTCCATTAAATTTATATTCAATAAGGAAAGAAGCACTATCGCAATTAAAACAATAGGTAAGAATAGAACATTTAACCTTATTAAAGCTGCTCTCGATCCTGCTATTCCATAGATAACAACTAATAAAAAGAAGAAAGACAGTAGTTGTACTGGCGTATCGCTAAATAAATACGTTTGTGAAATAATTGCAATCATTCGTGATTCATATGCTGTCAAAGCAGCAAACGTTAATACTAAAATCATACTAATCGTGTATGCCACCGGCTTCGTCAAATGCGCACTCGTATATTGAACAAAGTTTTGTTTCGGGAATAAAATAGCTACCCTCGTTACAAACCACCCTAAAACCGCACATATCAATCCACCCAAAAGCAAAATAATCCAACCGTCTGAAAATAAAGTTTGATCAGCAATATCCCTTGGCATAGACAGTGCACCTATACCAATAATGGTTGACGATACTGCAAATCCAATTTCCCGAGATCCAATTTCTTCATCGCCATACTCAAATGGTTTCAATTATTCTCGCTCCTTTGGACGTATTGTAGAATCCTTTGTTTGCAAGTACTCCGGTCTCTCTTTCAACATTGATTTTGGTAAACGGATAATTTCTTCTTTCCAATCTTTATAAAACGCAGGAGCGATTGGAGCTGTATACGGTACACCAACACTTGTTAAATTCGTAATATGAACAGCAAGTGCGATAAGAGCTAAAATAATTCCATACAAACCAAAAGCAGTCGCTGCTAACACAAAGACAAAAAGTAAAATCCGAAACGTAATCGTAATGCTATATACAGGGAGAGAAAAGGTAGCAATTGCAGTAACTGCAATAATAATTACTAAAAACGGATTTACAATTCCTGCGTTTACCGCTGCTTCTCCAATTACAAGGCCACCTACAATCCCAATTGTTTGCCCCATCGGTTTCGGCAACCTAATTCCTGCTTCTCGTATTAACTCCATCGTTAATGCCATCATTAATGTTTCTATATATGCAGGAAACGGAACACCTTCCCTTGCCCCAGCAATTGAATACGCCAATTTAGAAGGAATAAGTCCTTGATGATATGAGACGAGCGCTACATACATCGCTGGCATTAAAATCGCAATTATCCCAGAAACCATCCGCAAAATTCTTAATAAAGTCCCAATTACCCAACGCTCGTAGTGATCTTCCACAGATTGAAAAATATCAACAAATACTAGCGGAGCTATAAGGGCAAACGGTGATCCATCCACCAAAATAGCTGCCTTTCCTTTCGTTAATGAGGCCACAATATTATCAGGCCTTTCTGTATTCAAAAACTGCGGAAACGGTGACAAATTATTATCTTGAATTAATTGCTCAATCGTACCCGTCTCAAAAACGACATCTGTCTCTATTGATTGAAGACGCCGATCTAGCTCTTTTACAATGTAAGGATTAATAATGTCTTCTATATATACTAAAGTCACCTCTTTTTGAGATCTCTTCCCCATAATATAAGATTGAAATCTCAGCTTTGGGTCACGTAAACTACGGCGAATTAACATTTTATTCACGTTAATATCTTCATTTAATCCGATCCTCGGTCCACGTATTAAATCTTCTGTTACCGACGGTTCTAAACTTCTTTTTTCCCAAGCCCTACTATTAATCACGATAGCGGTTTGAACATTATCAATTAATATAACTGTATCTCCCGCTAAAATCGCATTTATAATATCCGGAAACGTTGTCTTCTTACCGACTTCCGCAATAGAAATAAAACGATCCAATAATATTTGAACAACAGTTTCTTCTTTTTGCACTTCTTCATATTGAAGTGTACGAACTACATATTTATAAACATTATCCTTATCTGTTAACCCACATAAAAAAATAACAGCACAGCGTGTAAAACTATCAGCAAGGGTAACTTCCCTAATTGTTAAATCATTAGGCGAACCTAACTCATCCCTAATTTCTTTCATAATTTCAAATAAGTTACCTTTTAACTCTAACAATTCCCCCACCTAACTTCCTTTTCAACAAGTTTTTAGTTAGATTCCGCTAATAGAAGGAAATATATACAAAAAAGAGCTATCTCTTTTCAAAGATAGCTCTAACACACGGATTACTTTTCTACTATTATATTGTCTGTCTTTATAGACACATTTTTCGTGAACCCGCTAACGATAAACATCACAATCATATTCATTAACAATGCGACTATACCTACATTTAAATCTTTTATATATTGAGGGAAACCCGGAAACATCGTAGCTATAGTTGAACCAGATAAAGTAATATATGCGACCACTAACAGCCCAATCCCCATTCCTGCAATTGCCCCTTGCTTCGTAATAACTTGGCGAGGAAACAAACTACATACAAGTGCAGGGAAAAGTTGTGTCACTATACTGTATCCCATTAAAAGAAGAGCCCCTATCGTTTCTCCTCCTTTAAATGTAAACAATACTGCAACAAGCGTTACTACAGGCACAAATAATTTTGCAGCTTTAGCAACTTGTCTATCTGAAGCAGATGGGACCATTGTTCGGTAAATGTTTTTTGCTAACAATGTAGATGCCGCCATAACAAGCATGGAACCTGGAACTAATGCTGTTAATACTCCTGCACTACCAATAATCCCAATAAACCATGGATCAAATGTTTGAAGAGCGAGACGGAATAACGAAAGGTCTACATCCCCTCCCTTTAACCCTGGAACTTGCAGTATAGCAGCAAAACCTGCAAAGAATACGAAAAGCAATACTAAAGAATAAAGGGGCATGATCGCCGCGTTTTTCCTAAATACTTTTTCATTTTTTGCAGAGAAAGCAGAAGCAAATGTATGGGGCCACATATAGAAACCGAGAGCTGTTAATACAATAGTAGAAACAAACCAAGAAATGCTCATCCCTTCATCAGGTAAAGATAAAAATCCTGGTTTCGCTGCTTCTACCGCTTCAAACATCGGCTGAAATCCTCCATAATAATGGTACGGTAAATATATACCTAAAAACATAACGATAAACAGTATCATAATATCCTTCAAAGCGGCTGTCCAAGCAGAGCCGTGTATACCTGAAACCATTACATATATCGTTATAACAATCGCACCAATCCACACTGCAATAACTGGTGATACCCTTCCGTAAGATGCTTCCGAAACGATAATTCCTAATCCTTTTAACTGTAAAACAAGGTATGGAATAATCGAAATAACCCCAATGACAGAAACGATAATGCCAAGTGTCTGACTCTTATATTTCTTCACAAAAAAATCTGGCTGCGAAACAAGATTATGCTCTTTCGCATACTTCCAAACTGGCGGCAATAAAAAGTAAGATAAAATATAAGCTAGTGCACCATAACCTAAAATATAGAAAGTAGGTGCTCCTTTACTATACGCCCATCCACTTCCACCTAAAAATGTGAACGTCGTATAAATTTCACCTGCCATCAGAAGAAAAACAAAAATAGTGCCAAATCCTCTTCCACCAACTGACCATTGCTCTAAATTCATATGTTTTCCATGTTGTGCCCGAATTCCTAAAAATAGTGCGAGAAACAAAAATAATATAATGATAAGTAATGCGGTCATTTCACATCCCCCTTATTAGCAGGATCAAATACGTACACAAGTCCCATACAAAGAGACGTAATGAGCACCGATAATAATACCCAAAACAATAAAAACGGCATCCCTAATACGTAAGGAGTAACTGAATTAGCAAATACGGGTCCAACAACTAAACAAAAAACTGGAATAAGCGCTAATACGTGTATTTTCTTCATCTCATTCTCCTTTACTTATAAAATTCATAATGGATGATACAAAGACTTCCACTCCAATCGGTAATGCATCTTCATCAATCGTAAAACGAGGATGATGGTGAGGATATATAATTCCTTTCTCTTTATTTCCCGCTCCGATAAAAAAGAATGTCCCTGGCGCCTTTTGTAAAAACGCTGAGAAATCTTCCCCGGCCATCGTTGGCTGTAAACGAGTAACTTGTTCCCTTCCATAAAGCTGTAACGCTGTTTGCTCAATAATCTCTGTAACTTCATAATCATTTACTACTGGTCGATATCCATATTCATAAGAAAATGTATATTTCGCTCCGTAAGATTCCGTCACATGCTTCACAATCCGTTCAATCCTTTTCTCTGTTTCTTCTCGCAACTCATGCCTTAAACTTCGTACTGTCCCTTCAATTTCCGCTTGTTCTGGAATCACATTATGGGTTGTCCCAGCGTGAAATTGCGTAACAGATAATACAAGGGAATCTAACGGATTCGTGAGGCGAGATACAATGTGCTGAAGTTGCGAAACAACTTGTGTACCGATTGCAATACTATCAACCGTTTCATGAGGAATTCCAGCATGTCCACCTTTTCCTTCTATCGTAATTTTAAAAACATCTGGGGCTGCCATTGCAGGACCATAAATTACACCTATTTTACCAACCTCTAACGATGCCCAAAGGTGAGCACCAATAATATAATCCACACATTCCATTACACCCGCTGCAACCATTTCCTCTGCACCGCCAGGAAAGTTTTCTTCTGCATGTTGGAAGAGAAAACGAATCTCCCCTTTAATCTTCTCTCTTTTTTCTACTAACTTATGTACGACCCCAAGTAATATCGCTATATGTCCATCATGGCCACATGCATGCATCACACCTGGATGTGTAGAAATAAAATCAAACTCATTTTCTTCATGAATAGGAAGAGCATCCATGTCAGCACGAACCGCGATGGTTTTACCAGGTTGTTTACCAATTAACCTTGCCATTACACTATATTTAGTAGGTCTTGACACTTCTAAATATGGGATTTTTCGAAGTATATCGAATACAAACTGTGATGTTTTTTCTTCTTGAAAAGATAACTCTGGATACTTATGAAAATGCCTTCTCCACTCAATTAATTGATTTTTCGATAAAACCAGTTCCTTTGCAACATCCATTTCTCTTCGCCCCTTCTTCACCAAGTTAAATGTTATTATAGCGTGAATCGTTATCTTTTAAAAGAATCTTCTGAATTTTCGGTTATAATAACTTAAAAATAAAAAGCCATCAAAAAGATGACTTTTTCATTATTATAAAATAGTAATCGCTTGTTTCCCCATTTGCTCCCAAGCTTTCTCAAACTCTGCTCGTGGAACAGCAAAACGCGGATTATTTTTAAGTGGATCATTTACATATACAAAGTTTTGATCATACCCAACTATTACTACACTATGTTCATAATATGTAATTTTCACTTCGCCAGAGCTTGTATTCCATGTTTCAAAACTACTCTCGGCTAGTGGCTTAAACGTTGTATTAATAATGACCCATACTGGCGAACCGGAACTAACTACTTTATACATATCTTGCACGTCTCTACCTGTTAAATTAACTACTTTTTCAGGAGCATATTTTTCTGCTAAATTAAAAACGGGTTGATTATATACACCATATCCTGGCTCTGCCTTCGTATAAATATTTCCAACGAACCCCTCATAAGGATTTCCACGTAAACCATTTTGTTCAAATGGAACACGATGAATTTCGCTAGCAAGTTGCATCTTATCTACTTGTATACCTTTGTATTGTAGCAACATAGCCAAACTTGTAACTTCACATCCACGAGGTAATTCTGGTAACTGCTTTATAAACGGAACATTTTCAATCATAGTCGCTTCTTTCATTTCAGATAGAAACTCTAAACGGAACACTTGCGCCTTTTGTATAATTTTATCTTTCCCTATAAAAAACGCAGCAGCACATATAATTCCAAAAACAAAAAGATATTTTAACTTTTTCATTTTAAACAAAACTCCATTAATTATTATTTTACAGACATACCTCTTATCATTGTACCTTTCTTCTTACTAGTTTGCTAGAAAGATTCTGTGAATTATTGTTCACACTTTTATCGTTATAAATTTCTAATTATTTTTAATAAAAAGAAAAAACAACATACTTTTCTGAATCATTTTGCTGAAACCAAAATGATTCACATATCATCCCATTAACAAAAAGCACACTTAGAGCATTTAATCATAGTTCGTATTTTTACATACTCCATTCATTTCATAATAAATAAGCCAAGTATGTGTCACATCCCCCACTAATGTTTAAAAACTCGGAATAAAAATCAGTTCATACATACAAGAAAATAACGGGGGAGGGACATATGAATCAACAAGTAGAACAAAATGATTTAAATTACCGCTACCATTTTATCCAATCGTAGTATTCTCACTCAATTTCATTACATTTGTTAGTTTAGCTTTCATTCCAGATCAGAGAATTGCTCTTTATTGGGGTATTCCATTTATGATTTTTTGTTACATTTTATACCAATTAAAATATAAAAAAGTTGTCACATTTGAACAACAAATAAATCTAAAAAAGAAGTAAACTAAATATACTAAATATTCAGCTATCTTTCTTATCATAAGATAGCTTTTTTCTATTTCTTGGATATCTTGGTATAACTTTATTTATCTTAAAATTTCCACAATCACGTTTTTTACTGGAAAATGGTTTACAATGTTATCAAGTTACAAATGATATTCACCTTAAAAAGTGTGCATTTGTGTCTATTTTTTAACAATATCACAAAAACTATTGCCATCTATAAATTAATAGGTTTATATTGTTTTATTGGCATAGTTTCAATCCAAGGAGAAAGGAGATTTTCAATCGTGCAACTAAAGAAAACGTTTTGGAAGCTGGCTTCGCTTCTTCCGTTATCATTACTTCTGTTCCTCGGCGGCTGTGATAAGAAACTCGCAGTATTAAATCCGCAAGGACCTGTTGCAAAAGCACAGTATGATTTAATTGTTTGGTCATTCTTGCTTATGTCATTAATTATCGCAATTGTATTCATCTTGTTTACAGTCATCTTGATTCGTTATCGTGAAAAACCAGAGAATATGGACTACGAGCCACCTGAACAACACGGTAACACATTATTAGAAATTATTTGGACGCTTGTTCCTGTTATTATCGTTATCGCATTATCGATTCCAACAGTAAAAGCAACGTATGCTTCGGAAGAGGTTCCGGCAGAGTCCAAACATATTAAACCAGTTGAGATTTATGTTACATCTGCAAACTGGAAATGGTTATTCAGTTACCCAGAGGAAAAAATTGAAACCGTTAACTATTTAAACATCCCAGCTGGTGTACCAATTCAATTCAAACTGACTTCTGTCGGTCCAATGAATGCGTTCTGGGTACCAGAACTTGGTGGTATGAAGTACACTATGGATGGCATGATTATGGATCTTTATTTACAAGCTGATAAGCCTGGTTCTTACCTAGGCCGTAGTGCGAACTTCTCTGGTGAAGGATTCACACATATGGAGTTCGAAGTTGAAGCAAAAACTAAAGAGAAATATGACAAGTGGGTTAAAGAAGTACAACAAACTGCTCCTAAACTAACAGAAGATAAGTACAACGAAATTGTTAAACCTGGTGTAGTTGGTCGTATGACATTCTCTAGTCACCACTTAAGTTATGTAGATCCAAAATCACTTGAATATTGTGATTACAACTACTACAAAAACAAAAAATAATAGCTATTATTCCAACAGATTGGAGTGAACACAGTGAAGCTTGATGAATTCTTTGTCACAGGTGACCCGATTATTTACGGTGCAGACGCTTCTATCGTTCTTGTGACATTAGCAATCATTTTCGTACTAACAAAGTATAAAAAATGGAAATGGCTTTGGGACGAATGGTTAACAACTGTTGACCATAAAAAGATTGGGGCCATGTATATTATTTCTGCGGTTATCATGTTATTCCGTGGTGGTATGGACGGTTTAATGATCCGTGCACAGTTAACATTCCCAGAAACAACTTATTTAAACGCTGAACACTATAACGGAATCTTCACAACACATGGTACAGTTATGATTCTTTTCATGGCGATGCCATTCGTTATGGGATTAATGAACCTTGTAGTACCATTACAAATTGGTGCTCGTGACGTTGCATATCCGTTCTTAAATGCTTTAAGTTTCTGGTTATTCTTTGTCGGAGCAATGTTATTCAACATCGCTTTCGTAATCGGTGGTTCTCCAGACGCTGGGTGGACTTCTTACTTCCCAATGGCAGGTACAGAGTTTACTTCTGGTGTAGGAAATAACTACTACGCAATTGCATTACAGATTTCAGGTCTCGGTACGCTAATGACCGGTATTAACTTCCTTGTTACTATCTTAAAAATGCGTACACCTGGTATGACTTTAATGAGAATGCCAATGTTTACTTGGTCAATCTTAATTACAACAGTTATCATTATTTTCGCTTTCCCAGTATTAACAGTTGCTCTTGCATTAATGACATTTGACCGTCTATTCGATGCCCACTTCTTTACGATGGCGAGCGGCGGTATGCCAATGTTATGGGCCAACCTATTCTGGGTATGGGGTCACCCTGAAGTATATATCGTTATTTTACCGGCATTCGGTATTTTCTCTGAAATCATTAGTACATTCTCACGTAAACGTCTATTCGGTTACAGTGCGATGGTATACTCAATGGTTGCAATTTCTTTACTAAGTTTCGTCGTATGGCTTCACCACTTCTTCACGATGGGTGCAGGTCCAGCGGTTAACTCATTCTTCTCGATTTCGACAATGGCGATTTCGATTCCAACCGGGGTTAAGATCTTTAACTGGTTGTTTACACTGTATAAAGGACGTATTCGTTTTACAGTACCAATGCTTTGGTCATTGGCATTTATTCCAAACTTCGTAGTCGGTGGGGTTACAGGGGTTATGCTTGGTATGGCAGCAGCTGATTATCAGTACCATAACAGCTACTTCCTAATTGCTCACTTCCACTACGTATTAATCGCAGGTACAGTATTCGCTATGCTTGCTGGATTCACATTCTGGTATCCAAAAATGACTGGTCATATGTTAAATGAACGCCTAGGTAAATGGACATTCTGGATCTTTATGAGCGGATTCAACATCTGTTTCTTCCCAATGTACTTCTTAGGTTTAGACGGTATGACTCGTCGTATGTACACTTACTCTGAAAGTCTTGGATGGGGATGGCTAAACCAAATCGCATCTGTTGGTGCGGTAATGATGGGTATTGGCTTCCTAATTCTTTGTTACAACGTAATTTGGAGTGCTCGTCACGGTGAACGTGACACAACTGGAGACCCATGGGATGGCCGTACACTTGAATGGGCAACTCAATCTCCTGTACAACATTACAACTTCGCGAAACTTCCTGAAATCAAAGAAGCTGATGCTTTCTGGTACATGAAAAAACGCGGAGAAACAGTTACACCAGCAGCAGAAGATATCAAACCAATTCACATGCCAAGTAACTCTGGTGTGCCTATTATTGCGTCTTTATTCTTCGGTCTTGCAGGTTTCGCATTAGTATTTAGCTGGTTCTGGCTTGCAGCAATCGGCGGCGTTGGTATTTTAGCTTGCTTAATCTATCGTTCATTCGACTATGATGATGGCTACTACGTAAGCGTTGATGAAATTAAAGAAACAGAACATATAGCATGAGAGGTGAAATGATATGGCGGCTTTAGATAAAAGCTTACCTTTGGAATATCAATCCGAGCAAAGCAGATTGAATATCCTAGGATTTTGGATTTTTCTTGGGGCTGAAATTATGCTGTTCGCAACACTTTTCGCCTCTTATCTAGTACTTGCTGGTCGTACGGCAGATGGCCCAACTCCAGCGCAACTGTTTGAACTTAAAACGCTTTTAATTCAAACATTATTACTTTTAACAAGTAGTTTCACATGTGGTATCGTAATTCACGAAATGCGTAAGCACAACCAAAAAGCAATGCTTGGATGGTTCATCCTTACATTACTTTTAGGTGCAGGTTTCCTATTCTTTGAAATCGAAGAGTTCATTATGTACATCGGTGAAGGCGCAACAATTCAAACAAGTGCTTTCCTATCTGCATTCTTCGTTCTTCTTGGAACGCACGGAGCCCACGTAACAGGCGGTATCATTTGGGCAATTTGTGTTATTATCCAAATTTTAAAACGAGGTTTAACACCAGTTACAGCTCGTAAAGTATTTATTATCAGCTTATACTGGCATTTCCTTGATCTTGTTTGGGTCTTTATTTACACACTAGTTTACTTGAACGGGATGGTGGCGTAAATGGGTCAAAATAACAACCAGGCAAACGGGCATGCGCATAGCGGATTCCCTTGGTCACACGTTTTCGGATTTATTTTATCGCTTGCACTAACGTTTCTAGCGTTATACGTGGCACTTTATACAAACCTGCCACTTTCAACAATCTTAACAACTATTATCGTAATGGCTGTTGCGCAAGCGTTGTTACAATTAATTATGTTCATGCATTTAAAAGAAGGAGAAGGAAGAGTTCAAATTCTTACTATGATATACAGTTTCTTCGTTGCAACTGCAACAGTTGGTTTAACTGTATGGATCTTCTTCTCAATGTAATGTACATGAAAAAGACTGCTGAGATTCCTCAGCAGTCTTTTTTTATCCCTCATTAATGAGCAGTAAGACCCCAGGGGGATCAACTGCCCGTAAAAGCCTTCACTTTATCCCCTATTACATCCACATTACGGAATTAACAACAGAATCATGAAAAATATACTTATTATGACAAATCTTAAGAAAACTCTTTCTTTATGAAATCGAATCCATATGCGTTGCTTTTCTACCTATTATATGGCTAAATAGGTACTATATTTATTTGAAGGGAGAGAACGCAATGGAACATCATACTTCTGTTCTATCACTTATGGTTGTCGTTGCAATCGCGTTTTTCGTTCCCCTTTTGTTACAACGCTTTAAATTAAAAGCACTTCCTGTCGTTGTTGCAGAAATCATCGCAGGAATCTTTGTAGGTAAAAGTGGGTTTAATATTATTGAGCCAGATATGTGGCTTCAAGTCTTATCGACACTAGGATTTATCTTCTTAATGTTCTTAAGCGGTTTAGAAATTGATTTTTCTATCTTTAAACAAAAAGGGAAAAAGAATACAACAAACGAACCAAACACATTCCAGGCAGCAAGCATTATCTTTTTATTTATTTTTATCTTATCTTATGCCCTATCATTACTATTCGTATGGCTAGGATTCGTAGATAATGCAATGTTTATGACTTTAATTATTTCCACTATTTCTTTAGGTGTTGTTGTACCAACATTAAAAGAAAATAACTTAGGAAAAACGGCAATCGGCCAAATCATTTTATTAGTCGCTGTTATTGCAGATTTAGTTACAATGATTTTACTCGCTGTATTTGTCGGATTAAATTCCGAAAGCGGTCAAAGCATGTGGCTCCTTCTTCTTCTATTCGGCGCTGGTATTGTTATTTACTTCGTTGCAAAACGCTTTAAAAACATTCCATACTTAGATAGCTTAAAAGCTGGTAGTGTACAAATTGATACACGAGCTGTTTTTGCACTCATCTTAATATTAGTTGGGTTATCTGAATCTGTTGGAGCTGAAAATATTTTAGGTGCCTTCTTAGCAGGGGTACTCGTATCGTTATTATCACCAAATGAAGATATGGTGGAAAAGCTGGATTCCATCGGATATGGTTTCTTCATTCCTATTTTCTTCGTGATGGTTGGTGTAAACTTAGAGGTTTGGTCTATTTTTAAAGAACCTTCTAGCATGCTAATGATCCCAATTTTAATTGTAGGACTCTTTATTTCAAAGCTGTTACCATCACTCGTCTTACGAAAATGGTATCCACGTAATATCGTACTAGGAAGTGCCATCTTATTAACATCGACACTTTCTTTAGTTATTGCAGCTGCACAAATTGGTGAAAAACTAGGAATCATCAGTCCAAGTTTATCTGCTTCCCTTATTTTAAGCGCAGTTATTACTTGTATTTTTGCACCTATATTATTTAAAAAAATGTTCCCAAAAGTAGAAACATCAAAACCAAAAGTTTCTATTATTGGCGCAAGCAGAATTACCCTTCCGTTATCACTTGATTTAAAACGAGAAGATTATGACGTAACACTATATATGATGCGTCAAAATAAAATAAATGATGAAGAAGCAAAATCACATGACTTCCCTATCGTGAAATTAGATGACATCACAATCGCATCATTAACTGAACAAACAGCATTTCATGCAGATCGTGTTGTTGTTGCAACAAGTGATGATGAACAAAACTTATTATTAGCAGAACACGCAAAAGATCTAGGTGTTGAACATGTTATTGCAAGTGTAGAAGATCCACTTCTACAAGAAAAAGCAACGCAAGAACATATCGCCGTATTCTCAACAATTAACTCTACACGTATTCTGTTACGTGCACTAATTGATAAACCGAGTCTCGTTCGCTTAATTACAACAGCAAATGAAACAGTTCGTGAAGTTGAACTACGTAGCAATACATATAACGGTGTTGCACTACGTCGCCTTCCGTTTTTAGGGGATGTACTCGTCATTCAAATTTACCGCGGTAATAAAGCATTAATCCCGCATGGTGATACGAGACTACAACATGGTTATACATTGCTTGTCACAGGTTCAAAAGAACATATTGATACGTTGAAAAACATATTAGAATAAAAAATGCCCCTTACATAATTGAGGGGCATTTTTTTCCATTCCATATGGTAAAATGTTACTATCACATATTATGAGGATGGGTCACATTATGTCTATTGTAACTTTAGCTCTTTTATTATTGGCGGAAATACTCGTTGCCATTATTCTCATCGGTGTTAGCATTGAAATTTGTAGTTACGGATGGAAAAAATCGAATGGAATAAAATACTCTTGCCTCTTACTTTCACTCCTTCTCGGAATTGCTAGCATACTCGGACTTTTCGCCGCACCTGCCTATTTCTTTATACAACTAACAGAAAACGCCTTATAAGAAAGGATGTTAATATGATTACCGTGAAAAATATTGAGGGATCTGAAACTTACGTATTACGTCAAAAAATTTTACGCCCGAATCAAACATTAGCGGATTGTAAATACTCTTCCGACTATGAAACAGACACCTTTCACTTAGGCGCATTTATAAACGATGAACTAATTAGTATCGCTTCCTTCTCAAAAGAGATATACCCTGACTTACTAGCAGGTGTTCATTATCGTCTACGAGGAATGGCCACATTACCTGAATTTCGAAACAAACGTGCTGGAAGTTCCTTAATTCAGAAGGCGGAGCAAGTCTTGCAAGAACGTAAAGCAAATATATTATGGTGTAATGGCCGAATTACTGTAGCTGACTATTACAAGCGCTTAGGCTTTCAGGAACATGGTGAAATCTTTGAAATTGAACCGATTGGCCTTCATAAAGTACTGTATAAAAGAATATAAGAAAAGCTTTCCGCAATATGGGAAAGCTTTTCTTATATTTCAATCTTCACTTTTTATTTTTCTCATATATATGTATATAAACAAACTAGGAACTAAAAAACAAGCAAACATAATAAGTCCTGTCATACTAATTTCCTTTATAGCAATATCTGGTGTTACAATAATACAAATAGCTAAAATTCCAATAACAATACCTACTGGAATAAATAATAATTTCATAAAATAGCTGCGTGATACTCCACCTGTATGCTCATATGCCTCTACAGAATGTTTTAAATTTAAGAAGTTAATGACTACGATCCCGCCCATAAATACCATTAATAAATCCGAAACACTTTCATATCCTGCACCTTGCAAAACGTAGCGATAAAAAACGATACCTAGTATGACGATATTTTGTAAGATGAAAACGAGTCTAATATGTTTTAGCCCCTCAATCATTAAACGTTCATCTTTCACAATCCTCACTCCTCTTCCTCCCAAAATAAATCATTCAATGTTTTGTCTACCGCATAACAAATTTTCAAACATAAATCTAAAGACGGGTTGTATTTCCCCTTCTCAATTAAACTAATCGTTTGCCTTGTAACGCCTACTTTTTCTGCTAATTGTTGCTGTGTTAAATCTAACTGAACACGCGCGACTTTTATTTTACTTACAGCCATTCATGTTCCTCCTCTGCCTTTATTGTAACATATATATTCCATTAGGTAATTTATATTTTACTAAAATCGTTTGATTTTTACTTTATTATACACAAAAAAAGAGCCTCCCATAAGAAGCTCCCTCTTCTATATCTATATTATAAGAATAAATGACATCCAAATAAAATTGTAAATAAGTATAGTAACGGATGTACTTCCATCCCTTTCCCTTTCACAATCTTTAAGACTGGATACACTAAAAATCCAATTGCAATTCCATTCGCAATGCTAGACGTTAACGGAATACCAATAAAAATTAAAAATGCTGGTAATGCATCTTCAAATTCATTCCAATTAATATCACGAAGACTTTGCGCCATTAGACTACCTACAATAATTAATGAAGGAGCTGTAATAGCGGCTACACTTGATAAAGAAGCAATCACAGGGCTGAAGAATGCCGTTATAATCGTTAGACCGACAACTACAATACCCGTTAATCCTGTTTTACCACCTGCAGCAATACCAGCTGATGATTCAATCGTCGCTGCTGTTGGGCTTGTTCCAAAGATAGAACCTGTAGTCCCACCAATTGCATCTGCAATAAACGCTTTACCAAAACGTTTCTCTGTATTATCTGTAATTAAACCCGCTTGTTTAATTAAACCAAGTAATGCACCTGTTGTATCAAATAACAGTACAAGTAAAAATGAAAATACAACACCATATAATCCGTATTCAATTACATCTGAAAAGGCATTGATTGGGTTTGAAACGATAATTCCCTCTGGTAAATGAGGCATCGCAACAATTTTATCCGTAAACTTCAGTTGCCCTGTAAAGAAGGCGATAACTCCTGTCACAATCATACTAATAAATAATGCACCGCTCACACGTAATGCCATTAATACCGCCGCTAATATTAAACCAATTAAAGTTAAAATAACGGCTGGAGAATGAAAATCACCAATCGTAACTAAATTAGATGGATGATCAACGATAATTCCAGAAAGGCGTAATCCAATAAAAGCAATAAATAGTCCAATTCCACCTGCAATTGCATGTTTTAAACTATCAGGAATTGCGACAATTAGCTTTTGCCTAAATGAAGTGAAAGATAATAAAAGAAAAATGATACCTGTTACAAATACTGCTGAAAACGCAATGACATATGTAATCCCCTCTGCCTGTTGAACAACAGAATAAGCAAAATACGCATTCATTCCCATAGCTGGAGCAATAACAATTGGATAGTTAGCTAAAAACGCCATACATAGCGTCCCTATAACAGTCGCAATAATAGTTGCCGTAAAAGCTTGATCAAATGGTACACCTGCATCAGATAATATTTTCGGATTGATGACAAGAATATACGCAAATGTAAAAAAAGTTGTGATGCCAGCTAAAAGCTCTTGCTTCACAGAAGTGTTATATTTTTGTAATTGAAACATGGTTATGTACCCTTCCTACATCTGAATTATTATCACATATTCTTTTCTTACTAGTATGTGAGAAAATATAATACTTAATCTTAACAATCAATAAAAAGAAGAGTCAATATATTCACTAATAGTTCGAATTTTAAGTTTAAGTCTGACAAGTACAGATGTAGTACAGTTAATCATGTTTATTTTTGTAGCATAACAGATAGAAATGTTTTATAATTTGAAATAGTTAAATATTTAATAAACGCATTCAAATATCGTTCACTCTACAAGGAGGATTCTTCTTATGCAGCACACAAACAAATCTGAAACTTTAAATCGAGGTTTAAAAGAACGACATATTACTTTAATGTCACTCGGTTCAGCTATTGGCGTTGGACTATTTTTAGGATCCGCTTCTGCTATTAAACTAGCTGGTCCTTCCATCTTACTAGGTTATATGATCGCTGGACTCGTTATTTTCTTCATTATGCGAGCGCTCGGAGAAATGGCAATTGAACAACCGGTTGCCGGTTCTTTTAGTAAATACGCTAATGATTATATCGGCCCACTTGCTGGCTATATTACTGGTTGGAACTACTGGTTCTTATGGGTTGTTACTTGTATGGCTGAAATTACGGCGGCTGGCATTTACATGCAGTACTGGTTCCCAGATATCCCGCGCTGGACTTGGGCACTACTCGCTCTATTATTAATGAGCGCTTTCAACTTCTTATCAGTAAAAGTATTTGGAGAACTTGAGTTTTGGTTTGCTCTCATTAAAATTGTCACAATTATCTGTATGATAGTAGTTGGAGCTGGCATTATTTTATTCGGATTCGGAAATGGTGGTATCGCTACTGGTATTTCAAATCTTTGGTCACATGGTGGCTGGTTCCCAAATGGATTTTCCGGATTACTACTCTCCTTACAAATGGTATTATTCGCTTATTTAGGCGTTGAACTAATTGGTGTTACAGCTGGTGAAGCTCAAAATCCGAAGAAAACACTCGCAAAAGCTATCGATAACGTATTTTGGAGAATCCTAATCTTTTACGTCGGGGCATTATTCGTTATGATGGCAATTTATCCATGGAACGAACTTGGTGAAAAAGGAAGTCCATTCGTATTAACATTCCAGCAAATCGGTATCGCAAAAGCAGCAGGGATTATTAACTTTGTCGTATTAACAGCAGCTCTTTCTTCTTGTAATGGTGGTTTATTTAGTACAGGCCGTATGCTATTTACATTGGCACAACAAAAGAAAGCTCCTGAATGATTCGGTCGTTTAAATAAAAACGGTATTCCGAGTCAAGGAATCATAGCAACGGCTATCGTTTTACTTGTTGGTGTTATATTAAACTACCTTGTGCCTGCAAAGGTGTTTACATGGTTAACTAGTATTTCAACTTTCGGGGCAATTTGGACTTGGGGGATTATATTAGTCGCTCAAATTAAATTCCGTAAAGGATTATCAACTGCGAAAAAAGACAAGCTAACGTATAAAATGCCTTTACATCCATTAAGCTCTTACTTCTCACTTGGCTTCCTTGCACTTGTACTATGTATAATGGCGTATTCAGAAGATACACGAATTGCATTAATCGTTGGCCCAATTTGGCTTATTGGCTTAGCTATCGTGTATTATATGAAAGGATTTCATAAGATTGATGAAACACCTAATTCAAAGATTAGTTAAACAAGCTATCCCTTCCTTATTAATTGGAAGGGATTTTTTATTGTCTATATAAATATTTCTCAACAAAATTCACGGTATTTTTACAATTTTTTAATATTTTTTACGTTTTCCGTCTTTATTTTTTCAGAAAAATAAATTACATTATTAAAGCACATATATTTATTATTAGGGGGATTCTTCTATGAAGAATAAAAAATGGATTACATTTTCTTTAGCAACAGCAATTACACTTAGTATGGGGAGTTCGTTCATACCGTCTACTTATGCCGAAAGCTCTGTAGACCCAGCTCCTGAAATTGCTGCAAAGGTTGTAAATCAAAACAATGGGAAGAAAGTATTATTTGATAATACGCACGGTCAAACTGCAGGGACAGCTGACTGGGTTATTGATGGCGGCTTTTCTGATTTCGGAAACGGCATTGCCCAAAATGGATATCATGTAAAAGAACTTCGTAAATCAACACCTATTACATACGACGATTTAAAAAATTACAACGTGTTTATCGTTCCAGAGGCAAATATTCCTTACAAAAAATCTGAACAAGATGCAATGTTACAATATGTAAAAAATGGCGGCAGTATCTTCTTCATTGCCGATCATTATAATGCAGATCGTAATAAAAATCGCTGGGATTCTTCTGAAGTATTTAATGGATATAGACGCGGTGCTTGGGAAAATCCCGCAAAAGGAATGTCTAACGAAGAAGCAAACTCACAAGCTATGCAAGGAGTAGAAAGTTCCGATTGGCTATCTAATAATTTCGGTATTCGCTTCCGTTACAATGCACTTGGTGATGTTTCAGCTAAAAACATTGTTTCGCCTGAACAATCATTCGGAATTACAAAAGGTGTTTCATCGGTAGCAATGCATGCTGGTTCTACTCTAGCAATTACAAATCCAAAACTAGCAAAAGGACTTGTTTATCTTCCAGAAAATCCGTCAAAATGGAATAACGCTGTTGATAGTGGTGTTTATAACGGCGGTGGCGTTGCAGAGGGTCCATATGCTGCAATCGCAAAAGTAGGACTTGGAAAAGCTGCCTTTATTGGTGACTCTTCTCCTGTTGAAGATGCGACGCCAAAATACGTTCGTGAAGATTCTGGCCAAACAAAGAAAACTTACGATGGTTATAAAGAAGAAAACGATGCTGTTTTACTAGAAAATATCGTAAATTGGCTATCGAAACAAGAGACGTTTACAAGCTTAGATCAAGTAAACGGTTTACAACTTGATTTACCTACTGCTTTACAAACATTTGAACAACCAAGCTTATCAACAGAGCCACAACCAGAACCTTGGAGTGCACCAAACGCTGGTTACCAATGGTTTAATACAAATACATTTAAATCTGGTTCATACGGATATAACGGCGCCGTAACAGCAAACGATTATGTGATTACACGCCCTAGCATTCTACCAAACAATGAAGTGTTCCAAATAAAGATTCAAGTAAACAACTTATTACCTAATACAACTTATAATAACTATTCTTTAGGTATCTTCACGACTGGTGGAACACAATTAGCAAAAGTCCAAAATACAAACGGCACTTGGCCATCTACTTTCGGATATAGTAGCGCCTTCTCATTCACAACAAACAGCTTTGGTTCTGCTGAAAAAATTGTGAACGTACAACTTGATTCAAATACAACTGGACAAGCAACACTTCGTCTACGCCAAAATACAACTGCTAAATATAATGAAGCTGTAACGATTAATAAAAAGTAAAAGAAAAGGCAATCCACATGCGGATTGCCTTCTTCTCATTTCTCTTCTTTTGAGAAAAACATTCTGGAAATGACGATACCTATACTACCTACGATTAAGAATAACACTGCCCTGATCATCATTGAAACTTCTGGTAAGTCTAGAAGGAATAACTTTCCTATCGTTACTACTAAAACGACTAAGCCAGCATACAATATTTCATTCATATTTTTATTCCGTCCAAGCCAAACTGCAAATAATGCATATACCATCCATAATAACGATACTGATACGCTTATTATACTTCCATCTGTAGAAAGAACTTCACCAACTCTAGTAATTGTAATAAATACAATGACCATGAACCAATAGAGAGCTATAGAATAAACATATTTTCCAAAACTCGTTAATACATCTTTCGCTCGTTTCATGCAGTAATAAAATGTACCTATTAAAATAATATGAGCAACAAACCCAGCTGAAAGGAAATAATCAAATGGGCTAAAAATAGTCTGTATCATTCCAATCGCATAAATCGTCGCACTAACATATAATTTTATTTGTTGTTTTACTTTAATAGCAGTCACCATACCGAGGAAACCTTGTAATAATAATACAATCGCTGCATTCACTAAACTATACTCATATAAAATCGCTAAACTAAATGCACCCATTGCGAAACCAAATAAAAGATTTGTAAATGTAGAGTATCTATTCTTCCTATACTCAAACACGAACATCGTAGCGTGAACGAGTGCACCAATCATTAATCCCCATGTTGTAAATTCAGGTATTTTTGAAATGGCTAATATAAAGAAAACTGCATTCGCACTAAATATCGCCAAGCGTGGCTCTAATATAAAGCTTCTCTCCGTAAACATATGCCAAAATAATAGTAAGTGAATCAAACCATAAACAACTGTTAACTGTACTTGCAAATCCTCTACTAACATTGACATAATAGCAAAGAAAACAAAAAGGACAATAGCAGCAACAGCATAAGAAATCATATATAAATACTGATAACGATTTTTCAACGCATACCATAACAAGCTAAGTGTTAGTATCGTCTCATATCCAAAGAAAATATATGGATTAGGAGTCGTACTATTTAATAAGAATGGCACGAAGAAAGCTCCTACGGCTACGAATATTGTAAGATATTCCGATTGATACCTCTTCGCTACATAAATACCTAAAATGACCCATGCAATATTACATACAAACGCAACACTTGCTGGAATAAACCCATATAAATAATGCGCCGCAAATGTTGTTAAAACTATACCCGTAATACTTCCTCCTGCTAATACTAAACCCAACGCTTGCCGCTCTCGTTTAATTTGAATATCACCTATATAATAAAAACCGATTGATAGGACAATACCAAACACAATTCGTATTGCAGGTGTTAATAACCCAGCATCTACCCCTGCTTTAAATAACCAGATTACTCCAAGTAACATAATGCCAACAAATATGCGTGGTAACCAAGTTTGGCAAAACTTAATAATATTAAATGGTTCTGGTTTAAAAGCAGATATATCCACTTGTTTTATCTCACGTTCTTGCACAGGCTCTTTTATTGTAACGACTTCTTCTTTTTGTTTTTCCTCCATCACCGTTTCAATATATTCTTTCTTTTCCTTCCTCACATGTTGCTGAGCATTTTCTACTTCTATTTCTCTTTGTTTTGCTTTCAATTCAAAAAGAGCTTCTTGCATCGTTTCAATTGTCGTTTCGAGTGCTTCTATTTTCTTATTTAAATCTTCCTTCATACACTCCCCCCTCATCACCCATTCAAAATCTATATATTACCAATTATCTTTATCATACTCTTAGTCTATTCATTTTCAATACTATTTTTCCAAAAAAAGAAAGGTGTTTTCCAAAATAGGAAAACACCTCTTACTTATTTCTTCTTATTTAAAACAATACTCACGATAACACCAATACAAGCACCTATAATAGCCGGAACAATCCATCCTACACCTTCTGTATAAAACGGAATGTATTTCAATACTAGTGTCCACTGATTCATCATCACATTTTTATTGAAAATATCGATTGCACTAAATACCGCTACAATCCCAACTGTTACTGCATATACGTATGCATACTTTCCAATATACTTATGAAATAACCCTAAAATAATAAGCGTTAATGCAACTGGATAAATAAATCCAAGAATCGGTACTGATACTTTTAAAATTTGCGTTAATCCTAAATTCGCTAAAATCATACTAGCAAAACTTAATATAAATGCCCAAACTTTATACGCTACTTTCGGAAATGCACTTGCAAAAAATTGACTACAAGATGTAACAAGCCCGATTGAAACGCATAAACACGCGATCGTAAAAATAAGACCTAATAAAACGACCCCGCCTTGTCCAAATAACGTAGTCATAACTTGCGCTAACACGTTCGCCCCATTATCAAATGTACCTAACGAACCGCTAATTGAACCAACATATCCAAGTATGATGTAAATAATAGATAATAAAAGTCCTGCACCAATTCCAGCAATACTCATATATTTCGCTAAACCTTTATCATCTTCAACACCTTTTGCACGAAGAGCATTTGCAATAACAATCCCAAAAATTAAAGCGGCTAGCGCATCCATTGTTAAATATCCATCTAAAAAGCCTTGGAACATAGGAGCTTGTCCATAGTTTCCAGCAGCCTCTTTCACACTGCCTACTGATGTAAACATACTCTTTATAAAAATAAGGGCAATCATACCTAATAATAACGGTGTTAAAACTTTTCCGAACAACCCCATTAATTTAGACGGTGATAAACTTAACCAGTACACAATACTAAAGAAAATAACCGTGTAACATAATAAAACTACACTTCCTAATTCTGTGAAGAACTGACCTGGTCCCATTTCAAAAGCTAAACTTCCTGCACGTGGTATACCAAGACCTGGTCCAATAAATAAATACACGATACAGGGGAAAATAATGGCGAATGAAGAATGAACCCTACCCGCTAACGTTTGAAAGCTTCCCGCTTTCGCAATAGCGATAACACCCAATATAGGAAGACCTGTTGCTGATATAATGAATCCTATTAATGAAATCCACACATGTTCTCCTGCTTCATACCCAAGGAAAGGTGGGAATATAAGATTCCCTGCTCCAAAGAACATCGAGAATAACATAAGGCTAATCAGTAAAATTTCTTTTTTCTGTAACAATTTCATTTGTTTCTCCTTCTTTAATTTCATCTTTTATGAAATCAATTTCACATATAAAAAAGTGCAATAATCCGCTTCCTAACAAAGAAAACATAGTCCATAGTCTAACATAAAAGAAACACCCATTCTATAGCTATCCCTCTTTTCCAATTTCTTCTGAAAAATCAACCTTTATTGACTTATAATAGTTAATAAGGTAAAATATTAAATGTACAAAATTATTAACTTTGTTTTTGTTTGTGTCAGGAGGAAAATAACATGGAATCAACGATACAACTAGAAAGAGAACAACAAAGAAAAAAGAAACATCCTCCAGGTTTATACTTACTCTTCTTTACAGAAATGTGGGAAAGATTTAGTTACTATGGATTACGAGGATTATTAACATTATATTTAACGACAGCTTTAGTAAGCGGTGGTCTTGGGTTTAGTCCTGCGTGGGCACTCTCCATTTACGGATTTTACACTGGAGCCTGTTATTTCACACCAATGATTGGTGGATACTTAACAGACCGGTTCCTAGGTAGACGAAAAGCGATCACAATTGGTGGTATAACAATGGCAATCGGTAACCTTACACTATTTGCCATGCAAAACCAAGTCGGCCTATACCTCGGATTAGCGCTTATTATTATCGGTAACGGATTCTTCAAACCGAACATCTCTACACTGGTTGGGGAATTATACGAAGAGAACGATCCAAAACGTGATAGTGCATTTACGATTTTCTATATGGGTATTAACGTCGGTTCATTTTTAGCTCCACTCGTTTGCGGATTTTTATCAGAAAATTTATTCAAAACAACAGTGGATGGCGTTGTTCACTTTGGATTCCGTTACGGTTTCTTAGCCGCTTCAATCGGAATGATCATTGGACAAATTTTATTTACAACATTATCAAATCGCTTCCTTGGTGATATCGGTAAAAAACCAACTCGTGATTTGCAAACAACAGATGGACAACCATCAGTAGGAGATACACCGTTAACAAAAAAAGAAAAACAGCGTACCGCAGTTATCGTCATTTTAACATGCTTCGTTGTCTTCTTCTGGGCTGGCTTTGAACAAGCTGGTAGCTCTTTAACACTATATACAAACAAATTTGTAGACCGCTCTGTGTTCGGATGGGAAGTTCCAACATCTTGGTTCCAATCGGTCAATCCATTATTTATTATTTTACTTGCTCCAGTCATTTCAGCATTATGGGCAAAACTTGCAACTCGCAAGCGCGGAGATTTAAAAATCCCAACAAAAATGGGACTTGGTATGATCTTGCTCGGTATCGGTTATATCATTCTCGTTATCGCTACATTAAAAACAGGTAGTGATGAACATAACATCACAGAAAAAGCAAACTTACTATTTATCGTCTTTACGTATCTTTTCCATACGTTAGGTGAGCTATTCTTATCACCTGTTGGACTATCAATGGTTAGTTCTCTCGCTCCAGTAAAACTAGCATCTTTACTAATGGGCGTATGGTTAGCAAGCTCAGGAATCGCCAACATTTTAGGTGGACAACTTGCAAGCTTCACAACTTCACTTGGATATGCTGAAGTATTTACAGTTATTGGCGCTGTAGCAATCGTTTTAGGTTGTGTTTTATTACTAATTTCCAAAAAATTAGTGAAGTGGATGGATTAAAAAAAGATGAGGGAAATCCCTCATCTTTTTTTATGCATTCTTGCCTTTTTCTATCGCTTGTTCGTACAGCTCTTTATGTTCTTTATATTCACTTGGCACAAAATTCTTATAGAAGAATGCAAGCCAACTGTCTCCTTTTTTATATCCTTCTTCTCTAATTTCTGCTGCTTTTTTATTTGATTTAAATCCTTCAATAAACCATTTCTTTAACGATTCATTTTTTTCATACTTAGCAGGAACTTTCAAATCATAGTTTTCAAATGCATACTTATAGCCAGCCTTTTCTACTGCTTTTTTAGTAGACTTATAGCCCTTTTCATAAGCTGTTTCATACACCTTCACGTACACATCTTTCTCTCTATTTCCAGGGTTCTTTCCAGCTAGTTCCTTACCTGCCTTTTCCCCTAGTTCAGCTTGCTCTTTTTCAATGTTTTCTGTTCTTTCTTTATTCCCTACTTGGAAACTCTCTGCAAAGTTCGGCTTAAACTCCGGAGCAATTTGACTATCTTCCATCGTCTCTTGTGCTAAACCTTGCTCTTTTCCTTTTTCAAAATGCGTTTTCTTCTGCTCTTCTAAAGACCAAGATGCAGCATATGCAGTTTTGAATGCTTCTTTATATGTATCTGATTTTCCAGCTAAATGTGATTCCATATCATTTTTCCCTGCTTTAAAATCAGTCTCTCCACTTTTTTGTCCCTCAAGCTGCCCTTTTTCCATATCAGCTTGACGCTGTGCTTCCTCTCGCTTACGTGCCTCTTCTGCTTTTCTTTGCTCTTCAGCTACACGTTGTCTCTCTTCCTCTGCTTTTCTTTGTTCCTCCGCTACACGTTGTCTTTCTTCTTCAACTTTACGCTGCGCCTCTGCGGCACGTTGTTTTTCAGCCTCAGCATTGCGCTGCGCTTCTACTTGTCTTTCAGCTTCTACAGCACCATTATTATTTGGGCTAGGAGCTGGATTCGTTGCACCACTACTAGAAGCTGGCTTATTGTGATAATGATATTCCCCGTACTGTAATCCCCATTTTTCACAATTTGTCCGACACGTATGTCCCCCATTAGCATCTGTACGCCCTGGATGCGCATAGGCTGAAATTGGAGCTACCAATAACGCTACACTTGTTGTTAAAAGAAGTTTCTTCACCTGTTGTTTCACTCTTGTTCCTCCCAAAATCTTGAATTCTAACTTTATTATACATAAATAGAAAAATACTTAAATACCAACTAAAATATTCTATTATTTCTCAACATTAGTAAAAAAGAAGGTCAACTCTTTAAAGAGTTGACCTTCTTTTTTACTTCTTCGCCTTCGTTCCTACTAAATCACCAGCAACAACGTAACGTTTAGAATTATCTTTCACAGATACACATGTAATAAGCGTTATCTCATCTTTCCCATGATCCTCTACAACTTCCCATTTATCAGGAGTTACTTCAGATACACCAGTAACTGCATATTCATATTCGTTTTCATTATCATACAAATACATTTTATCGCCTTTTTTTAAAGAGGCTACATCACTAAATAAAACACCTTTTTTAGACATGTTATGTCCTGCTAATGCATAATTCCCTTTTCCCATTACTTGATTTTCTTTTACTGTTGCTGCACCTGATAATAGGTTTTTCTCAGTAGAAGATTTTAAAACAGGAAGTTCTAATGAAACACTCGGGATCGAAATACGACCAATTACTTGTTTCTTATCTAATGATGCACTCGCTACTTCTGCCAAGTCTGGTTGATCAATTTTCGAAGCATCTACAAATTCCGTCTCATGTTTTTCATAATCCATCTTTTGAACAGCCTGTACATTTTTAGTCTGTTTCTTTTCAGCCTGATATCCATCATAAAATGGCTTTCCGATTAACACACCACCTACAACAAATAGAAGGATTGCTACTATACTATAAATTCTTTGCTTATTCATATACAATTCCTTTCCCTTACAAAATCTTACTCTATATAAAATGATAAGATAATATTGCTATATGTACAAGTGTAAGCTAAAAAGAAACCTTCTTGCACGTGCAAGAAGGTTTCTTTTTAAGCTAATTTATTTCTGTATAGTGATACGTGGAATACTGTCATTTGAATAAAGAAAATAGAAAATATAATATACAATGGGTATCCAGGAAGATATTCATTAATAATAGGCGAAAAAGTTAAAAATCCAACTGCACAAGGTAACACAAACCATAACGATACAAATGTTGTTCGACAAGCTTTATCCGTAATCGCTTTTTCACGTTCATCTTCTAGTGGAAACAATAATGGATACATCCAAAAAGATAAATTCTTGTATTTTTTCTTTTGAATTCTATAAAAAATTGTAACTATAATAGCTCCAATAAATAATAAAATGAATGGTACTCCATTAAACCATACTTCAAATGGGAATTTCTCATTTTTAATTATATCTGCTAACTCTGTAATAACACTATAAAATTCAACAAATGTCCAGCATGCTAAAGCCGTATAAAGCACGTTTACGATATAAGAAAAAACAATCCTACTCATCCTCTTCCCCCTCCTTATTTAAAACAAACACATCTTCCATCTTTAACTCGAATACATCACAAATCGTAAGTGCTAATAACAATGAAGGAACATAATCACCTTTTTCAATTGCAGCGATTGTTTGTCTCGTCACTCCAACCTTTTCTGCTAATACACTTTGGGAAAAATTAAAGCGAGCTCTTAACTCCTTCACTCTATTTAAAATGGTCAATTTTACCACCTCTCAATTTCATTGTATACTTTCCTTAACAAAATGTAAACTTAACTTAACATTATTTTTATAAAAAAATCCAACTTTACGTATTGTAAAGTTGGATTACGTGTTAGTTTAAAATTGTAAGCTTAACATTTTTTCTGCCCCACTTACTAGAAGAAGCTTTATCTGGCATTAAAACATCAATTTTATGACCTTTAATCGCACCACCAGTATCTGCTGCAATTGCTTCTCCGTATCCTTCAACATATACGCGAGAACCTAATGGAATAACAGATGGATCTACCGCAATTAATTTCATTCCTGGGTTTGCAGTTAAATTATAGCCTCCCCATGCAGAATATACTTGTTGACCTGGTCCATAACCATTTTCAGCTGGGTCTGCTGTATACGCTGTTGCATGTACATAAAGTTCTTTTCCGCCAGCAGTTGGCTTAGAAGGTTGTGCAGGTTGTGCAGGTTCTACATTTGAATTATTATTTTTAGATTGAGCTGGCTTACTAGCTTGTTCTTGCTTTTGCTTTTGCTTTTCAGCAACATCTGCCTGTGCCTTAGCTAAAGCTTCTTGCTCAGCCTTTGCAGCTGCTTCTGCTTTTGCACGCTCTTCTGCAGCAATTCTTGCTGCTTCTTGCTCACGAGCAATTGTTTCTTGAACTGCTTTCATATTTGATTCGATTTTAGCTTTTTCGTCTGCTGCTAAATTAAGTTGGCTTGCAACCGCATTATATTTAGCTTGAACTGTTTGTAAGTTATCTTGACGCTTTTTCAAGTTATCTTGCAACTCAGCTTGTGCTTTTGCTAATTTTTGTTTGTCTACTACTAAAGATGCTTCTTTTTCATCAATTGTTTTCTTATCTTCTTCAATTTGACGAAGATCTTGTTCTTGTAGACGTAAAATTTCTTTATCTGCTTCTAGAATAGTAGAAACTGCGTTCATACGTTGTAAGAAATCTGCAAAGTTTTTTGACTCTACTACAACTTCTACTACTAAACTTGTATTTGAACTGTTTTGAACAGAAACCATACGTTTTCTCATAATATCCTTACGAGCAAGGACTTTATCCTCTAAAACGACAATTTCATTCTTTTTTTGCTCAATCTGCTTATGTGTTTCATCGATTTTACGTTGAATAGCAGCTTGATCCTCTTTATTTTTTGCAATTGTATTATTTAAATTATGTAGTTCGTTTTCGATACCTTGAATTTCTTTACTAACAGCTTGCTTCTCTTGCTCTTTCTTTTGCATATCTGCATCATTTTGCTGCAATTGCTGTTGCATGTTGTTAAGTTTCTCGTCGTTTGACTCTGCTTTTACAGCGACTGTACTAGAAAGACCGATAATGCCTGCTAATACTAGACTACTGATTCGCTTAAAATAGTTCATAATCCGACTCCCTTCTTATACAGTTATACATGATTTATTTTACAGTTTGTTTACAATACCATTAAATACAGTTTATTTTTCATGACGAAAAAAAGGGAATTATGCATAAAATGTAATAGATTCTTAAATATTTAACAATTCCTATATTTAAAAATTATAAAAGATGCTAAAATCCAAATATAGAGAAAATATAACTTCTAAAGGCGGTTGAAATAAATATATGTTTACTCAAAAGAAATCACTCCAACATAAAATTGATCAATTAGAAAATCGTATACAGGAATTAGAAGCAGAATTAAAACAAAAAGATATTGAAAAACAAGAAATCATTTCTTCTATTCACGACCGTGTGCAAAGCGTCGTTCAAGAGCATCAACTTGTAAATAATCAACACCATACACTTCAAAATTTAGTTCAACAATTAAACTCATGTTTCGAAAATGTTTCAACTCGTACTACACATTCCAATGAATTGAATAACGAAATGTTACAAAAAGAACAAAACTTAATTCAATCTATTGAAGAAATTATTGACTGTTCTAATGAAGGAAAAGAATCTGTTCATCGCTTACTTATAGTAATTAACAAATTAGGTGAACAATCGCAGCGTACGTCTAACAGTATGAATCATTTAAGCGAACGCTCAAAAGAAATCGAGCAAATTGTAGAAGTCATCCAAAACATTGCAGCACAAACAAATTTACTTGCTTTAAATGCGAGTATTGAAGCTGCGCGTGCTGGAGAACACGGTAAAGGATTCGCTGTCGTTGCCAATGAAGTAAGAAAACTAGCAGAAAGCACGGCAGAAAGTACAAAAAACATCGGAAACTTAACGAAAAAAATTCAAGAAGAAATTGAAAAAGCATATGATAACACGAAAGATAATTTACATTTAGTTGATGAAGGTGTAGAAATGAGTGCCGACACAAACGCTAGAATTGAAAATATTTTAATTATGATTCAAACGTTACAAAATGGTGCTACAAATGTTATTAAAGCTATCGAAAACCAAAAATCTTGTAATGATGATATATTACGTGAATTCGCTAATACACAACAAATGTTCCAAAAATTAAATACTACTATTATGAACCATATTCATGATGCCGAAAAAGTCGATGTTCAATTGACTAAAGGTCTTCAAGAAACAGCGGCTTCTCATTAATAATAAAAACCCCTTATAGCGCTATAAGGGGTTTTTATTATATTTCGAATTTTTATTTCCTTTCAATATTCATCCATATCTTTGTTATAATGGAAAAGTTGTTTCTTTCGACTAATAAACAAGGAGGTTATTATGGAACAATTTTACTACATTTTAAAATATTTAATTCTTGGTCTGTTCCAAGGACTAACAGAACCAATTCCGATTTCTTCAAGTGGTCACCTCGTTTTAGCACAACATTTGCTAGGACTAAAAATAGAAGGGTTTAGCTTCGAACTACTTGTTAATTCAGCTTCATTATTAGCTGTATTACTTATTTATAGAAATGATTTAATTCGTCTAACGAAGAATGGTCTATCTTATATATTTACAAGAGCGGAGGGCGCAAAATCAGATTTCTTCTTTATTATTTACCTTGTTATTGCGACCATTCCAGCAGGTGTTATTGGTGTTTTATTTAAAGATTACATCGACCAGTACTTAAAAGGCGTGAAGATGGTTGGGATTTCCCTTCTTATTACTGCTGTCGGTCTTTGGATTATTAGAAACCTACGTGGACGTAAAAATGATGGTGATCTTTCTATGAAAGATGCAATCATCGTCGGATTAGCACAAGCTTGCGCACTAATTCCCGGAATAAGCCGATCAGGTGCAACAATCGTAGCAGCGATGTTACTTGGTATGAAGCAAGAAACAGCTCTTCGTTTCTCATTCTTACTATATATCCCTGTTAGCTTAGGTGGTTTATTACTAAGTATTACAGACATTGCAAAAGATCCAAATCTAGACACATTATTCGTACCATATGTCGTTTCATTTATCGCAACATTTATCATGACGTATATTTCGTTAAAATGGTTTATGAACATTATGGCAAAAGGAAATTTAAAATATTTCTCTTTCTATTGCATTGTCGTAGGTGTACTTACTCTTATTTTCTTATAAAGTGAAACTTACAAATCGAAAAGCGAGTCATTCTATTAAACTAGGATGACTCGCTTTTTTTATATCTTTATAACAATAAAGCCCCTCTTACCTTTTTGTACAGTAAGAGGGGCCCCTTTTATGCGTATACTTTCTTTTCTTGACAATACAAACGAATAACATGTTTATTTTGTTGAAATACATCATGCGTTAGGCGGATAATAATAAAACTTCGTTTTGTTTGATCATCATGAACAAAAATCTGTTCTCCCTCCTGAAAACGCCATGTACTTTCAAAAGTTGTAATATGATCCCCACTTACAGAAAAAAGCTCATATCGCATATCTTGTACCCTCTCTCAACTTATAATAATCACAATATCCTTATATTAAATTTAGTATAACTTAACCCCATTTAAATTTGAAATTTTTTCTATTTCGAAATATTTTAATTTTGTTTTAAGGTTCTTTTAACGTTATAATGATAAACGAAATTTCGTAACTACTCAGCTTCCTCAGACAAAAAAGCATGCTAAATACATGTTTCCAATTCGAAAACATGAAAAAAAATATGCCCATAAGAGAAAGAATCTAGATCGAATCGAGAATTTCTCTTATGAAATCGTGCAATTCCAAGGAACCGTTCCGGTTTCTATAACCTGACCTATCGCTTGTAAGACAGATTGTTTTTGTTTTTTCATGGTGCTTATAAAGCTTCGTATCTGACAAAAAGATTCTGCGCCTTTCTTACTTCGAAACGTTCCAGACACTTTCTGTTTGACTTTCGTCATTCGAATATCCCGTTCTGCTTGATTGTTATCAAATGGAATGTCTGGATGTTCTAAAAATGCTAGAATTCTGTCAGCATATTTGACGAAGCGATTCCATAAATTTTGAGCAGGCGTCTGTTTTCCTTTCTTTTTTGGTTCTGAAGAAAATACTTGTTTTTCTTTTAATATAGCTTGATAGGCAGTCGACAGATTCTCTTGCTCTGCTTTTGGCAGGAGTCCTTTGTATTGTTTTTTTAGCGTTAAGGCTTGCGTTAAAAACTCCTGCATCTGTTGTGCCCATTTTTCTCCGGTACTATCTATAATTCCTTGTAAATCTCGTAAGAGGTGGGCATTACATAATACGTGACGACAATCTGTATACGCATCATATGATTTCCAACCATCATGCATCGCGATTCCAGAAAAAGACGGCAAGATTTCTCCAGCATCCATTGCTTCTTTTCCGCGTTTTTGATGAATATGTTGCAATGTCACCTCCGGTGTACTGGCAGTATGTAACCATTGTGTTTTATTTTCTACACGCATACCGGTTTCATCAAAATGGACAACAGAAGACTGAAGGATCTGGTCTTTTACTTCTTGGAGAAAAGGCTGCAATTGAGCCGAAAAACTGTTTGTATGATTGACTAACGTTCCTTCACTGATAGAATGTCCAAAACAATCTTGAAAGAATTCTTTTGTTCTTTTTAAAGAAAGACACTGATAATGCGTTAAATAGGGGATTAGTCTTTTTATATTTGGACCATATTGAACAGGACGAGAGACAGTAGAAGGAAACTGGGATTCTTGAATAGAATGGCAATGTGGGCACTCTTTTTGTTCCACTTTATGTTCTGTTACTTCTATCTGGATAGGTGGTAAATCATACACTTGGCGAATGCGGTATCCTTTTACAGGCTCATGGTCTAAAGAAGTATAGCAACAAGTACAATAGGTAGGAGAATATGTAATTGTATGGTCTGGAGTCGCTGTCAAACCAAGAGTATGTCCTTTGTGGCCCAACTGGCCACCGGTTTGACGCTGGGATGATTTTCGCAAACTTTTTGTAATAGGCTTACGAAAACCATCTGTAGAGGGTGGTTTATGACTATTTGTAGAGTTTTTTTTTGAACGATTTTCTAATTCTTCTATACGCTCTTTTAAATTCTGTATTTGACTTTCTAATTGATGAACAAAATCGCAAATAGCTTGAGGTCCCTTTTGATAGACAGCTAGAATTTCTTGTTTTTTCAACATAAATACCACCTCCTTGTATGATATATCTAGTATTCACACAAAAAGTACATATCAGACTAGTAAATGAAAAAAGCCTCCGTGAGGAAGCTGAGTAGTTACGAAATTTCATTGAAAGGAGCTTCATTTTGACTGCATATTTATTTCCAATAAAAACAGCATTTATTTTATTTCCTATTTTAGCAATGTTTCTATTAATCCCTTTTTTAATATTTAATTACCGCAAATACGGTTATTTGAATAAATGGCGTTCATTTATTTTATATTCATTATTACTTTACTTATTAAATGCCTATTTTCTTGTGATTTTGCCGTTACCACAAACGTATGATACTTGTAGCCTACAACCGGCTAATACGCAACATATGCAACTCTCGCCATTTTATTTCATACAAGAGATTAGTAATCATACCTCGGCGATTTTAACGAAGCCAGCTACCTACTTCTATTTATTAAAGGAATCTGCGTTTTTACAAGTTGCTTTTAACGTTCTACTAACCGTTCCGTTCGGTATGTACTTACGTTATTACTTCCGACGTAGCTTCTTACAAACAGTGTGCATTTCTTTTTGCCTTTCACTGTTCTTTGAGTTAACACAAGTAACTGGATTATATGGTATTTATAATTGTGCCTATCGCTTATTTGATATTGACGATTTGTTTTTAAACACGCTAGGCGGCGTAATTGGTTTTATCGTTGCACCAATATTTACGTACTTCCTTCCGAAAACAAGCGAATTAGATATTCATATTGATTTAGAAACGAAACCAGTTGGATTTATTCGTCGTCTCATCGCTATGCAAATTGATTGGATTTTCTTATCTATCGTTGTACCTTTCATTAAAAATAAAGGAAATTCACTATTTATTGCTAACATCCAATCTTATACAAATGTATACGAACTCCTTTTCATTACATGTTCAATCTTAATTTACTTTATTATCATTCCATACTTTACGAATGGAAGAACAATAGGAAAATCGTTGCTTCGGATTTACATTAAAGGCCAAGCAGAGCGTATTACACTAAAAGAATTATTCATCCGCTACGGTATATTCTATTTCATTTTAGGTGGAATCAATTATATTCTTTCGAGTAGCTCTATCTTAAATCTTAAAGAGCCTTTAGTATTAGTAGTTATATTATTATTCCAATTTGTAATTAACGGTCTATTTATTATTCATGTTTTATTGCATGTATTTAGTCGTGATAAATTACTATTTTACGAGCGTATTAGTCAAACAAGAAATGCGATCATACTAAAAAAAGCTGACAAGTAATACTTTGTCAGCTTTTTTTCATAATCGTAAATAATTTTTCTGTGTAAGGGTTTGAAAACATTTCTGCTTCATCTAGTAACTTCCTCGCCTTTAGAAACGAATGCATTTCTGGATATATATTTTGTAATTTTTCGTACGTTAACGTATGCATTTTCCCCCAATGCGGGCGCCCTTCATACTTTAGAAAAATTTTCTCCACCTCACCAAAATAAGCAGCATACTTCATACCTTTATACATATGAACGGCAATATACGCTGAATCCCTTCCGTACGCTGGACTGAGCCATATATCATCACTTTTCACATAACGGCATTCAATTGGGAAGTGTACTTTATACTTTTTCTTTTCAATAAGGTCTGAAATCTCTTCTACAACGGCCCGCATATATTTTGAAGGAACACTATACTCCATTTCATAAAATGGAACCGCACGCGACGTAGCAAATACTTCATAACTCGGACCAACTATCTTTGTATTCGGTACAGCTTTAGCTGATAATCGACTTACTCCTTTACTTATAGAAGGAAACCATTTACATCCTTTAGATAACAAAGAGAACATCTTATTTTCAAGCAACTCTACCTTTAGTTTATGCCATTTCAAATCACTTTTTTTACCCGTCGTTTCATTTGTAAATTTCACTTGTACTTCATCTGAATAAGGAAAAACGAAAAATTCAAAATGGCGATTTTTTTTATATTCTTCTAGCTTGTTCATTACAGTAGATAATGACTGTTTTTCACTTTTATAAACGAGTGAATAGGCTGGAATAACCTTCAATTTTATTTTTACAATGATACCTAACATTCCAAGCGATAACTGAAAGGCTCTCCAATATTCCACATTCTCAGTTTCCGAACAAACTATACTCTCACCTGTAGATAAAACTGCGGTAATCTCTATAACTTGTGTTGATAAACTTCCAAAGGTAATACCCGTCCCATGAGTCCCTGTACTAATCGCTCCTGCAATAGATTGTAAATCAATATCCCCTAAATTTTCTTGCGCATAACCTTTTTCTGCAAGTAACTTCCCTAAATCATGTAGCTTTGTTCCTGCCCATACTTCGGCAACCATCTTCTCTTCATCAATATTCACAATACCTTTCAGTTCGTCTAAAGAAATTAAAATTTCTTCCGTTTGCACAAGAGGTGTAAACGAGTGTCCTGAACCGACAACACGAATTTTCTTCCCTTTTTTTCGAGCAAGCTCTACAACTTCTACTACATCTTGTATACTTTCTGGATACATCGTATAATGCGGCGTTCCTTCTACATTCCCTGTCCAATTTCTCCATTTTTGTCCCTTTATAGAAAGCATTGGCCATCCCCCCGATATGTTGAATACTCCCCAACAATCTCTCCTTCTTTCACACGATATAAAAAAGGAAAACGCTCACATAACTCTCCAGCTTTACTATGGCGAAACAAGATAGAATCTCCTATCTCTACTCGTTCCTCACCGTTATAAAAAATCGGTGTTTGCACTTCGCCAGCGCCTTCTAAAGCTAATAGTTTGGCACCATTTGGTCTCCAAATCTCAGGTTCTTTATCTTTCCCGATTGCACCTGAGGCAATATATCCACCACCTAAACAAGTGTAAATAAACGGGGCTGGTTTACGCACAACTGGTAAAGCGAATCCGACAGCTGGATGAAATTGCACCTCTTTATAATAATCGAACAGCTTCGGGGCATAAAAAGCAGAACCTATTGTAATCTCTGAAACTGAATTATCTTGCCCAGTTGTTTTTATACTTCCTGTGCCTCCCCCATTTACAAACCTTAGTTCAATACCTAGATTTTGTATTTCTTTTACGATATGTCCTCTTCTTTCTTTAACTTCTAACACTGACTTCTTCTTTAAATACGAAATTACTTTACTTTTCACTCTTTGTTTAGGTATGTGATCTCCTACCCCAGCAATTTGGGCTTCATATCCCATTACACCATCTAGTATTAAACATGATGATTCTTTTACCCTTCTCACTATTTTCAAAGTACTTTGCACATCTTTTACTGGTGATCTTTTGACCCCAAAATGAAATTGAAAAAAATGACTACTCATATCAATATCCAAACAAACACGAAAACACCCTTTAGACTCCTCAGCAATTTTTTCTAAATAAACAATATGGTCTTCACAATCCACCATACAAGTTATAATGAGGCCTTGCTTTGTTAGCAAACTTATTTCATGTAAAGCCCTTTTATCATAAGCAGGATATCCGAGCAATAAATCATTGAATCCTTGTTCAATTAAAAACAAAGCTTCTCTAGGTGAAAAACACATAATACCTTGAAATCGATCATTTGCTGCTAAAATCTTTTGCATAACCGGAACGGAACGTAACGATTTACTCGCTATACGAATCTTCTTATTCCCACTTAATTCTATAATCGATTGAATATTTCTATCTAAAGCCACTTCATCCAAAAATGCACACGGTAATGGAACCTCTTTAAAAATTCCTCGATCCACATTTTTCTCTCCTCTTTTCAATATGTCTTATACATATTGGAAAGAAAGTTGAAATTTCCTCTACAAAATAAAAAAGTTTCTTCCTATTAAGAAGAAACTTTTTTAGGACTATTTCATAGAAATAGTTGCCTCTACTGGATAATGATCAGAGTAATCATTATATGTATATTTTTTAAGCCATGATGTAACAGTCCACTGTGGAGATTTCGGTTGTAATACTTTATTCTCTATAAATGACGGATTCGCATGGTCTTTACTTGCGATAATATAATCTAAATACTCGGCAGGGCTATCAGGGAAATTATATTTTGCTATACTGTTTGTCGTCGCATCCCAAGTTGCTGTATGTCCTGTATAAGATGGAATAGAAGCGTGCAATGTTTTGAACATGGATGCGTACTCTGAGTCACTATTGTTCTCTGCATTTATTTTATTCACGTTCATATCACCACCAAATAGGACGTACTCGTCATTTGGTATATTCTTATTTTTAATAAAGTCTTGAATTTCTTTTAACTGATTTGTACGTACAGATGCAGGTGAAGTTTTCCCGCACATACTATCTTCAGCCTGCAAATGCGTCCCGATTACATGAACGAAACGATCATTTTTCTTAATTTTCGTGTATACAAATCCTTTATTCGATAAATTATCTGGCCCGCATCCTTTTGCAAATACATATTGAATCTTTTCAACGATCGGCCATTTACTCACGATTGCAACGCCCCCATCTTCAGGAGTTGAAGATGAATAGCTACCTAACGTTTTATCCCATTCATTTCCGTTACTACGACCTAATACCGCTGTTTGATTTGGATATTCTTTCTTCAAATTCCCTAACAAACGATCTGATGCGCTATTATCAAACACTTCATTTAATATAACAACGTCTTGATTCTTTATATAATCTGCCGCCCCAATTAAATCAGCACGCTCACTTTGTCCCCAGTTCGGATATAAATTTGTTGATAGCATGTACACGTTATGCGTCATCACTTTCAAAGTATTATTTTGATTTGTAGACGTTTCTGCTTGAGCTGAAGATCCTCCGTATAAAACTCCTAAACCAATCCCAAAGCTAAGTACACCTTTTAGCAATTTTCCTTTCACGTTTCATACCTCCATGTATTAGTTATAAAAAGGCCAAATACTCTATTGTGAGATTTGACCTTTTTTTAATACTTAACGATCTCCGTACGTATCAAACCAAAGCTGAATGTATCCGGCAGTAACACGTTGTGCATCCATTAATCGCTTACCTGTCATTGGTGTAACTTCAGCGCGCCATTTATCTGCATATTCTTGTGATACAGCTGCTTTTACGAACCAATCTTTCGTATTATCATTTACAATGCCAGCGTAATCTTGTTTCGCTGCTACTGCCGCTCCGTGAATCCACTCTTCTGGATTTGTACCTTTCCAGTTCCAATATCCATTTCCATCCGTTACTTTATAATTATCTTTTATCGTATCTACAAAGTTTTCATATTTAGAATGGAATCCTTGTGGGTACGAAAGATTTGTAAAGTTTGCCGCATGCATCGGTTGGTTTACATCTCCTAAATAATGAAGAGATAATCCTAAATAGAAGAATGCTTGTTTCATATCTTTATTTTTATATGATTCACCAGCTAATTTAAAATATTTAGCGCCAGTTTCTTTTGCCTGCTTTGCAAATGGAATATATGTTTTTCCATTGTCTGGATCATAGAAATGTGAAGCAAATGTGCTATTATCATAATAAGGATTTTCATAGTCAGCAGCATAAATACCATTTTCTAATTCCGTACGCCATTCATTTAATTGTGCAACTCGATCTTGTTTTACAAGTGTTGTATTGCGAGACATAATATCAATGGCGCGGTTTACAATCCATAAATGAGAGTTTACGCCTTCTTTATGTTTATCTTCAGCAGACCAACGATGAACTATTTTTATTTTACTTCCCCCATCGTTTTCATGAGCAAATGCAACACTTTGTAACGGCGCTACTAATGTAATAGCTGCTGCTAAAGCAAGTACTTTCTTTTTCATCTGAAATCCTCCATTTTATAATTGAATTATTGTAAACTTTTTGTTAGGATCCTATGATATCGTCCGGTTAACCTATGACTAGAATATCCCACCTTTCATGAAATTTCTATCAATAAATTAAAATATACAAATGTTCATATCATTATAACTTTATACATAGTGAATATAATGAATGAATGCACTTATATTGTAATAAAGTATTGTTAAGCTACTACGAATGATTGTCTAAACTAATGTAAAAAAAGAGTAAAGCATCCACATGCTTTACTCTTTTTTTCTATTCGATAATATACTTGGCAGTTGTACATTAACTGCCAACTTATGAATAAATCCAAACACTAATCCAATCCCAATAAAGATATATAAGATTGTAAATACCTTTCCGAAATCAGTTTGCGGACTAAAATTCCCATCACCGACAGTCGTCAACGTGACCACACTAAAATATAAAGCGTCAAGAGGACGTAATCCTTCAACTGTACTATAAAAAATCGTACCAGATGTTAATGTTAAAAATGTTAATACGAATAATACTTGAAATTCTTTATCTTTCCACGCTCGTAAACAAGCTTTTAGCATTCGTTTCAATGTCAACATAAATGAAAGCATTAGACTTCCCCTTCCAAACAAAATACCTGTAGTTAAAGGAAAGTCTATCACCTTTCTGTATAGAAAAAAAGTAGCCCTCTTCTATTTCTAGAAAAGAGCTACTTTTTACTATTCTCTGTTATTTAGGTGAAACAAGAATTTTCACTTGCGTTTTATCTTTTACAAGTGCTTCAAATCCTTCTTCAACAACTTGATCCACTGTGATTTTTTTCGTAATTAATTTCTCTGCTTGAATTTGGCCAGAGCTAATTAATTTAATAACAGCTGGGAAGATATGACGGTATCCAAGAATACCGATAACTTCTTTTTCTTTTAGTACAAGGTTGTTTGGCGTAATTGTCGCATCTTTTTCCCACACACTAACAATTACAGTTTGTCCTTCAAAGCTTGTACTTTCAATCGCTTGACGAAGTACTACTTCGACACCTGTTACTTCAAAGCTCACATTTACACCTAAACCATTTGTTAAGTTACGAATTTCTGCTAGTACATCTTGAGTAGCTGGATTTAATACATAATCCGCACCTGCTAATTTTGCTAACTCTTGACGTTCTTTAGAAAGTTCTACTGCAATCACAGGAGTTGCTCCTGCTGCTTTAGCTGCTTGAATGACAAGAAGTCCAATTGGACCACAACCAAATACTGCTACAGCTTCCCCTTCTTTTAATTTACTTTGACGTACTGCATGAACTGCTACAGCTGCTGGTTCTACAAGTGCCCCTTGTTCATACGTCATTTCATCAGGAATATGGTGGACCATATCTTCTGGTACTACTGTATATTCAGAGAAACCGCCGCCGTCTCCGCCAAGACCGTGGAAAACAAGTTGTTCACAAACATTGTAATGTCCATGTTTACAAGCTTCACATTTACCACAAGAATAAATTGGTTCTACAACGACGCGATCTCCCACTTTATGAGAAGTAACGCCTTCACCGATTTCAACTACCTCACCACTAAACTCATGACCTAAAATAACCGGTGCTTTTACGTGTGTTAATGGGTGCTCTTCTGTTGGAATAAAAATAGGTCCTGCTAAATATTCATGCAAGTCTGTTCCGCAGATACCACACCATTTCACTTTAATCTTAACTGCTCCTGGTCTTACAGTTGGTTCTGGTACTTCTTCTACTCGTACATCGCGTTGATTATGCCAAAGTAATGCTTTCATTTTATACATCCCTCTCTACGTATATACTTAACCTGGTGAAGTTTACAAATCTATTATAATACTTCTATCCATATATTTCAAAAAAACAATCTCATTTCCACTAAATTTTAACAAATAACGTTCAATATTTTGTCACTTTGTACTTTTTTCCACATCTGTGAATGCTAATTTCATTGCGGTTGAAATTAGCATTATGCCATAATAGCATAGGAGAGGTGAATATCGCTTGAAATATTTTATTTACTTTATTGTTATCGTAGCGTTTCTAGATACATTTTCACAATTACCTATTATGAGTACGTTCGCTCAAAGTCTTGGAGGATCTCCCCTTATTATTGGGCTAGTTGTCGGTATGTACTCATTCGCTAATATGATCGGTAATATTATTGCTGGCGCTGCTGTCGATAAATTTGGTGCAAAAAAAATACTTTATATAAGCATGGGACTTACGAGTTTCATAGTCTTGTTATACACCGTTGTTCAAAGTGGTGAACAACTATTAGTTGTGCGCTTTATGCACGGCTTTAGTGACGGATTTTTAATTCCTGCTGCCTTTACGTTTTTATCAAAACAAACAAATTCAGCAAGACAAGGTAAGGCAATGGCTCTATCTGGTGCTGCTGTTGGAACAGCGGCAATTGTAGGACCGGCTTTCAGTGGAATTATGAAAGCAACTGCTGGTATAGAGTGGGTGTTCATTACCATTTCTATTTTAATGGTCCTTGGTACAATCGTATCTCTATTCTTCTTACCAAATAACGTATCAAGAAAAGATACTTCAAGAACACAAATGATGAACAAAGAGGATATGATTGAACTATTGAAATCAGAACCGTTATTGCAAGCATATATTGGTGCTTTCACGCTAATGTTTTCACAAGGAATTGTCACTTATATGCTACCAGTGAAAGTTGAGGCATTAGCACTTAAAGCATCTACAACAGGCATGATGTTAAGTGTATTTGGCATTACCGCCATCCTCTTCTTCTTGCTGCCAACAAACCGTATTTATGATCGATTTAATCGTTCAAAACTCATGCTAATTGGTATTGCAGTAATGGCATTCGCGTTATCTTTACTTGGATTATTCGCAACAAAAGGTATGCTCTTTATCGTTATGATGATTTATGGCATTGGATTCGCTATCCTTTTCCCATCGATAAATGCATTACTTGTTGAAAATACGACAGATGATAAGCGCGGAAAAGCATTCGGATTGTTTTATGCTTTCTTCTCATTAGGAGTTGTTGCTGGATCCTTTACAGTTGGTGCAATCGGGGCATCCCCTAGCGTCAGCTTCGTTATCGGAACTGCATTCTTATTAACATTCGCTGGAATGATTTATGTAAGAAGCAAAATAAAAAGTAAAGAAAAAAGCAAAGTAAAAAAGACAATGATGGGTTAATTCCATCATTGTCTTTCTATGTATAGCCTTTTAATTTATAATTTCAACATATGCTGGATTCGCAGTTATATAATTTCCAGATTTTAATTTATACATTTTCGAACCATTCACAGTTAATGTTTCTACAACAGTAAACACATCTCCCTGTTTCACAGTCCCTGCTTTTGCATTCCAATCAGGTTGGTTATAATAGTATAATTCAGGTGCCTTTACACGAAGTAAGAATGTTTTCTTTTGTAAATTAAATGATTTTACTAATCCATTTACATGTCCTCTTGCAAGCTGCTCTCTGAAATCCGCATTGGCAAGCTTTGCAGCATCCTCAGCTCGATCAATAAATCCATTTTCAGTCAATATTGCAGGCATATTTGTCTCTCTTAACACATGAAAATTACTTGTTTTCATTCCTCGATCAACAAAATCAGTTGTTTTCATAATTTCTTGATGAATCAATTGGTGATACGTTGTAGTAGGAGCACCTACATTCGGATAACTGTAATCCTCATAGCCTGTTCCTCCACCACTATTAATATGCACAGATAAGAAGAAGTTTGCTCCCCACTGATTAGCATCATTGGTTCTTTGTGCTAATGTAGGATACACATCACTTGTACGGCTCATTCTAATCTCATGACCTGTATACTCAGAATTTAAAATATTACGAATTCGCAAAGCAATATCTAATGTTAAATCCTTCTCTTTCAAACCATTTCCAATAGCACCTGTATCTGTTCCCCCATGACCTGGATCTAGATAAATTTTAACTGTTTCTGCACTCGCATTTGTACTTGGCACAATAAAAAACATACAAGTTAAACATAATAAAAAGATACTACTTTTCATAACAAACGATACATTTTTCCATGCTTTCAATTACTTTACTCTCCCTTTACTTACAAATTAAAAATTTACTACGTGTTACTTTTCTTTTTCCGAAAGAATATTACATTAAACTACTAAACTATTATCTTATTAATTCCCTATGAATTTTACTTAAAACAAAAACTAAAAGCAATATATAATTTTATTTTTTAAAAATAATTAAATTTCGACACCTTAAATTAGTAAAACCTTGAAAAATATGTATTTACTTTTTTTCAATTAGAACATTTACCATATTAAAATAATTAATTCCCATCCGATATACTGAAAGTTCTTCGAGTCAATTCTCATAAAAAACAAAGAAATCCTTTCGACAATTTCCTCGGAAATACTTCTTTTCCCCACATAATTTGATACACTACACATAGATAAATTAATACCTTAATGTACAAAGAAAAAGCACATCCTTCGAATGAAGAATGTGCTTTTATTTTATCTCGCTATTTGCGGACAGTAAGAATCCCTCCTCGAAATTCGACGAATACGAGGAAGTGTGTGCTAATAATCATTGGGGATGAACACCTCCGACTGATTAAAGTTCCATTTTATTAACGCTTAATCCAAACAGCACCTGCAGACTTATCATCCGCTTGTCCAACAACTTGGAATTTAAGTCCAAGGTTTGGAACTTTTCTTCCTGCATCTGCAATTTGTTTGTTACTATATACTTTTGAATCATCAAATGTTGTAACACCTTGTAATCCAGAATAGTTAAACTGTCCACGTGTTAATGAATTTGCACTCCATGCTGGTGTTTGATCCAATGAAAATGCAGCATCTGCAATTTGCATACCTGTATTACCGTAAGTTGGTCTTCCGTTTAAATTGCCAACAAATGCCTCTGGATGCGAATCCACAACACCAAGGAATCCTTCACCTGGATGCACCCCAACCCAGTTATCTTTGAAGCTATCATCTGCATACCAAACGACAAGACCTGTATTATACACTGGACCTTTTCCTGCTTTTAATCCATTATCTGATCCCGCATAGTTTCTCCACTCTAAGTAGTAATAATGAGCTTTCTTTTCTGTCCCATCAGAAACAACAAAACCATTTAAATTCATTTTAGCCTGTCCTTCTGTATCATCAGAAAATACAACTTGTCCATCAACAGTTACATTTACATTATCCATCGCGAAACCTTTATATGTTACAGCTGGATCTGTAATATAATCGAATTGCAGTTTCACTTTTTTCCCTTTAAATTGACTTAAATCATATGATTTATCCATCCATTTTCCATCTGTTGTATCTTTATCTTCTTGGACTACTTTTTCTCCAAGTCTATCAATTAATGTTTTCGTTCCATCTTCTGTTACTGCATGCACTTCGACAAAATCGCACTCTGCTTCTAACTCATAATTTGCTTTATAATCGAATTTTGCATTTGTTCCTTTTGTTAAATCAAAGAATGGTGTCTCTAGTGTTGTATGCATATCATCTCCTCTTGTACTATAATATGCATGCTTTCCAAACTCCGGTTTAATCGTTTCAACACTTTTACCTGGTAAGTTAACACGTACAACGCCTGGACGATTGGATTTCGTAACACTTTGATCAATATATGTAGGAACTCCTACTCCACGCTTAATTTTATCGTAATCTACTTCTAAAATTTTTGCCCAGTTGCCACCCATATTCTTTTGTAAGAAGTCTTTATTTTGTGGTGAGAAACTAGTTGGCTCTGCTCCTGCAATTTTCCCTGTCCAACTACCTCCACTCATTAATGACCACGCTTCGACAGGTGAACCAGTTCCAGTATATTTCGTATCATATTCATCTGGTAAGCCAAGATCATGTCCAAATTCATGCGCAAATACACCTACTGCTCCATCTTCTGGTTCAATTGTATAATCATGCGCTGCTACTTTTCCACCAAAGTAATCTACCTTTGATTTTGTACCTTCAACCGCTACTGGATCTATTGCTAATTTTGAACGATGTGACCAAATTGCATCATCGCCTAATTTACCACCACCAGCTTCTTGACCGACACCAGCATGGATTACCATTAAATGATCAATTACACCATCAGGTTCATTTTGATTTCCATCACCATTTGTATCATATCTATCAAATTGATCAAATTGAGATAAATCTAACCCTTTCTCAGCGGCTGCATGTAAAGCTTCTTTCACTAAATCACGTGCCCCTTTTGGTCCTTTATTATCGTGACCACTACTACCATCAGCACCGTAGTCAGACGCTTTTCCTGGAACAGTTAGCCATTCCGTTACATATCCATCTGTCGTATAACTACCGCCAGATTGCTCTTCATAATATTGTTTAAATGTTTTTACTTTCGAACCATCAAATAACGTGTACGGTTCATTACCAAATAACATGTTTTGATAATGCTCTCTACTAAAGTCATTCGAATACATATACCCTGGTGTTTGATCAATATTATTATGTTTATAATCACTAAATTCAACGAGTAATACTAATACTTTATCAGTTCGAATAGATCCCTTATAAGGCGCTTGCTTTGCTTTAGAAGTTGGGACTTGTCCATTCAATTGCTTTTTATTTGGTTCTGGTTTTTGCTCAGGACTCACATTTTTTTCAGGTTTCTTTACTTTCTCCTTTTCCTCCATTTTCTTCTCTTTTACTTTTTTCACGAAATCAGATGCCTCTTTAGCAGTATCCGCTGGAAGAATTTCTTTATTTGCCTGATCGCCTTGTTTCTTTTCAATATACTTTTCTACAGCTTTTTTCGTTTCTTCTTTAGAAGATGCTGGATTTATTGTTCCTCTTTCCTTCAGCGCTTCCGCTAAACGATCTTCTTGAATTAAATTGTAATCAATTGGTGTTGTAGATACATTGTCTTTCTCTTTTGCTGTCGTTTCTGCGTATGCTAGCGGAGCACTCATTACAGATGTGCATCCGATAATTGCCGCAATTGCTAATGATGATAACACTTTAAATGGCGCTTTTCTTCTCATTCTATTTCTCTCCTTTTATATAACTTAAAATTCAGATAAATAAGTGCATTTAAATCAAAAGCTCTCCTTTCTGCCCTCCCTATATACAGTTCAACTAATAATCAGTGGGGAGTTTGTCCATCCCCACTGATTATTAGCCCACACCAATCGGGCATTTACGGGCAGTTGATTTCCCACCTAACTTCTTTGCTCTAGCTAAATTTTGAGGTGGGAATCTTACTGACCGTTAATGCGGGACAAAAAGGCATAATTCTATAAACGTTAAACCTTCTGTTATAGAATCATGCCCTCCAGTTTTCTGGTCAGACCCTCTATCTTCTTATATCAAAATATGAAAAATAAAGAGTGATTTGTATATATTAAATAGTTTATATAACAAATTTAAAAGACAATATGCAAAATTGCATGAAAATTCTTTTAAATAAAAAAGAACCCTAGTCAATTAAACTAGGGTTCTTGATTTTCTATTATTTCTCTTGTGTTTTTTCCCAATCAGCTAAGAACTTCTCAATTCCTTGATCTGTTAATGGGTGCTTCACTAATGAAGCAATTACGTTTGCTGGGATTGTTGCAATATGTGAACCGTTTAATGCCGCTTCTGTTACGTGAACACTGTGACGTACAGATGCTGCAATGATTTCTGTTTCAATGCCGTGAATTGCAAAGATTTCTGCGATTTGGCGAATTAGGTCCATACCGTTATGACCGATATCGTCTAAGCGACCTAAGAATGGTGAAACGTATGTGGCACCAGCACGAGCTGCAAGTAATGCTTGAACTGCTGAGAATACTAATGTAACGTTTGTACGAATTCCTAAGTCAGAGAATGCTTTTACTGCTTTTAAACCTTCTGTTGTCATTGGAACTTTTACAACAACGTTTGGAGCAATCTTCGCTAATTCTTTCCCTTCTTCAATCATTTTATCAGCTTCTAAGCTAATTACTTCTGCGCTTACAGGTCCTTCTATAAAGCTGCAAATTTCACGAATACGCTCATGAAAATCTACGCCTTCTTTTGCTACAAGTGATGGGTTTGTCGTTACTCCAGCTACTACGCCTAATGCATTTGCCTCTTTAATTTCGTTAATGTTTGCTGTATCAATAAAGAATTTCATTTGTTATTCTTCCTTCCTAATTTTCATTTTATATTTATTTGTTTTTCTTAATAAGCTCTAATTCAATCGGAATAGATTTGTCCACTTTTTTACCTTGCGTGATCTCTTTTGCTGTTTGCATCGCCTTCTCCCCGATTAATTCCGGTTTTTGAGCAACTGTTGCAGCCATACGCCCATCGTTAACCGCTTTTACAGCATCTTCTGTTGCATCAAAACCAACAACGACTACATCTGTTTTTCCAGCAGACTTCAATGCTTCAAGTGCCCCTAATGCCATTTCATCGTTATGCGCAAACACAGCTTTAATATCACCATTTGCTTGCAAAATGTTTTCCATAACAGATAATCCTTTTGCTCTATCAAAATCAGCTGCTTGTTTGGCAACTACTTTTAAAGACTTATCCGCTACGTTATGGAATCCTTTCCCGCGCTCACGAGCAGCAGAAGAGCCAGGGATTCCTTCTAATTCAGCAACATTTGCTCCCCCGCCAACTAATTCACGAATGTAATCACTAGCCATTTTACCACCTTCAATATTATTAGAGGCAATGTGAGAAACAACTTTACCTGAATTTGCAACGCGGTCTACAGTAATAACAGGGACATTCGCTGCATTTGCCGCACTTACTGCTGAAGCAACAGCATCTGAATCGGTTGGATTAATAACAACTACATCGACACCTTTTTGAATTAAATCTTCAACATCATTGGTTTGCTTTGCTGCATCATTTTGTGCATCAACAGCAATCAATTCAATGCCGCTTTCTTTCGCTTTCTTTTCTGCCCCTTTTTTCAAAGTCACAAAAAATGGATTGTTTAAAGTTGAAACAGAGAATCCAACTTTAATAGTTTTATTTCGACCTTTATCGCTAGAATCCTTTGCCCATTCTGGTGGTTCCATTGAACAACCAGCAGTAATGACCATAATACATGCAACAAGTATAAGTAACCATTTCTTCATGAACTGTCCCTCCATTACGCTTCTTTTCGACGATCAATTAATACAGCTAGTAAGATTACAAGTCCTTTTACAACTTGTTGGAAGAAAGAAGATACACCTAATAAATTTAAACCGTTATTTAGTACACCGATAATAAGTACACCGATGAATGTACCAACAATCCAACCTCTTCCCCCAGAAAGACTTGTTCCACCTAATACAACTGCTGCAATTGCATCTAGTTCGTAAGAAGTACCTGCAGTCGGCTGTGCAGAATCTAGTCGTGATGTTAAGACAATACCTGCAAGCGCTGCTAAAATTCCGGAAAGACCATAAATCATTACTTTAATTCTCGTAACATTAATACCTGATAATGCTGCTGCTTCTTCATTTCCACCAATTGCAAATGTACGGCGACCAAATGTCGTTTTCTTCAAAATGAAGTACAGTACTGCGAAAGCGATCATCATTGTAACAGCTGGTACCGGAATACCGAGAAAATAACCGCGGCCAAACATTTGGAACATTAAATGATCACCAAGACCAGTGATCGGACGTCCGTCCATATAAACAAGCGTCAACCCGCGAAAAATAGTCATTGTTGCTAAAGTTGCAATAAATGGAGCTACTTTTCCCTTCGCTATGATGATACCGTTTACAATTCCCATTACAAGACCAGCTAATAATCCAACTGCCATCGCAAGGAACGGGTCCATACCACTTGCCATCATTCCAGCAACAAGTGCACTTGATAATGCTAAAATAGAACCTACCGATAAGTCAATACCCCCTGTTAAAATTACAAAGGTCATTCCGAATGCAATAAGCGCATTAATCGATACTTGACGCAGTATATTAAATAAATTTGGAATCTCAATAAATGCTGGATTTAAAGCTGTAATTACGACGATAATTAATACTAAACCGATTAAAGAACCGAGTTGTTGTAATACATTCCCCTTCTTAGCCATCCTTACTCTCCCCCTGTAGCTAGTGCCATAATAGACTCTTGTGATGCCTCACCTTTCTCTAAAATGCCGCCGACCTTTCCTTCATGAATAACAAGAACGCGATCACTCATTCCTAAAACTTCTGGAAGCTCAGATGATACCATAATAACGGCATCGCCTTGCTCAGTAAGCTTATTCATAATAGAGTAAATTTCTTTTTTCGCTCCAACATCTACACCCCTTGTTGGCTCATCTAAAATGAGTAACTGCGGGTGGATACCTAGCCATTTTGCAATAACAACCTTTTGCTGATTTCCACCAGAAAGAGATTTCACTGCTTGCTCTCCACTAGATGCTTTCACATTAAGTAGCTTCATCATATCCGCTGTAAACTGTTGTTCTAGTTCGTTACTAAGGACACTTCCCTTTGAAAGACTTTCTAAATTCGGTAAAGCTAAATTTTCTCGAATTGAGAAATCTAAAACTAACCCTTCAGATTTTCTATCCTCTGTAATGAAAGCTATTCTTTGTCTAATCGCATCTATCGGACTATCAATCTTTACTTCTTGTCCATTTATAAAAATTTGGCCAGAATCTAAAGGTTCGTATCCAAATATCGCTTTCATAATATCTGTACGGCCAGCTCCCATCAAGCCAGCAACACCAAGAATTTCACCTTTTCTCACTTGAAACGAAACATTTTCAAACTTCCCTTTTTTCGTTCCGTTACGCATCTCAAAAATGACATCGCCAATTTGACTATTTCGCTCTGGGTAACGTTCACCAATGCTGCGCCCCACCATCATACTCACTACTTCATCAAATGATGTTTCCGGAATAAGTCTCTTTCCTACGTATTCCCCATCACGTAAAATCGTAATGGCATCACATATTGAAAAAATTTCTTCCATTCGGTGTGAGATATAAACGAACGAAACGCCTTCTTTACGTAATTTATTAATGACAATAAACAACGTTTCAATTTCACGATCTGTTAATGCAGCTGTAGGTTCATCCATAATAATAACGCTCGCGTTTGTCATTAACGCTTTCGCAATTTCGATAATTTGCTGTTGTCCAACCGATAACTCTCCTGCCAACATAGCACCTTTTACATGTAATCCTAACTCCGCTAGTTGCTGCTGTGCAATCGCGTTCATTTGACGCGTACGTAAAATACCTGTCTTTCCATACATTAACTCTTTACCGAGAAACATATTTTCAGCTACTGTTAAATTCGATAATATGTTCAATTCTTGATGTATAAATGCAATACCGTACTCTTCTGCTTCTTTCGCATTTTTAAAAGTTCGTTCTTGTCCATCAATCGTGATTGTTCCACCATCTTTTTTGTATACACCTGTTAAAATTTTCATGAGCGTTGATTTGCCCGCTCCATTTTCCCCCATCAATGCATGGACTTCCCCTGTTTCAATCATAAACTGTGCATTCTTCAAAACAGGATTACCATTGAACGCCTTTGAAATATTTTTCATTTCAATACGCATTCCCATCACTTCCTTTTATTAAAAAATCACGCCCGCATGTAAAATTACATTGGCATAAGGAGTAGCCTCTCCTGTACGAATAATCGCCTTCGCTTTCTTCGTGTGCTCTTTAAATTGTTCATGCGATACATATTCAAACGCTGGCTCTATTAATTTCAGCTCGATTTCTTTATTTACTTCCGCATTATTGTTAATGACTTCTTCTGCTAACGTTACTTTTTCAATTGCCATATCATCAGCTACCACTTGCAATACGTCTAAAAAGCTAGGTTTTCCAATCTCAACAGCTAAATCAATTCGTTTTACTCCGTCAGGAATTGGTAGCCCACAGTCTGCGATTACAATCGTATCTGTATGTCCAAGTGAAGCAAGGACTGATGCAATCTCACTGTTTAATACACCGTGCTTTTTCATCCGACAATCACCTGCACTTCACGTACTCTATCTCTCGTTGGCATACCGCCCTGTGCTCCAAGTTTCGTTACAGAAAGGCCACCAGCAATATTCGCAAAACGAATTGCTTTTTGAAGTGTTTCTCCTTCAGAAAGCGCAACTGCTAATGCACCATTGAATGTATCACCAGCTCCAGTCGTATCTACTACATCAACAGCTATGCTAGGAACATGTACAATCTCCGTACCATTATGGAAACGAACACCTTTAGAACCTTCTGTCATCAATAGTTTATTTGGATATTTAGCCAGTAAATCTTCAATTGGTGATGTGAAATCATCTAATACGATGCGGCACTCATGTTCATTTGGTGTAATATAAGTTGCTTTTTCTAAAATATCTTCTGATAACACTTGTGCTGGCGCTGGATTTAACATAACCGGGATTTTGTGTTCCTCACAAATAGCTAATACGTATTTTACTGTTTCAAGTGGAATCTCTAGTTGAAGAACAACCATATCTGCTTTTATAAGAAGATCTTTTGAACGATCTACAACCGACTCATTGACAAGAGCATTCGCCCCTTGTACAACAACAATACTGTTATCCTCTTCTGCTAAAACGATATGAGCAATTCCTGTCGCCGTATCTGTAACCGGTACCACATAGTCGATAAAAACGCGTTCGTTCTCTAAATTGTTCCTAACTACAGTTCCATAATTATCGTTTCCAACCGCTCCAACCATCGCTACATTTGCGCCTAATCTAGCTGCAGCAACTGCCTGGTTGGCTCCTTTCCCTCCTGGGATTGTATGAAATGCTTCACCAATTACTGTTTCTCCTGCTTTCGGACGTTTTTTTGAAACAGCCACTAAGTCCATTGAAATGCTACCTACCACTGCAATATTTGGCATCTGTTTCATCTCCTTACTTCGTTGTATTTCGTTCTATAATTTCAATCGGTAAACGATAGTGTTTCTCTTCTAATACGTTTCCTTCCATCTGCTCTAATAACAGCTCTGTTGCAATTTTCCCCATTTCATAAATTGGCTGTGCAACAGTTGTAATAGATGGATACATCATTTCTGTTAAAGAAATTCCATCGAATCCGATAATTTGTAAATCATCTGGAATAGAAATCCCCTTTTGGAGTGCAGCCTTTACAATACCTATTGCGATTAAATCATTTCCAGCAACAATTCCATCAATATGTGGGTATTCTTCTAATAATTCCACTGCTACACGCTCACTATTAGCTGGATCAAATGTACTCTCTGCAATCATATAAGAAAGATTATTTTGCGTAATAACGTCTACAAAACCTTCAAAACGTTCATTAGCCGTGCTTACGTCACGCGGCCCGCGAATATGCGCAATATGTTTACAGCCTTTATCTATTAATAGATTTGTCGCTGCCTGACTCCCTGCATAGTTATCTGCATATACAGTAGGGATACGCTCATTAAACATACGGTCAATTGCAACAACTGGAACAGACAACTTCATGTAATTAACACTATTTTGTGGATTTGTTGCTACAATAAATCCATCCACATTATTTTGCCTAAGTACATCAATATATTGCTTTTCTTTCTCTAAACTCTCATCAGAGTTACAAAGGACAACTGTGTATCCTTGCTTATGCGCTACATCTTCTACGGCACGTGCAACTTCTGGAAAGAATGGATTCACGATATTTGGAACAACTAAGCCAATTAAACGAGATTTTTTATTATACAGTGAACGCGCTACTGTACTAGGTTTATAATCTAGCATCTCAATTGCTCGCTCTACTTTCTTTAATGTATCTTCATGAACATATCCATTTTTATTTAACACTCTGGAAACGGTCGCAACTGATACTCCCGCTAATTTTGCAACGTCTTTAATCGTACTCATTCTCTTTCCTCTCCATTTCATGTAACCGTTTACAGAAAATAATATAACGTATTTCTAGAAATACGTCAATCATTTCTTACGAAAAAGCTTTTAAGGTTATACTCAAAAAAAAAGCACCGCCATAAGGCGATGCTTCTTCATTACGAATATGATACAGTTTGTTCCTTTTCTTCTGCAGCTGGCTCTTCAGCAGCCTTTTTACGATCTGACAGTTTAATCTTCTGTAAGAAAATCGTAAAGATAGCGCCTACTACGATAAATACTAATCCTGTTAAGAATACAGTATGAAGTGAGTCTACTAAAGAGTTTTTCAAAATTGGTACAATGCTGTTAGCGAATGCTTCTGGCATCTGCTTTAATGCCTCTGGACTAAATAGCATCGAATATAAACCTTGTGGGTCTGTATGAATCATATCTTTAAATTTCGTTACCATTTGTCCCGCTTCTTTCGGGAATGTATCTAATACAGGTACTAAATTCTTTGTTAAGGTTGTACCTGAAGTGTTATTCATGATTGACCCTAAAATTGTAATACCAAATGTTCCACCGATTTGACGGAAGAACTGACTTGATGATGTTACGACTCCAAGGTCTTTTTTCGGGAAACTTTCTTGTAACGCTAATGTTAATGTCGGCATAACAAGACCCATTCCTAAACCGATAATACTCATATAGAAAGTAGCAGTAAGTTTAGTCGTGTGCATATCCATCGTTGTTAATAACCAGAAACCACCAGCCATAATAAGCATCCCTGTAATAATTTGTGGTTTCACACCAACTTTTAATACAAGTTGACCACCGATAATACTCATAACAATCATTGTAATCATCATTGGTGTCATAATTGTTCCTGATTCAGCAGCACTTACTCCTACAATTCCTTGCATGAAGAATGGTACGAACATAATCGCACCGAACATTCCGATACTCATAAAGAAACCAATCGCATTCAGTATTGTAAACGTGCGATTTTTAAAGAAATGCATCGGTAAAATTGGTTCTTCTGCTTTCGTTTCAACGATAACAAAGCTAACAATACCAATTAGAGCTAATGCAAATAAACCGATAATTTGCCAAGAATCCCATGGATAATCTTTTCCGCCAAACGTTAATGCAAGTAATAAACTTACAACACCGAGAATCATCGTAAAGATTCCAGCAATATCAATTTTGATCGGTCCTGTTTGTTTATGTGACTTTAATCCCATTGCAATAAAGATTGTTGCTAAAATACCAACTGGTAAGTTAATGTAGAATACCCATCTCCAGTTCACTGCGTCTACAATCCAGCCACCCACTTGTGGTCCAATTACAGAAGCAAGACCGTATAACGCACCAAAAATACCTTGCCATTTCGCACGTTCTTTTCCCGTAAACATATCTCCGATAATAATCATAGCCATTGGCATCATAATACCGCCACCAAGACCTTGAATACCACGGAAAATAATTAATTCTGTCATACCATTTGCCATACCACATAACGCCGAACCAACCATAAAGATAACTAGTCCTGTAATATAAACGTTACGACGGCCAAGTAAATCCGCTAATTTACCTGCAATTGGTACAACTGTCGTTGATGTTAACATATAAGCTGTTGTTAACCATGTCATTAAACTTAATCCGCCTAGTTCACCGACGATACGCGGCATTGCTGTGCCAACGATTGTTCCATCTAATGCAGCAAATAGCATCGCGATTATTAAACCGATTAACAGCAACTTTCTATTTATATTTTCTTGTTGCTCCATGTAATCTCCTCAATTCCTCTTAGTTATTCTCTTTTTTCTCTTGTGTCCCGCAAATAATTGTTTCTAACTTCTCAAAGAGACGTAACAAATCTTCTCTTTCTTGTAATTCTAAATGTGAGAAATATTTTGCAATATGCTCATTACGAGCGGTCATTGCCTCTTCCACCCTAGCTTTCCCCTTTTTTGTTAGCTCAATGATGACAACACGACGGTCATCTTTGTCGTGATAGCGCTCTACCAGCTCTTGATCAATTAAGCGATCAATCATCACTGTAATTGCACTAGGCTTTACATACATCTTTTTTGCTAATTTTGTCGCTCTTGAAGCACCGTAATGATCTAAAATCTTTAAAATATAAAACTGCGGTGGTGTAAGTCCTGTTGCTTGCATTTGTTCTAATAACTCCGTCTGCATTTTCTTTCCAATCGAAAAGGCAAGAGCTTGAATTTTATCGATATGCGTCATATCATTTGGCATGTTATCCACCTCTTATTTAAGCAATAAAATATTTAATGTATTTAAATATTAATACCACGAACAAAATCCGTCAACACTTTTTATTTATAAAAACGTTTACATTTCTGTCACAAAGTTGTATAATTTTCGACGAAGTTAATATTGACAGTCACGGAGAATCGGAGTATACGGCTATGAATCATAAAAAAGGAAACTTTTTTATATTTCATGGCCTTTTTATATTCTCTCTGACTTACAACATTTCGAATTCATTAGGGGAGGATTTTCATTTTATGTTTTTCACACAATTATTTAAGCCTGCGCCCCACGCGGAACGCTTACCAGCTGATCGCGTTGATAGCGAATACCGTAAATTACGTTTACAAGTATTCTTAGGTATCTTCATCGGCTACGCAGGTTACTACTTTGTTCGAAAAAACTTTTCACTAGCGATGCCATACTTAATCGAACAAGGCTTTAGTAAAGGGGAACTTGGGGTTATCCTTTCAGCAGTATCTATCGCTTACGGATTAAGTAAATTTCTTATGGGTATCGTATCCGACCGTTGTAATCCTCGCTACTTTTTAGCAGCTGGGCTATTTTTATCAGGTATCATTAATATTATTTTCGGCTCATTTTCTTTCATTACAACGAGCATTATACTTATGTTTGTCCTTCAGTTTTTAAATGGATGGGTACAAGGTATGGGATGGCCTCCTTGTGGTCGTACGATGGTTCACTGGTTCTCTATTAGTGAACGTGGTACAAAAATGTCTATTTGGAACGTTGCTCATAATGTCGGTGGCGCACTTATGCCTTCTCTTGTGACATTAGGCTTATACTTCTTCGCAAATGACTGGAAGAGTATTTTTTACTTCCCAGGTATTCTTTCAATTTTAGTTGGTATTTATGTATTAATTACGATGAGAGATACACCTCAATCTTGTGGATTACCTTCTATCGAAGAACATACTGGAGAATATCCATCAGATGAAAAAGTAAAAGATCGAGAACGCGAACTTTCAGTAAAAGAAATTTTATTTAAATACGTACTAAACAATAAATTTTTATGGTACATCGCTATCGCGAACGTTTTCGTTTACTTCGTACGTTACGGCGTTGTAGACTGGGCTCCTACTTATTTAGTAGAGGAAAAAAGTTTCACTCATAGTAGCTCTCGTACAGCTTACGCTCTATATGAATGGGCTGGTATTCCAGGTACACTTCTTTGCGGATGGATGAGTGATAAACTATTTAAAGGGCGCCGCGCACCTGCTGGTATTTTATTTATGGTTGGTGTATTTATCGCCGTTCTTGTTTACTGGCTAAATCCTCCTGGTAATCCAATGGTTGATAGTATCGCACTTGTCGCAATTGGATTTTTAATTTATGGACCTGTTATGTTAATCGGCCTACACGCATTAGACTTAGCACCAAAAAAAGCTGCTGGAACTGCCGCTGGTTTAACTGGGTTCTTCGGTTACCTAGGTGGAGCTACTTTTGCTAGCGCAGCTATGGGCTTTATCGTTGATGCATTCGGATGGGATGGCGGATTCATCTTATTACTTGTATCTTGTGTACTTGCAATGTTCTTCCTTGCTCTTACTTTAAACACAGGATCTGCAAAACAAAAACAAGCTTAAGTACTAATATTATTCTTATCAAAAAAAGAGAGGCTGTTCTTTCCAGAACACCTCTCTTTTTTCTACATATAAATCTTTTTTCTTACAAAAGATTTATTCTCCTTTTTTTATATGTTAGCGTTTTCAACTAACTTCAATCCCTTATACAACAGCATTCAATCTCTGTATAAAAAGATTTTTGAATATTTTCTCAACTTATGCTTGTCAAACATTGTCAATTTATATTAAAATAACAACAACATACAAAATATTTAGTCTTTTCAGAAAAGATGGAGGGATAGCCATGAAGAATCCACTTCTTCGCATTGAAAACTTACAGACTTCCTTTCGCATACAAGATCAATATCATGCAGCAGTTGATAACGTTTCGTTAACTGTCCATGAAAATGAGATTGTCGCGATAGTTGGTGAATCAGGTTGCGGAAAAAGTGCACTTGCCCTTTCTATTATGCGATTGCATAATGAAGCAAATACAAAATTACAAGGGCAGCTTAACTATAGAGATAAGGATTTACTAACTATGTCGACCGCAGAAATGAATAAAGTACGCGGATCAAACATCGGTATGATTTTCCAAGAACCTCTTACAGCACTCGATCCTCTTATGACAGTTGGAAAACAAATCGAAGAAAACTTAGACTACCACACAAGCCTTTCAAAAGTTGAAAAAAAAGAACGCACCTTAGAACTACTTCATCAAGTTGGTATTCCAAAACCAGAACTTACATATAAACAATACCCACACGAATTATCTGGCGGAATGAGACAAAGAATTGTTATCGCAATTGCAATTGCTTGTAACCCAGCACTCATTATTGCGGATGAGCCAACAACGGCTCTTGACGTAACCATCCAAGCACAAATTTTAGACTTACTAAAATCTATTCAAGAACAAACGAAAATGGGCATCATTTTAATTACTCATGATTTAAGTGTTGTCGCAGAAACAGCCGATCGTATCGTCGTTATGTACGCCGGACAAGTTGTAGAGACAGGAAAAGTTGAAGAGATTTTTAATAATCCTCTTCACCCATATACTCGTTCTCTATTAAACTCCATTCCATCTGCGTATGGTGAAAAAGAAAAATTGCATGTAATTCAAGGGGTCGTTCCTTCGTTAGCGAAGCTTCCTCGCACAGGCTGTCGTTTCCAAGCTCGAATTCCATGGATTAGACCTGATCAGCACGAGGAAAATCCAATTTTACATGAAGTAAAACCAGACCATTGGGTACGTTGTACTTGCTACAAGCATTTCAACTTCCAAGATAAGAAAGGAGATGACGTAACTCATGGCACTGCTTAAAGTAGAAGATTTAAAAGTACATTTCCCAATTAAAGGTGGTTTCTTCGGCCGCACATTAGATTACGTGCGTGCTGTCGATGGTGTAAGTTTTGAATTACAACCGGGTGAAACATACGGGATCGTTGGTGAATCAGGAAGTGGCAAATCAACAACTGGTAAAGCAATTATGCATTTAACGAAAGCAACAGAGGGTAGTATTCATTTTAATAATAGAGATTTAACAAAATTAAGTCGCTCTGAGCTACGTGAACAACGAAAAGATATTCAAATGATTTTCCAAGATCCTTATTCATCATTAAATCCGAAGAAACGTGTTCTCGACATTATTGCTGAGCCTCTTCGAAATTTTGAGAAGCTCTCACCTGATGAAGAACGTAGAGCAGTTCAAGAATATCTTGATAAAGTTGGTCTAAATCCAGAGTCAATTTATAAATATCCACATGAATTTTCCGGTGGACAAAGGCAGCGGATTGGTATTGCACGCGCTCTTACATTAAAACCGAAGCTTATTATTGCGGATGAACCAGTATCTGCGCTTGACGTCTCTGTACAGGCACAAGTGTTAAACTTCTTGCAAGATTTACAAGCTGAACTCGGACTAACATACTTATTCATTAGTCATGATTTAGGTGTCATTCGTCATATGTGTGACCGCATCGGTGTTATGTATCGCGGACGCATTGTCGAAGAAGCAACTAGTACAGAAATTTATAATAATCCGCAACATATTTATACGAAGCGCCTAATATCAGCGATTCCTGATATTCGTCCTGAAAACAGAGAACAACAACGTAAGCTCCGTCAACAAGTAAGCTCTGAGTACGAGAAATCATACGAAAATTATTTCAATGAAAACGGTCGGGCTTATGACTTAAAAGCAATCTCGCCAACGCACCGGGTGGCATTACCATAAGGGAGTGATAAAACATGTGGAAGTTTATATTACGGAGATTTTTAGTGATGATCCCGCAATTATTCGTGTTAAGTATACTTGTCTTTCTACTAGCTAAAGCAATGCCAGGCGATGCCTTAACCGGCAGAGCAGTAAATAATCCGAAGGCAGATCCAAAAGTCATTGAAGAGCAACGCGAAAAGTTAGGTTTAAATGATCCCGTTACAACACAATATGTTCGCTGGGTCAAAAACGCAGTACAAGGTGACTTTGGTATTTCTTACGCACATAAAATGAAAGTAACTGATTTAATCGGTGAACGCCTTGGAAATACAATTTGGTTAGCAATTCTTGTCCTTGTTCTTACTTACGTGATTGCAATTCCACTCGGTGTCATAAGTGGACGTTGGACTGATACATGGGCAGATCGACTCATTACACTGTATAACTATTTAGGACTTGCTACACCACTATTTATATTTGCATTAATTATGCTCTTCCTATTTGGATTTAAGCTTGCAATATTCCCAACCGGCGGTAGCGTAGATCCTCAAGTTGCAACAGGTACATTCGCTTACTATTTAAGTAAATTGAATCACATGATATTACCAGCTTTATCTGGTGCATTAATTGCAACAGTGGGTACAATCCAATATTTACGAAGTGAAATTATCGATACGAAACATAAAGATTTTGTACGCACAGTAAAAGCAAAAGGTGTTCCAGAATCAAAGGTCTATTCTAGACATATTTTACGTAATTCATTTTTACCAATCGCAGCTTTCTTAGGATATGAAATTACAAGCGTGGTTGCTGGATCAATTTTTCTAGAAAGTATCTTTAGTTATCCTGGCATTGGTCAATTATTTATGCAGTCTATTTCTCAACGTGATTTTAGTGTCGTAACTGCACTTGTTTTATTTACTGGATTCGCAACGCTACTCGGGACTCTTCTTTCCGATATTATTCTAAGCATCGTTGATCCACGTATTCGTATTGATTAATGGAGGTGAAGAAACGTTATGTTAGCAAATCCCGAAAAACAAACTGAAGTCGTTCATTACGAAAAAAGTCCTTCTGGCTTTTCTGTCATGTGGCGTGAATTTCGTAAAGATAAATTAGCAATGTTGTCACTTTTCTTATTGGCAATTATACTGATAGCCGTTTACACAACTTCCTTCATCATGAAGCAGGAGGATATTGTAAAAGTTGATTTGTTTTCTATTTACTCTCCACCATCTGGTGAACATTGGTTAGGAACAGATTACGGTGGGAGAGATATTTTTGGACAACTTATTATTGGAACGAGAAATTCATTTACGATTGGACTTGTAATCACTATCCTCTCATGTTTGATTGGTCTTTCTATCGGACTAATCGCTGGTTACTTTGGTGGAGCTGTTGATAACATCATTATGCGTATTATTGATTTCAAACTTATTTTACCTTTCCTAATGCTTGTTATCGTACTTATCACAATTGTTCCAGTCTTTAATGTCACTGTATTTATTTTGATCATGAGTATCTTCCTATGGACAGGAAAGGCCAGGTTGATTCGTTCAAAAGTATTGACCGAAAAAGAATTGGATTATGTATCTGCTTCCAAAACATTAGGCACACCAAACTGGAAGATTATGATGTTCCAAGTATTACCTAACTTAAGTTCTATTATTATCGTAAGCGTTACATTAAATCTTGCTGGAAATATTGGCATAGAATCTGGACTAACTTTCTTAGGTTTTGGTCTACCAGAGAGTACACCGAGCCTTGGAACACTTGTTAGTTATGCAACAAATCCTGATGTTCTGCAAGAAAAATGGTGGATCTGGTTACCTGCATCACTCATGATTTTAGTGTTGATGCTGTGTATAAATTTTATCGGTCAAGCGCTACGTCGCTCAGCTGATGCTAGACAAAGAAAAGGTTAAGGGGTGGAGACAATGACAAACAAACCAAAATTTCTTAAAGTATTAAGTACACTTGCGGCTTCAACATTACTACTTTCAGCTTGTGGGGGCAGCGGAGGTAGTGAAAAAACGAGCAGCACAAAAAAGGTAGACACTAACAAATTTAATGAAGTCGTTAAAAACGATAAAAAAGAAATTAAAGATGGCTCATTGACATATGGGCTTGTTTCTAACACACCATTTGAAGGACTTTTAAACTTCGCTGTATATGAAGGTGATCCTGACAACCAAGTCATTACTTTCTTTGATGAAGCATTATTAGACAATGATAAAAACTGGGAATACAATAACGAAGGTGCCGCTACTTATGAAATATCAGCAGATAAAAAAACAATTACATTAAAAATTAAAGATAACGTAAAGTGGCATGACGGAAACCCTGTAACAGCTGAAGATTTAGAGTATTCTTACCTTGTAATTGGTAGTAAGCTGTATGCTGGATCTCGCTATGACACTCAAATGCAAATGATTGAAGGAATGACTGATTATCACGATGGAAAAACTGACAAAATTTCCGGTGTAAAAGTAATTGATCAAAAAACAATTTCATTTACATTTAAGGAGCCAAATCCTTCTGTGAAAACTGGACTTTGGACATACCCTCTTCATAAAAAATACTTAGCAGATGTGCCAATTGATAAATTAGCAGAATCTGATAAAATCCGTAAAAATCCAATTGGTTTCGGACCATTTAAAGTTAAGAAAATCGTTCCTGGAGAATCTGTTGAATTTGAACGTTTCGATGATTATTGGGGCGGAAAACCAAAACTTAAAAATGTAGTTTTAAAAGTTGTAAACCCATCTATCGTTAATGCTTCATTGAAAAATGGTGACATTGATATCGCGGAAGTAAGTGCAGATCAATATCCGAACGTAAGTAAATTAAAGAATGCACAACTAGTTGGAAGAACAGATTTATACTACAGCTACATCGGCTTTAAATTTGGACACATGGATAAAGAAAAACGTGAAATGGTAATGGATAAAGATACATTCAAAGATGTTCGTTTACGTCAAGCGATGGCTTATGCAATTGATCGAAAAGAAATCGGTGAAAAACTATATCACGGTTTACGTTATCCAGCTAACTCACCAATCTCACCAGCTTCACCTAAGTTCCACAATAATAAAGTAGGTTCTTATGATAAAGATGTTGAGAAAGCGAAAAAATTGTTAGACGAAGCTGGATATAAAGATAAAAACGGTGATGGTTTCCGTGAAGACCCTAATGGCAAGGAAGTTAAACTTAACTTCTTATCAATGAGTGGTAGTGATGTAAGTGAACCTCTTGCAAAATTCTTTATTCAATCTTGGAAAGAAATTGGCATTAAAGTTGAACTTCTTGATGGTCGCTTACATGAATTTAACTCGTTCTATGATAAGCTGAAAAAAGATGATCCTGCAGTCGATTTATACGCTGGTGCTTTCGGTACTGGTTCTGATCCAGATCCCTCTGGCCTTTGGGGACCTGATGCAAGCTTTAACTATCAAAGATGGTCAAACCCTAAAAATACTGAATTATTAAAAGAAGGTCTTTCTCCAAAAGCTGCTGACGATAAATATCGTACAGAAGTATATGATAAATGGCAAAAACTAATCCATGATGAAGTACCAATGATTCCACTTCATTATAAGTTCGATCTAAAGGGTATCAATAACCGAGTAAAAGATTATAAATATACACCAGAGGATCAATATAAGTGGGGTAAAGTTAGCGTAACAAGCGATAAAGCAGAAACAGAGAAATAAGAAAATAGCTCCTAGCATCTACATACATGCTAGGAGCTATTTTTCATTTATAGTCCTTCTCTTGCTATTAATAACAATCAATTCCTTCCCTACTCCAATATTAAAAGATTTGATGAATCATTTTTATTAAAACAGCTAACGTAACAGATGCAGCAAATCCTCCTAAACAAATTAAGCTTACCCCTTGACTATATGATAAATTTTGAAATGATTTCATCGCTTCCATCCTCCCTATCTCCCCTTTGATACTCTTATTTTACCAATGGGAAAATTTTCATAACATCGATTTTCCTAACAACAAACTTACAAATTTGTAAGTTAATAATTTCCCTTTATACTTATATATCTAGTATGTCCAAGCTCTCTCCCTTTATACGTCAAAAAAGACCTCGAATTATATCAAGGTCTTGCTTACACTACAAAATTTCTCACTCATATTATTTTATAATCATTACCGGGCATTTCACTCGTTTTGCTATTTTATGGCTTACACTACCAAGCACCATTTCTTGTAATGTATTTAACCCTCTACTGCCAGCGATAACAAGATCTATATCCCCTGTATTCACATATTGAACGAGCGTATCTCCAGGATCGCCATGTAATATCGTAATTTTGTAGGAAATGTTCTCTTTCTTTAATAAACTTTCAATCTCTTTTAATTTATCTTTTCGACTAGCCGATATTGTTTCTAAATCTGTTTGACCTTGTATAATATCTGATTTTGCCGTTCTATTATCTACTACGTACACAACTTCAACATTTGTTTCTTCGCTACATTTCGCAATATATGTTGCATGTTCCGCTGCTCGAAGTGCATGTTCAGAACCGTCACATGCTAATATAATTTGTTTGTACATATGCTGAATCCCCTTTTCGTTATCCTACCCGTATTATATAATAAAGCCCCCTAAAAAGGAGGCTTCTAACTAGCAATTCTTTTATTATAAGTAGCTAAGTTTGAAATAATCTTCGAGCTTCGTTCATTTAATCCCGTTATACTTACTTTCACGCCACTTTGTTCATACTTCATGATAACTTTATCAATTGCTGCTACCGCTGAATCATCCCATACGTGTGCGTGAGTAAAATTCAACTCAATTTCTTTTATATCTTCCTCAAATGCAAAATTATTTATAAAGTCTGCTGTAGATGCAAAGAAAAGTTGACCATGAATTTCGTATATTTTCTTATTTTCAATATATAAATGTTTCACGTGAATCTTTGCCATATTGAATGCAAATAAAACCGCACTAATTACTGTTCCGATAATTACACCTAATGCTAAATTATGTGTAATTAGGACAATCACAACTGTTACGATCATAACAAATGCGTTTCCTTTTGGTACTTTATGAATCGTTGTTACAGAGTTCCAATCAAATGTTCCAATTGAAACCATGATCATAACTGCAACTAAAGCTGCCATCGGAATATGAACAACATAATCACCTAAAACGAATAGTAATACGATTAAAAACCCGCCTGCTACAAATGTCGATAAACGACCTCGTCCACCTGATTTAATATTAATAACAGATTGTCCAATCATTGCACATCCTGCCATTCCTCCGAAGAAACCAGCGACAATGTTTGCAATACCTTGTCCACGTGCTTCTTTATGTTTATTACTTTCCGTATGCGTCATATCATCTAAAACTGAAGCTGTTAATAATGACTCTAGTAAACCGATAATTGCAAGCATAACTGCGTACGGTAAAATGATCCCTAATGTCTCAAGTGTAAACGGTACATTAGGAATGCTAAAGAACGGTAATTCTTTCGGTAAACTTCCCATATCCCCGACTGTTTTTAACTGTAATCCGCTCATAAGTGCAATACTTGTCACAATAATAATGGAAATAAGTGTAGACGGTACAGCCGTCGTAATACGTGGAAATACATATATAATTACAAGTCCTAATGCGACAAGTGCATACATTTGCCAAGTTGCATTTTTAAAATGTGGCAATTGCGCTGTAAAAACTAAAATTCCAAGTGAATTTAAAAAACCACTCATAACAGATTTAGGAACAAACTTCATAAATGAGCTCAGTTTGAACACGCCAAAAATAATTTGGACAATACCTGTTAATATTGTTGTAGCAAATAAGTATTGCAAACCATGATCCTTAACGAGCGTCACCATTAATAATGCCATTGCACCTGTTGCAGCTGAAATCATCCCAGTTCTTCCACCAACAAATGCAATGGTAACCGCAATACAAAAGGCTGCGTATAACCCAACGGTCGGATCCACGCCTGCAATAACAGAGAAAGCAATCGCTTCAGGAATTAACGCTAAAGCAACGACAATTCCCGATAGCACATCCCCTCTCACATTGGAGAACCAATCATTTTTTATCGTTTGAAACAAAATACCACTCCTCTACTCTTTTATCATTTGATTTTCTCCATAAGAAAATCTAAGCCGACTGCACGAAGGCTATTATATAACGAGTAGAGAGATTTTTGCTATGTAAAAGTTTCCTACAGAAAAAGGCGCTACCTTCGCAGCGCCTTTGCTCATTTTATTAATGTTCACCGTGCCCTTGACCAATTTCCTGAACAATCTCTAACCTCTCATCCAATATACCTTGTGTTTCAAATGAAATATCACTCGTACTTCCTAATAAGAAGCCGTGGTTATAAGGCCCAAGTGTTGGGTTATCTTTAAACTTCGGTTGAATACTAGCGAGGAAGTCATACACTGGTTGTGAAGCTTTACCTTCTTCTAACAATACAACAGGTGCGTGTTTACCCATATGTGAAAATGGTGCTCCTGCAACTGCTAAGTCTGGTGTTTTGCTTGAAACAAATGATAAACCGTGACCTGGTTTTGTGAACCCCCAGCCAAATTTCGTTTTTTCATCTTTAAACTTCGCAAATGCAACCGAATTTTCTGTTGGAGTCTCCCCACTAATACGCGTTACTTTCCCGTATTTACTTAACTCTTTTTCTACTGCTTTTGAAATGATTTTTTCTGGTCCTAATACATATATATTCGCTTTATCTTTTCTCATTTTTAATGCCTCTATCGTCGCTTCTGGCACCTTATCTTTTTCTGTATATAAAAGCGGTTCTGGCATATGAGAGATCCAGTTTACAGCTGGTGTTGTGTATAAACGCCCTTCTTCTTCAGACGAACCGATAATAACACTATTTGGATAACTTCCTGTTATATCGGCATATTCTTTATCCACGTCTTTAGCAAATATAGCTGGATCCGTTTCTTTTATTTGCTTTATTTTATATGCTTTTAATTGCTCAAGGATAGATGGACCTACATCCCCCATCACCATAATTTGTGTTCCATCTTTCGTTCCGAGCGGATTTAATCGTTTTATTTCTTTTAACGTCATTTCGGGTACCTTTTCTTTTTCTATAAATAAAATTGGCCCGTTATTCGGATGGTGAATAAGATCCGCACTCGCAATACCTAATTGCCACTCGTTTACTGGCACTAAAATAACAGCGCCTGGCTGATTCTCTTTATGCGTTGCTGGCCATATCGTTTGCGAAGTTAATACTGCCATTTGCAAAGGATCGTTTGTGTTTAATCTCGTTACATTTTTTAAGCTTGTCGTTAATAAATCATTCGATGCACCTTCGTTCATTTCTTTCGGCGCAGTTACCTCCTGATTCATTTTCATTTCCTTTTGCTCTGTTTTTTTCTCTTCTTTAGATTCATGATTTTTATGATCCGTGTTCGTTTGCCCACACGCCGCAAGACCAACCGCCGCAATTATTGTTATCCCAAAAATCCGGGTCATCTTTTTCACTATACCGCCTCCATATGAATCGTTTTCGGGCCAATATCATTACCTAAAATGGAATTTCAACTTTACAATAACAAGCAATTCTGAAGAAATTATGCAGACGCATGATAATCTGCACCATTTCTTCATGATTTTGACTTACAATTTAAGTAACGATTATAAAGATGGAGGGCTCTCTATGATTGATATACTGCTCGTAGACGATGAACCGAGAATGCTTGAATTATTAACACTTTACCTTACTCCAATTGGATATAACTGCATATGTGCACAATCCGGAGAAGAAGCTATTTCACATATAGAAAATCAAAACTTTAAATTTGTTTTACTCGATATTATGATGCCAAAGATGGACGGATGGGAAACGTGCAAAAGAATTCGATCCTTTAGTAACGTTCCTATCATTATGGTAACGGCTCGTGATCAAACAGTAGATGTCGTCCAAGGATTAAAAATCGGAGCTGATGATTACGTAACAAAACCTTTCCATGAGGAGGAACTTTTCGCAAGAATTGAAGCTGTTTTAAGGCGCACAAATGAACATAAACAAATCCAATATCATGGGATTCTATGGGATGAAGCAAAGCACTTCGCTTCTGTCCATAATGAAGAACTTCTTCTTACACCAATTGAATTCTCTTTACTCGGGTTATTTTTACGCCATGTAAACTACGTACTAAGCCGTGATCAGCTCATTGAACGAATTTGGGGATTAAATACAAATACAGAAGATCGCACAGTCGATTCACATATTCGTAATTTACGTGATAAATTACGCAAAGGAAATTTCCCTATCGATCATCATTTAAAAACTGTGTACGGAGTTGGTTATCGATGGGTTGATACCAAACATTAAGGAGCAAATTAATGAAACGAATCTCTATTCAATTCGGATTTTATTTTTTAATTTTCACACTTTTAATCGAAAGTGTTCTATTTGTTTTGCTCTATTATAGTCTCGTAAACACTAGAGTAAATGAAGAAATGACTGCTTTATTAAAACGTGGAAACAGCCATCGTGATGTACTTGAAAAATATTATGATGAGCAAACAATCTCTCACGTTGCACTAATGGAATCTGAAGCTGAAACAACCGTCGTTATTACAAATACAAATAAAGAAGTGCTAGCTAAATCTAACAAAATAAACACGACTATAAAAGATCACATTAGTAGAATGCAGACTCGAACAGACCATAACGGAGCGATTATAGAAAATCATTGGAAAACATCTAATTATATATGTACAGTTAGTCCCATTATAGTAGCTGGAAAACACGAAGGCTATGTGTATATGTTTCTTGGGACAGCATCCATCGAAGAGTTGGTTAATGGATTAACCAAACAATTCATTATTGCTGGTGCCATCACGTTTCTACTCACAGTCATCACCATTTTTCTTTTATCTCGGTTATTAACAAAGCCATTGTTACACATGAAACATGCTACTGAAAAAATGAGTAAAGGCGACTTATCTGTTTCATTAACAACTACTCGAAATGATGAAATTGGTGAACTAGCATCATCTATTCAAACGCTTGCTAATGATTTACATTATATGAAAGCAGAGCGAAGTGAATTTCTAGCAAGTGTTGCTCATGAATTACGAACACCGTTAACATACGTAAGAGGTTATGCTGACATTGCTTTAAAAGAAACCACATCTCCTAAGCAACGTTTGCGATATTTATCTATTATAAAAGATGAGTCTGATTATATTACGAACTTAGTTCAAGACTTATTTTCACTTGCACAAATGGAACAACATAACTTTTCTATTCAAGTAAAGGAAGTATATTTACACACCTTCCTTACTCGCATAGCCGAAAAAGTAAATGCCATGTATAAAGAAAGATACATTAAAGTTTCTTTCTCTTGTCCTTCTACACTGCTAGTAAACTTAGATGAACAGCGATTTGAACAAGTTATAGTAAACATTTTAAATAACGCTTATAGACATTCACAAAAGCATTCTCATATAAATATTTCTGTTACAGAAGAACATAAACGTATTTCCATTATAATTGAAGATGAAGGCGAAGGTATTCCGCCTGAAGACCTCCCTCACATTTTCGACCGTTTTTATCGAGTTGATAAAGCAAGATCACGAGCTACAGGCGGAACTGGTTTAGGACTATCTATCGTGAAAGAAATTGTAGAACTACACGGCGGGAATATTACTGTAACGAGTGAAGTCGATCATGGGTCTTGCTTTATCATTTCATTGCCATTTATATAGAAATACAACTATCATCAATTAACAAGTTCAGTTTTGATTTACAAAATCACATCATAATTAGCATATGAAAACGCCCAGAGTTCAAAAACTCTAGGCGTCTTTTATTGTCTTATTGAACTAAATTCTCCTTTAGCTTAAATCAAATTAAAGACAAAACTTAAACAAATTTCTAAACCTCTTAATTTTATACAATCTAGAGGGTGTTGCAAAACTAAAATAAATATGCAATGTTATGAATCAGAAAAACTAGCTGAACATGTAATAAATAGCGATTTTGACCATACCAACGTGGCTGTTCCAGCCCTTTATCTTTGAGATGACCAAACTGTTGTTCAATTTTCCCACGCTCTTTCATCAACTGTTTGCCAAAGATGGTTTGTGCAAAATGAGATAATACACGGCGATGTGTACTTTTGCTTTGTTCGCCATTACGTGGGTTAATTGGATTCACCGCAAAAATATCACATGTTTTTGCAATTTCATAAATGCGCTGACTATCATAAGCAGCATCTGCAATGGAAAATAACACATTTTGATTTTGTATATCTTGAAGCAATACAGGAGCCATTTTGCTATCATGTACGTTCGCTGTTGTAAATGCATACGACAATACAACACCTTCTGGTGTAGAACAGACATGAGCTTTATATCCCTTATACCAACCATAACGAGTAGATTTCCCCCATTTTGCTTGGGAATCATATAAACTACTCCGTAAGGCAGTGCTATCAATTAAAACACACGGAATTAATCCTAAATTCATTTCTTCAAGAGTTTGTTTATGAATCAACGGAATACCTTCATTGCGAAACCAAGTTCCTACACGTGAGAAAGTGGATATATGAGGAACAAAGGAAAGACCACAAGATACACGAAATGAAGGATATTGATGCAAAAAGCGAGTTAACTTACGTAATGAATTGATTTGGAATACCGTTTTCACAAAAAAACATTTGAGTAAAGCTTTTCTACAGATAGGTGGGCGGCCTGTAATAGGCGGAACGCCTCCAATGGTTAAACTGTCTACGTAGGCAAATAAAATGTGTAAAATGGATTGATTGTGATCAAAATTGGTTATCATACTAGTAAATCCGTCCTTTCTGGAGATAGTTTAGGGTACTATCATTCTTCCAGGAAAACGGATTTTTTTATGCATTTATTTTTGAATATTTATGAGTTTTGCAACACCCTCAATCTATTCTAAAATAAACCTTTAATTCTACTTAAAGCAACACACTTTATAATTTTAATGGTTTATAAGCCAATGCTTTATCTATAATTTCTCTGGCGGTTAATTCGTCATCGCTCCAGAAAATATAATCACCTATTTTAGGGTCAATAACAGACGATTCAACCATGTCCAACCAAATTGCCTGTTCCCATTCTTCTCCTTCCGTATCCATAAGTTTTTGAACCAAGGTAACTAACTCCTCTTTATTTAACTCACCTAATTTTATATTTTTATGATTAATAGCTCTTTTTACAATATATTCTGCACCGTAATCAGCAAAAAATAATTCTTTTGCATTTGGATAAGGAACACTATTTTCAAATACAATGAGTTTATGTTCAAAATCTTTCCCAAAATCTTGTAGCTCTTGAATTTCTAAAACTAATTTTAATAGTTTCTTTTCATCCAATTCTTCACTCCCTTTGTTCAAGACAACCTCCTTAGTAATCTAAGCACATTCCTTTATACTTTCCATGTTCATTTCAACATAAAATTACAATTTTCCTTTTGAATTATCCAAATCAATATGTTATCCCTTATACTAATTGATATGTTAAGGACAGATAAACCTCACTATAACTAAGAATACGAACAGACCAAATCAGATGTAATTTGGTCCGTTCATTAGTATGCTATTTCTTTTCCTTATAATATAAATTTACAAATTGCCCAAAACGTTTCGTATCCGTTAAAGTTAAATTGATTTCCGGGTTCTTTTCTTGAAATAACGGAACTCCAGAACCTAATATATGCGGTGTAATCGTGACAACATATTCATCAATTAGATTATTCTTAAAGAATTCTCTTAGTAGACTCCCTCCACCGACCATCCATATTTTAGATCCTTCTTGTGCTTTTAACCTTTTTATAAACTCCACTACATCTTCATTTACAAACTCCACATGTTCGTTTGAACCTTTTTCTGAGTTAGAGAAAACATAACATTTTTTATCTACATACGGGAATGTGTCCATATGCTCTACTACATAATCGTACGTTCTTTTTCCCATGATTATTGTATCAATTGTGTCATACATTTCTGTATAACCGTTATCTCCCTCTCCTTCCGTTTCCATTAACCACTGTAAATCATCATCTTCTTTCGCGATATATCCATCCAAGCTCGCCGCTATAAATAAAACTATTTCACGTGACATATCTTTTCCTCCTTGCATCTCATATTGATAACATATGATGTAAACAATATACTAACAATAAAACATGACAATTTATGTCATGTTACAAAGAAAAAAGGTGATACATTTGTCAAAAGCTAAACGCTTATTAGATATTCTTATATTTGCTTCCGCCAAAAAGACATTTACAGCTCAAGAAATAGCTGATGAATTTAATATTTCCGTTCGTACTGTCCATAGATACATAGTAGATTTAAGTGATATGGGATTACCCATCTATGCTGAACAAGGTCGTAACGGAGGCTATAAAGTATTAACGAATAGAGTCATTCCCCCTATTTTATTTACGGAAGAAGAAGCAGTCTCCATCTTTTTTGCATTTCAATCTTTAAGCTACTACAGAGACTTACCTTTTAACACAGAAATCAATTCCGTTACACATAAACTGTATAGCTCTCTACAACATGATGCGAAAACGAAAGTTGATAAAATACGTTCTTATATCACTTTTTGGAATCCGAAGAGAACGATTGATACACCTCTTTTAAACGAAGTACTAACTGCGGCTATTGAAAATAAAAATTTACACTTTCAATACGAATCTAAATCGGGGATAAAAACAAAGCATGTTCATCCTATCGGTGTATACGCTCACGACGGACTATGGTACTTACCGTCCTATGACTTCAGTAGAAAAAAAGTATTACTGTATCGCGTTGATCGTATTCTTTCTATATTATCAACAGAAGAAAATAAAGATACGTTCATGAATTTAGAAGAATGGTTTGCCTCTAGCTCTAACGTAGTGCATATTCCTACGCAGTTACACGTCTCATTAACAGCAGAAGGCGTGCGCCAATGTGAAAGCGTTCCTTACCTTGAAGAATTCGTGGTAGTAAACGAAGACGGGACAGGATATATACATTCAACAATTGATAAAGGTGAAATTAACTTTATTACTCCTTTATTTTATAGACTTGGAAAAGATGCAAGAGTTTTAGAACCGAAAGAATTGATAGATGGTTTACGTCTACGTGCGAAAGAAATTTTACATATGTATGAAGACGAAAAAAGCTGCTAAATATAAGCAGCTTTTTTCGTCCCGTTGTTCCCATTGTTTTATTATTGACGAATGTCAAACCACCAACGATTTTTCGAATTCATATTCTCAGTTCCACTAAAACCACTGTAACGGAAAGCATCCAGGAAGATTGAATCTAATTTATCCTCATCCACAAAATAACCTAATTTAACTTTTACCGTTTCTCCTGGTCGGATACTGCCAATATTGTAGAAGCTTTTCCCATCTCCGTGAGGCTCTAAATAATTAACTTCTCCCGTCATAATACGCGTTGCGTCCATTCCCTCTTCTTTAGCGTATTTCCATGCATTCCCTTCAAATTTAAGCTGCTTTATGGATGGATGCATATAGATTTCTTCTGTCGCCTGTTTACCTATATTTTTCACTGTTGTTGTCAGGTAGACAAATTTAACATTAACTAATTTTGAATCTACTAATGTATCAATTGAATCTTTACCATTCCCTAATTTATATACATCCCGTCTGTACGATAGCAATTTTCCCGTGTGATCTAAAGCCTTCTTCTTGCTTAATATCCCTAAGCCAAATTCATTAAAGTTCTCTTGTTTAAAATCTTTAATTGAATCAAAGACTTCAACTTTTTCTATCATATATTCAATTTGGCTGTTATCCATAGATATCGTTACTGGAACCTTTTGTCCTATGTGAAATAGTCGTTTACTATCTTTTTTCAAAGGAATCACCTTATTTTTTTTAGGTTCATCCGCTTCGCTAAAATACTTTTTATCATAATCTGTTATATGTGCTGCCTTTCCTTTTGACGTAGGCTCAAGTGAAATGTTCCCTAACACATCCATCATTTGTTCTTCATTTACATCTGATCCAATAAAGCTTTCTAACATAATCCCTTCTTTCTCAAAAAAGAGAAAGACCTTCCTATCAAACATTACATTGTTGTTTCCAGTTTCTTTATGAACAATTACTGCTTTCTTGCCACTTATCTCTTTTTCTTCGTAGCTTTTTGAATATAAAGTTTGAAAGTCCGCATTTTCCCCTACTCTCCAAAGAGCAAATGAAAAGCCTCCATTTGCGTCGTTATCTTTAAATGAATATTTCATAGCAGAGTCATCAATTGCCTCCATATTTTCTGGTAATTTATCGATTTTCAATTTATACCACTTGTCAGCCTTTTTCGAGTCCTTATTTGTTACTGAAACATTTACTTCGTAATTTTGTTTTTGAACAATCATATTGTAGACTTTTACTGCACCAAAAACTGTTGTCGGCATACCAATCAATAAACAAGCAGCAGCGATTAACATACGATGTTTTTTACGCTTTTTCTGTGGTTGTCCATCTTTCAGCTTCATTTCCTCCATAAACAATTTCTTTTTGCGCGTATATGTATGTGAAAATTCATGTTGTTCTTCAAGTTTATCAAAATCATCTAAAGCAATCTTTTCAGCAAGTTCATATATTTCTTTGGAGTTCTTTGAATTCGTCATGTTGTATACCTCCTATCATATTTTGGACTCGTTTTCGAGCGCGTTCAAACTGCTTGCGGACATTGACCTCCGTTATCCCCATAACACTTGAAATCTCTTGATACGTTAAGTTATAGAAGACTTTATACTTAAACACCTGTCTGTTAGATTCATTTAACTCCTTTAGCAATGTATCAATTTGAACTTCAGACATTTTACGTTTTTCCCACTCTTCAATATTTTCATCTACCGCTTCTGCTGATTCTCTTTCATATTCTTCTAAAAATGTTTCATGTCGTTTATTTTTCCGGTAACTATCAATCGCCTTGTTTTTCGCGACCCTCAAAATATAGCGTTTAAGCTCTTCAGTGCTCAAGCTATGGAGCTTTTCCAAGTTCTTATAAAGGGTAATAAACGTCTCTTGAACCGCATCTTCAGCCTGCTGAATATTATTTAAAATAGAATACGCTACATAATAAATTTTTTGTTCATACAACTCGTATAGCTCTTCCATCTTTTCATAATCGTTGTTTGTAAATTTCATCTAATTCCTCCTCTCACTCTATATAACGAATGAGCGCTATACTTTGTGACACTGTAAAATCTTTTTATATATAAAATTTAATAATAGAATAAACAAAAGCTCAATTTCTCTATTGTAACTGAGAAATTGAGCTTTTGTTTATTAGAATTTTCCTGACTGTTCCATTAAGAACATCCCACTTATGCCTTTTCAGTAAGCATTATTTGCTCTATCGCTTCTTGTAACAAATTCTGTGTCTCTTCCAAGTTATGATTCTTCTTTTCTCCTAGTTGTACCGTATAAAACTCGGCAAACGAGCGCTCTTTATATCTCGGTACGACATGCATATGGTAATGCTTTAACTCGTTAAAAATGCCACCATTTTGACAAACTGTAATTCCTTCTGGTTTATATAATGATTTAATCGCTTTTGCAATCAGCTTAGAAGCATCCATAATTGATTTCGCTATAACATCATCTAATTCGTCCACTTCTACAACATGCTGCTTTGGCACAATTAAAGTGTGTCCTGAATAGAAAGGTTCATGATCTAAAAAGCATGTTACATAGTCATCTTCATATACTTTATATATTTTTTCCTCTTCGTTTGCTAATTTACAACCTAAACATTCCATAATACTTCCCCCTCTGTTAAAAACATAAAAACGTGAGAGCCGTATTCTCACGTTTTTATGTTTCACTTTATTAGTTCAATTGTTTCCGTAACTTTTATACTATCTTTTACCGATTGAACAATCGTACAATTTTTCACTGCAAGTTGCAGTGCCTTGTCCAATTGCTCTTCTGTAATGTTTTGTGCTTTAATTTTATAGTGCAAATGAACACTTTCAACTGGTTTTGATAAAGCTTCACTTCTACCAATTTCCGTTTCGATTGTAAACGTATCATATGTAATACGTTTCTTTTCTAAAATTGTTTGAAAGACAATTGCACTACATCCTGCGATAGAAGAAACGAGTAATTGTAACGGTGAATACCCATTTTCTTTTCCAATCGCTAATGGACCATACGATAAATCTGCCTCTATATCATCATGCTTAATTTTTATTTTCATACTTCGCTTCCATCTCCACTTTCATCGGTTTCTTCCGTTTCTTACTCATATAATAATATATATAGCAGAAAATGATAAATGGAATACCACAGTATAACGCCATTCTTTGTTCTGGAATAAACGCTAAACTAATAACAACGATACTATTTGTAATTAAAGCTAAAATCGGAACAATTGGGTATAGTGGTGTTCTATACTTTAAGTCCTCTAACTTTCCTCCGCCTTTTATATACTGACTTCTAAAGCGTAGTTGCGATAAAGCAATAATGATCCAACTGGAAACAGCCGATAAACCAGCTATAGATAATAAGTACATGTATACTGTATCTTCTGCAAGGAAACTTGAGAATAAAGAAAGGCCAGCTACTGCAATCGTTACAACTAGTGCTGTAATTGGAATACCACGCTTATTTACTTTCTGGAACGATGTTGGTGCCATTCCTTCATTTGCAAGTGACCATAATATACGAGTTGCCGCATATAATCCTGAATTCGCTACAGATAGTAACGCTGTAATAATAACGAAGTTCATAATATCAGCTGCGTATGGAATACCGATTTTATCAAATACGACTACGAATGGACTTTCAATTACGCCAGCTTCTTTCCAAGAAATTAATCCTACTAAAATTGTCATTGTTAAAATGAAGAATAACATGATGCGCCATACTGTATTACGAATCGCACGTGGAATTGTTTTTTCAGGATTTTCACTTTCTCCCGCTGCAATCCCGATTAACTCTGTTCCTTGGAACGAGAAGTTAACTGTAATCATTGTAAGTAATACGGCAGCTAGTCCATTCGGGAATAATCCACCATCGCTTACAAAGTTAGAGAAAAGAGGTGCTGCTTCTTTTCCGTCATATGATATAAACCCTAGTAATGCACTACCACCAAGAACAACAAATGCAAGAATTGTAACTACTTTAATACTAGAGAACCAAAATTCTAATTCAGCATAACTTTTCGCCGAAATTGCGTTTGATGCATATAAAATAACGCCGAATACAAGACACCATACCCAAACATCAACATTCGGAAACCATCTTTTCATCATTAAACCAATTGAAGTTAACTCTAAACCTACTGTCACTGCCCAGCCAAGCCAATATAGCCAGCCAATCATAAAGCCCGTTCCCGGTCCAATAAACTTCGTCGCATACTTTTGGAAAGAACCTGAAACTGGCATTGCTACCGTTAACTCTCCAAGACAAAGCATTGTTAAATACATAATAAATCCGCCAACTAAATATGAAAGGATGGCTCCCCCTGGTCCAGCCTGATTAATGGTGTAACCTGAACCTAAGAAAAACCCAGTCCCGATTACACCACCTAGTGCGATCATAAATAAATGTCTACTCTTCATCGTACGATGTAATTTCTCATTCGTTGGTTGCTGCATCTAAATCCTCCCCCTACCGATACCCCTATATCTTGTTAAAATTTTCTGATAATAAAAATATACACGAAAGCGATTACAATTTCTATATAAAATTAAAACTTTTCTGATAAAATAATATAAAAAATCGAATTATCACGAGATTTAGATTCTAATTAGAGGAAAATAAGGATAAACAAGGAAAAACCCTTACATATATTGTAAGAGTTAACGGAGTTCTAATCTTCTCGATAAAATTGATAAACTATAGTTTACGATAAAGTACATACAAGCTACTACTATAAACGTTGGAATCATATAATTTACATTCTGTCCGCTAATGATTTGAGCATTATGCATAAGCTCTGGCAGTGATATAGCAACTGCGAGTGATGTATCTTTCAGCAATGAAATAAACTGACTGACAAGTGGCGGGACCATCCTTCTTAATGCTTGTGGCAAAATAATATGCCAAAGCGCTTGAACATACGTTAATCCTGAAGATCTTGCGGCCTCAATCTGTCCTTTTTCAATAGATAATAGACCACCTCGAACAATTTCAGATATCATTGCTGCTTCAAATATTGTTAAAGCAACAATTACAGCTGTTATAATTTCTAATTTCAAGCCTGCTTCTGGAAGTGCAAAATACGTGAAAAATATAATTAAAAGTAGTGGTAAGTTTCGAATCACTTCAACAATAATCCCTAATACTTGTGAGACAACAGGTATTTTCATGTAGCGTAATGTCCCTATTACACTACCAATAATAAAGCTAAGTACAATTGCTACGAGTGCTACCTCTAACGTTATAAGTAATCCTTTTAATAAAAACAGAATATGATCACCTGTTATTGCTCCCTTAAAATCCATTTACACCGCCTCCTTTGCCAAGCGTTTTTCTAAATAACGCACTAGCATACTGAGCGGAATTGTTAATATTAAATAAAACATCCCGACAAATATATAGACATCGAACGTAACAAACGTCTTCGTTGAAATTAAGTCCCCTTGATACATTAAATCCATACCAGCGATAATTCCGAGTATGGAAGAGTTTTTTACTAAATTGAGAAATTGATTTCCTAGAGGAGGGATTACGATTTTCATCGCTTGAGGTAAAACGACATGGTACATCGCTTGCGTATAAGTCAATCCCGAGGAACGCGCTGCTTCCATTTGACCTTTTGCGACTGATAAAATACCAGCGCGAATAACTTCCGCAATAAACGATGCAGTATATACAGTAAGCGTAACTGTCCCTGCTACAAAACCATTTAAAGTGATTCCTATTACAGGTAAAGCAAAATAGAATATAAATGCAATTAATACAAGTGGAATATTTCTTACAAACTCCACAAAAACTGATCCTATCCAATTTAAAATACGAATCGGTGCAATACGCATTACAGCCAAAATTACTCCTAAAATAAAGCTTCCTATTAATGCAATTACACTAGACATCACAGTATATTTAAAGCCTTCTAAATACATATCAATGTTATTCGTTAATATAGAAAAATCAGGCACATATTCTCCCCTCTTTCTTTACAAGAAGAGGATGAGCATCCCTCATCCTCTCACTCTTACTATTCACTAGAAATAAAGCCCCACTAATTAAAGTTTAACTTTACTTCTCTTGTTTTTGACCAATCCATTTTTCATACAATTTATCGTATTCCCCATTCGCTTTCATATCTTTTAGTAAGCTATTAATCTCTTTCGTTAAATCATCTGCCCCTTTTTGCACTGCAATTCCGTACGGTTCATCCGTAAAAATTTTCCCTACAACCTCATAATTTGAATCTTGTTTTGCCATGCCGTAAAGAATTGCGTTATCTGTCGTTAAAACATCACCTTTCCCTGCTTTTAACGCCGTAAATGCCTCACTGTAATTTTCAAATTCTAATACAGTCGCTTCTGGTGACTTTTGACGAATATTATTTGTTGATGTTGAACCTTTTACAGCTAACACTTTTACACCCTTTTTCACATCATCAATATTTTTAATATCGCTCCCTTTTTTCACAAGTAACGATTGCCCTGCTTTAAAATATACATCTGAAAAATCCACTTCTTTTTTGCGTTCTTCCGTAATTGTCATTGTTGCGATAATTGCATCGATATCACCGTTTTTCAGTAGTGGAATACGCGTTTTAGACGTTACTTCTTTTAATTCTAGTTTCTTTTCATCTCCAAGAATTTTTTTCGCAAGCGCCTTTGCAACATCAACATCAAATCCTTCTACTTGCCCTGTTGAAGGATTTTTCAATCCAAATAAGTTCGTATCATTCTTCACCCCAACTACTAGCTTCCCGCGCTTCTTAATTTGCTCAACAGCCCCGCCTTGCTTCGTATTCGTTTCCTTCGCCTCATCTTTTTTACTTCCGCACCCGGCAACGACAAGTACGAATAAACATGAGAATACAATTAAGGTAAACAACTTTTTCATTTTAAGCATGAAATTCCTCCTTTAATGGTTTAACACTCTTCTTAAAAATAGACGCGCTCTTTCTTGTTCAGGACTTGCAAAGAATTGCGCTGGTGTCGTATCCTCAATGATCTTGCCATCATCCATAAATAAAATCCGATCCGCTACTTCTCGCGCAAATCCCATTTCATGCGTGACAACGACCATCGTCATCCCTTCTTTGGCTAGCGTTTTCATAACATCAAGTACTTCCCCAATCATCTCCGGATCAAGAGCAGACGTAGGCTCATCGAATAGCATAATTTCCGGCTGCATCGCGAGTCCCCTAGCAATCGCTACCCTTTGCTGTTGTCCACCAGATAATTGATGTGGATATACACTAGCCTTCTCCGGAATTCCTACTTTCTCTAAATAAAACATCGCTGTTTTCTCAGCTTCCTCTTTTGAAACTTTATTTACTTTAATCGGTGCTAGTGTAATATTTTGAAGAACCGTTTTATGTGGATATAAATAAAAATGTTGAAAGACCATCCCAATATTTCGGCGTAATTCATTCATATCTGTTTTTGCATTGTGTACCTCCGTATTTTGTACAATTAACTCTCCATCTGTAATGGTCTCTAGCTGATTTATACACCGAAGCAACGTACTTTTTCCTGATCCTGAAGGCCCAACAACTACTACCACTTCACCTTTTTTCACTTGCACATTAATATCTTTTAAAACTTGAAAGTTACCATAATATTTATTTACATTACGAAAATCTATCAACATACTCCCCCCTTCCACTAACAAAGCATGTACATTCTTTTTATATTCAAAAATAGGTAAAAAAATAACTTCCAGCCTCATTTTTTCCATAAAAAAAGCAAAGGGATTTCCCTTTGCTTCTTCATTTCTATTCTATTAGGATACTTCTTCTTTCTTATCTTTCCCGTATTCATGCTCCCAGAAATCAGCATTTTTAATGCCTAATGGCCCTGGATCGAATACCGGATCTTTTCCTTCTTTTTTCTGCTTTTCATAATCCTTTAATGCAACTAATGCAGGTTTTTGTAATAGTAAAATCGCAATGATATTTACCCATGCCATAATTCCTACACCGATGTCACCTAAAGCCCACGCCGTTGCTGCTGTTTTTATACAACCGTAGAATACAGCTCCTAAAAATACAAATTTTAGTACCATAGACAGCCAAGGACGGTCTTTATCACGATTTAAGTATGCGATATTCGTTTCTGCAATGTAGTAATACGCCATAATTGTTGTAAATGCAAAGAATAGTAACGAGATTGCAACGAAACCGTTTCCAAATCCAGGGAAAACAGATTCTACCGCTGCCTGTGTATATCCCGGTCCCGGCTGAGCACCATTTAATTTATTTACAATAAGGTTTTTTCCGCTTGCATCAAATACGTTATACATGCCTGTAATAATCATCATAAATGCTGTTGCTGAACAAACAAATAATGTATCAATGTAAACGGAAAATGCTTGCACTAAACCTTGTTTAGCTGGATGTGATACTTCAGCTGCTGCTGCTGCATGTGGTCCAGTTCCTTGCCCTGCTTCATTGGAATAAATACCACGTTTTACTCCCCAAGAAATTGCTAAACCGATAATACCACCGAAAGCCGCCTCTAATGCAAAAGCACTTCTTATAATTAACATAAATGCTTCTGGTAATTTTTCAATATTCATAGCAACAATAACGCAAGCTACTAAAATATAACCAACTGCCATAAACGGTACAACAACTTGTGCAACGTTAACGATTCGCTTTACGCCACCGAAGATGATAATAGCTAATACAACAACTAATAAAGCCCCTGATACGGTAGTGTTAATTCCAAAAGCTGTTTCTAAACTTACGGCAATACTATTTGCTTGCACACCTGGCAATAAAAGCCCTGTTGCAATAATTGTCGCTGCAACGAATACTAATGCATACCATTTCACACCTAAACCTTTTTCAATGTAATAAGCAGGTCCACCACGAAACTGTCCTTGATGTTTCGTTTTATATATTTGCGCAAGTGTTGATTCCACATAAGCTGATCCTGCTCCTAAAAAGGCTACTGCCCACATCCAAAATACAGCTCCAGGTCCACCGAATGCAACCGCTGTTGCTACCCCAGCTATATTCCCTGTCCCAACGCGTCCTGATAACGAAAGTGCTAACGCTTGGAATGAAGAAACACCAGCCTCTGATTTTTCACCTTGAAATGTCAGCTTCACCATTTCGCCTACATGCCTTACTTGTAAAAACCTCGTTCGAATGGAAAAATATAAACCTACTCCTAAACATAAATAAACAAGTGCTGGACTCCAAACAATATTATTTAACCAATTCACGAAAGCTTCCAACATTCCCCCTCCTCCTTTATAAAGAATATTCAGAATATATATAAAATTATAAGTGTATACCGAATCTATAACAATATTATTTTAATAAAACAAACATATTTTTGTATAAAAAAACAAAGTATACATTTATTTTGTATACTTTGTTTTCACAAAAATGTATTATATATTCACAATTGCTTCTCTTTTTATAATTCTTTCATATAGCTCTTCTGATAATTCTCGGAAGTTATCTGGCATATCTTTCCCCTTAAACTTCTTTTGAAGTGTACCGTATAAACCAACATCACGTAGACGCAAAAACAACGGTAACGATTCATACCAACTATCCGCCAGTCTGTGCTCATACTCATATCCTTTTCGTAACACTTGTAGCTGTTTACGAGCAAAATTTGTCTTCTCTTCCGCTGTCCACGGTGTAAATAGAACAGAGTAATAGAGAACCATCGCTAAATCATGTATAAAGTAATTATAAGCCGCATCATCAAAATCAAAGATTGTTAGCTCTTTACCATCATAATGAAAATTACCTGGATGGATATCACCGTGCATCAGGCCGAACGTTTCTCTTTCAATGGGAAGAGCCTTTATTTCATCCATTAATACCGCAGCAATCTTTTTCACTTGATCATCTTCTAATTCATTAACAATCCCGCTCTCATCTTCTTCCCACGTATCACGATAATCTGTTTTAGGATAGTTCATTGTTAGGCGATGCAGTTGGCCAATCGCTTTTCCCCACGCTTCAAAGTAAGCATCTCCCCAATAATGCGATCCTTCGCCTTTTACTTGCTCACCTTTTGCATATGTAAATAAAGATGCAAAAAAGAAAGTGCTATCTTCCGCTCCAATTTCTTCTACAAGATTTTGAGAAGTTGAGTAAAGAGGTCCTGCTACCTTTGCCCCATTCTCCGCAACATATCGTAAAAAATCTAGTTCAGCCTCGACTTCTTTTTTAGAACGATGAGAAGAGTGCGTTAAACGTAATACGTAATCTTCATCCCTATTACCCTTCGCCTTAAAAATATAATTTTCAAAATCTCCAAGTGGCTTTTCTTCCACTGTCACATGAAATGCCTTTGCTGCTCTTGCTAAGATCTCTCTTGTAAAAACTCGTTCTACAGCTATTTCCATATGTATCCCTCCTATATATCTTCTTAATTCGACATAAATGTGAGAAGTACTGCTATGAAATTGAATAATGCGTGGGCAATCATCGCTGATAAAATAGAATTTGTTTTCTCATATAACCATGCAAACACTACCCCACTTAAAAAATTCACTGGTAATGTGTTATATGTTGGAATATGAACAACAGTAAATATTATAGAACTTATAAGCACTCCACCCCATATGCCATATCTATCACGAAAAAACGTATAAAAAACACCTCGATATAAAACCTCTTCATAGATTGGTGATATAACTGCTGCTCCAATTACCGCGATACAGAACGCATATATTGATTTATCATTTTGAACTGTTTCCGTTTTACTATTTTCAAAAGAAATACCCATTTTCTCCATTATCATTAATACAGCAATACTAACTATAATTAAAAAAATTAGCGCTACAACTGTCCATAGGAAATCTCTCCATGAAAGCTTCCGAATTCCAATGTCTTTCCACGACAATTTATATCTTTTTATACAAAAAAGATAAACTACAGTAGTAAATATCACTGCCATTATAAATCCCATTAATACTCCAGCATATAATGCGTTCCCTATTATCTCTAAAGCATAGTCATAAAAAAGAGATTCAACTGTTACTGGAACAATAATGAATACAAACATAAATAAATATAAGATTTCTTTCCATCCCCACATACTTTTCAAAATCATATACACCATCCCCCTACTCTGTGTTTCTTTAAGTATAAAAGATGACGTAACGTAACTTTCAAGCTTATTTTCCCCAAATAATTCAAGCATAATTTTCTCTCAAAACACCAAAAAGGGTTGATTCACTAAATCAACCCTTACACTATTAAAAATTCTATTTCTCAATTCTTCATCAATTGATTCTCGTATATAACATTTATTTTTATTTCTCTTCACCTTTTGTCTGCATTGAATTGAAAGTCCAATTTAATTTTAATGAATCTCCTTGAAATACATTTTGCTCTTCATCGTTATCTACAAATGTGAACATTACATAGAAAGTATCATCATCACCAGGAGCAAGTCCATTTCCTTCTCGGTCTACAACACCTTTTTGTACAAGATCAGGAATACTTCCATTTTGCGTAGCTACCTTTAATTCAGATAATGTAGTAGACCAAATTGGAACCTCGTTTTTATCCAAATTCCACAAGAAATCAACACGGATATGATCACCAAAATCAACATTTCCATTATCTCCTTTAGCATCGATTACACTGTAATCTGTCAGGAGTTTCACATCTCCTATTGCTAAGGTTCCTTTGTTTACTAATTGAAAACCACGCTCCATTTCATCACCTGGTTTAATATTGTCGACATTAATAACAACTTCAGGATTAACACTCAAATCTAAAGTACCCGCTGCAAACGTATTTTGTGATACTTCCTTATCACTAAAATACGCATATGTTCCCCCGCCAATTAAAGATAAACCAAGCGCTGCAGTTACAACACCCATACCAAGTTTTTTCTTAATACTCATTTCATAAGTCCCCCTATTTTTAAAGTTCAAACTACAAACCTTATTTCCATCCCTCAAAAAATAATTAAGCAACTACCTTGTCCCACAATGAAAGCGAACTAACTTTAAACTAGTTACTTCATGTACCCCAATGACTATTACTTTTAAAATAACCGGTAATGTTACCGTAAATTATTACCGGTTATTTGTTAGCCAATCTCATTTAATTTTATATTCATTGTCTTATTGCTTTATTTAATCTAGAAGTTTGCCCACTTATTTTTTTGGTTCTAAACCAATAGAGCGTAAAATTTTCTCTAAAGTCACTGGCCCTACATTTTCTTTTGGTTTCTGATTTTCTTTAGCATCTGGACCCTTTTTCAAGAAGTTTTTCTCGATAAAACGAATATCCGTTTCATCTACAACACCATCTTGATTTATATCTCCATCTTTTACAGATACTTTTCCTTTTCCATACGATAAAGCTGCTATCCTAGCATCTTGAATATCTACCATTTTATCGCCGTTTACATCACCTGCAAGGTTATCATCTATGTCAGCTCTAAAGTTTTGTCCCACTAATTCTCCATCCTGCACTTTTCCTATTTTCGTTGTTAATTTACTATTTAAATGACCTGGCATTTCTACGAAAATATCATATTCTTTATCGCTTACTGGAACACTATGAATTTCAAATTGTCCATTATCATTAACCGTTCCTGTATATTTCTTTCCATCCTTGCCAACTGCGTACACTTTTGCTCCTAGTTTTTTGTAATCATTCTTACCTAAATACCCCTCTTCATTCAAGAAAGCTTCCGGACCAATATATCCTGTAACTGTTGAATGTTTCGAAACAATAGCAAAAGACTTGTCTTTAAACACAGGAATCTCAATACCTTCTGATGCACCAGCTTTTGTATAAGAGAATTTATCCGTCCCAAATGCAGTTAAATTATTAAAATATTCATCGCTCGTCATTTCGAATGTAACATCTAAAAATGGTGTATCTCCATCTATTCCCTTAAATTCAGCTCCGGCTAAAGATGCGCCAACCTTTACAGTATTTTCCCAAGTTCCTTCTTCATTTATCTTCGGATCTTCTAATTTAAGATTCAGACCATGTTGTTTTACATATTCCGTAAGTGCTGGGTTTGGTTTCACATCTGTAAACTTAAACAACTGTTTGCTATAAGGAACTTCGAATGTTCCTGACATAAGTTGTTTTACATTATTGAGATTTAAAGTTAGCGTAATTTTTTCTCCTAATTTGATTTTATCGTAACTACTCAGCTTCCTCACGGAGGCTTTTTTCATTTACTAGTCTGATATGTACTTTTTGTGTGAATACTAGATATATCATACAAGGAGGTGGTATTTATGTTGAAAAAACAAGAAATTCTAGCTGTCTATCAAAAGGGACCTCAAGCTATTTGCGATTTTGTTCATCAATTAGAAAGTCAAATACAGAATTTAAAAGAGCGTATAGAAGAATTAGAAAATCGTTCAAAAAAAAACTCTACAAATAGTCATAAACCACCCTCTACAGATGGTTTTCGTAAGCCTATTACAAAAAGTTTGCGAAAATCATCCCAGCGTCAAACCGGTGGCCAGTTGGGCCACAAAGGACATACTCTTGGTTTGACAGCGACTCCAGACCATACAATTACATATTCTCCTACCTATTGTACTTGTTGCTATACTTCTTTAGACCATGAGCCTGTAAAAGGATACCGCATTCGCCAAGTGTATGATTTACCACCTATCCAGATAGAAGTAACAGAACATAAAGTGGAACAAAAAGAGTGCCCACATTGCCATTCTATTCAAGAATCCCAGTTTCCTTCTACTGTCTCTCGTCCTGTTCAATATGGTCCAAATATAAAAAGACTAATCCCCTATTTAACGCATTATCAGTGTCTTTCTTTAAAAAGAACAAAAGAATTCTTTCAAGATTGTTTTGGACATTCTATCAGTGAAGGAACGTTAGTCAATCATACAAACAGTTTTTCGGCTCAATTGCAGCCTTTTCTCCAAGAAGTAAAAGACCAGATCCTTCAGTCTTCTGTTGTCCATTTTGATGAAACCGGTATGCGTGTAGAAAATAAAACACAATGGTTACATACTGCCAGTACACCGGAGGTGACATTGCAACATATTCATCAAAAACGCGGAAAAGAAGCAATGGATGCTGGAGAAATCTTGCCGTCTTTTTCTGGAATCGCGATGCATGATGGTTGGAAATCATATGATGCGTATACAGATTGTCGTCACGTATTATGTAATGCCCACCTCTTACGAGATTTACAAGGAATTATAGATAGTACCGGAGAAAAATGGGCACAACAGATGCAGGAGTTTTTAACGCAAGCCTTAACGCTAAAAAAACAATACAAAGGACTCCTGCCAAAAGCAGAGCAAGAGAATCTGTCGACTGCCTATCAAGCTATATTAAAAGAAAAACAAGTATTTTCTTCAGAACCAAAAAAGAAAGGAAAACAGACGCCTGCTCAAAATTTATGGAATCGCTTCGTCAAATATGCTGACAGAATTCTAGCATTTTTAGAACATCCAGACATTCCATTTGATAACAATCAAGCAGAACGGGATATTCGAATGACGAAAGTCAAACAGAAAGTGTCTGGAACGTTTCGAAGTAAGAAAGGCGCAGAATCTTTTTGTCAGATACGAAGCTTTATAAGCACCATGAAAAAACAAAAACAATCTGTCTTACAAGCGATAGGTCAGGTTATAGAAACCGGAACGGTTCCTTGGAATTGCACGATTTCATAAGAGAAATTCTCGATTCGATCTAGATTCTTTCTCTTATGGGCATATTTTTTTTCATGTTTTCGAATTGGAAACATGTATTTAGCATGCTTTTTTGTCTGAGGAAGCTGAGTAGTTACAAAATTTTATTGATGTGAATCTTAACTGTTTTATCACTAATATATAGAGCTTCAGCAATTTCTTTATTACTAAGTCCTTTTACTAATTCAAAGAGAATTTCCTTTTCACGTTCCGTCAGTTCATTTTCATTTGATTCTAATTTCATTTTCTGCTGATGATATGTAATTAATTTTTTAGTCATACGCGGATGAATAACTGAATCACCTCCATATAACATTCGAATTGCTTCTATTACCTGCTCCGATGATGAGTCCTTCAATAAATAACCATCAGCACCGGCCTGAAGTGCATCCATTAAATACTCATCATGCTCATACATTGTAAACACAAGTACTCGGCAATTTGGATAATTTTTTTTTACTAACTCTGTAGCTTCAATCCCATTTTTCCCTGGAAGATTAATATCCATCAAAATACAATCCGGTCTGCATTCTTCTACTTTTTCCAAGACTCCGTCCCCAGAGCTAGCTTCTCCAACCACTTTCATATCAGATTCATCCTCTAGTATGCTCCGAATTGCGTCTCGTAAAAAAGCATGATCATCCACTACTAATATTTTAATCATTTTACGCACCCCTTGTTTGTGAATCTGGAATTAATAGTGTAATTTCTGTCCCTTTCCCTACAGAACTATCAATCTGTAAAGTAGCCCCTAATTGTTCAGCTTGTTCATTCATATGTAATATACCATAATGTGGCTCATTCTTCGTTTTAACCATAGATTCAAATAGTGAAAAGCCAACTCCATTATCCTTAACCCTTAAAAGCACGTGCTCACTTTGATAGCTGAGTAAAACATCAGTCTTTTCTGCTTTTGCATGTTTTACAATGTTTTGCAAACTCTCTTGTAATGTATCAAAAATAACTCTTTCTTTTGAAAAGCTAAGCGCACGTGCATGACCTCTTTCATGATATGTAATATCTAGTTCATATTCTTGTTTTAATGATTTTATTTTACTTGCTATCGCCTGCTTAAGCCCTAATTGTTGTGTCGGATATGGTTTTAAAGCATAAATAGAATAGCGAACTTCTCCTAGGCTTCCTCTTAAATCTTTTATACTTTTCTCTACTACTTGCTGCATATCTATTTGTTTATCATGGTATTTTTTCTGCGCGGATTCTAGTTGGAATATCACCCCGGCTAATGTTTGCGCAATACCATCGTGAATTTCTCGTGCGATTCTATTTCTTTCTTCTAAAATCATTCTTTTTTCCTGTTCAGAAATCAATATCCTTGTTTTAACTACGTTAGCTAATTGGTTAGAAAATGTAGCTAACGACTGTACATCTTCCGGAAAAAAACCTGCAGTTCTACTTTTCCCTGCAACAAACATTCCGACTAGTTCATCATTTACAATAAGAGGAAAGTATACAAGTGAGCGTATGACACTATCAAATATTTCATCTCCAGGAGCCGTACCAATTTTCCAATCATTAAATACTAAATTTTTAGAGAGTTCCTCAAACGCCTTAAACTTTTCTGAATGGTCAGAAATATCAGAGCGTACTTTCCCATCTTTTAATAGAATATTCCAGTTCCCATCATCTTTTGTCCATATTACATATGCTTGTATGCCAAAAAAACCTTTAAGTGCTTGTTTAATATGCTTCAAGTTTCCTCCGGTCAGTCCTCGACTAATTTCGGTCGTAATCAGGAATAACTCATATAATCGTTCCTTCTCCATCCTTATCCGTACAGAAAAAGAACTAATAACTGAAGTTGCTACAAGTGGAAAAAAGAAAAACAGTACTGTAATCTCGTTTACTTCCACACTATACGTACTAATTAATACATGCATCAGTGCCGCATAAGAGAAACCAAAAGTTTCGCAAAGAAATACCGTTACAGTTTTCTTATACCACTGATAGATTGAATATGGCTGCGGAAGGAGTATCATTAACAAATCGTAAAAGCGGTTGTTGAAAAAACAAAAAAACACGCAAAATAATAACAAAGATATTAAATTTTCATATAGAACTGACATATCTATCTTGTTAATTAATAAGGATGTACATTTATTTGAAAACCATTGGGCCAAGAGCAAACTAAGCGCATGCTGAGTACTATTAAATAACATTCTTTGTATCGGTGACCGACGATGTAGGTGAATAATTAGCGTTACGAGTACAATAGCAATAATAGTTATATGGATTCCAAACTGCCAACTCATAGCGTAAATTATCGGAAAGGTAAGCGAGCTAGTTCCTCTCCAAAATCGTACAGGAAAATACTCTGCAATCCCCATAAATACTAATAACAATATTAATATCGTTGGATAAGAAGGGATTTTAATTTCAAGTAAAGATATAGTTATAGTAATCAAACCAAGAAAAGAAATAAAATAAAGATAAGAACTAGCAATCTTTTCTCTCATAAAGATAGAATTTACATCCTTCAAAACAACCCCTTCTTTCTTTATAAAACTTTATTTTCTCTATTATCCAATAAAAAACCGGCACTGGCAAAATGGAAGAACCTCCACTAGCCAATCACCGGCTGTGTACTATACCTAAAAAGGCAAGACACAATACTAGTATTATAAATCGCTTTTCTTAAATTTCCTATTCATCGAATGATGTAATTATACATACCGCTAGGTTTACCCCCTTATAGTACAAAAGATATATATTAATATCGTTAATATATACGTTCTTTTCCATCCCCCTACTTTTTCTAAATAATCCAAGCATAAATTTCTCACAAACGACAAAAATTAACAGAAGTGACTTTATTCTAAAAGAGGTGGAAATTATGACTGATTACAAAGACCAACAAGAGAGTAAGAATCAAAAGCATATGTTTCCATCACTTCCGGAGAACATTAATTACATTGAAAATAAACTTTCCCATTCTGATGATATAAAAAAATTAGATCTCCCTTTTCAAAATGGAAAAGGAACGATCTTATATATCGAATCTTTAACAGACCCAAATTTAATTCACCAATTAGCTCTTGAGCCTTTATTAACCCGTTCAGATTTACCTTTGGATAAAGCTTTCGCCACATTAAATATGAAAAAAGAAACAAATTTAAATTATGGCGTACAGCTTCTATTACAAGGAAAATCATTATATTTTCATGAACAAGTCGACAGTTTTTGTATTTTTGAAACAGCTCTTTCTTTAAAGCGAGATATAACAGAACCTGATAATGAAGGCATTGTCCGTGGACCGCATACTGGTTTTGTAGAAGATTTAGCAACCAATTTAGCTTCGATTCGTAAACTCATAAAAAGTCCAAATGTCGTCGTTAAATATTTCACACTTGGTGAAGAAATGCATACAAAAGTGGCAATTGCTTATATGCAAAACATAGCGAATGACGATCTCGTTACAGAAGTGAAAAGAAGGTTAGAAACGATTAAAACGGATGCACTCATGCCTCCAGGATACATACAAGAATTTATAGAGGACACGTCTTTCTCACCCTTCCCGCAGCAATTAAATACAGAGCGTCCAGATAGAGTCGCAGCAAATTTAATGGAAGGACGAGTTGCTATTTTATCTGATGGAGATCCCACAGCGCTTATCGTTCCTGTTACGTTATTTGCTTTCTATCAATCACCAGACGATTATAATAACCGCTGGATTGTCGGTTCTTTCGTCCGAATGATTCGCTTAGTGAGTTTCTTAATTGCTTTTCTCTTACCAGCTATATATATCGCAACCGTAGCCTTTCATCCTGATGTATTGCCGCTCGAACTTGTGTATACAATTAAAGCTTCATTAGAGAAAGTACCACTTCCTCCTATTTTTGAAGCTCTCTTAATGGAATTAATCTTTGAATTATTACGGGAAGCTGGTATTCGCTTGCCAAGCCGAGTTGGACAAACAATCGGTATTGTAGGTGGCTTAGTAATTGGTGATGCAATTGTAAAGGCCGGACTTGTTTCTTACACAATGATTATCGTTGTAACTTTAACTGCAATCTCGTCTTTTCTCGTTCCATCAAACGATATGAGTTCAGCTGTTCGAATTCTTCGTTTTCCATTAATGCTCCTTGCTGCCCTATTCGGATATGTAGGCATCTCATTCGGTCTAATTATAACTTTCGTTCATTTATGCCAACTACATTCATTTCATACACCATATCTTTCTCCTGTTGCTCCGATGCGGATTAAAGATATGAAAGATTCTTTTGTAAGACTACCAATTTGGTCATTTTGGGAACGACCACATGATCCAAAACCGAAAAAAATGCAGCGCCAACATGTAACGAGAGAGGATGAGGACGGTGACAAACACGCAAAGTAAAATTTCACTTGTTCAATTTACCTTTTTCGTTATTCAATGCCAAATTGGGGTCGGTATACTATCTCTACCTAACCGTCTTCATCCGATAGCAAAAGGCGGCGGATGGATTTCTGCTCTTATCGCTGGTCTTGCAATTCAACTTATTATTTTACTTATGTGGCTTTTCTTAAAACGATTTCCTGATGCAGATATGTATGAAAGTATTTGTATGCTATTTGGTAATAAGTTTGGAAAACTATTAGGCTTTGCTTATGTTTTTTATTTTACCCTTATCGGTATGACGGTTATGTTAAATGCTTGTAATGTCATTAAAGTTTGGATATTACAAGCAACTCCTTGGTCTGCCATTCTCATCCTATTTACAATAGCTTGTTGTTATGTAGCTTATAACACGTTTAAAGTCATCGTACGATTTTATGTCATGGCCTCTATTCTCATTATTCCAATGGCCCTTTTAATTGCCCTAGGGCTTTCCCGAGCTGATTTCTCTTATATTTTTCCTATTACAGAAGCCGGGTGGTGGAATATAATTCAAGCATCCAAGGAAACAATTACAGCCATGTATGGTTTTGAAATTATTCTTATCGCTTTTCCAAAAGTAAACGGGAGTTCTGTCGCAAAACTGAAGGCCATTTCTATCGCTAATGGATTTGTAACACTTTTTTATACTTTTACTGTTTGGATTTGCTTTATCGTATTTAGTCCAAAACAAGTTGAACTTATTCCAGAACCAGTTGCTTACTTATTACGCTCCTTGCATATCGGGATTATAGATCGAACTGATTTACTATTCATACCAATTTGGATGATAACTGTTGTAGCTTCCATTGCTAGTTATTACTGTGCCGCTTCTATAGGAATTGGACATATATTCAATCTTGCTAATCATAAAAAGGCTGTTCCAATCGTTGGTATTATTGCTTTCAGTGTAGCCTTATTTATAGATACACCTGAAGAATTAAAAGTAATTTCCACTTTCACTGATAAGTTCACCTATATTTTCATCGTTGTCCTCCCTCTTTTATTTCTACTTTATTCAGTAATAAGAAAGAAGAAAGGAGAACAGTATGTTCAAAAAAAGAGCTAAATTACTTTTTATATTATGTACTAGTTCCCTCCTTTCTGGCTGTTGGGATCAAGAACCATTAAGGGAGGCAAGGTTAGCTTATAGTATTGGATCTGATATTACGGAAGAGAATAAACTTCAGCAAACAATCGAGCTCGTAAAAAGTTCAAGCGGAGAGCAATCTTCATTCGAGAATGAAATACATTCAGCAACCGGACATAACATAAGAGATACAAGCGACGCCCTAAAAAAAAATGTGACTGGAAATATTCGTTATTTCAAATATGGTGTGCAATTACTCGGAACCAAAATTCTAAAAAAAGGGATACTACCCTATTTGGATGTTAGTTTTCGAGACCCAACAAATCCAACTGCTTTAGTAAAAATTATTGCAGTAGATGGTGAAACATCGGAGATACTAGAAAAAAAGAAAGTAGGAAATTTACTAATTGGAGATTTCCTACAGAAAAAAGTGAAAAGCTTAGAAGATATGAGTGTATTTCCAAAAGAAACTTTAGAAACAGCTGCTACAAAAATGTTAGATCCCGGCAAAGACTTTACCCTCCCTTCTATAAAAATAAAAGGAAAAGAAGTAATTACAAACGGGTTAGCTTTATTTAACAATGATAAATTGACTGGGCATTTACCTTTAAAACAATCTGTTTTATTCGTATTATTAACCGGAAAAATGGGAACAAGTGCCCGTATAACCCAAAAACTTACTAGCGATGAATCAGAGAAGACATCCGATTATTTAACAATGGAAATTAGCAATCGAAAGTTAAAACGAGACTTAAAAATAACAACAGATAAAAAAGGAAATGTTTATGCTCACATTAAGCTTCACTTAAAAGTTATCGCTCTTGAAGCTCCAAGAGACAATCTTTATAAAATGGATGAAAGAAAAAAGCTAAATAAAGAATTATCTAAACAGCTGACGAAAGAAGCTAAAAAGATAACGAAAAAGTTACAAAAAGCAAATTGTGATGCTTTCGGAATTGGTAGACATCTTATCGCCTATCATCCTGACCTATGGAAGAAAAAAAATTGGAATAAAGATTATGCAAAAGTAAAATTTAAGCCTGAGGTAGAAGTAAGTATTTTGTATAGCGGTGTCTTAAAATAAAAGGTTGTATGCCACGCGGGCATACAACCTTTTTATTTCATATATCGATACACGATTGATTCATATGGTCTTAAGTTAAGTTTTGTAATATCCTTGCTGGAATCTTTATAATTCGACAGTAGTACTTCTTGTTTCATTCCATCTACTTGAACATGATCTGGTACAGAATACGTTATTTCTTCTCCATAGAAGTTATTTATAACAAGTAGCACTTCACTCTCTGTAGTACGAGTATATGCCCAAATCTTAGCATGATTTTCATCTAAAATAGCATATTCTCCTTCTGTAATTACATCATACGTTTTTCTAAGTTCTATTAACTTTTTATAATGATAAAATACAGACTCTTTATCTTCTAATGCCTTCTCTACGTTTATTTCTGTAAAGTTTTCAGCCACTGAAATCCAAGGTGTACTTGTTGTAAAACCGCTGTTTATATCTTCATTCCACTGCATCGGTGTACGAGAGTTGTCACGAGATTTTTGTTTTAAAATCCCGATAATCTCTTCTTTTGATAATCCTTCTTCTCGCTTTATATCATATATATTTAACGATTCCACATCGCGATATTGCTCAATAGACTCGAATTTAGGATTCGTCATACCGATTTCTTCGCCTTGATAAATGTAAGGTGTGCCTTGCAACATATGCATAGCTGTCGCTAACATTTTTGCAGATTCATTTCTATACTTCTCATCATTACCGAAGCGTGACACAATACGAGGCTGGTCATGATTACACCAGAATAACGCATTCCATCCGCCGCCTTTTTGCATTTCAATTTGCCAATTAGACATAATCTCTTTTAATTTAATGAAATCAAAATCCGCCTTCGTCCACTTATCCCCATTCGGGTAATCTACTTTTAAATGATGAAAACTAAATGTCATGCTCAGTTCATTACGATCAGGATTCGAATATTTAATACAATTATCAATTGTCGTAGATGACATTTCTCCAACTGTAATGACATCTTTCCCTTCAAAAACATTTTGGTTCATCTCTTGTAAATATTCATGAACACGCGGACCATCTGTATAATATTTACGGCCATCGCTTGTCGCCGTACTTCCATCATCATTTAAGAACTGTTGATCTTTTGAAATTAAATTAATAACATCTAATCGGAATCCAGTTACCCCTTTATCAAGCCAAAAACGCATCATATCATATACTTCTTCACGAAGCTTTTCATTTTCCCAATTTAAATCAGCTTGTGTCTCATCAAATAGATGTAAAAAATATTGCTCTGTCTTCTCATCATACTTCCAAGCAGATCCGCCAAACTTAGATTGCCAATTATTTTTTTCATCACGCCAAATATAGTAATTACGATATGGACTATTTTTATCTTCTTTCGCTTCTTTAAACCACTTATGCTCCGTCGAGCTATGATTTACAACGATATCTAGCATAATTTCAATGTTACGCGCTTTCGCTTCTTCTAAAAGCTCTTCAAACTCTTCCATCGTTCCGTAAGATGGATCAATGCTGTAATAATCACTTACATCGTATCCATTATCATTTTGTGGTGATTGGTATATCGGTGTTAACCAAATATAATCTACCCCGAGTTCTTTTAAGTAATCTAGTTTTTCTGTAACCCCTTTTATATCACCGGTTTCTTTATTGTAATAGCTATTAAAGCTCTTCGGATAAATTTGATAAACTACACTTTTATGCCAATCGTTCATGTTTAACTTCCTCCTACTTCTGTTTAACTCTTTTTGCAAATAACCACGTTAACGTAAACGGGATTACAACCGCAATAACCATTCCTATAATAAATATTGGAATCGATTTCGGAATGATAGAAATAAATGCTGGTAATCCACCAATTCCGATAGCAGGTGCTAATACACCATTTAACGTAATAAATATAGCTGCAATAGCCGATCCTATAATTGCTGCATAGAATGGGAATTTATTTCGTAAGTTTACACCAAACATAGCTGGCTCTGTAATACCGAAATATGCTGAAATTGCTGATGTAGATGCCATACTTTTATCATTTTGATTTTTAGAAATCCAGAACATCGCAAGCGCCGCACTACCTTGCGCAATGTTAGAAAGGGCAATCATTGGCCAAATGAATGTACCACCGTGTTGTGCAATTAATTGTAAGTCGATAGCAATAAACATATGATGCATACCTGTAATTACTAGCGGTGCATATAATGCTCCAAACAATACTGCTCCAACTACTGGTACTGTTTCATATACACCTACTAATCCAGCTGTTAATAAATCTCCAATATGACGTGTAACTGGACCAATAATTCCTAATGCTAACACACCTGTTACGACAATCGTTGTAATTGGTACAACTAATAATTGAATTGCATTTGGTACATGTTTCTTTAAGAAGATTTCTACTTTACTTAGTACGAATGCTGCTACTAAAACCGGTAGAATTTGACCTTGATACCCTACCTTTTCAATTTGAAATAATCCTAAAATATCGAAGTACTCAATCTTTTGTCCATCTAAACCAGTTGCTGCTTTACCATAATCCCACGCGTTTAATAAGGCTGGATGCACAAGCATTAATCCCATAACAATCCCTAATATCGGACTACCACCAAAACGCTTCGTTGCTGACCAACCGACAAGTGCTGGTAAGAATACGAATGCTGTATTCGCCATCATATTAATTAAATCCCAAAGCCCACTTAAGTTTGGATATACATCTAATAAATTTTTACCTTCAAAAAATAAGTCCTTCGCTCCTAATAGATTGTTAATCCCCATTAGTAAACCAGCTGTTACGATCGCTGGTAATATCGGCATAAATACATCTGAAAATACTTTTACAAACTTTTGAACTGGGTTTAACTTTTGGTTTCCAGAGTCTTTCACATCAGCTACTGTCGCTTCCTTCATACCTGCAAGCGTTATCAATTCCGCATATACTCGATCAACATCTCCTGGACCAATTACAATTTGAAATACTCCAGCGTTATGAAACGCTCCCTTCACTAATGAAACAGACTGCAATTTATCGTTATCTATTTTACTTTCATCTTTTAAAGCGATACGGAGCCTCGTTACACAGTGCGCAGCTTGTTCAATATTGTCTTTCCCACCAATATACTGCAACACTTCCTCTGCTGTTTGACGATAGTCTTTCCCCATATTCCCGTCCCTCTTTTCTTTTTTTGATACCGTTTACAATTACATATTAACTCGTATATATAAGTTAGTCAACACTCGTATATACGAGTTTGTGATTTTTTTTATAAAAAAAGAGATGAAACGTTATTTCGTTCCATCTCCTTATTTTCTCCGCGCCACATCCGAAAAATGAAAAATATCTAAACGATGGCGTGATTCTGTATATTCGAACTGACTTCCATCATAAAAATGCGTAAAGTTTTTCACAACGACAACATAGTCTGTTCCATTTAAATCTAAATACTCTCTATCGTCCTCTGTACATGGCTGCACTTCAATTACCCTCTGTGAGTAACTAATATGAAGACCTAATTCTTTCTCAATGTATTTATAAATGGATTCCGCTGCAATTTCACTCGTTAATCCAGGAATATATTCCGATACAAAATGATTAATATCCAAAATTACTTTTTCTCCATCAATATTTCGTACTCGTTTAATATGATCTATTTCTGTTTTCTCTTTCACATTTAATAGCTTCGCAACTTCTTTTGTCGCTTTTACTTTCTCCATTTCCACGACTTCTGTAATACAATGGCGTCCTAAACGTTCATTTTCTTCTTGGAAACTTACAATACCACCAAAGTTGAATTCAATGTTTTTTCGCTTTAAAACAAAAACACCTTTTCCATGTATTTTTTGAACATATCCACGCTCTTGTAATAAATCTACAGCTTTTCTCACCGTACCGCGGCTTGCTTCATACTGCTTCATTAATTCAGTTTCGGATGGGATTTTGCATCCCTCTTTTAATTGCTTATTATCAATAGACTTACTGATTTCTGTATAAATTTGTTCATACTTACTCATCATCTACAATAGCCCCTTGTCACCTTCTAATTCTATATGTATTATACCATGCTACACTCTTCTGCCAATCTCTCACTTATTTTCCAGTATAGGAAAAATACAGGTAAATATTTAATCTCTAAAACGTATTTTTATAAAAATTTTTATATTTTTCTTTTCATTCAAAAAAACATGTAGTATACTAACTTCAAAATCAGAGGAGAAAGGGAGCAAAGAACTATGCTTACTTATACAACAATTGTAGTTACATTTGCACAAAAACATCATCATCATACGTAACCCTTGAAACCTAGCGGAAAAATTACGCGTAGGTACAAGGGTTATTCCCGTTGTACCTACGTTAGGCGAAGAGCCATGTAGGTATTTTTTATCTACATGGCTCTTTTTTATTGCCAAAAAGCTAGTAAAAAATGATGTTTAAGCAAAACTTACTACAAAGGAGTTAACAAAAATGGAAACGAAAAAATGGGGATTATGGATTTTAACAGCTTTTGTAATCGGAAATATGGTTGGCGGTGGCGTATTTATGCTCCCAGCAAATTTAGCACACGTATCAGGTCCAATGGGTTCTACACTCGCATGGAGTATTACAGGCCTTGGCGTATTTATGATTGCACTCGTATTTGGAAATTTAGCAATCCGAAAACCAGAATTAAAAGCTGGACCACAAAGTTATGCTCAAGCGATGTTCCCTTCAAAAAAAGCGGGTAAAGTTGCAGGATATAGTATGGCATGGGGCTATTGGGCTGCAAACTGGGCTGCAACCGCATCTGTTATTATTTCCTTTGCTGGATATTTATCAACATTCTTTCCAGTGTTACAAAGTAAGCAAATTCTTTTTTCAACGAACGGATTTTCACTAGAACTCGGAAAAGGACTAACTTTCCTCGTATGTAGCCTTATGTTATGGGGAATTCAATATATTCTTTCTCAAAATATTGACCGAGCTGGAAATATGAATCTTCTTGCTACCATTGCAAAAATTATTGGATTTACAATGTTTATTGTAATCACATTATTCATTTTCAATGCCTCTAATTTCGGAGACGGTCAAACATTTATGAATGAAGCAGGACAATCAATTTCGTTAGGTGGACAAATCAATTCAGCTGCTATCGCAACACTTTGGGCATTTATCGGTATTGAATCTGCTGTAATGCTTTCTAACCGCGCAAAATCTCAGCGCGATGTAAAAAAAGCTACCATTTTCGGGTTGATTATCGCTCTTCTTATTTACATGTCAATTACTTTACTTACAATGGGAGCTCTCTCGCAAGATGCTTTAAAAGAATCTCAAAAACCATTAGTAGACGCATTAAATTTAGCAATTGGCAATAAAGGCGCATATATCATGGCTTTACTTGCACTTGTATCTTTATTTGGATCTACAGTTGGCTGGATCGTTGTTAGTTCAGAAGTACCTTACCAGGCAGCAAAGAATGGACTTTTCCCTAAGTTTTTTGCGAAAACAAATAAAAAAGGTAGTCCTTCAAAATCATTATTTATTACAAATGTGATGACGCAAATTTTCTTATTCTCAACGATTTCTGGTACCGTGTCAGAAGCGTATAATTTCGCTATCGTTGTAGCAACATTAGCTTATTTAATTCCATACCTTGTTTCTACGCTGTACCAATTCAAATTGGTTATTACAGGAGAAACGTATGATATAATGCCTGGCTCTCGAATAAAGGATGGGATCATTACTACATTAGCATTTGTATACTCTATTTGGGTTATCAAAACCGGAACTGCTGATTTAAAAACGTTCTTCTTAGGAATTGGATTGTTCGTATTAGGTCTTATTCTTTATCCAGTACTAATGAAAAACTCACAAAAAACGAATTAAAAAAAGAGAAGCTACCAGCTTCTCTTTTTTATTAAAAATCTGTAATTAACTTTTCTTTTAACTCTCCTACAGATAAAGGTTTCGCATAATAAAATCCTTGGACGTAATCACAGCCCATAGATTGTAATAAACTTTCTTGCTCTACTGTTTCTACTCCTTCAGCAACTACTGCTAAATTTAAGCTATGAGCAATTTCAATAACAGATTTTACAATCGTTCGCTCTGGCTGTGCGTGATCATAATGAAATTCACGAATAAAGTTGCGATCAATTTTCACTATATCCAGTGGCAATTGCTTTAAATAATATAAGGAAGAATACCCCGTTCCAAAGTCATCTAAAGCAATTAAAATACCCATATTTCTTAATTCTTGTAATGTAGCAATAATATAATCAAAATGGCGAACAGCGATACTTTCCGTTACTGCCAAAATTAAACGATTCGGTGGAAAGCCAGTTCTCCTTAAAATGCTACGTACAGATAAAATAAAACGCTTTTGCATTAATTGTTGTATGGATAAATTAAAAGATAACTTTAATCCTTCTTCGTAATCTGGCAATGTTTTAAACAAGCGACATGACTTTTCTAATACCCAGTCTCCTAATTTTATAATAAGTCCAGATTCTTCAGCTACTGGAATAAATTCGCCTGGCGAAATAGGCCCTTCTTCTGTCGAACAGCGTGCTAAAGCCTCAATACCGGTATATTTCTTCGTTTTCAAATCAATAATAGGCTGCAGTACCACATCTAATTCTTCATCACGAATTGCCTTTTGCAAAGCGAATTCAATTTTCATTCTACGATTTATTTTCGCACGTAACTCATCTGTAAAGAAACACGCGGCATTTCTGCCTTGTTCTTTCGCACTATACATGGCTAAATCCGAATTTTTCAATAGAGTTTCTACATCTTGTCCGTCTTGCGGATATGCGCACAGTCCTAGACTAGCTGAAATGTATACTTCATGACCTTCAAGCATAAATGGTGCCTGAAAACATGACAACACAGATGTTGCTAACTGCCTCATTTCATCTTGTTTATGATTTTTTGTTAACAGCACAAATTCGTCGCCCCCCAGCCTAGCCAGAACGTCTTTCTCTCCTAGCACATAATGCAACCGTGAAGCAACTTCGCTTAAAAGTAAATCCCCTATCATATGACCTAGCGTATCGTTTACTAATTTAAAACGATCCAAATCAAAGTAAATCATACCAAATTCTTTTTTTCCTGCAATCATCTCGTTTACAGTCGTTATTAGCTGCAATCGGTTCGGTAAACTCGTTAAAGCATCATGATACGCAAGCTCCCTATAACGACTTTCACTTAACCGCAACCTCTGTTCTGCTTCTTTCCTACTACTAATATCATTTCGGATCGCGATAAATTGATACGGCTCTCCTTTTTCATTTAAAAACGGAACAATTGTTGTTTTAACCCAATAATACGTCCCATCTTTTGCTTGATTTCGAATCTCACCTCTCCATACTTTTCCGCTTAAAATACGCTTCCATAGCATTTGAAAAAATGTTTTTGGGTGATATCCTGAATTTAAAATACGATGATCTTTCCCTATTAACTCTTCTCGTGTATATTTGGAGATTTCACAAAACTTATCATTTACATATGTAATAAGACCATTTCGGTCTGTAATTGCAACAATTGAAGACTCATCTAATGCTAACTTTAAATCTCGCAATGAAGAGTCATATAATGCATGACCTCTTTGTTCTAGCATGCGCATCTCTCCTTGCTTCCTATCTGACTAAAACACAACTTGTTTCTCTTCATAGAAATAGAGATATTTCATTTCTTAATAATAGCTATTTGCATTCATCACATTTTGAAATATGCCGATTAAAATAACATAATATTATTTGTAATAAAAAGCAATATAATACCGTTTCAATTATAAATAGTAGTTTCTTATCGCTATAATTAGCTTACTTTATTATACATTATTCATTCTCTTACATTCCTTTATAACTAGCTCTATACGACCATTGTTTCCTACTAATCCCGCTCACATCTAACCTCTTTACTTTACTAGCGAAATAGAATTTCGAGCACACTATACAACTATTCACGGATAATAATATAAAAGTTAAAATTAGTATATATGTTTTTGAATTACAATAACAAAATATTAACATATTACCACCTTTATTTTGGAAATATTTTATAAATACTTTATTAAACTAAAAAAAGAGGAAAGCCTCTTTTTTAGTTTAATACGGATATGGTATTTGCTGATACCCCGGATATGGAGTTGGATATGGTGCTGGATAAGTTACTGGGTACGGTGCTGGATAGTAGCCTCCACTTGCTGCACCCGTTAATGCGCCAGCTGTAAGTCCACCTAACACGCCTCCAGCAAAACTTCCTGGGAAAAATCCACCGCCCCATGAGCCGCCACCCCAGCCCCATCCACCTCCGTGATGGTGGTGATGATCATAGTGGTTGTGCCCTCCATGATGGTTATGTCCGCCATTATGATGGTGACCTCCATGGTGGTTATGCCCGCCATTATGATGGTGACCTCCATGATTATGACGATAATACAATCCGTTATTTTCTATATAATTCATTATTCCCCTCTCCTTTTCCATTTTCTCATCTTAATAGGTATTGTATGAATAGTACGGACTTTGTTAGTAACCTATATAATAAGAAGAATCCGTATAATACGAATAACCATATCCTCGGCTTCATCATGCACCTGTTACAAATCCATGATATGGTTATCCCCGTTCCTATATAAAGGACAAATGTTTTGTCCCCCCTACACTGTTTATTAACCAGCCAATAGCAGGATAATAACGTAACAATATACTGTATGTAGGACAAATGCGGAAAGCATGGGGAAAATGTCTATATTTTGTAAAAAAAACAAAACACTTTATAATAAGAATGTCGGATTATACCTTTTATATAAGAAGTCTATATTTAAGAAAGATTAGAGGAATTTTATAGAAATGAAAAAGCCTATCGTTCAATTACTATTAATATTTACAATTATATCTATCGTTCTTTTCCTATTAAATACATCGTTTATTTCTTTATATACATTTGTCGGTGCCCTATGGTCTATTACAATCGTAGGAATTTCATTCGTTATTTTCATCGAAAATAGATCTCCTCAAAGCACCTTAGCGTGGTTTTTAGTATTAGCACTTCTTCCTGTTGTAGGTGTGCTTTTATACTCTATTTTCGGTCGTAGCCGTTGGAGAAGGAAAAAACATCTACATCGTTCAGAAGAACAAAGAAAATTATTCCGTGAAATATTAGAAGGAAGACGACTAGAGTTATCACTCAAAGTCCCATTAAGTGAACGCTCTGCCCATTTAACAGAAGTCGTACAAAAATTTGAAGGCGGGCCTGCCGCAGATAGAACAACTACAAAGCTTTTAACAAACGGAGATCAAACATTCTCAGAAATTTTGCAAGCTATCGAGCAAGCAAAACATCACATACATATTCAATACTATATTTATAAATCTGATGAGATTGGTACGAAAGTTCGAGATGCTTTAATAAAAAAAGCAAAATCTGGTGTTATTGTACGCTTTCTTTATGATGGACTCGGAAGTAATACGTTAAGAAGACGCTTTTTAAAACCTATGAAAGAAGCTGGTATTGAAATTGTAGAATTTGACCCTATTTTTTCAGCTTGGTTACTTGAAACTGTCAATTATCGTAACCATCGAAAAATCGTTATTGTAGATGGAGAAATCGGTTTTACTGGTGGACTCAACGTCGGTGATGAATATCTTGGCCGTTCAAAAAAATTTCCCGTTTGGCGTGATAGTCATTTAAAAATAGAAGGAAAAGCGTTATATAAATTACAAGCAATTTTTCTAGAAGATTGGCTCTATGCCTCTAGTGGATTGAATACTTATTCTTGGGATCAATTTATGAATAGACAATACTTCCCAGGTAAAGAAATTTCAAGTGCAGAAGGTGCTGTGCAAATTGTAGCGAGCGGGCCTAGCTCAGATGATAAAAGCATTCGCAATACATTATTAGCTGTTATGGGATCTGCAAAAAAATCGATTTGGATCGCTACACCTTACTTTATTCCAGATCAAGAAACTTTAACATTATTACGTTTAAGTGCAATATCTGGCATAGATGTACGCATTTTATATCCTGGTAAAAGTGATAGTATTATTAGTGATCAAGCATCTCAGTCCTACTTCACTCCGCTTTTAAAAGCTGGTGCTTCCATTTATAGTTATAAAGATGGTTTTATGCATGCAAAAATTGTACTCGTTGATGATAAGATCGCGACAATTGGAACGGCAAATATGGACGTACGCAGCTTTGAATTAAATTATGAACTTATTAGCGTACTATATGAATCAGAAACCGTTCATGATATTAAACATGATTTTGAAGACGACTTTAAGCATTCCACTGAAATTAAATGGAACGCATTCCAAAAAAGAAGTATCAAAAAACGAATATTAGAGTCTTTCATGCGACTCATTTCTCCTTTACTGTAAGCAATCAATGTACTATTGATTGCTTTTTCTTTTCCATTTCCCCTCTCTCCTTTTCTTTGCATACCATATTAAAACAAGTTATCATAAGATGTATTACTTTATGAAAATAATGTTAGGTGGGAAATACATGTTAGAACAATTTCATATACATGCTGATTTAAAACAACAGCTCTCAACCATTCACGAAAAAAATAAACAAGAAGCTGGTGAAAATGCACATTTAATTGGAAAGAAAATATATAAAGCATCTGATAACAGCATTATTGAAGATGCTATTACAGCGCTTCTTCTTGGCAAAAACATTCTATTAAAAGGGCCGACTGGTAGTGGTAAAACAGTACTAGCTGAAACTCTTTCTTCTTTATTCCAAAAACCAATGCATAGCATTAACTGTTCTGTTGACCTAGATGTAGAAGGTATTTTAGGATACAACACACTACAAACGAAAGATGGCGCATCTGAAGTTACATTCGTTAACGGCCCTCTTATGAAAGCAATGAAGAACGGTCATTTCCTATATATTGATGAAATCAATATGGCAAAACCTGAAACGTTACCACTTCTTCACGGTGCATTAGATTACCGTAAAATGATTACAAATCCATTTACACAAGAGGTTGTATATGGCGATGACGAGTATCGTGTAATTGCAGCAATTAATGAAGGTTACGTTGGAACAAGTGAACTAAACGAAGCATTAAAAAACCGTTTCGTTATTATTGAAGTTCCATACATTCAAGGTGACACATTAAAAGAACTATTACTATCTGAATCAAAATTAAATGATGTTGCAACAATTGAAAAGTTCGTTGCATTTGCAAGCGACCTTATGCCTTTAGCTCGTGATGGACGTGTAAGTGAAGAAGCAGCAAGTATTCGTGGCATTATCGACGCATGTGATTTAGGTGTATATATTCCTGTTATGCGTGCAATTGAACGTAGTATTATCGCAAAATTAAACGATGAAACAGAACAAATGACTGTCCGTGAATTAGCAGAAAGTTATTTCTTTGAGGGATAATTCATGAGACAAATTTTTAGTGACAAAAAAATTGATGCGTCGCTGTTTCTACAAATGGAAAACTTAATGTATGCTCTTCTAAAAGAAGATGATGCCTACCTTGAGTATGGCTATAAAGCATACTACGACGAAATTGAAAAAAAGGTTGTCATTAGTCACTTTTGGGATGATCGAAAAGAAGAGGATACAGTAATCGGATTAAAAAGCGAAGTGTTTTTAAAAGCACTTGGTAATAAACATTACTCGGACATGACTTTAATTCGTTCTTATGCGATTGAATTACAAGAATCACCCTTAAAAAAGTTTTTAACACAATTATTTGTTCTATTAGAAGATTTACGTGTTGAGGAAATCGTAAAAAACTTACGCCCTGGCACAAAGCATGTTTTTAAAAGAAGAAAAGAAATGTATCGCAATTACTTTGGTTCACAAAATGAAATCAATCGTGTTCGTAACTATCACGGTGATCGTCTATTTTGTCTCTGCTATCTTTCATTAACGAGCGATAAATATGAAATGTTTAATAATGAATATTTCGAGCAAATTGAATCAATTTTACATGAAACATTCCAAGCTCGTAATACGGAAGATATTATGTATATTGTTGAGAAAATTCGCTATCGTTTAGAAGGACTTCTTGAAAGTGATATGCTTAATAATTATTTCGGACATGCACCGCTTTATTTATCTGTGATTGCAGATGAGAAAGACAGTCGCGCTGAAAAATTAGCAAATGATGATACGCAGCTCCTAGATGACGATGATAACAAAAACAAAATGGATGAAAGCTTCTCGACATGGCACCGTGAAAATAAAAACAATGAAAACGAGAACTTTTTACGCTTTGATTTAGAAAGCGGAACAAAAACAAATATGATGGGTGATACTGCTCGTGAATCAGAAGATGGTGACCAAGCACTTGGTTCTGTACAAGGTACTTCCCAAAAAAGTACACAATCTAACTTTGATGGTGCTGATACAGAGGAAGCAAGAGCGTCTCATGCTTCTAGCCAAAACGACGGTGCATACGGCAAGTATAATGTGGGAGCTTCCCATACATTTAAAGAAGCTCGCAAATCAAATTCTGATGAGAAAAAGGATTACCAAGCTATCAAATCAGTCGTTAATAAAGATGTAAAAGAATTAAAGAAAATTATCGAAAAAACGATTGAAAATAAAACGAATGCAAATAGTGATAAATATTACGGAAGACTTCGTAAGAAATTTCTTCGTATTTATACTGAAAAGCAGCCTCGCATGTTTTATAAAAAAGGACAAGAATCACAAGAGCTCGACGTTGCATTCCAACTATTAGTGGACTGCTCTGGTTCTATGTATAACAAAATGGAAGAAACGAAGAAGAGTGTCGTCCTATTCCATGAAGCATTGAAATCTTTAAAAATCCCGCACGCTATTAGCGGATTTTGGGAAGATGCTTCTAGTGCTAAGCCTGAAGATAAACCGAACGTTATCCATGAAGTTGTGACATACAAAAACTCAACGTTACCAAACGTTGGCCCCGAAATTATGCAGCTTCGCGAAGAAGAAGATAACCGCGACGGATATATCATTCGTATCGTTTCTGAAAAGCTTGCGAAAAGACCAGAAAAGCATAAATTCTTACTTGTCTTTACAGACGGTGAACCTTCTGCACTAGACTATCAACAAGACGGTATTTTAGATACGCATGAAGCTGTCAAACTTGCTCGTAAAAGTGGTATGGAAGTAATCGGGATCTTCATCGAAGAAGGCGAAGCGAAAGAAGCCACTTATCAATTAATGAAGAACATTTATAACCATCACTTCTTAGTTGCAAATCACGCTGAAGATTTACGTCTGAAGATTAAACCACTATTGAAAAAGTTATTACTGAAGACGATTGAATAGAAAAACAGGAGCCTTGCGCTCCTGTTTTTTTCTTTCAATCACTTTGTTTCTGGTTGAAACTTGTATGGAATGGCTACTTCTAATAATGCCTCGAATCCTCCATCGTAGAATGGGAATCGTTCATTTGCTATCGTTCGATCTACCCACTCTATTGCAGAAATTTCTCCTTCATCTTCTGCAATCAGTTCACCTTTTACTGCATTTGCTCGGAATGTAAACAATAGCGCATGATTCCCTGACTCTTCAAAGAATTTTTCATTGATCGCAACAAGTCCACTTGCCAGAACCGTTAAACCTGTCTCTTCTTTTACTTCCCTTACTAGAGCTTCCTCTAACGTTTCACCCTTTTCAACAGCCCCGCCTGGCAATGACCAAACGTTTTGTTCTACATTATGTACCATTAATATTTTATCTGTTTCTTCATCATGTATTAGTGCGTATACGACGTCAACTCTTTGCATGTTCCTTTTCTCCTTCAATTAACTCATCCATTGTAAATAAAGAATGTAGCTGTAAGCCATCTTCTAATAAGTTTTCTCTTCCCTCTTTTGTTCGTTCGATTACACCTAGAACATGATTCACTTTCGCACCGAGTTCTCTTAACTCTTTCGCGCTTAATAATATTTGACCGCCTGTCGTAATAACATCTTCAACAACACAAACATTTTTCCCAGCAATATCAATACCTTCTGCTAACTTACATGTACCGTACTTCTTCGCTTCTTTCCTTACAAATACAACCGGTATACCCGTTTGTAAAGATAATGCTGTTGCTACTGGAATTCCTCCCATTTCTAAACCTGCTAGCACTTCTGTTTCAGGAGGAATGAGCTCTTTCAATTGTTTGGCAATTTCTAATAACAGTACTGGATTAGATTCAAATAAGTACTTATCAAAGTATTGATTTGATACTTGTCCTGAACGAAGCTTAAATGTTCCTGTTAAACGCGATGTATTGTAAATTTCCTTTGCTAATTCCCATTTCTCCATTGTATCTCTCCCCTTTATATACAAATTAATTCATTTTATCACGCCTGTAGTTATTTGTATATTCTTAAAAATACAAATAAAAGAGCCGATTCCTAAGAATCGACCCTTCCTATTAATTCATCACTAACTCAGCTGTGAGCTTTTTTTTTAACTTAGCCAACATGTCCGTTGTCATTTTGTCTAAATCGTATTCTGCTTTAAAGCCCCACTCTTTCATTGCTGCTGTTGCATCAATAGAGTTTGGCCAGCTATCAGCGATTGTTTGACGAGCAGGATCTACAGCGTAATCCATTGTAAACGTCGGGATGTGTTTACGAATTGATGCTGCGATTTGCTCTGGCTCAAAGCTCATTGCTGTAATATTAAATGCATTTCTATGCACTAGCTTATTTGGATCAGCTTCCATTAATGAAATGATCGCTTGTAAAGCATCTGGCATATACATCATATCCATGTATGTTCCTTCTGTAATGTATGAGGTGTATGTGCCTTTTTTAATCGCCTCATAATAAATTTCAACTGCATAATCAGTTGTTCCGCCTCCTGGAGGAGCTACGTAAGAAATTAAACCTGGGAAACGTACACCGCGCGTATCAACGCCAAACTTTTGATGATAATAATCACATAGTAATTCTCCTGCTACTTTGTTTACCCCATACATTGTAGTAGGACGCTGAATTGTATCTTGTGGCGTATTATCTTTCGGCGTTGATGGACCGAATGCACCGATAGAACTTGGCGTGAAAAACTTACAGTTCAATTCACGAGCTGCTTCTAACGCATTTACAAGTCCACCCATATTTAAATTCCAAGCAAATAACGGATTTTTTTCTGCTGTTGCTGAAAGTAAAGCTGCTAAATGAATAATTGTATCTACTTCATTACGCTTTGCAATATCATGTAGTTTTTGTCCATCTGTTACATCTAACGTTTCAAATGGACCAGACGTTACTACTTCACTATCTGTTTCACGAATATCTGTTGCAATAATATTTGATGCACCGTATACATCACGAAGTTTCATTACTAGTTCAGAACCAATTTGCCCTAAAGAACCGGTTACTAGAATTTTTTTCATTTTCCCCACTCCTCATTTGCAAGCTATTCAAAAGATGTCGTTACTTAAATGATGCCCATTTCTTTCCCTACTTTTTCATACTTACGAATTGCTTCATCTAACATTTCTTTCGTATGAGCTGCTGTAGGCATATTACGAACGCGTCCTGTTCCTTTAGCTACAGTTGGGAACACGATAGATTTTGCATATACGCCTTCTTCATTTAGACGTTTACTAAATTCTTGTGTTAATACTTCGTCACCAATAATACAAGGTGTAATTGGCGTTTCACTTTCTCCAATGTTAAAGCCAAGTTCTTTTAACCCTTGTTTTAAATAGCGGCCATTTTCCCATAGACGATCATGTAACTCTGTGCTTTCCATTAAAATTTCAATTGATCTCATGCAAGCTGCCGCATCAGCTGGTGTTAATGCTGTAGAGAATAAGAATGGACGTGAACGAACTTTTAACCAGTCAATTAAGTTTTGTTTCCCTGCTACATATCCACCAATTACCCCAATTGCTTTTGATAATGTACCAATTTGGAAATCAACTTTATCAGACAGACCGAAGTGCTTTACAGTTCCTGCACCTTTACCAAGTACACCTGAACCGTGTGCATCATCTACGTATGTCATTAAATCTAATTCTTCTGCAATCTCAACAATTTCTGGTAGTTTTGCAACATCTCCATCCATTGAAAAGACACCGTCTGTAATTACCATTAATTTATTGTAAAGCCCTGATTCTTTCGCCGCGATTGCTTTTTGGCGTAAATCTTCCATATTAGAATGTTTATAAACAATAATTTTTGCTTTTGATAGACGACTACCATCAATAATAGAAGCATGGTTTAATTCGTCTGAAAGAATCGCATCATTTTTATCCATAACGGCTGAAATCGCTGCCATATTACAGTTAAATCCTGATTGGTAAGCGATTGCTGCTTCTGTATGTTTAAACTTTGCAATTGTCTCTTCTAATTTAATATGCAAATCTAAAGTACCATTAATTGTACGAACAGCTCCTGCTCCAACGCCGTACTTATGAATTGCACCAATTGCTGCTTCTTGCAAACGGCTATCTGTTGCTAATCCAAGATAGTTGTTTGAAGATAAGTTAATATATTCTTTTCCGCCAATTGTAATGATCGGTCCATTTGAACTCTCAAGCGGATCAATTACGTTATAAAGCCCCTTTGATTTTAAATCCTCTAAATTTTCTTCTAAAAATTTCGCAAGTGTTTTACTAGACATTGTGAAGCCTCCCATCGTTCATGTAAGCGAATTATTGTCTTAATAGTTCTAATAATCCCTCTACTAGCTTAACACGTTTTCAGAATTTATTATAGAAAAATAGTTTAAAGTAACCGCTTACAATTCTAGATTATATATGATTCATTACAAGAAATCTATCATTTACTTTTCATATTTGGTAGAATAAAAAAATATTTAAGGGGGCTTCAATCATGGTATTTACTGAATCTGATGTATATAATAACGAAGCATTTTTTGAACAATATATGAAACGAAGATACCGAGAAAATAGCCCAAATGAATCACTTGAAAAACCAGCCTTCTTTCAACTCATTGGTGATGTGAAAGGAAAGAAGATCCTCGATTTAGGCTGCGGTGACGCCAAGTTTGGCGAGGAATTATTAGAGAATGGCTGCCACTCTTACACTGGTATTGAAGGCTCCGAACTTATGTATGAAAAAGCTAAAAAACAACTAGAAAATAAAAATGGGGCCGTCCATTTTTTAAACTTCAAAGACTACACGTACCCTCCTGCTACTTTTGATTTAGTAACATCTAGACTCGCCTTACATTATATTGAACAGCTTCCTATCATTTTTTCAAAATGTGTATCAAACTTTAAAAACAAATGGAACCTTTATCTTTAGCGTTCAACATCCTATTATTACCTCTTCATTTGAAAGCTTACAAACGAGCGGTAAAAGAACGAGCTGGCTCATCGATGATTATTTTAAAACGGGAAAACGCATTGAACCTTGAATTGATCAAGAAGTTATTAAATATCATCGTACAATAGAAGAATATTTTACATTGTTACAACAAGCCGGATTTACAATTACATCCTTAAAAGAAGCTATACCCAATCAAACCTATTTTCAGAGTGAAGAAGAATATGAACGTCGGTTACGTATTCCCCTCTTCCTACTATTTTCTTGCAAAAAATAAAAAAAACGATGAATTACTCATCGTTTTTTTTATCTCATCGCTTGAACAGCTTCTTTACGTACACTTCTTCCTCTTCCATGCGGGATACAGAGCGGTGTTCCAAATAACGGATCAGCGCTTATTTGACACTCCATACGGAATACATCACGAACTAACTTTTGATCAACAACTTCTTCTGGTTTACCTTGCGCATATATTTGTTTATCTTGAATAGCTACAATGTTGTCTGCATAACGGCATGCCAAGTTCAAATCGTGCAATACCATAACAATAGTTCTTTGTTCTGTTTCATTTAATTCGAATAATAAATCTAACACTTCAATTTGGTGAGTCATATCTAAATATGTAGTAGGCTCATCCAGTAAAATAATATCTGTATCTTGTGCAAGTGTCATTGCAATCCAAGCACGTTGACGTTGTCCACCTGAAAGGGCATGCACATCACGCTCAGCAAATTCTGTCATACCTGTTGCCACAAGTGCTTTTTGTACCATTTCCTCATCTTTTTCTGACCATTGTTTCAGCCATGTTTGATATGGATAACGTCCTTGCTTTACAAGTTGCAATACTGTAAGCCCTTCAGGTGCTTGCGGTCCTTGCGGTAAAATTGCCATTTGACGAGCGATTTGCTTCGTTTGCATACTTTGAATCACTTGATTATCTAACAAAATGTCACCAGTTGTTGGTTTTAATAATCTAGCTAGTGAACGCAATAAAGTTGATTTCCCGCAACCGTTAGAACCAATAAAGATTGTAATTTCGCCTTTTGGAATTTCTAAATTCAACTCATCAATAATAATTGTTTCACCATAAGACAGCGTCAAACGTTTCGTCTCTAATGCTTTTTGCATATTCATCTCCCTTTATGAATTCCGACTTTTATAAAGTAAATAAATAAAATAAGGTGCACCAATTGCTGATGTAAATACCCCTGCTGGAATTTCAAGTGGGGTGAAAACTGTACGCCCAATTAAATCTGCAGTAAGTACTAAAATTGCACCAACGATAGCCGCAACTGGGAGTAATGCACCGTATAAAGAACCAACTAGTCTTCGTGAAATATGAGGTGCCATTAAACCGACAAATCCAATTCCTCCGGCGAAGGCAACTGCTCCACCAATTAAAGCTGTACTCAGTAATAACATGAATACGCGTGACTTCGTTAAAGGAACACCAAGTCCTACCGCAATATCATCCCCTAGCTCTTGCGCATTTAAATGTCTAGCAGCTATAAATGATATTACCGTTAAAATAAGAACCCACGGCGCAAGTACCATAACGTTTTGCCATGAAGACCCGTAAACAGTACCTGTAATCCATACATTTGCTTGACTCGCTTGATAAATTGGCGCTAACAACATAAACAACGTCGTTGCCGCTTTCGTTAATGCCCAAAACCCAACACCAATTAAAACAAGACTAATCGGTGATAATCCGTCATTTCTCCATGCAAATAAATATACAAAAAGCGCTACAATCGTTGCCCCAGCAAAGGCTGCTAACGGCATATAATGAATGCTTACAGTTAGCGCATTATTTTTATCACTGAATATAGCTAAAAATAATACAACTGCAACACTTGCACCACCTGTAATCCCGATGATATCAGGAGAAGCAAGTGGATTTCGAACAAGACCTTGTAAAATACATCCTGCTACAGCAAGTGCGATTCCTACAAGGATGGCAATTAAAATACGTGGCATACGAAACTTATTTACAACCATATTAGACATCGCATCGCCATTTCCAGTAATCGCTTGCCATACATCATAAGGAGCAATTTTCATGTCTCCCATACCTGCACTCGCAAAAAATAATCCTATTAAAACAACTAGTAAACTGAATAAGACGAGACAAGCTCGTTTATACATTAAAAACGAGAGCCCGCCTTTTCCTATACGAAACGGAATATACTTCTTCATTTGCTAAGCCCTCTCTTACGTGCAATATAAATAAAGAACGGTGCACCAATAAATGCTGTCATAACTCCTACTGGTACTTCTTGTGGCATAATGACATATCTTGCTGCTATATCAGCCAAGATTAGTAGTATTGCACCTAACAAGCCGCTATATGGTACTCTCCATCTGTGATCGACCCCAACAAGAAATCTGGCAAAATGCGGGATAATAATTCCAATAAATCCAATCGGACCAGCGACTGCAACTGAACCACCAGACAACAGGACAATAATAAGTAGTACGAATGATTTCATTAAAATTGTTCTTTGTCCAAGTCCTTTTGCAACGTCTTCCCCCATCATTAATGTATTTACTTTCCCTGCCATCATAAGAGATGCGATCCAACCTACTAATAAATATGGGAATACAGATTGCAAAATTTCTAACTTTCTTCCTTGCACAGATCCGGCAAGCCAAAATAATACTTCTTCAAGCGCCTTTTCATTTAAAACAAGTAATCCTTGTGTTAATGATGAAAATAATGCACTAATTGCGACCCCTGCTAAAGTTAACTTAAGAGGCGTCGTCCCTTCTTTTCCTAAAGAACTAGAAGCAAATACAAGTACAGCTGCAACTGCTGCCCCTAAAAAGGCAATCCACGTGAAAGCTGATAATGATGTCACGGAAAAAATAACAATTGCTACAACTATGAAGAAAGCAGCACCTGAATTTAATCCAATAAAATCTGGAGAAGCAAGTGGATTCTTCGTTAAAGTTTGCATAAGACAACCGGCAATGGCTAAACTAGCACCAACACTAGCTGCAATTAATGCCCTTGGTAGACGCACATTTTGAATAATAATATGTTCATTGGAACCATTAAAATGAAAAAAAGCATCTAACGCTAATTTCCAACTCGTATTTGTATATCCGAAAATAATACTTCCCCAAATACAAATAACGACTGCAATGATTCCAACAAATAATCCAATCCATTTTGCTTGATTTGTTTTTAATAACATGCAGCGTTTCCCCTTCAATGTATAATGATACGTTGTAAGTGTATTTCAACTTAATTCGCATTGTCAACGGAAATGAGAATTATTTTCAACCATATGTATTGACAATCAAAAGATAAAAGCTTAATATCATGCTTGCTATTGAAAAAACTTCTCAGTATGTAGGGGGTACATAATGAAATTCATGCAAAAGAAATCGTTTACAGTATTTGTATTTTTACTAGCCTTTTCATTACTTTTAAGTGCTTGTGGAAAGTCAAATACGAAAGAAGAATCCAAAGAAAATACGAAAAAAGAAATGATGACTGTGGAACATGCAATGGGTAAAACAGAAGTTCCTGCTAATCCAAAACGTGTAGTCATTTTAACAAATGAAGGTACTGAAGCTTTACTTGAATTAGGTGTGAAACCAGTTGGAGCTGTAAAATCTTGGACTGGTGACCCATGGTATCCACATATTAAAGATAAAATGAAAGATGTAAAAGTTGTTGGTGATGAAGGACAAGTGAACGTGGAAACAATCGCTTCTTTAAAACCAGACTTAATTATCGGTAACAAAATGCGTCACGAAAAAGTGTACGAGCAACTAACAGCAATTGCACCTACTGTGTTCTCTGAAACACTACGTGGTGAATGGAAAGATAACTTCAAATTTTATGCAAAAGCATTAAATAAAGAAAAAGAGGGGCAAAAGGTTTTAACTGATTACGATACACGTATGAAAGATTTAAAAGCCAAACTAGGCGATAAAGTAAATCAAGAAATCTCTATGGTTCGCTTCATGCCTGGTGATGTTCGTATTTATCACGGTGATACATTCTCTGGTGTTATTTTAAAAGAACTTGGATTTAAACGTCCTGGTGATCAAAATAAAGATGACTTTGCAGAGCGTAACGTATCTAAAGAACGTATTTCTGCAATGGATGGCGATGTATTATTCTACTTCACATTCGATAAAGGAAACGAGAAAAAAGGATCTGAATTAGAAAAAGAATATATCAATGATCCTCTATTTAAAAACTTAAATGCAGTGAAAAATGGTAAAGCATACAAAGTTGACGACGTTATTTGGAATACAGCTGGTGGTGTAATGGCTGCTAACCTACTATTAGATGATATGGAAAAACGATTTGTTAAATAATATTTCCGTAACTACTCAGCCACCTTTTGGTGTCTTTTTTTATTTTACTTGTTTCATATGCCTCCCATTTGTAAATACTGAGTATATCAAACAGGGAGGTGAATAGGATGATCCATCGAAAAATCATTTTAGATGCATATAAAAAAGGACCTGAAGCTGTTATTTCTTTATTTGAAGAAACATTTTCTAAGTTAGAAAAACGTATACAAGAACTAGAAAATGCTTCAAAAAAAAACTCCAAAAATAGTCATAATCCACCTTCTACAGATGGTTTGGGTAAGCCCGTTACAAAAAGTTTGCGCAAACCGTCTCATCGTCAAACCGGTGGCCAGTTGGGCCACAAAGGACATACGCTTTATTTGACAACGACTCCGGACCATACGATTACCTATTCTCCTACACATTGTACTTGTTGTAACACTTCCTTACACCAAGAACCTGTAAAAGGATACCGCATTCGCCAAGTGTATGATTTACCACCTATCCAGATAGAAGTGACAGAACATAAAGTGTCACAAAAAGAATGCCCACATTGCCATTCTATCCAAGAATCACAATTTCCTTCTACTGTCTCTCGTCCTGTTCAATATGGTCCAAATATAAAAAGACTGATTCCCTATTTAACGCATTATCAGTGTCTTTCTTTGAAACGAACGAAAGAATTCTTTCAAGATTATTTTGGGCATTCGATTAGTGAAGGAACGTTAGTCAATCATACAAACAGTTTTTCGGCTCAATTGCAGCCCTTTCTTCAAGAAGTAAAAGACAAGATCCTTCAGTCTTCTGTTGTCCATTTTGATGAAACCGGTATGCGAGTAAAAAATAAAACACAATGGTTACATACCGCTAGTACACCGGAGGTGACCTTGCAACATATTCATCAAAAACGCGGAAAAGAAGCAATGGATGCAGGCGGAATTTTACCGTCTTTTTCTGGAATTGCGATGCATGATGGTTGGAAATCGTATGATGCGTATACAGATTGTCGACATGTATTATGCAATGCCCATCTCTTACGAGATTTGCAAGGAATTATAGATAGTACGGGGCAAAAATGGGCTCAACAGATGCAGAAATTTCTCACGCAAGCTTTAACGCTGAAAAAACAATACAAAGGAAGTCTGCCAAAAGCAAAGCAACAGAATCTGTTTACTGTCTATCAAGCCATATTGAAAGAACAACCAGTCTTTTCTGCAAAATTAAAAAAGAAAGGAAAGCAGACGCCTGCTCAAAATTTATGGAATCGCTTCGTCAAATATGCTGATAGAATTCTAGCATTCTTGGAACATCCAGACATTCCATTTGACAATAATCAAGCGGAACGGGATATTCGAATGACGAAAGTCAAACAGAAAGTGTCTGGGACTTTTCGAAGTAAGAAAGGCGCAGAATCCTTTTGTCAGATACGAAGCTTTATAACTACCATGAAAAAACAAAAACAATCTGTCTTACGAGCAATAGGCCAGGTTATAGAAACCGGAACGGTTCCTTTGAATCGCACAACTTCATAAGAGAAATTCTCTATTTGATCTAGATTCTTTCTCTTATTGGAGTATTTTCTTTTCATGTTTTCGAATCGGAAACATGTATTTGGCCTGTTTTTTTATTTGAAGAAGCTGAGTAGTTACATATTTCCTTAACCAGCTCCCCTTCTATGGAGCTGGTTATTTTTCAATTCACTTAAATGTCACATTATTTCGTTTTGTATTTTTATTCCCAATATGTTATATTATAAAAGTAAATAAAATATATTTTCTCTATATCAGAATAAATATTTTAATCTAAATTTTCTGATTAATCACTATTTTATTTTCTTTTAGAATTCAATTATTACATTTGAAAACGCTTATCATCTCGTTTTCAGGGCAAAATACAGTAACGGTCGAAGAAAAATAGAACCTTTTTAGAAATTTTCTTTCTATTTCCATATAATTCTATTGACTTCTAAATATTTTGTAAATTAAAATGATTACATAAATATCCGTTATACAGGATTAGGGGGAAACAAAAATGGATGCAGCTTTAAAATTAGACAAAGCTGGAGAGCAACAATCACCAAAAAAACATCCACCAGGGTTGTACTTGTTGTTCTTAACAGAAATGTGGGAAAGATTTAGTTATTATGGAATGCGTGGCCTTTTAGTTCTTTATTTAACAACTGCTGCTGTTAGTGGTGGGTTAGGATTTGATAAGGCAGTCGCAGTGCAATTATATGGTACTTTTACAGCGGCAGTATATTTCATGCCAATTATAGGCGGATGGCTAACGGATCACTATATCACAAGACGTCATGCCATTACTCTCGGCGGAATTATTATGGCAATCGGTAACTTTGTACTATTCTCAATGAATACAAAAACAGGTCTATTCCTTGGATTAATACTATTAGTTATTGGTAATGGATTCTTCAAACCAAATATTTCTACACTGTTAGGTGAATTGTATGGTGAAAATGATTCACGTCGTGACAGTGCATTTACTATCTTCTATATGGGTATTAACGTAGGTGCTTTCTTCGCTCCACTTATTTGTGGATTTTTAGCAGAAGATTTCTTTAAAACAAGCGCTAATGGCGTTATTGTAATGGGATATAAATACGGATTCTTAGCAGCTTGTATCGGTATGATTATTGGACAAATTGTTTTCAACTTATTAGCTCCTCGTTACCTTGGTAAAGCAGGAACAACAGTTGTCGGTAAAAAGTCAAAAAATCAACCTGCAGTTGAAAAGAAACCTTTAACAAAACAAGAGAAAAATCGTACTTGGGCAATTGTAATTTTAACTTGTTTCGTAGTGTTCTTCTGGGCAGGATTTGAACAAGCTGGTAGTTCTCTAACACTTTATACAAATAAATTTGTTGATCGTACAATTTTCGGTTGGGAAGTTCCAACATCTTGGTTCCAATCAGTTAACCCAGCATTCATCGTACTACTTGCACCATTCGTATCTATGCTATGGTTAAAACTTTCTAAAACAAAACGCGGTGATTTAAAAGTACCAACAAAAATGGCATTAGGTATGATTTTACTAGGTATAGGTTACCTTGTTTTAACATTAGCAGTTCTAAAAACTGGAAGTAGTGAAGCAGATATAACTGTAAAAGCGAACTTATTATTCATCGTTATCACTTATCTCTTCCATACAATTGGTGAGTTATTCTTATCACCAATCGGTCTATCAATGGTAAGTGCAATCGCTCCTGTAAAATTAGCATCATTACTAATGGGGGTGTGGTTAGCTGGTACGGGTATGGCTAACTGGTTAGCAGGTAAACTTGCTTCCTTTACACAATCATTAGGCTACCTTGAAGTATTTGCAAGTATCGGTATTATCGTTATCGTCTTAGGACTTGTACTCCTTCTCTTCTCTAAAAAAGTTGCGAGTATGATGGAATAACACTCGAAAAGACGCTTCTAAAATTAGAAGCGTCTTTTTTATCATTTCTCCTCTAAAGCGTTCACGTTCACGTGAACGCTTTCTCCAGGATTAGATACATCATACACTTGAGCAACCCCACTCTGCTCGTCACAGCTCTCAATCCATACTGGGACGCCCTCATATGTAACGTCAATGCTACTTGAAGAAGATAAAATTTGTTTCACACGTTTTACGTCCATACTACTATTCCTCCTTTTACTTACTACACTCCTTTCTATCTTTTCTTTCCCCTTTAGAATATATTCCATATAGCAGCATTTTAATGGATAGCCTTTTCTTCCTTTCCTGCTAACATTTTCTCTCCTATTACCTTTCTGACAAATAAAAAAAGACGTATATCCCACACGTCTTTTTCCATAATATTCAAACTTTAAGAAAATAATGTTTTTACAACTTCACTTACTTTATCATTATGAATTTGATAATACACTTCTAATCCTCGTCTTTCAAAGCGCACTACTTTATTTTGTTTTAATTTCGTTAAATGTTGCGAAACTGTTGATTGCGGAATTTCTAACACTTCCTGTAATTGTGTTACATTACATGTTCCACGTTGCATTAGTTCCATTACTAGGCGTAGACGCAACGGATGCGCTAACGCTCTTAACATTTGTACATCTTCTTCTGAAATACGACATTCGAATTGATTTTGGCTCATAAAGTTCCCCTCATTTTCGTTTTTATTTTCTTTTTATTTATTTATATATCTGTTCTTATATTTCCTGTTACGACATAACTTTATCAACCTATAAAGCTGAAAATTTTTTCCATCTTAACCAACAAAGAACTCAGGAAAAATTCCTTGCTGATTTTGAATATTATACTATATGATATAACGAAAAAGCAAAACAGCGGGCTGCAAATACTTTGCTTGCAAACGTTGTTTTATCAAGCTTTTTGTTATATTTTCACCTCACTGCAACGTACAGTAATGATATTGTAAAATACCGTCTATAATTGATAACCTATCGTAACGTATTTGGGTTATATTTAACCTCTTTGTTATGCTAAAAGGAATTTTCAGCAAAAAAGATAATGTAATATTAAAAATTGACTTATTGTTGTTTTAATTCGTATTGTACTTGCTCAGACTGTTATTCAAAACTTCCTATTAAATGCATTTGCTTTCTCTTTCTTACTAGATCAACTCAGACCAGCATGTGACACCTATCAAATTTCAACATCATATATACTTAATGCAAAGACGTCATCTAACATATAAGATTAATGATATACGAACAAATAAAACAATATAGAAATAACTTCAAAAAGCAAACTCAAATCTATTTGAGTTTGCTTTTTGTCTACTTTATGAACAAAGCATTTCTTTTAATACTATTATGGAATAATTATACTTTTTTACGTTGACAATAGTGTTGAAGGAGAATATACTAAGCATGTAAGTTGATTGTGAATTGTTTCACAAATAATGTGAATTTCTTCACATAAAATAGATAGGAGTTGTCATTATTATGAGTACTTGGACACAAATTTATGACCCATTAAACAATATTTGGTTATCTGCACTAATCGCAGCACTTCCAATTTTCTGCTTCATCATTTGTTTAATGGGACTGAAAATGAAAAGTTACATGGCTGGTCTTTACAGTGTGATTGTCGCTATTATTCTTGCTATATTCGTTTATAAAATGCCAGCAACCGTAGCTGTAGCATCTGCCGGATTCGGTGTTTTATCTGGATTTTATCCAATTTGTACTATCGTTATCGCAGCAATTTTCCTTTACAAATTAACTGTTAAAACAGAGCAATTCAACATCATTCGTGATAGTATTTCAAGCATTACAAATGATCAACGTTTACAAGTATTATTAATCGCTTATTCTTTCGGTGCTTTCTTAGAAGGCGCAGCTGGTTTAGGGGTTCCAGTTGCTATTACAGCTGCATTACTTGTGGGTATGGGCTTTAATCCATTAAAAGCAGCAGGTATTTGTTTAGTAGCTAACATCGCTGGTGGTGCTATGGGTGCTATGGGTATCCCAGTTACAGTACCAGCACAATTAACTGAACTAGATGCATTAACTATCGGTCGTCAAACTGTTCTTATTTTACCTTTCATTAGTATTGTTTTACCTTTCTTACTTGTATCAATGGTTGATGGAATTAAAGGTATTAAAGAGACTTGGCAAGGTATTCTTGTAAGTGGTGTTTCTTTCGCGGTTACTCAGTTCCTTGTAACTTACTTCTTAGGTGCAGAACTTACTAATATTTTCGCAGCTGTTGTAAGTATGATCTCTCTTGCATTATTCTTACGTGTTTGGCAGCCAAAATCTTCTACTCAAGAAGAAAAACAAGAAGAAAAAGTATCTCATACATCTAATCAAATTTTATATGCTTGGTCTCCATTCGTATTCTTAACTGCATTCGTAACAATCTTTAATTTAGAACCAATTAAAGCTTTATTTGCTCCGGATGGCGCACTAGCAAACTTAGTATTTAACATCCAATTCCCTGGTCTTCATAACGCTGTTATGAAAACTACACCTATTACAAAAGCTGATACACCTTTCGCAGCTGTTTTCAAATTTGATGTATTCTCATCTACAACTACTGCAATCGTATTAGCAATTATCGTTTCACTTATCGTGTACCGCGTAAAAGGTAAAATGGTTAAAGAATTAGTAGTGGAAACAATGAAAGAACTAAAAGCTCCAGTATATACAATCTGTAGCGTTATCGCTTTAGCTTACGTAGAGAACTACTCTGGTATGTCATCTACACTTGGACTTGCATTCTCTTCTACTGGTAATGCATTCCCAGTTCTTTCTCCAATCTTAGGATGGATTGGCGTATTCATTACAGGATCAGTAGTATCAAGTGGTTCATTATTCGCACCGCTTCAAGCAGTAACTGCAGATCAATTAAACATCGTTCCTTCTACACTTGTTGCATTAAACGTAGTAGGTGGTACAATGGCAAAAATGGTTTCACCACAATCTGTAGCCGTTGCTTGTGCAGCTGTTGGACTAGTTGGTAAAGAATCTGCCTTATTTAAAACAGCGATGAAATACAGTTTAACCTTCTTAGCTATTATTAGCTTACTTCAATTAAACTCTGTATTTAATATCTTTTAAAAAAAACACCGATCCAAATGGATCGGTGTTTTTTCACATTACATCTTCTTATTCTTTAATAAAGAAGCACCAGCAATTTCAGGATGCGTCATTTCGAATGGATCCAAAATAATATCCAATTCTTCTTCTGTCAGTACACCATGTTCTAAACATAACTCCCTAACAGATTTCCCTGTTTCAATTGCTTCACGCGCAATACGAGATGCTGCTTCGTAACCAATATGAGGGTTAACTGCCGTAATAATTCCAACACTTTTCTCAACATATTGCTTCAGCAATTCTTCATTTGCTGTAATTCCTTCAATACAATATTCACGGAATACACGGAATCCGTTATTCATAATACTTATAGATTGAATTAAATTAAATACAAGCACAGGCTCCATTACATTTAACTCTAATTGTCCTGCTTCTGATGCTAAACAAATTGTATGATCATTACCAATTACTTGGAAAGCAACTTGATTAATTACTTCTGCCATAACAGGATTTACTTTACCTGGCATAATAGATGAACCTGGTTGACGAGCTGGTAATTGAATTTCCGCCAATCCAACACGTGGACCAGATGCCATAATGCGAAGATCGTTTGCAATTTTAGACATGTTCATCATACATACTTTTAATGCCGCAGATACTTCTGTGTATGCATCTGTGTTTTGCGTTGCATCAACTAAATGCTCTGCACCAATAAGTGGGAATCCGCTAAATGTACGCAAGTGTTTAACCACTTGTTCAATGTAGGTAGGGTTTGCATTTAATCCCGTACCAACAGCTGTCGCCCCCATGTTCACTTCATATAAATGTTGGCGAGACTGTTTAATTCTTTTTATATCACGCGCAAGCACTCGGCTATACGCTTCAAATTCTTGTCCAAGACGAATCGGAACAGCATCTTGTAAATGTGTACGTCCCATTTTAATGACGTGATCGAACTCTTTTGCTTTTGCACGGAAAGCAGAATGAAGTTCTTCCATTGTAATAAGAAGTTCTTCTAACATCATAAGAGTTGCAATATGAATTCCCGTTGGAAACGCATCATTCGTTGATTGAGCCATGTTCACATGCGTGTTTGGGCTAATTTTCACATACTCGCCTTTTTCATATCCCATACGTTCTAAAGCTCGATTAGCGATTACTTCATTTGTATTCATATTAATAGAAGTTCCAGCACCGCCTTGGATTGGATCCACGATAAATTGATCATGGAATTTTCCATCAACAATTTCTTGCGCTGCCTCTGCAATTTCATATCCAATGTCTTTAGCTAAGTAACCAGTATCCATATTTGCAAGGGCCGCCGCTTTTTTCACAATTGCCATTGCCGTAATGAGTGACGGATGAATGCGATATCCTGTAATCGGGAAATTTTCTACAGCACGTAATGTTTGTACCCCATAATAAGCTACACTCGGTACTTCCTTTTCACCTAAAAAATCTTTCTCTATACGTATATCCTTCGTTGCTATCATTTTCATCACCTATACTTTTCATTCTAAATCCTTATCTAAAAAATTCGCCTCTAAAAAAACGAGTATCATTCAGAAGAATTTTTCAGTATCCACCTTCACTATATAGCACCTTTTTTGAAAGCGCAAACATTTATTTTTCTATATATACCTTTTATAAAGTGAAACTTTAATCAGTGGGGGTTTTGTTGATCCCCCCCTAACTTCTTCGCTTTCGCTGAATTTTGAGTTAGGAGTCTTACTGCCTGTTAATGCGGGATAAAAATTTATAGAAAATCATTCTTCTACCTTCTTTATTTCCACTCGTTTAATTTGATGCATATCCTTTTCAAGGACTTTAAAAGAAAAGCCGTGTTTTTCAATAATATCTCCTTCAGCAACGATTTGCTTTTGTACCATAATCCAGCCACCAATTGTATCTACATCAGCAGCGATCAAGTGTATACCAAATAAATCATTTACTTCACTAATAAGCACTTTTCCCTCTACGATCTTACACCCTTCACTTATATGCTCTATAGGCGGGTGTTCATCTTCATCGTATTCATCTCGGATTTCTCCAACAATTTCTTCTAAAATATCCTCTAGTGTAACAATACCCGCTGTACCGCCATATTCATCATATAATACAGCTAATGGAATTCGTTTTCTTTGCATTTGTAATAACAAATCATGTATAGGAATATTTTCTAGCACTTCAATAACTGGCCTTGTATATGGCGTAATTGAGCACTCCTCGTCTCGATTACCGTCCATATAACGAATAAATAAATCCTTTACATTAACCATCCCAATAATTTCATCTTTATCTTCACCAAATACGGGATATCTCGTGTACTTCTCTTGTGCGATTATTTTAATATGTGTTTCAAATGATTCGTCCTCATATAAACCTACAACTTCCGTACGAGGTACCATAATTTCCTTTGCGACTCTATTATCGAATTCAAAAATATTATTTACATATTTAAATTCCCTTTGATTAATCTCTCCGCTCTCATAACTCTCGGATAAGATTAATCGTAATTCTTCCTCCGAATGAGCAACTTCATGTTCAGAAGCCGGATGTAATCCGAATAACCCTGTCACAAGCCTTGCAGAACCATTTAAAGCCCAAATAAACGGATACATTACTCGATAAAAGTAAATAATTGGCTTCGATAATAATAAGCTAACTTGCTCTGCCCTTTGTATAGCGAGCGTCTTCGGAGCAAGTTCACCAATGACAACATGTAAAAATGTAATCACTGCAAAGGCAATAATAAATGAAACTGTACTTGCAATTGCAGGAGATAAATGTAGTTTTAAAAACAACGGCTCGAGTAAATGTTTTATAGTTGGCTCTCCTAACCACCCGAGCCCTAAAGCAGTAATTGTAATACCTAACTGACACGCTGATAAATACTCATCTAAATTCGAAGTTACTTTTTTAGCTGCCAATGCTCCTCGTCGTTTTTCACTAACGAGTTGATCAATACGACTGCTACGCACCTTAATAATTGCAAACTCAACAGCTACAAAAAAACCTGTTAATGCAATAAGGATGGCTACCATCAATAATTTTATAATATCCACATATACCCTTTAGCTTTCTTAGCTAAAGTTACACCTCCTTTTAAAAAGAAGTTTCACTTTAGTTTCTTCATTTACGCAAAAGCAACCCTATATAAAATTCACCAATTTCAAACCTCATACAATTCTAAAGGTAGGCCGTCAGGGTCTTGAAAAAAGACGAATTTTTTTCCGGTTATTTCATCCATACGTATCGATTCAGTCTCAACACCACATTGATGTAAGTGTTTCACAGCCTCTCCTATATTTGTAACAGCAAATGCTAAATGTCTAAGTCCAGCCGCTTCTGGGAAACTTGGGCGCTCAGGTGGATTTGGAAATGAAAATAATTCAATTTGATACTCTTCCCCTACACATAAATCTAACTTATAAGAATCTCGTTCCTTTCTATATACTTCATTTATCGCTTTAAACCCCAATATCCGAGTATAAAAATCTTTTGATACTTCATAATTCGAACAAATAATTGCAACGTGATGCACTCTACTTATATTCATGACTTCTCTATTCCTTTCTTTACCAAAGATGCATATTCTCCCTTGAAATGAAAAACATATATAGCAGAATATCTCTTTTAGGGGGCTTACTATGAAATTTATTACTTTTTTCGTGGGACTTATCGTTGTTTTCTTCCTTGCTTATATTGCTAGCAACAATAAGAAACATATTAAATTTAAACCAATTTTCATCATGCTTATTATACAGTTAATTTTAACCTATTTATTATTAAATACAGAAATCGGCCTCATACTTATTCGGGTCATTTCCAGTCTGTTTACAAAGCTACTCGAGTACGCTGCTGATGGTATAAACTTTGTATTTGGCGGTCTTGCCAATAAAGGTGAAATGTCATTTTTCCTTACTGTCTTATTACCAATTGTCTTTATTTCCGTCTTAATTGGTATACTACAACATTTCAAAATACTACCATTTTTTATTCATTGGATCGGTTACTTCCTTAGCAAAATAAATGGTCTTGGGAAATTAGAATCTTACAACGCTATCGCCTCTGCCATTGTCGGCCAATCAGAAGTTTTTATTACAGTTAAAAAGCAATTAGCTCAAATTCCAAAACACCGTCTTTATACACTTTGTGCTTCTGCCATGTCAACCGTATCTATGTCTATCGTAGGTGCCTATATGACAATGATCGAGCCTAAATATGTAGTAACAGCACTCGTTCTCAATTTATTTAGTGGTTTTATTATCGTACTCATCATTAATCCTTACGACGTTAAAGATGACGAAGATATTTTAGAAATTAAAGGCGAAAAGCAAAGCTTTTTTGAAATGCTTGGAGAATACATTCTAGATGGCTTTCGCGTAGCCATCGTTGTCGGCGCTATGCTCATCGGATTCGTCGCATTAATTAGCTGCATTAATGACCTATTCCTCATTATATTCGGCATTACTTTCCAGCAATTAATCGGCTACGTATTTGCGCCTGTTGCATTCCTTATCGGTGTACCTAGTTCTGAAATTGTCACAGCTGGTAGCATTATGGCAACGAAGCTTGTAACGAATGAGTTTGTAGCAATGATGGACCTTAATAAAATTTCTAATAGCCTTTCTCCTCGTACAGTTGGTATTATTTCTGTTTTCCTCGTCTCTTTTGCCAACTTCTCTTCTATCGGTATTATTTCAGGTGCGGTAAAAGGATTAAACGAAGAACAAGGAAACGTCGTTGCCAGATTTGGCCTTAAATTACTATATGGAGCTACTCTCGTTAGCATTTTATCTGCAATTATCGTAAGCATTATGTTGTAATTAGGTAAAATTTTATCATTTTCTTATCCCTATCTTTTGTATACAATAACGAATAGATGTCTTATAAAGTGAAACTTTACTCAGAGGGGGCTATCCCCCTCTGAGTATTAGTTGAACCAATCGGGCTTTTACGGGCAGTTAACTCCCACCTAACTTCCTTGCATTCGCTGGACTTTGAGGTGGGAGTTTTACTGCCCGTTAATGCGGGATAAATAATCAAGACATCTATTTTTTATACATGTACAATCGCTTTTATTTAGCGTACAATATTTTTTATGTGTTTGAATGCGCTTCTAGATGTATACACTTTGATAGTTTTAAAGGAGAAAAATGATGAAATCCGATATGAACAAAGATACCCGATCCAAAAAAGGACACTCAAAGAAAAAACGCCTACTTTGGTTCCTTCTTATTCCATTACTGATTATAGCACTTGGAGCAGGAGGCTATTCCTTCCATATATACAGTAAAGCGAAATCTGTGTTAAGTAATGCCTACTCTGAACTGGGCCGCGGGGATAAATCCAGCAAACGTGAAAAAGCCGTGAAACCTATGACTGACAACATTTCTGTACTTATTATGGGTGTTGATGAAAGTGATATTAGGGACAAGAATTATGGAAAAGCAACTCGTACGGATGCGCTATTACTTGCAACAATTAATAAAAACGATAAATCTGTTAAACTTGTGAGTATTCCACGTGACTCACGTGTCTACATTAAATCACGTGATAAATACGATAAAATTACACATGCGCACGTATTCGGTGGTGTGGACAGCACAATTGATACCGTGGAGAAATTTTTAGATGTTCCAGTTGATTACTATGTAAAATTTAACTTTAAATCATTTATCAAAATTGTCGATTCTCTTGGTGGTATTACTGTCGATGTTCCAGTTGAGTTTACAGAACAAAATAGTAAAGACGAAGCAGATGCAATTCACCTCAAAAAAGGACGCCAACATTTAAATGGAGAAGAGGCATTAGCACTAGCTAGAACTCGTCATATCGATAGTGATTACATGCGCGGTCAACGACAACAGCTTGTTTTAGAAGCTATTGCTGAAAAAGCACTATCTCTTAATTCCATTAATAAAATCGGTGGTCTACTAGACGCTGTCGATAAAGACTTAAAAACAAATTTAACTTTTGATGATATGATGACAATTGCCAAAAATTCAATGGATTCCAATCTAAAAATGGACAAAATGCAAGTAGAAGGTACTGATAAATATATAGGTGGTATTTATTATTACGTTCCAAATGAAAAAAGCGTCAATAATATTTCGACAACACTACAAGAACATCTCGGTGTTACGAATAAAAATGAACATAAAAAATTATAATAAAAAGGCTGCTAGATCTTTCTAGACAGCCTTTTTATTATAATTTTCAACATATTTCTCGTACATATTGTGACAAAAAGAGACAATTGTTACAACAGTGTAACGTTTTTTATAAAAACATTACACACATAGTGGAAATAATAGTATACTAGTACGTACATAATGTTATTTTCATCATTTTTATACAAAAAATGTAATACATATATTTATACAAAAATTTCTGGGGGGAAATAAATGAAGCTAAGTAAAATACTGATCGGTTCTGCAATTACTGGAGGCATATTACTTTGTGTAGGCGGTGTTAGTGGATATCAATATGTATCCAAACTAAATAATCAATTAAATACTACTGCATTACCAAATACTACATTTGAAGGTATTTCTCTCGATGGAAAAAATAAAAAAGATATTCAAGCAATTATTAATCAAAAGGTAACTGAATTAGATCAAAAATCTCTTACCTACATATTCCAAAATGATAAACAAACGTACACATGGAAAGACTTAGGTATAAATTATAAGGAAAAAGATATTATCGACAAAATCTTTAAAGAGCAAGAAGGAAACGCAATGAATCGTTACAAAATGCGGAAGCAGGCCGAAAACGGTGAATTAAAGCGTGACTATAAATTAACAGCTCAATTAAATACAACTGCTTATGAAAGCTTTATGAAGGATAAATATAATGACACATTAAAAAATCCTGTTAATGCAGAATTAAGTGTTGAAGGCTCTACAGTAAATATTAGCCAAAGTCAAAATGGAGAAAAAATTGATAAAGGAAAATTAACTGATTTAACGCAGCAGGCCATTACTTCTGGCTCATCGGACGTTACATTACCAGTTACACTATTAAAACCTGAGCGTTCTACAGAAGATATACAGAAAATGGGGATTAAAGAAGTAATTGCTGAATATTCAACCCCAATGGCTGGTCGGAATGGAAACCAGTCCTATAACGTAAATAAGTCAGCTAATACTTTAAGTGGAGTTATTGTCGCACCTGATGAAACGTTTAGTTTTAATGGCCGTGTTGGCGTAACGGATGCTGCCCATGGTTATAAATCCGCAGCAGTATTTTCACAAGGTAAAGTTATACAAAGTGCAGGCGGAGGCGTTTGCCAAGTTAGTAGTACTTTATATAGCGCAGCTTTAAGAGCAGATTTAGGAATTGTTTCTCGAAGTAATCATTCTATGCCCGTAAATTATTTACCACTTGGGCAAGATGCAGCAGTGGCAGATTATGGTCCGGATTTAAAATTTAAAAACAATACAGGCAATCATATTTATATTCAAGCATTTTCAAACGGCGGTAGTATTACTACTCGCATTTTTGGTACAAATACTGGTAAAAATGTTGAAGTTTCTTCTCAAGTAGTTAGTAGAACTGGTGATAAAATAACAGCGGTTACGTATAAAAAAGTAACACAAAACGGTGAAGTAGTATCAAATGGACAAATTTCCAAAAGCGTATATAAAAGTGCCCCAACACAATGAGACACCATCAAATTGGCAAACAAAAAAGGCGTGATCTATTCACGCCTTTTTCTTTTGCAATAATAGTAAAAAAGCTTCAAGATGGTCTTTCGTTTCTTCTAAAGACCACATGCGATTTCCTTGCTTCGCAGCTAATACGCACGCCTCTTCCCAAGCGTTCTTTTTCTTCATATATAATAATTCATCGCGTAATTTCAAAACAATTTCTTCATCTTCTTGCTCTATAAACTCTTCCATCACGCCTACTATTTCATCCTCATGGATACTTAACGTACAATACGATTTGAGAAAATATTGTAATGTCGTATACATATTTACTCCCCCTTCTTATTTATCAGATGGATAAGAAGTAATGATCTTATATCCTAAATCTCCTGACTTATCTCTCGCCAAAACAGTAACAGTTTTTACTAACTTGTCTTTTACATTCATATTTTTCTTTATTACCGTTTTTCCAACTGGGAATGAATGAGTTGTATTTAATACGAGACGAGCCTCTTTAGAATTTTTTAACCAATCTTGAATTTCCTTATCATGCTGCTTCAAACTATCTTTTACAGCTTTCGTCGCTGTTTCCTTATCATAGTATGTACTTGCCGCAGATACTTTATCTGTCTTCAAGCGATTCTTCAAATCCTCTTCTGATTTTCCTACATGTCTTTCAATTGTATGACCATTTTTAGGTGGCCCTTCCATTTCATCTAAAATATTATCACTAATTTTTTCTACTGATGTCGATTGATTCCCTGTTTGTTTCTCTATTTTTTGTTCTTTTCCTGCACATCCACTTAAGATCAACATTAATGCCAATAAACTACTCAAGAAAAGACTACTTATTCGTTTCATCATATCACCTCTTCCATGATTATTATCGTAACTTCACTAAAAGTCAATTTCACAACGAAAAAACATATACATTTTTAAAATTCCTCATCAATTTTGCCATATTACCACCCTAATTTCATCAAACTACTATTTCGGACCCTCTCTGAAATATACCCCTATGTTTTTCTGATTATTTCCCGACTTAAATCACCGCTTAAAAACACCGAACAAACCTTTTAAATACAGGGTTTTTTCGGTATTTTCCAAACTATAATAATATACCCCCTTACTTTATATACCCAATACCTATATAAGGTATATAAGGTATTTTGTCAACAGTTTCCTACATTATGTAAATTTGCACTTGCTTACACAATAGAAATATGGTGTAATGCAAAAAAAGATAAAGGATTTTAAACAATGGCTGAAACAATTCAAAACTTCTTAACAGACTATTATTCAATCGCAATTCCACTTAGTATCTTAATTAACGTCATCATCAGTCTTTTAGGTTTTATCCCTAGTATTTTTTTGACCGCCATTAACATACAGCTCTTTGGTGTAACAAACGGAACCATTATTTCGATCGCAGGTGAGGCATTAGGGGCTATTATCTCGTTTTATATTTATCGTATAGGCCTTCAGAAATTCACTCACAACAAAGTAAATAAGTATCCAAAGGTAGAACGCCTACTTTATGTAGAAGGTAGAGAGGCCTTTCTACTCGTTCTATCGTTTCGATTCATACCTTTCATCCCGTCCAGTATCGTTACTTTATTTGCCGCTCTAGGCAAAATGTCATTACTCTCTTTCAGTATTGCCAGCACAATAGGTAAAATACCGGCTTTGTTAATCGAAGTATATTCTGCCTATCATGTCATGAATGGAACGAATGAAGCGAAGTGGATTGTAACAATCGCGGGGTGTGTTGGATTGTTTTATTTGTGGAAAAAATGGAGAAAAAAATAAAGAAGGAGCATAGGCTCCTTCTTTATTTTTGAAGTATTTTATTAATAATACTCTCTTAAACCCTTAGTTTACACCAACAGCACTAAATGATTGCTTCACTGCTGCTACTTCCGCAGAAGTCGCACCATATAAATCAGCTGCAGCTTGTACTGCACCAGCACGAGCTTGGCTAAATGTAGTAGATTGCGTGAAATATTGTGTATTTGCACGGTAATAAATTGCACCTAACTTATCTTTACCAATACCAGTTACAGTTACACCAGAATGTGTACCACCATTTGCTAATAAATAAGCTTGTTTGTTAATGATACCACTGTTCGTATGAACTCCACCATTGTCACTAGTACCAGTGTAACGCTTAGAGTAATGGTCTGGATCACCATATTTCGTTGGATCACTCATAGAGCGAAGCGCATCTCCTGCTTTACCAGGCGTATAAATATCTTCACCAATTTCCCAATCTGGGTTACGGTTATCATAATACTCTACTAATGTACCAAAAACATCTGAAATAGCTTCATTTAATGCTCCTGATTCATTTTGATAAATTAAATCTGAGCTATACTCTGTAACAGCATGCGTTAATTCGTGTCCAATTACATCAATACCACCAGATAATGAAGTGAACGTTACACCATCACCATCTCCGTATACCATTTGTGAGCCGTTCCAGAATGCATTATTATACTTACTTCCGTAATGAACTGTTGATTTTAATGGTGCTCCTGCATCATTAATAGAATTTCTATTAAAAGTAGCTTTATAATAATCGAGGGTGTTGCAAAACTCATAAATATTCAAAAATAAATGCATAAAAAAATCCGGTTTCCTGGAAGAATGATAGTACCCTAAACTATCTCCAGAAAGGACGGATTTACTAGTATGATAACCAATTTTGATCACAATCAATCCATTTTACAAATTTTATTTGCCTACGTAGACAGTTTAACCATTGGAGGCGTTCCGCCTATTACAGGCCGCCCACCTATCTGTAGAAAAGCTTTACTCAAATGTTTTTTTGTGAAAACGGTATTCCAAATCAATTCATTACGCAAGTTAACTCGCTTTTTGCATCAATATCCTTCATTTCGTGTATCTTGTGGTCTTTCCTTTGTTCCTCATATATCCACTTTCTCACGTGTAGGAACTTGGTTTCGCAATGAAGGTATTCCGTTGATTCATAAACAAACTCTTGAAGAAATGAATTTAGGATTAATTCCGTGTGTTTTAATTGATAGCACTGCCTTACGGAGTAGTTTATATGATTCCCAAGCAAAATGGGGGAAATCTACTCGTTATGGTTGGTATGGTCAAAATCGCTATTTATTACATGTTCAGCTAGTTTTTCTGATTCATAACATTGCATATTTATTTTAGTTTTGCAACACCCTCAATAATCATATGTTTTACCTGCATAGTAATGAGCATCTACTGCTGCTGCATCATACGCTGCATTGAAAACATTATCTGCATCTACCCATAAAGTTCCTGGCAACGTAGTACGATTTTTCGCATCATATGTGAAAATTGTTGCCCCGCGTGTATTATCTTGTAAGTAGTAAGATGATCCAGATAACGTTGTATTAAGCGATTTCGTATCTCCTAATACTCCTTTACCAGTTCCTACTTTATTTGTTCCTGTTACAGCTGGCTTTGCTTCCTGTTTAGGTGCCTCTTGCTTAACTGGTGACTTATCTTCATTTGCTACATGATCCAGTTTATTATATTTATTTAATACTTTACCGCTGTCTGCTTCAATGAAATAGTAGTAGTTTCCTGGGCTTGGATCTAAGAAGTTTAGGTTTACAACGTATGCATATGTTGTTTCTTCACCATTTTGATATACATATAAGTCCGCTTTTGGTTCTACCTCATATTTCGGTGTTACACCTAAATCTTGTTGTGCAATTTCAATTGCTTTTGCACCTTCGATCTTATTTTTATTTTTCAACTTGTCCTTTTTGTCTAAATCAGGCGCAACTGTTCCAGACAATACTTTTAAAGAGCCATCTTTACTTACGTGAGCTACTTGCGTAGAACCCCATACAGGTACTCCTTCATATACTTGTTGCATACGTACTACTGTTGAATCAGTTACAGCATCTTTTTTCACTTGTTTTACTTTGAAAGAATCTTGCGCACTCTTTTCCCCTAACTTATAATCACCTTTTGCTGCGTTTAAGTAATCAAACACAACAGATTCTGCTTTCTTACCAGTCGCTCCAGTTAGATCACCAGAAATAAACTCAGGTGATTTCACCGTTTCATTGTACTTCTTCGTAGAGAGCACATTTTTAGAATCCGCAAATGCAGAGCCTGTCCCTCCAAACGTTGTAACTGCCATTCCTGCCGCTAACACTAACGCTAAACTTTTCTTTTTCATGAATCTTCCCCCTAATAAATTATTTTGTAACTACTCAGCTTCCTCAGACAAAAAAGCATGCTAAATACATGTTTCCAATTCGAAAACATGAAAAAAAATATGCCCATAAGAGAAAGAATCTAGATCGAATCGAGAATTTCTCTTATGAAATCGTGCAATTCCAAGGAACCGTTCCGGTTTCTATAACCTGACCTATCGCTTGTAAGACAGATTGTTTTTGTTTTTTCATGGTGCTTATAAAGCTTCGTATCTGACAAAAAGATTCTGCGCCTTTCTTACTTCGAAACGTTCCAGACACTTTCTGTTTGACTTTCGTCATTCGAATATCCCGTTCTGCTTGATTGTTATCAAATGGAATGTCTGGATGTTCTAAAAATGCTAGAATTCTGTCAGCATATTTGACGAAGCGATTCCATAAATTTTGAGCAGGCGTCTGTTTTCCTTTCTTTTTTGGTTCTGAAGAAAATACTTGTTTTTCTTTTAATATAGCTTGATAGGCAGTCGACAGATTCTCTTGCTCTGCTTTTGGCAGGAGTCCTTTGTATTGTTTTTTTAGCGTTAAGGCTTGCGTTAAAAACTCCTGCATCTGTTGTGCCCATTTTTCTCCGGTACTATCTATAATTCCTTGTAAATCTCGTAAGAGGTGGGCATTACATAATACGTGACGACAATCTGTATACGCATCATATGATTTCCAACCATCATGCATCGCGATTCCAGAAAAAGACGGCAAGATTTCTCCAGCATCCATTGCTTCTTTTCCGCGTTTTTGATGAATATGTTGCAATGTCACCTCCGGTGTACTGGCAGTATGTAACCATTGTGTTTTATTTTCTACACGCATACCGGTTTCATCAAAATGGACAACAGAAGACTGAAGGATCTGGTCTTTTACTTCTTGGAGAAAAGGCTGCAATTGAGCCGAAAAACTGTTTGTATGATTGACTAACGTTCCTTCACTGATAGAATGTCCAAAACAATCTTGAAAGAATTCTTTTGTTCTTTTTAAAGAAAGACACTGATAATGCGTTAAATAGGGGATTAGTCTTTTTATATTTGGACCATATTGAACAGGACGAGAGACAGTAGAAGGAAACTGGGATTCTTGAATAGAATGGCAATGTGGGCATTCTTTTTGTTCCACTTTATGTTCCGTCACTTCTATCTGGATAGGTGGTAAATCATACACTTGGCGAATGCGGTATCCTTTTACAGGCTCATGGTCTAAAGAAGTATAGCAACAAGTACAATAGGTAGGAGAATATGTAATTGTATGGTCTGGAGTCGCTGTCAAACCAAGAGTATGTCCTTTGTGGCCCAACTGGCCACCGGTTTGACGCTGGGATGATTTTCGCAAACTTTTTGTAATAGGCTTACGAAAACCATCTGTAGAGGGTGGTTTATGACTATTTGTAGAGTTTTTTTTTGAACGATTTTCTAATTCTTCTATACGCTCTTTTAAATTCTGTATTTGACTTTCTAATTGATGAACAAAATCGCAAATAGCTTGAGGTCCCTTTTGATAGACAGCTAGAATTTCTTGTTTTTTCAACATAAATACCACCTCCTTGTATGATATATCTAGTATTCACACAAAAAGTACATATCAGACTAGTAAATGAAAAAAGCCTCCGTGAGGAAGCTGAGTAGTTACATTATTTTTTTGAAAAAGAGTAGTTTTATCGTAGCACTATGTTTCCACTATTAATATACTAAAAATTCAAATAATTATTTTCTCAAGTTTTGTAGGATTTTGGGGAAAAAATATTGAGAAACCCCTTTCCGATTGGAAAGGGGTTTCTCATTAAGAATTTATTACTTCTATTACTTCTTTAGCTTGACCATACATATCTCCAGTCCAAGCATATTGAGGTTCTAACACTACTAATATAGCCACTAATGCTAATGCACCAAAAATCATTTTCTTCATATTCATCTTCCTCCCTTTTCTTCTAATAAATTAATAGTTAGTCTATAATACCGATTACTTTCTCGGAATTCTAATACTTCTTCATGATATTTTGCTAATTCTAAATATACCTTTTTTAAATCTTTTTTATTTTCCTCTTGCTTAAAAAATGTTAAAGCTTCTGTTTCTAAAAACTTTTTATACACCCCCTTCTCTTCAAAATATTTATATTGAAGTATTAAAAGTGTATATAACATACTTTTATACTTCTCATCTCTTTTCGCAACTTCTATCCCTTTATTAATCCACTCTTTTACTTCTTCAAATTCCTTCAATTCAATACATTGCAATGCAATCTCATATACAGCATCAATGTAATCTAAATCTTCTTCCTTCTTGTATTGTAAACATTGTAAATAATACTCTTTCGCTTTTGCATAATCCTTTAAATGGTAATGTAAATACCCCATGTTATTTAGAGCAATCGCTGTTATGTTATCTTTATCCGCAAAAGAATTAGCCTCTCTTAAAATATTTCTATAAATTCCTAAAGCTTCGTTATATTGTTTTTTCTGTATATAACTTAAACCTATTAATAACTGGCAATTAATCACATGACGAAATTTATATTCATTCTTAAAGCCTTCCATAGCTAAATGAGCAAAATGTAAAGCCATATGTTCTATTTCTAATTCATTATAAACAAGAGCTAAATTATAATAGATTCCAGTTTCATAATAGCCTTGTTCTTTCGCCATCACTTCAGTTTGAACTAAATAATCTAAGGCCGTTTTATATTTATGCTGTAAAAAATAATATAGACCTTTACTATACGTATATAATAATTTCTGAAATGGCGAATACTTTTTGTACATCTTTTTTAATCTCTCTAATTCTTCTTCAACAGCAAGAAAATCTCGTTTCATAATTAAATAACGCGTATAAAGCAGTCTATAATAATTTATAATTTCAAAATCCAAAACATGCTTCATTTCACCTTGTAATTCTTCATATATGCGCTCTACTTGTGGCTTGTCCAAATGAACTAGTGCATTCAACCATTCATCCAGCTTCCCCTTCACATCTTCTTCTACATCTCTCAAATCCGTCACGGCAATTTCTAACCTTGTGCAGAGCAATTGTAGAATTTCTTCTGATGCCTCGATCTTTCCATTTTCGATTTTACTTAAGTATGAGACAGAACAAATGCCCTGACATAATTCTTCTTGTGTCATTTTTTGCTGTAGCCGTTTATAAAAGACTTGTTTGCCTATTTTTTCTAATGTTTGTTGCATTGTCCTCCTCCATTCTCATTACCCCCATTACTCTAATAATACATAAAATCTTGAGAAATATAAATTGATAAATGTTAATTTTCTAAAAAATATGCAATATTTCATTTTTTTCCCTCTTGACTCTACTTTCATATCCATTCTTTGCTACGAGTGATTAAAAATTGGTATACTATAACCAAATTATGGAGGTGGTTTCGCGATGACTTATTATAAAGACGATAGCTATGCCTTACATACAGATTTATATCAAATTAATATGGCTTATACATATTGGAAAGATGGTATTCATAATCGCCGCTCGGTGTTTGATTTATACTTTCGAAAGCTTCCATTCGAGAACGGTTATGCTGTTTTTGCTGGCCTTGAAAAGATTGTAGAGTACATAGAAAACTTCAGCTTTACCGAAAGCGATATCGCTTATTTAGCAGAATTACAATTTGAAGAAGAATTCCTTCATTATTTACAAAATATGGAATTCACTGGGACCGTTCGAAGTATGCAAGAAGGTGAAGTGGTATTTAATAACGAGCCTTTATTACGTGTTGACGCACCGCTCGGCGAAGCACAAATTATTGAAACTGCCCTGTTAAACATTGTGAATTACCAAACATTAATTGCAACAAAAGCTGCTCGTATGAAGCATGCTGCAAATAACGATGAACTTTTAGAATTCGGCACAAGACGTGCCCACGAGTTTGATGCTGCTCTTTGGGGCACACGCGCTGCCTTTATTGGTGGTTTCTCATCTACGAGTAACGTACGGGCGGGGAAGCGCTTCGGAATACCTGTAGCAGGCACACACGCTCACTCTTTCGTTCAAGCATATCGCGATGAATATGTCGCGTTTAAGAAATACGCTGAAACTCATAAAAAATGTGTCTTTCTCGTTGATACATACGACACTTTAAAATCAGGTGTTCCAAATGCGATTCGCGTCGCGAAAGAGTTTGGGGATCGTATCGATTTTTATGGAATTCGCCTTGATAGTGGTGATATGGCTTATTTATCTAAAAAGGCAAGAAAACTACTAGATGAAGCTGGGTTTACAAATACAAAAATTATTGCTTCTAGCGATTTAGATGAATACACAATTATGCACTTGAAATCTCAAGGCGCAAAAATTGATGTATGGGGCGTTGGAACAAAATTAATTACGTCCTTTGAACAACCAGCGTTAGGGGCTGTCTATAAACTAGTTGCGATTGAAGATACTGATGGAAAGTTAAATGATACAATTAAAATTTCATCTAACCCTGAAAAAATTACCACTCCAGGACTGAAACGAATTTATCGCATTATCAATCGAGTTAACGATCATGCAGAGGGCGATTATATTGCATTAGATTCTGAAGAGCCAGGAAAAGAAGAACGTTTAAAAATGTTTCATCCTGTTCACACGTATATAAGTAAATTTGTAACAAACTTTGAAGCACGCGAACTGCATAAAGACATTTTCATTAACGGCGAAAGAACATATGAATTACCAGATATATTAGATATTCAAAAATATAACGAACAGAGTCTCGCACTATTTTGGGAAGAATATATGCGAACTTTAAATCCCGAAGAGTACCCTGTCGATTTAAGTCAAGAATGTTGGGATCATAAAATGAATTACATTCAAACTGTTCGAGAACAAGTTGAAAAAAATATACAAAAATAAAACAGAGAAGCTTTTCCTTCTCTGTTTTTTTCAATACGATATGTATCTTTGTGGAAAATATATTAAAATAGTACGACAAATATTTTTTATTTTTAATATTACGTTATTTATTTATAAAATAATATTTGTTATTATTTTATTGAGTCAATTTCAACAAAATAACCTAAAAAAGAGGACGCAGGTTGCGTCCTCTTTTTTATAAATCTTTCACTCGTAGTACACGCATTGCATTTAACACTGCAAGTAGTGTCACACCAACATCTGAGAAGACAGCTTCCCACATTGTTGCAATACCAAAAGCACCAAGTAATAAAACTAATCCTTTTACCCCTAATGCAAAGATGATATTCTGCCATACAATGCGTCGTGTGCGTTTTGCAATATTTAAGGCTGTTGCAATTTTTGAAGGCTCATCAGTCATAATAACGATGTCTGCCGCCTCAATCGCTGCATCTGATCCTAAACCACCCATCGCAATACCAACATCTGCTCTTGCTAATACCGGTGTGTCATTAATACCATCACCAACGAAAGCAACTTTTTCTTTTCCGTTCTTCGCCGCATCAATTTTTTCAATCTCTTCGACTTTTTGTTGCGGTAATAGTTCTGCGTGAACTTCATCTAAACCTAATTCTTTACCAACAGCTTCACCAACGGATTTTGCATCACCCGTTAACATGACTGTCTTCTTAATACCTAGTTCTTTTAATTTTTGAATTGCTTGTTTTGAATCTTCTTTTACCTCATCAGAGATAACGATATAACCTGCATATTCCCCATCTACAGCAACGTGAACTAATGTACCTACCGTTTCTGGTTGCTTAAATGTAATGTTTTCTTTTTTCATTAATTTAGCATTACCTGCAAAAATTTCTTTTCCTTGTACTTTTACGACTGTACCGTGACCAGAAATTTCGCTATACTCATCGATTATTTTTTCATCAATTGATTTTCCGTATGCCTTTCGAATAGATTGTGCAATTGGATGATTAGAATACACTTCAGCAAATGTTGCATACTCTAATAATTCTTCATTTGTAATACCTTCGCTTGATTCCATTTTTGTAACTTTGAAGACACCTTTTGTTAATGTTCCTGTTTTATCAAAAACAATATATTTCACATCATTTAAAGCTTCTAAATAGTTACTTCCTTTTATTAACACACCACTTTTAGATGCACCACCAATTCCTCCAAAGAATCCAAGAGGAATAGATACAACTAACGCACATGGACAAGAGATTACTAAGAACACTAAAGCTCTATAAATCCATTCTGAGAATGTAGCTCCTTCTAAAATAAGTGGTGGAATAAACGCCATGATCGCTGCTGTAATAACTACAACTGGAGTGTAGTAACGCGCGAACTTCGTAATAAAGTTTTCTGTTGGCGCTTTTTTACTGCTTGCATTTTGAACTAAATCTAAAATTTTTGATACAGTTGATTCACCAAATTCTTTTGTCACTTCAATTGTTAATACACCATTTTGGTTCACAAAACCACTTAATACATCATTTCCAACTTCGACTTCACGTGGTACAGATTCACCAGTCAATGCTGAAGTATCTACCATTGATGTTCCTTCAACTACTTTTCCGTCTAATGGTACTTTCTCACCAGGCTTCACGATAATATAATCGCCGATTTGTACATCTTCTGGTGATACTTGTTTCGTTTCATTTCCAACCTTCACATTCGCATAATCAGGACGGATATCCATTAATGAAGTAATTGACTTTCGGGAGCGATTGACCGCAATACTTTGGAATAGTTCCCCTACTTGATAGAATAGCATTACCGCAACAGCTTCTGAATATTGTTGAATCGCAAAAGCTCCTAGTGTTGCAATTGCCATTAAGAAGTTCTCATCGAACACTTGGCCGCGAGTTATGTTTCTTACCGCTCTCCAAACGATATCTCCGCCTATTAATAAATACGCAAGGACGAATAACGGAATTGTTATCATTTGTGGTAAGCCCGCTAATGCAGCAATTGCTGTCAAAATTCCGCCGACCACTAATCGTCCTACCATCTTTTTCACATTTGCTTCACCATGGTCGTGACTATGTCCGTGGTCATGCCCACCTTTTTCTTCACGAACAACTTTTACATCTGGTTCTAACTTTTGAACGATATTTGTTATATTTGCTACAGTCGCTTCTAATTCTCTTTTATTCGCTACTTCAACTCTTAATTTCTTTGATACGAAATCAACAGTTGCTGCTGAAACAGTGGGCATTTCTTTCACTTTATTTTCAATCTTCATCGCACAGTTTGCGCAATCTAAACCTTCTAATATAAACACTTCTTTTGCTACTTTTCTGTTGTTTTCTTCTTGCACTTTAATGTGCGGTTCTAATTTTGTAACGAGTTGTTTTGCTTCTGTAACAACTTCGCTTTCTGTATTTTGTGCTGTTTCTAAAACCATTGTTTTTGTCGCGAAATTTACAGAGCAAGAATTTACTCCTTCTATATTCCCAACGCCTTTTTCAATTTTCATTGCACAGTTCGCACAATCTAAACCTTCTAACACCAGTTTCTTTTTCACTAATGCTTCAGCCATCGTTCTCCCTCCTCGCGTTCTTTTTATTCTTCCTCGTTTACGTGTTCAAACGCTTGCTCGAAGATATGAATTACGTGCTGGTCAGCTAACGAATAATAAACGACCTTTCCTTCTTTACGATTCTTTACAAGTTTCGCTTGCTTTAACACACGAAGCTGATGCGAAATAGATGATTGTGTCATTCCTAATAAATAAGCTAAATCACAAACACACATTTCAGCTTCAAATAATGCATGTAATATTCTCGTCCGTGTACGATCGCCTAATACTTTAAATAATTCTGCTACTTTACTTAAACTTTCATCAGTTGGAATTGTTTGTTTTACTTGATCAACAACTTCTTCATGAATTATCGTTTGAGAACATGTCTCTTGTGGTGTTTCTACTTTATTTACAGCCATTATAGCTCACCTCTTCATTTGAACATATGAACAATTATTCATATATCTTATACTCTTATTATATGAGCGTCCATTCATATGTGTCAATGAAATCTCATACATTTTTCCGAACATTTTGTTCACATTTTAATAAGACGTACACATATTTTCCGCATCCATTACATTCTCATACAAAAAAGGATGTACATTTTGCCCAAAAGAAAAAAGCCTTGCGCGCTCCCTAGACGCACAAGGCTTACTATACTTATATCCCTTTTAATTAGCTTGTTCTAAATTATCCTGCGAACTTCCATCGTCTTTTAAATGACTATGTTTTTTCGAATAAACAAAGTATACAACTACTCCGATTGCTAACCAAACACCGAAGTATATCCATGTTTTTAATGGTAAATTTACCATTAAGAATAGACAACATGCAACTGAAATAATCGGTAAGATCGGTACAAGTGGTACCATAAATCCACGTTGTAATTTCGGATGCGTTTTACGAAGAATGATAACAGTTACACCAACCATGGCGAATGTTAATAACGCTCCAATATTCGCTAAATTCGACAATTCTTTTAAATCGATAAATCCAGCAATTAAAGCACTACCAATTCCTGTTAACCAAACTGAAAATGTTGGCGCTTCAGTCTTCTTGTTAATTTTCGCGAAAGATTTTGGCAATAAACCGTCACGGCTCATTGCGAAGAATACACGAGTTGTTGCATAAATGTAAGCGAAAATTACAGCCATAATACCAATTACAGCTCCAATTGCGATTATACCTGCTACTTTGTCTTGTCCTACAACTTCTAACACATATGCCATAGCTTCTGGTACATCTAATTCTTTATAAGAAACCATACCTGTCATAACGAGACAAACTACAACATAAATGATTGTACAAATAACTAACGAAGCAATAATACCAATCGGTAGATCACGTTGCGGATTTTTTACTTCTTCAGCAGAAGTTGCTAATGCATCAAATCCTAAGAAAGCAAAGAATACTGCTGCTCCCCCTGCGAACACTCCACTTAAACCGTACGGTGCAAATGGTATCCAGTTTTCTGGTTTCACGTAGAATACACCAACTGCAATGAATAAAACAACAATACCAATTTTAATTAATACCATTATGTTATTCACACGCTTACTTTCTTTCGTGCCTCGTGATAATAACCAAGTTATCACTAACGTAACGATAACTGCTGGTAAGTTTACCATACCACCTTGCGATGGAATCGTTAACAAGGCTTTAGGAATTTCAAGTCCTAATCCGCTCACTAAATTATGGAAATAACCCGTCCATCCTCCGGCTACTGCGGCAGTCGTTACGACATATACGGATAACAATGTCCATCCCATTAAATGGGCAACAAACTCACCAATTGTTGCATATGAATATGTGTACACACTACCTGAAACAGGAAGTGTAGATGCAACTTCTGCGTAACATAAAGCTGCAAATCCACAAACAATTGCTGCAATCATGAATGAGAAAATAACTGCTGGACCAGCATCTCTTGCTGCTACTAATCCAGTTAATACTAGAACTCCTGTACCAATTATCGCACCAATCCCTAGCATTGTTAGGTCAAATGCCCCTAGCGTTTTTGTTAAAGTTTTACTTTTACTTTCCCCTAACAATTGCGTAACGGATTTCTTTTTAAATAGGTTGGCCACGATGTATGCCCCCTTTTGCCAAGAAGAGCTAAGAGATCTTCACTCTTAGCTCTTATCATGTTGGTTTATATATTGTTCGATTTTATTTTGTATAATGCTGCTATTAGCAAGATACTGTTTCTGCTTCTAATAATTCTTTAGCACCTTTGTACTCTACACCGTGAGCTTCTGCAACTGCTTCGAATGTTACATAGCCGTCTAATGTGTTAATACCTTTTAGTAATGCAGCGTTTCCTAGGCAAGCTTCTTTGTAGCCTTTGTTAGCAATTTGTACTGCATATGGTACTGTTACGTTTGTTAATGCAAGAGTTGATGTACGTGGAACCGCACCTGGCATGTTTGCAACTGCATAATGAACAACGCCGTGTTTTTCGTAAGTTGGGTTATCATGAGTTGTAATACGGTCAGTTGTTTCGAAAATACCACCTTGGTCAATCGCGATATCTACAACAACAGAACCTGGTTCCATTGATTGAATCATTTCTTCTGTTACAAGTTTTGGCGCTTTTGCACCTGGGATTAATACTGCACCGATTACAAGATCAGACTCTTTTACAGCTTCTGCAATATTGTAAGGATTAGACATTAAAGTTTTTACTTGGTTTCCGAAAATGTCATCTAATTGACGAAGACGTTCTGCACTTAAGTCGATGATTGTTACATCCGCACCTAGTCCAACTGCAATTTTAGCAGCATTTGTACCAGCTTGTCCACCACCGATGATTGTTACTTTACCACGTTTAACCCCTGGAACACCTGCAAGTAAAATACCTTTACCGCCTTTGTTTTTCTCAAGGAATTGTGCACCAATTTGTGCAGCCATACGACCAGCTACTTCACTCATAGGTGCAAGTAATGGTAGAGAACGGTTTTCTAATTGTACTGTTTCATATGCAATAGAAACAACTTTCTTTTCGATTAATGCTTTTGTTAATTCTGGTTCTGGAGCTAAGTGTAAGTATGTGAATAAGATTAAACCTTCGCTGAAGTGTTTGTATTCGCTTTCAACTGGTTCCTTAACTTTCATAACCATTTCCATGTTCCAAGCTTCTTCAGCTGTATCAACAATTTTTGCTCCCGCTTCAACATACTGAGCATCTGTGAAACCAGATCCTAAACCTGCACCCTTTTGAATGAATACTTCGTGATTGTTACGAATTAAATGTACAACACCTGCTGGTGTCATTGCCACACGGTTTTCGTTGTTTTTAATTTCTGCTGGTACCCCAATACGCATAATGAAATGCCCCCTTATAATTAACAGAAAAAAGAGATTCTTTTTTCTTTTTGTAATAATTAATAACTTATGTCCTTATTCTAGCATAACTTAAAAGTTATGAAAACGCTAACATACCATTTTTTTAAAGTTTATATATTTAGAATAGAGGGTGTTGCAAAACTCATAAATATTCAAAAATAAATGCATAAAAAAATCCGTTTTCCTGGAAGAATGATAGTACCCTAAACTATCTCCAGAAAGGACGGATTTACTAGTATGATAACCAATTTTGATCACAATCAATCCATTTTACACATTTTATTTGCCTACGTAGACAGTTTAACCATTGGAGGCGTTCCGCCTATTACAGGCCGCCCACCTATCTGTAGAAAAGCTTTACTCAAATGTTTTTTTGTGAAAACGGTATTCCAAATCAATTCATTACGTAAGTTAACTCGCTTTTTGCATCAATATCCTTCATTTCGTGTATCTTGTGGTCTTTCCTTTGTTCCTCATATATCCACTTTCTCACGTGTAGGAACTTGGTTTCGCAATGAAGGTATTCCGTTGATTCATAAACAAACTCTTGAAGAAATGAATTTAGGATTAATTCCGTGTGTTTTAATTGATAGCACTGCCTTACGGAGTAGTTTATATGATTCCCAAGCAAAATGGGGGAAATCTACTCGTTATGGTTGGTATAAGGGATATAAAGCTCATGTCTGTTCTACACCAGAAGGTGTTGTATTGTCGTATGCATTTACAACAGCGAACGTACATGATAGCAAAATGGCTCCTGTATTGCTTCAAGATATACAAAATCAAAATGTGTTATTTTCCATTGCAGATGCTGCTTATGATAGTCAGCGCATTTATGAAATTGCAAAAACATGTGATATTTTTGCGGTGAATCCAATTAACCCACGTAATGGCGAACAAAGCAAAAGTACACATCGCCGTGTATTATCTCATTTTGCACAAACCATCTTTGGCAAACAGTTGATGAAAGAGCGTGGGAAAATTGAACAACAGTTTGGTCATCTCAAAGATAAAGGGCTGGAACAGCCACGTTGGTATGGTCAAAATCGCTATTTATTACATGTTCAGCTAGTTTTTCTGATTCATAACATTGCATATTTATTTTAGTTTTGCAACACCCTCTAGAATAGTGTAAATATATGGAACATTGATTCTATTAGTATCTTCGTTCTATTTCATTATCTATCACTCTATTTTTATTATACGCCCTAAAAATAAGAAGCAATCATTTATTATTCGACAATAATGTAACAATGTAAGAAACCTAAGTATCGACGTATACATATACACTTATTACTGTACACAATACTTTAGAGATATATTCTTTTCCTAAAAAAACAACTGCAGGCATTTAGCCCGCAGCTGGGTAACTTATAAATAACTTGGAAAATAAATCATCTGTTGTTTCAGTAATTTTATCAAACAAATCACTTTCTTCCGCTTCTTGCTCTTTTAACATCTTAATTGTTTCACGTGCATCTTCAGGATAATCGGTAATGATACCATCTACGTTTAATTTATAATATCCCTTTAAACTTTCCATATCATTTACCGTCCATACGTAAATCGGCTTGTTTAACTTTCTTGCTTCTTTTACTAATTTCTTATTTAACATGTATTCTTCTGCTACATAAAAATCAGCTTTCACATTCTTTAAGTTAGCTCTACTTGCATACAGTATATATCCTACTTTTATATTGGGATTTGCACGTTTAAACTCTTTAATAAGCGGATAGTGTAACGTTTGAATGACACATTGCTTCTCAAATTCATTATCTTTAATCACTTTTAATACTTTGTTTACGAAATCTTTTTCGCCACCATGAAGCTTCACTTCAATATTAAGTTTGATTTTGTCCTTTGACAGCTTAATAATCTCATCAAGTGTACTTATTTGTCCTGAAAACCCATCTTGACTAAGAGTAAGCTGTCTTAACTCGTCCATCGTTAAATCTGACACATGAACATTAGCATTAGCAAGACGTTTTAGCTTCAAATCATGTATAACTGCTAGTTCACCGTCTTTCGTTTGCAGTACATCAATTTCAGCATAGTCTGCTTTCGCATCAATAGCCCCCTGCACAGCTTCTTTCGTATTCTCTACACCTTTTGAAATATAACCACGATGAGCCATAATAATTGGTTCTTTATATGTGTTTGTAATAAAGGTCACAATGAAGGCAACTACCATTCCCGCAGTAATAATTCCTACAATATATACGCCAATAAATTTCCAACGATGTTTTTGGAAGAAACATTTATCTGCTTTCGTTTTCGAATAATCTAATCCTTCTTCTAATAAAACATCTTCAACTGGAACCTTTTGTAAATACAATCGCGTAATCGCCATAATATAAAATGGTGTCACGATAAAGCTAAATAAATACAATGTACTCGTTAAAAACACAGACATCGTTGATTCCGCTAATAATGCAAATGTCCCTGCTGGGTTTGTAAATTCATATACTCCCCACAGACAAAGTAAATAAATTCCTATAAATAAAAGAAAGACAATTCCTACAGATATGAAAAAACCTAATAAAAAGAATAATACTTTAAAAAAGCTTTCTTTTACTAAGTTTGCACTTTTTCGTGCTGCGGTGCGGAACGGCTTTTCCTCTAAAACAATAATAGGTAAAACAAAGATCCAACGAAGATTTAAATAGGCAACTACAGCAAAGAAAGTATAATATCCAACTTGACCCATTGTTGTCTTAAATAGTTCGCCTGTAATAAAATTAGGAATTTGAATCTCAGGAATCAATGCAGATTTATACCCCGTACTTAATAGTGGTAATAACACAACTGCGTACAAAACAAATCCTGGTAAGCAATATGTAAAAAGGGAAGGTAAATACGTTACTGTTTTATACAAAATCGGACGTAATCTCACCTTTTGCCTTTTATGAGCAAAGTACGAAATAATAATAAGCACCGCAAATTCCGTAAAGATAAGAAACAGTGCTAACAATGATAAAATTACGATTGCCAATATGCCGTATGGCGTCTTTAAAAACGCTAATAATTCATCATTCGTCGCATTTGCATAACCACCAAAATACAATAACTTATTAAAAATGATCCCAAATAGCGGGACAAATACAATCGCTGCTAATAATTTATAAGCAAGTTGAAAGGTTAATACATTCCAAAAAGCAAATCTAACTGTTTGAAAGGAATGTCCAATTACTCCTGGTATAGATAGTCTTTTACGGTGTTGCATATATTCCTCCACATTCTAAAACGATATTTGAGATGGATTCCACATTTCCATTTCTAATCCATCTTTTTAATAATAATATATTCCGCTTAACATGAACACTCTTATACATACAATGAAAAAAGTGATGGTTACTCCCCATCACTTTTTTCATCTACTCTATTTTTTCTCTAACCCTTGTCCAAATGCTTTCAAGAAGCTAAAACCGAATGTAATGGCTCTATTGATATCTGGATCTTTTAACACTTTAAAGAAATCCATCACTTTTGTTTTTTTGCCACTATTTAATTCATCTGTTGCAAATTGTAATCCAGTGACTAAACTCGATGTGATTTGCTTCGTTACTTCTGGGTCAACTGAGGATAGTGCTTCCCCCGCTCCCATCATATTGTTAAGTGCATTTTTAACTGGTTCACGATTTAATTGCTCCACAGCGATTTTTGAAACATCTTCCTTCGCAGCAAGTAAACTAATCGCCGCATCTAATATACCAGCCTTTTGCAACTGTGCTAAAAGCTGCATTGTTTCTTCTACTGCTTCACGATTATTAGATAGCTCATTTAGAAGTTCATCTGCTACTTGCTGTTTCTGTTCTTCCTCTGTTACAACTTTCTTTTTAATTAACGTAATTTCTTTCGCCACTATCTCCGCCCCCTAGTCCACAAGTGATACGTATTGTTTTCTTTGCCACTTTTGCTCGATTTCAACACCATTTTGCGGATTACGCTTTTTATCTCGCGGGTTCGAAGATGGTAACGGGCGGTTTCCTTTTTCACGTAACACACGCATTTTCACCATCGTTTGTTTATACGCCGGTGTACACGTATAAATGTCTGTTGCCGTCCCAGTTAAAATATTAATCGCTTCTTCATTTACTGTTGCATGCATCGGTAAATATAGCTCTTTCCCCGTTACACGATCTGTAATAAGCGCTTGTACTTTAATTTTCCCAAATGGTGATGCTAATTCCACAAGACCACCATCTTTCACATTGCGCTCTATAGCAAGTTCCGGTGAAATTTCAACGAATACTTCAGATACTTTAGATAAAATACCAGCCGACTTATTCGTCATATTCCCTTCATGGAAATGCTCAAGCATGCGTCCATTATTTAAAAGTAAATCATACTCATCTGGTGCTACAACCGGTGGTACCCATTCATCTAATGATAAACGAGCAAGTTTATCCGGGAAGTTAAATCCGTCTACATATAATAGCGGTGTATCGCTACCATCATGACTACCCCAACATAAACTATTCCATCCTTCTAGACGGTCATACGTCGCTTGAGAGTATAACGGTGCAAGTGATGCGATTTCGTCCATAATTTCACTTGGACTTTCGTAATTCCAATCCCCGCCCAGTGCACGAGCAACTTTTTGCAAAATCCACCAATCTGGTTTGGAATCACCAAGCGGTTTCAATACTTCATATAATCTTTGAATACGGCGCTCTGTATTCGTAAACGTTCCTTCTTTTTCTAAGCTTGGTGCTGCCGGTAAAATAACATCAGCAAAACGAGCTGTTTTTGATAAGAACATATCTTGTACAACGAGGAAGTCTAAATTCGATAAAATATGTTGTACATGGTTCGCATTTGAATCGACTAAAGCCATTTCTTCACCCATGACATACATACCACGTAGTTTTCCTTCTTCTGCCGCAAGTAACATTGCAATATTATTTAATCCTGGCGCTTTCGGAATAGTTGTACCATATGCTTTTTCAAACTTAGCACGAAGCGTATCATCTGATACTGCTTGATAACCTGGAAGCCAGTTTGGTAATGTTGCCATATCACAAGCACCTTGTACGTTATTATGTCCTCTTAATGGATATGCACCTGCACCAGGACGACGGTAGTTACCCGTAACAAGTAGTAAATTTGAAATTGCTGCTGATGTCGTACTTCCTCCTGTATTTTGAGTTACACCCATTCCCCAAAGTATACAAGTACCATCTGCTTCATATACCATACGAGCCATTTCTTTCAGATTTTCTTTCGAAATCCCTGTAATTTTCTCTGTATAGTCCAGCGTATATTTCTCTACCATTTTGCTATATTCATCAAAATTCTTTACGTTTTCAGCTATGAACTTTTTATCATGCCAATCTTGATCAATAATATATTTCGTAATACCAGCAAGCCATACGTAATCCGTTCCTTGACTCGGATGAATAAATAAATCCGCACGCTCTGCCATTTCATGTTTACGGAGGTCTGCTACAATTAGTTTTTGCTCGTGTAATTTATGAGCACGTTTTACACGCGTCGCAAGTACAGGATGTCCTTCTGTTGGATTCGCGCCAACGATAATGACAAGTCCTGCTTCAGCTATATCTTTCACTGTTCCAGCATCCCCGCCCATACCGACAGTTTTAAATAAACCATCTGTCGCTGGCGACTGACAGTAACGAGAACAGTTGTCTACATTATTCGTTCCATATATTTGTCGAGCTAGTTTTTGCATAAGGTAATTTTCTTCATTCATTACTTTCGATGAAGAAATGAATCCAAATGCATCGCTGCCATATTCAGATTTAATATGCTGCATGTTAGAAGCAACAACTTCTAATGCTTCTTCCCATGAAGCTTCAACAAACATATCTCCTTGGCGAATTAATGGCTTCGTAATTCGATCTTCACTATTTACAAAGTCCCATCCAAATTTACCTTTTACACATGTGGAAATACCATTAACAGGTGCATCTGAAACAGGTTGTACTTTCAAAATTTGACGATCTTTCGTCCATACTTCGAATGAACAACCGACACCACAAAATGTACAAACTGTTTTTGTTTTATTAACTTTCGTCTTACGCATCGCAGCCTCTACTTCTGAAACTGCCAAAATACTACTATATCCAGGCTCTACATCCTTTACAAAATCAATCATCGGATCTAACACATCTGGTTTTAATCCTGTCATGAATCCAGCTTCACCTAACATTGATTTTTCCATTAACGCATTACATGGACATACTGTTACACATTGCCCACAACTTACACAAGATGAGTCATTTATGCTTACACCATGATCCCATATAACACGTGGACGATCTAAGTTCCAGTCTATCGATATAGTTTCATTAACCTGTAAGTTTTGACATACTTCTACACACTGTCCACAAGCAATGCATTGATTTGGATCATACCGATAAAACGGATGTGACATATCCACTTCACAAGCACTTACTTTCGGCTCATACGGATATTTCTGTTCTTCGATTCCCATCATATGTACCGTGTTATGGACTTTACAGTTACCATTATTGTTATCACAAACCGTACAATACAATAAATGATTCTCTAATATTCGATCCATTGCCTCAGTCTGTGCCTCTTTTGCACGCTGGGACTGTCTTTCGATATGCATACCGTTCTCTAATTTCGTTGAACAAGCACGTAATAACTTCCCATTTACTTCTACAATACACGTATCACAAGTTTGAATTGGATCTACTTCTGGTACATGACAAATTTGAGGATGTTCCAAATTACTCTCGTTAAATAATTGTAGTATCGTCTTTTCACCCGATGTGGAAAATTCTTTACCATCCACGGTTACACGGACTGTCTGTTCTGCCATAGTTTCCCCTCTCCTTACAACCAACTGTACAACACAATTATGAATCCGTTTTCAAAATCGCATTACTGTACATATTTTTGAAACGCTCTGCCCGAATACTTTTCTTATGAAGTCGATTCTAGATGTTATAAGGTATAACTACGAAAGCTTGAAAATATCACTATTCTACGGTTCTATTATATCGTACATATACAATAATAACCAAAATAATCTGTGATTTCCTTGCTAATAGGTGTTTTTATTTCCCCATTGTTTTATGATAAATATGGGAGAGAAATACATATAAAAGGGGAATTTAATATGGGGCCTACGCAAGAGACTTATACAATTGTACGCTATCAATCTGGTACATTTTCAAAACAACTGGATGAGATTGTTACAGAATCTCCTATTACTATTAAATTAAATGGTGAAGAATATGTAACAGTTGTATGCACACCAAATTATATTGAAGATATGGTAATTGGTTTTTTAATTTCTGAAGGAATTATTGCTTCCTATAAAGATGTTGAAGAACTATGGGTGCAAAAAGATAACGGAATTGTCCATGTAACATCATCAAAAGTAAATCCACTCTATCAAACTTTATATAATAAACGATACATCACTTCTTGCTGCGGAAAAGGTAGACAAGGTTTCATTTTCGTTAACGATGCAGCAAAAGCAAAAGATTTACATGATATACATGTAAAAATTACTCCTGAAGAATGCTTTTACTTAATGAATACTTTACAACAATCTTCCACTACCTTTCGCCAAACCGGCGGGGTTCACAATACCGCGCTATGTGATCGAAATAATATCCTCCTATCAAGAATGGATATCGGAAGACATAATGCATTAGATAAAATATATGGCCATTGTTTGCGCAACGATATATCTGTTAAAGGAAAAATCATTGCATTTAGTGGGCGTATTTCATCCGAAATTTTACTCAAAGTTTCAAAAATCGGATGTGAAATGGTTCTATCTAAATCCGCTCCAACAAAATTAGCATTACAACTCGCTCATGATTTAGGCATTACAGTCGTAGGGTTTATTAGAAACGAATCTTGCAATATTTACACACATCCACATCGAATTGATGGTTATCAATCGAATAACTAAAATAACTCCTCGGTTGAGGAGTTATTTTAGTTATAAAAATGTAATATATTAAAGACTTGAATAGTTAATAAAGTTAATATATAATTTCATTACATATTAAAAACAAAACATTGTAGCATATATCTTTTCATTCTTTTACAAATTAAAAGAGACTGCTAACAAAACGCATACACAATCTTATAGAAGTAATGGATTTATTTTATTTGAAATCGACCAAGGAGGTTATAACTATGGAAATTCGCTTATTAACGACAGAGGACGCAGAAATATATTTAAAAGTTTGTATGGAAGGTTTAACGAAGAACCCGGAAGCTTTTAGCTCTTCTTATGAAGATGTTCTTAAACATGAGGATCCTGTAGCTGCTATGGCAAAACGATTAAGCAATCCGGATAAGTATACTCTAGGGGTCTTCAAAGATAACGATTTAATCGGCATTTCTACTTTAGAAACAAAGCCTTTCATTAAACAAGAACATAAAGCAAAAATCGGTTCCGTTTTTGTTTCCCCAAAAGCGCGTGGCCTTGGAGCAGGACGAGCTCTAATTAAAGCAATTATTGAAAATGCCGATAAACTACATGTAGAACAACTTATGCTCGATGTTGTAGTTGGTAACGATGCTGCAAAAAAATTATATGAATCATTAGGTTTCCAAACTTACGGCGTACAAGAACGTTCTTTAAAACATAACGGTCAATATTGGGACGAGGAACATATGGTTCTGTTCTTAAATGATTAATACTTCAATATAGTTTTCCAAAAGCACCTTTTGATTAAAAAAGGTGCTTTTTTCATTACAACAATGTAATCTTCATGTCACCTTTATCGATCGTACCAAACCTTTCCATTCATTATACTAAAAGTATAAAGTGAAACTTTACTCAGTGGAAAGCTTTACCTCCACTGAGTATTAGCCCTCACCAATCGGGCTTTTATGGGCAGTTGATCTTCCATCTAACTTCTTCGCATCCACTAAATCTTTAGATGGAATTCTTACTGCCCATTAATGCGAGGTAAAGTGACACTTTCATTAGTGAGGTACCAATCATGAAATGAACGTATAGCATTCAATTGATATATAAAGGAGAATGTGACATGAAACAAAACAAACGAGCTATGCTTTTAATATTTACTACAGCAATTGTAACTTCTGGGTTAGCAATTTTACCTTGGTTTATTATATAAAACTATTCCCCTAACAACGAAAAAAGCTCATTGCTTCTTAAGAAGCAATGAGCTTTTATATATTATAAAATCCCCAAAATTTTATTTACACAACTTATAATAATAACCATAGATACGGCAATGCACATGACAACCGTATTACGATCTTGCTTTTCTTTTTTTGAAATTTCTTCATTTGGATTCATGTGTATGATCTCCTTTTAAAAAAAGTGTGAGATAGGAAATTTTTCTTATCCGATGCGAGGTGAATACGAAAACCCTCTCTATCTCACATACACAATAGAATGGAATTGTCATTTTATAAATAAAATGACATGACGTTATGTCGCAACATAGGGTATTTTGTGTCGCTACGTTTTCTATTATAAGAAATAGTTGTGCAAAACTAGTGCATTTTTTATGTCAATTACTCTGAGCGAAAAATAACTCTTCCACTCAATCACATAAAAAGAGTTTTTTATTATTTTCATGTAAACTATACAAGTAGAATGAACAGTTTGGGGTGCACAAGATAATGGTAAAAATTTTATTAGTAGACGATGAAGAACGTATGTTACGATTATTAGATCTTTTCTTAAGCCCTCGCGGCTATTTTTGTATGAAAGCTAATTCTGGCCTTGAAGCACTAAAGTTAATAGAACAAAAAGACTTCGATATTATTTTGTTAGATGTTATGATGCCGAATATGGATGGATGGGATACTTGCTATCAAATCCGTCAAATTTCCAACGTTCCAATCATTATGCTAACAGCTCGTAATCAAAATTACGATATGGTGAAAGGCCTCACTATGGGCGCGGATGACTATATTACAAAACCATTTGATGAGCATGTATTAGTCGCAAGAATCGAAGCTATATTACGTCGTACAAAGAAAGATGGATTTGTTAGCTTCAATGGTATCGAGTGGGATAAAACGAAACATACTGTCACAGTTTATAATGACAAAATCTCCCTGACACCTATCGAGTTTTCGTTACTTGGACTATTTTTACAAAATACAAACCGTGCTTATAGCCGAGATGATTTAATCGAAAAAATTTGGGGTTATGAAACAGACATTGAATATAGAACAATCGATTCACATATTCGTAATATCCGCGATAAATTACGTAAAAAAGGATTTCCTGTTGAAGATTACTTAGAAACTGTCTATAAAGTCGGGTATAAATGGAAAAGTGAATAATTACCTCGGTCAGTGGACAATAGTATACCACTGACCCTTTATATGAAATAAGGTATGGTGAGGAAATGAGTAAACTTTCACTTAAAATTGGGACATACTTTTTAATATTAGCTTTATGTATTGAAACAATTGCTTTTGTATCTTTTTACAAAAGCATTTCAACAATGCGCATTGAGGAAGAAACACTTGCTCTTTTAGAGAAAGGAAATCGCTATAGTAAAATTATTAAAAAACGCGCGAAGTGGGATGTATATTCTAAAGAAAAGAAACTCATGGAAAGCGCTGAACACAGTAAACGGCCTAAACGTGCTATGTACCCCGAGTTTGATATCAACACTGCGGCTGAACACTTAGTTGAATCAGAATTAATTGCTAACTCTGATATAGCTATCATTATAACGGACAATAACGGCAAAATTATTTCTACCTCAGAACCTGTAACAAAAGAAATGCAAAAACAACTTACTTGTAAAACAGAGACTATCCCAGAAGGTGGATTAATCAATGAAAAAAACTGGAAAAAATCAAAATTCATCTCAACAGTAAGCCCGCTGGAACTTCAAGGATTTCAAGGTAAGTTGTATATGTTATTAAAGACATCTTTCTTAGAAAATATGTTACTTAAACTCATGAATCAATTTCTTATCATTAGTGTTTTGACAATTATTTTAACGACTATTTCTGTCTTTGTTTTTTCTCGTGTTATTACAGAACCGCTTATAAAAATGAAGAAGGCAACAGAAAAAATGTCAAAGTTAAATAAGCCAATTCAATTAGGTATTAAACGGAATGATGAACTTGGAAGTTTAGCAAAAACGATTGAAGATTTATCTAGTGAACTGGCTTATATGAAAAAAGAACGCAATGAATTTCTCGCTAGTGTTGCCCATGAACTATTAACTCCATTAACCTATATGAAAGGTTATGCGAAGGTAGCAAAGAGAGACTCTTTAACGAAAGAAGAGCGTGGAGAATACTTACAAATCATTGAGGATGAAACAGATAGTGTAACCGATCTCGTCCAAGATTTATTTATGCTGGTGCAATTAGAACAACACCAGTTTGTTATAAAAAAACAAAAAGTGATTCTTAGGCCTTTTTTAGAACGAATGGTTGAAAAAACAAAAACAACATTAACAAATAAACAAATGCAACTCCATGTATATTGCAAAGATAATTTAGAAGTTTGCATAGACGAAAGACGTATGGAACAAGTTATGTTAAATTTATTACACAACGCTTATCAACATTCGCCAGAAAACACTACTATTACGATACGCGTACTCACAGAAACAGATTCTTTTACAATAAGTGTAGCCGATGAAGGAGAAGGTATTCCTGAAGAAGATATCCCGCATATTTTTGATCGTTTTTATCGTGTTGATAAATCGAGAACGAGAGCTACTGGAGGAAAAGGTATCGGACTAGCTGTTGCAAAAGAAATTGTAGAATTGCATAACGGCTCCATTCTAGTAACAAGCCAATTAGGAGTAGGAACAAACTTTAGAATCGAGCTACCTTTTGAATAAGATGCGTGTGAAAACACCAGTAGTAGTAAACACTACTGGTGTTATTTTGTTCATAAAATCAGCTCATATAAGCTAAGGTTTTGAAATTATTCTTATTTCAATATAAAATAAAGGTACATTTGCAAAGATTTGGAGGGTGATACAATTGGATATCCATGTATTAACAAAAGACGAAGCGGAAATTTACTTAGAACTTCGTGTAGAAGGATTAAAGCAAAACCCTGAAGCTTTCAGCTCTTCTTATGAAGATATTATTAATAAAGAGTGTGCGATTGAATATAAAGCACAAAAATTAGCACAAGATGAAAACTATACGCTAGGTGCATTTAAAGATGGACAATTAATCGGGGTTGCAACACTGGAAACGAAACCATATGTAAAACAAGAACATAAAGCTAAAATCGGTTCTGTATATGTTTCTCCAAAAGCACGCGGACTTGGAGCAGGAAAAGCACTTATTAAAGAATGTCTTGAACTTGCTAAATCTTTAGAAGTAGAACAAGTTATGCTTGATGTTGTTGTTGGCAACGATGGTGCGAAGAAACTTTATGAATCATTAGGTTTTAAAACATTCGGTGTACAAGAACGTTCACTGAAATATAACGGACAGTATTGGGACGAAGAGCATATGGTCTTATTCTTAGATGAAAATAAATAATAAAAAACATCCTCATGCCTGGAGGATGTTTTTTACTTTCTTGTATACCATGCCTTATGTAATAATTGAATCGCTTTCGCAATTTCGTCTTCTGATAAAATTGCAAACCCAAGTAAAACTACATTTTCAGGCGCAGTACCGTCTTTATAGTACGTAGAAACAGGATATATTTTAATACTATATTTTGCAGCTTCTTTAATGAGTTCTTCTTCTCGCATTCCATTATGCACTTGTAATAAAATGTGTAATCCAGAATCTTCTCCGATCACTTCAACACGATTAGAGAAATACTTCTCTATTTCAAAAACAAGTCGATCCCTCTTTTTTCGGTAAACGACACGCATTTTATGAATATGTTTTTCCCAATACCCTTCATTTAAAAACTTCCTTATCACTTCTTGGTCCATTCTTGAAACACTTTGTGTATAAAACAAATATTCCTTTTGATATTTTTTAATTACATTCTTCGGTAATACAATATAGCTCATCCGTAATGAGGGTAACAAAGCTTTTGATAGTGTCCCCATATAAATAACTTTCCCGTCTGTATCTAATCCTTGTAGTGCCGGAATTGGCTTTCCTGAATAGCGAAATTCACTATCGTAATCATCTTCAATAATATACCTGTCTTCTTCTTTCTTTGCCCATTGTAAAAGCTGCGTCCTTCTCGTAATAGGCATAATCATTCCATATGGGAACTGATGAGAAGGAGTTACAAATACAACATTTGCATCGCTATTTTCTAACTCTGCCATACAAATTCCGTCTCTATCTAAAGACAACATTTGAACCTTCTTTTCTCCCTGTTCAAAAACAACCATTTTCCTATGATAACCTGGGTTTTCAACTGCATAATTGCTTCCCTTCAACAATTGAAAAAGTAACTTCACTAATATTTGTGTTCCCGCCCCTAATACGATCTGGCTAGCTGAACAACGCACACCTCTAGATTCATACAAATAGTTCGTAATTTCCTCCCTTAAGCTCAATTCCCCTTGAGGGTGTCCAAGAAAAAGTAACTCATTATTATGTGGCTGCCATACATCATTTATAAGCTTGCGGTACGTAGTGAACGGAAAAGTGTCCGTATCAACCCCTGTTTGGGTGAAATCAAATTTATAGTTCTCCTCCCGAAACGATACTTCTTCTACTTTCGCTTCGCTTCCTTCTACATAAATCATTTGTTCAATTTTACATACGAAATAACCTTTTCTCGATGCCGATTCAATATAACCTTCTGCAAGTAATTGCTCGTAAGCCACTTCTACTGTATTCTTACTCACTTGTAAATAGCTCGCCAGCTTTCTTTTAGCAGGTAATTTTGTAAAAGCCGGAATCGTTCCATCTTTAATCTCTTTTTTTATATACTCATACAATTGCACATACAATGCTATTTTACTTTTCGTATTTAAATTAGGCGTTAATTCTAACATAATATCTGACCCCTTAATAAAACTAAAATCTGATACTTTTTACAGTACCAGAAGTTATATATAATTCCTTGTATCATGTCACACATAAAAAATCAAATACTCGAGAGGGGATGCATGATTATGAACAACAATAGACGGATTGGACTCATTATGATTATTACAGGAGCTACCTTATGGGGATTATCTGGCCCGATGATTCAGTGGCTATTTCAACATACTAACGTATCATCAATTGATTTTTTAACAATTCGCTTGTTGCTTGCGGGAATATTTATTTTATCTTTCTTGCTTATAAAGAAACAAAACATATTTCAAATTTGGAAACATCCTAGACATTCTATACAACTTATTATTTTCTCTATTCTCGGCATGCTCGGTGCGCAATATGCCTTTATCGAAACAGTTCATATTAGTAATGCGGTCACAGCGACATTATTTCAATTTCTAGGTCCTGTTCTTATTACCATTTATGTCTCATTTGGACAAAGAAAATTCCCTGCTTCTATGCAACTACTCGCAATTATAACTGCCCTAACAGGAACGTACTTTATTATTACAAACGGTTCCATTGAAAATATTGTTTTATCGAAAGAAGCCATTATTTTCGGCCTATTAACAGCAATTGGCTTTGCATTTTATACCCTTCATCCAGCTTCTCTTATTAAAGAATGCGGAACAACTGTAGTAATTGGCTGGGGGATGTTAATCGGTGGCATTGCCCTGCTTATTTGTAATCGCTCGTTTGAATGGAATCAGCTTTCACAAACTCTTACACCAAAAACTTTTTCTATGCTTATTCTTATCATCATAAGTGGCACTCTTTCTTTCCTCCTTTATATCGGTAGTCTGAAATATTTAGCAGCAACAGAAACAAGCATTTTATCTAGCATTGAACCACTTGTAGCTGCCATCGTTTCAATCGCTTGGCTGAATGAATCCTTTGGAGCCTATCAATTATTAGGCGGCGTATGTATCGTTCTTTCTGTTATTTTCTTAACGATGCCGCAAAAAGAGAATGAACCTACCTTTTCAACTGAACAAATATAAAAAATGTCAAAAGAGGTCGTACAAAACTTACGACCTCTTTTGACGTTTTAAAGGAATTGTCCCGCTTTCTAGCAAATACAATTACACTAACAATAAAAATTAGGAGTGTGACACCATGAAAAAAATTGGAACTATGCTACTTTTCTCTTTTCTCATCGCTGGATGCACACAAGCGCAACCTGATTCAGAAGCACCTAAAAAAGAAGCCATCGCCACGTCATCCACTCAAGTTAATGCACCTTCCTTCTTTCATCTTAGCGTTTTAAAAGATGTAAATTGGGAAGAAACACCCTCCTTCATACAAGAAAAAATACCTTTAAAAGGCATCGAAGAAAAAATTGCAATGGCTGATAGCCCTATTATCGTAAATGAAAAAAATGAAATGATGTGGTACTTTTTAGATCCTGAAATGCCAACTGGAAAACTATCTATTATTGCACTAAAACAAGGATCAGTAACTCCAACACCAGTACTCTTTCAACAAGAAACTTCCAAACCAACTTGGACTACTTCAAATACAATTGATTCCACTACAAACGAACTTCCTCTCACTATGTCACTACCTTCACCTGGATTATGGGTATTAAATATATATGTGAATGAAAAATATTATGATCAGTTTGTAATTACTGCTGAGTAAAGTGACAAAACTAAAACACTTTCTTACAACAATGTAATTTCTACGTCATGTACTTCGATAGTTGAAGTATCTCTCTTCTCTTATACTTAAAATAAGAAATGACACGAGGAGAGATGAGAGATGAAAAAAATGATAGAAGTGATTGTAGCAGTAACTGAGGTTTTAGTAAATGGTAAACAAGTTGCAATGGAATTAAATAAATAGTGAAAAAACATAAATAGTTTTACATTTCTTCATTATTTTGATTTCTTATCTCAAAAAAGCAGTGCCTTTTTAGGCACTGCTTTTAGCTATTAATAACTTGGTATTTTCATAATTTGCGCCACACCTGAATCAATGGCTGCTTTCGCTACAGCTTCCGCAACACTTGGAACAACTCTTTTATCTAACGGATTCGGGATTACATAATTCGCATTACGTTCTTCGTCCGTAATGATGTTAGCGATCCCATATGCTGCCGCTAATTTCATCTCTTCTGTAATATCAGTCGCGCGCACATCTAACGCACCACGGAATATCCCTGGGAACGCCAATACATTATTTACTTGATTCGCATAATCCGAGCGCCCGGTTCCTACTACAGCTGCCCCAGCCTTTAATGCATCCTCTGGGAAGATTTCTGGAATTGGATTCGCCATAGCAAACACAATTGCTTTCTCATTCATCGTTTGTACAAGTTCTTTCGTTAATACGTTAGGAGCAGATACGCCAATAAAAATATCAGCTTGATGAATCGCTTCTTTTAACGTTCCACGCACATATTCTCGATTTGTCTTTTTGGAAACTTCAATTTGTGCTTCGTTCATCCATGGTTCACCTTCACAAACAATACCTTCTAAGCTAACTAACGTAATGCGCTTTGCACCAGCCTTTAATAATAATTTTCCAATTGCAATTCCTGCCGAACCCGCACCGTTAATAACAATTTTCACATTATCCATTTGTTTGCTAACAACTTTTAATGCATTAATAACAGCTGCTAAGACGACAATAGCTGTTCCATGTTGATCATCATGGAATACAGGAATATTCGTTTCTGCTTTTAATCGCTTTTCAATTTCAAAACAGCGTGGTGCCGCAATGTCTTCTAAGTTAATTCCTGCAAACGTAGGCTCTAAATTTTTCACAAGGGTAACGATTTCATCCACATCAGTCGTACCTAAACATAATGGGAAAGCATCTACATTCGCAAATTTCTTAAATAAAATACTCTTTCCTTCCATAACAGGCATAGCTGCTTTCGGTCCAATGTTCCCTAAACCAAGTACCGCTGTTCCATCTGAGACAACTGCCACCATATTACCACGTGCTGTATAGTCATACACTGTTTCTTCATCTGCTGCAATTGCTTTGCAAGACTCCGCTACACCTGGTGTATATGTCAGGCTTAAATCATCCGCTGAATTTACTTCTACTTTACTTGTAATTTCAATTTTCCCTACTAATTCTTTATGCAATAACAATGATCTTTCATTAATTTGATTTTCTAACATACTTATATTCTCCCCTTAATTTGACAAGCTAGCTATATTCATATAGCTAGCTTGTTTGATCATGAAAACATTTTTAATAAAATTGTCGCTGTTACAACCATTGCTGCCCCGCCTAAACGTGTTGAAATTTGCGCAAACGGCATTAATTCCATACGATTTGAAGCTGATAAAATAGCAACATCTCCAGTTCCACCTAAACCACTATGACATCCAGTTACAATTGCTGATTCAACTGGATACATTTTCATCACTTTCCCTACAAGAAAACCTGATGCTACCATTGTAAGAACAACTGATGCGCACACAACAACATATCCTACTGAAAGAACTGCTGCTACGTCTTTTAGCGGAATATATAGCAATCCTAATCCAACCATTAACGGCCAAGTTAAATTCTTTGAAATAAATTTATATAAATGGAATGCTCCTTGCTCCATTTTTGCTGGCATTAATTTAAAGTATTTCACAAGTGCTGCTGAGAAAATCATAATGATTGCCCCAGGAATACCGATGAACTTAGAAGCAAATCCTCCGAAGATGAAGAACGTACATGCGATTAATAAACCTGCTCCCATTAATGAGAAATCAATTGGCTTCTCTGTATTTTGTTCTTTTAATAATTCTGCTTGATTGTCTGTTTTCACTAATACACCATTACCACTAAGCTCAGGTCTCTTCTCACCTAAACGCTTCATATACCCTGCACTCACGATTGCAAACATATTCCCAATAATAGCTGCTGGAATAAGCTGTGATACGAATGTTGCTGATGATTCATTTAAAATGTCACTGTACGCTAGTGACAATGGTAAAATCCCTTCTCCAATACCACCGCTCACAATTGGTACGATAATAAAGAAGAATGTATGCTTCATTTCAAACCCGAATAGTGAACCGACCAATAACCCTACTGCTACAGAAGCTAACGTCCCTACTACTAAAGGAATAAACATACGAACGAAACCTTGTACTAACACTTTACGGTTCATTCCTAAAATACTTCCGACTACTAAACAAGAAATATATAAATATAAAAAGTTCGATTTTTTCATTAACATAGTCGCAGCTTCCATTGAAGCTGGATTCATCCAGTTAAAAAATACAAGTAATGATGGAATAAATAATGAGAGAATTGCTGGACCACCGATATTTTTTAAAATTGGAATTCTCATTCCAATGTCGCCTAAGAAAATACCCATGATCATAATAACTGCAAAACCACCAATCATATCTGCTGGTAATTTATTATATACAGATGCCCCATAAATAATAGCAGCCAATACTACATATAACGGTAAAGGTATAACACCGATTTTAACGTTCATAATTTTAGAAGCGAAAGATTCACTTTTCAATTCATTTCCTTCAGCGAATGATACCGCTTCCACATCCTTTTGAATTCCCATATGGCACCCCCTTGTTTTCTTAATAACAATATTAAAACGCTTTCAATAGTAAAAATAGTTTTTGTAAGTTTTGTAATTGGTTTTGTAATTAAAAAAAGTATAAGCGACTTATAATAAGTCGCTTATACGTAAAAACCTATTTTATTTTGATCAATACATCTTAATTTACTTACAGGTCTTCCCACATGCTGATACACCATTTCGTTTTCTAACACTCCAATTTCAGTCAAAAACATTACATACTTTCGAATAGAAACTCTTGAAATTCCTACTAATTGTGCCATTTCATCTGTTGTAAACGCTCGTCCATTCAGCGACTCGATCTTCTGCCAAATTAATTGCAACGTTTGCTTCGTTAATCCTTTCGGGAGCTCTTTAGTTACAGTAGGCTCTCTTTTTTCTTTTTGCAAAATTAACGAATCTAATTCCGATTGACTAATTTTTTGTTGTTCTTTCATGAAAGTAAGTTTTTCTCGATATATAGTTAATGCATCTTTAAATCGTTCAAATGTAAATGGTTTAATTAAATAATCTACTACGCCATATTGTAATGCTTTTTTAATACTCCCCATATCATGTACAGCTGAAATCATCATAATATCGATTTCTTTTTCTTGGTTCCGAATATACATTAAAAGCTCAAATCCAGTTTCTTCAGGCATAAAAATATCAAGTAATACTAAATCTACTCGTGATTCCTCTAATACTTCTATCGCTTCTTTAACGGAGTTAACTGCTTGAACAAGTTCAAACCCTCCTACTTGCTCTAAATAATGCGTATTTAACATCGCTACCATCGGGTCATCTTCTACAATTAAAACTTTAATCATATTTGCCTCTCATCCCTACCTTTAGGTATTTCAATTGTTATCGTTGTTCCCTTTCCTACTAATGAATGCATATGAATTGTCCCATTTATTCGCTGTATACTTTCTTTTACAAGATACAAACCATAACCGCGGTTATCTCCCTTTGTGGAATAACCTTTCGTAAATAATACCCCTATTTCTTCTTGTATACCTTTTCCCGTATCTTGTACTGTAATGGTTAATGTATCCCCATATTGTATCTCAACTTCAACTTGCTTCTTTTCACAATTCGTCACTGCCTCTAATGCATTATCAATTAAATTTCCGACAATCGTAATCAGTTCATGAGTAATACTTTCATCATCCATTTCCGGCATGTAAGAGTCTTCACTTATGATTAATTTTATATTTTTTTCTCTAGCATAGCTAAGCTTTCCAAGTAAAAAGCCAGCAAATACTGGATTTTTTATTCTTTTCATAACCCCACCAATTTCATATTGATGCTCTGATACCATACCGCTTATATACTTCTGTAATTCTTCATACTGCTTCATATGTGTAAGCCCTAATACGACATGCATTTTATTCATAAATTCATGCGATTGTGCCCGTAATGCTTCCGCATATAGCCTAATACCAGTTAATTCTTCTGCTAATTTTCTAATCTCTGTTTTATCACGAAATGTTGCAATTGCACCAACTATTTCCCCTTTTACATATAAAGGAACACGATTCGTCACAATCGTAATTCCATAAATATTTTGTTCTTCGTTTAATTGTACCTCTCCCGTTTGTAATACTTCTTTTATACGTGAATTAGGCATATACAACTCAACATCTTTACCGATAAAATCTTCTTCAAGACCACTTTTCTTAAACAATCGTTTTGCCTCATTATTTATTAAAGTTACATTTGCTTCTTTATCTACAGCAATAATACCTTCCTTTACAGATTGTAGCATCGTATTTCTTTCTTCAAGAATTTTCGCTATCCTGTGAGGTTCAAGACCGAATAAACTTTTCTTTATATGTCTAGCTAGCAATATTGCTCCTATAATTCCGACTAGTACTCCAACTCCGACACCAATGTAAATGATATGTCTACTTTCCTTAACTCTCTCTTTTACATTATCTGCTGAAATACCAACGGCCACCGCTCCAAGTTGTTCACCTGTTTCAGAAAATACAGGTACAAACACTCGCATTGAAATACCTAAAGTTCCTTCTGCCAGCGATACATGTTCCTTTCCTTTCAATGCAGGCCCTTCATCTCCCCCAATAAAATGATGGCCTATTTTTTGAGGATTTGGATGTGATTTTCTTATTCCATTCGTGTCCATAACTACAATAAATTGAACACCTGTGTTTTTTAATATTCTATTTGTATACGTTTGGATTGCAGAAGTATCTGCCTTCCCAATCAAACCATCGATTACAATTGAATCATTCGCCACAATGTGTGCAATTGTTTTTGCTTTCTCTGCTTGGCTATCCTCCGTCGTCCGTTCTACATTATGACCAATTAATATATCTGTCACAAGTAAAGAAAAAATTACAACTGTACAAACTAATAATGTAATCGTTTTCCATAAATTCCATAGACTTTTTCTTTTTTTCATCCCGTTAATGACTCCCCTAATTGCTGAATAGAAAAATAAGTAAGGTGAAAATAATATCACCTTACTTATCTGCTGTTATTATACTTTAAATTTACTAGTCATCGCTTGTAGTTCTTCGGCCATCCCAGCTAAGTTTTGCGAAGCTGAACTAATTTCTTCCATTGAATTCACTTGTTCTTCTGTTGAAGCAGCAACACTTTGCATACTAACTGTATTTTCTTCTGCAGCCGCTGCAATTTCATCAATAGCATTTGTCACTTCATTTGCATCTCCAGCAATTCTCTTCGTTGTTTCTACCATTTGATTAACTTGAGAAACAATATGTGTAGTAGAACTTAAAATTTCCGTAAAACTTGCTTTCGTTTTTGTTACAACATCAAGGCCTTGTTGAACTTCTCCATTCACATTATCCATCGCCTTAACAGTATGTTCAATATCCGCCTTAATTTCTGCAATTAAATTTGTAATCTCTCCAGATGATTCTCCTGATTGCTCCGCTAATTTTCTAACCTCATCAGCTACAATAGCAAACCCTCGGCCCTGTTCACCTGCTCTTGCCGCTTCAATAGCCGCATTTAAAGCTAATAAGTTCGTTTGAGTAGCGATGTTTTGAATCGCTTCAGAAATAGCTCCTACCTGCTTTGATTTCTCATCAAGAAGTTTAATAATGGCATCTGACTCGGATACCGATCTAGAAATAGACTGCATTTGTTTTGCTGTTTGTTCAACCAATTCTTCCCCTTCTTCAGCTCTTTCTCTCGCATGTAATGAGGAGATAGAAATTGATTCCGCGCTTCCAGTTACATCTTGAATTGCTGTATTTACCTGTTGTAATGTAGCCGCACCTTCTTCAACACCTTGACTTTGTGACTCAGCCCCACCTGATACTTGTTCCATTGCAATTGTAATTTGATCTGTCGCATCATTTGCTTGCTGTACGCTCGCTGTTAACTCTTCAGCCGATGCAGCGACATGTTCTGCTGAAAAACTAATTTGAGTAATCACATCTTGTAAAGAGGCAGACATTTCATTAAATGAATTCCCTAATTTCCCTATATCATCCTTGGAATGGATTGTAATTTTCTCTGTCAAATCTCCCTTACTAATTTTATGTGCCGAGTCAGCTATTTTTCTTAATGGTCTTGTAATAGACTTTGTAATGAAATAAATTAATACACTACCAAATACAATAGCGATAGCAATGACAATCAAAGTCTTATAAAACACTGGATTCGCAGCTTGGGTAATTTCTTCGTCGAACATAACCCCAACTACTTTCCATCCTGTTTTCTCATTTGTTGCAAAGATTAAATTCTTTTTATCGCCTTGTTCTGTATAAGACACATTTCCTTGTTTTTCTTCATAAATTGGTTTAATCCACGGATCAGTAACTTTTGCACCTGGTTTTCTAGATGGATGACTAACAATTTGCTTATTTTGATCTAGAATAACTGCATAACCTTTTTCACCAATATTAATCATTTTGGAAATTTTTAAGATGTTATCTAAATTTAAGTTAATTCCTATAACACCTTTACCATCTTTTACTTCTTTAGCAATTGTCACTACCATATTTTTAGTAGATGCTGATTGATATGGTGCAGTAACAATTACTTTCCCTTTATTTTCATGTGCTTCTTTATACCAAGATCTATCTGTTGGATTATACCCATCAGCCATTTGGATAAATGGTTCTCTTATAAACGTTCCTGTCTGTGTTCCAATATAAATACCTTCTACTTCTGGATGAAGTTTTATATATTGCGCTAACTTCGTTCTTACTATTTCTTCTTGTCCGTTTGGATATGTATCCTCTGTTAAAATGTCTGCAAAGTACGCCGCATCAACAAATTTCTCTTCTATATTTTGAGAAATAACAGTATTTAAAACTGAAATATTTTCCTTTGCTTTACCTGTAATTTGTTGTTCAAAATTTGTTTTGGCAGTTTGATATGAAACACCACCGATAATAAGTCCTGGTATAGTTAAAATAAGAAAAAATGAAATGATTAATTTTTTCTTGATACTCATACATTTAACCCAGTTAAATATTTTTTGCATAATAATCCTCCTTTATGTAATGTGGATACTTGTGTAATTTTATACAAGTAACATATATAAAACAATATATAATGATATCATGTAATTTTTTTGTCAATTATGCATTTTTACATATTCACTACTTCTAAATATTTAATCATAAAAAATAAGAGAACTTCAGCTTATATAATAAGCTGAAGTTCTCTTATTTCTTAACAAAAAACACCCACAAAAACTCCTCTTACAGTTCCTTACATCTATTTCCTTACTAATTCATTTAGAGCTTTTCACATAACTAATCGCCTGACTCCCCATTTGCATCCATGCCTTTTCAAATGTTCCTCTCGGCACTTTTACATCTAGGCTATCCTCGAGAGGATCCCGAATATATACAAATTCTTCATCGTATCCAATCAGTACTACACAATGTTCATTATACGTAATAGAAACATCTCCGCTATTTGTTTCCCATGTAGTAAATTCATCTTCATCTAATGGCGCAAATGTTGCATTCGTAATCATAACTACTGGTTGTCCTGATTTTACACTCTTATAAAGTTCTTCTATACTCTTCCCTGTTAAGTCCACAGCTTTATTAGGTAAATACTTTTTCGCTAATTGAAAAAGTGGTCCGTGATATACACCATATCCAGATTCAGAAAAGGTATAAATATTCCCTACAAATCCTTCATTCGGATTCCCACGTACACCATCGTTCATAAAATCAACTTTCTTTATTTCATTTGCTAATTTCATCTTATCCACTGTAATGCCTGCATATTGTAACATCATCGCTAAGCTAGTCACTTCACAGCCTCTATCTAGCTCTGGTAATTGCTGAATTAAAGGTACATTCGATAAGATGACCTTTTCATCATTATTACTAAAATCTGCTTCTTTTCCGCTTTGTATATTGAAGAATGTTAACTTCTCCACATACTTTGTAATGCCATTTGTATATACATTCCATACTGCTATAGCTAGTAAAGCCATACATATATACCACTTCCATCTCCGTATCACTCTCACGCCCTTTTTAGTTCGTTAAATAAGAATAAAACGCGTCAGCATCCGTGCGAATCACCGGTACAAAATTTAGTTCTTTTCCTTTTTCAGGCTGATTTTTTTTAATTTTTTCTGCTAATTCTTGAGCGTTCATATTCGTTTTATCCATATTAAGCTCATCTGCCATTTGTAACACTTTTTGTTCATTAATTTCGCTTAATACTTGATATATATCTTTACCATACAAATCAATATGATATTTTTTTGCTTCTTCCTGCACTTTTTGTTCGTACACTTCTTGCGCTAACGTTTCTATCTCTTTTCCTTTTTGGGAAATACCTAACTTCCCTGCTTCCTCTCTTACTTTCGTTCCATAGATCTCTTCCTCAATGTCTTCTATTTCTTTTCCATTTGTCGAAATGCCTAATTTATCCGCTTCATCATTAATTTTAATCGTATTAATTTGATTAATTAAATTTACAATCGTTGTATTCTCTATAGATATGCCTAGCTTTAACGCTTCTTGCTTCACTTTTGTTTCATAGATTTCTTCTGAAAGAGTTCCAACGTCTTTTCCTTCAATCGAAATTCCTAACTGTTCAGCTTCTCTTCCTACTTCCGTCTCATGAATTTCTTTTTCTAGCGTAATTTGTTCTTTCCCTTCCGTTTCAATACCTAGATTCTCCGCCTTTTCTTCTGTATGCACCGCATGTATCTTCCCATTATTTAATTGTTCTTTACTGCGCTGCGTGTAATTTGTCTTTCCTTGTGATGTTTCAGAAGGAGAGGCACCCCCTAATATGCTTAAGCTCATTACTCCAATAGTGAATACCGTCATCATTTTCTTTTTCAAAATTAATTCCTCCCTCTTACACTTTCTTTTCCATCATTCCCTATACATAATCGAAATAACATTATGATCGATATAATCTTTTCAAATACCTTTTTATAATCACTTCTTCATAGGGCGAACTTTCTGTATATCATACATGTTATAAATAGTTTCTTAACTTTCCCTTAAAAAAAGACGACCTTGCAAAAACAAGATCGTCTTCTCACTTATATTCTTTGGTTTTTAGGGAAATTCACTTCAAAACAAGTACCCTCTCCCCATTTGCTCTCTACTAATATTTTCCCATAATGCTTTTCTACAATCCAATTTGCGATTGAAAGGCCTAATCCCGCTCCTTCTGACGCACTTCTCGCTTTATCACCTTGATAAAAACGATCAAATAATTTTGGGATGTCCTCATCTTTAACCCCTATCCCGTCATCTTTCACCCGTATACGAATTGAATTGCTCGTTTGCGTACAATCGATTTGAATATGCCCGCCCCCATTTGTATACTTCATCGCATTATCTAACAATATGACCATCATTTGATGAATTCTCTCTCTATCACCCATAAATGATATGTCATGTTCTACTTTCAATATCATCTCTTTTTCTTGATATGAAGCAATTTCCTTATATGGATCTACTATTTCTTCTAACAATTTATCCATTTCAAATGTTTTCTTATCCATCTCAATTTGATTAGAATCCGAACGTGCTAACAATAATAAATTAGTTACAAGCTTAGATAACCGTCTACACTCCTTTGAAATCGTAGAAATATCCATCGCTTTTTCTTCTATTGTCGCAGATGGTGACTGGAATAACACATCCGTTTTTGATTGAATAACCGCAAGTGGTGTCCTTAATTCATGCGATGCATCCGAAACGAATTGCTGCTGCTTTTCCCACGAATTTTGAATGGGTATGAGTGCCCTGCCGGCTAAGAAAAAGCCGATGCCTATTGCACATAAACTTCCTACACTACAACCAATAACAAGAATTAAAAATAAAGTATTTACCATTTCTTTTTCAGCTGTTATATCGCGTACAATTTGAACTATTTTTGTATCTTGTTGAAATGCAAACGTTCTAAAATATTGCCCTTGCACTTCTGTATCTTGCAAAGTTCCTAATTTCTTTGGAGAAAACTTTTCCAAATTATCTTCAAAGATAAAACGGCGTTTGCCGTTTTCAATACCTATCTCCACTGTGTTTCCAAGCCAAGTTAACTCCATTATCCTTGGATCCCCAATCGGAGGATATCCCCTGATTTTTTTAGGTAGTTTTTTATCATCTGAATTCTTTCTATGCTGAACGGATTTTCCTATCGATTTATCTACTTCATTATAAATACGATTATATGTGTATGAATAAATGATACTGCCTAATACACCTATCAAGATAATAAATACTAATGAATTCAATATAGTCAATCGAATGCGTGTTTTCTGAAACATGCTTCCCTTTTTCATTGTTCTTTTAATATATATCCAATACCTCGAACAGTTTGAATATCTTTCTGATAACCGAATGGCTCTAATTTTTTACGTAAATGATGTACATATACTTCTACAATTGCTACTGTCGTATCTGAATCAAATCCCCAAACACGATCAAAAATTTGTTCACGCATTAAAATCTTTCCGCTATTTTGAATAAGGTACTCTAAAAGCTCATATTGTTTTAATGTTAACTTCATACTTTGTCCATTTACTTGAACGTCTTTATCTTTTCCGAACAGTTCAATCCCTTTATAACGAATAGTCTGCTTTGTTGTTAAACTACCACTTCTTCGTAACAACGCACGAATTCTTGCTTTTAATTCTGGAGCCTGAAACGGCTTAACAATATAGTCATCTCCACCAAAATCTAAGCCTTTCACTCGATCTTCTAGAGAGTCTCTCGCTGTCAAAAATAGGACTGGTGTTTCAATTTTTTCATCACGTATTTTTTGAATCACTTCAAAACCGTCCATTTCTGGCATCATCACATCAAGCAAAATGGCATCATATATATTTTGTAACGCTAGAAATAATCCATCTTCTCCATTCAATGCTGTATCTACTTCAAATTCGTCGCGTAATATTTGGACAATAGACTCTAATAAAGAAGCATTATCTTCTACTACGAGTAAGCGCATATTCTCACCTTCCACCATATTGTTCAATCCTATTTATAATTACATTTTAACGTTTTTCTCAATGTAAAATTTGGAAGATTTATTATAAAAGCTCTTCCTTAAATTTAGCTTAATAAAAAATTGAAAGAAATAAGATTCCCCTTATTTCTTTCAACTTTTTACTACGTATACCTTTTTACTCGGCAATTCTAAACAATTTAACTGGCCACCATATACAGCACCGCCATCAATCCCTATAATACGATTACTCCCAAAATACACGCCGCAATTCTCACTACCATGAAGCGTTTTTGTTTCCGTATGACCAAATACAACAACCTTTTCACCACTATACCCACTATGAAACTCATTACGTATCCACATTAACGTATATGGTTCACATTCCGAAACTCGCTTCAATGGCTCAACACCGGCATGTACAAATATATACTCTTCTGCTTCAACATAATGATCTAATTCTTGAATAAACTTTACATGTTCCTCTAAAACATGCGATTGTAAAATCGGTTTTTGGAAGACTTCTTCATTAACCACAATATCTTCTTCTACAAAGCCATAGCTGTATAAAGTCTTATCTCCACCATTCCTTTTTACCCAATGATTCCATGAACGTTCCTCATCTGTCGTTAACGCTTTAATCATCATATCTTCATGATTGCCCTTTAGAACGAAGACTCCCTCTTCTTTTAACTCTTTTACCTTTTCAATTACAGCACGCGCATTTGGACCACGATCCACATAATCTCCCAGTAAAATTAATTGATCCTGTCTTACATCATATTGAGCTTCTTCCAATAACCGTTCGAACTTTTCTATTTCTCCATGAATATCACTAATAACAAGAATTCTTTTCATATTATTCCCTTCTTTCTAAGCTACTCTCTTTCTAATTATAGTTCAAAACAACAGAAATTTCTGAATCCACATTCAAAATCACATTTATTACAAATAAAACGATTGTCCTTACAACAATGTAAGTCTCTTGTCATCCAATTCGATAGTTGCAAGTGCTATATTTCCTTATACTAAAAGTAAGAAATGAAACAAAAACAAGGAGAGATGAGACATGAAAAAAGTGATGGAAGTTGTAGTAGCGGTGGCAGAGGTTTTCGTAAATGGTAAACAAGTTGCAATGGAGTTAAACAAATAATGAAAAGGACAAGATTCATTCTAGACCCTTTACTCATATAAAAGAGATAAGACTTCTTCATTTTTTTGATCCCTTATCTCCTTGAAAAAGCCGTATCCTTTTTTGAAGTGAACCCCGAAAACGGGACACCAATCAAAACACCTAAACCACTTGTTCCCTAAATTCTTTAGGGGATAGGTGGTTTAATTTTTCTTGAATTCGCACACAATTGTAGTAATGAATGTATTCTAGCACAATCTTTCGCACAGTTGTGTTGGATACTTTTGTTATCTCTTGTGAATAGAAAGCTTCACTTTTCAAATGACCAAAGAAGCTTTCCATGACGGCATTATCATGGCAATTTCCTCTCCGGGACATGCTGGTGATAATGCCGTTTTCTTTGGCATACGCTTGAAATTCTTTTGCTGTATAAATACTTCCTTGATCCGAGTGAAGAAGGACATCTTTTACTCTTCGCCCTCTCATTGCTTGTTTCAATGTCTTCATCGCTAATGCCAGTGTTTGTGATTCGCTGATGACACAACTAATAATTTCACGATTAAAGGCATCCATGATCGTTGATAAATACAAGGTACGCTCTCCAAATAAGAGATACGTCACATCTGTAAACCACTTGTCATTTGGTCTGGATGCATCGAATTCACGCTCCAATCGATGAGGGGCTACCATTGGTTCCGCACCATTGATATATTTCTTTTTCTTTCGACGTACTTTTGAAAGAATGTGATTTTGTCTCATGATTCGTAATACTTTTTTATGATTAACACACAGTCCCATTTTTTGAAGAGTAGCCGTCACTCTTCGATATCCATACCGAAATTTATGCCTAAGACAGACGTCCTTTACTTTCTCTTCTATATCATCTTTCCGATCTTCCGTTCGTTGTAACCAGCGATAAAATGTGGAACGGGGTAATTCTAATACGTTACACAATTCTTTTATCGTTATTTTTGTTTTTACATTTTTCCATAAAGTAACTACAGTTTCTGGTTTCAGCCCCTTTCGATTTCCAGATACTTTCCCCATACAAGTAATTTTGTTTTTAGATGCTTATTTTCTAAACGTAGTTGTTCTAATTCACTGAGCTCTTTTGGTCCTTTTCCATAAGAATATTGTTTTCCTATAGGTTGTTGAAAACGATACGTTTGATCTGTACGATACCATTTCATCCATGTCTTAATTTGGGAAACATTTTTAATTCCGAGTTTCTCCATAATTGTACGATTTGAATAACCATCTTTCTTCATTTCAATTACTTTCCACTTTGTTTCTTCTGGGTAATGAACTCTTGTCGTCATACGAAAAAACACCTCCATTGAATTTGCATACTTAGTATGCGAATTCAGGAGGTGTTTTTTTCATGTACCACTATTCGGGTTCACTTCATTTCGGATACGGCTTTTTCTTATTTCCATGTTTCATTTACGCACTTTATTATTCCTTTTACTATGTGTCTATACCTCCCCTCAAACAATTTTTTCAAAACAAAAATCCCATTCAAATACACATTACTGAATCCATCATACTAAATGACTTCTTCATTCTGTCTATCTAAATGAGATTATTTCGTACTTTTTATTTCTTTATCTTGTTATTCCACCGGTTGTGGCTGTACGACTTCATTCGCTCCAGCTAACCTCAACATATTTGCAATATCTTTAAAACCTCTTTTTTCAGCATATTGCAGTGGTGCTATATTTTCCTTATTGGCCATATTTACATCTGCCCCGTGGTCAATAAGCATTTGAATTACTTTCTTATGATTTTCACTACCATTTCCTAATACGATTGCTTCTACTAAAGCCGTTCCACCACGAGCATTTCTATAATTCACATCAATATCTGTATGCTCTAATAACTCTTTTACGACCTCTACATGGCCACGTTCAGATGCAGAAATGAGTGCTGTTCCACCTGATTTAGTAGTTTCTTTCGTATTAACCCCTGCATTAATTAGTAGCTTTACAATGTCTGTATATCCTTCTCTACTTGCATAAAGAAATGGATTACTTTGTTTCTCATCTTTCCTTTCAATATTAGCACCTGCACCAATTAACGCTTTAACTGTCTCTACATGATTTTGATACGTTGCTGCAAGGATAGGAGTTTCTCCGTTGTCACCTTCTACGTTTATATTGGCTCCATCTTGAATCAGCTTCATAGCTGTTTCCGTGTCTCCAAGAGTCGCAGAAAGTAGCAACTGTTTGTCCATTAAATTTATACTTTTTTCTTCTTTAGGTTCTTCCTGTTCTTTATGCTTTTCTTTTTTCTTTTCGTTTTTCACATGAACCGGTTTCGATTCTGGCTCCTCTTGCTTATCGCAAGCCACTACCGTCATTAAAAATCCTAATAACATACATAATAAAATTTTTTGTTTTCTCACAACTACAGCTCCTATGAAAGATAATGTTTTCTTAACCATTCCTCCATCACATACAATAACTCTTCTTGAGTACATTTATCCATAAGCCCTTTATATTCCTTCTTTAATCGGATTATCTTAAAACCTATACTATGTTTCTCAACCTATTGGAATGATGTGCCTGATGGCCTTATCATTAACATTATGAAGCAATTAGTTTAGCACGATTTTACCGCATTTGTATACATTTCTAAAAAGTACATAAATGATTGCTTTAGGTTACTATATTCCATTGTAACCGTTCTTCTAAAATTTTTACACCTTTTCTATATTTGCACCTGAGTAATACTAAAAAAAGACAACTTATGTAGTTGTCTTTTTTTAGTATTAATGATGACCACCGTGATTTCCCTTTTTCGGGTTCCCCATCATCTCTTTATTCATTTCCCATTTATGCTCTGCTAGCTCTTTATATGAAAGAACTTTCCCTTTATAGTTAGACACAAAACTCTCTGCATCCTTTTTATTTTCAAATGAAATGACATTATAAGCCATCGGTGTCGTTATTGTTTTATCATATACGTAAGTCGCATCTTCTAACGAAATCCATTCTTTCGAATCATAATCTCGAACAAATTTTTCTTTCGTCTTTTCACCTGGATTAATCTCCATCCATTTATACATACAACCGATATCATCAAACTTTAACGCTTTTCCATTTTCTAAAATGACTTCTGTTGCAAATTGATTATCCATTACCCCAATTTGGCAAATATCACACTTATCATGTTTCTCATCAATTGCTACAGCCTCTGCTTGTTTCTTACCACATCCTACTATTGTAAAGACAAAGAATAAGCATATAGCAAGTGTCACATACTTTGTTCTCATTTTACTTCCTCCCTAACCGTATCTTCCACAAGGAGCATATCAAAAAGTTGTGTGAGATTTGTGAAAAAATAATGTACTTTTTGTAATATAAAGACCAAAAAAGATGTGTAGCCATTTCTACACATCTCTCATCATTCACAACCTGTAATTAATAAATCGTCTTCTAACTTAACTAATAATGTATCTGTATTAATTTGCTGCCCAGCAACTACATTTACTAATCTTATATTTCCACTAATACCGACCGCAACTTTTTCAAGCTCACCGTTATTTTTTCGGATCATCATTAAATTTTCCCACTCATATACGTAAGAAGATTCATTAACAAAAATCACTTCTACTTTTCCTTCATAAGAACTATAAATCTCTTCCATTCTCGTTTTCATATAAAATCTACTCCCTATTTCACACTTCAATATTTTCATCTTATTCTACCATTCTTACGGAGAGCAGCTTACTTTTTAAAAATTCAAATTAACTACCGTGAACAAAATGACCAAAATAAAAATTATGCTTCTAATGATGTTATTTTTCAAATTATTTATCATTTGAATGAATGCTTTTATGATAAATAAAAAACACTTTTTCTGAATTTTCATCACATTTTGAAAGCGCAATCATTTTGGAGGGGGAGATTACATGTTAGCACTACTTGGATTTGCGATGGTATTTGTCTTTATGTTTTTAATTATGACGAAACGTATGTCAGCACTAGTAGCATTAATATTAATTCCAATTACTTTCGCATTAATTGGCGGTTTTTATGCAAATATGGGACCTATGATGTTAGAAGGAATTCAAAAACTAGCACCTACTGGTATTATGCTTATGTTTGCTATTTTGTATTTTGGAATTATGATTGATAGCGGTTTATTCGATCCTGTCATTAGTAGGATTTTGAAATTTGTAAAAGGAGATCCTTTAAAAATTGTTGTTGGTACAGCGATTCTTACTATTATCGTTTCATTAGATGGGGATGGAACAACAACGTATATGATTACGGTTTCCGCAATGTACCCATTATATAAACGCCTTGGAATGAATCCACTTATATTAGCTGGAGTTGTTATGTTAGGAGCAGGAGTGACAAATCTTACACCGTGGGGCGGACCGACAGCTCGGGTTATGAGTGCTCTTGGGCTAGACGCATCAGAGCTCTTTACACCACTTATACCTGGAATGATCGCTGGTGCAATTTGGGTCGTTTTCGTTGCTTACTATCTTGGCAAAAAAGAAAGAAAACGATTAGGAATTATGGATGTACAATACTTAAAACAAATGCAAACGATGGATGAGCAAGCTGCCACAGTAGAAGTTGCCGTTCATAAACGCCCTAAACTTCTATGGATTAACTTTTTATTAACTGTTACCTTGCTTGTCTGTCTCATACTAGAAGTTATGCCGTTACCTGTTTTATTTACAATCGCTTTCGCCATTGCTGTTATGCTTAACTATCCGAACTTAGAACAACAGAAAGAACGTATTGCTTCTCACGCTGGAAACGTATTAGCGGTTGTTTCTCTCGTATTTGCCGCTGGAATTTTCACTGGTATTTTATCAGGAACAAAAATGGTAGATGCAATGGCTCAAAGTGTAGTCACTCTTATACCAGACGCTCTTGGACCACAACTACCGATTATTACAGCTCTTCTTAGTATGCCGTTCACATTTTTCATGTCCAATGATGCATTTTACTTCGGAGTATTACCTATTTTAACGAAAGCTGCCGCTGCTTACGGAATTAGTGCAGCTGAAATGGGACGTGCTTCATTACTTGGGCAACCTGTTCACTTATTAAGTCCTCTTGTCGCTTCCACTTATTTATTAGTCGGAATGGCCAAAGTTGATTTTGGTGAACATCAACGCTTTACGTTACTTTGGGCTGTTGGAACGACAATGGTGATGTTAATTACGGGAATTGTAATCGGAATTATTCCAATATAAGACGTAAAAAAACAGTAGAAGAAATGTAATTCTCTACTGTTTTTTTGTTATGAAGAAACAAGAAAATACCTTCTTTCTGGTCTCCCTACACTCCCATATATAAGCTCCGCATGAACTTTCTTTCCAGATATTAAATACTCTAAATAACGCCTCGCTGTTGATCGGCTTACTCCTACCATTGTACTTAACGCTTCTGCTGTAATTCCTTCTTCATTCACTGTTAACATATGTTTTTTTATTTTTGCTAAAGTCAAAGGGTCTATTCCTTTCGGAGCGTATTCTATTTCATTTCCCTTTACACCTCTTTGAGACCATAAATGTTCTATTTGCTCTATAGATAATTGATTAGTTTTCTTTAACTGCATAATCTTTTTTTGATAACTTTCCAAACTTACCTTAAATCGATCAAACATAAGTGGCTTTACGATATAATCTGTTACTCCGCCCCGCAGGGCGTGTCTCACTACATCTGTTTCCGATGCAGCTGTAATCATAATAATATCTGTATCATGCAAATTATGCCTAATATATGTGACAAGTTCCGTTCCTTGCATATCAGGTAAGTACACGTCTAATAAAACGAGCTGTGGCTTCACAAGCTCTAGCCATTCTTTCGCTTGTTCTCCAGTCGTTGCTGTTCCAATTACTTTAAATCCCTCAATCTTTTCAGTAAAACGACGATGAATGTCCGCAATTCGAATATCATCTTCTACAATCAATACTTCAATCTCCTCACCCATTACAATTCGCCTCTCTCTTTTGGTAATGCAATAATAAATAATGCACCACCTAAATCCCCTTTTTCGATTGCAATACTTCCATTTAAATCTTCTACTAACTCTTTCACTTTTGCTAATCCATATCCTCGTTTCCCGCCTTCTTTCGTAGAGAAGCCTTTATAAAATATGCTAGTAATGACTTCATCATGAATCCCTTGTCCTGAATCTTCCACTTCAATTACTATCTCTTCTCCAATATCAGTTACAAACATCCTTACCTTCTTATCATTCTCTTCCTTTCTTTCAATTGCTTCAAATGCATTCGTAATTAAATTTCCTAAAATAGAAACGACGTAATTACTCTCAATATGCGGGCTTAATTTATCTAAGCTACTTTCTCGATCTAGCATAAAATCAATCTTCAACTCTCTTGCTCTATTATAGAATCCAATTAAAATCCCACCTAACCACGGATTTTGAATTCGCTTCATAATAAATTGAACAAAATCTTGATATACCGCTGTTTCCGTATGAATAAGCTCTAAAGCATCTTCATATAATTCTAACTGAATAAGACCTGAAAGCGTATACAATAAATTGTTATATTCATGTGTTTGCGCTCGTAATGCCTCTGTATATTGCTTCGTCTGAGATAATTCTGCTGTTAACTGATCCATTTCAGATTTCAAACGTAAGCTCGATACAACGCCAGTTACTTTATTCTTTACTTTAATAGGTAGACGATTCGCAATAACAGCCTGCCCTCTTATATTTAATTGACGATCAAACTGTTCTTCACCAGTTTGAAGTACATCTAGTATCGTTGAATTAGGAATTACATTTAAAATAAATTCTCCAACAATATTTCGTTGTTTATCTAGCGAAAGAATATCATAAGCCGCTTGATTGACTAAACTAATCATGCCATTTTGATCAATAACAATAATCCCTTCACGTACAGATTGAATCACTGTACTATGCTCTTCATATAAAGATGAAATTTCTTCTGGCTCCATCCCAAACATCATTCTTTTTATACTTCCCGCTAAATATATAGAACCAATTATCCCAATTAAAAGACCTATTATTGTAATCCAAAATACACGCTTTCCATACACTTCTACCGCTCCATGAATATCATCCATTGAAAATCCAACAGACACCACGCCTATAATTTCATTTTCCTGATTACGGATTGGAACTTTGCCACGTAATGAAGGACCTAATGATCCAGTTGCTCTCGAAACATAAGATTTCCCTTCTAATAGAACCCCTTCGTTATCTCCACCAACCATTTCTTCTCCGATTTTATCTCGCTTAGGATGTGCATATCGAATCCCCTCTTTGTTCCCAACTACAATAAAATCAGCATCTGTATCAATTCGAATTTTTTCTGCAATTGGTTGAATGATAGAAGCTGGGTTTTCTTTTTGAAAAGCTTCCTTTATTTCAGGTATAGCAGCAACTGTTTTAGCAACATGCAAAGCCCGTTTCCCAATTTGCTCTTCTACCGTTTCAGACAATATGTAATAAAATAAATAACTTGTTAACAGAAGTACGACTAGAATAAGTGTACTAATTGTTAATGTAATTCTCGGTTGTAGTTTTAACTTTTTAAATTTCAAAACCATTCCCCTAACATAATTAAAGATAGAATTTAATGAATTTACAGTCTTTTGTGATTACAACTAATCATAACACGGTTACTCTATATTTCTTTATTTTTATCTTCACAAAAAAAGAAACGAAGTACAATTACTACCTCGTTTCTTAACATTTTTTATTACACTTTAAATTTCCCAATCATCTCTTGTAATTCTTCTGCCATTTGCGATAAATGAACTGCTGCTGCATTGATTTCATCTACCGAAGCTAATTGTTCTTCTGAAGAACCAGCAATATTTTGAACGCTTGCTGCAATTTCATTAATAGATGCACTAACTTGTTTTGCATCTACTGTCATTTGTTCCGCTACTTCTACCATACTATCAATTTGTACAACTGTATCATCTGTAGACTTCAATATTTCAGCGAAGCTTTGCTTCGTTTCATTTGCAACTACAAGTCCTGATTGTACTTCTGTTCCAACTTGCTTCATAGAGCTTACTGTTTCTTTTATGTCAAATTGTATCTCTTTTACTAGTTTTCCAATTTCCGTAGAAGACTGTCCTGATTGTTCTGCTAACTTTCGCACTTCATCTGCTACAATTGCAAATCCTCTTCCTTGTTCTCCAGCTCTCGCAGCCTCAATTGCAGCATTTAATGCTAATAAATTTGTCTGCTCTGCAATATGTTGAATTACCTCAAGGATTGCTCCAATTTGTTTCGACTTATCATCTAACAAAACAATAACTTTATCTGATTGTGAAACAGACTCATGGATTAATTGCATTTGATTCACAGTTTGTTCAACTAACTTTCCACCATCTTCAGCCTTTTTCTTCGTGTACATAGATGCTGTGGATACTAATGAAGAGCTGTCTGCAACACGTTGAATTCCTTCTGTAACTTCTTCTAATAATGTTGCGCCTTCTTCGACTTCTTTCGTTTGTATTTCCGCTCCACTCGACACTTGCTCTATCGCTTGTGTAATTTGTTCCGTTGCTTCACTCGTCTGCTTCATACTAGCTGTTAATTCTTCTGAAGATGCCGCTACATGACCTGCTGAAGTATTTATATTGGAAATGACATTCTGTAATGATGCTGCCATCTCGTTAAAGCTTTCTCCTAGCTGTCCAATTTCATCTTTAGAATGAACTGCAATAGATTCTGTTAAATCGCCTTCACTAATCTTTTTCGATGATATAACAAGTTGTTTTAACGGATTAATAATAGAAGCAATTATGAAGTAAATTAAAATCCCGCCAATTATTAATGAAATACCAATAACAGTTATCGTTTTATAGAAAATAGGTTCAGCTGCTTCAATAATTTCTTTTGCAGGCATAATTCCTGCTATTTTCCATCCAGTTATCTTATTTGTTTTAAAAGTGATATGACGATCTTCACCATCTAATGTGAAATTAAAATCACCTGTTTCTTGTTTGTACAACTCTTTTTCAAGTTTCTCTTCTACCTTATCACCTGGCTTCATCGTTGGATGTGCTACCACATTTTTATCTTGATCAAAAATTGCTACATATCCACTTTTACCGATATTAACCATCTTTGAAGTGTTTACGATATCATTAATAATTAAATCAATACCAAGAACACCACTCTTATCCTCATTTTGTTTTGCTATTGTAATAACAATATTTCCTGTCGTTTTTGATTTATATGGGGCTGTAATAATTACTTCTCCACTTTTTTTCACTGCCTCTTTATACCAATCTCTTTCTGTAGGATTATATCCTTCTGGCATTTGAATAGACGGTGATTGAATAAACTGCCCATTGCTGGATCCAGTATAGATGGCTTCCAGTTCTGGATGTAACTTATTATATTCTTCTAGTTTATTTTGGATATTTTGTATTTGATCCGTTTGGTAACTTGATTGTGTAAATAGTTTCGTAAAATAAACTGCATCTACTTTTTTACTATCCAATTCTTTATTAATTACATTATCCAAAATTTTTATATTGTCTTTTGCCGATTGTGAAATCGTTTCATTAAAGTTTGTCTTCGCTTGTTGATAAGACGTCCAACCAATTACAATACTTGGAAGAATTAAAATGGTAACTACTCAGCTTCCTCAGACAAAAAAGCATGCTAAATACATGTTTCCAATTCGAAAACATGAAAAAAAATATGCCCATAAGAGAAAGAATCTAGATCGAATCGAGAATTTCTCTTATGAAATCGTGCAATTCCAAGGAACCGTTCCGGTTTCTATAACCTGACCTATCGCTTGTAAGACAGATTGTTTTTGTTTTTTCATGGTGCTTATAAAGCTTCGTATCTGACAAAAAGATTCTGCGCCTTTCTTACTTCGAAACGTTCCAGACACTTTCTGTTTGACTTTCGTCATTCGAATATCCCGTTCTGCTTGATTGTTATCAAATGGAATGTCTGGATGTTCTAAAAATGCTAGAATTCTGTCAGCATATTTGACGAAGCGATTCCATAAATTTTGAGCAGGCGTCTGTTTTCCTTTCTTTTTTGGTTCTGAAGAAAATACTTGTTTTTCTTTTAATATAGCTTGATAGGCAGTCGACAGATTCTCTTGCTCTGCTTTTGGCAGGAGTCCTTTGTATTGTTTTTTTAGCGTTAAGGCTTGCGTTAAAAACTCCTGCATCTGTTGTGCCCATTTTTCTCCGGTACTATCTATAATTCCTTGTAAATCTCGTAAGAGGTGGGCATTACATAATACGTGACGACAATCTGTATACGCATCATATGATTTCCAACCATCATGCATCGCGATTCCAGAAAAAGACGGCAAGATTTCTCCAGCATCCATTGCTTCTTTTCCGCGTTTTTGATGAATATGTTGCAATGTCACCTCCGGTGTACTGGCAGTATGTAACCATTGTGTTTTATTTTCTACACGCATACCGGTTTCATCAAAATGGACAACAGAAGACTGAAGGATCTGGTCTTTTACTTCTTGGAGAAAAGGCTGCAATTGAGCCGAAAAACTGTTTGTATGATTGACTAACGTTCCTTCACTGATAGAATGTCCAAAACAATCTTGAAAGAATTCTTTTGTTCTTTTTAAAGAAAGACACTGATAATGCGTTAAATAGGGGATTAGTCTTTTTATATTTGGACCATATTGAACAGGACGAGAGACAGTAGAAGGAAACTGGGATTCTTGAATAGAATGGCAATGTGGGCACTCTTTTTGTTCCACTTTATGTTCTGTTACTTCTATCTGGATAGGTGGTAAATCATACACTTGGCGAATGCGGTATCCTTTTACAGGCTCATGGTCTAAAGAAGTATAGCAACAAGTACAATAGGTAGGAGAATATGTAATTGTATGGTCTGGAGTCGCTGTCAAACCAAGAGTATGTCCTTTGTGGCCCAACTGGCCACCGGTTTGACGCTGGGATGATTTTCGCAAACTTTTTGTAATAGGCTTACGAAAACCATCTGTAGAGGGTGGTTTATGACTATTTGTAGAGTTTTTTTTTGAACGATTTTCTAATTCTTCTATACGCTCTTTTAAATTCTGTATTTGACTTTCTAATTGATGAACAAAATCGCAAATAGCTTGAGGTCCCTTTTGATAGACAGCTAGAATTTCTTGTTTTTTCAACATAAATACCACCTCCTTGTATGATATATCTAGTATTCACACAAAAAGTACATATCAGACTAGTAAATGAAAAAAGCCTCCGTGAGGAAGCTGAGTAGTTACTTAAAATGATAACAAATGATACAAGTAACTTTGCTTTTAAACTACTACTCCTTAATTTCCCTTGAAACATATTTCTACCCCTCCATACCGTTTTAAATGTAATTGTTTTACATTTAATTTCTTTATATAAATCAAACGATTCAAATGTATCAATGCGACTCTCTATCTCTTTCTCTATTGAAGAGTTGATACATACCTTTTTCATTCTATATAAATTAAATAATTAAAACAATATATAAAAATGTATATTATTCGAAATATTATAATTCACAGAAGAACCTCTAGTATCTCACTTACTAGAGGTTCCTCCCGCTTTACTATTCTTTATCTTTTTCTACTTCTTTTTTCGCATCTTCTACTACAGATACAACAGGTTTATCGTTTGATAATTGTTGTACCGCTCCTTTTCCAGCAAATCCTTCTAATAACTCTTTTAAATCAATGCCAGAAGAAGCTTTTAATGTTTCTTGCATCGTTGCCATTAAATCAGTCGCATAACCTGCAACTTTTCCGGCACCGCTATTTTTACCACCGCCACCTGTATCGACAACTGTAATTTTATCAATGTTGCTAAGTGGGCTTGCAATTTCTTTCGCATAACTTGGAAGCATTTTAAGCACCATATCCATAATTGCCGCTTGGCCATATAACTCAAATGCCTCTGCAATTTTTTGTTTCGCTTCTGCTTCCGCTAAACCTTTTAATCTGATAACATCTGCTTCCGCTGTACCTTGTGCTTTTTGTACTTCTGCTTTTGCTTGACCTTGCGCTTTTTCGATTTCCGCCTTCGCTAAACCTTCTACACGAACTTCTTCTGCACGCGCTCTTGCTTCCGCTTCAATTTTATATTGATCTGCATCTGCTTTTTTCATTTGTTTTACTTTTTCCGCTTCTGCTGATTGTTCAACAGCATAGCGATCTGCATCTGCCTTTTTCTTTACTTCTGCATCATATTGCTTTTCACGACGCGCAATCTCTTTTTCTTCTAATTCAATTTGCTTTTCACGCTCAATGATTTTAACGCGCATTTGCTCTTCTGTAACACCTTGTTGCGCTTTTGCTTGTTGTAATTCATAGGAAAGATCTGCATCTGCGCGAGCTTGTTCTTGGTCTCTCTTATAAGATTGTACTTTTAACTCTTTATGTTTTTCAGCTTCAGCGATTTGTGCATCACGTTGATACTCAGCTTCTTTCGCTTCTTTCTCAGCACGAGCTTTTTCAATTCGCGCCTCTTTTTCACGCTCTGCATTTGCAACTGTTGCATCACGCTTAACCATCGCAATTTGTGGCTGACCAAGTGCATCTAAGTAACCGTTCTTATCCATGATTTCTTTAATTGTAAAGGAAACGATGCGAAGTCCCATCTTCTTTAAATCTGTAGAAGCTACTTCATGTACCTTTTGAGCAAATTGCTCTCTATTACTATAGGCATCTTCTACTGTCATAGAAGATAAAATAGCACGTAGATGCCCTTCTAAAACTTCTTTTGCTTCTATTTTCAACTCTTCTGTTTCTTTTCCTAAATATTGTTCAGCTGCTGTAGAAACTTCTTCAATGGTAGATCCTACTTTAATAATAGAAACACCGTTTACTGTAATCGGTACACCTTGTTTCGTATACGTATCACGTGTTCCCACTTCTAATTTGTAGTTTAATAGACTTAAAGGCTCTGCTCTTTGCATAATCGGAACTACGAAAGTACCGCCACCACGAATAATCTTAATCTTCTTTCCATCATCAGTGGTAACTACATTTTTTCCGCCACCAAGCCAGTTTCCAGTAACAATTAATGCTTCATCTGGTCCAACTGTTCGATACTTTGTAATGAATACTAAAATGAGTAGAATTAAAATTGCGAGTAATACTCCACCGATAATTAATGGAATCGTCATGTAAATTCCCCCTTATAATTTTGGTTTCTTTAAAGAATAAGCGATGTTCTGTACAAGCAGAATACCATCTTGGACTCCCTCGATAATAACTTCAGTTCCTTGTGAAATATCTTTCTTTCCAACTGTTTTAGCTAGGATTGCATTGTTTCCAAATTGGGAGGAAATTAATACTTCACCAAACCCTTCTGTAGGAATAGTCGTAATGACCTCTCCCTTACAACCAATAAATTCATCCATACGCTGCACAGTGTTTTGTTCTGCTTCTGCAATCGGCTTTAAAATTAATATTTTCATTATGAAAACACCAATAAAGGATATAGCAAATGCAGACCCGAAAATAAGAATGCTATTAAAGGAAAATAAATATTCTCCTATATAACTAAGTCCACATAACATGGCGAAAAAACTAAGTAATAAAGTAACAACGGATACAGATCCGCCTCCAAAACTAAATATGGATTCAAATATATCTCCAAAAAAGATATAAATAACAGTGAGTATAGTAGCAATAATAAATCCGTATAAATAAATTGTTTCAAGTGGATAACCAAACAAAGCCATTTCTTATCCCCCTCTCTTAAACAATCCCTTTTTTGTTATGTGTATGCCCCACCTCTTTCAAAGATTATAGTTCTTAATTTTCAGTTATTTAACCTTTAAAGAAAAGCCTGTATGACAGGCCCCTAAAAAAGAACAGGAGAAACCTATTGTGACAGGCTCCTCCTAGTAAATAACCGATATATTATATATCTATATAATATACTATTTTCCACAAAAAGTAAAGTTAAACATACATTGGAAAAGCACTTATTTTACTGATAATTCGTACGTTCCATCGACATTATCATATTTATATACATACAAATAATACTTACCTGGTTTTGCATTAAATTTTGCCTCTATATGATTTCCATCAGCTTGACCGTAAGCGGCATAATTTTGCATATCTGATTCATGGTGAAGCACCCATGTCATCCCGATTCCATACTCATTTAAAACGGAAATATCGATATTTTTCGTTGATGCTACATTAAATGTATAAACATCGGTGTGATCTCCGCCGATAAGGCTACCTTTTATAGTAGTGTTTAGCCCGATACGATTTGCTTCCTCTGGACGATTATTTGGTTCTAATTCTGTTAAACTTCCATCTTTAATCGTAACAGTGGTTTCGTTTCTGCTCTCTTTACCTTTATCATCTTTTACTCTTAAACGCTACTTTATAAATTCCTTCTCTTTCATATGCATGTATTGGATTAACTTCTGCACTTGTGCTGCCATCTCCAAATTCCCATAAATAAGAAACAATTTTTCCATCTTCATCATTTGAGCCATCACTTTTAAATTGAATTCCTTCTTTTACAAGCCCATTATAAGGTCCATTTATATTAACCGTTGGAGCTTTATTTTCTCCATCATCTTTTGCGATACCGTGGAAAACTACATCATATTCAAATTCATTTGAACTATTCACACGATAATTGACAAAGTATGCTGTAACAGTTTTGTAGCCACTCCATTCTTTTTGCGCCAGTTGTTCTAGTGCTTCATTTACTCGTTTACTCATTTCGTTCCAGTCTTCGGATTCACCTTTTGTTACACTACCTGTAAATGTGCCTTCTAATGTAAATGTATTAAAGAATTGGGAGCTATGTTTTGTCATTTTTGCCTCTTTCATTGGCAACGTATCACTAATTTCTTTCTCTACTGCTGTTAACGATTTTGGTGCATGTTCAGCTAAATAATCATCTGCTACTTCCGGTACATTATATTTATCTTGATTATCAATTAGCTGTTGCATATACTCTTGATACTCTTTATTTAGTTTAGAATCTTTACTTAAATTCTCACGATAGGCATCATAATTTTTCACGTCATTTGCACGAATTAAATCTTGAATTTTATCAAATGTTTCAAATTGATGTGTATATAAATAAGATTGCAATGCGAACGAGTAATTATAGAAATCCCAAGAACCATATTTAGCAAATAATGTGCGCTCTGCTGTATAACGGCTTGCAGGATCAGATGATAATCCACTAATGATGCTCTTTCTCGGTACTACATTATTTGTACGAGTAGATCCTGCGAAAAATTCTGCATTTCCTTCTTGGAACCAAGTTAATCTCTCATTTTGATACATATCTCCTCTTCCAAATAAACCTGGCACTTCAAATCTCCCTTGAAGATAATGAGTAAACTCATGACGGAATAACTCTTCTAAACTATAAATACTTTGTTCTGGCGTACGCTCATATGTAAAGAATGTACCTGTTTCTTCTATATAAATGCCACCGTTGTTTGTTTCATATCCATACAGTTGTCTGTTTAACTGATATTCGTCTGGAGTATTATAGATTACTATCGTTAATACGTCGTCTGCATTACCTGGCTCTAATGCCTTGTCATTCCCAATTACACGATGATACTGTGCTTTTACTTCCTTTGCAGCCCAGTATAGTCTCTTAATTTTTTCTTCTGATACTTTATCTCCTGTTTTAAATACGATAGATCCATCGTCGAATGTATACGTTTTTGGTAAGTACTGTTCTTTTCCTTCTTTACGTATCGTCTCTAAATCTACCGTATTACCGCTATAATCTTTTCCGTTATAATTTGTCGTAATTTGTTCTACTGCAACAAAATACGGCTCACTTAAACGCGGATACATATGCATTGCTTGTGTAACAACCTCTAAACCTTTATTTGGATTACTATGAAACTTCCCTAAACGACTAGCAAAATAAATTCCATTATTAACGAGCCACTTATTTTCTGGTGTTACTTCATTTAAAAGAGCAATACGATTTATTTCATTAATAAATCCATCTATTTTCCCGTACCACATTGTATCTTTTGCCTCTTTACGAGTTTCAAATAAATAAGATTGCATATCATAATCAATACCTTGCATCATATCGTATACAGCTTGTCCTTTCATACGATCGTCTACATACGTATGAAGATTATCATTGTATTGTTTTAAAATATTCGATGCGTATTGAACCGTTTCCACATCACTTGAAGCATTACTAATTAATTTACCGTATGCAGATACGACTGCATCTTGCTCATATGTACCAAGCTTAAAGTTTGGATTGGTTGCAATTGCTTTTAAAGCGGGTAAACATTTATCCTGGAAGCTTCTCTCATTTAAATCGCTTAATTCATTATTGTAAAATGCGAGATAAAAAGCTGAACGTAACACTTCCGTAAACGTTTGAATTCCTTTTGAATCATCTTTCGTAAATGTACTACCTCGGTGAGCTAATTCATCTATAACCGCTTGCATTTTCCCTTTGTCCTTATAAAAAGCCTTTGCATCTTCATTGAACTGGAATAAGTCTGTAATTTGATTCCATTTAATACTTCCTAGCGTTTCAACCAATTCTTGATTATTCATTTTGTTTAAATCAGCCATTGAATAGCTTTCTTTAATTTGCTTTACTTCTGAGCTCTTCATAATAGATGCTGGTCGCTGTGAAAAGTCTCCTACTTTTAAACGTTCTTGAAACGATAATGTTTCCTCTGCTTTAGAGACATGTCCAATCTCATCTACTGGTTTTTCAATCCCAACTGGTTTCGAATGCAATACATTGTATGGCACCTTTTCTTCTGCTGATACATTCGTTTGAATTGCTCCTAACGATAGCGCCATTGTACTAATACTAAGCATCACTTTATTAATCTTTGATTTCTTGTTCATATCATTGCCCCCTATTTATATATTCCCTTGAAGAATTTAACATAAAATCCGGATACAACAATATAAAATGCAATATTTCATATTATTTCTTCCTATATTTTGTACATATCGTGAACAGGCTTACCTTTATCTAACCTCCAATAATTATGAATCCATAGCGATTAAACTGTCCTTTTACACAAGATAAAAATCGAATTTTTTGACAATTAATCTTTTAATTGTTATAGTTAATATAATTGTTAACTTTATTAAACAAAGGTGGGATTCTATGATAAAAAAAGAAAACAGTGTATTTTATATCTCCATCTTGCTAACAACATTATTCATCATATGGGGAGTTACCCCGGCAAGTTGGATACAAGGCTATGATTTACAAAGTGTTACATCTTCCTTAAACTCATTTATCCTCAATAAATTTGGATGGTTTTACTCTCTACTTATGACCGCAATGATTATTTTAGCCACTTATTTAGCATTTTCTAAGTACGGTTCTATTCGTCTTGGTAAAGATGGAGAAAAACCACAGTATAGTTATCCATCTTGGCTATCCATGTTGTTTGGAGCAGGAATGGGAATTGGCCTCCTCTTTTATGGAATCACTGAACCGATTTCACATTTTACAGATCCATTAACAGGAAACGCAGGTACAGAGGAAAGCGCCAAACTCGCTATGCAATATTCATTTTTCCACTGGGGACTCTTTCCTTGGTCACTATACGCAATGGTTGCTTTAACAATTGCATATTTCACATTCCGCAAACAAAAAGGTAGCACAATTGGGGCTACAGTTACTCCATTATTTAATCGATCGAAAAATTCTCCTATCGGAAAAACAGTCGATATTTTGGCTGTTTTAGCCACAGTATTCGGTATTGTGCCATCTGTTGGGATTGGTGCTCAACAAATCGCCGGAGGATTAAGCTATTTATTCCCTTCTATTCATAACACTGTACTTACACAGCTCGTACTTATCGCCATCTTCGCTGTTTTATATTTAACAAGTGCACAAACAGGCTTAGATCGTGGGATTAAATATTTGAGTAACTTAAATTTCTCTCTTGCAGGTATATTACTCGTCTCCTTTTTACTTTTAGGACCAACTGTATTTATTATGAAATATTTCACATCTACACTCGGTTCTTATATCGGAGCTTTACCTAGTATGGGATTAAATTTAGGAGCATTTAATGAAAAATCTTCTTCTTGGATTGAAAACTGGACTATTTTCTATTGGGGATGGTGGATCTCTTGGTCTCCATTCGTCGGTACATTCATCGCTCGTATTTCTAAAGGGCGCACAATAAAAGAATTTATTATTGGAGTTGTATTAGTCCCAACTCTTATCTGTACATTTTGGTTTGCAGTATTTGGCGGTACCGCTATCCATATGGAAATGTTCCAATCGATTGGCATAGCTGATGAAATCGCAAAAAATGGTACAGAGATTGGATTATTTGCTGTTATTTCACACCTACCGTTCTCTACATTTTTAACAATTATCGGATTAATTTTAGTAGCCACATTTTTCGTTACTTCTGCTGACTCGGCAACATTTGTTGTTTCAATGCAAACGAGTAACGGAAGCTTATCACCGAAAAATAGTTTAAAACTTATATGGGGATTAACAATCGCCATAATTGCTGCTATTTTATTACAAGCTGGAGGATTAAATGCACTGCAAATAGCAGCTATAATTGCTGCGCTACCATTTTCTATCGTAGTCGTTCTTATGGTCATTTCGCTCTTTAAGGAGCTTCGAAAAGAAGATGTTAATTTACAAGCAAAAGAAGTTCCGCAAAAAATAAAGAAGGTTATGTAACGATTAGCACCTCTCCTAAAGAAGAATTCTGTCCTCCGATTAGTCCTGAATCCATTATTACTGAGGGCTGCAAAATAAATTAAATAAAACCCATTCGTATGAAATATAATTTTCATACGAATGGGTTTTTACTCTATTATATAGTGTTGTAAACATGCCTTCTCCTCAAAACCTACTTTCTTGTACAACTTCATCGCACCATCATTATTCGTATTCAAACATAGTTCTATCTCTCTCATCCCTTGAAAGGAGAAAATATACTGAATTGCCCCTTGTAATAAGCGCTCTCCAACACCTTTTCTTCTACTATTTTCAGTCGTTGCAATAAATTCGATATTCGCTTCTTGAAACTCCGGATTTACTTCAACATATACGTAACCTTCTAACTTATCATTCTTCATACTTACAAATAATTTATTCGTATCACTTAAACGTTCGATAATTTCAATTCCTTCATAATATGTATTAGGAAAAACATTATTGTGTAAAGCGATAAACTGCTCAAATACTTTTGGTAAAGCTTCTTCTATATTACATATAACATGTTGTCCCGCAATATTATTTAAAATGAGAATACTATGTTGATCTTGTTCTTTAGCATGTAAATCCTTCATTAAGCGGGCACAATTATTATTTTCCACATGATAAAAACCATAAAATTTTTCAATACGAAAAGGCACCTTTTCTATAAGTTCCTTCCACATATGTAAAGCAACTTCTTCCCAATTCTCTGCAATAATAAATGGCCCCCATATTTCTGCACATTTTCTTACTTCATCCACATCAAACCCTAATACACCAATTATTTTATTCTCCTCATAAGTAACAGCAAAGGATTGTTCCCAGCCTATATCAGAAAAATCATGAAGAATTGTCTGTAACAACTCCTCTTTCTCATCTCCACAATAACCAACATGATGAGTAGCATCTTTATTCATATTTGCAATAAATGATGCAATTTCTTCACTCTTTAAAATAGAACTAATGTACATACCATCTCCTCCTTCTCTAATATATTTACACTTTTTCCATTCATATCCTTCTAACATAAAAAAGACGTTATCATAAGCACATTTCTAAATGAAATTGCTATGACAACATCTTTTTAAAAAATAATATAATAAGATAAAACGTTATTTATTTTTTAAATATTTTTTTCTAAACACAAACATACTAAGTGCAGATAAAACTAATACTAGACCACCAAATAAAGATACATTATTTTCTTGTCCACCTGTTGCCGCTAAAGTTTTTTTACTTTCTTCTTTCTTACTATTAACTTCTTTATCTGACACATCTTCTTTCGCTTCTTCCTGTGCTTGTACCGCTTCGTTCTTTTGAACAGTAGCCGTTCCTAATTCATCTGAGTCCTCTTTTTGTTTCTCAATGCTTGCTTCTATTTCCGACTTACTGGGTTCTTCATTTACTTTTTCTACTTCGTCTTTCGGCTTTTCTTTTACCTCGTCTTTCGTTTTTTCAACTTCTTTCGTTGGCTCTTTTTCTTCTTCTTTTACCTCTTCAACTTCTTTTGTTGGCTCTTTTTCTTCTTCTTTTACCTCTTCAACTTCTTTTGTTGGTTCTTTTATTTCTTCTTTTACCTCTTCAACTTCTTTTGTTGGTTCTTTTATTTCTTCTTTCTGTATTAATTTTTCTACTATATTCTGCATGACGATGCCACTATATAATATGCCAGTCTCATAATGATCTGCATCTAAATCAAATTCATATATTTTTTCTCCTAGAGTGCTCCAAATAATTCCCTCATCAGTAAGCATTCCACCTGCACTCTTTAGCGTAATCTTTTCAATTCGCTCTCCTTCTAAATCATATACAGGAATTTTTACTTCCTTATTTATTTCTGCATCATCTAAAATGACCTTTTGTCTTCTAACATCAATTGTTCCCCACTGACCTAATTGTATTAACGGCCTTACATCACGAATCTCATTTCCAGCTAATTTTAAGCTAAGTAAGTCTAGCATGGAACCAAGAACCGATACATCTTTAATATGATTTTCCGCAAGATTTAACCACTGTAGATTTTTTAATGAAGATAGTGATGTTATATCTTCAATTTGATTATGAGATACATTCACATCGTTCAACTTTTGTAAGTTCGAGATAAATTCAATATTCTTCAAACCTATTCCTTCTAAAGTCAGTTTTTCTAAGTTCGTCATGTACTCTAAACCTGTTATATCTTTTATCTCTTTTCCCTTTTCTTTAAGTATCTCTAATTTTTTAATCTGTAATAAATCTTCTTTTGTGATAGGAGCATTTAAATTCCCTCTACCTAAATTCTCTTTATTAATATGTTGTCGTAAAGTTTTATCGAGAATTACATTTTCTATTTGTTCATTCTCCTCTTTTATTGTTTCCTTTATTTCATCTAACCTTTCAACAACATTTTGAATTACTGTTCCATTAAACTTAATACGATTCTCTTCTGGCTTTATATCCAACATAAATTCGTATGTTTTTTCACCGGTAGTACCCCATTTAACAGAACCATTATTAACTATCCCATCTCCACTCTTTAATCGAATAGTATCAAGTGGCTCTCCTTGTAAATTATAGATAGGTATTTTAACTTCCTTATCTTTTTCTACATCATCTAAAAAGATTTTTTGTCTTTGAATATCGATATACATTCTCTTTCCTAACTCTTGAACCGGTCTAACATCACGAATTTCATTTGAACCTAGCTTTAAATCATATAAACCTGTTAATTGGCTAAGTGGCGTTATATCTGAAATATAGTTTTCTTCTAAATTCAGTGATTGTACAGTAGACATTCTCGATAAGGGGTCGATGTTTTCTAATTCATTTTTAGCAAGATCTAGCTCTACTAATTTTTTCATTGATGTAATATGTTCGATATTAGTAAGACCATTGTTACTTAAAGATAATTTCTTTACATTTTTTAATTGCTCAATCCCAGCAAGATTATCATTACTAATTTGATTATTTGCTACAGTCAAGGTCCTTAAAGATGTTACTGTAAATAATGGTTTAATATCTTTTATATAATTGCTACTTAAATCTAGCATTTTAATCTTCTTCATTTGACTTAATGAGCTTAAATCTGAAATTTTATTGTTTCTCAAGCTTAAACTCTCAATATGTTCTAATTCAGCCAAAGGTCCAATCTCTTTAAGTTCACCATAAGTTATACTTAATGATTTCAATTGTCTCAACTTCGAGATAAAATGTATATTTTCTAACTTAATTTCTTCCAACATTAAGTTTTCTAAGTTCGTCATATATTCCAAACCGCTTACGTCTTTTATTCCTTTACTTTTTGCCTCAACGACTATTAAAGATTTAACTTTTAGTAAATCTTCCTTAGTTATTGGAGTATTTAAATTCTCCCTATTCAAGTTATATTTATTAATATGCCTTTGTAATTGCTTATCTACAATTACATTTGCATCTTGTTGATCCACTTTATCCTCATTATTTTCCTTTTGTTCTTCTGGAACATTGTTTTCTAAATTCAATGCATGTACTTCAAACTGTACTTGATACTTATTATCATAAGCCATTGTCGGAATATAAATATGCATTTGCATATTATACCTCTTCCCTAATTCTCCTACTTCAAACTGAATCACTTTCTTTCCATTTTTCTTTTTATCTTCTGATATTACTTTTACATCATGGAACACACCTGGAGTATGAACATCCTCTGTTTTCAAGTATTGAAAGAAATCACTATCACTTAACGTGGCCGTTACAATTTTCTTTCCGTTCTCAATTGTTAATTTAGGATTTTTTATATAAACAGCTGCCATAGATTCTTCATTCGTTTTATCTTTGTATGCCTTAATAACAGCATCATATGTACCATCTTCTAAAGCATGTCCAGTTTTATTCGCCTCAATCGCTACGGCTGCTAAAGCAGGTGTTGAATAAACAGCGAACGGAAGTGATAACGCCGCCGCTATAACCATTGCATTTATATGTTTTCTTTTATTTCTTTTCAACTTTACATCTCCTCCAAAATATATAAATCAAAATGTAATCACATCTCGAGTAAATGATAATGATTTTCATTTTCAATGTCAACTAAAAAAATAAAAAGTAAACAAAAAATAACCCCTTTTTAAGGGGGTTATGCCATTTTTTCTCCGGATTCTTCTTTAAAAAAGCTCTTCATCGCATGGAATACGTCTGCTTTTTGCTTTAAAATATAATATCTAAAATTCTCATCTTTAATATTTTTATAGGCTGACATGAGGGTACTATGGCGGTTGTACTGGTTCACTTCCCCATATCCAAACATATTACACTTCTTCATTAACTCTTCGACAAGCTTTACACATCTAGCATTATCTGATGTTAAATTATCACCGTCTGAAAAATGGAATGGATAAATATTATAGCGGTCTGGTGAGTATTTATTATCAATTAGCTCGAGTGCTTTTTTATATACAGAAGAACATATCGTTCCGCCACTTTCTCCTTTTGAAAAAAACTCTTCCTCTGGAACTACTTTTGCCTCCGTATGATGGGCAATAAACTCAATATCTACTGTTTCATACTTCGTTCGTAGAAATCGTGTCATCCAGAAAAAGAAGCTACGTGCCATATATTTCTCCCATATTCCCATCGATCCACTCGTATCCATCATCGCTAATACAACAGCTTTTGAATCTGGCTTTAATACTTCATTCCAAGTACGGAACTTTAAATCTTCTTGGTGAATCGGATGAAAAGATGCTTTACCACGCATCGCATTTCGTTTATATGCGGATATCATCGTTCGTTTCTTATCGATATTTCCCCATAATCCAGTCTTTCTAATGTCATTAAATTCAACATGTTCAACCCGGTTTTCATCTATTTCTTTTCTCTTTAAATTAGGCAGCTCTAATTCTTTGAAAAACGCTTGCTCTAATTCTAAAATAGAGACTTCAGCTTCATAATAATCTTCTCCAGCCGCATCCCCTGCTCCTTGCCCTTTTCCTGGTCCTTTTTGCTTTTGACCACCTGATCCATCTCTCGCAACGACATCACCAACTTTGCTATCACCATTTCCTTGCCCAACGTGTTTGTTTTTATCATAATTGTACCTAATCTTATATTCATCTAAAGAACGAATCGGTATTTTTACAACATCCTTACCATTAGACATAACTATGCTTTCTTCTGTTACAAGATCGGGTAAATTATTCTTAATTGCCTCTTGTACTTTTTCTTGATGGCGTTGTTGGTCGTCATATCCTTTGCGATGGAGGGACCAGTTTTCCTGTGAAATCGTATAATTTGGTTGGTTTTCTTCACCCATTTCTTTCCCTCCTTACTGTAATTGTCTTCCCCTATGAACAGTAAGCTAGAAATTTTGTTTTATACTGTGCAAGCTAGAATGAAAGATAACTGCCCATCGAAATTCATCCCATAAACATATATAACGTTTTTCATATAATACTCCGAGCATCCTAAACAAAATTTTGCCACTCACATACTAGAAAGAAATATTCAGCCGTTGATAAGAAAGAAACACAATGCATAGTTGCACACATTTACACTTTGCAACATATTGTATTGTGTTGGCTTTTTTCGTATGAATGGTTGGTTACTCTATCATATGCATATTGTAAAAATAATTGACAATAAATTCATGAAATTGCATCTTAATTTATTACATTTGGACAAGGTATGACACTTTACACATATAAATGGATAATAAAACGCTGTCCCGCAAAATACAAGAGACAGCGTTTTGTTATCAAACTATCGGTTTAGCAGACTACCTACATAGCGTAATAATTCATTCGCAGATGAAGAATTATAGCCGTGCTCATCAATTAAGCGTGCAACAACATCATTGATTTTCTTAAGCTGATTTTCGTCTGGCGTTTTCGTTGATGTTGTAATTTTCACTATATCTTTTAAATCAGCAAATAGTTTTTTCTGAATCGCTTCGCGAAGACGCTCATGTGAATTATAATCAAAGCGTTTTCCTTTACGCGCATAAGCAGAAATGCGAATTAAAATTTCTTCACGGAATGCTTTCTTAGCATTTTCTGAAATTCCAATTTGCTCCTCAATTGAGCGCATTAGCTTTTCATCTGGACTCATTTCTTCACCTGTTAATGGATCACGTAATTTCGATTTATTGCAATATGCTTCAACGTTATCTAAGTAATTATCCATAAGTGTCTTCGCTGATTCTTCATATGAATACACGAATGCTTTTTGTACTTCTTTCTTCGCAATTTCATCATATTCTTTTCTCGCTAATGAGATGAAATTCATATAACGCTCTCGATCTTCATTACTAATTGACGGATGCTGATCCAACCCGTCTTTGAGCGATCTAAGTACATCTAATGCGTTAATAGATGGTACCTCTTTTCGAATAATTGTAGAGGAAATTCGGTTAATAACATAACGAGGGTCAATACCTCTCATACCCTCATCTTGATATTCACGTTGCAGCTCCTCTACATCAATCGCATTATAACCTTCTACCGTTTCTCCATCATATAAACGCATCTTTTTAATTAAATCAATATCTGGACGCTTCGGATCTTTTAAACGAGTTAAAATCGTAAACATTGCTGCAACGCGAAGTGTGTGCGGTGCAATATGCACATTGGATACATCACTTTCACGAATCATTTTTTCATAAATATGTTCTTCTTCACTCACTCGTAAATTGTATGGAACTGGCATTACAATAATTCTTGAGTGCAATGCTTCATTTTTCTTGTTTGCTATGAAGGAACGATACTCCGTTTCATTCGTATGCGCTACAATTAATTCATCTGCTGAAATAAGCGCAAATCTTCCCGCTTTGAAATTCCCTTCTTGCGTAAGCGATAATAAATGCCATAAAAACTTCTCGTCGCATTTTAGCATCTCTTGGAATTCCATCATCCCACGGTTTGCCTTATTCAATTCTCCATCGAAGCGATACGCTCGTGGATCTGATTCTGAACCATATTCTGCGATTGTTGAAAAGTCCAGACTACCTGTTAAATCGGCGATATCTTGTGATTTAGGATCAGACGGGCTAAATGTACCAATCCCTGTACGGCGATCTTCCGAGAAGAAAATACGCTCTACAACTACATCCTCAATTCTTGAACCATATTCTTGCTCTAGACGCATTACGTTTAGTGGCGATAAATTCCCTTCAATTCTAACTCCATACTCACCAAAGAAATCATCCCGTAAATGATGCGGAATTAAATGCAGTGGATCTTCATGCATTGGGCAGCCTTTAATTGCAAAAATTGCTCCTCGATCTGTTCGTGAATATGTTTCTAATCCTCGTTTCAACATCGTAACTAATGTTGATTTCCCTCCACTAACAGGACCCATTAATAATAAAATACGTTTTCTAACATCTAATCGTTTTGCAGATGGATGAAAATATTCCTCCACAAGACGTTCTAAAGCATCCTCTAATCCAAATAGCTGATTACTAAAGAAGTTATACTTTCTTCTACCATCTACTTCTTCGATTCCAGCATCTTTTATCATATTGTAAATGCGAGAGTGTGCTGTTTGAGCCACCCATGGTCTCTCCTTCACAAGCTCTAAATACTCCGCAAACGTACCTTCCCACTGTAACCGTTCTTCTGCTGCTCGATGCTGCTCAATCTTTTTTAGAATATCCATTATAGCTCCTCCCCCATCTCCTTGTTCAATCGGATTATTATAAAAGGTATGCTAGGATGTCCTTAAACATTCTTTAAATCAAAATGAAATATACAGTATTGCTATAAAATTCTCTCCAAAATTCAAAGAAAATTCTGTATAATATAGGTATTAAAGTTTTTACACCTCTATTCATTTTAAATAAATTCTTTTCTTCCAAGAACCTTACATACATTTTGATTCATATTTAAGATTCGTAAACTGAAAAATAGGAGGGATATTAGTATGAAATTATTATTAATTTTAGGTGTATCACTCACATTTCTTACAGCTATTTTCACATCTGGTTACAATGATAAACCCGGTACACATAAAAAGTGATGTGCTTCTTAGCACATCACTTTTTTTATCAATCATTTATAATACACATTTTCCACATCATATTTTGATAAAGGTCGGCTATAATAATAACCTTGCACAAACTTCACATTCTTGTCCTTCAAAAATTGTATTTGTTCCGCTTTTTCTACACCTTCTGCAATTACATTTAATTCCAAAGTATGAGCTAAATGAATAATTGCAGCTGTAATATTCGTATCACGTTCATCCACATGTATACCTTCCATAAAAGAACGATCGATTTTCAACGTATCAATTGGATACGTTTTTAAATAACTTAAAGATGAATATCCCGTCCCAAAATCATCTAAATGAATCTTTAAATTTTGTTCTTTTAATTGTAGCAATACCCTTTTCGATATGTCTTTATGCATAAGGGCTCCTTCTGTAACCTCTATCGCTAATAGATGCGCTGGTACATTGTACTTATGTAACGCCCGTGTAATCATCTCTATTAATGTAATCGAGCGAAAGTGCCTGGCTGAAATATTAACTGCAATCGGGACAACTTCATATCCTTTATTTAACCATTCACGTATTTGCCGACACACTTCATTTACTACCCATTCATCAAGCTTAATAATAAACCCTGTTCTTTCTGCTAGCGGAATAAATTGATTGGGAGAGACAAACCCCAATTCTTTATTCTCCCACCTTATTAAAGCTTCCATACTCGCTGTTTTTTTCGTTTCAATATTCATTTGTGGCTGATAATACAAGCAGAATTCATTTTTTTCTATAGCACGATGCAATTGGTTTTCTATTATAAATCTTTGTTCACGCTCACAATCTAATCCACTGCAATAAAAATGATAATGCCCTTTTCCTTTTTCTTTTGCTTTTTCCAAAGCAGCATCCACTCTTTGGAATAATATTTTTTCATCCTCTCCATCTGTTGGAGCCATTACAATTCCGATTGACGCACTTAAATAGACGTCCTCTTCTTCGATTACAAAATGTTCACTAATCTTTTTTAGTATGCTTTTTGCAACTATCTCTACACGTTCTTTTGTTATATTTTCTATTAACATAACAAATTGATCATCGTGTTCTCTAAATAAGTGCATACCGTCTATTTGAAAACTGCTTAAACATTCTGTAACTTTTTGTAATACTTTATCTCCTTCTTTATGACCAAAAGTATCATTAATAAGGTGAAATTCATCTAAATCTATAAAAACAAGCGCAAACTCTGTATTATCATTAAAAAAAACATTTAACTTATTTGCACATGAAATTCTATTCATTAATCCTGTTAATTGGTCATAATAAGCTAAATATTCTGTTCGCATTTCATTCAATACTTGCCTTGTAACATCCCTCGTAACAATATATACCCCAACAATTTCGGCGTTCACAATAATCGGAATAGTTCTCAAAGAAATATAGAGCTCGTACCCTTCTTTATGAACATATTTCTTTGAAACAATTTGTTTTGCCCTTCCTTGCAAGGCTCCTTTAAATATAATTTGAAAATCTTTTTCATATTCTTTATTAATAAATTCAAAAATAAATTTATTATGTAATTCTTCATATCGATATCCAAATATTTCATACGTTGCTGGATTTGCATATGTAATTCTACCTATAGAATCCATAGATATAATGGAGTCATTATTATATTCTAATAACGACTTAAACAACATTTGTTTTTCCTCTATCTCTGTCTTTTCCTCAATCTGAGCTGTGATATCCCTCGTAATACAAATAATAAACTGACATACTCCTTCTTCGTCGAATACAGGATTAAGCGAAGATTCATAATGTAACTCACCCTTTGGTAAACTAACTACATCACAAAAGGTATGTGCTTTCGCTTCGCTCGCTACTTTTGCATATTGCACTTGCAATATTTCCGCCGTATCTTCTGATAATACTTCAGCAAACGTTTTTCCATAACATTCTTCGCTTAGCTTCGCATAATCCATACCTATCTTATTTACATAAATATATTTAAAGGTTTCCTCATCCATAACTTTCACAATAAATACTAAATCTTGAATAGCATGTAATAGTCCTCTTCTTATTAAATCCATATCTATCATACTTAAAAAGGTATTTTGATTATTATATTGTTCCTTCATATTTATCTCAACCCGTCTAATCTATTTTTATTCATATATCCCATTCTATATGAATATGTACCCTTTTTTAAATGTATGATTACATATTATTTTTATTTTTAGAAAAAAAGTCGCCATATGGCGACTTTTAATAAACAATTTCTAAATCTAATCCCGGATAATTTTGTTGACGGAATGCTTCATAAATTAAAATAGCTGCTGTATTAGATAAATTTAATGAGCGCACTTTATCGGTCATTGGAATACGTAAACAATGATCGAAATTTTCTTCGATTACATTAGCTGGTAAGCCGTTTGTTTCTCTTCCAAATACAAAATAGTAATCCTTCTCACGTTTGCTATAATCAAATGCTGTATGAGCTTTCTCGCCATACTTTGTTAAATAGAAGAATTCACCGTCTTTATTTTTCTCATAAAATTCTTCAATTGAATCATAATACGTAACTTTCACGTGCTGCCAATAATCTAATCCTGCACGCTTTAACATTTTATCATCCGTTGAAAATCCAAGCGGTCTAATCAAATGTAATTCTGTTCCAGTTGCTGCACAAGTACGAGCAATATTCCCTGTATTTGCTGGAATTTCTGGTTGATATAAAACAACATGTACTCCCACGCGATATTCACCTCTGTTTTTTGTCTACTACGTATTATACCACTTGAGCGAAAAATCTCTACCCATTAATAATATGAAAGAATTTATACTTCATTTGTGGTGTATATTTACTAGAATCTTCATAGTTCCAATAACGCCGACGGCTATTCGCTGAATGTGCATTTACAAGTGGCATACCATCTGCGTCTTTTGCTACTACAATCGTCGTATGATTCCACCTACCATCATCCTCGAAATCATAAGCGATGACATCACCAAGAATAAGGTCCTCTGGCCTTTCTACCGCTTCAGCTCGAAGCCCTGTTGTAGCACCTGACAAATACCAATAAAAAGAGTGTGCGACAGCCCAGCTCCAACTCCACTGATTCTCCCTTTGCCACCATCCTTTGCGAATATTAGGATATCCATTCATTGGTACTTCTCCAGTATGAAGACATTGAGAAATAAAATTCGTACAATTATCAGGGAAATTACGATATACAGGGTTTCGATCATCCCACCAACGCTCTGCATATTTAACTGCCTCTAAACGGTTGTACTGATAAGAACCGTACTTCTCTTTTGTAACTTCCCTTTCTAACATCTCACTCATTCCAACTGCTTCTGGCACTTCAATAGCATAATCACCTATTACCCGGCTATTATTTAAACAAACTCTTCGTTTTAGTTGTTCCTCTTCGATATAAAATAATTCTTTATGCTTAATTAAATATTTAAAATGTATTTGATAATCAATTTCTTGATGATTGCTATTATTTAATTGTCTCATGAAAGAAACATCCGCAGTTGCTTTCACTATCTCTGCATTACGCTTTTGAAACAATTGTTTCTTTCTCTGTGCTATTTGTAATAAATCTTCAGCAATACCATCTACATTTGTTCGTTTCTCTGTTACATATGCTAAAAATTGTTGTACTTGCTTTTCAATATTTATTTTTACAACCATTTCGTCTCCCTCCCATATTACAATATGAAGAAGGGAGATATTATCTACTCTTTTTTCTGCGCTAACAATTCAAGTCCGCGATTCATTTCATGAAGAACCTCTTCATCTTTCTCACGTTGCATCGCTTTTTCAATAGCTTCGCCCACACCATCTCCACCAATTTTCCCAAGTGCCCATGCTGCTGTTCCGCGAAGTACCGGTCTTGGATCGTCTTTCATAACACCAATTAAATCTGGAATTGCTGATGCCTCTTTAAAATGCGCAAGTGCCAAAATTGCATTTCGTTGCAACGGCTTTTTACCTCTCCATGAACCAGACATAATTCCATATTTCTCTTTAAAATCACGATTGCTAATTGTTAAAAGTGGTGTTAATAACGGCTTAACTAACTCAGGATCTGGTTCCATCTCAGGATGATTATGAAAATCCATTCCTTTATTTTTCGGACAAACAGTCTGACATGTATCACATCCATAAATACGATTTCCTATTTTGTCACGGTATTCTTCCGGTAGGAATCCTTTCGTCTGTGTTAAAAATGCAATACATTTCTTCGAATCTAACTGTCCTCCTTGTATTAAAGCGCCTGTAGGACAAACATCAATACATTTTGTACAACTTCCACATTGATCTTCTATCGGCTGATCTGGTGGGAAGGGAACGTTTGTAATTATTTCTCCTAAATATACATACGAACCAAATTCAGGTGTAATAATAGCGCAATTCTTACCACTCCATCCAATACCGGCACGCTCCGAAACAGCTCGATCACTTAATTCACCCGTATCAACCATTGACTTAACTTCTATATCGGGAAGTTTTTCGATTAAATATGCTTCTAATTTTTGCAAACGATCTCGTAAAACAAGATGATAATCTTGTCCCCAAGAGGCACGACAAAAAATACCGCGGCGTTCTCCGCGCTTACTTAATGGTGCATTTTTTAATTTTGAAGGATACGCTAATGCAATCGCAATAATTGATTTTGCACCAGGTAGTAGAAGCTGTGGGTTCGTTCTCTTTTCTATATCAGACTCTTCAAATCCCGATTGATAATTTAATTGTTGTTGCTGGATTAACCTCTGCTTTAATTCCTCAAATGGTGAGGCACTAGCAAAGCCGATTTTATCTATACCAATTGTTTTACTATACGCAATGACATCTTGCTTTAATTGTTCAAAATCCATTCCTAATCGCCTCCTCAGATGAATCCACCCTTTATGTAACGTCTATATTAGTTAGCAATTCACTTTTGGAATACTATTCTTTACTTCTATTTTCGCATACAATTATCTTTTTCAAACATTAAAAAACGCAATGCCTCGTTTATCTTAGAAACGAAACACTGCGTTGATCACAATTTATAGAAAAACATTTAATAAAATTTGGAGCGGGTGAAGAGAATCGAACTCTCGACCAGAGCTTGGAAGGCTCTTGTTTTACCACTAAACTACACCCGCAAATATGAAATACATATAAGATATTAGAATAACTTATGTAAAGTAGTATAGCATGTAAAAAAAACGGAAGCAAGAATTTTATCGAAAAAAGTCGAAAAAGTGATGAGTATCTCATCACTTTTTCAATTCTTTATCAATTGCCTTCTTCATACTATCGAAATCAGGGTTTGCAAGATTTCCATTTATATATACTGAAGGAGCACCTTGAACTTTTAATTTTTGAGCACGATCTGAATCTTTACGTACTTTTTCTTTCATTTCTTTACTGTGTAAATCCTTCTTAAATTGTTCTACATCAACTTTCGGAAGCTTTTCTTTCACAATGTTAAGAAGTAATCCTTCTGTAATCCATTCTTCTGTGTCTTTCTTTTGACTTTGATAAATCTCATCATAGAAAATCCAGAATGAATCTTGATCTTGTTTATAAATTGCTTCACCAGCTGCTGCACCTAAATCAGAGTCTTTTCCGATAAATGGGAAGTTAATAAAATATAACTGCACTTTACCTTTATCAATATACTCTTCTTTTAATCGTGGTAATACTGTTACATCCCAAGTACGACAAGCCGGACATTTGAAGTCTCCAAATTCAACTACCTTAACCGGAGCATCATCTTTCCCTAAAGATTGTTGCGTGGAATAAGCAAACATCTCATTCCCTTTATCTTTTTTGTCATTTATGATGCTATACGCAATCGTTCCAATTACAATCAATACTGCAATGGAAAAAACTATACCAAGAGCCATGAGTTTGTTCGATGATTTCATATACATTCCTCTTTAAATTCATATTCTGTATACAGCATTGTACACAATACACATAATATCAATACTTACATATGCCACGCAATGAACACGCTCACATAAATTACAAAAACACAACAATTGTGACGATATTGTGTCACAATTTGTCACAATTTATTCAAAAAAGAAGCTCCTATGTAGGAACTTCCTTTAGCTTACTGCTTTTTCACGCGCATTATTTAACATCGACCGCTCTGTTTTTATATCATGACGAATTACTAATTTCTCACTAACAGCTTGCACATACTCATCATGATTGATATAGCCTTCTTTTTCCATTAATCTCAAAACTACATTCCGTCTCTCAACTGCTTTATCGTAATTTTGTGCTGGTGAGTAATAAGCGGGTGCCTTTACTACAGCAGCCATCATTGCACTTTCAGCCAACGTTAATTGGCTCACCTTTTTACCGAAGTAAAGGTTTGCTGCTTTTTCAATTCCCCATGCTCCTTCTCCGTAATAAATATTACTTACATACAATTTAAAAATTTCATCCTTCGTAAATGTACGTTCAATTTTTTTCGTATAGAAAATCTCTTTCCACTTACGAGAAAATGTACGTTCATTTGTTAAAAAAGCATTTTTGGATAACTGCTGTGTAATTGTGCTTCCACCTTGCACAACACCACCAGCCTTTATATTCTCAACAGACGCTCTGACAATCGCTATATAATCTAAACCATTATGATGATAAAACCTTTTATCTTCTGTCGCAATAAATGCATGTGTTAATGATTCTGGCACCTCTAACTTAGCCGGTACATGTAATTTACTAATATCACTTTGCTCGATCATTACATTTCCAATGAATAATAACGTACAACTTAACAATAATAATAAAATAATGGCTTTATAAAAGAATTTAGTCATTGGATTTAATGCAACTTTTTGATGATAGTTCACCCTAGATAATACTCGTTCTTTCATCTTGAACACCTCTTTTCCACACAGCGTATAACTCTTACTTTAAGAATACCTTGTTGTAAAAAAACATCCCATCGATTTCTCTTACACGTACCTTACATCATTGTAAGGTATAAAAAAGTATTGTATCACAGTCTTTTTTTATCTACTATTCATCTGAAATATTGAATATAGATTATGCTAAACCAATAGCAGAGTATACCTTAAGCCTATACTTCCCTATTAAAACACCCTATTTTCATTATATCATCTACAAATATATATATTTGTAAGTATCTAGTAATCTAAATGTATACAATATATCATACATTATACAGAACAAACGTTCTAAAAATCAACACTAGCACTATTATTATTTTGACCTTTTTCTTAAACAGTATACAAAAAAGAGTAGTGATTTGATTGTATCTCAAACCGCTACTCTTTTCTTTACAATCTACCTATTAAATTATATGGCTGCACTTCCCACGTTTCGTACGGAATACAATGTGTTGCTCTCATCGCATCAAGCGTTCTGGATTTCATATGAGGACGCGTTATGTACTCATCTATGTTCTCTTCATTTAAAGCAACAAATTTAGCCTCTTGTATTTCTTCAGGCTGAATTTGTATTTCACCGCTCACGTATGCCACTTTAAAAAACAACACCTAGAATGTGCATGGAAGCATTATAATAAACTCCTGTAATACCGATAGGCTTCACCGTTAATCCTGTTTCCTCTTTTATTTCCCTACAAACAGCTTGATCGAGCGCTTCTCCTTCTTCCACCTGTCCTCCCGGCAACTCCCACGTATCCGATCGCCAATGTACTTTAGCTAATAACACTTCGTCTTTTTCATTTGTTAAATAACCTGCTACAGCAACGATATGCTTTGGTGTTTTATGTTCCATATTAAGCCTCCTAGCAATAATGAATATTTCACATATCCCTATAAGCATCTTCCCTATCTAAAACAAAATACCTTTACTAATTCATCCTCTTAATTAACTTCATGAAAAAAAGCCCCTATCCGTTAAATGAACAGGGGCTTCTATCGTATTATTCTCCTAAGTCTACGTTGTGGTAAACTTGTTGCACATCTTCTAGATCTTCTAATGCATCAACCATTTTTTCAAATTGTACTTGAGCATCTTCAGGAAGTTCTACATCACTTTGTGCAAGCATTGTTAATTCTGCAACTGTGAATTCTTCAACACCAGCATCTTTAAGTGCAGATTGTACGGAATGGAATTGATCAGGTTCAGCATACACGATAACAGAATCTTCTTCTTCTAGAATGTCACGTGCATCAACATCTGCTTCCATTAAAATTTCAAGAACTTCATCTGATGTTTTACCTTCAAGACCGATAACAGCTGTCGCATCAAACATGTAAGATACAGAACCGTTTACACCCATGTTACCACTGTTTTTGCTAAATGCAGCTCGTACATCTGCTGCAGTACGGTTTACGTTATTTGTAAGTGTATCTACAATTACCATAGATCCGTTTGGTCCGAATCCTTCATAACGAAGCTCATCATAATTTTCTTCTGAACCGCCTTTTGCCTTTTCAACTGCACGATCAATAATTGTTCTTGGCACGTTGTATGTTTTCGCACGTTCTAATGCAACTCTAAGCGCTTGGTTTGATTCTGGATCTGGCTCGCCTTGTTTTGCTGCCACATAAATCTCACGTCCAAATTTCGCGTATATACGGCTTGTATTTGCATCTTTTGATGCTTTTTTTTCTTTAATATTATTCCATTTACGACCCATACTTTCCACTCTCTTTCCCGTTTTAAATCTACATAAAAATATTAATATGAAATATAATGTGTATTCAACACATTTTTAAAAGAAATATAAAAAGTTCATTTTTGATTCATATTACAGACATAATATAAATTACTATCATTTTGTTCTTTCGACAAGTTATATTATACATGAATTTCTACATTTATTACGAATTTTAGAAGCACATAGTATAATTTAACAAAAAAGACTCTAACAGAAATGTTAGAGTCTTTTTATATCGCCAATACATATTCCCATAATATTCCATAACCACTTTCTATTGTTGTATAATAAAACAGGAAAAAACTTGAAGAAAGATGGAGGGAGAATTATGACACATTCACATGAGAAAAAAGCACATGGTCTGAAAGGAATAGGAGAGAAGTTAAACCCAACTATCTATTAAGTGAGATTCATGAAATTAGATGAACCAATTCAATTTGAGTCGTTTCCTGAATTAAAGGAATTAGGAGGTTGGTTGAGTACTTCAACGCACATGTGGGCGTGCCACTCAACTATGTACAAGTACAACAAAGAAGAGTTTGAAAAGAGGTTTTTAGAAATTACAAACTTAACCGTTAATAATGTACTAATATCTACTGGTGCTGTCGGATTTAACTTCATGTCACCGGGGTGGAGAAATTCTCTCTAGATTGCTCGAAGGGAATATTGTATATACAATATTTTGCTGGAATTTTATAGAATACCACAATTAAAAGGATAAAAATGAATGTTTGTTTTTATCCTTTTAATGTTTCGCAGTTTACTCACCGTACACTTTTTGTGCTTATTTTGTCATGTAATGAAAAGAAAACACAAAAAAACTCTATACTAATTGTATAGAGTTTTTTACGCCGTTCATGATACCGATGGTCGGGGTCGAACCGACACTCCCGAAGGAACACGATTTTGAGTCGTGCGCGTCTGCCAATTCCGCCACATCGGCACAAAAGAAAGGCGGCAACCGGATTTGAACCGGTGGTAAAGGTTTTGCAGACCTCTGCCTTACCACTTGGCTATGCCGCCATGTTAAATTTTATTGGAGCGGAAGACGGGATTCGAACCCGCGACCCCAACCTTGGCAAGGTTGTATTCTACCACTGAACTACTTCCGCAAAAATGGCTGGGCTAGCTGGATTCGAACCAGCGCATGACGGAGTCAAAGTCCGTTGCCTTACCGCTTGGCTATAGCCCATCGAATTCTTACTTAATTATATGTAAGTATCAATTAGATTATTTGTAATTTTAAAAATAAAAATGGGGCGACTGATGGGAATCGAACCCACGAATGCCGGAGCCACAATCCGGTGCGTTAACCACTTCGCCACAACCGCCATGTTGTGTAAATATATTTGGCAGGGGCAGTAGGAATCGAACCCACACTGGAGGTTTTGGAGACCTCAGTTCTACCTTTAAACTATGCCCCTATGTAAATGGTGGAGGGGGGCAGATTCGAACTGCCGAACCCGAAGGAGCGGATTTACAGTCCGCCGCGTTTAGCCACTTCGCTACCCCTCCGAAACTTACATGGTGCCGGCTAGAGGACTTGAACCCCCAACCTACTGATTACAAGTCAGTTGCTCTACCAATTGAGCTAAGCCGGCGTATATTATTAAGATAAATGGTGGCTCGGGACGGAATCGAACCGCCGACACGAGGATTTTCAGTCCTCTGCTCTACCGACTGAGCTACCGAGCCTTATTAAAATGGCGGTCCCGACCGGGGTCGAACCGGCGATCTCCTGCGTGACAGGCAGGCATGTTAACCACTACACCACGGGACCATTTGGTTGCGGGGACAGGATTTGAACCTGCGACCTTCGGGTTATGAGCCCGACGAGCTACCGTGCTGCTCCACCCCGCGATAATACTATTCATATAATTTATATGGTGGAGGATGACGGGATCGAACCGCCGACCCCCTGCTTGTAAGGCAGGTGCTCTCCCAGCTGAGCTAATCCTCCAAAAGTGGTGACCCGTACGGGATTCGAACCCGTGTTACCGCCGTGAAAGGGCGGTGTCTTAACCACTTGACCAACGGGCCAAATATGATAAATCCTATGGCGGAGAGCAAGGGATTCGAACCCTTGATACGCTTGTGACGTATACACGATTTCCAATCGTGCTCCTTCGGCCAACTCGGACAGCTCTCCAATGGCTCCGCAGGTAGGAATCGAACCTACGACCGATCGGTTAACAGCCGATAGCTCTACCGCTGAGCTACTGCGGAATAATATTGCCTGGCAACGTCCTACTCTCACAGGGACAAGGTCCCAACTACCATCGGCGCTAGAGAGCTTAACTTCCGTGTTCGGTATGGGAACGGGTGTGACCTCTCTGCCATCATTACCAGACATTATTCTTTTGAGACAATCATTATTATAACTTATTTACTTTAAAAGTCAACAAGTTTTTTATGTTCTCTCAAAACTAGATAACATTTGCTACATATTATATGGTTAAATCCTCGATCTATTAGTATTCGTCAGCTCCACATGTCACCATGCTTCCACCTCGAACCTATCAACCTGATCATCTTTCAGGGATCTTACTAGCTTACGCTATGGGAAATCTCATCTTGAGGGGGGCTTCATGCTTAGATGCTTTCAGCACTTATCCCTTCCGCACATAGCTACCCAGCTATGCCCTTGGCAGAACAACTGGTACACCAGCGGTGCGTCCATCCCGGTCCTCTCGTACTAAGGACAGCTCCTCTCAAATTTCCTACGCCCACGACGGATAGGGACCGAACTGTCTCACGACGTTCTGAACCCAGCTCGCGTACCGCTTTAATGGGCGAACAGCCCAACCCTTGGGACCGACTACAGCCCCAGGATGCGATGAGCCGACATCGAGGTGCCAAACCTCCCCGTCGATGTGGACTCTTGGGGGAGATAAGCCTGTTATCCCCGGGGTAGCTTTTATCCGTTGAGCGATGGCCCTTCCATGCGGAACCACCGGATCACTAAGCCCGACTTTCGTCCCTGCTCGACTTGTAGGTCTCGCAGTCAAGCTCCCTTATGCCTTTGCACTCTACGAATGATTTCCAACCATTCTGAGGGAACCTTTGGGCGCCTCCGTTACACTTTAGGAGGCGACCGCCCCAGTCAAACTGCCCACCTGACACTGTCTCCCGGGTCGATAAGACCCGTAGGTTAGAATTTCAATACAGTCAGGGCGGTATCCCACCAGCGCCTCCACCGAAGCTAGCGCTCCGGTTTCAATGGCTCCCGCCTATCCTGTACAAACTGTACCAAAATTCAATATCAGGCTACAGTAAAGCTCCACGGGGTCTTTCCGTCCTGTCGCGGGTAACCTGCATCTTCACAGGTACTATAATTTCACCGAGTCTCTGGTTGAGACAGTGCCCAAATCGTTACACCTTTCGTGCGGGTCGGAACTTACCCGACAAGGAATTTCGCTACCTTAGGACCGTTATAGTTACGGCCGCCGTTTACTGGGGCTTCAGTTCAGAGCTTCGCTTACGCTAACCCCTCTCCTTAACCTTCCAGCACCGGGCAGGTGTCAGCCCCTATACTTCGCCTTACGGCTTCGCAGAGACCTGT
>NZ_JARVGZ010000001.1:3715000-3930000 GCF_040460055.1 Bacillus cereus group sp. MG4 | reverse complement strand
TTTCTACTATAAGTATGTGGTTTATTTTTATATATAGCCTTATTCTTATGTATCTTTCCCCATATTCTATACATTTACATAGAAAAAAAGTGCGACATAATCGCACTTGGAATACTATCATCTGAGGAGGTATGCCCTACACTTCACTTTATGTAAGACGATAAAATATGTATAGACACTCGCCTTACTTCTATATATTTTATCTCCACAATGGATTTACTTTATATAAGAAAGAACATCTTCAGTATGTCCTTTCACTTTCACTTTACGCCACTCTTTTACAAGCTCACCGTCTTTATTAATAAGGAATGTAGAGCGCTCGATTCCCATATACTCTTTTCCAAAGTTCTTTTTCAATTTCCAAACGTCGTATAATTCCGCTACCTTATGATCCTCATCTACTAAAAGTACAAATGGAAGCTCATGCTTCTCAATGAATTTCAGATGTCTGTTCGCTGAATCAGGACTTACACCTAGAATAACTGTATCTTTCTCTTGAAATAATCCATACGCATCGCGAAAATCACATGCTTCAGTTGTACACCCTGGAGTCATATCTTTCGGATAAAAATATAGCACTACGTTTTTACCGCGAAAATCAGTTAAGCGAACTTGTTCCCCGTTACTTCCCTCTAATGTAAATTCTGGAGCCATTTCTCCTACTGTGATCATTGTTATCACTCCTACTCTTTTCTTTTACTATATCAAATGCTATCTTATTTTTCATTGTCTATTACAGACCTCATTACAAAAGCAAACGGTAATGTATATCCAATTAGCGCTTCTGCAATCGCAATCCATCTCCCTATTCCAATCGGAGCTATATCACCGTACCCAACGGACAATAAAGTAACCGCGCTAAAATATAAGCAAATTTCTACAAGTTGAAAAGATTGGGCATGCAAGCTTCCTCCATCTTCTTTCAAAACTGCAAAACCCATTTCTTCTAATACAACATAACTTAACCCAAACGCAATCAATACCGTTGTATAAATTAAAAATAAGGAGGCTAAATTATAAAGCGAAAAGAAACGCCTAGAATCTGAATATGAACTCCATAACAATTGGACACTTCTCAAAATAGCAATTGCTGCAATTAATAGAATAAATCCCCATAACATGTCCTCCACCTCATTTTATATGTATGAGACAGCCATTGGATTTATCCCTTAGAAACAAACAAGCTTCTGTAATTAATTCCCAGCACCACGGTACCTTTTTACTCCTTGATTCCAAAGAGTAATTGCAATCGTAAAACAGATAACACCAACGAGTGGTGTTGCAAATGCATAGCTATTCCACTCTGTTTTTCTTAAAAAGTATGCTGCTGGATACACTCCGACAAACGCAAATGGTAAAACAAACGTTAAAATGAAGCGAATCACACGGTTATAAATGTTAACAGGATAGCGACCATAGTTACCTATGTTATACATTAGCGGCATAATTGAACTTTTCGCATCCGACCAAAAACCAAGGCTCGCAAGCGTAACAAATATCCCTCCGTATACAAGTGCTCCTCCTCCTACCATCAGTAAGAATAAGAAGAAATCGTACCAGTAAAAAGATAATTGCAGCTCCACTGCTGCATATCCCATTACAATTATTCCTGTAATCGCTCCAATTAAAGATTCAAGTTCCATTCTTTCTAATATAATTTGAAATAAACTATGAATCGGTCTCGTTAATATACGATCCATTTCTCCTTTAATAATGTAACGATCATTAAAGTCCCATATGTTAAAGAAAGCTGAGAATATGGCAAACGGTACTAAAAAGAAACCATAAATAAAGATTACTTCTTCTCTACTCCAGCCCTTTAATGCTTGTGTATGCCCAAACACAACGAGAATAAAGATTAAATTAACAGCCTGTAGTGCTAAATCAGAAAGTAATCCAACGATAAAATCGCCCCGATACTCCAATTTTGTTTTTATATATTGGCTTGCATATTGCAAAAATAGGTTTATATATATCATCTCATCATCCCCCTTGTACAATTAGACGTTTTCTCGCCGTTCTCCACATGAGTACAATTGGAATAATAAGTACAATTGCCCAAATTACTTGGAATAATAATGCCTCATACAATTTACTTCCTTGTATACCTTCTGAAAAAATCATACTCGGAATATAACTAATAGCCTGAAACGGTAAAAATACCATTGCTTTTTGGGCCCATAACGGATAAAAACTAATTGGTAATAATAGACCTGAAAATAAATCAATAACAACACGTTTTGCATACATAATTCCACTATTATTAAATAGGAAGAACGTGAGCATTCCCGTCATTAAATTAATTTGTGTATTAATAATAAAACTAAATATTAAAGATAAGAAGAAATATAACCACGTTTGAAAATTCGTTGTAATTTGCAATGAAAATAATAAGGTAACGATAACCATACCTGGAATTGAAAAGAAAGCAAAACGAAATATTCCTTCACCAAGACCTTGCATCACTTTCATGCCTAAATAGTTATATGGACGAATGAGTTCTACTGCTACACGTCCTTCTTGAATCTCCATCGCAATTTCCCTGTCTATATTATTAAAATAAAAGGCACGTGCCATCCACGCAATTGCGATATAAGTAGTCATTTGCGAAATAGATAAACTTTCAATATTCTCTTTTCCACTATAAATTGCTTGCCATAAAAAATAATACGCACCGATATTAATTGTATAAATTAAAATCCCACTATAATAGTTTGTACGATACGCAAGCATCATTAAAAAGCGAATCCGAATCATTTCAATGTACTTACCCATGTTTAATACCTTCTTCATAAATGTTACGAATAATTTCCTCTGTAGACACTTCGTTAATTTTTAAATCTTTAATTTGAAAGGCTTGTACTACTTTAGAAATAAGCATTGAAATGATAACTTCTTCATTCGGTATTTTTGCAACCCACGCGTTTTCCTCTTTCGCTTTCGACCAAACGACATGACTATCTGGCATAACCATTGATAAAGCCTGATAGGAAACTGGTGCAATAAATTGAAAATGTATTTCCTTCTCTGCTCCCCACTGCGTACGAAGATTATTTAAAGAACCGTCATACATAATATTTCCTTCATCCAGCATGATAACGCGCTCACATAAAGCTTCAATATCAGTAATATCATGGGTTGTTAATAAAATTGTTGTTTTGTAACGTTCATTCATTTCTTTTAAAAATTCACGTATTTTTAATTTCACAAGAACATCCAATCCAATTGTTGGTTCATCTAAAAATAATAACGGCGGATTATGAATTAATGCTGCCGCTAATTCACAACGCATCCTTTGACCTAGAGATAACTTTCGAACTGGCTTATCTAATAAAGGACCAATATCTAACGTTTCAATCACGTGTTCCATATGCTCTTTATACTGAGCATCTGATACACCGTACACTTTTTTTAATAAACGAAAAGATTCTTGTACAGCAATATCCCACCAAAGTTGTGAGCGTTGACCGAAAACAACACCAATTGTTCTTACGAATTCTTCTCTCTGCTTATGCGGGTTCATCCCATTTACTAAAATTTCTCCTGATGTCGGAGTCAAAATCCCCGTAAGCATTTTAATAGTTGTTGATTTACCAGCACCGTTCTCACCGATATATCCAACCATTTCACCTTGTTTCACATTAAAAGATACATCATTTACTGCTGGTACTATTTTATAATTACGATTTAATAAATCGCGAAAAGCACCCTTTAATCCCGGACGACTTGAATAGGCTGTAAACTCTTTACGTAACCCTTGTACCTCAATTACCGATTTCATAATCGGACCCCCTTCCTAAATGTCACAACGAATAGTTTACCCAACTGCCTTCTCTATCACAAACAATACGTCTTTTCGAAAAACATGTTAGAATAATACATAGATTTTTGTAAGGAGATGAATTGTAGTGAAATTCACAAAATCAGAAGCATTACATAAAGAAGCTTTAGAACATATCGTTGGCGGCGTTAATAGTCCTTCTCGTTCTTTTAAAGCAGTTGGCGGCGGTGCTCCTGTTGCTATGGAACGTGGAAAAGGTGCTTATTTCTGGGATGTAGACGGAAATAAATATATCGATTATTTAGCAGCATACGGTCCTATTATTACTGGACATGCTCACCCGCACATTACAAAAGCAATTACAACAGCTGCTGAAAATGGTGTACTTTACGGAACACCAACAGCACTAGAAGTAAAATTTGCAAAAATGTTAAAAGAAGCAATGCCTGCATTAGATAAAGTCCGCTTCGTAAACTCTGGTACTGAATCAGTAATGACAACAATTCGTGTCGCTCGTGCTTACACAGGCCGCACAAAAATTATGAAATTTGCTGGTTGTTACCACGGTCATTCTGATTTAGTACTTGTAGCAGCTGGATCTGGCCCTTCTACGCTAGGAACTCCTGACTCAGCCGGTGTACCACAAAGTATCGCTCAAGAAGTTATTACCGTTCCATTTAATAATGTAGAAACCTTAAAAGAAGCTTTAGATAAATGGGGACACGAAGTAGCAGCTATCCTTGTAGAACCGATTGTTGGAAACTTCGGTATTGTAGAGCCAAAACCTGGCTTCCTTGAGAAAGTGAATGAACTTGTTCACGAAGCTGGTGCACTAGTAATTTATGATGAAGTTATTACTGCTTTCCGCTTCATGTACGGTGGTGCTCAAGACTTACTTGGCGTAACACCAGACTTAACAGCGCTTGGTAAAGTTATTGGCGGCGGACTTCCGATCGGTGCTTATGGTGGTAAGAAAGAAATTATGGAACAAGTTGCCCCGCTCGGACCTGCATATCAAGCTGGTACAATGGCAGGAAATCCTGCTTCTATGGCATCCGGTATCGCTTGTCTAGAAGTTCTTCAACAAGAAGGTCTTTATGAGAAATTAGATGAACTTGGTGCGATGCTTGAAAAGGGAATTTTAGAGCAAGCTGCAAAACATAATATCGATATTACATTAAACCGACTAAAAGGTGCTTTAACTGTATACTTCACAACAAATACAATTGAAGATTACGATGCAGCACAAGATACAGACGGTGAAATGTTCGGTAAATTCTTCAAGCTTATGCTTCAAGAAGGAGTTAACTTAGCACCTTCTAAATACGAGGCATGGTTCTTAACGACAGAACATACAAAAGAAGATATTGAATATACAATTGAAGCTGTAGGCAGAGCATTCGCTGCTTTAGCGGATAATAAATAATCCCGTCATTAAAAGGAAAAAAGAAAGCACATCTTTCTTTTTTCCTTTTTTCTATTTCATAAATCCCTCATTAATAGTATAATTATTCATAATTATCTGTTTAATTTTCTTTTATATCCTTACTACCTTTGTATACAAGGCTGCTCACGCCTTAAATAGTAAGATTATTCAAACTTCAATAAGAGGGGGGATTGACGGATGCTCAATAAAACAAATACATGGACACCGTCTTTATTTCGAGATTATAAAAATGCAGAACATGATGCGTGTGGAATCGTTTCCGTTATGGAGAAACGAAAAGTTGCCACGAAAGAAAACATTGATCTTTGCATACAATCACTTGTCAAAATGAATCATCGAGCTGGTTTCATTAATGGTGAAGGAGATGGTATCGGAATTCACATTGATGTCCCAAAAGCACTTTGGAATGAAAAGCTGAAAAATAACGGATACAATCCAACGATTGTGGATCATCCCCACTTTATCGTTGGACATTTTTTTCTAAACAAAAACGCAAATATCGTTAATTTAAAAAATCATATTCGTACGCAATTAAATAACGAAAGTTTTACTATTATTTTTGAAAGTGATGATGTAATAAATTCCGATGCACTCGGTCCACTTGGTAAACAGGAAGAACCTTTATTTTGGCAAGTTGCTCTTATCGCAGAAAATAAAGTTGAAAATGTTGAGCAAACATTATTTTCAGTAACAATAAAAATAGAGGAAAACGAAGCGATTCATGTTGCTTCATTAAGTCGTGACCATGTTGTATATAAAGTTCTAGGCGCTGGGGATACACTTGTTGCCTATTACAATGATTTACAACATCCACTTATCGCTTCAACTATGACACTAGGACATAACCGCTATTCTACTAATACATTATCTAATTTTTTTCGTGTACAACCATTTAGCATTCTCGGACATAATGGTGAAATTAACACAATTGCAAAATTACGTGATCAAGCTGACATGATTCATGTTCCACTTACTGCTGGGGGCAGTGACTCCCAAGATTTAAACCGCACCTTAGAAACTCTACTTGTTCAATACGACTACAGTTTATTTGAAGCAATGGATATACTATTCCCACCAATTATTAATGAAATGAAACTATATGAACCGCATTTACAAGATTTATATACGTATATACGTGAAGCTTGGGGCCATTTTGCGCAAGGTCCAGCTGGTATTATTTCACGTTATAAAGATGAGGCTGTTTTCAGCGTTGATTCCCTTGGACTACGACCAGTATGGAAAGTAGAGACAGCGAGTTCTTACGTTTTCTCTTCTGAACCTGGAGTTGTATCACCAACTGAATATGTAGCAGAACCAAAACCACTCGCTCCTGGAGAAAAAGTCGGTCTAAAGTGGAATGAACAAGATGAACTTGTACTCTACGAATACGATGACTACCAAACTCAAGTATATAACCGTTTTAAAAAGCGAGTTGATACTAAAGATTATCATTTAAACTTATCTATCCCTGAAACGAAAGAAATCCCAGGATTATGTGATTCTATACAAGTCGAAACGAAACAATACGTTGCTTTTGGATGGGACCGAGAACATATTCAGCTTCTTGAACAGATGGCAACAAAAGGCGTTGAGCCAATTCGCTCACTTGGGCATGACTCACCACTTGCAGCACTCGATACTGATAGACGAAATATCGCTGATTTCATTAAGGAAAGTGTAGCCGTTGTTACAAATCCAGCAATCGATCGTGATCGAGAGGTCGAGCACTTCTCCACACGAACAATACTTGGAGAGCGCCCAAGTTTATTAAGCGGAGCTAAACGGCCATTTGTAGTTGAGATGCTTTCCCCCATTATTTTAGAAGGAAGTGTAGCACAATCTATTACAGAGGAATTACACACAATTACGTACGAACAACTTATACAGCTATTCAATACTCATAGCTCTATCGCTACAATCTCTGCTACATTCAGTCCGACAGAAACTTTACAATGCGCCTTAAATCGAATTAGTTCTGAAGCGATAAAGGCCGTGAACGATGGAGCTTCCCTACTATTAATAGACGATGCCAACGCTCATCTAAATGAACAGTTATGGATTGATCCGCATTTAGTTACCGCTAAAGTACATCAAGTATTAAGCGAAAATAAATTACGCCGAAACTGCTCTCTCGTTATACGTTCTGGTGCCCTTCGCTCTTTACATGATATCGTCACACTGTATGGATTAGGAGCAGATGGTATGAATCCATATTTATTATTTGCAACCGTAAATGATGGAACAAAAACGCCAATTACGAATTTGTATAATGCTCTTAATAAAGGACTAGAAAAAGTCATTTCAACAATTGGAATTCATGAATTACGTGGTTACGGTCGCCTCTATTCTTCTATCGGATTACATGAGGAAATCGCAAATATATTACAAATTACGAATTTCTTCGGTTCAAATGATTTAGCTTTTTCGCTTGAATCACTTGCTGAAGATGCACAATTGCGAGCGGATGATTATAACAATCCTAAAGTTAGAATGCGAAAATCTTTTCATATATTCCCGCGAATTTGGAAAGCAATCGGCGATGTCGCAAAAGGAAATTCTTATGATGATTACCGTGACAAATTAAGTGAGTTAGAAGAAAATAATCCAATCGCGATTAGACATCTTGTTCAAACGAAAGAAACAAAACATGTCGTTCCGGCCGAAGAAGTATCCATCAGCATTCAAAATCATGATTTACCATTTATTATTAGTTCCATGTCATTCGGTTCTCAAAATGAAATTGCCTTTCGTGCATATGCAGAAGCGGCCGATCAGCTAAATATGATTAGCTTGAACGGTGAAGGCGGCGAAATTAAAGATATGATTGGAAAATATCCACATACACGTGGACAACAAGTTGCATCTGGGCGATTTGGTGTAAACGCCGAACTACTAAATTCATCAAACTTAATTGAAATAAAAATTGGGCAAGGCGCAAAGCCTGGTGAAGGCGGACATTTGCCTGGTTCAAAAGTAACAGCAAAAATCGCTGAAGCGCGTAATGCTACAATTGGCTCTGATTTAATTTCACCTTCTAACAACCATGATATTTATTCCATTGAAGATTTAGCTCAAATGATTACAGAAATTAAAACGGCTAATCAACTTGCGAAAGTAGCTGTAAAGGTCCCTGTTGTCCCTAACATTGGAACAATTGCTGTCGGTATCGCAAAGGCTGGTGCTGACTTTATTAACATTAGCGGATTTGATGGTGGTACAGGTGCCGCACGTATTCACGCATTGCAACATGTAGGCCTTCCTGTAGAAATTGGTGTGAAAGCCGCTCACAATGCTTTATTAGAAGCAAATATGAGACAAAAGGTAGAAATTTGGGCTGACGGTGGTATTCGAAGTGTTAATGATGCCTTGAAAATCATGCTCCTTGGGGCAAACCGTATTGGATTTGGTACACTATCCATGATTGCAATCGGCTGTACAACTTGCCGCGGATGTCATCTAGATACTTGTCACGTTGGAATTGCAACACAAATTGATTCTGAAGCTCAGGCGAAAGAACACGGATTACGCCGCTTCGTCCCGCGCGAATTAGAAAGTGCCGTTGCCGGATTATTACATTTATTCACCACTTTTGGCGTAGAACTAAAACGATTAACAGGAAATCTTGGTTATACAAATTTACAAGAAATTGTCGGACACTCCGATTTATTAGAACAAGTTCGAGGCGAAAATTTATTAGACTTATGTAATTTACTACAAACGATAGAACACCCATCTGTTACAAAAACAGAGTACGTACCGGAAAAACAATTTGAAACAGTTCATTCCCCTCATTCAAAGGAATTAATAGGCGTTGGCGTAGAGCAACGCGTTATGGGTGGTCTAGAATCTTGCTATCGCGTTCGTAGTAAATTATATGAAGACACGAAGCTTGAACCACTTACATTAAAGTATACGAATGGCTCTATTCCTGGAAATGGATTAGGTGCTTATAATAGTGAGAACTTATTTATACACGTAAATGGCGGTGCACAAGATGGTATTGGTAAAACCTCCTTTGGTGGTGGTATTTATATAACGAAAGCAAAAGGAAAAGACGGCATATATTATAACGGTTCTGTCGGAAAAGGTTTTGGGTACGGTGCACAAAAAGGATCGCTATACGTTCAAGGTAACGCTGATGCTCGCGCTGGCATTCGCCTCTCTGGAGCAGACATGATAATTGGAGGGCGAATGACAAAGCCACTCCGTGAAAAAGAGCAAGGGAATATAGGTGTATACTCTAATATTAAAGGTTTCGCTTTTGAATATATGACAAATGGGCGAGCGCTTGTTTTAGGGGATCCTGGTCCATGGATTTGTGCTGGTATGACTGGTGGTGTTGTTTATTTACGTCATGATTCAAGCTCGGGTTTAACAGAACACGCCTTAAAAAGAAGAATCGCAAAAGGGGCAAATGTTACATTACAACCAATTAGTAAAAACGGCGTGCAAGATGTGACTGAGTTATTGGTAGATTACATTCGTGTATTAAATGAACATGAGCAATACGAGGAAGTTGCTTTATTAACACCGTTACTCGATGATATGCAGCAACAGTTTTTTGAAATTATCCCGAAAAAAGAGCAGGCTGATCCATCTATCTCCACAGAGTGATATACCAACTTTTCATTTTCAAGAAAAAATTGACGAAGTACACTTCTCATAGTAATCTATAGTAACAATTTGAAACCTGCTGAAATTCAGCAGGTTTTTTCACTAAAAATTGATGTTTAAAAAGAATTAGGAAAAAGTATAAAATGAATCTTAATTTCTTATTAACGTCACTAAAATATCACTTGCTAACATATTGTAATGAATGTATAGTATCATGTTGTACATTCATTATGACAAGAGAAAGGATCTTATTAAGGGTATGAAACTTGGTGCTCGCATTTTAAAAACGGGTATTGCCATCACATTAGCTTTATTTGCTTGTATTTTACTTCAATTACCGAGTCCAGTATTCGCGGGAATCTCAGCTATATTCGCTGTTCAACCGTCTGTATACCGCTCGTATTTAACAGCTCTTGAGCAAATTCAAGCAAACGTCATTGGTGCCGTATTCGCTATCGTATTTGCTACTGCTTTTGGACATAATCCTTTTATTATTGGATTAACATGTATATTAGTAATTGCGCTTACGTTACAATTACGATTAGAAAACACAATATCAATTGCTTTAGTAACAGTTATCGCCATTATGGAGTATCAGGGCGACGATTTCTTTAGTTTTGCCTTACTTCGCTTTGCGACGATTATGATTGGAATTATTGCGGCTTCACTTGTAAATTTAGTGTTTATGCCGCCAAAATACGAAACAAAACTATATCATCGTATCGTTGATAATACAGAAGAAATTGTAAAATGGATTCGAATGAATAGCAGGCAAGCTTCTGATTTTACAACGCTAAAAACTGATATTGATCGTATGAAAGAAAAGATGATCAAACTAAACCATTACTATTTGCTGTATAAAGAAGAAAGAAGCTACACGAAAAAAGTAAAGTTCGCAAAAATTCGTAAGCTCGTTTTATTCAGACAAATGTTAGCGACGACAAGCCGTGCTTTAAGTACGTTAAAATCATTACATCGTACTGAAAATGAACTGCGCTATATGCCAGAAGAATTTCAGGAATCTATCCAAAACGAACTTGACTCATTAACCCATTACCATGAACAAGTTTTATTAAAATTTATTGGTAAAGCAAAAAAACAACAATCCGTTGAAATGCTTGATGAAGTTGAAACAGGTAAACAAGAATTAATTGATATCTTTATGGATTATCAAAACAAGGACGATGAGGAAGCGTATAAAACATGGCTACACCTCTTCCCTCTTATTTCTGCCATTATTAACTATAGTGAAGAAGTAGAGCATTTAGATTTACTTGTGGATAGCTTCTACACATACCATAAACCAGAAGCAGAACTCCAAATCGAAGATAAAAAAGAAGACGAATAAAGAAAACAGCTCCTTTTACGCTAAAGGAGCTGTTTCTGTTATATGTTGAAGTTGATATAAATTGTAATAAAACCCTCTTTTTTTCATTAACTCTTCATGAGAACCTGTTTCTTTAATTTCACCATCTTCAATGTAAATAATCGTATCCACATGTGTAATCGTCGCCAATCGATGTGCGATTACGATCGTCGTCCGATCAGCAGCTAGCGTCTGAAGCGCCTGCTGAATATACCGTTCATTTTCTAAATCTAAAGCGGAAGTCGCCTCATCTAATATAAGTAACGATGGATTCTTTAGAAACACTCTTGCAATCGCTACACGTTGCCTTTGCCCACCAGATAACTTCACACCGCGTTCCCCAACGACAGTATCATAGCCATCAGGTAACTCTATAATAAAATCATGGATTTGCGCAGCTTTAGCAGCTGCAATCACTTCTTCCTCTGTAGCTTTCGGGTTTCCATATAAAATATTTGCCCCGATTGTATCACTAAATAACAAATTATCTTGCAGTACAATTCCAATATGACTACGTAAATTTCTCATATCATACTTTCTAACATCTATCCCATCTACATAAACTGCACCTGAAGAAACATCATAGAAACGTGGGATTAAGCTAGCAAGAGATGACTTCCCTCCCCCACTTGCTCCTACAAGTGCTACCTTCTCTCCTGGCAACATAGTTAACGAAAGGTTATGTAATATCTCTTTTTCATCCGAATTGTAACGAAAAGATACATTATCAAATATCACTTCACCATTTAATTTTGTCGTTTGTACCGCACTTGGCACATTGACAATATCGTATTTTTCATCTAACAATTCAAACACTCGATCCATCGATGCGAAAGACTGTGTTAATGTTGTAGAGGAATTGACAAGGCGGCGAAGCGGACTATACAAACTATCCATATATCCAACAAAGGCAACCATAGTCCCTAATGTTAACTGCCCCTGAATTACTTCATATGCTGCAAAACCGATCACCAGTAACGGGCCTAAATCGGTTAACGTATTCACTACCGAAAATGTCCTTGCAGTCCAACTCGTATGCGTTAATGCTTTCGTCAAAAATTCATTATTTCTTTTTTCAAATTGCTTACCCTCATACTCTTCTAATGCAAAGCTACGTGTCACTTGCATCCCTTGAATACGTTCATGTAAATACCCTTGCATCGTTGCTAAAGCTTGCGAACGCTCTTTCGTTAATTTTCGAAGACGCCCGAAAAAATATTTCACTGCCACTACATAAATAGGTAAAATTAATAACGCAACAAATGTTAATTTTATATTCATAGAAAACATAACAATAATAGCAATAGCAATCGTTGCCGTATCTAGCCAAACATTCATCAAACCAGTAATTACAAAATCCTTTGTTTGTTCTACATCATGGATTACACGTGAAATAAGCTCTCCTGTTTTTGTATTCGAATAATAGCGTAAACTCAACTTTTGTAAATGACCAAAAATATGTTTTCGTAAATCATATAGTATTGTATTTGCGATACGCTGCGCGAAATATTGACGATAATATTCAATTGGCGGTCTTACTACTGCAAAAATAAAAAAAGCAATCCCAACGGCTGTTACTAATTGGGATGTTTTATCTTGAAGTGACCCTCCGCCTTGAATTACATCATCGATAATATATTTTAATAACCACGGCATAATAAGCGGGATGCCGAATTTAACTAGACCAATCATAATTGTAATAGCAATAAGCCATCGATACGGTTTCACAAATTGCAAATATCTTTTTATACCTTGCACATAATCCCCCCTCTAATAGGACAAACCTGCCGGGAAATCCCCTGCAGGTTTGTTTTAATTTCTGTACATTAAATATCTTTCATACCACATATCTACGAAATCTGGCGCGAATGGCCCTTTTCTTTGATGAATCCATTGTGTTAATTGTGCTACATTTCGTTTTAAAATAGTATCAATAACAGGTGGATACTGCATAATTTGACTATGCTTTTCATACTCATCTTCATCTAAAAGCGTATATGTCATATCTGGATATACTTTAATATCTAAATCATAATCAATGTACTTTAATGCTTCAGAATCATATGCAAAAGGTGAGCCTAAATTACAATAATAATATACTCCCTCTTCCCTTAGCATCCCAATCACATTAAACCAATAGTTTGCATGAAAATAACAAATTGCTGGTTCACGAGTAATCCATGTTCGGCCATCTGATTCTGTCACTACTGTACGATCATTTGCTCCGATCACAAGGCTCTGTGTCCCTTTTAAAATTGTTGTCTCTTCCCACATTCTATGAATGGAGCCATTATGTTTATAACTATGTATTTGTACTTTTTCTCCTTCTTTGGGAAATCCCATATATGCTCCCTTCTTTCAACTGCAAATGCCCTTTGAGCTGCATTCACTTTTTTTCTATTATAACTTTTTTGTCGAAATTTTAAAACTAAAGCGACAAGACTCTATTTTTCACACTGAATACCATATCTCTAATCTTCTTAGGAGACGTGGCCTTCGCTGAATGATTTACAAACGAGGAAATGGAAATAGAAAAAGCCCTTCCTTATTTCTATCTAAAGAAGGACCTTTCACCGGAAGGTAACAATATGCCTTATCCTAAACTCGAAATCATTTTTTCAGTTTCAAAAGATTGAATCACACTATTTGTTTGCTCTTCAAATTTCTCATGTAACAGTTTTAATGCTAATTCTGTTCTATATATTTCTTGGCGGATAAAATGTAATTCCTTTTTATCGCACGTATCCTTTTCGCTCATTTCAATTTGCTGATACTTCTCTAGATGAGCTTGTAACTTTAACAACTCATCCATCGTTTCCAATTGCTCTCCTACCAACTTATCAAAATTGTTCATTACTTACCCCCTTTTGGACTTATTTATCAGTTATTATTCCTCATTACATATTTCTCATCTTTACCTTCCTTCTCCTTTGACTACATTTGTTGACTTATTAGAAGTTATGTCGTTCACTTTATTTTCATTACCATGACTCAGGCACAAAGAAAACACTTCTCCCGAATTAGAGAAGTGTTTTTCTTTCATTACTGATTTGAACTAGAAGATTGTGATTGTTTTGCAGCTGATTGTGCATTTTGTTTTTTCACAGCGTGCACATCTGTTTCAGTTGCGAATTCTGTACCATAACTAGCGTTTGCACTTTGTGCACCGGAAGCTTGTGCTTTCTTTGCTTCTGATTGTGCGTTTGCTTGTTTTACTGCTTGTGCATTTGTTTCAGTTGCGAACTCTGTACCATAACTAGCATTTGTACTTTGAATGCTAGCACCAGAAGTTGCCTTGTTATAACCTTGTTGTTTTTTACTCATCTTTCTCACCTCCACAACCAATAATGTAACCAATTTACTTAGAAGCTATCCGTAATTTTCTTTTTAAAAAATTTCGCATATATCTCTTATTACTCATTCAAACTATAGGAAATGGAGGTGGGAGTATGTATATAGGACGCGATATGACTGAACTAACGATGATTTCAAAAAATGAATGGAAAGAAGATGAATTAGCTTATTTTCATCACTCATTACAACAGATTTTGCCGTATTTAAATGCAGAAGGTCAAAGTATCTATAAAGAAATTGTAGTAGAAATTGAATCAAGAGGTGGCTTACAACAAGGTGAAGCTAATTGGACTCATGGGACAAAAATTTCTTACGATTAAAAAAGTGTTCCCAATCTAGGGAACACTTTTTTAATTTATTGCATTGTAATTTTCTCAACGCAATTCTCATAAATCGTACGATGCGATTTCGAGAATGGTAACTGCTCAAATGCTTCTTTCGATACAAATTTCAATGTATCTGTTTCAACAATATCACCAGTTACTTTTCCGTAAAATACGAATATATCCCAAGTGCGATGTGTAAATGTATGTTGTACATTCATTGCGTATTCTTCAATAGAAATCGAGAGCTCAAATTTTTCTTTCATATAATCTGTAAGCTGCTCTTTCTGATTCCGAATCCCTTCCCCAAGTTCAGCATTTGGAAACTCCCACATGTTAGCTAATAACCCGGTACTTGGACGTTTATTAATGACGTAACGACCATCTTCTGTTTGAAGTACCCCTGCAACAATCGGTACCATTGTAGGAGCCTTCGCTTTACTTTTTACTGGTAACTCCTTTTGAACACCTTCAGTATATCCTCGGCAATGTTCACGTACAGGACAAAGTAAGCAAGATGGATTTTTTGGAATACAAATTAGTGCACCTAATTCCATCAAACCTTGATTAAAATAAGATGGATTTTCAGCCGAAATAATTTCACGTACAATCTCTTCAAACACTTTTCTAGTTTTCGGTTTTGCAATGTCATCCCATACTGATAAAATGCGAGATAATACACGCATAACATTTCCGTCAACTGCCGGCTCTGGTATACCATATGCGATACTTAAAATAGCACCTTTTGTATAGGGGCCAACTCCTTTTAATTTTTCAATTTTCTTTACATCACTTGGTACTATCCCGCCGTATACTTCTTTCACTTCTTTTACAGCCGCATGTAAATTTCGTGCTCTAGAATAATATCCTAAACCTTCCCATGCTTTTAACACTTCTTCATCACCAGCATTTGCCAAAGCTTCTAGAGTAGGAAACTTCCCCATAAAATTCGCGTAATATGGTTTTACAGCTTCTACCCTTGTTTGCTGCAACATAATTTCCGAAACCCAGACGCGGTATGGATCTTTATTTTTACGCCACGGTAAGTCGCGTTGCTCTTTTTCAAACCAACCAATTAAATCATTTTGAAACTGCTCTATGTTAAAATTATTTAATATTTCAAGTGTCAAACTTGATCCCCCTCATTTTTTTGCATATAAGTACTATTATAAAGATTTTAGGAAAAAATTTAAGTAAGATGACATAGGAAATAGAAGGCAAAGGACTTGAGGTATCGAATAAAAAGAGTTACATTAATAAAAAACGGAGGTGGATTTCTATGGACACAGCCACTCACCTTGTTATGGGCGTTACTCTAGGCAGTTTGGCAACGTTAGATCCAGCCATAGCACAAAGTGATATTGGGCCACAAGCAGTTATGCTTGCTACAATTGCCGGTTCCAATATTCCTGACATCGATACAGTTTTAAAATTGCGTAATAACGCTAAATATATAAGAAATCATCGCGGGATTACTCATTCCATTCCTGCAGTGATTCTTTGGTCATTCCTTATAAGTGGCATCTCTTTCGCCTTCTTTTCAGACGCTCCATATTTGCATCTACTACTTTGGTCATTTATTGCCGTCTTTCTTCATGTCTTTGTAGATATTTTCAACGCCTACGGTACCCAGGCATTACGGCCCTTCACAAAAAAATGGGTAGCGCTCGGCATCATTAATACATTTGATACCGTCATTTTCTTTATCCACCTACTCGCGATTGCTTGTATGCTTGTAGGTTCCCATAAAGGGTATACTGCCTTAGCAGCGTATATATTGATGATTATTTACTATATCGGACGGATTATGATGCATAGAAACATACGTAGCGTCGTATATAAACGTTTCAATCATGTGGAGAAAATAATTATTTCCCCTTCTTACAGATTTTATCATTACCATTTAGCAATCGTTACAACTGATTATTACTACGTTGCTAGATGGCATCGTGGTAACATCATGATATATGATAAGTTCGACCGGGTACCGTTCCCAGATAATGCTATTATGCGCGCAGCTAAACAAGATGAAAACATCTCAGCATTTCTATCTTTCTCCCCTGTGTATCGCTGGGACATTTTCGATTATGATCATTATTACGAAGTTCGCTTCATTGATTTGCGCTATCGCAGTAAAGATTATTATCCATTCGTTGCAATCGTTCAACTCGACCACAATTTAAATATTATTAGTTCCTATACAGGATGGATTTTTAGTGAAGAAAAACTTCGAAAAAAACTGGAATTACTTCCACATTAAAAAAAGCGACTTAAGTCGCTTTTTTTTAATGTTTCAAATGATCTTCTTGATTGATTAAATGGCTATATTTCGGATTATTTGTACGCATTTCATGAAGGCGACCTCCATGATTATTAATCCATGTTCGTACCACTTGTTCAGTCATTTCATCACCTTGATAACGACCTGATTTAGCATAAGTTGTTTGAAAGTCTTCCCACAATAATTCAACCCACGCACGAGCTTGTGCGTAAGAAAGTTTGTCATTTTTGTCTAACAATTCTTTTGTTAATGTTTCGTGAATATCATTCATGTTCTATTCTCCTTTTACCTATTTATTCCCTTAATTTCTAAAGGATAGTTTCCTCTATTTTGCACATTCTATAAGTGATACTTCTTAAAGAGGTATCAACTGATGATGAGGAGGGCGTTCGCAATGGGTAAACAAGCCGAATTTTGGTCTGAGTCAAAAAACAACAGCAAAATCGATGGTCAGCCGAAAGCGAAATCACGCTTCGCTTCGAAACGACCTAACGGCACAATTAACACGCACCCACAAGAACGTATGCGTGCTGCAAATCAGCAGGAAGAATAGTTCAGGTACAACCTAAAAAATTAACTTCCTACACGAGGTGATAAAGATGAGCTACCGTGATCGCTTAGATAGTCGTTCTGAATTATTTAACCATACGTGGACTCGTCCGAAACATGCAAAAGCGCAAGTTAACGGACAGACGCAACAAACCCAGTCTCTCATTATACTGGCGAATGAATGTAAAAAACGCCAATTTTAGAATCTCCTATCTCCTGTAACGCCTACCAAAGATGAAAACCAGAGAGATATTCGCTCTCTGGTTTTCATTTTTCTTGCAATAAAGAAATCGGTATTCCAATCTCTTCATTATCATTTTGCTTATGTCCCCAAGCAAATACCCCGTTGAAATACGTAATTTCAAATAATATACCAGGTTCTTCTACTAATTCATATGTCTCACCAATATGGAATTTATTTATATCAGTCATATAAGCACGAGCCATTGCCATCTTGCGCATTAATACATCGAACTCATTTACAATACCAAGCTGCTCTGCCTTTATTGCTTGCTCTTTCAAAACCCCAATTTCTTCCCTTAGCTCATGTGGTGTCATTTCACTGTAGCGCTTTGGCATATTCATCTTATTCCCCTCATCCCTCTTCACGTTTCATCTGCAAAAATATCTCTATCTCATCAATAGAGAACCCTTTGCGATATAACGCTTGTTTCATCTTATTTTCGAATGTCCATCCATCATACTTCTTATATTTCTCATAATATTTATTCCCATGATAGTGTAACGCTTCTTGTTGCTGTTCGTCATCTTTTTCGTCTTTCAATTCTTCCAAACAAATTTGAATCACATCTCTAGAATATCCTTTACGAACAAGCATTTCGTCTAACTTTAGCTTCATTTGTAAAAAAGAATGCTTTTGATAAGACCTTTTCTTCTTTTCTATAAGAAGTAAAGCATTCTCAATTTGCTTTTCCTTCGGATATTCTTGTAAACTATGTGTAATGATTAGATCCTGAACACCTTTATTTAATAACTCTCTTTTAATAACAGTCGGACCCTTTCGATTCACATTACTTTGCGTTCGCGTATATAAAACAGCGTACTCTTTATCATTAATATATCGATCATGTAATAATTTCGAAACGACTTCAGAGATGACGGCCTGCCCCACTTCTTTTTTTCGTAAATAGTCTTCTACTTCTTTTTTTGTTCTCATTTGATAGGATAGATAGGAAATTGCTTGTAGATATGCTTTTTGTACCTCTTCATTGTATAAAATATTCCCTAACGCTATTTCATCAATTTCTAATCCTTTTTGTAATCCATGTTTCATTAAGATTACTTGATCCACACTAAACCCGTATTCTTCACCTTGACCTTTATCAATATAAATATTAAATCGTTCTTTCGATCGTTTTTGCACTTCTATTTTTGTAATGACAGCCATACTCTCACCTCTCTATTATTTTAACATAGTCAAGGAACGTTTTTGCTTTTCAAGAATATATATAATGAGGAGGAAATAATTGTGAGAATCGCAATTTCTGGTGGTACCGGCTTTATCGGTAAATACCTTTCTACTTTTTTTATTCAAAAAGGATATAATGTTTACATTCTTACTCGAAACAAAACTACTAAAACTTCCCATCCTAACCTTCAGTATGTACAATGGAAACCAGATTTACAAACCTTTCCCCTCTCTTCTATCGATGTAGTTATTAATCTAGCTGGAGAGTCTATTAATAGTAGATGGACAAAGAAACAAAAGGAATCCATTTTAAACAGTCGAATTCAAACAACAAAAGGACTCATTAAACAATTGCAAACACTTGGTACAAAGCCAAATACATTTATTAACGCAAGTGCTATTGGATACTATGGAACGTCTGAAACTGAGTCTTTTACAGAACAGCATGAGATTCCTGGAAATGACTTTTTAGCAAATACAGTATATTCATGGGAACAAGAAGCATCTAAAGCACGTTCTCTTGGAATGCGAACAATCTACGCAAGACTTGGAGTTGTATTAGGCGCAGACGGAGGAGCTCTTCCCAAAATGCTACTCCCCTATCAATTCTATATGGGAGGTACAGTTGGATCTGGAAACCAATGGTTATCATGGATTCATATAGACGATGTCGTTCGCCTAATTGATTTCATCATACACAAAGAAGAAATTGATGGCCCTTTTAACATCACAGCTCCCCTACCTATAAGAATGAAGGAATTTGGAGAAACCATTGCAACTATAATGAAAAAACCTCATTGGTTACCTGTCCCTTCATTTATGCTTCACACTTTATTAGGTGAGATGAGTATACTTGTACTCGAAGGACAACATGTATTACCTAGTAAAGCAATTGAACATGGGTATCAATACACATTTCCAGCAATAGACCATGCATTACAAAATATACTTTCGCATACAATGTAGTACTTCTAAAACACAGTTTTACAGGGTCCCCCTTTCAAAACTTTCATTTTCTAGAATCCGGAGCATTATTACACAAATAACCTTTCAGTTACTTTCCCTTAAATTCCATTAACATTGTAAAGTAACAGAAATGAGGTACCTATGAAAATATTGCTCAAACAAGCCATTGTCTATCCTATTACATCCCAAAAATTTCAAGGGGATGTACTCGTTATAGGAGAAAGAATTGCCGAGGTCAAGCCTTCCATTCAACCTACTCAAGATATGACAGTTATAGACGCTCGTGCTCTTCATCTTTTACCTGGATTTATTGATGTCCATACTCATCTTGGTCTCTATGATGAAGGTACTGGTTGGGCTGGCAATGATGCAAATGAAACATCTGAAGTTTCAACACCACATATCCGTTCTTTGGACGGAATCCACCCTTTTGATATTGCATTTCAAGATGCTGTACAAAACGGAATCACAACTGTTCACGTTATGCCAGGAAGTCAAAACATTATCGGTGGTACGACTTGTGTAATAAAAACAGCTGGAACTTGTATTGATCATATGATTATTCAAGAACCTGCCGGCTTAAAGATTGCCTTTGGAGAAAATCCTAAAAAGGTCCATAGTAATGGAACAAAAGAATCCATAACACGTATGGGAATTATGGGATTACTTCGGGAATCATTCTATGAAGCACAGCACTACGGGCATGAAGCTGATTTTCGAATGCTTCCTATCTTAAAAGCATTACGCCGCGAAATACCCGTACGTATCCACGCTCACCGAGCAGATGATATTAGTTCTGCTCTACGCTTTGCAACAGAGTTCAATCTCGATTTACGTATTGAACATTGTACAGAAGGACACTTTATTGTTGAAGAGCTTTCGAAACACAATTTGAAGGTTTCAGTTGGCCCCACTCTTACACGCCGTTCTAAAATCGAACTTAAAAACAAAACATGGGATACTTACCATATATTATCGAAAAATGGAGTGGAAGTTTCTATAACAACAGATCACCCTTATACACCAATTCAATATTTAAATATTTGTGCTGCTGTTGCAGTAAGAGAAGGATTAGACGAAAAAACTGCACTAGAAGGAATCACCATATTTCCAGCACGAAATTTACGTTTAGAGGATAGAATTGGAAGCATTGAGGTTGGAAAAGACGCTGATCTCGTGTTATGGACTCATCATCCTTTCCATTATTTAGCCAAGCCTGTACTAACCATGATTGATGGAAAAATAATTTACAAAAAAAATAAAAAAAACTAGTTTATTTTTTTGACTAGATAAAGTATTATACGATTATAAACTGAATGAAACCATAATCAATTTGTGTCGTGATTATCATTTTCAAATTGATGAATGGGGAAGGCAAATGGTGCGCCACCAGCGTTAGAAACTGGTTCTAGTGGGTTCGATTCCCACCCCGAAATTTTTTAAAGATTGATATAAAAATTTCGAGGGTGGGGTGTTTTTTCGTCATGCTACCCTCGTGTGAGGAGGAGTTAGTATGTTGAAAAAACGCGACTTACACGACAGCCACGTTCTATACGAGTTAATGGTGGACCCAGCTGTCTTCCCTTTTGTGCGTCAAAAGGCTTATTCTTATGAAGAGTATTTATTTTTAACGAAACAAACGATTGAAGCTGAAGAGCGTGGGGAATTAATTTCACGCACAATTTTAGATGAATGGGGTAACCCTATCGGAACAATTACTTTATTTGATGTGCAAGAAAAAGCCGGATTTCTCGGAACATGGCTTGGCAAACCATATCATGGAAAAGGCTATAATAAATTGGCGAAAGATTCATTTTTTAGTGAACTTTTCTATGAATTAGATATTGAAACAATCTTTATGCGTATTCGTAAAATAAATATTCGTTCTATTAAAGCTGCCGAAAAACTACAATATGTAAATCTAGCAAACGAAACAAGAAAAGCCGTTTATAATGAAATTAATGCAAATGAAGAAGTATATAACTTATATGAAATCCCAAAAGATCAATATACACTTGCTACAATGCGAGATACAACGTTCCAAGATGCTCACCAATTAAAAGAAGCATAATCTAAATTTTTAGAAAAAATAATTAATCATTAACATTTTGCCATATACGTATATCACCCTATGTCTTTGGAAACGATAGATAGTGACTTTAGGACACGAGGTGATTTGTAATGGATAAAAAGAAACGTGACAAAACAAAAAACACATTATCTAGTACACAAGAAGTTCTCTACCAACGAGAATTTCGCAAAGCAGATCGCGCAGCGGGTTATCGCTCGAAAAGTATTTAAAGTGAGAATGAATAATTAGACGTTTTCCCCCTAATTATTCATTCTCATTACATATTTTTTCTACGTGATAGAATAGACAAAAAGGTTCCTTATAAATAAGGAACCTTTTTTGTGTGGATAAAGTTATCCACAAAATTTATAGAATTGTGAATAAATTCAACGAATCCTTCACAAGTTTATATGTTGTAACGCATAGTAAATGTTAGAATTGTGGATAGTTTTCTAAAAATTGTGGACAATGTGGATATAGTTGTTAATATTTCGACTTTACTGTTTAATGAAAGCGTAATCTTCATGTGGATAAGTTACTACTTTATCTTATAAAACAATAAAAAACCCTCTTTAAACATATAAAAGAGGGTTTCATATTAAGTAAATAATTGTGCAAGAGCAGGTGATTTAATAGGTATATGATTCGGTTCTACATGATTTTCTGCCAAAATTGTATCCACAATATGACCAGCTGGCTCCGGACGATAAATGCTTTTCATCGCTTCTTTCATTTGAAGAAGCTTCATATCATCTTGTAATAACGCCTCTGTCTTTGCAAAAACCTCACTATCATCACGAATGACAACTGCAGCTCCTTTTCTTTCAAAGTACATCGCATTTTCATTTTCTTGTCCTGGAACAGGCTTATATAAAATGACAGGTACTTGCAATGCTGCCGCTTCACTTAACGTAATACCGCCCGGCTTCGTAATCATACAAGAAGTAACACGGAATAATTCATCGATATTTTCAACATAACCAAATACTTTTAATGCATCAGGATTTTTTTCCTGAATCCCTAATAAATCCTGTTTTAACGCTTCATTTTTTCCACAAACGACAACTACTTGTAAATCAGGTACTGACATAAATGATTGGCATAGTTCTTTTACACTTCCTAATACCCCATGAGCACCTGCTACAATTAGTAAAATCTTTTTATTCTTACATAACTGATATTTATTATATATAATGTCTGGATTGATCTTCAGCTCAAAACTACTACGAATCGGAATTCCAGTTTCAACAATTTGCTCCGCGGGCACACCAATATCAATCATAATTTTTTTTACGTGATCAGTTGCTACAAAATAACGATCTACTTCCCGATGAATCCATATTTTGTGCACACAAAAATCCGTTAATACGTTATACACAGGAATTGAAATACCTGTTTGCTTTTTTAACTCTGGTACAGCTATGATCGGAAAAGTATTAATAACAATATCCGGTTTCTCTGCTTGTAAAAGTAATTTCAAACGTTTTCTTCCAAAGTTCGCATACCAAGATGCTATTTTTTTATCATAAATTTTTTCTACGCCATAATAAAACAAGCGGTATAATTCTTTTCCTATTGTATAACTTTTTAAATATAAATATTTTGTAATATCGGTTATAACTGGATGTGATTCTCCGAACAAATCGCATACAATTACATCTTTAATTCCTTTTTGGCGAAATGTTTGTTCTAATGTTTTCGCTACTTGCACATGACCATTACCGTAATGTGCAGTTAATATTAAAACCTTGGGGTTTTTTATCAAACAAATCCACTCCTAGCTTATTGTTTCTCCATATTGCATATACGACAATAGGAAAAACATTTTCCTTAAAAATTACATAAACAGATTCTAATACTTCTCTTTCAGCTATGTACCTGTCGTGGATATGCAAAGCATATAAGATTGACCCCTTAATCCTATCTGTGCTCATATCTTTACATTATACTTTCCTATAAGAGCTTTCGCAATAACTTACAAATGTTCTCTATTCCATGATACTCACTCTTTTACTTCTTAATTCTTTTTACTATTTTGATTTCCCTTTACAATTATGTAAATTTCTCCACTTATTCCTTACAAAAATATGGATATTCTATTTTTAGTATACTCTTTTCTATATACATACTCTAGGTTTTATTGTAAAGAAAGCAAAAAGCCTAATCCAATATTTGGATTAGACTGCTTGTAAAATATGTCTTGCTTGCTCTACATTTTTTTCAGTAGGTGGTTCTACATTCGCGAGTGGATACTTATGCCCAAGTGCCTCCCATTTATATACCCCAAGCTTATGATATGGTAGCACTTCAACCTTCTGAACATTAGACAGGCTTTGAATAAAGCTAGATAATTTTTGTAGATCCTCTTCATTATCCGTAACACCAGGAACTAATACGTGTCTTACCCAAATTGGTTTATTTTTATCCGATAAATAACGAGCAAATTGTAAAATATGTTCATTTGGTTTCCCTGTTAATTTACGGTGTTTCTTTGAATCAATATGTTTCAAATCCAATAAAACTAAATCTGTGTAATCCATTAAAATATCTAGCTTATTTTGGAATTCTGGTTCTTCAGAATAACAACCACCCGAAGAATCAATTGTTGTATGGATTCCAACTTCCTTACATTTCTTAAATAATTCAATTAAGAAATCTAGCTGTAATAATGGTTCACCACCACTAACTGTTATACCGCCTCCAGAAGCTTCAATAAAAGGAAGGTAACATGTCACATCCTGCATTACTTCTTCAACTGTTATTTCTTTTCCTTTACCGATCTCCCACGTATCAGCATTATGACAGTATTGACAACGTAATAAACACCCTTGTGTAAATATGACATAACGAATTCCTGGGCCATCAACAGTACCACAAGACTCTACAGAATGAATTCTTCCTTTTATCATGTTACTTCCTCCTTTATTGAAGCAGCCCCCCTCTGCTATTTATAAAAAGCAGAGGGACACTTTTTCACTTACATACTTTCATGCATTGTACGATTAATTACATCGATTTGTTGTTCACGAGTTAATTTAATAAAGTTTACAGCGTAACCAGATACGCGAATTGTTAATTGTGGATATTTCTCAGGATGTTCCATCGCATCCATTAATGTTTCACGATTAAATACGTTAATATTTAAGTGATGGCCTTCTTTTACTGCATAACCATCAAGCATTGATACTAAGTTACGTACTTGTACATCATCTTCTTTACCAAGTGCTTTTGGAATAATAGAGAATGTATTAGAAATACCATCTTGTGCATCTTCATATGGTAGTTTAGCTACAGATAATAATGAAGCTAATGCACCTTTTGTATCACGACCATGCATTGGGTTCGCACCTGGTGCAAATGGTTCTCCAGTACGGCGACCATCTGGAGTGTTACCAGTTTTCTTACCGTATACAACGTTAGATGTGATTGTTAAGATCGACATTGTATGAACAGAATTTCTGTATGTTTTATGTTTACGAAGTTTATTCATAAATGTTTTTACAAGATTTACAGCGATTTCATCTACACGGTCATCATTGTTACCGTATTTAGGGAAATCTCCTTCGATTTCAAAGTCAACTGCAATACCGTTTTCATCACGAATTGGTTTTACTTTTGCGTGTTTAATTGCGCTTAAAGAGTCTGCTACTACAGATAGACCCGCGATACCTGTTGCCATTGTACGAAGAACATTTGTATCATGAAGTGCCATTTCAATACGTTCGTAGCTATATTTATCATGCATGTAATGAATAACATTTAATGTGTTTAAATATAGACCTGCTAACCATTCCATTGTCATATCAAACTTACGCATAACTTCTTCATAATCTAATACTTCAGAAGTAATCGGTGCGTACTCAGGACCAACTTGTGCTTTAGATTTTTCATCTTTACCACCGTTAATCGCATATAGTAATGCTTTTGCTAAGTTTGCACGTGCGCCGAAGAACTGCATTTGTTTACCAATTCTCATTGCAGATACACAACAAGCAATTCCGTAGTCATCGCCGTAGTCAGCACGCATAATGTCATCATTTTCATATTGAATTGCTGATGTTTTAATAGACATTTTCGCACAGTAGTTTTTAAAGTTCTGCGGTAATTGTTTAGACCAAAGAACTGTTAAGTTTGGTTCTGGAGCTGGTCCTAAATTATCTAATGTATGCAAGAAACGGAATGAGTTCTTTGTTACTAATGGACGACCATCTAATGCTATACCACCGATAGACTCAGTTACCCAAGTTGGGTCACCAGAGAATAATTCATTATAATCAGGTGTTCTTGCAAATTTCACAAGACGTAATTTCATAATGAAGTGATCCACAATTTCTTGTACTTCTTCTTCTGTTAAAGTACCATTTGCTAAATCTCTTTCAATATAAATATCTAAGAATGTAGAAGTACGTCCAAGACTCATTGCAGCTCCATTTTGCTCTTTAATTGCTGCTAGATATGCGAAGTATAACCATTGGAATGCTTCTTGTGTATTTGTTGCAGGCTTAGAAATATCAAAGCCATGAGAAGCAGCCATTTGTTTTAACTCTTGAAGTGCACGCATTTGCTCAGATAACTCTTCGCGTAAACGCATTGTATCTTCGCTCATTACACCGCCAGTTAAATTCAAATCAGCTTTTTTTACTTCAATTAAATGATCAATACCATATAATGCTACGCGTCGGTAGTCACCGATAATACGTCCACGTCCGTATGCATCTGGAAGGCCAGTAATTACACCTGATTTACGAGCCGCTTTCATTTCTGGTGTGTATGCATCAAACACACCTTGATTATGCGTTTTTCTCCAGTCTCTGAAAATACGACTAAGTTCTTTATCCATTTCGTATCCATAAGATTCACAAGCTTGTTCCGCCATACGAATACCACCATATGGTTGTAAAGAACGTTTAAATGGTTTTTCAGTTTGGAAACCGACTACTTTTTCAATATCTTTATTTAAATATCCTGGTTCATGTGATGTAATAGAAGAAACAATTTTTGTATCCATATCAAGAACGCCACCGTTTTCACGTTCTTTCGTTGTTAAATCCATTACTTGATCCCAAAGTTGTTTCGTTGCTTCAGTTGCTCCCGCTAAGAAAGATTCGTCCCCTTCGAAAACGTTTACATTATTTAAAATGAAATCGCGAACATCAATCTCTGCTTTCCATTTTTCACCTTTAAAGTTTTCCCATGCGTTTTTAACATTTTCTAATACTTGAGTCATCCTAATCTCCTCCATTTTTGATTAGTACAGGACTAAGATTTTTTATATAACAGCTTACACACTTAGAATACTACTTTTTTGTTAAAGTGAACGAAATAGTTGTGACATGTTTGTGAAATGTTGAGCAAACTACTATATACATAGTGTTAACTTCACTTAAAAGTCTTTATAATTAACCCTTTCCTTAATTGTATTTTTTTGGTATCCTTATATACGAGTCCTATTTTGTAATATAAGAACAATACCCATTGTAGAGCTGTAATACTCTTGTCTCCTAGTCTGTTATAGTTTTTATAACAGAACAAAAAAAGTGTACATATGTTGTACACTTTTTTTGTTACTACTCTAAAACATCTCTTTTTCTATTCCCATCATAGAATCCACCACGGCTACCTTCTAATACAATTAATTGCTCTAATCCTTCTATATGATCACCTATAATTCGCAAGACAGCTGGAGGATGACCTATTTTTGCAAAATGTTCACTGGGACGAATGCGGTTCATCTTATCGACCTCTACACGACTTACACACGCAATTTCGAATCCTGAAAGAATAGCTTTCACTTGCGCTACGCAAGGTGACAATAAAGACCTATACCCAATTGATTTCAAACACTTCTGGCTAAACGCATTAGGTACAGCGATAAGAGATCCTACTCCTAAATCTTTTCTATCACAAGCTAAATTTAATGCGTATTTAAATGCAGTTACAAGATGAAGCGGTACTCTTAAATCTAAATAATGATTTAGATCATTTAATGCGACATCCATTCCATCTGCAATAGCTTTTGCAAATGGATATAGCTCACTAGCTGGAATAACAAAATCACCGTCTATAAATAATACAATTTCTCCTTTGGCGAAATAAGTTCCAAGTGAACGCCCCACATCGTTGCCAAGTGCTTCTTTATATACAATTGTTGTTGCTCCCTTGTCTTTTGCAATCGTTGCTGTTTTATCAGACGAACCATTTACAACAACGATAATTTCAAAAGGTTCAATTTTGCGAAGCTCTTCTATAACATTTCCAATTGTTTTCTCTTCATCTTGTACAGGAATAATGACCGATAATTGTTTTCCTTTATACAACTTAGATGTAACGCCCCATCCTTGATAAAAATCTTCGAAACTTAAAGTATGATAGACACACTCTCTTTTCCTATTTCCATCATAATACCCTCCGCGCTCATCACTGCCTACTATTCGCTCCGCTACAGCTTCTATATGATCACCTATCATCCGTTTTTCAGATTGAGAAAGACCTGTGCCATACGCAGCATGCTCGGCCGGCCGAAATTTATTCGGTGTAATAACGTCAATTGCACAATGACGACTAATTCTCCATTTGCTTTGTACTAGGCGTAAATGAGCGACAATAGGATTAACGAAACATTCATATCCAATGCTTTGAACAACTTCTTTCGTCAACGCATGCGGTACAGCTAATAAAGAATCAATCTTTAATTCTTCGCGCTCTAATATTGCATTTAATATTTGGCGCCATACTGTCACGGCGTGCGGTTTTTGTTTCTTTAAAAATAATGCGTCCAAATTATTTAAAACGATGTCGGCCTGATCATGTAAAATCGGATTAAGGAATAATTGTAATTTTGAAGTTTGAATAGCAAAATCACCATCTATAAATAGTAATACATCACCTATAGCTTGTTTTGCACCAGCTGCACGTCCAACATCATTTCCAAGCTGCTCTGTATACCGCAGTACTTTACATCCTAAATGCTCAGCAACTGTTTCTGTACCATCAGTACAACCATTCGCTACTACAATAATCTCTAATGGATTTAATTCTTTTACCGATTGAACAACGTCTGAAATCGTATCAATTTCATTACATGCAGGAATAATAACTGATAACGACCTAGCCATTACTTTCTTCACGAAACCAATTAATTGTTTCTTTTAATCCGTTCTCCCACGTTACTTTCGCCTGAAATTGAACAAGTTCTTTTAATTTCGTTACATCTGGTCTTCTATTTGGAATTTCTTCAAAGCCATGTGGGTATACCTCTTCAAAAGGAACTTGGACAATCTTTGAAGAGGATTTCGTTAGCTTTTTAATTACTTCTGCCACTTCTTTTATACTCTTTTCATTGTCGGAACCTATGTTAATAATTTCACCATTTACCTTCTCATCCATCGCTCGAATCGTTGCCTCTACCGCATCACTTACATACGTAAAACAACGTGTCTGCTCTCCATCTCCATATACGAGAATGTCTTCTCCTTGCAAAGCTGCACGGATAAATCGTGGGATTACCCCTGCATACGGACCATCTTTCGCTCTTGGACCATAAATATTAAAATAACGAACAATCGTGACAGGTAAACCTTCTAATGCGTAACCTAAACATAATGTTTCTTCTAATGTTTTACAAATTGCATAACTCCAACGTATTTTTGAAGTTGCCCCGTATAATCGATCCCCCTCTTCAGAGAAGGGTGGCTTTGCCTTACCATATACTTCTGAAGTAGAAGCAAAGACTACTTTCTTCTTTTCTTTTAGCGCTGCTTGTAAAATGTTTCTCGTGCCATCAAAATTCGTTTCAATAAGCTCTATACTCTTTTCCATTGTCGTTTTCACACCTAAAATTGCCGCTAAATGAAAAACTACATCATGTTGATTTACTAATTCATAAATAGAATTTTTATCTAAAACACTTATTGGAATAACCCGAATTTCTTTCATTAACTCATCATGATATTTATTTTTCCCTTTATAGAAGTTATCAACAATCGTAACCCCATAGCCTCTTTTCACCAGCTCTTCAGCTAAATGTGATCCAATAAATCCTGCTCCACCTGTAATTAAACATTTCTTACTCATACACTCACCTTCTTTATAATTCCACGCGTATCTATTACTCGCTTCATTCCTTTAAAAAGCTTCCAATCGATATTAGAGTGATCAGTTAAAATTAAAATACAACCCGCTTGTTTAACGACTTGTTCATCCAAAGAAACAGATTGGTACACCTTATCTCCAAATTTTGCAGAAGAAATATATGGATCGTGATATTCTATCTCATACCCTTCTTTTAGTAACAATTCGATAATTGGCAACGCTGGTGATTCTCTTAAGTCATTTACATCTTTCTTATACGCGATTCCTACAATTAAAACTGATTTAGGCGATTGCACCATGCCTTTTACTTTCCTAACTATTTTCTCTGGCATTTCTTCATTAATCACATGTGCTGCTTCAATTAATTGACTAATTGTCCCATTCTTTTTTATTCTCCATTGGAAATATAAAGGATCTACTGGAATACAATGTCCTCCTATTCCTGGTCCTGGCCAATATGGGGTAAATCCAAACGGTTTTGTAGATGCAGCTTCAATCGCCTCATAAAAATCAATTCCTAAACTTTCACATAGTGTGTTTAACTCATTTACTAATGAAATATTGACTAGGCGTTGAATATTTTCAAATAACTTACACATTTCCGCTACTTTTGGAGAGCTAACAGGAACGATTACATCGAAGATCGTGCTATATAAATCCTGTACTTTTTGTTTGCACTGCTCTGTTTGTCCACTAATAACCTTTGGAATAGCTTGAACTGAATATTGACTATTTGCTGGATCAATTCTCTCAGGAGAATATCCGATATAGAAATCTTCTCCTACCTTTTGGCCGCCTTGAGAAACAATCGGAATAATAACTTCCTCGAGTGTACCTGGATATGTGGAGCTTTCAAAAATGAAGGTTTGTCCTTTTTGAAGGTTTTTTTGTATATAATGTGAGGCTGAAATGAGGGCACTTAAGTCTGGTTCTCTTTGTTCATTAATTGGAGTCGGGACAGTGACAATAACATAATCACTATTTTGAAAATCAGCAATGCCTTGATCTGGTGTATTTACTATTAATTTTTTTTTCGTCAATAAACTTTGTAACTCTTTAGAAGAAACATCCGGAATATAACTTTCCCCTTTTATAATTGATTCTATTTTTCTAATATCTTTATCTAACCCAAGTACTGTATGCCCTCTTTCCGCAAAATGGACTGCTAAAGGAAGGCCAACATACCCTAAGCCAATAATAGCTACTTTACTACTATTCATTTGTATTCTCTTCTTCCCTTCTCAATTGTTGAATGATATCTCTATCTCTATCTCCATCCGTAAAGCCACCGCGTTCGTCTGTACATTGTAATAAATACGCAATCGCCTCAATTTGATCACCGAAAATACGATCAAATGCTGAAATACGCCCATTTACAAATTCGTGTTGCTCTGGACGTACTCGATTTGTTTTTATAACATCTACTAACTCTACTGCTGTAATAGAGAATCCTTCTAAAATAGCTTTCACCTGAGCTAATGGAGGAATCACAAGAGAATCATAACCAATTTTCTCTATTACTTTTTTATGCATAGCGTGTGGTACTGCTGTTAGTGAGTTATTCCATAAATCTGGTCGCTTCGCTATCAAATTCACAAAATATTTTCCCATGCTAATTGGATCTGCTGGATGAAACATATCTAATAAACACTGTAAATCATTTAATGCCACATCACTTCCATCTTCAATAGCACGCAAAAATAGAATTAAATTTGTTGCTGGAATAACAAAATCACTATCAACAAATAAGCAAATATCTGCTGTAGCATGCATGGCACCTATCGCTCGTGCTACATTGTGTCCAAGCGCCTTCATAAATTCAACAACAATAACATTCTCTAGCTTTACTTGTTTAACAGTCTCAATATCTGCTCCATTCACAACAACAATAATTTCGTCTACCCCTGCTTTTTTTACTTCTTGTATAACAGATCTTATAGTCATTTTTTCTTCTGACACTGGTATAATCGCACTATATTTCGCTTTTTCCTTCTTTAATACAACTGGTTTATATTTCCCTATAAACTCTCTATCTCTGTTCCCCTCCGAAAAACCACCGCGTTTACCATATGTTTCGATTACGTATTGTAAAGCTCGCAAATGATCACCCATAATACGACTAGTCGCTTTCGGATAAGGAGAGCCAGATGATGTGCCCGTATGGACAGGACGAACTTTATTTGTGTAAATGACATCAACTGAAGCCATATCAGAAATATCTACTCCTCTAGACATCGCCATCGCTTGAAATAGTGCTGGATCCGCTAAATTCCACCACCCTAGTTCTTCAATCACTTCACGACTTATCGCATGTGGTATCGCAATTAAAGATCCTACAACAAATTCTTTTTTGTTCAAATATCGGTTTAACATATATTTTCCAACCGTCGTATAATGCGGTCTCATCTTCAAATAAACGGACCATGTTAAATTATTTAAAACAATCTTATGTCCTTGCTGTATTCCTTTAATAAAATTGTATAATTCTTCACTTTTCATAACGATATCACCATCTAAAAATAAAACAATTTCACCTTTTGCTTCTCTAGCACCAATTGCCCGTCCCACATCATTACCAAGGGAATATCTATAATAAATCACACGGCAATTATGCTGTAATGCTATTTCTTTCGTACCATCTGTCGATCCATTATCTACTATGATAATTTCATATGGTTCCAACTTTCTCACTTCTACTAAAACTTTTGATAAAGTACTTGCTTCATTATGCACTGGAATAACAACTGACACTCTCATACTTGTATCACTCTTACCCTTCCAAGCGAACATAAGCAATAATAGGAATACGTACAACTACATCTTCTGGTGGTCCATAAGAAGGAGAAGTACGTACAATTACTGCCCCATCTGTCACAGATAAAAGAACTCCTGCAATGATTTCTACAGCTGTCACAACTTGCACTAGTTCACCAACATGGTTACGTAATTCATCAGTAAATAACATATATAACTCTCCTTTCTTACACTTCTTTAATTGATATAATACTTGTAAATGGTAATAAAACTTCTGTTCCTATTCCTTCTTGCAATGTTAAGAAATCTTCACCAACTGCTACAATCACACCCGTTAACTGTCCAACTGTCACAGTAATTTCTACGTTTTTACCCAAATATTGCTCTGCAATTTCTTTAAAAGGTGATGTATTACATTCTTTTAAAATGTTACAAATAATAGATTGGAATCTACTTGATTCAATAACTTCTTCCGTAGCTTGCTTAGAGTTTCTTTGAATAAATCTCGCGAAGTTTTGTGAAAATAAAAGTCTCTCCACAGCAGGCAATAACTTATTATCTAAAAAATAATCTAATTGTCTATTAAACAATCTCGATAGCTTTTTCCAATACTTACCGAACAAACACATACACTTCTCCTCCTATTATTTTTAAAGTATAAAAAATACATCTATACATCTTAATGTATACAAAGCAGACTTTTTTGTGATAGGTAAGACATACATTTTTCAAAGAAACAATCTTTTTTAATCACATAAAAAAGATAGATGGTATCCCATCTATCTTTATATATATTTTAATTTTTAATTGTAACAATGGCAGCTGCACTATAATAAACCGCTCGTGGTAATTCAGCCTGTTCACTTATAGAAGCTGTAACAAGTGAACCACCACTTGCCGAGAAATACTTAACAGCTTCTAAAGGAATACCATCTTCTTTTACATCAATATGCGTTCCATCTCGCCAATCTATTTTCTGCATTGTTGCTGAAAGGTCCCCAGTCACTTTACCAAATTCTTTACCATCCATCCCTAAAAAGATCCATTCCCACTTTGTTAAACTTAGTACTTGTTTCAACTCTCCAATTTTCTTTCCATCTACATTAGAAAAAGTATAGAAATTGCGTAATCCCTTCTCCTTTTGAACACGCAACAACCTTTCTCCCGAGTGATTATATAAATATAATTGTTGCTTATGTAGTCCCTTAAACAGAAACGAAAGTACAGCTTGCCATACACGTTGAATAACCAAATCATACTCTTCTTTTAAAAATCCTACTGCACTGCCATCTAATCCAAAGTACGTTATTACTTGAAATACCCCTACCTCTTTGCGAACAACAAATTTTTTTTGCTCAAATAATTCAGAAGTCTCTATATTATAATTTTCCTGTTTAAGCATTTTTGACCTTCGTTTTTCCATAAAACTATATATTAATAATCCAAATGCTAGTAGTACAACACTTATTAATTTCAGATTTTCTTTCTCCGAAGTAAATAGCATCCCTTTTTTATATTCCATCACTAATACAATTGCGACGATAATCCATACAATGACAGATACAAAAAATATGCGTTTTGCATTACGTGCGTGATGCTTATGTATACTCATACTCCTCCCCCTTTTCCATTTATCCCGCTATTCGCCGGGCAGTAAGACCCCCACTTCAAAATTCAGCGAAAGCAAAGAAGTTAGGTGGGGGATCAACTGCCCGTAAAAGCCCGATTGGTGAGGGCTAATAATCAGTGGGGGATGAAGAAACCCCCCACTGAGTAAAGTTTCACTTTATTTCATTATCTCATTGCCCCCTACACTTCCTCAATAAAAAAGACCATCCAATAGGATAGCCTCTTACACTTCAATATTTCGCAACATCGTATAAATGTCGTTATTCACTTTACCAAACGATTTAATGTTGTTTTGAATGTTAGATAATAAAACGACATACACACTTCCGTTTTTACTAAATCCATTTAAGCAATTCCATCCTGGCATTACACCGTGATTTGAATAACTGCCTGGGTCTACATACCAACCAAATCCGTAATCTTTTTTTCCGCCTGTAAACATTTGATCATAGCTCTCTTTTGAAATTAACTTTCCAGAGAAGAGTGCTTCATTAAATAAATATAAATCATGTGCACTTGTATATATATCACCACAACCATATAGTTGTGACATACTTGGAATATTAGGTGTTGTCATCTTGTTATTTACTATTTTATAACCTGTCGAGGGAAACCTTGTTTGCTCTAACGCTTTACCGAAACCCGAATGTTTCATACCAACAGTAGCAAAAATATGTTGTTTAATATATTCTTCTAACGGTTGTCCACTTACCTTCTCAGCGATGTAGGCAAGTATCGAATAGTTCGAATCGGAATATTTCCATTTCTCTCCTGGACCCCCAACACGCTTTTGCTTTCCTATTCTTTTTATCAATTCTTCATGAGAAATATCCTCTGTTCCCTGCTCATACTCTGGAATTCCTGAAGTATGTGTTAGTAAATGTTTTAACTGAATACCATTACCTTGAGGGAAATCAGGAATATACTTTGCAACCGTATCCTCTACGTTTAATTTATTTTGATCCTTTAATTGCATAATAGCAGTCGCTACAAATGCCTTTGAAATAGAACCAATATAAAAAGTTGTCTCTGAATTATTCGGTACTTGTTTCTCTTTGTTCGCCATACCGTATCCTTTATTCAAAAGAACTTTTCCGTTCTTCACAATAACAGCCGTCCCGCTAAATCCTGCGTTTTGTAAATATTGATCTAATTGAGCGTTTTCATTAATTTCTTGAGGTGGTCCCTCAGCAGGATTTTCCACAGCTTGTACTTGCTTTACTTGTTCTTCCTGCTCTTTTTGTTTTTGTGCTTCTTGCTTCTTTTTTTCTTCTTTCTTTTTTAGCTCTTCTTGTTTTTTCATTTCTGCTGCCGCTTTTAAAGTTTCCTCTTTCTTATTATGCGTAACAATTTTTGTATACATGAAATATACAAGCGAAAATAGTAGAACAAGAATGATTGTTCTTTTTACGTATACAATCGGCCGACGTGATTTCCCATTTACATTATTTTTTTCTTGATCCATGATTGCCCTTTTCCCCTTATTTACCGATAATTTACTTTAAATCTTTTCCCTATATTATGGATAATCTATTCTATAACATCACTACTTTATCACGCACTGCACATATTACCAACCTATATGTATGAAAAAGAAAAAGAAAATTTACAAAAGTAAGATTCCCGTTAAATTGTTAACAAAAAAAGAGGATATCCTCTAAAAAATTGATGTTATCAATCTTTTGGGATATCCTCTTATCTCATTATTTATACGTGTTTTTTCATATCATCGGCAACAGATTCAACATTTGTACCTACGATAACTTGTACACTCGTGTTACTTAATTTCATAACACCTTTTGCACCAGCACGTTTTAATGCTGCTTCGTTTACTTGACCAGCATCTTTCACTTGTAAGCGTAGACGTGTTGCACAGTTATCAATAACTGTTAAGTTTTCTTTTCCACCTAAAGCTGCTACGTAAGTTTCACCAATTGAACCTGCAACAGGTGCGTCACCCTCTTCAGCTAGCTCGTCGTCATCTTCGCGACCAGGAGTTTTTAGATCGAACTTCTTAATTAAGAAGTAAAATACAACGAAATAAATTACTGCGTAAATTAAACCGACTCCCGCGAGTAATACTGGTTTTGTTGCAATACCGAAGTTTAAGAAGTAATCGATTGCACCGGCACTAAATGTGAAACCATCGTGAATGCCAAGAGTTGTTGTAATAAATAGAGACAGACCTGTTAATACAGCATGAATACCATATAGTACTGGTGATAAGAACATGAATGAGAATTCAATTGGTTCTGTAATACCAGTTAAGAATGAAGTTAATGCTAGACCACCTAACATACCTGTAACCATTTTACGTTTTTCTGGTTTAGCAGCCGCAATCATTGCGAAACATGCTGCTGGTAAACCGAACATCATAACTGGGAAGAAACCAGTCATAAACATACCCGCTGTTTTATCTCCTGCAAGGAAGCGAGCAATATCACCATTTACAACATTACCTGCTGAATTTGTAAAGTCACCAAGTACGAACCAGAAGTATGTGTTCATTACATGGTGCAAACCAATTGGAATTAATAGACGGTTTAATAAACCAAATAGACCTGAACCAATTGCACCTAAATTAACAATTCCATGAGCTAATGCATCGATAGCATTTTGAATTGCTGGCCAAATTTGTGCGAATAGAATTCCTAATATTAGCATCACAACCGATGTAACAATCGGAACGAAACGTTTTCCAGCAAAGAACCCTAACCATTCTGGAAGTTTAATCTTATGGAATTTATTATAAAGAAGTCCTGCTATAACACCGACAATAATACCACCTAAAACTTTCATATCCACTTTAGTCGATAATTCGGCTGCCTTAGATACTTGTGTCATTGTATCTGCAAGCTTAGATGGATCTACATTAGCGCTATTACCTATTAAATCTTGGACTTTGCCTAATTTATCTTGTAATTCTACAGTAGAATATCCCTTACTAAGTGCATCAATACTGTTTTTCATAACTAGATAACCAATTGCACCTGCAAGACCTGCTGCACCACTACCATCAACTGAAAGACCGATTGCAATACCAATTGCAAAAATAAGTGCTAAATTATCAAAAACTGCTGCACCGGCCTGTGCCATAACAGGAATATCAAATACATCTGGTTGCCCTAAACGAAGCAATAATCCTGCTGCTGGTAGTACGGCGATTGGAAGCATTAATGCTTTACCAATACGTTGTAGAAACTGCAACATTTTAATTCCCCCTATCAAATTTATGAAATCGTTATCATTATAAGTACGCCTTAGAAAACGCTTTCTATTTACATAACCATAATAACATATAGTTGTATAGATGTGTAGTTTTTATTTTTGAATTTTTTATGGATAAATCTCCTATTTCCAAACTGTTATATAAAAGGAAAATTCTCCTTTTTCAATACAGAATTATCAAAATGAAAGACCCACTATAGAACATGTAACTTTCGTTTTATCATTCCACCTTTTCATGTTATTATTTATTTCCGAGCATATCGGGAAAAGTAAACGTAGTTAATTCGAAATAGGAGCGTTGGTACTATGCAGTGCATTGAAACAAACAACTTACAACAGTTGTTAGAACAAGTAAAACCATATACGAAAAAAGGAAAGCTTGCTACTTATATCCCCGAACTAGGAAATGCAAATCCAGACGATTTAGGGATTGCCATTTTCCATAAAGAAACAGAATATATCCATGCTGGCAACTCACAAACACTATTTACTCTTCAAAGTATTTCAAAAGTAATTACACTTGCACTTGCCCTTTTAGATCGTGGTGAAGAATATGTATTTTCTAAAGTTGGAATGGAACCAACTGGTGATCCATTCAACTCTATTATTAAGTTAGAAACAACAAGCCCATCCAAACCACTTAATCCAATGATTAACGCGGGGGCACTAGCTATTACAAGCATGTTAACAGGAAAAGATAATGAAAAAAAAATGGAGCGCATCCTTCATTTTGTACGTGAAATAACAGATAATCCTACCATCAATTATTCTTCTAAAGTTGCCAATTCAGAATTAGAGACAGCTTACTTAAACCGTTCACTTTGTTATTACATGAAACAAAACGGAATTATCGATTGTGACATCGAAGAACTTATGGATTTATACACTCGTCAATGTGCAGTTGAAGTAAACTGTATCGATTTAGCACGTATCGGCTTAATTTTTGCGATGGATGGCTATGATCCATATAAGAAAAAGCAAATTATCCCTAAACATATTACAAAAATATGTAAAACATTCATGGTTACATGCGGTATGTATAACGAGTCTGGTGAATTTGCGATTCGTGTTGGTATTCCAGCCAAAAGTGGTGTAGCTGGTGGTATTTTCGGCTGCGTAAAAGGAGAAATGGGAATTGGTATTTTCGGACCAGCTTTAGATGCAAACGGAAATAGTATCGCTGGTTTTAAAATTCTTGAACTTCTTTCTGCTCAAGAAGGTTGGAGCATTTTTTAATTCAGAGTTATCCTGCTATACTAGCAGGATTTTTTTATTTCATAAAACCCTCAACTTTATTAGCTATCCATCCCCTTACAAAAACCGTACTGAAAGTTTCTCTATATCATGCATATTTGCTCCCCCCTCCTGAATAATATAGTACAACCTAGCGCTATATGTGGAGGTGTGAAAGATGAAACTAATATTTCAAATGGAAAAACAGCCTGTTCTTGAAAAAACAATTCTTCTTTTTATATTGAGTATTGTAGAAAGCTTGAAGTTAAAAGTTGTTTCACTCGATGAAGCTCACCGATACATATTCAATTTAGAAGTGCTTGAACTACTAATGGATCGGAACATCGATGATCAAGTACTTGAACTCATCCATTTCGGAATGGGACTTGAAGACATTCATCATGTGCTTCCTGAAGAACTTGAACATACTATCGAAGAATTAAAGTGGCTTTGCATTCAAGTTCTAAGTGAATACAGTATGCATGAAGAATCGGAACAATTAATTGAAGATATACGTTAAAAAAGCACCTATGTAGGTGCTTTTAATGTTTTTTCAAACTATTTTTATACGTCTCAATATTTACTGGTAGTTCTTCCTCTTCTAAAGTATGTTCATTTACATCTTTATGAATGAACGCACCTTTAGGCGGTTGATGGTCATGCCCTTTTTTCTTATGATCAAATGCTTTTCCGCGTCCCATACGGATCCCCCTTTCTTTAAAAGAAATCCGTATTAGTATGGGGAAAAGTACGTCGATATATGCAATCCTTTGCCGTATTTCCAAGGAAATACTCGAACATTGTTTTCTGTTCTCCTTACAACAACTGATCGATCCCAATAAGAATTAATAACACTCCTGCGATAACAGTAGCCCATTTCCCTAAGTATTCTGCTAAAAATCGTTTTCCTACATAAGCAAAACCACTAATACAAATAAAACTAAACACCCCAGAAATAGTTGCTGTAAGCCACAGATTCAAGTTTGTTACCCCAGCGTCAAATCCACCTGCAATATTATTAATAGACAACGCAACCCCTAAAACAATTGCTTCTGAAAAACTAATTGTTTTAGAACCATCAAAATCTGCTTTTTCTGGATCACGTAAAATGCCCATAAGTACATTACCATCTTTAGAACCTACAGTATTTCTTTGCCCCAAGAAAGGCTGGCACAAAATAAACACACCGATTATACCTAAAACGATTGCTCCAATTAGGTTTGCAGTAAACTCTGAAATAAATAACGCTATCCAGTTCCCAAAAAAGCCAGCTAATAAAGTAAATAAAAACCCAAAAAATGCGATGATAAAATTGTTAAGCCACGAAATTCGAATTTTACGAATACCATATGCAATCCCAACACCTGCATTATCTAAATTAGAAGCAATCCCGATTAAAAAAATTGAAAATAGACCTGCCGTACTCATAAACAGCCACCCCTTTTTCTCACTTTTCAATGCATATTATGAAAATGTTGAGCAACTGTGCCTGTCTGTTTCATATACATGTAAGAAATGCTCAACATTTTTTCAACAATAAAAAAGGAGTGCCTTCACTATGCCTAAAGAAAACCCAAATGAGCGGCTTAGTACATTAATAAAAAAACTTTTAAAAGAACGTGCCTTATCCATGCGTCAATTAGGAATGCATACAAATATTGATCCTGCAACAATCTCAAGAATTATGAATGGTAAACAACCGCCAAAACAAAAACATCTACAAAAATTTGCAGAATGTTTGCAAGTTCCACCCCAATTGTTATTTGATGAAATGTATCCTGATTCTCCTCATATTAATAAAGAAAAGACGGATATGTACACATCTCTTGATACAATTCAGCAAACGCTGCAATCCTCTAACTTATTCGATTTTGACTATACAACAACTCGCGTAAAACAAGAACTTGAAAACTATGAACGCTATGCTCAGACAACAGAAGGTGAAAAACGTATTCATGAAAGTTTTGCGAGTAAATTAGAACAAATTGATAGCGCTGGTCCTTTTATTGAACAATTAACCGATATGTATCAACAATTTTGCAATGAAACTATCTCAAAAGAAGAGCGTGCAGTTCTTGGAGGCGCATTACTGTATTTCATTTTATCGACAGATATTATTCCCGATTATCTCTTTCCAATTGGCTATTTAGATGATGCAATTGCTGTTGAATTAGCGAAAGAGAAATTAATCGAACTAAAACGAAAAACATAGAAAAATAAAGAACTATTTCAGTTGTTTCTGTTCAACTCTGAAATAGTTCACTAAAAAATCGTACAAGTATACATACCTGTACGATTTCAACACACTAATCTATCTTTTTGTATGACACCATTCATATATAAATGCTGTTATTACTTTTGTAAATTCAATTAACTGTTCTACTTCAACTTTCTCATTTATTGAATGAGCTTCTTCTAATGTACCTGGTCCGTAAATAACAGCTGGAATATGAAATTCACTAAACCAACCACCATCCGTTACCGTTGCAGACATATCTAAAATTGCATTTTTAGATAGAATTGATTCGTGTACTGAGCTAAGAGTTTTTACTGCTTCATGTTCACTATCTACTTCTAAAGAAGGGAAAATTTCGCCACGATCCACAATCATTGATTCTCCGCCCCACTTAAATTGTGGTGGATTTTCACTTAACCATGGATCAGCAGCCGCTACTTTCTCAATATACTCTTCAATTTCTTTTATTATTTGTTCATGTGTTTCATTCGGATAGAAGTGCACCGTTATCCATAACCGGCACTCATCCGCAATAAACGCTGCATGCCGTCCGCCTTCAATAACAGCTGGGTTAATTGTTGTTGTTCCAGATGGATAACCTTCATATGTTTTCATAACTGCCCAATGACGCTCTAATTCTTGTAAACTTTGCACAATTTTCATCATTTTTTCAATCGCACTCGCTCCGAATAAACGTCCTCCAGCATGAATCATTTGCCTGCGTGTTGCATCATGAAACGTCTGGGGGCTTTTCACAGTAATCCATCCAGTAATTACGCCGCCCTGTCCTTGCATATGTAAATCACTTGTATCCACTACGACTGCAAAATCAGCATCATAACCTCTTTTGCAGCATTGAAGTGTACCTGCTTCTCCAACTTCTTCCCCAATTACTGATTGAAAGATTAAATCTCCAGGTAATTCAATGCCAGCTTCTTGTAAAAGTTGAATAGCAAATAGTGCTCCAGCCAGTCCTCCTTTCATATCCGCCGCACCACGTCCAACTAACCAACCATCTTTTATAAATGGCTCAAACGGATTGGTTTCCCACGCTTCATCTGCTGATACTTCAGCTACATCCACATGTCCATTAATAATAAGACTTTTATGTGTGTCACTTTCTAGCCCTTTTCTCACCCCAACAACGTTCGGGTCATTCGGATATACATCCCATTTATCAACACTAAAATTTCGTTTTCTTAGAAAACCTGCAACAAATTCTTGCGCCTCATTTGTGTTTCTCGCCGGCGGTGCTGGTGTTTCAAAACGAATTAAAGTCTTTGTAAGCTCTAGTAACTCATCTTTTCGTAAATCAATCTGTTCTAATAGCTGTGAAACTTCTTGATTCATCGCTAATTCCCCTTTGCATACATAGTATGTTTCCAGCTTTATTGTCACAAAAAAAGAGACTGTTTACAATTTTACAGTCTCTCTTTTTAGCATAAGTTTCTAATATATTTACAAACTTTCTGCCTCTGTTGTATTCGTTTTTTCAATATGTTCTACCTTACGTGCCTTATTTCTTGTCGCACGGTAAAACAGTAAACAAACAATCATAAATGGAATACCACAATATAATGCCATTCTTTGTTCTGGAATAAAAGCCATACCAACAATTACTGTTACATTTAATACTAACGCAAGCAGTGGTACGAATGGATACAGCGGTGTTTTAAATTTCAAGTCCTTCACATCCCCGCCCTGCTTAATGTATGACCTTCTAGCCAATAAGTTAGATAGAGCAATAGATGCCCAAACTAATATCGCCCCGAACCCGGCAATAGAAAGTAGCCATAAATAAACTGTATCTTCCGCATAAATACCTGATAGTAATGAAAGGCAACCTACAATTGTACTTACAATCAATGCATAAATAGGAACACCATTTTTAGATAACTTACCGAAAATTGGACTAATCATTCCTTGATTAGACATAGACCATAGCATACGAGAAGTTGCATATAATCCTGAATTCGCAACGGATAGAACCGCTGTAATAATAACGAAATTTATAATATCGGCTGCATAAGGAATACCAATTTTATCAAATACAACTACGAATGGACTTTCTATCACTCCCGCTTGCTGCCAAGGGAATAAGCCTGCAAGAATGAAAATAGATAATACAAAGAACACAAGTATACGCCAAACTGTATTATTAATTGCCTTCGGAATCGTTTTCTCTGGATTTTCACTCTCTCCAGCTGCAATACCAACTAGTTCCGTTCCTTGGAAGGAAAAATTAACTGCAATCATCGTAATTAAAATGGCTGATAATCCATTTGGAAACAACCCACCATAATCAGTAAAGCTAGAGAACATCGGTGCTGGTTCATTTCCTTTCATATCTAGAAAACCAAACATTGCTGCCCCGCCTAAAATAATAAATGCAATGATTGTAATTACTTTAATACTTGCAAACCAAAATTCAACTTCTGCAAAACTTCTTGAAGATAACGCATTGATAGCAAAGAGAAGCACTGCAAACGCTACACACCAAATCCATGACGGTACATCAGGAAACCATCGTTTCATTAAAATACTAACTGCAATCAGTTCAATACCTATCGTAGCAGACCAGTTTAGCCATGACATCCAGCCGACTACATAACCCGCTGCAGGGGAAATGTGCTTTGTAGCATACGTTTGATAAGATCCTGCGTCAGGCATCGCAACAGCTAACTCTCCAAGACAGAGCATCGTTAAATACATAACAAATCCTCCAACAAGATACGCTACAATCGCTCCTCCAGGCCCAGCTTCATGAATTGTATACCCAGATCCTAAAAAAAGACCGGTACCAATAACTCCTCCAAGTGCAATCATAAAGATGTGCCTGCTTTTCAATTCCCGTTTTAACCCTTGGTTTTGATCCATCATATAAATCCCCCCTTTTCCCTTTGGAAACCTATTTCATGTAAGCGTTTTTTAAAATAAGCATAATAAGAATAATTATTGAAAAGAGCAAAATACATAGTATCAATCACTACCTGTTATTAAAAGATCATCCCTCACTGTTATTAATAACTTTTTATCAGCGATAGCTTGTCCTTCTACTACTTCTAATGATTCGATATATCCACTGATTCCTACCTTAATTTCTACTTTCTGTTTATCTATTGTTTCAATTAACGCTAATTTCTCCCACTCGTATACGTAAGAGCTTTCCGTAACAAATAGCTTCTCTACTTTCCCGTAACAAGGACTATACACGCCTTCTATAACCATCTTCACTTTATAAACTCCTCCTTCTTATTAATTGGTACTGAAACGTTGCATATCCCTCCTTTAGAGATTTCAACTATTATTTATGCAAAATGCGTACCAATCTCCAATTCCTATTTAAAATGAAGGTTTCTCAAAAAAAAATCTTCATAACCGCAAAATTTTTCTATCATTTGAGAAGTTTTAAAGGGAAAATAGCAAAAAAATTTTGCGATTTTATAAGAATTTTAATAAAATTATAAAAAGTCAGTCTTCATAGGGTGAAATGAGGAGAAGATAATCTATGCGTACAGAAGAAATTAATTTTAAACAGATCATTGAAATGAATATGCTATATGAAACTTTACTCAATGAGCTCGATATCGGGATTCATATTATTAATGAGGAAAGTAAAACGATTATCTATAACCGGAAAATGATGGAAATTGAATCAATGGAACGCTCAGATGTGCTATATAAAAGTCCTTTAGAAGTATTCGCATTTGAAGAAAATAAAAATAGTACTCTTATAGAGGCATTAAAATTAGGAAAAACAAACAAAAATATAAAACAAACGTATTTTAACAATAAAGGGCAAGAAATTACAACGATTACCAATACTTTCCCTATAATAGAAAACGGAAAAATTAAAGGCGCTATTGAAATTTCAACAGAGATTAGTCATTTCAAACAAACAATGAAAACGAACTTTTCTCGAAAACAAAATAATAAATTTACCTTTGATCACATAATCGGTGATTCTAATGCTCTTCAATCTGTCATTACAGAAGCAAAGAGAGTAATTCGTACATCCTCATCCATACTTCTCGTAGGAGAAACAGGGACCGGTAAAGAACTATTTGCACAAAGTATCCATAATGAAAGTCAACGTTCAACAAAACCATTTATTTCACAAAACTGTGCCGCTATACCTGATACACTCATGGAAAGCTTATTATTTGGTACGAACCGAGGTGCATTTACAGGAGCTGTCGATAAAGCTGGTTTATTTGAAGAAGCAAATGGAGGAACTTTGTTATTAGATGAGATCAACTCATTAAGTCCAGCACTTCAAGCAAAGTTACTACGAGCTATACAAGAAAAAACAATACGAAGAATCGGAGGCACACAAGAAAAAGAAATTGATGTTCGTATTATAGCAACTATTAATGAAGATCCTCTTGAAGCTATTACACATAATCGATTACGGGAAGACTTATATTACCGATTAAGCGTCGTTACTTTATGTCTCCCGCCTTTACGTGAACGAAAAGAAGATATTCCTGATCTTGTGCAGCACTTTATCGAAAAGTACAACATTCAATTTGGACTTGGCGTAACGGATCTAGATGTACATGTAAGAGAATTCTTGTATGCATATGATTGGCCTGGAAACGTACGAGAATTGGAACATATCATTGAAGGTTCGATGAATTTAGTTGAAGATGAAAATATCATTACAGCGTTTCATCTTCCTACTCGCTTTCGTGAACGAATAAAAAAAGAATTCAATATGCAACCTTCCCTAACTAATAACGATGCTGATGCACCTAAAACGTTAAAGCACACAATAGAGGCAATGGAGAAGAACTACATCAATCAAATTCTGACAGAGTATCACGGTAATATCTCACAGGCTGCAAAGTTTTTAGGATTAAGTAGGCAAAACTTACAATATCGAATTAAAAAATTGCATTTACACATATGAAATGAAACTTTAATCAAATGTAGGATTAATCCGCTTCTAAGTGTAAATAAAAATTTGGAAAAATATGCTACAATAAACATATAACATACTAGAAAGGAACGATATATATGAGTAATGATAACAAATTAAAGTTATTACAATACTTAGCCTTCTTCCCTACCCTTGTATGTATGATGTTACTAGTTGATATAAATGCTTATCCTTATGCAAAACTATTAGCAACAATTAGCGGCTCCTTTGCAGCTATTATTCTTGCTACTTTTTGGAATTTGAAGATACGTATGAAGAAAGAAAAATCTTCTTAATGCCAAAACAATAAAAAAATCGAGCTTACACAGCTCGATTTTTTTATTGTTTATTAAAATTCAACATTCTCCAAATACAAACCACTCGCCTCAGCAAGACAATTAATTTGATTACGTTGTTTTTCCTCTAAAATACTTGGGATTGCGTCCGCATCTAATTGTCCTAATCCAACTTCAATTAATGCTCCAACAATTTTTCGTACCATGTTATGAAGGAATCCGTTACCACTTACTCTAATTTGTACAAATCCTGCTTCTTCCATCACTTCAAGTGTATATACTTCTCGAACCATAGACTTTTTCTTTGATTTCGCATTTGAAAAAGCAGTAAAATCATGTGAACCAACTAAATGTTGCGCAGCCTCTTTCATGCTTTTCACATTTAATTTTTTATTCACATGCATGCTGTATTTACGCATAAATGGATTTGTATGCTCTTCATTCCAAATTTTATAAAGATATGTTTTTGCTTTAGAATTGTAACGAGCATGGAAGCGATCTTGTACTTCTTCTACATTCGTAATGCTAATATCGTTGGGTAAATGTTGATTTAAATATTTTTTCACTTTCTGTTCCACTAACTTCTCATCACTTTGAAAGTTAGCAACTTGATTCAAAGCATGTACACCCGCATCTGTTCTACTACAACCGATAATTTCAATTTCTTTTCCGATCATTTCAGATATGACACTCTCGATTTTTCCTTGAATTGTATTATCGTTATTACCGAGACGTTGCCATCCTTTAAAACGTGCACCATCGTACTGAATCGTTAATTTATAATTATTCATTTTACTCTCCTTCATAGAAAATATTCCCTCATATCGTGAGGGAATATGAATAAACTTTACTTTCTAACAAGCTTCACTACATTTTCTACATGGGCTGTATGTGGGAACATATCAACTGGTTGTACATATTCCACTTCATAACTCTTCATTAATGCTTGTACATCACGTGCTAATGAAGAAGGATTACAAGATACGTAAACAACTTGTTTTGGTTTCACTTTTAGAATTGTTTCCAGTAATTTATCATCGCAACCTGTACGAGGTGGATCGACAACAATTACATCTGGACGCCATCCTTCTTTTACCCATTTCGGTAACCATTGTTCAGCTTTACCTGCTTCATATTTCGTATTTGTAAATCCGTGACGCTGCGCATTTTTTCTTGCATCTTCAATCGCTTCTGGAATTACATCCATACCACGTACTTCCGCTGCATCATTTGCAAGCCAAAGACCGATTGTACCAACACCACAATACGCATCTACAATTTTCTCATCGCCTGTTAAAGCAGCTGCTTTTTTCGCTTCATCGTATAAAACAACTGTTTGTTCTGGATTTAACTGGAAGAATGCACGTGCTGATAATTCAAATGATAAATCACCTAGTGTTTCTTGAATTACTTCTTTTCCAGCTAATTTAAATGTTTTATCACCGAAAATAACAGATGTTTTACGCCAGTTTACGTTTTGCATAATTGATTTAACAGCTGGCATCTGTTTTTGTACTTCTGCGATAAATTGATCTTTATTTGGTAATTCTTCTTTTGTTGTAATAAGTGTAACTTGTACTTCCCCTGTTTGAACTGCAGTACGTGTCACAATTGTGCGTACTAAACCTTTTTGTTTTTTCTCATTGTAAATAGAAACATTTAATTTTTCTAATATACGTCTTACAACTTTTGTCGCTTCATTCGTTGCTTTATGTTGAATCATACAGTGAGCAATATCAATTAACTGATGTGAATTTTGCTTATACAGCCCTGTAATAACCTTTTCGTCTTTACGTCCCACTTGTAATTGACTCTTATTACGATAATGCCATGGGTTTTCCATACCAAGCGTTGGACGAATTTTTTCTTCCAAACTGTTGTTCATATACTTCTCGAATGCTTGTACGACGATATCACGCTTTTGATTTAATTGTTCTTTATAATCTAAATGTTGCAGCTGACAACCGCCACACTCTTCATATACCGGACATGGTGCTTTCACACGATGTGGTGAAGCTTTACGAACTTTTTTCACTTTCGCTTCAGCGAAGCCACGCTGAATTTTCGTTGTTTCAGCAACAACTTCTTCTCCTGGTAATGCCCCTGGAATGAAAACAACTTGTCTCTTAAAATAACCAACGCCTTCTCCGTTAATCCCAAGACGTTTAATTGTCACAGGAAACGTTTGACCAACTTCCAACTTACTCTCATGTTGCTTTTGTATCATTATTACACCTCTACTCTATACTTTTCCATAAATATAACGCTGCATAACTGCAGTATGGTTCACACTCTTGTTTCACTTTTTCTAAAAATGCATCATCAGGTTTATCATCTAATTGAAATACACCTTGCACTGCACGCTGAATCCCAATGTCCGCTTTCGGAAACATATTCTTCCGTCCAAGCCCAAACATTAAAAAATTTTGCACTGTCCATGTACCAATCCCCCTAATTGGTAACAATTGTGCGGAAACCTCTTCATCCGCCCTGGTTTCTATACTCGCTAAATTTAATGTACCGCTGACAATACTTCGACCTAACCCTACTATATATTCAGCCTTTCGCTGACTAAACTTCTGCTCTCTCAATTCCTCTATTGAAATATTTGCTACTATTTCTGGAGTGGGGAAAAAGAATACACCGTTCTTCTCTGTTCCATATCGTTTCACAAACTGTTCTGTTAACACAGTAGCAAATTTCAAATTTATTTGTTGATGAATGATACAGCGAAGAAGACAAGCAAAATAATCAAACTCTAAAATAATTGGAGTATAAGCATATGTTTCAAATAGTGGACGTAATGATGTGTTTAAAAAATGTGTTTGTATATCTTGAAACGGTTCATTCCAATGAAAAATGGCCCTCATTCGTTTCATGACTTTCTCTTGATCTCCTGCCTGACTAGAGATCCAAAACTGTGGATTTTGAACAGTACCAATCCCTTGCAAGCGAACAACAATCTGTTCCTCGTCTATACAAAGCGGGACATAAATGACTTTCTCATCTAATTGAATGACGTTAAGAGGATCAAAAGATAAACGTTTTAATACCTCTTCAAAATGATACGGATACTCTAACGTAACATGTTCGCTCCACATACGTTTCCCCATCCTTTTTACACATCATTATAGCATGAGAAAACCGCAAGCATACATGCTTACGGTTGATTGCTTTTTACTAAGTCATCTAGACTTTTAAAATGATACCCTTTCTCGCGCAAATCATCAATGATTTTCGCAAGTGCTTCTGCATTATCTTTTGATATTGCATGAAGTAATAAAACAGATCCTGGATGAATCATCGTCATTACATTATTATGTGCATATTGCCATCCTCTTTGCTCGTCCACTTTCCAATCCAAAAATGCAAGTGACCAAAATACATTATAATAGCCCATTTCTTTCGTAAGAGCTAACGTTCTTTCACTGAATACGCCGCGCGGAGGACGTACATATTTTACTTCTTTTTGCCCAGTTACTTTTTTTATTTCTTCCGTTACACTCGTTAATTCTTCACGAAGTTTCTCATCATTTACTGCTGTGAAATCAGGATGACTCCACGAATGGTTTCCAATAATGTGTCCTTCATCCTTCATTCTTAACAATAAATCTTTTTGTGTTTTAATATAATGCCCAGTTACAAAGAAAGTTGCCGGTACTTTTTTCTCTTTTAATACATCTAAGATTTTCCCTGTGTATCCATTCTCGTAACCATTATCGAATGTTAAATAAATATCTTTTTTCTTTGTATCCCCTAAATAAAACCCACCATTTTTTTGTAGTAAATCTGTGTATAACTTTCCTGCATCTGGTACTGTTTCATTTTTAGGACGCGGGATTCCCCAGTTATGTGGAGTATTTGTATAAGCTAATGCTGAGACTGGAACAAGTGCCATCATAATTGAAAAAATGAGACCGATATATAACCATTTATATTTCATAAATAGTCTCCTTTCCATTCCATATATAATCGTACTTGTAGTTTCTGTTGCCGTGCATTCTTTCATGCTGAACATGTTTTTCTATATATACCAAAAAAATGCATCTCGAATCATTCGAGATGCATTTTTGTTTACTTAAATACTGGCTCTTTAAAGCTAGCTAATTTTTCAAGTGATGTTTTATCAACATCTGCATGTAAGCTATTACCATGAGAATCCATCGTTACAACTGCTTTAAATCCTTCGATACGTAAATGCCACATTGCCTCTGGAATACCAAATTGTAAGAAATCAACATCTTTTACTTCTTTAATACATTCAGCATAATATTGCGCTGCACCGCCAATTGCATTTAAATATACACCACCGTGCTCTTCTAAAGCCGCTAATGTTTTCGCACCCATACCACCTTTTCCAATGACAGCGCGAATACCGAATTTCTTCATAATATCGCCTTGGTACGGTTCTTCACGAATACTTGTCGTTGGACCTGCCGCTTTAATTTGCCAGTTTTCATTTTCATCTTTCACGACAACTGGACCACAGTGATAAATAACTTGTCCTTTTAAATCTACTGGACAATCGTTATCCATTAAATGCTTATGGATTGCGTCACGACCTGTATACATCATGCCATTAATTGTTACAACATCACCAACGCGAAGTTCACGAATTTGCTCTTCTGTAATTGGTGCTTGTAATACAATCTCACGTTGCTCTGTTTTTTCTTGCGCTTCTTGCTGAAGTGTATCCTCACCTTCTTGATATAGCCAATCCATAATTTCACCTGTTTCAGGATGGATTGTTACGCCAAGGCGGCGATATGCCCAGCAATTATACGCAACAGATACGTAGAAACTAGCTGGCAGACGATTATACACGCCAATTTTACAACCAAGTAAAGTTGTTTCTCCGCCAAATCCCATCGTACCAATGCCAAGCTTATTCGCATTTTCTAATACGTACTCTTCAAGTTTTTGTAACTCTGGTACTGGATTGACATCATCTAATGTACGGAATAATTGATTTTTTGCTAATTCGTAACCTGATGTGCGGTCTCCCCCGATACCAACACCAATTACACCTGCACTACAGCCTTGACCTTGCGCTTGATATACAGCGTGAAGAAGACATTTACGAATTCCTTCTAAATCACGGCCAGCGCGTCCAAGTCCTTCTAATTCACACGGTAAGCTATACTGAATATTTTTATTCTCACAGCCACCACCCTTTAGGATTAAGCGTGCATCAATATAATCTTTTTCCCATTGTTCAAACTTAATAACCGGTGTACCTGGTCCTAAATTATTTCCACTATTGTCCCCAAAAAGAGAATCAACAGAATTGGGACGAAGTTTACCATCTTTTGTCGCCCGCTCAAGCGCATTATAGATAGCTTCCTTCAACTTTAATTGATTCACACCAACTGGTGTATAAATTTTAAACGTTGGCATCCCTGTATCTTGGCAAATTGGCGAGATGTTATCATCAGCCATTTTAATATTATTCGTAATTGTGCCAAGTGCCATCGCAGAACGAGTCCCTGCATTTTCTCGTTCTTTCGCTTGTTGAATCGCACGACGAACATCTTTCGGTAAGTTCGTTGACGTTTCAACAATTAGTTGATACATGCTTTCTTGAAGCTTTTCCATTGTTACTTCCCCCTCAATTGTGAACGCTACCAAAACGTTATGAGCTGAAAATTCCATCGTTATGCTCTTCAGCTTTTTATTTGTTTCACGCTATTAAAGCATAAATGAAATTTTTCACAACTTGATTATACCTTTTTTTCTACCGTCCTTCTATTATCCATACAGAAAAAGGCTGCCAATTTTGCATTGGCAGCCTTTTTAATATATTATTCGTCTTTTTTAAATTGCTCACATTTTAATTCTAATTCATCTAACATCGCAAGAAGACGATCTACATCTTCTAACTCTACTTCTTCAGGTTCAATTGTATCAATTACTTCAATGAACATATTTAAACGTTCTTTTAAATATACTAGTTGTGAATCTTTATCCTCAATTGCTTTTCCCATGAAGGCACTCTCCTTTTAATTCGAGTTGCTTTTATTATACCGCAAAAATGATTGCTATGGGCATGAAATTTCATCAATTTTGTCACAGTCATTCATTCAAATGTAAGCCCTCTCTCTTTTTTCACAAAAAAGTTTCACTTTATAAAAAGTACATATTCTTCTATTATAGAGAATGGACAAATTGTTATTTCAATAGTCAAAGGAGTATTTCATATGACGATATCACAAAAAATGAAGCCGATTACTCCTTCTTACGATCCATGGGAAGCGTATATGGACCTTGAAGAGTACGGCAAACTACTATTAACAAACGTTGAGTTTACAACGACAACGTTATGCAATATGCGTTGCGAGCATTGTGCTGTTGGTTACACATTACAGCCGAAAGATCCAAATCCGCTTCCGATGGAGCTTTTATTAAAACGATTAGATGAGATTCCTCATTTACGTTCTTTAAGTATTACTGGCGGAGAACCAATGCTTTCAAAGAAATCCGTCGACAACTATGTAACACCACTCTTAAAATACGCCCATGAACGAGGCGTTCGCACTCAAATCAACTCAAACTTAACTATAGATTTAGCACGTTACGAACAGATTATTCCTTATTTAGACGTATTGCATATATCCCATAACTGGGGAACAATTGATGACTTCGTTGAAGGTGGATTTGCAATGATGGAACGTAAACCTACTTATGAACAACGTGCAAAATTATTTGAACGAATGATTACAAATAGTAAAGCTCTATCAGATGCAGGTGTACTCGTATCAGCTGAAACGATGTTAAACAAAAGAACTCTACCACATATTGAACATATTCATCGTCAAATTGTCGAAGAGATGGGCTGTAAACGTCACGAAGTTCATCCAATGTATCCAAGTGACTTCGCGAGTAATCTAGAAATTTTAACAAAAGCTGAAATTCGTGATGCAATTGAGCATTTACTAGAAATTCGCGATGAAAATGTATGGATGTTATTTGGAACTTTACCTTTCTACGCTTGTAGCGATGATGAGCGAGACATCGTCACATTTAAGAAATTACAAGAAAGCAAAAATGTAACAGTTCGTAACGATCCAGATGGTCGTTCTCGTTTAAACGTTAACATTTTCGATGGAAATATTATTGTAACTGATTTCGGTGACGTCCCCCTTCTAGGTAACGTACAAACAAACACACTACAAGAAGCGTATGACAAATGGAGTGCTTCAAAAACAGCACAATCATTAAGCTGTCACTGTCCTGCAGTAAAATGCCTTGGACCAAATGTTCTTGTAAAAAATAGCTACTATCCGACAGAAGACTTCTTATCAAAAACAGCAAACATAACATTTTAAAGTTCAACTTTAATCAGTGGAGGTTTTGTTCATTCCCCACTGATTATTAGTTGAACCAATTGCCCACAAATAGCGGGATAAATAAAAACGTCAGCTTATAAGCTGACGTTTTTTCATATTATTGCGAGTGAGAAGAAGAAATGAATTTAAAATACAAATGATCGTGAATTGGAATAGCAGCTCCGATTCCTTGTGAGGTAATATTTTTTACTACAAGCCTCTTTTGATTTCCTTTTAACACAAGGTACACTTCTCCAAATGTTACTTTTCCTTTTTCATTTACTGCTGGTGTATAAGCGTATAAATATCCAAGTTGACTCGGACTAATATTATACACACGCTCATGTCCAGTACCATAACCAATGGTCGTTTTAAATGAAAGCGGCAATTGTACTTTTTCAAGTGCTTTGAGAAGCATCATTTTTTTCACATCCGCAGTATTTTTCATATCTGCTGTTAAATCACCTTCAACCGTCTTTTGCGTTTCTTGCTTATAGCGTAGCGGATATAAGCGATCTCCTCCGCGATTATCGTACACATTGCGATTTACTTGTTTATATTCCCAATTAATCGATGTATCAACCGATTCATAATTTAAAGCCCATTGACCTAAATAAATCTTCGCTCGGTATCCTACCGCAAGCGGCGCATTCGAAATTGTCGTTTCATTAAACATTCGAATTAAGTCCGGATTTTCAATTTTAATATTTGCTGTTTTCAATAGTTCTTGAGCAAACTTACTCGGTTGTAAGCGCGGCAAATCTTGCGCATCATTTGGAAACGTATTGTCTTTAGAAATATTTAAAACAGATGAAGGCATTTTTGTTTCTACCGTTGTCTTTGCAAAACTCATGTTAGGAAATAATAGAATAAACGAGACCATAGTTGAAAGACATATGCTGTATACTCGTTTCACCTGTCTGGCTCCTTCCTACGTAAAGGTATATATACTACTTTGTTTATTGTTTTCTCTCAATACAATTGTTATGCCTATTTTTCATAATAAATAAAAACCAATTCCCATAATGACATACGCCGCTAATAAAGTACCGCCTTCAAACCAATTTGTATCTCCATCATTTGAAATCGCAATCGTTAAGAAAACAGCTGTAATCATAGAAACAAGTTCTGGTATTGTAAATACTAAAGGCATCCTTTGTGCAAAGAACATAGAAAGCAGTACTAATACAGGAGCAACAAACATGGCAATTTGCAACGTAGAACCGACTGCAATTTCAACTGCAATATTTACTTTATTTTTATACGCCATAATAATTGCAGATGCATGTTCCGCTGCATTCCCAACAATTGCAACGATAATAACCCCTATAAATAACTCTGACCAACCAAATGACTTTGCAACTGTCTCAAATGTATGCACGAGCGCCTCTGACACATAAGCGACCGCAATTGTCGCTATTGCTAAAATGATTAGCGCTTTACCTTTCGACCACTCTGGCTCTTCCTCATGAGCTACTTCGTCACTTTTATGCTGATATACACCACGATGCGTAACGAGCTTAAATAGCAATGCAGCAAGGTACATAATAATCATGATAATAGACACACCGATACTTAATTGATACGTCTTTCCAGCATCCATCTTCATTGAAAAAATCTCTGGAATAACAAAAGCTACTACTACAGCAAAGATTAATAAAGCTGAATTATGCCTTGCATCATATACATTAAAACTTTGTCTTTTGTATTTAAGCCCTCCTATAAAGAAGGATAGCCCTCCTACTAATAATAAATTCCCAAGTACAGAACCCGTTAAAGAGGCTAATACAACCTCAATTAATCCCGCCTGAAGTGCAAAAATCGAAATAATCAGTTCAACAGCATTACCGAAAGTAGCATTTAATAATCCGCCTATTCTAGGTCCAGAGACAATTGCCAAACTTTCTGTCGCTCTCCCCATAAAACCCGCTAAGGCGATAATAGTAATGCAATACACAGCGAACATAATTGTTTGAGGCCAATGAAGCATTTTTCCAAGTACAGAAAGTGGTACCCCGATCAGCGCTACTATAAGAAATATTTTATTAAACATGCTTTTCATCCTTCCATCGTATGTATTTCTCCTCGATATTATTATTATTCTTCTCCTAACTTGTCCGATTTCATCACAATTACGTTTAAAAAATCGGATTGAAGAAAACAGTATAAAAGATATTTAAATTATCTTGTTTAAACGGAGAAAATAATAAATTATGAACAGGGGTTAAAAGCATGCATTTAAAAGAAAAAATTGAAACTATTATTTGCGGTCAACGAACTGGTGTATTATCTACTGTACGTGAAAATAAACCTCATAGTACCTTTATGATGTTTTTCCACGAAGATTTTGTGTTATATGTTGCAACAGATCGGAAATCAAAAAAGATAACAGATATCGAAAACAATCCAAATGTACATGTACTACTTGGACGTGAAGGAAAAAAATTAGATGAAGATTATATTGAAGTTGAAGGCTTAGCTTCCATCGAGGAAGATTCCACATTAAAAAACAAGTTTTGGAATAATAGCTTAAAACGCTGGTTACTTGGTCCTGAAGACCCTAATTACGTATTAATAAAAATCAATCCCGACACAATTTACTACATCGATGGTGCTGGTACGACGGAGCCCGAGTTTTTACGACTATAAAATAAAACAAGCCCCCTTTAGGTGGGCTTGTTTTGTCGAAAAGTTCTTCTGAAAAAAACAATAAAATAGGTGGAACTTTCTAAAGATTCTGTTATATAATAGCAGTAACTTAAATAAACTGTATTAAAACAGATTGAGGGGAGAAATAAAATTGATGAAAAGAGAAGAACGCAAAAACATGATTGAGTTTATTGAAAAGAAAAAAGGGATTGAGCGTGATGAATTATTGTTTATGACAGACGATGAAGTAGAACATATTTATAATGTAACGTACTTTTTGTATGAAGAAATTGCAGAGTAGTATAATAATCCCCACCTTATTAGCAATATAAGGTGGGGATTATTTCGTTATTTGCGGGGCGGTAAAATCCCACTGATTAAAGTTTCACTTTATACGTGAGAATGGTTTTCATGTATAATAATGTAAGATTGGAGGAATTTTACTATGAGTTCATGGCTCTTATTCGCACTATTATCAGCAATCGCTGCTGCCCTTGTATCTATTTTCGGAAAGATTGGTTTAGATGGAATCGATGCCAATGTTGCAACAACGGTTCGTTCTATTATTATGGCATTATTTATGGTGGGCGTTATTATTATCCAAGGTAAATTTCAAAATATCGGCGACGTACTGCTAAATAAAAAAGCACTGCTCTTTATCACATTAAGTGGGGTTGCAGGTGCTTCGTCATGGCTATTTTATTTTCTTGCCCTCAAAACAGGGAAAGTCTCACAAGTGGCTCCTATCGATAAATTAAGCGTCGTATTTTCTATCATCCTCGCGATGATTATACTCGGTGAAAAGTTAAACTTTATGACTGGCGTTGGTGTAGTCTTTATTACAGCTGGTGTATTATTTATTGCTTTCAGCTAAAAAAACCGCTAATAGCGGTTTTTCTTTTTCTTTATATAAAACCATACAATACATGTAACAACTACTGAAATGAATAAAATCCATACTCCGTAATGATGTAGGCTATACTCAACGAAACGCCACTTCTCTCCTAACTTCCAGCCAAGTCCAATAAAAACACTTATCCAAATAAGCGCACCACCGTAAGCATACAAACAAAAACGCCAAAGTGTTAAATTCGACATCCCAGCAAAATATGCTGTTAAATGACGTACTCCCGGGATAAAGTAACCAATCATTAAAAGAAATGGTCCATATTTTTCAAATAAAATATGTGTTTTTTCAATGTGATGTTCTTTAATTCTAATCTTCGGCCCATATTTTTTTAAAACAGGGAGCCCAAGTTTTAAACCTAATATGTAGCTTAATGTAATACCTAACATCGCACCAGCCATTCCACTTAAAAAAGCAGCCGTTCCTGACATAACTCCTTTAGAAACGTTATAACCAACGAAGGTCAATAAAAACTCGTCTGGTATCGGTAATCCAACAATTCCACCGGCCAACGCTATAATAATTCCAAAATACCCATAATGCGCGATTAACTCGCCAATATGTTGTTCCATTCGGAAAACACATCCTATGCACGATCGTTATTCCACATTGTGCCCTTTCTATCTTTCAGACAAACATGGTATACATATTCACTATACATTGTTTTTATAATGAACTCTACTTCTATCCATTCCTTTAGCAGGAAGAAAGCGAACCATTAATCAGTGGTGATTTGCTCATCCTCACTAATTTTTAGCACACACCAATTGTGCGCCCGACTCCCGCCTACTTCCCTTGTATTCACCAATTTTTGAAGCGCTAGTCTTACTACCCGCAAATAGCCGGATTAAAAAATAAAAATTCATATGCTTGTTTTTTTGTTACAATAAAGGAAAGTTACTTTTCGCAACGGTTTAACTCTCAGGAAAAATGATATATCTAGCAAAAACATAGTTTGGTCGATATAATGCAACTTCTACCTATTAAAAGAACATACACCCTTTACATACAACATCATTTTTCTAAATTATACAGGGGGAACGAACATGACCATTGAAAATCAATTTATCCAAAAGGTTTACTATAAAACATTTTTAACAGAAGAAACTTCTACTCCAGTATCAGAAGTACTCGGTGAAGCATATATAAATGAATCTACAAATGAATTCTCCAACATTTCTAATATCCGCTTTGCTCAAGGTGAATTTTATTACCAAAATAAAGACTTTGAAGCAGCGATATTTAAATGGGAGAAAGTAAATAACGAACTTGCACTTTGGGCAACCAAAAATATTGCGGATTCTTATTTTGAACTAGGATTCTTGCCAAAAGCAGAAGAGATTTATCAATCTATTCAAACGGAAGATACAACTCTTACAATGGAAGTTTCCTTACAACTTCTTTCTCTTTACATCGAACAAGATCGTTTAGGTCTAGCATTTAAGACGATTAGTGAGGCTGTTGCATTTCAACCTGACTATCCTAATATCACTGCAATTGCTCGCTCATTCTATGAAAAACAAGAAGATTGGAATAATGCTATCGAACTTGCCGTTCAAGAAGGAATTCGAACAAAATCGTTACACTGGTTCGATACTTTAATCAATTATGTGAATCAAGGATTCACGAAACAAATCAAACCAGAATATTTCTATGAATCTTTAAAAGCTTTATATGCAATTGATCAAGTCCAATTTAAAGAACTTGTTATTGCGCTTTGGAACAGCTATCAAAATGAAAACTTGCATCTACCTTGGATTCAAACAATAAATCATTTATTCTTACATATTGAAACAGACAACAATGACGATTGGCATGAAATTGTTGAACGCTATCAAGATACGTACTTTGAGTTAATTACTGGTGAGCATTTCATGCATGAAATGCAGGGACTTGTACCAGATTTATTAACAAATTGGTTTAGTTTAACGAAAGCAAAAGATGCCCTATTTGTCTCTGCTGCAGTGTTAGCATGGAATGAAGTTTCACCTACAACTTTAGAGTCATTACTCGTAAAAAGTGCTGGAGCCCTACTTTCTAATTCAACAGCTGAAACAGATGTAAATATGGAAACAGTTTCTCATTTATTCGAAACAATTGCTGTATGGGCTGAAAAAAACGATGTAGATTTAAGTCATCAATTTACGTTACTCGTTCACGAACTGTGTGATTTAAATGTTACACAATTACTAATAGCGGGAACTAGTGACCATGATAAATCATCCTTCATCAATTCAATACTAGGAGAGAACATCTTAACTGAGACTGTAACAACTCCTATTCTATTTAAAGATGATAGCCAAACTGAAATAACAGAATTCACTGCGTTAGATGTACACAATATACCTAGCTTTGATGAATTCCATCAAAGAATGGCTACACCTTCCGAATCAGAACTTGAGAAAAAATGTATAGAAATTAAGTTACCAAGTAGATTTTTAAGAAAAAATAAATTTGCATTTCTTGTTACGCCACCTGTTCAAGGGCAAGTGGATAAAAACAGCTCATATTTTGAATACTTACAAGCAGCAGATAGCCTTATTTACGTATTAAATTCTGCTTCACCATTACATGGTGAAGAACTTGATACATTACTTTATTTACGTGAACAAGTGCCAAATTTACAAATTCATTTCGTATTACACACAAATAATACGACCAATAATGAAAAACTAATGAGTAAGATTAAAGTCCATTTCCCAAATGCACAGTTCTTCCCATACTCTCCTTCACAAGAGAGTAGCCAGCAACTTGGAGACGTGACAGAGTCTATTCTTTCTAATCTAGCAGAACGTAACATGGAACAAGAACGTATAGAAAAACTAATATGGTTTACTCAAAAGACAATCGCATACCTTGTAAATGAACGTGTGGAGTTAGAAAATACATTAGTGAAATCCGTACGCTGGAATAAACATATCTCAGTTAAATTAAATGGATTTATTAACAACCTTACTGCTCTTGAAAAAGATAAAATTCGTTCTATTACAGAATCTTATCTTTTAACGAAAGAAGAAATCACACGAGATATCCATTCTCAAATTCCTGAATTATTACAGAGTTGTTCTGACCTTGTTCAAGAAGATAGCGACTTCAAATTAGTTCATGAAGAATTAAATGCTGCGATGAACGAACGAGTTCAAAAACATGTACAACAAGTGCTTCTTCCTAAATTTACTGGTTCTATTCAGGAGTGGATTGAAACAGCTCATAATGAATTTATTCAAGCTCAATCTTATTTAGATGAAATGAGTGAAACGTTTAATAAATTATATAAAGAAGAACGCATGAAACTTCCTTGTGATTTCAAATTACTAGATGATTGGCATCGAGATGTTGTACGCATGACAAATAGAATTACAGTAACGAACATCAATATTTTATTACGCTTTACACCGACACAATTTTTCTTAAAAAGTGCGGGAAAACTATTTGGTAACATGCAAAAAAATCAGTCTATGCTCGCAAACAAATATAAACAATACATTGAAACGGAAGACTATACGGAAATTGCTCAAACAATCTCAAAACAATTCTTCCTTCAATTTGAAGTATTTGAAGGCGCATTAGAACGAGATATCATGATGTTCTTTAAAGATCCACTTAGCATATTGAAACAAAATGTAGAAGCAGCTCAACTTGAAATACAGGAAGACGAGCAAACATTAGCAACATTAAGAAGCAACCCAGAAACTTATCACGATCCGTTAGCATTCTTTAAACTGCAACTATTGCAGCACAAATTCGTTTTAAATACAAACAAAAACAATGAAGACGTCTATGAATTTAATGAGTCTCCTACGATTTAACATAAAAAACCAAGCAAATTTCTGAAGTGAACCCCGAAAACGGGACACCAATCAAAACACCTAAACCACTTGTTCCCTAAATTCTTTAGGGGATAGGTGGTTTAATTTTTCTTGAATTCGCACACAATTGTAGTAATGAATGTATTCTAGCACAATCTTTCGCACAGTTGTGTTGGATACTTTTGTTATCTCTTGTGAATAGAAAGCTTCACTTTTCAAATGACCAAAGAAGCTTTCCATGACGGCATTATCATGGCAATTTCCTCTCCGGGACATGCTGGTGATAATGCCGTTTTCTTTGGCATACGCTTGAAATTCTTTTGCTGTATAAATACTTCCTTGATCCGAGTGAAGAAGGACATCTTTTACTCTTCGCCCTCTCATTGCTTGTTTCAATGTCTTCATCGCTAATGCCAGTGTTTGTGATTCGCTGATGACACAACTAATAATTTCACGATTAAAGGCATCCATGATCGTTGATAAATACAAGGTACGCTCTCCAAATAAGAGATACGTCACATCTGTAAACCACTTGTCATTTGGTCTGGATGCATCGAATTCACGCTCCAATCGATGAGGGGCTACCATTGGTTCCGCACCATTGATATATTTCTTTTTCTTTCGACGTACTTTTGAAAGAATGTGATTTTGTCTCATGATTCGTAATACTTTTTTATGATTAACACACAGTCCCATTTTTTGAAGAGTAGCCGTCACTCTTCGATATCCATACCGAAATTTATGCCTAAGACAGACGTCCTTTACTTTCTCTTCTATATCATCTTTCCGATCTTCCGTTCGTTGTAACCAGCGATAAAATGTGGAACGGGGTAATTCTAATACGTTACACAATTCTTTTATCGTTATTTTTGTTTTTACATTTTTCCATAAAGTAACTACAGTTTCTGGTTTCAGCCCCTTTCGATTTCCAGATACTTTCCCCATACAAGTAATTTTGTTTTTAGATGCTTATTTTCTAAACGTAGTTGTTCTAATTCACTGAGCTCTTTTGGTCCTTTTCCATAAGAATATTGTTTTCCTATAGGTTGTTGAAAACGATACGTTTGATCTGTACGATACCATTTCATCCATGTCTTAATTTGGGAAACATTTTTAATTCCGAGTTTCTCCATAATTGTACGATTTGAATAACCATCTTTCTTCATTTCAATTACTTTCCACTTTGTTTCTTCTGGGTAATGAACTCTTGTCGTCATACGAAAAAACACCTCCATTGAATTTGCATACTTAGTATGCGAATTCAGGAGGTGTTTTTTTCATGTACCACTATTCGGGTTCACTTCATTTCAGTTTGCTTGGTTTTTTACTTTAATTCATTATTTTCATATGTTCAATTGGATAATAAATTGCCGCTAATTCTCCTAATACATCTTCTCTATCAATAAGTCCTAAACCATTTCTACTATCTCTGCTTATTAGGCGATTATCTCCCATAACAAAAATCTTATTTTTAGGAACTGTAATCGGTCCAAAGTCCTCTGTTAAATTCATAAGTTTTTTTTCAGCTTGTTTTTTATTACTATACAAATACGCTTCCTGTGTCACTTCATGATTCACATATAATTGATCATTTCTCACCTCGATTACATCGCCAGGCAAACCAATAACCCTTTTCACATAAAAATTATCCGTCTTCACAACAATAATATCTTCTCTCCCATAACTTTCAAACTGCTTTGCTAACTTATTAACAATCAGCTTATCCCCATCTTGTAACGTCGGCTTCATGGACGCTCCTTTTACAGTCGTAGGAAAAAACACAAAAATTTTCGCTAAAAACACTAACAAACATGCAATTGCAATTGTTCCAAAGAATTCACGCAAACGTTTTTTCTTTTGCATCATTCCACCATCTCATCATCTTTTTACTTTTATTATAAGGAATTCAACTGTAAAATTTCCACAAAATTCTGAATTATATAATTGTAATATTACAAACTTAAAAATAACATCCTCATAAATTTATTATTTTTATATACCATAATCTATATTTATCTCACTATTTGCGAGCAGTAAAAAAGATCCCCTCAAAATAGTCTATCCACTATTTTGAGAGTATCTTTTTATATTCCCACATATACAATACACATTTGAGCCGCTACATATGTAAACCAAATCCAAAGTGGTTCATACTTTAATTTGCGCCCTCCAATATCTGTCACACCTATAATGAAATCAGAAATCACAAATAGTAAACCACCAAAAGCTGGTATCCACCATATTCCTGTATTCTCATAGTATAAGGCGAATGCAAAGCAAGCCATTCCTCCAACCCACAATCCGTAAATTAGAGCTCCTATCGTAAACAATTTATCTTGTTTATCATTTCGTATAAAAAAGAACCATCCTATAATTAGAAAGAGTCCATATACGAGTAACCCAATCCAAAAACCATTCCATGAAATGCCTGTTTGCAAAAATGCTTTTACATAAAAACAATGCGCAAGAGCGAAAGTAATCATTCCTCCAATTAACCTGTGACCAATTGGAATCAAACCTGCCATAAATAAATCTCCTACAGTCGATAACGTCATACCTAGTGCAACCCACGTACTATACGCTACTGATGGATCTTGTAACCATATCCAAATTGCACTTACTGTTAAAGAAAAACTAAGAATAAGACGCACCGCTAAAGGTAACGGCATATTATTTCTTGTTTTTTTTGTCTGCCCTATTGCGTACATTGCACCAATTAGAAAAAGAATTATTTGTGCAATTAACACCATGTAAAGTAGATTCATAATATGTTCTCCTCAATAAATACTTTTTGTATCTTTTTTCGTTACACCTAGTCTATTATCCTTTTTCTATACAAAAAAAGAAGAACAGTACTGTTCTTCCATTGTAATCGTTTTCTCTTCATCTATGCTACTTGTTTTTCTTGCTCCATTTTCTGCTTAGCTGGTGCTCGATTCACCACAATAATTCCCGCAGCTACACATGCTAAACCGAATAATACAAATGAATGAATTGCTTCTCCTAAAATCATGCTCGATAATAAAACACCAAATACGGGTATAAAGAACATGTACATTGATACTTTTCCAACCTTGTTGTACTTCATAATTGTATTCCAAATACAAAAGCCTGCTGCGGATAAGAAAGATAAATAGATAAGCATGAGTATTGCATGTATACTAAATGTAAATGGCATAACTCCAACTTGCAAAGCCCCTATACATAATAGTCCGATAGAACCAAAAATCATTTGGTATGCTGTCATATAGCCAATATCTAATGTTTTACTACCTTCTTTCGCCAATATATTCCCATATGAATACAACATTGCTGCACTCAGAAGTAATAAGCTACCGATTCCGAAATGGAATGACAAACTACCATCACTCGGTACATTTACTAAAATGACACCACAGAAGCCGATAGAAACTCCAATTACTTTTCTCACATTAAGAGCGTCATCTTTATATAAAAAATGCGCGAGTAAAATTTGAAAAAATGATGATGTTCCTGAAATGATAGCTCCTTCAATACCAGAGCTATAACTCATCCCAATATAAAAACATATATATTGAAGGAATGTTTGAAATAAACCAATTTGTACTAACTGCTTCCCCGTTCCTTTTTTGAAGTTCATATCTTTTCCTAACACTTTAAAGAAAAATATGAGCATTACTCCAGATAAAAAGAAACGATAACCAGCAAATAATATTTGCTCCCCAACTTCTTGTGGCTGAATTCCAAGTTCAGCATAACTTAATTTAATAAATGGGAATGCGCTCCCCCATAAAAAAGTCGCTACTATTGCAGCAATAAACACGCCAATCGGATGGGTAAAAAATTTCTCTGTCTTCACTTGTGGTCTTCCTTTCCGATCTTTTTACGAACAATATTCATATATACCAAAGGAAGTGTGAAAACACAAGTTTTCAGTTTATACGCAAACAAAAACATACCATCTAACGAAAACATATGCTATACTATAGAATAATTACAACATAATAACTATTAAAATCAGATTCAACAGAAATGCTGCTATCCATTATGGATGGCAGCTTTCGTCGTTTTATAGGGGTTTCGATTTTGATTCTTTTTCTCAATAAGAATTTGGAAGGAGCGAGTAGTAATGAACTCAGAAGTAAAAACATTACAAGTACAAAAGTCTATTTCTCATCCCTCTTTATGGGATACATTAAAGAAACATTATGAACTTATATTTGCAATCGCGTCTGGTATTTTCATTTTGGCTGGTTGGTTATTCACAAAGAACGATGTAATGAATGTAGGCATTACTTGCTATATCCTTGCTTATATAGTTGGTGGATATGCAAAAGCGAAAGAAGGTATTGAAGATACAATTGAAGAGAAAGAGCTCAATGTCGAAATGCTCATGCTCTTTGCTGCTATCGGTGCTGCAATCATTGGCTACTGGGCAGAAGGTGCAATTTTAATCTTTATCTTCGCACTAAGCGGTGCGATGGAATCTTATACATTAAGTAAAAGTCAAAAAGAAATCTCAGCGCTTCTTGATTTACAACCTGAAGAAGCATTACGTATTTCAAATGGAACTGAGGAACGTGTTCCTGTTAGACGATTACAAATTAACGACATTATTTTAATTAAGCCAGGTGAGCGCGTTCCTGCTGACGGTACGATTCATAATGGTGAAACAAATATCGATGAAGCCGCTATTACAGGGGAGCCTATTCCGAATGAGAAAAAATTCGGTGATGAAGTATTTGCCGGTACTGTAAATTTACGCGGTGCTATCGAAGTTAAAATTACGAAGCCGAGCGATCAAACATTATTCCAAAAGATTATCCGTCTCGTCCAAAGTGCACAAAGCGAAAAATCACCATCACAACTATTCATCGAAAAGTTTGAAGGAACATACGTAAAAGGGGTACTACTCGTTGTTGCGCTTATGATGTTCGTTCCTCATTTCGTACTTGACTGGAGCTGGAATGAAACGTTTTATCGCGCTATGATCTTACTTGTAGTCGCATCTCCTTGTGCACTCGTTGCTGCCATTACACCAGCAACATTATCTGCAATTTCTAACGGAGCAAGAAATGGAATTCTCTTTAAAGGTGGCATACATTTAGAACGCCTCGCTTCAGTAAAAGCGATCGCCTTTGATAAAACAGGCACATTAACAGAAGGTAAACCTACCGTAACAGATGTATATGTTCGAGAAAATATGACAGAAAAAGAAGTACTTTCTATTACAGCATCAATTGAAAGTCACTCTACACATCCTTTAGCGGAATCTATCGTTAAATATGCACAACATGCGTATGACATTACATTACAAAAACCAGAAAATGTTGAAGATGTAACTGGTTTTGGACTAAAAGGAATACTTGAAAACAAAGCTTATAAAATAGGTAAAGCTGATTTTATCGGGGAAGAAACAAAGACATTCCATAATGGTATTTCTGCTTCACTTGAAAAAGAAGGTAAAACTGTCGTTTATATTAGTGATGAAAAAGGTATTCTTGGGCTCATTGCTTTAAAAGATACACTTCGCCAAGAAACAATAACTGCTATTCGCGAATTACAAAGCATCGGTGTCGAAGCAATTATGATTACTGGAGATAATGAAGAAACAGCAAAAGCAATTGCCTCCGAAAGTAATATAAAGGAATATTACGCATCATGCTTACCAGAAACAAAAGTTGAAACAATTAAAAAGCTAAAAGAAAAATACGGGACGGTAGCAATGGTCGGAGATGGTATAAATGATGCCCCTGCACTCGCTACTGCTAGCATTGGTGTAGCAATGGGGGAAGGAACAGACGTAGCTTTAGAAACTGCAGACGTTGTACTTATGAAAAACGAATTATCTCGACTTTCCCAAGCAATCCGTTTATCAAAACGAATGAACCGTATTGTAAAGCAAAACGTAATCTTTTCACTAGCTGTAATCGCAATGCTGATTTGTTCAAACTTCTTGCAATTTTTAGCTCTTCCATTCGGTGTTATTGGACATGAAGGAAGTACGATTCTTGTCATTTTGAATGGCTTACGATTATTAAAAGGAAACAAATAAAAACGGGTCCCTCATAGAGGACCCGTTTTTTTCTAGTGGTAGCTATTATGCCCGTTCGCACTACTACTCGTTTTATGCTTTGGATGCGAACTACTCTTTTGTTTATTGTTATTTTTATTATTGTGATTCTTTTTATTATTACTCATGAAATATCCCCCCTGTTCCTTATTATTATGGAACAAGAAGTCACTTTTCATTACGGGAATTATTGTCACCCGTTCTATAATGATGGAGTAAACCATTAATTTCACCGCCAAGTAAAATTACCCACCCGGTTAAGTAGAACCATAACATTAAAATAATAATACCACCAAGACCACCATATGTATTGGCGTAATTTGCAAACTTATCTACATAATAAGCAAATGAGTACGATACCACAATCCATCCTACAGTAGCAAATATTGCTCCTGAAATGACTTCTCTTCTTTTTAACTTTCGATCTGGTGCAAACGTATATAAAAAACTAAACAATGCAAATAACACGAAGAAACTCGCTACTAACCGCGTAATACTCCACACGTAAGAAAAACTATCCGATAAACCAATTGCTTTAAATACCGCTGCCCCAATGACTTGTCCAAACACTGGAACAATTAGCGCAAACACAATCATAAAAATAATTGCTAATGTAAATACGATTGATAACGCTCTTGTTTTAATAAAAGAACGCGTTTCTGTTACATCGTACGCACGGTTGAATGCATTCATAACCGCATTTACCCCGTTTGAAGCAAACCATAGCATTGATAATAAACCAAATGATAATAAACCACCATTTTGCTCATTTACAACTTTATCAACGTTTACTTCAATTAAAGACATTGCATCTTCGGGTACGTACGGTTCTAATAAATTGAGCACACTTTCTGTTTGAAGGTCAATGAATCCAAGAAGCGTAATTAAGAAAACAAGCCCAGGAAAAATCGCAAGCAAGAAGAAATAAGCGAGCTGTGCTGCCAAGCCCGCTACATCATCGCGCATCGTCCGGTCATACAAATCTTTACCAAACGAATAAGTACGATTTCTTCTCACCTTTTCTAAAATTTTTCTCATATATGTTTAAACGCTTTTCTTCTCTTCTTTATCTTGCTTCAACTCAATGTACGCTTCAGTTTTTTTTTCCTCTACATTTGAGTCTTTTATAAACAATTCACGCGCTTCTTTCATACCACCATCTTCAGCAACTACTGGCTCTTCCTCTGCTTTCAGCTCATCTACCTTTGGAGATACAGCTTGAATTTCAATCGTTTCTGGCTTCTCTGCTGGCTCAACCTTTTTCTTACTAAAAATTTCTTTCGTTTCTTTTAACGTCTCTACAACAGACGGCGTCAATTTTTTAATTTCTGCTACTTTCGCTTTTACTACATTGAAGTCAGCAAGTTCGCGTCCTTTATCTGTAACAGTTTGCACTTTTTCTTTGATTTTTGCATTTTCACCAATTTCAATCATCTTTGTTTTTGCTTTTTCTGCTGTATTTTTTACTTTTTCACGGTTTTCTTTCTTTAACATAGATACAGCTACACCTGCAGCTACACCAATCGCAATGTTTCGAGCAATATTATTTTTCTTTGCCATATTCCTTCACCCTTTCATTTCTTATGTTAGAAAGTATTTCTTTCTAAGCTTCCTCATATTCCTTGTTCATTTCGAATGAAAGCTAATAGCTTTACACACCCTTCTGTTACAAGGTCATATACTTCTTGGAAATTCCCTGTATAGTAAGGGTCGGGAACGTCTGTCCAGCCACCGTCTGGAACAAAATCGGACAGCCTACCAATATAGCCTCCAGTTTTACCTAAACTTTTTAAATCTGCTATATTCTTGTTGTCCATGGCAATAATATAATCAAACTTTGTTAAGTCTTCTTTTTCTACTTGCCTTGCTTTAATTCCTTCAAAAGTGACTGCATTTTCTTGTAAAATTTTTTGTGTTCCTTTATGTGGCGGATGGCCAATATGCCACTCTCCAGTTCCTGCAGAATCAATGACAATTTTCTCTTCGAGTCCCTCTTTTACGACAAGATCTCGGAAAATCGCTTCTGCCATCGGAGAACGACAAATGTTCCCAAGACAAACAAACAATACTTGAACCATATTTTTGTTTCTTCCCTTCTTGGTGCATTTCTTAATATATACTTATAGTATAAACAACCAATTATTAATTATAAAGGAAATCCCTACTAATTTAATAGGATTGAAAAGATTTATTAACGAAAATGATAAAAAATGTTAAGATAGCTTTATGTTATTTTAAAGGGGGGACACTTCGGTGGATTTATCCGTAAAGTCAGAAGAAAATGTTGAATATATGGTTGAAGCTATTAAAGAAAAATTACGTATGGTTAATGCTGGAGCGATGAGAGCTGCTAGCTTTAATGAAGAAATGTACGAAGACTTACGTGACATCTATGAGCACGTTATGAAACGTGAAACATTCAGCATCAGTGAAATGCAAGCTATTACAGAAGAATTAGGTACATTAATTAAAAAGTAAAAAGCCTCACTATGGGGCTCTTTTTTATTTCCAACAAATTCATGACAACTCTTCTCTTTCCCTCAACCAACTGTAAAATATTGTACAATAGAAGTAGAACCTCATCTTAGATTTTTTCTCCATACATACTACTCACAAATAATAGCAACACTACCATTGCTAACTGTTTTTACTGGAGGTGCTTACTTATGAGCAATTGGTACAGTAAGACGAAAGATCAAACATTAATTGACTTAGAAACAAACGAACAACACGGTTTAACAGATGAAATTGTAAATGAACGTTTAAAGCAATACGGTTCTAATGAATTAGCTACAAAACAAAAACGCACGTTATGGCAGCGTATTTTCGCCCAAATTAATGACGTCCTCGTATATGTCCTTATTATTGCTGCCCTTATTTCTGCCTTTGTAGGTGAATGGGCTGATGCAAGTATTATCGCGCTCGTTGTAGTTTTAAACGCTGTTATTGGCGTCGTCCAAGAATCGAAAGCAGAACAAGCTTTAGAGGCATTGAAAAAGATGGCGACACCTAAAGCTATCGTCAAGCGAGATGGTGAACTAAAAGAAATTCCATCTGAACAAGTCGTTCCAGGTGATATTGTCATGCTGGATGCAGGACGTTATATCCCATGTGACTTGCGACTTATCGAAACCGCAAATTTAAAAGTTGAAGAATCTGCTCTAACTGGTGAATCTGTCCCTGTTGATAAAGATGCAATTTACCACCCTTCTATGCAAAGTGATGAGCAAGTACCGTTAGGCGATCAAAAAAATATGGCCTTTATGTCGACACTAGTAACATATGGGCGCGGAGTCGGTGTCGCTGTTGAAACTGGAATGAACTCACAAATTGGTAAGATTGCTACCCTTTTACATGAAGCCGACGATGATATGACACCACTTCAAAAGAGCTTAGCACAAGTCGGAAAGTATTTAGGCTTTGTCGCTGTATCTATTTGCGTCATTATGTTTATCATCGGTTTTTTACAAGGACGAGATACGTTAGAAATGTTTATGACTGCTATTAGTTTAGCCGTTGCAGCTATTCCAGAAGGCTTGCCGGCTATCGTTTCCATCGTTCTTGCAATTGGTGTGCAGCGAATGATTAAACAAAATGTTATCATTCGTAAACTACCAGCTGTCGAAGCTCTCGGTTCTGTCACAATTATTTGTTCAGATAAAACAGGTACGTTAACGCAAAATAAAATGACCGTTACTCACTTTTATAGTGATAACACATACGACCACTTAGAAAACTTAAATGTAAATAATGATGTACAACGTCTATTGTTAGAAAATATGGTGCTATGCAACGATGCGTCTTACGGTTCCGATTCACAAACAGGGGACCCTACAGAAATCGCCCTTCTCGTTGCCGGAAGCACTTTTAACATGCAAAAGGATCATTTAGAACAGATACATGAACGTGTTAACGAGCTACCTTTCGATTCAGATCGTAAAATGATGTCAACCGTTCATACATACGATGAAAGCTACTATAGCATGACAAAAGGTGCTATTGATAAACTCTTACCTCGATGTACCCACATATTTAAAAACGGTAAAATCGAGATTCTAACAGATGCTGATAAAAATCAAATATTAGAAGCTGCCGGGGCAATGTCTCAAGAGGCTTTAAGAGTACTTTCATTCGCATTTAAACAATACAATTCAAACGATGTGGTTATAGATCACCTTGAAGAAAATCTCATCTTTATCGGTCTTGTCGGTATGATTGATCCACCGCGAACTGAAGTAAAAGATTCCATTACAGAATGTAAAAAAGCCGGTATTCGCACAGTTATGATTACTGGTGACCATAAAGATACCGCCTTTGCAATTGCCAAAGAACTTGGTATTGCTAAAGAAAAATCTGAAATTATGATTGGAACTGAATTAGATAATATTCCAGATACAGAACTAGCAAGCAAAATTAATCACTTAAATGTATTCGCTAGGGTCTCTCCGGAACATAAAGTAAAGATTGTAAAAGCATTACGTGCAAAAGGAAATATCGTTTCTATGACTGGTGATGGTGTTAATGATGCCCCATCCTTAAAACAAGCAGATGTTGGCGTAGCGATGGGCATTACAGGGACAGATGTTGCAAAAGGGGCAGCGGATGTAGTGTTAACTGATGATAATTTCTCATCTATCGTGAAAGCTGTTGAGGAAGGTAGAAATATTTATCGTAACATAAAAAAATCAATTCTCTTCTTACTCTCTTGTAACTTTGGAGAAATTATCGCTTTATTTTTGGCGATTTTACTCGGTTGGGCAACACCACTACGGCCTATTCACATTTTGTGGGTAAATTTAATTACCGATACACTACCTGCATTATCACTTGGAGTTGATCCTGAAGATCCAGATGTTATGAAAGAAAAACCACGACATGCGAAAGAAAGCTTGTTTAGTGGTAGCGTTCCTTTTCTTATTTTCAATGGGGCTGTCATTGGACTTTTAACGTTAGCAGCCTTTATCGCCGGGGCAAAATTCTATACCGGAGATACAAATTTATTTCCTCTTTTCCCAGAGAAAATTGATGAAGATGCTCTATTACACGCTCAAACGATGGCATTTGTCGTTCTTAGTTTTTCTCAGCTCGTTCATTCATTTAACTTGCGTTCAAGAACGAAATCCATTTTTTCAATTGGGATTTTTACAAATAAATATTTAGTCTTCTCCCTTCTTATTGGTGTTCTTATGCAAGTTTGTATCATCTCCATCCCACCTCTTGCAAATATATTCGGTGTACATGCATTAACGATGCGAGATTGGGGATTTGTTCTCTTATTAAGTATCATTCCACTTGTTGTGAATGAGATCATTAAATTAGTAAAGAGAAACTAAGAGGCAATGAGGATTATTCCTCATTGCCTTTTCATTTATTTCACTATTTGTGGGAGATGTCCCCGCTGATTAAAGTTTCACTTTATCCTTGTAATTCTTTTTTTATGTTCTCTGTTAACGTAGCCATACGCTTGCGGCTTTCTTCACGCTCACGTTTATTTTGCTCTTCAATTTGTTTTGTTTCTTGCATACCTCTTGAAATAATGTTCCAAGTTTCCTCAAGTGTTTCCATCTTAATACTAGAAGAACCTGATAATCTCGCTACTTCCACACTTTGCGTTGCGATATTTTGTGCATTTTTCTTAAGTAATTCATTTGTACGACGATCAAGTTCAGCCATAGAATCTGCAACAAGCTTTTGACGTTTCGCATTTACCGCTTGAATAATACCATTTTTAAAGATAGGAATCGTTGTAATAAATGCTGTATTGATTTTACCAATTAATTTATTATTACCACGTTGAACCATACGAATTTGTGGTGCTGTAAGTAGCGCAACCATACGTGCTTTTTCTAAATCATCAATGCGCTGCTCTAAAATTTCAACAGAGTTTTTCAGTGATTCTAATTCAATACCTGCTAATTGGTCATTGTTACGCACACGCTCTTCGTACATTGGAACCAACTCTGTATTTAAACGCTCTAATAACATTTCCCCTGCTACTACATACTTTTCTAAGTCTAAATAATATTTTAAATTTTGCTCATATAAACCATCTAATGTACCGATTGATTTTTTCATTTCATCTTGATACTTTGTAATTTCTACGTATACTTTATCCATTTCGCGACCCATTGTTTGGTACTTACTAAAGATCTGTTCAATCATTTTATCAGCTTTTTTGAACATACGTGAGAAGAAACCGCTTTTCTCTTCCGCAAAGTCTTTGCTATCGAATCTGTCCATAATTTTACCAAGTTGTTTTAATAATTCTCCAGAGTCTTCTATTTTTGATAAAGACATTGTATGTAAAATTTGATCAGCGAAACGTGAAATTTCCATAGATGGTTCTTTTCCAAGCTCGATTAATTCTAACTGATCTTTAATATCTACTGCATTATAAATACGTTGTACTTCTGCATCTTGTCTAAGTTGTAAACGAACATCTTGTGCCGTTTGCTCATTTAATTCTGTTTTCGAATCTAGTATGACTGGGTTATTCATATGGCATTCTCCCTTTCCTTATAAAAATGGACGAAATAGTCCTTTTATTGTTTGTGATAAATTTTTATAGGCTGATGAACCATGAAACTCAAGATCGAAATTAACTTCTTCAAGCCAATGGGAATCAAATGCTCCTGCTTCAATATACGGTTCAATATCATTTCTCCCTGTTGGATTAAAGTGGAATACATCTACCCCAATTTGATTTAAAAATAATAATAAAACAGCATCCGAACGGCTTAATTCTCCGCTCTTCTCATTATTAAATATAACAATTTTCGGTACTTCTTGCGAGTAATCAAATTTCTCAAGTTGCTCTAAAATGTTCGGCGGTATTTGAGAAAGCTGTGCGAAAACATACAGTGCTACATCTTGTTTCGTCTCTTTCGCAATGGGTTTACACATTTCACTTTCGCACGTATGGATGATCGCCTCTGCAATACCATGTTGCAATCCTTCTGGCAAACGTTTATGTGGCCACCAATGACTGTTCATAATTAAATCAGGGTGTAATTTCCCCCCGCGGTCTAATGCATCTCGGTAATGATATTGGAAATTCGCTTTTTGTTCTTTCGTAAACGGAAATGTATTAATTAATAAACTGTTATCAAATGATGTAATAGCCTTTAATCGTTGAAAATATTCTTTATCATTCTTTGAAACACCTGATATTTTCGCAAATAAAGAAGGGATATAAATGTGTTTATTCTCAACAAAGAATGTTGGACGCACAAATGCTTTTTCTTTCGTAATTAAAAAGAGTTCATCATACGTTGTTTTGAGCGTACGAGCTACAGGCGTATAGGAACGAAATTGCCATGGCTTGTACAGCAGTGAGTTATCGTGGTGAAGTACTTGTTCAATTTCTTTTGAAGCCTGATACGCTACTGTGGCAACTCGCTCACGGCGGCGATCTGGAAATGGCTCAAGAGAAATCCGACCTGGATGAGACACAACAAAACTTCTTCCTTCCTCATCAACATTCTCAAATCCATCTTTTCCTTCTGGGTGATAATAAAGTACATCGCAACCGAGCATAATAAGAAAGTATAAGAAATATATACGGCTTTCCTGTGCATCACCGTACCAAATAATGCGCGGCATTTGTTTCTTATAATTAATCGTAGAGAACCACTTCGCTACGTAATTGTCACTTAACTTAATCATATCGATTAAGAAACGACGGAATCCTTCTGTTTTTAATGATTGGTTATGTTGTTTTTCATACAATTTCAATACAGAAATAAACGTCGTATGTATATAATGCTGTAAGTCAGGATTGTCTACTTGTGGTAATAGTTGTTTTCCAGACAGATGGGCGACAAGCCTATTTACTGTAAGGCCATTCGGTGCTTCTTGATGTAATGTAAAAACTTCTTGAATATGGCGCAGTTTTTCGGGATCAATCACCTTATTTAAATTTTGTTCATGCAAAACCACGATCCCTTTCACTTCGCTATAATCAAATAGCTCATTGAAATATTCATCTACATCATTAGGAACACCAAGAATACGAGTTGCTATATAACTAAACTTCATCTCATTCTCTGTCAGTTCATATTGTGGGCGTTTTTCTAAAAGCGCTTCAAATTGCTTTAAATCTAATTCGTCTTTTAATGCACATGGTTGAAGTGTAAAACGTGAAAACACAACAGTTCACCTCCAAAAACATTTACTTTTTTATAAAGTCTCTCTTCTATTATAAACTATTTTTAGTTATAAAAAATGGGCGCTCGCATAACGAGCAAACCCATTTCAATTATTTATGATTATTTTTAGTAGCTGCAACTTCTTCTTTAGCTTGTCCAGAATTCTTCATGTAGTGAAGTATAAACGTTGCTCCAAATGCTACAACTAAAATAATAAAGAATAGCGTATGGCTTACTTCAATATGAATAACAGACAGTAACATTTTTGCTGCAATAATTAAGATTAAAATATATGCTGTCGTTTCAAGTTCTGGAATACGCTCTAACAATTTTAAGAATACGCCAGCGATACCGCGCATCATTAAAATACCGAGCATTCCACCTAATAATAGAATCCAAACTTCATTTGATACACCAAATGCAGCAAGTACGCTATCTACAGAGAACGCGATATCCATTAATTCAACCATCGCAACTGTTCCCCAGAAGACACCAAACATTCTGAAGAGAATACTGTTTTGGTTCATACCATGAGCTTCATCTTCTTCTGCATTACCTTTTCTTTTATCAATGAAGTATTTAACTGAAAGCCATGCTAAGTAAAGTGCACCTAACACTTTTACCCATGCTAATTTAATTAAGAACATTCCAATTCCAATTGCAATAAATCGAAATACATAAGCTCCAATAAGTCCATAGAATAATGCTTTTTTACGTTTTTCTTCCGGAAGGTGTTTTACCATTACTGCTAGTACAAGTGCATTATCAGCAGATAACAACCCTTCAAGTACAACAAGTGTACCTATTAATCCCCAAGATACTGGATCCTGCAACACTTTAATCCACATGTCCAAGTCGAAAAACTGAGCATACGTATCAAGGATTCCTTGCAAAATACTCATCTTACCTTTATCCCCTATTCTTTGCTAGATTTATAGAAAGGTCAAAAAAAGGAAACGAATATCGTTTCCTTTCTATGCATCCAAGCCATACGCTCTTACAAGCGCACCTAATCCACCTTGGAATCCACTTCCTACTGCATTAAACTTCCACTGTCCATTATGACGGTATAATTCACAAAAGACAACTGCTGTTTCAATGGAGAAATCTTCCCCTAAATCAAAACGAAGAACTTCTTCATTCGTTTCTTCATTCGCTAAACGAACGAACGCATTTCCTACTTGTCCAAAGTTTTGACTACGACCTTCCGCATCATAAATCGTAACTGTAATAGCAATTCTGTGCACATCTGCTGGAACTTTCTTCAAGTCCACAACAAGTTGCTCATCATCGCCTTCACCTTCACCTGTGCGGTTATCTCCTGTATGTAGAACAGAACCACAAGGAGACTGTAAATTGTTATAGAAGATAAAATCAGTTTCCTTCGTACATTTTCCGTTCGCATCTAATAAAAAGGCAGATGCATCTAAATCGAAATCTGATCCACCGTCATAAGATTTAAAGTCCCATCCAAGACCAATTACTGCTTTTGTTAAACCAGGGCTTGTCTTACCTAAATCAATTTTCTGTCCTTTTTGCAATTGAATAACCATCTATATTCACCTCTATATTTTAATCTTAAAAAATATATCCATCAGTAAACATCTGTTTCACCGATGGATATATCAATCTATTACTCTACATCTAAACCGAAATTACTACATAGAGACGCTAATCCACCTTGGAATCCACTTCCGATTGCATTGAACTTCCAGTCACCTGCATGACGATATAATTCCCCTACTACAACAGCTGTTTCAATAGAGAAATCTTCTCCTAAATCGTAACGAATTAACTCTGCATTCTTTTCTTCATCTAAAATACGTACGAAAGAGTTAGAAACTTGTCCGAAGTTTTGGCTACGACCTTCTCCATCGTAAATTGTGATTGAGAAACAAATACGTTCGATATGTGCAGGTACATTTTTTAAATCTACTTTAATCGATTCGTCATCGCCTTCACCTTCACCAGTTCGGTTATCTCCTAAATGCTCGACAGCACCATTCGCACCTTTTGGATTATTATAGAAGACGAAATCCTCTGCACCTGAAACTTTACCGTTAGCACCTACTAAGAAAATACTAACATCTAAATCGAAATCGTTTTGTCCGTCATAACGATTCGTATCCCAACCAAGTCCTACAAGAACTTTTGAAAGACCTGGATTTGTTTTTGTTAAGTCTACCTTTTGTCCCTTTTTCAATGAAATTGATGCCATATTCAATTCCTCCTCGGTTTATTTTATTGATAACGTGATACAATCTCACTTAAGTTTTTATCTTGTGTGCCTTCTCCAACAGCTGAAAACTTCCATTCACTTCCGTGGCGATACATTTCACCTGCAATTAGAGTCGTTTTGCCAACATAATTATCCGATAAATTATAGCGTGCTAATTCTTCACCAGTTTGCGGGTTTTGAATACGAATATATGCATTACGAATCATCCCGAAATCTTGACGACGATTTACACAGTCATAAATATTTACAACGAATACTAAACGATTAATACGGCTCGGAACTTTATGTAATTCTACGAAAATTGTTTCGTCGTCACCAGCGCCTTCACCTGTTAAATTATCTCCTGAATGAATAATACTACCACAAGTAGAAAGTTTGTTTCCGAAGTAAACTAAATCGTTTTTGTTTAAAAAGCGATCCCCTTCTAACATAACAACAGATGCATCACAATCTACATTCGGTTTACTTCCAAATAATGAAGACAGAAACCCACCTGATTGTCCAATTGGATCCCAGCCTAAGCCAACCTGTAGTTTTGCTACTTTTGGTTGTCCTTTCGTTAAATCGATCTTTTGACCTTTTTCTAAAATAATAGGCATGAAGTTTCTTCCTTTCTACAAAGCATTTTCCTAATCGGAAAATATTGTATTCTTCTCTTATATTGTAGCATTATTTATCTATTGAGAAAAAGAATAAATTCTCAATTATATGAAAACACCTATATCATTTATTTATATTGATGTAAGAAGTGGTAAATCGAACCAATCATTCCTGCGTGATTACGATTTTGTGCGATTTTAATCTCGCAATTACTATAAATCTCAGGATTTAAATATTTTCGTACCTCTTCCTTTACTTCTTCTAAAAATCGATTACCTCTATTAGTAATCCCTCCACCAATAATAATTACTTTTGGATTGAAGATATAAGCAAGATTACTAATTCCAATGGCTAAATGTTTAAAGAATATTCGAACGGCATGTATAACTTCTTTATCCTTCTGATCATATAATTCAAAAATTTTTTCACCGTTCCAATTCCCGCTACCTTTATACTTCCGCACAAGAGAAATTAACCCTGAAATCGAGGCAACCTCTTCAAATTGTTTCCCTTCGATCAACATATTGCCCCATTCACCAGCACTAAATGAATGACCTCTGTACAGTTTTTTATTAATAACAATAGCTCCCCCTATTCCCGTTCCAAGGGTAAGCATAATGCAATTATTTTCATCTCTTCCAACACCTTGCCACATCTCTCCAAACAAAGCACAATTGACATCATTTTCAATGGATATAGGAACTTTTAATACAGCTTGTAATCTATCAATAATAGGAATACCAGCATAGCGTGGAATATGATCCACGCCGCCAGTTATGATTCCTCTATGAATATCTACAATTCCGGCTGTACTAATACCGATTCCAGAAACAACATGTTCATTCATTAATTGCACCGCCAAGCTAATAATCTTTTGAACGATTTGTTCCCCACCTAAATGGGCCTCTGTTAATGTAGTTTCGTGATTTAGTAATATCCCAGATTTTGAAATAATCCCATATTTAATCTGTGTGCCACCAATATCAAATGCGATATATTTTTTCACACTGTCACTTCCTCTAACATTATGAACTTCACTTTTCTGCATTGAAATGATGATATTTTCCTTTAATAAGAGTTCACAAGATTTACAGATCCAGCTTTTACGTAGACACTGTTGTATTCTTTATTATCCGAAACAATTTCATAATACGATCCTTGTGGTGTATTAACTGTTTTCTTAATGGCTACCATAATGTTGCGAGATGTCATTCCAGTCTGACCTTCAGCCATACTTTTGAATATCGGAGAACCTGCCGTTAACGTTCCAAGTCGATATTTATTTAAATCTTTACTTCCATTCATTGCATCAATTCTATACATAAGCGAGGCAATTTGCTGTCCCCAATTTTCATCACTTGCATACATGACGTTCATTCCTTGTGCCTTATCTCCTAAGTTTCCACCATTATATGTATTTCCACTTGGATTTAAGTAATGCTTATCTATATATGCCGCACAAAAATCAATACCTTCTTCCCATGTTTTGAATCCAGTTGCACCATTATATGGATCTGAATCTACCGCTCTAAAGCCAAATAAATTTTTCTTATCTTGCGCGATACGACTTGTTCCCCATCCTGATTCTAAAATTGCATGTGACACTAAGTAACCGGCATTCATCTTATATTTCTCTGCTGCACTTACAAAATATTTTCCTAATCCAATAAGTGGACTCTTTGCATTCGATTTACGTAAGAAATTATCAATTTCATCTCCTGTATAAGTAGATGTTGCACGAAGTGGCATATACTCAAAGTATTGATAACTATCTTGTCCTCCAATTTGCTTCTTATCAAAAGCCTCGTAACGCTCTCCTTCTTTTAAATGTTTCGGAGCATTACCAATTTGATACGTTGCATGTTTACCATTTTCCGGATTATATACATAATGATATAACTTGCCATTTTTAGTTGCATAATACGACGTTTTCTCACCAGTCATTGTCGGATGTAATGTAACATCATTTATATTCACATAACCTGTCATACCATCAATTTGGACATGAATACGATCATCAACAGCTTTTACAAATTTCAGGTCAGCTCCACCCTTTACATATGTGAGCTTTTTACCCGTCGTAATATCATAAATATTAATAACACCATTTGCACGAACGAAACCTTGCTTCATATTTACAACTTTACCGTCACTTTTAATGTAAGCATCTTCTTTCATATTCTGCATAATTTGTGTTGCTTCCGCTTCATTTGGTTTTTGAACCTTTTGTGATGAGGTAACAATTTCATAAGAAGACGAACCTTGTTTAACTTTTAAGAACTGTAACGAAACATAACCCTCTCCGCCATTAAAACGGATTTTTGCCCAGCCATTTTCTTTTCCTATGATCGTAACAGTCTCTCCATTTTTCAAATGACCGACAGCTGCCGCACCTGTTGATGGACCTTTACGTACATTTAATAAAGACGCATTTACAACGGCTCGTTCTTCTATTACCTGTCCAGGGTTTGTTGGGTTTGTTGGATCTATGGAATCTTTACCAATCGTTATAAACTCTAACGACACATACCCTTCTTTTCCTTGATAGCTTATTTTCGCCCAGCCGTTTGCTTTTCCTAGAACCGTTACTTTTTCTCCATTTTTTAAGTTTCCGAGAATCGAGCTACTTGTATTCGCCGCACTTCTTACTCGTAAGCTTGTCGCGTTAATTGTTCCTACTTCTTGCGTTCCATTCGTAATGTCTTCCGCTGGCTTTTCTTCTTGTTTTCCTGCTTCTAACTTCACAAACTCTAACGACACATACCCTTCTTTTCCTTGATAGCTGATTTTCGCCCAGCCGTTGGCTTTTCCTAGTACGGTTACTTTTTCTCCATTTTTTAGGGTTCCTAAAATGGTGCTGCTCGTATTTGCCGCACTTCTTACTCGTAAGCTTGTCGCGTTAATTGTTCCTACTTCTTGCGTTCCATTCGTAATGTCTTCCGCTGGCTTTTCTTCTTGTTTTCCTGCTTCTAACTTCACAAATTCTAACGACACATACCCTTCTTTTCCTTGATAGCTGATTTTCGCCCAGCCGTTCGCTTTTCCTAGTACTGTTACTTTTTCACCATTTTTTAGGGTTCCTAGAACCGAGCTACTTGTATTTGCCGCACTTCTTACTCGTAGACTTGTCGCATTGATTGTTCCTACTTCTTGCGTTCCATTTGTAATGTTTTCCGCTGGCTTTTCTTCTTGTTTTCCTGCTTCTAGCTTCACAAACTCTAGCGATACATACCCTTCTTTTCCTTGGTAGCTGATTTTCGCCCAGCCGTTCGCTTTTCCTAGTACTGTTACTTTTTCACCATTTTTTAAGTTTCCGAGAATCGAGCTACTTGTATTCGCCGCACTTCTTACTCGTAGACTTGTCGCATTGATTGTTCCTACTTCTTGCGTTCCATTCGTAATGTTTTCCGCTGGCTTTTCTTCTTGTTTTCCTGCTTCTAACTTCACAAACTCTAACGACACATAGCCTTCTTTTCCTTGATAGCTTATTTTCGCCCAGCCGTTTGCTTTTCCTAGTACTGTTACTTTTTCACCATTTTTTAAGTTTCCTAGAACCGAGCTACTTGTATTCGCCGCACTTCTTACTCGTAAGCTTGTCGCGTTAATTGTTCCTACTTCTTGCGTTCCATTTGTAATGTTTTCCGCTGGTTTTTCTTCTTGTTTTCCTGCTTCTAACTTCACAAACTCTAGCGATACATAACCTTCTTTTCCTTGGTAGCTGATTTTCGCCCAGCCGTTTGCTTTTCCTAGTACTGTTACTTTTTCACCATTTTTTAAGTTTCCTAGAACCGAGCTACTTGTATTTGCCGCACTTCTTACTCGTAAGCTTGTCGCGTTAATCGTTCCTACTTCTCGCGTTCCATTCGTAATGTTTTCCGCTGGCTTTTCTTCTTGTTTTCCTGCTTCTAACTTCACAAACTCTAACGATACATAGCCTTCTTTTCCTTGATAGCTGATTTTCGCCCAGCCGTTCGCTTTTCCTAGTACGGTTACTTTTTCACCATTTTTTAGGGTTCCTAAAATGGTGCTGCTCGTATTTGCCGCACTTCTTACTCGGAGACTTGTCGCGTTAATCGTTCCTACTTCTTGCGTTCCATTCGTAATGTTTTCCGCTGGCTTTTCTTCTTGTTTTCCTGCTTCTAACTTCACAAACTCTAACGACACATAGCCTTCTTTTCCTTGATAGCTTATTTTTGCCCAACCATTCGCTTTTCCTAGTACTGTTACTTTTTCACCATTTTTCAAGTTTCCTAGAACTGAGCTACTTGTATTCGCCGCACTTCTTACTCGGAGACTTATCGCATTGATCGTTCCTACTTCTTGCGTTCCATTTTTAATCGTTGCATCTGATGTTTTCGGTTGTTCCGGCTTTTTTATCTCTTCTGTGTTGCCATCAATTTTCACAAACTCTAACGATACATAACCTTCTTTTCCTTGATAGCTTATTTTCGCCCAACCATTCGCTTTTCCTAGTACTGTTACTTTTTCACCATTTTTTAGGTTCCCTAAAACCGAGCTACTTGTATTCGCTGCGCTTCTTACTCGTAAGCTTGTTGCATTGATTGTTCCTACTTCTTGTGCCCCATTTTTGATTGTTGGTTGCAGTTGCTTTTGGCCAGAAGTGTCAGGTGTTTGAATTGCATCTCCAAATTTTAAAAACTCTAAAGATACATATCCCTCTTTTCCTTTATATTCAATCTTTGCCCAGCCGTTCGCTTTTCCTAATACCGTTACTTTTTCATTTTTTTGAACATAGCCAATCATTGAACTACCTAGAGCTGGACTATTACGTACATTCAAACGAGTTGCCGTAACAATTCCCTCTTCTTTTTGTCCATTATTAATCGTTAATTGTTGTTTTTGTTCAACGTTTGGATTTCCATTCGAAAATCCTAAAAATTGTAATGTGACGTACCCCTCTTTTCCATCATGAGAAATTTTAGCCCATTCTTTTTCCTTACTTAAAACTTGTACATTTGTTCCCTTTTTTACTGTTCCTATAACTTTCCCTTGAGTTGTAGGTTGTTCACGTATATTTAAGTTTGTTGCATTTACTGTCGCTAAATTATCACTTTCTGCAAAGGCATGCGTCGAAATAAAAGATGTTGCTGTCGCTAGAAATGTACCTGTTATTATTTGTTTTGTTGTTTGTTTCATAATTTTTTATAAGAATATAAGAAATCCTATATTCTTCAGCCCTCCCTTTTTTATTCTTCTTACTATTAATCTTAACATATCATTCCGAAATATTTATTTTGAATATCTAAATATAGCCATAAAATTTTGTGAACATCTTATCTATATAGTTTTTTGCATAAAACTATATCTCCTATGAAATATTACAAAGGGATGTATTTTAGATGGAATATTAATTTTTCAGGAGGAAAACAATGACGAAAATCTTCATTTTAGCATCTACACTCTCTTTATCTTTTTTTAGTGGTTTAAATTTCGGTAATGCAGCAACAGAAAACTTCTCTCCAGCAACAAACGCAATTGTACAAAATAACGATCATTTAGCAGAAGGCAACTCCAAAGATAATAATAAACCACCAGGAAACAATGGTTCTCAGGACGATAGTGGTTCTGATGGCAACGGTTCTGGCGGCAACGGTTCTGGCGGTAACGGCTCTGGCGGCAACGGTTCTGGCGGTAACAGCTCTGGTGGCAACGGTTCTGGTGGTAGCGGTTCTGGTGGCAACGGTTCTGGCGGTAGCGGCTCTGGTGGCAACGGTTCTGGTGGCAACGGCTCTGGTGGCAACGGTTCTGATGGCAGTGGCTCTGGTGGCAACGGTTCTGGTGGCAACGGTTCTGATGGCAGTGGCTCTGGTGGCAACGGTTCTGGTGGCAACGGTTCTGATGGCAGTGGCTCTGGTGGCAACGGTTCTGGTGGCAACGGTTCTGGTGGCAACGGTTCTGGTGGCAACGGTTCTGATGGCAGTGGCTCTGGTGGCAACGGTTCTGATGGCAGTGGCTCTGGTGGCAACGGTTCTGGTGGCAATGGCTCTGGCGGTAGCGGTTCTGGTGGCAGCGGCTCTGATGGCAGTGGTTCTGGTGGCAACGGTTCTGGTGGTAGTGGCTCTGGTGGCAACAGTTCTGGTGGTAGTGGCTCTGGTGGCAACAGTTCTGGTGGCAATGGCTCTGGTGGCAACAGTTCTGGTGGCAGTGGCTCTGGTGGCAACAGTTCTGGTGGCAATGGCTCTGGTGGCAACGGTTCTGGTGGCAACGGTTCTGGTGGCAACGGTTCTGGTGGCAACGGTTCTGGTGGCAACGGTTCTGGTGGCAACGGTTCTGGTGGCAACGGTTCTGGTGGCAACGGTTCTGGTGGCAATCGAGTTAAGGGCGATAGCAGTTTGCAAGATGGCAAAGGCTCCCAAGATGGCAATCGAGTTAAAGGGGATAGCAGTTCACAAGGTGGTAACGTAAAAGATAATGCGACAAAACAAGGTGATAAGTTACCTAATACTGCAGCGCATTATCCTGCATCTATTTTAATAGGACTTTCAACATTCCTAATTGGTATGTTATTGTTTATTCGCCGTAAAAATGCAAAATAAAGACCAACATCCTTCCATCTAAAAAATACATGAAACCAATATAAAACTAAAAAGGGCTTTGGATTGCAGTTTATTATGCAACCCAAAGTCCTTTTGGCATCTATAAGAAAGAGTATTAATATGCTTTTCCCCAATAGACCATGTGCTTTGCTTCTTTACTACAGCAAATACATTCGTCAGCTAAATGTTCTTGCTCAAAAGGCATACAACGTGAAGATACTCCAACTTCTTCTTTTAATTTCTCTTCACAAGCTAGTTCTCCACACCACATCGCCTTAATAAACCCTTGCTTTTCATCAGCTGCTTTTTTCATCTCTTCGAAATTCGTCACACTATACGTATTCTCATCGCGAAATACTTTTGCTTTATTAAATAAAGAATTATGAATTTCCTCAAGTAGTGCTGGAATACGTTTTTCTAATTGATCCATTGATATAAATTCTTTTTCTTTCGTATCTCTTCTAACAAGTACAACTTGATTCTTTTCAATATCTTTAGGACCAACTTCTAATCGAATTGGAATGCCCTTCATTTCATACTCGTTAAATTTCCAACCTGGTGTTTTATTACTAGCATCTATTTTTACACGCGCAACCTTTTGAATATGTTCTTGTAACTCTGTTGCTTTCGCTAAAACTCCTTCTTTATGCTGCGCAATTGGTACAATAACAACTTGCACTGGTGCGACTTTAGGAGGCATTACAAGACCATTATTATCGCTATGAACCATAATAAGTCCACCTATCATTCTTGTTGATACACCCCAAGATGTTTGGTGTACATATTGCCACTTACCGTTGCGGTCTAAAAATTTAATATCAAATGCTTCAGAGAAATTCGTTCCAAAGTTATGAGATGTTCCTGTTTGAAGTGCTTTTCCATCATGCATTAAACTTTCAATCGTATAAGTTGCCTTCGCTCCCGCAAACTTTTCTTTTTCTGTTTTTTGTCCTTTAATTACTGGTATCGCTAAGTAATCTTCACAGAAAGAAGCATATAGATTTAAAATATGTAACGTTTCAGCTTGCGATTCTTCTGCTGTTTCATGAATTGTATGACCCTCTTGCCATAAGAATTCCGTTGTACGAAGGAATGGTCTCGTTGTTTTCTCCCAACGAACTACTGAACACCACTGATTATATAACTTTGGCAAATCATTATATGATTGAACAATCTTTGAGAAATGCTCACAGAATAAAGTTTCAGATGTAGGGCGTACACAAAGTCTCTCCGCTAATTTTTCATCCCCGCCATGTGTAACCCATGCTACTTCAGGAGCAAATCCTTCTACATGATCCTTCTCTTTTTGCAATAAACTTTCTGGAATAAACATTGGCATATATACATTTTCATGACCAGTTGCTTTTAACTTCTCATCCATCACTTTCTGCATATTCTCCCATAAGGCATAACCGTACGGACGCAGAATCATACACCCTTTTACACTTGAATAGTCAACAAGTTCAGCTTTTTTTACAATATCGGTATACCACTGCGCAAAGTCCTCTTCCATCTTCGTAATGGCTTGCACTTGCTCTTTTGCCATAGTCAGTCTTCCTCCTTTTAGAAAATACAAAAAAGCCCGCGCCCCTAAATAGGGACCGAGCTTTGCCGGCGTTACCACCCTGATTCATACACAAAAATTGTATATGCTCTCTTTTTGATAACGGGAATTTCCCGCTGCATATGCAGAACTCAAAGGTAGGTTCCATATCGCCTTTTTAAGAATCTTTCAGCCTGGCGGATTCTCTCTCTGCTAAAAAGGTTGAACATGTACTAGTCCTTTTTCATCGTTATAACGAAATAAATTTGTTGATTATCATAATACAAATTCTTTTTTAAAACAATAGCTAATTTTCTCATTTTTATATATTCTTTTCATTTTCTGCAGTTTTATACGTAGCTCTTTCGCGAGATTTTTACAAGTTGATGTGCAATCATACCGATAAGTGTACCAAGTAGAACGAAGAAACCAATAAATCCATATCCCATTCCTTCCCATCCACCAATAACCATCATTGTAACGGGAAAGGATGCTAAGCAAAGAAGTATTAAACTAAGTGCAAATATAATATCGAACTGTTTGTTTGGAAACCGTTTCTTTAGTAAATACGAAATAGCAAATACAAGGATAATCGTAACTCCGCCAATGATGTAAAAGATACTAAATCCATCTAGCCAATCCATAGTATTCCCTCCTTCCATTCATTTCCTTATACTTAATTATATGTTTAATTTTTCTGAAAATAAATAATAAATTTTTACCTAAAAATATTTTTTTATTACTAGGTATTAATAGTAATATATAAGAATAGGTTTTATATAATCAGGAGGGAACTTTATGGATAAAGCATTAACAAATCATGTCATTATTTTATCTTTCGATTGCTTATCAGCTTTAGATTTTCCTATATTACAAAAACTTCCTAATTTCCAAACATTAATAAACAAGGGCGCGATTGCGAAAAAAGTTGAACCTATTTATCCTTCTGTAACATATCCAAGCCACTCAACAATCGTTACTGGAAACTATCCTAATAAACATGGCGTAGTTAGCAATACGTTACTTCAACCTGGACGTGAGTCACCAGATTGGCATTGGTACCGAAAATCCATTAAAGGAACAACGTTATACGATGAAGCACGTAAAGCAAATTTAACAACAGCTGCCCTTCTATGGCCTGTTACCGGCAGAGCAAATATTGATTACAATTTACCTGAAATTTTTCCAAATAGACCGTGGCAAAATCAAATTTTAGTTTCATTATTTAGCGGTAGCCCGCTATATCAATTAGATTTGAATCAGCGTTTTGGTCATATAAGAAATGGCTTATCACAGCCTGAACTCGATGATTTCGTACTCGCTTCCGCTGTGCATACAATTCAGACGAAAAAGCCGAATGTCATGTTTGTACACTTCACCGATTTAGACACCCAAAGACACTATTACGGCTTTGAATCCAAAGAAACAATAGCCGCAATTCATAGACATGATGAACGGCTAGGGAAAATTATTCAAGCTTTAAAAGACAGTAATCTATACGAAGAGAGTACAATTATCGCTCTCGGTGATCATAGCGCTTTAAGTGAAAACAAAGCCATTCAATTAAATGTACTATTTCATCAAAAAGGGCTTATATCTATAAACTCAAAAGGAAAATTAATAGACTGGAAGGCCTATTGCCAAAGTTGCGACGGCTCTGCCTATGTATATGTGAAAGACAAAAATGATACAGATACAATTCGAAAAGTACAACTACTACTTGAAGAACTACTTCAAAATAAACAAAACGGTATTGAATTTATGCTTCATGATGAAGCTGCAAAAGACTGCGGTGCCGATGGTAATTGTTTATTTATGTTAGAAGCGCGAGAAGAGTATTATTTCACTGAAAACTATACAGGAGATTTTATAAAAGAGATTAATGAAAAAGACGTTACGCCTAGTAAAAAATATACATTTGGTACGCATGGATACTCTCCAACAAAACCTAACTATGAAACAATTTTTATCGCTGCTGGGAAAGGGATAAAAAGCGGCGTTACCATCCCGTACATGAGACTTATTGATGAAGGTCCAACTATCGCTAGACTACTCGGTTTACACTTAGGTGAAACAGACGGATCAATTGTAGAGGATTTACTTCAATTGTAAAGAACTTTGTATATATGTAAAAGTTATGTAAAAATCATCACTGTTTCTCTTTTTATAATTTTTATTTTTGTACACTGTTAGTAGAACAATTTAAGGGGGAACATTATATGAAAAAAATGTCCAGACAAGAAAAAAGCTGGATATTATACGATTGGGCGAATTCGGTATATTCGCTCGTCATTACAACTGCATTATTCCCAATTTACTTTAAAGCAGCTGCAAAAGAAGCTGGACTATCTGGTGCAACTTCAACAGCATATTGGGGATATGCAAACTCATTCGCTACACTTTTAATTTCTATACTTGCTCCTATTCTCGGCACAGTTGCTGATTATAAAGGGTTTAAAAAACGATTTTTCACATTCTTCTTCGGACTCGGCATCGTATTTACAAGTATGCTAGCAGTCGTCCCAACATCCCAGTGGTACTTATTACTAGGTTGCTATATGCTAGCACTAGTCGGTTTTGCTGGAGCAAACATTTTTTATGATGCATTTTTAGTAGATGTTACCTCTAAAGATAGAATGGATCGAATTTCTACACGAGGCTTTGCATTAGGCTATATTGGGAGCACAATTCCTTTTATCGGTTGTATCGCTCTTATTATTCTTTCTCAAAAAGGCACTATCCCTTTATCAGTCGGCATTGCTAGTCAAATTTCATTCGCAATAACAGCTCTTTGGTGGGGATTATTTACAATTCCAATGCTAAAAAATGTAGAACAAACACATTATATTGAACGTCATCCAAGACCAATTGCAATGAGCTTCAAACGCCTTGCTGATACTTTTAAAAATATTAAAGAATATAAAACTGTATTTATGTTCCTAATCGCTTACTTCTTCTACATTGACGGGGTCGATACAATTATTACTATGTCTACCGCTTACGGAACAGATCTCGGTATTAGTGCAACGAATCTATTAATCATCTTATTTGTCACACAAATTGTTGCTTGTCCATTCGCCTTATTATACGGAAAGTTATCAGAAACATTTACAGGTAAAAAAATGCTATACGTCGGTATTATTATTTATATCATTATCTGCATATATGCTTATTTCTTAAAAACGACACTCGATTTCTGGATTTTAGCAATGTTAGTTGCCACTTCTCAAGGTGGTATTCAAGCACTTAGTCGTTCCTATTTTGCAAAACTAGTACCAAAAGAATCTGCAAATGAATTCTTCGGATTTTATAATATCTTTGGTAAATTCGCGGCAATTATGGGTCCAGTATTAGTCGGTGTTACAACGCAATTAACAGGAAAAACCAACGCTGGTGTCCTTAGTATTATTGTACTGTTCGTTATCGGTGGATTCTTACTAACTAGAGTTCCCGAAAATGATACATCCGTTACACCACCTAATCCAAAAATTAAAACGCTATAAGAAAAAGATCCTCTTCTCATGAGAAGAGGATCTTTTCTTTATTTTTAGCGATAACGTCTTACAATTAAAAATTCTACAGCCGGCTTTACAACTATCGCAGCACATAACGCAAACAAAAGCGGTATGTTATGCAAATCAATCCATTTATTAAAACCTACCGATGCGAAAAACAAACCAAAAATTAATACAACAAGTACATAATACGTAACATTTGCACTTGTTTTTAATACATGTTTTTCTACATCTTCTTTCTCTTCCGTTGTCCCTTCCACATTATGCGATGCCAAACTTTTAAACATATAATGTAATGCGATGCTACAAATAAATAGTGCATACCAGTTTACTTGAAGTTCAGTTAACCAATAATAAAGTGCAAACACTAACGTACTTATAGCTACTAATGCCGTAACTACAAAGCTTATTTTCTCTTTCCCCAACAACTACTCCCCCTACAACTTGTACAAAAATAGTTTATCAACAGTTGTTCCTAATACTTCAGCTAAACGGAATGCTAACGCTAAGCTTGGATCATATTTATTATTCTCAATTGCATTTATCGTCTGTCTAGAAACTTTACACTTATCAGCCAATGCACCTTGTGAAATATTGTTTTCAGTGCGTAATTCATAGATTTGATTTTTCACACCATTTCTCCTAACCTGTAAACTCGTTTTTACATCATCAGTATATAGTTGGGGCATGTCATTGTCAAAAGATTGCCACAAGAAAAGGGAGCAATCCTGCTCCCTTACAATGATTATTTCGAAGCTAACGAATTTGTTAGTTCCTCTTTATTAGCGACATCTTCTTTATTTATTTGCATACGTAAAACTGGACCTATCGCAAATAAAATAAGTGACATTGCTATACAAAATACAGTAACTAGTGAGGTCATCTCCTTCAATCCTCCAGCTAGTGAAGTTCCGATTAACATTGCCCCCATAAACAGTGGTAAAATTGTTCCATTTACTCTTCCAATCATATTTTCTGGTACAAGTTGGATCATAAGCGTACCGACAACGATATTAACACAAGCTAAACAAATACCTGTTCCAAACCTCATGAAACTAGTAATCCAAAATGATGTAGATAACCCTTCTACTAAAAATGACATTGCTAATATGCTCATACCGAATACAAACATCTTTTTCGGATTCACTTTTGAAGCGAAAACTGCAGCAACAATACCACCGATTAACATACCGATTCCATCAGCTGCGGCTAAATATTGAACAGCTTCCTTTTCCATTCCAAGGCGCTCTATTACAAGAAATACCTCTAATGGATTCGTTAGTCCAACAGCTAAGCCCATAACAGTGAAAGTGATCGTAATCATACGTAAATTTTTCGTATGAAGAACGTATTTCCATCCTTCTTTTATATCATTTTTTAATGAATCTCTCGCCACTTGCTCTTGTTCCACCCATTTTGGTAAAAATGAAAGGGCTATAGCAGATAACAAAAATAAAATGATTAAGCTATATAGTGACGTAAATAAACCAAGTTGTGTATACACAAGTGATCCTACCACTGGTCCAAAAATCATAAATAATGACTGTAATGTTTGGTTAAATGCAATCGCATTTGCTACCTGTTCTTCTTTTACATAGCGTTTAAATATACGCGAAGATGATGGCTGCGAAAACTGACCTACAATCGCGGAAATGAGTGTTGCAAAAAATATAGCCTGCCAATAATCCAGCTTTAACAACAAGACAATCCCTATAATAGACAGTACGCTTAATACATCTCCAGCAACCATCGTTCTTTTCGGATTCCAGCGATCAGCTAGCGCACCACCGATAAACGAAAAAATAAAAATAGGTGCATATTCCATAACCGATAACAATGAAACGGAAACTGGATCATTATTCGTTCGTTCCATTATGAAATATAAAAGAGCCATATTTCTGATCCAAATTGCAAATTGTTGTAAAATATCAGATGCCATAACGAGCATAAATGCTCGGTTTTTAAATAAAGCGTTCATTTTCATTCCCCTTTCATAAACCGACCGTTCGGTCTAAAATATTTTGTAAGAAAAGCAACTGACTTATTATTCAGCTGCCATTCCTTTTAACAATACATCTATTGCCTTTTTATAAATACGTTGCAGCTCTTTATAATCTAACTCGTAGTAAAGTACTCCAAGCCCTGATAATAATCCATTCACAATATACATAAGGTCGCGCGTATTATCTTCACGAAACTCTCCAGACTGTATGCCTGCTTCAATTAGTTTCTCAAACATAACATATGATTCTCTAGTTAAAGCCAATAGTTCATCCAAAATCTCTTTACTTACAACTTGGCTCATAGAGAATTCCTCTATTGCATTTGAAATTGGTTGCTGTATGTCCTCGACATGATACTCCGCGAGACCATATAGTTTTTCAGTATTCGTACTATACAACTTCTCTTTTTCATTCCATTTTTCAAGCCAATCATACGTATGCTGTTTTACTACAAATAAAAATAATTCTTCTTTACTTTTAAAGTGATAATAAATGCTTCCTTTACTTCGCTCTGTAATTTCACAAATCTCTTCCATAGATGTAGCTGCATAACCCTTCTGTGAAAACAGACTTTCTGCTTTATATGCAATTTCTTTCTTTATCTCTTCTGCACTTCTTCTCATATTTACACCTCTTTAAACCGACCGTTCAGTCTAATAATAACAAATTAAAAACCTCTATTACAAGAGGCTATATTCCTTATTTAAGAAAACGTACTTTCAAACCACGTTCGAATCATATGTATTATTCCAATTTTAAATCCTAATTTAACAAGAAATACGCCTCCCGCAGCTAATAAAAATAACACTACTTTCCCCTTATTTTTCACTTTCGGTTCCCTTTTCATTTCTATTCCCCTTAGTACGTTAAAAATATTAATCAAACGTTTGTTTAACTGTTTTTATGCATATGTAAGCCAACTAATCAAACGTTTGTTTAAAAAGAAATACGCCTATATAAGGCGCATTTTCATCAATCACCGCCACCTCCGCCGCCATCACAGCTGCCTCCGCTATCTCCACCGAAAGATCCTCCACAATCATGTGAACCTCCATGCGAGCTATCATTATCAGATCCAGCAAAGAAAAATAATGGTGATGAGTTGTTAGATGAATTATGAATGTTATTTTGTTTCGTAAGATTTACCTTCTTTTTGTTTGATCGAACTGCCGTTACGATCGTTCCAACTACAACAAATAATAGTATGACAATAATGAATTCCATATAAAAGCCTCCCTTAATATTCGAATAATCGAATGGTTCTCTCTAAATTTTCAAGTGAAATGAAGCGCGATTCACGAAGGATCTCTTTTCCATTATAAAATAATAAAACTGTTGGCCCTGTAAATACTGCATATCGCCCCGCGATCTCTTGCATGTCTTGTAGTAATATTTCTACTTTCTCTACGTAATCATAATTCTCTAATACGCAATTTACTTTTCTTAACATAACATCACAAACACCACAATTTTCTGTTTTAATAAACAGAAGTACTAATTGTTGTTCTTCAATATGTGTCGCTAACGCTTCTATCGTTTTAAATGTATTCATCTTATCCCTCTTAGCGTAATTTACGAAATACTTTATCCTGATACATACGAAAAGCTGAACTCTCTTTAATCTTTCTCTTTTCCATTACCTGCTGAAAACGCAGCGTTTTTGCTGTTAACTCTTCTTGTAATTCTTTTCTCTCTACTTCATCATAACAGCATGCAATTAAGTCTTCTATTTTTAATATATCTTTTTGTAGTTCCATTTCTGGTGGAATCATACCCGCATTTTTTAAGATTTTATAACTCATTCTAAGTTCTGGAGGTACCATTGAAAGGTCTTCTAATTGTAGTGGTTTTCCTTTTCCCGGAATATGATCAAGGTCTCCATTCCGTATTGCTTGTCGAATTTTTTCTTCAGCAATGTTCAAAAAGACATCCACACCATTCGCTCCTTTACATATTTTACTATTATTTTACATGATATTTTCTCATCTTGCTACGCTATTACAAATTGACTTTATACAATTTTTTCTCAAATTTAATTAAAAGGAGCCTTTTCCCCCCTAATCAATATTTTATTTTCATGTGTAGTCTGTATTAGAGCCATTTCATATTGAGAAAATCTTTGTGAATCAAATAAAGCGTTTACACTAAATCTTACATTTGCTACGATTTAATCACCCCCAGCCCCCTTGTATAGACTTCGTGATGTCTTATCATTTTTATCTAGACGTTTCATACGTCTAGATTCACTTTGATTTATTGGCGCATGCCTTTAAATATATCTTTTATTTTGAAAGGAGAAATGACTATGAGCTCAAAAAAATTCACACTGCTATTACTATCCCTACTACTCTTCTTACCTCTTTTTCTCACAAACTTTATTACTCCAAATGTTGCATTAGCAGATTCACCAAAGCAAGGTCAAAAAATTGTTGGGTATTTTCCTTCATGGGGCATTTACGGACGTAATTATCAAGTTGCAGACATTGATGCATCAAAGCTAACTCATTTAAACTATGCTTTCGCTGATATTTGCTGGAATGGAAAACATGGAAACCCTTCTACTCACCCCGATAATCCAAATAAACAAACGTGGAACTGTAAAGAGTCTGGTGTACCACTGCAAAATAAAGAGGTCCCTAATGGTACTCTCGTACTCGGTGAACCATGGGCTGATGTCACAAAATCTTATCCGGGATCAGGTACAACTTGGGAAGATTGTGATAAATACGCCCGCTGTGGAAATTTCGGAGAACTGAAACGATTAAAAGCTAAGTATCCTCACTTAAAAACAATTATTTCCGTTGGTGGCTGGACTTGGTCTAACCGTTTTTCTGATATGGCCGCTGATGAAAAAACAAGAAAAGTATTTGCTGAATCTACAGTAGCTTTTCTTCGTGAATATGGATTTGACGGCGTTGATTTAGACTGGGAATATCCGGGTGTAGAAACGATTCCTGGTGGTAGTTATCGTCCTGAAGATAAGCAAAACTTCACCCTACTCCTTCAAGATGTTCGAAATGCATTAACGAAAGCTGGTGCAGAAGATGGTAAACAATACTTACTAACAATCGCATCAGGTGCAAGCCAACGTTATGCTGATCATACAGAGCTAAAGAAAATCTCTCAAATACTGGATTGGATTAATATTATGACATATGATTTCCACGGTGGATGGGAAGCTACTTCTAACCATAATGCAGCTCTATACAAAGATCCAAATGACCCAGCAGCAGATACGAAATTTTACGTAGATGGTGCGATAGACATTTATACAAATGAAGGGGTTCCAGCGGATAAACTCGTATTAGGTGTACCTTTTTACGGACGTGGATGGAAAAGTTGCGGAAAAGAAAATAACGGGCAATACCAACCTTGTAAACCAGGTAGTGATGGAAAGCTCGCTTCTAAAGGTACTTGGGATGATTACTCTACCGGTGATACAGGTGTGTACGATTACGGTGATTTAGCAGCTAATTACGTTAATAAAAATGGTTTTGTTCGCCACTGGAACGATGTAGCGAAAGTACCTTATTTATATAATGCGACTACAGGAACGTTTATTAGCTATGATGACAGCGAATCTATGAAATATAAAACAGACTATATAAAAACAAAGGGGTTAAGTGGCGCAATGTTTTGGGAGCTAAGCGGGGATTGCCGTACAAGTCCAAAATATAGTTGTAGTGGACCTAAATTACTTGATACGTTAGTAAAAGAGTTACTTGGTGGACCTATTACTCAAAAAGATACTGAATCACCAACAAACGTAAAAAACATGGCTGTTACAAATAAAAATTCAAACTCCGTTCAATTAAACTGGACTGAATCTACTGATAACGTAGGAGTTACGGAATATGAAATTACTGCCGGAGAAGAGAAATGGGCCACAACAACAAATAGCATTACAATTAAAAACTTAAAATCTAATACAGAATACACATTTTCAATAATAGCAAAGGATGCTGCTGGGAATAAATCACAGCCTACTTCTATTATTGTAAAAACAGACGATACTAACACAACACCTCCTGGTGGAAATGGGAATGCTACCTTTTCAGTCACTTCAAATTGGGGAAGTGGTTACAACTTCTCGATTGTAATTAAAAATAGTGGAACGACCTCTATTAAAAACTGGAAATTAGAATTTGATTATAACGGCAATTTAACACAAGTTTGGGATTCTAAAATTAGTAGTAAAATAAATAATCATTACGTAATTACGAATGCAGGATGGAATGGTGAAATTCCTCCTGGTGGATCGATTACAATCGGAGGGGCAGGAACAGGCAATCCTGCCGAACTTTTAAATGCATCCATTAGCGAAAACTAAACGTAACCTCCATTAATTATTTCACTAAAGTTTGAATTTAGGTTTGAGTGCTCTATCCTAAATTCAAACTTTTAATTTTATGAAAAATCACAAATCAATATTACAATAACCTATTATAATTATATTTAGTTTCTAATATGAAGTTCATGTGAAGTTCATCTGAATTTTACATGAATTTCCTTTAAGTTCTATTGTCTTCCTATACTAATCACATTATTCTTTACATATAGGAATTATTTTCATTCCATTTCAAACTATCTATATATATAAAGAAAGATAGTCGCCTATTAGGGAAAGGCATCTAAATATAAACATAACATAAGAAAAAGCACGCTTATAAGCGCACCATAAGAGTGCTTCTTCATACAATTCTCATGTAAGAGTTCTCGAAAATCATGTTAATCACAAAGAAAAGGCATTAGCTTATACAAGCTAATGCCTTTTCTTTATTCATATCGTTCAGCATCCCATTCTTCTATATTCCATACTTTTGTTATCCATGCTTCATAGAAAGAAGGCTCATGTGAGACAAGTAAAACTGTTCCTTTATATTGTTGTAATCCTTCCTGCAAAGACTTCTTTGTTTCTATATCCAAATGATTAGTCGGTTCATCTAAAATTAAAACATTGCTTTTCGTTACGATAAGTTCACATAAACGTACTTTCGTTTGTTCCCCGCCGCTTAATAAACGAATAGGTTTTAATACATGTTCTTCTTTCAATCCACACTTTGCTAATGCTTGGCGTACTTCTTTCTTTGTCATATCTGGTCGTTCTGCCCAAACTTTTTCTAATGGTGTTGTTTCTGAAGCAAACTCTTCCTGCGCAAAATAAGCAGGATTTACTCGTTCTCCAACAGAAATTGAACCGCTTAGCGGCTTTATTTGACCTAATAACGTTTTTAACATTGTCGTTTTTCCAATTCCATTATGACCAACAATCGCTATCTTTTCTCCTTTTTTCACTTGCAAATTCAATTCTGGACATAACGGAGAACTATATCCTATCCTTAGTTTTTCAGCCTGTAATATGCGACTAACTGGCTCCTCATAAACATTGAAATCAAAACGGGATCGAGGTACATGATTAACCTTTTCAACCCTTTGCATTTTCTCCAATACTTTCTCTCGACTTTTGGCCTGTTTTGCTTTTCGAATTTTATTTTTTTGAATAAATGTTTCTAACTGAGCAATTTCTTTTTGCTGTTTCGCATGCGCCGATTGTAATTGTTTCCTTTGCAATTGATAACTTTGCACAAACTTTTCATAATTTCCTGCGTACCGCTTCACTTTCCGTTCTTCTAGATGATAAATAACATTCGTAATACTGTTTAAAAATACTTCGTCATGTGAAATGATCACATAAGCTTTTTCATACAGTCTCAAATACGATTGCAACCATTCTATATGGGATGTATCTAAATAATTTGTTGGCTCATCTAGCAATAAAACATCAGCTTTTTCTAAAAGGAGCTTCCCAAGTAATAACTTTGTTCGCTGTCCTCCACTTAACTGTGAAACATCCTTTTTAAGCCCGATTTCAAATAAACCTAAACCAATTGCTACTTCTTCAATTTCTGTATGAATTTGATAGAAATTAGAACTTTCCAATATAGTTTGTAATTCTCCATACTTTACTAACAGTTTTTCTATTTCTCCTGCTCCATTCATTTCTTCAGCAATTTTTAACATTTCACACTCAATCGCATACAAATTAGAAAATGCACTTTGTAAGTATCCCTCAATTGTTATTCCTTCTTGTAAATCCATATGCTGCTGTAAAAAACCTATCTTCACATGTGGAAACCATTCAATGTTTCCGTCATCATGTATAAGTTCTCCTGTTAAAATCCTTAACAATGTTGATTTTCCAATTCCATTTTTCCCAACTAACCCAACATGCTCGCCCTTTAATAGTCGAAAACACGCATTATATAAAATGGTTTTCTCACCATACGAATGACTTAAATTTTCTACTGTTAATATACTCATTTTTTTCTCTCCTCTACTTATGGTTCATAAGCTAAATAGAGAGCAACAGTAAAAAGCCTTATTTAATTGTGCATATAAAAAATGGGTAAGGTGAATACACCTTACCCATTACATATTATCGTAAAAAAGGATTAAGGTTCTTTACCTGCTGTCTTCAATTTAGCTTAATTGTTAAAAATGGGCAGACTTCTCCCGTATCAAGCTAAAACCATTTGAAGAACAGTTGATAAAGTCATTTTATCCTTTCACTCCTTTAACATTTGTTATATTAAGAGTATAAACTACTCTGTTATATTCTATTCTCTATTTTTTCTTTTGTTCCTTCTCATTCTTTTCATGTTCTATAAAAAAAAGCTCTTACCAGCGATTATATTTAAATCTGGTAAGAGCTTTTTCTATTTTTTCATATAAGGAGCTAATACTCTCAGAATTTCTTCCTTATCCTTCTTTAACTCAAGTGATGTTAACATATCCATCGTTCTTGGTCTAGGTAATTTCACTTGTACCTCTCCAACTATTGATGCTGGTCTTTGAGATAAAATAAATACGCGATCCGAAAGTAAGATTGCCTCATCTAAGTCATGTGTAACCATAATGATTGTTTGCTTCTCTTGGTGCCAAGAGTTTAAAAGCCAACTATGTACTTCCATTTTTGTAAAGGCATCTAATTTTCCAAAAGGCTCATCAAGTAGCATAATTGGCTTTTCACATAAATATGTGCGCAGAAAACTAATCCTTTGACGCATACCACCAGACAATTCATCTGGATAATGATCTGCATATTCATCTAGCTGAAACTGCTTTAATGCTTCCATTCCTTCTGTTAGCCTTTGTTTTTTCGGTTTACCTTCAATTTCCAATGGCAACACTATATTTTGCAAAGCTGATCGCCACGGTAGTAATAAATCTTGTTGCGGCATATAACTTACAACATCTTGCTCTTGTACGTGCGTATCCTTATACGTTACATTCCCACTTGTTGGTTTTTCAACATTTGCAATCATATTTAATAATGTGCTTTTCCCGCAACCACTCGGTCCTACAAAGGAAACGAACTCTCCCTCTCGTATAGAAGCACTAATATTTGCTAATACATTCTTTCCATCAAAAGCTTTTACAATCTCTTTTATTTGTAATCCACTCATTTTTCACTTGGAAGGAACTCATTTGTAAAGGCATCTTTCACATCAATTTTCTTCTTAATAACTTTGTTATCATATAAGAAATTCATGTAATTCGTCCAAACTTCTTCCTTCTGTACTCCCCACGCTTTTGCATCATCTTGATACTTCGTACTTAACCATTTTTGACTTTCTTGTACTAATTCTTTATTCACATCTGGAACTGCTTTAATTAAAATATCAGCAGCTTCTTTCGGTTCTTTAATTGCAAAATTATAACCTTCTGTCGTTGCACTCATAAACTTTTTCACAAAGTCTTTATCTTGCTTCGTATGTTTTTCACTCGTAATAATAACAGGACTATAGAAATCAAGCGCTGGGTCTAAGTCTTTCACCATAATCGTATTTAACTCTTTTCCTTGGCGCTTCGCTTCAATTCCATCCCATCCGTAATAAATCCATTCAAAGTCTGCATCACGACCGATTGATTTAAAGAAATCTGTTTGTCCTAAGATGATTTTTTCAACTTTATTAAAATCAGCTTGATGTTTCTCCATAATTGTCTTCAACGTTGCTTCTTCTGCCGGTCCTCCCCAGCCTCCGTAACGTTTACCTTCAAAATCTTTTGGTGACGTCATATTATCTTTTTTAAGTGATGCAAAAGCTGAAGTGTTATGTTGAATGATTGCCCCTACAGATACAACAGGAATACCTTCCACACGAGCCAACGTTACATTTTCTTGTGCGCTTATTGCGAAGTCAGCTTTTCCGGAAGCTATCATTTGCTCGGCTGTCACATTATCACCAGGCTGAATAATTTCTACATCTAAGCCTTGTTTTTTATAATAATCTTTCGCTTGCGCTACATATAAGCCAGTATGATTCGTATTTGGAAACCAATCTAATACTACTTTTACTTTTTGATCTTTACTTGCACTTTCTTCTTTCTTCGCCGGATTACATCCAGCCACACCTACTGCTAATAAGGCAGCCAACATAACTTTTAAACCTTTTTTCATTTTCTGCCGTCCTTTCTATATATCCATGGTGCTGTTATTCTTGCCATAAACTCCACGATAAAATACAGACATAATGTCACCATAACAATAATTGCTGCCACACCAAATACTCGGGCTGTTAAAAAGGATTTTGTAGCTCTCGTAAGCATAACCCCTAATCCTTCACTGGCACCGAGCCATTCCCCAATGATCGCTCCCATTACGCTATATGTAACTGCAATTTTTAAACCTGAGAAAAAGTATGGAAGCACTGCTGGAAACTTTACTTTCTGGTAAACTTGCCATTTCGTTGCCTTCATCGTTTGCAACAACTTCAACATATTTTTATCTACCGTTTGAAAACCTTCTAAAATGCTAAGCGCAATCGGGAAGAAACAAACGAGTATTACTACCATTACTTTCGGTAGCATTCCATATCCAAACCAAATAATAAATAACGGTGCAAGTACAACGATTGGAATCGTTTGCGAGATAACAAGCAACGGATTTATTAAAATACGAAATAAAGGGATAACGTCCATAATAATTGCTATACTTGTCCCAATTAAAATCGCAAAAAACAGTCCGATTAGAACCTCTTGTAACGTTTGCATCGTATTCGGTAATAGTAAATCTTTCATTCCAATTAATTCTTGAACAATGGCAGAAGGCTTCGGTAAAATCCACGGTTCAATTTTAAATAATGAAACAGATCCTTCCCATATCGCTATGAGAAGGATAAGCCAAATTGTTGTAATTATTTTAGATTGCTTCTGGTTTTGCATATTCATCACGGTACTTCCAAACCTTTTCATCTATCGTTACACCAGTGCTTGGACGATAATGGATTTTAATAGAAGTAATCACTTCTTCTGCTCCAGCATCCACACAAGCTTGTTGCGCACGTTTAATGATATCAAGAAGTACATCTAATTCTCCTTCCAGCGTTGTTTCCATTGCCCCTACTTCATAACGAACTCCTGATTGTTGTACAACTTCAATTGCTTTATCGACAACAGAATATACATCTTTGTTCTTCGCTTGTGGTACTACTGAAAATGAAATCGTAACTTGTTGTGACATAGTAAAATCCCCCTTATGAAATAAAATTTTAAAACAAGAAAAGGCTTTCCTACTGCGTAGGAAAGCCTTGTATGCAAGTTATTATAGAATAACATATGCTACATCACTTTAAGTAACTCCCTACGCTGGCATTATCCAGATCAGGTTGAGGGTCGATGTTTGTTTACATCCTCTCAGCCAATTGGCTCCCCGGTCCTTAATTCGTTTTCATTGTAGCATGATTTATTTTATTGAACAAACAAAAGTACGTATAATCATTTCATTTAACTTTTGAATTCCCCTATTAACTCTTGTAACTCCTGTGAAAGCCAACTTAAAGAACTGGCTAATTCAGCAATATCTTGTACAGACATTTCCTGTTCTTTCATACTTTCTTCAACATTACTACTACTATTCGCATACGTATTTGCGATAAGTGATAGTTCATTTACAACCCGAACAATATTTTGGCTATTTTGCAATATATCACTTGAATTGCCAAAAACAACTCTAACCTGATTTGTAACAGATTGTGCTGATTTTGAAATTTCCCCAAAGAAAGCACCACTACTTTCAACAAGTTTAATTCCAGATTCTACTTCTTTTAAAGTATTTTGCATTGAAACAACAGCTTCTTCCGTTCCAGCTTGTGTTTCCCCTATTAATTTCTCTATATCTTTTGCTGATGCTTCCGTCTGCTCTGCTAATTTACGCACTTCATCCGCAACAACGACAAATCCCTCACCAGTTTCCTCAGCACATGAAGCTTCAATAGTAGTAGCATTTAGAGCTAGCGAATTCGTTTGATTTGAAATACCTTTAATTACTGTTACAATGTCACTAATTTCTTTTGATCTTTTTTCCAAAGAATAAATAATAGAAGATAAATTTTGTACTGCATTTTGTATTATGTTCATTTGATTAATCGTCTGCTCAATAATACCATTTCCTTTTACTGAATGATGGTTTGTACCTTCAGACTCTTTCGCCATTTGTTTTGCAGTATTCGTTATCTCTTCCATCCTATCTTCCATTTCATATATAATTTCTAAATACTTTGGTACTGCAGTTTCTTGTAATTGAACGCCAGCCCTTAACTCAACTATAGAACTTACGATTCCTTGGACTGCCATGCTATTTTCTTTCGTACTCACTGACAATTCTTGTGAAGATGAGGAAACCTGTTCTGCTGTCTGCTTCACTTTATCTATAATTCCTTTAAACTTCTCGATGGTATTATTAAAATACGAATTAATAATACCAATATCATCTGGTCTTTCCTCTAATTTAATACTTAAGTCACCTTCACCGACTTTACGCAATCCTTCACGTAAATCCCGCAATGGAGCAAGTGCGTTACGTACAATTAAGAATTGAATAACAGTTGCAATTAAAACAGAAATACAAATAAACATTAAGCCTTGTATAATGAACTTTTCCTTTGTACTAGGAACAATAGAGGCATCTACATCAGCTGCAACAAGTGCCACAATATTACCTTCTCCATCTTTAATTGGCTCTAATATCGTTACCCATGTTCCTAATGCGTCTTCATATACTACTGTCATGTTTGCTTTTTTTGTGCTCATTACTTTATCATATGCTTCCATCCAAAGATCTGGTTGTTTATAATATTCTCCCGGCCTTACTTCAACAACATTTGCTAACCCTGTAGACAAATCGACGATTAGTAACTCACCTTTTTCATTTTCTTTTGCTCCAACAATATAGGTTTGTCCAACACTATTCAATTCTTCCGTTGCTTCATCTAATTTCTCTGTTAACTTCTCTCTCTTTTCTCTTTGTGCCACTGGGTCTTTTGTAACATCTCTCACTATCTCTTCGTCTAATTTATGTAATACCGTATCTCCTGTTTCAAAAGAATGCCTTTCAAATATAGACATCATACTATTTTGAAACATATTAAAACTTAACGCTCCCATAGTACCAACAAGCGTCAAAATAACCAACACAGTTAATAATACATTTTTTTGAAGAAATGATAGCTTGTGCCAATTTTTTTTCATTAACATCACCTTTCTTAATTAAATTACTATAAAGTAACGCTATTAAAATATACACCTTATTAATAAACGATAACGGCTCTCATTTGTTTATAAACAAAAAAAAGACCAATGAAAAGAGCATTGGTCAAGACCAACCCTATCCGTCCGGTAACTGGCTAGCATAGCCTTTCGACCTTAGCTCCTGTAGTTTTGCGTCCTAATGTTTCCATCAGTTTGCCTTTCTCGCTGAACGAGTTGAACGATATGGGAGTTCTATGAGAATTAAATTATTCTCTATCAAAGATTACAACATAAGAATTAAAATGTCTACCTATTTAGAGATGCAAATGTAAAGTTTCAATGTATTATTTTTTCGAAATAACTTAACAAAGTTCGTGAATGTTACATTTCTTGTGTTATATAATAAAAAATATATATAACTCAAGGATTGTTTTGAGTATTTATTTTAATTTTCATTTAAATTAAATTATTCGAATATATCTTAACTAATGAATTTCGGAGGTAGTTTATCATGTTTTGGCTACAATTTCTTACGTTACTACTCTGCATTTTTATTGGCGCACGCTTAGGCGGAGTTGGTCTAGGAGTAATGGGTGGCGTTGGTATGGCAATACTTGTTTTCGTCTTCCACTTACAACCTACAGCTCCTCCTATTGATGTCATGCTTATGATTTTGGCAGTAATTACAGCTGCAGGTGCACTGCAAGCTGCTGGAGGAATGGACTACCTTGTTCATCTAGCTGAGAAAGCATTACGAAAAAATCCAAAGCGCATTACATTCTTTGCTCCAATTGTTACTTATTTATTTACACTGTGCGCAGGAACTGGTCACGTTGCTTATTCTGTACTTCCTGTTATTGCAGAAGTCTCTCGCGAATCTGGGATTAGACCGGAACGACCAATGTCAATTGCCGTAATCGCTTCCCAACAAGCAATTACAGCTAGCCCTATATCAGCTGCAACAGTTGCACTTTTAGCAATGCTAGCTGACTATAAAATCACCTTATTAGATATTTTAAAAGTAAGTATTCCTTCTACCTTCATCGCTTGTATGGTAGCTGCATTTGTCGCTAGCAAAATGGGGAAAGAATTAAATGAAGACCCTGAATACTTGAAACGTTTAAAAGAAGGAATGATTCCTAAAATTGAAGAGAAGAAAGAATTTGTTGGTTTAAAAGGCGCTAAACTATCCGTTATCCTTTTCTTAGTAGGAACTTTCCTTGTCGTACTTCTCGGTTCATTTGAAGCACTTCGTCCAGGATGGATGGTTGACGGGAAGTTAATTCGTCTTTCCATGCCAAACACAATTGAAATGGTTATGTTAACTATCGCAGCTCTTATTATTATTTTCTGCAAACCAAATGTAGAAAGCATCGTGTCTGGTAACGTCTTTAAAGCGGGGGCAACAGCTGTTGTTGCTATTTTCGGTATCGCTTGGATGGGAGATACTTTCTTTAACGGAAACTTAAATATGATTCAAGGATCAATTCAGCACCTAGTAACAAGTGCACCATGGCTATTTGCCATCGCATTATTCATTCTATCTATTTTACTATATAGCCAAGCAGCAACAGTACGTGCCTTAATGCCTCTTGGATTATCACTCGGTATTCCACCAGCGCTACTAATCGCAATGTTCCCTGCAGTAAATGGATATTTCTTCATTCCAAACTATGGAACAATCGTTGCTGCCATTAACTTCGATCGCACTGGTACAACAGGTATTGGGAAATATATTTTAAATCATAGCTTTATGATTCCAGGCCTAATCGCAACATTCACTTCTATCGGAATTGGAATGCTTTTAATATCAATTATGTTTTAAAGAAAAAGCACAAACCTACATTTTTAAAGGGTTTGTGCTTTTTTAATCAAACGTTTGTTTAAATATTTTTAACCGTCCATTATGTTTTTTACTATTTTTGTGAAGTTCCGTTTTCCTACAAACCCCTATTTACTTCCTCAACTAGCTTCTTCGTACTTTCATACGGAGATTCAGCTAAACTAATCGCGGAAATAACAGAAACGCCGTCCGCACCTGCTTCTATAACTGACGCTGTATTTTCAATTGTAATGCCACCAATCCCGACGATCGGTATTGTAATTCCTTGCTCTCTAAAATAAGCTAAACCTTTCGTTCCTTGAACTGCTTTCGTATCTTTTTTTGTACTCGTTGGGAAAATAGGGCCAACACCTAAATAATCAGCTCCGTTTTCAATTGCCCAGCGTGCTTCTTCAATTGTATGTGTAGATACACCAACAATTTTATCACCCATTTTTTCACGAACAGAAGTAATTCCTTCATCATCTTGGCCAACATGCACGCCATCTGCATCTAACTCCATAGCTAGTTCCACATCATCATTTACGATGAATTTTACACCGTACTCTTTACAGACTGCTTGTAGTTCTTTCGCGAAACAAATACGTTTCTCTCCCGTTAAAGCCCCTTCCCCCTTTTCACGAAATTGAAAAATTGTTATACCACCTTCAAGTGCATCTCTCAATACTTGTAGTGGCTCCTTCGCACAATTGTTACTTCCCATAATAAAATATACTGATAATAATCTAGACATTTCAGCCTTTGTAATACGCGACATCTAGTTCCCCTCCTTACTATATAAGCTCAATCTTCCCATACTTCTCAATATCACCCGAAGTGGTATTCGCTAACTGATTTAAAAATTCAATTTGGAAACTACCAGGTCCCTTTTCCACTGTCTTAGCAGCTGCCAGTTCCGCAGCTACACCATAAAACGTTAATGCCGCTACTGCTGCCTTTACATAATCCTTTTCTACTGCTACAAATGCTCCTATTACAGAAGTTAGTAAACAACCAGTTCCCGTAACTTTCGTTAAAATAGGGTGACCATTTCGAATAAGGATCGTTCGTTCTCCATCCGTAACAACATCTTCTTTTCCAGTAATCACCGCTACTGTATTTAATTCATCCGCTGCCTGCCTTGCAATACTTACGACATTTCCATTTCCAACACCGGCGTCTACCCCTTTAATTTCCCATCTCTCATTAATAACGTTCGCTATTTCAGCTGCATTTCCGCGGATAATCGCTAAATCAATTTCGGCCGGAATATGTCTCGCAACTTCTGTTCGATACGATGTTGCTCCTGCACCAACTGGATCAAATAGTACTGGTACATTATTCACATTTGCTGATTTACCAGCAAGTAACATCGCTTCTACTTCTTCAGGGCGAAGTGTCCCCATATTTAATACTAACGCTCCAGCAATGCTAGCCATTTCTGCTACTTCTTCTTTTGCATACGCCATTACAGGCGATGCTCCTAACGCTAACAAACCGTTAGCTGTAAAGTTTGTTACAACAACATTTGTAATATTATGCACGAGTGGATTAGACTCTCTCACCAAATCCACTACTTTACTAATTTCTTTCATATTCATCCTTTTCATCTCCTAACTATAGTGATGGGAGATACACAAAAAGGCACTTTGCGCGTACGCAAAGTGCCTGAACATGTGCTTTTACACTCTCCCTACGCTGGCATTATCCAACAGGTTCAAATGGTCAATGACGGATTAGTCATACTCTCAGTTTGCATCCACAAACTCCCATGTGTTTATTATTCATCTACTTCAAAGTCTACTCTTATTCTAGTAAAATAACAAGTTCTTTACTTTTCTATTTCATATAGAAGCAACTGATAAAACAATACGCATAATAAAGTGAAACTTTAATCAGTGGGGGTTTTGTTCATCCCCCACTGATTATTAGTTGAACCAATCGGGCTTTTATGGGCAGTTGATCCCCTACCTAACTTCTTTGCTTCCGCTGAATTTTGAGGTAGGGGTCTTACTGCCCGTTAATGCGGGATAAATAAGTATCTTTTTTCATAGTCTCATCATCGTGTAGATTATGTTCTATCACCATCATTTGATTTCAAACAATTTTTGCTCATACCACTAAAAAACGTTCAAATCTGGAGCGAAACTGAATCTCAAGAAGATGTATGCTATAGTTAACGTATGGAAATTTGAAAGGATGTTTTTAATATGTCAAAAAGCGTTGTAATCGCTGAAAAACCTTCCGTTGCACGAGATATTGCGCGTGTACTTAAGTGCGATAAAAAAGGAAATGGCTACCTTGAAGGTAGTAAATATATTGTGACTTGGGCTTTAGGTCATCTCGTTACATTAGCAGATCCAGAAAGCTATGATGTGAAATATAAAAAGTGGAATTTAGAAGATTTACCGATGCTACCCGAGCGTTTGAAATTAACGGTTATTAAACAAACTGGTAAACAATTTAATGCTGTGAAGAGTCAGCTTCTTAGAAAAGATGTAAATGAAATTATTGTAGCGACAGATGCTGGACGTGAAGGCGAATTAGTCGCACGTTGGATTATCGATAAAGTTAAAATACAGAAGCCTATTAAGCGTTTATGGATTTCATCTGTTACTGATAAAGCAATTAAAGATGGATTCGCTAATTTAAAACCAGGTAAAGCATATGACAATTTATACGCTTCAGCAGTTGCACGTTCAGAAGCTGACTGGTATATCGGTCTTAACGCGACTCGAGCTTTAACGACTCGCTTTAATGCCCAGCTAAACTGTGGCCGTGTGCAAACACCTACTGTCGCTATGATTGCTAATCGCGAAGATGAAATAAAGAACTTCAAAGCTCAAACTTACTACGGCATTGAAGCTCAAACAACAACTCAATTAAAACTAACGTGGCAAGATGTAAACGGCAATAGCCGCAGTTTTAATAAAGAAAAAATTGATGGTATTGTAAAAGGTTTAGATAAGCATAATGCTACCGTTGTGGAAATTGATAAAAAACAGAAGAAGTCATTCTCTCCTGGTCTTTACGATTTAACTGAATTGCAACGTGATGCAAATAAAAAGTTCGGTTACTCTGCGAAAGAAACATTAAACATTATGCAGAAATTGTATGAACAACATAAAGTGCTAACGTACCCTCGTACAGATTCACGCTATATTTCATCTGATATCGTTGGAACACTTCCAGAGCGTCTAAAAGCATGTGGCGTTGGAGAGTACCGTCCTTTAGCACATAAAGTATTACAAAAGCCTATCAAGTCTAATAAGTCATTTGTTGATGATAGTAAAGTAAGTGATCATCACGCAATTATTCCGACAGAAGGATACGTTAACTTCTCAGCCTTCACAGATAAAGAACGTAAAATTTATGATTTAGTTGTAAAACGTTTCTTAGCCGTTTTATTCCCAGCATTCGAATACGAGCAACTAACGTTACGCACAAAAGTTGGCAATGAAACGTTCATCGCACGTGGAAAAACTATTCTACATGCCGGTTGGAAAGAAGTATATGAAAATCGCTTTGAAGATGATGATATAACTGATGACGTAAAAGAACAACTTCTACCTCACATTGAAAAAGGCGATACATTAACTGTAAAGTTAATTATGCAAACATCAGGTCAAACGAAAGCACCTGCACGTTTTAACGAGGCAACTTTACTTTCAGCAATGGAAAATCCTACAAAATATATGGATACGCAAAACAAACAACTTGCTGACACGTTAAAGTCAACTGGTGGATTAGGTACTGTAGCGACACGAGCTGATATTATCGACAAGTTATTCAATTCGTTCTTACTTGAAAAACGTGGTAAAGATATTCACATTACTTCAAAAGGCCGTCAGTTACTTGATTTAGTGCCAGAAGAACTGAAATCTCCTACACTAACTGGTGAATGGGAGCAAAAACTCGAAGCAATCGCAAAGGGTAAACTGAAAAAAGAAGTATTCATTTCAGAAATGAAGAACTATACGAAAGAAATTGTTTCTGAAATAAAATCGAGTGATAAAAAATATAAACATGACAACATTTCAACAAAGTCTTGTCCAGATTGCGGTAAACCAATGCTAGAGGTAAACGGCAAAAAAGGAAAAATGCTTGTATGCCAAGACCGTGAATGTGGTCATCGTAAAAATGTATCTCGTACAACAAACGCTCGTTGTCCGCAATGTAAGAAGAAGTTAGAATTACGTGGTGAAGGTGCAGGACAAATCTTTGCATGTAAATGTGGCTATCGCGAGAAATTATCCACATTCCAAGAAAGACGTAAAAAGGAATCTGGAAGCAAAGCTGATAAACGCGACGTTCAAAAATATATGAAACAGCAGAACAAAGAAGAAGAACCATTAAACAATCCGTTCGCAGAAGCATTAAAGAAATTAAAATTTGATTAAACAAAAAGGTTCCTACCACTATCGGTAGGAACCTTTTATTTTTAATGAATAATTTTACTTCCTTTTGCGTTCTCAACAAACTTTTCACTTGATTTGTTAATTGGTGTTTTCAGTAATAATGCAGCAACAATCATAACTACTACGAAAGCACTTAACACAAGTAAATCTCTAGTTACTATATCCCAAAGCATTCCACCCACTGTTTCACGAATTGCACTAATTGCGTATGTGAATGGTAAGAACGGATAAAGTGCTTGGAAAAACGCTGGTGTCATTTGAATTGGGAATGTTCCGCCCGATCCCGCTACTTGCAGTACAAGTAAAATGATCGCCATCGATTTCCCAACGTTTCCGAAAATAGAAACGAGTGAGTATACGATACAAACGAAAACTCCGCCAATAAATAAACTAAATAACACAAACCAGAATTTATCGACTACGTACGTACCGAGTAAGAATATATCTCCCATCGATACAATAAACGCTTGTGAAAGACCTATCGTTAAGAATGTTAATAAACGTCCGAAGTAAACTTCATGACTCTTATAATTCGCGCCTTCTTCATGCACTTCTACCGTTAATAATGAAACCATTAATAATGCGCCTACCCATAATGCAAGCACTGTATAGAATGGTGACATCGCTGAACCGTAGTTTGGCATCGCAAATAACTTATTCTCTTTTAAATTTACTGGATTCGCGAAGTAATCACTTTGCTTTTCAACATCATTTTTCAATAAGCGTATGATGTCTTTTATATCCTCTTCAGATTCAAAATCACGAATTTTATTTGCTAAGTCTTTAATCTTTTTCTCAGTCTCCGGCATGTCAGCCTTAATGTCTGTTAATTTCTTTTTACCGTCTACTAAGCCTTTTGATGAATCTTCTAGTAGCTTTTTAACATCTGGAAGCTTTTTGTCTGCTTCTTTTAAAATTTGAGTTGTATTTTTAGACATCTCTTTTGTACGAGCAATAGCTGCATTGAAATTTGGAGTGATTTCAGAATCATATTTAGCCAAAATATCACCTAATTGAGCTGAAACACTTTTAGACACTTCATTAATACTCTCAATAACATCTGCTGCTGGTTTTTGACCTTTATTAATAGCGTCAATTCCTTTATCAGTTAAATCCATTCCTTTTTGCAAACCATCTTTTGCTTTATTTAACTTAGCAATTGTACCATTAAGGTTTTTATCACTATTCACATCAGCTAAAACTTTATTTGTACTTTCCAGAACTGGAATCATATCATTAACTAAATTCCATCCTGCTTGGAACTGTCCATTTAAATCATTTAAGGCTACTTTTGTAGAGTCTAAACCGTTAACACCTTTATTGCTTAAATCTGCTCTCGCCTTTTCAAGACTAGTTTTTAGTTTTGCGTAATCCGCTACAGCCTGATCATAGTTCTCTCTACCATTGTTTAATATCTCATTAGCTTTGTTGATATCTTGATTTAAATTTCCTCTGAGCTGCTGAGCATCTTCTTTTACATTGTCAGCCTTATTTTTCAATTGTTCAGCTGTGCTTACTGCTTTTTCAAAATCTGCTACAAACGTCGCATTATAATCTGCTTCCGCTTGATTTACTAAGTTATTTATTGCATCTAACTTCTTATTAGCAGCATCTCTTGCGTCTTGTTTCACTTCTTGCCCTGTACCAATAATATTAACGATATCTTTAACACCGCCATTTGCATTTTCTATAGCTGATTTAAGATTCGTTAATTTATCTATTCGTTTTTGGAAGAAGTCTTTTCCAGAATCAGTTGGTGCAAATTCCTTAAATTTAGTAAAGACATCAATTAAATATGAAACACTATCTGCACGACCTTTAAGATTTTCAGAAACCTTATTAAGGTCTTGTTTTGCTTTTTCCGGATCAAAATTACCATTTCCCAATCCGTTTATAACGCCTTGTGCATAAGTTGTTCCAACACGTATTGAACTAAAAACATTATTTACAGTTTGATCAATATTTTTAGCAATATTTTTATATCCCTCACCATTCACTTGCGGTAACTCTGGAAGCGTTGGTATTTGAGGAATAGTTACATTCGGTAATTCCGGGAACTTGGATGGATCTGGAAGTGCTAGATTGAAATCCAATGATGGATTCTTTAAGAAATCCGTAATCGCTGCCGCACCATCTAACCCTTTTTGCATTACAATTAAATTATTCTTAATAGTTCCTGGAGCACGTTGCAATGTTTCATCATTTCTCGCAAAGAATTTATCTAAATTCCCTAACGCTTCTTGCCCATCATTCATAACACTTTCTACAACTGGCAACTCTTTCTGAGCTACTTTTACCAGATCCTCTGCTCGAGTTGCATCATCTAACGCCTTATCCATTAATGTATTCATTTCTGGGAACTGCGCTTCTAACTTAAAGACAAGGTCTTTTACTTTCTCAATACTTGGTAAGTTTGTTTCTAAATCGATTCCAAGGTCATTGAAGATTTTAAAAACCTCACCGTTTGCTGTTTTAACAAAGTTTTTACTAATTTCTTCTGTAATACCTGATGCACCTTTTGCTGTAATTTTCGGTGCAATCGCATTTACCTTTTCATTTACATAGTAATCAAGTTCTGGCTTCTGCGGATTTTCATCCAGAACAGTTGCAATCTTTTTAGAGAAGTCTTTTGGAATTGTAATGCTTGCATAGTAATCCCCACGCTCAACTCCGTAAATCGCCTGTTTTTCATCAACAAATTTCCAGCCAAGATTTTTGTTTTTCTTCAGAGAATCTACAATCTCGTCCCCGATATTGATATCTTTCCCTCTTAAATTAGAACCTGCATCTTGGTTAGAAACTGCAATGGGAACCTCTTTTGTATTTCCATATGGATCCCAAGAAGCTTTAATGTTAAACCATGCATATAACGATGGTAAAATCATTAATCCTAAAACAATAACAATCGCAGCCCAATGTTTAGCTACATTCCGTAAATCTGTCTTATAAATACGCCAAATTTGTTTCATAGAAGTTATCACCTAATTATATATTTTTCCTTCTTTAGAAAATGATACATACATTTTGCAATTATATCACTTTCTGCATCGTGGATTAACCAAAAACGAACTATTTTTTCCCATTAACTTTGACTTATTACATTATATAACGAAGTAAGTCAAAGTATGAATACAAAATGACCAAATCGGTTTTACATTCAATAATAACAAATATATAGGAAATGTCATAAAAAATACAAGTATTTTCTCTTGGAAATACTTGTATTCCTAAAAAAAATCCTCACAGCTTTTCATCATCTGCGAGGATTTCTTCTATTATATGTCTACTTGTACTTCTACACCGAAATGATCTGAAATTACATTTCGGTTTGTACCATTAAAAATAACTTTTGAAGAACGAACTTTTTCACTTCGGTTACACAATATTAGATCGATTCGCAAATTATGTTTATTTTCATCCCAACCAGCAATCTCACCTTGGACAGTTGTTCCTTCATCTTTCTCTATTGCTAGTTCATATGTGTCGTACAAACCTTTTTGCATCATATATTCATAACCTTCACCTTGCAAACGGGCGTTATTATTAAAGTCACCCATTAAGAAGGAAAGTTCATTGCTATCTACACGCCCCATCAAACGATTCACTTGATCTTTGAATGATTCTTCTTCATCATTCCACCAACCGAGGTGGCAAGAGTAAAACGTGATGTTCTTACCATTATAAGCAATTGTTGCACTTACAATTTTGCGTGTTTTCCAATACGTTGTATCCTTATTTTCTGAAATAAAGAACGTATCTTCTTTTACAACATTATGCTTCGTTATAATCGCTAATCCTTCTTCATACACATCATAACCAATATGAGAGAAATCCCAAGTAATATTGTAATCTTTTACATGTAACGCTTTTAACTCTTCTAATAGTAAAAGTCCAAAATTATCTTTTTTCTTGTTACCGCATACATTTTCAGCTTGTATCGACTGACTTACTTCTTGCAATGCGATGACATCGTACTCTTCTTCTTGAATGACTTTAGCAAGATATTTTATCTTTTCTATTTGATTCTCTTCTTGCCAAGAGTGACAGTTTAAAGTTAGCAATTTCATCTTATTACGCACCTAACATATCTTGAATGTCTGACTTTAATACGTCAGCTTTCGGACCATATACTGCTTGTACACCTTTATCTTTTACGATAAGTCCTAAAGCACCATTTTGTTTCCATTGTGCTTCTGGTGCAACAACATTTAAATCTTTTACTGTTACACGTAAACGCGTCATACAAGCATCTACGTCAGCAATATTTTCTTTACCACCTAATAAATCAATAACTTTTGTTGCTAATGAACCATCTTGTACATTTCCTGTTCCTTCTGATGACTCATCTTCATTATCAATATAGTTACCTGCACGTCCTGGTGTTGGTAAATTGAATTTTTTAATTAAGAAATTGAATAATGTAAAGTTCAGACCGAAGAATACTAATGAAACGATAACGAAATTGATTAAATCTCTAGTTAATCCTGCATTAACCATCATCGGTGTACGAGTAATTAACTCAATAAATCCGAATGCATGAACACGTAAGTTAATTAAATCTGCTAATGCGAATGCAAGTCCTGTTGTAATTGCATATACAACATATAATACTGGAGCAATAAACATGAACATGAATTCAATTGGTTCTGTTACACCTGTTAAGAATACTGCTAATGCAGCTGATAAGAACATTGGTTTATATTTTGCACGTTTTTCTTTATCAACATTACGGAACATCGCGAAAGCAATACCCATTAACGCTGCTGTTGAACCAATAACTTGTCCAGCTTTGAAACGAGCTGGTACAACGTTATTTAATAAATCGTTATATGCTTTCGTATCTCCATTTGCTAGTAAATTATTTAAGTCTGTAATCCATGCAAGCCATAAAGGATCTTGTCCTGCTACAATTTGTCCAACTTTTGAGCCAGTTAACATCGTATATGTTCCGCCTAGCTCTGTGTAGTTCATCGGAATCGTTAACATATGATGTAAACCGAATGGTAATAGTAAACGCTCTAATGTTCCATATACAAATGGTGCAACAACTGGTGCACTATCTTTAGACGCTGCAATCCAGCGACCGAATTCATTTAATCCACTTTGGATGAACGGCCATAAAAGTGATAATACAATTGCAGTGACTGTAGACCAAACAATTACAACGAATGGTACGAATCGTTTTCCGTTAAAGAATGCTAATGCCTGTGGCAGTTTATTATAGTTATAATATTTGTTATATAGAGTAGCTCCTAAGAAACCTGTAATAATCCCTACGAAAACTCCCATGTTTAATGCTGGTGCACCAAGTACAGAAGTAAAGTAATCTTTTACAACTAAATCTCCTGCTAATACTGAAGAAACTTTCGCTTTTGAATCCGTTAACATTTCAGCGTTTACGCCAAATATAGCTCCTGTAATTCTGTTCGTTAAGACGAATGCTAGTAGCGCTGCAAATGCACCACCTGCACGATCCTTCGCCCAAGATCCCCCAATTGCTACTGCGAATAAGATGTGTAGATTTGTAATGATTGCCCAACCGATGTCTTCCATTACGCGAGCGATTGTATGAACTGCGTTAATATCCCCAGCAGACATCCCAATTAACTTACCGATAGAAATCATTAAACCAGCTGCTGGCATTACAGCTACAACAACTAATAATGCTTTCCCGAACTTTTGCCAAAAATCAAAAGACGTAATTTTCATCTGTTCTTCCTCCCCTTTATTTATAACAACATAATGATTTAAATTATAATTTCTGTTTCTATTATGAAAACGATTCCTTATGCTACTTTATTTTTATCTTTACGCAACCGTTTTCATAAATCTATTTTAATAAAAGCGTTTTCACTTTGCAATAGAAATTTATTTTTTTTCATAAAAAAAGATGCTCTAAGAGCATCCTTTTTTATTATAAAATGCGATAAACCCTTGTTTCATAAGGTTTTAACGTGATTGAAGTTACTTGTTCATTTTCTACAACTTCATAGTTATTTAAAAGCAAACGTTTGCGTTCTAGTACAAATAAACCCTCATTATACACAGCTACCTCTTTTGAGATATTACTAATTACAACAATTTTTTCATCGTTTAATGTACGAGTATATGCATAAATTTGTGGATCATCTTCTAAAAGTAAATCATACGTACCGTAATTCAGTACATCGTGCTCTTTTTTCAAGGCAATCATTTTCTTATAGAAATTGAAAATAGAGTTCTCTTCATTCTTTTGCTTTTCAACATTAATTTCTTTATAGTTTGGATTCATACCAAACCAAGATGCACCTGTTGTAAAGCCAGCATTCATCTCATCGTTCCACTGCATAGGTGTACGTGAATTATCGCGGCAAGAAGCCCATATAATTTCCATCATATCTTGATGTGATACGCCCTCTGCAATTTTCTCTCGATATAAATTTTTAATTGCTACATCATCATAATCTTCAATATTTGGGAATTGAACGTTCGTCATCCCAATTTCTTGTCCTTGATAAATAAACGGTGTACCGTGCATAAAGAAATACATTGCTCCAAGAGCTGTTGCACTTTCACGCCAATATTGTTTATCGTCTCCCCAAGTTGAAACGATACGTGGCTTATCGTGATTCTCAATATATAAAGCATTCCATCCTTTATTTTCTAACCCTTTTTGCCATTTCGTTAATACCTTTTTCAAACCTACAACATCAAGATCTTTCTTCTTTTCTGCATCCCATAAACTTAAATGTTCGAATTGGAATACCATATTGAACTTACCTTGCTCTTCTCCAACCCAAAGCTCAGCATCTTCAATCTTAACGCCATTCGCTTCACCAACAGTCATAATATCATACTTAGAAAACGTATTTTCTTTTAACTCTTCTAATAAAGGTTGAATACCATCCACATTCATATGTTTATCAAAAGATGGTACATACTTTAGTTCTTTTGGATTTGGCATATCTTTGAAACCATCTTCTTTTTTAATATGGCTGATTGCATCCACTCGGAAACCATCAATTCCTTTATCAAGCCACCAATTAACTGTATCGTATAACACTTCGCGAACTTCTTTATTCTCCCAGTTTAAATCTGGTTGTTTACGCGAGAATAAGTGTAAATAATATTGTCCTGTTACTTCATCATATTCCCATGCCGAACCATTAAAAATACTTTCCCAGTTGTTTGGTTCCGCACCATCTTTACCATCATGCCAAATATACCAATCACGCTTCGGATTGTCTTTAGATGAACGTGACTCAATAAACCATGGATGTTCATCACTCGTATGATTAATAACTAAATCAATAATAAGCTTCATATCACGCTTATGAACTTCATCTAGTAAAGCATCAAAGTCTTCCATCGTACCAAATTCATCCATAATATCTTGATAATCACTAATGTCATAGCCATTATCATCATTAGGTGACTTATACATTGGACAAATCCAAATTACATCTATACCTAAATCTTTTAAATAATCCAGTTTTGCAATAATACCTTGTAAATCTCCAATACCATCACCATTTGAATCCATAAAGCTACGCGGATAAATTTGATACGCAACCGCTTCTTTCCACCATGTCTTTTTCATAGTCATTCTCTCCTTTTGCATCCCATCAGAATTTTATGCAAACGTTTTCGTAACACTATCATAACAAAATATGAATAGTTTGCAACTGTTTTCATTGAACTCTATGTAGATTCCTTATTCTTATGCTTTATTTATTTCTCACAAAAGCAAATCTCATTCCTCACCTGCTCTTGTCCACGCACATTACATATGCTCGGTTAAAGATTTACGAGAAAGCTTTATCAATTAATTAGACCGATATCGACATTAAAAATTGGCAAACTAGTTATTACGGCCCTAACTTTCAAAGATTGCGTAAAGTGAAAACCATATATGACCCTTGCAATGTTTTTCGTTTTCAACAAAGTATCCCTCCTTTTCATACGTAAAAAAGGAAGAACAGAATGCTGTTCTTCCTTTTTACATTGAAAATCGTTCAATTGTTTGTTTCAAGTCTGCTGCTTGCTTTTCTAAATCCTTTAACAATTGATCGATTACTACCATATTTTTAGATTGTTGCAGCGTCACACGTGCTACTTCTTGTGAACCAGCTGATGTTTCCTCAGCAATTGCTGCTACAGCCTTCGTCTGTGCTCCTGTTTGATGAATATGACTCACTTGTTCGTTCATATAGCCACTAATTTGCTTCGTTGCATCAGCAACTTCCATAATACTTGATGACATTTCTTTTAAAATTAATTCAGTAGCTTCCCCACGTTTCGCCTCTTCTTTAGCTGTGTTCACTTGCTCTGTCATTTTCAATGCGACTTGTTGCACTTCTTCTTGCATATTCCGTAATAATTGCGATATATTTCTTGCAGAATGATCGCTTTCATCGGCAAGTTTACGTACTTCTTCAGCTACAACTGCAAAGCCCCTTCCATGCTCTCCAGCACGAGCTGCCTCAATAGAAGCATTCAGTGCTAATAAATTCGTTTGACTAGCAATCTCACTCACAACAGAAACAATATGTTCTACTTGTTTCATTCGTTCTTCTAACTTCTGTACATTTTGCATCGAATTTTCATTTTCTTTTGCCAATGTTTGAATACCTTGAATTAAAGAAGTGAAGACTCGTGTACTTTGCCCTAAAGCTTGAACCATTTCTAAAGACAACTCGTCAGACTGTTTTGCTTTTTCTTCTACTTCACTCGCAATAGAAGTTGTTGTATCAACAGCAGAAACAATCGCCTGAATGGAAGCTGCTGATTGCTCGGCGCCAGAAGAAATCTCTGCAAGGGTTTCAGACACACCTCGTGCTTGCTTTGTCGCTTCCCCCGTTTGCCTTCTAATTTGCTGAACTTGATTATTTGTATAAGAAAATGTAGTATCAATATTTTTTACCATACCTCTTAAGTTCCCTAGCATCATATTAAATGCAACACTTAAAGATTTAATCTCATCATCTGTTTTTGGTAACGGGACATCTTCACGAATATCGCCATCGGCCGCTTTCCTTGCAGCCTCCTCCAACTTCCGAAGTGGTTTAATTAAAAAGATTGCTGCTCCATACGCTAAAATTCCAGACCATACTACGCCTAATAACATAACGATAATATTATAAACAGTTTGACTTACATAACTTTGAAAATAATCGTATATCACGTAAATAAAAAATATACTTGTTGAATATGTAATAAAAGCTAAAACTGTAGTAAATAGCATAAGTTGTGTACGTAAGCCAAAGGAAAATGTCTTCCTTTCTTTTTCCATCTCTTCTTTCCCCCTTTTTATAAGCAACATAAGTACTACCTATATATTATTATCCATATTTTCGTTATAGAAAGATATAGGGATTTTTAAAATCATTATTTCTTTGAATATCAAATTACCCGAAAAAAATAAAGGATTCTGACAATTTATGACTAATAACAGAAATAAGGGGCAACATTTGTAAAATATATTTTGACTGGGGGGTTTGTATGATTCGGGTTCAAAATCTAGTAAAATCATTTGGCTCACTTGATGTTTTAAAAGGAATTGATTTAGAAGTAAAAGAAAAAGAAGTTGTTGTTTTAATTGGTGCCAGTGGTTCCGGTAAAAGTACATTACTTCGCTGTCTTAACTTTTTAGAAATGTACGATGAAGGTGAAATTCACTTACAAGGTGAACGAATTGATCCACAGCATTCAAATTTAAACAAAGTCCGTGAAAATGTCGGTATGGTTTTTCAACACTTTAACCTCTTTCCCCATATGACCTCACTAGAAAACATCATAGAAGCACCTATTCATGTAAAGAAATTAGAAACAGTAAATGCAAAGGATATCGGAAATCAGCTTTTGCAAAAAGTCGGCCTACAAGATAAAGCAGATGTAACTCCCCACCTCCTGTCAGGTGGTCAAAAGCAGCGCATTGCCATTGCACGAGCTCTTGCTATGAATCCTAAAATTATGCTATTTGATGAACCTACCTCAGCCTTAGACCCTGAACTTGTTGGAGAAGTATTGCAAGTTATGAAAGAACTTGCTGAAGAAGGAATGACCATGATTATTGTTACTCATGAAATGAATTTCGCAAGAGATGTAGCTGATCGCGTCATATTTATGGATGACGGAAAGATTGTAGAGGATGCTCCGCCAGCACAATTCTTTTCAGCTCCATCACATGAACGAGCAAAACAATTTTTACGCAACGTTTTATAATGTAACTTCTGTTTCAAATGAAAAGAAATACATTCATACGGTGCACAACTAATTGTCCAAATAAAATATCTCAGTAACATACTTAAAACCATCCGTATGATCAATATATAGGAGGGGTTTTATGAAAAGAAAACTATTAACCATTGTTGCGAGTATTACATTATGTACATCCTTCATACTAGGAGCCTGTAGTAAGGAAAGTGCTACTACTTCTTCAAATGGTGAAAAAGAATTTCGTTATGCGATGAGTGGCTTATATAAACCTTTTAACTATAAAGAAAATGACGGAAAGCTTGCCGGTTTTGATGTGGAAATTGGTGAGGCACTTGCAAAAAAAATGAATATGAAACCCACTCCTATTACAAATCCATGGGAAACGCTAATTCAAGGTCTACAATCGAAAAAATATGATGCTATATTGGGCAGTATGGCAATTACAGAAGAACGCTTAAAAGCTGTTAGTTTCTCAAATCCTTATTATCGTTCTGGTGCCCAAATTTTTGTGGCTAAAAAGAATACATCTATCTCTTCTCCAGAAGATTTGAAAGGTAAGAAAATTGGTGTTGTAAAGGCTAGTACCTTTAAAGACCTTGTTGCAAAACATACAGATCAAATCACAGAATATGACAGCGATATTACTGCACTTATGGACTTAGAGCCTGGACGTATTGATGCAGTAATCACTGATCAAATGGTCGGTTTACGTATGATCAAAGAAGGTAAATCAAATATAAAAGAGGCTGGAAAACCATTAAATCTTGATGAAATGGGAATTGCTATTCGTAAAGATGATAAAGAAATGGTTGAGAAAGTAAATAAAGCTTTAGATGAAATCATTAAAGATGGTACGTATGAAAAAATCAGTAAAAAATGGTTTGGGCGTAATATTCTCGGCGAAGAGGAAAAAACGAAGTAAATTAGCTAGTCAAATGTTTCATACATTATGCCCCACTTTTTATGTGGGGTATTTCATTCCCTACCAAAATCCATACAATATGAGGTGACACATATGTTTGAAATTTTTATGTCTACTTATCCCACACTCTTAAAGGCTACTATTGTCACATTACAATTAACACTAACATCCCTATTACTTGGTTCACTAATTGGATTACTATTCGCTTTTTTTCGAATCTCTAACAATAAGATTTTAAATAGTATTGCTCATGTATATATCGCCATTATTCGTGGTACACCTTTAATTGTTCAAATTGCCATTCTCTATTTCGGTATTACATCGATTATTGTCTTCACTCCTTTTTGGGCAGGAGCAATTGCTTTAGCAATCCATAACGGTGCATATATTACTGAAATTTTCCGCGGTTCCATTCAATCTGTCGACCGTGGACAATTGGAAGCTGCTCGTTCTTTAGGTATGCCTTATTCTTTAGCAATGCGCCGTATTGTATTACCGCAAGCATTTCGTCAATCTCTTCCTCCTTTAGGAAATCAGTTTATTATTGGATTAAAGGACTCCTCTCTCGTTGCATATGTAGGATTGTCCGAATTATGGGGATTAGGTTTATCAATTGCTGCAAGTAACTTCCAACAATTAGATACATACATAATCGTTGGTTTATATTACCTCGTACTTGTTCTTCTATTTACTTATTTTGTTAATCTTTTAGAAAAACGATTACAAAGAAAAGAAACAAATTCAGTTCAATTTAGCAAAAAGAATAAAAAAGAAGTCTCTTTATAAAAAAAAAGCAAGCCTGAAATGGCTTGCTTTTTCACTGCAAAATATATCAATTTTTACTGATTTACTTTTTTAATACTCTCTTCTTCCTCTATATGTTCCTCACGATATGAAATATTATGAGGATCTAGTCCATTTCCTAAAGAACCATAGAAATGCTCTCTATGCGGATCCACTAATTCACTTCCTTGATAATACACACGTGGTGTATTCCATAGCGCTGCCAAAGCTTTTGTCATTGGCATCTCATGATAGCGTTCCGGCCACATTTCTTTAATTTTCTCTTTTACTAACGGATAGTATTTAGAGCTCATAGCAGGGAACAAATGGTGTTCTGTATGATATGAGAAATTGAAATGTAAAACGTCTACCCAGCGCGGCACTGTTACTGATAAGCAGTTCGCTAACGGATCATTTACTGGAACAATTGGATTTAAGCGATGATTTGTTGCGATATATGCCATTACAATAAAGTTAGCAATTAACAATGGAATTACATATGCAAATAACCATTTTCCAGGTCCCATAATAAACAATAAACTAATCCAAACAGTCCAAGGCAAAAGAAGTTGAAGCCATACAGATTTTTGATTGGATGACTTAAAATCCTTTATAAAGTGAAAGAACATTCGAGTCGAATGTAACGTAAATTGAATGGTTAGTGACAGAAAACTAAAAAATGAACGAACATGAAGAGGCATGTGATATACCCAGCTTAAAAACTTACTCTTTTTCAGTTTCTCAAGTGTAGGCCATGCATCTGGGTCATTCTCTTCATGTTGTGTATGAACATGATGCGTTGCATTATGCCACTTTCTCCAAAGCTTCGGGCCAGTTGATAATGGCATAAATGCTATCGCGCCTAAAAAATCACGAAGCCATGCTTTTCTTACAACAGTTCCATGTAAAATTTCATGTCCTAAAAATCCAAGTGAAGCAAAACATAATCCAAGAACAATCGCAATTCCTAGATTCGCCCACATATTCAATTCAAATACACCAATCGATATTAACCCCGCCAATGCCACAAGCAAATAAGCCAGTCCACCAAATAAACGTGTAGGAACTGGTTTAAATGCTTTTTTCGGCAAATGTGGTGATACACGTGCTGCATACCACCCAAACGTATGAAGCTCCTTCATCCTTTTGCCCCTTTCTTATGCCGCGTCTTGCGCAACTTACATATATCAATTCTTGCTTCCAGATTGATTTTACTAGCTGATTAAAAAGCATCTATGTATAAGGAAAATATACTCACTCTATCGTCACTTATCTTTTCGCTTTTATTATCAATGAAAAACATTTCTCTTTTTACTCTCTATCAACCTTTCCACATGATGAATCATATCAATAGAATTTCCATATTGTCAACAACTTTTATGACCTAGTAATAAAAGTTGGTTATATTTTTATAATCATACTTTATTCCACTAAAGAAAAAACATAGATTTTATAAGGTTTTACCCATTATGCATATACATATGCTGACATACTATAGACTCTACCTTATTCAAGAAATCTCTGTGTAAACAACAAATAAACTCACCTGAATCTAGCTTTACACAACTCCTATCTCTTCATACCGACAATACCAAATAATTATTTCGAAATAATTTTATCTTTCTTTTAATAAAAATAGACTCTCTCTAAAACAGCACACATGAATTTCATATCTTATGGAAATATTAAAAGGAAAATTGTTCTAAAATCGGGAGGTTTCTATAATGACAAGCGATACATTTCCACAATTCCCATTATCTTATTGGATTGAATCTACTCAAATCCCTGCTTTTCCCCCTTTATCCGAAAATATAAAGACGAAAGTTGCTGTTATCGGTGCTGGTATTACAGGTATTACTACTGCCTATTTACTTGCGAAAGAAGGCATCGATGTTGTTTTAATTGATTCTGGTCTTATTTTAAACGGAACGACTGGGCATACAACAGCAAAGGTAACAGCGCAACATGATCTTATTTATGACGAATTAATAAATCATTTCGGTTTGGAAAAAGCCGGGCTTTACTATGAATCAAATAATCATGCTCTACAATTTATTAATGAAACTGTGCAAACATATAAAATCGACTGTAATTTCTCAAATGAAGATTCATTTTTATATACAACTACTGATAATGGATTAAGAAATTTATCGAAAGAATATGAAGCCTATCAAAAATTAAATATACCTTGTGACTATGTTCAATCTCTATCGATTCCAATTCCAGTACAATCTGCACTTGTCATGAAAAATCAAGCCCAATTCCATCCCCTTCTTTATTTGAAAACACTTTTAGAAAAGTTTGTAGAGATGGGCGGAAAAGTTTATGAACAAACAACAGCTATTGATGTGGAAAAGGGTGATTATCCACAAGTCATTACAAAGAGCGGACATCGCATCACTTGTGAATATGTTGTCTCTTGTTCACATTTTCCTTTTTATGATGCGAATAGCTTTTTCTTTACGCGAATGTACGCAGAACGCTCTTATGCTCTTGCCATTAAAGCAAAAACAGATTATCCAGGTGGCATGTATTTAAGTATTGATGATCCAAAACGCTCCTTACGCTATACAACAAACAATGGAGAACAATTAATTTTAATTGGCGGAGAAAGTCATAAAACAGGACAAGGAATAAACACGATGCTTCATTACGAAGCACTGTATTCTTTTGCGGAAGCAACGTTTGGAGTAGATGAAATTCCCTATAGATGGTCAGCACAAGATTTAATCACGCTAGATAAGCTTCCTTATATCGGACATATTAACGAAAGAAATCCAAATATATTTGTTGCAACTGGATATCGTAAATGGGGAATGACAACTGGAACTGCTGCCGCTCATTTACTGAAGGACTCCATTCTAAAAGTCCACAATCCCTATAAGGAACTGTATGCACCATCACGCTTCCATGCAAATCCAGATATAAAAACATTCCTCTCCCAGAACATTGATGTTGCGAAACATTTAATTGAAGGAAAGATTGAAACCGCATTACGTAAGCCAGAAGATCTCGAAGTTGGTGAAGGATCTGTCGTACATGTTAATGGGAAACGAGCAGGTGCTTATAAGGACAAAGATGGGAAATTACATATTGTCGATACAACTTGTACACATCTCGGCTGCGAAGTTGAATGGAATAATGGTGATTGTACTTGGGACTGCCCTTGCCATGGTTCCCGTTTTTCAATTGAGGGAGATGTTATGGAAGGTCCAGCAGATCAACCGTTAAAACGAGTTGATAATAAGTAAACAAATAAAGAAGTTCAACAGGATTCCTGTTGAACTTCTTTATTTGTTATAAAACCTTTTCAGATAAACTTCGACATAAGAAGGGAAATATTAACATCAAATAAAATAATATATTTATCTATAAATAAAAGGAGAGAATACTATGCAAACTTCAGCTCCACCTCATCTAGAATCTACAAAAACTATCTTTTCAAGCTCTATTACAAAACTTGTTGTTTTTATTTGTTGGCTAGCCATTCTAGCTGATGGATATGATTTAGGTATTTACGGTGCCGTTCTGCCAAAGCTCCTAGAAGACAAAAGCTGGGCACTTTCACCGGCACACGCTGGTACAATTGCTAGCTATGCTTTATTTGGGATGTTTATTGGCGCTATTCTAGTTGGAACCATTACAGATTTAATTGGACGAAAATGGACGCTTATATGCTGTTTAGCACTTTTCTCCATCACAATGGGCCTTGCTGCACTTGCTCCTTCCCCTGAATTATTTGGTTTATCTCGATTTATCGGAGGAATCGGATTAGGCGGTGTTATTCCAACAGCTTCAGCACTTACTGTTGAATATTCACCAAAAAAGCGACAATCTTTTATTTATGCTCTTATGTTTACTGGCTATCCTTTAGGTATCGTGTTAGGTGCTATTTTGTCTATGTTTATGTTAGAAGATTTCGGATGGAGAATTATGTTTGGCATCGGAATGATTCCACTACTCCTCATTCCTTTCATAATTCGTTATTTACCTGAATCCATTCAATTTTTGTTATCACGTAATCGACAAGAAGAAGTGGAACAAATCCTTAATCGTTTTCAAATTGAATTCAATGCAAAAGAGGAAACTCGTCAAGCCCCACCTAATATACGAAAGAAAAATGGATTTCTTACGTTATTCTCAAAAGAGTACATAAAAGCGACGCTGCTTTTTTGGATTACTTATATAATGGGAATGTTTTTAATATACGGTTTAAACACTTGGTTACCGCAGATGATGCGCCAAGCAGGTTACCCTCTTGGATCTAGTCTATCATTTTTACTTATGCTAAATATTACTGCCGCTATCGGTGCATTATTTGCTGGAGCAATCGCGGATCGTATAGGGGCTAAAATTGTTATTAGCATCTCCTATCTTATGGCAGCTATATGTATTGGACTATTAACAATTAAACCATCTGTTACAATCATTTATCTTTTAATCGGCCTTGCTGGAATTGGATCAGTCGGTATTACTCAAATATTAAATGCATATGTAACACAATACTTCCCATCCCATATCCGAGCTACCTCCTTAGGCTGGGGACTTGGACTTGGCCGAGTTGGTGCGATTGCTGGTCCTATTCTTGTCGGTATTATTATGACAATGCAATATGACTTAGCATGGAATTTTTACTTATTCTCATTCGCGGGTCTTCTTGCAGCTATATCTGTTTTCTTTATTCCTACAAAATAAAAAAAGAGCACAAACTCTCACTTGTGCTCTTTTTCGTATACTTCAAACAACATATCTCGAAACAATGTATTTAAACTCTCAATATCGATTCCTGATCCCTTTTCAATTCCTTTTACATATTGCTGATAGTAATGAATTTGTTCTTCTAAAAATTGATTCAACACCTCAATTTTTAATCCAACATCTAATTCAGTACCTGCCTTTTTCTTTATTAACAACTGTTCAATTTCATTTAATACGCTACGTTCTAACGATAATTCTGTAATCAATCGATCGAATTCTACAGGTGGTAAAGTTGTTTTCTCCTCTAGCCACTTACAAGCTAAAATAGGACGCAATACATAAAAGTATTTTTTCAATTTTACGTTCTCACCTTGCAAAAATTCACGATAATTTTTTGAAGCCATATGTAAGTAATGATATATCGTTGCTTTTGGATCAAAGTGCTTATCACTCATTTGCTGAAGCTGTTCTGGAAAATGAGTGTTTTTCGAATAGAAAATCGGTGATCGAATCCATTCGAGTAAAGCTGGGTTTGACTTTGCGAATAACTGTAATGCCTTTTTAATATCCCATCCGCTTATATCTAAATCATCACTAATCGGATACTCAATTACATCTCGTTTATCATGAATTGATAAATACCACTCTACCGGATGCATATAGACGAATCTAACATCATAATCACTATCTTTCGATGGAAATCCCCAAGCTCGACTCCCTGATTCCACTGCAAATAAAATTTTCACATCATTCTCTTGTTCAATTCTTGCTAACTCCACTCTAATTTTCTCTCTCATTTCATACCCTCTCCATTTTTTGATTATTTCCTTGGAAATTCGACAAATATACTGCTAATTTTACTACATACTAAAATAGCTGTCAGAAAATTCCCGACAGCCTACCAAAATCCTTTATTTTTTACTTGTTCTTTTCTGTTACACTAACCGCAATTCGTTCAAACTCTTTTTGAATCTCCTCTTTATATGCATCTACTTTTGAAAAATCCATAGCAGCAATATATATTCGTTCTAATTTATCACGAACTGATTTCGCTTTCGCTAAGAAAGACATCGCCTCATTCATTTTTGCTTTATATTGAATCGACACGTCACGAATTTCTGTCGCATACTTCTCATCTGTCCCTGGTGTCACAATCAAGGCATACATATCTATAATTTCATCGCCTTCGCGGCTCGGAAAATATTCATGTGGTGCGGTACTATCAAAAATTGCAAACCCTAATTCTCTTACGATAACCATATCAAGACTATTTGGATCAAATCCACAATGATATACTTCAACTTCAAATCCTTTTTCTTCTGCTGCCTTAGCTAATTGTAACTACTCAGCCACCTTTTGGTGTCTTTTTTTATTTTACTTGTTTCATATGCCTCCCATTTGTAAATACTGAGTATATCAAACAGGGAGGTGAATAGGATGATCCATCGAAAAATCATTTTAGATGCATATAAAAAAGGACCTGAAGCTGTTATTTCTTTATTTGAAGAAACATTTTCTAAGTTAGAAAAACGTATACAAGAACTAGAAAATGCTTCAAAAAAAAACTCCAAAAATAGTCATAATCCACCTTCTACAGATGGTTTGGGTAAGCCCGTTACAAAAAGTTTGCGCAAACCGTCTCATCGTCAAACCGGTGGCCAGTTGGGCCACAAAGGACATACGCTTTATTTGACAACGACTCCGGACCATACGATTACCTATTCTCCTACACATTGTACTTGTTGTAACACTTCCTTACACCAAGAACCTGTAAAAGGATACCGCATTCGCCAAGTGTATGATTTACCACCTATCCAGATAGAAGTGACAGAACATAAAGTGTCACAAAAAGAATGCCCACATTGCCATTCTATCCAAGAATCACAATTTCCTTCTACTGTCTCTCGTCCTGTTCAATATGGTCCAAATATAAAAAGACTGATTCCCTATTTAACGCATTATCAGTGTCTTTCTTTGAAACGAACGAAAGAATTCTTTCAAGATTATTTTGGGCATTCGATTAGTGAAGGAACGTTAGTCAATCATACAAACAGTTTTTCGGCTCAATTGCAGCCCTTTCTTCAAGAAGTAAAAGACAAGATCCTTCAGTCTTCTGTTGTCCATTTTGATGAAACCGGTATGCGAGTAAAAAATAAAACACAATGGTTACATACCGCTAGTACACCGGAGGTGACCTTGCAACATATTCATCAAAAACGCGGAAAAGAAGCAATGGATGCAGGCGGAATTTTACCGTCTTTTTCTGGAATTGCGATGCATGATGGTTGGAAATCGTATGATGCGTATACAGATTGTCGACATGTATTATGCAATGCCCATCTCTTACGAGATTTGCAAGGAATTATAGATAGTACGGGGCAAAAATGGGCTCAACAGATGCAGAAATTTCTCACGCAAGCTTTAACGCTGAAAAAACAATACAAAGGAAGTCTGCCAAAAGCAAAGCAACAGAATCTGTTTACTGTCTATCAAGCCATATTGAAAGAACAACCAGTCTTTTCTGCAAAATTAAAAAAGAAAGGAAAGCAGACGCCTGCTCAAAATTTATGGAATCGCTTCGTCAAATATGCTGATAGAATTCTAGCATTCTTGGAACATCCAGACATTCCATTTGACAATAATCAAGCGGAACGGGATATTCGAATGACGAAAGTCAAACAGAAAGTGTCTGGGACTTTTCGAAGTAAGAAAGGCGCAGAATCCTTTTGTCAGATACGAAGCTTTATAACTACCATGAAAAAACAAAAACAATCTGTCTTACGAGCAATAGGCCAGGTTATAGAAACCGGAACGGTTCCTTTGAATCGCACAACTTCATAAGAGAAATTCTCTATTTGATCTAGATTCTTTCTCTTATTGGAGTATTTTCTTTTCATGTTTTCGAATCGGAAACATGTATTTGGCCTGTTTTTTTATTTGAAGAAGCTGAGTAGTTACAGCTAATTTTTTAAGCATTGTTGATTTCCCAGATCCTGGGCGTCCTTTTATAAAATAACGATGTGGTAATCCCTCTGTTAAATTAGGAACAAAATCAACTGCTCCTTTCGGTGTAGCTGCCCCTAAAAACCGATGTTTCACAAGCGATTGTTTCCCGCCTTTATCTGTAAATAACTTCTGAATCAGCTGATCGGTTAGTTCATTTGCTTTATTAAAATCAATATTATTAATATATATTTTCTCCCACTCATCATGTATAACTAGTGCCTCGTTAAAACATGCGTAAGCAGTTTGAAAAGCCTTGCTTGCTTCTGAAACAAATCGTTCAATTTCCACCTTCTGCTTTCTTAATTTATTTGAGTCCCAAGCAACCCCTAAATTAATATACTCTTCGACAACTCCTGGCATTTTCGGCTCAATAACATGCGGTGATGTTCCATCAACAATTCCTACTTTTAACTTCGGGATAATTACACCATCAACCGATTTATTATCAGAAGAACAGTGTAAAAATTCAATATCATATCCTTTTTCAACCCACTCGCGACCTATTGCTTTGATTAAAGAAGATTTCCCGGTCCCAGGACCACCCTTTAAAATAAATAACCTGTTTAGCCCTTTTAAATTCTCGTCGTATAAATTATGAAATCCTCTAGCTGTATTTCCACCAGCGTAATAATTCAATACATTCCCTGTCACTGCACTCACTCCTTCGCAGCATTCTATTTACATAAGCTACAATATGCGAGCAACTTTATTTGGGTGAATACCTATTTTGTATTGCACGAAAAAAGGAAATGAATTACAATTTAAAAGTAGTGAATATTCAGAAACGAAAACTTAATATGTCTTTATCAAGAGAGGCAGAGGGACCGGCCCTTTGACGCCCAGCAACCTCAGTTTATACAAACTGAATAGGTGCTAATTCCTGCAAAATGCATTGCATTTTGAAAGATAAAACGTAACTATTGTGTACAAAACTCATCTTTCTTGATTATGAAAGGTGAGTTTTTTTATTTCAAAACATATATTGGAGGTATTTAAAATGAAAGTAATTGACCTATCACAAACATTTGAAAACAATATGTCCCAATTCCCTGGAACACCAAAAATCAATTTAGGAGCCATTACAAGCGTTGAAGAGACAGGCTATCAAGTTACAGATTTTCATTCTGTTGTTCATGTTGGCACGCATTGTGATGCTCCTGCTCATTTCATTTCAGGCGCAACGACTATTGATCAATTACCCCTAGATCAATTTGTAGGCGAAGCTGTTCTTATTGATGTAACTCATGTACAAGAACGAAAACTACCTAAAGAAGTATTACACAACGCTGACATAAAAGAAGGTGATATTGTCATTTTCCATTCCAATCTATCTACGAAATGGAATACAGAAGCATATGAGAAAGAAGCTTTTTATCTTTCTGAAGAATTAGCTGAAGAACTAGTTCAATTAAAAGTAAAATCTGTCGGTTTAGATTTCATCTCTCCTGATGAGGTAACGACAGAAACATCGCCAATTCATCACATACTACTTGGGAATAATATCTATTTAATCGAAAACTTAACAAACTTAAATGCCATTTACACGAAACGTTTCTTTTTCTCAGCGGCACCTTTAAAAATTAAAGATAGCGACGGTGCTTTCGCAAGGGCATTCGCTGTAATTTTTTAAACAAACTATACAAAAAAGCAAAGATCATCACTGACCTTTGCTTCTATTTTTTTTATTTAAACTAAGAAAGAATTGCTCGACACGAGGACGTAACCAAGATAAATAATCTTTCTCTTTCTTCTTTGTACAAGCTATTTCTTCCCCATCTACCATTCCGACAAGCTCTAGCTCTAACAGTTGCCTCGTAAATGCTAACATATTTATTTCTTCGTCTGGATACTCTTCTTTTAATTTCTCCTCAATTTCCCCCAATAAAAAACCGTCACGCATCATTGCCAATGCATCAATCCAAAGTGGCGGCATTTCATATTTTTCTCCTGTAATTGTATCTTTTACAATATAATTCTTTTGCTCTTTTCGAAATTGAATCGTGTGTAAACATACAGTCGAATTTAATGTTAATTCCATCATACCACCTCTTTCATAATATCTGCATAGAAAAAAGGATGCGCGTGCACCCCTTCTTTCTCTAACACTACCGAACCGTTACATGAATAACAAATCTCATGTCGATATTTTCCTCCATTATAAACGAAGTATTTTATAAAAAAAACCCTTCTTGAAACATTTTATAAAATGTTTATATTTACACAACAAGAACACTTTTCTGAAAAATATTTTTCTCTAGCACATTATGCTGTCGGTAAAAAAATTTCCACTTTCGTTCCTATTCCCATGCTACTTTGAATCGCGATACTTCCTTGATGTTCCTCAATGATTTTATATGTAATCATTAACCCCAGTCCCGTACCATTCTCCTTTGTTTTGTAAAAAGCTTTATCGATTTTCTCTAACAAATCCGTTAATTTTTTTAAATACTTTAAAAGCTTCTCTTTCCTCATATATCAAGCTTTTAAATTTGTTCATATAAATACTCCTCATACTCAATACAAAAGCCCTACATATTATCTCCTTAAATTATAAGTATGAAATTGCTTTCAGGGTAAGATGTAACCTTATCATACGAAAAGGAAGGAGATTTCCCCTTCCTTTTCGTCACAACTTATATCCATCTTACCCGATCATGTAGCAATCCATCCGTAAAGTCATTTCCGCCCACTACAAAATCCTTCATATATAAATTCAAATATTCCCCGTACTTACTCTCTGTATTTAATAATAATTCCTCTACATAATAGGCACCTTGTTTAAAGTTATCGAACAGTAAACTACACAAGCCAGCATAAATTCCGCATCCTACTTGGAAGTAAGTTGCATTTGTTTTATATTTACGAAAAACTTGACTGCTATTCATCACGTTATACATATATGTCTCGCTATTTTCATAAACGAGTAATACACCAACTAGATCCTCGCCAGCAATTTCTTCTTCCGCTGGATTAAATACTTTACGATTCCAGTTCCATAAATCTTCTACCTTATCTAAATTCTGCCTAATTACATTTGTTGTATACTCGTTAATTCGGTAAAGAAACCCAACTTCCATGTTGAAATTTTTTCCTAAAATTAAAACTTCCTCATGTGGCATTAAACAACCATAAAACTCTTTCTCTCCTAACTTTACTCTATACTCTGAAGCATATACATCTTCATAAAAATAAAGGGGACGATGATGACTCATATACATCGGATAACTCCATATCGCTTCATCTAGAAATCGCTCTACTGCCCATGAAGCATAAAGTGTATGAGGCTTTATCAGTGCTGTATCATTCAAAAATGACGTATCATGTTCTACTATATAGCATGCTCTTGGCTTTTCCTGTGGACGTTCCTTCATAAGTTCAACGACCATCCATTGAACAACACCTGGATTCATACCTGAGCCTATAATTGCTTTTGTATTTGTAAATTTCTCTTTCTCCTTCTCAAACCTCGTATATCTTTCCGTAAGCTGAAAGCCGATTAAACTATCGTCTTGATCTACTGCCTCATTTTCCAAAGCTGAATTAATATAAAAAATTCCAAGTTCATTACAACAACTTAAGACTCTAATCGTATCTGCCCCCGAAACATCAATAACAACACCCGTACTTTTTTCTTTCAAATGTTGCTTGAATTTCACTACATCTTGAAGGTCGATTTCATATAAAAACAATTGATCTTTCAAATTTGGAAACAACTCATCATAATAAGTCCTATCTTTTTGTTTTATATCAACCAAATGAAATGTAACATTCTTTATCGCTTCATAAATCGGGTCTTTTTCATTTACTATCGCTTGATTTAAAATTGCTAAAACTGCTTTTGCTGCTCCACCAGCACTACCAAGTAATGTAATCGATAACGAATTTGGAAACTGCTCCACAAACAAAACCCCTTTAATATATTAGTTGAGCAGTTCTCCCACAAAAAAATAAATTGAATATATAAAAAATGGCTCGTACATATTTTTTATAATTTTGCACAAGATTTCCTCTTCAAAGGTCACACTAACACATTTATATTCAATTCATTTTCCCTCTCATATTCAAATCGAGCTAAACAAATAGGCTCGACCTTTTCTTCTGCATATAAAAGAAAAAGCCAGCCCTTTCAACTAGATTACGGACAATGGACAGATTTCACATGTTGAATATTCACATACATTTTTGCATCACGTGCTTTTAATATTTCAATATGCCCTTCATCAATCTTTGCCATCTTTCCGATTTTATTAGATTCCTCACCTAAATCGAACACCATGATTTTGCCGGACATTTTAATAAGCTGTTCTTCAAATGTTCTAGCTAACGTAATATTTAATGGATTCACGGGGAGTTCATTTTTATTGAGGGCGTACGGGACTTGATTTTCTTTATACGGAATTAACCATTTCAAATGCTTTAAAGATATATATACTGTTTTGTAAACTGGACTATAAAAAACAATATAATCGTTCATTACACTTGTAACATAACCATGTATTGGAGCATTTCCTGCTACATAAACCTCTGTAAAAATCCCTTTAGAAGTGCTTAATACTTTTCTCAAAGAAATAGAAGGCGATTCCCTCTTAATTACAGAATCAACATCTGGTTTTGATATTTCCTCATCATATGGTCTTAAAAATTTATAATATTGTACATGGTATAAAGATATATATACGTAGTCTTGTCCATTGTAAAGAACAACAATATCATTTCCTACGTCTATTAATACACCTTTAAATCTTTTTTCACCGATTAGTTTAACGTATATATTTTCTCCAATACTTTTGTTTAACTCATTCATCTATATCCTCCTTCCTATAAATTTTTTGCTTTCCTATTCTCCATTCCAAAAAATAATCAGGGGCAATGTTCCGTCTTAAGAGTAAGGACTTCCTTTTCATACTATCCGAAATAAGAAATCGTTCTTCACCTTCAACCATAATGCCCCTCTTATTTATCAAACATTATTCTTCTTCATTCTTTTTACATTTCACTACTTGGCTCACACTCTTAATATGAGACTTAATTACATAAATAACTTCATCGCCGTTTACTAGTGTAATACAGTCATGGTGTACCTCACTTAACAAACCTTCTACACATTCTGGACCGCCACGATTAATCTTTACCCACTTATACTTCAAGTCTTTTAATATATCCAAAAAAGTATCCTCATCAGAGCAGAAACATGAGCTATAGCAATCGCCACATTTACTTTCTTTCACTTTCTTAACTAGACTCTTCACATGCTTTAGTTGGTAATATACTAATTCACCAAGAGGAAGTTGTAATGTAAGGTAATCTCTTCCTAACGATACAAGTACCCCTACTCGACTCTCTGGTCCACGAAGATTTACTTTTACAGTCTCACCGACTAAACACTTAATTTGCTCACAGCATAATACGCTCTCCAATTTCGTATCCCCCTTTCTTATTATCTTCCTCTACTTGATTGTCTTTGTGCACGAGCGCGACCTGAATTATTACTACTACTTTCCTTACTACTATCGTCGCTCTCATCGCTCTCTCCGCATGCTAATGCATTATAGTTAACGCTTTTAATATGCTTTAGTGCAACTAATATAATTTCTTCTTTTACGATCAATGTCACGAAATCACACGAAACATCTTGTAAGATGCCTTCTACTTTCTCTGGACCACCGCGATTAATTTTCACCCAGCAATATTTGAAGCTTTGAAGTAGTGCTTCAAAGTCTTCTGCACATGCGCAATCTTCCCAATCGCAATCACTTGCTCCACAGTCTTTCGCATTTTTTGTAATACTTTTTAGATGACTAAGTTGATAGTAATAAAGCTCACCTTTTTCATTCTGCAATACGAAGTAGTCCGGACATACTGATATTATTGTTCCTTTTTGAGATTCTGGACCACCCCTGTTTACTCTCACATAAGATCCAATTAAGTCTTTCAAAAAATCACAATGAAATAAACTCACGAGAAAACCCCTTCCATTAATTTATAAGCTTTTGCACTGATAGTATATGTATCTGTACAGGTTACGTTCTCTATGTTTGTCCTAGCTAGAAAAAAATATGCTTTTAACATGGTAGACTACTACCTATCAAAATTCGAAGAAATGCTAAACGCTCCTTAGGCTTTTGATATCTTTAAACAAAAAATCCCGTATGAAGATACATTTCTGCATATCTTCATACGGGATCTCCCATAGCTTAATCTTCGTCTTTAACATCCATATCTTCTGGAATTGGTTCGTTCAATATATCTTCCACTAATTGCTTATATTTCTCCATTTGTTCTAAATGTGTATTGAATTGTTCTTTATTTAATAAATATTGCTCTCCATCAAATAGTGCACGAATTTTCTTTTGCTGAATTAGCTCTTCAATATACGACTTTGGTAAATTCAAATACTCCGCAGCTTCTTCTACTGTTATATACAACGCGTTCATTCCTTTATTATTTTTTTCATATATACTGTATCTTACTTTATTTTTGTAAACAAATAAAAAAGATTTTGTAAATGCAATTTAAAAAGAAGGTGGATGCATTCCATATATTGTATAATAATATAGTAAGGATTTTTTAAATATAGAATGGTATTACCCATTTACACAAAGGAGAGTTAACATATGGCTACTCGTCACATCATTACAATGTTAGAAAAAACATTACAATTTGAAACAGAAAACACAATTTCTCATTTAACTACATCTTTATCTGATCGTATTCTTTCTCAAAGCGCAGCAATACATGAAAACAATTGTTACCATACAATTGGGGAATGGTACAAAAATCATTTTTTATTCCAACAAGATGATTTCCTTTGGGCTAAATACGCTTTCTATGACGCATATTGTGAAGCTATAAAGGAACAAGGACATCTTACAAAACGCGTCCGTCAAATATTAGAATCATTAGCTCGAATGCATGGAAAACAGTACATTGCTTCTATATTAAATATGCCATTTCCTAACGAACGAGCTAAAGGGACAGCATAATGTAATACTGTTCTGCGGCAGCAAAACATAGATTCATTGTTTTCTAGGAAGATTTACAAATAAAACGTTCATATCACATGAACTGATGAAACCGGTGTCATTACAATGATTGAAAATATAGTAAACAGGAAAACCCCCATTTACCTCTCTCGTCACTCGAAAAGAGAAGTAAATGGGGGTTACTTGTTTCTTTATCCTGCTATATTAGTGCGTAGCCATAATCAGCGGAGAATGGCCCCACTGATTACAGTTTCACTTTATTATTTCATCATCTGCTTGATCAATTCACGATTTCTCTTCTTAAATACTTCATTATGCGAAGAAACCATTCCGTACTCACTTGCATCAGGTTGAATAAATTGTTTCGCTTTATTTACAGCATTTCCAGCATCTTGGAATGCTCCCGCAATTAAGTGTAATTTCCCTTCGTGCTTTAAAATATCTCCCGCAGCATATAATCCATCTACAGAGGACTCACTATTCGCATTACCTGCAATATAATAATTATCTATAATTGCAACGTCTAACTCACTATTTTCTAATAACGTAATGTCACGTTCATATCCATGGTTAATAATCACTTCATCAATAGGTAAATGTGAAATTTCACTTGTTTCATGATTCGTTAATTCTACATATTCGATCGCTTCATGATTATCACCAGCAATGAGTTTTGTAATCGATGTATTAAAGAAACACTCCGCCGAGCTGTTCAGCAGTTGTTTTACTTGTGCTTCATGACCAGATAATTCTTCTTTTCTATATGTTACATACACTTTTTTCGCAATTGGTTCTAATTCATTTGCCCAATCAACAGCAGAATTTCCTCCGCCGGAAATAATGACCGTCTTACCTTTGAAACGCTTTAAAGATTTCACTGTATAATTTAAATTAGATACTTCAAATCGCTCAGCACCTTCAATTGATAACTTTTGAGGTTTCAATATACCACTTCCAGTTGCGACGATAACTGTTTTTGAAAAATGTTCTTCTCCAGTGCTTGCTTTTAACGTAAAAGTGCCATCTTCGTTACGAATAATCGATTCTACTTTTGTACTTAATACCACTTCTGGCTTAAATGTTAGCCCTTGCTGTACAAGTTGTTCAATTAATTTATCACCTGTAACTGGCAGCAGCCCTCCTACATCCCAAATCATCTTCTCTGGATAAACATGTATTTTTCCACCTAACTGTGGTTGAAATTCTATTATTTTCGTTTTCATCTCTCTGAGTCCACTATAAAAAGCTGAATAAAGCCCTGCAGGTCCTCCGCCTATCACAGTTACATCAAACAATTCTTCTTGATTCATTCGTGTCACTCCTCAGCTACTAGTCATTGATTATCATTCTCAATAAAATATAACCTGTTTCCGCAAAATTTACAATCAAAATTACTATTGACAATACATCTATATAAAATTATATTATTTAAAGAATCAATAGTGATAATCATTATCATTTTGTTAATAATTAGCAAATTTGAGATTACATCTTCTTTCACTAATATGGTTAATACTATATTGTAAAATCTCATATTCAAGATTTTTAATAAGTATTTTGTATTACCACTACTCTTTCAAACAGATTTCAGTTAAACAAATTGTTATATACACATATCATCTATGTTAAAGGAGAAAAACAATGAAAAAGTTATTTATTTCACTAACAGTTCTTTTCGTTCTTGTTATGAGCGCTTGTAGCAATGGCTCTACAGACAAAAAGAACGATGCAAAAGGTAGTAAATCAGAAACAATTACATACCAATCTGAAAATGGTAAAGTAGAAGTTCCTGCAAATCCAAAACGTGTTGTTGTTTTATCATCATTCGCTGGTAACGTAATGTCATTAGATGTAAATCTTGTTGGGGTAGATTCATGGTCTAAACAAAACCCACGCTTTGATAGCAAACTGAAAGATGTTGCTGAAGTATCAGATGAAAATGTTGAAAAAATCGCTGAACTAAATCCAGATTTAATCATTGGTTTATCAAATATTAAAAATGTTGATAAGTTAAAGAAGATCGCTCCTACTGTAACGTACACTTACGGAAAAGTTGATTACTTAACTCAGCATTTAGAAATCGGTAAATTATTAAACAAAGAAAAAGAAGCAAAAACTTGGATTGATGACTTCAAGAAACGTGCACAAGACGCTGGTAAAGAAATTAAAGCAAAAATCGGTAAAGATGCAACAGTTTCTGTTGTAGAAAACTTCAACAAACAGCTTTATGTATACGGCGAGAACTGGGGCCGTGGAACAGAAATTCTGTACCAAGAAATGAAATTAAAAATGCCTGAAAAAGTAAAAGAAAAAGCATTAAAAGAAGGTTACTACGCATTATCTACTGAAGTATTACCTGAATTTGCTGGTGATTACTTAATCGTAAGTAAAAACAAAGATACTGATAACTCATTCCAAGAGACAGAATCATATAAAAACATCCCAGCAGTAAAAAATAATCGCGTATACGAAGCAAACATGATGGAATTCTATTTCAATGATCCACTTACATTAGATTTCCAACTAGACTTCTTCAAGAAGAGCTTTCTTGGTAAATAATACAAACATGAGGAATTCTTAATTTAAGAATTCCTCTTCCTTTATTCTATGAACAGAAAAGATGTGAAACGAATGACAAAAGATCACGACAATCCACGTTCTATAGCTTTTACATACAAACTAATTTTGAGTATAATTGCATTCTTTCTTATTTTTATGGTAGCAATGGTATTAGGTGCTGCCGATACTTCAATAAAAGACGTATGGTTAGCACTTACTTCCTCCGCTAAGGGAGACAAAATATCTATTATTCGCGAAATACGTTTGCCACGTGAAGTTGCTGCTATCTTTGTAGGAGCTGGACTTGCTGTTTCTGGAGCAATTATGCAAGGATTAACACGAAATCCACTTGCAGATCCTGGGTTATTAGGGCTATCTGGTGGAGCAAATGCTGCGCTTGCACTGACACTTGCTTCCAATCCTTCCATCAGCTATCTTTACTTAACATTTGCTTGCTTTATCGGTGCTGCAATTGGCGCAATTATGGTATTTGGAATTGGTATGGTGAAAAAAGGAGGGCTGTCCCCTCTTCGAATTGTATTAGCCGGTGCTGCCGTTTCAGCATTTCTACTCGCAATTTCAGAAGGAGTCGGCATTTACTTCAAAATTTCACAAGATGTATCGCTTTGGACTGCTGGGGGCGTAATTGGAACTACTTGGAGCCAATTGAAAATTATTATTCCAGTCATTTCAATTAGTATCTTTATCGCTATCTTACTAGCAAAAAAGTTGACAGTTCTTAGTTTTAGTGAAGAAGTGGCTATTGGACTAGGTCAAAAAATTATTGTTATTAAAACCATTCTATTTATCATTATTATCTTACTTGCTGGTGCTTCTGTAGCGCTTGTCGGAAATATGGCATTTATCGGTTTAATGGTACCTCACATGGTACGCCCAATTGTCGGTCCAGATTACCGATTTGTTATACCGATGTCAGCAATTGCTGGAGCTTCCTTTATGCTACTTGCAGATACAATCGGACGTACTATTAACGCTCCATACGAAACGCCAGTTGCCGCTATTGTCGCAATTGTAGGGCTACCATTCTTCCTATTCGTCGTACGTAAAGGAGGAAAAACATTCTCATGATGCAATCTATTCTAAGAAAACAACGTCTTATTATACTCGCTTTACTAATACTGACCATCACCACCATTGTAGTTGGAATGGGACTTGGTTCAGCATCTTTATCCTATGATCGACTACTCCCAACATTAATGGGACAAGGGACTTTTAAAGAGGAGTTTGTTTTATACTCTTTAAGACTACCTAGAATTGTTATTACATTATTAGCTGGTATGGCTCTCGCTTTATCAGGGGCTATTCTGCAAGGAATTACTCGAAATGATTTAGCTGAACCTGGTATTCTCGGAATCAACTCTGGGGCCGGTGTTGCTGTTGCTATTTTCTTTTTATACTTTCCAATAGATGTAGGTTCATTTCTTTACTTACTACCTGTCGTTGGATTTATCGGGGCATTTCTGACAGCTGTTCTAATCTACGTATTTTCATATAGTAAATCAACTGGACTTCAGCCGGTGCGATTAACATTAACCGGTATCGGTTTTGCATTTGCACTGTCTGGAACGATGATTGTCCTTATTTCATCCGCAGATCGTATGAAAGTAGACTTTATTTCAAAATGGATTTCCGGAAATATTTGGGGAGATGACTGGATCTTCGTTTTAGCAATGCTCCCATGGTTAATCGTATTAATTCCGTTCGTTTTCTATAAAGCAAATCGATTAAACATTCTAGCATTAAACGAACCAGTCGCAATCGGTGTTGGAATTGAAATTGAAAAAGAACGCAGATACTTATTAGTTGCAGCCGTTGCGCTTGCAGCTGCAGCTGTTTCCGTAACAGGAGGAATTAGCTTTATCGGACTAATGGCTCCTCATATCGCGAAATCTTTAGTAGGTCCGAGACATCAAATTTTCATGCCTATCGCCCTTTTAATCGGCGGATGGCTATTGCTATTAGCAGACACAATCGGACGAAACATCGTTGATCCTAATGGCATCCCAGCAGGTATTGTCGTTGCTTTAATTGGTGCTCCTTACTTTATGTATTTGTTGCTTAAGAAGGCATAGAAATACCCTCAAGAGTGAAATCTTGAGGGTATTTCTTCATTTACTGCTGTCCATACCCTTCAAACTTCTTCGCCAAATTCGCCATCTCATCTTCTGGCAATAGCTTCGGCTCTCCGACGCTTTTCGTTTGATAATAAATTTGCGCACAAAACTCAATTTCTTCTGCAACAGTAAACGCCATTTTTATGTTATTCGCACCTGCAATTAAACCGTGGTTCTCAAGTAAAACAGCACGACGATCAATCATGCCTTCAAAAGCAGCATCTGCTAATTGCTTCGTACCAAATGTTTCATACGGTGCACAGCGTACATTCGGGCCTGCGAAAGCAATTAAATATGATACAGCAGGAAGCTCCCACCCTAATGATGCAATCGTCTTCGCATAAGGTGAATGTGTATGCACAAGCGCATTTATATCTTCACGATTTCTATAATAAATAAGATGCATATCGAGCTCGCTTGACGGTTTTCTCTCTCCCTCTACCACTTCACCATCTAAGTTTAATATAACTACATCTTCAGGTTTTGTTTCATAATACTCTAAACCACTTGGGCTAATCGCAACAAGACCTTGCTCGCGATTGAAAATACTAATATTGCCGCCTGTCCCCTTTGTTAAACCGCTAGAAATCATTTTCTTTCCATACGCTACAATTTCTTCTCTTTCTTTTTGTAATAACATATACATCCCCCTAAGTATGAAGCTTATGATGACTGACTTCTTAAATCTATCTACTTATTGAAATAGCTTTTTTAAGTTCTCCGTAAACGGTGCTTTTACAATCCCTTTTTCCGTAATAATCGCTGTTACATTTTCATATGGCGTAACATCAAAGGCCGGATTATATACTTTACTTTCTTTCGGAGCAGAATATTGTCCGAAGCGATTAATCACTTCAGAAGCATCTCTTTCCTCAATTGGAATTTCTTTTCCTGTCGGTGTTTTTAAGTCAATTGTCGGTGTTGGTGCTGCTACATAAAACGGAATGTTGTAGTATTTCGCTAGAATAGATACGCCTAATGTCCCAATTTTATTTGCTACATCACCGTTTGCTGCCACACGGTCACATCCAACGATTACCGCATCAATCTTTCCTTGTGACATGACCATAGCCGCCATATTATCCGTAATAACAGTAACATCAATCCCCGCTCGTTGTAGTTCTAATGCTGTTAACGTTGAACCTTGTAATCTTGGACGTGTTTCATCTGAAAAGATTTTTAAGTCCCATCCTTTTTCTTTCGCTAAGTACATTGGAGCTGTCGCAGTACCATACTTAGTCGTCGCTAACGCACCAGCATTACAATGTGTTAATACACCCATTCCATCATGGAATAATGTTAATGCATGTTCTCCGATTTGACGGTTAATTTCTTCATCTTCTCTATGAATCTCTTTTGCCTCTTCTAGTAATCTATCTTTCAACTGAGCGATTGATAAATGCGCGTTCTCTGCCGCGACTGTCTCCATTCTTTCAAGTGCCCAAAATAAATTTACTGCTGTTGGCCTTGATGTTGCCAAATATGCACATACCTTTTTGACTTCCTCTATAAAGTCTTCCATCTTACTTTGAGTAACTTCCTTTGTTCCTAAATACACACCATAAGCTGCTGAAACACCAATTGCTGGTGCTCCTCGTACTTTCATTACTTGAATGGCATCCCACACACCTTCAGCTGTCTTGAAAGATTCATAGACAACCTCATTCGGTAATAATGTTTGATCTAATAAAACTAAAGCATCATCTTTCCACTGAATGGGTATTAATTGCTCTTCCATCATCTTCTCCCCTTACTTCGCGTAGTGCATTGACTGTTCTTTTAACGTTTCTACAAAACTTGTGCCTGTTTTATATTGATTAGCCCGTAAAATAAATTTCTTCGCTACTTGAAGACAAATACGTTCTGCTCTAGCACGTGCCTCCTCATTCTCAATACAAGTAATATCTTTCACTTTCGCTAGCCCAACAATACGACGAATTAACTCAAGGCCCGTCACTGCAGCTGTATCCTCTAATACAGATTGTAAATATACTTCGTTAAAGCCTTCTTCCTTCGCCATAATCTCGGTCACATGAATATTCCAAGCATCTAAAAACTTCTTCTTAAATAAATCAATTACCTCTACCATTGTCGATTGTAGCCAACCCATATACGTATCTTTCTCAGCTCCAAGCGCCATGGTCGCATCTGCATTCACCCAAGCAAAAATTAAATTCGCCATTACATTCCCAACGTCATATCCCATTGGTCCATAAAAGGCAAACTCAGGATCAATAATCTTCGTAGAATCATTTTTCACAAAAACAGAACCAGTATGCAGATCACCATGAATAAGCGCCTGTGCATTCGTCATAAAAGAAAACTTAAGTTTTGCTACTTCTAAACGAAGCTCTTTATCACTATAAATATGTTCTCTAATCCATCCTTCGTTTAATTGAAACAATTCGTTGCGTTTATTATGATTTGTAAACGGCTCTGAATATACGAGGTCCTCTGTAATCTCACACAACTCAGGATTTATATAATTCTTCACGAGTTCCTTCTTCTCTTTATGATTCATTACAACATCTGATGTTAATAGAAGAGTGTTTACCATAAAAGTAGTTAAATCATCAGCAAGCCTAGGACACATTTGATGATTTATGAGCGCTGTACGTAATATTGTATGGTCCGATAAATCTTCCATTACGCAACAATTCATCACACTATCAAACAAATACACCTTTGGAACAAGCCCAGGTGCTAACTCCTCCTCTAACTGCAAAACATCTGATTCTATACGAATACGATTCGTCGACAACTTAAACTCATCTGAAATCCTTGCTGTATCCCCAGCTTGCTTTACAATGACAGAAATATTCTTCTGTTCATCCCAAACGCGGAATACATAATTTAAATTACCATCGCCTATTTCTTTACACTGTAACCCCTTTGCATGTTCGAACTTAGGTAATTTCTCTTGCACATATGCAATCACATCTTTAGCTTCCATTAAAAAATACTTTGTGAACTTAGACATGGTTTCCCCTCCACACTAATTGTAAGCGTTTTCTAAAGATCGTAAAAAATAATAGGGTGAAATTTTTTCATCCTATATTATATCTTCTTCTTTTTGAAAGGTATATCTAGGTTTTATTATATCTTGTTAGCACCTTGAGTCAATGTTTCTATATCATTGCAATATACTTCCTAATTATATATTTGAGATGACAAAAATTGTTCAAAAAGATTCTAATTCATTTTATTTTATTTATCGCACAATTCTTTGTAAAATAGAAATAAGCAATCCTTTTCAAATCCACAACTTCTAAGAAATATTCCCTTCCTAACAATTTATACTTACACCATGTCTCTAACATACGCACTACTCTTTTACATACTCGTTGAAAATCGATTACATGAAACTACCTTTTAATTCTCTAACAACCTTAATTGAGAATAAATATTAATTAAATTGATATAAAGTTGGTTTATTCACTTGACAAAATAACCACTTCTATATGATAATTAATATCGAATTAGAATTATTATAGTTAATTAAAAAATATATTTTATGAGCACACTATTTTTTGATGCTCAAAACCAACATTTAGGAGGAATTTTAATATGTTATTAATCGGCACAGAAGTAAAACCGTTTAAAGCTAATGCTTACCATAATGGAGAATTTATCCAAGTTACTGACGAAAGTTTAAAAGGAAAATGGAGTGTAGTTTGTTTCTACCCAGCTGACTTCACATTCGTTTGCCCAACTGAACTTGAAGACTTACAAAACCAATATGCAACTCTTAAAGACTTAGGCGTTGAAGTATACTCTGTATCTACAGACACTCACTTCACTCACAAAGCATGGCATGATAGCTCAGAAACTATCGGCAAAATCGAATACATTATGATTGGTGACCCAACTCGCACAATCACTACAAACTTCAACGTTTTAATGGAAGAAGAAGGTCTTGCTGCTCGTGGTACATTCATCATCGATCCAGACGGCGTTATCCAATCTATGGAAATCAATGCTGACGGTATCGGCCGTGACGCAAGCATTCTTGTTAACAAAATTAAAGCAGCTCAATACGTACGTAACAACCCAGGTGAAGTTTGCCCAGCTAAATGGCAAGAGGGTTCTGCAACACTTAAACCAAGCCTTGACCTTGTAGGCAAAATCTAAGGAGTTCGATCAAAATGATACTAGATGCAGATATAAAAACACAACTATCCCAATACCTTCAGTTAATGGAGAACAATATTTTACTTAAAGTAAGCGCTGGAGACGACGACGTATCTAAAGATATGTTAGCTCTAGTAGACGAATTAGCTACTATGTCATCTAAGATTACAGTAGAAAAAGTTGAATTAGAGAGAACACCAAGCTTTAGCGTAAATCGCCCTGGTGAAGACACTGGTGTAGTATTCGCTGGTATTCCATTAGGACACGAATTTACTTCATTAGTGTTAGCTTTACTACAAGTAAGTGGACGCGCTCCAAAAGTTGAACAAAAATTAATCGATCAAATTAAAAACATTCAAGGCGAATATCATTTTGAATCTTATATCAGCCTAAGTTGTCATAACTGTCCTGATGTTGTACAAGCTCTTAACGTAATGAGCGTTCTAAACTCTGGTATTACACATACTATGATTGATGGCGCTGCATTCAAAGAGGAAGTAGAAAGCAAAGACATCATGGCAGTACCAACAGTTTTCCTAAACGGCGAATCTTTCGGAAGCGGTCGTATGACACTTGAAGAAATTTTAGCTAAAATGGGTAACGGTCCAGATGCATCAGAGCTTTCTGATAAAGATCCTTACGATGTTCTTGTTGTTGGTGGCGGCCCTGCTGGTGCAAGTGCAGCAATTTATGCAGCACGTAAAGGCATCCGTACTGGTATCGTTGCTGAGCGCTTCGGCGGTCAAGTAATGGATACTATGGGCATTGAGAACTTCATCAGCGTAAAACGCACTGAAGGTCCTAAGCTAGTAGCAAGTCTTGAAGAGCACGTAAAAGAATACGACATCGATGTAATGAATCTACAACGTGCAAAACGTTTAGAGAAAAAAGAACTTATTGAAGTGGAACTTGAAAACGGCGCTATTCTGAAAAGTAAGAGCGTAATCGTTTCAACAGGTGCTCGCTGGCGTAACGTTGGCGTACCAGGTGAAGCTGAGTTCAAAAATAAAGGTGTAGCATACTGCCCACACTGTGACGGTCCATTATTCATCGGAAAAGACGTAGCAGTTATCGGCGGAGGTAACTCTGGTATTGAAGCAGCTATCGACTTAGCAGGTATCGTTAAGCACGTAACTGTTCTTGAATTCATGCCAGAATTAAAAGCTGATGCTGTATTACAAGAGCGTCTTAACAGCTTACCAAACGTAACTGTTCTGAAAAACGTTCAAACGAAAGAAATCACTGGTACTGATAAAGTAAACGGTATTTCTTACATCGATCGTGAAACTGAAGAAGTTCATCACGTTGAATTACAAGGTGTATTCGTACAAATCGGTCTTGTGCCAAACACAGACTGGTTAGGCGAAACAGTTGAACGCGCTCGCGGTGAAATCGTAACAGACAAGCACGGAGCTACGAACGTACCAGGAGTGTTTGCTGCAGGTGACTGTACAAATAATCCGTACAAACAAATCATCATCTCTATGGGTTCAGGTGCAAACGCAGCTTTAGGTGCATTTGATTACTTAATCCGTAACTAATTTATAGACGTGAGTAAAAGACGCGCTCCCAATTGGGAGCGCGTCTTTTTTTATTACATTATATGATCGTCAAATTCCTTCCAGCATATTAAAGATATCGTCTGATAATATTGCTACTCCCCAAGCACCCATACATTAACACTTCAATCTATACACTAAAAACCTCTCATTCCCATTCTTCTCATAAGCACCTGGCAATCTAACTTCCCTCTTTAATTCAAACGCAGTCTGATTTTCTAAGAAGAAAATATAGTCCTCAGAAGGATAATATAAAATAATATCCACTTCTCTCTCCGCCTCTTCTACCGAAAGTAAAATATTATTTACTACGCTCATAAACACTTGTACAGAAAATGGATTAAAGAAATAAAACCGATTATCACGTGGATCAATCTCATATTGCTGCGCTAAACAACATTCAAATCCAATTTTATCTTTACTGTTTCTTACCTTGCGTGCATAACGTTCAAGATTATCCATTGCTTCTTTATAAAACTCTTCATTCATTTCAATTCCAACCGCTGAAGCGCCACACTTATGGTGCATGTAAAAGTTTAATCGTCCTTTTCCGCATCCAAAGTCTACAACCTGGTCGCTACTTCTTATTTCATATTGATTCAATAACTCATCTAATCCGCTATACGGCGTCGGTTCATAACGGTGATAATGCATAGACTTGTTAAATCCTTTTTGCTCACCGACTGTTTTTATATGTAAAACTGCATCGTAATATTGTTCCTTCATTCGTTTTCTCCTATTAAAAAATGGTACTTATTATTATACACCATGTACTGGAGACTCATTTTTTATCAAATTAATAGGTACGTGAAATTATATTAACGATTTTCTTAATATATCTATCGTAACTTCAAATATATCAACGATTTTCTCAATATATCTATCATAACTCAAAATATATCAACGATTTTTCAAATATATCGACGTACCGACAATTCACGACAAAAAAACAGGAGCTATCTAGCCCCTGTCCTCTAATACCTTTAATACAGTTTGCTTCAATATTTCTACTCCATCCATAATACAACTATGATCGAACTTCATATACGGATGGTGTAATCCAGGTTGTAGGTTTGCACCTAGTCCAAGCATGACAGCTTTTAAATGTGGTCTCTTCACTGTGTAGTAATGAAAATCATCGCTTCCTGTCGTATACAGCGGTCCAGTGCACCCCTCTTCCCCGTATACTTCAAGAATGCCTTTTCGCATAAAGCGCTCAGCTTCTTCTGACACTTCAGCTCCTGGTGCAAGATCAATCCACTCATAACATACTTTAGATCCCATTGATTCCGCTGATAGAATTACTCGCTCTATTTTTTGCTTCAATTCATTTAGTAATATATTATTTTCTGCTCTGACATCTAAGCTAAAATGCCCGTTACCTGGAATGATATTTAAATTATCTCCACCAGCTTGGCACCTTGTCATCTTCACTGAATATGAACTTTGCGGTGGTAGCCATATATTTTTCAAACCGATATTGATCATAGAAATGACGTCAATTGCATTTATCCCTTGATGTGGGCGTGCCCCATGTGCATCATCTCCATGAATCGTTCCTTCTAAAAATCCTGCTGCTCCGTGACGAATAGACGGAGCAGCTTGTTTCAAAGGCAGTTCTTCAATCGGTCTTAGATGAACACCAAATAAGAAATCAGCATCATCCACAGCACCCTTATCTACCATCTTTAAAGAACCATTTCCTTTTTCCTCTGCCGGCTGAAAAATAAATCTAATCGTTCCACTATCCCATCTCATATTTTTCAATTGTAAAATAAGCCCCATCACAATTGTCATATGAGCATCGTGACCACATGAATGATTCGCCTTAAACTCTCCGTCCACTTCTTGCCAAAGTGCATCCATATCGGCACGAATTGCAATAACTGGATTTCCGCTTCCAATTTCAGCAATCACGCCTGGGCAATCATCAAATATTTTATATGAAATTCCTTCTTCTTTTAAAAAGTTAGTAATATACGCTGTCGTTTCATACTCTTTCCAACTCACTTCAGGGTTTTCATGTAAATGCTGAAAAATTTCAGTTAACCGCTCTTGTAATTCTAATGTTTTCAAAGCTACATTCTCCTTCCCAAATTTCAAAACCATTCAGGTTAATTATACTTATGAAAAACAGATGTTTTTATGAACATATTGAATTTTAAGAAAAAAGTCAATTGTTTATTTTTAAATACGATCGACAACTTATTTCCACTCACTTTATAACGATAGAACATTCCTTATTTTCTGTTTTTTATTGACGCTCATATCATTTTTTAGTTATTATAATTTAATAACGTCTATTTTGCGACAATTCTAAAAATACAAACATACATAATGAGGAGGCAATTTATGAAAAAAGAAATACCTTTTGGCGTAGCAATAATCCCTATTATCATTACAGTTGCAGTTATGATGGTTACAATTGTTGTATTAAAACAAAGCCCTCACGTCCCACTTATTATCGGTACAACCGTTGCTTCTATCGTTGCTTGGCGTTACGGTTACAAATGGAACGACATTGAAGAAGCAATGTATAAAGGAATCCGCCTCGCATTACCCGCTATCGTTATCATTATTCTAGTAGGTTTAACGATTGGTGCTTGGATTGGCGGCGGAATCGTCGCAACAATGATTTATTACGGTTTAAATCTTTTAACTCCATCACTATTTTTAGTTTCAATTACAATTATTTGTTCTATTGTTGCATTAGCTATCGGTAGCTCTTGGTCTACAATGGGAACAATTGGGGTTGCAGGAATGGGAATTGGCCTAAGTATGGGAATCCCAGCTCCAATGGTTGCCGGTGCTATCATTTCCGGTTCTTATTTCGGCGATAAAATGTCACCGCTTTCAGACACGACAAACTTAGCTGCAGGATTAACAAATACAGATCTATTCACACATATTCGTCATATGTTATTTACTACAATCCCAGGTTTAATTATTACTCTTATCGTTTATGCATTCTTAGGAAGAAACTTTGGAGCAAACAATATTGATGCAAAAGGTATCGATCAAACATTACAAGTATTGCAACAAAACTTTGTTATCTCGCCTTTCCTATTAATTATACCTGTAGTCGTTATGGTATTGGTCGCAAAAAAAGTTCCTGCTATACCAGCTATTCTCGTAGGTATTATTTTAGGATTTTTATCACAAGTCTTTATTCAAGGTGGTTCTGTCTCCGCATCTGTCGGTGCACTCCAAAATGGGTTTGTCATAGACACTGGTAACAAGCTAGTAGACGAACTCTTTAACCGCGGTGGCTTAAATTCGATGATGAATACAGTTTCTATGACAATTGTCGCTATGACTTTTGGAGGAGTATTAGAACATACTGGAATTCTTCGCTCAATTGTAAATCAAATTTTAAAATTAGCGACATCAGCAAAAGGACTTATCGCTTCTACTATCGCATCTTGCTTTGCAACCAACCTTACTTGCTCTGAACAATATATTTCGATTGTTGTTCCTTCAAGAATGTACGCAAATGCATATACAGAAAAAGGACTACATTCTAAAAATTTATCCAGAGCATTAGAAGATGGCGGAACATTAACTTCTGTTTTCGTACCTTGGAATACATGTGGTGTATTTATACTCGCAACACTTGGAGTTGGCGCATTCGAATATGCTCCTTATGCTATATTGAATTTCATCGTACCTATTATTTCAATCATTTACGGCATAACTGGTCTCACAATTACGAAACTATCAGACATTGAAAAAGCGGAACTATTAAAAAAACAAAAGGCTCAACTAGAAGCTTAAAGATACCGGTAAATTCATTTCATATATTGCGCGAGGGCGCCCTTGTTGATAGGGCATTTCCTCGCCGCAAATATGAGCATACCTATAATCAACTAGTTTCTTTAATAACCTTTCTGTTGATCGGCGAGTCACTTGTAAGTATTCAGAAAGATCTGCTGCTGTAAACTTCAATGATGGATGTGATTGACTAAATTGAATAATTTTTGACAAGTTGGCTGGACTAAGTTTCGTTTCCTTCGCTATTTTCATGAGTTCTGGGTTGTCATTCTTCAAACTTTGTACTCTCTGTTCTTTCGGGAACGGACCAAATAGTTCTTTATCACTTGTTAGTATATAAAAACAGTGGTCTATTGGATTATTCTTCGCGAAACTTTGAGCGATTTTAGCATTTTGCTCCGCTTCTTTCACAGTTTTTCCGTAACCAAATCCAATAGCTATTGTTCCTTCTATACTCGCAAATAAATGATTTATTATATTTGTTTTTATAATCGATTCAATATCACCACGAGTCGTATACAAAATGAATGTCATTTCATCAACTTTTTTAAATGAACCACGTAGTTCTTTTGAAATGACATCTAATTGCTCAAGCAAACCTTCTCGTAATTCTAAAGAAGAAATCATACAAGCACCAACAGTAGCTGAATGGCTTTTTGCTAACTCAGCTTTTATTTTCGCATCTTTTAATCCATGTATAATGGATTGCTTCGGATCTATCATACGCTCTGAAGGAATACCTATTTTTTGAAGTTCATCATAGACAGCGTGAATACTAGTTAAAGCTAAATGAGCATCTCCAGATTCATATTTAGCTACATGAAAATCAATAACTCTATTTATTTCATCTTTACTCCACAGCATGTTTTCATAATCAAACACTTGTGGACTTTCTTTTATACCGATATCATGGAACACATTTGTAATGAATGAGCGGTCTACTAAATCAATTGAAATGTTATGTGGTTCAATACGTTGATGATACATGACAGAAAGAATGGAAGATGCGACAGTTGTCTCGTCTTGCTGTAAGTACGTACTTGGAATTCGTAATTGTTCTCTTATTTCTTTTGCCATATAATAAGGTAAAGCACCTGAGAAAAAGATGAAATCACAAGGCTTTAAACGCTTTAATAGTTCAGAAGATTCTGCCGGATGAAGGTAAATATATGGATCAATCTCTATTTCTTCTAGTTTATGGGCAACAGGTAAAAGTGTCTCCATAAACTCTTTTGAACCGACAACTGCAATTTTTATCATCATTTCTCTAACTCCTTATCATTAATTAACGACTATTTAACGTCAACTATATCAAATGTACAAAACTATTGTAAACAGGAAGGGGTCTCTATCCAATGAAAATTACAGCTATTCAACTTTACGCAATTCGTTTACCGCTTCTCAATCCGTTTGTTATTAGTTATGGTTCTTATTCTGATATGCCTTCTATTATCGTCAAAATGGAAACAGATGAAGGCATTATCGGTTTCGGTGAAGGCGTTGCTGATGATCACGTTACAGGCGAATCATGGGAAAGTACTTTCCATACTTTAAAACATACGCTAGCACCTGCCCTCATCGGAGAAAATCCAATGAATATCGAGAAAATACACGATATGATGGATAATACAATTTACGGTGTTCCTACTGCGAAAGCAGCAATAGATATTGCTTGTTTTGATATAATGGGTAAAAAATTACATCAACCTGTATATCAATTAATTGGCGGGCGCTACCATGAGGAATTTCCTGTTACTCACGTCTTAAGCATCGCTGCTCCAGAAGAGATGGCTGAAGAAGCCGCTTCTATGATTCAAAAAGGTTACCAATCTTTCAAAATGAAAGTCGGTACAAATGTAAAAGAAGATGTAAAACGAATTGAAGCAGTACGTGAACGTGTAGGAAATGATATAGCGATTCGTGTTGATGTAAACCAAGGGTGGAAAAATAGTGCAAACACATTAACGGCACTTCGTTCATTAGGGCATTTAAACATCGACTGGATTGAACAGCCTGTCATTGCAGACGATATTGACGCAATGGCTCACATTCGTTCTAAAACAGACATTCCACTTATGATTGATGAAGGATTAAAAGGTTCTCGTGAAATGCGCCAAATTATAAAATTAGACGCGGCTGATAAAGTAAATATAAAACTAATGAAATGTGGCGGCATATATCCAGCTGTAAAACTCGCTCATCAAGCTGAAATGGCAGGCATTGAATGCCAAGTTGGATCCATGGTTGAATCATCTGTTGCCTCTTCCGCAGGATTCCATGTCGCCTTTTCGAAAAAAATTATTACGAGCGTTGAACTTACAGGTCCATTAAAATTCACGAAAGACATCGGAAACTTACATTACGACGTACCATTTATTCGCTTAAACGAAAAGCCAGGACTCGGCATTGAAATAAATGAAGATACATTACAAGAACTAACCGTCTTTCAAGGCGTTGTACGCTAAAGGAGGACTAACGCATGACAGTTCTATACGAAGGATCATTAAAACAAAATAACGAACCATTTCACGTTACATTACTAACACTAGAGAACATTGAACAAATCTTATCATTACAAAACGTTGTAGTTGAGGCGCTAGAGGATAAAAGTCGATTACAACCACTCTCGTTAGAAGAGTTTCAATACATTCTAGAAGGAAACGGCATGATGATCGGTGCTTTTATCGAAAACAAACTCATCGCATTTCGTGCCCTGCTCGTCCCTCCTATCGACGAAGAACATTTAGGACTTGATATTGGCATACCAGAAAGCGAACTACATCGCGTCATCTATCAAGAAATTTCAAATGTTCACCCGAACTGCCGCGGAAATGGGATGCAAAAAATATTAGCGACAGTCATCATGGACGAATTACAAAAAGAAGATAGCAAATACGATTACGTTTGTTGCACCGTTTCCCCTTTTAACATTCCGAGTTTAAAGGATAAATTTGTGCAAGGAATGGAGATTGCTGCGCTGAAGGAGAAGTATGGTGGTAGTCTGCGGTATGTTTTTGTGAAGGAATTGCGTGGAGGCAAGGAAAGAAATTGGACGGATGTTAAGAGTGTTCCGATGAGTGACGCTGTTGGACAGCAGGCGTTGCTTTCGGAAGGGTATCGTGGGTATGAGATGGAAAAAATAGACGATACTTTTATTGTGAAGTTTGGACGATAATCTATAAGTAAAAAGGAAGGGATATCCCTTCCTTTTTACTTTCTCTTCACCAAACGATTCTATGGTAACTGAAATTATATCAACGATTTTTCAAGTATATCTATCATTACTCACAATATATCAACGATTTTTCAAATATATCTATCGTAACTCACAATATATCAACGATTCGACAAAGAATATCGATTTACCGACAAAAATCGATATTCCTTACTAAACCGTCATCTTCCAACTAGATAACGCTAACCAATTCTCCATTTCCTTATAATCAGGCATTATCTTCCCGACAAGACGCCAAAAAGAGCGATCATGGTTTAAATGAACCATATGGCACATTTCATGAACAACTACATAATCAATTACTTGCTGTGGTGCCATCGCTAACTTCCAATTAAATGTTAGCTGTAAATTTGAATCACAAGTGCCCCACGTACGGCTACTATCTGTAATACGTATAGAACGCGGTTTTGTTTTGAAGTTAATTTGATGCACTTTAATACTCTTCTCTACTAATGACTTACACTGCTTATAGTAAAATCGTTTTAACGCTTGTTGTATTTTCTCATCCTTAAGCTCTTTCACATAAATATGTAGCTTATCCTCTTCAAACACTGCATTGTCTTGCGTAATATTTGCATCTTGAGAAACCTGTATCGGATACGTATTCCCTAAATACAGAAAACCCTCTCCTTGATCATAATCCTTTTCCTGTGGTCCAAGCGCTCTCTCCTGCATTTCCTTACGTGTTGTCTGGATCCAATCCCACTTCTCCTCTAGCAACTGGACTAAGTATTCAACAGGTGTCCCTTTCGGAGCCTGCACTTCCACATTTCCGTACGAATCTACAAAAAGACGCACCGACTTTTTCTTTTTATAAGTTATATGAAAATTAATTGTCTCACCTAAATATGTATGTACCATTTCATCACCTAGTGTATTATTTTACAAATAAAAAAGAATAGGACACGAACGTCCTACTCTACCTATTATATCATTTACTGTTTCACCGAACTTATTATCCTCTGTACTTTACACCTAATCCCTTAATGAAATTCCTTGCGTATCTATCGCCGCACTCTTTGTAATTTTTATGGCCTTTCTTTCTTAATAGAGCGCCTAACTCTCCTTTTGTTACTGTAACACCTACGCTATCTAATATATCAAGTACATCCTCACTCGTTAAAGATAGTGCGATTTTCATTTTCTTTAGAAGAAGGTTATTCGCACTCTCTTTGCTTTGTACAGGTGCCGGTTGTCCTGGTTTCGGATCTTGCTTCCCTCTTTTTAAAGTAATAAATCCATTTAAAAATGCCTCTAGCATCATCATGTCGCATGTTAATACGTACTCATCTTCGATTACATCATCATTTTCAGCTTCATGCTGAGGTGCTCTCTTTATTTTTGTAAGCATATCAACTACGTCTTCTTTCGTTACTTCCATACCACCAAGTTTAAAGATTTCTACCATATCTATATCTCTTATATCTAAAGCGTACCTTACTCTTTTTAATATATCGTTGTTGCTCATTGCCATTGTTTTTCCTCCTGAAATGTTAAATATAATAATGCTTTTAGCATGTATAAATTAATGTCGTCAAATTACTACTTTAACATTTTAGAGGTAGGTTTTGTAGTCTTAGGTGGATTAATGCTTGTGGGGATGATTTTATTTATTATTAAGAGATACTTCTAATAACGAATTTATTGTATTAGAAATTAAGAAAGGTCCTATCGATAGAAACGCCTTCAATCAAATACTGTAAAAAGTATTTTAGTTTGTAATGGGATAGCTCCTTCCTTTAAGGATGATATTAATAAAGCAAAAAAGGATGGGGATTTACTATTAATTAACACACTTAAAAATGGACTAACCTGATATAGGTTAGTCCATTTCTTTTTATGCAACTCTAATTTAGTAGGCAACTCAAACGTAAATGTTACGCAAAATTCAGGTGAAATAGATTGATTATGTTTACTTAGGTTTTACTTTTTATTTGTGGTACGGTTCACCGTAATATATCTAACGGTAAACCAAGAGGGACATTAAATAATTTTTCAATTTTATTTTTTGTTAAATTTCCCCTCATTATATTTTTACCAAGCAACTTTCACCTTTTTTTCGGTAATTTTAATTTTATCATTTTCTACATAAACATTAGTAGCGAAATGTACGTATTTTTTATCCTCACCTGCTTTAAACATTAATAATATTTCAATTTTATTTTTCCCATCTAACATATACTTTCTCAAGTCCAATTAATACTCATTTTTATATTTAGTTTTATCCAAGCTTATCCCATAATTATGGTTATTTGTCTCTTCGGAAAATTTACTTATATCTACAGATTTTTTTGATGAATTCCCTTTATCCTCAAAAACTTCCGTTAAACCTTTTGACATCTCAAAATCCCCAGAATCTATGTTTGTTGCACCATTGATCCTCATCTGTATATCGAGCTCCTCGATGTTTTGTGTAGTCAATGTAATAGGAATTTTTTTAGTCTCATCTATGTTTATCTCCACACCTTTTTTCCCACCTATTGCTAATGAAGTAAGGGTGAAACTAAAAATCATCCACAAAAAGATGAAATAAACAAAAATGAAAATGAATGAAGATTTCTTTTTTACTCTATTAAATATTTTATGCTCAAATAACTTTGCCTTTTTATATAAAAGATACCCTATAAGCAAAACAACACAAGCAATTATTATCGTAGTTGTAATAATTGTTATGGGCAACTCTTTCTTTGATCCTTCTATCAATACCATTATAAACAAGGATATAAGTATTAATCCGGTACCCATCTTAATTGTTAGAAAAATATTTCTATAACTCTCATCTGCTTTATTAATAGCAGACTTTTGTTCATCGTGATTTTTATAACATCCTAATGTCTTAATCTCGATATACACATAATACAGTGCATGCAATGCAATAAACGATACTACACATGCTGGTAATACAATCATTATATGTTCCACACTATATATTGTTTTTGTATATGCACTATTTGAAAAGGTTTTCCACCAAGCTAGTAAGATGCCTTTAACAATATATATGCTACCTCCAAAAACTGTAAGCATTAGTACCAACCTAGGGATTCTATCTTGAATTATTTTATTATCATTATCCACTACGCATTCCACACTCTCTTTAACAAACTTTAAAACCATTATACGAAAAGCATTTTTCATCTATAAAATCCCCCCCTCTATCTTCTACTTTCAAATAGGGGGGATTTTTTATTGCCATATATCTATTGGAAATACACTCATTCTTTTCCCTCATGTATCAATTTAACAATTTGCGGTTCTTGATACTCAAGATACCCCTTATCAACGTTAGTGATTTCTTCAATAAACTCCGTCGGCAATAATACATTGTATTTTTTAAAGATTTCCTTAGGTATTTCATACCCTTTAAATACATTATTCTCCACCAATAACTCGACAGCTTGTTTTAATGCTATAGGTTTTGATATCGTCTTCACTGTATCTAAAGGCTCAGTTATTCTCCATTTCCGATAACTTATCTGTCTTTGTAGCTTTTGATAATCTTCACTTGAAATTATCCCTAAATTAAATGCTCTCATTACCATAGCACCAATTGAAACTTGCCACTTCTTCTTTAAATGAACATAATAATCTAAGTTTAATGGTTCTAAACTTACATCCCTCGAAAAAGCTTCCTTAGGCAACATAAAACATGCAGCAAATTCATTAGCTTCATCTTCCATTTCCTTATATTCATCTTTTTCTAAACTCTGCGGATCTAGCACTTCGGAATGTAAGACCCAATGTCCTAATTCATGTGCTATGCTAAATTGTTGTCTATAGTAAGAATATTCTTCTCCTTCGAGGACTACAGTGTAGTAAATATTCCCATTAATTTTCGTTTGACTACTAAAAGCATCTACCTTATCCATTTTGTTTGAGATTAAAGAAACAACAAAACCCTGTTCTTCTAAAAGCCTTAAAATGTTATTGACAGGTTTATCTGATAATCCTAGTTCTTTACGTACTTGATAAGCTAACTCTTCAATGGAATGGTCATTATTAATCATTGGTTTTTTCGGCACTTTCGGAAAATCTATATAATAAAAAATATACTATAGATACAATAATTGATATTTATATATATAGTATCAATAAATAAAATATCTATAGGTATGATATTTTATTTATGTCTTAATCTTTTATTGGAAGGAATTTGCATATTATGTTTTATGGTTTATTTATAATAACCTTGGGCACAGTTCTAACATATTATATCTGGAAAATAATTTTCAAAAACTTTATAGTATTAGATAGTTTCATAGGGATTCTCGGTAGCATATTAGGTACTTGGTTTATTACCTTTATAATAATAAGTGCTCATCCTGTTTTTTCACTTGTATTACTCGCTTTTATTATACTCTTTAAAATATTACGTCCCCAAAAAAAGTAATTATTATTAAAATATAAAAAGAATCTTCCTTTAAATTAAGAAGATTCTTTTTATACATACTTATTTTATTAAACCATTTATAATACTAGGGCTCTATTTACTAATTATCTAGAATAGTGTTAATACATTATACAGGTCAAATTGTTAATTTTTTTAACCATCTTAGCATCTATCAATCTTTTCTTCTCTAATGATAGACCTAACATATTATAGACCCTTTGTTTATCATTATAATTAAACATATATAAATAATCTCTTGTCATGTAACATAAAAAAATAGTTGTTCTATCTTTATGGATAGTTTATCGCTATTTATGGTATGGTTGCCACTAACAAAAATTGTTTTGCTGGTCATTTCAAAAGTACCTAATTATTTTAATGACATATAACCCCCTCCCCATGAACAAGTGCTTATCTTAATAATATCGTTTCTGAAAGCATTATATAGACTTCAAGTCATCTATACATCTTGAATTAACATAACTAACGCCTTATTAGCATTGCTCAACACTGAATAAAAAATTTTTTGAGAGATTTTAATCCTTTAGGTTGATGACGATATAACAGATTCCTCTATTTTAAATTTTTATTAACTTCCCTTTTAGATATTATAGATATGCCCTATTATCATAGTGTGATTTCATGCTTATTAATAATTTTTTGTATATATTGATGTTCTTCATTCCAATCAAGTACCTTAAATATATCAATAAGGGTTTTTAAGTAATCTTTGTTGAACTTTCCATTTTCCAATTTAAAATAGGCTAGTTGTCGAATAATTTTGGCATAAAGTGCCTTTGCAGCATCATGGGATGTATGTGCTATATCTTCACTTATTTGGGAATATTTCAAAGCAAGGTAATAATGCTGAGCGTAATCTAGTGAATAGACCGCTAAATTATTTAGTAATACACAAGCAATTTCCATATTTCGATAAAAAGAATAATTTTTTTCAATAGAACGTAAAACTCTTTCCCCTAAAAAAATTGCATTCTCTATTTCGAACATGAATAAACAATTGCAGATCAAAGATAGTTCATAAAAATGATAATTTTCAATTTTAGATAAATACTCTCTGATTGGCTGAAGATATTTTCTAGCAGCATGGTAATCGTTATTACTTTCAATTAGTTGAATAATAGCGCATGAGATCAGTTCAACATGTTTAAAATATGTGTCATCGTATTCTCGAAAATATTTTTTTGAATCTTTCACCAGTCTCCTTAAGCCTTCTTTATTTTTAAGTTTTACTAACTCCCTAAGTCTTTTCTCAACCATTAATTTTATTTTTAAGTACTCGTCATTTAAAAACAAAATAAATTCATCGTAACTGACATTCAAATTGCTTAATAGTTTAATAATTTTTTCAGCGGATGGCATTTTCTTTCCATTTTCAATATCGGAGAGTTGAGAAATAGACATAGTATTACTACAAAGTTCTTTTAGCTTTAATCCTTTGTCGATTCTTAATTGTTGAATTGCTTGACCTATATTTTCTTTCATTTTGACATCCTTTTTATTATTAAAATATTTCGTTATAGCAAAAAAATATATGTTAATTTTTACTATAACATAAAAAATGGAAAATTTAACATTTAATACTTTACAATAATAATTGTATAATATAAACCCATTTAATACAATTTTTAGGATTTCTAAAAACAGTAATGGTATGCGTAGTTTTATTTAGGTATAGGTTGCAGTAAAAAATTATTTTATTTTTTTAAGCTATTCTAAATGCACAATTACCAAAATGGGAATATAAGTATAACATTTTAAAAATCAGGGGGTTCCAAGGCATGAAAAAAGGTATTTTGGAAAGTTGGAAAAGAATTATTATTATGGTATTGATTACTGGGATAGCATTGAGTTCGTTCTCTTTTAAGGCTAATGCTCAAGAATTTAAAGGTAATTTTACTAAAGAAGAAACACAGGTATTAGAAAAAGTTGCATCCTTAGAGAAAACTGCTACTGAAGTAAATCCCTCAGAAGCTCTAAATTTTAAAAATTTGTTTACTAAGGGATTAGAAAATGGAGATATTTCTATTAGTGTTCCTAAAGAAATTTTAGATTTAGAAAACATTAAAGTATTGAACATTCCTGCAGAGGGGAAAACTTTTACAACTGTTACCGTACCAATGATTGGGGAAAATTATAACTTTTTTAGTAATATCACTGTAGTTTATAATTCAAATAATACTATGGAGAATTATCAAGAAACTTTAATTACAAAGTCTGTGAATAATACGTTTGAATTTACAAGTTATGCAGATGGGGAAAAAGTAAAACATGAAGTATCTGATGTGGAATATGTTTCTAATGAACAACTAAAAAAAGAGTTGAAAGATTTGGAAAATGTATCTGATAGTCTTATACAAAGAGGTACAGGTAAAATTGTTGGGTGTTTAGTTGCAGTATTAGGTGTTACTAGTGGAGTTGGATATCTTATTGTTGGGGCTTGTATGGGATCATGTCCTGCTGCACCACCTATATGCGCAGCCTGTGTCGCTGGTTTTGCTGCTCTAGGTGGAGCAAGTATGAATAACATAGTAAAATGTTTCAATTTATAAATTGGATGAGTAATGTTTATCTATTTATGGTAAGTAATAATGTGGAGGCTATTTTTTGAAAAAATTAAAAAATAAAGTAATTATTCTAACATTATTGTTGGTAATAACTATTTTAGGAACTATAATTTATTCTTGGGGACAAAAAAATGTTGGCGAACCTCTTATTGAAGTTAGTAACCAAGAGCTGGTACAACTTTTAAATAACAAAGAAAGTTTTTCTCTTTATATTGGAAGACCTACATGTCCACAATGTAAAGAGTTGGAGCCAATTTTAAAAGATCTTTTAAAAGAGTCAGATAGAAAAATATATTATTACAATATAGATGATGCTAGGGCAGAAAATGAAGCCGAGATGAAAAGATTGATTAAATCTTTAGGTGTAACTGTAGTTCCAACAATAGAGTATATAGAAAATGGACACGTAGCTGATAAAATTGTGGGGCTACAAAAAGAACAAGAAATAAAAGCGTTTTTACAGAAGTATAAAGTAAAGGAATAGTTGGTAATATACTTCGTTGCAAATTAAAACACTTTCATAATATTCTGATTAATTTATAGTAAAATGAAAACTTTTAGTGAGGTGTTATTTTGACAGATATATTTTTAATATTAATTCCTTTTCTCTCTACATGTATGATGATTCTTACTTTTATTTATGCAATAAAAGAGTTTTCTAAATCTACAAAACAAATTATTAGTAGAATAGATGCTACAGAACAAAAATTAAATAGACTAATAAAATTACTTGAGAAATAAATTCTTAAAATAATCTCAATAAAATATTTTAGGAAATAAAAGATTTCCTTTATTAAACCAACTCCCTCTAAAATGGACAGTTTAATAAAAAGACCTTTAAAAATTAAGCACTAAAAAGGTTGGTTCCGGTCAAATACCGGAACCAACCTTTTAATTTACAATAATAATATTTATAAATATACGCCTTCATATAATTCTTTATAGTGGGCTAAAGGGAATTAAAAGTAGGAAAATCTTTCTATAATCTAATTGGCGACGTACACCAACATTTCCACGAGTTCAGAAGGCTCAATAAATAATTCAATCAAAAACTGTTTGCTTTTTCAAATAAATTTTCTCTATATTATAAAAAACTAAAGTGAAAATAAATTCTCCTCTTTACCATTTTATTTAAACATAACATCCTAATTAAATTATTATTTTTTATGACAATTTACCGTTACTTATGATACGGTTCACCTTAATTAAAATGAAACAGTGTAACTTTCAAAAGTTACACCGTCTCACTACCTTCTACCACATCAACACTCGCCTCAAACTTATCAAGCAATGCACGCACTTCATTCGTTGATTTCGTACTCATCAATTGATTTCTTAGTTCAGCAGCTCCAGGGAAGCCTTTTACATAAATTTTGAAGAAGCGGTGAAGCCCTGTGATGGAACGTGGTAGTACTTCTGCATATTGATCTTGAAGATCAAGTTGTAGTCTTAAAAGATCTAGATGCTCTTTACTGCTATGTTCTCTTGGTTCTTTTTCAAAAGCAAATGGATTTTTAAAGATACCTCGTCCGATCATTACACCATCAATGCCGTATTTTTCAGCAAGTTCCAGCCCCATTTTACGATCAAGGATGTCTCCATTGATTGTTATTAACGTATTTGGTGCAATGCGATCACGCAATTTTTTAATTTCCGGAATTAGCTCCCAGTGCGCATCGACTTGGCTCATTTCTTCTCTTGTACGCAAGTGAATAGAAAGGTTTGCGATATCTTGTTTGAAAATATGCGTTAACCAATCTTCCCATTCGCTTAACTCTTTAAAGCCCAGTCGTGTTTTTACGCTGACAGGTAGTCCGCCTGCTTTTGCTGCTTGAATAAGTTCTGCCGCAACGTCTGGACGTAGAATAAGGCCACTACCTTTTCCTCTTGATGCTACGTTCGGTACAGGGCAACCCATGTTAATATCGATGCCTTTAAATCCTAACTCTGCCATACCAATACTCATTTGGCGAAAATATTCAGGATTATCTCCCCAAATATGCGCCACTATCGGCTGTTCATCTTCTGTAAAAATTAAACGGCCACGTACACTTTTCATACCTTCTGGATGACAATAGCTATCCGAGTTTGTAAACTCTGTGAAGAATACATCTGGGCAACCAGCCTCACTTACTACGTGACGGAAAACAACGTCTGTCACATCTTCCATTGGTGCAAGTACGAAAAATGGTCGTGGTAAATCACGCCAAAAATTATCTATCATTTCAAATTCAAATCCTCTCACTATGAATGCAATTTCAAACTCTCAATTTATAATTTATGAAAATCAGCAATATTTATTTTAACTAAAATCGCTTATAAATGGTATTTTTGTAAACCAAAAAGCAGATGGTATAGATTCTCCTATATCAACTGCTTTCCTATTATACCAACTTAAGCCAAGCTACACACTCCACATGAGTCGTATGCGGGAACATATCAACAGGTTGTACTTCCTGCGTTTTATATCCGCCTTCTTCTAGTACTTTTAAGTCACGCGCTAATGTTGCTGGGTTACATGATACGTATACGACGCGTTTTGGTTTCATGTCGATGATTGTGTTTAGTAGTGCATCATCACAACCTTTACGCGGTGGATCTACGACCATTGTGTCGGCGATTATGCCTTCTTTGTACCATTTTGGAATAACTACTTCTGCTTCTCCTACGCCAAACTCAGCGTTTGTCATGTTGTTTAGTGCTGCGTTACGATTTGCGTCTTCGATTGCTTCTGGGACGATTTCAACGCCGTACACTTTTTTCGCTTTTTGCGCTAGGAATAAGGAAATTGATCCAATTCCGCAATAGGCATCAATTACTGTTTCGTTGCCATCTAGTTTTGCATATTCTAACGTTTTATCATATAGCACTTTCGTTTGCTCTGGGTTTACTTGATAGAATGAACGTGCTGAAATTGCAAATTTAATGTCACCGATAAAGTCATAAATGTATTCTGATCCGTACAGTACTGTCGTCGTGTCTCCGAAGATTACGTTTGTACGTTTCGTGTTTACGTTTTGAACAATCGATTTTACTTCTGGGAATTTCGCAGCAATTTCTTCAATGATTGCTTTTTTGTTTGGTAATTCTGCTGTACGAGTAATGAAGACAAGCATGATTTCCCCTGTTACTTGTCCGTAACGAGCCATTACGTGGCGAAGTGTTCCTTTGTTACGCTCTTCGTTGTATGCCGAAATACCGTGTTTTTCACAAATACGTTTTACTTCCTGGATTAATGTATCGTTTTCTTCTGCCTGAATTAAACATGATTCCATATTAATAATGTCATGTGTTCCTTGGCGATAGAAACCAGCTACAAGTCCACCTTCACGTTCTCCAATTGGTACTTGTGCTTTATTACGGTATACCCATGGGTTCTTCATACCAAGTACAGGGTGCACAGGAACATCGCTTAATCCGCCAATGCGCTGCATAACGTCACGTACTTGTTTTTCTTTCGCTTGTAATTGTCCTTCATATGTTAAGTGCTGAAGCTGACAACCGCCGCACTGATTGTACACTGGGCATTCTGCATCTTTACGATATGGGCTCTCTGTATGAAGCTTCATTAAACGACCGAATGCGAAGTTTTTCTTCACTTTAATAATTTTAATTTGTGCTTCTTCACCTGGTAATCCGTTTTTAACGAAAATAGGATAGCCCTTTACTTTCGCAACACCGGCACCATCATGTGTTAAATCTTCAAATACTACATCTATAAAATCATTTTTTTCAACTGGTGGCGTCATTTTTGTACTCATTTTCCGACCTCTCTTTTTCATAACACTGCGTTACATTTTATCATACTTATATGGTCTATTTCTATCGGAAGAAAAAAAGCTATTGACGATAGTTCTCTGTTAATGTTACGCTACTACTAATTTAATACGGACGATGTTACCTCATATATACTCGATAATATGGATCGAGAGTTTCTACCCGGCAACCTTAAATTGCTGGACTATGGGGAAAACTAATGAATATTAGCCTATGTGCAAAAAAGGACTCATATTGATTAGCTTTCTCTCATAGATGAAAGTGAATCCATATGGGTCTTTTTTTATTTTTATTTTTCTAAAAGGTCAGACATCTTACGTATGACATAAAACCTCTTTGTTTTATTTTTAGTAATATAACGAGCGTTTTATGTACAAACTTTATACGAACTTCTGAAAGGGGCAACTACATGCAATATGTAATGAGCATTATCGGTATTCTTGTCGTTTTAGGTTTATGCTTTGCTTTGTCAAACAATAGAAGTAAAATCAACTTCCGTGCAATTGCTATTATGATTGGTTTCCAAATTTTAATCGGTTGGTTTATGTTTGGCACAAAAATTGGTCAACAAATTATTATCTTCATTAGTAAAGTTTTCAACAAACTAATTAAACTTGGTACGACAGGCGTCGATTTTCTCTTTAATGGAATTCAAAGAGATTTTGTCTTTTTCTTAAATGTATTATTAATTATCGTATTTTTCTCAGCACTACTTTCTATCTTTAGTTATTTAGGTGTTTTACCATTCATCGTTCGCGTTGTCGGCGGTGCAATTTCAAAAATTACTGGTTTACCACGCGTCGAGTCATTCCACGCAGTAAACTCTGTATTCTTCGGTTCAAGTGAAGCGTTAATCGTTATTAAAAACGATTTACAGCATTTTAACAAAAACCGTATGTTTATCATTTGTTGTTCTGCAATGAGTTCCGTTTCTGCTTCTGTTACAGCATCATACGTAATGATGTTAGATGCGAAATATGTACTAGCAGCTCTTCCACTAAACTTATTCTCAAGCTTAATCGTTTGTTCGCTATTAACACCAGTTGATACGAAGAAAGAAGATGAAGTGATTCAAAAATTTGATAGAACTTTATTCGGAGACAGCTTTATCGGCGCAATGATTAACGGTGCGCTTGATGGTTTAAAAGTAGCTGGTATCGTTGCTGCATTAATGATTGCCTTCATCGGTGTGATGGAAGTTGTAAACTACGTAATTAGCGCAGCTTCAGGTGCAATGGGCTATGCTGTTACTTTACAACAAATCTTCGGTTATATACTTGCTCCATTCGCATTCTTAATGGGTATTCCAACTCAAGATATTATCCCAGCTGGTGGAATTATGGGTACGAAGATTGTATTAAACGAGTTTGTAGCAATCCTTGATTTAAAAGGTGTTGCATCAACATTATCTCCACGTACAGTCGGAATCGTTACAGTATTCTTAATTAGCTTCGCAAGTATTAGCCAAATTGGTGCGATCGTTGGGACAATCCGTGCTCTTTCTGAAAAACAGGGAAGTGTCGTATCTAGATTCGGTTGGAAAATGTTATTTGCATCAACACTTGCTTCTATTTTATCTGCAACAATCGCTGGATTGTTTATTTAATAAAAACTCCACCTTACTTCTCCTTTTCCAAAAGGAAATTTAGGTGGAGTTTTTTACTTTCTTCTATATGTATTTTTATGTAAACCTCACCAGAAAAATACAAGTTATTATTTCCGAATTATTCCAAAAAGTGTATTCCCCTATATATTCTATAGTGATATGATGTACAAGGGTATAATTCAAATTTTTAAAATCGAAAATTTGAATTAGTGTCACTTATACGAATGATAATTTCAAGACATAAGTGATGATAATTAAAACACAATAGAAGGATGATAGAATGAAAAAATATACATATATCGCTTTACTTTCTTCTGCTATTCTCGTAGGTTGTAGCACTAGTGATAAACAAATAAAAGAAGCAACGGCGAAACAAACAGTTGAACAAAAAAAAGCGAAAGCGGTTGAACTGCCTTTAACACAAGGGATTATTACATGGGATCCGTATGAATATAACGCACAAAACACCACGCTTTATACAAAGGATTTAAGAGATTCATTCACACAAGTACGTTACACTATTTGGCGTACTGCTGATGGTCCTGAAAACAAACAAACTTTTACTTCACAAGAAAAAGAACGTGACTTTGCCCTCCCACTACATTTAAAATCATTTCATTTAAAACGTGGCGAATTTCAAATTGAAACAGTAGGAATCAAAGAAGATCATACTGAAACAAATCTAGTAACATCTAAAATTACATTCCAGCAACATGTACCCGTATTAATGTACCATGCGATTGAAAAATACCCTGGACCAAGTGATGGGGATTACGGCTTATACGTACCACCTGAGCAATTCGAAAAACATATGCAATATTTAAAAGATAACGGTTATACGATGCTTACATTTGAACGTTGGAATGATATAAATCGTGTAAATAAACCTGTTTTTGTAACGATGGATGATGGTCGAAAAAATAATATGAACGCTCTTCATATTTTACAAAAATTAAAGGATGATAGATTTCAACCTACGGCTACTGAATTCCTTACTGCAAATGAGATAGACAAACCAAATCGTCTATCAACAGATGAGATAAAACAAATGATGGATTCAGGCATTTTTTCTATTCAATCACATACTGCTAATCATACGATGATGGCTCATTCAAGCAATTATGATGAGGAATTACGTAGTTCGAAAGAAAAAATCGAAGCCCTTACTGGTAAAAAGGTCATCGCTCTCGCCTATCCAGTAGGTTCTTATAATGACCCAGCTGTTGAAGAAACAAAAAAACATTATGAGTTCGCAGTAACTACTGATCACGGTAATCACATTACAAAAGGGATGCCAAACGAACAGTACTTAATTAAACGCCACTTTGTAGGGCCTAATACATCAATGGAAAAATTCATATCTCTTATAAAGTAAAACTTTAATCAGTGGGGGTTTTGTTCACCCCCACTGATTATTAGCCCTCACCAATCGAGCTTTTACGGGCAGTTGATTCCCCCCACCTAACCTCTTTGCTTTTGCTGAATTCTGAGGTGGGGTCTTACTGCTCACAAATAGCGGAATAAAGTAAACTTTACTAAAAGATGGTAGAAATACCTCTATTAAAAACCTATCTCATTACTAAAATGATATGATGAACAAGGGTATGTCCCCACCTCCCTTACAGCGGTGGGGATTTTAAATACGTATGCAACATAATACACAATAGAAGGTGATTTTATGAGAAAATACGCAGCAATTGCTTTATGTACGTCTGCCATTCTAGCAGGTTGTAATACTAGCAATGTAAGTCAAGAGCCTAAAAAAGAGAAAAAGGTTCAAGAGACTAAGAAACAAGAAGTGACCGTACAAGAACAAGGTAAAATTTCTTATCATCCGATTACACACGAATCTACAAATACTACTATTCATATGACAGATATAAAGGATACTTTAACTGAGGTACAATATAAAATTTGGCACACAGCTGATGGGAAGGAAAGTGCTAAATCTTTTCCTTCTAAAGAAAAGGAGAAACAATTTACACTTCCTTTTGACATAAAAGAATTTGAAGGAAAACGCGGTGAATTCCAAATTGAAGCAATAGGAATGAAAGAAGATGGGAAAACGATCCCTCTCACGAAATCTACTATTACTTTCGAGCAAAAGGTTCCCGTTCTTATGTACCATGCAATCGATGATTATCACGGACAAGGCATTAAAGATTTATTCGTATCCCCCGCTAACTTTGAAGCCCAAATGAAATATTTAAAGGACAACGGCTATACATTACTAACTTTTGAACGCTGGGGCGATATAAATAAAGTGAATAAACCTATCTTTGTTACATTTGATGACGGTATGAAAAATAATATGAATGCATTTCATATTTTACAAAAGCTAAAAGACGATACGTTTAAACCAACAGCAACAGAATATATGATTGTTGATAACGTTGATGTAGAAGGATCACTTTCTACATCTGACATAAAAGAAATGGTTGATTCCGGCATTTTCTCTATGCAATCTCATACTGCAACACATGCAGACTTGCCGAAAATTACAAACTATGAAGAAGAATTAAAAGAATCAAAGGAAAAACTAGAGAAAATAACAGGTAAGCCTGTTATTGCAGTTGCTTATCCATTCGGTCATGTGGATGATAAAGTTGTTGCAGAAACGAAGAAATATTATCAATTTGCGACGACAACAAAATCTGGAAAGTTCATTACGAAAGGTGAACCCGATGAGTTGTTAAAAATGAGTCGTGTTCGCATACACCACACGACGACTGTAGAACAATTTGCTTCTTCGATTAAATAACGATGAGAGCTCAATATATTTTGAGCTCTCTTTTTACGCTATATTTATATATATTTTTTGAATTTTCTTGTATTATATATAGTAAGAAATCTTTTAAATTAAAGGAGATTATACATATGTCATTTGAACAAACGTTAGAGAAATATGCTGCTCTTGCAGTCAATGTTGGTGTTAATATTCAACCCGGACAAACATTATCAATTAGTGCACCTCTTGAAGCTGTACAATTTGTGCGCCTCGTTACAGAAAAAGCATATAAATCTGGCGCAAAACACGTATATGTTGATTGGAATGATGAGACGTTAACACGCTTAAAGTTCGATCTAGCTCCTGAAGAAGCATTCGCTGAGTTCCCATCTTGGAAAGCACACGCTCGTGAAGAATTAGCAAAAGAAGGCGCTGCATTTATGTCTATTTATGCAGAAAACCCGGCTTTATTAAAAGGTGTAGAAGCAACGCGTATCGCAACAGCTCATAAAGTAGCTGGTGAAGCAATGAAAGTATACCGTGATTACGTACAAGCTGATAAAGTAAGCTGGTGTGTCATTTCTGTTCCTACGAAAGAATGGGCTGCGAAAGTATTCCCTGACGTTGCACCAGAAGAACAAGAAGCAAAACTATGGGATGCTATTTTCAAAGCTACTCGTGCGGATTTAGAAAATCCTGTGGAAGCATGGAAAGAACACGATGAAACGTTACATACAAAAGTTGATTACTTAAACGAAAAGCATTATAAAGCCCTTCACTATACAGCTCCTGGAACAGATTTAACGATCGAACTTCCAGAAAAGCATGTATGGGCTGGTGCTGGTAGCTTAAATGAAAAGAACGTACCATTTATGGCGAACATTCCAACTGAAGAAGTATTTACAATGCCACTTAAAACAGGTGTAAACGGCCAAGTATCTAGCACAAAACCGTTAGCATTTGCAGGTAATATTATCGATAACTTCACGTTAACATTTGAGAACGGACGTATCGTAGATTATAAAGCTGAAACTGGTGAAGAGGCTTTAAAACATTTAGTAGAAACAGATGAAGGTTCTCACTTCTTAGGAGAAGTAGCTTTAGTACCTCATGATTCACCAATTTCAAACACAAATGTTTTATTCTACAATACGCTGTTTGATGAAAACGCATCTTGCCACCTTGCAATCGGAAGTGCTTATGCTTTCAACTTAGTTGGCGGAAAAACAATGTCTAAAGAAGAACTTGCCGAAAACGGAGCAAACAATAGTATTACACACAATGACTTCATGATTGGATCAGCTGAGCTTGATATCGATGGTATTACAGATGATGGCAGACATGAGCCTATCTTCCGTAAAGGTAACTGGGCATTTTAATATAAAAGGAGGCTATTCTCAGGGATAGCCTCCTTTTATTATGTCATTTTTTGTCGGTAAATCGATATATTTCAAAAATCGCTGATATAAATTGAGTTACGTTCGATATATTTTAAAAACCGCTGATATATTTGGAGTTACGTTCGATATATCCAAAAAATCGCCGATATAATTCATTTACCAATGCACCGTCCCTAAGCAATGTCACAAAACGAAACTACTACTTATGATGCCGATGAAACCTTAAGCCCAATTACTCCTAAAACAATAAAAAGAATACAAAATGCTTGGAATAAGTTAATGTGCTCTTTGAAGAAATACACGCTAATGATTGTAATAAGTAATGTTCCTACACCAGACCAAATCGCATAAGCAATACTTAAATGAATTTTTTTGACAACGATAGCAAATACGCTGAAACAAATTCCATAAAATACGAAAATAAGTACACTTGGAACAAGCTTTGTTAAACCATTTGATAGTTTCATCGCAATTGTTCCAGCTACTTCAAAAATAATTGTAACAAGTAATAATAACCAATATACCATACTAGAATCTCCTTCTCTGTTACCTTATAGAGATTCTAGTATACTACTTATAGTCCTAATGAAATATATTTAATTTCTAAATATTCCTCGATACCGAAATGCCCTCCTTCACGGCCAATACCACTTTCTTTAAAGCCACCAAACGGTGCTTGTGCAACTGATGGAAGTCCATCATTTAATCCGATAATACCGTACTCTAATGCCTCGCTAACTTGGAATGCTTGACTAATATCTTTTGTGAAAATATAAGCAGCTAAGCCATATGGTGTATTATTTGCACGTTCGATTACTTCTTCAACCGTTTTAAATTTCGCAACTGGTGCTACTGGTCCGAATGTTTCTTCATTCATACAAAGCATCGTATCGTTCGCCAATCCAATTACAGTTGGTTGCATAAAGTGTCCATCTAGCTCTGCAACCTTTTGACCACCAAATAAAACTGTTCCACCCTTTTGAATAGCATCTTCAATATGTTCCTGTACTTTCGAAACTGCATTCTCGTCAATAAGTGGTCCTACAGTCGTTCCATCACCGAAACCGTCTCCTACTTTTAACTGCCCTACTGCCTTTTGGAACTTCTCTACAAACAATTCATACACTTCTTCCTGAACAAATACTCGGTTTGTACATATACACGTTTGTCCTGCGTTACGGAATTTCGAACCGATTACCGCCTCTACAGCTTTATCTAAGTCCGCATCATTCATAACAATAAACGGCGCGTGACCACCTAACTCAAGTGAAACCTTTTTCATCGTTTGTGCAGCACTAGCCATTAATTCTTTCCCAATCTCAGTTGATCCTGTAAAGGAAACTTTTCGAACACGTCCATCTTCCATCCACGTATCAGCAATTGCTTTCGCACTGCCTGTTACAATATTTATTACGCCTTTTGGAATGCCCGCTTCATGAGCTAATTCAGCTAATTTCAACGCAGTTAATGGCGTTTGACTTGCAGGTTTTACAACTGCTGTACATCCTGCTGCAAGCGCCGGGGCTACCTTTCTCGTAATCATAGCAGCAGGGAAATTCCAAGGTGTAATAGCTGCCATAACCCCAACTGGTTGCTTCATAACTAAAATACGTTTATTTGGATGAGAAGCAGGAATCATTTCACCGTATACGCGTTTTCCTTCTTCTGCATACCATTCAACAAAGCTATTTGCATAATTCACTTCACCAAGTGCTTCTGCAAACGGCTTTCCTTGTTCCCTCGTCATAATCGCTGCAATCTCTTCTTTATTTTCATCGATAAGTGTGAACCATTTTTTTAACTTCACTGCACGGTCTGCCGCTGTTAACTTAGACCATGATTTAAAAGCTTCATGAGCAGCATCAACAGCTTGCTTTGCCTCTGTTACCCCGCCCTTTGGTACCGTCGCAAATATTTCCTTCGTTGCTGGATTATTTACTTCGATTTGTTCTTGCAATGTAATCGACTCACCATTTATATACATCGCCTTTTTCTCTACATTTACAAACGTCGCTTTTTTATCCACTGTTTTCTTCCTCCTCTATAAGTTTCTTTATCTTCCTAGTGGCAGCAGATTGACTTATTTTTAAAAACTCCGCTACTTTATAACTCGATCCATATGTTTTATATGCTTTCAAAATAATATTCCGTTCTACTTCTTCTAACATTTTATAGAGACTTTGACCGGACTGTTCAACCGTTGATTCTTGCATCGCTATTGGCAAATCTTCTATCGTAACGATATCATCAGCAGTTATAACAATTCTCTCAATCACATTTTCAATTTCTCGATTATTTCCTTCCCACGGGTAACCAACAAACATTTGTAATGTGCTAGGTGCTAATTTTACATTCCGGCCATATTTCTCGTTAAAGTGCTGTAAATAATGATAAATGAGCGGCAAAATGTCTTCGGTTCTTTCCCTGAGTGGCGGAATTAAAATTGGAATGACATTCAGACGATAATATAAATCTTTCCGGAATGTTCCTTGTTTCACCATCATACTTAAATCTCGATTTGTTGCCGCTACAATTCTAACATCCACTTTTTTTAATTCTCTTCCCCCAATAGGACGAAACGTTTTTTCTTGCAACACTTGCAAAAGTTTCGCTTGAATTTCAAGTGGCATTTCGCCAATTTCATCTAAGAAAAGAGTTCCTTTATGAGCTGATTCTAATAATCCCTTTTTTCCTTCACGATTCGCACCTGTAAAAGATCCACCTGAGTATCCAAAAAGCTCTGATTCAATTAAATTCGTTGGCAATGCCGCACAATTAATTTCATAGAAACTTTCATTCTTCCTGTTACTCACTTCATGTAAATGACGTACTAATCGACTCTTCCCTACTCCTGTCTCACCTAAAACGAGAACTGTACTATCTACCACGGATATTTTCTTGATTGTCTCGACTATTTTTTGCATAGCGATACTTTTAAAAATAAGTCCTTCATGTTCATATGTTTCTCTTAATTCTTTTTTATATGTTTTTAACTGATTATCCATTTCCTCTACCTTTTGACGTAATTGGTAGAGCTCTGTAAGATCACGAGAATAACTAATTACTCTTCTTAAATTTCCCTCATTATCAAAAACAGGCCTTGTACGAACGTGTAAATACTCTCCTGATTTTGTCGTTTGAACGAGTTCAATCGGTCTCTTTTTTTCAATTACTTCTAACGTTGCCGATGGATAAAAGATACCATCCTTCTGCAATTCTTTCACATGCTTACCTACCAACTCTTTAGCAGCTAGTTGATAGTGCCTTTCACATGTACTATTTACACGCACAACGATTCCCTTTTCGTCAGTCACAAAAATTTCGTCAAACGCATATTCAAATACATCTTGTAAATCCATTAACACTCGTTCCTTTTCTCCAACCATCCTAGCCACCCCTAACTTCTAATCCATCGATTCACTTCACTACCTTTATTATAAAGTGAATTTTCTGCATTTTATATAGAGTTAGCTAGAATGTTTGCGATTTATTATTTAGCTTTTAAACACGAGCAGTATTTGCTTTCTCATAACAGACTTGCAATGATTCTTCAATTATTGTTAATCCTTCTTCGAGTTGCTCATCTGTAATAACTAATGGCATTAATACACGAATAACATTACCGTATGTCCCTGCTGATAGTAGGAGTAATCCGCGTTTATTTGCCTCTGCGCACAAATTAGCTGTTAACGTTTTATCAGGTGCTTTCGTCTTCCGATCTTGAACAAGCTCGAATGCACACATTGCTCCTAAACCACGCACATCACCGATGCAATTATATTTATTTTTCATCTCTTCGAATCGATTCATTACAACTTTTCCTAATTCTATCGCTCTATCATTTAAATTCTCTTTTTCTATTACATCAAGCACTGCTAATGCCGCTGCACATCCTAGTGGGCTTCCTGCATACGTTCCACCCAGCTCTCCTGGCGCAGACTCATTCATAATTTCCTTGCGCCCAATAACGCCACTAATTGGTACACCAGCCCCTAATGATTTAGATACCGTAATTAAATCTGGAACGACATCATAATGATCAATGGCAAAGTATTTTCCTGTACGGCTAAATCCTGTTTGAATTTCATCAGCTACAAATAAGATGCCGTGTTCTGAACAAATATTGCGTACTTCTTGCACAAACTTCTTACTTGGAACGATAAATCCGCCTTCCCCTTGAACAGGTTCCATTACAACGGCTGCAATTGTTTCTGGTGCTACTTCTGATATGAAGAAATTCTTAAACTCTTCAATAATAAAGTCATCGTACTGCTCTTCCGTTAATCCTCCTGGACGGCGATATTCGTACGGAAACGGCGCTTTATATACTTCTGGAGCGAATGGGCCAAATCCAAATTTATATGGCTTTACTTTACTTGTCATCGTCATTGTCATTAATGTACGCCCATGGAATCCTTTAGAAAATGCAATAATACCAGGTCTTTTTGTATATTTACGAGCGATTTTCACTGCGTTTTCAACCGCTTCTGCACCACTATTTAAAAATAGTACTTGCTTATCAAAACTTCCTGGTGCTAATGCCGCAAGTTTTTCTGCTAATTCAATATATGGCTCATACATCATGACATTAAATCCAGTATGAATGTATTGATCTACTTGTTTATGGAGCGCTTCTTTAACAGCTGGATGACAATGTCCTACGTTAATTGTTCCGATTGCTCCCGCGAAATCAATGTACTGATTGCCATCAACATCTGTTACAAGAGAACCATTTGCAGATTGTACAAACGTTGGGATGCCGTTACTTACTCCTTTTGGTACTATATTTTGGCGGCGTTCTAATAAAGACGCTGCTTTCGGTCCAGGAATTTGTTCATTTACTTTAGCAAATTTTTTTGTGTTCATTACGTACCCCATCCTTTTCTTTACATTGTTTTCTCTTTTCATTGCAAAATGTATGCCAACATTCTTTTCCAGCATTCATCCTACATGCCTTCTATTTCAACATAAAAAATAAGTCTATAGAGACTCATTAAGAGTCCCTATAGACTTATTTTTCTTACACATTAGACTTTCCTTGTTCCCAAATAAACTCACCTGAATGAGAAATAAAATCCCCAACAGATTGTACTACTAAATCCGCAAGTGGTTCTAACGTTTGACGATCTCCTGTTCCAGACAGTACTCCAATTGCATAGCAATCGCCGCCATTTTTCGCTAAATATAAATCAGTTGGTGTATCTCCAACGACCGCTACTTCACACGCCTCTAAATGAAATCTTTCACAAAACGATTCTACAATTCTTTTATCTGGTTTTTGTGCTGGAAACGTATCTGAAGCTACAACATAATCAAAAAAAGAATCTAATTGATACTGTTTTAAAAATAATTCTGTCGGTGCGAAATCATCAGCTGTAACAACACCTAAAATAAACCCTTTATCCTTTAAAGTTTGTAAAATTCTCGGTAAATCCGCAGTCATTTTCATATAGGAACGATGCTCGTACATAAGAGAAAATAACTTTTCACTTACCCACTCATGCATCTCCTCTTCCTTAGATGACGTAATATACTTACAAAGCCCCTTTGCTACATCGAGGCTTGTTCCAGCAGCTATTGCACTACGAGGATGAACAAATGCCCCATCCACACCGATTTCTTTTAATAAAGCCTGCTGCATTGACTGTGGGAGTTGATATAATTTTATACATTCAGCGACAAGCTCTTCAGCTACTTTTATCCAAATTGAATGAAAATCCATTAATGTCCCATCTTTATCAAATAGTATTGCCTTTACCTTCTCCATAGCATCCTACCTCTCGTTTCTTATCTCCTCCAGTGTATCAATAAAGTATGGATATAAAATAAACGAATTGTAAAAATACCATAAAAATCAAACTAACTTCCAATTTACAATTCCTCTATATAATAAAAAGGATGCCTTTACAGGGCACCCTCTTGTTGTTCAGGAACAAATAGTTCAAGACAATGATATATATTTTCGAATTCCATCGGTGCATCTCCACCGTATTCACCGTCTAAGTTAATCATTAGTTTATCTGGTGAATGCACTTTAATTCGATTTGCTTGTGTGTATAGTACTTTTGGATTGTTAATATGTTCACCACGCTGCGCTTGTGTTGCTGCTTTAATTAAGTCAGCAATAGAACCTTTTTTCAGTACTAATAAATCAAATAATCCATCGTTAATCGATGCATATGGTGCTACCTTTTCAAAGCCGCCCACTGAACGAGTATTCGTAATTAAAAACATCGTAATTTCTTCTTGTAGTAATTTCCCATCATACTCAATTTCAACATATGTTGGATGTAATGACGGTAACATTTCGATTCCTTTTAAATAGTAAGCAAGTTGGCCTAATACCGTCTTTAGCTTGCTTGGCACTTCATATGTTAATTCTGTAATACGGCCGCCACCAGCGATATTAATGAAATATGTATCATTCGCTCTACCAAGATCTAACGGAACTGTTTTCCCTTCACAAATAATATCCGCAGCCTCTTCAATAGCACGAGGTACACCGATCGCACGCGCAAAATCATTTGTCGTTCCAACTGGAATAATTCCAAACTTCGGACGATGTTCATGTCCTACTAAGCCGTTCACCACTTCATTTAATGTACCATCACCACCAGCTGCGATAACAACATCAAACTTACGATCCGCAGCTTGCCTCGCTGCCACAGTCGCATCTCCAGGACCAGTTGTCGCATGACAAGACGCTTCATATCCAGCTTGTTCTAATTTTTGTAATACTTCCGGTAAGCTCTTCTTAAATAGCTCACGCCCAGAAGTAGGATTATAAATAATTCTTGCTCGCTTCATCATTTATTAGCACAGGAAATTTCTTTATATATTGAAAAAGAACATACCGAACTTCTATTCAGTATTCCCATGCCTACCTCCTCTCATCTTCCTATCCTTCTTTTATCTCGCTCAAACAGGCAGTAAGAACCCGATTCGTGTAGTCCATCAAAAATAAATATTCATTTCAATGGTTTTGTTTTATTTGACAAAAAATTTATGTCCGTCTATTTCCTCACAACAATTTACATATAACGAATAATAATTATCTATTATTTCATGAGATGAAAAAAAAACCTCTATGTCTAGATTTATCATTATTCCCACCTTTTTGCAACTATCATACCATAGTTGCTATACAAACATTTTTACACTTTTGACAGTTAATCAAACGTTTGTTTAAACGATTCTCTCTCATTTAAACAAACGTTTGATTAACCTAGAAAAACACCCATGTACGGGTGTTTTTCTGCTTAATCTTTACAAGTTATTACTATTATCGCTTATTAATCTCTTCAAGTAAGATTTTGTTAACAAGCGGTGGATTTGCTTGTCCTTTTGTAGCTTTCATAATTTGACCAACTAAGAAGCCAATTGCACGGTCTTTACCGTTTTTAAAGTCTTCGATAGATTGCTCATTATTATCAAGAATTTCTGTTACAACTTTACGAAGTGTGCCTTCGTCAGAAATTTGAACAAGACCTTTCGCTTTAACGATTTCTTCTGGGTCTCCACCTTTTTCAATTAATTCGTTAAATACTTTCTTCGCGATTTTAGAAGAAATTGTACCTTTTTCAATTAATTGAACCATTTTAGATAAACCAGCAGGCGTTAATGCAACGTCTTTTAATTCTTTTTGTTGCTTGTTTAAGTATGCAAGCACTTCACCCATTAACCAGTTTGATGTTAGTTTCGCATCTGCTCCATCTTCAATTGCTGCTTCAAAGAAATCAGACATCTCTTTCGTTAATGTTAATACGTGTGCATCATAAGCTGGCAAGCCAATTTCTGCAACGTAGCGAGCTTTACGTGCATCTGGAAGTTCTGGAATCGAAGCACGAATTTCTTCTTTCCACTCATCATCAATGTAAAGTTCAACTAAGTCTGGCTCTGGGAAGTAACGGTAATCGTCAGATCCCTCTTTCACACGCATTAAGATTGTTTTCTTCGTTGCTTCATCATAACGACGTGTTTCTTGTTGGATGATACCACCAGATAACAATTCTTTCTCTTGGCGCACTTGCTCGTGCTCAAGACCTTTTTGTACGTAAGTGAATGAGTTTAAGTTTTTCAGTTCCGCTTTCGTACCGAACTTCTCTTGTCCAACTGGACGAAGGGAAATGTTCGCATCACAACGCAAGGAACCTTCTTCCATCTTACAATCAGATACGCCAGTGTATTGAATGATTGATTTTAACTTCTCTAAGTATGCATATGCTTCTTCTGGCGTACGCATATCTGGCTCAGATACGATCTCGATTAAAGGCATACCTTGACGGTTGTAGTCTACTAATGAACCATCAGCTGTATGCGTTGATTTACCAGCATCTTCTTCTAAATGAAGACGTGTAATACCGATACGTTTCTTTTTACCGTCTACTTCAATTTCAATCCAACCATTTTCACCAATTGGCTTATCGAATTGAGAAATTTGGTAAGCTTTCGGATTATCTGGGTAGAAATAGTTTTTACGGTCGAACTTCGTTTCCGTTGCGATTTCACAGTTTAATGCCATTGCAGCTTTCATTGCAAAGTTAACTGCTTCTTTATTTAAAGTAGGAAGTACCCCTGGGTATCCTAAGTCAATTACACTTGTTTGTGTATTTGGCTCCGCTCCGAATTCTGTTGGACTCGCAGAGAAAATTTTCGAATTTGTTTTTAACTCAACGTGAACCTCTAAACCAATAATTGTTTCTAAATTCATCTATGCTCGCCTCCTTACAGACTTGCTTTTTTTGTATGATAGTCTGTTGCTTGCTCAAACGCATGTGCAACGCGGTAAATTGTCGCTTCATCGAAGTGTTTACCAATGATTTGTAGACCAAGTGGCATGTTGTTAGCACCGAATCCACATGGAACAGAAATCGCTGGAACACCCGCTAAGTTTACTGGGATTGTTAAAATGTCATTTGCATACATTGTCATTGGATCATCAACTTTTTCGCCCACTTTAAATGCCGGAGTTGGCGTTGTTGGTCCAATAATAACATCGTAGTTAGCAAATACATTTTCAAAGTCGTTTTTAATTAATGTACGTACTTGTTGTGCTTTCTTGTAGTATGCATCATAGTAACCAGAGCTAAGTGCAAATGTACCAAGCATAATACGACGTTTTACTTCATCACCAAAACCTTCGCTACGTGTGTTTTTGTAAAGGTCTAATAAATTATTTACATTATCAGAACGAACACCGTAACGTACGCCATCAAAGCGTGAAAGGTTAGCAGATGCTTCCGAAGAAGATAATAAGTAATACGTTGCTAGAGCGTATTTAGAGTGCGGAAGAGATACTTCCTCCCAAGTTGCGCCCATACCTTCTAATACTTTTAAAGCAGCTAGTACTGACTCACGAGCTTCTTCGCCAACACCTTCTCCTAAGTATTCTTTCGGTACAGCAATGCGTAAACCTTTAACGTCGCCTGTTAAACCAGCTAAGTAGTTTCCTACTTCAACGTTAGCAGAAGTTGCATCCATACGGTCAATACCTGAAATAGCTTGTAATAAGTATGCATTATCTTCTACTGTACGTGTAATCGGTCCGATTTGGTCAAGTGAAGATGCGAATGCTACTAATCCGTAACGAGATACGCGTCCGTAAGTTGGTTTTAAACCTACAACGCCGCAATATGCAGCTGGCTGACGGATAGAACCACCCGTATCAGAACCTAGAGAGAATAATACTTCTCCTGCTGCTACAGCTGCTGCAGAACCACCACTAGATCCGCCTGGAACGTAATCTAAGTTCCATGGATTTTTCGTAGCGTAGAAACCTGAGTTTTCATTTGAAGAACCCATTGCGAACTCGTCCATATTTAACTTACCGATTGTAACTGTGTCAGCAGCTTTTAGCTTTTGCACAACTGTTGCATCATAAATTGGATCAAAGTTTGCTAACATTTTGCTCGCACAAGTTGTACGAAGACCGTTAGTTACAATGTTATCTTTTACACCAATTGGCATACCGAATAATAAACCATTATCTTCAGCACCAATTTTTGCGTCTAATTCTTTCGCTTTCGCGCGTGCGTTTTCTTCATCTAATGTAAGAAAAGCTTTTACGTTATCTTCAACATCCGCAATACGTTTGTAAGATTCTTCTACTAAATCCGTAACGGAAATTTCTTTGTTGTTTAACTTCTTATGTAACTCTGATACGGAATGATCAAATAATGACATCGAAATTCCCCTCCTCTATTCTAATACTGCTGGAACACGGATTTGATTATCTTTGTGATCCGGTGCATTTTTTAATACTTCTTCGATTGGTAAACCTTTTTCTGGTACATCTTCACGCATAACATTTTTCATAGTTAATACATGAGTGGTTGGTTTTACATCAGTTGTATCTAATTCATTTAACTGTTCTGCAAATGTAACAATTGCATCTAGTTGTTTTTGAAATTTTTCAGCTTCTTGATCAGTAATTGCAAGACGTGCTAAATGTGCTACGTGCTTTACATTCTCAACGGAAATTCTTGACACGGCTAGGCCACCTCCATAATATATCGTTCAATCTACAATACTATTGATGATACCAAATTTTCAGTACTTCAAGCAAGTCAACACACGGCACTTACTGCATTTTTACATAAAAAAAGAAAGGCGAATGCCTTTCTTTACGATTTACTCTTTATCTAACGGTTTATTTTTCGGAAATCTCTCGTTATCTTCTTCATTATCACGAATTGTTTTTTGTAATACAAAACAAGACATCGTTAAAAATAATGTTCCAATTAAATAATATCCTTTTACACTAAGCGTTTCATCTAACGTATAAATTCCAATTAGCATACCTGAAAGCGCGCAAACAAATGAAGTCCATGCTAAAAACGTGAACGCTTGCGTATTACGTCTTCTCATCGTTCTCCCCCTCGTTAGCTGTGCATCCATTATAGATAAGTATATTTACCATGATGGATTTTTATGTAAATTCTAGTTTTATATTTATAAATCTACCATTTCAAAGTTAGTTTTCTGTCTAATCTGAAAAAACAATCAAAACTATTGACATTTATTTCAATTCTGCATAAAATAAAAACAAATATTACGAACCTCGAAATATACGGGAGTGGAAATAATTGTTGCAATATGAACATTTTTTAGACTTACTGCTTGATAACGCCAAGAAACTTTTTTATCCTGAAGAATGGGTAAGCCTAGATTTAACACTTTCTAAAACAGAAGTATTTTGTTTACTTTGGATGGAGCGAAATACAGATATTACAATGACAAAAATTGCTGACCTTCTTGATATACCGATGAGTACAACGACAGGTGTTGTAAATCGCCTCGTAAAAAAGGGATATATTGAAAGGTACCGTGATGAAAACGACCGACGCATTGTATTAATTCGTTTAACAGAAAACGGCGTAACGCTCGTCCAAGAAGTAAAACAAAATGCAGCCCATTACTTTAACCTAGTGACAGAAGCATTATCAGAAGAAGAAAAGGCATTCTTACTACAAATCTTCCAAAAGATCATGAATCACATCGCTACGTCACAGCAAAAAACAGAAGAAAAGGTTTCTACACCTAAAATGAAAAACATTCCGATTGAATAAAACCCTAGTTGGGTTTTTATTCAACATTTTATTTCGGCATTCGTAATATTCGATACTCGAAACAAAGGGGATAGAATAATGAGAATTATTTTGTATACAGGTAAAGGCGGCGTAGGAAAAACTAGCATTTCAGCAGCAACAGCACTTCAAAGCGCAAAACAAGGATTAAAAACATTAGTAATGAGTACAGATCCTGCTCATAGTTTAGGAGATTCATTTGGTATAAAGCTATCTTCTGAGCCATTAGAAATTCGTGAAAATTTGTGGGCACAAGAAATTAATACGATTTATGAGATGGAAAAAGGCTGGGGGAAATTACAGAAATATATTACGCTACTCTTCACCTCCAAAGCAGCTGATGATATTACAACAGAAGAATTAACGATGTTTCCTGGTATGGAAGATTTAATTAGCTTACTTCGCGTACTCGATTATTATAAACAAAACACATATGATGTTATTATCATTGATTGTGCTCCAACAGGAGAAACATTAGCAATGCTCAGCTTTCCAGACATGCTCGGCTGGTGGATGGAAAAACTCTTTCCTATTAAAAGAAAAGTTTTAAAAGTTGTTCGTCCTGTAGCTCAACCACTTCTTGGTGTCCCCCTTCCAACCGATGATATTATGGACGAATTAACGAATACACTTGAACAGCTCGGAGAAATGAGAGATATTTTATCAAATCGAGAAATAACAAGTATCCGCATCGTTGTAAATCCCGAAAAAATGGTCATTAAAGAAGCTCAGCGTAGCTTTACGTATTTAAATTTATACGATTATAACGTAGATGCCATTATGATTAACCGTGTCATCCCTAACACTGTCACCGATCCTTATTTTCAAGCATGGAAAGATACTCAAAAAAAATATAAAACATTAATTCAAAATAGTTTTCAGCCGCTTCCTATTTACGAAGCTCCTATGTTTGAACAAGAAGTTGTCGGTTTGTCCATGTTAGAGCGTGTAGGAGACGCTTTATTTAAATCAGATTCTTCCCCTACGGAAGTGAAATTTAACGGGCGCACTCAATATGTAAAAAAAGATGGCGATGAGTATATTTTTGTTCTCTCCATTCCCTTCTCAAACAAAAGTGAACTTTCATTAAATCAAAAAGGTGATGAACTTATCATTCGTTCAGGTTCTGTGAAACGGAACATCACATTACCAAAAACATTAACACACCTGTCTATTCAAGGAGCTAAGTTCGAAGAAGATGTATTAAATATTCGGTTTGGAGGTGTAGTACATGCATGAGGAACTACTAAGAAAGGTAATTCGTACAAAAATAAAAGTCGGTATGAATATATTAGAAGAGTTACCTCCCCCAATCCAACAATCAGCTAAGCAAATACTAAATATTTTGCAAGAGGAGCTAGCTGCTTATCCGAAAGAACAAGAGCATCATGAGGATAATTTAAAAAGTATCATAATCGAATAACTATCCCTGTATAAAGGGCCTTTTTTAGGCTTTCTATATTTTATTGGAGTGATGTAAGTTGATGAAAAAACATTCCACTATTATACCCTGGATCATTCCTTTATTATTTTTCGTTCATAACCTTGAAGAATCTTTTCAAATGCCACAATATCTTGCTAATCAATTTTCAATTCATTTTATAACAAGCCGACAATTTTTCATTGCGATTTTCGTATTAACAATCTTTGTCTTACTTATCGTCTTTCTATATCAACTAAACTTCTTGTCTTCTATATACTGGATTATTTTTATACAGGGGGCGATATTCTTCAACTCTGTTCAACATATTATTTTGTTTTTCATTTATCGTTCATATAATCCGGGCGTAATATCAGCCGTTTTCATTATGATTTTTTCTATTTTCTTTTTTTCATTCGAAAAACACCTCATTCATAAAAAACAATTCATAATTACACTCATTTTCAGCTTATTTGCTTACCCTTTTATAATTTGGATTACCTTATTATTCGCTAGCTACTTTCATTCATAAAAAAAGACCAGGAAAACTCCTGGTCCATCACTCTACTTAACAAACATTGGATTCTACGTTATACAGAATTGGAAGGTACAGAATTAGGGTTTTGTTTGTTAAGTAGATTATATGTTGAACGAGCTAACAGCGGAGGGGTTCCTACTGTTAATCGTTAAACCCGATAATTATTTTACGATTTTTTCAAGCTCCTCAAGTGAAAGATCTACTGAAATGGAACCATCATTTGTTTCTTTCTTAATTGCATCTGTTACTTCTTTTGAATGATATAGTTCAATTACTTTTTTCAGTGTTGGATCATCTTTATCTTTTGTACGAGCTGCGAAAATATTAATATATGGCTTCGCATTTTCATTCTTTGGATCTTCTAAGAAAATTGGATCCTTCGCTGGATCTAATCCAGCTTGACCAGCAACACCGTTATTAATAACTGAAGCTGCAACATCTTTTAATACACGAGGTGTTTGCTGTGCGATAACCGGTGTAATTTTTAACTTCTTCGGATTTTCAGCAATGCCACTTGGATCTCCGAATAAGCCAAAGTCTTTCTTAAGCTTTAATAATCCAGCTGCATCAAGAAGTTTTAATGCACGAGCTTGGTTCGTTGGATCATTTGGAATCGCGATTTCTGAACCATCTGGAATTTCATTTGCCTTCTTATATTTTTCAGAGTATAAGCCCATTGGTGCAATTTGTGTTGTACCGACAGCTGTAATATCTAACTTATGCTCTTTTTTAAATTGCTCTAAGAAAGCAACGTGCTGGAATGAGTTTAGTTCAATATCTCCATCAGCTAACGCTTTATTTGGCGTTGTGTAATCAGAGAACTCAATCAGTTTAACTTTAATCCCTTCTTTTTCAGCTTTTCCCTTTACAATTTCCCAAGCGTTTCCATCCGTTCCAGTTACACCAATGCGAACTACTTTCTCTTTTGCTCCTGCCCCCGTGTCTCCACTTGAGCAGCCGCTTAACGCTGAAATTCCTACAATCGCTGATAATGCAAATGCTAAAATTTTCTTCATTTTCTTTTCCCCTCTTCCTTTTTATGATCTGCGTAAAAAGACTTTCGCAAAGTAGTTTCCTAAATTTTGAGCTACCTGTACGAGAATAATAAGTAAAACGACCGTTACGAACATAACTGATGTATCAAAACGTTGATAACCATATGTCATCGCTAAGTCACCAAGACCGCCACCACCGACAAGCCCAGCAACTGCAGAAAATTCAATTAAACCAACTGTCATAAACGTAACACCTAAAATCAATGGCGCTAACGCTTCTGGTACAAGAATTTCAAAAACAATTCTAAATGGTGAAGCACCCATCGCTTGAGCTGCTTCAATGACTCCCTTTGGAACTGAAACAAGATTTGTTTCAACCATTCTAGCAATACCAATTGACGCAACTAACGTCATTGGAAAGATTGCTGCTGCTGTTCCAATCGTCGTTCCGATAACACTTCTTGTTAGTGGACTTAAAGCTACTAAGAAGATGATGAATGGAACCGGACGAATTGTATTAATAATGATATTAAGAATAGAAAAGACCCATTTATTTTCTAAAAAGTTTCCTTTCCTCGTTACATACAATAGTAAACCTAGAGGTATACCGAGGATTGTAGCAAATATAAGGGTTACGATTACCATTAAGAGGGTATCCCCCGTCGCATCTACTATGCGGGGCCAAAATATACTCCAATCAACTCGCATGAGCTTCTACCTCCTTCAGCTGCACTTGCAGTCTTAGATGTTGTAATGCTTTTTGAATTTCTTTCTGCTCACCTTGTAGTTCTACAAGTAGATTTCCAAATAGCACATTTTGAAGTTCAATAATATTTCCATACAGTACGTTTACATCGACGTTATAGTTTTTCGCGATATATGATAGTACCGGCTGCCCTGTCTCTTCCCCAGTAAATGTTAAGCGATAAATCTGTCCACCATTTTGAATTTTCCCTAGAACACTTTCCGGTAAATGATCATTAATAATGGAGCGTACAAAGTTTTGAGTTGTCTTTGTTTTTGGTTGTGTGAAAACATCAAACAGTTTTCCTTCTTCAATAACCTTTCCCTTCTCCATTACAGCTACACGGTGACAAACTTCTTTCACAACATGCATTTCATGTGTAATAAGAAGAATTGTTACATTGTATTCTCGATTTACTTTCTTTAATAAGTTCAAAATTTCTGTCGTTGTTTCTGGATCTAAAGCAGATGTTGCCTCATCACATATAAGAATGTCTGGCGATGTTGCAAGTGCTCTTGCAATGCCAACACGCTGCTTTTGTCCGCCTGATAGTTGCTCTGGATAATAGTTTGCTTTATCTTCTAATCCTACAAACTTTAGCAGTTCATTTACTCTTTCTTTTATCTCATTCTTTGGTACTTTCGCTAACCTTAATGGATAAGCAATATTCCCAAACACGGTTCTTGAATTAAATAAATTAAAACTTTGAAAAATCATCCCGATTCTTTGTCTTAGCTTCCGTAATTCTTTCGTCGATAGTGATGTAATATCTTTATCATCTATTGAAATCGTTCCTGCCGTTGGTCTCTCTAACATATTTACTAGGCGTAATAACGTACTCTTTCCAGCGCCACTAAAACCGATAATGCCAAAAATTTCGCCCTTCTCAACTGATAATGTTACATCCTCCACCGCATGAACAGATTGCCCACCTGATTCATATACTTTACTTACGTTGTTAAAAGAAATCATTTTTTCCCCTCCTATATGCTGTAAAAACTGGAAGTAGAGCTTTCGAGGTAAAATAAAAAGTGCTCTCCTTCTTATCAACCATAAAGATAAGAAGGAGAGCACTTATATGTACTCGGTCACATCTTCTCATCTTCCAAGCCTTTTATAAGGCTTGCTGGAGTTAGCACGGTATTAAAAAACCCGTTGCTGAGGTATCGTAGGGCCAGTCCCTCCACCTCTCTGGATAAGAATATATCGATTTAATTGTCGTTTAATTAATTCTCATTATAGAACTCAGAATAATAAGAGTCAATGCATTTTTTAGAAAAATATTAATTATTTCTCTATTAAAATTTTCAAATAAAAAATCACATACAATAATGATTTTTAAAGTTATGTTAAATTCTCCTCCTTCATATTTTTTAAAAGGAGAATCCTCTCTATAAATTGAATACCATTATTTGAATATGAAATCGGAGGAAGATAAATATATGAAAACAGCTCTTTTACTCGTTGACATTCAAAATGATTATTTTCCACATGGAAAGATGGAATTGCGTAATCCAGTAGAAGCAAGCGAATATGCTAGTCAGCTGCTACAACTCTTTAGAACGAAAAACGAACCTATTTTTCATATCCAACATGTAGCAATAAAAGATGACGCTACTTTTTTCCTACCCAATACAGAAGGTGTACATATTCATGAAAGCGTACGTCCACTTAGAGAAGAAACCGTTATACTCAAACATTATCCAAATAGTTTTCGCGAAACTGATCTTCTAGAACAATTACAACGTTTAGACATTGAGCACGTCGTCATATGCGGGATGATGACTCATATGTGTATTGATGCTACCGTAAGGGCTGCTTTTGATTTCGGCTTTCCATGTACCGTTATACATGATGCTTGTGCTACAAAAGATCTTTCTTTTAAGAATGCTACTATACCAGCCGTTTATATTCATAACACAATTTTGGCTAGTTTAAATGGAGTATATGCAACTGTAATGAGTACAGAGGAGTTTATGGCTACAAAAAAACACTCCCTTCAGTGAGCAAAACCGAAAAGAGTGTTTCTTGTCAAACCATAGATTTTCTTTCAAATTGTATTATACAGGAAATCCTTAAAATGAATACTAAAAAATATGACTAATAAGTCAACTTTTCTCGTTGTTTTGTTTCTATTTACATGTTTATCCCGATATTAATAGGATTTAGCTAGTTCTAATTACCAAATGGTAATATACGGTAATTAGAACTAGTTTCTCCTATCAAAACGTAACATATTATTTATCTGTTTGTTTTTGCTTCTTTTTCAAATACTCCGCACGCAATTTTTCAATTTGCTGCTTTTTATCAAATTTGGCAGGCGTCTGTTTTTCATGAAACTTTGCCACAGATACCTGACTTTTGTAATCCAATTGATATTTTCCCACTTTGTTCACCTACTTTTCTTGTCTTTAAAGAGAATCTATTCAACAAATATAATATACCTTATTTACTGAAGTAAACCTTATTACTTTATTAGTTTTTCTACTTATATCTATCTTAATCCACATATAGAAATTTTTTCAAAAAAAAGAGATCTTCGCAGACTGCGAAGATCTCTTCTACTATTTCTTATAAAGTTTCAGAAGTAGTTTTTGCTTGCATGTGAAGCGCTAAGTAGTCAGGGCCACCAGCTTTAGAGTCTGTACCAGACATGTTAAAGCCACCGAATGGTTGGTAACCTACGATTGCACCAGTACATCCACGGTTGAAGTATAAGTTACCCACGTGGAATTCTTCACGTGCTTTTTCAATATGGTCACGGTTGTTAGTAACAACAGCACCTGTTAAACCGTATTCTGTATTGTTTGCAATTGCAAGTGCATGATCAAAGTCTTTTGCCTTACAGAATGCTACTACTGGTCCGAAGATTTCTTCTTTCATTAAGCGAGCATCTTCTGCAACGTCAGCAACGATTGTTGGTTGGATGAACCAGCCTTTAGAATCGTCTCCTTCGCCACCTGTTAAGATTCTACCTTCTTCTTTACCAATTGCAACATAGCTCATCACTTTATCGAATGCAGCTTGGTCATTAACAGGACCCATGTTTGTACCTAAAACAGCTGGATTAGCAACTGTTAATTCTTTCGTTAATTCAACAGCACGATTTAATACGTGATCGTATACATCTTCATGGATTACTGCACGAGAACATGCAGAACATTTTTGTCCTGAGAATCCGAATGCTGATGCTACGATAGATTTAGCTGCTAATTCAAGATCTGCTTCTTTATCAACAACGATTGTATCTTTACCACCCATTTCAGCGATAACGCGTTTTAACCAAATTTGGCCTGGGTTTACTTTCGCTGCACGCTCATAAATACGGATACCTACATCACGAGATCCAGTGAAGCTCACGAAACGTGTACGAGGGTGATCTACTAAGTAGTCACCAACTTCAGAACCATTACCTGGAACGAAGTTTACTACGCCAGCTGGTAAGCCAGCTTCTTCTAATACTTCCATGAATTTCGCTGCTACTACAGGAGTTGTACTAGCTGGTTTTAGTAATACTGTGTTACCAGAAACTAAAGCAGCTGTTGTCATACCTGCCATAATTGCGAATGGGAAGTTCCAAGGAGAAATGATAACACCTACTCCTAATGGAATGTAAGAGAAACGATTATATTCAATTGGACGGCTTTCTACTGGAATTCCGTCTTTTAATTTTAACATTTGACGACCATAATATTCCATAAAGTCGATTGCTTCTGCTGTATCAGCATCTGCCTCATTCCACGGTTTACCTGCTTCTTTTACAAGAATAGCAGAGAATTCATGCTTTCTGCGACGAACGATTGCTGCAGCACGGAATAAAATGTCTGCACGCATTTCTGGCTTTGATTTTCTCCAAGTTTGGAATGTTTCATCCGCTACTTGCATTGCTTTTTCAGCTAACTCACGGCTTGCTTTTGAAACGCGACCAACAAGTTCCTCTTTATTTGCAGGGTTTACAGAAACAATTTTGTCTTCTGTAGTGATTTTTTCTCCCCCAATAATTAATGGATAGTCTTGTCCAAGATAAGATTCTACTTTCTTTAAACCTTCTTCAAACGCTAATTTGTTAGCCTCCACTGAAAAATCTGTAAATGGCTCATGTTTGTATGCTACTACCATTCTTTTTAGCCTCCCCTTAGAAAAACGTTTACATTTTACAACATTATTCTACACGATAATTTAGATTTATTCAAATATTCCTAGACTTATATTTTAAAAATTAATTAATTTTTAAAATATAATAAAAAAATAGAGTTATACATACGTATAACTCTACAAAATATGAGTATATTCCAAAATGTTTTTTCCAATCAATAAAATAGTTACTAACAAAAATAAAGTTCTTACATATCCAACACCTTTTTGGACTGCAAACTTCGATCCAAAATAAGCGCCAAAAATCATCGACAATCCCATAATAATACCGTATTCAAAATGAATTACGTCTAAAAATAAAAAAGTAATTAAAGATACGATATTACTAACAAAGTTCAAAAGTTTTCCAGATGCTGCCGCCTGAATAAAATCCAAACCAACTAATAAAAATGCAAAAATTAAAAAGGATCCTGTCCCTGGTCCAAAAAATCCATCGTAAAAACCTATCATTAAAATAACAAAGAAAAATATTAATGTTTTTCTTTTCGTCATCTTCTTATAGGTAGATACACTTCCCCAATCCTTTTTTGCAATAATATAAATGGCAATAAACACCAACATCACAAGCACTAACGGACGTAAAATATCTGGCGGAATAAACTTTACTACTAAAGCGCCTGCGACCGCTCCTATAACAGTTAACGGGATTAACTTTCCTACAATTTTAAAATCGACCTTTCCTGATCGAATAAAATAAACTGCACTCGTAAACGTCCCCATCGTTGCAGCTAATTTATTCGTTGCAATTGCCGAAGCTGGTGGTAAACCAACAAACATAAGTGCTGGAAGCGAAATTAATCCTCCACCGCCAACAACTGAATCAATAAAAGCTGCTAAAAAGCCGAATGCAATTAATAAAATAATGACTTGAAAACTTAATTCGTCCATGTGCTTTACCCCTTACCCCCCATTATTTATAACATTTTAAATTATAACAAAATTCCTCAAGAAAAAAAGCCGTTCCATAAAGGAACAGCCCTCCTATTTAATCTAAAATTTTCACAAATGGTTCATCTTGCTTTGCTTCACGTATAATAATCGCTTCTGGGCGTTCTACAGATTTAATCGTTACTTGTACTTTCATATAATTCGGGAAGTATTCCATAACAAGCCCAGCTACATATTGTGTAAAACCAATTATTTCTGCTTTCCCATTAAACTGGACAGGAATATCAAGCTTTATTTCTCTTAATTCATCATCTCTATACATACCAGTACCGATAACAGCTGTATAGTCGCCTTGGAAATAATCGCTTAGTTTTGATTTAAAGTTCGATACTCTCGCCAGATCTTCACGTTTATTATCTGTTTTCGCTTGTTCAGATGGGAACAAATAATATTTCTCATTAATTTGTTTCCAATCCTCAACCGTTTCACTGCCTTTTTCAACATTCGCATAAGAAACAAAGTTACCTGGCACGAGTGAAGCCTTTGGAGCCTGACGATAAATTGCAAATGTTATCGGAAGGTTTTTTGTTTCAGGCTGTTTTTGATGCATAAATTTCAAGACTTCTTGCGCCATTTTTTTCCCTTCAGCTACCATTTTTTCTTGCTCAATTTTAGCCTCACGCGGATAACCATGCTCTTCCTCGTAATAATGAACCGAGTTCATCGCTAAACCAATTACAATGCCTTGGCGCTCATCTGATTCGCCTTTTTTCACATAATAATCATGCTCTAAAATATTTGAAATATATATTGGATTTTTTTTATTCTTTTCCTCTAATGATTCAGATCCTCCACCTAACGCTGGGTTTAACCCAATGTTTGGAAATTTAACTGCATCTTTTTTTAATTTGTCCTCTAGTTCCTTTTGTTCAGCATCTGTACGCTTTCTTTTAACAAGCATCTGCACATTTTGAGTATCTAGAGTACTTCCACCTTTAAAGAAATGATCTTTCGTACTAAAGGATTCTTTTGCAATACGCATTAATCCTGTTTCAAATTCATCTATATCAAGACGATTACTTACTCCTTGTACAACTAAACCACGTGCAGCTCCTGCTTGAAATGGAATAGTCGCCTTATAGTATTCATCCGAAATAGCGTACTTCGGAACGATTGCTTGCTCTTTTGCTTTCCCCGATTTCTCAACCACTTTTTCATCTTTATCGGCACCTGCACTACACCCACTTACGAGTAGGCCAAGGCTTAATACCGCTAATGCTATTTTTTTCATGGTAAGTTTGCACCTCTTACTTATTTAGCTCTTGTAAGAACCTCTCTTCATTCCAAACCTCAACATTATGTTTCTCTGCTTGTGCTAATTTCGAACCTGCTGCTTCACCTGCAACAACTAAATCCGTACTTTTACTAACACTTCCTGTTACTTTTCCACCTAATGCCTCAATCTTTTTCTTCGCTTCACTACGTCCCATAACTTCTAATTTCCCTGTTAAAACGACAGTTTTTCCTGCGAAGTACGACTCAACATTTTGTAAATCAGCAATTTTTATGCCTTTGTATGCCATATTCACGCCATACTCTTTAAATTGTTGTAATAGCTCTAATACGTCTTCATTATCAAAATACGTCACGACGGATTGAGCCATTTTTTCACCAATTTCATTAATTGCTTTTAGTTCTTCTTCCGTTGCTTTCACAAGCGCATCCATCGTTTCAAAATGCTCTGCAAATGTACGTGCTGCTTTCGCTCCAACATGGCGAATACCAAGACCAAATAATAATCGTTCTAATGAGTTGTCTTTAGAATTCTCAATTGCTTGTACTAAATTCGTTGCTGATTTTTCACCGAATCGTTCTAGCTGTAATAATTGCTCTTTCGTCAACGAATATAAATCAGCGAATGTACGAATATAATCAGCATCAAAGAGTTGTGTAATGACACGTTCTCCAAGTCCATCAATATTCATTGCATTTCTTGAAACGAAATGGATTAATCCTTCTCGAATTTGAGCCGGACAGGTTGGATTTATACAGCGAAGTGCTACCTCTTCTTCTAAACGAACTAGTTCACTCTCACATGCTGGGCAATGCGTTGGCATATGATATTCTTCTTCCTCACCAGTACGCTTATCAAAAATAACGTTCACAACTTCAGGAATAATATCTCCGGCCTTCTTCACAACAACATAGTCACCAATTCGAATGTCTTTTTCACGAATTAAATCTTCGTTATGTAAAGAGGCACGACGAACGATAGTACCAGCCACTCGCACTGCCTCTAGCTCTGCAGTCGGTGTTACAACCCCTGTGCGACCAACACTTAATTCAATGCCTGTTAATCTTGTTACAACTTCTTCAGCCGGGAATTTATAAGCAATCGCCCATCTTGGACTCTTTGCTGTAGTTCCTAAACTTTCTTGAAGAGCAACATCATCTACTTTTATAACGATTCCATCGATCTCGTAATCAAGATGCGGACGTTTTTCTTGCCATTCTTCTACATAAGCTATAACTTCTTCGATTGTTTCACATGTACGACGATTTGGATTTGTTTTGAATCCAAGTTCACCTAAGAAATCAAGCGATTCACTATGTGATGGAATTGTTTTTTCTTCTACATTCGCAAGACCGTACACAAACATAGATAAGTTACGTTTCGCTGCAATTTTGGGATCAAGTTGGCGTATTGAACCTGCTGCCGCATTACGCGGATTCGCAAATACATCTTCACCATTTTGCTCTTTTTCTTCATTTAACTTAACGAATGAACGCTTCGGCATATAAGCTTCGCCTCGTGCTTCTAACGTTACTTCTTCATTTAAACGGAGCGGGATCGCTTTAATTGTTTTTAAATTTTGGGTAATATCTTCCCCTGTTACACCATCACCACGCGTTGCCCCTTGAATGAAGCGTCCTTTTTCATAATGAAGTGAAACAGCAAGTCCGTCAATTTTTAATTCGCATATATATCTTACATTCGCATCATCAATTCCTTGGCGTACTCGTCGGTCGAAATCACGTAAATCTCCTTCGTTAAATGCATTTCCTAAACTTAACATCGGTGACTTATGTGTTACTTTTTCAAATATATCAAGAACCGTCCCCCCAACGCGAATGGAGGGGGAGTCTTCACTCATAAACTCTGGATTCTCTGCTTCTAATTTTATAAGCTCCTGCATATTACGGTCATACTCCGCATCAGAAACAGAAGGATTGTCTAATACGTGATACTGATAGTTAAATGTATTTAACAAATCACGCAGTTCTTCTATACGTTGTTTTGCTATCTCTTTTGACATACCCTCATTCCTTTCCTATTGTTTCGTCACAGGTGCAAATTTTGCTAACAAACGTTTAACACCAATCGGGCTTGGGAACGCAATATCTAATTCTTTTGCATCACCTTCACCTTTTACACTGACAACTGTACCGACTCCCCATTTTTGGTGGGAAGCTTTATCGCCTACTGCCCAGCCAATTTGCTCGCCACCTGTCGTCTTAGCTGCAGGACGCGCGAAAGCTGAACGAGAGCGTGTTGTGGTTGTAGTTGTCATTCTACTTGTACTTGTCGTTCTTCCTTTTGCACCAAACGAAGTTTCACGCTTTGGCGCTGTTTCATTTAACGATTCTACTAGCTCTGCCGGAATTTCTGTAATAAATCGAGAGGCAGCGTTCATACTTGTTCTACCAAATAAAGTACGCATTTGTGCGTTAGATAAATATAACTCTTCTTCTGCACGAGTAATACCTACATAAGCAAGGCGACGCTCTTCCTGCATTTCATCTTCTTCCATTAGAGAACGAGTATGCGGGAATATTCCTTCCTCTAAACCAACAATAAAGACAACTGGGAATTCTAATCCTTTCGCTGAGTGCATCGTCATTAAAATAACTTCCTCACCAGCAGTTGGATCTTCATCGACACGATCAATATCAGCAACAAGCGCTAAGTCTGTTAAGAATGCAACAAGACTCTTATCTTCGCTTTGAGATTCAAATGTTTGCGTAACAGATAAAAACTCATCTAAGTTCTCTAAACGACCTTCTGCTTCTAAAGTACGCTCGTTTTTCAACATATCGCGATAGCCTGTTTTTTCAATAACTTCTTCTACCAATTCTGTAACAGATAAATACTCTTGCATATTTACCCAGTTGTGTAATAAACCTGCGAATTCTTTTACTGCCTTTGTAATTTTTGCACTTACTCCAACATGCTCAATCTCATCGAATACAGCAGTCAATGAAATTCCATTTTGTACACCGTAATTAATAATTTTATCGATAGAAGTCGCACCAATTCCGCGCTTTGGCATGTTAATAATACGTGCGAAACTAATCTCATCATCTGGATTCCCAATTAAACGTAAATACGCCAAAATATCTTTAATCTCTTTACGATCGTAGAACTTCGTACCGCCGACAATTTTGTAAGGAATATTAGATTTCAGGAAAATCTCCTCGACCATACGAGACTGGGCATTTGTACGATATAACACTGCAAAATCAGTATATTTTCGTTTTCCCATTTGAATATCGTCACGAATTTTTTTCGCAACAAAATATGCTTCGTCTTTTTCCGTCGCAGCACGGTAATATGAGATTTTGCTTCCAACTTGATTGTCTGTCCATAATTTTTTCGGTTTACGGTTTGAATTTTTTTCAATAACAGCATTTGCTGCATTTAAAATATTTTGTGACGAACGATAGTTTTGTTCTAACAGAATAACTTGCGCATTCTCATAGTCTTTTTCGAATGACAAAATGTTAGAAATGTCAGCCCCGCGCCAGCGGTAAATAGACTGATCTGAGTCACCTACAACACATAAATTTTTAAAACGTGCTGCTAAATGTTTTACAAGAAGGTACTGTGCTTTATTCGTATCTTGATACTCATCCACGTGAATATATTGGAACTTACGCTGATAAAACTCTAGTACTTCTGGAACACGTTCAAATAGCTGAATCGTTGTCATAATTAAATCATCAAAGTCTAATGAGTTATTTTTCAGAAGACGTTTTTGATATTCTGTATATACATCGCTCGTTAATTTTTCATATGGATCAGCGATTGTAATTTTTTTCGCATATTTATCTGCAGATAACAATTCATTTTTCGCATTACTAATACCAGCTAAAATAGAGCGTGGCTCAAATTTCTTCGGATCAATATTGCGCTCTTTCATAATTTTTTTGACTACAGTTAACTGATCGCCTGAATCTAAGATTGTAAAGTTACGATTAATACCAATACGATCGATATCACGTCGTAAAATACGTACACACATAGAGTGGAACGTAGAAATCCAAATATCTTCTGCTTCTGGTCCGACAAGTGTATCAATACGCTCGCGCATTTCACGAGCCGCTTTATTTGTAAAGGTAATAGCTAGTACATTCCATGGCGCTACACCTTTTTCACCAAGTAAATACGCAATACGATGTGTTAACACACGTGTTTTACCACTACCTGCACCTGCCATTAATAGAAGTGGTCCGTTCGTTGTTTGTACTGCTTTTTGTTGCTGCGGATTTAAACCATTTAATAACTTATCTGTCTTACTCATATACGCCTGCACCTACTCTCCTTTTACTGCTTTAACTGTTTTTAACGCGGATTTTATATCATCATAAATAATATTTCCAACAACTACTGTATCAGCGTATTGTGCCATTTCCTTCGCTTGTTCAGCATTAGAAATACCGCCGCCATAATATAACTTCGCTTGTTTTAATTCTGCTTTTACATTTTTAACAAGTTCAACGTCTCCATACGTACCGCTATATTCTAAATAAAATATCGGTAAACGTAATAGCTTGTCTGCTAAACGCGCGTATGCAATTACATCATCTTCTGTTACATCACATTTCGCATCTGTAAGCTGAGCTACTTTCGCTTCCGGATTTAAAACACAATACCCTTCCATGAAAATTTCGTCCCAGTCCATAATATCCCCAAATTCTTTCAAAGCCTCATGATGAACACCTGTTACCCATTCTACCTTTCGGCTATTTAAAACGCTTGGGATATAATAAAAATCAAATCCTGGTGTAATTGCTTCCACATCAGAAACCTCTAACACACAAGGAACTGCATATCTACGAATGCTAACTAGCATGTGTAATACATTATCAATTGTAACTCCATCACTTCCGCCTACAATAACAGCATCTGTTCCAGACTCACAAATCATTTCTAAATGTTCGTCACTTAACTCCTTATTTGGATCAAGCTTAAATACATGTTTCCACCCGGAAATATCGTACATGAAAACACCCTTTCTTTTCTCTAGTTATATATATTTCTGTTCAAAATAACAGTTTATTTTCATCAGGATTTTTTTAACTTCATCTTAAATATTTGTTTAAAGCGGAGAATTAAGTTTGGAATTCCCTCTTCCATAGTTTTTCAAACGAGAGGATTTAACTTTGAATTTCCTTTTGTGCATTCTTTCATTATAACAAAAAAAGCTACTTACACACACGCACATTCCAACATCTTTTTCAACGTCAAATGTTGGATTACATATCCGAAAAATCACAAGGGATACTAATAAGAGAAATAGTATTATCTATTTCAACTTTCATAAAAAGGAGTGTTTTTCTAATGAAGCAAAACATCGGTACAATAAATGCCCTAATTCGAATTACGCTCGGACTTATCCTCTTCGGCTGTAGTAGCGCTAAACTTGTACGCAAGCCGTGGTGCACTTGGTCTAACGTCTTGCTATGGATTGGTGCAATGAAAATTGCAGAGGGAATTGTTCGTTTCTGCCCTGTTGTTGAAATGTGGAAATTCGGAAAATACATGAATATGGGGGCATTTAAAATGCCTAGCATGAATGTCGCTGAAAAGGGACATGCTAAAGAAGAAGTGAACCAAACTTCCAATCACGACAAGCCAAAGTCAAATGGAAGTTATGACACTTCTGACAAAGAGATTGAGTCAGCGATTGAAGATATAATCCTGGCAAAACCGCTTTGAATCATTTGTCACGATGCAAGATGCTCTCAAAGGGACTTAGCTGCTGCAGTGGGCGGTTAAGTCTTCTTTATTTTACCATAAAACAGAACGTACATTCTCGTTTCAAACCTCAAAATATACATAAGAGATACTTAATCATTAATTTCAGAAAATTAGGTGTAAAGCCCTTGCATAAAATGATATAAAAGTGATATCATTTATATATCAGGAGGCGATCATATGAAAGAAAAACAAGTTTTTTATGTAAATGGTTTTCTCGGTATTATCGGGATTTTAATTTTAGCCGCTATCGGTGTATTTTTCCTTGTACAAGAAATTTTCATAGGAGCGGCATTAACTATTATTTTAGCCGCAGTTCTTGCTACAGGTATTGGTATTGTTCAACCAAACCAAGCAAAAGTCATTACGTTTTTCGGTAATTATTTAGGAACAATTCGTCAAAACGGTTTATTTTTAACAATTCCATTCGCATTCCGTCAAACTGTATCGTTACGCGTTGAAAACTTTAATAGTAAGAAGTTAAAAGTCAACGATGTTGAGGGAAATCCAATTGAAATTGCAGCCGTTATCGTATATAAAGTTGTTGATTCTGCAAAAGCAATGTTCGGTGTTGAACATTACGATCGATTTGTAGAAATTCAAAGTGAAACAGCAATCCGCCACGTCGCAACAAAATATCCTTATGACAATTTCCAAGATGAAACTTGCATCACGTTACGCGGAAACACTGAAGAAATCTCTGAAGAATTAAAACGTGAGTTAGAAGCACGCCTTGAAATCGCTGGCGTAGAAGTATTAGAAACTCGTTTAACACATTTAGCTTACGCAACAGAAATTGCCCATGCAATGCTACAACGTCAACAAGCAAAAGCAGTATTAGCTGCTAGAAAAGAGATTGTTGAAGGTGCTGTGAAGATGGCGAAGGATTCAATCCATATGTTAGATGAGGAAGGCGTACTTGAATTAGATGACGAGCGTAAAGCAAATATGGTGAACAACTTATTAGTTGCCATCGTTTCAGATAAAGGTGCGCAACCAGTTATTAATACAGGAAGTCTATATTAAAAGGTTGTAAATCATTATGGCTAAAAAGAAAAGCTTTCCATTACGTATTGATCCTGAATTACACGCAGTCATCGAAAAATGGGCGAATGATGAGTTTCGTAGCGTCAATGCACACATCGAGTATTTACTTCGAGAAATGGCAAAGCAAAAAGGAAAATTGAAAAAAGATAAAGACGCATAAAAAATCCCGCTGAGAAATCAGCGGGATTTTTACATATTAGCTTCTCGTCATCTCATGCCCAATTGCACGATATCCTATATCACTTCGGTAAAATAGGCCATCACTCTCAATTTTACCGATTTCTTTATATACTTTGTCTTTCGCTTCTTGTAAACTATTCGCCTTGCAAGCAACAAATAGTACACGGCCACCATTTGTTACAAAGTCACCGTGCTTCATCGCTGTACCTGAATGGAAAACAATTACATCTTTCAGTGCATCTAATCCTTTAATAATGTCACCTTTTTTATATGCTTCCGGATATCCTTTCGAAGCAAGTACAACACCAATTACCGCTTCCTCTGACCACTGTAACGTTAATTCACTTTCATCTAATACAGCGTTACATACATCAACTAAATCATTTTCTAAGCGAGGTAATACTACTTCCGTTTCAGGATCACCAAAGCGTGCATTAAATTCAATTACCTTTGGGCCATCATTTGTTAAAATAAGTCCCGCATATAAAATCCCTGTAAACGATCGATTTTCTGCAATCATCGCTTTAGCAGTTGGATGTAATACTGTTTTTATCGCCTCTTGAACTGCTGATTCCGGAATTTGTGGTACTGGAGAATATGCACCCATTCCGCCTGTATTTGGACCTTTATCACCATCAAAAGCTCGTTTATGATCTTGCGCAATTACCATCGGATGCACAGTTGTTCCATTTACAAATGCCATTAATGAAAATTCTTGTCCATCTAAAAACTCTTCAATAACGACCTTCTTGCTCGCTTCGCCGAACTTCACATCTTGTAGCATTTCTTTCACAGCTTGTAATGCCTCTTCAAGCGTCATTGCTACCGTTACACCTTTACCAGCAGCTAGGCCGTCAGCTTTAATAACGATTGGCGCACCAACTTTTTGAATATACTGTACTGCTTCTTCATAGTCTGTAAAAGTTTCATATGCCGCAGTTGGAATATCATATTTTTTCATCAATTCTTTCGTAAAAGCCTTACTACCTTCAATAACAGCAGCCGCTTTATTTGGGCCAAACACACGAAGTCCCTCTTCTTTAAAGCGATCAACAATTCCATTCATAAGCGGAATTTCTGGTCCAACGAAAGTTAATTCAACCTTATTCTCTTTAGCAAATAAAACTAATGCGTCAAAATCATTTTCATCAATATCAACTGGTATTGCAACATCACGCATACCTTCATTACCCGGTGCTACATATACCTTTTCCACCTTTTCAGATTGCGCAAACTTCCAAGCTAAAGCATGCTCACGCCCACCGCGGCCAATTACTAAAACATTCATATTTCATCCCCCAATACTTAAATAAGTACAAACTAGAAGCTCTGCTCCTAGTTTGTTTTCATATCAATCAAAGTTTAAAAGGGCGGATCAAGAGAACCGAGCAAGTCGAGGCGCATTTGACAGGAGGACACGGAATGTAGCTTTCCTACATGAGTACCGCACTGGCAATGCAACGACGATATGCGACAGTTATCTTGACCGGACCTTTTAAACATCCATATCAATCAAAGTTTAAAAGAGAGGATCAAGAGAACCGAGCAAGTCGAGGCGCATTTGACAGGGGGACACGGAATGTAGCTTTCCTACATGAGTACCGCACTGGCAATGCAACGACGATATGCGACAGTTATCTTGACCGGACCTTTTAAACATCCTCTACTAGTGTTTGAAATGACGTACGCCAGTGAACACCATCGTAATCCCATACTTATCCGCCACTTTGATAGAATCTTCGTCACGGATTGATCCGCCTGGTTGAATGATTGCTGTAATCCCTGCTCTTGCTGCTTCTTCTACTGTATCTGGCATTGGGAAGAAAGCATCAGATGCAAGTGCGCTACCTTGTGCTTTTTCGCCAGCTTGTGTAATTGCGATTTTTGCAGAACCTACACGGTTCATCTGTCCCGCACCTACACCAACTGTCATATTATCATTCGCTAAAACAATTGCGTTTGATTTCACATGTTTTACAACTTTCCAAGCTAGTTTTAAATCCTTCCACTCTTGCTCTGATGGTTCACGTTTTGTCGGAATTGAAATTGTACTTTCATCTAATGATAACGTATCTTCCTCTTGAACGAGAAGACCACCTTGTACAGAAGTTAGTTTTTTGCTTGCACTTGTCGCTTTTTCAATATTTACAGTTAGTAGACGTAAGTTTTTCTTACTTTGCAATACTTCTAAAGCTTCTTTTGAGAAAGAAGGTGCAATAATGATTTCTAAGAAAATTTCGTGTAACTTTTCTGCTGTAGCTTTATCAATTTCACGATTTGCTGCAATAATTCCACCAAAGATTGATACTGGATCTGCTTCATAAGCGCGTGTGTATGCTTCATGAATATCAGTACCCACTCCAACACCACATGGATTCATATGTTTTACTGCTACTACTGCTGGCTCTGTAAATTCTTTTACAATACTAAGTGCTGCATCTGCATCGTTAATATTGTTGTAAGATAATTCTTTACCGTGTAATTGTTCTGCGTATGCAACAGAAGAAGTTACAGCGAATGGTGCTTTATAGAATGTTGCTTTTTGATGTGGATTTTCTCCATAGCGTAAATCTTGTTTTTTCTCAAATGTCACTGTTAATGTTTCTGGGCTTTCTTCACCCATTTGCTCTGTTAAGTAGTTAGAGATTAACGCATCATATGCCGCTGTATGACGGAATACTTTCGCTGCTAATTTACGTTTCGTTTCTTCTTTTACTTCACCGTTCTCTTTCAGTTCTGCTAATACAACATCGTAATCTACTGGATCTACAATTACCGATACAAATTTATGATTTTTCGCAGCAGAGCGAATCATTGTTGGACCACCGATATCAATATTTTCAATTGCATCAGCAAATGTTACATCAGGCTTAGCGATTGTTTCTTTGAATGGGTATAAGTTAACAACAACAAAATCAATTGGCTGCATACCTAACTCATTCATTTGCGCTACATGCGTTTCATTATCGCGAACTGCTAATAGACCACCATGAATGTTTGGATGTAATGTTTTTACGCGGCCATCCATAATTTCCGGGAACCCAGTTACTTCAGAAATACCAATTACTTGTAAGCCATTTTCTTCTAGTAATTTTTTCGTACCACCTGTTGAGATAACTTCGATCCCTTGTTCTAGTAAACCTTTAACAAATTCTACTACTCCTGTTTTATCTGAAACACTTACTAATGCACGCTTTTTCATTTATCCTTCACCCCTGGTTGTATGTTAGTTAACAGTTGGTTCTTTCACAGATTGAACAATTTGATTCACTGTATTTACGTATAATTTATGTTCAACTTGTTGAATTTTCTTTTGTAAGCTTTCCCTCGTATCCCCTTCAGAAACAACCACTGCTTCTTGCGCAATAATTGGCCCTGTATCCATACCTGCATCTACATAATGAATCGTTACTCCAGTTACTTTCACACCTGCTTCTAACGCTTGACCAACAGCATCTTTCCCTGGAAAACTCGGTAATAGCGATGGATGAATATTAATAATCCTCCCGCCGTAAGCTTCTAGTAGAGTCGGTCCAATTAAACGCATATATCCAGCTAAAATAACATAATCAATTTCATACTCTTCTAGCTTCTTTAATATTTCTTTTTCAAATGCTTCTTTTGACTCATATGCTTTCGCTGAAAAAGCGAAACATGGAATATGATGATAATGTGCCCGTCCAACAGCACGTGCTTCTGGTTTATCACATACTAATAAACTAATATCTGCGTCTAATCTATTTTCTTCCACCGCATTGATGAGAGATTGAAAGTTAGAGCCGCTTCCAGAAGCAAAAACTGCTAATCTACTCATAGTGCTGTGCCCCCATTGAAGGTAACGCCAGTCCCTTGTACAGTACGTCCAATAATACGAGCTGTTTCTCCTTGCTCTTCAAGAAGACGAACAATATCTTTTGCCTCTTCTTCCTTCACTGCTACTACCATACCAATACCCATGTTAAAAATATTGAACATTTCTTTCTCTTCTAGTTTTCCCACTTCTTGAAGTAAACTGAAGATCGGTTGAATTTTCCAAGATCCTAATTCAATTTCTGCACCGATTCCTTCTGGTAACATACGTGGAATATTTTCAATGAATCCGCCACCTGTAATATGCGCCATACCGTATACTTCATATTTCTTCAATAGTTCTAAAATAGGTTTGACATAAATTTTCGTTGGTTTTAATAATTCTTCACCAAGAGGTAGTTCTAAGCGTCCGTAAATGCGATCTAAAGATAGTTCTTCATCTTCTAGTAATACTTTTCGTACTAAAGAATAACCATTACTATGAATACCGCTAGATGCTAAGCCAATTAATACTTGACCAGCTTCAATTTTTTCACCTGTTACAATTTTCTTTTTATCAACAATTCCAACTGTAAAACCAGCTAAATCGTATTCTTCCGTAGAATACATTCCTGGCATTTCAGCTGTTTCTCCACCAATTAATGCACAACCAGCTTGGCGACAGCCCTCTGATATACCTTTGACGATGTTTTCAATTTTACTAGGTTCAGCTTTACCACAAGCAATATAATCAAGGAAGAAAAGCGGCTCTGCTCCTTGGACAACAATATCATTTACACACATTGCTACTGCATCAATACCTATTGTGTCATGTTTATCTGCCATAAAAGCGAGCATCAATTTCGTTCCCACGCCATCTGTTCCAGATACTAATACAGGTTCTTCTAATGCAAATTTTGATAGATCAAACATACCTCCAAAACCGCCTAGACCGCCTAGTACTTCTTTTCTCATTGTTGTTTGTACGTGTTTTTTCATGCGAGATACCGCTTCATATCCAGCTTCAATATCTACTCCTGCTTGCTTATATGCATTCGCCATCGTTATTTACACCTCGTCTTTTAATTTCTCCCTATCCAGGGCCGGCCGTTTTAAGAAAGAAGCTAGCTTCTACATCAAAAGAAGTAGAAGCTTTTTTCTTCTTATTTCATACTTTCTAAAAGCTCTTGCTCATAATCATAAAGAGCTGTTGGATAATCTCCATTGAAGTACGCCATACATAGACCGCCGTATTTCCCTTCATATGGACGTCCAATTGCATCTACTAATCCATCTTCACTTAAAAATGTTAAAGAATCTGCTCCAATGATTTGACGGATTTCTTCTATTGAATTATTTGCTGCGATTAATTCTTTTCTCGTTTGAATATCAATGCCATAGAAACATGGATACTTAAGAGGTGGTGAAGCAATTCTTACATGGACTTCTGTCGCTCCAGCCTCGCGAAGCATACGAACAATTCGTTTACTCGTCGTTCCTCTTACGATAGAATCGTCAATCATCACAACTCGTTTTCCTTCAACTACGCCTCTTACTGCTGAAAGCTTCATCTTAACCCCTTGCTCACGCAGTTCTTGAGAGGGTTGAATAAACGTACGTCCAACGTAACGATTTTTAATTAACCCTAACTCATATGGAATTCCTGTCGCCTCCGCATAACCAATTGCCGCTGAAATACTAGAGTCTGGTACACCAGTAACAACATCAGCTTCAATAGGAGCTTCTGCCGCCAAACGTTTTCCCATGTTTTTACGTGCTGCATGGACGTTAATACCTGCAATATTAGAATCCGGACGTGCAAAGTAAATGTACTCCATGCTACAAATTGCATGATCTACTTCATTTGTAAAACGATCTACATGAATTCCTTCATCATTGATGATGAGTAATTCACCTGGTTCTACATCACGAATGTATGTTGCACCTACTACATCGAAAGCACATGTTTCTGATGCTACAACGTAAGCATCTCCCATCTTTCCAATTGAAAGAGGACGGAATCCATTCGGGTCTAGCGCAACGATCATTTCATTTCCAGTTAGTAAAAGATATGCGAACGCACCTTTCACTTTATTTAGAGCCTCTTTTACACTTTCAATTAAAGAATCTTTCGTACTACGTTTAATGAGATGTAAAAGTACCTCTGTATCTGAACTTGTTTGGAAAATACTTCCCTCTGCCTCTAATTCACGACGAAGCATCTTTGCATTAATTAAATTTCCGTTATGAGCTAATGCCATACTATGATCAGAAAAACGGAATAATAATGGTTGAACGTTAGCAACTTCACTTCCGCCAGCTGTCGCATATCGTACATGTCCAATTGCTGATTTTCCGTTTAAGCCTTCTAGTTCACCTCTTGAAAATACTTCCGATATTAAACCTAACCCCTTGTGACCGACGATTTTCTCACCATTATTTACGACGATGCCTGCACCTTCTTGTCCACGGTGCTGTAAACTATGCAATCCGTAGTACGAAACTTGTGCTGCATTTTCATGCCCCCAAATTCCGAAAACGCCACATTCTTCATTTAACCCCTTTATTTCAGCAAGCATGGGATTGCCCCTTTCCAAGCCTTTCTCATTTCATCTACATTTGCTGTAAGTAATACTTCATTTTCTTCATTATGAATTGTTACTTCATTTGTATTTGTCACTTCTCCAACTTGAATTGCTTCTACCGCCGTCTCGAACGCTTCTTTATTTTCACGTTTTACAGTTATAACGAAGCGAGATTGTGATTCAGCAAATAATGCCGCTGTTGCTTCTCCGTCTAATTTCACAGTAGCACCTAAACCTTTTGCACCAATTGCACTTTCAGTAATTGCAACTGCTAAACCACCTTCTGCAACATCATGAGCAGATTGAACAAGGCCAGCTTGAATTGCTTCTAATACTTGTTTTTGGCGCTTTAATTCTACATCTAGATCGATGCTTGGTGATTGACCGAAAATTTTGCCGTGAATCATTTTCTGTAATTCACTTCCACCAAACTCAGCTTTCGTCTCTCCAATTACATAAACTAAATCGCCAGCTTGCTTGAACTCTTGTGTTGTTACATGTTTTAAATCGTGTACAAGCCCAACCATCCCAACTGTCGGTGTTGGATATACAGCTTCACCACTACGTTCGTTATACATTGATACGTTTCCGCCGATAACTGGCGTTTGTAATGTACGACAAGCTTCACTCATACCATCTACTGATTTCTCAATTTGCCAGAAGATTTCTGGTTTTTCTGGATTACCGAAGTTTAAGCAATCTGTAATTGCAAGTGGCTCTCCCCCAGAACATACGATATTACGTGCTGCCTCTGCTACTGCAATTTTACCGCCCACTTCTGGATCTAAATAAATGTAGCGAGAGTTACAATCTGTCGTCATTGCTAATCCTTTTTCTGTACCGCGTACACGTACAACTGCTGCATCTGAACCTGGTGTAACAACTGTGCTTGTGCGAACTTGATAATCATATTGATTATAAACCCACTCTTTACTTGCAATCGTCGGTTGTTGTAATAGAGCGAATAACGTTTCTTTATAATTTTCTACTTTTGGTGTTTCCATTTTCATTGCCTGGAATTCAGCAAAGTATGCTGCTTCTTTTGATGGCTTATGATAAATTGGTGCTTCTTCTGCAAGAGCATCTGCTGGAACTTCAGCTACCTTTTCACCTTTATGGAATAAGCGAAGCATTTTGTCTTCCGTTACTTTCCCCATCGTAACGGCTGCAAGACCATACTTCTCAAATAAATCTACTATTTCTTGCTCTCTACCCTTTTTCACAACGATTAGCATACGTTCTTGTGATTCAGATAGCATCATTTCATATGGTGTCATTCCTGTTTCACGCTGTGGTACATCATCTAAGTACATTTCAATACCCATACCTGCTTTACTTGCCATTTCTGCAGAAGATGATGTTAAACCAGCTGCACCCATATCTTGAATTCCAACAAGTGCATCCGACTGAATAAGTTCTAAGCAAGCTTCAATAAGAAGTTTCTCCATAAATGGATCTCCTACTTGAACTGCTGGACGCTTCGCTTCTGAGCTTTCAGATAACTCTTCAGATGCGAATGTTGCACCGTGAATACCGTCACGACCAGTTGATGCCCCTACGTACATTACTGTATTTCCAGCACCGTGCGCTTGCCCCTTTTTAATATCTTCATGATTAATTAAGCCTACGCACATTGCATTTACAAGTGGATTTCCTTCATAACATGGATCAAACTGTACTTCGCCACCAACAGTCGGAATGCCGATACAGTTACCGTATCCTGCAATCCCTGCCACTACTTCTTCGAATAAATATTTCACACGTGGTGACTGTAATTCACCGAAGCGAAGTGAGTTTAATAGAGCTACCGGGCGTGCTCCCATAGAGAATACGTCACGGATAATACCACCAACGCCTGTTGCTGCTCCTTGATATGGTTCAATAGCAGAAGGATGGTTATGACTTTCCATTTTAAATACAACCGCTTGATTATCACCGATATCTACAATTCCAGCACCTTCCCCAGGTCCTTGCAGAACGCGCTCACCTGTTGTTGGGAATTTTCGAAGTACTGGTTTTGAATTTTTATAACTGCAATGTTCAGACCACATAACAGAGAATAATCCTGTTTCTGTATAATTTGGCAGACGGCCTAAAATCTTTTCAACCATGGCAAACTCTTCGTCTGTTAGCCCCATTTCCGCATATATGCGCTCTTCTTTAATTTGTGTTGGATTTGGTTCAAGCATTAACGACATATGTTTCCCTCCACTGTTTTAAGATAGATTGAAAGACTTTTAACCCTTCAGCACCGCCAAGTAATTCATCTACAGCACGCTCTGGGTGTGGCATCATACCAAGTACATTTCCTTTTTCATTTACAATACCAGCAATATCTGAAACGCTTCCATTCGGATTTTCTACGTAACGGAATGCGATTTGATTATTCTCTTCTAATTGTTTAAGAGTCTCTTCATCACAATAGTAATTCCCCTCACCATGCGCGATTGGAATATTGATTACTTCATCTTTTTCATATTGTGATGTAAACATCGTTTCATTATTTTCAACACGCAGCTGAACTGTTCGGCACATAAATTTTAAGTTTTCGTTTCTCATTAACGCTCCTGGTAGTAATCCTGATTCAACAAGAATCTGGAATCCATTACATACACCTAAAATCGGCTTTCCTTGCTCAGCAGCTTTTTGCACTGCTTTCATTGCGTTAGCAAAGCGAGAAATAGCACCACAACGTAAATAGTCACCGTAAGAGAATCCACCAGGTAGTAAAATTGCATCATATTCATCTAAATTCTCTCTATCGTGCCAAACGTAATCTACTTCTTCACCAAGCTCATCTTTAATTGCATGGAACATATCGACATCACAGTTCGAACCTGGGAATACTATGACTGCAAATTTCACTGTGCGACAACCTCCTCAACTTCATAACGGAAGTCTTCCATTACAACGTTTGTTAATAGTTTTTCACACATTTCTTTTACCTTTGTGTCAAGGTCAGATACTGATTTATCAATTGTTAATTCCATATATTTTCCGATTCGAACGTCTTGTACTTCTGTGAACGAAAGACTATGAAGTGCCCCTTTTACTGCTGTTCCTTGTGGATCTAATACGCTTTCTCTTAACGTTACATATACCTTAACTTTATACATGTGAAATTCCCCCTAAACGTTTTAAAATCTCTTCATAAGCTTCTGTTAAATTTCCAAGGTCACGACGGAATACGTCTTTATCAAATTTTTCATTGCTCGTTTCATCCCATAAACGGCAAGTATCTGGTGAAATTTCATCTGCTAAAATGATTTCTCCTTCATCTGTTACACCAAACTCTAATTTGAAATCTACTAGTCTTACACGACAGCTTGCGAAATGATCAATCAACACTTGATTGATTTGTAGAGCCATATCTCGTAATACGCTTACTTGCTCTGGTGATGCAACGTTTAATACACGAATATGATCTTCCGTTACAAGCGGATCTCCTAAATCATCATCTTTGAAGTAAAATTCTACGATTGGTTCTGCAAGTACAGTTCCCTCTTCCATTCCTAATCGTTTTGAAAGACTTCCTGCAATTACATTTCTTGTGACAACTTCTAGAGGAATAATACTCACTTTTTTAACAAGTTGCTCTGTTTCAGATAACTTCTCTACAAAATGTGTTTTTATTCCTACTTCTTGTAACTTTCTGAACAATAAAGTTGTAATCTCATTGTTCAAACGACCTTTTCCTGTAATCGTCTCTTTTTTCTCCCCATTGAAAGCAGTCGCACTATCTTTGTACTCTACCCAAACCATATCTGCTGATTCTGTACGATAAATTCTTTTTGCCTTACCTTCATACAGCAATTCTAGCTTTTGCATTTCGCAAGCCCCCTGTAGTTTGAAAAATGTGAATAATGTTTTTATAAAGAATGGCACAGAATGACTCTATTCTGTGCCATATGAAATTTTACGCTTCGTTTAACCCAAGGCGTTCAAAGATTGTATCAACGTGTTGCATATGATGCTCATAGTTGAAGCATTCATTAATTTCTTCTTGTGATAACTTGCTCGTAATACGCTCATCAGCTTCTACAAGCTCTTTAAATTGTACTTGTGTCTCCCAAGCTTCCATCGCTTTAGGCTGTACGATATCATAAGCTTCTTCACGTACCATACCCTTGTCGATTAATGTAAGCATTACACGCTGAGAATAAATTAAGCCGTATGTTCTTGTCATATTGCGTTTCATATTCTCTGGGTATACAGTTAAGTTTTTAACGATATTACCAAAGCGATTTAGCATGTAATTTAATGCGATTGTAGCATCTGGTAAAATTACGCGTTCTGCCGAAGAGTGAGAAATATCACGCTCATGCCATAATGGAACATTCTCATACGCTGTCATCATATAACCGCGGATAACACGAGCTAAACCAGTCATATTTTCTGATCCGATTGGATTACGTTTATGTGGCATTGCAGAAGAACCTTTTTGGCCTTTTGCAAAAGCCTCTTCAACTTCACGTGTTTCACTCTTTTGTAAACCACGAATCTCAACTGCCATCTTTTCAATAGATGTTGCGATTAGTGCAAGTGTTGACATGTAATGAGCATGGCGATCACGTTGCAATGTTTGTGTTGAAATTGGTGCTGCTTCTAATCCTAAGTTTTCACAAACATACTTTTCTACGAATGGATCGATATTTGCGTATGTACCAACCGCACCAGATAATTTACCAACGCGAACTGTATCAGCAGCTTGTTTGAAACGCTCTACGTTACGTTTCATTTCTTCATACCAAAGACCAAGTTTTAAACCAAATGTTGTTGGTTCTGCATGAACACCGTGTGTTCTTCCCATCATGATCGTGTATTTATGCTCTTTCGCTTTGTTAGCTAAAATGCTTACAAAGTTTTCTAAGTCTTTTAATATGATTTCATTCGCTTGTTTTAAGATGTAAGATAACGCTGTATCTACTACGTCTGTAGATGTTAAACCGTAATGAACCCATTTACGTTCCTCACCTAATGTTGGTGTTTCGGATACAGCACGAGTGAATGCAACTACATCATGACGTGTCTCTTTTTCAATTTCATAAATACGATCAATATCAAATGATGCATGCTCACGAATTTTTTTAACATCTTCTTTTGGAATATCGCCAAGCTCAGCCCATGCTTCACAAGCTAAAATCTCAACTTCTAACCACGCTTTAAATTTGTTCTCTTCCGTCCAAATTGCACCCATTTCTGGGCGTGTATAACGACTAATCATCTTTTTCCCTCCAACAGTTGTTCTTGATGGTCCCAAATATGCAAACTCTTCGCTTTTTCTAGAGCGACTTCAATATTATCATTTAAAATATTAACATGCCCCATTTTTCGCTGCGCTTTTGCTTCTTCTTTTCCATACAAGTGTAAATAGCACCCGGTTAATCTATTCACTTGTCTTAGGACCCCTTCTATATGTTCGCCTAAAATGTTTACCATGACAACTGGTTTTAACAAATTTGTTTCTCCAAGAGGTAAATTACAGATTGCTCGAATATGTTGACCGAATTGACTCGTTTCACATGCATCCTGTGTATAGTGTCCTGAATTGTGAGGTCTTGGTGCTAATTCATTAATATAAATCTCACCATCAGCTGTAGCAAACATCTCTACCGCTAGTGTTCCCACAAGTTCTAGTTCATCCGCGAGCACTTTTGCATAAGCAATTGCTTTTTGAGAAAGTTTTTCTGTAATGCGAGCTGGAACGATAGATTCATGCAAAATGTTATTTACATGAATATTTTCCGCTACCGGAAATACTTTCGTTTCACCACTTACACTACGAATCACAATAACTGATACTTCTTTTTCAAAAGGCACCCATTTCTCTAAAATACACTCTGCTGCATTCGCAAGCTCTCGCGCTTTATCAACGTCAGCCTCACTTCTTAAAACAACTTGACCTTTCCCATCATATCCGCCTGTCGTCGTTTTCAAGACGGAAGGATATGATAACTCAGTAATTGCTTCAGTAAGCTGATCTTGATTTTGAACTAATCTATACGTTGCTACTGGTAGCCCAGCTTTCTCAATCGCATTCTTTTCTGTAAAACGATTTTGTGTTTTACTTAACAACTGACTGCCTTGCGGTAAGTAAGCATGTTTTTCAAGCCATTGTAAACATCTATAATCAATATTCTCAAATTCATATGTGACAACATCACTAATCTCCGCTAAATGCTGAATTGCTTTTAAATCGTCATATGGTGCAACAATTTCAATATCAGCAACTTGTGCACATGGTGAATTTTTTGTAGGATCTAAAACAGCAATTTTATATCCCATCTCCTTAGCTGCCAATGCCATCATTCTTCCTAGCTGGCCGCCTCCAATAATGCCGATTGTTTTTCCAGGTAAAATGATTCTCGTCATACTAGCTCACTACCTTCGCGCACATCTTTTTCAATCGCTTCTCTTCTCAATTCTAATGCATCATGTATATCATCATGGAATGATCCAAGTATTTGTGCAGCAAGTAAACCAGCATTTGTTGAACCAGCCTTACCAATTGCAACAGTTGCAACTGGAACCCCTCCTGGCATTTGGACGATGGATAATAATGAATCTAAGCCGTTTAACGCTTTTGATTGAACTGGAACTCCAATTACAGGAAGATTCGTTTTCGCTGCAACCATTCCTGGTAAATGCGCTGCGCCACCAGCTCCAGCAATAATAACTTTCAACCCACGTTCACGAGCCGTCTCTGCATATTCAAACATATAATCCGGAGTCCGATGAGCAGATACAACTTTTTTCTCATACGGTATATTTAATTCATCTAAAATGTCACAAGCATATTTCATTGTTTCCCAGTCTGACGTGCTTCCCATTATGACTCCAACTAGTGATTTCATATTAGAATCCCCCCGATTCAAATAAAAAAAGCCTGAAATAGAACAGTTTCTCTTTTACTATGAGAGAAAGCGCTCTACTCAGGCATACGTATCCCTTGTGAATAGAAAAATACCGAGTGACTTTCCCTCATAGTCTAACGAATAACGGTCGTTAGGTAGAGACTTGCAGGCCATATCCCCGCGATTATATGAGGTCTTATATATTATTCTTTCTATGGCTATATTAACAATATTTCATAAACAATGTCAACAAATAATCGAATGTTTTTTTATTACTCATCAATAACGTTCGTGTTTTAGTTATATTCAAAAGAATAATTGTAACTATATGCAAGAAGGATAAGAAATTAGAATATATATTTCTAGAGATCTATTGTACACATAACGGTTTGTATACTTATTTCGTATGCTTTAATATAAAGCATATCGTTTATATTCATTTTATTTATAAGGAAGACAATAATGATTGAATACTTATTTATATCATCCCACTTTTTAAAATATATACTTGTGGTAGAAATAACGTTTCCTATCATAGAGATTATTTTAGGAACACTCGGAAAACCTAGAAAATAAAAAATCATTGCTAGTACTTTAAATAGCCTCATTTTCATTCTTTAAGATTACTAAATTTATGAATTTTAACAGGTGATACATAAAAATAAACACAAAAAAACCTAAGTCGAATCGACTTAGGTTTTTGCTTGGCGACGTCCTACTCTCACAGGGACAAGGTCCCAACTACCATCGGCGCTAGAGAGCTTAACTTCCGTGTTCGGTATGGGAACGGGTGTGACCTCTCTGCCATCATCACCAAACTATGAAGGCATATTCCTTCAAAACTAGATAACATTGCTACATATTATATGGTTAAGTCCTCGATCTATTAGTATTCGTCAGCTCCACATGTCACCATGCTTCCACCTCGAACCTATCAACCTGATCATCTTTCAGGGATCTTACTAGCTTACGCTATGGGAAATCTCATCTTGAGGGGGGCTTCATGCTTAGATGCTTTCAGCACTTATCCCTTCCGCACATAGCTACCCAGCTATGCCCTTGGCAGAACAACTGGTACACCAGCGGTGCGTCCATCCCGGTCCTCTCGTACTAAGGACAGCTCCTCTCAAATTTCCTACGCCCACGACGGATAGGGACCGAACTGTCTCACGACGTTCTGAACCCAGCTCGCGTACCGCTTTAATGGGCGAACAGCCCAACCCTTGGGACCGACTACAGCCCCAGGATGCGATGAGCCGACATCGAGGTGCCAAACCTCCCCGTCGATGTGGACTCTTGGGGGAGATAAGCCTGTTATCCCCGGGGTAGCTTTTATCCGTTGAGCGATGGCCCTTCCATGCGGAACCACCGGATCACTAAGCCCGACTTTCGTCCCTGCTCGACTTGTAGGTCTCGCAGTCAAGCTCCCTTATGCCTTTGCACTCTACGAATGATTTCCAACCATTCTGAGGGAACCTTTGGGCGCCTCCGTTACACTTTAGGAGGCGACCGCCCCAGTCAAACTGCCCACCTGACACTGTCTCCCGGGTCGATAAGACCCGTAGGTTAGAATTTCAATACAGTCAGGGCGGTATCCCACCAGCGCCTCCACCGAAGCTAGCGCTCCGGTTTCAATGGCTCCCGCCTATCCTGTACAAACTGTACCAAAATTCAATATCAGGCTACAGTAAAGCTCCACGGGGTCTTTCCGTCCTGTCGCGGGTAACCTGCATCTTCACAGGTACTATAATTTCACCGAGTCTCTGGTTGAGACAGTGCCCAAATCGTTACACCTTTCGTGCGGGTCGGAACTTACCCGACAAGGAATTTCGCTACCTTAGGACCGTTATAGTTACGGCCGCCGTTTACTGGGGCTTCAGTTCAGAGCTTCGCTTACGCTAACCCCTCTCCTTAACCTTCCAGCACCGGGCAGGTGTCAGCCCCTATACTTCGCCTTACGGCTTCGCAGAGACCTGTGTTTTTGCTAAACAGTCGCTTGGGCCTATTCACTGCGGCTTTCCGTTAAGAAAGCACCCCTTCTCCCGAAGTTACGGGGTCATTTTGCCGAGTTCCTTAACCAGAGTTCTCTCGCACACCTTAGGATTCTCTCCTCGCCTACCTGTGTCGGTTTGCGGTACAGGCACCTTTTATCTCGCTAGAAGCTTTTCTTGGCAGCGGGGAATCAAAGACTTCGCTCCATAAGGAGCTTCCCCATCACAGCTCAGCCTTCACGATAAGCGGATTTGCCTACTTATCAGCCTAACTGCTTGGACGTGCACAACCAATCGCACGCTTCTTCTATCCTTCTGCGTCCCTCCATTGCTCAAACGATAAAGAGGTGGTACAGGAATATCAACCTGTTGTCCATCGCCTACGCCTGTCGGCCTCGGCTTAGGTCCTGACTAACCCTGAGCGGACGAGCCTTCCTCAGGAAACCTTAGGCATTCGGTGGACGGGATTCTCACCCGTCTTTCGCTACTCATACCGGCATTCTCACTTCTAAGCGCTCCACCAGTCCTTCCGGTCTGACTTCACTGCACTTAGAACGCTCCCCTACCACTGATACCATTGGTATCAATTCGCAGCTTCGGTGGTGTATTTAGCCCCGGTACATTTTCGGCGCAGAGTCACTCGACTAGTGAGCTATTACGCACTCTTTAAATGGTGGCTGCTTCTAAGCCAACATCCTAGTTGTCTAAGCAACTCCACATCCTTTTCCACTTAATACACACTTTGGGACCTTAGCTGGCGATCTGGGCTGTTTCCCTCTTGACTACGGATCTTATCACTCGCAGTCTGACTCCTAAGGATAAGTCATTGGCATTCGGAGTTTGACTGAATTCGGTAATCCGATGAGGACCCCTAGTTCAATCAGTGCTCTACCTCCAAGACTCTTACACTTAAGGCTAGCCCTAAAGCTATTTCGGGGAGAACCAGCTATCTCCAGGTTCGATTGGAATTTCTCCGCTACCCACACCTCATCCCCGCACTTTTCAACGTGCGTGGGTTCGGGCCTCCATTCAGTGTTACCTGA
>NZ_JARVGZ010000001.1:3707500-3712500 GCF_040460055.1 Bacillus cereus group sp. MG4 | reverse complement strand
TTGTTTCGTTCAGTTTTCAAAGAACTACTTAGTCGCTCATTTGCGACTTCCTTATGTTAACATCTTCGTTAGTTAATGTCAACTAAGTTTTTCATTTTGTTTGCCGCGTTCTGCGTTATTGCATCGGCGACTTTTTCTATATTACACCTCTATACCCTAATCGTCAACACCTTTTATTCAATTAATAATAAAAATAATTCCAAAGGTATTTTCTATATTAGTTTCAGTTATTTAATTCCTCTAATTCAATGAAAATAATGAAAAGGACATCCTATTACATACAAAGCGTCCTTTTCATTAAACACTATATACATACTCTTATAAACTTTAACATTCTTCATTCTCTTTAACATTTCGCTCGCCTGAGATAAATAAATCAATTAATTTACGTTTATCCGCCCATATCACTCCAAATAAAACTAAGCTACCACCTATTCCTATTCTCCACGTCAAAGATTCATTTAATAGAACAATTGAAGCAGCGATACTTATTAACGGTAACCCATTTAAATATAATCCACTTACTGATGCCGAGACTGTCTCTAATGCTCTATTCCAAAACCAATACGCTAAAATTGTTGCCCCAATAACAAGATATATTACACTAAACCCTGTCTTCCATGTTTCGATTTTTGGAAAACCATAGTAAAAAATTTCTGCCATTGCAAATGGTAATAGAATAACAGCTCCAATAATTAAAGTTAATGTTGTAAAAACCTTGTTTGATAGATACTGTTCTTGTTTTGGTCGTTTCAGCAATACTGTATAGAAAGCAAATAAGAACGTACTTAATAAAATAAGGATATCTCCTATTAAAGATACTTCTTGATCGACATTACTAGATGGAATTGTAATAAGAAGTACTCCGATAGCCCCCAATACAATACCAATCCAATAATTAAGTTGAATTTTTTCTTTCAAAAAGAACGCTGAAAAAAGAATTGTAACTAAAGGTAAAGCAGCATCAATAATACTAACATGCAATCCACTCGTTAAAGAAATACCGTAGGATGTGAACATAAAGTACCCAGCTACGCCAGTAAAAGATAGCAAGCTCATTCTTTTCCACGGGACTTGTTTATGTACAACAGATCTTTTTAATTGTTTAAATGAGAATAGTAAACAGATTCCACCAGCTAAGAAAAGGCGGATAAATAACAAAGTAAATGGCTGAATAGATTCTAATGCCCACTTTGTTGGCGCAATGGCTGTCCCCCATAATATAACAGCCACTAATAACATGCATATTTCTTTCATAATCCCCCACACCCATCAAAAAAATAAATGTTAACTATCTTAATTATAGATTTTTTCTTATGTGAAATCCTTTAAAAATGTAAAAACGTTATGTGAAAAACAACTAAATAGCTATTTTTCACATAACGTTTTCATATAAAGAGTAAAATATTTTTAATCATTCTACAACCTAATTAATATAAAAAGGTAATCCTTACCTTAAACTAAAGTTTAAACGTATTACTTTATCACCTTTTACGACATTATCGCTCAAATTTTAGTTTAGACAGTCCCTATTTCATCTTTTTTCCTCTTTAAGATTACTAAATTTATGAATTTTAACAGGTGATACACAAAAAAACACAAGTCAAAAGACTTGTGTTTTTAGTTGCTTGGCGACGTCCTACTCTCACAGGGACAAGTTCCCAACTACCATCGGCGCTAGAGAGCTTAACTTCCGTGTTCGGTATGGGAACGGGTGTGACCTCTCTGCCATCATCACCAAACTATGAAGGCATATTCCTTCAAAACTAGATAACATTTGCTACATATTATATGGTTAAGTCCTCGATCTATTAGTATTCGTCAGCTCCACATGTCACCATGCTTCCACCTCGAACCTATCAACCTGATCATCTTTCAGGGATCTTACTAGCTTACGCTATGGGAAATCTCATCTTGAGGGGGGCTTCATGCTTAGATGCTTTCAGCACTTATCCCTTCCGCACATAGCTACCCAGCTATGCCCTTGGCAGAACAACTGGTACACCAGCGGTGCGTCCATCCCGGTCCTCTCGTACTAAGGACAGCTCCTCTCAAATTTCCTACGCCCACGACGGATAGGGACCGAACTGTCTCACGACGTTCTGAACCCAGCTCGCGTACCGCTTTAATGGGCGAACAGCCCAACCCTTGGGACCGACTACAGCCCCAGGATGCGATGAGCCGACATCGAGGTGCCAAACCTCCCCGTCGATGTGGACTCTTGGGGGAGATAAGCCTGTTATCCCCGGGGTAGCTTTTATCCGTTGAGCGATGGCCCTTCCATGCGGAACCACCGGATCACTAAGCCCGACTTTCGTCCCTGCTCGACTTGTAGGTCTCGCAGTCAAGCTCCCTTATGCCTTTGCACTCTACGAATGATTTCCAACCATTCTGAGGGAACCTTTGGGCGCCTCCGTTACACTTTAGGAGGCGACCGCCCCAGTCAAACTGCCCACCTGACACTGTCTCCCGGGTCGATAAGACCCGTAGGTTAGAATTTCAATACAGTCAGGGCGGTATCCCACCAGCGCCTCCACCGAAGCTAGCGCTCCGGTTTCAATGGCTCCCGCCTATCCTGTACAAACTGTACCAAAATTCAATATCAGGCTACAGTAAAGCTCCACGGGGTCTTTCCGTCCTGTCGCGGGTAACCTGCATCTTCACAGGTACTATAATTTCACCGAGTCTCTGGTTGAGACAGTGCCCAAATCGTTACACCTTTCGTGCGGGTCGGAACTTACCCGACAAGGAATTTCGCTACCTTAGGACCGTTATAGTTACGGCCGCCGTTTACTGGGGCTTCAGTTCAGAGCTTCGCTTACGCTAACCCCTCTCCTTAACCTTCCAGCACCGGGCAGGTGTCAGCCCCTATACTTCGCCTTACGGCTTCGCAGAGACCTGTGTTTTTGCTAAACAGTCGCTTGGGCCTATTCACTGCGGCTTTCCGTTAAGAAAGCACCCCTTCTCCCGAAGTTACGGGGTCATTTTGCCGAGTTCCTTAACCAGAGTTCTCTCGCACACCTTAGGATTCTCTCCTCGCCTACCTGTGTCGGTTTGCGGTACAGGCACCTTTTATCTCGCTAGAAGCTTTTCTTGGCAGCGGGGAATCAAAGACTTCGCTCCATAAGGAGCTTCCCCATCACAGCTCAGCCTTCACGATAAGCGGATTTGCCTACTTATCAGCCTAACTGCTTGGACGTGCACAACCAATCGCACGCTTCTTCTATCCTTCTGCGTCCCTCCATTGCTCAAACGATAAAGAGGTGGTACAGGAATATCAACCTGTTGTCCATCGCCTACGCCTGTCGGCCTCGGCTTAGGTCCTGACTAACCCTGAGCGGACGAGCCTTCCTCAGGAAACCTTAGGCATTCGGTGGACGGGATTCTCACCCGTCTTTCGCTACTCATACCGGCATTCTCACTTCTAAGCGCTCCACCAGTCCTTCCGGTCTGACTTCACTGCACTTAGAACGCTCCCCTACCACTGATACCATTGGTATCAATTCGCAGCTTCGGTGGTGTATTTAGCCCCGGTACATTTTCGGCGCAGAGTCACTCGACTAGTGAGCTATTACGCACTCTTTAAATGGTGGCTGCTTCTAAGCCAACATCCTAGTTGTCTAAGCAACTCCACATCCTTTTCCACTTAATACACACTTTGGGACCTTAGCTGGCGATCTGGGCTGTTTCCCTCTTGACTACGGATCTTATCACTCGCAGTCTGACTCCTAAGGATAAGTCATTGGCATTCGGAGTTTGACTGAATTCGGTAATCCGATGAGGACCCCTAGTTCAATCAGTGCTCTACCTCCAAGACTCTTACACTTAAGGCTAGCCCTAAAGCTATTTCGGGGAGAACCAGCTATCTCCAGGTTCGATTGGAATTTCTCCGCTACCCACACCTCATCCCCGCACTTTTCAACGTGCGTGGGTTCGGGCCTCCATTCAGTGTTACCTGAACTTCACCCTGGACATGGGTAGATCACCTGGTTTCGGGTCTACGACCACGTACTAAACGCCCTATTCAGACTCGCTTTCGCTGCGGCTCCGCCTCTTCAGCTTAACCTCGCACGGGATCGTAACTCGCCGGTTCATTCTACAAAAGGCACGCCATCACCCATTAACGGGCTCTGACTATTTGTAGGCACACGGTTTCAGGATCTCTTTCACTCCCCTTCCGGGGTGCTTTTCACCTTTCCCTCACGGTACTGGTTCACTATCGATCACTAGGGAGTATTTAGCCTTGGGAGATGGTCCTCCCAGATTCCGACGGAATTTCACGTGTTCCGCCGTACTCAGGATACATTCAAGAGAGAACGAAGTTTCGACTACGGGGTTGTTACCCTCTACGACGGACCTTTCCAGGTCGCTTCGTCTACCTCGTTCCTTTGTAACTCCGTATAGAATGTCCTACAACCCCAAGAGGCAAGCCTCTTGGTTTGGGCTATGTTCCGTTTCGCTCGCCGCTACTCAGGAAATCGCATTTGCTTTCTCTTCCTCCAGGTACTTAGATGTTTCAGTTCCCTGGGTCTGTCTTCCTTACCCTATGTATTCAGGCAAGGATACCATACCATTACGTATGGTGGGTTTCCCCATTCGGAAATCTTCGGATCAAAGCTTACTTACAGCTCCCCGAAGCATATCGGCGTTAGTCCCGTCCTTCATCGACTCCTAGTGTCAAGGCATCCACCGTGCGCCCTTTCTAACTTAACCAAACTAAAATTAAAAAAATATGAGCTACACTGTTATCTAGTTTTCAAAGAACATACATTTATATATGAGAGATAGTTCTCTCAAAACTGAACAAAACGAAACACGGAAACTTATATTGATGAACAGCGTTCATCAATTCTCCATAGAAAGGAGGTGATCCAGCCGCACCTTCCGATACGGCTACCTTGTTACGACTTCACCCCAATCATCTGTCCCACCTTAGGCGGCTGGCTCCATAAAGGTTACCCCACCGACTTCGGGTGTTACAAACTCTCGTGGTGTGACGG
>NZ_JARVGZ010000001.1:3695000-3705000 GCF_040460055.1 Bacillus cereus group sp. MG4 | reverse complement strand
ATAGCAAAATCATTTTGGGAGTAGGTTTTGCTGATCATCGGAAAGGGATAGATTTATTCTCACTTATTGCTTACTCAGTAAGAAAGGTTCATACGAATATTCATTTTATCTGGGTCGGGAGAACGGATGTTCATTTCTTTAACACGCTATCCCCAAGATATACAGCACATTTCACATTAGTTGAGCCCACTCCAGATATCGGTTTATATAACGCCGGGGCTGATTTATATTTATTAACTTCAAGAGAAGATCCTTTTCCAAACGTTGTTTTAGAGGCATTAGATACAAAAGTCCCTGTTATAGGGTTTAAAAACGCTGGAGGTTTTGAAGATGTTGTTACGGAACAAACTGGCGCCTTAGTAGACTTTTTAAATTTACCGCAGGTGCTGGAAAGAATACATGAATTTATTGGAGATGAAGACTTACGATTACAAAAAGGACACTTTGGCCAAGAGCTTATTGAAAAAGATTTCAACTTTCTTCATTACATTTATCAACTGTTAAACCTACTTGATCATAATTACAAAAAAATAAGCGTAATCATACCAAACTATAATTACGAAAAATACTTACCTGACCGAGTTAAATCCATATTAAACCAAACCTATCCCCTTTACGAACTAATTTTCCTAGACGATGCCTCTACTGACAATAGCGTATCTATATTTGAACAGCTGCTCTCAAACGAAAATAAGCCCCACCTAAAAGTTCAGCAGATTATTAATGATACAAACTCTGGTTCTGTATTTAAACAATGGATAAAAGGCGTCTCTGCAGCAACCGGTGATTATATTTGGATTGCAGAGGCCGATGACTTATGTGATCAGACATTTTTAGAAGAAGTAACACAAGGGTTTCATATAAATGGTGATGTTACCTTAAGCTACACACAATCAAAACAAATAGATGAACAAGGAAATATCCTAGCCAATCATTATTTAGATTACACAAATGATATTGATAAAGAAAAATGGAAAAGTTCTTATTTTCGAAAAGGGATAGATGAAATACAGGATACATTACTTATCAAAAACACCATACCTAATGTCTCAAGTGTAGTTTTTAAAAACATAGATATAAAAACTACAGAAAAACAATTAGAAAAGTTTAAAGTAGCTGGTGATTGGTTTTTCTATGTTTCTATTCTTAAAGAGGGGAACATTTATTTTAATCCAAAACCGTTAAACTATCATAGACGACATACAAATAGCGTAACGAGAACAAAAGATTCATATTCCCATTACAGTGAAGTTGTACAAATGCAGAATTTCATTAAAGAAACCTTTACTATCGACGACATTTCAAAAAAGAAAATGTACACATATAGAAAGTACCTTAAAGCATATTTGAAGATTGAATGATATATTTTCTTCGCCATCAGTATCTCTTGTAAAACGTTACTATCATTTAAGGAGGGTTACTCTTTGAAAGAATTTATAGAAGCAAATCAAGATTTGCTTTCTCAAATTGCACACAACTACAATGTAAATGCAAGTATCCATCCAGAAGATCATATCTTTCAATTCCTTGTCACTAATCCAGTCTTCCCATCTAAAAAAGAAGCGATAGATTATTATTTTCAAGATGGGAGAAAATCCGCAGAAACACTCTTAGATTTAATTACTTCCTTTTATCCCCCTATAGACACTCCAATAAAATTATTAGAATTCGCATCCGGATATGGCTGCGTAACACGTCATTTATTAAACCTACAAACGAACTTAAGTATAACTACCTGTGATATACATGAAGAGGCTATTAATTTTATTGAAAACGCATTAAATACTTCTTCTATCTTATCTCACCCTGAACCTGAACAAGTAAAATTGGCCTCGTCTACGTATGATATTGTCTTTTGTCTATCCTTTTTTTCTCATATGCCTGATACAACTTGGTTTCGTTGGCTTCAAACATTGTATAATGCTGTTTCTCCTGAAGGCTTATTCATTTTCACAACTCATGGTTATCAAAGTAAAAAGTACTTCAGCTTTCCAGATTTAAATAAACAGGGTTATTGGTTTCTCCCTTCTAGTGAACAATTAGATTTAGATGTTCATCAATACGGGCAAACGATCGTTAGTCCATCTTACGTATGTGACAAAATTAAATTATTACCCTATAACCCTGTCATCAAAAAATACACTGAAGGTTTTTGGTGGGAACATCAAGACCTTTGGGTAATAAAAAAAGAAATAAAATAATAAACCACGCTCTACTTATACAAAAGTAGGGCATGGCTTATTATTTTTTACTATATAAGAACTCTTCAATCCATAGCTTATTTAATCTAATTCCACTTTTGAAATCTATTTTCGGTTCCCAATTACATTCTCGTCTTACTCTATCTATATTTAAAATGATTTTTTGAACATTTTCTTCCCTTTGTTTATAGCAGGTAAAGTCCACTTTTCTTTCCGTTAATTTCTCCAATTCTACTATAATTCGTTTTAAAGAGAGACCCTTGCCGCTCCCTATGTTATACACACAAGATTTCAAACGATTTAATTGTGATAGTTGTATAGTGATTTCAACTAAATCATCGATATAAATATAATCTCGAATAATCTCTTGCGGATTCCCATATATATTAATCTTTTCATTACTGAGATGCTGATACAAAAAACAATTTATTGCCCCAACTTTCTTTAAAGGATTTTGATATTTTCCATATGGATTAGAATATCTACATACAACATAGTCAATTCCGTATTTTTTCTTATAAAAGTACAAGTAATTTTCAAGCGACACTTTTGTTATTCCATAAGGAGAAAGTGGTTTTAATGGATGTTCCTCATCAATAGGTAAATATTCCGGTTCACCGTAAACCGTGCCTCCAGAAGATGCTAATACAATTTTTTTAACAGGAAAATTTTTAACACTTTCCATGAAGTTAAGAAAAAAAAAGCTACTGTTTATATCTCCGAAAACATCTTCAATTGAAGTTGCTACATTAGACGTTGCAGCTAAATAAATAATAATATCCACATTCACTAAAGCTTTATATATATCTTTAACATTCGCTAAATCACCTTTAATAAATTCAACATCACTTATAATATTTTGAGGAAAATTATTTATATGTCTGGAAAATACTTTTACATTTTGACCTTGTTTCAATAAACCTAATGCGAGGTTAATACCAATGAAACTATTTCCACCTACTATTAAATAATTATTCTTCCTCATAATATCCTCTCTAGTAATAAGATTTTTGCTTATCACACCTAGAAATACAAATAAACGAACTTGGTCACCTCTATTATTCATTCTCTTATAATTGTATGCCCCTTATAAATTTTCATTATCTTTATTTTATATTTTCCTTTTAGAATCGATACCTCATTTAAGCTGACCACAAAAAACACTCATACTATTTACTCATACCCATGAATATATTGGATTAGTAAAAACTTCCCTTCTCCATAAATAAAAATTTCAAAAAGGAGGACTACATGTATATGAAGAGTGTAAATCAAGAGCTTTTAAATCATGTAATCCTACATAAAGATCGAATCCCACATTTCCATAAAGACTTTCCACTTATACTATTCTGGAGCCATAGAAGCGGATGTACCGCCTTAGCTAATTGGTTCTTTTTTCAAATTGGATTGTTTAATGATGCAAAGAAATACCATGACTTTATTCATTACTATGAATTCTGGGTGTATAAAAACAACACTAACTACATACCAGAGTTACAAAATGGGCTTCTAACAACAAATAAAGATGTTTGTAAACTTGTACGGAATCCCTACAAAAGGGCCGTCAGCTCATTTTTATTACTTGCTGACAATCCATATGCTAGCCCTCAATGGGAAAATATCCGCCACTATTTGTATAATGACAAATATAGTAACCGTGGAGTATCATTTAAACAATTTTTATATTACATTCGAGCATTGGGTTCAAATTCCCTAGCAATGGACATACATTTTAGTCAGCAATACGTTCCAGGTGAAGAAAATTTCATCCAATACTATATTCCTTTAGAAGATTTTAATACACAAATCACTAAGATAGAACACACGTACGATTTAATTAAATCCAATTTAGCGCTTCTTACAAATTCAGATCATCATCGGGCTCATAAGATGCTTTATACAGGAAGTTATGCAGAACTCAGCATTACAGATGCCACCTTCCCTCGCTTTCCAACATATGAAAGCTTTTATGATGAAGAAACAATGGCGTTAGTTACAGAAATATATGCACAAGACTTTGAAATGTATCCGTACACAAAAGGGATATTCTAAGTCGATACATTCTTCAATGAATAAAAGCGAATGTATCGCATAGCATAAAGTGAAACTTTAATTAGCGAGGGGTTCTCTCCCGCTAATTATTCCATTCTACCAATCTCACTTTTATGGGTTCCCTAATTTCCATCCCACTCTCTTTGATTTCACTGATTGTTGACGTGTGTGTCATATGCATTTTTTTACACAGGAGTGATGTCATGTGGAAGGTAATTTGAAGCACAATAATGGATATTGTGTTATCTGTGAGAAGGAAACTACATTTATAGAGCAGAATGATTGGCTTAGAGATCATTACTTATGTTCTACATGTCACTCTATACCAAGGCAGCGAGCTATAATCCATGTTTTAAATACATTTTTTCCTAAATGGGGTTCCTATCATATCCACGAATCCTCTCCTGGGGGAATTACAACTCAGCTACTTATAAAAAACTGCAAAAACTATACTTATTCTCAATACTTTAAAAACTATCCTCTCGGCCAATACTTTCAAGGAATTAGATGTGAGAACTTAGAAGATATGACTTTCCAAAATGAATCTTTTGATTTGTTCATTACTCAAGATGTCTTTGAACATGTAATGGAGCCAAACAAAGCCTTTAAAGAAATAGAACGTGTATTAAAGGCTGGCGGTGCTCATGTGTTTACTGTCCCTTGGTATCATACACTCACAAAGACTTTACAAAGAGCAAGAATCAATAAAGAAGGAATCGAATATATTGAGGAGCCAATTTATCATGGTAATCCTATTGATGAGAACGGGTCTTTAGTAACATTTGATTGGGGTCAAGATATGATTGAATATATTTATACACATGCAAATATGTATACCATTGTTTATTTACAAAAGGATAGATCACTGGGGTTAGATGCTGAATTTCTACACGTTTTTATTAGTAAAAAACACGAAAATAATTTTTAGGTACTATATAATTTGGAGGTTAACAAATGAATAACTTCAAGTTAGGAAATGATTTTGATAACCTTGTTAGCCCGCTTTCTGATGTTGAACTTCTAAATCTATTTATACAAAGTTGCTCACAAACAAAGATAAACGACATCCCAGTACCTATGTTCCCCCCCGAAGAAATTCAACAACAGTTTGTAGGTGCTTCCTATGAACATGCTCTTTATGAAGCATATTTGTTTTATAGCCATGTAAAAACGTATGCCCAAAATTTAGGTGTCCCCTTGAATAAAGAACGTAAAATTCTAGACTTTGGTTGCGGATGGGGAAGAATTATACGTTTCTTTTTCAAAGATGTTCGCGATGAAAATTTACTTGGTATTGATGTAGATCCCCTCATGATTACTCTTTGTAATGAAACGTTAGGACGAGGGATATATAAAACAGCCAATCCACAACCTCCTGTAGAATTTATTAATGACAATTCATTAGATATCATATTCGCTTATTCTGTATTCTCACATTTATCCGAAGAAACAGCAGAAAATTGGATAAAGGAATTTTCAAGAATTCTTCGTCCAGGTGGCATCTTCATCGCCACAACACAAGCACGCTATTTTCTCGATTTCTGTCAACAATTCAAGAAACAACCTGAATTAATTCAAACCGGGTGGCATAAAACTTTATCTCAAGCGTTTCCAGATATAAATCGTGCTATCTCGGATTATGAAAGCGGCAATTTTGTCCACAGCCCTACGGGAGCTGGAGACGTTAGAAATAGTAGCTTCTATGGAGAAACCGTTATACCTAGAACTTATATTAAAAATCGCTATGAGAAGTATTTAAAGCTACGGGATTTTTTTGATGATACAAACCGGTTACCCCAAGCTCTATTTGTTCTCCAAAAAGATTAACTCTTTTCGCTCATTGTATAATGAAGATCATTTTGTATCTCAGCCGTATATATTAAATCATCAAAGATTTCCATATCAAGCAAACTGTAAAAAAGAATTCATTATGCAGCCTAAACACAGTAAGTAAATAACATATCTCATGCTTTAACTAGATTCAAAAAATCAAAAGTAACTTCCCACCACTTGAACTACGAAGAACATAAGGGGGATATATCTTGAAAATAATCGCTTTTTACTTACCACAGTTTCATCAAATAAAAGAAAATGACCGATGGTGGGGGAAAGGGTTTACTGAATGGACAAATACTAAAAGTGCACGACCTTTATTTTCAGGACATTACCAACCTAGAGAACCTTATCAAGATTTTTATTATGACTTAACCACCCCATCCGTAAGAAAATGGCAAGCAGAAATCGCCAAAGCACATGGCATATATGGTTTTTGTTATTACCATTACTGGTTTAAAGGGAAGAGGCTATTGGAGGCACCCTTTAATGAGGTGCTTAAGACGGGCGAACCAGATTTTCCATTTTGCCTTTCTTGGGCAAATGAACCGTGGACAAAAACTTGGGATGGTCTTGATAGTCACATATTAATGCCTCAAAATTATGGAGAATTATCGGATTGGAAAGAACACTTTGAGTATTTATTGCAAGCTTTCCAAGATGAGAGATATATCCGTATAGACGATAAACCACTATTCATTATTTATCGTCCCGGGCATATCCCTCATTGTGAACAAATGCTTCATTATTGGAATACACTCGCACAAGAAAATGGTTTGAAAGGTATATACTTTGCAGAAACATTAAACAGCTTTCCACTTCCTAATATAAATGGATTTGATGCTAGCATTCAATTCGAGCCTTTTTATACAATTGCTCATGATAGCTCTTCAGACATAAATAAGACAATATATGAGTCTGGTAAACAAATAAACGCTTGGGATTATGATAAAGTGTGGATGTATTGTAAATGTCAAGATGATCATGTACATTTTCACTTGTTTAAGCATGTACAAATTTAATCGTTTTCTTTACTGAAATGATCTTTAATTCGGTATGATTGTCCTACAATGCTAACAACGGTAGCGTGATGTAATACACGATCTAGTATGGCATTAGCTATTTTAGGGTCCTGAAAGATTTCATCCCATGATTTGAAATTTACATTTGTAGTTAAAATCGTACTACGTTTTTCATAACGCATATCAATGAGTTGGAAAAATAATTTTGCATCCTCCGGATCAATTGGTAAATACCCAATTTCATCGATGATAAGCAATTTATACTTTGTGTAGTGTTTTAATCTTGATTCTAGACGATTCTCAAGCTTTGCACGCTTCAAATTTTGAAGTAAATCATGACACTTAATAAAATAAGTGCTTGTTCGTTTTTTAGCTGCTGCTATACCTACCGATGTCGCTAAATGGGTTTTACCAACACCACTAGGTCCTAAAAATACTATGTTTTCTTGTTGTTCTAGGAAACGTAGAGAAATAAAATCTAAGATTTGTTGTTTATTAATACTTGGCTGGAATTCAAAATCAAATGCATCAATCTCCTTTCTATGAGGGAATGCGCCCATTTTTACCATAGAGTGAATCATATTTTGTTCTCTTACATCAATTTCATAGTTTGTCAGCTTAACCAGTGCTTCCACGAATGACAATTGATTATTAATACTAAAATCAACGACTTCCCCTAAATGTTGTGTCATTTGTTTTAATTTTAAATACTCTAGGTTTGTGGTTAACTGTTGATAGCTATTCTTCATTTCTATATACCTCACCAATTACTGATAAATTTTGTTTCGCCAAATTGTCAATGTTCGGATATTTTGGTAGTGACTTAGCCAATGCGTTTTTATAATGTTCTTCTTTATAATTAAGCTTAGATTGACTGATTTTATGTTGTACAATTAACTTCATGTTATGATAAACATATATTTGATTATCATAGACTTGTAGACCAACGGTCTTACCTTGATACTCAGCTGGCACTGAGTATTGATTTGATTTGTAAGATATCATTCCTGACGCATTTACTTTTACAAGCTTATGTTTAATCTTATAGGAATCTCTTATTGTACTCGTAGGGAGTGGCTGTAAGAGATTCTTTTCTTGTTTTAAGGCAAACACCGGAATCTTACCAGTTCCCTGATGAAACGTTTGATTAATTCTTTTACATAACCTTTGTACAAATTCATGCAATTCTTCAAAAGTAAACTTGCCTTGATAAGCATGAATTTCATCTAGAAGTTTCATTGGAGCTTCTATTTTTCCTTTTGTATTTGGACGTCCTGCAATACAAGGTTGTACCTTAAATCCGAAATCCTGGGCAAATTGTGCAAACTTATTATTAATTGTTCCTGAAAAATGTTCTGTTCGAGCCTCATCCATTACAGTTTTCATATTATCTGTAACGATTACCTTCGGTACGCCACCAAACGCTTCAAATGCCTCTGTCATAAATGACAGTAATACACTTTGGGATTTTGAAATATTCAAGTGGAAAACTCTAAAGCGTGAATAAGATAGTAGAAGTACAGCCACATTTACAAATATCGTTTCACCATCTTTCGTTTCAAACTTTATGCTTTCTTTCCAATCTAATTGCGCTTGTTCAGCAGGAGGTGTTTCATAACGAACCTTTCCTGGTAAGTTTGAAGCAATACGTTTACCATCCTTAAAATATTTTTTGAATTCAGGTTTCCTATTGATATAGGCACGAAAAGTAGACTGGGAACATTGCAAACCATGATTATCCGTTAGATATTGCCATAGAACCCGCATATAGTAAAAAGTTTGTTTAGATTCATCTGATAAAAGATCTACAATCACTTCATAATAGGCATCGATTTTTGATGTTCTATTTTTGGTTCCTTTTGGTATAAAGCCATTCATGTATTTATCAATGGTACGTCGATCAACCTTCAATTCTCGCGCTAGTTGACTTTTATTTATTTTCATCTTTAAGTTCTCCATTAAATTTTTAAAATTAGACAAGTCTGTAAGACTTTTAATTGTAAATTCCGTTGGAATATCTAGTTTGATATACACACTAACCACCTCAAAGTCAGTATGTAGAATCCTGTTGAAAATGTACATGCTTATTCAAGTGTTAATGTGTACATTTAAACTAGCATTTATAGATGTATATACTAAAGCGATCTCCTCCAGAGAAAAAAACATTTCCTGGTGCCTTTGTTGACTGGGACAACACGGCACGCCGCAAAGACTTAAATAGCAGCATCTTCCTAGGTTCTACCCCTAGGAAGTTCACGATATATTTAAGCAAACAAATCCAGCGTACCTATTCTCTTTACAACAGCGAGTTTTTATTTATTAATGCGTGGAATGAATGGGCAGAAGGTACTTACTTAGAACCAGATAAAAGGCATGGATTCGCCTATTTAGAAGGAGTTAAGCAGGCAATTAACAGAGGTATGAAAGCATACAAAAAAGACGAGTCATTCTGACTCGTCTTAAAGTTGCTTGGCGACGTCCTACTCTCACAGGGACAAGGTCCCAACTACCATCGGCGCTAGAGAGCTTAACTTCCGTGTTCGGTATGGGAACGGGTGTGACCTCTCTGCCATCATCACCAAACTATGAAGGCATATTCCTTCAAAACTAGATAACATTTGCTACATATTATATGGTTAAGTCCTCGATCTATTAGTATTCGTCAGCTCCACATGTCACCATGCTTCCACCTCGAACCTATCAACCTGATCATCTTTCAGGGATCTTACTAGCTTACGCTATGGGAAATCTCATCTTGAGGGGGGCTTCATGCTTAGATGCTTTCAGCACTTATCCCTTCCGCACATAGCTACCCAGCTATGCCCTTGGCAGAACAACTGGTACACCAGCGGTGCGTCCATCCCGGTCCTCTCGTACTAAGGACAGCTCCTC
>NZ_JARVGZ010000001.1:3687500-3690000 GCF_040460055.1 Bacillus cereus group sp. MG4 | reverse complement strand
CTAAACCTGAAGCTTCAGCAATAGTAGCAAGCGTATCCACATCACTTAAATTTCTCGATTCAGTGAAATATGCAAAAAGTAGATTTTCCGTAATCTCTTTTTCTTTCCCTTGATCCTTTGCAAATTTGGCAAGACGATGCGCATCAAAAGTGTTCGTCGGCTTCATCTCTTCAAAATTAAAATTTAAACCCATACTAGCTGCATGATTGCCTAGTTGTACATTATTACGCTTAGCTTCTTCAATACTAATCCCATACTTTGATGCAAGTACTTCATTAATACTTGTTCCAGAATAGATTGGAGCATTTTGGTCTAATTCAAAACTTTTAAACTCAACTTCAACATCCTTCTTATGCGGAAATTGCTCTAAAGCCATTTCTAATCTACGTTTCCCAATATAACAAAATGGGCATACAAAATCTGACCATACTTCAATTTTCATAGAAACACCTCATTAACATGTAGTTTTCAATTATTGTAGCACTGGCAATAAGGAATTCAAAAATTTATGCTTCAAACCTTATATACTACAAACTAAAATAAGTTTTTAAATAGAAAAAACGATAATCAAAAGTATAAAAGCATTTCCTTCTGATTATCGTATATACAAATCTAAAACAATCTAATTACGCTGGAATGTATCTCCCCACGAACTTCCATACGGTATTCCAATATTTATTCGAATCTACCTTCTCGGCTTCTCCATGTCCAGCACCTGGAACAATTAATTTCTCTTTTTCTACTTTTGCAGCATTATATACTTCATCTAACATTTCATAAGGAACAAATGTATCAGCATCCCCATGAATAAATAGCATAGGTGTTTTACTTTTCGCCACTTGTTTTATAGCTGAAGCTTCTTCTAAATCATATCCAGCTCTTAATTTTGTAACTGTATTTGCCGCATTCATAACAGGAAACTTCGGCAAGTGGAATAAATCGTTTAATTGATAAGTAAATTCATCAATAACTGTTGAGTATCCACAATCTTCAATAATAACTTTAACGTTAGAAGGTAACTCTTCACCTGAAGTCATCATTACAGTTGCCGCGCCCATTGAAACACCAAAGAGTGCTATTTCAGCATTAGGGTCTTTCTTTACAATTTGTTGAATCCAAATCAAAATATCTTTACGATCATGCCAGCCCATCCCTATATAATCACCTTCACTATTTCCATGCCCACGAAGGTCTGGCGCTATGACGTTATATCCTTGTTCATAAAAGTTCCGGATATATTTCGTCATTTTCGATGCCCTACTATCATATCCATGAACTACAATTGTCCATTTATGGCCAGATTGTTCATTCATATATTCATAACCTGTTAATTTCAACTTATCGAAAGAATTTATGTTTCGTGTATTAGGTTTATGATTTGATACAAAGTTCGCATCCTTTTCTTCATTTGTAGCGAACACACCTCCCGATGCATTCACAGTTTCTACTAAGTGAGGATTATCCTCTAAAAACTCTTTCTCTTGTTTCGCATTCAACGCATAATTATAAAAATAATTCCCGACTAACATATAAGTAATTGCTAGAAGGACTAAAGCTACTATAGTAATTACACCTATCTTTTTCATATTATCTCCTTAAAAAAATTTAAATCTTCCTATATTAAAGTACCTCGAAAAACAACTGTACTATTTTAACACACCGATAGATTGCTTCTACAAAAAATAGAATAGAAAATCTTAAACTACACATCAAAAATGATGAAAGAAAATGAATATGAGGGGATCAAAAGAATACGGATTACTTACTTGAAGCTGATAAGAAGTTTAAAACACAAAAAAGACGAGTCATTCTGACTCGTCTTAAAGTTGCTTGGCGACGTCCTACTCTCACAGGGACAAGGTCCCAACTACCATCGGCGCTAGAGGGCTTAACTTCCGTGTTCGGTATGGGAACGGGTGTGACCTCTCTGCCATCATCACCAAACTATGAAGGCATATTCCTTCAAAACTAGATAACATTTGCTACATATTATATGGTTAAGCCCTCGATCTATTAGTATTCGTCAGCTCCACATGTCACCATGCTTCCACCTCGAACCTATCAACCTGATCATCTTTCAGGGATCTTACTAGCTTACGCTATGGGAAATCTCATCTTGAGGGGGGCTTCATGCTTAGATGCTTTCAGCACTTATCCCTTCCGCACATAGCTACCCAGCTATGCCCTTGGCAGAACAACTGGTACACCAGCGGTGCGTCCATCCCGGTCCTCTCGTACTAAGGACAGCTCCTCTCAAATTTCCTACGCCCACGACGGATAGGGACCGAACTGTCTCACGACGTTCTGAACCCAGCTCGCGTACCGCTTTAATGGGCGAACAGCCCAACCCTTGGGACCGACTACAGCCCCAGGATGCGATGAGCCGACATCGAGGTGCCAAACCTCCCCGTCGATGTGGACTCTTGGGGGAGATAAGCCTGTTATCCCCGGGGTAGCTTTTATCCGTTGAGCGATGGCCCTTCCATGCGGAACCACCGGA
>NZ_JARVGZ010000001.1:3665000-3682500 GCF_040460055.1 Bacillus cereus group sp. MG4 | reverse complement strand
GAATCTCGAAGTAATCGCAAGTAACCCATTATAGAAGTCAGTGGTGTACGTAAATCGTGTGATACATTCGTAATAAGCTCATTCTTTTGCTTCTCTAATTTACGTTCCTTTTCTATATTATTCATAAGCTCTTCCGCCATATTATTAATATTCTCAGTTAAGGACGCAATCTCATCTTCACCTTTTTTCTCAATACGGTACGCTAAGTTTCCTTTTTCTATTTCCTTTACACCTTGTGCCATCGCTTCAATTTGCTTCATCTTTCTCTTTGTTATATAGAAGAAAGAGAAAATGAATACGAGTATACCTATGAAAAATGGAAACGGTCCTTCTTGCGTATCATATATTACTTCACCTTCTGGAATCCCACTAACAAACATGTATAAATTCTTATCTTCTATTGTAATAGGCGCAAAGGCTATAAATTCTTTTCTCGTACTTTCAAATTCTTTTCTACCATTCATATAATTAATCGCAAACGATGATGCATTACGAATTGTATTATGCAAATCAATTTGTTCTTCTTGTGCCTGCTTCGTTTTATATAAAACTTTACCACTCTCGTCAGTAACTAATACTTTTAAAGCTCTAGAGTTTTGTTCTAAATTTTGATTCTCTATTTCAATCATACTTGATATAGCTTCTAATTTATTTTCATGAACTGAACTATTTGCCACACTTTGTGCTTGTTGGTTAATTTGTTCCATACCAGTCCGATAATCAATCGTCGCCTCTCGATTCGCATTCTCAAAAAACGGCGCTGCTGCCTTCGCTGACAAAATCCCTAATAACGCACAAGCAGTGAATGCAGTAATAAGTTGAATCCGCACACTCCGTTTCACACTCTTCACTAGCTTTCCGATTAACTCTCGAAATTTCCTAACATAAGTAAATGGATTAAATATCTTTTTCAATCTTATACCCCACTCCCCATACTGTTTTTATATATATTGGCTTCCTTGGATTCTCTTCAATCTTTTCACGCACTTTCCTAATATGGACCATTACAGTGTTATCCGACTGAAAAGACCTTTCGTTCCAAACCTTTTCATAAATTTGTTCCGCGCTAAAGACCATACCCGGATTACGAGCTAGTAATTCTAAAATCGAAAATTCCCTTGGCGTCAGTTTCACTTCCTCTCCATCCACAATGACTTTATGGGTTGAGATGTTTATTTTCATCTCTCCAATTTCTAACTCGTCCTCATTTTGAATAGCAAAACCATTCATCTTCATATAACGACGTAACTGAGATTTAATTCTCGCGATTAACTCTAACGGATTAAATGGTTTCGTTACGTAATCATCTGCACCTGTTGTTAATCCTAAAATTTTATCCATATCTTGCGTTTTCGCAGAAAGCATAATAATTGGCATTTCTTTCGATTCTCTTACTTTCATACACATATGAATACCATCTACCTTTGGCATCATAATATCTAATACGACTAGATGTACTTCATTTTCTTCTAGTAAACGTAATCCTTCTTCTCCGTCTCCTGCTTGCAATACTTTATATCCTTCATTCTTTAAATAGATTGTAATTAGATTTCGAATTTCTTTTTCATCATCTACGACAAGTATTGTTTCGTGTGCCACAATATCTCCCCCATCACTTTTTTAATCCCTAACTTCTATTATAGGAAAACTTCTGAAGAAAAACGCTCGGAAATCCTTAAGATTTTCTGAAGACGCAAAAAAGGTCTAGACTCCCCTTAAGTCTAGACCTTTCAAAAAACCCCTTTTATTTACGAACGTAGATGAAATATAGTATGAATAAAACTCCCATAACATACATAATTGGATGAATCTCTTTACGACGACCACTTACTACCATTGTAATTGGATAGAAGATAAACCCGATTGCAATCCCTGTCGCAATACTATACGTAAGCGGCATTGAAATGATTGTAAAGAATGCTGGTACTGCAATCTCGAATTTCTTCCAATCAATTTCGCCTAAAGATGAAACCATTAAGATTCCTACAATAATTAAAGCTGGTGCCGTTACAGCTGGTGTTACAACACTTAATAATGGCGAGAAGAATAGTGCCAACAAGAAGAATCCTGCTGTTACAACTGCTGTAAATCCAGAACGTCCACCCGCTGCTACCCCAGCAGAAGATTCAATGTAAGACGTTGTTGTTGATGTACCTAAGATCGCACCAATTACAGTTGCAATCGCATCTGCAAATAATGCTTTTCCTGCACGTGGTAATTTATTATTCTTCATTAATCCAGCTTGATTCGCAACCGCTACAAGTGTACCTGCTGTATCAAAGAAATCGATGAAGAAGAACGTTATAATAACAATCACCATTTGAACAGTGAAAATATCTCCGAAGTGCGTTAATGCCACACCGAACGTTGGTTCTAGACTCGGTATTGCTCCCACTACAGCTTTTGGAGTATCAATTAATCCTGTTGCTACTCCTAAGATTGCTGTAAGAATCATCCCGTAGAATACCGCACCATTAACTTTCTTAATCATGAAGATGATTGTCGTAACAACCCCGAAGATTGCTAGTAACGTTGTGCCCTTTGTTAAATCCCCCAATCCAACAAGAACAGCATCATTTTTCACGATAATTCCGGCATTTTGGAATCCAAGGAAAGCAATGAACAATCCGATACCTGCCGCTACTGCAAACTTTAACTCTGATGGAATTGCATTAATGATTTTTTCACGAATACCTGAAGCTGTAAGAATAATAAAGATAATACCTGACATTAACGTTCCAGCAATTGCTGTCTGCCATGGAATACCCATCGTTAACACTGCCGTATAGGCAAAGAACGCGTTAATTCCCATACCGGGCGCCAAAGCAATCGGATACTTCGCGAATATTCCCATAATTAACGAACCAATCGCTGCTGCTAATGCTGTAGCAACGAATACTGCACCCGGATCCATTCCTGTACCTGCTGGTAACCCTTTAACATTCCCAAGTGACAGCGTAGCAGGATTGACAAATAGTACATAAGCCATAGATAAAAATGTCGTTAAACCTGCTATGAACTCTGTTTTATAATTTGTGCCGAGTTCATCAAACTGAAAATAGCGTTTCATCTTACGTTTCCCCCGTTATATGATTACTCGCCGTAATCTCCCTAGCCCTCTTTTATCTATTAAAAATAAAAAAGGCTTCCATTGCATATACATGGAAGCGTTCTATGAATAAAGACAAGTTTCCCCTCATCTTTATCTAAACGCCTCGTAGTCAAGCCATTTACGGTAGCTAGGTAGAAACTTTCGGGCCATATCCCCGATATTATACGACGGCATAATATTCACTTTTCGTTTGAATTACATACTCATATTAACTCGATGAAGTAGTTTTGTCAATTTAAAAACGAACATTTTTATAAACTTTTGTATTTTCGTTCGTATTAAGAGCAAAACACAAAAGATCCATCTACGCATGAGCAATAGATGGATCTTTTTTTATAATACTATTCCCACTCAATAGTTGCTGGTGGCTTACTTGTTATATCATACACGATACGGTTAACGTGTTTTACTTCGTTTACGATACGTACAGAGATTTTCTCTAATACGTCCCAAGGGATACGTGCCCAGTCAGCTGTCATACCGTCGATAGATGTTACTGCGCGGATACCTACTGTGTAATCGTAAGTACGCTCGTCACCCATAACACCTACGCTACGCATACCAGGAAGCGCAGTGAAGTATTGCCAAACTTCACGGTCTAAGCCCGCTTTAATAATTTCTTCACGTAAAATCGCATCAGATTCACGAACGATTTCTAATTTCTCTTCTGTAATTTCACCTAATACACGAATACCAAGACCAGGACCTGGGAATGGTTGACGCCATACGATTTCATCAGGAATTCCTAGTTCAGATCCTAATACACGTACTTCATCTTTAAATAACGTGTTTAAAGGCTCAATTAATTTGAACTGCATGTCTTCTGGAAGACCACCAACGTTATGGTGAGATTTAATTGTTTGTGCAGTTGCTGTACCACTTTCAACGATGTCTGTATAAAGTGTACCTTGCGCTAGGAAGTCCATTCCTTGTAATTTAGAAGCTTCATCATCAAATACGTAAATGAATTCATTACCGATGATTTTACGTTTTTGTTCTGGATCTTCTACACCTTTTAACTTGTTCATGAAGCGTTCTTGTGCATCCACTTTAATAACGTTCATGTGGAAACCTTCGCTGAATGTTTTCATAACGCCTTCTGCTTCACCTTTACGAAGTAAACCGTGGTCAACGAAAATACATGTTAATTGGTCACCGATTGCCTTATGAATTAATACTGCTACAACAGAAGAGTCTACACCGCCGCTAAGTGCGCATAGTACTTTTTTGTCTCCAACAGTTTCACGGATTTTCTCTAATTCTACTTCGATAAAGTTCTCCATGTTCCATCCTTCAGAACAACCACATGCGCCGAATACGAAGTTTTTAATTAAATCGTTACCATGCTCAGAATGACGTACTTCTGGGTGGAATTGTACACCGTATAAGTTTTTGTCTTCATTGCTCATACCAGCAATTGGACAAGACTCACTTGTTGCATCTACTACGAATCCTTCAGGTAAACCAGTTACTAAGTCACCATGGCTCATCCATACAACTTGCTCTTCTGGAAGATTCGCATATAATTTTGATTCGTTCTCTACTTTAAGAACAGCTTTTCCGTACTCACGGTGGTTTGCACGTTCTACTTTACCACCGAAGTGTTGCGTCATAAGCTGCATACCGTAACAAATACCGAAGATCGGTAATCCTAGTTCAAAGATTTTTTCATCACAATGTAATGCACCTTCACCGTATACACTATTTGGTCCACCAGAGAAGATAATCCCTTTTGGATTCATTGCTTTAATTTCTTCTGCAGTAATTGTATGTGGATGAAGTTCACTGTATACACCAAACTCACGAATTCGACGTGCTATTAACTGATTGTACTGACTCCCAAAATCTAAAACGATAATTGTATCATGCTGCTTCTTCAAAATAATCACCCCAACGTTAGTTCTCGTATATAAATATTTTCACCAATTTGGCGAAAAGCATTACTAATATAATAAAAAAAGCCAGTCCTCCGCCTCTAGTCTCATAACAAAGAAAAGGCAGGGGTCTGGCTTTATAAAGAAAGATAGTCTCCGCTCTTTATAAATATAAGACACACTGCCTTCATAGTCAGGTTGTTTACGGTAACCCGGTAGAGACTCTCAAACCTTATCTTTGAGGATATATGAAGGATCGTTTTATATTATCTTCCTAGATTCTAACAATGAAGTATCAATATGGTCAAGAGAGAAAGCGACAAAATTCTACAGAAATTCATTTCCTTTTCTAAAAAACATAAAAAAACATCCATTTCTATATAGAAATGGATGTTTTTCGAGCAAACGGAATTACATCATTCCGCCCATACCGCCCATGCCCATGCCGCCCATGTCAGGCATTGCTGGTGCATTTGGTTCTGGCTTGTCAGCTACTACAGCTTCAGTCGTTAAGAACATAGCTGCAACAGATGCTGCGTTTTGAAGTGCAGAGCGAGTTACTTTAGCTGGATCTACGATACCAGTTTCAAGCATGTTAACCCACTCGCCAGTAGCTGCGTTGAAACCAACGCCTACTTTTTCGCCTTTTAGACGCTCTACAACTACAGATCCTTCTAGACCAGCGTTGATTGCGATTTGACGAACTGGCTCTTCTAGTGCGCGAAGTACGATGTTGATACCTGTTGCTTCGTCGCCTTCAGCTACGATAGAAGCTACTTTCGTGTATACGTTCATAAGTGAAGTACCACCACCTGCAACGATACCTTCTTCTACTGCTGCACGAGTTGAGTTAAGTGCATCTTCAATGCGAAGTTTGCGCTCTTTTAACTCAGTTTCAGTTGCTGCACCTACTTTAATTACTGCTACGCCACCTGCAAGTTTTGCAAGACGCTCTTGTAATTTTTCACGATCGAATTCAGAAGTAGTTTCTTCTAATTGCGCGCGGATTTGACCGATGCGAGCTTCGATTTGTTGTGAATTTCCGATACCTTCAACTACAGTTGTGTTTTCTTTCGTTACAACAACTTTACCAGCGCGTCCTAAAGATTCAATTGTAGCAGATTTTAAATCACGACCTAATTCTTCAGTGATTACTTCGCCACCAGTTAAGATTGCGATATCTTCTAGCATTGCTTTACGACGGTCACCAAATCCAGGAGCTTTAACAGCTACTACATTGAATGTACCACGAAGTTTGTTCACTACTAATGTAGCTAAAGCTTCGCCTTCTACGTCTTCAGCGATGATAAGAAGTGGTTTACCTTGTTGTACCACTTGCTCTAATACTGGTAAGATTTCTTGGATGTTAGAAATCTTCTTATCAGTAATTAAGATGTATGGGTTATCAAGAACTGCTTCCATTTTGTCAGAATCAGTAATCATGTAAGGAGATGCATATCCACGATCAAATTGCATACCTTCTACTACGTCTAATTCTGTTGTAAATCCTTTAGATTCTTCTAAAGTAATAACGCCGTCGTTACCAACGCGCTCCATTGCTTCAGCGATTAATTGACCTACTTCTTCGTCAGCTGCAGAAATAGCAGCTACTTGTGCGATAGAAGATTTACCTTCGATTGGTTTAGAAATCTCTTTTAATTCTGCAATTGCAGCAGTAACAGCTTTTTCGATACCTTTACGAAGACCCATTGGGTTCGCACCAGCTGTTACGTTTTTAAGACCTTCACGAATCATAGCTTGTGCTAATACAGTTGCAGTTGTTGTTCCGTCACCAGCTACATCATTTGTTTTGCTAGCAACTTCTGCTACTAATTTTGCACCCATATTTTCGAATGCATCTTCTAATTCGATTTCTTTTGCGATTGTTACACCGTCATTTGTAATAAGTGGTGAACCAAATTTTTTCTCAAGTACAACGTTACGACCTTTTGGTCCAAGCGTTACTTTTACTGCGTTTGCAAGAGTGTCGACACCGCGAAGCATCGAACGACGTGCTTCTTCACTAAATTTAATATCTTTTGCCATAATAATTGACCCCCTTGAATTTTTTAAGATTTATATAATTAACCGATAACTGCTAAAATGTCACTTTCACGTAAAATCAAGTAGTCAGCACCTTCGTATTTTACTTCAGTACCTGCATATTTTGAGAAGATGATAAGATCACCTGCTGCTACCTCTAAAGCAACACGCTCACCATTTTCAAGCACTCGACCAGTACCTACTGCAATAACTTTACCCTCTTGTGGTTTTTCTTTTGCAGTGTCTGGTAATACAATACCACTTGCTGTTTTTTCTTCTGCTTGAACAAGCTCAATTACAACGCGATCACCTAATGGCTTTAGCATGAACAATAACCTCCTCATTTTGTTATGTAAATTTTATTTATTAGCACTCAAGTCACTCGAGTGCTAACACACTTATAATAATAAATAATCTCAATTTCTTTTGCAAGTAAAAAAATCATAATTTTTTCGCAAATTAAGCTATACACTTTTCTATATAGAGTCCCTCTTCTTCTACCTTTACTATATGAATCGTTGTTTCCACTAATCGTATGTTACAATATGAAAGGACACCCTAAATTGTTTTCGCTATACACACAACTTTCTCCTGTCTTCTATTATAATTTCAAATAAGGATTTACGAAAAAAACATAATTTAAGCGAGGTTTATATCGTAGGTAGCATATTTACATGTTATCCTACCTTATCTCATACACTAGAGTTAGAAAGGATGGTTAAACCATTTGAAAAAACAATATTGGTGGGTTATCGTTACATACATTTTAATGCAGTTATCATCCATTGCTGGATTACCACTTCTTCTGAAAACTGGACTTTATGATAACAGGGGATTTACTAGAGAAGAGAAATTTCAACTCATAACTGGCCACTGGGCAATCATTAGCTTCTTTATTGCATTATGTATCGTACTTTGGTTACTTAGAACAGATATTCGTGACAGACGTTTAGATACAATGCGCTCTACTGTTCCAGCTACGATTGGTTGGATTTTTATCGGGTTCTTCCTAGCATTTTTCTCACAAAGTATTGCCGGTATGATAGAAATGCGTGTATTAGGAATTAAACCTGGATCAGAAAATACAGCAAGACTTATGGATATCGCAAAAACGACACCTTGGTTCCTTATCGTTATCTCTATAATAGGACCTATTTTGGAAGAAATCGTATTTAGAAAAATTTTATTTGGTACACTTTATAAGAAGTTTAACTTCTTTATTGCTGCTATCATTAGTTCTCTTGTATTCGCAGCAATTCATTTTGATTTCACTCACTTATTGGTATACACTTCTATGGGACTCGTATTCGCCTTTTTATATGTAAAAACGAAGCGTATTATCGTCCCTATCGCAGCTCATGTTGCAATGAATACATTAGTTGCAGTTGCTCAAGTTTTAATGAGCAATGAACAAATTCAAGAAATGATTAAAGAAGCTGAAAAAATGCAAGGCTTTATCGGAGGATTTTTAGTATGAGGAACTCACCATTGTTCATGGCTGCATTGTACTTCCTTCTAGGATGTATCTTTACACGCTTCGCCATTACGAACGTAACAGATACAATCTGGAATATGTGGACAATACTATTTTCAGTTATGGCAACAATTGATTTTAATTTGGCACTTCGCCTTATCTTAGTTAAATTCACAAAGAAAAAACAATAATAAAACGCAGAGGTCGCTTCCTCTGCGTTTTATTGTGGATAATTCTTTAAAAAGTAAACAAGTGTTTGTAACTCTACCGCTAAATCAATATGGTGAATTCTTATATTATCTGACACATTTAAGCGCGCTGGTGTGAAATTTAAAATACCATGCACGTTCGTTTCTGCCAATCTATCTGCTACAGATTGTGCTACTGTAGCGGGTACTGTTAATATTGCCACTTGTATATCAGTTGATAAACGTTCTTCTAATTCATCTAAATGATATACAGGAATGCCCCCGATTTCTGTCCCGACTTTCTCTTCACTAACATCAAACGCCATTTCAATTTTTGTATTATTGTTTTTCGTGAAATTATAATGTAAGAAAGCGGTCCCTAAATTACCTACTCCAATAAGTGCTACACGTGTTATATCATCTTGGTCGAGTGTTTCACGGAAAAATGATAATAAATAATTTACGTTATATCCATAACCTTTTTTCCCTAACGCTCCAAAATATGAAAAATCTCTTCGAATCGTTGCGGAATCAACTTTTACCGCTTCGCTCAATTCGGCTGATGAAACACGTTGCTTACCAGAAAGAGATAAGTTTTGGATAAATCGATAGTATAGAGGCAATCGTTTGGCAGTGGCCTGTGGAATTTTTTGCTGCTCCATATAACCTCTCCTCTCTTCCTATCTTTATTCATATACTTGAATCAAATACAGAAGTTTAGCACTCATGAATTTCCCTGTATAATAAAGAGAAGAAGTATTCTCTCTTTATTTTAAACTATACACTATTTTTAGTATGATTGAGAAATATAAACATGGCAAAGTTAAGAAATTATTTGAGGTGAAAACATTGATTTTATTACAAGTAAACGCGCTTACGAAATTATACGGTGCAGAAACGATTCTTGCAAACATAAAATTGGAAGTTCAAACGAAAGATCGTATCGCATTAGTCGGACGAAATGGGGCCGGAAAATCTACATTATTAAAAATAATAGCTGGTGAGCTATCCCATGATGGTGGCGAAATTATAAAACCAAAAGATGTCTCAATCGGATATTTAGCTCAAAATACCGGGTTAGAAACGTCTTTAACAATTTGGGATGAAATGTTAACCGTCTTTACACACTTGCAGCAAATGGAGACAAAACTTCGAAGGCTAGAGCAAGAGATGGGAAAAGAAGAAAACTTTTCAAACGAGGCTACATATGAAAGGTTATTAGCTGATTATGACCAATTGCAATTAGATTATAAAGATCAAGGTGGATATCAATATGAAGCAGATATTCGCTCGATTTTAAGTGGTCTTGGCTTCCCAGTTGAAACGCACCAGACGACGATTTCTACATTAAGCGGTGGACAAAAAACACGATTAGCTCTCGGTAAATTATTATTAACGAAACCAGACCTACTTATTTTGGACGAGCCTACAAACCATTTAGACATCGAAACATTAACATGGCTTGAACAATATTTACAAGGCTATCCTGGCGCAATACTAATCGTTTCCCATGACCGTTATTTCTTGGATAAACTCGTTACACAAGTATATGAAATTTCGAATAAAGAAAGCAGACGATTTGTTGGTAACTACAGTAAATATTTAGACTTAAAATCAGCATTATACGAGCAAGACATGAAACGTTATGAAAAACAACAAGATGAAATCGCTAAGCTTGAGGATTTCGTTCAAAAAAATATAGCGCGCGCATCTACTACAAAACGTGCTCAAAGCCGTCGTAAACAATTAGATAGAATGGAATTATTGACTAGACCATTAGGTGATTCTAAGTCAGCATCCTTCCACTTCGATATCGAAAAACAAAGTGGAAATGATGTTTTACAAGTAAAGGATGCAACTATCGGCTATGATGATGATCCGATTATTGAACATGTAACTATGCGCTTAACTCGCGGGGATAGCGTTGCTTTAGTTGGTCCAAACGGAATTGGGAAATCCACATTATTAAAATCACTTGTGAATAAGTTACCACTATTAAATGGTGATGTTTCTTTCGGATCCAATGTATCTGTTGGTTATTATGATCAAGAACAAGCAAACTTAACATCTTCTAAGCGAGTTTTAAATGAGTTATGGGATGAATATCCATTGCAATCCGAAAAAGAAATTCGCACGATATTAGGTAACTTCTTATTCACAGGGGATGATGTACTAAAACCAGTATCTTCTCTTAGTGGTGGACAAAAAGCTCGATTAGCTCTTGCAAAACTTATGATGCAAAAATCAAATTTATTAATTCTCGATGAACCTACGAACCATCTTGATTTAAATAGTAAAGAAATTTTGGAGAATGCTTTAATTGATTATCCAGGCACCCTTCTATTTGTTTCACATGACCGCTACTTTATTAATCGTGTAACGACGACCGTTGTTGAGTTGTCAACAGAAGGTGCACAAGAGTATTTAGGCGATTACGATTACTATGTGGAGAAGAAAAATGAAATGATTGAACGTGCAGCATTTGAACAACAAGAACAGCAAGAAAACCAAGCACCTGTTCAAAAAACTGTAGCTCAAGAGAAATTAAATTATCTCGAAGAAAAAGAGCGTAAACAATTAGAACGTCAACGCACTCGAAAAATTGAGGAACTAGAACAAAATATTGTAGAATTTGAAGAAGAAATTGCTACGTTAGAAGATCAACTTTGCTTACCAGAAATATACGCAGATTATGAAAAGGCTAGTGAAATTACAACGAAAAAACAAACACTACAAGAGCAACTTGATGCTTGTATGGCAGAATGGGAAGAATTACATTTATAAGAGTATGAATAAGAAGGATGTCTCATAAGTCGGGATTTTTGACTATGCGACATCCTTTTTATCTTCTAGCTGGGGTATAAACGATTCGACACGACATACCGATTTACCGACAAAGTTTGACAATGTTAGTTCGCCCCTATAATAAGGGCACATTCCAAAATGTTTTTTAGAGATATCTTCTTGCGATTTATTTCCCAAAAAAGAATACATTCAAAGGTCAGACTTCATCTACTTTATCCACAGGTTTATACACATATCCACCTTTATAAAATAAACTCCAAAATAACTTTTCCACATTATCCACAATTCACAAAAAAATTATCCACATTTTATATACACAATAAAACCCACATTATCAACAGATAATATGGGTTTTATCCACAAGCTGTGGTTAATTTTGTGCATAACTATTCTTCAATATCTAATCCTGGATTTGCATTTAAAGCTAATGTAGCACGTTTTCCTTGTTCATATGCAATTGTACCTGCGGCTGCAATCATCGCTGCATTATCGGTACATAAAGATAGTGGAGGAATAATTAGCTCGATATTTTCTTTTGTCGCAAATTCCGCTTCCAAACGTGCGCGAAGTCCTTTATTCGCAGCTACTCCACCAGCAAGAAGCAGTTGCTTTACGTTATACGCTTCTGCTGCACGAGATGCTTTCGTTACAAGCACATCTATTACACTCGCTTGGAAACTTGCTGCTAAATCTTCCGGTGCAATTTCTATCCCGCGTTGTTTCGCGTTATGCACAGTGTTGATAACTGCTGATTTCAATCCACTGAAACTGAAATCATACGAATCAGGTTCTAGCCATGCACGAGGCAAATCGATTGTCGGTTCTCCTTCATGTGCAAGGCGATCAATGTGAGGACCACCTGGATATGGCATGGATAACGTTCGAGCTACTTTATCATATGCCTCTCCAGCTGCATCATCTCTTGTTTCACCAATCACTTCGAATGAACCATGTTCTTTCATATAAACAAGCTCCGTATGTCCACCAGATACAACAAGTGATATTAGTGGGAATTGAACTTCTTTTACTAAACGGTTCGCATAAATGTGCCCAGCGATATGATGAACACCCACTAGAGGAATATCATGTGCAAAAGCCACTGCTTTCGCTGCATTTACCCCTATTAAAAGCGCTCCTACTAACCCAGGTCCTTCTGTTACAGCAATTGCATCAATATCATCAAATGTAATATTTGCTTCTTTTAAAGCTTCTTCTAACACAACTGTAATTTCTTCTACATGATGACGGGATGCAATCTCTGGTACAACTCCACCAAAACGTTTATGACTTTCAATTTGTGATGCAACGACATTCGCAATAATTTCCGTTCCATTTTTAACAACTGCTACTGCTGTTTCATCACAACTTGTTTCAATACCAAGTATAATTGTATTTTTTTCCATTATATATTCACCCACATTACGAGACCATCTTCCTGATTGTCTGCATAGTATCGTTTACGAATTCCACCATTTTGAAATCCGTATTTTCTGTATAACTGTTTTGCTACTTCATTTGATACACGTACTTCAAGTGTCATTGTTTTTACCCCTAAATCTTTCGCTTCGGAAATAACTTCTTTCAATAAAGCATCCCCTAGCTTTTGACCTCTGTATTCTGGCAAAATAGCTACATTTGTTATATGTGATTCATCAATAATTATCCACAATCCACAATATCCAATTACACGACCATCTTTTTCTAGCACAACATAATGTGCATGTTCATTCGTCGTTAACTCACGGTGAAAGGCATCTGCAGTCCAAGGAGTTGAAAAAGACGCTTCTTCAATAGCTACAATTTGAGCGATATCATCGAGTTCCATCTTTCTAAATATCATATCCATCTTCTGCAAGCTCCTACTTGTTTTGACTTTCTAACCACTTTGTTTCAGCTTCAGCTAAACGAAGATAACTAGGAACAAATGAATGTACATCTTGTTCTTCTTTTTGTAACCCTAAGAAAGCTAACTCACTTGGTCTTGGGTTATTTTTAGTGAAGGGAGCAAATACAGCTTGGCCGCCTAAATGTTCGATAATCGTCTCTTTGTGCAGTTTAACATCGTTACCAATAAATAAAACAGGCTTTCCTGTATCTTTTAACATTTGCAACCAGTCTACAATAAGGATGATTCGGTCTTCTTCTATAGAAGTTAAATGCTCTCCTTCATATGTATATAACCCAGTATAAATTTGTCCGCGTCTTCCATCAAATAAAGGACAGATTAATCCATCAAAATTAGCACCGTTTGCAGCCACTACTTCTAAACTTGATACACCTACAATTGGTATTTGAAGTGACCAAGCTAATGTTTTTGCAGCTGTCACACCTATGCGAACACCTGTATATGATCCAGGTCCAGCAGCTACAACGATTTTAGTTAATTCTTTCGGTTTTACACCACATTCTTTTAATAATTTCTCTACAGCTGGCATAAGACGTACAGAATGGTTTTTTGTTAAGTTTGTAATGATTTCACCAATTACGTTTCCTTCCTCAATAAGGGATACACCCATTACGTAATTTGAAGTGTCAATTGCTAGTACTTTCATCTTGTAATAGCTCCTCACATAATCTAATATATCGATCTCCAATTGGCTCGAGTACAATTTTCCTTGTATCATCTCCAGCATGGAATAAACTAATTTGTAACTTCTCATTTGGTAAAAATGCTTCTATTAAATGAGCCCATTCTACTACGGTAATTCCTTCACCGTAGAAATACTCATCAAAACCTAAGTCCTCTTCACTTTCTGCTAAGCGATACACGTCCATATGATATAGCGGCAATCTCCCTTTATATTCTTTAATAATATTAAAGGTAGGACTATTTACAACTCTTTTCACTCCAAGACCTTTTGCTAGTCCTTTTGTAAAAGTTGTCTTACCAGCCCCTAGATCTCCTTCTAAAATAATTACATCTTGTGCCCCAACAAGTCCACCTAGTTTTTCTGATAATTTTTGTGTTTCCTCAGAAGAGTTTGTTGTTATTTCATATTTACTCACAGACTTCACCTACTTTACTCACAATGTTCTCTGCTCTTTATTATACAGGTTTTGAATATATAAAAAAGTCCTTAGGAGTTTTCCTAAGGATAGTTTGACTGTCTTTATTAGTTTTTTGTTAAAACAAATAAAAAAATACGAAACAACATGTTTCGTTCTTTTCTTTATATAAAATGGCGGTCCCGACCGGGGTCGAACCGGCGATCTCCTGCGTGACAGGCAGGCATGTTAACCACTACACCACGGGACCATTTGGTTGCGGGGACAGGATTTGAACCTGCGACCTTCGGGTTATGAGCCCGACGAGCTACCGTGCTGCTCCACCCCGCGATGATATAAATAGCCTGGCAACGTCCTACTCTCACAGGGACAAGGTCCCAACTACCATCGGCGCTAGAGAGCTTAACTTCCGTGTTCGGTATGGGAACGGGTGTGACCTCTCTGCCATCATTACCAGACTGTATTCATTTAAGACAAGAATCATCATAACTTATTTAACTTTTAAAGTCAACAAGTTTTTTATATTCTTTCAAAACTAGATAACATTGCTTCATATTATATGGTTAAGTCCTCGATCTATTAGTATTCGTCAGCTCCACATGTCACCATGCTTCCACCTCGAACCTATCAACCTGATCATCTTTCAGGGATCTTACTAGCTTACGCTATGGGAAATCTCATCTTGAGGGGGGCTTCATGCTTAGATGCTTTCAGCACTTATCCCTTCCGCACATAGCTACCCAGCTATGCCCTTGGCAGAACAACTGGTACACCAGCGGTGCGTCCATCCCGGTCCTCTCGTACTAAGGACAGCTCCTCTCAAATTTCCTACGCCCACGACGGATAGGGACCGAACTGTCTCACGACGTTCTGAACCCAGCTCGCGTACCGCTTTAATGGGCGAACAGCCCAACCCTTGGGACCGACTACAGCCCCAGGATGCGATGAGCCGACATCGAGGTGCCAAACCTCCCCGTCGATGTGGACTCTTGGGGGAGATAAGCCTGTTATCCCCGGGGTAGCTTTTATCCGTTGAGCGATGGCCCTTCCATGCGGAACCACCGGATCACTAAGCCCGACTTTCGTCCCTGCTCGACTTGTAGGTCTCGCAGTCAAGCTCCCTTATGCCTTTGCACTCTACGAATGATTTCCAACCATTCTGAGGGAACCTTTGGGCGCCTCCGTTACACTTTAGGAGGCGACCGCCCCAGTCAAACTGCCCACCTGACACTGTCTCCCGGGTCGATAAGACCCGTAGGTTAGAATTTCAATACAGTCAGGGCGGTATCCCACCAGCGCCTCCACCGAAGCTAGCGCTCCGGTTTCAATGGCTCCCGCCTATCCTGTACAAACTGTACCAAAATTCAATATCAGGCTACAGTAAAGCTCCACGGGGTCTTTCCGTCCTGTCGCGGGTAACCTGCATCTTCACAGGTACTATAATTTCACCGAGTCTCTGGTTGAGACAGTGCCCAAATCGTTACACCTTTCGTGCGGGTCGGAACTTACCCGACAAGGAATTTCGCTACCTTAGGACCGTTATAGTTACGGCCGCCGTTTACTGGGGCTTCAGTTCAGAGCTTCGCTTACGCTAACCCCTCTCCTTAACCTTCCAGCACCGGGCAGGTGTCAGCCCCTATACTTCGCCTTACGGCTTCGCAGAGACCTGTGTTTTTGCTAAACAGTCGCTTGGGCCTATTCACTGCGGCTTTCCGTTAAGAAAGCACCCCTTCTCCCGAAGTTACGGGGTCATTTTGCCGAGTTCCTTAACCAGAGTTCTCTCGCACACCTTAGGATTCTCTCCTCGCCTACCTGTGTCGGTTTGCGGTACAGGCACCTTTTATCTCGCTAGAAGCTTTTCTTGGCAGCGGGGAATCAAAGACTTCGCTCCATAAGGAGCTTCCCCATCACAGCTCAGCCTTCACGATAAGCGGATTTGCCTACTTATCAGCCTAACTGCTTGGACGTGCACAACCAATCGCACGCTTCTTCTATCCTTCTGCGTCCCTCCATTGCTCAAACGATAAAGAGGTGGTACAGGAATATCAACCTGTTGTCCATCGCCTACGCCTGTCGGCCTCGGCTTAGGTCCTGACTAACCCTGAGCGGACGAGCCTTCCTCAGGAAACCTTAGGCATTCGGTGGACGGGATTCTCACCCGTCTTTCGCTACTCATACCGGCATTCTCACTTCTAAGCGCTCCACCAGTCCTTCCGGTCTGACTTCACTGCACTTAGAACGCTCCCCTACCACTGATACCATTGGTATCAATTCGCAGCTTCGGTGGTGTATTTAGCCCCGGTACATTTTCGGCGCAGAGTCACTCGACTAGTGAGCTATTACGCACTCTTTAAATGGTGGCTGCTTCTAAGCCAACATCCTAGTTGTCTAAGCAACTCCACATCCTTTTCCACTTAATACACACTTTGGGACCTTAGCTGGCGATCTGGGCTGTTTCCCTCTTGACTACGGATCTTATCACTCGCAGTCTGACTCCTAAGGATAAGTCATTGGCATTCGGAGTTTGACTGAATTCGGTAATCCGATGAGGACCCCTAGTTCAATCAGTGCTCTACCTCCAAGACTCTTACACTTAAGGCTAGCCCTAAAGCTATTTCGGGGAGAACCAGCTATCTCCAGGTTCGATTGGAATTTCTCCGCTACCCACACCTCATCCCCGCACTTTTCAACGTGCGTGGGTTCGGGCCTCCATTCAGTGTTACCTGAACTTCACCCTGGACATGGGTAGATCACCTGGTTTCGGGTCTACGACCACGTACTAAACGCCCTATTCAGACTCGCTTTCGCTGCGGCTCCGCCTCTTCAGCTTAACCTCGCACGGGATCGTAACTCGCCGGTTCATTCTACAAAAGGCACGCCATCACCCATTAACGGGCTCTGACTATTTGTAGGCACACGGTTTCAGGATCTCTTTCACTCCCCTTCCGGGGTGCTTTTCACCTTTCCCTCACGGTACTGGTTCACTATCGATCACTAG
>NZ_JARVGZ010000001.1:3567500-3662500 GCF_040460055.1 Bacillus cereus group sp. MG4 | reverse complement strand
TTTTTCGTCGTTGTATTTTGGCGACTCAATTATCTTATCATACTACATTTTCAAATGCAAGTACTTTTTAAAAAGATTTTTTGATGCGGCCGAGAGGACTTGAACCTCCACGGAGTTTCCCCCACTAGGCCCTCAACCTAGCGCGTCTGCCGTTCCGCCACGACCGCGCGGAAAAAACAAAAGTGAGCCATGAAGGATTCGAACCTTCGACCCTCTGATTAAAAGTCAGATGCTCTACCAACTGAGCTAATGGCTCGTAAATGGCTGGGCTAGCTGGATTCGAACCAGCGCATGACGGAGTCAAAGTCCGTTGCCTTACCGCTTGGCTATAGCCCATCGAAATATTTATCTTCTTTTCAAAGACAAATGTTATTGTAACATAATGTCCAATAAAAAACAACTGCCAAATAGCAGAAGTTAAAATGGCGGTCCCGACCGGGGTCGAACCGGCGATCTCCTGCGTGACAGGCAGGCATGTTAACCACTACACCACGGGACCATTTGGTTGCGGGGACAGGATTTGAACCTGCGACCTTCGGGTTATGAGCCCGACGAGCTACCGTGCTGCTCCACCCCGCGATGATACTATTTATATAATTTATATGGTGGAGGATGACGGGATCGAACCGCCGACCCCCTGCTTGTAAGGCAGGTGCTCTCCCAGCTGAGCTAATCCTCCGAAGTGGTGACCCGTACGGGATTCGAACCCGTGTTACCGCCGTGAAAGGGCGGTGTCTTAACCACTTGACCAACGGGCCAGTATGTATGGCAGAGAAGAAGGGATTCGAACCCTCGCACCGCGTTAGCGATCTACTCCCTTAGCAGGGGAGCCCCTTGAGCCACTTGGGTACTTCTCTGTATGGCTCCGCAGGTAGGACTCGAACCTACGACCGATCGGTTAACAGCCGATAGCTCTACCACTGAGCTACTGCGGAATAATAAAGACAATTTGTATCTTATAAAATTTCTTATCGTAAGTCAAGATGTTTTTTCTCAACATCTTGTACAAACGTGACATGTTTATAATATACTGGATTGCGTTTTCACTGTCAAGATGTTTTCTTTATCAGGTTCAGTTTCCCTTTACACTTTCCGCAGACATATCTTTTTGTATTTATTTGACGTCTTCTTACATATTGAAGCAAACAGCCCATACATTCATACGTATAAACCTTTTTTCCCTTCTCTTCATTAATTATTCGTTTACAGAAGCGTGGCGCATCAACTTCTTTCAACAATTCACGAAAATCTCTATCACGGTGCTTATAGCCCCTTCCTGTAATATGTAAGTGATAATGACAAAGCTCATGTTTAATGATTCCGACTAACTCTTCTTTCCCATACATTTCGTAATATCGATAATTCAGTTCAATGTTGTGACTCTTCAATAGATAACGTCCACCAGTTGTACGCAACCTACTATTGAACATAGCTCTATGTAAAAATGGCATTCCGAAGTATTGTAGTGATACTTCTTCCACCAGACGCTGTATTTCTTGCTCATCCACTCTCATTCCTCCTAAACTAAAAAATATTTTTACACTTTTCTCCTCCCTTATACATATATTAAATAGTACATATACCCATCCTCATTCAAGAAGCGTGGTTTCTAAAAATATAGCATGAATAGAAATCCACTCACCAACCTCTCATCAATAGTACCTTAGATTTTTGAGAGTAGGATTAAACAAGGAGGGATTCCTATGCCTACGTGGCTAAAAAAACAAATGCAACGCGCATATTTTGAAAAAAACCGGTATCAAATTAAATTACTAAATGAATGCTGGTTTTATTATAGCAAAATACATCAAAGCTCATAATCCATTACACTTTTTATCCCATAAAAAAAGAGCAGTTTCATCTGCTCTCTTCTCTTACTATTCAATCGGCAACATGGATAGTGCAACGCGACCTTTTTTTGTATCAATATCATCTACCCATACCTTGACGATTTGTCCGACAGATACAATATCTAACGGATGCTTCACATACTGTTTGCTTAGTTTAGAAATATGTACTAAACCATCTTGTTTTACACCTACATCAACAAAAGCACCAAAATCAACAACGTTACGAACCGTTCCTTCCAGTTCCATACCACGTTTTAAATCTTCTAATTTCAAAATCCCTTTTTTCAGAAGCGGTTTAGGCAACTCATCCCTCATGTCTCGCTCTGGACTAATGAGCGCATCTATAATATCAACTAATGTTGGCTCCCCAACTCCCGTTTCTTGCGATAACTTAGAAATCTCCACTTCTTCTAAGCTCTTTTGTAATTGCAATTGCCCTACGTCATCTTTTGATAACCCTAGACTCTTCAATAACAATTCAACATTTTTATATTGTTCTGGATGAATACCCGTTCGATCTAACGGATTTGCCCCTTCTAATATACGTAAGAAACCTATGCATTGTTCATATGTCTTCGCACCTAGACGCGGTATTTTCTTTAAGTCTGTTCGTTTTGTAAATTTCCCTTCTTCTTCACGCTTTGCCACAATATTTTTCGCAACAGTTTTCGATAAACCCGAAACATATTGCAATAACGCAACTGAAGCTGTATTTACATTCACACCGACTTGGTTAACTGCCGTCTCTACTACAAATGTTAATGATTCATTCAACCTCTTTTGAGATACATCATGTTGGTATTGTCCAACCCCAACTGATTTAGGATCAATCTTCACAAGTTCAGCAAGTGGATCTTGCAGACGTCTCCCAATAGAAACAGCACTTCTTTCTTCAACCTGTAAATTCGGAAATTCCTCACGAGCTAAATCGGAGGCCGAATACACACTCGCACCAGCTTCGTTCACAATAATATAGAAGACTTCTTGTTTCACATTTTGTAATACATCAACTATAAATTCTTCCGATTCTCTAGAAGCTGTACCATTCCCAATCGCAATCATTTCAACTTGATATTTATCTATAATAGAAAGAACTTTCTTTTTTGCATCTTCATATTTACGAACAGGTGGATGCGGATAAATAACATCAATATATAGAACCTTCCCCGTATCATCTACAACAGCTAATTTACACCCCGTTCTATATGCAGGATCTAAAGCTAACACAACCTTTCCTTTCATTGGAGGTTGTAATAACAAATTACGTAAGTTCTCAGAGAAAATATGTATCGCTTGTTCCTCAGCTGTTTCTGTTAATTCTTTTCGGATCTCTCTTTCAATGGAGGATTGAATTAATCGTTTATAACCATCCTCAATTGCTAACTTTACATAATGTGCACTTTTAGAATCGTTATCACGAATTACTCTCTTATATAAGAAAGTTACTATCTCATCTACTGGTGGAACAACAGAAACTCTCAATATATCTTCTTTCTCACCGCGATTCATCGCTAATACACGATGCGGTACTACTTTCTGCAACGGTTCTTCATAACTGTAATACATTTCGTATATATTCTTTTCATCTTTCTCTTCATCTTTTACGGACGAAGACATAACACCTTTTCTAAAAGTAACATTCCGAATCCAACTACGATAAGTCGCTTCATCTGAAACGATTTCTGCAATAATGTCTTGGGCACCTTGTAATGCTTCTTCTGCAGATTGCACTTCTTTCTCTGCGTTAATAAACTCCACTGCCTTCTGATTTGGATCTTCTTTCTTATATAACAATAACCATTCAGCTAACGGCTCTAGTTCTTTTTCTTTTGCAATCGTTGCTTTCGTTCTTCTTTTCTCTTTATATGGACGATATAAATCTTCTACTTCTTGCAACTTTACAGCTTTAACAATTTGCTGACGTAACTCTCCTGTCAGTTTCCCCTTCTCATCAATAAGACGAAGAACCTCTTCTTTCCTATCTTCAAGCTGCATCATATATTGCCATCTCTCTAAAATTGTACGAATTTGCACTTCGTCTAAAGAACCTGTCCATTCTTTTCGGTAACGAGCAATAAATGGAACTGTGTTACCTTCTTCTGTTAATTGAATAACATGACGAACTTGCTTTTCGGTAAAGCCTAATTCCTTCACTAACATTTTCATTAACGCTTGTCGATTATCTACCATTTCCATATACAACCGTAACCTCCTCTATAATAAAAAAAAGTTGCCCTGTAAAGAGAGCAACTTAAACTGCCGATTTAAAAATCTATTAGTCCTAAACTAATTTGTAGCGCTTCATCTACACGAATCATCATCACTTCATCTAAGTGAGTGATTTTGTCCGTTAAGCGCTGCTTATCGATTGTTCGAATCTGCTCAAGTAAAATAACAGAATCTCTCTCAAAACCGTACTTTTTCGCATCAATTTCCACATGAGTGGGTAATTTAGCTTTTTGAATCTGTGCAGTAATAGCCGCTACAATCACCGTTGGACTAAAACGATTTCCGATGTCATTTTGAATGACAAGAACCGGACGAACGCCTCCTTGCTCAGAACCAACAACTGGGGAAAGGTCTGCAAAATACACGTCGCCGCGTTTTACAATCAAAATATTACCCCCCGCTAACTAAGCGTTCTACTGTATGAGCTGCTTCATACTCTGCTAAGAAAGCTTCCGATGCAATACCAAGATTAATTTTTCCCATTTCAATGTACCCACGTCGCATTGATTCATGTTGGTAGCGTTTCTTCGTCTTATGTTGACGCAATAACAGTTGTGTTGCCTGGCAAATTAGTTCATGGCGATTCTTATTCTCTTGTTTTCCAATTCCGTCCAATTCCGTTACCATTTGCTTTGGCAACCGAACCACGATTTCAGTAGTTACACTTGATTCGGACACAAAAATACACCTCCACCGTCAACTACACACCCAAATATATATATGACACCTATTGTAATAATACCATTGTATGGAGCCTGTTGCAAAGACTTCCTTATTCCTTGCTTATGTTTTCCAATTCACAAACAAAACATTCATATTCTTTTATTTTTATCTTATTACAGACAAGAAACGAAAAAGTTTCCCAGCAAAATTCACTTTAAATTATGTTAAAAGTAATGATAAGTAAAAAGCTTCTCATCAAAAATGAGCTTATTCTTAACCAATGAACAGTCCTCTCAAATGACAAGAAGCAAATCATACTACCTTCTATATATTGTTCAAATAATTGATTACTTCTACAACCTTGCCGTGCCGTATGAATATTCTCGGCACACGGAAGCTTATCGTTGCAATAATTTCATAATTAATAGTCCCAGAATATTCAGCAACCTCAGTAGCACTAATATACTCATCACCTTGTTTTCCAATGAGTGTAACTTTCGTACCAAGCGGCACTTCACAAGGAAGATGTATCATGAATTGATCCATTGTCACTCGACCTACAATCGGTACCCTTTTACCATTTATAAGCACTTCGAACCCTTGTAATCTTCTAAGCCAGCCATCTGCATATCCAATGGCAACAGTTGCAATCCATTCTTCCGTTTTCGTTCGGTAAGTGACATTATAACTAATCCCATCCCCTTTAATCACCTGTTTAATATGAGCAACTTTCGTATGCAATGATAGCGCTGGTTCTAATTTAAACGGTAAAAAAGGGCGTATTTCTACAGACGGGGATAATCCATACATCGCAATGCCAATTCGTACTGCATTAAATGTAATCCCTTGAAAACGTAGCGTTGCAGCACTATTAGCTGTATGGACAAACTTAGGATTCACTCCGAACTCTTTCAACCAACTTAACTGCTGCAAAAATGTGTTATATTGCTTATCAAAGTAAGAAGTCTCCACCTCATCCGCTGTTGCAAAATGTGTATAAACTCCTTCTAATTCTAAAAATGGTGCACCTTCTAAACTCTTTAAAAATCCTTTTAATTCTTTTCGTTCGCGTATTCCAATTCTCCCCATACCACTATCGAAATTAATATGGTATTTCATTGTAGATGAACCATCCCAAAGTTTGATCGCTTCATCCACCCATTCTTTTTGAAAAACAGTTAACGCTACATCATTTTCAGCAGCTACATTGACATCACGAGGCGGGGAAGGACCTAACACTAAAATCGGCACAGTAATACCAGCCCTTCGAAGCACTAAAGCTTCATCTAAAAAGGCAACCGCTAACCTTGTCGCCCCTGCTTCTAATGCCGTTTTAGCTACCGGTACATAATCGTGTCCATATGCATTCGCTTTGACTACAGCAAAAATCTCTACATCACTTGGAATGAAATCTTTAATGTGTGTAATATTGTTATAGATCGCATCTAAATCCACTTCCACCCAAGTATCACGGTAAAATGGTGCTTCTTCCATAAATACACTTCCTTATACACGATATGCGAAGCTTATTCTTTTATATGCTTCTTTTATGAAATCCACCCTTCAAACTAAGAAAAGACGTGGTGCACATATATCACCACGCCTAAGAAGTTTACTTCACTTGCTTCTCTGTAACTGAACGAGCAACCATTAATAGCTCCTTCGGCTCTAAACCTTTAGACACGAGCATATATTCTACTCCGTTATGCGACCACGTTAAAGAATCTTTCGTCAATGCACCAATTGTAAAGCCAAGATCAACCAATTCTCCGCTCACACTTATCGCCGACGAAGCCTCTGCAACTTTTGCCTTTTCTTGTATCAAAGTAAAGGATTTCTTACTTCCAGTGTATGTGAGTATCGCACGCTTGCCACTGTCTGTCTTCAACTCTTTTTCATCTTTCAAAACCATACCTTGCGGCGTATCGCGCGGATACAAAATAGCAAATGGTTTGTCTTCTTTCGCTGTTGTTTGAACATCTACTTGCGCTCTAGACATATTTTGTTTCGTATCAAATGCACCTTTATCAAATTTCGCATCAAATTTCACTTTTGAGAAATCTACTTTCACAAGAACATTTTGATCATTATCCATTAACTTCACCGAAACTGGTGTTAAATCACTTTTCTTCAATGTAATCTCTTGTTTCGGCAACATGTTTTGATGTTGATAGTTTGTTTTTGTTTTAAAAATATAATACTTATCTGTTTTTTCAAAAGTAAGGTTTTTCTTATCCTGCAAAATATCTCTCACAAGGGATTCATATAAATAAGCCTGGCTACTATTTTGCGGCCAATCACTTTGGAAACGGAAACTCTTATTAAGTGCTGGCGTTAATACAAATACCCCTTCTTCATTTCTTAAAATAATTTGGCTTTGATCTTTTTTCGCATTCTGCAAATTCACACGATAAAAAGAAGGTTCCTTATGCCATATTTCTACCTTGTACTCCTGAGGCTCATTCCCTGTTTTAATAGATAATTTTGCTTCAGCTTGATAACTTTTCATCCCTTTTACTTTCGCCTCTAAATCTCTCACAACATCATCTTGTTTCTTTTCCATACAACCCGCCAACACAAAAACGGTTAATAAACCGACAAGAACTAAAAACAGACGCCTTTTCATCACTTCAGCCCCTTTGCCCCTATAAATGAATGGAAGATTTACCTTCCTTATCGCTACATCAAATATATGAGACAAAGATATAAAATATGCAGACTAGCGTGACGAGCTTTCTAAAACAACTTGAGCAACAGCAAATTCTTTACTATGACTAATTGATAAATGAACAATATGCTCTGTACTTGTAACGAGAATCGGCTTACCTCTATCATCATTCCTTACTTCAATATCTAAAAAACTTACTTCTTTTCCAATACCGGTTCCTACCGCTTTTGAATACGCCTCTTTCGCTGCAAATCTTCCAGCTACAAACTCTGTAAGGCGACTTCCCTTCAGCTCCTTAGCAACATTACGTTCACTTTCAGTTAAAATACGCTCCATAAATTTAAGTTTTCCATCTAGCATTTTTTCAATTCGATTCAATTCAATAATATCGATTCCAATCCCTACAATCATTTCAAAACCCCCTTCTTCTATTTAGCTTTCTTTTTTCATATTGTAAGAATAACAGAGAATCTTTCTGATGCAAAAGGAGTGATACTCACAACATGCTAATACCTTCTGCCCGCATTTCCTTACAACCAATCGTCATCGCTTTACTTCTCATACAATTAGTCATGATTATGTTAGGCGACTTTCTTCTCTTTCCCATGGCATCCTACAATGAATATATCGCTAAAGGAGAATGGTGGCGTCTCATAACTTCCTTACTTGTACATGTAGACTTACAACATTTCCTTTCTAATAGTATTTGTTTATTTGTGCTTGGCTCTTCTATCGAAAAACAACTCGGACACTTTTCTTTCATCATTATTTTTTTCCTTTCTGGCATTCTTGGAAATATTTCTTCTTATCTCATTATGCCTCTTGAATATATTCATGCCGGGGCATCTGGTGGTATTTTCGGATTGCTAGGTGCACAATTATTTCTATTGTATAGTCGGTATCGTTCTTCCAATCCAAGAGACATTGCTATTTTTTCAATCATGATATGTATATTACTACTATTCACTTTCTTCAATCCCTCCGCTAACCCTATAAGCCATTTAACAGGATTGATCATTGGTGGTATTTGCACCCCTTTATTAACAAAAAAATTCGATGGTGCAGAGCTTATTTAATATAAAAGCTCGCACCATCGACAATTTCTACATCTGTTTGTTTACTTAAATCTCTCATTAGTTGAAATAAAGACTCATCCTTCTTCTTCGCCTCAATCATACAATCAACTTGCGAAACACTTCCCTTTATCTTTTTTAAAAAAGATAAAAAAGTATCTACATCAATAAAGTCCGCATGCGCTCTCGGGTCTTTTCCCTCTCTAGGACTAGAAATGTGCATTTTCACTGGTAACAAAGACGATTCCCACGTATGTACAACACGCGCCCAATCTTCATGCCAATCTTCCCGATCATTATTCATCATATGGTGATGCAAATCAAACACGACTGGAATATCTAATTTTTCACCTAAATACAATGTTTCTTCTAAAGAAAAGGTCGTATCATCATTTTCTAATATGACCATCTCTTGGATACTCCTTGGAACACTTGACCAATTTTCTATAAAGCGTTCTAATGCGAGTTCCTTATCTTTATAACCTCCACCCACATGTAATACGCATCGTTGCTTATGTTCAATCCCCATACCTTTTAATAATTTTTTATGCATCTGCAATGTCTTTACAGATTGTTTAAAAATATTCTCTTCAGGTGAATTCAGTACAACGAAATGATCTGGATGAAAATCAATACGCATATTCATTCGAATAGCGTAATCACCTAGTACTTTTAAATTTTCTTTTAAGGGACGAATATAGTTCCACTCTAACAACTCCTCATGATTCGCTAAAGGAACAAGCTTGGAACTAAGCCGAAAGAAAGATATATCATGCCCTTTATTATGCTTTAATAACCGTAAACAATTTTCTAAATTCGAATTAGCAATTCTTTCGAGTTTACGAATTGCAGCCTCTCGATCACCAATTCGTTGAAACTGCGCATATGTCATCGTTTGAGATGGAGATGCATTCTTTAAATGTACACTCATCGCAACATACCCAAGTCTAACAAGCATGTAGCACCTCTTTTCTACACAAGTTATTATGTAGTATGTACAATTACAGAAATAAAAAAAGAGAATGCCAGCAAAGGGCATTCTCTTTTTTATTAAGCTTGCGGACGGCTATGATGTTTTCTTTCGCCACGTCCATTTGAAGATCCAGGGCGACCTTGACCTTCACGACCACGGCTACCACCATCACGATTACGATCACGATCACGGTTACGGCCATCGCCACCACGGCTACCACCATCACGATTGCGATCACGGTTACGACCATCGCCACCGCCGCGTCCGTCACGACTACGATTACGGTTACCATCACGGTATCCGCCTCCGTTACCGCCGCGTTTTTTAGAACCGCCACCTCTTGAAACAACTGGTGGTTCTGACGTTAAAGCGATTGGAGTTGTATCTGGCTCTTTTGTCATCATTTTTAAAGCAGCAGCTACTACTGTTACAGAATCATTCTCTTCTAACATTTCTTCTGCAATACGCTTGTAGTATGATAAATTATCATTTTCAATTGTGCTTTGAAGTTTTTCAGCGATTAAACGTTGTTGACCTTCTAATGCCTCGTCAAGTGTCGGTGCTTCCATACGATCAACTTTACGTTTTGTAGTGCGCTCGATATTTTTTAATTGTCCTGATTCACGTGGTGTTACAAATAACATTGCAATACCTTTTTTACCTGCACGGCCAGTACGACCGATACGGTGAACGTATGATTCTGGATCTTGTGGGATATCGAAGTTATATACATGTGTTACGCCTGAAATATCAAGACCACGTGCAGCAACGTCTGTTGCAACAAGAACTTCAATAGCACCTTCTTTAAATTTACGTAATACAGACATACGCTTCGCTTGTGTTAAGTCACCGTGAATACCTTCTGCTGCATAACCACGTAAGTTTAATGCTTCTGATAATTCATCAACACGACGCTTTGTACGACCGAATACGATTGCAAGCTCTGGAGATTGAATATCTAATAAGCGTGTTAACACGTCAAACTTTTTCTTTTCTTGCACTTCTAAATAGAACTGCTGAATGTTTGGCATTGTTACTTCTTTTGCTTTTACTTTAATGTGTTGAGGCTCAGTCATGAAACGCTCAGCAATACGACGGATTGGATCTGGCATTGTCGCTGAGAATAATAATGTTTGATGTGTATCTGGCACATCTGTTAAAATCGCTTCAATATCTTCAATGAAGCCCATGTTTAACATTTCATCCGCTTCGTCAAGAACAACTGTCTCTACGTTTTGTAAGCGAAGTGTTTTACGGTTAATATGATCTAAAATACGACCCGGCGTACCAACAATAATGTGTGGGTGTTTTTTTAGAGCACGAATTTGGCGGTTAATATCTTGACCACCATAGATTGGTAAAATACGAACGCGTTTATGTTTACCAATTTTGTACAGCTCTTCTCCAACTTGAATTGCTAATTCACGCGTTGGCGCGATAACAATACCTTGAACTGCTTCTTTATTTGTATCCACTTTATCTAATAGTGGTAATCCGAATGCTGCTGTTTTCCCTGTACCTGTTTGCGCTTGCCCAATAATATCCTTACCTTGCAATGCATGTGGAATTGTTTCAGCTTGAATCGGCGTAGCCTCTTCAAAGCCCATACTTTCAACAGATTGTAGTAAAGACTCACTTAATCCTAATTCTCGAAATGTTGTCAATGTTACTTCTCCTTTTCTATCCTATACTTATCATTTAAAAAAAGGCGTTTTCCGAATTTGCGGAAAAGCCCTTTTCCTGAATGCTCACGTATATAAACGGGCGTATATTCTTCGCGAAAATACTTCTAAACGTTATTACACTTTATCAATTATAAGTTTTGTATGTGCAAAAAGCAAACCCAACTGTTACCTTATTTTCATATTCAGAGTTTTTTTCTTCACTTTTATTTTTTTTATATTTACTGTAAGCGCTTATTATAAGTTTCTTCTATTTTCGCATCTATCATCCCTATTTATATACACCAATTATTTCAACATCGTAATTACTTCTTCCAATTTCATGCCGCGAGATGCTTTTATTAATACAACATCTTTCACATCAACTACTGCTTGTAACTCTTTTACTAGCTCTTCTTTATTATCATACGCTTTTACACGCTCAATAGGGAAATTAATTTTCGCTCCTTCAGCAATTTGAGCCCCTAATTTACCGTATGTGAATACATATGCAATTTTTGCTGGATCGATTAATTTACCGACTTCATAATGAAACTGTACTTCTTGATTTCCAAGCTCTAACATATCACCGAGTACAACGATCTTCTTAGCAAATCCATCTAAACCGTTCATTAAGTGGAATGCTGCTTCCATAGCTGTCGGACTTGCATTATAAGCATCATTGATAATTGTTAATCCACTATCCGTTTTTACAATTTCCATACGCATGCCCGTCATTTGAAGTGTTACTAAACCTTGTTTCATTTCTTCCCATGTTACACCAAAATGTTTTGCAATTGCCATTGAAGCAAGCGTATTATACACATTATGTTTCCCCAATACTGGTAAGTAGAATGAAATATTTTCATCTCTATTCATTTTAAAATGTGTCCCAGTCGCCTGTAATGCTACAGTCGTTGGATAATAATCATTTGCTCTAGCATCACCAAACGTAACTGTTTCAGCTATTAAATTCATTTCAGGAACACGATTTGTTAATAATGGCTCATCTCCGTTATATACGAATACTCCACCTTCTTGTAATCCTGTCACAATTTCTAATTTCGCTTCAGCAATTGCTTCACGAGAGCCTAAGTCCATTAAATGTGCCTCACCGATGTTCGTAATGATAGCTGCATTTGGACTTGCTAACTTAGATAAGAATTCAATTTCCCCTCGGCTTGACATACCCATCTCTAATACAGCTACTTCTGTATTTTCTTCTAAGTTTAAAATAGTAAGAGGTAACCCAATATGGTTATTAAAGTTTCCTTCTGTTTTTTGAACTTTGAATTTAGTCGCAAGAAGACTTGTTACAATATCTTTTGTAGATGTTTTACCGTTACTCCCTGTCACACCAATAACTTTCACATCCAATTGATTGCGATAGTTTTTCGCTAACATTTGTAATGCTGATAACGTGTCTTCCACAAAAATAACGGGAAGATTCTCAGGTGGATTTTCTACATCTTTCATCCATAATGTCGCCACAGCTCCATTTTCAACGGCTTTATCTACAAAAGCATGTCCATCGAAACGTTCACCTTGAATCGGAACATATAGGTTTCCTTTTTCGATTCTTCTCGTATCAATAGACACTCCTTGTATAGTAATTCCCTCATATTGCTCTGCTAATCCCGTACCATTTACCATCTGTTCTACTTGTTTTAACGTTCGATTTATCATGAGAACACTCCTTACATAGAGGAAGCACTATTCCTGCGAATAGTGCTTCCTCCTTTTTTGTTAGATTGTATATTTAATTTTTTGTTTTTCTTCGTGACGCTCAATCGCTAAACGAATTAGCTCTTCAATTAATTCCGGATACGGTAATCCAGTATGTTGCCATAGTAGAGGGAACATACTAAACGGCGTAAACCCTGGCATCGTATTCACTTCGTTAATATATACTTCTCCATCTTTCGTTAAGAAGAAATCAGCTCTTGTTAAGCCAGCACTATCTAACGATTGGAATGCAATAATTGCATCTCGCTTAATGACATTAGACTCTTCTTCTGTCATTTCAGCCGGAATAATTAATGCTGTATCGCCATCGATATATTTCGACTTATAATCATAGAAGTCCTTTTTCGGTACGATTTCACCTACAACTGAACATTTCGGTTCATCATTACCTAATACACCAACTTCTACTTCACGTCCAACAATATTTTCTTCTACAATAATTTTGCGGTCAAATTGGAATGCCTCTTCAAATGCATTCTCAAGCTCTTCACGATTTTTACACTTATTAATGCCAACACTTGAACCAAGGTTTGCTGGTTTTACGAAGCAAGGATATCCTAAAACTTCTTCTACTTTTTCATATGCTGTTTCATAATCTTTTTCCCATGCACTACGAATAAACGATGCATACTTCGCTTGTTTTAATCCAGCTTCTGCGAAGATGTTTTTCATAACAACTTTATCCATACCAGCAGCAGATGCTAGAACACCATTTCCTACATAAGGAATGTTCATTAATTCTAATAATCCTTGAACCGTTCCATCTTCACCATTTGGTCCATGTAATAATGGGAAAATAACGTCGATAGCATTTTCCTCAGAAGCTGCAGATGGAATGATTTCTGTGCTTAATGATAACGGAGAAATCGCATTTTCTGCGCCGCTCATTTTTAGAACTTCAACATCTGTTACTTCACCTTCAATACGCTCACCGCGCACCCATTGACCTTGTTCTGTAATATAAATTGGATGAATCTCGAATTTATCTTGATTTAATGCTTTAATAGCAGCAAGAGCCGTTTGTAGCGAAACTTGATGCTCAGCTGATTTTCCACCATATAATAAACCTAATTTAATTTTTGTCACTGAAATCACCCTAACCAATTGTTTTCATTTTTCTATTTTAGCACTTTTTATAAAAATAGGTAGTTCCTATTTGAAATAAAATGTAACTTCCACAAATAATTAAATGACACCACTTATTGGTTTTCTATACTTTTTCTACTTAAATTTCTTCATAAATATACAAAATTAAATTCTAAAATACAGAGAAAATTTAATTAACGAGAGGCCATCCCCACTAATTATCAGCCCGCACCAATCGGACATTTATCTCCCGCCGAATTTTGAGGTGGAAGTCTTACTGCCCACAAATAGCAGGATAAAATTGTAATCCAATCTAGTTATGTACCTAAAATATGTAGAAATCCCCTTTTTGTGTATGTCATCTACTCATTAAGAAGATTGTTTGGTCAGTGTGCCTTTTTGCCTTTGCTCAACGAGACGATCTAAAGAAACATATACAATACCTGCAACTACACATCCTACAGCTAAAATTGTAAATAGAAAGTGGCCAAGTAATCGATCCAATAAAAAACCGCCCAGAAGTGGACCGAATGCGCCTCCTGTAATCCACTGCAAACTGGCAGCTCCCATATAAGTCCCTCTCAAGTGCTCAGGGGCCAAATTCGCTACAAACGTCATCTGTACAGGCGACATAATCATCTCACCTAACGTATATATAGCATAAACGAACAGCAACGTTATTAAAATAATCGTAGCATTTGCATCAAATTCTCCAAACCACTTTGGTAACCATCCTATAAAGAACAAACCAACTCCGAACAAACATGCACCATATAACATCGTCTTTCCGACAGGTTTATCTGTGGCCCATTTTGAAATTTGAAATTGGAACAACACAACTAATAGTCCATTTAAAGCCATTAAATATGGATATGGATTGTTAGTTCCAAAAATGCCTTTCATTTCATTATCAAAGTGCAGCGGCAACATGCCCTCTGTTTGAGAAAATCCCATCGAAATAATGATACCCGCTAACAAATAAATCATTAGTGCCTTATCTCTCATTACAATTTTCCAAACCGCCTCTGATTCCTTTTCTTTATTTTCTTCTTTATTCGCACTCTTTGGCATTGTCTCTTGAATAAGAATGAATACAAGTAATGCATAAAACAACATCGTAGACGAGGCAATAATAAACACAAGGTTCTTCGACAACATAACTACTGAAGCACCCATTATCGGGCCAATTGCAGCACCTATATTGTGCCCCATTCGTAATAAACCATATGCTTCTGTTCTTTTTTCAGGTGCTGTTACATCCGCAACCATTGCTGATGCAGCGGGATGGAATAATGAATTACTGAGCCCTAAAAAAATAGATAAAATAGCATAAGGAATAAATCCTTCTATAAATAAAAAACCTAGCATGAACAAAGCATTACTCACCATTGAAAAAATCATTATTGGCTTTCTTCCATATATATCAGCAATCCTCCCACCAAGAAGAGAACCGAAACTTGCGGCAATCGGAGAAAGTGCCATAATAACCCCTACTTCCAATAACGAATCCACCTTATCTTTTAAATATAGGGCAAAAAAAGGCATCAACATCATCATTGCAATTCCATTTAACGTTTCGCCAATAAACCGAATCCATACGTTTCGGTCCATCTCCCTTAACTCACGCCACGTATTTTTCATACATTCCCCCCTCATTTCCCCAACAATTATATTATATACACAATCAGAAAAATGTAAATTTTCAGAACAAAAAATCCATCCTAACAGAATTAGAATGGATTTTTTAACTTATAAATTTGCTGCATCTTCTTCGTCTTTACTATTATTTAAAGCACTATGTTTTCGGCTATATAAGAAGTAAACCGCAATACCGATAACCATCCATACCCCAAAACTAATCCAAGCAGTTCCGGATAACTGAAGCATTAAATATAAACAAAAAATCACCGTTAATGCTGGTAAAAATGGTACAAGTGGTGCCTTAAATGCTCTTGGTAAATCAGGATGAGTTCTTCTCATTACAATAACAGCAACAGCTACAAGTGCAAAGGCTGATAAAGTCCCCATATTTACAAGATGCGCTAATACATTTAAATCTATTAATCCTGAAATAAGTGCTGCAATAATTCCTGTTGTCCATGTATTTAAAAATGGTGTTTTAAATTTTGGATGGACTTTAGCAAGGCGCTTCGGCAATAATCCATCTCTACTCATTGCATACGAAACACGTACTTGCCCATACATCATAACTAACATTACTGTTGTGATTCCTGTAATTGCTCCTACTGAAATTACTCCTGCTAAACTATCTTGTCCAATAAATTGAAGTGCAAAAGCAACTGGATCTGATATATTTAACTGTCCGTATGGAACAATTCCTGTCAAAATAAGTGAAACAACAATATAAAGAACCGTACAAATTAATAAAGATGCAATAATGCCAATTGGCAAATCACGTTGTGGACGTTTCACTTCTTCTGCTGCCGTTGAAACTGCATCAAACCCTATGAATGCAAAAAACACTGTAGCAGCTCCAGCCATTACACCATCTAAGCCAAACGGCATAAAAGGTGTCCAATTTTCAGGTTTTACATAATTAAAACCAGCAAAGATAAAGATGAGAACAACCGCTAATTTAATAAACACCATAATGTTATTTATTCGTGCACTTTCACGAACACCTCTAGATAAAAGAACTGTCATCACTAAAATAATTAAAACCGCAGGCAAATCAATTATTCCACCCTTTCCTGTACCAGGGGCCGAGGAGAGAATGATAGGAATATGGATCCCAAATCCCTTTAATAAAGATTGAAAATAAGCGGACCAACCGTTTGCTACAGCAGATGTAGCGAGTAAATACTCAAGCATTAAATCCCATCCAATTAAAAATGCGAATACCTCTCCCATCGTCGCATATGTGTACGTATACACACTGCCTGAGACAGGAACTGAAGAAGCGAATTCAGCATAACAAAATGCAGCAAAGGCACAGGCTAACGCGGCTATCGCAAATGATAATATAATAGCTGGTCCAGAATGTTTTGCTGCTACCACGCCCGTTAGAACAAAAATACCTGTTCCAACAATTGCCCCGATTCCAAGCATAGTTAAATCCAGTGCACCCAATGTTCTGGCTAACGTCTTTTGCTTACTCTCTTGCATCAACTTTGCAATAGGCTTCTTTTGAAAAATTTGCTTCATAGCATGCTCCTCCAAGTTTTAAATTTTCTGAAAATTTTTAATTCGCTTTTTTATTTTACTCATTGTACTTTTCCTAGTCAATACTTTTGTCGAAATAAGTAGAAATCTTTCGGAACATACACTATCCTTATCGTTGTTTCTATATATCTTTCCGTATTTTTTTTGGTATTATTATACATGTCGATTCCATAAAAGAGGCATACTCCCTTATTGAGCATGCCTCTTTTTACCTATTTAACAGTATGTGAACCTTCTTCAATCCAGCTATACATATATTTTTCATCTTCTGTTTCATGTGCTTGCTTTACAATACGAAGCGGACGGAACGTGTCTATCATAACAGCTAGTTCAAGTGTTTCTTTCTTCCCTATACTTCCCTCTGTTTTCCCAGGATGCGGCCCATGAGGAATTCCGCTCGGATGAAGTGTAATAGAACCTTCTTCCACACCTTTCCGGCTCATGAAGTTTCCTTCTACATAGTACAGTACTTCATCACTATTCACGTTACTATGATAATATGGTGCCGGAATAGATTCTGGATGATAGTCGTATAAACGTGGTACGAAAGAACAAATAACGAAATTGTGACCTTCGAACGTTTGATGTACTGGAGGTGGCTGATGAATACGACCTGTGATTGGTTCAAAGTCCTCTACATTAAAGACCCACGGATATAAATAGCCATCCCAACCAACAACATCTAACGGATGGTGCCCTAAAATATGTTTATGCATATACCCTCGCGACTTTGTCATTACGACAAACTCACCTTTTTCATCATACGTCTCTAATTTTTCAGGACCACGAATATCTCTCTCACAAAACGGACTATGCTCTAACAATTGTCCATATTCATTCCGATAGCGACGCGGCGTTGTGATTTGACTATTTGCCTCTACAACAAGAAACTTAGTCTCTCCTTCATCTGGAATAACACGATAAATCGTTCCAATTGGGATTGTTACATAATCACCTTTTCGATAGTGAATCGTTCCAAACATCGTTTCAATTTTCCCTGTTCCGTAATGAACAAATAACATTTCATCACCATCACCATTACGATAGAAATAGTCCATTTTTTCTGTCGGTGCCACTACTCCAATTAATAAATCCTCATTCCCAAGCATAAAATTCCTTCCACTTACTGCATCGCCAGTTTTTTTATTTTCTTTCGTGCGAAAATGACGATGAGCAAGAGCTACATCTTCTTCATACTGCAACTGACAAGAATGAGATAATGCCGCATGACCTACTTCCGTTGGCATATAATGATGGTACAAAATAGATTGCGTACCAGAAAAACCTTTTGTTCCCATTACCTGTTCGCGATAAAGCGACCCATCTTTTTTACGGAATTGTACATGTCGTTTATGAGGTAGCTCCCCCATGTGACGATAAAACATGCCCATCACCTGCTTCCATTTCTTTTTTGACCGTATTACGTAACGTACCTAAACCAGTAATCGTAAGTTCTACAACATCCCCATCTTGCAGCCACTCTTCCGTACCCAGTTCTAAAACACAACCTGTTCCTACTGTCCCAGAACCAATCACATCGCCTGGATATAACGTAACGTCTTCCGAAGCACGTTCAATCATTTCAGCAAATGTATAGTAAATATCTTGGAAGTTCCCCTTTGATAATAGCTTTCCATTTACATGAGCAGTCATCTCTAACTCATAACGGTCACCGTTACGATAAACATCCAATTCCTCTTTCGTAACAAGGTGCGCTCCTAATGAAGTTGCAAAATCTTTTCCTTTTGCTGGACCAAGTCCTACCTTCATTTCTGTTGCTTGTAAGTCCCTTGCACTCCAGTCGTTCATAATACAATAACCAAAAATGTATTCCTCTGCTTGCTCACGAGAAATATTTCTTCCTTCTTTCCCAATTACGCAAGCGATCTCTAACTCATAATCAAGCTTTTTAGATTTCTTCGGACCAATTACAAAATCATTCGGACCAATTACAGCACGATGATTCGTAAAATAAAAAACCGGGATATCGTACCATTCAGGTACAACCTCTAGCCCTCTCCGGCCGCGGGCCGTTTTTACATGCTGTTCAAACGCGTAAAAATCCCGAATACTACTCGGATTAGGAATTGCCGCCGCTAATTGCACTTCCTCTAAGGAATATATACCCTTTTCCGGATTCTCCATATTACGCAATACTTCTACATACTCATCCGCTTTCTCTAAAAAGGCGAACATAGAAGAAGGTAATTTTCCATCGCTAGCAAGATTCATATCAATTACTTTGTCACCTTCAAGCCATCCAGCTCGCATTTCTTTCGAAGGAAGACGAAATGTAACAAATTTCATCATGATTCCTCCCTATAAAAATGAAATTTCCACCAGCAAAGAGACTTTTGCTGGTGGATACAAATCTTATAAGTTTCCGCGACGTTCCTGTTCTCTTTCAATTGATTCAAATAATGCTTTAAAGTTCCCTTCTCCGAATCCGCGAGAACCTTTACGTTGAATAATTTCAATAAATAAAGTTGGACGATCTACAATTGGTTTCGTAAAGATTTGTAGTAAGTATCCTTCCTCATCGCGATCTACTAAAATCTTTAATTCTTTTAATCTATCAATTTCCTCATCAATTTTTCCAACTCGTGCACTTAACTCATCATAATAAGTATCAGGTGTATCTAAAAACTCCACGCCATTTTCACGAAGCGCTTCCACTGTTTTAACGATATCGCTTGTTAATAAAGCAAGATGTTGTACACCTGCTCCATTGTAGAATTCTAGATATTCTTGAATTTGCGATTTTCTCTTTCCATCTGCTGGCTCGTTAATAGGGAACTTAATGCGACTTCCATTTGTCATAACTTTCGACATTAATGCTGAATACTCTGTACTAATATCGTCATCATCAAAATGGATCATTTGTTTAAAGCCCATAACGTTCTCGTAATAACTAACCCACTCTTCCATCTTTTCAACATTACCAACTACATGATCCACAGCAATTAAACCTGACTCTTCAAATGGAATATTAAACTCGACCTTTTGGAATCCTGGCATAAATGTTCCTTTATAATTTTTACGCTCTACAAGCGTATGAATTGTATCACCATACGTACCAATAACCGCTTTTTTCAGTGTACCGTTCTCGTCTGTTAATTCCACAGGTGGAGCAATCGCGACGGCACCACGTTTCACAGCTTCCGAGTACGCTTTGTCAACATCGTCAACAAGTAAAGCAACATCTTTTACACCATCACCATGTGTCTTTACAAATTCTGCGATACGATTATCGCTACTTAAAGCTCCAGACACAACAAAACGCATATTTTTTTGCACAAGAACATAAGATACCTTTTCACGGTTACCAGTTTCTAATCCAGAGTAAGCCACAATTTTGAACCCGAATGCTCTCGCAAGGTAATAACTTGATTGCTTTGCATTTCCTACGTAAAATTCCAAATGATCTACATCACGTACCGGAAAAAAGTCCTCCATTTGTGCAGCTAGCGTATCCATAGATTTTTGTTTCATAAAATCCTCATCCCCCTGTAAATAGAATAAATGGTCCATACTTAAAACCAACCAAAAACGCTTCCAACATCAATTAATAGAAATTAGTTAGCAAGCTAACAAATTCTGACCTTTAAAATTTTCTATCTTTTCTGTCAAATTCCTCTTTTTTTCTTACATATAAAATTCGACTTTTTTCTCTTTACGTGACGGAGGGAATATTAATACTTGAAGATATATATGAGAGGAAAACAAAAAAGACCCCAACATATTAACTACTTACTAGGGTGTGTCTAAAAACTGTTGTTCATTGTGTTAATCGAAAAATGGCAGCGATATACACAAAGGCTAAAAAAGAAGATGCCAGCTTATCATAACGTGTTGCGATTCTACGGAAATGCTTGATTTTATTGAAAAAACACTCCACTAAATGGCGTTCTTTATATAAATACCAATCCACATTCCAAGGAGCTTTCGCATTTGACCTGGGTGGAATGGTATAGGTTGCTTCATGATCGGTAATATAGTTACGAATCGTATGAGAACCATAGGCCTTGTCACCAAGAATATTGCTGCCCTTAATCGGTATTTCATCCAAAAGCTCGCAAACAGGAGTGCTATCAAAAATATTTCCGCCAGTCAAATGAAATAAAATGGGGTTGCCTAAACCATCAACAATTGCATGGATTTTGGTAGTTTTTCCACCGCGACTCATGCCAATATGCTGATGACACTCATGATTTACAGCCTTTTTTTTGCACCAGCACTATGTTGATGCGCTTTGATACTGGTTGAATCTATGCTGAGGTTTTCAAGATCCGGTTCAGCATTTAATTCTTGAAAAATAGTCAGTAAGACACCTTCATCACGCCATTTGCAGAAGCGAGCATACACGGTTTTCCATAATCCGTAATGGTCCGGCAAATCACGCCAGGGAGCGCCGCTCCTAGCTATCCATAAAATAGCATTGAACATTTCACGATTACTCCTTTTAGGCGGACGACCAGTAAAATACGGTGGGAAAAAGTCTTTGATTTGTTCCCATTGTTCATTTGTAAGTTCGTAGCGGCGTGGCGTCATAGAAAATACCCCTCTCTAAATGATTTGAGGTAATCCTATCATAGAAATAGTTTTTAGACACACCCTAATATGCTAGAGTCTTTATTTTTTTTGAATGATTGTATTTATATGTCTCATACTAATACATTTGCAAGGAATAAAATAAATGATGTTAATACTACCGCTCCACCTAATGATCCTAATAAATCTGTTTTTGTTACTTGTAATACTTGCTCTTTCATTTTGCATTCTCCTCTCTTTTTTCTTTTATTACAAAACTTCTATTATACTAATACGCTTGATAGAAATACGATTAATGCCGTTAATACTACCGCTCCACTTGCTGATCCTACGAAATCACCTTTTGTTACTTGTAATACTTGCTCTTTCATATCTTTCATTCTCCCTTCATTTGTTTTTTGTTACAAAGCTTCTATTATACTAATACGCTTGATAGAAATACGATTAATGCTGTTAATACTACTGCTCCACTTGCTGATCCTACGAAATCACCTTTTGTTACTTGTAATACTTGCTCTTTCATTTTATGTATCCTCCTTTTTAATAAGTTATCTATTATGTAATTTCTAAGAAATGTTTATTTCATAGTTTTTATGTTAGCGTTACATTAAAGTTATTAACGTAACGTTTGTAACATTAATGTAACATAACTATTGTTACGTTGCAATATAATTACGTAAATTTTATTACACTTTTTTTACGTTTTTTTGTAAACACCCTTAAAAAACCTGTTTTAATGCACTTTCTCCTAAGTTGACGTTTGTAATATTATTGTAATATTACAGTCATATAACGAAACACCCTCATACCTACCTCTATTTTTGTTACAAATTAAAGTGCATATTCAAAGTAATAAGATGGCGCCTATCAAATTTTTACTGACGTTTCACGCGAGATAAAATACAATCTTTCCAAGATAAGTTTATATGTTTCCTCTATATAACTATGTATAATAAAAGCAAAGAGGTGGTCATTTTGAAATTAATCGCATTAGATATGGATGGTACGCTACTATCATCTAATCTTGAAATCTCCAAAGAGAACTTACAAGCTATCCAAACTGCAAAAGAGGCTGGTCATATAGTCATGATTTGTTCTGGTCGTGCAAAAGAGGATGCTTTAAAATTATTGGAAGAATATAAACTATCTCTTCCAATTGGAGCGAGCAATGGGGCAATTGTTTATGTGGATGGAAAAGTAATTAACTCGCGTTGTTTACAAAATGATAAAGTATACAAGCTTGCAAAATTACTAGAATCTGAAGGTTTTCCTTATAAGCTATATACGAATAAAGGAGTTTATTCTCCATATACATGGCAAGATCAAGTCATGCAAGCGTTCGAAGAAAACAAGCATGCACTAGATGTTACACTTGAAGAACTTGAAAGAATTACAGAAAAACAAAAGAAATCAAACTTAATTACTGATTTCCAAAAAATCGAAGATGTCGTAAATAATCCAGAATTAGAAATATCTAAATTCTTCATTTTGACATTTAATGCAGCGCATCGTGCACAGCTATTAAGCATGTTACAAGAAGACACTGATATTTCAGTTACCGCATCAGCTCCTACTAATGTAGAAATTATGGATAAGCACGGTCATAAAGGGAACGGCCTACAAGAAATGGCAGCGTATTTCAATATACCAATTGAAGATACTATTGCAATCGGGGACAACTTTAATGATGTGCCAATGTTACAAGTAGCTGGCTTATCAGTTGCAATGGGAAATGCTGAAGAAGATGTAAAAAAACTATGTGATGTCGTAACATTAACAAATAATGAGCATGGGGTTGCTCACGCAATCGAGAAATTTGTATTGAAACAAACTTCATCTAGTAAATAAAAAAAGGACTCTTTCAATTTGAAAGGGTCCTTTTCTTTTATACATGATGACAAGCAACAAAATGCTCTTCACCAACATTACGGAATTCTGGTACCGTTTGTTTACAAATATCTGTTGCAAACGGGCAACGTGTATGAAAGCGACAACCCGAAGGTGGATTTGCTGGACTTGGAATATCACCCTCTAGTATAATCCGCTCTCGCTTCACTGTTGGATCTGGTATTGGCACAGCTGATAACAATGCTTTTGTATACGGATGCAGTGGGTTCGTAAATAACTCATCACGCGGCGCTGTTTCCACAATCGTTCCTAAATACATAATTCCAATTTTCGTACATAAATGCTCTACTACGCTTAAATCATGTGAAATGAACAAATAAGATAGTCCCTTTTTCTCCTGTAACTCACTAAATAAATTAATGATCTGTGCTTGAATAGATACATCTAGTGCTGCCACAGGTTCGTCAGCTACAATAAATTCTGGATTTAATACCATTGCTCTTGCGATAACGATACGCTGACGTTGTCCACCAGAAAACTCATGAGGGTACCGGTCAATATGATATGGGGCTAAACCACATAACTCTAATACTTCTGTCACTTTTTCACGAACATTTTCTTTCGTCGCTAGTCCGTGAGCCAACATCGGCTCGCCAAGTGCTTCTCCAATTCTCATTCTCGGATTTAATGAGCTAAATGGATCTTGAAACACAAGCTGCATATTAGGACGATGTTTTCTCAATTCCTCTTTTGATAGAGAATGAACATCGTGTCCTTTAAACTTCACTTCTCCCTCCGTTTTTTGAACGAGACGTAAAATTGTTTTTCCTATCGTCGTTTTTCCGCTTCCTGATTCACCAACGAGACCGAACACTTCCCCTTTATTAATAGTAAAACTTACTCCATCAACTGCTTTTACATGTCCAACCGTTCTACTAAATATGCCGCCTTTAATCGGAAAATATGTTTTTAAGTTTTTCACTTCTAATAATGGTTCACTCATTGTTCCGCACGCTCCTCATATAACCAGCAAGCTACTTTATGATTTTCATCATGTACATTCAGATTTGGCGCTTCTTCTTTACATATTTCCATACAATGCTCACAACGACCGCTAAAGTAGCAAAATTCATCCAAACCAACTAAATTAGGAACTTGCCCTGGAATAGAATATAGTTTATCTATTCGTTTTCCCATCACTGGTTTTGATTTCAACAAGCCTTTCGTATACGGGTGTTTCGGATTTTGGAATATCTCTAGTACTGGTGCTTCTTCAATTACTTTCCCACCATACATAACGACAACGTAATCAGCCATTTCTGCTACAACGCCTAAATCATGTGTAATTAATAAAATTGATGTTTTAAATTCCTCTTTTACTTGTCTTAATAAGTCCAATATTTGAGCTTGAATCGTAACATCAAGAGCCGTTGTCGGTTCATCAGCAATTAATAACTTAGGATTACAACTAAGTGCAACAGCAATCATAATACGTTGTAACATGCCACCACTCAGTTCGTGCGGATAAGAATGGACGATTTCATCCGCACGAGCTATGCCGACCTTACGAATTAACTCAATTGCCTTTTTATATGCTTCATTTTTGCTAAGCAGTTCATGCTCTCTTAACGTCTCTACAATTTGTTCCCCTACAGTGAAAACAGGATTTAGCGATGTCATCGGTTCTTGAAAAATCATCGCAATATCATTTCCTCGTAAACTACGAAGCTCTTTCTCTTTCATTCCTAAAAGACTTTTTCCTTCATATAAAATATCCCCACCTACTACACTGCCTGATTCAGCAATAAGTCCCATAATAGATAAAGCTGTTACACTTTTCCCGCAACCTGATTCACCTACAACACAAACAGTTTCACCTTCTCGAACTGTAAAACTAACGTGATTCACAGCTTTTACTGTCCCTTCTTCTGTCTGAAAGTGTGTTTGTAAGTCTTTCAGCTCTACTACCGCTTTACTCATACCTTCTCACCTACCGTCTCATCTTTGGATCTAACGCATCACGAAGTGCATCACCAAGTAAATTAATGGATACAACTGTTATAAAAATTGCAAAACCAGGCGGAATCCATAACCACGGCCGCTTTTGGAAATCAATTAACGAGTTAGCTGCACTAATCATATTCCCCCATGATGGTGTAGGTGGGACGACGCCAAGACCTAAGTAGCTTAGTGCGGATTCACTTAAAATAGATCCTGCCACACCCAAAGTAGCTACAACAATAAGCAATGGAAAGACGTTAGGTATTAAGTGATGAATAATTTTCCGAGAATCCTTTAATCCTAATACATCCGCTGCTTGCATAAAGGATTGCTCCCGCAGTGTTAAAATTTGTCCCCTCACAAGACGGGCAAGTCCTGGCCATCCTACTAAACTTAAAATAATCATTACAACATATAAACGGTACTCCGATGGTAATTTCCATTCTGATAAAATTGCTCCCATTATAATAAGTAGCGGTAATCCTGGAATGGACATTAACACATCTGCAACACGCATAATTAAATGATCTACAACTCCTCGATAAAAACCAGCAATTGCTCCTAATAGAGCACCTAGTATAACGGATAGTAGCATCGACGCTAAACCAATTGTTAATGAAATACGTCCTGCTTGCATAAGTCTAGTTAAAATATCCCGCCCCAACTGGTCTGTTCCGAGCCAATGTGACAGGCTAGGGGGTTTATTAATTTGTGTTACTTGTACTTTCCCATCAGCATACGGTGAAAAGATTGGACCGATAAAACTAAATAAAAACATGAATATTAAAACGTATAAACCATACAATGCCATCTTATTTTTCTTAATTTTTTTATACGCTTGGCGCCATGGTGATGATTCATTTCTCTTTTTTCTCTCTTTCTTTTTCTCTATTATTGGTGTAATAGTCTCCATATCTTTCCCCCCTTACTTCAATCGAATTCTTGGATCAACAAACGCATATACAATATCAGCTAAGAAATTAGCCATAATGGTTAAACAAGAAAGAAACATCGTAAAGGCCATTAATACCGTATAATCACGGAAGTTTAATGCTTCTAATTGAATACTCCCAATCCCTGGCCAGTTAAAAATCTGTTCAATAATAATAGCTCCTGAAAATAAACCTGGTAATTCAAAAGCAAGTAATGTAATTGCTGGTAAAATTGCATTTTTCAATGCATGTTTATAAATAACAGTTCTTTCTTTTAAACCTTTTGCACGAGCAGTACGAATATAATCTTGTCTAACAACATCCAACATGCTGGTTCTAAAATATCGTGTTAACGACCCTACACCAAGAAGCGTTAAAATAAACACAGGTAGAATCATATGACGTAATACTTCTAATATGTATGCTATCCCTGTTGAGTTACTCCCAATATCAATCATGCCGCCAATAGGTAATAACTTTAAATCAACTGCTAACAATTTAATTAAAAATAATCCGATAAAGAATGATGGAAATGACATTGCTGCAAAGACACCGATTGTTACCAATCTATCAAACCAAGAGTGCTGCTTTGTTGCAGAAATAACCCCAATAATAAGAGCAATAATCCAAGTGAAAAATAAAGCTGCAACAGCAACGATAAATGTATTCCAAATAAACTTATTAAGTAATGAAGTTACAGGTTCTTGATACTGTAAAGAAAATCCAAAATCACCATGTAAAGCATTCACTAACCAGTGAAAATATCTTTCAATAATTGGTTTGTTTAAGCCATACAATTCCCTTAACTCTTGAGCTCTCTCTGGTGTTAACTTTGGATTTGAATCAATATAATCCCCCGGCAAAAGTGCAAATAAGAAAAAAATAATAATAGATGTACCAAACAATGTAGGGATCATTTGAAGGAACCTACGAATGATATATGTTTTCACCTTTTGTCTCCCCAATCCTATTTACTTAAAAATAGAAGAACATTTTTTCAAAACAGCTACTATTCCATCGCTGTATGAAAAAACGCCTTCTATTATTTAGGTCAACCCTTATTGTTCAATAGATAACACTGGTAAGTTGGAACTAATGCTATCGTACTTTTCCGGATCAATTCCTTTTATACGTGCATTATGAGCATAAAGTAGTTTGCGATAGTTTAATAGAATAACTGGTGGATCATCACTTAACTCTTTATACAGCTCTTTATAAATCGCTTTACGTTTTTCAATATCTGTCGTTCCTATACCTTTTACAATCAAATCATCTACTTTCGGATTATTATAACCCGTATCACTTTTTGGATTAGTTGATAAGTACTCACTTACAACTTCACTTGGATCACTAATTCCTGGTGTTGAAACTGCCGCTAAATCGTAGTCACCTTTTCCTACCTTTGAAAGCATCGTATTAAAGTCCATCAACTCTGGATTTAGTTCAACACCAATTTCTTTGTAACTTTCTTTTGCAATTGGAATAAAGATATCATTTGTTTTACCTGTATTTGATGCGTAATATGTTAATTTTAATTTTTGACCATCTTTTTCACGAACCCCGTCAGAACCTACTTTCCAACCAGCCTCATCCAATAATTTTTTAGCCTTTTCTACGTCGTGTGGATATTTATTAATACCTTCTTCTGTATATGCCCATGAAACTGGCGCAATTGGTACGTTAGCAACAGATCCATATCCTTGTAAAGCTGTGTCCACATACTTCTTACGGTCTAATCCATAAGTAAGTGCTTGACGTACCTTCTTATCCTTCAAATACGATTTCTTATTATTTACATAGATATAAGCAATATCACTTGATGATTCAAGATTAATATTTGCAAACTCTAATCCTTTTAATTGGTCTATATTCTCAGGATTTGCTCTAAATCCACTATAGTCCAGTTCACCTGTTTGGAATAATTGGAATCCAGTATCACCTGATGTGATTTTGTAAATAAAGTTTTTGATTTTTGGTTTACCTGCATAATAATTTTCGTTAGCAACAAAGCGTACTTCTTGACCTGGAACATATTTTTCAAATTTATATGGACCCGCTGCAATTGGTTGCCCATATAATGCTTTTAAATAGTCTAAACTTGTATTTTGTTTATAATCTTTTCCATAATAAGCTTTTGATAGCACTGGGCCACCTAAATTCGTTAGCGCCTGTGAATTAACTTTTTCAGTTGTAATTTTAATTGTCTGTGGATCAACAACTTGAATTCCTTCAATAGAAGTTGCTTTTCCTTCTTTATATTCTTTCCCACCTTTAACAGCATACTGAGCAATATCCAATCCACCTTCATACGCTTTATCATGAAGTAGTGTTAGTGTAAATGCTACGTCATCCGCCGTTAAAGGCGACCCATCACTAAATTTTAAATTTTTACGTAAGTGAAATGTATATGTTAACTGGTCAGCAGAAATATCCCATTTTTCTGCAAGATCCGGAACAGGTTTACTTTGTTTGTCTGTTGATACTAATGACGCAAAAATAACAGACGTTACATTTCCATCCCAACCATTATCTTGGAAATACGGAAGGAAAACTCCTCCTGGCTTAGAAATGGCCGTAATAAAAGTATCTTTTCGCTGATTTGCTTTCTCTGGACTTTTCTTTTTATCTGTAGCTGGAATTGATTCAATCTTAGCGTCTTTTAAATCCTGCTTTTTTACTGGTTCTGTAGAAGCCGTATCTTCCTGTCCCCCACAAGCAGATAACACAAGCGAACTACTCAGTAATACTGAAAATACACCAGCCCATTTTTTTGTCTTTTTCTTCATTGTCCCCACCCTAACTTTTTTTAATAATTAAACCTTATGAACTGCTTGCCTTATGTATGCCTCCCACAGCAACATTTTATAGCCAATCGGAAAAGTCGGTTTTAATCGTAAAAAAATAGATGTTTTTGAGGGGTAACAATCCTATTCCGACCTTTCCGGTAGACTTTATGGTTATTAGCTTATATCGTCCGTTATATTTTGTCAATTCTTTCTAAATAAATATTTTGAAAATTTTTATTCTATCTTTAATTTAGGTAAACTTAATAAAATACCGTTATAGTTATCTTCCTGTAATCCTTGAATTCGTGCATGATGTGCAGACACCACTTTGCTATTATTCAAGAAGATTACAGGCGGGTCTTCGCTTAACTCTTGATATAACTTTTTATAAATTCCTTTTCGCTTTTCAATATCCAACGTTTCTAATGCTTGCTTAGCTAATTCATCTACTTTCGGATTATAATATCCATCATAATTTCGTTTACTTGTTGAGACAAACTCTTCAATCGTTCCGCTCGGATCATCAATCATTGGCGTAGATACCATCGCTAAATCATAATCACCTTTTATCACTTTTGAAATCATCGTATTAAAGTCCATATATTCTGGGTTAAACTCCACACCAAGCTTTTTATAATCTTCTTTCATCACAGGAATCATTACATCATTTATTTTACTTGCTGATGAGGCAAAATAACTTACTTTCAATTTTTGTCCATCTTTTTCACGAATTCCATCTGAACCCGCTTTCCATCCAGCCTCATCCAGTAATTTCTTCGCCTTCTCTAAATTATACTCATATTTATTAATGCCCTCTTCTGTATACGCCCATGAAACTGGCGTAATCGGTACATTAACGAGTGACGCATATCCTTGGAAATACGTATCAATAACCTTTTGACGCTCTAATCCGTAAATAAATGCTTGGCGGACACGTTTATCTTTAAAGTATGGCTTCTTATAATTCATTTTAATGTAGCCATAAGAGCTTCCTGTATACACATTAATATTAGCAAAACCTAAATCTTTTAATTGCTCAATGGTCTCCACGTTTGTCGTAAAACCATCATAATCTACTTCTCCTGCTTGAAATTGTTGTAGCTTCGTATCACCTTTTGTAATTTTATAAATAAAGTGCTCAATCTTCGGTTTTCCTTCAAAATAATTTTCATTTGCTACAAATCGAACTTCTTGACCAGGAATATATTTATCTAACTTATAAGCTCCTGCTCCCACCGGCTTCCCATACAACTCTTTTAAATACTCCAAGTGTCCTTGTTTATACTCTTTCCCGTAATAAGATTTAGATATAACTTCTCCACCAATTAATGATAGTGTTTGAGCATTTACCTTTTCAGTCGTAATTGTAATTGTTTTCGGATCAATGACTTGAATCCCCTCAATAGAATTCGCTTTTCCTTCTTTATATGCTTGCCCACCTTTTATTGCTGTTTGGCTTATATCAGTCGCACCACTATAAGTTGGATCATGTAATAACGTTAATGTAAATGCTACATCCTCCGCATTTAACAGTGAACCATCACTAAACTTTAAATCATCTTTCAAATGGAACGTATATGTAAGCTGATCCTCCGAAATATCCCACTTCTTCGCCAAAATGGGAATGGGTTTCCCTTCCTTATCCAGTCCAACAAGAGGCGCAAATATAGCTTGCGTTATATTACCATCCCATCCATTCTCCATAAAGTGCGGAAGGAATATCCCTCCAGGACTCGGCATTCCAACTACAAAAGTATCTTTTCTTTCATTTACTTTTATAGGACTTTTTGCTTTGTCGCTCGCCTTAATAAATTCATCTTTTATTTTTGGTACGTTCCCGGCTTCATTTGTACTTGCTTCCTCTTGACCACATCCGGCTAGTAATACTGACACACTAAGAAATGTAGCAAGTGCTCCTTTAAAAGCATTTTTCATTGCCCTCTCACCTTTACCTTCCTAATTTTTAGCGATGTAGGAACATAGGCCTCCTTTCTGTAACTATCTTTATTTTTCCTATAAAAATAGTATGAATTAATTTCAAGATTATTCCTTTCCTTTAAACATGTCAATCGTTCTCTTTTATTTCGTATTAAAAAATTAAAAATTCACTTCTATTCGTTTGGTATGAAACATAGAATACTAATAACCAATTACCAAAAAGGGGGCGAAAACATGGACAACCTATTCCAATACGTCCTGCACTACGTATTATTAACAATTATGATAGTCGGGGCGCTATTACTATTCCCATTCTTCCCAAAGTTCGTCCTCTTTTTAGCTTTTTTTATTATGCTCGGGATCGCTATTATCATTTCAACAAAAGAAGATGCCACGCAAAAAGAAAGCAGAGTTCAGCGTGTAAAGCTGTAACTCTGCTTTTTTATTTTCAATCCTGATTCGCCGTTACACATACTTATGTCTCGGGAAATAAGTAACCGCTCCAAAAAAATCCCTAATATCATTTATGTTTTACAATCTATGCAAATTACGGAACAAAGATTTATCAAATTTACTGTTTCACGTGAAACACAATTTTTATTTTTTCTTAAAGTAAAATATCCGTATAAAAAAAAGCGAATCCCTTCAGCAAAGCTGAAAGAATTCGCTTTCTACTTTTTACTCCGCAATATTCTCTAACTCATTATATAACTCCGCTCGTAACAACTCTTTCTTCGTTTTTTCTTCATACAATTGTTCAAGCATTTCAACTTCAACTGCATGTTCCATCTTACACTCAAGCGTATATATTTCTTCTTCTACATGCATCAACTCTGTTTCAATCTCCTCTACATTCCTAGCTTCTTTCTTTTTTACAGGGGCTATTTCAATACTTTTTCTTCCTTGGCGTTGTTGCTTTATTACTTGTTTCTCAAGCTTTTCTTCCCACTTTTGACGCGCCCATGCATAGTTCCCTACAAACTCAAATAATTTACGATCATCAATCCAATACGTCTTTTCAAATAACTTATTTAAAAAATAACGATCATGTGAAACAGCTAAAATCGTTCCATTATATTGTTCAAGAGCCTCTTCTAAAACTTCCCTTGATTCAATATCGAGATGGTTTGTCGGCTCATCTAAAATTAAAAAATTGATATCTTGATACATAAGTTGCGCAAGTCTTAACCTCATTTTTTCTCCACCGCTCAGTTGCGTTACTTTCTTAAACACCGCTGGACCATAAAATAAAAACTTAGCTAATATATGTCTCGCTTCTCCCTCTGTTACAGCTACACATTCCCTGAAAGCCTCTAGTACATTACTCTTCATATTTCCGTACGCATGCTGTGATAAATAACCGATTTTCACACTACTACCAATCCGAATTTCTCCAGCGTCTGGTTTTATTTCTTCTAATAATAACTTTAGTAGCGTTGTCTTTCCTGTACCATTACGACCAACGATCGCCGCACGCTCTTGAAAACGAACATGTAAATTCGCTTCGTTAAATAAAGGGTGATCAGCAAATCCTTTACTCACTTCTTTCATTACAACAACATCTTTCCCACTTCTCTCTTGCCCTTCAAACTGGAGTCCCATTTGTTTTCGTTCTAAAATAGGTTTTTTTAGTTTCTCTATACGTTCCAGTGCACGTTCCATACTTCTCGCTCTCTTATGCAATCCTTCATTCGGAGGATTCGCCTGATTTGCCCATTCACGCAGCCGCTTAATTGCTTCTTTCATTTTCTTTATTTTCTTTTGCTGTTCCTGATAAGCCTGAAACTCGTGGAGCAATCTTTCTTCCTTTTCTTCAACAAACCGAGAATAGTTTGTATGATACACGTGAATCTCTCCATCTTCTAAATCAAAAATCTTCGTTACAACTTCATCAAGGAAATAGCGATCATGTGAAATGACCATAATCGTTCCATTGTATTCTTTTAAAAATTGCTCTAGCCATTCTACGGCGAATAAATCTAAATGATTAGTTGGTTCATCTAATAGAAGTAAATCTGGTTTCTGCAATAGCATGTATGCAAGGCTTACCTTTGTTTGTTCCCCACCACTTAACTCCAGAAATGACCGAGGAAATAGTTCTGTCACCTGTAGACCATTTGCTACCTTCATCATATTCGCTTCTATTTCCTAACCACCAAGAAACGCAAACTTTTCTTGGATTACTCCGTACCTCTCCATTAATCTTTGTAAAGCAGACGGTTCCAGTTCTTCCGCCATATTTTTTTCTAAAGTACGCATTTCTCTTTCTAATTCCTTTTCTGCTTTAAAAGCGGAACTCAATACATCATATACAGTCATACCCTCATCAAATTTCGGAATTTGTGCCACATGACCAATACGTGTACCTTTCTTCATATGAATGGCCCCTGCATCCAAACTTTCCATTCCAGTTAGAAGCTGAAAGATTGTTGTCTTCCCACTACCGTTACGACCAACTAATCCAACACGTTCACCATTCTTTATTTCAAGCGATATATTTTCAAATATGATGTTTCCACCAAAAGATTTCGTTACATTATTTACACTACAAATTGTCATTTTCCGTACTCCTTTCAATATAAAAAACCATAGGAAAGAAACATTCCCCATGGTTTTCGGCATAGAAAAAGGAAGCCAAATAGCTCCCTTTTCACACGTTTATTAAAAATGGGTGAAGAGATTTCTATCGTTCAATAGCTACTATGCAATTGTTAAAAAAGGACAGACGTATCCCGTTAACAACTACATCATGAAAAATCGCACGACAAAAATAGATATAATCTAAAAATTTGGCACGTGCAGCTAAAGAACGTTTCATCTCATTCACCTCTTTCGTACGGAATTTAATACTTACTTCTTTATTATACTTTCCCATTTCACGTTTGAATAGTCATTTTTCTGAAAATAATGAAGATAGACTAAACATTTCAATAAGTGACATCAAATCTTACAAAACTGTTATGTTCACGTAATGGAAAGCGATAGTACGAAAAGATGCCTCCCTATACAATAAAGATGTAAACAAGAGAGCCAAACAAAAGGAGGAAACGATCATGATGAAAGAAATCGTAAAAGCAATCTTTGAGGTATTAGTGAACGGACAAGCAGTTGTAAAAGAACTAAATGAACTATAAAAGGAGTGAAGGAATATGATGAACATGGTTAAAATGATTTTACACGCTCTAGTTGATGCAAAAGCAGTTAGCCAAGAATTAAACCAACAATAAAAAGGGGTAAATGAATATGAAGAAAGCCATTATTGTAATCGCAAGTACAGCAATCGCCTTATACACAATAAAAAATAGAAAAAAGAAGCACAATAAAAACGCTCTATATTATCCATACACATTATTAAAGAAAAAATAAAAGACAAGGTACCCTATTGTAATGAGGATATCTTGTCTTTTATTTTTCCTATTCCTTTTAAAGGATTTCCTTCTCCTTTTCCCGAATGTATTAAGCGGGATTTTTACACATATTTTAAAGGGGCATATATACAAATGGATACACAACAACTATACTTTTTAAACGATATTGGCAAACAAAAACCAGAAAGCATTCGGAATAGAAGCGCTGCATGTCCTTTTTGTGACAGAGAAAATTTAACGGATATTTTAGCAACTGAGGGCTCAATTATTTGGCTAAAAAACAAATTCCCTACATTAAAAGATACATTTCAAACGGTGCTAATCGAAACCGATAATTGTAAAGACCATATTGCGACATATACAGAAGAACATATGAGATCGCTAATTCGTTTCTCCATTAAACATTGGTTAGACTTACAGAAGAATGAAGAATTCACATCTGTGATTTTATACAAAAATCACGGTCCATTCTCAGGCGGGAGTTTGCATCATGCACACATGCAGATTATCGGAATGAAATATGTAGACTATCTCGGTAACGTAGAACAGGACAACTTCCGAGGAGTCATTGTACAAAAAAACGAACGCATTGAACTCAATATTTCAGATCGTCCTATTATCGGTTTTACTGAATTTAATATCATTATTGCAGATATTGGATACATAGATGAACTGGCAAATTATATTCAGCAAACTGTACGTTACATACTGACAGATTTCCATAAAGGATGTAGTAGTTATAACTTATTCTTCTATTACTTAAACGGAAAAATCATTTGTAAAGTTGTTCCTAGGTTCGTCGTTTCACCATTGTATGTAGGATATAAAATACCACAAGTTTCCACAAAACTAGAAGACGTGAAAATGCAACTCGCGCAGTACTTCACGAGCGAAAAAGATGCAATTATTCATAAAAAAACAGAGTAGGTATAGAAAACCTACTCTTTGATTACACCTTTATTTCGATAGTACACATCTTCTAATCCGATGTTATACTTCATGTTATTATCCGTCCACTCTGGACCCAGATTACCTGGCCATCCAGATGTATTTGCTACATATTTTAGTAATGCAAAATCCGTCAAACCTTTTTGCACCCCGCGCTTATATCCTTTCATTAAATGCGGCATTGCAATTTGCGCATTTGTGCGCGGATCTTTCAACTCTTCATCAGTTAAATGATCTGGTGCAAGCCCACCGCCACGGTGCAATTGAAACAATCCGAATGAAGTTCCGTTATCTCCAACACTTCTTGGATTTAACCGGCTTTCATGTTCAGCAATTGTAAGAGGTATCCATTCTGGAAGATTGACTTTCTTTGCTTCCTCTATAATAATTTGTTTCATTTGTTTTGCTTCTTCTGAGTCAACATAGCTTGTCTCATTCACTAACTTGCCCATTCCTTCAGACTTTCCTTGGAAATATAAGTACACCCCAAGAACAACTAAAAATCCTACAAAGAATTTCTTCACTACCACTACCTCTTTCTCCGCTGAAATTTGTCCCCTTTCAGCCTTCTTCCCTTTACAATTACCCACATTCTATCATTCTCTTACCCTTTTATCATAGCAAATAACTATATATATTATCATCATGCTTTAGACCGATTTTGTGAAAAAACAGCTGGTAAATACGTGCAAAAATGTAACTTTCATAGACTACAACGTATTTCTTGTATATAATTGTAAATTGAACTCTACATATAGAATAGGAGCAGACCAAATGAAAAAGTGCATAATACTCTTGTTCAGCATTTTACTACTTATCCCTATCCACACCTCTGCACAAACATCATCAAAACCAAAAGTACTTGTTTTATACAGTACAAAAGACGATAAAATTACAAATAATATTCAAATCCTTAATACTCAATTAGGACATTTTACAAATGATATAACTACGAAAAGTTTAAAAAAGCTAATGAAATTACTAATTCATCTTCTTATACACATATTGTTTATATCGGTGAACAAAAAGAAGAGTTTCCTATTGAAACGAAGCAACTTCTAGAAAATTTCTCAGGTCCAGTATTATTTTTAGGACAAAATGTTGAACAATTATCTAATCGCTTTTCTTTCATTACCCTAAAGGCTGATGATATACGAGTTAATAAAATCGAATATCCAAGCCATAAGCTTAAAAACACTTTAGAAGAGGAACGATTGATTCAATCTTTTGATACAAATGGAACTGTTCTTGCTAACGCTGTAAGTTCAAATAGCAAGAACCCACTAATCATTCAGCATGAAACATCTTATTACGTCGCAACGCCACACCTCTTTGACTGGATGTCTCATTACGTTGGTGAAATGTTATTTTCTTACTTTGGACAAAAGCCAACGACAAATAAAGTAGAGGCTTATTTGCGTCTTGAGGACGTTCATCCAGCCGCAGATACAAATCAATTAAAAGCAATTGCTGAATTACTAAAAGAGAAAAAGATTCCCTACATGATCACTGTTATTCCTGTATATACAGATCCGGAGACAGGTAAAACACTGCATTTAAAAGATAAGCCCGAACTAGTCGATCTTTTACGCTCTATGCAAGATGATGGTGCAGCAATTATTATGCATGGTTATACGCACCAATTTTATGACAGTGAAACTGGGGAAGGTTTTGAGTTTTGGGACGTAAAAACAGATCAACCAATTCGTCAACCAAAGCATGAAAAACCAAAAACAAAAGATGACTTTCCTAATATCGAAGCATATAATGCATATGTAAAAAAAGGGGAAGAATTTGAAGAAAACTATACGACAGATCATATCGAAAAAGGGATTCAAGAACTTGTAGATGCTAAACTATATCCTGTCGCATTTGAAGCACCTCATTACACGATGTCTCAAAAAGGCTATGAAATATTATCAAGATATTTTTCAACTTATGTAGGACAACTACAGTTAAGTGATACAACTTGGAAATCCATGCACTCTCCAGCATACAGAAGTACCCCATCATTTTTACACGGGATGAAATTAATGCCTGAAACAGTTGGCTTTATTGAAGAAGATAAGCCACAAGCTATTGCGAAAATGAAAGCAAATGCTGTATCTGTTGCTAAATTATCCGATGGAGTTATTGGTGCCTTCTATCATCCTTACTTAGGTGTGAAACCATTAAAAGAAGTACTAAAGGATCTAGAAAGCATCCCAAATATAGAATGGATTGATTTACAAAAAGAAACAAATGAAGTGAAAATGAAAGATATTCATATCACTACTAATAAAGATGGCATTCACGTTGAAAAGCCAACAAGCGCAAGTGACGTAATGGATTATATAAAACAATATGGATTCTTCCTTATACTTGGTTTCTTCGTCATTGTCTTTCTCTTATTATTAAGACGTGCGAAAAAATTAGAATCCTAATACAAAACCACCAAGCAAAATGCTTGGTGGTTTTTTCAACTTAAACCAAAACGCGGCATATTATTAATAACCCATTGATTATTTTCATAAATTATAGAAAATATCAGAAAAAATATCCATAACAAAAAGGATAAGAGTAACTCTCCTATCCTTTCAAATAAAATTGAATCGTATTTTCATATATCGTTTTCGCAACCTTATCAACAGATACGTTTTTTATAACACTAATTTCCTTTAATACCTCTCGAATCATTCTCGGATGCGTCATAACATCCTCATGAAATTCCCACGGTCCATCTGTTTCTACCATCATATATTCAAGTGGATAATACGAAACAATTTTTCTAATTTTGTCCTTATGTAAAACATCTGGTGTGATAGAAATATAATAACCGTTCCTCATCATCCGTTTCATTGTTGTTTCACTTCCTTTAAACCAATGAAAGTGTGCACGTGAAACTTTATATTTCTCTAGTAAATCACATACAATATCAGCATCTTCATACACTGCATGCAATATAATGGGTAAATCATATTTACTAGCTAGTTCAACAAATCGTTTTAACACTGATATATATGAATTGATAGTAATACGCTCATCTTCTTTTCTTAAATAATACGGTAAGCCTACTTCACCAATCGCAACTATGTCTTCTACATGCTCTTCAATTAATTTATAAATTTGCTCACATTCTTCTTTATGAATCGGTTGCTCCGGATGAAAACCTATCGCTGGATGTACAAAAGGATATCGCTTTGCTAAAGATAAAGTTTCTTTACATGATTGATAATTCATAGATACCGCGATAAGCCCCTGTATCTCTTTACTATGTTCCACATCTTTAAGTAATCTACTTTTTTCTTCATCCTTATATTGGTCAACATGTATATGACTATCAATCCATTTCATCTTTATTCCTCCATAAAAAAAACAAGAAAGGATCTCCCTTCTTGTTTTATCATCTATATTATTTAACAATTAAGTTTGTTATGATATCAAATAATCCAATACATACTACGGCAACAGTAAAGTAGCTACAGAAATCTTTAATTGGAAACTTCACTACTTCTTCTTTACGCATCCCAGTTTTCTCCCTTCTTACTATATCCCTAATTATTTTATCTATTTGTATCTATTATGCAAAAAATATGACAAATTTACTATCGAATTAACTTACGTAAACCTTACAATGTTGTAAGGTTTATAAAAAGAGCCTCATCTAAATACAGATGAGGGCTATTAAAAAGTAGTTGGTTTTTCATTCTTCATTAATATTACAAACAGAAAGTAATACAGTGAGACTTTCTAATTACACTATATGAAATTAACTATCTTTTAACCATCGAATTACATTACAGAAGACTTACATGTTTGTAAGCTATGTGTAATGTAATTCGATAGTTTCTCTTACCTACATCTCGTACAATAAAGTTAGAAAGCAAGCCAAATAAGAAGAACACTCACATAACCAAATTACATTGCTAGTAGCTACTCTTCTTATACCTTTCACTCATGCTACTACGATGTACCCCCTTCCCCTTTATATAATAAAAAGAGCCTTAGTCCATATAGACTAAGGTTCTTTTATGAACCTCAAAATACCCCTACCTAGTATTTTTATTTTCGACAAAAAATAGGTGGGGGTATAATCTGCTATCTCATCGTTAAAAGTTTACTCTTCGCATTAATAGGAATATTTACAGCTTCAATTTCTTCAATCGCCTCTCCGTAGCGTCCTTTTGCATACACCTTTAACGCTTCATCTCTCTTTAACATATGCTTAACAGTCTTCTTTATTTTTTGTTCTCTTCCACGTTCGTCAAATGCAATAAATTCATATTCATACCACTCATCACCAATATGCTGACCAATTGTATTCACGACCGTATAGTATTCTTTCGTCTTATAAAGTGGATTATATTTATCGATAACTGGTCCAAGTTTCGTAGGCAGTAACATTACTACTATCACTATCATCGCTATTATAGTAGCGATCATTTTTTTCTTCATAATCAATCTTCCTCCTCTGCAGGATATATATACATCCATTTTAAAAAGAAGGAATAAAATCTACTATTGAATCTCATTACATTACACTTACATTTTTGTAAGAATTAAAAAAGGTGAACGAATTTACTCGTTCACCTTTTAACTCGCTTTAAAGCCACCGCCAAGTACATCACGTACATCATGAATAACAACGAAAGCATCTTCATCTACTCGACTAATAACCTGCTTTAACTTAACAAGCTCTTGTTTATTTATAACAACATATAACACTTCTTTATTTTTACCAGTATATCCGCCGCGTCCTTCTAATACAGTGACACCGCGTGTCATGTTTTTCGTAATAGTTTCACGGATTAAATCCGGTTGATTTGAAATGATTGTAACAGCTGTTTTTGTATCCATTCCTTCTACAATGAAATCAATCACTTTTGCTCCGATGAATACTGCAACAAGTGTGTACATTGCTTTTTCTTGCCCTATTATAAATACAGAACCAGCAATTACCACAATATCAATAATAAGTACGCCTTTACCAACGCTCCACCCTAAATATTGATTGGCTAACCGAGCTAAAATTGCCGATCCTCCTGATGTACCTCCAGCTTTGAACATACAGCCTAATCCGACACCGACAAATAAGCCAGCGAATAGAGCCGCTAATAACGTATCACTATTTACATGATACTCAATATGTTCCGTAACATATAAAAACAAGGATGTTTCTACAATCCCTAAAATTGTATAAACCATCGTTTTCTTATCAAAAAATTTATAACCAATAGCTAGTAAAATTGCATTTATAGCAAAGTTTACAATCCCCGGCGACCAATCAAATAAATAGTACGTAACAACCGTTAAACCAATAATTCCACCCTCTGATAAACGGTTTGGAATTGCAAAGTAATTAATACCAATTGCGAATAATAATGAACCAATTGTAATTAGTGTTATTTCCTTTATACGTTGATTAACCATAGTTCATACCTCCCCCCATTTGACATTGTATCACTATCTCCTAGAGGTTTAGAAGTTGTTTTTATTGCGCATTTTTACTCTTAAAGATCGGGATATTATGTTTAAACAAAGGGGTGATTAATTATTCATATTCGCTCTAACTGTACAGACAAATCGCTCCACATTCCCCTTCTGAATATACTTAGCTCGAATGGTTTCATGATTACAAGTACATTCGAAATGCGGACGAAAATCTATGCTATCTATATGCAAATATGAATAATCTTTAAATGTTGCAGGATAGTATGGAAATTTCCCATAAAAGAGAAGACGTCTAGTAGTAGCAGCAAAAATCCCATGTTGATACGATAGCGTAAAATTATCCTTCTCAAATATCCCTACGACAAAAGCCAAAATCTTTTCATCATCTTCTATATACTTTTTCATACTCAATAAAAGTTCATTCATGCATATCCCTCCAAATACTATTCTTGAAAAGAATCCATGGATTATTACAGACCGGTGTAACTCCTTTATAAAGTATGAAACGCGTTTCCTGTCAAAGATATTTCAAAAAAATAATCCGTTATGCAACTTACACATAACGGATTAAAACTAAACGGTTGAGCGTTCCACAAGTTCATATGGAATTTCCACCTTTTCTTGTTTAGAACTTTCATCACGTATTTGCCTGTAAAACATTTCAAAGGCCTTTTTACCTATTTCCTTTAAATTTTGATCAATGGTTGTAAGTTGTAACACTTGCGAAATAGGTTGATTATCAAAGCCAATAATCGCTAACTCCTCAGGAACTTGAATACCTAATTTTTCAGCTTCTGTCATAACCCCAATCGCAACTTCATCTCCTGCTACTATTAATGCTTCGGGAAGATACTGCATCCCCTTTAATTTATGAGCCACTTTCACACCATCTTCTAATGTAAAACATTCTGTAAAAATCCATTCTTCATTCACTTCCTCATCTATAGATTGCAATTGCTGTTTATAAACATCAAAACGTTTTTGACTACTCGGACCTAATTTCCTTCCCGTACAATAACCAATTTTTTTATAACTTTTCTCAATCAAATAATCCATTCCTAATTGAAAAGCTGCCGAATGATTCGTATATACACTTGAGATATTTGAAATATCATTATCTTCACAAGCAACGATTGTCCCATAGGAAGCATACGGCTCTATCGTTTCCCAATCATTCGCACGAGAACAAATAATAAGGCCATCCAATTGTTTTGTTTTTAACATATGTAAACTTTTCATTTCTTCTTTTTTATTATAATTCGTTTGGCAAAGTAGCACTCTGTAATTATGAGCTAACGCCACCTCCATCATCCCGCCCACCATCGCATCAAAACATGGATGATTAATATACGGTAAAATCACACCAACAATATTCGTTTTCCCTTTTGATAAATGAACGGCATTTGCGTTTTGTGAGTAATTCAACTTCTCAACTATCTCCATAACCGCTTTCCTTTTTTCTTCACTTACATATGGGTGATCATTCAACACTCTCGAAACAGTCGTAACTGAAACTCCCGCCATCTTTGCAATATCTTTAATATTGGCCATACACTCACCTCTACTTTTAACTTAATGAATTCCACGAACATATGTCAAACTTTCTCATCATTACACCTTCATTTGTTTTTCTTACAAAAGTGTAATTTTCCTGTAAGCTAATTCGATAGTTACTCTCCTCAATATTTCATACAATTAAGTCAGAAACAGGACAACAACTATTCGAAAAGGAGCGGATTCATATGATGAACAAAATGAAATCAAACAATTTTTTAAATACAATGGGCATGGTATTTTCCGCTCTAATCGATGCTAAAGCTGTTGCTTCTACATTAAACAAGTAAGGAGAATGTATGATGAATAACATCACTTTTAACAAATTAGATTTTTTAGGACTAGCTAGTGGCTCTCTTCTTCTTACTGCTTTTATTTACGCCGCTACGCTTGTATAACTTTTGTGTCTCCTTTCCCCTTTATTATAAATAGTAATAGAAAAGACGACCGTCTATGCCCGGTCGTCTTTTCTTACTTTTGATTTGATTGCAAAGTTTCCTTTAGCTCATCAAACTTCTCATTTAATTGATCTGTCATCATTTTCATAGCTGTTTTTCGATCTATTTGTTCTTCCGCATCAATTTGAATTGGATCTCCAAAAATCAATTGCGCCTTTTTCCCTTTTATTAATTCTTTCACACTCGATGGACCAACATAAGCTGCCGGTACTAACGGGACATTAGAACGCAGTGCAATCGTAACAGCCCCAGCTTTTAATGAAACGTCTTCTGTTGATCGTGTCCCACTCGGAAAAATCCCTACTACTTTCCCTTCTTTTAATAGGCGTGACGGAATTTTGAGTGTACTCGGTCCTGGATTCGCACGATCTACAGGGAATGCATTCACATTTTTAAAGAACCAGTTTTTGAATTTCCCTTCAAATAATTCTTTTTTGGCCATGTAATGAATTTGGGTCGGGTACATCCCTGTAGCTAACATTAATACATCCATAAAACTTGTATGTGTACACGCAACAACATATGGGCCGCCTTCTGGTAACTTTTCTCTTCCTTGCACTTCTACTTTCCCAGCAGTTTTAAATATATATTTTAACAAAAATGTAATTGGTTTATACATTTGTTTCGTTCCTTTCTGAACATCCGAATTATAGTCATTCTCTTACAATGATTATAACACTAAGTTTTAGGAGTTGGTAATAAAAATAAGTATTAATTGTTAAATTTCAATTCTTACAAAAGTGTAATTTTCTTGTAAGCTAATTCGATAGTTACTTCCCCAAATATTTCATACAATTAAGTCAGAAAGAAACAACAACTATTCGAAAAGGAGCGGATTCATATGATGAACAAAATGAAATCAAACAATTTCTTAAACACAATGGTCATGGTATTTTCCGCTCTAATCGACGCAAAAGCTGTTGCTTCTACATTAAACAAGTAAGGAGAATTCATGATGAATAACATCACTTTTAACAAATTAGATTTTTTAGGATTAGCTAGCAGCTCTCTTCTTCTTACTGCTTTTATTTACGCTGCTACGCTTGTATAACTTTGTGTCCCCTTTCCCCTTTATATAGAAAAAGACGACCGTCTATGCCCGGTCGTCTTTTTACATTTTTCTTTCTTTTAACTCTTTTAAAAGCTGTATCATTTCAGCTTGTTGTTTTATCTTCTTACGACCATTTCGGTTAATTGCTGCAAGCTCACAAGCAACTCCGACGGCGAAGAAAAACAATAAACTTTCTAACATGTGAAATCCTCCAATTGCCTATTAAACAGCTTGACGTAATTGCTCTTCTTGTAAAATTCGCTTGTTTATATTTTCTTCTTTTCTCTGACAAACGTTATTGCGAATAAGTGCTGCAATAACAAGTAAAGTCCCTATAATATCAAAAATCGTTATTCGATATCCTTGCATCATCATAATAACTAAAGTCGTAATCGGTACAAAATTAATAAATAAAATCCCATTAATGGACGATAAAATTTTCACACCATAGTTCCAAGCAAGTAACGCTACGATACCTGGTAATGTCATCATAAACAATAAATCATATTTCACGATAGAAATCGTTCCCATACTCGGAACCGATACATATCCAAGCGATGTAATTATTACAGTTATAATCCCTGTGACAGTCGTACCGAATACACACGTCAACGTAGAATAACGTAATGTTGACCAGTCGCTACACGTTTGACCACCCATCGTATAAATCACCCATCCTACAACACCAACAAATATAAATGCTAGCGAAAACATGTTATCTTTCAACGTTAAAAAGAAACTCATATCACCTTTTGTAATAACAAATATAGCTCCTACAAAAGCAATCATCATGCTCGTTATCATATACTTTTTCGGTTTTACATGCTTATAGCCCCATAGAATACAAATAGAAATCATCGGCATAAGCGCTTCCATAATGGAGGCTACCATCACGCCTGATTTTCCCATTAACATTTGACCTAAAAATATAAGTACATTATATACAGTAAACGCCATCGTTCCGAAAAAGACGAGTAACTTTCCTCTTCCCTCTAAACGAAATGCCTGCTTTCCTTCTTTCGCTAACAACAATACAACCAGTACGATTGCCACCGCTCCATAGCGAATAAGCGAAAAATAAAATGGATCTATGTATTCTAGTGCATGATCAGCAACCGGAAACATTGCTCCCCACGACATACTTGCAATTAAACACGCTAAAGCCCCTATTATCATTTGACCTTTTTTCACCACAATCCCCCACTTCTTTCTATTTGCACAAAGAGAATTGTAAAAGAAAAAATATATCACGTAAAATGATTCAAAATGATGTTAACTATCACTTATAATGATAGTTAACATCAAGGAGGAGCATAAAATGGAATTAAGAGACTTACAAATCTTCCAAAGCGTTGCCGAACAAGGCAGTGTAAGTAGCGCAGCAAAGGAATTAAACTATGTACAATCAAATGTCACCGCGCGTATTAAACAACTAGAAAATGAACTGAAAACACCGCTCTTTTATCGTCATAAACGAGGCATGACTTTAACAGCTGAAGGAAGAAAAATGCTCGTTTATGTTAATAAAATTTTGCAAGATGTTGACGAGCTAAAACAAGTATTTTTAGATAGTGAAACTCCCTCTGGCATATTAAAAATCGGTACAGTCGAAACAGTAAGTACATTACCTACCATTTTATCTTCTTACTATAAACGATATCCGAATGTCGATTTATCATTACAAGCGGGTCTAACAGAAGCATTGATTAGAGAAGTACTTGATCATCAATTAGATGGTGCCTTTATATCAGGGCCTATTAAACATCCACTAATTGAACAATACGATGTTAGTACAGAAAAATTAATGCTTGTAACACAAAATAAAGCTTTTCATATAGAAGAATTTACAACAACGCCCCTACTCGTTTTTAACCAAGGATGTGGATACCGTTCCAAACTAGAACGATGGCTTAAAGATGAAGGTTTGCTCCCAAAAAGAATTATGGAATTTAATATATTAGAGACAATATTAAACAGTGTTGCACTCGGCCTTGGAATTACACTCGTACCACAGTCTGCTGTCCACCATCTTTCTAAAGCTGGTAAAGTACATTGTCATGCAATCCCTGAAAAATATGGTAGTATTTCAACGGTTTTCATACGCCGTAAAGATAGTTATATGACGAATTCAATGCGTAGCTTTTTAAAAACAATTGAAGAGCATCATCATATCAATATGCTTTAAAAGACATTCTTACGCGAATGTCTTTTTTTCTTACAAAAGTGTAAGCCTTCCGTAAGCTAATTCGATAGTTGCAGGCGATCATATTTCCTATAATTAAGACATAAAGCAGGGCAACAACAATTCGAAAAGGAGCGGATACGCATGATGAACAAAATGAAATCAAACAAATTTTTAAATACAATGGGCATGGTGCTATCCGCACTTGTCGATGCAAAAGCTGTTGCAAATACATTAAACAAATAAGGAGAGATTATAATGAACAACATTACATTTAACAAATCAGACTTTATCGGACTTGCAAGTGGAGCTACTCTTCTTACAGCTTTCATTTACACACTTGCTCAAGGTCTTGTTTAATACTTCGTTTCCCCAAACCCCTTTATATATAGAAAAAGCTGCTCGTCTTATAGACAAGCAGCTTTTTAGTTTATTTCATATATAATTTGACCTGTTTTCGTTATATCGTATCCGCCAATTGCTTTTAATTCATTATGAAATTCTTCCGATTGTAGAATGTCTTTCACGACTTCAATCAGCTCTTCATTTTCTTTATTCTTCAAAATCACTAAATCATACTGTTCTTTCATGATTGGAATAAAATCTACATTTACAATTTGCGAAAACTTTTCTGACCCTACTCCCACATCAGCTTTTCCATTCGCAACTTGCGTGGCAACACCAAGATGATTCGATTCTTCCCATCCATATCCACTAATACGTTCTTTATTTAACTTTTGAATGCGCAATTGTTCATCGACTAACACCCTAATACCAGAACCTTTTTCTCGATTTACAAATCGTATAGATGATTGAGATAAATCAGCCCATGTTTTTATATTTTTAGGATTTCCCTTTTGAACATAAAACCCAACGTTCCTTGCTAATAAATTAATCATAGTACACGGTTGTCCAACTAAAATACGTTTTACGTAAGGAACGTTATATGTACCCGTTTCTCCATCAAACAAATGAAGACTAACGATACTTCCTTCTCCTTGATACATTTTTATTAAACTCGTTAAACTACCTTGATATGCCCTTAATATATTTGAACCTATCAGGCGATTTTCTATACGTTTTGCCAACATATCTAACGTTAGTTCTTGTCCGCTAATAATACATGTATCCAAGCCTCTACTATCTTCGCTCTTTACAGGAGTACCTTGTATTTTCCCTGTTTTCATTTGCTTTATATATTGTTCTAAATCCGTTGCATCAATGCGCATCTGTCTACCGATTCTATAAGAAGGCAGTTCTCCTTTTTTAATTAAATCGTATACAGTTAATTTTGATACTTTTAATCGCTTTGCTACTTCTTCCGTTGTGTAGGAATGATGATCCATAGACGATTCCTCACTTTCTTTCTTCATTGTAACAAAGAAAAGAATATTTCTCCTATATTTTAAAAACAACTACATCGTTCAAATTATATTCAATTATAACTAGTTATATTTAGTTATATTTAGTTATAATTAAATATGTCAAAACGAAAGGGGATTTTTTTATGAACAAGTTTACATTACGATCCATCGGAGCACTTATACTTTCTTTTCTTCTTATATTTAGTGCTGCATGTACAAGCGGCGAAAAGAAAGAGAAATCAACTGCTAAAGAAGGAAAAACAGTAGAACTTACTATATCAGCTGCTGCAAGCTTACAAGATGCACTAAAAGAAATTGAAACAAAATATAAAGAAAAAGAACCTAATATTAAACTTTCTTTTAACTTCGGTGCTTCTGGTGCACTTCAACAACAAATTGAACAAGGTGCACCTGCTGATTTATTCTTCTCAGCAGCCGAAGATAAATTCCAAGCTCTTGTTAAAAAAGGATTTATTAATGAAAAAGAAGGGAAAAATCTTCTTGGAAATGAACTTGTTCTAGTCGCCCCAAAAGATAGTTCTCTTACAAAAATTGAAGATTTAAAAGATGAAAAAATTAAGAAAATCGCACTTGGTACACCTGAATCAGTACCTGCTGGAAAATATGCAAAGGCTTCTCTCACACATGAAAATCTATGGAATGATATTCAAAATAAAATCGTATTTACAAAAGATGTTCGCCAAGTGTTAACATATGTAGAAACAGGTAATGTCGATGCTGGTATTGTATACAAAACAGATGCTCTTATTTCAAACAAAGTAAAAATTGGTGAGACAGCAGCGGCTACTTCTCATGAGCCAATTCACTATCCTTTAGGCGTTATAAAAGAATCTAAGCACAAGAAAGAGGCGACCTCATTTTATGAGTATTTGCAGTCAAAAGATGCACAATCTATCTTTAAGAAATATGGATTTACAGTCCTATCATAATTGCCATGAGCTTTGATGCTATTTTGTCACCAATCTTTCTATCTTTACGAATAGCTGCATGCGCCACCATTATCGTTACAATTTTAGGAACGATAATCGGACGAGCGCTAGCACGCTCCTCATGGAGATATAAAGTAATATTAGAAACTATTTTCTTATTACCAATGGTACTTCCGCCAACTGTAATCGGCTTTTTTCTCATTATCATTTTTGGAAATAATAGTCCCATTGGAACGTGGGTAGAATCAATATTTCAGCAGTCTATTATGTTCACATCTACTGCTGCTATCATCGCTTCTACAGTTGTTGCATTTCCGCTTATGTACCAATCAGCAAAAACAGGTTTTTCTATCGCGAATGTACAAATTGAAGAAAGCGCTCGTGATCTTGGTGCAAGTGAATATCAAGTTTTTCTAAACGTCACGCTTCCGCTTGCATTTCCTGCATTACTAAGCGGAATGATTTTGAGCTTTGTTCGTGCACTAGGTGAATTTGGTGCTACACTCATGTTCGCTGGGAACATCCCCGGTAAAACACAGACAATCCCAACTGCAATTTATATGGCGATTGATGCAAGTAATATGCAACTCGCTTGGACACTAGTAGTTATCACTATTAGTATGTCACTCCTATTTCTGCTATGTATTCAGCTTATTAATAAAAGAATTACTAAATCTTAAAGCAGCTTTTGTCGAAGCTGCTTCTTTATTTCTTAGGAAATAAAATATGCCATTGGGAAATAACTGAATTTTACCTTTTATTAAAATATACATTTTATTTGAATTCACTTTCTAAAATAGGCAATTTCCTGTTATTATATGGAGGTGTTTCAAAAATTGAAGAAATGAAAACGCATTTATATCGTGAATTCTTCATCCTGTTTTAGCGATCGGTAATCTTCTACTCTACTAGTGGGGCATTACCGATCGTTAGAACGATATGTAATTATATTGGTATAGAAAACCGAAGGGAGTCTTGTAATGGACATTTTATTAGCGCTTCTTCCTGCAATTGCATGGGGAAACATCTTATTAGTAAGCGTAAAAATGGGCGGTGGTGCATATAGCCAAACGGTAGGTATGACAATCGGTGCTCTATTCTTCGCAACAATTATGTATGTATTTACTCAACCAGCTTTAACAATGACAGTCTTAATTGTTGGTTTTATTTCAGGTTTATTCTGGGCATTAGGACAAGTAAATCAATTAAAAACAGTTGAAAAACTAGGTGTTTCAACTACTGTAACAATTTCTACTGGTATGCAACTTGTTGCAACTTCTATCTTTGGGGTTATCGCTTTCCGTGAGTGGACTACTACAACAACGATTGTTCTGGGAACGATTGCAATCCTATTAATCGTAGTTGGTGTTGTATTCACATCACTAGATGACAAAGAAAATGCACAGCCACCAGGACAATTGAAAAAAGGACTTCTTACTTTAATTGTTTCTACTTTCGGCTACCTTGTATATGTAATTATTATTCGTTGGTATAATATCGATGGTTGGTCTGCTATTTTACCACAAGCAGTTGGTATGTTTGTTGGTGCGGTTGTATTGACATCTAAACATAAACCATTTAACAAATATGCAATCCGTAATGCTTTATCTGGTTTACTATGGGGAACTGGAAACTTATTCTTACTTCTTTCATTACCACGTGTCGGAGTAGCAACAAGCTTCCCATTATCTCAAACTGGAATCGTTATCTCAACATTCGGTGCGATTGTCTTCTTAGGTGAAAAGAAAACAAAACGTCAATTGATCTTTATTGCACTAGGTAGTGTTTTAATTATCGGCGGTGCTGTATTGTTAGGTATGACAAAAGCATAAACTTATAATCTATTAAGCCCTGAAGCAGTTATGCTTCAGGGCTTTTTTATTACAACTATTTTTTAAGTATAATAATTTTTATAACCTTATTTATATTAACCCTCCTCCCTACATTTCCATCCTTTTCACAATAAGTCTTTTCTTTTTACAAAATTCTCTTAAAAATGGTATCGTTTTTTATAACATATCTCCACTAGAAAGGAATAAAGGATATGCTAACTAAACATCGAATTTTATTTATTGGTGCTGGTCGTATGGCAGAAGCTATATTTTCCGGATTACTTAAAACAAGCAGAGAATACATCGAAGAAATTATCGTTTCTAACCGAAGCAACGTAGAAAAGCTAAAGGAATTACAAGGGCGATATAATGTGTCTACTACAACAGATTGGAAGCAGCATGTTTCATCTGTTGATACGATTGTTTTAGCAATGCCGCCTTCTGCACATGAAGAATTATTAGCAGAATTATCTCCGTTACTATCGAATCAACTTGTCGTAACGGTAGCTGCTGGCATTGGTCCATCTTATTTAGAAGAAAGACTTCCCGAGGGGACACCTGTTGCTTGGATTATGCCAAATACAGCTGCTGAAATTGGCAAGTCTATCTCCTTATATACAACGGGACAATCAGTAAACGAGATGCATCTGGAAACCTTGCAACTCCTTTTAAGAGGCATTGGTACTTCGCAACTTTGTACTGAAGAAGAAGTTCATCAGCTTACTGCAGTTACTGGAAGTGCACCAGCTTTCCTTTATTACTTTGCTGAAAGCTTAATTGAAGCAACAAAAAGTTATGGAGTCGATGAAGCAACTGCAAAACACCTTGTCATTCAAATGATTTCTGGCTCTGCTTCTATGCTTGAACAAACGCAAGATCCAGCTAACCTCCGCGAACAAGTAACAACACCAGGTGGTTCCACAGCTGAAGGTCTCAAAGCTTTATATGAATATAATTTTTCAGAGGCAATTCAAAAAGCAGTAGAAGCAACAAACAAAAAAGCTAGGGGGAAATAATATGAATTTAACAAGTTTAAAAGACTATACAACATTACATAACGGTGTAAAAATGCCTTGGTTCGGTTTAGGTGTTTTTAAAGTAGAAGATGGTTCAGAAGTAATTGAATCTGTAAAAGCAGCAATTAAAAATGGCTACCGCAGCATCGATACTGCAGCAATCTATCAAAACGAAGAAGGCGTTGGACAAGCGATCCGTGAAGCAGGTGTTTCACGTGAAGAATTATTTATTACATCAAAAGTATGGAATAGCGATCAAGGATATGAAACAACACTTCAAGCATTTGAAACTACATTAGAAAAATTAGGTCTAGAATATTTAGATTTATATTTAGTACATTGGCCTGTAAAAGGGAAATATACTGAATCATGGAAAGCGTTAGAAAAACTTTATAAAGATGGCCGTGTTCGTGCTATCGGTGTGAGTAATTTCCACATTCACCACTTACAAGACGTATTTGAAATCGCTGAAATTAAGCCAATGGTCAATCAAGTGGAATACCACCCACGTTTAGCACAAGAAGAATTACACGCTTTCTGTAAAGAACATAACATCCAGCTTGAAGCTTGGTCACCATTAATGCAGGGACAACTACTGGATAACTCCACATTACAAGACATTGCGACAAAATATAATAAATCAACTGCACAAATTATTTTACGCTGGGATTTACAAAATGAAGTTGTAACAATCCCTAAATCTATTAAAGAACATCGCATTATTGAAAATGCAAATATATTCGATTTTGAATTAAGTGCTGATGACATGAAAGCAATTCAAGCTCTAAATGAAGATCGTCGCGTCGGTCCAGATCCAGATAACTTTAACTTCTAGTAGAAAAACCACTGCCATATGCAGTGGTTTTTCTCGTTAAATAAAACTGAAAATTTAAACTATATTCCAATCGGTTGACACTTCATCATCCAAGGTGTAAGATTTTGAATTATCAAAGAAACACAAAAATTAATAAAATTTATTCGTTTACTCATTGTATCAAGAGAGGTGGAGGGACTGGCCCTTTGAAACCTCGGCAACAGGTTCATTTTGAATACTGTGCCACTTCCTGCAAGCATTGTGCTTGAAAGATAGAATGAGGGACTTCGTTTATATACGGGTGCATAACTTGTACGTAAAAATCCCTCTTTCTCAATATGAAAAGAGGGATTTTTTATTTTTCATTTCCCTCATCATCATCCAAACTTAATTATTTAGGAGGAAAATCAAATGAAAAAGAAGTTTGTACCCGGTATTGCATCAGTTGTAGGAGTAAGTATTTTATTAACTGGTTGCGGTAGTTATAAAAACGAAGCAAGCGGAGCAAATGCAAAAGACGAGGCGCCTAGTAAACAGGTTTTAAACTTATCTTCACCTACTGAAATACGAACAATGGATACAGCTCGTGCTACAGATACTGATTCTGGCCAAGTAATGAGAAACGTATTTGAAGGTTTGTATAATCTTGGTGAAGGTAACAAACCTGTCCCTGGCGTTGCAAAATCTCATGAAGTAAGTGGCGATAAAACGAAATACACATTCCACCTACGAGATTCAAAATGGTCAAACGGCACTCCTGTCACAGCAAAAGATTTTGTCTTCGCTTGGCAAAGAGCTGTTGATCCAGCAACAGCCTCTGAATATGCATTTCTATTCTTTGATATTAAAAACGCAACAAAAATTAACAACAAAGAACTTCCAGCCGATCAACTTGGTGTAAAAGCAATTGATGACCATACGTTTGAGGTAGAACTGGAACGTCCTGTTCCGTACTTTATAAGCTTAACAGCGTTCCCAACATTTCTACCAATTAACGAGGAATTCTTTAAAGCACAAGGTGATAAGTATGCGTTAGAAGACAATACAATTTTGTACAACGGAGCTTTTACACTAAGCGATTGGAAGCATGAGCAAAGCTTTAAATTTAAGAAAAACCCTACCTATTGGGATAAAGATACTGTCAAACTGGAAGAAATCAATTTTAACGTCGTAAAAGAAAAATCTACAGAAGTAAATTTATTCGAGTCAAAACAATTAGATCGTATCAAACTAACATCTGACTTCGTTGATAAATATAAAAAGGATGCTAACTTTAAAGAACGGCCAAACGTAGGGGTACAGTTTCTACGTATGAATCAACAAAACAAGGTACTTCAAAACGTTTCTGCACGCCAAGCAATCGATCAAACAATTGATCGAAAATCCTTTGTAAATACGTTATTAAATGACGGCTCTACACCAACCTCTAGTCTCGTGCCGAAAAACTTTGCAAAAGGACCTGACGGAACAGACTTCCGTGCTGCAAACGGCGATTTAACAAAGGTTGATACAAAATCTGCTCAAGAATTATGGAAAAAGGCTAAACAAGAGCTTGGTTCTGAAAAGATAACATTAGAATTATTAACAAGTGATGCTGACCTTGATAAGAAAACTGGTGAGTTCTTAAAAGGACAACTAGAAAAGAATTTAGATGGATTAACAGTAAATATAAAGCCCCAACCACGTAAACAACAAGTTTCACTTTTATTAAAAGGTGACTACGAAATTGGAATTGACGGCTGGAGCCCTGACTTTGCTGATCCAATTACATTCCTTGAGCTATTTACAACGAATAACCCTTACAACTTAGATCATTACTCTAATAAGGAGTTCGATGAAACAATAGCAAAAGTGAAAACAACTTTAGCCGGTGATGAAAAATCTCGCTGGGAAGCATTACTAACATCCGAGAAAATATTATTTAAAGACTCTGTTATCGCTCCTCTTTACCAAAAAGGCGAATCTTATTTAGAACGTTCTTATGTGAAAGGGATTGTGCAAGTAGACTTTGCAGGTCAATTAAACTTCAAATGGGCAAAAATTGAAAAATAAAGCGAAACTTTAATCAGTGGGTTTTTCTTCATCCCCCACTGATTATTAGCCCACACCAATTGTTTTTTTAGCAAAACATATTAAAAGCAGATTCCCTAATACGAGGAAATCTGCTTTTTTAATATATTATTCTAAGAAATTAACAATCTATTTTTATTATTGACATATAGTTCTTTCCAGTGTTAATATTCTAAATAATCAAAGAAACGAAATATTTCACCATCAAAATATAACGTCTACTACGTTGAAACATATAACGATAGATTATAGTTCAACATGTATATACATATAGAACACCTGATTACCTACATACACATATCTATAATAGGTTTTCTCTTCTTCTATAGCTACACTTCAAAACGTGGACATTACGACGTTACGAACAACACATTTAGGGAGGAACGAACAATGAAGAAAAAAGTTGTACCTGTTGTTGCATCTGTTTTAGGGGCAAGTCTATTACTAACTGCTTGCGGGGGAAATAAAGATCATGCAAGCGGAGCGAAAGCAAATGATAAAGCAAATGATAAGCAGGCAATTAACTTATCATTCGCTTCAGAAATTCCAACAATGGATGTTGCAAAAGCAACGGATGGGGAATCCATGAGCGTAATGCGAAATGTTTTTGAAGGTTTATATGCAATGGGAGAAGATAACAAACCAATTCCTGGTGTTGCTGAGTCGGTTGATCTTAGTCCCGATAAAACAAAATATACATTCCACCTGCGTGATTCAAAATGGTCAAACGGTACTCCAGTTACAGCAAAGGACTTTGTCTTCGCTTGGCAACGTGCCGTAAATCCTGATACAGCAGCTGAATATGCATTCTTATTCTTCGATATACAGAATGCGAAACAAATAAGCCAGAAACAATTACGAATTGATCAACTAGGGGTCAAAGCTCTTGATGATAAAACGTTAGAAGTACAACTAGACCGTCCTGTTCCCTACTTCTTAAGCTTAACGACATTCTCAACATTCTTACCAATTAATGAAGATTACTTAAAATCTCAGGGCGATAAATATGGTTTAGAAACAAATCATTTAATTTACAACGGTGCTTTCACATTGGATAACTGGAAACACGAGCAAAGCTTCCAATTGAAGAAGAACCCTAACTATTGGGATGCTAAAACTGTAAAATTAGAAGAAATCAACTTCAATGTCGTTAAAGATAAATCTACAGAAGTTAACTTATACGATTCAGGACAAATTGATCGCGTTGCTTTAACTGCGGAGTTTGTTGATAAATATAAGAGCGATCCAAACTTCAAGGACCGCGCTGAAGTTGGTATTCAATTCTTACGACTCAATCAAAAAAATGAAACATTAAAAAATCAACATGCACGCCTTGCTATTAACGGAGCAATGAATAAAAAAGCATACGTAGAAACAATTTTAAATAATGGTGCTGTTCCAGCTGAAGGAATGGTTCCTGCGAAATTCGCGAAAAGCCCAGAAGGCACCGACTTCCGTAAAGAAAATGGAAACCTAGTCAAAGATGATGTGAAAACAGCAAAAGAAAACTGGCAAAAAGCGAAACAAGAACTTGGTACTGACAAAGTAACAATCGAACTATTAACAAGTGATAATGCTTTAGCTAAAAAGACTGGTGAATATTTAAAAGGTGAACTAGAAAAGAATCTAGATGGATTAACAGTGACGTTAAAACCACAACCACGTAAACAACAGCTGAAACTACTATTAAGTGGTGACTATGAAATCGGTATTGATGGCTGGGGCCCTGACTTCGCTGATCCAATTACATTCTTAGATTTATTTACAACAGATAGTGCTTATAACTTCGATAAATACTCTAACAAAGAGTATGATGAGCTCATTCATAAAGTGAAAACAGATTTAGCTGGCGATGAAAAGGCTCGCTTTGAAGCATTGAAGCAAGCTGAAAAAATCCTATTACAAGACGGTGCTGTCGCTCCTTTATACCAACAAGGTCGTTCTTACCTACAACGCGGATTTATTAAAGGGCTTGTAACAACTGACTTCGGCGGTGAATTCAACTACAAGTGGACAGAAGTTACAAAATAATAAAATAAAAAAGGTATCCAATCGCAGGATACCTTTTTTATTTTATACTTCTTTAACTACATGAATTCTTCTCTTTACTATTCCTTTTATAGATACAGTAATTACTGCTACCAATTGTGTAAGCAATATAATAACTAATAATGAAATAATATTTTTCTCTAAACTAACTCCCCCAAATATTATTGTATAATAGCCATTCGCTGCATATGTTGCGGGAAATAATCCACCGATTGTTTGATATGCTTTTGAAAGCATCTCATGTGGTACAATTACACCCGAACTTACAAGTTGTAACGATAACGAGATAATATTGAAAATCATACCTGCATTTCCGAAAACAGTTATGAACATTTGTGTTAATGAAAGAAATGCAAAGAAGACTATCGCTTGAAACACCCATATACTCCATACTGCTTCGTGTATTTCAATTTGAAATCCTTTCATCAAACCAATTGTAATACATGCAAGTAAAATTGATACTGTACCGTTAATGATTTGTCTTGATACGAAATTACTCCAACCGTTCTTTACTTCCTTTGCAACTTTTGATAGCTCCATACTCATGATCATCGCTCCTACAAATGAAGCTAATACCATCATTAGTGGTACCATGTTAGCCGAGAATCCTTTTGTATCATTTACTTTATGAACTGTAAAACCAATTGAATCTTCAGTTAAACTTTTTATCACTTCTACATTCTCAGGCCCTGCAGCTTGTAATTTCCCAACAATCACTTGTTTCTTATAACTTGTTATCTCTTTATTTACATTGTCTCTAATTTGCTTTGCGGCTCCTTCCATCATTTGCTTTGCCATCATGGCATTCGCTTGATTAATGTGGAAGTTTAAATTTGATTTTCCTGTTTCATTTATATCCTTTGAAAAAGAAGCAGGAATTTCAATAATCATATCGTACATATGGTCATTCATTTCTTTATTTGCTTTTTCCACAGACTGTTCTGTTTTCACCTGAAATGGTAAATTTCTCTTTAAGCCTTCTGCTATTTTACTACCTATATTTCCATCTTCATTCACAATAGCGATACGCATTTGATCTACTCTTTCATTCACTCCATCATATGCCGTTAACCAAACACAAAAGAAAATAAGTTGGAACGATAGCGCAACTACCATTCCTATATACGTACCTGGTATTTTTAAAAACTGTTTTAATGTATCCATCTTCCCGCTCTCCTATTCAGCAAGCAAGTACTTACTTGCATTTCATTTTAAATAAATACTAGGGTCTTAAAGCCCTAGCATATAAAACTATATTATTCTCAATAAATTTCTCATCATCGATTTCCATAAGTCGGTTTTCAAAACGCAATTTAGATAAGAAGTAACCAAAATTAATCCATATAAAATTCATTACTTGCGCTTCAATATTTGTATGAATAATCTTTCCCTGTTCCTGCATTTTAGAAAAATATATGATTAATTCTTCTTTTAACCCTTTTGGAATTTTGGAGATTTCCTCATCTAATTCAGGAAATTCTCTCGCCTCACGTATACCGATAGAAATAATATCTTTTATGCTATCTAAAAATTTATGATAATGCCTTGCTAAGTTCTTTAAATCCGTTTCTAATTCCCATACAATTTCTGTTTGTAAAAAATGTTTTAAATGCGGTACATATGAAAATTCCGCAACCGCCGCTTCAATAACACCCTTCTTACTTTTAAAATTGCGGAATATCGTTACTTCATTAACACCAGCACGCATTGCAATTTCTTTCGTTGTCGCTGCCGTATATCCCTTTTCTTTCACCAATCCAATTGCTGCTTGAATAATTTTTTCTGCTGTCTTTGAGCGCGCCATAAAAACCTCTCTCCCCAATGCAAGTGATCACTTACATTTAGATTATATACCTTTTCTAATTATTGTCAATAATCCTCTCCCCCTTCTTTTTGCATTGAACTAAAACTCATCATAAATATAACGATAAATATCAAATATGTTCTCCACGTCAAAGAAGGTATATGCCCTGACCAAAGATAGCTAATTAAATAGTTAATTCCCATAATACAAGACGATACTACTAAACTAATACTTATTAGTTTTACATATTTGAGCATATCTTTTCTCCTTATTTTTCTATCTCTTCAAATTGCAGATTTACCGGCTCTTCTAGTAGTGTTTCATAAAAGTTTTCAGCCAAATCTGTTGAAGGAATTTTTTCATCCACTTCATCAAATCGAATACTATCTAGCCACACGCAACCTTCTCCTGATAATAAAACACCAAATGCAATACCAAGTGCTTCTTCTTTTATATCTAATACAACCGAATACGATTGCCAGTTATTCGTATTTTTAATTGGGCGATTTTGCATGTTATCCATAGCGAGTGGTTCTGTATCTTTTCCGTCTACTCTCATCCACAATCCCGCCCAATCTCTTACGTTCTCACTCTTAACAAATGCTGTTAAACGTAATCTTTTACCTACATATTTATCCGCTCGGAACATTTGCATTAATGTTGTAAATCCTCCATGTGTAACATTCTCTTTTGCCTTTATGTATGCAGATACTTTTCCTTGATGGGCAACTTCATAGTCTAAACCCATCTCATATTCAGCAGGATGAATTCCACTTAAGATCCATCCTTTCGGTATACCTTTTTGCATTGAAACACCCTCTCTTTCTATATAAAATGACTGGAAGTACTTTCGATATTTCTTCGGTGGCAATTGAAACATTCTTTTAAAAGCTCTCGTAAATGCCTCTTGTGAGGAAAAGCCGTATTGTACTGCAATATCAATAACAGCCCTCTCCGTTGACACTAAGGCTTGCGCAGCATGAGTTAACCTTCTCTTTCGAATATAATCCGTTACACTCATCCCAACATATCTTTGAAAGATGCGATGAAAATGGTACATCGATACTGCACTGTGAGACGCCACTCTTTCCGTTGTAAGCTCCTCATGTAAATGCTCCTCTATATATTCAATTGCTTTTTTTATCATCTCTTTATATTCTTCATGCATTTTAGTACCTCCTCACAACCTTAATTTACCATATACATACAAATCATTTTTGATTTAAATTGCGGATTAAACTTTGTGGCTACAAGTTAATAATTTATTTTCAACACATACATAATTACATGATTTTGGGAAAAACTTGTATAGAACGAATTTACATAAGGAGGAATTTATAATGAGAATTTTACTATCAGTTTTATTAGCTCTTATGCTAGTACCTGTATTAACAGGATGTAAAGCTCCTGCAAAAGAAGATACAACTTCTAATAAGAAAACTACTGAAGAAGCAAAAAATGAAGCTCCTGCTGATTTAAAACTTAACTTCAATGAATTTAGTTTAGATGCAGACTATCAAGATGCGAAGAAAGACTACGAGGCTGATTATAAGAATGTAGCAGCTGATAAGAAAATGGAAGCAAAACTTGAAGACCATAAATCAAATGCAAAGTTTACAGGTGACGAGGCTATTACAAAATTAAGCCCACTTCTACAAGAATTAAAATTTGATAAAGATACTCCTGACCAAGAAGTAATCGATCAAGTAGTAAATGTGTTCAAACTTGATAAAGACTATCAAAAATTTGATTTAGAAGTTGTCTTCTCTGATGGAACGAAAAAAGAATATAAAAGAGAAATAAAATAAAGAAGTAGGCGGTTGCCTACTTCTTTATTTTATTTTTTAGCATATCGTAAGCTCGGTTGAGATCCTACGTAGTATTCTAATCCAGATACAGATGATTTTTGTAAATAAGAATCTGTTGGGAATACAAGTGGGATTAAAGGATATTCTGTAAACATAATATCTTCTGCTTGATGTAATAAGTCAAAGCGTTTATTTTCGTCTTGTTCTAATTTTGCTTGATTAATTAAATTATCGAAGTCTTTATTAAACCATTTTGCATAGTTATTTGGTCCATCACCTGCATAAATTTCTAATTGTGCAGCTGGATCTAATGTAGATCCTCCCCATCCCATATATGCAATTTGGAAGTCACTTTGTTTATACATATCAATATAACTTTTCCACTCTTTACCTTCTATTTTTACATCTACACCAAGATTTTTCTTAAACATCTCTTGAAGTGTTTCAGCTATTTTCTTCTTATCTGAATATTTCACTGTCACTTCTGGAAGAGTAGTCCATCCTTCTTCTAATAACGTCTTAGCTACTGTAGGGTCATATTTAAAATAATCACCTTTCTCTTTACGGAAGTCGCGGCCACCTTCTGTTTTTGCTCCTTCTGGTACAAAACCATATGCTTCTTTTGCATTATTCTTTAATATTTTCTCTACGATAAACTTACGATCTACAGCTATTGCAAAAGCTTTACGAATTTTTGCGTTTGTAAACGGTGGCTTCTCTGAATTAAACGAGTAAATATGAGTTGAGTAGTCTTGCATTTTTTTAAACTCTTTATTATTTTGTTCTTTTTCAACTAAATCTGTTGGTATGTGAGATAGTAAATCTAATTCTCCAGATTTATATAATTGATACGCTGTTTTACCTTCAGGGATAATACGGAATTCAATTTCTTTTGATGCTACTTTTTTATCATGAAACTCTTTATTTTTTTCTAAAATAATCGCTTGATTATGCTTCCATTCTTTCAATGTGAAAGGACCATTTGTAATTAATTCTTTTGGATCTACTTTTAGTTTACCTTTTTCATCAATAGATTTTTTATTAAGTGGAATATATAACGACTGGGATAATGTTCGTTTAATAGATGTTACCGGATGTTCAAATTGTAGCTTTAAAGTTACATCATCTACCGCTTGAATTCCTACTGCATCTTCTGCACCTTTCCCTGTATTAAATGCTTCTCCACCTTTAATGAAATATAGTTCTGTTGCATTCATAGAACCCGTTTTAGGATTTAATATTCTCTTCCAAGCAAATTCAAAATCTTTTGCTGTTAACGGGGAGCCATCAGACCATTTTAATCCTTTTTTCAAATAGAATGTATACTCTTTTCCATCCGCTCCAGCTTCCTCTTTCTCTACTAAATCCTTTTCAAACTTCCCGTCAGTTGTCTGTCTGTACAAAGTTGCAAATAAGTGCTCAATTACATAATTAGAGTTATTATCCGTTGAAATTGCTGAATCTAGCGTATAAGGATCACTACCAAGATTCGTTACAAAGCGGTCTCCTTTACTAGCACTTGCTTTTGAAGTATCTTTCTTGCCACAAGCGACAGAAGTAATTGCTAATACGGTCATAATGACAAATAATAAAAACTTCTTCATCTTACATTCCCCTTTAACCTAAAATTTTTGGTGTTGATGCTAATAATGTTTTTGTATAAGAATGTTGAGGATTACGGAACACTTCATCCGTATTTCCAAATTCAACAAGTTCTCCTTTATATAAGACAGCCACTTTTTCACATAAGTAGTGAACCATCGGTAAATCATGTGCGATAAATAAATATGTATAGCCTTGTTCCTTTTGAATCTTTTGCAACAAGTGCACAATTTGGATTTGAAGTGAAACATCTAATGCAGAAATTGGTTCATCCAGGATTAATACTTCTGGCTCACATAATAACGCCCTTGCAATAGCGATCCGTTGACGTTGTCCTCCGCTAAATTCGTGTGGGTATCGATCAATATATCGCCTATCTAATCCAACACGTTCTAGCGCATCACCTGCCACCTTATCTTTCAATTCTTTATCACCTAAACCGAATGAAATATATCCTTCTGTTACGCTATCGCGTACTTTCCAGCGCGGATTTAATGCAGCTGTTGAATCTTGAAAAATGAATTGTACTTTCTGCAAGAAATCTCGCTTATGAGCTGACTTCAACTTGTGAACAACTTGACCGTTATAATCAATTTGACCAGACGTTGGGCTCTCGATCCCAGCTATGAGCTTACCAAGTGTTGTCTTTCCTGAACCACTTTCTCCAATAATTCCGAGCGTCGTTCCTTTCGGGATAGAAAGTGATATATCTTTTAGCGCTATGATTTCTTTCTTTTTACTTCCATACGTTTTCGTTACTTGCTTTACAGTAATTAAATCTGTCGTCATGAAGCATTCACCTTCTCTTTTGATTTTGCTTCGTTATGCTCAAGAACATGCTGCCAGCAATGTGAGCTATGCTCCCCAGAATATGTTGTTCTCTCTGGAAAACGATGAATACATTCTTTGATTGCCACCGGGCAACGATTGACAAAAGGACAGCCAAAGCTATTTAGCGTTTCAATTGATGGTGTTGTTCCCTCAATAGCCCTAAGTACCTTTTCGGAATCATCCATATTCGGAATCGCTTGCAATAAACTTTTCGTATATGGGTGCTTAGGTGAACCTATCACTTCTTGTATCGTCCCTTTTTCAACAACACGTCCCCCGTACATCACAACTACTCGATCTGCTACTTCACGTACAAGTGCCAAATCGTGTGTAATTAATAAAATACTCGTATTTTGTTTTTCTTTTCGCTCTTTTAATAACCCCATAATTTGCTTTTGAATCGTTACATCTAATGCAGTTGTAGGCTCATCTGCAATAACGAGCTTTGGATGACAAGCAAACGCAATCGCTAAACAAATACGTTGTCTCATACCTCCGCTTAATTGATGTGGGTACTGTTCAAAACGTTTCTCTGCTTCATGTATCCCTAAATCCGTTAATAAATTAATCGCAATTTCTTTTGCTTCTCTTTTCGACTTTTTCTCATGTTGCAAAATCACCTCTGTAATTTGCCTTCCTACTTTCATCGTCGGATTTAAAGAGGACAGAGGGTCTTGAAAGATAAACGAAATGTCTTTCCCTCGAATTTGATTCCATTCTGATTCTTGTAAATTCGTTAATCCTTGAGATTGGAAAGAGATGCTTCCGTCATCGATGTGAATAGATTCTTGATTTAATCCGACAATAGATTGTGCTGTAACACTTTTTCCTGAACCACTTTCTCCTACAAGTGCAACGATTTCACCTTCGTTAATAGAAAAGGAAACATGCTTCACAATTGCTTGCTTACTATTCTCTTTTTCAACGGCCAATGTTACGTTTTCTAAAGATAAGAGCTGTCCCATGTCTTTTCTCCTTTCGATTCCGTTTGAAGATTTTTGGATCAATTGCATCTTGCAAACCATCACCAATTGCATTAAATGCGAACATGATGAGCGCAATCATCAGCGATGGGAAGAAAAGTTGCCACCATTCCCCACTTAATAGTGTCCCGAGCGCATCATTCGTCATCGTCCCCCAGCTCGCTGCTGGTGATTGTACCCCGAGTCCGATAAAACTTAAAAATGATTCTGAGAAAATAGCTGCGGGAATTGTGAATGATAAATTTACGATAATAATGCCTGTTAAGTTCGGAATGATATGTCCGTATATAATCTTCATATGCGATGTACCTAATCGCTCTGCTGCAATAACAAATTCTCTTTGCTTTAAAGATAAGACTTGCGCCCTAACGAGACGTGCCATACCAATCCACCCTGTTAATGCAAGGGCAATAATAATTGTAAAAAGTCCTGGTTTCATAATGATTAGTAGTAAAATAACAATTAATAAATATGGAATACCGTATAATACTTCAATCCCTCGTACAATCCACTCATCAATTAACGTTCCAAGGCGATTACGCCCTCTCACATATCCACTAAATCCCCCAATCAGTACACCAAGTCCTATATCAAGAACAGCCGCTATTAATCCAACTACTAATGAAATTTTCCCACCAGCCCAAGTACGTGCCCAAATATCCCGACCTAAATCATCTGTTCCGAACCAATGCTCACTACTAGGAGGTAAATTTGTCGCCTCTTTTACTTGTTCACTCGCGGTAAAAGGGGTTAAACTTTCACCGATAAGAGAGAAAATAATAATGAGTAATAATGTCACCGCCCCTAAAACTGCGATCGGATTTGATACAAACTTACGAAACACTTCTTTTTTTCGGCTAATCGTTTGCTGCTCTTTATTTATCGTTAATTCTTTTTTCTCTTCATTCGTTAATAGCTGTTTATTGATTTCATAAGCTCCCATTTAAATGCCCCCCTCCTTACGTAATAGAACGAATACGCGGATCAACAATACGGTGAATAATATCTGTAATGAAAATACAAGAAATTAATAATGCACTATAGAAAATTGTTGTTCCCATAATTACTGGATAATCTCGGTTAAAAATACTATCTACAAAATATTTTCCGAGACCGGGAATCGCAAAGATCTTTTCAATAATGAAAGTTCCTGTTAAAAGCCCAGCCATTAACGGTCCAACAAACGTTAGTACTGGAACAATTGCATTTCGAAGGGCATGCCTTATAATAATCTTCTTAATTGGTATACCTTTCGCTCCCGCTAGCTTAATATAATCACTCTGCAAAACTTCAATCATATTAGAGCGAACAAATCTTGTAATAACCGCGATTGGCCCTAATGCTAATGCGAATGACGGTAATACCGTATGTTCAAATGTGCCCCAAGACGCTACTGGTAAAAGTTCAAATTGTATAGCAAATACTTGTATAAATAATGGTGCTAAAATAAAACTTGGAATAGATATGCCAAGAATCGCAAGTAAACTCACACTATAATCAATTACTCTCCCGTGATAGAGAGCAGCAAATGTACCTGCTGCAATTCCGACTAACAATGAAATAACAAGTGCTTGTAAGCCGATGATCGCTGATGGACCAAATCCTGTCGTTATAATTTCTGATACACCTTGCCCCGTCGATTGAACAGATTCACCAAAATCAAAATGAACTACGCCGTCTAAATAAGCAACATATTGATTCCATAGCGGTTCATCAAGGTGATACTTTGCCCTCATGTTCTGCACAACTTCCGCCGGAAAGATCTTTGCATCCGATGAAAATGGATCCCCCGGAATAATGTGCATAATCAAAAATGTTACTGTTGTAATAATCCATAGTGTAAACACCATAACTGATAGTTTTTTAACAACATACACTCCTATAACCCCCTAAACTCATAAATTTACTTTGTTTTATTAACGTATCTTTCCCATTACTCCCTTTCCTCTTCTTAAAACACCAAAAGCCTTGATCTTAACAAATAAGATCAAGGCTTAATAAACGAAGGCCCATCACTTATCTTTCAAGACTTGCTTGCTGGAATTAGCACGGTGTTCCTGTTACAGAACCCGCTGCTGAGGTGTCATAGGGCCAGTCCCTCTACCTCTCTGGATAAGTAAATTGCTATATTATTATTTGGTTCAAATTGTATATTTTGAATTATAATTCTGAAAAAATGAAAAGTCAATCAAATTGGGTATATTTAGAAAAATCAGTTTTCTGTTATATTAGTTATTGAAATTACAATCTTTCACTTATAATAAAAAGAAATTGTATTAAAGGAGTTATAAAATGGATCCCTTACTTCTTGCTACTATAGGATTACCATTAACAATCGTTATACTTGTCATCATCGGCTTCTATAAACTCTTTATTAAAAAGAAACGTATCACTTCTTTTTATACTCCATTCGATAATATTACCGGACAAACAATCTCTGCATTTCACGAAGAACAGAAGGTATTAGTATCCGATGGTTAAGACGGAGATGGTAAGAAGAAAAAATAACCTTGCGCGTACGCAAAGTTATTTTTTCGTTTCTGCTTGAAAACGTTTATAGTATGTTGATGCTGTTGCAAAGTTAATTTCTATATCACGAATCAATGATGAATCTTCTTCTTTAGCTAACTTCTGTAATTTTTTCATTGCTTGTTCCGATTCATTCAAGAAACCAGCGTATACCTCATGTTCTTGCTCTTTCGACTTTGGAACACGAATTTCTTTACGTATATTATCAATATCCTCTAACATGCTAGTCGTTACCTTTTGCACATCCTCTTTATATGTAGCATTCGTTATTTCCTTACCGCCCTTTTCTTTTGCCACTTCAAATAACTGTAGTGCTTTATTAATTTCTTTATTCATTTTCATATCGTATTTTTCATGTACTGCACGGTATTCTTTCATCTCTTCTGTTTGCTCAGTAGATTGCTCTACCTTTTCTTTCGGTTCTTTCGTATCTTTATTTCCATTACATCCTGCTAGAAGGATCATACTTCCCATTACAGCAATACCCAAAACCTTCTTCATCTCTTCTTCTCCTTTTATCTACAGCTACTACTCATTATAGTTTCTTTTATCTCCACTTGTTATTATACCGAGAACATCCTACTTTTTACACTTAAGACGCTACCTTAATATACATGCCTACATTTTTGTCACAGTATCGTCACTTTATGCAAATAACTTTTGCATCACCTTACAAAGCTGTATGAGTTATTTCAAAGAAATGAAAAAAGAGGTGATTCAAAAATATTTGAATCACCTCTTTTTTATAATTTAAGCTTCTAAATTTTGTCTTTGTTGCAGTTCAAACTGCTTCTCACTTCTTCTGGCCATAAATAGATAACATAACACAGCACCAATTTCACAAAGAGCTATCACAACCCCCATCGGTAATGCGGTATTGCTTCCGCCAATACCTACTAATGGTGCAACAAGTGCTCCTGAAATAAACTGTAATAAACCTAATAAAGCCGATGCCGTTCCTGCAGCTTGTTTCTGATTTCTCATCGCTAATGAGAACCCAGTTGTTGATACAACCCCGACACTTGATACAACAAGGAATAACGAGCATAAAACACCAATTAAACCTATTCCTAGTAAGATTGTCAGTAGTAAAGATAAACCACCAACGGCTGCAATAATAATACCGGAAACGAATAACGTTTTCTCATTCACTTTCCCTGCTAAACGGCCCGTAACCTGACTAGCAATAATAATACCGATACCGTTAATCGCAAAGAATAAGCTAAATTGCTGTGGTGATGCTCCGTATATGTTCTGCAACACAAATGGTGAGCCTGAAATGTAAGCAAACATCGCCGCCGTTACTAGCCCTTGTGATAATGCATATCCCATAAACAAACGATCTTTTAACAGTTTTCCATACGTCGCCAATGTCCCTGACAAACCACCTGTTTCTCTTTCTTCAGGAAGTAATGTTTCACGTAATACGAAAGTAGCTGATATTAACATGAATACACTAATTGCTCCGAGAACGATGAAGACACCGCGCCATGTTGTGAACTGTAGTAATTGTCCCCCAATAATCGGTGCCAAAATGGGTGCTGCTCCGTTTACTAACATGAGCAGTGAGAAAAACTTCGTCATTTCAGAACCTGAATACATGTCACGTACCATTGCACGTGATATAACAATCCCAGCCGATCCTGAAGCCCCTTGTAAGAAGCGCAATAACACTAAACTCCAAATAGATGGTGCAATAGCACAAAGTAAAGAAGAAGCAACATAAATAATAAGAGCGATAATAAGAGGTTTGCGCCTTCCGTAAATGTCACTAATTGAACCAACAAATAATTGTCCTACTGAAAGCCCAAGCAAACAAGCTGTCAATGTAAGCTGTGCAAGAGATGCGCCTGTTTGTAAATCATCTGTTAATTTTGGTAAAGAAGGCAAATACATATCAATAGATAATGGCCCAATCGCCGTAAGTGTCCCTAATACAAGAATCATCCATAACCTATTTGTCTTTACAGGTTTATATATTTCGTGATTAACTCCATTCACTTTTTCCGTTCACCCTTTCCGATAAATACTAAATCGTAACAATTATAGTTACAACATAAACATACGTCAAGTATAGTGCATTTTCCTGTTTCATACCGTAAAAAAAAGCGATAGAATTTCTATCGCTTTACTTTTTCAAATTGCTATTTGTAAATTTAGATACGGAAGACATCGCCTCTCCTGTATCTAAATATGTTATTTGAATTGGATCTCCCACTTCTGTAAACATAGCATATGGGAATTTCTTCACCGGTATCATAAATACTTTTTGTTCATTCTCTAACAGTACATACACAATTGTATTTTCACCTGATTTTTCTTTATATACACGTTGTACAACGCCTTCTTTTTGTGCTTCTTTACCGTTTGAAGTCGGTCTAAATGAATCTCCACTTCCGCTCAGCGCATTTTTATAATTCTCAAGCGCTTCTTTTTGCGTCGAACCTGTTGCAAATATTTTCGCATTAGAAGCATAGATAACTGTATGAGCACGTACTAATCCCCCGTCATCAATAACAGGTACAATCCAAGAAGGTTTACCATACACGTTATAAATAACCGGCATCGTTCCATGCCATTTCTCTCTCTTAAAGGAATTATCCACTACTTCCGAAGCAGCTGAACCATCCATAATCCCCTTCACTTCTTTTCCGTTATAGTAATACAACTTACCTGTACGCGCATCGATAAGCGAGTAACCTAACGCAGAATCTACTCCCTCTTTCGGAGAGGTGAAATCAGTAAAGTAATATAACGTTCCATCCTTACCGAAAATTGGTGTAACTCCTTCTTTCGTTCCCCACTCAGTCGGAATCTTCATATCCGTTTGCGAGAATTTCGTATTCCAAAATCCGTGAATATATTTACCGAAGTACGTATTTAATGTAGATGCGGTCTCGTGATTTAATACACCATCAACAAATTTAGGCACTTTTCCTTTATCATATCTTTTCACTTCACCTGTTTGTGCATCTACTACTACAACGCCCTCTACCTCAAATCCAGATCTTCCTGAAATAAATTCACCGTACGTCATTGTATAATACGGTTTCCCTTTATCATCAACTTCGAATTTAGGTTTGCCTTTAAAAATCAAATCCGGTTCTGCTTTTCGAACGACACGTTCTAATTTATTACCAAAAAACATGCTCGGCACATATTTCATTTTATAACCAAGATGCAGTTTCGCTTCCGCATCAGGATTCGTACCTGACATCGTTACGTACCCTGGAATTGTCTCAGCTTTACGTGCTTTAAAAAAGCCTGAAACTTCAATCGGTGCTACATATAAAGCCTCACCATTTACCATTTGTGGCGTTAATTCCCCGAGCTCAAAATAGGCTACTTTCGGAATATCCCCAAATACTTTTTTCATTTTATTCTCCGCTGTCTTTGGCGGCACTGTAAACGGTTGATCATTTTCAGTAAACGGCTCTGAAATATCTTTCTCGATCTTCACAACAGAATCATATTTTTTTTGCGTGATTACTATATCGTGTAAATAACCAAAATAGCCGTAACTTGCGAGTAAAACAAACATTAGAAGTCCCTTTAACGTACCTTCTAATTTCCCTATTTGTTTTTGTGAAAATAAAACAAGCCCAATTAAAACTGCTACTGCAACGGCATAATGGGTAAGAATCGAATCTGCTCGATCATCGATTAGCCAAAGATATTCGTAGATTGCAATACCTATCCAAAATAATACAGGAATAACTAAAATGGATGATTTCTTGCCCTTTACAACCTTCTCATCCCCTTTCTTATCCACTGCTCGAAGTTTACTACCGCTTCTTGTCCATGGAATCAAAAACAAAGTGAGAATAGCTAAAATTAAAAATTTCATCAAAGGCAATGTCCCCTTTTCTTTTATTTTCCCTTTTAGTATAACAAATAAAGGGTATTCAGGTAAAAATGGGGATGATTATATTTTTTTACTACTTAATACAATCCCACTCACTACATATAAGATGGATGCAATATAAAAAATGGTGCCAATCGTAAAGAAATCTACTAAATATCCCGTTGCAATAATTGCCACTGCTCCTCCAATCGATGTCCACACATGATATTTTCCAATCTCATAACCAGCATTTTCTTGCACAACCTTTCGTGCTAACGACGTCTTCTCGGTATTACGCTGCACAGCACCTAAAACTCCCATTACAATTTGAAGAATATAAACATGCCAGACCTCCGTGGCAATCGGGAAACAAAGCATTAATATTGCCATGGACCAAGCATATATGATTAATAATTTTTGATCACCTACTCGATCAGACATCTTTCCTACTAATGGATATACAAGTGCTGAAGTTAAAGCAAATAAGCCATACGCCCAGCCAAACTGCGAGAAGCTATTCCCAACATTCCGAAGCAATAGAATGTAAAAAGGAAATACCATACTTCCTGCCATCATAATTATGCTTTGTGACGCCACAAATCTTCTATATGTCATTTCGTATACTCCCTATAAAATAAATTCACAAATCTCTCTTTTGGATCCGCTTCTTTTTTCTTCTGAAGAAATTCTTCTATACGAGGATAAGCCCTCTTTAACTGCTCCTTCGTTGGATACGAATGGTACGGTAAATAATAACTACCATTATGTTTTAAAGTAACATCAATCATTTTCTGAATGACATCTTCTGTTTTCTTTATTTCATCCTCTGAGCGTCCTTGGTTAATTAAAAGAACTAGCGCAAACATATCATCTTTCGCATAGGATAAAACTGCATTTTCATTCTTTTCCACATAACGAATCGTAATATTGAGCAAATTAAACTCTTCTTCATTTAATACGTTACGTAAATCATCTATGTATTCCGTGAAGAAATCTATAGGCACAAAGTATTCTTGTAACACTTCTGTTCTATTCGGATTTTCATATTCCATAAAGGCACTATCTGACCTCATAACATTATTTCGCGTCTCATACGCTCCATCTGTACGCTCAAAATAACTTCTTTGTATATCCCAAAATGTATTCTTTCCCCAATCGCTATAACGGGATAATCCGAGTAAAAATTTCGGTGCAGCTATAATAGTTTCCTCTTTTAATTCACTGTGCTCTTCCCTCATATTTTGATTTTTCGCCAATGTATAATCTGTCACATACATCTCTTTTAAAAATGAATTGGGGGCAACAGAAATACGGGCTAAGTGCATACGAACATTTTCATCTCTTTTCACTTTATCTTTGAAATAAGATGTGTATTCTTTATAATCTATCATTCTCGTATGCATTTCATATAATTCATCATCAGTTAACTTTAATGTCACATCTAAAATGACACCAAATAACCCGTAACCACCTATGACATATGGGAATAGCTCTGCATTTTCTTCTCTACTTACATTACGTACCGTACCATCTGCCATTAACAATCTGAATGACTCTACTGTATCGATCAATGCTTCATGACGAATATCACGCCCATGTACATTCACACTTAATGAACCACCAACAGTAAAAATGTTTTGAGATTGCATTACTTGAACCGCAAGACCATATGGATTGATTTTCTTTTGAATGTCATTCCATGTGACACCGCTTTGCACCCTAATCCTCTTCTCCTCCGGATCAAATTCTAATATTTTATTATACCCCTTCATATCAAGCATCGTGCCGTTCGGATAATACGTCTGTCCTCCTTGACTATGTTGCATACCTGCAATGGAAATTTTCTCTCCAGAAGTATTTGCATCTTTCACTACCTGTTTTAATGAACGTTCATCCTCAGCATTTTCAACACGTTTAATTTTCGTTGGAAGCAACTTTCCTACATCGCTCATAATAGGGTGCTTTAGTTGCTCTTTATATGTATTTACAGATGTTGCAAGCAACACTGTATAAGCCACAATGACCACCGCTATCTTTCTTTTTTTCAAATGACACTCTCCTCTTCTACAGTTTTCCCTCTTCATATTGTACCTATTTTCCTATGAAGAAAGTATACAAAAAAGAGGGCACCTTATTTTAGGTCCCCCCCTCATCAAAACTGTTACTTTGCTGCCGGCAATTGTATTGGGTCAAACTTTTCGTACGACGTATATTTTGCGTTCGTAATAATGTGTGCTTTATCCTTGCCGCTACTACTCATAATCATGTCTATCTTTGCTGATTCATATTTAAAATCTTTTGTAATGATATATTCTGCATCCACTTCTTCTATCTTCGCATTTTGTGCTTGTAACATTTTCTTCTGTGTTTCATCCATGCTAGTTAACATACTTTCTGTTTCTTGCCCTTTTAATGTAAATTTCAGTTTATATTTATCTCCGCTTTTCTCCATCTTCATTTTATCTAAAACTACTGCTGGTACTTCTAACTTATCTATAATATCTTGAGTCGCTTTCATTCCACCAGCGTTTAATTGCTCCTCTGGTACGGTTATAACTTCTCCTGTATTAGGGTTTTTTACCTCGCCAGCAACTTTACCATCCACAGTATACACTACAACATCTGTACCGGAAATATTCATTTCAGAACGAGAATTTTTTGTCTTTGGCTCCAATTGCATCTTAGCCTTTAATATATCCATCTCTGTTCCCTCAGCTTTTACCCCTACACCATATGTCATCGTTACATGCTCTTCATTTTTAAAAGCTTCGTTCGTTTTCTTGAAAACATCCTTCGCTGCTAATTCCTTTTCTTTTTGAACTGATTCTTTTTTCGGTTCATCCGTCTTTGCTGTTTTCTCATTACTACACCCTACCCCTAGACTGATTGCAAGTACTAAACTTGAAACAAAAATAATTTTTTTCATAATGTCGCCCCCTTTCCCAAAATAATATCACCTCCTTTCCTATGAAATCTATATAATTTTTAATCTATATTCGCTATATAGCGACATGTTTAATGAAGGTTTTAAATATGATGTAAATAACAACAACTCATTTCAGGAGGTCATTATGAAGGCGATCATTTGCACACAGTATGGACCACCTAACGTTCTTCAGCTTCAAAATATAGAGAAACCTACACCTAAAAAGAACGAAGTATTAATTAAAATACACGCAACAAGTGTATCGACTGGAGATTGTAGAATACGCGGTTTTAATAGTCCCCTCTTATTTTGGATTCCTATGCGGATCATATTAGGTTTCAGAAAACCGAGAAAACCTGTACTCGGCGTAGAGTTATCCGGTGAAATCAAAGAAATAGGAACAGATGTAACTCAATTTAAAAAAGGTGATCCGATTTTTGCATTAACAGAACTAAACCTCGGTGGTTACGCCGAGTACACATGCGTACATGAAAGTGGATTAATAACATTAAAACCTACCAATGTGACGTATGAAGAAGCCGCAGTTATTCCTTTTGGTGGAACTTCAGCATTGCATTTCCTGAGAAAGGGCCGTATAAAAAAAGGGCAACAAGTGCTCATATATGGTGCCTCCGGATCAGTAGGAACAGCTGCTGTACAACTTGCTAAATATTTCGGTACGACCGTTACGGCTGTTTGTAGTAATTCAAATTTTGAACTCGTGCAATCTTTAGGAGCCGATAAAGTAATTGATTATACAAAAGAAGATTTTACTAAGCTGGGTGAACGCTACGATATTATATTTGATGCAGTTGGAAAACATAAAAAATCCCTTTGTGAAAAGGCATTAACACCTAATGGGAAATATGTATCTGTGAATGGAATGATGGCAAAAGTAAGTAAAGAAGATATGATTCTACTAAAAAAACTAACTGAAGCAGAACATTTAAAGCCTGTTATTGATAGAACTTACCGATTAGAAGAAATTGCTGAAGCTCATATATATGTAGAAAAAGGGCATAAAAAAGGTAATGTTTCGATTACCTTAAAATAAAATATATTCAGAAAATAACATTGACAATTCTTTTTGTAAGATTTACTATTAGTACCATATTAAAAAACTACATACACATACTCTTATCAAGAGTGGCGGAGGGACTGGCCCGATGATGCCCGGCAACCGAGCTTATGACGTATAAGCTAAGGTGCTAATTCCTGCAAAACGAGTTTTCGTTTTGGAAGATAAGAGAGGAACCTATTTCGTCTATTCGGCACCTCTCTTATTTTTGAGAGGTGCTTTTTATTTTGGAACGTATATGAAGGGGGAACTATAGATGAAAAAAGTATTATTGAGCATTGTAAGTGGAGCGGTATTATTGTTAGGTGCATGTGGTGCTAATTCTGATAAAGAGGTAAAAGCATTAGATGAGAAAAAGATTACTGTCGGTGTAACGGGTGGACCGCATGAACAAATTTTTGAAAAGGTAAAAGAAGTGGCAGCGAAAGACGGTCTCGAAATTGATGTAAAAGTATTTAATGATTATGTAGCACCAAACGTATCCCTAGATGAAAAAAGTCTTGATGTAAATAGCTATCAAACGAAATCTTATTTAGACGTATTTAAAGCTGAACGTAATATGAAATTAACGGAAGTATTCTCAACAGTAACATTCCCTATGGGCGTATATTCTAAAAACATAAAAGATGTAAAAGATTTAAAAGAGGGCGACGCAATCGCTGTACCAAATGACCCAACGAATGAACTTCGAGCTTTAAAGCTATTTGAAAAAGCAGGTGTTTTAAAAGTGGATCCGAAGGCTACAGAAAAAGCGACTGCAAAAGATGTAATTGAAAACCCGAAAAATTTAAAGATTGTTGAATTAGAGGCATCTCAATTACCAACACAGCTAGGTGAAGTGAAAGCAGCTGCAATTAATACAAACTTTGCATTAGGTGCAAAATTAAGCCCTGCGAAAGATTCTATTTTCCGTGAAGGAAAAGATTCACCATATGTAAACTGGGTCGTTGTTCGTACTGAAAATAAAGATGATGCTGTTGTAAATAAATTAAAGAAAGCATATCAATCTAAAGAAGTAAAAGAATTTATCGAGAAAAAATTTGATGGTTCAGTTTTACCATCTTGGTAGGAGCTGACGATAATGATTGAATTAAAAAATGTATCCAAAGTATTTACAACAAAAAAAGGGAACGTAGAAGCTCTTAAACCTACTTCCCTTCAAGTAAAAAAGGGCGAAGTATTTGGAATCATTGGATATAGTGGCGCTGGTAAAAGTACATTAATTCGATGTGTAAATTTATTAGAAAAACCAACGACAGGAACTATCATTGTAAACGGCCAAAACTTAACAACTTTATCAGCAAAAGAACTAGCAAAATCGAGACAAAAAATCGGAATGATTTTTCAAGGATTCAACTTACTTAAAACTGTGACAGTTTATGAAAATATCGCATTACCTTTACGTCTATCTGGTCTTCCCAAAAATGAAATTGAAAAAAGGGTAGAAAAGTATTTACGTATTGTCGATCTTTTTAATCGAAAAGATGCATATCCGAGCGAACTTTCTGGCGGCCAGAAGCAGCGTGTTGCCATTGCACGTGCACTATCACATGAACCGGAAGTGTTATTAAGCGACGAAGCAACGAGCGCTTTAGACCCAGAAACAACGGATTCTATTCTCGACCTATTACTAAAGATTAATGAAGAAATCGGGATTACAATTTTATTAATTACACATGAAATGAATGTCATCCAGCGTATATGTGACCGAGTTGCTGTTATGGAACATGGAGCAGTAGTCGAAAGCGGGACTGTGAAGGATATCTTCACAAACCCACAACATGTAACAACGAAAAAATTTGTAAACAGTGCATTTGCAGCTAAAATTCCAGGAGAGGTACAAAAAGAACTACAAACTACCGGTGAAATTGTAACTCTCTCCTTTATAGGGAATGCTTCAGGAGAGCCAGCATTAGCTGTTGCTACAAAACGTTTCCAAGTGTATCCGAATATTTTATCCGGTAATATTACACAGTTAAAACATGAAGCATATGGGAAACTAGTCATTCATATGCAGGGTGAAAAAAATGAAATAGACCGCGCTTTATCCTTTTTACAAGAGCAAGGGATCATCGTAGAAGGAGGTAGAACAGACTATGGGAAACAAATCCTTTTTGGATGAATGGGGTAAAGTCATATGGGAAGCAACCATTCAAACATTTCAAATGACATCTATTTCACTATTCATCTCTATCCTTATTGCATTACCACTTGGCGTTACACTTGTTTTAACGAGACCTGGTGGACAGCACGAAAATAAAATCATTTATCCAATCCTTAATACAATTATTAATATCATTCGCTCTCTTCCATTTATCATTCTATTATTCTTCATTTTACCTTTTACAAAGTTTCTAATGGGAACATCCATTGGCGTGCAAGGAGTTATCGTACCACTTGTCGTATTCACAGCTCCTTATATTGCACGATTAATGGAGACAGCTTTATTAGAAGTAGATCGTGGTGTTATTGAAGCTTACCAAGCGATGGGCATTTCTACTATAAAAATCATTTGGCACGTTATGGTGAAAGAAGCTCGTCCCTCCCTTGTACTTGGATTAACAATTGCAACAATTGGTTTAATCGGTGCAACAGCAATGGCTGGACTTGTAGGTGCTGGCGGTCTTGGTGATTTAGCATATCGATTCGGACATTTACGCTACGAACCTGAAGTAATGTATGCAACTGTCTTTATTTTAATTATCCTCGTTCAAGGGCTACAATCTTTAGGGAATGGTGTTGCACGAAGATTGAAGAAAGATTAAAAAAGAAGGTATCTCACCAGGGTGAGATACCTTCTTTTTATCTTTTAAATCCACCTTCAGAATGAATAACTTGTCCCGTAATCCATTCTGCTTCTTCACTTACTAAAAATGTAATGAGTCTTGCCGCATCCTTTGGCTCACCAATTCTACCAAAAGGAAACATCGGCTTTAATCCTTGCTTTATCTCTTCAGTCATCCATCCTGTACTAGTTGGACCTGGGTTAATTGCATTCACTGTTATTCCTAAATGAGCTACTTCAGCTGACAACGTACTAGTAAGAGCATCAATAGCTCCCTTCGTTGTTGCATATGCTAGTTCTCCTGCCATAGGTCCTTTAAATTGTCCCGATGTCATATTCACAATTCTACCACCAGATTTCTTATCAAACCCTTGGGCAAATTGACTACTTAACAACGTAGTCGCACGAACATTTACCATGTAGTGCTTATCTAATTCTTCAGCAGTCAAATTAGAGAAATCATTATTCTTAGAATACGCTGCATTATTAATTAATATATGAGGGTACCCTAGTTGTTCAGTAACTTTATGTATAAGCTCTTTCGGTGCATCATTCTTACTTAAATCTAACTCCATACTCGATACTTTAATACCACTTTTTAGGGTGTGTCTAAAAACTATTTCTATGATAGGATTACCTCAAATCATTTAGAGAGGGGTATTTTCTATGACGCCACGCCGCTACGAACTTACAAATGAACAATGGGAACAAATCAAAGACTTTTTCCCACCGTATTTTACTGGTCGTCCGCCTAAAAGGAGTAATCGTGAAATGTTCAATGCTATTTTATGGATAGCTAGGAGCGGCGCTCCCTGGCGTGATTTGCCGGACCATTACGGATTATGGAAAACCGTGTATGCTCGCTTCTGCAAATGGCGTGATGAAGGTGTCTTACTGACTATTTTTCAAGAATTAAATGCTGAACCGGATCTTGAAAACCTCAGCATAGATTCAACCAGTATCAAAGCGCATCAACATAGTGCTGGTGCAAAAAAAAGGCTGTAAATCATGAGTGTCATCAGCATATTGGCATGAGTCGCGGTGGAAAAACTACCAAAATCCATGCAATTGTTGATGGTTTAGGCAACCCCATTTTATTTCATTTGACTGGCGGAAATATTTTTGATAGCACTCCTGTTTGCGAGCTTTTGGATGAAATACCGATTAAGGGCAGCAATATTCTTGGTGACAAGGCCTATGGTTCTCATACGATTCGTAACTATATTACCGATCATGAAGCAACCTATACCATTCCACCCAGGTCAAATGCGAAAGCTCCTTGGAATGTGGATTGGTATTTATATAAAGAACGCCATTTAGTGGAGTGTTTTTTCAATAAAATCAAGCATTTCCGTAGAATCGCAACACGTTATGATAAGCTGGCATCTTCTTTTTTAGCCTTTGTGTATATCGCTGCCATTTTTCGATTAACACAATGAACAACAGTTTTTAGACACACCCTAGTAACTCTTCTTTTAATTGTTTTTGTTCACTTTGATCAATGCCCCAAGGCATCTCTTTATCGTAAGCTGTCCAATACGTAAAAAATATATCGTAGCCTGCTTCAGCTAATTCTTTACAAATCGCTGCGCCTATACCATCTAGACGACTTACACCTGTAACAACTGCTATTTTATTTTTTAATTGATTCATCATATACTCCTCCAATTTAAAGGACGCATATTTTATATAAGAGATATGAATTTCCCTACGCATTAACCTTACAAAAGGGATGTACAAGCCAAATATGCATTCCTTGAATGATTTACAGATAGCTAAATAAACCCCCACTTATGAGAGAAAAATTTATCTATCTAAATTTCGAATCATCACAAGTTCATCCACATATCGAGTCTTTATCCCCTCTCCATATATCTCCAAATTTTATTTTAGCATTAAAGATTTAATATTTCAAAAATAAAATAACCACTCCTATTTATAAAGTATCATGTACTCTAAACCATAGTTAATAACTAATTTAAGTTTAAGTGTATACATTTACCATTACCTGTTCGTTGTATAAGTGTAGGGAGGAAAAATGATGGGAAAAGAAAATATATTGACCTCCTATCTTATCAATTTAGGAGAGGAAGTGTTCAAACTACTATTAGCGAAAGGAGCTATAAAGGAAGATGCAGTAGACATCATCCAAAATACTTTCTATAAAGTATACACATTGCTAGATGACTTAACCGAGAGTAACATTCGTCCGTGGTTTTTTAGAGTCGCATTAAATGAATACATTGATTTAAAACGAAGAAAAGAACAGCAAAATATCTACTTAACTGAAGAAATTTATTCAAAACTTCAATATACAGACCGAGAATTGGATACAGTTTTAAATAAAGATGATATTTTCTATTTATTAAAAGATATAAAACTAGAATACAAAGAAGCCTTCTTTTTAAAATATTACTACGATTTTACATACGAAGAAATCGCTCTAATACTAGATATTCAAGTAAACAGCGTCAAACAAAAGTTACAGCGTGCACGTAAAGCAATTCACTCAAAAATAGGAGGAACACCTTAATGGATACTTCTTTAAAAGATGCATTAAAAAAGGCTAAAAGAAAACAGTTACTTAAAATCATCATTACCTCTATTATCGTTGTCATGTTGCTTATCCCTATCATTTATAAAGTTGGCAATTACTTTGCAGCGAAAAGCTCTACAAAGCTTGACGAACGACTCTTTTTACATAATGCAATTGCAGAGCCCAATGTCCATATTGATTCTCAAGTTACGAGTAATTCCTCTATGTTTGGTGGCAATATCGTATCTAATCGTTCTAAAAACATTAACGGTTACTTAGTGCGATGGAATACACTGACAAGCTCTTACGACTGGTTTCGTTCTAACATCGATTACAACGAGTTAATACCAGGTTCTTATTGGTCTAGTTCTAGTACCGAGTCTTACAATTATGATAAACAAACGAAAAATAAAGTTGCTACATTTTATAATCCAGCCATCAAGAAATATCATGATGGCGTCAAAAATGAATTAAGTGCAGTTTCAACAATGGATAACTATGTAGCAGAAGTTGCTATCTCTTTCGATAAAGCTTATACATTAAAAGAAATTCAAAGGAAACTACCAGATAACTTAAATATCGTATGGCTATATATGGTCTCACCTATTAAAGATGAAAGCAGAGGTCCTTCCGGTATGCCAGTTTACGGATTTAATCCAGAAAAATCCCCTGAAGAAGCATACAAAAGGTTCTTTGATTCACTTAAACAATTCGATGACGATGGATATGACGAAGATATCCAAAAGTTTTTAAAATCAAACAAGGACAAACCATTCGATCAAGTGAAAATTTTAGGTGTTATGCTAACTGGGAGAACGGAAAACTTTAAGGCGTTAGAAAACCAAGACTTTATTCGCGGTGCTTCTGTAGGGGTGACTGCACAAGTTGTTCCTTATATAAAGCCAGAGAAATAATACGGAATGCCCATATGAACTTAAAGAGCATACATGAACCTGTTTACTACGGGAGCTATCCGCTACAATAGATAGCTCCTATCCCTGATTTATTGCTTAATTTTCAAAAATAAACTTCACAATATTGTATGTGCAATTTTATAAATAAAAAATCATAAATTTGTTCACATTATATCCATTGTGAATTTTTTCACAATGGATATATAATAAACGTGTAAATACAATATTGGAGGGATTTCAATGGTTATCAATTTTTTAAGAACTGATAAACGTGCTACTTTCATATTATTACTTTTACGGCTTTATATAGGATATACATGGCTCGCTGCTGGGATAGGCAAAGTCTTCGGACAATCTTTTGACGCAAGTGGTTTTCTAAAGGGTGCTATTGCTCAAGCATCAGGTGACCACCCTGCAGTACAAAGTTGGTGGGCAGATTTCCTTCAACATTTTGTCCTTCCAAACGCAGACCTATTTAGCTTTTTAGTTCAATGGGGAGAAATTTTAGTAGGTCTAGGTTTGATTTTAGGTGGATTAACAAAAACAGCTGCATTTTTCGGAATCATAATGAATCTTTCATTTTTATTAAGCGGAACTGTTAGTGTAAACCCAAACCTGCTTATTTTAACTATGTTCATTTTAGTTGCAGGGCAGAACGCTGGACGTATTGGATTAGATGGCTATGTTTTCCCTAAACTGTTCCGTAAAAACAACCACGGAACATATAAATTAAGTAAAACTGCATAGTAATAGTTCATAAAAGAGCCTTAATACAGGCTCTTTTTATTTGTATAAAACTTAAATCTTTAACAAACCACGAAAACCTCTGGCAGCATAATAAGAGTCTGCTCCATTGTGATACACGAAAACATGTCCGAAGCGATAATCGCAAAATAGAGCACCACCGAGTTCTCGAATATCTGAAGGTGTTCGTACCCAACTTGATGATTTCATGTCAAAATCCCCAAGTTGTTGCAATTCCCGATATTGTTCTTCCGTTAATAGTTCAATGCCCATAGCATTTGCAACATCAATAACGTTATTTTCTGGTTTATGCTTTTTTCTTGATTCTAACGCTTCAAGATCATAACAAAGACTTCTGCGGCCTTTAGGACTCTCCTTTGAACAATCATAGAAAGTATACTCGTCCTTCTCTTCATTATAACTAACAACATCCGGCTCACCGCCAGTTACTTCCATTTCATGAATTGACCACAATTTTTCAGTATTAGTAGCCAGCTTCGCTTCAATCTTAGCCCATTCAAGACCTTCATGGCGGTTCATGTTTTTCTCAAAACGAGCTTGTAATACTTTTAGTAGTTCTTCACGTTGTTCTACAGATAACTCATTTTTATTCTCTGTCATATTAGTCCTCCGAATTACGTTTCCTTATAATCATTTACATTTTTTCAATACTGGTTTGCATGTAGTTTACAATAAATTATATAATTTGTTGTATCTCTTTTTCAACAATCTGACACGATTGCACAACGAAAAATCCCTGTGTGGATATCCATTATATAGTACTAAAATCTTTCGTACTATCCCCAAGAATATAGTGCGAAAACCACATCAAATTCTGCTTCATAATAGCTACATTCATTCCTGGTTGATTAGGACTATATGCCATTCCTTTAAATATAATTAACTCTGTATCGACTTCCATATCTCTTAACCCTTCATATAGCTCATATGCATTTGTAATTGGAATTCTTGCATCCTTTTCCCCATGTTGAATTAAGGTAGGCGTACAGGCTGATTTAATATATGTCATTGGTGATGTTTTCCTATATATATCCGGATCATTCCATGGAGTATTTCCTAAATACATGCTAATAAAGTAAGGGATATCTGTATTTACATAATGGGTACTCCAGTTAGTGATTCCGCCCCCAACTGAAATAGCTTTAAATCTATCACTAAATGTAGAACAGAAAGCTGATATATATCCTCCGTTACTCCATCCCATACCTCCTACTCTATCCTTGTCTACCATCCCCTTTTCAACTAGTTTATCCACTCCAGATATAATATCATCATAATCAGCAATTCCTTGTTTTCTATAGTTTGCTTTTAAAAGTTCATTACCATAACCAGAACTTCCTCTATAGTTTGGTTCTAAAACGATAAAGCCTTTTTCGATAAATTGTTCAATCGGATATCTCTCATTAAAACAGTCTGAAAATATCGGAAAGGATGCCCAAGCTGGACCACCATGGATTACTACTAATAAGGGATATTTTTTATTTGCGTCAAACTCTACTGGAGTTGATAGAACACCCTCTATTTCAAGACCATCACTACTTTGCCATGAGATGATTTCCCTATTACTTTTAAGCTTACCTTCGAAAAAGCTATTTTCATTCGTTATTTTTTTATAATCCAAATAGATTTCAAAGGTTTCATTTGTTATAGCCTTAGTATATGTTATATGATTTCCATCCCTTGTTATAGAGGCATCCATTATAAAGCTATCTACTTTTTCGCTTAACATTTCCAGAGTGCCATCCTCACATAGCAAGCCAATAAGGTAATTCGTTTTATCCTGCCATCTAATTAAAATTCCTTTAGCTGTCCACTGTAATGGCATAACCGTACTATCAAAATCTGTTAAAGGGACAATTCGTTCTCCAGTATTCAAATCATATATCTCTAATGTACTTTCTTGTATATGGTTTCTATAATACTCCTTCTCTCTTATGCTTGCTGAGTAACATATTTTATCGCCCTCCGGAGAAAAGCAGACGCTCCCTCCTAACAACTTATCTATATTCATCTTTTGTAGTTCCCCAGCTTCAACATCTAATATATATAGATCACCATTCATATAATCGTTTAGACTTGGTGTAGCCATACATACAACCTTTTTCCCATCATTTGAAATATCAAAGTTATGTATATAAAATTCCTTGCCGTCCGTTAGTTGATAAACACCGCTAACCTTCCGTTCCTGTTTATCATTTTGTTTCACTTTTTCTATTTCAATGTAGTATAAACAATTATTCCAATGTTCCTTACCTACATGATGGAAATCTCCATATAGTTCCTTACGTTTCTTTATCTCCTCACATTCTTTTGACTGTGCAATATAATAAAAACCTTTACCAGTAGGTTCCCATTTGAATATATTAACTCCTGCCTTCTCATCCGTAATTTGAACCTCACTACAACCGTCTATTGACTTAACAAAGATCTGATCTGTATTAGCTCCGTCACCGCCTGGGCTAAGGTATGCAATGCTCTTAGAATCTGGAGACCATAATGGATGTATACTATCTATATCCCCAGTTGTTAGTGGATAACTCTGCCCTTTATCTTTTTCATATATCCATACATGATTTCTATACGTATTGTCTTCCCAGTTAGCTGTCTTCTTTACAAATGCTACGTTTTTGCCATCATCACTTATGTTTGTACTTGATAAGGCCGGTAATGAAATAATCTCTTTTATACTTAAATATGTTTTTGCTTTCACTTTCATATAATAAGCCCCCTTATAATGTCCATGAATCTATCGTCTCTTCTCTTTATAATAAAGAAAATTGTTCAATGATACTTAAAATAGTAACGGAAAATTCAGATAAATAAAAGTGGTTCTATTCCAAATCCGATAAAGTAAAACTTTCATTAGTAGGGTGCTATCCACTTAGCAATCTTAGATGTTCTTTTTTGGCACAAAAATACCCCTTTAGATAACATATCTAAAGGGGTGCAGATTCGTAAATTTATTTCAAATCCACAACTATATTTATTAACCTACTAATCTCCTACTCAACAGTAACAGACTTAGCTAAGTTACGTGGCTTATCAACGTCACATTCGCGGTGAAGTGCCGCGTAGTATGAGATAAGTTGGAATGGAATAACTGCTACTAGCGGTGCTAGTGCTTCGTGTACAGCTGGTAATACGAAGCTGTCACCTTCCATTTCTAAGCCTTTCATTGAGATGATACATGGGTTAGCTCCGCGTGCTACTACTTCTTTCACGTTACCACGAATTCCAAGGTTTACGTGCTCTTGTGTAGCAAGTGCGATAACTGGTGTACCATTTTCGATTAAGGCGATTGTACCGTGTTTTAATTCTCCTCCAGCAAATCCTTCTGCTTGGATGTAAGAGATTTCTTTTAGCTTTAACGCACCTTCTAATCCTACGTAGAAGTCTACGCTACGTCCGATGAAGAAACAGTTACGAGTTGTTGCTAAAAATTGTTTTGCTAATGCGTCCATTTCTTCTTTTTGATCACAAAGTTCTACCATTGCATTTGCTACAATTCCTAATTCGTGTGTTAAATCGAAATCAAGAACTTCGCCTTTTGCTTTAGCAATATCCGCTGCTAAAATTGAAAGTACTGCAAGCTGTGCTGTGTAAGCTTTCGTTGATGCAACTGCGATTTCTGGTCCCGCGTATAACGGAAGTGTATAATCAGCTTCACGAGAAAGCGTAGAACCAGGTACGTTTGTAATCGTTAATGCTTTATGACCCATTTCATTTGTTTGTACAAGTACTGCACGGCTATCAGCTGTTTCACCACTTTGTGAAATGTAAATGAAGAATGGTCTTTCTGTTAATAATGGCATGTTGTAAGAGAATTCACTTGCTACGTGCACTTCAACTGGCATTTTTGCAAACTTCTCGATAAATTGTTTTCCAACAAGACCTGCATGATAACTTGTTCCACATGCAATGATGTAAATACGATCGCTATCTAAAATCGCATTGCGAATGTCTTGATCTAATTCAATTTCGCCACTTTCATCTTGATACTTTTGAATTATATTACGGATTACAAGTGGTTGCTCATCGATTTCTTTAAGCATGAAATGAGGGTATGTTCCTTTTTCAATATCACTTGCGTCTAATTCCGCTGTAAACGGTGCACGTTCAATCGTTTCACCTTGTAAGTTTTTAATTGTAATACTTTCTTTCGTTACGATTACGATTTCTTTATCCATTAACTCAATAAATTGATCTGTAACTTGTAACATCGCCATAGCGTCGCTCGCCACAACATTAAAGTTGTCACCAACACCTACTAATAGCGGGCTTTTGTTTTTAGCAACATAAATCATGTTTGGATTTTCAGCATCAAGTAATCCGATCGCATAAGAGCCATGTAAAAGAGATAGCGTATTACGGAACGCTTCTTCTACACTTAGTCCTATGCTCACTTGTTGTTCCATAAGCTGTACGATAATCTCTGTATCCGTTTCACTTACGAACGTTACATCTTGTAAATATTCTTTTTTCACTAATTCATAGTTTTCAATTACACCGTTATGAACTAGTGTAAAGCGTTTTGATGTACTTTGATGCGGATGCGCGTTTACTTTGCTTGGAACACCATGTGTAGCCCAGCGTGTGTGACCGATTCCCACGCTTGCTGCTACGTTCTCATCTACGATTTCGCGAAGTTTTGCAATACGACCTTTTTCTTTGTATACAACAACACCGTTCTCTGCTTGTACTGCAATACCTGCTGAATCATATCCACGATATTCTAGCTTTTCTAAACCTTTTAATAAAATTTCCTTTGCATCTTGCTCTCCAATAAATCCTACGATTCCACACATGTTTAGTCGCCGTTACAAATGCTTACATTGCTCTGCGAACATGTAACGACATAGTCCGATACCATTTTTATTTATACTAAAAAACGGATTACATATTGCTAGCCCTGTAAGCTTGTAACGGCTTTCACCTTCCTCTCGATTGGGTTTAAGTCCGTATATACTTATACAGCTAGTTTGTATCCGTTCCTTTTCTCTCATCACACTTTCACCTTTGTCCACTAAGTCACCTTAATGATTTAAGTAAAAGCTTGCGGTTGTGATGAACAACCGGGAGTCATCCGCCGAAATCTCGATAAACTCCACCTCGTCAACTACACTACTTGTAGTTCTGGCGCTTCTATAATTTACAATATTTCCTTTGAGAAAAAGAACAAGACCATCTTATAACAAACATAGATAAACCGTCAATGAAATTTTTTTCATCGTCTATAAAACATATGAAGAAGGAGCACTTCTTGTGCTCCTTTTCAATAAATTTATCAAATTATTCAGCGCCAACTTCAGCTTTCACAACTTCTACAATGCGATGTACATATGCGTCACACACTTCTTGTGTTGGTGCTTCTGCCATTACACGAATAAGTGGCTCTGTTCCAGATGGACGAACAAGAATGCGGCCATCACCGTTCATTTCTTCCTCTACAACACGAATAATATCTTTAATTTTTTCATTTTCTAATGCTAGTTTTTTATCTGTTACACGAACGTTTACTAGTAATTGTGGGAATTTTGTCATCTCACCTGCAAGCTCAGATAATGGTTTTTTCGTCATTTTCATGATGTTCACCAATTGAAGTGCACTTAACATTCCATCACCAGTTGTAATGTAATCAAGTAAGATAATATGACCCGATTGTTCTCCACCTAAGTTGTAACCACCACGCTTCATCTCTTCCATTACGTAACGGTCACCAACTGCTGTTTTATCACTTGTGATATTGTTAGCTTCAAGTGCTTTGTAGAAACCTAAGTTACTCATAACAGTTGAAACGACTGTATTATGCTTTAATTGACCAGTTTCTTTCATGTACTTCGCACAAATAAACATAATTTGATCGCCATCAACGATGTTTCCTTTTTCATCTACAGCGATTAAACGGTCACCATCACCATCAAAGGCAAGACCGATATCAGCGCCTTTATCTTTTACTAATTTAGCTAATACTTCTGGATGCGTAGAACCTACTCCATCGTTAATGTTCATGCCGTTTGGTGAAGTTCCCATTGTTGAAATATCAGCCTCTAAATCCGCAAATAAGTATGGAGCTAAAGAAGACGTAGCACCATGCGCACAATCTAAAGCGATATGTAAACCTGAGAAATCTTCCTCTACAGTTTGTTTAATATATTGTAAATATTTTTGTCCGCCTTCAAAATAATCACTCACTTGTCCAAGGTTCGTACCTGTTGGACGTGGTAACTCATCAACTTCTTTGTCTAATAAAGCTTCGATTTCTGCTTCTTGCTCATCTGTTAATTTAAAACCGTCTGAACCGAAGAACTTGATTCCGTTATCCTGTACTGGATTATGAGATGCAGAAATCATAACACCTGCTTGTGCATCTAACGCTTTTGTTAAATAAGCAACACCTGGTGTAGAAATAACACCAAGGCGCATTACTTCTGCTCCAGTTGATAATAGACCTGCTACTAAAGCTCCTTCTAACATATGTCCTGATATACGTGTATCACGACCGATAATTACTTTTGGACGATCTGTATCTTTTGTTAATACATAACCACCAAAGCGTCCAATTTTGAACGCTAATTCAGGTGTTAACTCCTGGTTCGCAACCCCGCGTACTCCATCTGTACCAAAATATTTACCCATTATGATTCGCTCCTTTTTCTGGCTCTTTTTGATTATCTACTGTAGGCTCTTGACTAGTTTCTTTTTCTTTATCTTTATTTTGTTCCTGTTCCGTGTCAGGCTTAGGTTCAGGTTCAGGATTTTTTGGTTTTTCAGTTTGATTATCTTGGTTATTATTTGAATCTGGTTTTTCACCGTTACCCTGTACTTCTTTATCTGGATTTTCTTTCTTCACAATTGTGACTTTAGCACTTTTTTGCTTTGGCTCTATTGAAATATTACCAGGACCGCTCACTTGAATAGAAACATCCTTCGTCCCCGGAGATACATTTTGCAGATTAATGGCTGCTGTTATTTGAGCAGCTGTTATTTTATCTACTATACTTGTTTCTCCTGAAATATCAACGCTTATCTTCCCATCTTGCGGTGAAAGTAGCTGGGCCGTAACATCTTTAGAAAGTCCATTTTTTTGAATTGATATACCATCAATCGTTCTTGTTTTCGTTTGTTTTGTTTTTTGCACTCCTACCGAAACCTTCACTTGATTCGGTTTTGCACTTGTTACACCCTTTGGCAATAAAACAGAGGTATCGAATGTTGTAGACTCTGTCAATTGACTAAGATCTACTTCGACCCCCTCTATCGATTGTATATTATCCAAGATATCTTTTGAACCTGCTATTGTTACTTCTCTCGGCTCAATGCTAATATTTGTAACGGCCAATCCTCCTGGTAAACTCCCCTTTTTCGTATACGTTACAGGAACAGTTTTTTCAGTATTATTGGCCGTAGCTTGCGTCGCCACATTCAATGTTACACTAATTTTAGATGGACTCGTTCTTACATTTAAACGTTTTCCTTCTCTATTGTATAATGTAACTTCGGCTGTTTTTGTAACAGTTTTATTAACACCTTTTAAATCAATATACGCCTTAGCAGATGAAATACTTTCAATTTCTTCTTTCGTCCCAACTACCTCAACAGTATCAGGTTTAATGTTTGATTTTTCAAGAGTTGAACCCGCTGGCATTTGATCCTCATTTGATAATTTTAAGTCTACATGAACGTATTTTCTCGCTTTTTCATGTAGAGTAATTTTAATTGTTGATGGCTGAACTGTTCCTTTCACATCATCTGGAAGCCCGTTCGTTTTCAAAGAAACTTCATAAGTTCCTTTTTCGCTATCTCTCAAATCAACTGGTATATCAAATTGTTTTTTCGCTTTTGCTGTAGCAACTGCTGCTTTTGGGCCCTCTAACTTCACCTTAACGCCCTCTGACGGAATACCACTTACAATATATTTCTCTTCATCATACTTAAGGTTAATCCCATAATTAGTTAAGGTTTCTTTCGCATTATTTGCGAAAGGTAGTATCCCCGATGTCGTATTTTTTTCAGTTAAAGTCGCTGACATAAAAAGCATACACGCCAATAGTAATGAGATCCCTTTTAAAAACCAATGATTCTCCATTAACTTATCCATGACGCTTTCTCCTCCAATTCCATAAAGACGAAGAAGTCGTTTTTTCGCTCGCACTAAATTCAGCTAACAACATATCTTTCAGTTGTTCTGTCTTCAAATCACGATGCAACTTACCATTTTTCGTTAAAGAAATTTGGCCAGTTTCTTCCGACACAACTACTGTAATACTATCAGTAACTTCACTAACTCCCATTGCAGCGCGATGCCTAGTTCCTAGTTCCTTAGAGATAAACGGACTTTCCGATAACGGAAGATAACACGCTGCTGCTTTAATGGTACTTCCTTGCATAATAACCGCTCCATCGTGAAGAGGTGTATTAGGAATGAAAATATTAATAAGTAATTCCGATGATACGTGTGCATTTAGCGGAATACCTGTTTCCACATAATCACCCATACCGGTCTCTTTTGACAAAGTAATTAATGCACCAATTCTACGTTTCCCCATATATTCCGTTGCTTTCGCTATCGCTGTTGCAACGATTTCAGGTTCATCATCCTCATGAGTTCCAACACGCGAAAATAAACTCCCGCGTCCTAGCTGCTCAAGTGCTCTTCGCAATTCTGGCTGGAAAATAATAATAACGGCTAAAAATCCCCACGTTAATACTTGCTCAGTTAGCCAATAAAGCGTATGCAATTCAAGGAAAATACTGATCATCCGAACGACAATAATAACTGTAATCCCTTTTAAAAGTTGAACAGCTTTCGTCCCTCGGATTATGAGAATTAGCTTATATATAATAAACCATACAACGGCAATATCTAATACCGTACTAAGATATTTCAAAATGGTCGTATCTTCAAAAGGCATGCTAACCCTTCCTCCTACTTACGAGCAATTCTATCCATATATTGAAATATTGTTTTATGCTCTATCTGTATGTATTTCCAACAACTAGTTAATTATACCATACATGAAACAAACGACAATTACAAACAACCCCCCTTTAGTCTAAATTGGCAAGATGTCAAACATTATTATCGTACAGTATAATATAAATCATTATTATACGCTTATTTTCAAATAAAAAAAGCAACTTCTCAGTTGCTTTTCTTACATTTATTTTAGTTTTTCACCGAATAAAGAACCCATTAAAGCAACTGCCGTTGTTGCCGTTCTGTTTCGCTCATCTAAAATGGTATTTACTTCAACAAACTCAGCAGATGTGACAATATCAGCTTCCGCTAACATTTCCATTGCTAAATGGCTTTCACGATAAGATAGACCACCAATTACAGGCGTTCCAACTCCTGGTGCATCATGAGGATCAAGACCATCTAAATCTAATGATAAATGTACACCATCAGTATGAGATAAATAAGCGATTGTTTCTTCCATAACAGCCGTCATACCCATACGATCAATCTCGTGCATCGAGAATACTTTAATACCTTCCTCGCGAATAAAGTCTTTTTCTCCTTCATCTAATGCACGTGCACCGATAATTACAACATTCTCTTTTTTCACCTTTGGATATGCCCCGTATAAATCTACAAGCGTTTGATGTCCATACCCTAAACTTGCTGCAAGTGACATGCCATGAATATTTCCAGATGGTGAAGTTTCTTCTGTATTTAAGTCACCATGTGCATCGTACCAAATAACACCTAAATTTTTATAATGTTTCGCAACACCAGCTAATGTACCAATTGCGATACTATGGTCACCACCTAATACAAGTGGAAAACGTCCCTCTTCTATAATATGATCCACCTTACTTGCTAATTCGTTACATACAGTTGCAACTTGTGTAAGGTTTCTTAAGTTTGTATTTACATCTGCTTCTTTTTCTCTCTCTATACGTATATCTCCTATATCTTTAACGTCATATCCAATTTCTTCAATTCTTTCAATTACGCCTGCATAACGGATTGCACTCGGCCCCATATCTACCCCGCGACGCATCTGTCCTAAATCCATTGGAACTCCAATAACTGAGATTTCTTTTTTCATAGATAGTATCCCCCTTTTATGCCTTCACTAAATATTTTAAATCTTTTATATAGTCTGACTCAACTCGACATTTTTCTGTATGGATATACAAATTATTCACTTATATTCGCTTTAAAAACCAAATTTCAAGACTATTCTATGTATAAAGTTAACTTAATGAAACAACTACCATCATTATTATTAAATAATAATAAAAAACACTCCTACATTTAGAAGTGTTTTTCTGATGCTATTTTCCATACTGCGGCAATATTCTTTGCTGTCATTTCGATATTCTCTTCCGCTACTTTATATGCCTCTTCTAATGTCATGGGACTCGCTGTAATACTAAATACTGCATCGATTCCTTTTTCATGAACAGCTGAATAATTCGGAGATACAGATCCTCCAATAGCAATGACAGGAATACGAGAATGCTTTGCACGCTCCGCAACACCTACAGGGGCCTTTCCATATGCTGTTTGTTCATCTATTCTCCCTTCGCCAGTTATAATTAAATCTGCACCTTCTATATGCTTATTAAAATTTGTATAGTCTAATACAATTTCAATTCCTCTCCGCAAGCTTCCCTGTAACACTGCAATAACAGCTGCTCCCATTCCTCCTGCGGCTCCTGCGCCAGGTATTTCAGATACGTCGCAAGATAAGTATTGTTTAAGGATATTCGCATAATGCTTTAAATTCTCATCCAGCTCTTTCATCATCTCTGCATTCGCACCCTTTTGCCTTCCAAATACGAAAGATGCTCCCCCTATTCCAACTAACGGATTATCTACATCACATGCTGCTTCTATCTTTATATGCATTAAGCGTGCATCCATGCATGAAAAATCAATAGCGACAATCGAATGTAACGTCCCTCCAGATGGCTCTATTACTTCCCCTTTTCCATTTATAAACCTGACCCCTAAAGCTGACAACATACCTGCTCCGCCATCATTTGTAGCACTTCCGCCAAGTCCTAAAATAATGTGCTCAGCTCCTTCGTCTAGCGCATGTAGTATAAGCTCTCCTGTTCCTTTAGTCGTTGTAATAAGTGGGTTTCGCTTTTTAACCGGAACGTGTTGTAATCCTGATGCTGCTGCCATTTCAATAAACGCTGTCTTTTTATCTTTAGACATACCATAAAAGGCTTGTATACGTTCTCTAAGCGGTCCTGTCACATGAAGAGGTATCATTCTTCCATCAGTAGCATCCACAAGTGAATCAACCGTTCCTTCACCTCCATCTCCAATTGGTATTTTTACGTACTCTGCTTTAGGAAAAATTGCTCCAAATCCTCTTTCAATAGCTTCACATACTTTTATAGCTTTTAAGCTTTCTTTATATGAATCAGATGCAATAACAACTTTCACAATTATCCCCATCCTTTATTTTCGCGTTTTCTCCATTTTAAATGACAAATATGAAAGTTGTCTTTTTAAACACAAAAAAAGCTTACATCATATGATGTAAGCTTTTTTATTTAGATGGAGCCTAGCGGGATCGAACCGCTGACCTCCTGCGTGCAAGGCAGGCGCTCTCCCAGCTGAGCTAAGGCCCCTTAGTAATAAAGCGGAAGACGGGATTCGAACCCGCGACCCCAACCTTGGCAAGGTTGTATTCTACCACTGAACTACTTCCGCGAAAATGGTGAGCCATGAAGGATTCGAACCTTCGACCCTCTGATTAAAAGTCAGATGCTCTACCAACTGAGCTAATGGCTCGTAAATGGCTGGGCTAGCTGGATTCGAACCAGCGCATGACGGAGTCAAAGTCCGTTGCCTTACCGCTTGGCTATAGCCCATTAATATTTACTAGTATGGTTATCTTTTCAAAAAAATAAACCCTTTCAGGTTATTTTAAAGAAAATGGTGGAGGGGGGCAGATTCGAACTGCCGAACCCGAAGGAGCGGATTTACAGTCCGCCGCGTTTAGCCACTTCGCTACCCCTCCGACATTTAAAATATATATGGTGGAGGATGACGGGATCGAACCGCCGACCCCCTGCTTGTAAGGCAGGTGCTCTCCCAGCTGAGCTAATCCTCCAAAAGTGGTGACCCGTACGGGATTCGAACCCGTGTTACCGCCGTGAAAGGGCGGTGTCTTAACCACTTGACCAACGGGCCAAAAATTTAAAAACTTTTTCCAAGCTTCCAACCGGGCTTGAACCGGTGACCTCTTCCTTACCATGGAAGTACTCTACCAGCTGAGCTATGGAAGCATAATGGCTCCGCAGGTAGGAATCGAACCTACGACCGATCGGTTAACAGCCGATAGCTCTACCGCTGAGCTACTGCGGAATAATATAAGCCTGGCAACGTCCTACTCTCACAGGGACAAGGTCCCAACTACCATCGGCGCTAGAGAGCTTAACTTCCGTGTTCGGTATGGGAACGGGTGTGACCTCTCTGCCATCATTACCAGACTTTTATCATTATGCACATTCTTTTCAGAATGTCAAAAGGAATTTTAATATATATTCCTTCAAAACTAGATAACATTGCTACATATTATATGGTTAAGTCCTCGATCTATTAGTATTCGTCAGCTCCACATGTCACCATGCTTCCACCTCGAACCTATCAACCTGATCATCTTTCAGGGATCTTACTAGCTTACGCTATGGGAAATCTCATCTTGAGGGGGGCTTCATGCTTAGATGCTTTCAGCACTTATCCCTTCCGCACATAGCTACCCAGCTATGCCCTTGGCAGAACAACTGGTACACCAGCGGTGCGTCCATCCCGGTCCTCTCGTACTAAGGACAGCTCCTCTCAAATTTCCTACGCCCACGACGGATAGGGACCGAACTGTCTCACGACGTTCTGAACCCAGCTCGCGTACCGCTTTAATGGGCGAACAGCCCAACCCTTGGGACCGACTACAGCCCCAGGATGCGATGAGCCGACATCGAGGTGCCAAACCTCCCCGTCGATGTGGACTCTTGGGGGAGATAAGCCTGTTATCCCCGGGGTAGCTTTTATCCGTTGAGCGATGGCCCTTCCATGCGGAACCACCGGATCACTAAGCCCGACTTTCGTCCCTGCTCGACTTGTAGGTCTCGCAGTCAAGCTCCCTTATGCCTTTGCACTCTACGAATGATTTCCAACCATTCTGAGGGAACCTTTGGGCGCCTCCGTTACACTTTAGGAGGCGACCGCCCCAGTCAAACTGCCCACCTGACACTGTCTCCCGGGTCGATAAGACCCGTAGGTTAGAATTTCAATACAGTCAGGGCGGTATCCCACCAGCGCCTCCACCGAAGCTAGCGCTCCGGTTTCAATGGCTCCCGCCTATCCTGTACAAACTGTACCAAAATTCAATATCAGGCTACAGTAAAGCTCCACGGGGTCTTTCCGTCCTGTCGCGGGTAACCTGCATCTTCACAGGTACTATAATTTCACCGAGTCTCTGGTTGAGACAGTGCCCAAATCGTTACACCTTTCGTGCGGGTCGGAACTTACCCGACAAGGAATTTCGCTACCTTAGGACCGTTATAGTTACGGCCGCCGTTTACTGGGGCTTCAGTTCAGAGCTTCGCTTACGCTAACCCCTCTCCTTAACCTTCCAGCACCGGGCAGGTGTCAGCCCCTATACTTCGCCTTACGGCTTCGCAGAGACCTGTGTTTTTGCTAAACAGTCGCTTGGGCCTATTCACTGCGGCTTTCCGTTAAGAAAGCACCCCTTCTCCCGAAGTTACGGGGTCATTTTGCCGAGTTCCTTAACCAGAGTTCTCTCGCACACCTTAGGATTCTCTCCTCGCCTACCTGTGTCGGTTTGCGGTACAGGCACCTTTTATCTCGCTAGAAGCTTTTCTTGGCAGCGGGGAATCAAAGACTTCGCTCCATAAGGAGCTTCCCCATCACAGCTCAGCCTTCACGATAAGCGGATTTGCCTACTTATCAGCCTAACTGCTTGGACGTGCACAACCAATCGCACGCTTCTTCTATCCTTCTGCGTCCCTCCATTGCTCAAACGATAAAGAGGTGGTACAGGAATATCAACCTGTTGTCCATCGCCTACGCCTGTCGGCCTCGGCTTAGGTCCTGACTAACCCTGAGCGGACGAGCCTTCCTCAGGAAACCTTAGGCATTCGGTGGACGGGATTCTCACCCGTCTTTCGCTACTCATACCGGCATTCTCACTTCTAAGCGCTCCACCAGTCCTTCCGGTCTGACTTCACTGCACTTAGAACGCTCCCCTACCACTGATACCATTGGTATCAATTCGCAGCTTCGGTGGTGTATTTAGCCCCGGTACATTTTCGGCGCAGAGTCACTCGAC
>NZ_JARVGZ010000001.1:3505000-3562500 GCF_040460055.1 Bacillus cereus group sp. MG4 | reverse complement strand
TTAAATTGTATCAATGACAATTTCAAAAAGCTAGCCATGTTCATGTATAAATTCCTTAAAGATATTTATATTAAAAAGAGAGAACTGTGTTGAAAGGAGTTCCAACTTATGAAACGGATGCTGCTCATTTTGACTTCTTCTTTTCTATTTCTTATACTTGTAGCATGTGCACAAGGAAAAGAAGCAAAGTCCGAACTTGATTACGATCAAACGAAGAAAATGATTGTTGATATTTTAAAAACCGATCAAGGTAAGAAAGCCATTCAAGATGTGTTAACTGATGAAAAAATGAAACAAGCACTCATACTAGATGAAACAGTAGTAAAGAAAACGATTGAAGATGCAATGGTATCCGACAAAGGGCAACAATTCTGGGAAAAGCTCTTTAAAGACCCTGAGTTCTCATCGAAATTCGCTAAAAGTATGGGAAAAGAACAAACAACCTTAATGAAAACATTACTAAAAGACCCTGAATACCAAGCAGGCGTTATAGAAATTATGAAAAACCCTGAAGTAGAAAAAATGATGTTACAAACAATGAAGAGCAAAGAATACCGCCAATATTTACAACAAGTACTAACCGAAACTGCCGAAAGCCCACTCTTCCAAGCTAAGATGATTGATATTATTAGTAAAGGTGTACAAAAGGCCGAAAAAAGTGGATCTGATAAAAAAGAAGCAGGCGGTGAAGGTGGTTCCCAAGACGGTAAAAAGGAGCAACAGTAAAAATAATAATTATAATAATGAGTGGACAATATATGTATTGTCCACTCATTATTATTTTATTTTTGCGCGACAGCTATTTTATCAATTACTGTCTCAGCTATCGTACGATAAATAAGACCCGTCGTATGTGTATCTTCATATACTGAAGGCGCAAAGTCATCTTTATTCCAATCAGGTTGTTGAAGCGGGATTCGGCCAAGTACTTCTGTTTGAAGTTCTGTAGCTAATTTATCTCCTCCACCTCTTCCAAACACATATTCTTTTTCACCAGTTGTTTTACTTTCAAAATACGCCATATTTTCAACAACACCAAGAATACTATGTTCTGTACGTAAAGCCATGGCTCCAGCACGCGCTGCCACAAATGCCGCTGTTGGATGTGGCGTTGTTACAATAATCTCTTTACAAGCTGGCAACATTGAATGTAAGTCTAGCGCAACATCACCTGTACCCGGTGGTAAATCTAAAACTAAATAGTCTAAATCGCCCCACTCTACTTCTGTAAAGAAGTGATTTAACATTTTCCCAAGCATAGGGCCTCTCCAAATAACCGGTGCATTATCTTCTACAAAGAATCCCATTGAAATTACCTTTACACCTAGACGCTCCACTGGAATGATTCTATCCCCTCTTACAACAGGACGTTTTTCTATCCCCATCATATCCGGTACGCTAAAACCATAAATATCAGCATCAATGATACCAACCTTTTTACCTAAACGAGCTAAAGCAATGGCAAGGTTAACAGAAACTGTTGATTTTCCGACTCCACCTTTTCCACTCGCCACTGCTAAAAATGTTGTTTTTGAATTTGGTGACAATAAAGATTCAGTTTGCTCTTCTTCCTGTTCCGGTGCAAACTGAGCTAATTCCTCTTCTGTAAATTCTGCAAAGCGAAGCCCTACTGTTGCTGCCCCTAGTTCTTTTACTAACTTTACAATTCCAGATTGCAATTGCATTTGTTCCGCTGTACCGGTTTTTACAATTGCAATTTTAACACTTACATGTTCCTTCTCAGGCTTAACTGTTACCTCTTTAATTGCACCTGTTTCTTTTAACGTTTTATGTAAAAACGGATCTACAATCCCTTCTAACGCTTCCACTACTTGCTCTTTCGTTACCATAGTTAGCCCAGCCCCCTGTATGAAAAATAACGTAATGTTAATTAAATGTATCTCTCTTTATTTTTGAAATAAATGCGTTTACATTTCCAGTATAACATATTTTCGGAAAACTTCGTTAACGAGAGAAACTCAAAAAATCCTCCTTATTCTGGAGGATTCCCTTTTTCCGTGAAATAACGTAATATACCACGATATACTGCAGCCGCTACCTTTTGCTGATATTTCTCCGAATTTAACATATACCTTTCGTTTACATTCGATAAAAAGCCAGCTTCAATTAAAGCACCTGGTGTTTTCGCATACTTTAATAAATACACATGAGAAATTGTTTTAGCAGAACGATTCGTATTCTCTAAACTCGTTCTCAATTCAGCTTGTATAAATTTCGCAGCACGTTCATTTTCAACCGAAGAACGGTAGTAGAACGTTTGTGCGCCTTTCGATCCACTGCTAGTTAAAGCATTTAAATGAATACTCGCAAAAAAGTCTACATCAGGCTTATTAATAATCTCTACACGCTTTTTTAAATCCTCTGCTTTACGTCTACTATATGATTTTGTATCTTTCTGAGCTAAATCATAATCTCCCTCACGTGTTAAAATAACTAGTGCACCTTGTTCTTGTAAATAATCTTGTACCTTCTTTGTAATCTCAAGCGTAATATCTTTTTCTATAATATCTTTTCCACCAACAGCCCCTCCGTCTGGCCCACCATGCCCAGCATCCAATACAATCACTTTCCCCGATAAGGGTAAATTCCAAGCTCGCCACGATTTTGTAATTTGAAATTCTTGTTTAACTAAAAAAAACAAAACAACCGCAGCGAGTGCAAAAGAGATAATTCGAATTCTCTTCATACCTTTCCTCCTCCAGCTAGTCCCTCTAATTACTTATATGGGACAAGAGGAAAGTTTATGCTTGTCTTAATGAAGCTTTAATCGATATCTTCTTTCACCTTTTTCATATCCTTCCTGCCACCATAAGCCTATAAACTGCTGGCAGGATTCAAAAAGTAATTCCTCATCTTGTAACTTAATTTCCCGCATAGTCATGCTCGTTAAAAATTGAAATAGTGTTTCCGTTAATTGTTGCTCTTCTTCTAAGGCTCTATATTTTACATCAAAGAATGATTCACCATAATAACCAAACTTACTGTATCTCGCTCCTAATAAATACGATTCTATCCCTAATTCAATACAGTAATCTTCATACTGACGATGAAGTTCCTGCATCTGAAAGGCATCCCTAATATTTGAACGTAATGTTTTTAATGATAATTCTCGCAGCATCTTCCGTTCATATTTCAACTGCTTTTCTTTTTGTTTTTCTTGTAAGCTGACAATGACATTCATAGTACTTATAAACCTCCCTAATAAGTATTAGTCTAAACTTCTAAAGAAGAAGCATACGCGAGAGAATAGCACTAAAATATTCCAAACTACAAAAATTACAAAAGAGGAATGAAACATAAAAAAACCCCAACCAAAATGGTTGGGGTTTGTAGTTCGCAAAAATTAACGTTTTGAGAACTGAGGTGCACGACGTGCGCCTTTAAGACCGTATTTTTTACGCTCTTTCATACGTGCGTCACGAGTTAATAGACCTGCACGTTTTAGTGTTAGACGGTATTCTGGATCAGCTTTTAATAAAGCGCGAGAAATACCGTGACGAATAGCACCAGCTTGACCAGTGTATCCACCACCATTTACGTTTACAAGTACATCGTAGTTACCTAAAGTTTCTGTTGCAACTAGAGGTTGTTTCACTACTTCACGTAATGCAGCAAATGGGATATAGTTTTCAAAATCACGACCGTTAATGATAACGCGTCCTTCGCCTGGAACTAGGCGTACGCGCGCTACTGAACTCTTACGACGTCCAGTGCCATAGTATTGAACCTGTGCCAAAGTAAGCCCTCCTTTAATTGATTATCCACGAAGTTCGTAAACTTCTGGTTTTTGTGCTTGGTGTGGATGCTCTGCTCCAGCATACACGTTTAATTTCTTAGATACTTGACGTCCTAAACGTCCTTTTGGAAGCATCCCTTTAATTGCAAGCTCTAACATTTGTACAGGGTAGTTTGTACGCATTTCTAGAGCTGTTCTTTGTTTAAGTCCACCTGGGTGGTTAGTGTGACGGTAGTAAATTTTATCGTTTAATTTATTACCTGTTAAATGAATTTTTTCAGCGTTAATAATAATTACATGATCACCCGTGTCAACGTGTGGTGTAAATGTAGGTTTGTTTTTACCGCGTAAAATAGATGCTACTTCAGTAGATAGGCGACCTAAAGTTTGACCTTCAGCATCAACCACATACCATTTACGCTCAACTTCGTTAGCTTTTGCCATAAAAGTCGTACGCATGTGTTTCCCTCCTCGTTATCTTTTCCATAGAAAAAATCTATTGTTTATCTTAAACACGATTTCCTTCCGGGGCTAATCGTGGTTTTAGAAACAATACCATATGTTATGATATACTTTTGAGTTTCTAATGTCAAGCAAATGTTACACCAGGATTAGTTGTTATAGTTTACCTGCCATAAGTAAAGTCCATGACCTGGAGCCATCTTTCCAGCAAACTGACGATTTTGTTTCGCTAAAATCTCTGGAATGCTATCAGGATCAAGCTTTCCTTGTCCTACGCTAAGTAACGTACCAACAATAATTCTGACCATATTATATAAAAATCCATTACCTACAAAACGAAAAATTAATTCATCGCCTTGCTCAATTAACTCAATTTCATAAATCGTTCGCACTTTATCTTTTTTGTCAGTTTTTGCCGAACAAAAAGAAGTGAAATCATGCGTTCCAATAAAATAAGGAATCGCTTTTCTTATAGAGCTTATTTCGAGCGGATATGGATATTGATATACGTAATTTCTACGGAATACATCCGCAGTCTTTGATAATAATACACGATAACGATATTCTTTTCTCTCGACACCGTAACGCGCATGAAATTCATCTGTTTTTTTCTCTACCTGTCTGATAACAATATCATCTGGCAACATTGTGTTTAATGCATTACTCCATTGCCACTCTTCAAGAGACAACGGTGTATCAAAGTGTATGACTTGTCCTTTAGCGTGAACAGTAGAATCCGTTCTGCCCGATGCCTGAACACGAACAAGTTCTCCTTTATGCAATTTCTGCAAAGCTTTCTCAATCTCTTGTTGAACAGTACGATGCTGCGGCTGAATTTGATAACCACAAAAATGCATGCCATCATATGCAACCGTACATTTTATTCTATCCATTTCTCTATTCTCCATTACGATCGCACCCATGCCAAAATACAAGCTAAACAAAGTAAGCTTATAATCGTTACTGTATCGCTTGTTTTCCAGCGTAGTTGCCTAAATTTAGTACGTCCTTCGCCATTTTGATACCCACGTGCTTCCATAGCAATTGCTAAGTCCTCAGCACGCTTAAAAGCACTGATAAATAGAGGAACGAGTAGTGAGATAATAGCTTTTATCCTATCTTTTATCGGTCCTCCTGCGAAATCAATACCACGTGAAGCTTGTGCCTTCATTATTTTACTTGTTTCATCCATTAATGTCGGAATAAAACGAAGAGAAATTGACATCATTAATGCGATTTCATGAACAGGAACTTTTATACGTTTCAACGGCTTTAATAACGTCTCCAAACCATCTGTAATCTCAATAGGTGTCGTCGTTAACGTTAATAATGTCGTCATTAAAATAATAACGAAGAATCGTATAGAAATGTATATCCCTTGCTCTAATCCTTTTTCATGTATCGAAAACCAACCAAGCTGGAATAGTACTTCCCCTTCTTTATTTGTAAAAATATGCAGGAAAAATGTAAAAAGAAAAATCCATAGAATTGGTTTTAAGCCCGAAAGTACATAACGAATCGGCACTTTTGCAAAAAATAAAGCAATGAGTGCATATAAAAATAAAAATCCATATGAAATCGCATTATTTGCTAAGAAAACAACAAATACATATAAAAAGACAATCAGCAGCTTCGTACGTGGATCAAGTTGATGAATAAGAGACTTCCCTGGAATATATCTTCCAATAATCAACTGCTGCATGATTCATGACCACCTTTTCGTAACACCTGCACAACTTCATGAGTAAGATCCTCTAAAGATAAGGTAGCCTTTGGGATTGAAATGCCAAACTTCTCTTCAATTGCACGTTTATACTTTAAAGACATAGGAAGATCCACGCCAATTTTCTCTAGTTCATCAGCATGTGAAAATACTTCCTCTGCACTTCCTTGCAAAAAGACCGTTCCTTTATGCATGACTACAATCTGCTCCGCATACTTAGCAGCATCCTCCATATTATGTGTTACTAGGATAACTGTAAGACCTTTTTCCTTATGCAGCTTATAAAACATCTCCATAAGTTCATTCTGCCCTTTTGGATCTAGTCCTGCTGTAGGTTCATCTAATACAAGCACTTCGGGTTCCATCGCCAATACACCCGCTATCGCAACACGCCTCATTTGCCCACCACTTAACTCAAACGGTGAACGTGTTAACAGTTCTGGCTCTAACCCTACAAGTTCAATTGCCTCTCTTGCCTTTTGCTTCGCTTCTTCTACAGATATCCCAAAATTAGTAGGGCCGAAACAAATATCCTTCTCCACAGTCTCTTCAAACAACTGATGTTCTGGGAATTGAAAGACAACCCCTACCTTTTTACGTAGTGGCTTTAGCTTTTTTTCTTTCTTTCCTGCCGAAATGAAATGTTCACCAATTTGAACTGTGCCATTCGTCGGCTGCAATAAACCATTTAAATGTTGAATCATCGTCGACTTACCTGAACCAGTATGACCGATAATGGCATAATAGCCCCCACTTGGAAACGACACGTCTACATCATAAAGTGCGCGTCTTTCAAATGGAGTTTTATATTGATAACGATGTTCTACTTTTTGGAATGTAATCTCCAAAGTTCGTTCACCAAGCTTTCCATTGTAAGATGCGTATTTTGCAAGAGAATTTCATTTCTTTTTAATAATTCTGCTATTTTCACTGAAAATGGTACATCTAATCCAATTTCTTGGAGCATATGAGAGGACTTGAATATTTGCTTTGGAGTCCCTTCCTCTAATATTTCTCCCTTATTTAAAATAATGACACGGTCTGATTGCGCCGCTTCTTCTAAATCGTGCGTAATTGATAACACGGTAATACCTTTTTGATTAACAAGTTGTCTAACCGTTTCTACTACTTCACGTCTCCCTTGAGGATCTAGCATTGACGTTGCTTCATCTAATATCAAAATAGATGGCTGAAGTGCTAAAACGCCTGCTATTGCCACTCGCTGCTTTTGCCCACCAGATAACGAATGAGGTTCATCATTAAGAAAATCTTCCATACGGACAAGTTTGAGGGCCTGATCTAATCTTTCTACCATTTTTTCTCTTGGCATTCCGATATTCTCTAAGCCAAAAACAACGTCGTCTTGCACTGTCGTTCCAACAAATTGATTATCTGGATTTTGAAATACCATCCCAATTTGTTTTCGAACATCCCATACCGTTTCCTCTGATAAAACCATTGTATCATTTACTGTAATAGTCCCTGCTTCTGGCAAAAACAAACCATTCAATAATTTTGCAAGTGTAGACTTCCCTGAACCGTTTTGTCCAATAACAGATACCCATTCTCCCTCATACAAGGAAAATGAAACATCTTTTAATGCATAAGTGGCTGCCCCAGGATATTGAAATGATATATTCTCTGTCCGAAGTTTCTCTTTTTTCAATACAAGGCACCCTTTCCTTCGCCAAGTTAGCCTATTTTTATATTTAAAAAAAAGGGCCATGACCAGTTTCTTGAAAAGAACTGTCCTGCCCTTTTAATTATCATTATACTAACTCGATAATTACCATTGGTGCTGCGTCTCCGCGACGTGGACCAATTTTTGCAATACGAGTGTATCCGCCTTGGCGCTCAGCATAGCGTGGAGCTACATCAGCGAATAATTTTTGAAGTGCATCTTGACCAGTCTCAGCGTTAGCTACTTCATTGCGAATGAAAGCTGCTGCTTGACGACGAGCGTGAAGATCTCCGCGTTTACCTAAAGTGATCATTTTTTCCACTACAGAACGAAGTTCTTTTGCACGAGTTTCTGTCGTTTGGATGCGCTCGTTGATAATTAAATCAGTAGCTAAATCACGTAACATAGCTTTACGTTGCGCACTTGTACGGCCTAATTTTCTGTATGCCATTCGTAGTTCCCTCCTTTGTTGATGGGTTTAAATCCTCAGTCGTCTTTACGTAAACCTAAACCTAATTCCTCAAGTTTATGTTTAACTTCTTCTAAGGATTTACGTCCTAAGTTACGAACTTTCATCATATCTTCTTCTGTTTTGTTCGCAAGCTCTTGTACAGTATTAATTCCTGCACGTTTTAGGCAATTATAAGAACGAACAGAAAGATCTAGTTCTTCGATAGTCATCTCAAGAACTTTCTCTTTTTGATCTTCTTCCTTCTCGACCATAATCTCAGCATTTTGTGCTTCATCAGTTAAACCAACAAAGATATTTAAATGCTCAGTTAAGATTTTGGCACCTAAAGAGATAGCTTCTTTTGGCCCGATGCTTCCATCCGTCCATACATCAAGCGTAAGCTTATCATAATTAGCCACTTGTCCGACACGTGTCTTTTCCACTTGGTAAGTCACACGTGATACTGGAGTATAAATAGAATCAATAGGAATTACTCCTATTGGTTGATCTTCGCTTTTATTTGCATCAGCTGGCGTATACCCACGGCCACGCTTTGCAGTTAAACGCATGCGGAAATGCGCATTTTTTGCTAACGTTGCAATGTGTAAATCTGGATTTAAGATTTCTACATCACTATCGTGAGTAATATCAGCAGCTGTGACAATACCTTCGCCCTGCACATCAATTTCCAACGTCTTCTCTTCTTCAGAGTAGATTTTAAGAGCTAACTTTTTCAAGTTTAAGATGATCGTCGTAACGTCTTCTACTACGCCCTCAACTGTTGAAAATTCATGTAATACGCCATCGATTTGGATAGCAGTAACAGCGGCACCAGGGAGTGAGGATAAAAGAATACGACGTAAGGAGTTACCCAAAGTAGTACCATATCCACGCTCAAGCGGTTCAATTACGAATTTACCATATTTAGCATCTTCGTTAAGTTCAACCGTTTCGATTTTCGGCTTTTCGATTTCAATCATTAACTAAACCCTCCTTCAAAACGTCGAAACCCCGGTTAAACAAAGGGATACCCCCTGTCTAACCGAAAGTCCCCCTTAGGCAGTTCCCGATTGTGCACAACAAGCGATGTTTCTGTACGAAATTTCTCGATAATGCATCATATCCATTATAGACAAAAGGGAAAATTCTATACAGAAAAATTACACACGACGACGTTTTGGTGGACGACATCCATTATGAGGAACTGGAGTAACATCTCTAATTGCTGTTACTTCTAGACCTGCAGCTTGAAGAGCACGAATTGCAGCTTCACGACCAGCACCAGGACCTTTAACAGTAACCTCTAAAGTTTTTAAACCGTGCTCCATTGCAACTTTAGCAGCAGCTTCAGCAGCCATTTGCGCAGCGAATGGAGTAGACTTACGAGATCCACGGAAACCAAGTGCACCAGCACTAGACCAAGAAAGTGCGTTACCATGAGTATCTGTAAGTGTTACGATTGTGTTGTTGAAAGTAGAACGAATATGAGCTATACCAGCTTCAATATTCTTTTTCACACGTTTTTTACGAGTGTTTGTTTTACGTGCCATTGTTAGTTCAACCTCCTTTACTTATTATTTCTTTTTATTTGCTACTGTACGACGTGGACCTTTACGTGTACGAGCATTGTTTTTAGAGTTTTGACCACGAACTGGTAAACCACGACGGTGACGAAGACCACGGTAAGAACCGATCTCCATTAGACGTTTAATGTTAAGAGATACTTCACGACGAAGGTCTCCCTCAACTTTAATACGATCGATGATATCACGGATACGTCCTAGTTCGTCTTCCGTTAAATCACGAACTCGTGTTTCTGAAGAAATACCAGCTTCAGTTAGAATTTTTTCAGCAGTTGTGCGACCAATGCCGAATACGTAAGTTAAAGAAATAACAACGCGTTTGTCTCGAGGAATATCTACACCTGCGATACGTGCCATTCTGAATGCACCTCCTTCTGATTAACCTTGTTTTTGTTTATGTTTAGGGTTTTCACAAATAACCATTACTTTTCCACGTCTACGAATAACTTTACATTTTTCGCAGATTGGTTTAACTGACGGTCTTACTTTCATGTCTCGAACCTCCTTAAAGATTACGGAGTGCTATATTATTTAAAACGGTACGTAATACGACCACGATTTAAATCGTACGGAGATAATTCTACCGTAACTTTGTCTCCTGGTAAAATACGAATGAAGTTCATACGGATTTTACCAGAAACGTGAGCCAATACGACATGCCCATTCTCTAATTCTACTTTGAACATAGCATTTGGCAACGTTTCAAGAACGGTACCTTCGACTTCAATTACATCATCTTTAGCCATTCAATAGTTCTCCCTTCTTCAAATCAGTAACATTTTACACTGCTCTGAAATCCCGGAGAGCCAGCTACTTATAAAGTGGTAAGGATTTCGTATCCTGCTTCTGTAAGAGCAATCGTGTGCTCAAAGTGTGCACACCATTTACCATCTACCGTTACCACTGTCCAGTCATCAGATAGTGTTTTTACATATCGTCTTCCTTGATTCACCATCGGCTCAACACAGATGACCATTCCCGGCTTTAATCTAGGGCCTCTATTTGGTGGACCATAGTGCGGGATTTGAGGGTCCTCATGTAAGTCTTGCCCGATTCCGTGACCAACATACTCCCTAACGATCGAGAACCCATTCTCTTCAGCATGGGTTTGAACCGCATGTGAGATATTTGATAATCTTTCGCCTGGTTTTACTTGTTCTAGACCAAGATACAACGATTTTTCTGTGACATCAAGTAGCTTTTGAACAGATTCAGAAATGTTTCCAACTGGATACGTCCATGCAGAATCTCCATGGTACCCATTGTATTTCGCACCAATATCGATACTGATGATATCGCCCTCTTCGAGCTTGCGCTTCCCTGGAATTCCGTGTACAAGCTCTTCATTTACAGAAGCACATATGCTCCCCGGAAATCCGTTGTATCCTTTAAAAGATGGCGTAGCACCATATTTTTGAATCGTCTTTTCCGCTATTTGATCGAGCTCTTTCGTTGTAATTCCTGGAGTAATATGCTGTTTCAACTCTTGATGAGTTAAAGCAACGATCCTGCCAGCTTCTCGCATGATTTCTATCTCGCGAGGAGTTTTGCAGATGATCATTACGCTAAGCCTCCGATGAGAACATCGATATCAGCAAATACTTTATTGATATCTTGCTCACCATTAATGCTTTGTAAGTAACCAAGCTCCTCGTAGAAATCAAGCAAAGGTTTTGTTTGCTTAATATTTACATCTAAACGATTTGCCACAGTTTCTTCATTGTCATCAGAGCGTTGATATAATTCGCCACCACATTTATCGCACACATCAGCTTTTGCTGGTGGATTGAATTCTAAGTGGTAAGTCGCACCGCACTCTTTACAAATGCGACGGCCTGTAAGGCGTGTTAATAACAACCCTGAATCCACATTAATGTTTAAAACATAGTCGATTTTTTTACCAAGATCTTTCATAATCTCTTCAAGAGCTGATGCTTGTGCAACAGTTCGTGGGAAACCGTCTAGTAAGAAACCTCTTACGCAGTCTTCTTGACTTAAACGTTCACGAACGATTCCGATTGTAACTTCATCTGGAACAAGTGCACCTTTATCAATAAAAGATTTTGCTTGTAGACCCATTTCAGTTTCAGCCTTCATAGCTGCACGGAACATATCTCCTGTTGAAATGTGAGGGATGTTATACTTGGCAACAATCTGTTCGGCTTGTGTACCTTTACCAGCACCAGGAAGCCCCATTAAAATTAAGTTCATCCTTGTTCCCCCTCAGAGTACATGAGCATGTAGGGAAGACAATTCTTCCCACTTACTCATTGCTTGATAAACCCTTTGTAATGGCGTTTTACCAGTTGACTTTCTAGCTGCTTCATTGTTTCTAAAGCAACGCCGACAACGATTAACATACTCGTTCCACCAATCTGTGCAGATGGAGGAAGATTTCCCAATTTTGTAAAGATAACTGGTAAGATTGCAATCGCTGCTAGGAAAATTGATCCTACAAAGGTCAAACGATACAAGATTTTTGTTAGATATTGTTCCGTATTCTTACCCGGACGAATACCTGGAACATATCCACCTTGTTTGTTTAGATTCTCTGACATTTGCTCTGGATTAACCTGAACAAACGCATAGAAATATGTGAAGGCTACAATGAGCGCAACATATATGATCATTCCCACTGGGTGAGAATAGTTAAAGTTTGCAATGATCCACTGCGATACATCATGATTCGGGAAGAACTGTGCAATAGTTGGAGGCGTAATTAAGAATGAAACAGCAAAAATGACTGGAATAACACCCGCACTATTTACCTTAAGCGGTAAATGTGTGTTTTGTGCTCCAGCATGATTCCCATTCCCTCCTGTTACACGCTTCGCATATTGAATTGGGATCTTTCTAACAGCCTGTTGAATGAAAATAACACCAACAATAACCGCTAGCACAGCTAGTAAGATCAATGCAACTTTAACGATACTCATGAACAATTGATCTCCGATATTTTGAAACTGTTGTTGATACACTTGAGATATAACACTTGGGATCGCTGCGGCAATACCGCCAAAGATAAGGATGGAAATACCATTACCTACACCTTTAGCTGTAATCTGTTCACCTAACCACATTAAAAATGCAGTACCAGCAGTCAGTACCGTAGCAATGTATAAATAAGTGCTCCAACCAGGATTCAAAATTAATTGCCCACCTACCATACCGTTAAAACCGATTGACATACCAAACCCCTGAATAAACGCAAGAACAATTGTAAAGTAACGCGTGAATTGCGTTAGTTTACGACGGCCCATTTCACCTTGCTTCGACCATTCCGAAAATTTAGGAACAACATCCATCTGCAATAATTGCACGATGATGGATGCTGTAATATACGGCATGATTCCCATCGCGAAGATGGAGAAGTTTTTCAAGGCGCCACCGCCAAATGTATTTAGGATACCTAAGGCATTTAATTGATCTTGTGCTTTCAGTACGTCTCCATTTGTAAATGGCACTGGGATAAACGTGCCAATCCTGAATACGATTAACATCGCTAAAGTGAATAATATTTTACGTCTTATCTCAGCAACGCGCATAAAGTTGGAGATTGTACGAAACATTAGATCACCTCAACTGATCCGCCAGCTGCTTCAATTGCTTCTTTAGCACTTGAAGAGAACTTGTGCGCTTTAACAGTTAATTTTTTCTCTACTGCGCCGCTTGCAAGAATTTTAACACCGTCGTTTAACTTGCTGATAACGCCAGTTTCCAGCAATAATTCAGGTGTTACTTCTGTACCATCTTCAAAACGATTTAACGTTGATAAGTTTACAATAGTAAACTCTTTACGGTTAATGTTTGTGAAGCCGCGTTTTGGTAAACGACGGAATAATGGAGTTTGACCACCTTCGAAGCCAAGACGAACACCGCCACCAGAACGTGCGTTTTGTCCTTTATGACCTTTACCAGCAGTTTTACCGTTACCAGAACCGATACCACGACCGACACGGTTACGTACTTTACGAGAACCTTCTGCAGGTTTTAATTCATGAAGTTTCATTCCCAGGCACCTCCTTATATTAATGAGTTATCCTTAAGCTTCTGTTACAGTTATAAGGTGAGAAACTTTGTTGATCATACCAAGAATAGCAGGAGTTTCTTCCTTAACTACAGTTGAATTCAACTTTTTAAGACCTAAAGCTTCTACCGTCGCACGTTGATCTTGTGGACGACCAATTACACTACGAGTGAGGGTAATTTCTAACTTTTTCGCCATTTGTTTTCCCTCCTTAACCTAGTAGCTCTTCTACAGATTTACCGCGTAATTTTGCAACATCTTCAGCGCGCTTAAGTTCGCTTAATCCGTTCACAGTAGCGCGAATCATGTTGATTGGTGTGTTAGAACCAAGAGATTTCGAAAGAATATCTTGTACACCAGCTAATTCAAGTACCGCACGAACAGGTCCACCAGCAATAACACCAGTACCTTCAGCAGCAGGTTTTAAGAATACTTCACCAGCTCCAAAATGACCGTTGATTGTGTGTGGAATTGTTGTACCAACTAATGGTACAGCGATTAAGTTTTTCTTAGCGTCTTCGATAGCTTTGCGGATTGCGTCTGGTACCTCTTGTGCTTTACCAGTACCGAATCCAACATGACCGTTTTTATCGCCAACTACAACTAGTGCAGCAAAGCGGAAACGACGACCACCCTTAACAACTTTCGCGACACGATTTATCGTAACTACACGTTCTTCAAGTTCTAATTTACTTGGGTCAATGCGATGCATCAATTTTCCCTCCTTTGACCATTAAAATTGTAATCCAGCCTCACGAGCAGCCTCAGCTAGAGCTTTAACACGGCCATGGTATAAGTAACCACCGCGATCGAATACTACTTCTTTAACGCCTTTCTCTACAGCACGCTTAGCAACTGATTCTCCTACTTTCGTAGCAGCTTCAGTATTGCTAGTACCGTTAAGAGCAAGGTCTTTATCAAGAGTAGATGCACTTACTAACGTTACACCATTTACATCATCAATAACTTGAGCGTAAATATGTTGGTTAGAACGGAACACGTTTAAACGTGGACGTTCTGCAGTACCAGTAAGTTTAGCACGTACACGTGCATGTCTTTTCTTACGAGTCGCATTTTTATCAGCTTTAGTGATCATTCTTGTCACTCCTTTCTCTCACCTAACGGGTTTACTTAGCAGTTTTACCTTCTTTACGACGAACAACTTCGCCTTCGTAACGAATACCTTTACCTTTATAAGGCTCAGGAGCACGTACAGCACGGATGTTAGCAGCAAATTCGCCAACACGTTGCTTGTCGATACCTTTGATTACGATTTTAGTTGGTACAGGTACTTCAACTTCAAGACCTGCTTCCGGAGTCATTTCTACTGGATGAGAATAACCTACGCTTAATACAAGTTTATCTCCTTGTTTTTGAGCACGGTAACCAACACCGACTAATTCAAGTCCGCGTGCGAAACCTGTAGTTACACCTTCAACCATGTTTCCGATTAAAGCACGAGTTGTACCGTGTAATGCACGGTGTTCCTTCTGTTCAGATGGACGCTCAACTGTTAGTGTATTTTCTTCAATTTTGATAGACATATCAGCATTGAATTTACGAGTTAATTCACCTTTAGGGCCTTTTACTGCTACAGTATTGTCTTCTGCAATTGTAATAGTAACACCTGCAGGGATTTCAAGAATCTTTTTACCAATACGAGACATGTGGTCACACCTCCGTTCGTTTTAAATATATATTACCAAACGTATGCTACTACTTCTCCACCAGTTTGTAATTGACGAGCGTCTTTGTCTGTCATTACTCCCTTAGATGTAGAAACAAGAGCGATACCTAATCCGTTAAGTACACGTGGTACTTCATCAGCTTTAGCGTAAACGCGTAAGCCAGGTTTACTGATACGTTTTAATCCAGTGATTACACGTTCATTGTTTGCACCATATTTCAGGAAAATACGAAGGATACCTTGTTTGTTATCCTCGATGTATTCTACATCACGAATGAAACCTTCACGTTTTAAAAGTTCAGCGATCTCTTTTTTGATTTTAGAAGCAGGAACCTCTAATTTCTCATGACGTACCATGTTCGCATTACGGATGCGAGTAAGCATGTCTGCAATTGGATCTGTCATCACCATGTGTTTTACCTCCTTCCCATTTGTGGGTTTTACCAACTAGCTTTTTTAACACCAGGAATTTGACCTTTATATGCAAGTTCACGGAAACAAATACGGCAAAGCTTAAATTTGCGGTATACAGAATGCGGACGACCGCAGCGTTCGCAACGTGTATACTCTTGTACTTTAAACTTAGGAGTACGCTTTTGTTTCGCTATCATAGATTTTTTAGCCACGTTTTCGCCTCCTCTACTTAGCGTTGGTTTCCATTATTTTTGGAATGGCATACCGAATTGTGTTAAAAGTTCACGAGCTTCTTCATCAGTTTTCGCTGTAGTAACGATTACGATGTCCATACCGCGGACTTTGCTTACTTTATCATAATCAATCTCAGGGAAGATAAGTTGCTCTTTAACACCTAATGTGTAGTTCCCACGACCATCGAATGATTTCTTAGAAACACCACGGAAATCACGTACACGTGGTAAAGAAACTGATACTAATTTGTCGAAGAACTCATACATTTGCTCGCCGCGTAAAGTTACTTTCGCACCGATTGGCATACCTTCACGAAGACGGAAACCAGCGATTGATTTTTTAGCACGAGTTACAACAGGTTTTTGACCTGCGATTTGTGTTAATTCTTCTACTGCATTGTCTAAAGCTTTTGAGTTAGATACCGCGTCACCAACACCAGTGTTGATTACGATCTTTTCGATTTTCGGTACTTCCATCACAGATTTATAGTTAAACTTGCTCACTAGAGCAGGAGTAATTTCCTTTTGGAACTTCTCTTTAAGGCGATTCAATGAAGTGACCTCCTTTCTTAAGAAAATTATTTATCTAATAATTCACCAGATTTTTTTGCAATACGAACTTTTTTACCATCTTCTACTTTGAAGCCTACGCGAGTAGGTTCACCTGTTTTCGGATCTAAAACCATAACGTTAGAAACGTGAATAGGTGCTTCTTTAGTAATAATTCCACCTTGTGGATTTAATTGAGATGGCTTAGAGTGTTTTTTAACGATGTTAACACCCTCAACGATAACACGGTTTTGCTTTGGGAAAGCCACAAGGATAACGCCTTGTTTTCCTTTGTCTTTTCCAGTGATTACCTGTACTTTATCACCTTTTTTTACATGCATCTTAATTCTGCACCTCCTTAGCAAGGCAATACCTTAAATTATAGAACTTCTGGAGCTAAAGAAACGATCTTCATGAAGTTGCTATCACGTAATTCACGAGCTACTGGTCCGAAGATACGAGTACCACGTGGGCTCTTATCGTCTTTGATGATAACCGCTGCGTTTTCATCAAATTTGATATAAGAACCGTCCGGACGACGAGCTCCGCTCTTCGTACGTACCACTACTGCTTTAACAACGTCACCTTTTTTAACAACGCCACCTGGTGTTGCTTGTTTTACCGTAGCAACGATAATGTCACCAATGTTAGCATATTTACGACCAGAGCCGCCTAATACTTTAATTGTTAAAAGTTCACGTGCACCAGAGTTGTCAGCAACTTTCAAACGAGATTCTTGTTGGATCATGTTATGAAACCTCCCTTCGGACTAAAAATTCCGATTCGTCTATTTAGATAATAACCGCTTCTTCAACGATTTCAACTAAACGGAAACGCTTAGTAGCAGAAAGCGGGCGAGTTTCCATGATTTTAACGATATCGCCAAGTTTCGCTTGGTTTTGCTCATCATGGGCTTTGTACTTCTTAGAATACTTAACACGTTTTCCGTACAAGGAATGAGTTTTGTAAGTTTCAACTAAAACTGTAATCGTTTTGTCCATTTTGTCAGACACAACACGACCAGTATAAACTTTGCGTTGGTTACGTTCGCTCACTATGCAAACCTCCCCTCAATTTATCGATTAATTCCGATCTCTCTTTCACGAACTACAGTTTTCATACGAGCAATTGCTTTACGCACTTCACGAATGCGAGTTGGATTCTCTAATTGTCCTGTAGCAAGTTGGAAGCGAAGATTGAACAATTCTTCCTTTAAAGCTTTAACTTTTGTTTCGATTTCGGCAGTGGTTAATTCACGAATATCATTAGTTTTCATTAGATTCACCACCATTTTCTTCACGTTTTACGAATTTACATTTCACAGGTAACTTGTGAGCTGCAAGACGTAATGCTTCGCGTGCTACCTCTTCAGATACACCCGCGATTTCGAACATAATTTTCCCAGGTTTTACTACTGCTACCCAGCCTTCTGGTGCCCCTTTACCGGAACCCATACGTACTTCTAGAGGTTTTGCAGTGTAAGGTTTAGAAGGGAAAATTTTAATCCATACTTTACCGCCACGTTTCATGTAACGAGTCATTGCACGACGAGCAGCTTCGATTTGACGGTTTGTAATCCATGAAGCAGCTTGTGCTTGTAAACCGAATTCACCGAAAGCAATTTCAGTTCCACCTTTTGCACGACCACGCATTTTACCACGATGCTCTCTACGATATTTTACGCGTTTTGGCATTAACATATTATTTTCCTCCTTCCTCAGAAGCTTTCTTTTTTGTAGGAAGGACTTCTCCACGGTAGATCCATACTTTTACGCCTAATTTACCGTATGTTGTATCAGCTTCAACTGCTGCATAGTCAATATCAGCGCGAAGTGTATGAAGTGGAACAGTTCCTTCACTGTAAGATTCTGCACGAGCGATATCAGCTCCGCCAAGACGACCAGAAACCTGTGTTTTAATACCTTTAGCACCTGCACGCATAGCACGTTGAATAACTTGCTTTTGTGCACGACGGAATGATACACGGTTTTCTAATTGACGAGCGATGTTTTCGCCTACTAATTTAGCGTTAAGATCAGCTCTCTTAACTTCTAAAATGTTGATGTGTACACGCTTGCCTGTTAATTGGTTAAGAGCTTTACGAAGTGCTTCAACTTCAGTACCACCTTTACCAATTACCATACCAGGTTTTGCAGTGTGAATTGTAACATTTACACGATTTGCTGCACGTTCGATTTCTACTTTAGCAACAGCAGAATCTTTTAAGCGTACAGTAATGTACTCACGGATTTTGATGTCTTCATGTAGTAATGTAGCATAATCTTTCTCTGCGAACCAACGAGATTCCCAGTCACGGATAACGCCGACACGAAGACCAATTGGATTAACCTTTTGACCCATCGATTATCCCTCCTTCTTTTCTGATACCACAACTGTAATGTGGCTTGTGCGTTTGTTAATTTGGCTTGCACGACCCATTGCACGTGGACGGAAACGTTTCAACGTTGGACCTTCGTCAACGAAAACTTTTTCAACAACTAGGTTGTTAATATCCATCTCATAATTGTGCTCTGCATTTGCGATTGCAGATTTTAAAACTTTCTCTACAACTGGAGAAGCAGTTTTTGGTGTGTGGTTAAGGATAGCAATCGCTTCACCCACTTGCTTACCTCGGATTAAGTCTACTACTAAACGAACTTTACGAGGAGCAATACGAACTGTTCTCGCTACTGCTTTAGCTTGCATTGAAGTGCCTCCTCTCATTATCTTCTAGTTTTCTTATCGTCAGCAAGGTGACCTTTATACGTACGAGTTGGTGCGAATTCACCTAACTTATGGCCAACCATATCCTCAGTGATGTACACAGGTACGTGTTTACGACCATCATATACAGCGATTGTGTGTCCGATGAACTGAGGGAAGATTGTTGAACGGCGAGACCAAGTTTTAACAACTTGTTTTTGCTCAGATGCAACTAATTTTTCCATTTTGCTCATTAAGTGATCATCGACAAATGGTCCTTTTTTTAAGCTACGAGCCATTTTGGTGCCTCCCTTCGTGATTGGCGTACGGTTCTAGAAATGAACCGTACTACAATCCCATTATTTTTTACGACGACGAACGATAAATTTGTCAGACGCTTTGTTTTTCTTACGAGTCTTGAATCCAAGAGTTGGTTTACCCCATGGAGACATTGGAGACTTACGTCCGATTGGAGAACGTCCTTCACCACCACCGTGTGGGTGATCAACCGGGTTCATTACAGAACCACGAACTGTTGGGCGTTTACCTAACCAGCGAGAGCGACCTGCTTTACCGATTTTGATAAGTTCGTGCTGTTCGTTACCTACTTGACCGATTGAAGCGCGACAAGCAGATAATACAAGACGTACTTCACCAGAAGTTAAACGTACAAGTACGTATTTACCTTCTTTACCAAGTACTTGAGCAGAAGTACCAGCAGAACGAACTAATTGTCCGCCACGACCAGGCTTAAGCTCGATATTATGAACAACAGTACCTACTGGAATGTTGATTAATGGTAATGCGTTACCGATTTTGATGTCAGCTTCTGGGCCAGACATAACTTCCATACCTACTTCTAAAGATTTAGGAGCAAGAATGTAACGTTTTTCACCGTCAACGTAGTTAATTAATGCGATATTCGCAGAGCGGTTTGGATCGTATTCGATCGTAGCAACGCGTCCTGGAATTCCATCTTTGTTACGCTTAAAGTCGATGATACGGTATTGACGCTTATGTCCGCCACCTTGATGACGTACAGTAATTTTACCTTGGTTATTACGACCAGCCTTCTTGCTTAAAGGAGCAAGTAATGACTTTTCTGGTCTGTCAGTCGTGATTTCAGCGAAATCATTCGTAGTCATATTACGACGACCGTTAGTAGTTGGATTATACTTTTTAATTCCCATCTCAATTTCCCTCCTTCTTTAGTAAGAATTAAACACCTTGGAAGATTTCGATTTCTTTGCTGTCAGCAGTTAGCTTAACGATTGCTTTACGACGACGGCTAGTAAAACCAGCGTGACGACCAACGCGTTTTGCTTTCGGCTTGTAGTTCATGATGTTCACTTTTTCTACTTTAACACCAAAGATCGCTTCAAGAGCATCTTTAACTTCTGTTTTATTAGATTTAACGTCCACATCGAACGTGTATTTTTTTTCAGCCATCATTTCCATAGAACGTTCAGTGATAACTGGGCGCTTAATGATATCACGAGGATCTCTCATTATGCAAGCACCTCCTCTACTTTTTCCACTGCCGCTTTTGTCATGATTAGCTTATCATGATGAAGCACGTCTAAAACGTTTACGCCATCAGCAGTGATTACTGTTACTCCAGGGATATTGCGAGCAGATAACTCTACAGATTCGTTTGCATCAGCAGTTACGATAAGAGCTTTCTTCTCAACAGTTAATCCTTTAAGTACTGCTAGCATGTCTTTTGTTTTTGGTGCATTTAACACTAGGTCTTCAAGAACTACAATGTTGTTCTCAACTACTTTAGTAGCTAATGCAGATTTGATTGCTAAACGACGAACCTTCTTAGGAAGTTTGTACGCATAGCTTCTTGGTGTAGGTCCGAATACCGTACCACCACCACGCCATTGAGGAGAGCGGATAGACCCTTGACGAGCACGTCCAGTTCCTTTTTGACGCCATGGTTTACGACCACCACCACGAACTTCAGAACGAGTTTTTACTTTGTGTGTACCTTGACGTAAAGATGCACGTTGCATCATTACAGCTTCGAAAAGTACAGCTTCATTTGGTTCGATACCGAAAATAGCTTCAGCTAATTCGATTTCACCAACCTGTGAACCAGTTTGGTTATATACAGTAACTTTTGGCATTGGAATTCCTCCTTCCTATTGTGAATTATTTGCTAACCTTCACAGCGCCTTGAACAACTACAAGAGATTTCTTAGCACCTGGAACGTTACCTTTTACTAGTAATAAGTTGCGCTCAGTGTCAACTTGAACGATTTCTAAGTTTTGGATAGTAACTTGGTCTCCACCCATACGTCCAGCAAGTTTTTTGCCTTTGAATACACGGTTCGGAGCAACTGGGCCCATTGAACCTGGACGACGGTGATAGCGAGAACCATGAGACATAGGTCCGCGAGATTGTCCGTGGCGTTTGATAACACCTTGGAAACCTTTACCTTTAGAAATTCCTGTTACGTCAACGATTTCACCTGCAGCGAAAACTTCAACTTTTACCTCTTGACCAACCTCTAATCCGTCCACGTCTGCATCGCGGATTTCGCGAATGAAGCGCTTAGGAGTTGTAGATGCTTTAGCAGTGTGGCCTTGTTCAGGTTTGTTAGTTAACTTTTCACGTTTATCTTCAAATCCTAACTGGATTGCATTGTAGCCATCAGTTTCAGTTGTTTTCTTTTGAAGAACAACGTTTGGATTAGCAGCGATAACTGTTACTGGGATTAACTCACCGTTCTCAGCAAATACTTGAGTCATACCGATCTTTCTTCCTAAGATTCCTTTGGTCATGAGTTACACCTCCTACATTTTTAAGTTATATGAATTATAGTTTGATTTCGATATCTACACCAGACGGTAAGTCTAAACGCATTAATGAATCTACTGTTTGTGGAGTAGGACTCACGATATCGATTAAACGTTTGTGTGTGCGCATTTCGAATTGCTCACGAGAATCTTTGTACTTATGAACAGCACGAAGAATTGTGTAAATAGTCTTCTCAGTTGGTAATGGGATCGGACCAGAAACTGTTGCCCCAGAACGCTTAGCTGTTTCTACAATTTTCTCAGCTGATTGATCAAGAATACGGTGATCATAAGCTTTTAAACGGATACGAATTTTTTCTTTTGCCATTATTTTCCCTCCTTCGTTCGCCTATTTCTAAAATAGACCTTCTCCATGGAAATTTCCCCACACCATGCCATGGCAAAGCGGCCGGGTGTGTCAGCAACCTTCCACTTCATCGCAGTCAAAGACCAACATTGTTTATTATACAATGTTATTCGTCTAGATGCAAGCATCTTTTTGTTTGCATCTGCTTTTCTCTACTTTTGCTATTATACATGGCACTTTAAAGAATTTCAAGTTTTCATCTCATAGAATCCGTTTTACAGTTTCTGGATTTTAGTTTTATTGATTTTGTATTACTATAGAAGAAACTCGTCAAAATATAAAAAAATCATTTCATTCATTATATAAATACAAACAAAAAAACCAAGGGAAAATCCCTTGGTTTTTTTATATCAGTTAAGATTACTCAACGATAGTAGCAACTACACCGTAACCTACTGTACGTCCACCTTCACGAATAGAGAATTTAGTTCCCTCTTCGATAGCGATTGGAGCGATAAGTTCGATAGTCATTTCGATGTTGTCACCAGGCATTACCATTTCAGTACCTTCTGGTAATTGGATGATACCAGTTACGTCAGTTGTACGGAAGTAGAACTGAGGACGGTAGTTAGCGAAGAATGGAGTGTGACGTCCACCTTCTTCTTTAGATAATACGAAAACTTCAGCTTTGAATTTAGCGTGAGCTTTTACAGAGCCAGTTTTAGCAAGAACTTGTCCACGTTGGATGTCTTCACGAGCAACCCCACGAAGTAAAGCACCGATGTTGTCTCCAGCTTGAGCTTGGTCAAGAAGTTTACGGAACATCTCTACACCAGTTACAGTTGTAGAAGCATTTTCTTCAGCAAGACCGATGATTTCTACTACGTCACCAACTTTAACGATTCCGCGCTCTACACGACCAGTTGCAACTGTACCACGACCTGTGATAGAGAATACATCCTCGATAGGCATTAAGAATGGTTTGTCAGTTTCACGTTCTGGAGTTGGGATGTAAGCATCAACTTCAGTCATTAATTCAATGATTTTTGCTTCCCAATCAGCTTCTCCTTGAAGAGCTTTAAGAGCAGAACCTTTGATTACAGGAATATCGTCGCCTGGGAATCCGTATTCAGATAATAGGTCGCGAACTTCCATTTCTACTAATTCTAATAATTCTTCGTCGTCTACCATGTCGCATTTGTTTAAGAATACAACGATGTAAGGAACACCTACTTGACGAGAAAGAAGGATGTGCTCACGTGTTTGAGGCATTGGGCCATCAGCAGCAGATACTACTAAGATACCGCCGTCCATTTGAGCAGCACCAGTGATCATGTTTTTAACATAGTCAGCGTGACCTGGGCAGTCAACGTGTGCATAGTGACGAGTTTCAGTTTCATACTCAACGTGTGCAGTTGAGATTGTGATTCCGCGCTCTCTTTCTTCTGGAGCAGCGTCGATTTGATCGTATCCGCGTGCTTCAGCACCACCAGCTTTTGCAAGAACTGTAGTGATCGCAGCAGTTAATGTAGTTTTACCATGGTCAACGTGGCCGATTGTACCGATGTTAACATGGGGTTTAGAACGTTCGAATTTAGCTTTAGCCATTCTAAATTCCTCCTTAGTTTATATAGGTTATTTTATATTTAGACTAGAAAGTGAAACTTACGTCCCACTTTCTAAGCTTACATAAGTAGTTATACTTGAACAATCGATAAAAATCAATTATTCACCTTTATTTTTTTTAATAATTTCTTCAGAAACAGACTTCGGTACTTCTTCATAATGATCAAATGTCATTGAGAATGTTCCGCGTCCTTGAGTGTTAGAACGTAATGCCGTTGCATAACCGAACATTTCAGAAAGTGGAACCATAGCGCGAACAACTTGTGCGTTACCGCGAGCTTCCATACCTTCTACACGTCCACGACGAGATGTTACGTCGCCCATAATGTCACCCATGTACTCTTCAGGAATTACAACTTCAACTTTCATCATTGGCTCAAGAATTACTGGGCTACATTTAGAAACCGCAGCTTTAAGTGCCATAGATGCAGCGATTTTGAACGCCATCTCAGATGAATCGACATCATGGTAAGATCCGTCAACTAACGCAGCTTTAATGTCAACTAGTGGATAACCAGCTAGTACACCATTTTTAAGTGAGTCTTCAAGACCCGCTCCAACAGCTGGGATGTATTCACGTGGAACTACACCGCCGACGATTTTGTTTTGGAATTCAAAACCTTTACCTTCTTCATTAGGTTCAAACTCAATCCAAACGTGACCGAATTGTCCACGACCACCAGATTGACGAGCGAACTTACCTTCAACTTTCGCAGCAGCGCGGAAAGTCTCACGGTATGCTACCTGAGGAGCACCAACGTTTGCTTCCACTTTGAATTCACGGCGCATACGGTCAACGATGATATCAAGGTGAAGTTCACCCATACCAGCGATGATTGTTTGGCCAGTCTCTTGGTCAGTGTGAGCACGGAATGTTGGATCTTCTTCAGAAAGCTTAGATAATGCTGTACCCATTTTATCTTGGTCAGCTTTAGATTTTGGTTCGATAGCTACAGAGATAACTGGCTCTGGGAATTCCATAGACTCAAGGATGACAAGACTCTTCTCATCACAAAGAGTATCACCTGTAGTAGTATCTTTTAAACCTACAGCGGCAGCGATATCACCAGCGTAAACTGTTGAAATCTCTTCACGGCTGTTAGCGTGCATTTGTAGGATACGACCTACACGCTCACGCTTACCTTTAGTTGAGTTTTTCACGTATGATCCAGAGTTTAACACACCAGAATACACACGGAAGAACGTTAACTTACCAACATAAGGGTCAGTCATGATTTTGAATGCTAAAGCTGCGAATGGTTCTTCATCGCTAGACTTACGTTCGATTTCTTCATCTGTATCCGGAAGAGTACCTTTAATAGCTGGTACGTCTAATGGAGATGGTAGGTAATCGATAACTGCGTCTAACAGAATTTGAACACCTTTATTTTTGAATGCAGAACCACAGATTACTGGGAAGAATTCTACAGAAGTTGTAGCCTTACGGATACCAGCTTTAAGCTCTTCTACAGTGATTTCTTCACCTTCTAGGTACTTCATCATCATTTCTTCATCAAGCTCAGCTACCGCTTCAATAAGTTTTCCACGGTATTCTGCAGCTAATTCTTTGTGCTCTTCAGGAATTTCAACACGCTCGATGTCTGTTCCTAAATCGTTACCGTACATGTAAGCACATTCTTCAACAAGATCAATGATACCATTGAACTCATCTTCAGCACCGATTGGTAACTGAATTGGGTGTGCGTTTGCTTGTAAACGATCGTGGATTGTTCCTACAGAGTATAAGAAATCCGCACCAATCTTATCCATTTTGTTAACGAATACGATACGAGGTACACCGTAAGTAGTAGCCTGACGCCAAACAGTTTCTGTTTGTGGTTCTACACCAGATTGTGCATCAAGTACTGCTACCGCACCATCAAGTACGCGTAAAGAACGTTCTACTTCTACTGTGAAGTCTACGTGTCCTGGAGTGTCAATGATGTTTACACGGTGACCTTTCCATTGAGCTGTAGTTGCAGCAGAAGTAATTGTGATACCACGCTCTTGCTCTTGCTCCATCCAGTCCATCTGAGATGCACCTTCATGAGTTTCACCGATTTTATGAATACGTCCTGTGTAATACAGAATACGCTCAGTTGCTGTTGTTTTACCAGCATCGATGTGAGCCATGATACCAATATTACGAGTGTTTTCTAAAGAGAACTCTCTTGTCATTTGGTGTCTTGCTCCTTCCATATATGGATTGGATTTTTTTATTTTAAGTAGCAAAAAAGCCACTTTATATTGTTACACATGTCAGTATGTCCAGTACCCTCATTATGTAAAACGAGCGCCCAACGAAAGGGAGAGGCATTCTCCCTCTCCACACTTCCATAAGCGACAAATAAAGCGGTTTATGCTTACATTTATTTTACGTTGAATCCTACCAACGGTAATGAGCAAATGCTTTGTTAGCTTCTGCCATTTTATGAGTGTCTTCACGTTTCTTAACAGATGCACCAGCGTTGTTAGCTGCATCTAAGATTTCGTAAGCTAGACGCTCTTCCATAGTTTTTTCACCACGAAGACGAGCATAGTTTACTAACCAGCGAAGACCTAAAGTTGTACGGCGTTCTGGACGAACCTCAACTGGAACTTGGTAGTTAGCACCACCAACACGACGAGCACGTACTTCAAGAACAGGCATGATGTTCTTAAGAGCTTGCTCGAATACTTCCATAGGGTCTTTATCTGAACGTTCACGAACGATATCGAAAGCGTTATAAAGAATTGTTTGAGATTTACCTTTTTTACCGTCAACCATCATTTTGTTGATAAGGCGTGTTACTAGCTTAGACTTGTACATTGGATCTGGTAACACGTCACGTTTCGCAACAGGTCCTTTACGAGGCATATTGAGTTCCTCCCTTCATTATAAGTTTATTATTTTTTAGCAGGTTTTGGTCGCTTAGTACCATATTTAGAACGTCCTTGCATACGTTTGTCAACACCAGCTGTATCAAGCGCACCACGAACGATGTGGTAACGTACCCCTGGTAAATCCTTTACTCGACCACCGCGAATTAATACTACGCTATGCTCTTGTAGGTTATGACCGATACCTGGGATGTAAGCTGTAACCTCGATACCGTTTGTTAAACGTACACGAGCGTATTTACGTAACGCTGAGTTAGGTTTCTTTGGAGTCATTGTACCAACACGAGTACATACACCACGTTTTTGAGGTGCAGAGATATCAGTTGATTTTTTCTTTAAAGAGTTGAACCCTTTGTTTAACGCAGGTGATTTAGATTTCCATACTTTATCAGTACGACCATTTCTCACTAATTGGTTAATAGTAGGCATTTGATTATCCTCCCTTCGCATGTTTGTATGACCACATATCCAGGTGGTTCATTATTAGTTGAAAACAAAGTTTTTGCAAGGGAGAGCAAATGCTCTCTCCTCACAAAAACAGTTTTAACTTATTATTCCTATTGCTGAAGCTCCCACTTGAATCCCCGAAACTTTTCCAAGTTTACGAACTGATTCAACTTTGGTTATGGGTATGTTATGTTGCAAGGCAGTACGAATGATCATATGGGTTAACCGCATATCAGCATCTTCCGCAATAACAACTTCTTTAACTATACCATTTTTGATTGCCTCCAATGTGCGTTTATGACCAACGACTACATTTTCAGCATTTGACACTTTTTGATAAGACATATAAATATCCTCCAAAGCATCGTTCAGGAGCAACCTTGATTATAGTAACATTTTGACTCATACAATGTCAACTAGGATTAACTGTTTTTATACAAAATTTACGACGGAAAATTTTACTGTTCCACATAAACTTCATCGTTTTCTACATTCATGTCACCTTGTGTTGTTTTTACAAGATCCACTTTGCGATAACGATTCATACCTGTTCCAGCAGGAACAAGTTTACCGATAATAACATTTTCTTTCAATCCTAGAAGCTCATCGCGTTTACCCTTAATCGCTGCATCAGTTAAGACACGTGTCGTTTCTTGGAACGATGCTGCAGATAAGAATGAATCAGTTTCAAGTGAAGCTTTTGTAATACCAAGTAGAACAGGTCTAGCAGTTGCTGGTTGTTTACCTTTCAGTAATACCTTCGCATTCGCATCAGTAAACTGATGGATATCTAGTAGTGTTCCTGGTAATACATCTGTTTCACCCGCATCACTTACACGAACTTTACGTAACATTTGACGTACCATTACTTCTACGTGTTTGTCACCAATTTCTACCCCTTGCATACGGTATACTTTTTGAACTTCACGTAGTAAGTATTCTTGAACCGCCGTAATGTCCGTTACTTTTAGTAATTCTTTCGGATCAATAGAACCTTCTGTTAACTCTTTACCGTGGCTAATTGGCTGTCCTAGAGTTACTTTCAGACGCGCACCGTAAGGAATAGCATACGTACGAGCTTCAACTTCACCCTGTACAACTACTTCTTGGCGATCTTTAACATTGTTGATCGCTGCGATAACACCATCGATTTCACTGATAACTGCCTGACCTTTCGGATTACGAGCTTCAAAGATCTCTTGGATACGAGGTAAACCTTGAGTGATATCATCTCCGGCAACCCCACCTGTATGGAACGTACGCATCGTTAACTGTGTACCTGGCTCACCGATAGATTGAGCTGCGATAATACCTACCGCTTCTCCTACTTCTACGTCTGTACCAGTTGCTAAGTTACGACCGTAACACTTCTTACATACACCGTGGCGAGTGTTACACGTGAACGCTGAACGAATGTTTACAGTTTCAACACCCGAATTTTCAACGATATGAGCGATATCTTCAGTAATTAGTTGGTTTTCACTAACTAATACTTCACCTGTTTCAGGATGTTTTACAGTTTTTCTTGCAAAACGTCCAACAAGACGATCATATAATGACTCAATTACTTCATTACCCTCTTTAATCGCACCAATTAATAGACCACGATCTGTTCCACAATCATCTTCACGGACAATTACATCTTGTGCAACGTCTACAAGACGACGTGTTAAGTAACCAGAATCGGCAGTTTTAAGTGCTGTATCGGCAAGACCTTTACGCGCACCATGCGTAGAGATGAAGTACTCAAGTACTGTTAAACCTTCACGGAAACTTGATTTAATTGGAAGTTCGATAATACGACCAGATGGATTGGCCATCAGACCACGCATACCAGCAAGCTGAGTAAAGTTTGATGCGTTACCACGGGCACCGGAATCACTCATCATGAAGATTGGGTTGCGTTTATTCAAGGATTTCATCAGTTTTCCTTGGATAACATCTTTTGCATTACTCCAAATAGAGATAACGCGATCGTAACGTTCTTCTTCCGTGATTAAACCGCGACGGAATTGTTTAATTACATTATCCACTTTTGCTTGTGCTTCATGGAGAATTTCATCTTTTTCGCCTAATACAAGAATGTCAGATACCCCAACTGTAATACCAGCTTTTGTAGAGTACTTAAATCCTAAGTTTTTCATGCGGTCAAGCATGCGAGATGTTTCCGTAATTTGGAAACGTTTGAATACTTCCGCAATGATGTTACCAAGGATCTTCTTGCTAAATGGCGCCACTTCTTCGCGACTAGCAATAATTTCTTTAATGTTCGCACCTTTTTCAACGAAATATTCCGCTGGTGTTTCTTTTTCAAGGTTTGAGTTTGTTGGTTCATTAATATAAGGGAACGACTCTGGTAAGATTTCGTTAAATATTAATTTACCAACTGTTGTTAATAGAAGCTTACTCTTTTGCTCTTCAGTAAACGTTACATTATTTACCGAACTTGCAGCAACTGCAACACGTGTGTGCAGATGTACATATCCATTTTGGTATGCAAGTATTGCTTCGTTTGCATCTTTGAAGACCATACCTTCACCGATTGCGCCTTCACGCTCAAGTGTTAAGTAGTAGTTACCTAATACCATATCCTGAGATGGAGTAACAACTGGTTTTCCGTCTTTTGGATTCAAGATGTTTTGTGCCGCTAACATAAGAATACGAGCTTCTGCTTGTGCCTCTGATGATAACGGTACGTGAACTGCCATTTGGTCACCGTCAAAGTCCGCGTTGTATGCAGTACATACAAGTGGGTGAAGACGAATTGCGCGACCTTCTACTAATGTAGGTTCAAACGCCTGGATACCAAGACGGTGAAGTGTTGGTGCGCGGTTTAGAAGTACTGGATGCTCTTTGATCACAGATTCTAAAACGTCCCAAACTTCAGGTTGTACACGCTCAATTTTACGTTTAGCACTCTTAATGTTGTGTGCTAAACCTTTTCCAACTAACTCTTTCATAACGAAAGGCTTAAACAATTCAAGCGCCATTTCTTTCGGTAATCCACATTGGTACATCTTTAAGTTCGGTCCTACAACGATTACAGAACGGCCAGAGTAGTCAACACGTTTACCTAATAAGTTTTGACGGAAACGTCCTTGTTTACCTTTAAGCATGTGAGATAGTGATTTTAATGGACGGTTACCTGGTCCAGTAACTGGACGGCCACGGCGACCATTATCGATTAATGCGTCTACAGCTTCTTGTAACATACGTTTTTCGTTTTGAACGATGATGCTTGGTGCACCTAAGTCCAATAGACGTTTTAAACGATTATTACGGTTAATTACACGACGGTATAAATCGTTTAAGTCAGAAGTAGCAAAACGTCCACCATCCAACTGTACCATTGGGCGTAGTTCTGGCGGGATAACTGGAAGAACATCTAGGATCATCCAAGATGGGTGATTTCCAGAGTTACGGAATGCTTCTAATACTTCTAGACGTTTAATAGCACGAGTACGGCGTTGTCCTTGCGCTGTTTTTAATTCTTCTTTTAAGAAGTCTACTTCTTTATCTAAATCGATGTCTTGTAGTAGCTTTTTAATCGCTTCCGCACCCATAGCAGCTTGGAATGTGCTACCATATCGATCACGATATGCACGGTATTCTTTTTCAGAAAGTAATTGCTTCTTATCAAGTGGTGTATCTCCACTTTCTGTTACAACATAAGAAGCGAAATAAATTACTTCTTCAAGCGCGCGAGGGGACATGTCTAAGACAAGTCCCATGCGGCTCGGGATACCTTTGAAATACCAAATATGAGATACAGGAGCAGCTAATTCGATATGACCCATACGTTCACGACGAACTTTTGCACGCGTTACTTCAACGCCACATCGATCACAAACTACACCTTTATAACGTACACGTTTGTATTTTCCGCAATGACATTCCCAGTCCTTTTGTGGTCCGAAAATACGCTCACAGAACAAGCCATCTTTTTCAGGCTTTAACGTACGATAGTTAATTGTTTCTGGTTTCTTAACTTCACCGTATGACCAAGAACGAATCTTGTCAGGTGAAGCAAGTCCAATCTTCATATATTCAAAGTTATTTACATCTATCAAGGGGCCTACCTCCCTTTTAGTCTACAGGTTATCCCAATTATTCTTTAGTTGTCTCAACTTCGACATTCAATTTATCTGCTGATTGATGATCATCGTCATCTTCTGTATCACGCATTTCAATTTCTTTATCGTCGCTAGACATCATTTTAACGTCCATACCTAAACTTTGCAGCTCTTTAATCAATACTTTGAATGATTCAGGAACGCCTGGTTCTGGAACATTTTCGCCTTTAACAATTGCTTCATACGTCTTAACACGTCCAACAACATCATCAGACTTCACTGTTAAGATTTCTTGAAGAGTATAAGCAGCACCGTAAGCTTCAAGTGCCCAAACCTCCATCTCACCGAAACGCTGTCCACCGAACTGAGCTTTACCTCCAAGAGGCTGCTGCGTTACAAGTGAGTATGGTCCAGTAGAACGAGCATGAAGTTTATCGTCAACCATGTGCGCAAGTTTGATCATATACATGACACCAACAGATACGCGGTTATCGAATGGTTCACCAGTACGTCCGTCATACAGGATTGTTTTCGCGTCATTTGCCATACCAGCTTCTTCAATCGTGCCCCAAACATCTTCCTCACGAGCACCATCGAATACTGGTGTTGCAATGTGAATACCAAGGTATCTTGCTGCCATACCAAGATGAAGCTCTAATACCTGACCGATATTCATACGAGATGGTACCCCTAATGGGTTTAACATGATATCGATTGGCGTACCGTCTGGTAAGTAAGGCATATCTTCTTCTGGTAAAATACGAGAGATAACACCTTTGTTACCGTGACGTCCGGCCATCTTGTCACCTTCAGAGATTTTACGTTTTTGAACGATATATGCACGTACAAGTTGATTCACGCCTGGTGGCAATTCATCGCCATCTTCACGGTTGAATACTTTTACGTCTAAGATAATACCGCCACCACCGTGTGGTACACGTAGTGATGTATCACGTACTTCACGTGCTTTTTCTCCAAAGATAGCATGTAATAGACGTTCTTCAGCTGTTAATTCTGTTACACCTTTAGGTGTTACTTTACCAACAAGTAAATCTCCATCTTTTACTTCCGCACCAACGCGAATGATACCGCGCTCGTCAAGGTTGCGTAATGCATCTTCCCCAACGTTTGGAATGTCACGTGTAATTTCTTCTGGTCCAAGCTTCGTATCACGAGCTTCTGACTCATATTCTTCAATATGAATAGAAGTGTACACATCATCTTTTACAAGGCGCTCACTCATAATGATCGCATCCTCGTAGTTATAACCGTCCCAAGTCATGAAGCCAACAAGCACGTTACGTCCAAGTGCTAGTTCACCTAATTCCATAGAAGGACCATCCGCAAGAATCTCGCCTTTTACAACTTCATTTCCAACACTTACGATTGGACGTTGGTTGTAGCAAGTTCCTTGGTTAGAACGAATGAATTTTTGCATTTTGTAGCGATCTAAGTCGCCTTTTACTGTTTGACCGTCAACTTCTACATAGCGACGTACCCAAACTTCACGTGCTTCTACGCGTTCAACAACACCAGGATGTTTACAGATTACTGCAGCACCTGAGTCTTTTGCTGATACGTACTCCATACCTGTACCTACAATCGGAGATTCCGGATTCATTAACGGAACCGCCTGACGTTGCATGTTCGCTCCCATAAGTGCGCGGTTAGAGTCATCGTTTTCTAAGAACGGAATACAAGCTGTCGCTGCCGAAACTACTTGTTTTGGAGATACATCCATGTAGTCGATGCGTTCTTTATTTGTGACAATGTTTTCACCACGGAAACGAGCTACGATATCTTCGCTAAGGAATTCTCCTTCTTCAGATAATTTCATATTCGCTTGGGCTACAACATAATTATCTTCTTCATCTGCTGTTAAGTAATCAACCTGCCCTGTTACAAGACCAGATTCTGGATCAACACGACGGTATGGTGTTTCAATGAAACCAAACTCATTTACTTTCGCGAACGATGATAATGAGTTAATTAAACCGATGTTTGGTCCCTCTGGTGTTTCAATCGGACACATACGACCATAGTGAGAGTAGTGAACGTCACGTACTTCAAAGCCTGCGCGCTCACGCGTTAAACCACCGGGTCCTAATGCAGATAGTCTTCGTTTGTGAGTTAACTCTGCTAATGGGTTTGTTTGATCCATGAACTGAGATAACTGAGAACTTCCGAAGAACTCTTTAATAGATGCAATAACCGGGCGAATGTTAATTAACGCTTGTGGTGTAATTGCATTTGTATCTTGAATCGACATTCTCTCACGAACAACACGTTCCATACGAGAAAGACCGATACGGAATTGATTTTGTAATAGTTCTCCAACAGAACGCAGACGACGGTTTCCTAAATGGTCGATATCATCTGTATCCCCTACTTTGTATAGTAGGTTGAAGAAGTAACTGATAGAAGCAAGGATATCACCTGGTGTGATGTGTTTTACATCACGAGTAATATTTGCATTACCAATTACATTAATTACGCGTTCGCCTTCTGACTCAGGAGCATAAATCTTAATAGATTGCAGCTCAACATCGCCTTCTACCACTCCACCCATTGGTTTCGCTGTTTTGAATCCAATGTTTTTCTCTAAGTAAGGTAAAATGCGATCAAGTGTACGACGATCTAAGATTGTTCCTTCCGCCGCTAAAATTTCACCAGTTTCTGGATCCACTAATGTTTCAGCTAAGCGTTGATTAAACAATCTGTTTTTAATGTGTAACTTCTTGTTGATCTTATAGCGACCTACATTTGCTAAATCGTAGCGCTTTGGATCGAAGAAACGAGACACAAGTAAGCTCTTAGCATTTTCTACTGTTGGTGGTTCACCAGGACGTAGACGCTCATAAATTTCAAGCAATGCTTTTTCTGTGCTATCTGTGTTGTCTTTTTCTAATGTGTTGCTTAAGTATTCGTTATCACCTAAAAGCTCGGTGATTTCTTGATCAGAGCCAAACCCTAATGCGCGTAACAAAACAGTTACAGGAAGTTTACGCGTACGGTCAATACGCACATATACAACATCCTTAGCATCTGTCTCATACTCTAACCAAGCTCCGCGGTTTGGAATTACAGTAGCAGTAAAACCACGTTTTCCGTTTTTATCCACTTTGCCACTATAGTATACGCTTGGAGAGCGAACTAACTGGGAAACGATAACACGTTCTGCACCGTTAATTACGAATGTTCCAGTCTCTGTCATGAGTGGGAAATCTCCCATGAACACATCTTGTTCTTTTACTTCACCAGTTTCCTTGTTGATTAGACGCACTTTTACACGAAGTGGTGCTGCATACGTCACATCACGCTCTTTGCATTCGTCTACAGAGTATTTAGGTTCACCTAAGCTGTAGTCGATAAATTCAAGCGATAGATTTCCCGTAAAGTCTTCGATCGGAGAAATGTCCTGGAACATTTCTCGCAAACCCTCATCAAGAAACCACTGATAAGAAGAGGTTTGAATTTCGATAAGATTTGGTAACTCTAATACTTCACTAATACGGGCATAACTTCTTCGTTGGCGGTGGCGTCCGTATTGAACTAGTTGACCTGTCAACTGCTTCACCCCTCAAATCATGAGTATTATAAATGCACAAAAAAATTTGTGCAAAATCACAAATAAATACAACTACTGCTATTAGCGTAGTTTTTTTCTCTTAAAGATAAATACGTTGAGTCTTTCTACCTGCTCAAAAAAGAAAAATGGCTTCTATAAGAAAACCATCATTCTGTTTCATAATCTGCTGATTTTACTATCTTTTCCAAGAGAAACAAAAATATACATCTTTCTCAACGCAGAAAATCATATATTGGCATTGTATAATGTTAACATAGCCAAAAATAACCGTCAACGTTTTTTTGATTTTATGATATAATATCCTTTTTTCTTTTCTACAACTTCGACTTCAGAAAATACTTCCTCTAGTTTCTTCAGTGCAGATGGTGCACCTTGCTTCTTTTGAATAACAATCCACAACTCTCCACCTGGAACTAAATACTCTACAGCCTTTTCTAAAATCTCATGCACGATATCTTTACCTGCACGAATTGGAGGATTAGATAGAATAGCAGCATACATACCATCTACATTTTCATAGACGCTACTTTGAAAAACGTGTACATTTCCAATTCTATTGTTAGCGGCATTTTCTTTCGCAAGCTCAAGCGCCCTTTCATTCACATCCACCATGTGAACTTTACGGTCTTGAAACTCTTTCGCCAACGATAAACCAATTGGTCCATATCCACAACCTACGTCTAATATATCACCTTTAATATCTGGCACTTGAAACGCTTCAATTAAAAGACGAGAACCAAAGTCCACTTCGTTTTTCGAGAACACCCCACGGTCAGATAAGAAAGTAAATCGAGATCCACGAAGTGTAAATTCCCATCGCTTACGATCACTTTTACTAGAAGGGTCGTTAGAAAAATAATGGTCTGCCATATGGCCACCTCTTTTCTTTACAGTTAAAAAAAAAGCTCGCATGAGAGCGAGCTTTTTTTAAAGCATCAAAAGTTAATTACTTAACTTCTACAGCAGCGCCAACTTCTTCAAGTTTAGCTTTCATTTCTTCAGCTTCCTCTTTAGAAACGCCTTCTTTGATTGCTTTTGGAGTGTTGTCAACTAATTCTTTAGCTTCTTTTAAGCCAAGACCAGTGATTTCACGTACAGCTTTGATAACTTTGATTTTTTGAGCGCCAGCACTTGCAAGTACTACGTCAAATTCAGTTTTCTCAGCAGCAGCTTCACCAGCGCCACCAGCTACAGCTACAGGAGCAGCAGCAGTTACGCCGAATTCTTCCTCGATAGCTTTTACTAAGTCGTTAAGTTCTAATACAGTCATAGATTTAACTGCTTCAATGATTTGTTCTTTAGTCATTGTAAATATCCTCCCTTAAATAGGTTTGTATTGTTTTATAGATAACAAGTAATTATCTTTTAAAAAATTAAGCGCCTTGCTCTTCCTTTTGTTCTGCAACTGCTTTAGTAGCAAGTGCAAGGTTACGGATTGGAGCTTGAAGAACGCTAAGAAGCATAGAAAGTAAGCCTTCACGTGATGGAAGAGTAGCGATAGCTTTAACCTCATCAAGTGTTACAAGTTTACCTTCGATTACACCAGCTTTAATTTCTAAAGCTTCATGTTTTGTAGCGAAGTCGTTTAATACTTTCGCAGGAGCAACTACATCCTCGTTACTGAACGCGATTGCGTTTGGTCCTGTTAAGAATTCGTTTAACTCAGCCATTTCAGCAGACTCTGCAGCACGACGAGTTAAAGAGTTTTTGTAAACTTTGAACTCAACGCCAGCTTCACGTAAGTTTTTACGTAATTCTGTTACTTCAGAAACTGTTAAACCACGGTAGTCAACAACGATTGTAGATTTACTTCCGCGAAGTTTGTCCGCGATTTCAGTTACAACTTGTTGTTTAGTTTCGATTACTTTGCTCATGTTATTACACCTCCTGTAGATTATATAGAAGATGTACCGAAAGTGCACTAAAAACCTCCATGCCCAACTTGTAGACATGGAGGCATATAGTCACAGAAAAAAATTCCGTTTCGTATATTAACACCTAGGTAGGAAATTAAGTCTATTGACACCTACTGTCTACGGTACACTAATTAAATTCACAACATAAATGATTATATAAAAACTTCTTTATGAAGTCAACTTCCAAATTTTACGCTAATGTAGAAACGTCTACACGTACGCCAGGTCCCATTGTAGAAGCAACTGTTACGTTCTTCATGTAAGTACCTTTTGCAGCAGCTGGCTTAACTTTTTGTAAAGTGTCAGCAATTGTTCCGAAGTTTTCTACTAATTTAGCATCTTCGAAAGATACTTTACCGATTGGAACGTGGATGTTACCAGCTTTATCAACGCGGTATTCAACTTTACCAGCTTTGATTTCGTTAACAGCTTTAGTTACATCGAAAGTAACTGTTCCAGTTTTAGGGTTTGGCATTAAACCTTTAGGTCCTAATACGCGACCAAGTTTACCAACTTCACCCATCATGTCAGGAGTTGCTACTACTACATCGAAATCGAACCAACCTTGTTGGATTTTACCGATGTAATCAGCATCGCCTACGAAGTCAGCTCCAGCAGCTTCAGCTTCTTTAGCCTTTTCACCTTTAGCGAATACTAATACACGTTGTACTTTACCAGTACCGTGTGGAAGAACAACTGCACCACGGATTTGTTGGTCAGCTTTCTTAGGGTCAACACCTAAACGGAATGCAACTTCTACAGTCGCATCAAATTTAGCTGTGTTTGTTTTTTTTACTAATTCTACTGCTTCTGTTGCAGAGTAAGCAGTTGCACGATCAACAAGCTTTGCAGCTTCTACGTACTTTTTACCTCTTTTAGCCATTTTTATTTCCTCCTCGAATGTGGTTTTAGCGGAATAACCTCCCACGTTTACGCTTATTTTCAGGTATAACCTGAGGATGCGCGCCATCCATTTATTTAAAAACGATAATCATTTACGATAATAAAGGTTGCGAATTGGAATTCCAGACCCGCAACCTTTTTTTAAAAACAAATCGAATTAGTCTTCGATAACGATGCCCATACTGCGTGCAGTACCTTCAACCATACGCATTGCAGCTTCTACACTAGCAGCGTTTAGGTCAGGCATTTTAGTTTCAGCGATTTCGCGTACTTTATCACGCTTAACAGTTGCCACTTTATTACGGTTTGGTTCACCAGAACCAGACTCAATACCAGCTACTTTCTTAAGAAGAACAGCAGCAGGAGGAGTTTTAGTAATGAAAGTGAATGAACGGTCCTCAAATACCGTAATTTCAACAGGGATGATAAGACCAGCTTGATCAGCTGTACGAGCGTTAAACTCTTTACAGAAGCCCATGATGTTAACACCTGCTTGTCCTAATGCTGGACCAACTGGTGGAGCTGGGTTAGCTTTACCTGCAGGAATTTGAAGCTTTACCATTTTAATTACCTTTTTAGCCACGAGACACACCTCCTTAAGTCCGTGATGTGGTCAATTGGACAGTGATTTGCCCTCCCACGTCATATTTTATCTGTAAGGATAAAATCTTTCAAAAAACGTCTCCGATAACGAAGACGTACTGACTTAAAAGATATTATCACTTTTTACAATTCATTTCAAGTTTCATTTTATAATTTTTCAATTTGATGGAAGTCAAGCTCAACTGGAGTCTCGCGACCAAACATGTCCACAAGCACGCTAACCTTTTTCTTCTCCACATCAATTTCTTCAATAGCACCTGTATAATCTGCGAATGGCCCCTCATTTACACGCACTGTCTCATGAAGTTCAAAGTCGAAATCAACCACTTCGTTGTCCATTCCCATATGCTTCATAATGGTAACCACTTCTTCTTCTAATAGAGGTGATGGTTTAGATCCAGAACCAGAAGAACCAACGAACCCAGTTACACCTGGCGTGTTACGTACAACATACCAAGAGTCATCAGTCATGATTAACTCTACTAATACATAACCTGGGAACACTTTTCTTTTCATTAATTTTTCTTTACCGTTTTTCATTTCTACTTCTACTTCTTCCGGGACAACAACACGGAAAATTTTATCTTGCATACCCATTGATTCTACACGTTTCTCTAGGTTTGCTTTTACTTTATTTTCATATCCAGAATAAGTATGGACAACATACCAACTTTTTTCCATTCATTTAGGACAAGCGTCCTTCCCTCCCTGACGTACATTTTTTTGCGCAAATGAAAAAACCCGTTCACCGGGCTTTTACACAGTTCTTATAAATAACATTATATCATGGATAAGTGCTTCTTATTCAAGAATTAACCAAGAATTAACCGAATTAAAGAAGAAATGCCCATATCAACCACTGCGAAGAAAATCGCAAAGAAGACAACTGTAGCGATAACAGTCGCTGTTGAACGGAGTAATTCATCTTTTTTAGGCCAACTTACTTTTTTCATTTCGCGACCTACATCGCCGAAAAAGTTCGTTAAACGCATCTACGGGACCTCCAGTGTATTATTTCAATTATTTATTTTGTTTCCTTGTGAACTGTATGCTGATTGCATGTTTTACAAAACTTCTTTATTTCAAGTCGCTCTACTGAGCTCGTATCTTTCATCGTAGAGTAGTTTCGATTTTTACACTCTTCACATGAGAGTACAACTTTTTTTCTCATTAGTTACACCAACCTTGTAACATTATGTCCCTAAAAATGTATCATACAACAAAAGACAATGTCAATGACATGCCTTTTGCACTCTCTACAAAAAGAAAACAGGTGATTTTTTACACCTGTAGCATTTGTTATGAATTTAAAGTGGTACTCTCTCTCATTTCCATATATCGTTCCAATTTCCGCTTCACCCTCTGTAAAGCGTTATCAATAGATTTCACATGTCTATTTAACTGTTCCGAAATCTCTTGATAAGAACGACCATCTAGATATAAAGAAAGCACTTTCCTTTCTAAATCGCTTAATAATTCAGATATTTTAGATTCTATGTCTGTATATTCTTCCTGACTTATAATCATTTCTTCAGGATCCGTTACCTTCGCTTCCGAAATAACATCTAATAATGTCCGATCAGATTCCTCATCATAAATCGGCTTATCTAAAGACACATATGAATTTAACGGAATATGTTTTTGCCTTGTTGCTGTTTTAATAGCGGTAATAATTTGCCGAGTGATACACAGTTCAGCAAATGCTTTGAATGAAGACAGCTTGTCCTCTTTATAATCACGAATCGCTTTAAACAATCCAATCATACCTTCTTGAACAATATCTTCTCGATCGGCACCCACTAAGAAATAAGATCTTGATTTCGCGCGAACAAAGTTCTTATATTTGTGAATCAAATATTCTAGAGCGTCAGTATTACCTTTTCGAACTAACTCAACGATTGCCTCATCCTCTAAATCACGAAATGTAACGTCGCCTACACTTACGAAGCCTGCTTCCACCTTGATCCCTCCGACCGCTATTTATTTAGCAATATTATACAGTAAAAAGATAAAGAGCGTCAATGCTTCAACGCTCTCCTCTTCTTAATTTTTCTAATTTTTCTGTAATATCTTTACTAAATATCTTTCGCATGGCGGGTTGCTTTTCTTTTGTGTCTTGTGTACGCCTTCTTACTTGTTGCTCCATCGCTTGTACTTCCAACTCCAATTCACGTGCAGATTTCCGAAGAGCACCTTGCGCAAATATAACCCATTGTTCCGTATAATCAGAAGTCGCAACATATATTTGCGTATTTATATTTCTAAGCTCAATCGCAAGCTGCTCTATCTTTTCATCTGCAGTTTGATTCTTCCTCGTGAATATGACTTCCACACGCGATTGTTTCATCTTTTTTTCAATACCTTGGACTGTATAAGCATCAAAGACTATCATTACCTTTGTACCTGTGTATCCTTGGTAATCCGCCATCTTATCAATCAGTGCATCTCTTGATGATTGCAAATCTACATCCCGTAGTTTCTTCAAGTCTCCCCAAGCTCCGATAATGTTGTAACCGTCAACGATTAAAATATCGTTCATTTTTTATTTACCAATTTCGTGACGCTTACGATATACCTCATACATTAACAAACTTGCGGCTACTGAAGCATTTAAGGATGTAACTTTACCGACCATCGGTAAAGTAATTAAGAAATCACATTTTTCACCAATAATACGACTCATACCTTTTCCTTCACTTCCAATTACTAATCCAATTGGCATTTTACCATCTAAATTACGGTAATCCGTTTTCCCTTTTGCATCTGTACCAGCAATCCAAAGTCCACGTTCTTTTAATTCATCGATTGTACGAGATAAATTCGTTACACGTGCAACAGGAATATATTCAATTGCTCCAGTCGATGCTTTCGCAACTGATGCAGTAAGTCCCACAGCTCTTCTTTTCGGAATAATAATTCCATGAGCTCCTGTTGCATCCGCAGTACGCATAATAGAACCTAGGTTATGCGGGTCTTCAATTTCATCTAAAATTAAGAAGAACGGATCTTCGTTACGCTTCTCTGCCACTTTAAATAGATCTTCTAGCTCAGCATATTGATATGCAGCCACTTGAGCAATTACACCTTGATGGTTCCCCTCAACTAATTGATCTAACTTCTTCTTTGGTGCATGTTGTAAAATAATCTTATTTTCTTTCGCTAGTGCTAGTACAATTTGTATCTGTCCTTTGGCAGCACCTTCCGCGATCCAAATTTTATTAATATCTCTTCCTGAGCGTAACGCTTCAATTACAGGGTTACGTCCGATAATATATTCACTACTCATGATGATGTGCCCCCTTCCTTTTCTTCTAAAACAGCAATTGCCTTATATACAATTTCGTCTAATCTTTCACGATTATTTAATAAGTGATGATAGCCAATTAGCGCTTCAAAGGCTGTACTATATCGATATGTTTGTACATCAGTATTTTTCGGGACAGTACCTGAATTTGCATTACGCCCTCTTCTTAGTACCGCCTCTTCTTCCTCTGTTAAAAATGCTGTCTCTAATAAATGATAAACAACTTTCGCCTGTGCTTTTGCCGAAACAAAGCTTGTCCCTAATCGATGCAATTGATTAGGACGAACTTTCCCTTTTTGAAGTAGGTGATAGCGGATATATTGTTCATATACCGCATCACCCATATATGCTAACGCTAAGCTGTTTAATTGCTTTGCATCAATCATTCTTATCCTCTTTTCCATCTTGTACCTTGAGCGGTATCTTCTAAAATAATATTACGGTCTTTTAAATCATCGCGAATTTGATCTGATAACGCAAAATCACGATTTTTACGAGCTTCAATGCGCTTTTGAATAAGTACCTCAATTTCTTCATCAAGCAACTCTTCTTGCGCTAATTCTAACCCTAAAATATCAAACAATGTTTCAAGTTGTTTTACGTATGCTTCAATTACAACTGTAGACGTATGTTCTTCCAGTAAATATTGATTTGCATGATTTGCTACATTATATAACTCAGTGATTGCATTAGCAGTGTTGAAGTCATCATTCATTGCTTCTTCAAATGCAGTCTGGAATTTTTCCAGTTCCGCTAACCATTTCTCATTATGATCTGTTAAATCAGTACTACTTTCCATACGGTGTTTTAAATTACCGTAAGCCGTTTTAATTCTTTCCAGTCCATTATTTGTGCTTTGTAGTAAATCTTCACTGAAATTAATTGGGTGACGGTAATGTACCGATAGCATAAAGAATCTAATTAGCTGTGGATCATATTGCTTAATGATATCGTGAACTAAAATGAAGTTCCCCAGTGACTTAGACATCTTCTCATTATTAATATTAATATATCCATTGTGCATCCAATAACGTGCAAATGTTTTTCCTGTTAATGCCTCAGACTGCGCAATTTCATTCTCATGATGAGGAAATGCCAAGTCTTGACCACCAGCATGAATATCGATTGTATCTCCTAAGTATTTACGCGCCATTGCTGAGCATTCAATATGCCAGCCTGGACGACCTTTCCCCCAAGGGCTTTCCCAGAAGATTTCTCCTTCTTTCGCAGCTTTCCATAAAGCAAAATCAAGAGGGTCTTGTTTCTTTTCTCCTACTTCAATGCGCGCACCATGACGTAAGTCGGCGATTGGTTGATGCGATAATTTACCGTATCCTTCAAATTCCTTCGTTCTAAAGTACACATCACCTTCTGATTCATACGCATATCCTTTATTCACAAGTTCTTGAATAAATTCAATAATGATATCCATATTTTCCGTTACACGCGGATGAACTGTTGCATGTTTGCAACCTAGTGCCGTTACATCTTCAAAATACGCTTCAACGAAACGGTCAGCAATTGTCGGCACATCTTCACCTAATTCATTTGCTGCTTTAATTAATTTATCATCTACGTCAGTAAAGTTAGATACATACTGCACATCATACCCTTTATATTCTAAATAACGGCGTACCGTATCAAATACCATAGGTGGTCTTGCATTCCCAATGTGAATATAGTTATAAACTGTAGGTCCACACACATACATCTTTACCTTATTTTCTTCTAATGGAGTAAACTCTTCCTTTTGACGCGTTAACGTATTATAAATGTGAATAGTCATTTTTATCCTTCCTTTCTACCTTTACTTCAAGTTGTTTTTTCAATTTATCAAGTTCTACTTCCATGACCTTTAACTTATCAAAAATTGGGTCTGGAAGGTCAGAATGATTTAATTCTTGACCGATCTTTACTCCATTTTGAATAACGACTCGGCCAGGTATACCTACAACTGTAGAATGTGCAGGCACTTCTTTTAATACGACAGACCCTGCTCCAATTTTAGAATTCTCTCCAACTGTAATAGAACCTAGTACTTTAGCACCTGTTGCAATTAGTACATTATCCTGAATTGTAGGATGCCTCTTCCCCTTTTCTTTACCCGTACCACCTAATGTAACACCTTGATAGATCGTTACATTATCACCAATTTCGCACGTTTCTCCAATTACAACCCCCATTCCATGGTCTATGAAAAAACGACGACCAATTGTTGCTCCTGGATGAATCTCAATACCAGTAAAGAAACGACTAACTTGTGAGATCCAACGTGCAATAAAGAAGAAATTCTTTTTATAAAAAGCATGTGCAATTCGATGGGCCCAAACTGCATGTAATCCAGAGTAAGTCAAAATGACTTCGAAATAACTTCTTGCCGCTGGATCCTGTTCAAAAACGACTTCAATATCTTCCCGAAGCCTCTTAAACATCGATGTTCCCTCCCCTTTATGGGCTGCTTTTTCGAGTGAACTAACTCCCTTTACTCCGTACTTATCCCCCTAAATCTTTATACACAGGGATAAAACTTATACTCATATCCACTTTTACGGTATAAAAAAAGACGCCTCTGTCATATTGACAGAGACGCCTTATAAGCGCGGTTCCACTCTGTTTAGGCTAAAAAAAGCCTCAAACTCATCTATGATAACGGTGTACACCGCTTCTGCTTACTTTACGCCCTAAGACGTTTCACAAAACAATTCGCTGTTCAGCAGAAGACTCGAAGGGGCATTTCAAAAATCCGCTTATAAACCACTTCCAGCCTAAAGGTGGTTCTCTCTGTAAAAAGCCTGATTTTCTACTTCTCCTTCTCGTCGCTTTTCCTTATTAGGTTTTAAGTATACTTATTATATTTCTAAATCTAGAAAATGTTAACCAATTACTTTTTGAAGACGATTTAAAACTTTTTCTTTTCCAAGAAGTGCAATAGCATTAGGAAGCTCTGGGCCATGTGTTTGACCAGTAGTTGCAACACGGATTGGCATAAATAAGTTTTTACCTTTATGACCTGTTTCCTTTTGCACCGCTTTAATAGCCGCCTTAATTGTTGCTGGTTCCATCGCTTCTAGTGCTTCTACTTGATCCGCAAATGCACGAAGTACTTCTGGTACTTGTTCACCTTTTAATACTTCTTGTCCTTCTTCTTCATAATCAACATGATCTTTGAAGAACATTTCAGAAAGCTCTACAATTTCAGCTCCAAAACTCATTTGTTCATGATATAACGCAATTACATCACGAATCCAAGCTTGTTCTTGTTCACTTAAAGTTTCACCTATACGTCCAGCTTTCACTAGATGCGGTAAACTTAACTCTACCACCATATCTAAGTCTTGCTTTTTCATATATTGGTTGTTCATCCATTTTAGTTTTTGAGAATCAAATAATGCAGGCGATTTTGATAAACGAGCTGCATCGAACATTTTGATAAACTCATCTTGAGAGAAGATTTCCTCTTCTCCTACTGGCGACCAACCTAATAGTGCAATAAAGTTAAAGATTGCTTCTGGAAGATATCCAAGCTCTTTATATTGCTCAATAAATTGAATAATAGATTCATCACGCTTACTTAACTTTTTACGGCTTTCGTTTACAATTAAAGTCATATGACCAAATTGCGGAATATCCCAACCGAAAGCTTCGTAAATCATCATTTGTTTTGGCGTATTTGAAATATGATCATCACCACGAAGTACATGTGTAATCTCCATTAAGTGATCATCTACTGCTACCGCAAAGTTATAAGTTGGAATTCCATCTTTTTTCACGATAACGAAATCACCGAAATCATTTGAATGGAATGCAACTTCATCTTTTACGATATCTTTAAACGTGTAGTCGCGATCAACCGGTACACGGAAACGAATACTCGGAATGCGGCCTTCAGCCTCAAATCCTTTCATTTGCTCCTCAGTTAAATCACGGTGGTTTCCAGCATAACGCGGTGTTTCACCACGAGAGATTTGCCCTTCACGCTCTGCTTCTAGCTCTTCTTCTGTCATATAACATTTGTAAGCTAAACCGCGCTCTAATAAATCTTCATATAATTTTTTATAAATATCTAAACGCTCTGTTTGACGATATGGGCCAAATTCACCACCAACATCAACACCTTCATCCCAGTCCATACCGAGCCATTTCAAGTATTTTAATTGGCTTTCTTCTCCACCAGCAACATTACGTTTCACATCAGTATCTTCAATACGAATAATAAACTTACCATCTTGATGACGAGCAAATAAATAATTAAATAATGCCGTACGCGCATTTCCGATATGTAAGTGTCCTGTTGGACTTGGCGCATAGCGCACTCTCACTTGCTTTTCCATAATTGGTACACCTTCCATTCTTAATGTCAACACATTCTATAATTGTACACCAAAAAAATGTGATTATCCATCTTACGAATTAAAAACCATTATTTTTTCTGTAATAAAACAACTGCTTGAGAAGCAATTCCTTCTTCTCTACCTGTAAATCCTAATTTTTCTGTTGTTGTTGCTTTTACATTGATATTGTCAATAGACGTTTCTAATAGTTCACTAATACGTTTACGCATACTTTCAATATGTGGTGCCATCTTTGGCTTTTGAGCAATAATTGTACAATCTAGATTCCCTAACTCGTAACCTTGTTCACGTACAAATTCCCAAACCTTTTGCAGCAATACAGCTGAATCAGCATCTTTAAAAGCAGGATCTGTATCAGGGAAATGTTTTCCAATATCTCCAGCTGCAATTGCACCTAAACATGCATCCGCAATCGTATGTAACAATACGTCTGCATCTGAATGACCAATTAATCCTTTCTCATGAGGAATTGTAATTCCACCAATAATTAACGGTCTACCTTCCGCAAACTCATGCACATCAAAACCTTGTCCAATTCGAAACATTTTTTACATCCTCCTCAAGCTAAACTACAGAGCTTTATGATTCTATATTATATCGCTATCCTTATAAAGAAAAGCCCGGCTGTTGCCGAGCTTTTCTTCGCTATAATCATCACTGTCATTTCTTTTGAACATGAAGGAAACTTTCAGCAATTAATAAATCCTCTGGAGTCGTCACTTTAATATTATAGTAACTCCCCTCTACTACACCTACTTGCTTCCCGATACGTTCTACGAGGCTTGCATCATCTGTACCAAGGAAACAACCCTGTTTTGCACTTCTATGAGCTTCTAACAAAAGAGAAACAGCGAACCCTTGTGGTGTTTGTACAGCTTTAAGCTGAGATCTTTCTACCGTTTCGACAACGATACCCTGCTCTACTTTCTTAACTGTATCTTTCACTGGTACCGCACAAATGGACGCTCCATATTTTTCCGCTGCAGTTAATACATCTTGAATCACTTTATTCGTTACAAATGGACGGGCACCGTCATGTACAAGAACATACTCAACATCATTAGTATACTGAATGGCGTTATATACACTATCTTGTCTTTCGGCTCCGCCCTGAATAAATTGTACTGGCTTTTCAATCGGATACTCCTGCATTAATTCTTCAAAATACGGACGTTCTTCTTCGTTAATTGCCATAATAATACTTTTGCATGCTTTATCTTTTTCAAAAGCACGTAACGTATGCACAATAATCGGTACTTCATTAATAAGTAAGAACAACTTGTTTTTACCAGCACCCATCCGCTTACCTTGACCAGCTGCTGGAATAATTAATGTATACATATTAATAACCCTCTACTTATAATGCTTTTTCTAATAATTTACGTTTGGCGAAAATCATACGCCCAGCCGATGTTTGTAACACACTAGTAACAAGCACATTGAGTTGTGAACCTACATATTCTCTACCATCTTCTACTACAATCATCGTGCCATCATCTAAATATGCAACACCTTGATTTTGTTCTTTTCCGTCTTTGACAACATAAACACTCAGTTCTTCACCTGGGAGTACGACAGGTTTAATTGCATTAGCTAAATCGTTAATATTTAACACCGTTACCCCTTGTAATTCAGAAACTTTGTTTAAGTTAAAATCATTCGTTACTACCGTTCCACCAGTGATTTTCGCCAACTTTACAAGTTTGCTATCCACTTCTTGAATATCATCGAAATCGCCTTCATAAATTTCTACCGGAATTGGCATCTCTTTTTGAATACGATTTAAAATATCTAATCCTCTGCGACCACGATTACGCTTTAAAGCATCAGAAGAATCGGCAATATGCTGAAGCTCTTCTAACACGAATTGTGGAATCACAATTGTTCCTTCTAAAAACTTTGTTTGGCAAATATCAGCAATACGCCCATCGATAATTACACTCGTATCGAGAATTTTCCAATGAGTTGTAGATTCTTCTACCTCAGTTTCTTCATTTTCACTATTATTATTTTTCTTCTTCCCACGTTGTGGTAATGTAAATAATCCTAGCAATTCATTCCTCTTTTTAAACCCTACTTGGAATCCTAAATATCCAAGTAAAAGAGTAAAGAACACTTGCAACACTGTACTAATAACTGGAATTGTAAATTCACGAATTGGTATTAAAATTAAATATGCAACAATAAGACCAGAGATTAATCCTAATGTACCAAATAAAACATCCGCTACAGGCGCCTTTACAAGAGCCTCTTCAATATGCTTAATAAGTTGAACAATATAATCTACAAGCCAAAATGTTGTTAAAAATAAAATAATTGCACCAATAATTGCACGAACATACGATCCTTCCAATAATGGAACAGCACCGATGTCTAATACATTAATAACTTTTGGGATTAAGTAAATCCCTAACGCTCCGCCAATTACTAGAAAGAAGAGCTGTACAATCCGTTTTAACATCGAACCACCTCCTACTCATTATTAACCATTGTTTCGCTAATCAAAACGCCGAATGCAAAAGCGGACGTGTTTTTTTTATAAATAGTTTTATTTACCAATATACCATATCATATACCAAAAATGTTCTAGTGTCGTTATATTATGGAATCAATGTAATATTCTTAATTGTGTCTACTCATATAGAGATGCTCTTGGATTCTTTTTAGGCCTTCTCGTATTTTCTTCGCCCTGACTTCTCCAATTCCTTCCACATCATCCAATTCATTAATAGTTGCTCGACAAACACCTTGCAAAGTCTTAAATCGATTAATTAAATTTTCAATGATAAGTGGCGGAACGCGCGAAATTTTGCTTGTGATTCGGTATCCTCTCGGCGTCACACTTTCTTCTAAACTCATTTGTCCTGGATAGCCAAGCAATTTAACTAAATCGCTATCCTCTAGAAGTTGTGTATTCGCAAGATCTTGTAACTTTTTCAAAATTTGATGATGGTCTTGTGTTTTTTCTTGATAATAATCTTTAATTAATAACGCTGCCTCTGCCTCTAAATCAGCTAGTAGTTCTGTAAGTTGTAAACGAATTAACCTACCTTCCGTTCCTAGCTCATGAATATAGCTCAATATTTCATTTTTAATCCGCAGTACCATTTCAACACTATGTAACACATGAACCACCTCGGACATTGTAACGACTTCTTCAAATTCTAGAATGCCCAAATTCGTAATACCATCATTCCATACAGCCTTATATTTTTCTAACGTTTGAATAGCTTGGTTTGCCTTTGTTAAAATAACACCTATATCCTTTAGTGTATAACGTAAATTCCCTTGATATAGTGTAATTACGTTACGTCTTTGTGAAATAGCCACAACAAGACTACCTGTCTGCTTTGCTACACGCTCTGCCGTCCGGTGGCGCATACCTGTTTCAATAGAATCAATAGATGCCTCTGGAACTAACTGTGCATTTGCAATTAAAATTTTACTTCCAGTTTCATTTAAAATAAGTGCCCCATCCATTTTTGCTAATTCGTATAAACTAGCAGGAGAGAATGCACAATTAATGTGAAATCCCCCATCAACAATACTTTTAATTTGTTCATTATACCCAAGAACAATTAGTCCCCCTGTTTGTGCGCGAAGCACGTTATCTATCCCTTCGCGCAGTGGTGTTCCTGGGGCCACGAGCTGTAAAATATTAATCATGCTTTTGACACGTTGCTTGTTTTCTTCCATAGCCTAGCCTCCTAATGTCAAACGAAGCGCTTCCCCTAAATTAGATACACCTACTACCTCAATCCCATCCGGAATTGTCCATCCCCCCAAATTTTTTCTAGGAATAATAGCACGTTGAAATCCTAATTTAGCTGCTTCTTGTACACGTTGTTCAATTCTTGATACTCTTCTTATTTCTCCAGTTAATCCTACTTCTCCTATTACTGCATCAGTTGGTGTCGTAGATTTATCTCTAAAACTTGAAGCAATACTTAAAGCCACAGCTAAATCAATTGCTGGTTCATCTAATTTCAAACCACCTGCTACTTTTAAATATGCGTCTTGGTTTTGCAATAATAAACCTGTTCTTTTTTCTAGCACTGCCATAATAAGCGATACACGGTTATGATCAATTCCCGTCGCCATTCTTCGAGGGTTTCCAAAACTAGTAGGGGAGATTAATGCTTGTATTTCTACTAAAACCGGTCTTGTTCCTTCCATTGAGGCAACTACTGTTGATCCTGCGACTCCAACGGGTCTTTCCTCAAGAAAAATTTCAGAAGGGTTTAAGACTTCCGCAAGACCAAGCTCTTTCATTTCAAAAATACCCATTTCATTCGTGGAACCAAAACGATTCTTCACAGCTCGCAAGATACGATATGTATGATGACGATCTCCTTCAAAGTAAAGAACTGCATCGACCATATGTTCTAACATACGAGGTCCTGCAATTGCCCCCTCTTTTGTTACATGTCCGACGATAAAAATAGGAATTCCTTTCGTTTTTGCAAGTTTCATTAATTCCGCTGTACATTCACGTACTTGCGCTACACTTCCTGGGGCTGACGTCACTTCAGGTAAATGTATCGTTTGAATAGAGTCAATAACAACAAAAGCTGGATTCATCTCTTCAATGTGCGCTGCAATTCGCTGTAGATCAGTTTCTGCTACAACAAATAGATTACTACCCTTTACATGCAAACGATCTGCACGAAGTTTAATCTGCTTTGCTGACTCCTCACCTGATATGTATAGTACATCATATGAAGAATCTGCTAATTGCGATGAAATTTGTAATAACAATGTTGATTTCCCAATCCCAGGGTCTCCACCAATAAGTACTAAGGATCCATCTACAATCCCACCACCAAGTACACGGTTAAACTCTTGGAATTTCGTTTCAATACGTGCCTCAGATTTTGTTTCTACTTCTGTTAGGCGTCTTGGTTTTGTTACTTCCGATTGAATTGCATTGGCATAATTAAGCCGTCTTGAAGATACAACCGGTTCCATCTCTTCAACAAGCGTATTCCATTGACCACAACCAGGGCATTTCCCCATATATTTTGGTGACTGATAACCACACTCTTGACATGTGAATTTTGTTTTCTTTTTAGCCATATCGTTTTATATTTCACTTCACTTTCATCTATAAACAGTTTATCCTTCTCGTACAAGAAAGAGGGCTATCTCGTAGCCCTCTTAGTTTGTCTATACTTATTTTACCTTTTCAGCGCTATGAATGACAAATGATTCCCCTTCAACATCAAAGATAACTTTTTGTCCTTTCTCAATAGCACCTTTTAAAAGTTCTTCCGATAGTCTATCTTCTACATGTTTCTGAATTGCTCTACGAAGCGGACGAGCACCATATTCTCGGTCAAATCCTTTATCAGCAATGGCTGAAATCGCTCCTTCTGTTAAATGCAATTCAATCTCTTGCTCTTTTAAGCGCTTCACTAACTGATTCACCATAAGTGTTACAATCTCTTGAATATGTTTTTTCTCAAGCATATGGAACACGATAATTTCATCAATACGGTTTAAGAATTCTGGACGAAATGCCTTTTTCAGTTCATCCATTACTTTACCTTTCATATCTGAATAATCGCGGCTCTCATCTTGTACGTTAAATCCAAGATGTTTATTACGTTTTAACGCATCTGCACCAACGTTAGATGTCATAATAACAATTGTATTACGGAAATCAACTGTACGCCCTTTAGAATCCGTCAAGCGACCATCTTCTAATACTTGTAGTAAAATGTTAAACACATCAGGATGAGCTTTCTCTACTTCATCTAATAGGACAACTGAATATGGCTTACGGCGAACCTTTTCTGTTAATTGTCCACCTTCTTCATATCCAACATATCCTGGAGGAGATCCAACTAAACGAGAAGTCGAATGCTTCTCCATGTACTCAGACATATCGATGCGAATCATTGCATCCTCATCACCGAACATAGATTCTGCTAATGCTCTTGCTAGTTCTGTTTTACCTACACCTGTTGGTCCTAAGAAAATAAATGAACCAATCGGACGTTTCGGATCTTTCAATCCTGCTCTAGCACGACGAACAGCTTTCGCTACAGCTACTACCGCTTCATCTTGACCAATAACACGGTTGTGAAGAATGGATTCTAAGTTTAATAATTTATCAGTCTCTGTTTGTGCAAGTTTAGAAACTGGTATACGAGTCCACGTAGAAACGACATTTGCAATATCTTCTACTGTCACTTCTGAGTTTTCTTTTCCTTGTTGCTCTTTCCATTGACGCTTCGTATCTTCTAACTTTTCACGTAAGCGTTGTTCCATATCACGTAAGGAAGCAGCTTTTTCAAACTCTTGACTTTGCACAGCTGCATCTTTTTCTTTTCTAATTTCCTCAAGTTGTACTTCAAGCTCTTTTAGATTTGGTGGTGTTGTATAAGAGCGTAAGCGAACCTTTGAAGCAGCTTCATCAATTAAATCAATTGCTTTATCTGGTAAGAAACGATCTGTAATATAGCGGTCTGAAAGCTTTACAGCTGCATCAATTGCATCATCTGTAATAGATACACGGTGATGCGCTTCGTAACGATCACGTAAACCTTTCAAGATTTGAGTTGATTCGTCTAAACTTGGCTCATCAACGTGAATTGGTTGGAAGCGTCTTTCTAAAGCCGCGTCTTTTTCAATATATTTACGATATTCATCTAAGGTTGTCGCCCCGATACATTGTAACTCTCCGCGTGCTAAAGATGGTTTTAAAATGTTCGATGCATCAATTGCACCTTCTGCTCCACCTGCACCAATTAATGTATGAAGTTCATCAATAAATAGAATAATGTTTCCAGCTTGACGGATTTCATCCATAACTTTCTTTAAACGATCTTCAAATTCACCACGATATTTCGTTCCAGCTACAACTGTACCCATATCTAGTGTCATAACACGCTTATCTCTTAATGTTTCAGGAACTTCATTATTTACAATTTGTTGTGCTAATCCTTCTGCAATTGCCGTTTTACCTACACCAGGTTCTCCAATTAATACAGGATTGTTTTTTGTTCTACGGCTTAAAACTTCAATTACACGTTGAATTTCTTTACCACGACCGATAACAGGATCTAGACGATTTTCACGTGCAACAACTGTTAAATCACGTGCTAAGCTATCCAGTGTCGGTGTATTTGCATTCGTTGAAGAACCACCTTGGTGACCTGAACTTGCTTCATTACTTCCAAGAAGTTGCAATACTTGTTGTCTTGCCTTATTTAGGCTAACGCCTAAGTTATTTAAAACACGTGCTGCTACACCTTCACCTTCACGGATTAAACCAAGTAAGATATGTTCTGTTCCAACGTAAGAATGACCTAATTTACGAGCTTCATCCATAGACAACTCAATAACCTTTTTAGCACGCGGTGTATAATGTACAGTTTGAGAAGCTTCTGTTCCGCGTCCAATTAACGCTTCTACCTCTTTTTGAACCTTCTCTGGACTTAACCCAAGAGCAATTAACGCTTTTGCTGCAATTCCTTCCCCTTCGCGTACAAGCCCAAGTAAAATGTGTTCTGTTCCAATATTATTATGCCCAATACGAATTGCTTCCTCTTGAGATAAAGCTAATACTTTCTGTGCTCTTTCTGTAAATCTTCCAAACATCATAGAAATCGCCTCCTACTTGCGCTTAGTTTTTTTCAATACGTAATCGCTCACGGATTAAGGTTGCTCTTCGATAATCTCTTTCTTCTGGTCCTAAAGGTCCGCCTGCATATTGTTGTAAAATGCCTGGTTGTGTAAGAACCATTAGCTCAGTCAAAATATTTCTCGATACACCTTTTATATATCCTAAATCAATACCAAGTCGTACATCTGATAAGCAAGTGGCCGCTTCTGCAGATTGAATTAACCGACTGTTTGCTAGTATGCCATAAGAGCGATAAACCTTATCTTCAAGCTCAATACTTGAATTTTGTACAATTAATTCTCTAGCCATTTTTTCTTGCTGTATGATTTGTTGAATGACACTTTTTAAATCTGCAATAATATCTTCTTCAGATTTTCCTAGCGTCATTTGATTTGACACTTGAAATATATTACCTAACGCTTCGCTACCTTCACCGTATATTCCTCTTACTACTAACCCTAATTTTTGAATTACTTGTATAATGCGGCTAATTCTTTTCGTTAAAACGAGTCCCGGTAAGTGAATCATTACGGAAGCCCTCAATCCTGTACCAACGTTAGTAGGGCAGCTCGTTATATATCCAAGTGATTCATCAAAAGCATATTCAACCTCTTCCTCTATCCAATTATCTATTTGATTGGCACTTTGAATGGCCTCTGATAACTGTAACCCTGAAAATAAGCACTGTATCCTAATGTGGTCTTCTTCATTAAGCATAACACTAATATGTTCGCTTTCTGATAATAGACATGCTCCGTATTCTGTTCCTGCAAGGTTAGGACTAATTAAATGCTTTTCAACTAATACTCTCCTTTGAAGAGGCGTTAATTCATTCATTTTTAATAGTTCAAAATCTCCAAAAGGTTCTACCGTTTTATTTATAAATTCCTTTTTAAATAATTCATGAATCTGTCTAGCTTCTTCTTCGTTTTGCATAGTAGAGAATTGATATTTTTTAAAATTACGAGCCAAACGAATTCGACTACTTAAAACAATATCAGAATCAGGGCCATCCCCCTTCATCCATGGACTAATCGCTTCATTCATAATTTTGTCCAGTGACATAGAACTATTCCCCCTCTCTATGCTCACTAAGCTGATTTTCAAGACCTCGAATATTATCCCTTACTTCAGCAGCTTTCTCAAACTCCTCTTTCTGTACGTATTGTTTCAGAATGAGTTTTAGTTCATCTAATTCTTTCTTTAAGTGAAGATTTCCTTCTATACGTTCCGGAATTTTTCCACAATGATCTGTATGTCCACCGTGCAGACGTTTTAATAATGGCTTTAAATGTTCCTTAAATGTATCGTAACAAGAAGCACATCCAAACCGTCCCACCTTTGTAAATTGCTCATATGTCATCTTACAATCTGGACACCTTAATATACTTGTATTCGAAAGCCCGTTTTGTCCTTCTTCAAACATTGCTGATTCACCGTGTAATAACCCAGCAAATAAATCATGGAATGAAAAGTTAGACTGCGGTGATTGAAAGAAAGACGTATAGCCACTTTGTTCTGCACATTGCTCACAAAGATGAACTTCCGTCTTCTTTTCGTTGATTACTTTTGTATAATGTAAAGTTGCTGGTCTTATATTACAGTTTTGACAAGTCATCACTATCCCCACCTTTACAATAGGAACGATCTATCTGATAGTACTTTTCATACATTACTAGATTGTTCACTTTCCTTTACTTGTTTAAATAAAAGTGCGTGTTCTTTTTTCAAAACCTCTACAATATTTAACTGCCTTATCTCTTAGTTATTATTCTTTTACAAAAGCTATATTTATTTATATTTCAGTGTTCTTAACATTGCGCATAATATTCGAGCCCTAAGTTCATCTCGAGAAGGAACATCCATTGATAATACAGAACGATCTAGTACACTTAACATAAGTTTAGCTTCACGATTTGTTATGATTCCCTCTTCTATTAAACGTATAATCATACTCTCTGCATTCCCTTGCGCAACGCTATGATCAATCATATGAAGCATTTGATCGATCATGTCTATATCGTCATGCAGTTTGACTTTTATAATGCGAATGTAACCTCCTCCACCACGTTTACTTTCTACTACAAATCCTCTTTCTATCGTAAAACGGGTATTGATTACATAATTGATTTGAGATGGTACGCACTCGAATCGATCCGCAATCTCATTTCTTTTGATTTCAATCACATTATTATTACTTAAGTCAATAACTTGCTTTAGATATTGCTCAATGATATCAGATATATTTCTCATTTATCCGCCACCTTTATTGACTTTGACTATCTTTGACTTTAATTATATACGTATTAATAAAATTTGCAACTCTTTTGCTTATTCACTATCCTAGCCACATTCCCCTGTATTTAATCAAAATAATAATTATTTAAACACATTTTTTAATTACTATGGATTATAAAAGAAAACACGAAAAAACACGAGTCATTTGACTCGTGTTTAGTTGCTTGGCGACGTCCTACTCTCACAGGGACAAGGTCCCAACTACCATCGGCGCTAGAGAGCTTAACTTCCGTGTTCGGTATGGGAACGGGTGTGACCTCTCTGCCATCATCACCAAACTATGAAGGCATATTCCTTCAAAACTAGATAACATTGCTACATATTATATGGTTAAGTCCTCGATCTATTAGTATTCGTCAGCTCCACATGTCACCATGCTTCCACCTCGAACCTATCAACCTGATCATCTTTCAGGGATCTTACTAGCTTACGCTATGGGAAATCTCATCTTGAGGGGGGCTTCATGCTTAGATGCTTTCAGCACTTATCCCTTCCGCACATAGCTACCCAGCTATGCCCTTGGCAGAACAACTGGTACACCAGCGGTGCGTCCATCCCGGTCCTCTCGTACTAAGGACAGCTCCTCTCAAATTTCCTACGCCCACGACGGATAGGGACCGAACTGTCTCACGACGTTCTGAACCCAGCTCGCGTACCGCTTTAATGGGCGAACAGCCCAACCCTTGGGACCGACTACAGCCCCAGGATGCGATGAGCCGACATCGAGGTGCCAAACCTCCCCGTCGATGTGGACTCTTGGGGGAGATAAGCCTGTTATCCCCGGGGTAGCTTTTATCCGTTGAGCGATGGCCCTTCCATGCGGAACCACCGGATCACTAAGCCCGACTTTCGTCCCTGCTCGACTTGTAGGTCTCGCAGTCAAGCTCCCTTATGCCTTTGCACTCTACGAATGATTTCCAACCATTCTGAGGGAACCTTTGGGCGCCTCCGTTACACTTTAGGAGGCGACCGCCCCAGTCAAACTGCCCACCTGACACTGTCTCCCGGGTCGATAAGACCCGTAGGTTAGAATTTCAATACAGTCAGGGCGGTATCCCACCAGCGCCTCCACCGAAGCTAGCGCTCCGGTTTCAATGGCTCCCGCCTATCCTGTACAAACTGTACCAAAATTCAATATCAGGCTACAGTAAAGCTCCACGGGGTCTTTCCGTCCTGTCGCGGGTAACCTGCATCTTCACAGGTACTATAATTTCACCGAGTCTCTGGTTGAGACAGTGCCCAAATCGTTACACCTTTCGTGCGGGTCGGAACTTACCCGACAAGGAATTTCGCTACCTTAGGACCGTTATAGTTACGGCCGCCGTTTACTGGGGCTTCAGTTCAGAGCTTCGCTTACGCTAACCCCTCTCCTTAACCTTCCAGCACCGGGCAGGTGTCAGCCCCTATACTTCGCCTTACGGCTTCGCAGAGACCTGTGTTTTTGCTAAACAGTCGCTTGGGCCTATTCACTGCGGCTTTCCGTTAAGAAAGCACCCC
>NZ_JARVGZ010000001.1:3445000-3495000 GCF_040460055.1 Bacillus cereus group sp. MG4 | reverse complement strand
ACGCGCTTCTTCTACACTCATTGGATTCCAGAAATCTGCTCCTGAATGTTCCTTGATTGCATCTACCATATGAAGACGTGTCCATTCTGGTTCTAGATTAATTTCATAATCACCATATTGGATTGTTGTTGTACCTAGTACTTGCTTCGCAATATGAGCAACCATATTTTCTGTTAGTTTCATAATATCTTTATAATCAGCATACGCTTCATATAATTCAATCATTGTAAACTCTGGATTATGACGAGTTGATACACCCTCATTACGGAATACACGACCGATTTCATAAACTTTTTCTAATCCACCCACAATAAGGCGTTTTAAATGAAGTTCAATTGCGATACGCATGTATAATTCCATATCTAACGCATTATGGTGCGTAATGAAAGGGCGCGCAGAAGCTCCACCTGCAATTGCATGCATCATAGGTGTTTCCACTTCAAGATAACCATTGTCATCTAAGTATCTTCTCATTTCACGAATGATTTTACTGCGAGTAACGAATGTTTCACGGCTTTCCATACTTGTGATTAAGTCTAAGTAACGTTGACGGTAGCGTTGTTCAACATCTTTTAATCCATGATATTTATCCGGTAATGGACGAAGAGATTTCGTTAATAGTGTAAAGCCCGTTGCTTTCACCGAAAGTTCTCCAACGTTTGTTTTGAACACTTTACCTTCAATACCTACTAAATCACCTAAATCTGCTGTTTTAAACAATTCGTACTCTTCATCTCCAACAGCATCTTTACGAACATAAATTTGAACTTGTCCATGTAAATCTTGAATATGTGCAAATCCAGCTTTTCCTTTACCGCGTTTTGTCATAATACGACCAGCGATAGAAACAGAGATTTCTTTCTCTTCTAATTCTTCTTTAGAGAACTCTCCATATAAGCTTAATAAGTCATTTGTTGCATTTGTACGTTCAAATCGTTTACCGAACGGATCGATTCCTTGCTCACGTAAGTTATGTAACTTTTCACGACGAACAAGCAATTGGTCGTTTAATTCTTCGTGGTTCATGTTATCCATGGTATTGATATCACTCCAGCTCTATTAATTTTTACAATATATACAGTATAGCATTTTCTACTCAACTAGAAAAACTGCCAGCAACTAGCTGGCAGTTCTTCTTTCTTTCACGTAATTATAGGAAGTGTATAGAAGAATGTCAATCTTCCCTCTCTATTATTAACCAACGTGAATTGTTTGTTGTTTCGCTTCTACTTCTTCTACAAATGCACCTAATACATTCGCAAGGTCCTCCCGCGTATTACAAGCATTGATACCATTACGTACAGTTGCATTACCACGAACACCCTTTAAATACCAAGCTGCATGCTTTCTCATCTCTCTTACAGCGACATTTTCGTTCTTTAAATCGATAAGACGATCTAGATGCAACATACATACGTCAATTTTCTCACGCACTGTCGGTTCCGGCATTAATTCACCTGTTTCCAAATACTTTACCGTACGATAAATCATCCACGGGTCCCCAAGGGCAGCGCGACCAATCATAACACCGTCTACACCAATTTCATCAAGCATACGCTTTGCATCTTGTGGCGTTTCGACATCACCATTTCCGATAACCGGGATATTTACAGCTTGCTTTACTTGTTTAATAATATCCCAATCCGCTTTCCCTTCATACATTTGTACTCGTGTACGTCCATGAACTGCTACTGCTTGTCCGCCAGCACGCTCAACAGCTTTTGCATTCTCAATTGCAAAAATATGATCTGCATCCCAACCAATACGCATCTTAACTGTAACCGGTTTTTCAACAGCATCTACAACTGCCGCTACCATTTCATATATTTTATTTGGGTCTAAAAGCCACTTTGCTCCCGCGTCACACTTAATGATTTTCGGTACTGGGCAACCCATATTAATATCAATAATGTCTGCTGTCGTATATTTATCTACGTATTTCGCAGCATCTACAAGAGTTTCTTTCTCTCCACCAAAAATTTGTAAACTTAATGGCTTTTCTCTTTCGTCAATATATAACATATCTAATGTTCTTTTGTTATTAAGTAATATCGCTTTATCACTTACCATTTCAGCACAAACTAAACCTGCACCAAATTCTTTTACTGTCAAACGGAATGCAGAGTTACACACTCCCGCCATCGGTGCTAATACAACCGGGTTTTTCATCTCAATATTTGCAATCTTTAACACTCGACTTACTCCTTCCTTCATAGTCACTTCGGCATTAATTCCTCCACTGAAACCTTTAATGCCTTAGCAACTTCCACTACAAAATCTTGGGAAGGCGATCGATTCCCTCTCTCAACTTCACCTAAAACAGATACAGATACCCCTAACTCTTTCGCAAAACCTTCTTGTGTATAACCTTTTAGCTTTCGAAAAGCACGAATGCGTCTTCCCCATTTTTCTGCTTCCATACCGTTACTCCCTCTCGCCTTTTCATTTCTTCTACTTGTGAACGTGAAATGTTTTGTTTTATATCTTGATTAATCTCTAACAACGGAACGATAACAAAAGCTCTTTCGAACATCCGCGGATGCGGAACAATAAGATTCTCTGCTTCAATATTTTCTTGATTATATAGTAAAATGTCAAGGTCGATGGTCCTCGGACCCCATCTGATTTCCCTTTTTCTTCCTAAATCATTCTCTACTCTTTGCGTAATTTTCAATAACTCTTGCGGTGATAAATTGGTAGAAATTTTTATAACTAAATTTAAAAAGCAACTTTGGTCAGTATAGCCAACTGGTTCTGTTTCATATACAGATGAAATATCGTTAACTTGGATATACGGGTTTTTGTTTAAAAACTGAATCGCTTCAGTTAAATACGTATAACGTTCTCCGATATTTGAACCTAATGCAATGTAAGCTATATTATTCATGGTCGTTCTCTCATAATTTCTACTGCTACAGCACGATAATGCCCAGGTATCGGCGGATCTGGTTTAATTACTTTAATTGTACAACGGAAAATACTCTCATATTGTTTTAATATATCTGCAGCAATATTTTCAGCGATACTCTCTACAAGCTTATACGTTCTATCTTCAACAACTTTTCTACATAACTCGAAAAGCTCTCCATAATTGACAGAATGCTCTAAGTCATCACTTTCTCCTGCCTGTTTCAAATCCAACTCCACCGTTAAGTCCACTTTAAATCTCTGACCCAATTTATTTTCCTCTGGGAATACACCATGATAACCGTAAAACTCCATATCATGAACATAAATTTTATCCAATTACTTTACCCCCTTACCAATCATCGCATCCATCATCTTAGCCATACGTGCCATTTCCTTCACATCATGAACACGAACAAACTCACAACCCTTTTCAATGCCGAGACAAACGGTAGCTCCTGTTCCCTCAAGACGTTCCTCTACCGGTAAATCTAACACATGTCCAATAAAGGACTTTCTTGAAGTACCTAAGAGAACTGGATAACCCAGTACGTTTAACTGTTCTAAATTACGCATCGCTTCTAAATTTTGTTCAGGTGTTTTAGCAAAACCGATGCCTGGGTCTAAAATGATATTCTCATCTCGCACGCCAGCATCTTTAGCAATTTTGATGCTTTCATATAAATCAGCAATCATATCAGCCATTAAATTGCGGTAATTCATGTTATCGCGATTATGCATCAAGATAATAGGTACATCGTAATGAGCTGCAACTTCAGCGATTTTCGGTTCCGCCTTCGCTCCCCAAACGTCATTAATAATATGAGCGCCCGCTTCGATTGCTTGTTTTGCAACTTCAGCTTTATACGTGTCGATAGAAATCGGCAATTCCACTTCTTTTGCAACCGCCTGAATCATCGGAACAACTCGCTTTATTTCTTCTTCCACCGATACTTTAGCAAAACCCGGGCGAGTAGATTCACCGCCGATATCAATAATATGAGCACCTTCATCTCGCATTTCTTTCGCATGGCGCACCGCAGCCTCTAACTCGTTGTAACTCCCACCATCAGAAAACGAATCTGGTGTTACATTTAAAATCCCCATAATTAAAGTTTTTTCATTTAAGTTCAATGTATATTCGCCGCAGCGCAAATCATAATCCCACTTCAAACTACACATCTCCTCTTCGCAATTCATTTCTGCTCCACAATTTCTCTCTCTGCATTTCATAAAGACTCATAAACCTTTTTGTAACCATACCTACTTTACCCGGGAAATCTCGTCCCTCTATATGATAAAGCGGGACAATTTCTTGAATCGAGTTTGTTACGAAGACTTCATCAGCTGAAAGTAATTCATCTTTTGGAAAGAAACCTTCCTTCACTTCGATGCCCAGCTCTTCAGCAACCTTTATAATAAACGCACGAGTGATACCATTTAAAATCCCTGTTTTTAGCGAAGGTGTATACAAAATATCACCTTTCACGAAAAAGAGATTCGAAACAATACCCTCTGCAACATAACCTGTTTCAGTAAGGAAAATACCTTCCTTATTCACAACATTTCCAATTTCACGTTTTCCTAAAATGTTATTTAAATAATGATGAGACTTTAAGCGAGACGCACCCTCTGGTGTATTTCGCACTTGCTTTAAAACAACCCCTTCTTTTTCCACTACATCTTCAGGGGCTGCTAAAGGTTTTATAAAAACAATAACAGATGGCTCTTCATACCTTTCCGTTTGCAATCCAATTTCATCTATACCCGCTGATACATTAAAACGTACATATGCATGCTCTAATTCATTCTTAACGAGTAAATTCTTCAAAATAAGCAGTACTTCATCTTTCGTCATTGTCCATTTAATTTGCAATGTATCCAGCGCATCTATTAAACGATTATAATGATCATCCAATAAGAAAGGATGACCATTATAAATACGAAATGTCTCAAAAACTCCAAGACCATATAAATAACCATGATCATAAGGAGAAATTCTCGCTTCACTCGCTTCTACATACTCACCATTTACGTAAATTAACACGATGTCACACTTGGGCTGTATTTACGAATGAAATTCTGCAACAACTCTTTCCCGTGGGAAGTCATAATTGATTCTGGATGAAACTGTACACCTTCAATCGGTAATGTTGTATGACGGAGCGCCATAATTTCCCCTTCTTCTGTCCAAGATGTTACCTCTAAGCAATCAGGTAACGTCTCTTTCTTAACGATAAGGGAATGGTAACGTGTCGCAGTAAACGGATTAGGGACATCCGAAAAAATCGTCTTTCCGTCATGATGCATAAGCGACGTTTTCCCATGCATTAAGCGCTCCCCACGTATAACCTCTCCGCCAAACACTTGTGCAATGGATTGATGTCCAAGACAAACCCCAAAAATCGGAATCTTTCCAGCAAAGTATTGAATAACCTCCATACTAATACCTGCTTCATTAGGACTACACGGACCTGGCGAAATCATTAAAAAGTCTGGTTTCATATTCTCAATATCTGAAATAGTCACTTCATCGTTACGTTTAACAACAAGCTCTTGTCCAAGTTCTCCAAGAAACTGCACTAAATTAAATGTAAAAGAATCATAATTATCAATCATTAATATCATTTCTCTCACCTAACCGTTTCTTCGCTACGTTCTTTTGCACGCCATAAAGCAATCGCCTTTTTTAACGACTCTTTATATTCATTTTCCGGATTCGAATCAATTACAATTCCCGCTCCTGCTTGTACATGTGCTTTTCCATCTTTAGCAAGCAGTGTTCTAATTACAATATTCAATTCTGTATCTCCAGAATAACCGATCCACCCGATTGAACCTGTATAAATCCCTCGGCGAACAGGTTCTAACTCTTCAATAATTTCCATCGTACGTATTTTCGGGGCACCAGTAATTGTTCCCCCAGGAAATACAGCCTTCACTAAATCAAAAGCATCTTTATCTTCTTCCACCTCACCACGCACATTAGAAACAATATGCATAACATGTGAGTATTTCTCAATTACCATAAATTCATCTACTTCTACAGTGCCATATTTACAAACACGCCCTAAATCATTTCGTTCTAAATCCACAAGCATGACGTGCTCTGCTCTTTCTTTTTCGTTCTCAATTAATTCTTTTGCTAATTCTTCATCCTCTTGCTCATTCGCCCCTCTAGATCTCGTTCCAGCAATCGGTCTTGTACTTACTTCGGTTCCCTCTTTCTTAATTAGCAACTCTGGCGATCCACTAACAATTTGAAAATCCCCGAGCTCCAAGTAACCCATATATGGAGATGGATTAATCTCACGAAGACTTGTATAGATTTCTAGTGGGTGTGTTTGTAACGTTCTTTCTTGCCTTGTCGACAAGTTTACTTGGAACACATCACCAGCTCCAATATATTCTTGAATACATTCAACCGCCTTCATAAAGCTTTCTTCTGTAAAAGCAACTGTTTCACTTTTCTCTTCAGGGCATGCAAAAGGTATATTCACTTCTGGCGCTTCTGTCGCCCAAAGAATCTTCCATTCATTTAATCGCTCTTTTGCCTCTTCATGATTATCTACATAATGTGTAATAATCCATAATACTTTTTCTTTTTGATCATAAACAAACACATCATCAAATAATAAAAAGAATATATCAGGTATATTAATGTCATCCTCCGCATGGGAAGGGAGTTTTTCAATATAACGGATGCAATCATAACTAAAGTAACCAATTGCACCACCTTGAAATGGAGGGTATTCCGGATTATAGTCCGTTTTCCATCGCTCCATATATTCCTGCATTAAATCTAATGGGTTTCCTTGTTTTATTGTTTCCTTACCACTTTCGCTTATATGTAACGTTTCACCCTTCCCTCGGATTACCGCTACTGGGTTCAACCCCACAATGTTATAACGACCGCCACGTCCACTCTCTAACAAAATATGTTGCGGTTTATCCTTAGAAAGAAATTTATACTGCTTAAAGAAATCTAACTGATATGGAATAGAAAGCGCTAAAGATTTTCTTCGTTGCATATCAACACCCCGTCTTCTTTTATCCCACCCTCTTAGATTAACCACCTCAAACTACATTCGTTATGTATATAAAGTGGTTATACTCGAAGGCTAGTGAAAATAAATTAATTATACTACCTCTTATTTTACATGAAGTTTTCTAGTCATTCACTCTTTTCCTATTTCCAATCCAAAAAGAAAAAGCATCCTTTTCAAGGATGCTTTTTCAATCACATATAATTAAGACTCAAATTGATAAAGCGGTGTACTTAAATAACGTTCACCGTTACTTGGGATAATAACAAGTACCTTTTTCCTTTTACCTAACTTTTTCGCAATTTCTGTTGCTGCATAAATAACTGCTCCAGAAGAGATACCTACTAAAATACCTTCCTCTTTAGCCACTCTTCTTGCATATTCAAATGCTTGCTCTGCTTTTACTTGAACAATTTCATCATATACCTCTACATCCAATGTCTCTGGGATAAATCCCGCCCCAATTCCTTGGATTTTATGTGGACCCGGTTTCCCACCAGATAGCACTGGTGAATCCGCAGGTTCTACTGCATAAATTTTAATATCTTTATACGCTTCCTTCAGCACTTCACCAGCACCAGTAATCGTTCCACCTGTACCAATACCTGCAATAAACGCATCTAATTGGTCACCCATTTGTTCAACAATTTCTGGCCCTGTTGTTAAACGATGAATTTCTGGATTCGATTGGTTTTTGAACTGTTGTGGTATAAAGTAGCCATGCTCTTTTGCTAATTCAGTCGCTTGACGAATTGCTCCACCCATTCCTTCAGGCCCTGGAGTCAATACTAATTCCGCACCGTAAGCACGTAATAAATTACGACGCTCAATACTCATTGTTTCTGGCATTACTAAAATTGCCTTATATCCTTTAGCGGCCGCTACCATCGCTAAACCAATTCCCGTGTTACCACTTGTTGGCTCAATGATTGTATCGCCTTCTTTTAATAATCCTTTTTTTTCAGCATCTTCAATCATAGCTAATGCAATACGATCTTTAACACTGCTCCCTGGATTCATAAATTCTAATTTTAAGTATATATCTGCGCTGTTTGATTCTACGATGCGGTTCAACTTAACGATCGGCGTTTTCCCGATTAATTCTGAAACTGATTGTGCCACTCGCATTCCTGTCACTCCTAACACCGAGTATTTTTATTGGTTTTATCTATATTTAGATTTTGTCAGAAAATTCCCTGTTTGTCAATCTATTTAGAGGAGGGATTCCCTCACTTCCCTTATTACAAACTCTCAATTAAATTTGTAATATCTTCTTTAGAAAACTTGTATCGCTCATTACAGAAATGACAATGAACTTCTGTCTCTTCTTCTTCTTCGCGAATTTGCTCTAACTCTGTTTTACCTAAACTAATTAACACACTCTCAATACGTTCGCGTGAGCATGTGCAATTAAATTGAACATCCATCACTTCTAATACTTTTACTTTATCTTCTCCAAGAACTGCATACAGTAACTCTTCTGGAGAAAGCCCTTGTTCAATTAACGTTGATACAGGAGGAATCTTCTGCAAACGATCTTCAATGAATGAAATTGTTTCTTCCTGTGCACCTGGCATAATTTGAAGGATAAATCCACCTGCCGCTAATACGCTGTCATCTCCATTTACAAGAACGCCAACTCCTACAGAAGAAGGTGTTTGCTCAGAAACTGCAAAATAATACGTGAAGTCTTCCCCTAATTCTCCTGAAACAATTGGAGATTGACCAATAAACGGCTCACGCATACCAATATCTTTAATTACTGTTACAAATCCCTCAGTACCTACCGCTTGATATACACGTAATTTCCCTTGTTCCGTTCCTTCAAAATCAACATGTGGATTCGTTACATAACCACGTACATCCCCATTTGCATGAGCATCTACTAAGATAGGACCAATCGGACCATTACCTTCTACCTTAATCGTTAACTTTTGGTCACCTTTTAACATCGCGCCCATCATTGTACCTGCAGTTAAAGAACGACCAAGTGCCGCCGAAGCTGTTCTCCATGTATCATGACGTCTTTGCGCCTCACTTACTGTGTTTGTAGTACGTACACTATATGCACGCACTTCTCCATCAAATGCTAACGCTTTTACTAAATAATCTTTCATACTCATTTATTCACCTTTCTCATGCTGTAAATTTGCATTACGCTCGTATAACATATACAAACCTTTTAATGTTAAAAATGGATCTACAACATCAATTACATTCGATTCTTCTGAAATTAATTTCGCCAATCCACCTGTTGCAATAACTTTCGGTTCTTGTTTAGCTTCCTCTTTCATACGCTTAACAATACCTTCCACTTGTCCAACATAACCATAAAGAATACCAGATTGCATTGCACTTACCGTATTCTTTCCAACAACACTGCTTGGTTTTGTAATTTCAATACGAGGAAGTTTTGCCGCTCTACTATATAAAGCCTCTGCTGAAATCATAATTCCCGGCGTAATAACCCCACCCATATAATGCTTTTCTTCGTTAATATAACAATATGTAGTAGCCGTACCGAAATCGACAATAATAAGCGGACTTCCATACAAGTGGATTCCTGCTACCGCATTTACAATTCGGTCCGCGCCTACTTCACGTGGATTTTCATATTTAATATTTAGCCCCGTTTTTATTCCAGGACCTACTACAAGCGGTTTAATTTTAAAATACTTTTCACACATGCGCTCTAATGCAAACATAATTGGTGGTACGACTGAAGACACGATAATACCTTTCACATCTTCAAACGAAAGACCTTCATGCTCAAGCAACTGCTTTACAAGCATTCCATATTCATCTTCTGTCTTATGACGATCTGTTTCCATGCGCCAATGTTGACGAAGTTCCCCCTCTTCAAACACGCCTAGCACAGCATTTGTGTTCCCTACATCCAATACAAAAATCATATTCTCACCACTTATCTTATTTAATCTATATTTGTGCAGTATGTATAAAACTTATACAAACATCATATCACACATACTTATATAATCAGCTTTTCTATCCTCATCATTTTACAAAAAGATTACGCTCTATTTCAATTTTTAATACCAGATTTACTTAAATTTTTTTCTACTTCATTTCGTTCCACAAATAAAAAAAGGAGTGACCATCGTCACTCCTTCATCTCTTACTTATCTTCTGATTCTTCATCGTCCTTCTTCATATTGATGTTTACTTTCACATCATCTGAAGATGTTGGACGCTCTGGCAATCTGCCGTAATCATATAAATGATTGATTTGCTCTGCATCTAACGTTTCTACTTCAAGTAACGTTTTCGCAATAATATCTAGCTTATCACGTTTTTCAGTAAGAATTTGTTTCGCGCGAGCATAACATTCTTTTATAATAGTTTGCATTTCCACATCGATTTCATGTGCAATTGCATCACTGTAGTTTTGTTCTGAATGGAAGTCTCTTCCTAAGAACACTTGACCACCTTGTGAGCTACCGAATTGCATCGGTCCAAGCTTATCACTCATACCGAATTCCGTAACCATACGTCTTGCAATACCAGTCGCACGTTGGAAGTCGTTGTGAGCACCTGTACTTGCTTCACCAAACACAATCTCTTCAGCTACTCGACCACCAAGTAAACCAGTGATTTTATCAAGTAACTCTGGTTTTGTCATGAAGTAACGATCTTCTTTCGGAAGCATTACTGCATATCCACCAGCTTGACCACGAGGGACAATTGTTACTTTATGAACGATATCTGCTTCATCAAGGACAACACCAATTACAGTATGGCCAGCTTCATGGAATGCAACGATATTACGTTCTTTTTCAGAGATAACACGACTTTTCTTAGCTGGACCTGCAATAACACGATCCGTTGCTTCATCAATGTCACTCATATCAATTTTCTTCTTATCTTGACGCGCAGCCACTAAAGCAGCTTCGTTTAATAAGTTTTCAAGATCCGCACCAGAGAACCCTGGTGTACGAGTTGCAATTGCTCTTAAGTTGATATGATCATCAAGCGGTTTATTACGAGCATGTACTTTCAGCACAGCTTCACGGCCATTTACATCTGGACGATCTACTGTAATTTGACGGTCAAAACGACCTGGACGTAATAACGCTGGATCAAGAATATCAGGACGGTTTGTTGCAGCGATGATAATAATACCTTCGTTTGCACCGAATCCATCCATTTCAACAAGTAATTGGTTCAACGTTTGCTCACGCTCATCATGGCCACCACCAAGACCTGCGCCACGTTGACGTCCTACTGCATCAATTTCATCAATGAAAATGATACAAGGAGCATTTTTCTTTGCATTTTCGAATAAATCACGTACACGTGATGCACCGACACCGACGAACATCTCTACGAAATCAGAACCACTGATAGAGAAGAATGGAACGCCTGCCTCACCTGCAACGGCACGTGCTAGTAAAGTTTTACCTGTACCTGGAGGTCCTACTAATAGAACACCCTTCGGAATACGGGCACCAACTTCAGCGAACTTACGAGGATCTTTCAAGAATTCAACTACCTCAACAAGCTCTTGTTTCTCTTCATCCGCTCCAGCAACATCTCTGAAACGAACTTTTTTCTTTTCGTCATTATATAACTTCGCCTTACTTTTCCCGAAGTTCATAACACGGCTACCGCCGCCCTGAGCCTGGTTTAATAAGAAGAAGAATAAAATGAAGATAATGACAAACGGAATGATTGAAGTAAAGAACGTTACCCAAGCACTTGTTTCTTCTGCTGGTTGATACTTAACTTCAGCACCTTGCGCTTTGTCATTAATTTTCTTTTGTAATTCCTCTGTATTTGGTGCATAAGTAACAAATTGTTCTCCTTGGCTAGAGTTGTTAAATTGTCCTTTTACCTCAAATACACCATTTTTCGGTTGAAGTTGCACATTACGCACTTCACCTTTTTCTAGTTTAGTAATGAATTTATCGTAGCTAACTGATGTCGTTTTTTGTGTCGAACCATTAAAATAGCTCACGATTCCAATTACTACTAGGAATATCAGTAAATAAAAGATGGTATTACGGAAGATACGATTCATTCCTAACCTCCTCTCACGGCATAAACACTATAGTAAATCGTAACATAGAAAAAATTTCCTATACAATTGTGACGCCTGTATTTAATTAATTTGAGTAAACACTTGGTTTTAATACTCCTACATAAGGAAGATTACGGTACTGCTCTTTATAATCTAATCCATACCCTACAACAAATTCATGTGGAACAGTAAACCCAACATAATCCGCTTTCAAATCTACCTTACGGCCTGTCGGCTTATCTAATAACGTAACAATTTTTACAGACTTCGCTTTACGATATTTGAATAGGTCTACTAAGTAACTTAGCGTAAGACCGCTATCAATAATATCTTCAACGATTAAAATATCGCGACCCTCTACAGAAGTATCAAGGTCTTTTAAAATTTTCACTTCGCCTGTTGAAACAGTAGAGTGACCGTAACTAGATACAGCCATAAAATCCATTTCAAGATATGTATCTGTTCTCTTTAATAAATCTGCCATGAATGGCATTGCGCCCTTTAATACACCAATCGCAAGAGGTATTGTGTTTTTATAATCCTCTGCAATAACCGCACCTAATTCGCGCACCTTTTCTTGTATTTGTTCTTCAGAAATTAATACTTTTTCGATATCTTGATTCATCATTTCATTATCCTCCCGGAAGACTCCTTGCTTTTGTAGTGAATAATCATATATTTATCCTTCTTTGCCGCCTCTTTCGAGATAGCAAATGCAGATCGCTTCAACAAGGGTACCCAAATAATATTCCCACTTGCATCACAAACGACCGGCCATTCTTCTCTTTTTTCTCTTGGTACTTTTGCTTCTATAAAAATAGTTTTTATCTTTTTTGTGCCATTCATACCTTGTATTGACATGCGATCTCCATTTTCTCTAGAACGAATACGAAGTGGATATGATATATCATTATACTTAGCAACAAATACTGTTTCATTCATGTTACTTGGTATGTCTTCGCTCACCTCTGTTACAAGCCTATCCCCGTTCGATAGCGTAATGGTCCCGGGCACTGATAAATCTTGTAAAAAAGGAGAAACAATTTCTTGTTTAAATCTAAAGCTACACTCCTCGTATGCGCGAACAATTTTTAAATCACCTGGGAAATCAAGTGAACCCGAAGGTTGTGCCCGCTTAAAAAACTCGATCACTTTGTCAATATGTATAGAGGAAAGAGAAGATGGAATCTTATATTCATAAAGATAGTTTAATATTAGTTGAATCCCTCTTCTTTGTAAAGGCATAGACATGGATTCAAAGGCAGGAATTGATAAGCTAATTTGTTTATCACTTTTTTTTGTAATTACTTTATTCATTTTCTCAAAAGCTAATTCCTGCAAATACGCCTCATCCTCTTGCATTTGCATGCTAAATTTTTGGAATTTCTCATGCACTTGTGAATTTTCTTCTTTCAAATGAGGAAGAACATATTTACGTAATCGATTCCTTGTATATACTTCCTTTTTATTACTTGGATCTATACGGGGAATTATTTTTAGCTTATTACAGTAATCAACAATTTCTTCCTTCGTTACTCCAAGTAACGGCCTAATTAAATATCCATTATGAAAAGGACGCTTCACTGCAATTCCTGCATATCCTTTCGGAGTACTCCCTCGTACAAGGCGCATTAAAATCGTCTCTACTTGATCATCACCATGATGTCCAAGAGCTACATATCTCGCATCATATTTCTTCATTATTCTTTCCAAAAATGCATATCTGCATTCTCTAGCAGCAACCTGTGCATTCATTCCGTGTTGCTGTTGATATTGCGACACATTAATCCTTATCGTTTCGCAAATAACTCCCAGCCCTCTACAAAGGTCCTGCACAAACTGTAGGTCCTCATGAGATTCATCACCTCTAAACATATGATCCACATGTGCCACTACAATTTTAAACTGTTTCGCTGCTCTTTTTTCTAACAAATAATATAGAAGAGCCAAAGAGTCAGGACCACCAGAAACCCCTACAACAATTGTTGAACGTTCCTTTAATACATCATGCTGCTTTACAAAGTCATCTACCTTTTCAACAAATGTATCTTTCAACTTCGTAATCACCTTTCATTAAACAAGAACAGCAACGTTAGTTACCTTGTTTATAATGGTACAACTTTTACAAACATTGTGCAAAAAAAAGATATACAAAAATTACATTTTTATCTTACATCATCCGTACATATTCACAAAAATAATAACATTATCTTTTAAAGTAAAAAAACCTAGGCATCCACCTAGGTTTTTAGAAAGAAACAGTGATAAAGAAACATCATACTTAAAATTTATTGTGCCTGCATTCCTACAATTGGAATCGTAGCCCACTTCGGCATATTTTTCTTCACTTTCGCCACAACGATAGTCATATCGTCATTTATATAACCATCACAAGAGCGAATCACCTCTTCCATAATGATATCAGCAATTTCTTGCGGATCTTCGGTTTGTAATTCTTTAATTTTTCGTTTCATCCATAGTTCATGATTTTCTACATGTTGCGCTCCCTCGAAAATCCCATCGCTCATCATAATAAGGATATCGCCCGTTTTTAATTGTTCACCTACTACATCAACTTCAACATCCTCAATAATGCCCATCGGCAAATTACTTGCCTCAATTTTCAAAATATTATTCGCGCGTTTAACAAAACTCGGCGTCGATCCAATCTTTAAAAATTTCGCACTCGCATCCCGCAAATCCACCATAGCTAAATCTAACGTCGTAAACATCTCTTCTGTTGTTCTTAAAGAAAGAATAGAATTGATAGATTTAATCGCTATTTCCTCATCAATGCCTGATTGAAGTATTTTTTGTAATAATTTTACCGTTTCTTTACTCTCCATATGAGCTCTTTGCCCATTTCCCATACCATCACTAATTGCAAGCGCATATTTACCAACACTTAAATCCATCATCGCATAAGAGTCACCAGAAACAAACCCACCGCCTTTTGCAGCTGTGGCCAACCCAGTATCAAGAGAATACGTTTTTGCCGAACCAAATGATATTAAACTGTGGCCGTTCGGATAAGAAGATTTTTCTTCATGTTTAACAACAATATTTTCCTTTAGAATGTCAGAAAGCATCGGCGCAACTAACTTTTCACATTCTCCATGTTCATTAGATGCAACTGGAATCAACATTTCAATATCAATACTTCCTCTATCTAAACAATATATATCAACATGCTCTACTTCTACGCCAAAATCACGAAACGCTTGCATAATCTGTTCTTCCTGCACTTGATGATTTTCTCGTTCTCTTTGGATTTCCTTAGCAAAATCCTCCATAACTTTTGATACACCTAATAGTTGCTCCGCTACTATTCTACGGTTTTCTTTCATTTGTTTTCGTAATTTTTGTCCTTCATAGAAGTGATCTAATTCACCCGCTACTAAATCCGTCACTTTCTTCCCTCTCACACAATGCTTGTCCCATTCACGAACTAACTTCCGATTATGCTGCAACGTCCCCTCTTCCGTTTCACTCATTATTTGTTTCATATAATCGTACGTTTTGTCGAAATTAACTACCCAGCATTGGTCCTTTTTAAAGCATGTTTGACATGTTTTTGCAGTAATTGTACTTAAGAACAAATCCGCTTCTGTCTCTTTATCTTCCTCCTCCACATATCCATATACAGAAAAGCTATTAGATAAAGCAGCAAATACATTGGCAAATTGATTAATTTTATTCGCTGTAACATCACGCATCCTTCTTAAATACTGTTGTTGATCTTGCGAATGTTCCTGTGTGCCTGGCATGAATTTAGCAATACGATCCATAACAAGTTTCGGTGTTAATAAGAAGAACATAATCGCCACACCAGATTCAATTAAAGTTGTCACAATGTTTGTTTGCTTGTCTACATATAGCGTAATCAAGCTCGTCCCAATTAATAAACCTAAACTAACACCTAAACGCTTCCCTTCTTTTAACAAACCACCAAGCAACCCAGAAAAAGCAAGTAGACTAAGTTGAGACAAACTGGAGACATTGGCTAAACTTAATATTAATCCAGTGACGACCCCCACTGTAGATCCTGTAGCAGCCCCCGCGATAAATGCAAACACGAGTACTAAATACCTAGTAAAAATATGTTGAATAGAAGCGTCATATACAAACCAATCTGTTGTACCTGTTAAAACAGATGCTAGTAATATAATTAAACAAACAATTTCTTCTGTCTCTAACGCTTGTTGTTTACCTTTTCGTTCTACTAAAAGCGGAACACTTTGTAAAAATATCATAGTTAATACGAAGCTAAGCCCTGCCTCAATCGTACTAACGAGTAAATCGTACATGGTGACGGTTTGTTGCGCGAAATATACGACAACTAAATGTGCGGTTAATGCGGAGATAAATACTTGGAATGGAACAAGTCCAACAGTTTTACGTGTAAACCGACTAAAGAAGATATTATAAATGAAGAAAGTAAAAATAGATGCAAAGGTAAAGAATAAATTATCTATCGAAACTGAAAGTGCGCCCCCCATAAGAGCCAAGAACGCGAGCGGCATTTTATCCCGCTTCATAACATAAACAGCAGCAAAAAACGGCAGTGCAAACGGTAAAATGTTTGTTAATATATATGCTCGTCCCAAAAGAAAACCAATAACAACAATAATAAATCCCCATCTAAAGAAAACCTGTTCAAACTTCATTCGCAACTTACTCGTCCACTTTACTGCTCCAAGCTGACTCTCATTCATTGCCAATGCACTTGTATTCATAGTATTCCTTCCTGCTTTAGGCATATTTTTAACACCACCTGCATAGTTTAATTACTGTCATTATAAAAGATGATTATTGGGATTTTTGTCAAAACAACAGTTTTCACTTTTATAATCGTTCGACTTTTTATTCGAAATAACTCTACATATATACACGGTATGTAATTTATTCTCACTATTTTAATTGAACATTCAGAAAATATAGGGTGATTTTGTAGAAGTGTTGTATGTCTTAATTTATTTAACAAAAAAAGATCATGCAAATTTGCATGATCTTTTTAGGATGACCCGTACGGGATTCGAACCCGTGTTACCGCCGTGAAAGGGCGGTGTCTTAACCACTTGACCAACGGGCCGTTAAATTAAATATAGCGGCGGAGGGGATCGAACCCCCGACCTTACGGGTATGAACCGTACGCTCTAGCCAGCTGAGCTACACCGCCATGTCGTCTTATTTAACGGACAATTAGTATCTTACCTCAGATATATTTTAAAGTCAACACATCTTGAAAACTTTTTTAAAAATATATTTTCACATATAAAAAAGCACCCCGAGCAATCGCCCTGGGTACCTCTCTATATGCTAAGAATTAAACGTTCTTATTATCCGCGACGTGCGCCACGGCCACCACGTTTAGACTCTGTGTTACGCTTTAAAGAAGTTAAACGATCTTCACTGTCCTTTAAGAAACGTGCCATCTTTTGCTCGAATGTTTCTTTTGGAGCTCGTTCGTTACCGCCGCCACGGTTATCTCTGTTGAAAGAACGATTACGTTGTGGACGTCCAGAACGTTGTTGATCGCCACCGCCACCGCGTTGGTATTCACCACGTGGACGATCTCCTTCTGTTTTTTCACGCTCTTTCGCTTTTTTAATAGATAGACCGATCTTACCATCTTTTTCAACGTTAATAACTTTTACTTCTACTTGGTCGCCCACTTTTAAGTGATCGTTAATATCTTTCACATAATTATCAGCAACTTCACTAATATGAACAAGACCCGTTAAGCCTTCTGGCAGCTCCACAAAAGCCCCAAAATTTGTAATACCTGTTACTTTACCCTGTAACTTGCTGCCTACCTCGATTGACATAAAAAAAATGCTCCTCCTTAGTGGTTAAAAAGTCAAATTTTACTTTATTATATATAATCCTAAAATATAGTGTCAATAAGACATACTCTACTTAGAAACAGGAAAAATTATCTCCCCTTTTCCAGAGAAGAAATAATCCCTTCTAGCAATCTTTAATACGTACTCTTCATCATTTAACTTTTGAACTTCGTCTTTTAGACTCTTTTCTTTATTCGTTAATGAATCCAGTTCTTTTTTCATGTCCTTAACTTTTGCTTCTTTTGCTCTAATGGAACTGTTTTGTTGATAAAACGTTACACTAATACTCGCAATAATTGTAAAAGCAAAGACAAGAAAAACCGCTAAACGGCGATAAAGTCGCTTCCTGTTCTCATCCGTTTGTATTATATGCTCTTTAACAGGATTTGGACTCTGTTTTTCGATTGTTCTTTGTCTCAGTTCCCTCATTTCCGAGGTCCCCCTAACTTCTTTTTTATACGCCCCCATAATTGGAAGATGTGTCCCTTCAATTTTGCTATATATTGCAGGAACCCTACATGTTTCATTATAAAAAGTTTAACACGATTAGGGAGAAGTTTCCATATGAGCGAAGCAATAAATCGAACAGGCCAGAAAAAAACTTTCCATATGAAAAGTAATATCCAAATCACCATTTTCCATAACACATGTCCAATTGAAAGCAGTATACGAAATAAGAATAATATAAATGCAATAAATAGCTGCGCTATAATAATAACAGGTTTTATCATGAGTAGCTTTATAATTTGAACAAAAAAGTGTGTTGTTTGCATAAAAATATAGATGAGAAAATTTAACAGTCTCATGTATATTGCTTTCAATAAGCTTTGATATGCCGCAAAACCACATAATAATGCCAAAAATACATATATACGTAGTTCAGCTTCATTTACAAGAAGCAGTACATAAAAAACGAATAATGCTTGGACAATCCAAAATAGTATATCATGTATAAATACAAGCCAACGTTTACGTTCTTGCCGCTTTAAAAATCGTTGGTATGTATCTAAAGACGCTCCAATCCAAGCACCCATTCCGATCATTGAGAGCATCGTATACAACTGAATTGTTAGGCTCATTTAAACAACTTACTAAAGAATCCTTTAGTTTTCTCCCCTTGATTCTCATCAATATACAGCATCTCATGAACTTTCCCTTTAATCGATACAACACCTTTTTCTACATCTAAATTTTTCATTTGCAAATTTTGACCACGAATTGTTAAAAAACCCATTACGGTCTCAAGTAAAAACTCCTCGCTATCAAAACTCTCTACCTGCTTTACACCGGTAATATCAATTACACGCCTGCCACGCATAATAATATCATGCTCTACCGAAACATTTTGTTGATTAGAAGACATAGGTGAGTAACCATTATTCACGTAAATCCCCCCATAGATTTATACTAGCTAATAGTAATGTATGAAGGGATAATTGATTTTAGAACAAGCCTTCTTCAGCCTTTACTTTTTCTTCGCGAACTAAACTATACATATTTGCTGCATCTTCTTTTTTAGTCGTTTCTTTCAATTCGTTTATTTTTACAGTTACTATTTTTTGACCAAAACGAATTGTTAATTCATCAGCTACTTTTACATCTGAACTCGCTTTTGCCACTTGACCATTAATTGATATTCTTCCTTGATCAGCTACTTCTTTCGCTAATGTTCTTCTTTTAATTAAACGTGATACTTTTAAAAACTTATCTAGACGCATATCAAATCCCCCTATTAACGCTCTGTTTGTTTTGCCTCTTCCCATAAAACGTCTAACTGCTCTAATGATAAATCTTGCATCTCTTTATTCATTTCAGCTACCTTTGCTTCCATGTATAAGAAACGACCGACGAATTTCTCATTCGTTGAACGTAATGCCTCTTCGGGATCTATTTTATAATGACGAGCTATATTCACAAACGCAAATAGTAAATCGCCAAATTCACCTAATATTTTCGCCTCATCCATATTTGTAACTTCTTGTTGGAACTCTTGCCATTCTTCTAAGGCTTTCTCTATCATCGGTTGTACATCAACCCAATCGAAACCAACTTTGCCAGCTTTTTTCTGGATTTCATAGGCGCGTAGTAACTGTGGCAAACTTTTTGGAACCCCATTTAAAACAGATTCTTTCACGAATCCTTTTTCTTGTTTTTTAATTTCTTCCCAATTGGCAATTACTTCATCGGCATTATTTACATCCGTATTCCCAAATACATGCGGGTGGCGGCGAACCATTTTCTCAGATAAAGTTCGAATAATATCATCTATAGAGAACCAACCTTCATCCTCCCCGATTTGAGCATGCAACATAACTTGTAATAATATATCACCCAGTTCTTCTACTAAATGATCATCATCCTCTTCATCAATTGCTTCCAACACTTCATAAGCTTCCTCAATTAAATACTTCTTTAAAGATTGATGTGTTTGCTTTTTATCCCACGGACAACCATTCGGTCCACGAAGGTCTGCAATAATTTCTCTAAGCACATCAAACTGTTGATACAAGGACGCACGTTCTTTAACTGGTGGTACATATACACTCGTTAAATTATTCAACTCTGTTTCATGATCTAACATGTACAACGGCACCTTTTTAACTTGTTCAAATGAAGTCCCTGCAGCTGTTACGATATACACTTCATAATCATCTGATAGCATCTCCATTAATGTTAATTTCACATCAGATGCAACGAATACGTCATACACTTGGCAAAAGATTAAATGTTGACGTAATTCTAATTGTCCTCTTTCAAATGATGTGGCGTCAATTAATTGGAATCCTTCAATCGGATCAATCTTTAGACTCGCAAACATAGGATCAAGGAAACTTTGTCCACCTTCAATGCGCACTTCAACATTCGCTACTTCGCCTTTTTCCAACAGTAGCTGAACCGTTCTTTCCGCTACAAGCGGATGCCCTGGCACGGCATAAATAATTTCTGTGCCTTCAGCTTGTTCTAGCAATGTATTCGCGATGGTTTCATATACAATTTCAAATGTATCATGCGCTTCATATACACTGTCAAAGGCTGTATATTGTATACCTTCTTTCTCCAACTCTTCTATAACGGGATGTTCCTTCGTTCTAACAAACATGTGATCTGCTTCTTTTATTTTTCGATATACACCCATCGTTAACTGATCTAACTCACCAGCACCTAATCCTAAAATAGTAATGATTCCACTCACAACCTGCCACCTCTATCCACTCTTCTTCAATGAACCTTCTTTTTTCTCTTTTTTCATAACGGTTCCTATTTCCGCTTTTGTAAATACACGTAATTTTAAAATTAAAAACACATATGTTAATCCACCGATAGCTACACCTAACAATGCCTCAAGTGTTGCAATTCCTCTATGCCTTGTATCAATTACTAATCCAGACATTTGCATCAAACGTATAAATATTATTAATACAAACCCCATACCGATACCACTAATAACTACACCTAACATATTACGCTTATCGATAAGCGATTCGGATACAGCTTGCATAAGTAATGCACTATTTAGCACAGAAATTACAATTAACGCAACTAGTGTTGCAATTGCAGCTCCCTTCACACCAAAATACGGCATTAATGTATAATTTAAAGCTAACTTTAAACAACCCCCAAATATAACGAATATTGCTGGTTTTAATGTTTGTCCTAACCCTTGCAAAATAGAAGCAGTTGTAATCGACAATGAACTAAATAAAATAGATAAAGATAAAATGGATAAAACATCTGACCCATCACTATTTTCAAACAACATAATATTCGTAGGCTGAATAATACAAGTTAATCCAATGGCAGCTGCAAATCCAATAACAAATGTTATTTTCATTGCTAACTTTACCTTTTCTCGAATAAAGGAAAGATCTCCTCTTTCCTTCGCCGCTGTAATAATTGGAATAAGTGACAATGAGAAAGAAGTTGTCACGACAGTACCTAATTGCATAAGCGGGATACTTCTGTCGTAAACACCTTTTAATACCTTTGCACTTTCAGCTTGCTCTCCTGCCCCAATAAGTAAGGAATAGAAGGAAATGGAATCAGCCATTTGTATAAAAATAAGTACTAAGTTACTAACACAAATCGCCAATCCCTGCCAAAACAGAATTTTAATGATCCTCTTTTTCCCCTTAATTCTCTTTACACTCTTGAAAAATATAGAACGAAAGTCATGACGCATATAAAGTACAAGTACAATAATCCCAATCAGTCCGCCTGCGATTGAACCTAACATAGCACCTGCACCGACTGTATATAAATCAAATCCGCGAGCAATTAGGAATAGAGATAAAAATACAATAATAGAAACACGAATCGTTTGTTCTATCACTTGCGAAACAGCTGTTGGCATCATATTATTGAATCCCTGAAAATATCCTCTTGCTACAGATAAAAACGGCATCAATATGAATGAAAATGAAATAACACGTAATAACTTATCTAAGTGTATATCACCCATGGCTGCTGCAATTGTTTCGGCACCAAAAAACAATGTAAAAAAGCCTACGAAACCAATTCCTAATAAAAACCAAAAAGATACACAGATAATTTCTTCTGCTTCTTGTTGTTTCCCTCGCTCTAATCGTTCCGCAACCATTTTTGAAATTATAATGGGGAACCCATAAGTAGCTAAAATTAAACAAAATCCATAAAACGGATAAATTTGTTGGTAAATATAAAAACCAATATCACCCGCTATATTTTGATATGGAATACGGTAAAAAGCGCTTAATACCTTTGTAACAAAACTTGCGATTGTTAATATAATAGCCCCACGCCAAAAGGCTTGATACTTCTTCGATTCCATACAAGAAAACTCCTTTTTCTATTCTCACCCCTCGTATTATATCATAAAGAAAAGGACAAGCTTCCTTGCCTACACGAGTAATAATACGTTCGTGCGACGCTAGAAATGTTCAACGAAAAAAGGTAGCAAAGCGCTACCTTCATTCAATATACATATATCTCCAAATATTTGATTTCTCAAGAAGAAATATCATAATTAGGAAAGATTGCTACTTCTAAAATTCGATATAGCCTTACTGCTCCATTTGTTTCGCTAAAAAGCTTGCAGCTGTATTTACTGACTTATGCTCTACTTCACTTATAATATCCTCTTTAGAGAAGATAACAACAGCTCCAATTGGATCCCCATTCGCAACAATCGGGCCAATTGTATAGGAACTCACTTTTTCTGTTACTCCATCAATAATTGAAATTTCGCTTTCATCTGTCATAATTACAGACTTACGCTCTTCCATTGTCTTCTCAATTAAATCGCCAACACTTTTATTTAAGTATTCTTTTTTAGATACGCCCGCTACTGCGATAATAGAATCACGATCGCATACAAGCACATTATGTCCTAAGCTATCGTATAAAGCTTCCGTATATTCCTTTGCAAAATTACCTAGTTCACTAATTGGAGAATATTTTTTCAAAATCACTTCTCCATCGCGATCAACAAATATTTCTAGTGGGTCTCCTTCTCGAATACGTAAAGTTCTACGAATTTCCTTCGGGATTACTACCCTACCTAAATCATCAATTCGACGTACGATTCCAGTTGCTTTCATTCTAATGCTGCCTCACTTTCTACTGATGATCAAAGTGGTGAATTTACCTGTTCATGTAAAAATCACCAACTGTTAGACATAGTATTTTACACATTAGTTCTTCTATGCACGCCGAATTGTATTTTTTTATCTTATATTAGGCATTTATGACTTCTTTTTTTACATCTGGTAGGCCTTTTAATAAATTTTCAGCAATTGTTAACCACTTCGATGTCTCTAAACCATTTGTTTTCATAACGATTTTCAATTGCGATCCTTCCATTCCTAGACCAATCATACGTCCAAAACTATTTCCGAGCATGAATAATTTTCCGCCATCAATATTTTGACTTGCTTGTTCTGAGAACAGAATTGTCACTTCAAATTTATTTTGCTTAATTAACTCAATTTGTTCTTTCATTGCCAATACTTTAATATTTGCAATTTGCAATAAGTAACCAACTTCTTGCGGGTAATCACCAAATCTATCTATCATCTCTTCCTGCAACTCTTCAATATCCTCAATTGCAGAAACACCTCTAAACTGTTTATACATCATAATCTTTTGTTTACTATCTGAAATATAAGCATCTGGTAAATATGCATCTACTTCTAAATCAATTTCAACATTAACTGTATTTTCAACCCCATCTGTTCCTCTACGCTGTTCAATTGCATCTTTTAACATTTGAGAATATAGATCAAATCCGACAGAATCAATAAATCCATGCTGTTCGGCTCCTAACAAGTTACCTGCACCACGAATGGATAAGTCTCTCATCGCAATTTTGAAACCTGACCCAAGCTCTGTGAACTCTTTAATGGCTTGCAGACGCTTCTCTGCAACTTCTGATAACACTTTATCTCGTTTGTATGCAAAGTATGCATATGCAACACGATTAGAACGTCCAACACGACCACGAAGCTGATACAACTGCGATAATCCCATACGATCTGCATCAAATACAATTAACGTATTTACATTCGGAATATCTACACCCGTCTCAATAATTGTTGTACTTACAAGAACATCATGTTGCCCTTCTAAAAACGATAGCATAACAGACTCTAATTCACCTTCGTTCATTTTCCCATGCGCATACGTTACACGCGCGTCTGGAACTAACATCGAAATTTCATCTGCTTTTCTTTCGATATCCTCCACACGATTATATAAGAAGTAAATTTGCCCACCTCTTGCAAGCTCTCGTTCTATCGCTTCTCGCATTAACGCTGGATTATACTCTACTACATACGTTTGGACTGGGAAACGATTTTCTGGTGGTGTCTCAATAACAGATAAGTCACGCACACCAAGCATAGACATATGGAGTGTACGCGGAATCGGAGTTGCCGTTAATGTTAACACGTCAACATTTGCTTTTAATTGTTTAATTTTTTCTTTATGCGTTACACCAAACCTTTGTTCTTCATCAATAATAAGAAGACCTAAATCTTTATAAGTAACATCTTTAGATAAAATACGATGCGTTCCGATTACGATATCTACCGTACCATCTTTTAAGCCTTTAATTGTTTCATTTTGCTGTTTTCTCGTACGGAATCTACTTAATAATCCTATGTTGATTGGATAATCTTGAAAACGCTCTCGAATTGTTTCATAGTGTTGTTGTGCAAGGATCGTTGTCGGCACTAAAATTGCAACTTGTTTTTCATCCATAATTGCCTTAAATGCCGCACGGATAGCTACTTCCGTCTTTCCATATCCTACATCACCACAGAGAAGCCTATCCATCGGACGTCCACGTTCCATATCTTTCTTAATCTCGTCAATAGAACGTAATTGATCCTCTGTCTCTTGATATGGGAAAGAAGATTCAAATTCTTGTTGTTCTGCCGTATCTGGTGTATATGCATAACCCTTTGAAGCTTCGCGCTCAGCATATAGTTTAATTAGGTCATCCGCAATATCTTGTACAGATTTTTCAACTTTCGTTTTGACCTTTTTCCAATCATTTCCGCCCAATTTATAAACTTTAGGATCCTTACCTTCAGATCCTACATATTTCTGCACTTGGTCAATTTGTTCAATTGGAACGTATAACTTATCATTACCTTGATATTTAATATTCAAGTAATCTTTATGAACACCATTAATCTCTAGTGTCTCGATACCTAAGAATTTACCTATACCATGATTTACATGAACTACATAATCTCCAACTTTTAATTCCGAATAACTTTTAATACGTTCAGCATTAGATAACTTCTGCTTACGTTGTGATTTTTTAACTTTTTTATGAAAAAGCTCTTTTTCAGTAATAACAACAAGCTTTTGCATCGGCATTTCAAATCCTGCATGTAAATCACCTACAGCAATTTGTAACCTTCCAGGCAATAATATATCTGTGCCCTCTACGATATCTGCCTCAATATCATAATCACTTAAAATATGTTGTAGTTTTTTTACACGTTCATCATCTGTGCCGAGCACAACAGTCGTAAAATGCCCTTCGTTCCATCTATCAATTTCAGTTTTCAACAACTGCATCTGCCCATGGAAATCTTGCATTGTTTTACATGTCACATTCACAATGTTTTGCGGATGTGTATGTGCTATATGACGTAAGAATAACGTTAAATATACAAAACTTCTTTTTTTATGATGAAGAAATTCCTCAAACGAGTGTGAGAAAGATAAATCTTGAATAATTGTTCCCTCACCAAGAAGTGATATATACCATTCCGCCTCTTCCGTTTCAAGATGTGATGCCGTTTCTTGAATACGGGAAATCTCATCTAAAACCACAACACCATCTTCTGGTAAATAATCTATCAGACTAGCAGGTTCTTTATAGAAAATAGATAAATATTTAAACATCTGTTCTATACTTTGCCCGTTTTTTAACATCTCAATTTCATGACTTACCGTTTCAAGCACTGTAGTCTTCAATTTATCATCGGAAAGTTTTTGCATCGTCTTAGTCAAGCCTTCCTCAAGATGCTCGATTCCCGACTTCAATTCTTCCTGTGAAAATAAAAACTCTGTTGCTGGACCAAATCTAACACTTTCTTTTTTATCTTGAGAGCGCTGTTCATCCACATCAAATAATCGAATAGAATCAACTTCTGTATCGAAAAATTCAATACGAAATGGTAACTCTTCAGTTAATGGGTAAATATCTAATATTCCCCCGCGCAAACTGAATTCCCCAGGAGCTTCTACCATCGACTTACGCTCATAACCAATATGATGTAAAGTATGCAAGAATGTATCTAAATCAATCTCTTGCCCTAGATTGATTTCGATTTGCCTTTGCTTCCACAACTCTTTCATTGGTAAAAATCTGCGTAGTCCTGCAACTGGCGCTACAATAATCCCGTTCTCTCCTGCCGCTAAACGATTCAATACTTCAATACGTTGCGCCTTCAATTCTGGGCTTGCAACACCAATTTCTGATGCTATCAATTCATTTACTGGGTATAACCACACATCTTTTTCACCAAGTAACGCCACTAAATCTTCATGCACTTTTTGTGCTTGATATAAATTATGCGTCACAATAAGTTGTGATTTTTTTGTTTTTTTATATAAGGCCGCCATTAATAACGAACGAGAAGAGGTTGCCATACCTGATACAAGTTGTTCTTTTAAACCATCTTCTAGTCCATTAATAACCGATTGGATCTCTTCATTTTTATAAAATTGCTCTAATAAACCTATCATTTTCAAAACCCCTCTCAACATAAAGAGCAAGCCACTATATTTTATGCAAATATTTTGGAAAAAGAAAACAGAAAAATGCTTTGGACATGCCAAAGCGACAACATTTTATTGCAGAAATTTTTCATATTCATAATACTCAGGATAAGATGCGAGCGTTTCTTGACACGATTCACAAATCGTTTTTATATATATATTTCCATTCTCATGAAAATGAATCATCTCTACTACTTCTTGCTCTGTTAGTTGAAATAAAACGTCGCTATACACTTTTTCTGCGGTAACGGAGCCTACATTACTCCCGCAATGTCTGCAATAATAATACCCTTCCATACTAGCCTCCTAAAAATCCAATTACTACTAGTATGGGTAAAAGCAAGACAAAATATTCCTAATCATACCCTTAACTATTGAAGGTATTCATGATTTGAAGAAAAGGTTTATTTAACCATTCTTCACATGCATCCGCTGCTTTTTCAATAGAATGACTCACATCAGGAATTTCTTCCGATGTAAAACGTCCTAATACGTAATCTACTACCTTCATGCCATTTTTCGGACGATCAATTCCCATACGGATACGTTGAAACTCTTGTGTTCCTAAATGTGAAATTGTTGATTTCACACCATTATGTCCACCAGCACTACCTTTCATACGAAGGCGTAATTTACCTACAGGGATGTCTAAATCATCGTACAGAACAACGAAGTCCTCAACATCAATTTTATAGTAATCCATGAGTGGTCGAATACTTTCCCCAGATAAATTCATATATGTAAGTGGCTTTAATAAGATTACTTTTTCTCCATTAACAAATCCTGCACCAAATACTCCTTTAAATTTTTGTTCATTCAAAGAAATATTCCAACGCTTCGCAAGTTCATCAATCGCCATAAATCCAATATTATGCCTTGTTAATTCATATTCTCTACCCGGGTTCCCAAGTCCTACTATCAATTTCATTCTTGTACCACTACTTTCTTTTTTCGATACGAAAAGACGTAACCAATCTTGGTTACGTCTCATTCTATCCAATTAATTGAATAATACACTTACAGATTCTTCTTCGTATACACGAATGATTGCTTCTCCGATTAGTGGAGCAACTGAAAGTTCATGTACTTTGTCGATTTTCTTCTCTTCTGGTAATACGATAGAGTTTGTTACAACTAACTCTTTAATATTTGAGTTTTGGATACGCTCAATTGCTGGACCAGATAATACTGGGTGTGTACAGCAAGCATATACTTCAGAAGCACCGTTCTCAACAAGAGCGTTTGCTGCTAATGTAATTGTACCAGCTGTATCAATGATGTCATCAATTAAAATTGCTGTTTTACCTTCAATATTACCGATAATGTTCATTACCTCTGATACGTTCGGACGAGGACGACGCTTATCAATAATAGCGATTGGTGCTTTTAGGCGATCTGCCATTTTTCTGGCACGAGTTACCCCACCGTGGTCAGGTGACACGATTACGATATCTTTAAGACCTTTTGTTTCAAAGTAATCTGAAAGAATCGGTACACCCATTAAGTGGTCGATTGGGATATCAAAGAACCCTTGAATTTGTGGAGCATGTAAATCTAGAGTGATTACACGAGTTGCACCTGCTGTTTCAAGCAAGTTTGCTACAAGTTTCGATGTAATTGGTTCACGAGAACGCGCTTTACGGTCTTGACGCGCATAACCATAGTAAGGAATAACAATATTAATTGTTTTTGCAGATGCACGTTTTAATGCATCGATCATAATAAGTAATTCCATGATATGTTCGTTTACTGGGAAGCTTGTAGATTGAATAATGAATACATCGCAACCACGGATACTTTCTTCAATGTTAATTTGAACTTCTCCATCACTAAAACGATCAACAGAACATTTTCCTAGTCCTACTCCAATGTGCTTTGCAATTTGCTCAGCAAGTTCCTTATTAGAGTTTAAAGAGAATACTTTCAAATTAGAATTTAGATATTGAGTCGACATCTAGATTAACCCTCCACATTATGATTTTTTCTTATTCAGCAATTGATCAACATAGTCTTCTTTGTTAACTTGACGTGCACGTGCTACAGATAATGCTTTTGATGGAACATTCTCTGTAATTGTAGAGCCTGCTGCCACATAAGCACCATCTTCAACTGTTACAGGAGCAACAAGGTTTGAATTACATCCAATAAATACCCCGTTACCAATCACAGTTTTGAATTTATTCTTACCGTCATAGTTCACCGTAATTGAACCACAACCAAGATTCACGTCTTCTCCAACTTGTGCATCCCCGATATAACTTAAGTGTGAAGCTTTACTTCTATTACCAAAAACAGTTTTTTTGATTTCCACGAAGTTTCCAACGCGTACTTCATCTCCAATAACTGAATCTGGGCGAATATGTGCAAATGGACCAACCGATACTTCTGTACCAAGTTTACTATCATGTACAGTAGATTGTCGAATTGTCGTACGATCTCCAATTTCACTATCGCGAATTACTGTGTGCGGTCCAATTTCACAATCAGAACCAATTACAGTATTCCCCTCAATAATTGTTCCTGGATGAAGAACTGTATCACTACCGATAATTGCATCAGCAGAAATATACGTGTTACTTGGATCAATAATTGTAACACCATTTACCATGTTTTTACGGTTGATACGGTTTTTCATAATAATTTCCGCTTGCGATAGAGCGACTCTGTCGTTAACACCTAACGTTTCATCGAAGTGCTCTGTTTGATAAGCTGATACGATATGACCTTCATTTTTTAAAATCTCAATAACATCTGGCAGGTAATATTCACCTTGTACGTTATCATTTGAAACTTTAGAAAGTGAGGCGAATAAAGCTTTATTATCAAAACAATATGTACCTGTATTGATTTCTTTAATAGCTAATTCTTTCTCATTTGCATCCTTATGCTCAACAATCTTTTCAACATGACCATTCTCATTACGAACGATACGACCATATCCAGCAGGTTCTTCTATGTAAGCTGTTAGCACCGTTGCCATTGCCCCTGCTTCTTTATGTTGCTGAAGCAATGCTTCCATCGTTTCAGCAGTTATTAGCGGCGTATCACCACAAATAACTAAAGTTGTTCCTTCTTCATTTGCAAGTACACTTGCAGCTTGATCGACAGCATGTGCTGTACCAAGTTGTTCTGCTTGTAATGCAAACTCACTTACGTTTCCTAGCTGTTCTTGTACCATTTCAGCACCATGTCCTACGACTGTTACAAGTTTCTGCAATCCTAATTGCGTTACTTGATCGACAACATGCTGTACCATAGGTTTTCCACATACAGGATGAAGCACTTTGTATAGCTTAGACTTCATACGTGTGCCTTTGCCTGCAGCTAGAATCACTGCAAATCTGTTTGACATATAGACCCTCCATCGCAACCTATTTATCCATTAACGATATTATCCTAAATCATCATATATTTCAAGAAACACATTTTAACTATTAAATTTTACCATAATTCTTATACGATGTTTTACTCTTTAGTATCTTTTTTAAGAAATAAGCTATACTATTTAAAATGATTTTGAAAAAATTAGAAGTTTTCCTCTTCACTTTAATAAATTCAGAATTTTCCGTACGAAAATAGATAAAACCAAACAAAAAAAAAACAAACTCCTGTAAATGCTTACAGGAGTTTGTTGCAAAATTATAGGGATTTCTTTAAAAAGCCCTTTTCATTCGAATTTTACGAAGCACCCGCTTCTTCAAACTCAACCTCTTCTAACTCGCCTAAACGATGATACTCTGTTAAAACCGCATCTTGAATTTTAGAGCGTGTATTAGAATTAATTGGATGTGCAATGTCACGGAATTCTCCATCTGGAGTACGTTTACTTGGCATTGCTACAAATAATCCATTATTACCATCAATTACACGAATATCATGAACAACAAATTCATGGTCTAGAGTAATAGAGGCAATTGCTCTCATGCGGCCTTCTGTGTTTACGCGGCGTAATCTTACGTCAGTCACTTCCATCTTGTGTTCACCACCCTTTTCTAAATAAGCGATATATTTGTATAAATTCCACAAAATTTCTATTTTCCCTTTAATTTTTTAAAAATTTTTAAGATAAAAATTTTTAATGTAATTGAATATAGAGATTAGTAGAGGTTATCGCTTACAAAAGATTACTTAACTAGGGCAATTACTTCGATTTCAATTGAAACATCTTTCGGTAATTTTGCTACTTGTACACAAGAACGTGCTGGCTTATGAGTAGAGAAATAAGAGCCGTATACTTCATTAACAGCATTAAAATCATCCATATCTTTTAAGAATACTGTTGTTTTTACTACTGTATCAAATGAAGCACCTGCTTCTTCTAATACCGCTTGTAAATTTTGAAATACTTGCTCTGTTTGTACTGTCACGTCTCCTGCTACAAGCTCTCCACTTGCAGTTAACGGAATTTGTCCTGAACTGTAAAACATATTATTTACAATAATCCCTTGTGAATATGGTCCAATTGCTTGTGGTGCATTGCTTGTTTGAACAACTTTCATATTTTTTCACCCTTTTATTATTTATTTTTACTCTTTAAAAATAGTGCACGAAAAGCAGTTTGTCCATCTATTTTATAATTTATAAATAGAGTAAAAAAAAGATAAAGCGATCTGCTTTACCTTTTTACTCAGCCTCTACAAGCCCTTCATCAAATGGTGCCAGTGAATAATTTCCCTTTTCCACTTGAATCGCCTTTTCTTTCACATCAACTTCTGATAGACGAATTAATGATACAAAATTATTAATTAGTCGTTCTTCAATATCCGTAGATTCTACTAATACACCAATACCAACAACATTAGCCTTAAACTCTTCTAACATACTCATCATACCTTGAATTGTCCCGCCGGCTTTCATGAAGTCATCAATAATTAAAACATTTGATCCCTCTGGAAGGCTACGCTTTGCTAACGTCATTGTTTGAATTCGCTTAGAAGAACCTGATACATAGTTAATACTAACAGTTGGGCCTTCTGTTACCTTATTATCTTTCCTTGCAATTACTACCGGTACATCTAAGTAATTTGCCACCGCATAAGCAAGTGGAATCCCCTTCGTTGCCACCGTCATAACCGCATCAATTGATTGCCTAGCAAAAACAGAAGCAAACAAACGACCTGCGCCATTAATATGGCGAGGATTACTTAAAAGATCTGTCATATATAAGTAACCACCAGGCAAAATACGATCTGGATTTTCAAATAAGCTACAAAGCTCACCAATAATTAGATCTGCCTCTTCCTCACTTATATATGGTATATATTTCACTCCTCCTGCTGCTCCTGGTACCGTTTGCAATGTGCCGACCCCTTGTTGTTCAAACGTTTGCTTAATAATAACTAAATCTTCACTAATGGAAGACTTAGCTGATTGATACCTTTCAGCAAAAAAAGTGAGAGAAACTAGCTGACGAGGGTTTTGTAACAAGTAATACGTCATATCGACTAATCTTGTACTTCGTCTAATTTTCATACTCTCACCTCAAATCACGAATATTCTAAACAAATCATAACGTATTATACGTCTTTATTCAAGCGTTTCTCGCTCTCCTAATAAACGTACTGCGTATACTTGTTCACAAAATCCTTTTAATCCGTTATATATACGATGCATTCGCGAATCATGGTGCACAAGACCAAATACGGTTGGGCCACTTCCACTCATTAATACGGCATCCGCCCCAAATCGCTTCATCTGTGCCTTAATACGTGCAACTTCAGGATGCATCGCAAACGTTACATCTTCTAAAACATTACCAACAGTATCACAAATCCCTTTGTAGTCCCCAGCATTTATGACGTTAACCATTTTATCTACATTTGGATGTGTAACTCGATTTAACTTTAAATTTCCATACACATCAGCAGTAGATACACCAATATGGGGTTTTGCTAAAATAACCCAACAAGAAGGTGGAGTTTTTATGTGCTCAATTTGCTCTCCTCTTCCAGTGGCAATTGCTGTCCCACCATATACACAAAACGATACATCTGATCCGATTTTTGCGCCAAGCTCTGCTAACTGATCAATTGTAAGCCCTAAATTCCATAATTTATTAAGGCCACGTAATGTCGCTGCTGCATCACTACTTCCACCTGCTAATCCAGCTGCTACTGGAATCGTTTTTTCAATAGTAATAGATACGCCTTTTTTCACATTAAACTTCTCTTTTAATAATTTCGCTGCTTGATAAGCTAAATTTCTTTGGTCGTCTGGGACATACCGATTATGGGATAAAATTTCAATACGGTCTTCTGCTAATTCCATTAGTTCTAAACGATCCGCTAAATCAATTGTTGTCATAATCATTTTCACTTCATGATATCCGTCTTGTCTTTTTCCCAGTACATCTAACGACAGATTAATCTTTGCTGGTGCTTTCACTAGTAGCTTCAATCTATTCACCCACTCTATGTACTCAATCTTTTATCGTTTATTTTACCATAAATTTATAGTAAGACGATGACACTTCCCTAATTATAACGAAAAGCATTCAGAATGAAACTACTTATGTAAAATGATGGCACCTTTTCGAGTACAAAAAGCCGAGGAATCACTCCTCGGCTACCGTAGCATAGAAAGTATCTTACAACTACTGGTTTTGTTTCATTAATTGCTTTTCTGCAATTTCTATAGCACGTTTCACCATGTTACCAGCATCTTTCGCACGAATTCCGCCCCAGCCTTCTTTCTGAACAACATCATAAAAGCCTAGCTCTTTTGCAAGCTCTTCTTTAAATTGATTTGACATGACACCTCTTCGTCTACTCAATGCAGAGTCCCTCCTTATTTTGCTACGGTATAATTAGTATGCAAAATAATATAGCTTTTCATTTGTGGGAATATATGTAACGATACATGAATTATAAAATCACTTCATTATGAGGTTCACCATAAAACGTTAACTCTACTGTCTCTGTTAAAACATCCGCATAGCTATATGATACACGTTGCAACGCATCTTCTTGCTGATCCAATTGTACAACAAAAACAGAACGGTACGTTTCTGCAAGTACACCTGATTGTTCTACTGTTTTTCTTCTCCCACTATTTGCCTTTAACATCAGTCTCTGTCCAAGATGGTGATCTAATTCGCTTTTAATTTCATCTAAACGTTTTGACATATACTTCGTTACACCTCGCTGTAATTTAGATTGAACACTTAAAACACGATATATCTATCCCAATTATTAACCGTAACTCACAGACAATATCATTATAAAAGCATCATGCGTTCAAATAGATAGAAGAAATACTATATTGTAAAAGTATCATTATGTAGTCTGCGCGTTCTTGTCTCTTTTTATCCAAGCTGATTTAAATCCTTCCCATACAAAAAAGCAAGATACATATGTACCTTGCTTATTCTTCATAATGTTGAAAGGGTAATCCAGTTCTTAAAATCCCCCTCGTCTCAATCCCGCCAAGTCCCTTTTCGCCGGTAATCGTATTACGTACAACATCCCATACATTTACTCTTTCCATAAATGACGTAAAACTAATTTTACCAACCACATATACAGGATCTAGTGCATGAATATTAATTCTAGATGGTGAACTAGCAAAGTTAGCACCTGCTCGAATTAATGCTTCAAAGTGTGATTGGCATGCCCCAGCAAAAATAACGAGTTGATCCAATGATGGATATTTTTTTCTCACTTCTCGAACAGCCTGTACAAAATGCCTTGAATGCCTATATGCTGCTAAATCTCCCTTTACCCCTTTTGATTTCGTATATGCATCGTGCCCCGTAATAACTAAAATGTCTGGACGAAAATGATCTATTAAATCTACTACCTTTTCATGCATCTCTGTTTCTTTACAATGAATACCTTGTACAGGAACACCAATTTTATTATATAAGTCTAAGCACTTGCGCAAATATAACGGGTCCCCATCTATATGCAATACACGTCCTGGCATTTGAAAATAATTCACCTCACTTGTATATCCACCCGTTGAAGTGTGTTCATGCCTTTGTTTCATTAATACATAATCTTGTTGAAACAAACGATACGTACGCTCCATCGTTTCTTTCTCACGCTTCGCTCTTTTTTTATGCTCTCGTTGATCTATACTAATTAAATCTTCAAGTGGCGCATCTGCCACCAGTCTAATTTCCTCTCCAAATAATATAGCTATCTCGCCTTTTATTTCTATAATACGAAAAAGAATATCCCTATTATGAGAATATCGTTCCACTAATTCTCCAACATGTAAAGCCATTCTCCTACCTCCAAACTCGTTAGGCCATCTTACCTGTTTTTAAAGTATGAATGTAGGAGAGGAAAGGTGACAAAAGGGACAGTTCAAGTTGAACTGTCCCTTTTCTATTCTTATGACAATTTATGAAGAACTAATGCATTACTTAATGTTGCAAACTCCTCTATAGATAGCGTTTCGCCTCTTCGTTTTGGATCAATTCCTACTTCTGTTAAAATTCGATCCAACAGCTCTTTATCTTTCGGGAAACCATTTAAATTATTTGATAAATTATTCATTAAAGTTTTACGACGCTGTGCAAAACTTGCTCGTACTACTTCAAAGAAGAATGTCTCATCTGTTACTTCTACAACCGGTTTCGGGCGCTTTAGGAGACGAATAATCGCAGAATCAACATTTGGTTGTGGCACAAACACTGTACGTGGTACAGTCATAACTGTTTCTACCTCTGTATAATACTGAATAGCAATGGATAAAGAACCATACTCTTTCGTTCCAGGTTTAGCAGCTAAACGATCTCCAACTTCTTTTTGCATCATAACAACAAATCCACGAACCGGTAATTTCTCTTCCAACAATTTAAATAAAATTGGCGTTGTAATATAGTACGGTAAGTTCGCTACTACCATTACATCTTGCCCTTCCTCAAATTGCTCACTAAACACCTCATGTACATCTGCCTTTAGTACGTCTTTATTTATAACTGTAACGTTGCTATATGGCGCTAACGTCTCATCTAAAATCGGTAATAATCTCTGATCAATTTCAAAAGCCACTACTTTTTTAGCACGCTTCGCTAATTGTTCTGTTAACGCACCGATACCTGGTCCAATTTCAATTGCACCACTTTCTGAACCAATTTCAGCGTGATCGACAATACGATTTAATACATTCGTATCAATTAAAAAATTTTGTCCTAAACTTTTTTTGAATGAAAATCCATACTTTTCAACAATGTCTTTCGTACGATTTGGCGTTGCGATATCCTTCATTTTCTTTCCTCCTGTATGACTTGCTTATAAGCTTCTGCAAACGATTCTTTTGAAACTTGAAACATTTGTAAACGTTTATGTAACTGTTTTGCGTTTGTATAACCAATCTTTAATAGCTTACCCATTCTTTCTCTGCGACTCTTTGCCATTTCTCCGCCCACTAAGCCTGCATCGACTAAATCGCTCCAACTAATTTCACTTGTGTAAGCTTCCATTTCTTCATGTATATTCTCTAAAGCACGGCGAATTGATTCATTAGAAGCATGTTCAATCCCGACACCCTTTTTCCTTTTGGCAAGTGCTTCTTCCTTCGGTAAAAAAGCATGTTTACATCCAGGCACCTTATCAGAAATAATTTTTCGAATACGCTCTCCAGGATAATCCGGATCTGTGAAAATAATAACGCCCCGTTTTTGTAGCGCTAATTTAACTTGCTCAATAACATGATCACCGATTGCTGAACCGTTTGTTTCAATTGTATCCGCATCAACAGCACGCTTAATCGCAACTGTATCATCTTTACCTTCTACAACGATAATCTCTTTAATTTTCATGCTTGCCTCCACACTCGTTTCGTCTCTACTTAGTAAAACAAAAAAATGACGACTTTTCCATTATTATTTTCCCCATTCTTACATTTTAAAAAATAGAATGTCCCAAACTTTGTTCTCTCTTCTTATTGTAACACTTCCTCATTCGCCCTTATTTTTTCACAAAAATAAAAAAGAATGGGTTCTCCCACTCCTTTTTATTCAACACCAAATAAAGCTTTTGCATTTTTTGTTGTTATTTCTGCTACTTCCTCATAAGAAATTCCTTTTAAATTCGCAATTTCTTCTGCTACGAGTTTTACATAACTCGGTTCATTTCGTTTTCCTCGAAATGGATGTGGTGTTAAATATGGACAATCTGTCTCTATTAACAATTTCTCTAATGGAATCTCCACAGCAACTTCTTTCGGCTTCTTAGCATTTTTAAATGTAACTGGTCCGCCTAACGAAATTAAAAAGTTCATATCAACACATCGCTCTGCTACTTCTACGCTGCCGCTAAAGCAATGCATAATGCCTCCCACTTCAGCTGCATTCTCTTCTTCTAGAATATCAACAATATCTTGAGTTGCATCGCGGTTATGTATAATAATCGGCAATTTCACCTTTTTGGCTAATGCAATTTGTTTACGGAATACTTCCTTCTGTATTTCTTTTGGAGACTTATCCCAATGATAATCTAATCCCATCTCTCCAAGTGCAACGACTTTAGGATGAGAAGCAAGTTCTTCTAACCAAACTAGATGTTCTTCTGTCATGTCAATTGCATCAACTGGATGCCATCCAACTGCAGCGTAAATAAAATCATAAGTTTCAGCTAATTCAATCGCCTTTTTTATCGTTACTTCATCAAAACCAACAACAACTGTATAGGTAACTCCCGCTTCTTTCATTCGTGCAATAACTTCTTGCAAATCTTCTTCAAATTGCTCTGCATTCAAATGTGAATGTGTATCAAACAACATAATACATAACTCCTTTTATATTGAAATCAAGTTTATTCTAAAAAATAAGCTCTTTAATAACTTAACGATAACAATACTATAATTTTAATGCAAAAATAGAGAGTGTAAAAAGAAAAAAGACGCTTCACACATGTTACACGTGAAACATCTCTTTTCTTGTCTTAATTACTTGATTTTTGTACCGTTTGGTAGATTTTGGTCGATTGATGCTAATGATAATACGCCATTCTCTTCACCCGCTAAAATCATACCTTGTGATAATTCACCGCGTAATTTTACAGGTTTTAAGTTTGTTACACAAATAACCTTTTTACCTTTTAGGTCTTCCGGCGAATAGAATTTTGCAATTCCTGAAACAACTTGACGCTTTTCTGTACCTAAATCCAGCTGAATTTTTAACAACTTATCTGCTTTTTTCACAGGTTCAGCTGATAGTACTTCAGCTACGCGTAATTCTACTTTAAAGAAATCATCAATTGTAATTTCTTCTGCTTTCGGTTCTTCTTCTTTTTTCTCTTCTACTTTAGGAGCAGAGCTTTTCATTTGTTCTTTAATGTAACCTACTTCTACTTCCATTTCTAAACGCGGGAAAATCGGGTTTCCTTTTTCTACTTTTGTTCCAACTGGAATACAGCCAATTGTAGATAGGCTTTCCCAAGATTTATGTGCCTCTTCAGTAAGTCCAAGCTGAGCAAACATCTTACTTGGTGCTACTGTTAGGAACGGCATAAGCATAATACCTGTTTGACGAAGCACCTCTGCTAAGTGAGCCATTACAGAAGCTAATTTTTCACGATCATTCTCATCTTTCGCTAATACCCATGGTTGTGTTTCATCAATATATTTATTTGCACGGCTAACCAATTGCCAAATTGAGCTTAGCGCTACAGAGAATTCCATATTCTCCATTGCCTCTTCTACTTTTTTCAATGTATCTTTTGCAAACATTACTAACGTTTCATCGAATTCCGTTACATTAGCTTTAAATGCAGGGATTTCTCCGTTAAAGTACTTATCAATCATAGCTACTGTACGATTTAATAAGTTACCTAAGTCATTTGCTAAATCGAAATTAATGCGCTCCACAAATCCTTCTGGTGTGAATACGCCATCAGATCCGAATGGAACTTCACGAAGTAAGTAATAACGTAATGCATCTAATCCGTAACGATCGATTAAAGTAACTGGATCTACTACGTTTCCTTTTGACTTACTCATCTTTCCATCTTTCATTAAAATCCAACCATGAGCAAAGATTTTTTTCGGAAGAGGTAAATCTAATGCCATTAAAATGATTGGCCAATAAATTGTATGGAAACGAACGATTTCTTTTCCAACTAAATGTACATCAGCTGGCCAGAATTTCTTATACATCTCTTCATTTTCTGTTCCATAACCTAATGCTGTAATGTAGTTAGATAATGCGTCAACCCATACGTAAATAACGTGTTTCGGGTTACCTGGAACACGAACTCCCCAGTCAAATGAAGTACGAGAAACAGCTAAATCTTCTAGGCCTGGTTTAATGAAGTTATTAATCATCTCATTCTTACGAGACTCTGGCTGAATGAAATGTGGATTATCTTCATAGAATTTTAATAGTCTGTCGACATATTTACCCATTCTAAAGAAATACGATTCTTCACGAACAAGTTCTACATCATGACCACTATCAGGGCTTTTTCCTCCAACTACTTTTTCACCTTCCATAATTGGATCTACTAATTGATGCTCTGTATAGAATGTCTCATCTTGTACAGAATACCAACCTTCATATTCATCAAGATAAATATCACCTTGATCTACTAGTTGCTTGAAGATTTTTTCAACAACATCTTTATGACGATCTTCAGTTGTACGAATAAAATCATCATAAGAGATATCCATTTTCTCCCAAAGCTCTTTAATTCCTGCAACAATGTTATCCACATATGCTTGTGGTGTAACATTTAATTCTTCTGCTTTCTTTTGGATCTTCTGTCCATGCTCATCAGTTCCTGTTAAATAATGAACATTGTATCCTTGCATACGCTTATATCGTGCCATCGCATCTCCTGCTACTGTTGTATAAGCATGTCCAATGTGTAATTTTCCACTTGGATAATAAATTGGGGTAGTAATATAAAAGGACTTATTTTCCTCTGTCATTGTTTTGGACCTCCCGGATAACCTCATATGTATTTATAAATAGTATATCAAAAACTTATATATAAAGTGAAACTTTAATCTGTGGGGGTTTTGTTCACTCCCGCGGATTATTTGCCCGCACCAATCAGGCTTTTACGAGCAATCCGACTCCAACTTAACTTCTTTGCTCCAGCCAAATTTTAAATTTAGAATCTTACTGCTTGGCAAATAGCGGGATAAAAACGAGTTAATACTTAATATCTTTATCATCTATTGCTCATATTTCAAGAAAATATACAGTCCTTACTTACAATCTATAAATTTTTCTGAAAATAAAGTGAAATAATAGTAGAAATTACTCTCATTCTATTATATATAAGAAGTAAGAAATCTATAAATCTTTTTAAAAAATATAGAATTAAAGAATTGACGGAAATGTAAATGATTGGTATCATATGTCCATAGGGTATTTTGTCGAAAAATGACGAATCTAGAAAATAGACTCGAAACTTATAAACTATTTCTTTAGGAGGAAAAGAATTATGAAATCTACTGGTATCGTTCGTAAAGTTGATGAATTAGGTCGTGTAGTAATTCCAATCGAATTACGCCGTACTTTAGGTATTGCAGAAAAGGATGCTCTTGAAATCTACGTTGATGACGAGAAAATCATCTTAAAAAAATATAAGCCAAACATGACTTGCCAAGTAACTGGTGAAGTATCTGATGGTAACCTATCTTTAGCTGAAGGTAAAATTATCTTAAGCAAAGAAGGCGCTGAGCGAATCTTAAACGAACTTCAAGATTATATCGAAACAGCAAAATAAGCTTCTCAATTATGAGAAGCTTATTTTTTATCGACATGATAGATTTGATATACATCGCGTTTCGACAAATCTCGATCTTTAGCGACTGTTTTTATTGCCTCTTTTGAATTCATACCTTTTTCGTTTATATAATGTTCAATGTGATCATATACCGAAATAGATTCCCACCATTGTTCTTCCGGGGTAGGTTCTTCCGTTGAACCAGCTACTAAAATACAAAACTCGCCACGAACTTCATTTTGTTTCGTCCACTCAATCGCTTCCTCAACTGTTCCACGAATAAATTCCTCAAATTTTTTCGTTAACTCTCGACATAATACAATTTCTCTATTTCCTAACACTTCTTGCATCGAGATTAAAGTATCATCTAAACGATGGGGCGCTTCATAAAACATCATTGTAGTTTGTACATAACGAAGCTTCTCTAACTCCATTTTTCTTTCTTTTTTATTTCTTTGTAAAAATCCATAGAAATAAAATTGTTTTGTTTCAAGACCTGATGCAATTAATGCTGTAAGGGCTGCATTTGCCCCAGGAAGCGGGATTACATGATACTGTTCTGCTACAGCCTCTACAACAATATCGTAACCTGGATCGGAAATACAAGGCATACCAGCATCACTAACAAGTGCTACAGTCTTTCCTTCTTCTAACTTCCCTAATATTTTCTTACCACTTACTTCCTTATTATGCTCATGGTAACTCATAACAGGGGTTTCAATTTCGAAATAATTACAAAGTTTTTTCGTTTGTCTCGTATCTTCAGCAGCAATTAAATCAGCTTCTTTTAAAATTCGGATTGCACGAAATGTCATATCTTCTAAATTTCCAATAGGAGTTGGTACTAAATATAAAACTCCCTTTTCATTTTGTTGAAAGCTTTTTTGTTGCCACATAGCGTTCTCCTTTTTGCATATATTCTTCTTTTTGTTTTCTATTTAACTGCTTAAAATAATACTCTGCTTGCATAGCTGTACGCTTATCTTCATGAAATTCTATGTATTTTAAAACAACAGGAAGTCTGGCACGCGTATACCTAGCCCCTTTTCCACTATTATGGGTCTGAATCCGCTTCTCTATATGATTTGTATATCCAGCATAATAACTTCCGTCAGAGCACTCTACTACATAAAAACAATGCTTATTCTTCTCCATATAAAATTGAACGAATCTCCTTTGTATATTCATTATTTGCTTCATATACAAAAAGAGGGGGCAATATTTTCAAATCTGCGTTTCCATCCTTAATTCCTTCAATTAACAATGTATTCGCTTCTTTCCCTGCCTTAGGATAAACAAATCGTACACGCTTTGGTTCAATTTTGTATTTACGCATTAATGTAACAATATCTAGCAAACGACCTGGACGATGTACAAATGCTACTTTCCCACCTTGCTTTACTAACTGACTACTTGCAGATACAACATCCTCTAATGTACACATAATTTCATGACGAGCTATCGCTAAATGTTCATTCATATTTTTCTCAGAAGTTGCAGGTGTTTGAAAATAAGGGGGATTACATGTAACTACATCATATTGATGACGTCCAAGTTTCTCCGGCATATCTTTCAAATCCCCATGTATTAAGTGAATTCTTTCTTCTAACTTATTGTATTGAACGCTTCTGATTCCCATATCATATAAACGTTCTTGAATTTCTACACCTGTAATGTTTCCCTTTGTTCTTGTACTTAATAAAAGGGGGACAACTGCGTTACCTGTACACAGATCAAGTACATTACCTTTTTGAATCGGCACCCAAGCAAAGTCTGCAAGTAAAACAGCATCTAACGAGAAATTGAATACTGATGGGCTTTGTACAATCTTCATATCTTGCGCTAATAAGTAATCTAAACGTTCATCTTCATATAAATTCATATGTTACTCCTTTTCTTACACTTAACCTACCCTATTTCATCTTCTACTAATAAAAAACATATTTCATTCTACTCTCATGTATAAAAAATTACCTTTCCAATTATCATTGGAAAGGTAATTTCACTTTTTATTTAAAAATGACAGGCAGAATAAACAATCTCCCTCTTTACGTACACTTCCATAATGCAGATTACAAATATGAAAACCTTCTTGATATAGCCTTGCTAAATTATCATAGCCTTCGCCAATATCAGTTGTCTTCGGCTTCACTTCTTTACGTTTTTGAGTTTTTTGTTTTTCCTTAATCTGCACTTCTTCAAAGCGGTGTCGCAAATTTTCATTTTCCATTTTTATATGTTGGTTCTCTTCCAACAACTCTGCAAGATGTTGTTTTAATTCTCCCAACTGTTTGTATAAATGTCCAATTTGCTCTTCCATACTAGAAACCGATGCAAAAATATCTTTTTTCTCCACAAGCACCCACCTCATTAATCTGTGGTTTGACTCGAAACGACCCCTTTATTCACTAACTCATCTAACGTATATTCTACTATCCGTTCCTTGTCTACTAGTTCCACTTGAATTAATCTTTCTAAAATATTTAATCCGATAACACGGCCAGTACCATGCGGGGTTTGTATACGTTGATCTAAATCAGGAAGTTGTTCCTTTGCTGCCTCATATTCATCATTCTCATATTTTAAGCAACACATTAAGCGACCACATAAACCAGAGATTTTTGCAGGATTTAATGATAAATTTTGATCCTTTGCCATCTTAATGGATACAGGTTCAAAATCTCCTAAAAAAGTAGAACAACAAAGCATACGACCACACGGACCAATACCACCAAGCATCTTCGCTTCATCACGAACACCAATTTGTCTTAGTTCAATTCTTGTCCTAAAAATTGCCGCTAAGTCCTTCACTAGTTCGCGGAAATCAATCCGACCATCCGCAGTAAAGTAGAAAATAATCTTATTGCGATCGAACGTATACTCTACATCTACAAGTTTCATATCAAGATTATGCTCTACTACCTTTTGCTGACAAACTTGATATGCTTCTTTTGCAGCATGTTTGTTCTCTTCAACAATGGTACGATCATTTTCATTTGCAATACGAATAACCTTTTTTAGCGGTAATACAACGTCGTTTTCATCAACTTGCTTTTTGGTAATAACTACTTTTCCGTACTCAATACCTCTTACTGTTTCTACAATTACAAACTCATTTTCAGAGATATCGAACTGATTCGGATCGAAGTAATACACCTTTCCGGCCTTCTTAAAGCGAACACCTACTACATCATACAAAACGGTCATCCCTCCTGCAACCGCAACACTAACTGTTCGAACACAAGCTGCGCATTTACATTAGCGTTGATTCTATTTTTTGCCTCTAATATATTAAAGAGAGCTGATACAATGCGCTTCTGAGCATAGGAGAAAGATTCAAACATCTCTTTCTGCTCATGAAAAACAAGACGATCTTCTTCTCCAAGTTGAACATATAATAAATCCTTATAAATAAGGAGCAACATATCTAAACCTTGCTGTAATTGTTCTTTCTCTCTAAAGTGTTTCCCCCATTTTTCTTGTACAAAAAAAATAGAGGCTTTATCCTTTTCGAGCGCTTCACATAATTTTATCACTAAAGCTCGTGCTTGTGCAAACCATTCATCACTACATAAAGCTAAAGCTTCATCAAAACTATTCGTGAGTTGCGCAGCAAGTGTCGATAAAGATGCCGTAATATCTTCATCCTGTAATCTTCTAATTAAAGATTCCGTAGGTAACGGTCTAAATGTAACAACTTGACAGCGAGATAAAATCGTATTTAAAATTTGATGACTTTGTTCAGTAAGTAAAATAGCTGTTGTATCACTACTTGGTTCTTCTAAAAATTTTAAAAGTGTATTCGCTGCATTTGCTGTCATACGATCTGCGTGCTCAATAATATATACTTTTTTATTTGCTTCTAATCCTGTTTTTGAAAACTCTTCTTGTAAATCATGAATTTGCTGTTTCTTAATAGATAATCCGTCTGGTTTTACAATATGTAAGTTAGGGTGGTTACCTGAATCAATTCGCTTACAATTTGTACATACGTGACAAGGCTCTACCCCATTCCGCCCAGAACAGAGGAAACTCTTTGCCATTTGAATTGCCGTTGCAAACTTTCCAGTCCCTTTCCCTCCCTCTAACAAGTAAGCGTGGGATATACGCTCTTTTGCAATGCTATTCATCAACATTTTTACACCGATGGGTTGTATAGCAGAAAGCTGCTCCCACGTCTTCGTCATAATGCATACCTCACTTATTTCATTCTTTCCTTCTATTATAACAATTTATCTTCTATAATCTGAACAACTTCTTCTATAAGTTTTTCCATTGGTTGATCAGCATTTACCAATACAATACGATCTGAGAAACGTTCTACAACTTGTAAATATCCTTCACGGACACGTTTATGGAAAGAGATATCTTCCATATCTAATCGATTTACTTCACGTCCTGCATCTTTTTCAATGCGAGCTAAACCAATCTCTGGTTCAATGTCTAGGTAAATTGTTAAACTAGGCATACAGTCCTCTGTTGCGAAACGATTTATTTCAAATACTTTATCCATACCTAACCCTCTTGCATATCCTTGATACGCTAAAGAGCTATCTATAAAACGATCACATAATACAAGGTAGTCCTCGTTAAGTGCCGGCATAACCTTTTCCACCAAATGTTGTCTACGTGCAGCAGCATACAGAAGCGCCTCTGTACGTGCTTCCATCATCGTATATTCTTGTTTATGTAAAATTGTTCTAATATCCTCTGAAATTGCAATGCCACCTGGTTCTCTCGTCGCCATTACCTTTTGTTCTTTTTGTTCAAAGTACGGCAATAAACTTTTAATTAACGTTGTCTTACCCGAACCTTCTGGACCTTCAATTGTTACAAATAATCCCTTCATCCTAAAACCTACTTTCTATATCATACACTTTCATATATTTCGTGCTACCTTGAAAACGAGCGCCTGATTGCTCTAAATACATAATTTGCTCTTTATGTTCTGAAGTAATTCTTTCTCCATACATAATCAATGGAATTCCAGGTGGGTACGGAATTACCATTTCTGCCGCTATCATCCCAACTGCTTCTTCTACAGATACTACTTTTGTTTCATATCCTTCCAGTTGTTTATATGTATACGGTAAAGGAGAAAATTCTCCTTTATAAGTATAACGAATAGATTCCTTCTTGTCTTTCACCTCATAATATCGCAATGCCCCTCGGATCATCTCTATAGCCTTCATATACTCCTTATTTACTTGCAAGGGCAAAATAAATAGGACATTATACGGATCCGCCATTTCTGTATATATACCGACCTTTTCAAATACAGACTGTAATTCGTACCCTGATAACTGACAACGTGTCTGTACAGTAACCTTTAAATGGTCTTGTAATGGATACTGTAAAATAGCTATTTGTGGAATAGAACACAATTCGTCTTTAAATCCCCGTAAAAACTCGACTATTTCATCATGTCCCTTTTCTTTTATACGTGCTATTGTAAAGCGTGCAATATCAAGAGAAGTCATAATTGGATACGATGGACTACTAGATTGTAGCATACTTAAATAGGTAGAAACTTTTTCTTCTTTCACTAAGCAACTATTTATATGTAAATAGGACCCCATTGTCATCGCGGGTAATGTTTTATGTGCAGAATGAACTACAATATCTGCACCATATGCTAATGCTGACTTTGGAAATGCCCCTCCTAAACAAAAATGGGCTCCATGTGCTTCATCTACTAAAACGGGGATTTTATGTGCATGTGCATAAGCGATGCTTGCCTCCAGATCCATTCCCATACCATAATAATTAGGATGCGTTAAAATGAGTGCTTTAGCATTTGGATATTTTTCAATTGCTTCCTTAATAATTTCATCATGAATTCCCACTGGTACATTATAAGCTTCATCAATCCATGGATCTAAAAAAATTGGATTTGCGCCCGCTAATTTTAAACCATTAATAATTGATTTATGACAATTTCTTTGTACAAGAACAATATCATGTTCCCCACAACAAGACAAAATCATTGCTAGGTTCCCTACTGTTGAACCATTAATTAAAAAATAACTTTTTTTCACTCCATATACATCAGCTAATAACTGTTGTGCCTCATCTATACATTCAAACGGACTATGTAAATCATCTAAACCTGACAACTCAGTTACATCGATAGATAGTATATCTTTAAACTCCCCTACAGCTTCCTGAGGGAAGTTTAAACCATTTTTATGACCTGGAACATGAAAGGATAACGGCCCTCTTTCTTTAAACTCTGTTAATGCCTCATATAAAGGTATGCGATTTTGATTCATCTATATCTCTTCCTTATTATTTCATTCTTCCTCTATTATACAGAACAAAAAAAATAATAGGCATATGCCTATTTAAAAATATGATACTTCTAATTTCCGAAGCTGTTTTAAATAATATATATACTTCGGATCATTTGTCTCCGTATTCACCATATCCTTTTCACATTCATAACATATTAAATTATTATAAACATATATCCCTTCTTTTCTTTCTGTCTCACAAACAATACAAACTTCATTTTGTGCTTTCATAACCTTCCCTCCCTATTTAAATGGACATATTTTATACTTCTATTCCTTAACAATTTACAGAAAAATATACATCCACCTCTTATATAATATGATTAACCCTTGGGCAACGTGTTTGTATTACCATTACTTCTTTTTTCGTACTGTTTGAAAACACAAAAAAACACAAGTCAAAAGACTTGTGTTTTTAGTTGCTTGGCGACGTCCTACTCTCACAGGGACAAGGTCCCAACTACCATCGGCGCTAGAGAGCTTAACTTCCGTGTTCGGTATGGGAACGGGTGTGACCTCTCTGCCATCATCACCAAACTATGAAGGCATATTCCTTCAAAACTAGATAACATTTGCTTCATATTATATGGTTAAGTCCTCGATCTATTAGTATTCGTCAGCTCCACATGTCACCATGCTTCCACCTCGAACCTATCAACCTGATCATCTTTCAGGGATCTTACTAGCTTACGCTATGGGAAATCTCATCTTGAGGGGGGCTTCATGCTTAGATGCTTTCAGCACTTATCCCTTCCGCACATAGCTACCCAGCTATGCCCTTGGCAGAACAACTGGTACACCAGCGGTGCGTCCATCCCGGTCCTCTCGTACTAAGGACAGCTCCTCTCAAATTTCCTACGCCCACGACGGATAGGGACCGAACTGTCTCACGACGTTCTGAACCCAGCTCGCGTACCGCTTTAATGGGCGAACAGCCCAACCCTTGGGACCGACTACAGCCCCAGGATGCGATGAGCCGACATCGAGGTGCCAAACCTCCCCGTCGATGTGGACTCTTGGGGGAGATAAGCCTGTTATCCCCGGGGTAGCTTTTATCCGTTGAGCGATGGCCCTTCCATGCGGAACCACCGGATCACTAAGCCCGACTTTCGTCCCTGCTCGACTTGTAGGTCTCGCAGTCAAGCTCCCTTATGCCTTTGCACTCTACGAATGATTTCCAACCATTCTGAGGGAACCTTTGGGCGCCTCCGTTACACTTTAGGAGGCGACCGCCCCAGTCAAACTGCCCACCTGACACTGTCTCCCGGGTCGATAAGACCCGTAGGTTAGAATTTCAATACAGTCAGGGCGGTATCCCACCAGCGCCTCCACCGAAGCTAGCGCTCCGGTTTCAATGGCTCCCGCCTATCCTGTACAAACTGTACCAAAATTCAATATCAGGCTACAGTAAAGCTCCACGGGGTCTTTCCGTCCTGTCGCGGGTAACCTGCATCTTCACAGGTACTATAATTTCACCGAGTCTCTGGTTGAGACAGTGCCCAAATCGTTACACCTTTCGTGCGGGTCGGAACTTACCCGACAAGGAATTTCGCTACCTTAGGACCGTTATAGTTACGGCCGCCGTTTACTGGGGCTTCAGTTCAGAGCTTCGCTTACGCTAACCCCTCTCCTTAACCTTCCAGCACCGGGCAGGTGTCAGCCCCTATACTTCGCCTTACGGCTTCGCAGAGACCTGTGTTTTTGCTAAACAGTCGCTTGGGCCTATTCACTGCGGCTTTCCGTTAAGAAAGCACCCCTTCTCCCGAAGTTACGGGGTCATTTTGCCGAGTTCCTTAACCAGAGTTCTCTCGCACACCTTAGGATTCTCTCCTCGCCTACCTGTGTCGGTTTGCGGTACAGGCACCTTTTATCTCGCTAGAAGCTTTTCTTGGCAGCGGGGAATCAAAGACTTCGCTCCATAAGGAGCTTCCCCATCACAGCTCAGCCTTCACGATAAGCGGATTTGCCTACTTATCAGCCTAACTGCTTGGACGTGCACAACCAATCGCACGCTTCTTCTATCCTTCTGCGTCCCTCCATTGCTCAAACGATAAAGAGGTGGTACAGGAATATCAACCTGTTGTCCATCGCCTACGCCTGTCGGCCTCGGCTTAGGTCCTGACTAACCCTGAGCGGACGAGCCTTCCTCAGGAAACCTTAGGTATTCGGTGGACGGGATTCTCACCCGTCTTTCGCTACTCATACCGGCATTCTCACTTCTAAGCGCTCCACCAGTCCTTCCGGTCTGACTTCACTGCACTTAGAACGCTCCCCTACCACTGATACCATTGGTATCAATTCGCAGCTTCGGTGGTGTATTTAGCCCCGGTACATTTTCGGCGCAGAGTCACTCGACTAGTGAGCTATTACGCACTCTTTAAATGGTGGCTGCTTCTAAGCCAACATCCTAGTTGTCTAAGCAACTCCACATCCTTTTCCACTTAATACACACTTTGGGACCTTAGCTGGCGATCTGGGCTGTTTCCCTCTTGACTACGGATCTTATCACTCGCAGTCTGACTCCTAAGGATAAGTCATTGGCATTCGGAGTTTGACTGAATTCGGTAATCCGATGAGGACCCCTAGTTCAATCAGTGCTCTACCTCCAAGACTCTTACACTTAAGGCTAGCCCTAAAGCTATTTCGGGGAGAACCAGCTATCTCCAGGTTCGATTGGAATTTCTCCGCTACCCACACCTCATCCCCGCACTTTTCAACGTGCGTGGGTTCGGGCCTCCATTCAGTGTTACCTGAACTTCACCCTGGACATGGGTAGATCACCTGGTTTCGGGTCTACGACCACGTACTAAACGCCCTATTCAGACTCGCTTTCGCTGCGGCTCCGCCTCTTCAGCTTAACCTCGCACGGGATCGTAACTCGCCGGTTCATTCTACAAAAGGCACGCCAT
>NZ_JARVGZ010000001.1:3425000-3442500 GCF_040460055.1 Bacillus cereus group sp. MG4 | reverse complement strand
AGCCAGGATCAAACTCTCCAATAAAGTTAGTTTGTCTAGCATCTAAAAATAAAAATTGACGTTTCACGTTGTTTGTTTCGTTTAGTTTTCAAAGTTCAATATCGCGTTTCAGCGACTTTTATAATTTAACATTTCGCGTTAAATCTGTCAACAACTTTTTTCTTTCGTTCCTGACGACGCTTATTAATTTACCATATTAATCATTTGTTCGTCAACACTTTTTAAAAAAATGCCAAAATAATTTTATCTTGGCATGATATAAAGCTTAATAACCACTAATGCAGCAACACCAGGTAGGCCTAATATACTTGTGATTGTTGCGGTTCCCAAGTTAATTGGAATATGAAAATCAAAATATGTTCCTACAACATTTACGATAAAGAGTAATGCTATCCCTAAAGTAACATGAAAGAGCACTTTTCCTATAAAACGTAACGGCTTAGAAGAAACACCAAAAACAAGAAAGATAAAAACTAAAGTAAGAATACCGACAATAACAACTGTAGAATTCATTTTTTCCTCCTTATGAAAGTGATCTATACATATTTATTTGTATGGGACAAGGCGATAAAAAAGAACATTTACCCTACAACTCCAGTTGTTTTATCTTGTTAATCTTCATTCGAAAACACTTTCTTCATAAAAACCATTAATCTTTCTTTCCAAACGAAGTAACCACTAAATATTTAATAAATAAAAGGTTCTGCTTTTTCAGCAGAACCTTTTACCATTGTTCCATTTTTACAGGACGACGTTTTGCTTCTTTTAACAAGAAGAAATATTTCGCCTCTGCTATTTTCAAAGAACAAAGTACATCTTGAGATGGTTCCACACTTTGTTCAACCATTCTCTTCTGACGTAACCATTCATTCTTCACTTTTTCTAATAGTACAATTAGCTTATCATCATACTCTTTACGCAATTTACCCTTTTTTTGAAAGAACATTTTTGTTTCTCCTCTTATACTTCTCTACGACCTTCTAACGCTTTCGACAGTGTCACTTCATCTGCATATTCTAAATCTCCACCAACTGGCAGACCATGTGCAATACGAGTTACTTTAATACCTGTCGGCTTTAAGAGGCGGGATATATACATCGCTGTAGCTTCCCCTTCAATATTAGGGTTTGTTGCTAGTATCACTTCTTGTACCGTTTCATCATGCAGTCGCTTTAAAAGTTGCGGGATATTAATGTCTTCCGGTCCAATTCCCTCCATTGGAGAAATCGCACCACGTAACACATGATATACACCTTGATACTCTTTCATCTTTTCCATTGCGATTACATCTTTCGGTTCCTGCACAACACAAACAATCGACTGATCTCGATGCGAATCATTACAAATATAACAAGGATCGCGGTCAGTAATATGTCCGCATACAGAACAATACGCTAAATCTCGCTTCGCATTCACAAGTGCTTTTGCAAAACCTAACACATCATCTTCTTTCATATCTAATACGAAAAATGCCAAGCGAACCGCTGTTTTCGGTCCGATTCCTGGCAACTTCATAAAACTATCAATTAATTTCGATATCGGTTCTGGATAATGCATATATCAGTATCCTCCTAGAACATTCCACCTGGTAAGTTTAAGCCTTTTGTAAATTTACCCATTGTAGAGTTTGAAAGTTCATCAGCTTTTTTAAGTGCATCATTCGTTGCAGCTAACACTAAGTCTTGTAACATTTCGATATCTTCTGGATCTACAACTTCTTCTTTAACTTTCACTTCAAGAATTTGCTTATGACCATTTGCAATAACTGTGACCATACCGCCGCCAGCTGTACCTTCAACTGTTTTTTCGCCAAGTTCTTCTTGCGCTTTTGCCATATCTTTTTGCATCTTTTGCATTTGTTTCATCATATTATTCATATTTCCCATTCCGCCACGCATCATAATTAATTCCTCCTAATTATTATTACTCTTTTATTTCAATAAGTTCTTGTCCTACTAATTTTACTGCCTCTTCTATAAGAGGATCTTCTTTTTTCTCTGAGCTTTCTTCAGAATTCTCGCCTTCACGCTGTAAAAAATCTTCACGGATTTTACCCCATTCACTTTTTGGAATGGCAATCATATTTAATCTTTTACTTAACAGTTCAAATAAGGCTTGTTCCACTGTATCCATAGCTTCTCGGTTTTCGCTTGCCATTTTACAGTGAATCTCATATTGAAACGCTAAAACGTAAGTATCATCCGAAGCCGCTACCGGTTCGCTATTTTCTAATAAAACAGCAAACGCTACTTTGTTGTATGATTTGAGTCTTCCTAACAGCTCACCCCACACAGCTTTTAATTGTTCTAAATCCTGACGCTTTGCTTGCTTCAACACTTCATTTACGCGTCCAACAGGAATTTTCATACTCCCTGTACGCACTGGCTTTGGTGTTGCACGTGTCTCTCTGACTTCTTGCTGCACACCAGCCGGCACACCATTCTTTTTGACTTGTTCTAACTCTTTCTCCAATTGCTGCATCCTGTTCATAATTGCTTGTAAACGATCTGCACCGTTCGCTTGCATCATAAACTGTTGACACAGTTGTACCATAACAACTTCTAAGAAAATTCGCGGATGATTTGTCCACTTCATTTCCTGTTGTCCCTTACTAAGAGTATGAATGATTTCATAGATTACTTCCGGTTGCATTTCTTCACTTAACATCCGGAATTGCTCATCTACCATTACTCGTTCCAACATATGTTCCAGTTGTGGTGAGGTTTGATATAAAAGCATATCGCGATAATAGTAAATGAAATCCTCCATAAAACGAACTGGATCTTTCCCTTTACCCATCATCTCATCTATGATACGTAATGCTCTTGATACATCATTTTCACGTATACATTCTACTAAGTTACCTAAGTATTGCTGGGAAACAGAACCTGTCACAGCTAATACATCTTCTGTCGTAACTGTCTCATCACTATAAGATATTGCCTGATCAATAAGACTAAGCGCATCACGCATACCACCTTCAGCGGCACGCGCAACAATTTGTAACGCCTCATCTTCTACTTGCGTACCTTCATTCGTCACAACCGTCGATAATCTCTCAACAATATCATTTACTGATATTTTTCGAAATTCAAAACGCTGGCAACGTGAAATGATTGTAGGCGGAATCTTATGTGGTTCTGTTGTCGCCAAAATAAAGATGACGTGTCCCGGCGGCTCTTCTAACGTTTTTAAAAGCGCATTGAAGGCACCCATAGAAAGCATGTGGACTTCATCAATAATGTATACTTTATATTCTACAGCACTTGGAGCATATTTTACTTTATCTCTAATATCTCGAATTTCATCTACACCGTTATTTGAAGCCGCATCAATTTCTAATACATCTGAAATAGATCCTTGTGTAATCCCCAAACAAGAAGGACATTCATTACAAGGTTCAGCTACCGGAGCATGTTCACAGTTGATTGCTTTTGCAAATACTTTTGCAATTGTCGTTTTTCCTGTTCCCCTCGGCCCAGAAAATAAATAAGCATGTGAAACTTTCTCTTGAAGAAGGGCATTTTGCAACGTTTTTGTCACGTGCTTTTGACCAACTACATCTTCAAATTTTTGCGGTCTCCATGTTCGGTATAACGCTTGGTATGACACGAAAATACGGCCTCCCTCAAAGGTTATTATCTTATTTATTATAACCCATTCTGTTTATAGATTCCAAAAGTTATTTTCTATACAAAAAACCCACCTTAGTATTAAGGTGAGTTTTGTATACATATATAACTGCCGTGCACCTTCTGTCGATTACGTACCATAAGCGTTACTCAAGCAGTTAGCTCGGTTCAGGCACTCCTGCGGCACACGAGAAGACCCGCTTATTGCTGCTTCCTTCCGGACCTGACAAGGTTCACGGGGTCCCGTTGCGCAGGACCCAAACGTCAACACCACTTACTTAAGGCAGACCTTACAGCAGCATAACCTCGAGAAGGGATTCGGCCTCGCTAGAGCGGATTGCGAGTATAGGGCACCGCTACCTCCCCGCTTAGCACGGCAAAGTTAAAACCAATATTCGGTTGCCTTCATTAAAAGGCATTATCAGTATAACTTGTTTTTTTACAAAATGCAAATACGTTAATTCTCGTTACTTTTCTCTAATTTTTTTATTGCTTTTCTTTTTTTACGAAGCTCTCTAAAAAAGTTTGTTAACAAAGTACCGCATTCTTCCTCTAATACACCAGCAACTACCTCGCATTGATGATTAAAGCGTTCATCCGTTAAAAGATTCATCAAAGTCCCTGCACATCCACCTTTCGGATCACTTGCACCATATACAACTCGCTTCACTCGTGATAAAACAATTCCACCCGCACACATCGGACAAGGCTCTAATGTTACATATAACGTCGCATCTTCTAAACGCCATGTCCCTAATTTTTTGCACGCCTCATCAATAGCTAATAACTCAGCGTGAGCTATTGATCTTTGTTCAGTTTCTCTTAAATTATGAGCAACACTAATTACTTCACCATCTAACACTATAACTGCACCAATTGGTACTTCTTGTATTGCCTTTGCTTTTTTAGCCTCTTCTATTGCTAACTGCATAAAATAAATATCTTGATCGTGTTCCATACCATAGTCCTTTCCCTTAAATAAAATACACTTATTTCCATTTACTGCACATGGGATAACTTTTACAAATTCAATCCACCCTAATAAAAAAGAGAGGGGATTACATATGAAGAATGCTGCCTTACTCATTATCGATATGATTAATGATTTTCAATTTTCACACGGGCCCACCCTAGCCAAAAAATGCGAAATTATAACAAACCCTATTTTACAATTAAAGAAAACAATGAAATCCTTTGGCTACCCCATAATTTATGTTAATGACCATTATCAACTTTGGAGATCTGATATTGACCAACTAATTACTCATTGTACAAATGAGTATAGTGAAAATATCATTCATAAGATTGCTCCAAATACTGATGATTACATTTTTATTAAACCACATTACTCTGCTTTTTATGAAACACCTTTAAATTCTTTATTAGGCTATTTAAAAATAGAAAATCTAATATTGACAGGAGTCGCCGGGAATATATGTATCCTCTTTACAGCTAACGATGCTCATATGAGAAATTATACACTGTATGTACCACAGGACTGTATTGCCTCTAATCATGATCAGGATAATCTGCATGCTTTAAAAATAATGGAAGCCACATTAAAAGCAAATATAGTACCGTCATCTCAAATAAAAATTAATTAATACATATATTTATTTTCTAACTTTTTATATCAAATTAACCCGCTCGCTTCCCTCCTGTGCTACAATAATTCTGTTTTGTGTTTTTAGTAGTCACGGTAAATCACTGATTGAAAGGAGGAAACAGCGTGACCGGAGTACCATTTATCACGGTTGAAGGACCAATTGGTGTTGGAAAAACCTCACTTGCGAAGGCAATTTCAACTCACATGCAACTCCACTTACTAAAAGAAATTGTTGATGAGAATCCTTTTTTAGGAAAATTCTATGAAGACATCGACGAATGGAGTTTTCAAACAGAGATGTTCTTTCTTTGTAATAGATACAAACAATTAGAAGATATTAACATAAAGTATTTGAATCAAAGGAAACCAGTAATAGCGGATTATCATATATTTAAAAATTTAATTTTCGCATCCCGTACATTAAAGAATTCTCAATATGACAAGTACATGCAAATCTATCGTATCCTTACACAAGATATGCCTGTACCAAACGTTATCGTTTATTTAACAGCTAGCTTGGAAACATTACAAACACGAATTGCGATGCGCGGAAGAGAATTCGAAAAAAACATGGATCCAAATTACTTACTACAGCTCACAAAAGATTACGAAACAGCAATGGATACTTTTAAAAAGGATCATCCAGATATCCCAGTATTAAAATTTAACGGAGACGATATGGATTTTGTAAAAAATCCTGATGATTTAAACGTCATCCTATCCGCCCTTCAAAATACTCTCTTAAAGGAGTCGGAATAACAATGAATTTAAGGAAAAAATATGATATACCAAATGACGCAGTAATCACTATTGCTGGAACAGTAGGTGTTGGAAAATCAACTATGACAACTGCATTAGCTAACGCTCTAGGTTATCGCACATCATTTGAAAAGGTAGATTCAAACCCGTATTTGGACAAGTTCTATGCTGATTTCACACGCTGGAGCTTCCACTTGCAAGTGTACTTTTTAGCAGAACGATTTAAAGAACAAAAAAGAATTTTTGAATACGGTGGCGGTTTTGTTCAAGATCGCTCTATCTATGAAGACACTGGAATTTTTGCAAAGATGCATCATGAAAAAGGTACAATGACGGAAACTGATTATGAAACATACAAAGGTTTATTTGACGCTATGGTCATGACTCCTTACTTCCCTCATCCTGATTTATTAATTTACTTAGAAGGTTCTTTCGATGATATTGTTGATCGTATCCAAGAACGCGGACGTCCGATGGAACAACAAACACCAATTGAGTATTGGAAAGAGATGCATGGCCGTTACGAAAACTGGATTAATAACTTTAATGCATGCCCTGTTTTACGATTAAACATTAATGAATACGATATTTTAAAAGATGGTGATTCAATTGAACCAATCATTAAAAAAATTGGCCATTTTTTAAAACAAACACGTAAACTTGTAAAATAAAAAACCCGTGCATACGCACGGGTTTTTCTATTAAATTACTTCTTTTTTGTCGGAGCAATAATTTCACTCTCAGGTTTTCCAGCGTTAATACGCTGACGAACAGTACTTGTACTAATATCGTATGTTTCAGCAATCTCTTTAACAGTCATTTCTTTCCCGTTAATCACTGCTGTTAATACTTTACCTGTACGTTTTGGAGCTGCTTCTTTCTTTACAGCTGCTTTTTCAACTTTTTTTGGCGCCTCTACTTTTGTCGCAGTTTGCTTTACATCACAAGTGCAACCACAAAGTTTACGGAATGTATCATCGCTTATAATGCGTGACACATTTGCACCACTGTTTAAAATTCTATTGTTCTTACAGACAGGACATTGTACATAATATAAAGTTTTTCCATCTAAAGGAAACGTTTGTATAATAAGATCCATGTTGACTCCTTTCATATCTATGAAGATAATCATCGGAATATGAGTGTGTAATAAGGACAAAATCGCCTTACACCATACTTTATGATTGGTTTTAAAATAAAAACTCGTTACGTGTTGGTAACGAGTTCTCCAATCTCCACTTATATGCGCTGTTGTCAATTATATCTGGAGGAGGTAGAGGGATTCGAACCCCCGCGCGACTCTCGCCGCCTGTCGGTTTTCAAGACCGATCCCTTCAGCCAGACTTGGGTATACCTCCATATTGACATCAAATATAATATCAAAAGAAAAACAGTTAGTCAACCCTACTAAAATAAATTATGAGGAAAGGAAAATTTTACTTTTCCTCTCCTACATTATAGTACTGACAACGCTCATAATTACCAATCACTCATACCGATGAATGTTTATAAATTTACTTAATAACTGTTTTTCCTCCCATATAAGGGCGAAGAACTTCTGGAATTATAATTGTACCATCTTCTTGTTGGTAGTTCTCTAAAATAGCTGCCACCGTACGTCCAATTGCAAGACCAGATCCATTTAATGTATGAACATGTTCTGGTTTTCCGTTTGGCTCACGACGGAAACGGATATTTGCACGTCTCGCTTGGAAAGCCTCAAAATTACTACAAGAAGAAATCTCACGATATGTGCCATAGCTCGGAATCCATACTTCGATATCGTATTTCTTCGCTGCTGTAAATCCTAAATCGCCTGTGCACATGCTCATAACGCGATATGGCAACTCTAATAATTGTAACACGCGTTCTGCATCATTTGTTAGTTTTTCTAACTCTTCATAAGAATCTTCTGGTTTTACGAACTTGACAAGCTCTACTTTATTGAACTGATGCTGACGAATTAAGCCACGTGTATCACGACCAGCTGAACCTGCTTCAGAACGGAAACAAGAGCTAAATGCAGCATATCGTATAGGCAATTGATCTTTATTTAAGATTTCATCACGATGCATGTTCGTTACAGGTACTTCAGCTGTTGGAATTAAGAAGTAATCTTCACTTTCAATACGGAATGCATCTTCTTCAAATTTCGGAAGTTGTCCTGTTCCTGTCATACTTGCACGGTTTACCATATACGGAGGTAATACTTCTTCGTATCCATGCTCGTCAGTATGAAGATCAAGCATAAAGCTAATTAAAGCACGCTCTAATCTCGCGCCAGCACCTTTATAGAATACGAAGCGGCTTCCTGTTACTTTCCCAGCACGCTCAAAATCTAAAATCCCTAAATCTGTAGCAAGATCCCAATGTGGTTTTGGTTCATAAGTAAATTCTTTCACTTCTCCCCAAGTACGTGCTACTACATTATCATCTTCTGTTTCACCAACTGGAGCAGATTCATGAGGAATATTTGGAATAGATAACATTAATCTTTCTAAATTTTCTTCAACTGTACGAAGTTCATTATCAAGATCTTTTACTTTTTCTCCAACTTCACGCATTTCTAGAATTAGAGCTTCTGCATCTTTCTTTTCACGCTTCAATACAGAAATTTGTTGAGATACTTCGTTACGTTTACTTTTTAGTTCCTCTGTTTGAACAAGTAATTCTCTTCTTCTCGTATCCAGCTCTTCAAAGCGACCAAAATCAGTTAAATCTTCGCCTCTATGCTGTAACTTCGCTTTTACTTCTTCAAAATTTGTACGTAAAAATTTAATATCAAGCATTATATACTCCTCCTTTTATTTTATAAAACACAAAAAACTCCCGTCCCTATATAAAGGGACGGGAGTTAACCCGCGTTGCCACCCTAGTTGAAAGCATTACCGCCTTCCTCTCAAGTAGAAATAACGGCTCTTCACCGGGAATGTTTACTAATCATAAAGATATTCCACATTCCATTCCAGGATGGATTCACAAACTGTTTCTATCGATTTCCACCAACCATCGACTCTCTATAAGAAACGGCATTTGTTACTACTTCCTATCAACACGCTTATTTTATAAAATTGTTACCATCAATTTACTATAATCTTATACAAGTTGCAAGTTACTTAGACAACTTTTTTCATTTTCGCTTCTTTTACCATTTCTACAAAGTATGCTGTGACACGATGATCATCCGTTAATTCCGGATGGAATGAAGCAGCTAAAAACTGATTTTGTTTTACTGCTACCATTCGGTCACCATGTGTAGAAAGTACTTCAACATCATCAGCTACATTTACAACATACGGAGCACGGATAAATACACCAATAAATTCTTCTCCTACACCTTTAATTGAAAGTGCGACTTCAAAGCTATCTTTTTGGCGTCCGAACGCATTGCGTTCTACTGTAATATCCATAGCACCAATATGTGCTTCTTCATAGCCAATAAGTGTTTTTGCAAGAAGAATCATACCTGCACATGTACCAAACATTGGTTTACCAGACTTCGCGAATGTACGAAGTGGTTCCATGAAAGCATACTTATCAATAAGACGGCGCATTGTTGTACTTTCACCGCCTGGTAAAATAAGACCATCAATCTCTTCAAGTTGCTCTACACGCTTTACAACAACAGCTTCTGCACCACTTGCTTCAACTGATTTTATATGCTCACGAACTGCACCTTGAAGACCTAGCACACCGATTTTCACCATTTTAAAGTTCTCCTTCAATTACCATCCACGCTCTTGCATGCGTTGTTCTGGTAATAACGTTGAAATTTCGATACCTTTCATTGCATTACCTAATCCTTTAGAAAGGCTCGCAATTAGTTCGTAATCCTCATAATGAGTCGTCGCTTCAACGATTGCGCGTGCAAATTTCTCTGGATTTTCTGATTTGAAGATACCAGATCCTACGAATACACCATCCGCACCAAGTTGCATCATTAACGCTGCATCTGCTGGTGTTGCTACACCACCTGCTGCGAAGTTTACAACTGGCAAACGACCAAGGCGTTTAATTTCAAGTAGTACTTCATAAGGAGCACCAGTATTTTTTGCATATGTCATTAACTCATCTTCACGTAGACTTGCAACTTGACGGATTTCTACATTGACTTGGCGCATATGACGCACTGCCTCTACAATGTTTCCTGTTCCTGGTTCACCTTTTGTACGAAGCATAGATGCACCTTCTGCAATACGACGTGCAGCTTCTCCGATATCACGGCAACCACATACAAACGGAACTGTGTAATCACGTTTATTTAAATGGTATACTTCATCAGCAGGAGTTAATACTTCACTCTCATCGATATAGTCTACCCCTAATGATTCTAATACACGTGCTTCTACAAGATGACCGATACGGCATTTTGCCATAACCGGAATTGAAACAGCGCCCATAACTTCTTCAACGATTGTTGGGTCTGCCATACGAGAAACGCCACCTGCTGCACGAATATCTGCTGGTACACGCTCTAGTGCCATAACAGCAACTGCGCCTGCCTCTTCTGCAATTTTTGCTTGTTCAGCGTTAATTACGTCCATAATAACGCCGCCTTTTTGCATTTCTGCCATTCCACGTTTTACACGTTCTGTCCCTGTTACATTTGTCATGTTACAAAAACCCCCCTAGGTGAATTGCTTTTCCCCGTTAAAGGCGAAAATTAAGAATACTCTTACATTCTACCACTAACTATCAGATGCTTGTCTACTACTTTTTCATAAAGTCGGTATGAAAAATAGGAATAAGAAAAAGCCCCTACAATGAGGAGCTTTTAAAACCAACCTTTTACTGTATCAACAGCACTATTCCATATACCACTAAAGAAAGAGCCAATTCCGCGCATAGAGCGAGTAAACCAATTCGCTTCCTCTACTGCAGACGTTGTTACAAGATCTATTTGTAATGACTTACCAGATAAAAATCCAGGATCATTCGCATCTTTTGGTGTGATTACCATTTGGCCAAGTGCAGCTCCCTTTTTAATAGGTGCTTCTTGTCCCTTATTTGCTTCTTTTAATTCTGTTTTATAAACATCTTTACTTCCTTTTGGCACTGGAAGTGAAACAGCTTGTTTTGTTTGAACTGCTACATCTTTATCTTTAGCATTTTCTACTCGTACTGTTTCTTGTCCTTTTACTGAAGAATCTTTTTTATACAGTTTCTTCATTTCAAAATTAGCAAATCCATAATCATATAGTTTCTTTGTCTCATCAAAGCGTGCATCACGAGACTTCGTTTTAATAACTACAGAAATAAAACGCATACCATCTTTTTCAATTGTACCAGTGAAGCAATCCCCTGCTTCTGGAGTTGAACCTGTTTTCAGGCCATCTACACCCGCATATACCTTAGATAAACCTGGTAACATCCAGTTCCAGTTAATCATTTCAATTCGATCCGTAGTACCTTCACGGAACGTCTTTTTTGAAATTTTAGCCGTATCTAATGTTTTAGGGAAATCTTGAATAAGGCGTTGTGCTAAAATTGCTACATCTCTCGCAGCCATTTTATTTTCTTCATCCGGAGTTGTTCCTTCAGGATGCTGTCCTTTTAAATCTTTGTTTGTTAAGCCAGTAGAATTTACAAACTTGTAAGTTTTTAATCCAAGCTCTTTCGACTTATCGTTCATCATTTTTACAAAGTCTACTTCTTTTCCAGCAACTGCTTCAGCTAAAGCTATCGTTGCACCATTAGCAGAATAAATTGCCATTGCCTCATATAACTCTTTTACTGTATAAGAATCACCGTTTCGTAGCGGCACATTCGATAATGAACGATCTTGCGAAACTTTATACGCATATTCAGAAACCTTAATTTTTTGATCCCACTTAAGTTTTCCTTTATCCACTGCTTCATGAACTAAATATTCACTCATCATCTTTGTCATACTAGCAATTGATAATAATTCATCTGCATTCTTTTGATATAAAATTTTCCCAGAATTCGCTTCAACTAAAATTGCTGCACCTGCTTCAATGCTTAAAGCAGCTCCTGTTTCTGCTGATGCATTGCTATATGGTAACAACATACTACAAGCTATTGTAAGCATTGTTACTAAAGCAATGAATCTTTTGCAAAACATACCTTTCACTTTTGCTACCCCCAATATCTATGTACTAACATAACCGTTATTCTAACATAATCAAAAAAAAATAGACAGAGATATCAAATCTCCGTCTATTTGTATATAAGACATTACAATGAGTAGTTTGGAGCCTCTTTTGTAATTTGTACGTGATGAGGGTGGCTTTCACGTAAACCAGCACCTGACATACGAATGAATTGTGCATTCTCACGTAAGAATTCTAAATTCTGCGCTCCGCAATATCCCATACCGGCACGTAATCCACCAACTAATTGATGAACTGTATCTGCTAAAGGTCCTTTATATGGTACTCGACCTTCAATACCTTCTGGAACAAGTTTTTTATTTCCTTCTTGGAAGTAACGGTCTTTACTTCCTTTTTCCATCGCTCCGACAGAACCCATACCACGATATACTTTGAATTGACGACCTTGATAAATTTCAGTTTCTCCAGGGCTTTCAGCAACACCAGCAAACATACTACCTAGCATAACAACGTGTGCTCCTGCTGCTAAAGCTTTTACCATGTCACCAGAGTACTTAACACCACCATCAGCAATAACTGGAATACCGTGTTTACGAGCTTCTGTTGCACAATCATAAACTGCTGTTAATTGTGGTACACCCACGCCAGCTACAACGCGTGTCGTACAAATAGAGCCTGGTCCAATACCAACTTTAACTACGTTTGCACCTGCTTCAATTAATGCTTTCGTTGCTTCAGCAGTAGCAACATTTCCAGCGATAATATTTAGTGATGGATATTTCGCACGAACTTCTTTCACTTTATCAATAACACCTTGAGAATGTCCATGAGCTGTATCAAGTACGATTGCATCTACGCTAGCTTTTACTAATGCGTCGATACGAAGCATCGCATCAGCCGTTACACCAACCGCTGCTCCAACTAATAAGCGTCCTTGCTTATCCTTCGCAGAATTTGGGAATTCAATTACTTTTTCAATATCTTTTATTGTAATAAGCCCTTGTAGTACACCGTTGTTATCAACGAGAGGGAGTTTTTCAATTTTGTACTTTTGTAGGATCTTTTCAGCTTCTTCCAGCGTTGTACCAACTGGAGCTGTAATTAGCTTTTCTTTTGTCATTACGTCGGAAATTTTGATTGAGTAGTCTTGGATAAAACGCATATCACGGTTTGTAATAATACCAACTAATTTTCGCTCGTCTAAATTATTTACAACCGGTACACCTGAGATACGGTATTTTCCCATAAGATGCTCTGCATCATACACTTGATGTTCTGGAGTTAAAAAGAAAGGATCTGAAATAACGCCACTTTCAGAACGTTTTACTTTATCAACTTGCTCCGCTTGTTGTTCAATAGACATGTTTTTATGAATAATTCCTAAACCGCCTTGACGAGCCATTGCAATAGCCATATCAGCTTCTGTTACTGTATCCATTCCTGCACTAATTAACGGGATATTTAACTGTAAGCTTTCAGATAAAACTGTTTTAACACTTACTTCTCTTGGTAGTACATCTGACTTTGCTGGTACAAGTAATACGTCATCAAAAGTCAAACCTTCTTTAACAAATTTAGATTCCCACATAATTGTTCCCCCCATGATACCAGAAATTATTATTAGTAGCTTATCAATTGGTTAAAATACTGTCAAGGACGTATATATATGTTAGAATTTTTAGACAATAAAAGGAGCGTAATATATGCATCAAACACATTGTACTTGGCAGCAATTAAGTTTCTTCTTTTCATCTCAAAATGTACAACGTTATCTTGCCCGTTGCTATGAAAAATCCTCCATACAAGATGCTGAAAAAAAAAGTTTCGAAAATTGTTATCCCTTTATTTATTACTTAGAACACGGGAAAAACTATTATGAATTATATAAGGTGGCCCCCTTTTCGATTCAGCCAATGTTATTGTTTTATGGAATGAGTCAACTTTTTAAAGCTTGCTTACTAACTATTGATCCTAACTATCCAGAATCCACTACTGTTTTAGCTCATGGTGTTACGACTCGTAAACGAAAAAAACAGGGGTATCAATTTTTAGAAGATGAGGTGAAGGTACAAAAAAATGGATTATTTACTCATATTGCAGAACAGCTGTTTCACATGAAACACTTAGAAGCAGAGAAGTTTAACATGCTAGATCTAATGGGAAATATTCCTGAATTACAAAATTTATTTCGCTATAGTCAAAGAGGGGCCAATTTATATAAAATCGATTCAACAAATACAAATGAACTTTCCTTTTCGGCCAACATACTAGATCGACTTCATATGACTACAGAAAGATTTTCACGTTACATTGAATCAACTTGTAAGCATTTATCCATACAACATGTCTCCGGGAAAACAGGCGGATCGAATCTGCTTTTTACAGCTCCTATCCAGTCGTGGAACCCTATATATAGTACGCCTTTATACTACGAATATCTTGCTGATACTTATTACTTACCAATTCCAATTGACCCGAGAAATCCTAAACCAGTATTACCTGAACTTCTTGTTCATTATTTATTGCTCTACAATTTAAGTATGATTTCTAGATACGAAACAGATTGGTGGTATGATTTACTTGGGAGCTATGGCTCTGAAGATTATCCATTTATTTATCAATTTCTTACTATTTCTGCTCAAAAAATCCCTTACTATATTTCGTCTTTTTTACTAACAGAACCGAGCCTATTTCATGGGAAATAAAAAAAACACAAGTCAAAAGACTTGTGTTTTTAGTTGCTTGGCGACGTCCTACTCTCACAGGGACAAGGTCCCAACTACCATCGGCGCTAGAGAGCTTAACTTCCGTGTTCGGTATGGGAACGGGTGTGACCTCTCTGCCATCATCACCAAACTATGAAGGCATATTCCTTCAAAACTAGATAACATTTGCTTCATATTATATGGTTAAGTCCTCGATCTATTAGTATTCGTCAGCTCCACATGTCACCATGCTTCCACCTCGAACCTATCAACCTGATCATCTTTCAGGGATCTTACTAGCTTACGCTATGGGAAATCTCATCTTGAGGGGGGCTTCATGCTTAGATGCTTTCAGCACTTATCCCTTCCGCACATAGCTACCCAGCTATGCCCTTGGCAGAACAACTGGTACACCAGCGGTGCGTCCATCCCGGTCCTCTCGTACTAAGGACAGCTCCTCTCAAATTTCCTACGCCCACGACGGATAGGGACCGAACTGTCTCACGACGTTCTGAACCCAGCTCGCGTACCGCTTTAATGGGCGAACAGCCCAACCCTTGGGACCGACTACAGCCCCAGGATGCGATGAGCCGACATCGAGGTGCCAAACCTCCCCGTCGATGTGGACTCTTGGGGGAGATAAGCCTGTTATCCCCGGGGTAGCTTTTATCCGTTGAGCGATGGCCCTTCCATGCGGAACCACCGGATCACTAAGCCCGACTTTCGTCCCTGCTCGACTTGTAGGTCTCGCAGTCAAGCTCCCTTATGCCTTTGCACTCTACGAATGATTTCCAACCATTCTGAGGGAACCTTTGGGCGCCTCCGTTACACTTTAGGAGGCGACCGCCCCAGTCAAACTGCCCACCTGACACTGTCTCCCGGGTCGATAAGACCCGTAGGTTAGAATTTCAATACAGTCAGGGCGGTATCCCACCAGCGCCTCCACCGAAGCTAGCGCTCCGGTTTCAATGGCTCCCGCCTATCCTGTACAAACTGTACCAAAATTCAATATCAGGCTACAGTAAAGCTCCACGGGGTCTTTCCGTCCTGTCGCGGGTAACCTGCATCTTCACAGGTACTATAATTTCACCGAGTCTCTGGTTGAGACAGTGCCCAAATCGTTACACCTTTCGTGCGGGTCGGAACTTACCCGACAAGGAATTTCGCTACCTTAGGACCGTTATAGTTACGGCCGCCGTTTACTGGGGCTTCAGTTCAGAGCTTCGCTTACGCTAACCCCTCTCCTTAACCTTCCAGCACCGGGCAGGTGTCAGCCCCTATACTTCGCCTTACGGCTTCGCAGAGACCTGTGTTTTTGCTAAACAGTCGCTTGGGCCTATTCACTGCGGCTTTCCGTTAAGAAAGCACCCCTTCTCCCGAAGTTACGGGGTCATTTTGCCGAGTTCCTTAACCAGAGTTCTCTCGCACACCTTAGGATTCTCTCCTCGCCTACCTGTGTCGGTTTGCGGTACAGGCACCTTTTATCTCGCTAGAAGCTTTTCTTGGCAGCGGGGAATCAAAGACTTCGCTCCATAAGGAGCTTCCCCATCACAGCTCAGCCTTCACGATAAGCGGATTTGCCTACTTATCAGCCTAACTGCTTGGACGTGCACAACCAATCGCACGCTTCTTCTATCCTTCTGCGTCCCTCCATTGCTCAAACGATAAAGAGGTGGTACAGGAATATCAACCTGTTGTCCATCGCCTACGCCTGTCGGCCTCGGCTTAGGTCCTGACTAACCCTGAGCGGACGAGCCTTCCTCAGGAAACCTTAGGCATTCGGTGGACGGGATTCTCACCCGTCTTTCGCTACTCATACCGGCATTCTCACTTCTAAGCGCTCCACCAGTCCTTCCGGTCTGACTTCACTGCACTTAGAACGCTCCCCTACCACTGATACCATTGGTATCAATTCGCAGCTTCGGTGGTGTATTTAGCCCCGGTACATTTTCGGCGCAGAGTCACTCGACTAGTGAGCTATTACGCACTCTTTAAATGGTGGCTGCTTCTAAGCCAACATCCTAGTTGTCTAAGCAACTCCACATCCTTTTCCACTTAATACACACTTTGGGACCTTAGCTGGCGATCTGGGCTGTTTCCCTCTTGACTACGGATCTTATCACTCGCAGTCTGACTCCTAAGGATAAGTCATTGGCATTCGGAGTTTGACTGAATTCGGTAATCCGATGAGGACCCCTAGTTCAATCAGTGCTCTACCTCCAAGACTCTTACACTTAAGGCTAGCCCTAAAGCTATTTCGGGGAGAACCAGCTATCTCCAGGTTCGATTGGAATTTCTCCGCTACCCACACCTCATCCCCGCACTTTTCAACGTGCGTGGGTTCGGGCCTCCATTCAGTGTTACCTGAACTTCACCCTGGACATGGATAGATCACCTGGTTTCGGGTCTACGACCACGTACTAAACGCCCTATTCAGACTCGCTTTCGCTGCGGCTCCGCCTCTTCAGCTTAACCTCGCACGGGATCGTAACTCGCCGGTTCATTCTACAAAAGGCACGCCATCACCCATTAACGGGCTCTGACTATTTGTAGGCACACGGTTTCAGGATCTCTTTCACTCCCCTTCCGGGGTGCTTTTCACCTTTCCCTCACGGTACTGGTTCACTATCGATCACTAGGGAGTATTTAGCCTTGGGAGATGGTCCTCCCAGATTCCGACGGAATTTCACGTGTTCCGCCGTACTCAGGATACATTCAAGAGAG